>NZ_KL446993.1:0-170649 GCF_000709305.1 Mycobacterium sp. TKK-01-0059
TGTCGCTTGCCAGGGTGATGGGACCACCGTTTTGCCATGAGCATGGGACCGGTTGTTTCCGGTTACTGGCCGTTGTGATGGTGACTGACGAGATGGCTGCTGGTCAATTCGGCTGGTCCGAATTGACCGGCTTTGCGGGGCGGGGTTTCTGACGTTGCCGGTAGGACTCGCCTTCGACGACGAGTTCGTAGGCCGCGGATTGGAGCCGGTCCATCGCCGACTGCGCCAGCAGTGGGTCGGCCATCATGGTGAGAATCTCTGGGGGTTCGCGGTTGCTGGTGATGATCGTTGAGGCGGTGCGGTGGCGTTCCACGATGATTTCATAGAAGTCATTGGTCTCGGTGGTTTCAAGCCGGTGCAACGCGAGGTCATCGATGATGAGTAGCTCGACGCGGTGCAGTTTGCGTACCTCGTCTTCATAGCTGCCGTCTAGCCGTGCCCCGCGTAGGCGTTTGAAGAGTTTGTCGGCGCGTTCGGTGTGCACGCTGTGGTGACGTCGGACCGCGATGTGTCCTAAGGCGTTGGCCAGGAACGTTTTTCCGACCCCGACCGGGCCCATGATGAGCACGTTGTAGGCGTCGGCCAAAAACCGCAGCGAGGTCAACTCTGCCCACAACTGGCGGTCGTAGCTGACCGCGGCGGTATCGTCCCAGGCCTGTAACTGCATCTGCGGATCCAGACGGGCCGCCTTGGCGCGTAGTTGGGCGGATTTGCGGTCGCGGCGGGTGACCTCATCGGCCAGCAGCATCTCCAGGAAATCGTGATGCGGCAACCGATTGGATCGTGCCAAGGCGAGCCGTTCGGGCAGGGTGTCGAGCAGCTGGCCGAGCTTAAGACGGCGCATCAGGACTTTGAGGTCTGCAGAGATCTCGATCGGCTTGACCGCTGGGGTGGCGTCAGGACGGGCGGGGCTCATGATGGCCTCCGCACCGTAAAGTCAGTGGCGGCGCGCACGAATCTGGATGCCGTGGGCGACGGCTTGGGGATCAGCGGCAGCTGCGCACCGGCGCCACGGGTGAGCATGCGCTCGATCAGGCCGACGTCGATGACCTCGGCGTCCAGCGCGCGTCGGCAGGCATCATCGACCGCCTCCGCGCCGTGGCGGCGCACCAATCCCAACAGGCGGTAGACCTGGCGCATCTTGGTCCACGGCAGCGGGTGTTCTAACACCGCGGCGGCGTAGACGCCGACATGGGTGCCGTGGGTGGCTGCCTTGCGCTGCAACGTGTTCAGATCCCGCATGGCATAGACCGACACCTCAGCGGGCAGGTCGGCGGGATCGGTGTGGCGGCGCCCCGGACCCACCACGGGGTGGACCTTGATCAGCTCACCGCGCCAATACAGTTTGACCGTATGCGCATCCACGCGGGCATCGAGGCGGCGGCCAATCAGCTCGCCGGGAACGCTGTAAAGCGCCCGCGCGATCTGCACATGCCGATCCGGGGCCACCTTGGGCCGGCTCCAGGTCGGGATGTCGAACACCTCGTTGGGCACCGGCTTGAGTTGGGGTAGCTCCTCGGCGGCGAACACCTCGACCGGGCGGCACCGGGTGGTGCCGTGGATTCGCATCCCGGCCACCTGCCCACACCACTGCTCAGCTCGCGCGCGGCAGTCACTCAGGTTCCGAAAGTCTTCTCCGGCAAAGAAATTCGATCTCACATATTGGACGCAGCGTTCGACGCGAGGCTTATCGCGGGGGCTGCGGATGCGGGTGGGGTCCACAGCGAATCCCCGAGCCTGGGCATATTCGCGAAATGCGTCGTTGAGCTTCGCGTCGGTCGCATCAGCCTTATCCACGATGGTCTTCATGTTGTCCGGGATCACCACCGCGAACACCCCACCAAAGAACACCCACGCCGCTTCGAACCCGGCGATCACCTCGCCCAGGGTCTGCCGGTAGGTGGGCCAAACGAACATGTGCCGCGAATACACCGCGGTGAAGATCAACCCATGCACCACCCGCCGGCGGCCGTCCTCGATGTCGGTGAGCAGCCCGAGTCGACCGAAGTCGACCTGCAGTTCGCTGCCGGGCTCACAATCGGCCACCGGCACCGTGGCCCGCCGTTGCCCAAAGCCCAATTCCGTTGTGGCATATCGATGCAACGTGCGATACGACACCACCACTCCGCGCCTGCCCAGTAGCGTGTGCACCTTCGTCAAGGTCAAGTCCTGTTTCAGCCACGCCTGGACCTGCTCACGCTGAGTGTCGATGATCTCCCACGTCTGGCTCTTGCCGTTGGGCCGGCTCGGCCGCACCTCGGCGATCACCGCCGCCAACAGCTCGTCAGTCAGCTGACAGGCGTCGCCATCACGGTCCAGCCCGCACGCGCGCGCCCGATCCACATACCGGCGCACCGTTTTGCGGTCGGTGCCCGAGAGCCGGGCCACCTCCCGATACCCGCGACCATCCAGCCACAGCCGCAACATCTCCTTGACTTCGATCACAGAAACCTCCCGGTAGCTCATTCGGCCAATACAGCGGCCGAGCAACCGGAAGCCCCGACGCCACGCCGGGTGGTCCCATAACTGGCAAAACAGCTAGCCAGGTGGTCCCATCACTGGCAAACGGGTGGTCCCATGCTCATGGCAAAACCGGCGCCGAGCTGGCCCCTTGTCCCTGGCAGCCGACACGGCTTGGGCAGCACCACTGCGGCGTCCCTGTCGGTGCCCTCCGGAGACGGGCAGATGGTGGCGCAAGCCTTCACCTGCGCAGACGCCACCTCGGGAGCGTTCGCGAGCTACAACCAGACCAGTAGATACAACATCGCCGGTGCATCGGGAGCCAACGAACCGCTTGTGATCGGAGATGCCAACGGTGCGGCATCACTGAGTTTCAGCGCTACCGCGCCCGGCGCCAACTATGACTGGCTAGGCGCTGCCGTCCCGCTGATTCCGTTCAGCCCCTAAGGGGGGCAAAACCCACGAAAGCTACTGCCGGATTTAACCGGAACCAAACCACGAAAGGTCAAAACACACACCCATGAGCATCTCCGCAACCCTGTACGGCGGGGTCCTGGAATCCCTCGCCAATAAAGAAATCGACCTTGGCAGCGACACCCTCAACGTCATGCTGCTCACCAGTTCCTACGTGCCGTCGGACACACATCGCTACCTGTCCGACCTCACCGGAGAGGCGGTGGGCACCGGCTACACGTCGGGCGGCAAAACACTCACGGGAGTGACCGTCACCTACAACACGGGCACGAAAACACTCACCGTAGACGCCGACGACATCTCGTGGAGTAGCTCCACTCTCACCGCACGCTACGCCGCGATCGTTGACGTCACCCCGGGTTCGGCCAGCACCAACCCGCTAATCAGCTATGTCGACTTCGGTGCTGACGTTTCCGATACCAACGGCACCTTCCAAATCAACTGGAATGCGGCCGGTATCGCCACCGTGTCCCACGCGTAAAACCGAGAGGGAAAACACCCCACACATCTACCGACGCCCTCGGCGATCCGGAGCCTGCCTGTTCTAGTGGAGCAGTTCCCGATACTGCGGACAATACGCGGTCACGGAGACACGGGTGATGTCGTCAACGTTGGCGACGGAGAGGCTGGGGTTGCTTTTCATCCCCGCGCGCCTTATGTCCTCGAAGGTGGACCCGGTGGCGAAGTCGTCGCAGATTTGGTGGCCCACATGGATGGCGTTCGCACGATTGAGGGTGTTGCGTATCCCAATCCGCTCAAGCCCCCGTAGGTAGACCTCATCCGGCGTGAGCGGCGGCGGTGGTGGTGGCAATTCCGCAACCGTTGGCGGAGGAATCGACTGCGGTGGGCTGGAACTGGCCGGAACCGAGACCGCGGGCACCGCGATATGCCGCGCCACAACCGGCAACGCGCGGCCACCCAACACAAACGCAGCCAAGCCCACCGCGCCGACGAGGACGCTAATCAGCAGCAGCCGCAAGGGTAGTGACAGTGGGCGGCGATTCGATACGACTTCCGGCGCGGAGTCTTCAACCGACCACGCCAGTTCGTCGGCCGCGACTTGGTGTTCTACGGAACACCTAGTTGTACCGCCGCTGTCTACGACGGCAGTGTTGGCGTCATCAGTGATGGCGGCCTGGGTGTCGTCACCATCGTCGTGTGCGTCCATCGTGGATAGCTTCGCTCCCTCTCGGTGAGAAAAGGGTAAGTCGCGGATCATCGGAGCACTGCCAGATCGGCCCGCACCAAATCCTCAAAGCGCCTCTGTTCGTCTGCCACGTAGCAGAGGGCATCCACCCCGGCCTGCGTGGGCCGTTGCCCGCCGGTTGCCGAAAGCACCGCCCGAGCCACCCAGATATCAGGGTGGTCGGCGCCCATTCGGTCGGCGAGAAAACAGAGCGTGGCATGCAAAAGCTGAGCGTCGCTGGTCATTTCGATGCCCCGCCAACGTCGTTCAGCCGGTCGTAATCGTCGGCCGCAGCGATCAGCGCACGAGCAAGCCGGCGGGCCTGCTTAGCAGTTACATCCTCTAGGCCAAGGTCTTTGTCGAGATAGATGAACCGCTCGACACTGCCGTCGCCGTGCTGCAGGCCGTCGATGCCGACCGCGAAGCGATCTGAGCCCCACGAGCTGCCGACGAAACGGCGATACACATTGGGAGCGCCATCCGGGCCGGTGGGACCAAGCTGCCACTCGTAAACACGCAGTGCGCCAGCGGGGACGGGGAAGGTATTGTTCGGCATGTCCAGCTCCTTAGCAGTTGGGCCATACCCCGGGACGGTGACCGCCGTCGCCGGGGCCCTCCGCACCTTGCGGAGGCCTCTCTTGCTGCGGAGAACTGGCGAACCGGATAACACCGAGATAACATCGGTCCTGCTTCGTAAGGCTAGATACCCTAGTCTAGCTGCGACAATACAAGTGGTCCCGGCTGGGATCGAACCAGCGACCTTCCGCGTGTGAAGCGGACGCTCTCCCACTGAGCCACGGGACCGGCGCCGAGATGGCGAACGACGTCGAAGACTAGCACGTGCAGACCCCGACGATACCGGCCGCATCGGCATGCCGGGCGCGACGCGATAGCCTAGACACGGCTCGTACCAAGAAATTTGTATGTGCCCGCTCACGTGGACTATCGTCGTGCTTCGCACCGGGCGACGATCTCGTCCGAGGCGCGCGGATGTAGCGCAGTTGGTAGCGCATCACCTTGCCAAGGTGAGGGTCGCGGGTTCGAATCCCGTCATCCGCTCGAAGGTGCAAGTGGCGTGGACCCCAACGGTGGAGTGGCCGAGTGGTGAGGCAACGGCCTGCAAAGCCGTGCACACGGGTTCGATTCCCGTCTCCACCTCCAAGCTTTTGGTTTCCCCGGCGCGATTAGCTCAGCGGGAGAGCGCTTCCCTGACACGGAAGAGGTCACTGGTTCAATCCCAGTATCGCGCACCAGATTTGATGCATGTCAGGGGCACTTTTTCAAACCCCGACTGGTCCGCGTGACCTAGATATGACCTGACGCTCTCGGTTGGCTGGCAAATCACCGAGAGGTATTGACCATGACTGGCAGGAACCGCAAGGTTGCCGCAGCGTTGACGGCGGTAGGTTTCGTCGTCTTATTGCTGGCGGTCGGCGATGGCTTGAATCCGCTTGAGGTCATCCTCGCTGGTGCCATCGTGATCGCCGCTATCTGCGATTACGGGCTGAAGTAACAGCGGACATTGACGGAGGTCCGCCAAGGGGTGTCCACGACCACCGACACCCTTTCATCCGCGGTCTTACCGCATAACGCGGAAGGCCCTGGCGGCTGCGCGAACAGCCCCGGGGTGTGGCCGAACTACCAGAGGAGTTCGACATGCAGAAAAGTACTCGCGCGCGCCGGTGTGCACCGATTATCCCGATTGAATCCCGCCGACCGGCCTACCTCTCGGAAGTGGCGCATATGACCGATGTCGTCGGCCTGGACGATCTGACTACTTTTGAGCTTGCTTCGCTGGCGAACCTGTTGGCGCCGGCGTACACCCGAAAGGTTCTCAAGTAAATCTGACCCTTTAAGCAGGTCACGTGGCGTACCATTCGAATCTGCAGCGTCTTGGCTTTGATGGAGGATGCATCATGTCGCGTTTCGGCAGAATCCTGGTCGCCCTTGTTATTGCTGTTGTCCCGTTGACCGCTTCGGGTTGCTCAACATGCGACATCGGGACAACGTGCTTTTACTAAGCCTTTGCTTTCTAGTACGAGCTCAAGACGGTCGCGATGGCGCCCCACGTGCTGACGGTGCCGCCCGCCGAGAATGTGGTGGACGAGTTCGCGTCGCTTACTGCTAGGGCGGCGTCGGTGCCGCTCTGGTTGTAGCGGTTTGTACCGCCCGCGGGTGTCAATGACACTGTGATGCCCGCGCCCCGGTATCCGGTGGTGGCTTCGACGATCATTTGGTCGTAAGAGCAAGTGACGGATTGTGTTGGGCCCGTTGATCCGGTCGTGCCGACCGTGGATACAACGTTGGAAACGTTCAGGTACGAGAGGGAGCCGGCGGCGCCGCGCGATGGGGTGGACAGCGCGAATGCGATGGTGCTTGCGCCGCCTGGGACATTTGCCAAGCCGAATCGGTATTGCACGGCGTCGCCGCTGTAGCCGGTCGTCAGGGAGATGTTCTCCAACAAACCCATGGGGGTGCCTGCGTAGGTACACGACGTCACTGTGGTGGCGCGGTCCATGTATATGTCTGCGATCACGTAGGCGCCCGCGGTTGCGGTGTGTGTCCATGAGCCACTGGTGATCGGAGACCCTATGGATGCTGATGCGAGCTGGCCGGTGGCGTCGTAGAGGACAGGTATCCTCATGACCCCGGACAGTCCGATCGACGGGGTGATAGTCAGCCCGACTCTGCCCGATTCGATCGGTGCACCGACGATGACACGATATTCATCGAGGTTAAAGCCAGAGTTGATGAGGCTTCTTTCAACGAGGCTGAGGGGCGTCTTCGGGACAAGTTCAAAGACGTCGGCAAGAACATCGGCGACAGCATCAAAGACGCCACGTCGTCGATCGGCGATCACGTCAAGGACGTGAGCCGGTCTATCGGCGATGCGTTCAAAGATTATCTCGACCAAGACGTCAAGGACTCGATCAAAGACCTCGGCCGCGGGCTTCGCGACGAGGTCAAAAGCGGAGACGTGCGCGGCGCTCTAGACGACATCGAAAAGACCGTCCGAGGCACCACTGACCTGATCACAGGAATCGGCGAAGCCTTCGGTGTGCATCTCGACAACGTCGGTTCGATCGGACACACCATCGGCGACACCATCTCCGATCTCGGTGACCGCGTCGACAAGGTCACCGGAAAAGTCCACAACTTCAGCACCGGCCTGCACGCTTTCAAATCCGGCGACATCAGCAAGGGAGTCAACGATCTCGGGTCCGCGTTTCACGGATTGTTGCCGGACAGCTTGCAGGACGGGCTAACCAACACCCTTCAGGTATTCAATGACACGCACGACACCATCAAAGACACTCTCGGCGTAGTCGACGAGCTAAAAGGTGCCTTGAAACTAGGCGGCGAGGCCGGCCTGGGCACAAGTCTTCTAGGCCCAGAAGTAGCGATCCCGGCGGCGTTGCTAGCGGCCGGCGGATACGCCGCATATCACTTGCCGAAACAGGTCATCACCGACGACTTCCTCTTTCGCGGCGCCGACGACTTCCTCAATGGCGGAAGAGGACCGAATAGGGGTGGGGAGTTTCCGCGGCCCGTGATTTCGCTCCCGGAGTTGGGGATGCCGCAGGCGCAGCCATCGATGACACCAACGTCGCAGCTGCCGTCGTTCGCGCCACTGGACACGCCCGACGACGCATCCGACCCACTGAACATGCGGTCAAATCTGCGGGGATATCCTTCCCTCCCCGCGAATTACGTACCCACCCCCGTTGTCCGTGACGGTGGCGGCTCTGGCGGCAGCTCGAACGTGCAGGCGCAGACCGCCACGGTCGAAGCAGGCTCGGCCACCATCATGGCGTCGAGCGTGAGTCTGGGCGGAATCTCGCTGTCGCAAGTCCTCGGCGGGGTATCGCTGCCAGGCGCAGCATCACCCAGCGCAGCAGCGAGCGATCCGCGGAACAAAGCGCTTTCTGGCCTGGGCATGGGACAACCGACAGCACCGAAGTATTGGCCCGGCTATTCCTCGTCGTCTTCGATACCGTCGATCGCCCCGCAAGATCACCACTTCGGCGGCGGCATGATCCCGGGCGATTCGCCGGGATACGACAACCATCTCGGCAGCGTCGGCGGTCGGCCGATTGGTCTTGAGGGCGGCGAGTTCGTCGTCAATCCTGATGCGACGCAAGCGAATCTGCCTTTGTTGCGGGCTATTAACAGCGGTAAACTGTCGCACTTCGACGAAGGGGGCGGCCCCGTCGCCGCACCCGCTCCTGCGCCGGACCCGAATATCACAACCCAGCCCGAACCGCCGACGAGCCGGCCTATCCAGCAGCAGCAGATGGGCCACGGCTCCGGTATCGGCGTCACAGGTGGCGGCGCGCTGGGCATGGCGGAACAGGCCGGGGTGATGGCCGCGACGATGTTCGGGTTCGGCGGCGGCGGAATGGCGGCCCAGATCGGTATGCAGGAAATGAATCTGGCGATCCAGGAGGGCGGCAAGATGGCCGCCGCTGCTGCGATGGCGCTCCCGGAAACGTTCGGCCTGGCGGGCGGCCAGATGGGCGCCCCCGCTATCGGACAGGGCGGCTGGTTCAAGAAAATCGTCGGCGGCATGTTGGGGTCGATGACGAACCTCCCCAACGTTGCCGGTGCGACCCAGCCCCCGAAGCAACACCCGCAAAAGGAGGGCGGACCCGACGCCCAGGTCGCAGACGACCCGTTGATCGTCGTCGGCCATCAGCGCGCACCTTTTCTAAGTCGGGGTATCCCAGAGACGGCACCCATAGGCTCGTGACGGCCCTCCCTTTCACCGCCCCTGGGATGCGAATCCCCCACCCGCTGAAAGGGGTTACGGATGGGGGTCGCCGAGCTCCCGGCGTACACGGTCAGCGGCCAGGTAGTAACCGCCTCCATTACGGGCCCGTGGAAGATGGGGGCTTCCACGTGGCGCGCTGCACGCCGAGAGCAGTCCATCAGCCGGGGAATGCGTAACTGACAGTCGCCGTACCGGACGACGTGATCGCATACACCGCTACTGGTTCCGCGCCCGTGGTCGGAAATTTCACGGGCGTATTGATTCCTACCGGGAAGCCGGTCGAGGCGGTGACACCAGGGCCGCCGATGAAAGCCGCCGCGCTGGAATTGATCAGCACCCCGTCGGAATCGGGGACAGCACCCACGCTGCACACCAATGTTGCGGTGGTGCCGACGCTGACCTGTCCTGTTTGAAGACCTGACATTTATGCACTCGCTTTCTTAGTGGCCGGCACTGGGGTGACCCATCCGGCCCGTATCCATAGCCTTGTTTGTTCGTCGTCGGGCGCATCGAATACGTCGCCGCCGGTGTACGGCTTGCCGTGAACGACACGGTAATTCCCGTTAACTTTGACTTTCATTGTGGCGCTTGGCGTTTCAGCCACCTTGATTCCCTTCTCGCTTGTCGTGAGGAAGACAACTTCGGGGGTAACCTTGACCTCAAGATCGGCAGACAACGGCAGGCCCCGTTCATCGAACGGCCACGGCCCGGTGCAGGACTGCAGCTGATCCCAGGTCAGTGGCCTCACGACGTCGGCAACCCGGTCACGATGTTGACGGCAGTCGGACGCGGAACGCTCAGCGCGACACGTTCTTCCGCGCGCCAGCTGAAGGTGTTGGTGGTCCACTCCGTGTCACCCCACGGGTTGAACTGCAAGAGCAGCCCGAGGCGTGTCCAGAAGATGCCGCCGCCGGCGCGCACGCTCATCACGATCGACGTACCCGCGGGACATTGGGTGGTGCACGCCACCCTGACACCCCACAAGCTCCCGTACGAGGCCGGCGTCCCCTGTTTGATGATTGAAAACGCGTTGGGCTCACCGGCTGGGCCGGCCGACGCCGGGGAGCCGTCCGCGGTCAACCCGAGCGGCCCGGTGGCCTGGTCGAGAATGTAGGTGCCGAATGACGACTTCTCGCGGCGCAGCGCACCCCAGGTTGTCGGGTGCATGATCACCAGATCCGGCTCGGCGAACGCCGCCCCCGTTCTGACGTCGATGTACGCCTTATTCATCGCGTCCAACGGGGTATCGCTACCCACTGCGCGGGTCAGCGTGCCAGAGACGTTGAGCAGCCCGTTGAACGTCGCGTTAGTGGGACCGCCGCTGTAGGAGTTCGATCCGGCCGTGGTCGCCAAGAGCAGAAACTCGCTCTCAGCGTTGATCAGCGAGCGCGTCAACTCCTGCGGTAGCCACGAGCTCAGCGCCGCCTGACCGTAAGCGCTGGTGTCCTGCCACGCCTCAAGGCTCGTGGACACAAGGCCGGCGATCTTCTGCGGTCTCACTTGGTTTTCGGTGATCGTCGGCCCAATGTCGCCCTTCGTGCCACCCTCAGCGACCGCGGCGACCTCAGCCGAGTTGGCCGTGTGGGAAAGCCACGCCGCGCTCGGTCCCGGCATCGCGGCGCCCGGCAGCAGAGACGCGATCCGCGTCGGCTCATAGCCGAGACCCACCGCGTACGGGGTCTGGACCGGGGGCAGATTGCCGGAAAAGCCACCAGAGATACCGGATTCCAATACCGCGGACTTGGTGGTGATCCCTGCCATCCACGGCGCCTGCTCCCCACCCTTCGTTCCGATCTCAATCTGGAACGGCATCTTGGCGTCCATCGCCATCTCCAGCGCCTTCAACTGCGCCGGAGTGATGTCCATCGGGGTAGGCGGCTTAGGACTGACGCCAAAAGCCTTGGTTTCCAGCGTCGAACCGCTGAAAGCCGCCTCCTGGCGAGCCACGGCCTGATTGCCCTCCCGGAAAGCCTTCTGCATCGCCTTCAGGCGCGCCGTCTCTTCGAAAGCGGCGTCAACGCTGTCGTTGTAGGCCTTCGCGCTGATCTCGCCGGCATCGAGCAAAGCTTTCTTGCCGTCAAGCTCGACCTCAAGTTCCCGCGCTCGGCGGCGAACGTCGTCCATATTCATAGGGAATTTCCTTCGCAAAAGTGCAGTCAGAGCACGTTTTTCGTGCACAACGAAATGGGGATTGCTCCGGTGAACGGCTAGCGGTCGAAAGCTGCGGTCGGCGGCGGCGGGAGACTTAACGTCAGCGGCGGTCGTCGGCGGGAGCCCGGCGGGAAGCCTGCGGTTGCGACTACCAAATTACACGCTTGTAAGACGTTTCGGTAGCGGTTTCAAGCCATAAAACGCGTGTCATCCCAGCGCGTAGGCGGCCTTCACCCCAGTCACCAGGGCACGTAGGAGTCGCTGCGTGGCACCCACACCGCGACTCGACAAACACACCGCGTGCGCCGCTTCAGCGATCTCACTGACGATCGCACTGTCCGGGGCATCGGCGTCCTCCTCTAGATCCTTCTGAACAACCTCGATGAGCTTGAATCGGTGGTTCAGCACATCCATCGGCACAGTAGAGTCCATAAGGTCGAACTTGGCGATCTCGTCGAGGAGGACGCGAAAATTGGTGCGGTTATGTTCGTTCATGTTTGTCATCTTTTCTCGGCGCCCACGTGAACACCGGCCAAATGGTCGTATTTCCGCTGCCACTCAGCGATAACCGGATCGAGCTTCTCGAGGCCTTTAGCGAGGCCGTGCTGCTGAAGGCGCGCCTTGTCCAGCTCAAGACGTTTGAGCAGGTTATTGATGCGGCGCATTTCCGCCTCACCGGACCGCTGGCATCCTCGCGAACACCACCGTCGTGGCCGTCCACCCGACGCACCGGGAGGGCCGAGCGGACTTCCGCACTTCGGGCATTTGCTGACTTCCACTAATTTGCTCCTTCGTTAGCTGGAATTGGCCGTGTGCAATAGCGGGTTAGGTTTTTCGCCTGTTTTGGCCCCTTTTTCTTTTTGTTGGCAAATCACACAGGCCGTTGAGGGGGTCGCAACAGGGACCATCCGCCAGAGATTGCAAGCCCCCCACCTGCGGTTTTGCGCTGCTCACCACTGTTTGCCCTTCTGACCTGCGCGAATGTGCCCTGTGCGAGATACACCGCATCGTCAATCGAGGTCATGTTCACGGGTCGCTTCCGCATCGTGTCTAATAAGGACGCGATGGTGAGTGGCGATGAACTTGTTTGCTGGATGGGCTGGTGTCATCAGGAATAGTCACTTCCAACCGCTGTTGCGACCGTTGCAGGTGTTGCGTGCATAGAAGACGACGCAACACTTGCAACGGATGCAACACCTCTGTACGTACCGCGGCCTGCCTTCTGAATGCGTCCTGTCTCAGCCAATCTCGCTAGGTAGGTGCGCGCTTTGTGCGCGTCGATGCCAAGCTTCTCGCTGACGTCTGCGGCTTTCGTTTCGGGGCGCTGGTTTACGAGGTCGAGAATCTCGCGTGTGTCGTCGCCGAGCTGGCTTTGGGCGCGGCGGCTGTCGACGGCTTTCGCTGCTTCAGCGAGCGTGTAGCCGTCAAGGCTCCACAGTCCGCCGTCTGCCCTGAGTGCGTATTCGCCTTCGGCGAGGTCGCGCCCGGTCACGGCTAGCACGGCCTCGTCCTGGTGGCGTTTGCGTGAGAGCACGAGCACGAAATCCGCTGAGCCTGCGATGCCTTGGGTACCGCTGACTGCGTCGACGAAGTCGGCGGCTTCGGCTTTGCGGCTGTGGTGCACGACGAGCAGCGTCGATCCCGGTGAGGCGTCTACCGTTTCCTTGAGCCGGCTACCGATCTTGTAGTCAGTCTGATAGGAGTCTTCGTATGATGCCTTGGGCGGCTTGACTTTTCCGAGTGTGTCCAGGATGACCAGGGATGGCGCAGTCTGGCGGCTCAGGAATTCGGCGATCATTGGCAGCACTTCGTGGGTTTGCGCGCGGATGATGACGTTGATCGCTTCGGGTATCGGCTGATTAGCCGTGATCGTCCGAAAGCGATCCTGTAGCCGGCGATACCCGTCCTCGAGCGCGAGATACAGGACTGGGCGTTGGCTCACGTGCAGGCGGTTCAGGGCTATTCCACCCGAGGCTACGGCTAGGCCGATACCCGCTGCGAGCCAAGACTTCCCGGCTTTTGGTGGTGCTACCAGTAGGCCGAAGCCTTCCGGGATGACACCGGGCACCGTCCATTGCAGTGGTGGGAACTGCTGAGCGTCGAGCCACCTTCCGCTGCGCATTGTGACCAGTACGTCATCAGACTCGGCCTCGTACATCTCGCGTAGTTCGCCGGAGCGGTCGACAGTCATGCGACGGCTCCGCCGCAGCCTTCATGTAGCCGAATCGCTAGGTCGCGGTCGGCTGGGCGGCGATACAAGGCGCGCCGAACTTCCAAGGGCGTCAGCGGCATGTGGCCGCACGCCAAGACGTGTTCGGCGGCGGCGCGCCAGCCGTCTAGAGCGGCGTCGGTGAGTGGCGGCTGGGTGCACTTGCAGATCCACGGGTCCCGACAGCCGCAGTCTAGTGGCACTGACCGGCGCGCCGTGTCGCGTCGTCGCTTCAACTGGGAACGCAGGGTAGAGTACGGGGTACCAGTTGATAAGGACTCCGCCCCCGATTGCACCAGGGGGCGGTTTTCTTTTGCGCTCATGCCACCGCACCGCCGAAAGGCTGCATGGCGGCGTCGATCTCGTCGATACGTAGGCGGACGAGGCGATGACCGCTGCGGTAGCCGCGCAAGCGGCCATCGGCGATCATTTGCCGAATAGTTCTGGTGGTGACGCCTAGATAGTCTGCGGCGTCCGCGATGGAGACGTACTTGTTCGATCTGCCGGGCATTGCAGCACGAGCCTTCCTCGTATGTAAGGAACCCACGCGAAAGGCGCAGGTTGGCTGTGCTGCAGCGCCTACATTACACCGCTATACGCACAAATGTTCTACATGGCTCACTTGGGCGTGTCGGCAGTTACGAGCTCCGACAACAGTTTCGCTATCTGGCGGTCGCGGCCGTGGGCTGCGTGCTGGTAACGCATGGCGGCGGCCGGTGTTGAATGACCAAGGCGTGCCATTAGTTCCGCCAGCGTGGCGCCGGTGGCCGCGGCGAGCACTGCGCCGCTATGCCGTAAGTCGTGCCAGCGCAGATCATCCCGGTTGGCTTTCGCGCGCGCCTTGTAGAACTGGCGGTAGAGGCTGGCCGGCGCCAGGTGCCCGCCCTGTAGAGCGGGAAATAGCAATGCGTCCTTATCGGGCTCTACGAAGCGCGCTAGGTGATCGCTGATGGCCGGTAGTAGGTGCGGCGGTATCTCGACGTCACGCCGCCCGGCATCGCTCTTGGGTGTCGTGGCTTGGAATCCTCCCCCGGCGCGGACCACGGCTCGCTCGACGCGCACAACGCCGTAGGCGCTGTCGGCGGCCTGCACGAGGGTGATGTCTTTGCGGCGCAGCTCGGTCAGTTCCCCGAACCGCAAGGCGCACCATGCAGCGAGCAGAACCATCGGCCTATAGCGTTCGGGCATGGCCTCGGCGATGGCCGCTATTTCGTCAAGTGACGCTGGCCTGATCTTGTGGACACGTCGCGAGCTACCGGCGCCGCGGATGACACAGGGATTCGCTTTGATCTTGCCGTCACTAAGAGCTGTGCCCATGATTGTGCGCAGCAGACCGTAGGCGTGAGCGCGCAGGGTTGGGGTTTTCGTTCCCATCTTGGCGTGCCACGCCCGGACGTCGTCAGCGGTAATGGACGCGATCGGGAAGTTGCCGAACGCGGGCACGATGTGGGCCTCGAGCAGCTTGTCGTAGTGCTCGCGCGTGCGGTCCTTGAGGTCACGTTGAGCCATCCACGTTTTCGAGTAGGTGTCGAAGGTTAACTTCGGCTGTGAGTTCTCGCCAACTTCGGGCGGTTCCCACGCTTTGCGGATGATCTCCGCGTGCCGCAGTGACAGCCACGAGCGGGCCTCGCCTTTGGTGAGGAACAAGGTTGGCGCCTTATAGCGGCGACCATCGGGGCCGAAGTAACGCGCGCGGTAGCCGGTCGCCAGCTTGTCGACGGACCCAAAAGTGCCCGTCTTGCGGCTTTTGCGACCCGCTCCGCGCGTCACTGTGCACCTTTCCGATCTCAGGTCATGACCTGAATATGACCTGACCATAGCACACTCATTTCCTCTTGCTTCCGCTTGGTTCCTGCTGTACTGTTCGAGGTCAGCGCAGGTAGAATACCAAAAACGCTGGTAAAATACATAGTGTCAGCAAACTGAGTGTACTGGTTCAATCCCAGTATCGCGCACCAGCTTTCGTAATGCTCAGGGGCACAATCTGAGCGACAAAGCAGGCCACGTGAACTACATGTGAACTGGTCAACCGGAACGCTAGCAACCCAAATAGAGAGGTAGCTAGCTCATGCCAAAACTCCCGAACCTGTCGGTGCCAAGTGCCACGCTGAACTTCCCAACGACGGAAGGCCCAGCCATGCACAACCACACCATCCCCGACTTCGAGTCAATGCCCGCCCGCGCTCTCGGGGTCGCGCTGTTCGATCTCACCAATGCGCTTGCAAGGAAGGTCGGCCACGACGAGACGCTGCGCCGGCTACAGCGGCACGGCATCGCCAGCATGGACGAGCTGGACAACGAGCTGGCCGAGCTGCTCTGCTCATGACCATGCACGCGGCCTAAGCCGAACTGAGGTCACCGAAGGCGGAAGGCAGGTCAGGCGCTGTTACTGGGCCTGACCTGCCTTTTCCGTGCTGCCACGGAAAAGCGGAAATCCGCTGCCGCTCATCTGGTGCGCGGCTGGCCCTAGCCGTCCAAGCAGTTGGGCTCAGCCCATGCGCGGCGACGCGGAAGGCGGTCGCGGGGCAGCCCCCCGCACGGTCGCGTACGCATTCGCGAGCTGCTCGAGCTGCGCCGGAGCGTACGACCCGCCAGCCTCTTTCTTGATTGCCTGCAGCAGCGCTTCTGCTGTGTCGTTGGAAAGGTCTCTGAGGTTCTCACCGGACATGGGTACGGACGATAGCCGCCCTGTCTGTCAAGTGTTGCTAGATTCGTTCTCCTGCGGCAAGCTGCTGCCGAGTGTGAGGTGGTCTAGTATGCTCGCAGCTGAATTACAGCATGTGTAATACCAGGTCACGAGCGGTTACCGCTTCGGTCGAACGGGTAGGATTAGATGCATGACGACGATCGGCAGGAATCCCAAGGCCAGTCACCTGGTGACGTCGATCGAGCGCGGTCTGAATCGGATTTTGACGAATCCGACGGGCCGGCTGCAGGAAATGCGTCAGGAACTCGAGCGGGAAGAGGGCGTCCGCCGGCATCGCGTCGAGATCAGGTCGCGCGAGACCCGCGAGACGTTGGAGATGGCGGCGAGATATCTGCGGAGCCTGCCGAGCTCCTAGCGCGGATCGAGCGCTTAACCACACAAGTCGAATATTCCTGGTCAGGTCCTTTGGCACGTCCAGAGGACATGGAAAAGTACCGCCAACTCGTGCCCGACGCACCTGAACGGATATTCCGGATGGCTGAGTCACGAACCGTCGACAACTCAGCGCGGCTTGACCGCCTCGTTTCCGCGGAAATCGAACAGGCCAAAACGGATAGGTCCACGGCGGTCGTGTTTCTCCTCATCTTCACAGTGGCCTCGATCGTCTTTTTTGCAGTCAACAATCCGATCGCTGGCGGTGCGCTGATTAGTGTTCCGGTTCTCGCAGTAATCAAGACGATGTGGTCTTCGCCCATTTGGCGAACGAAAACCCGGAACGATGAAAAGGCCGGCTCCGGCGAATAGCACTGCGGGCCGGCGTTACACACTCTGGGCGAGGTGGAAGCGCTTAGGACACCTCAGCGGTGGATTGTCGCGGGCTGCTTTTCATAAGTACCCGGTTTTACCTCCGTCCAGTGGGACGGGCTGTACAGCATGACCTGTTCCCCGTCCTTGGTCACTTCGAGGATGCCGCTATCGCGGACAACGAGGACATGATCGTCGTCGTATTGGTCGACGCGCTTGCTTTGCACTCTGATGTAGAAGGCCATGGTAGAAGCGTGCCATGAAGGCCGGTCCGAAGTCCTCAGTTGACCCGCCATTGTTGCCGTGGCGGGCCGCGGTCGGGGGGCTCGTAACAAACGGTCAGCCGAACGCCACCCCGGACTGCTCTAAAGGGGATCGGGGATGGGGACCCCCGATACCCCCGCCGCCCTACGCCGATAAGGCACTGCGGCTCGGGTTCTGTACGGGTCTGGGGATTTCGGGGGTTAACTTTCAGACACCTCTGACACCGCCGACATGGCGAAATACCTTGTGCAACACGCGATTACGCGCCACGGAAAGCATTGCGATGCACGCGAATTCGAGGCCGTGCTACCCCGCCGAGCGCCAATCAGCGAAGTTTTGGGAAGCGTACAAAATATTTTTTGCAGTGCCGTAGCGGTGTCCGGCCCGGGGAGGACCGGGGTCCCCACCCCTCCCCCGCTCAGTGGGTGCGCGGAGGGTGCTCAGCGTCGCGCTGCGGCTGCTTCGCGTCGGGTCTTGATGCCGTGGCACCACGGGCAGGCGGCTTGCAGCTTGCGGCCGAGCGCCTTGGCTCGGGGGGTGCCTGTTGATGCGATGTTCTCGACGTGGTCTGCGTGGGTGGCGTGGCCGGTGCAGCCTTGCGCGAAGGATGCACACTCAGGGCGAACCGGCAGCGACTATCGCCTCGGCACTTGGTGTGAGCAGAGCGACGGGTCTACCGAGTCTTGGCTAGCCCAAGCGAATAGCTGTCCAGCCTACCCATGGCGGAGATAGTCGCCTGGTAAAAGAAATCTTGCGCAGCGCATGGAAGACTTACTGATTTACCTGTGCATGGTCGTAGCCGTAGGATCGGCGGGTGGCTAGCATTGAGGATGAGATTGAAAAAGCACTAAGTTCCTCGCGCGAGATGATCAGTGCATATCTAGGTTGGTTTCAAGAGATTCAATTCGCCGGCATTCATAATACGGTGTACAACGATATGCTTGAGTTTGTAAATTTTCGCGTCGAGACGATTGATTCCTGTTTAGACCTTATCGCAAAAGATAAAATTGCAGACTCGTTGGGGTTAAGCAGAGCGATACTGGAAAATTATCTTCTGCTCATATTGATGTGCCGTGGACGCAAATTCTTTCGATTGCAGAACCTGGAATCGAAATCTCCCGAAGACTTTGATCTGTACTTGAAAGAACAGCAAGCCAAACTTGAGGAACATAAGAAGACCAGCAGCACAGGCGCACTCTACATAGCGAAATATCCTCGCGCTAAGCGCCACATCATGTACGTGTTCGAAGGGTTGACCAGCGAAGATGACGACGTTTTCATCATCCCGTATCATTTCTTCCAGTTTCAAGAGTTCCATCCTGAAACGATGCGGCTGAATGATTCCGAGTATTTTGAATACTATGAGCCGACTCCTGAGATGAAGAAAGCGCAAAAGGATCAGCGGGTAAACGCTTCTGGCCTTTATCGCTTTTACCTATCCTACGATGCGCTTTTACAGTGCCTAGAACTCAATGGTCTTGTGGACAATGATGTCATCGCTCGAATTGAAGCGCATTACACGTTTCTCGGTAAATTTCTTCATCCGACACATAATGCAGCGCGACTTTTGTATGAACGCTCAAATTTCTACGACGGTGGAACTGCATCGGCATGAAGCGGCCTTACGCGAAGGACTCTGTCCTTCTAGCGGCGCTTTACGTCGCGTATCTGCTAGCGGCAGTGCTCCACGAAGTTGCAGGTTTCTTCGAATCCGCGCCAAAGATGTACATCGAAGACGCCGCAACTTCTGGCCTCCGGGGACTCACTGAGACGGTGTACGCAAACTTCCCGTACTTTTGGTTCCTTTTCAATCGCCCGCCACTTTGGGACAAATACAACTACGCCATCCACTACGTCGATGACGCCACGCTCGCCGGTTATGGGGGTTACGCGAATATTCCAGACTCAGTAATTCCCTTCGACTGGGACATTCACAGACACCTCACCCACGCAATTGGCGGATGGAGCAACACACGCCTCGGTGTGTACCGCTCACCGCTTGGCTAGCGAAAGGAGCGTGCCAGCCCGATCACAACGTTACGGGCAACCGTGGACGTTGCTGGTCTACCACTCGCGCGCTGAGCCGCGGTTAGAGGGGGTGGGAGGCGCCCCCGGCGCTGTTTGTGCGCACCTCGCACGGCCAGCGACTCTTCTCTCTCGGAATAGTCAGGACGAGGCCGGGTCGGCGTCACGCCGCGTTGACGAGGGACCATGTGACAGCCCTTGCGGCCCCGCCTGTCGGCCATCGTGATGTCGGGACGGTTCGTCTTGGCGACATAGAGGCTGCTATCGCTGTACCCCGCAGCGCGCCCAGCAGTGGAGTGGCTACGGGGACAATGGACGCGGCCTGGCGCTCGGGTTTGACTCCGAACACATTGCTGCGCTTAAAGTTCCCCAGTATCGCCACGGCCGCGATGGCCAGTTGACGCCAATGAAAGCGATCGTCACCCGAGGTCCCAATTCTGTTGACACAGTGGAATTTAAATGGGGGGCACACCTACAGAAGGTCGCGTACGGTGATGCCGCCCGGGACCGCGTCGTAGATGGCCTAATTGACTCGGTGCAGCGGATCGGCGAGACCAGCGACAGCTTCGACAGCAACGTGGCCAACTGTATATCCCAGACCCACGCCCTGGCACACCGTCTGCCGCTGGTGAAGCGCTCGGAGTGGGAATATGAGCAAGAGCACCGCATCACCATCACTGAACACATCGGTGGCAGAAGTCTTTCCTACAGGCGTGGTGTGAACAGCCTGGGTAAGCCGTTCTCCGTTTATGCCCAGGGGCCGTTGGAAACGGTGGATGTGCAGTTCCGCCCGGGGGACGCGACCATGTTCAAGCCGTACGTGGCGCTGCCATTCGAACGGGAAGCCTTAGTCGAAGTCATCACAGG
Organism: Mycobacterium sp. TKK-01-0059; assembly: GCF_000709305.1. Classification (NCBI taxonomy): domain Bacteria; kingdom Bacillati; phylum Actinomycetota; class Actinomycetes; order Mycobacteriales; family Mycobacteriaceae; genus Mycobacterium; species Mycobacterium sp. TKK-01-0059. The sequence continues at coordinate 19,859 of NZ_KL446993.1, forward strand.
CCCAGTGGTGAAGCACCAACTGGTCGAGGCCACGCTGCGGCGGATACTGGATCGAAACGGCTTCCGCGACACCAAAATCAAAGAGTCGCAGTCCCCGTATCAGGGCTGATCCGAATTAGCCGGAAGCGCGTGCAACGTCGGCGCGGACACGGTCGGCCCGCATACACGCCAGCACGTCCATCCCATCCCCGTCATCATCTTGGTCCACCTCCATCGCATCCAGCTTCGTACCCACCGCCGGAACCTGTTGCCCCAGACCATAAACCAAGGCCTGCTGGGCAAAAAGCTTGTGGCACAATTCCGCTGAACGGTGAATGCCCTCCAACGCGGCACCCCAGGGGCGCGGAACAGCGCTCGGTGCGTTCCTGGTCGATGGCGAACGCTTCATCGGTCAGCGGCTCACGCCGATCCGTAAAGGACGGCAACAGCACGCTGGCCGCCCAGTTGGCCCAACAATCATGAGACGCTCACAGCTAGCCTGCGAACGCCTCCACCCAGTTCGGTAAAGCGTTTTCTTCCTGGCCGGCGTACTGAGGGATTACGTGTTCGTCAATCGCACCAGCGGCGGGGGCCTCGAGCCCGAACGTGTCGAGGACACGGCCGACTATTCGATCTGAGAAATCAACTGGAGTAATCGTGCTCTCATCGGCGATCTCAAAATTCGTCGCCAACATCGAACTAACTATCAAATCACTCTCGGGAAGGCTGAAGCCCATGATCACCAATTCGTCAGCTTCCTGCAGTGCCTCCGCAGCCAAAGCCCACAACCGACGAAGCGTGCGATTGCCGTAATAGGGACTTTTTACGGCCGTCGGCGGAACGATCATGGGATCGCGATCGCTCGACAACATGTCATCGCTCCCGTAGTGTTTGTCGAGCGCCCATCCTCTCGCAACCCCCGTGATGTAAATTGTGTCCCCCGGTGGGCTGTCCGGCCCCGAATATCTCCAATTTAAGGACCCGTGCAGTTTTAAAAGGCGCATCCCAGGCGGGAGTTGTCTCAGCCCGCCCAAGACCGAGCCCGTTCGGGAACTAGTAAATGTCAGAGGGATTGGATACAGCTCGACCATGCTCCGCTGCTCCCCCACCTGCTCGGCCCAGGCCGCCTCAACGAGCAGATCATAGTTGAACGTGATTATTTGACATTCGTTGCGCTGCCAATAGTCGACCAATTGACCTAGCCACTCTGGGCAATCCTCATGAGCCCGCACAGCGGTTTCGCGCTCAGCGAGAACATCATGCACGGCGCGCGCGACATCGGAGAAAGCGCCACGATTACGAAACCGCTCGCCGTCGGAAAGCCAGGGTGGCGATTCAATGAGGTAACTCAGCCACTGTTCAAAATTATTTGCTATCGGAGTCGACGCCGCGGGGATATCGGGCTTTCCCTTCGCTTTCAAGTTCGCTTTGACGGCCTCCGAAAGTTCTTTCAGGGTCGGCATTTCATTGCTGATGGCGCGACTGAATCCCGACCCCAACACGAATACTTGGCTCATAATCGCTCGATCCAGACTGGTCTGTCGATCGTTACGGCCCGGGTTGCCACGTACTCGCGCCATATGGGGATGACGACACACATACCAGGCCGATGCCGCGGGGCGACACGGCCGAGCCTTCGCCGCTTTGGCAGGGTGCACCGATCTCGTGCACGCCAGACCATCCGGCTGTTTGCACCCAATTGCCGAACGACGGGCATGCCAGCACCGACCCATCGACCGCGTAGCCGAATGTCGGTCCATATGGCTCGTACGGCCGGCCGAGCACAGCGCCGTGGGCCATCGGCGGACCGCACTTCAGGCTGGGGTTGTCCGCGGTAACCGTGACGGTCGGTGGTGTTGATGTCGCTGGCGGGATGGCTGGTGCCGCGATGGGCGGTGGAGCGGCAGGTGGCGGCGCGGCGGCGATTGACGACGACGCGGTGGTGGCCGGCGGGACGGGTGCCGAACTGGGCCCCGATACGTTATGTCGCCACGTCCCAAAATGAACGCCGTAATCACTAACGCGCCGGCGGCGACGGTGGCGAGCAAATCCGCAGAGACCGGGCAACGGCCGCCGATCATCTTGTGCTCCCTCGACTTCCGATGCGTCGTTGTCGACCGACCACGCCAGCCCGGCCTCGCCCAGTTCTCTGGCAGCCGTGACCTCGACGGTTTGAGGATCGGCGGCGGCCGCCGCGGTGTCGTCGGTGTCCTTTTCAGTCATCCCAGATGTCCTCGGGGGCAATCACGGTATTCGGCCTCAACGGTACGGCCTAGCCGTAGCTGTTGTGGACGATATGCGATGATCACCGCCGCCACGACCGGCTCAGCGTCATAGGTCGAGGTAGTCCTCGGCGAGCGGCACAGTCCGATCGTCGTAAGTCACAACCCGGTGGTCGGCGTGGACAGTGACACCTTCCCCAGTGCGGCGCCAAAACTGCCGTCTTTTCAGCGGGTGGGCGACGGTTATAGCCGCCGAGTCGCGTAAATCGTGGGCGGCTCAGCTTCCGACTAACTCCGGCCCCAGGGCATTCACCGGCCGGGGGCGGGCATGGGCATGTTCGGCATCGGCGACATGCTCGGCCTGTTCTCCATCGGCATTTTCATGCCTTTCATCATTGAGGCACAGCAATCCTTCGACTGGGCTGCCGGCGGGTCCGCTTTCATCATGGAGCAGCAGTCCGACTTAGCGAAGAGGAGATAGACGACGGCGATGATGACAACGATGCCGACGGCGATGCCGACGATGGCGAGGATTCGGTAAAGCCAGCGAGTCCACGCCGGGCCGGTCGGAGTAGGTGATGTGGTGGAAGCGGTGTCGGTCATCACTCCTTGCCTTTCATGCGGGATAACCTCGTATTATCCGTCGGCGGCAGCCAGCTAGCCAGGCCAACGCCTTACCCTGAGATTCCCGGCGCACGCTCGAGGTGTCTCGTCGTCACACCTCGTCAATCACGCCACCAAGCGTGGTGACTAGTCCGAAGGGTCGAAAGGGCCAGGAATTTCTGGCGGTTGGCAGCCCCCTCTCGCGTTGTCCCACAATGGATTTGCCCCTTAGGCATGATCGGTGCAGGGATTCAAGGTCGCTCCCCACAGTGCTAGCACCTATCGGGTCCTGACCAGCCGTTCGGCAAAGAACCCTATCGAGCCGCCAGCTCATCGTTGATGTTGGTCCATTGGCCTTCGCCCTTGTGGTTGCCCATGTTTCGGCATTGGCCATCGAGGATGATCTGCCCGTAGGCGTGGTCGGACGGCATGTAGCTGATGCTGGCGGCCACGCCGTCTTTGTTCAGTGAGGCGCCGTGGTAGTGCTGTCCAGCTGGCGCCCCCTCGTTCCAGCCGTGCGCGATCATCGCCGCGCGTACTTGCTGGAAATACGCATCGGGGTCCCCGTGGATCAGGAAGCTGAGCGTGACGGTGCCCTGAAACGGCGGATCCCCTTGGTCGTTGCACGAGGCGAACGAGAACGCCCCGCTGACTCCCTCCAGCTTCGCGGCGGCGACGATCTGCTTGGCCGGCTCGATCACCTGCGCCTTGGTCTGGTCGTCGCTCATGGGATGGGCCGTATCCTCGTACGGATTCGTCGATCCCGCGGCATGTGGTTTGTGTAGCACTGGCGCGCATCCTCCTAACAACACGGCGACGACCACTAGCGAACTGATCAGCGCTTGGCGCAACGGCATACGTTGTTCCTCAATGGTGGTGTTGAGCATCGAAAACATGGTTGTCGGTGATAGACCCTGGCGACCGCTCCCACTCCGGGTCGATGACGGCGGGCGTGTGCGGGCCGATGGTGACCGGGGGCAGGCCGGGGATCCTGACCTGTACGCCACCCAACGAATGGCGATGATCGGCGGTCATGCCGTCGGCTTGTAGTTGGTCACCGTGGCCGGACACGATGTCGGACATGCCATAGAGGGCTTCGCTGCCCCGGTGGTAGTAGTACGAGTGGTCATGGGGATTGATGCCATCGGAGCCGGGGACCTCGGCGCGGAAGCGTACCGACCCGAACCCGTCGACCGCGGGGTCGGTACCCAGGCTGGGGTTGGTGCCGAAGAAGTTCTCGCCGAAGAGTTTCTTGCTCGCGCCGTCGAGATGTCCGAGCATGCCGACCGGATCGGTGGAGGCATCCCCCACGAAGACGTGTCCACCGTCGAGGTGGAATTGTTCGGCGCTGCGGGCCATGTCGGTTCCGGGGCAGCCCAGCAGCACGGCGTCGTTGGCGTGCATGTTGTGCATGGCGAAGGCGTCGGCGACGGTGGTCGAACCATACGAGTGGCCCAAGACGGTGACATGTTGGCCCGCCCCGAGGTGCGTCGCCCACAGACCGTTGACGTCCTGGGCCAGCGACGCACTGCCCGCGCGAGCCAGCGCCGGGGTGGAGATGCGCTGGACGTCGTCGAATCCGTTGGGGGCGTCGTAGCCCATCCACGCGATGACCGCCGTCGGGTTATGGGGGTCGGCGGCGTTAGCCTGTTCGAACAGGTTGATCGCGTCGTTGTGGCCGTCGTGTAGCCAGCCGCCTTTGACGCTGCTGCTGGTGCCGGGCACGATCACCGCGGTGTTCTTGGCGGTGTCGGGGTTGCCGATCGCGATCGCCGCACGGCCCTTGCCGCCGAATGCCGTTGGGTCATAAGCGAATAGGTAGACCGGTTTCGGGTGAAGCGGGTCTCCGGCGTCGTGGTCGAGGCCTAGCTTGGTCTCGTTGGCGTTCTGGTAGCGGGTCACATCCGTGGCCGACAAACCGAACTTCGCGGGGTCGCGAAGCACGTCATCCACCGAGACACCGTTGCGGCTGGCGATGCCCCGCACGCGGTCGAGGTCTTGGTTCATCACCGTGAGGTTGGCGTCATTGCGCGCCAGAATGGGGACGCCGTTGAGGTTGCCGATCTGGTCGGGGTGCTCGGCCATGAAGCGCTGCCGCTGCTGGGGGGTCAGGGATGTCCACCAGCGATTGACGTCCTCGGGACTGGCGCTCGGCGGGGGGATCTCGGTGTCGGCGTCAACTGGCGCCAGGACGTTCGGGTCGTAGCCATCGGTGCGCAAATTGCCCAGACAGTTCTGCAGCGTGGCCGAGTAGCCGTCACGAATCGACTGCAGGTCGCCAAGAGCATCCCGGACGTCATCGGTTGCGTCGGCCCTCGCGTCGTCGATCAGCTTCTTCAGAAAGGCCTCGGTTTTCGCGTCGGGGTGGCCGTATTGCAGGTCGTGCTGGGCCGCGTCGATGATGTGGTCGAGTCCCTGCAGCGCGTGTTCCAGCGTGGAGATTCGTTGAGCTCCGGCTTTCTGCGCCTCGGCCAACGCGGCGGCGATGTTCTCCAGATCGCTACCGATTTTGGGTAACTGCTCGGATTGCGCACCCAAGGATTTGATGACCCGCTGCACTTCAGCGGAGTCGTTGATCGGGTGATCGCCGTTCTGGTGGTTCCAGGCCGCATCAAAGCGCTTCCGGGCTTGCTCGAAGGCGTGGTCGGCTTCGGCCGTGTGTCGACCCGCGCCGTGGAAGGCTTCCGCCAGGCTCGAAATCTGAGCCGGGCTGCCCGCCTGCAGGCTCTGGTTGATCGCCCAGGGGTCTCCACCGGCCCGGGCGATCAGATCGGCCACGCTGAGCCACTTCAGCTGCATCGCTCCGCCCGAAAACCTAGCTGATAATTCTCCACACCAGCTATGACGCTACCCCACCCGGGGGTCGTCCAAGTTAGCTACATCCGGCGACGCGCCGCAAGTCACTGCCGCGCTCCGCCGTGGCCGATGCCCTCCGATTCCCGGGCTCGCCCGGGTGCACTCAAACGGCCACCCGGCGCCGGGGCCTGGGGTTACGATCTGCGCACGGAGCTACAGATTCGAGGTGGCCATGCATCGCACCCGACGTTTTGTCACCACATTCATCGCGGCCATCGCGCCGATGATCGCCGTCGCCACATTCGCCGCGACACCACCCGCCGCGGCCGACCCGATATGCGGGACGGCGGGAACGCCGCCCTGCGCGGGACCTAGCCCGTTGACACCCGAACAGCAGTGCGCGTTCATCGCGTGGCGATCGATGATGCCGTGCAACTGGCTCGGAATGCAGGTGCCCGCCGGCACGCCGGGAAGTTGGGACAACCCACCGGCACCGCCACCCGAGCCGTAATCCTCGCTTACCAACCCCAGTCGTCATCGTCGAGGACGTCCACGGTGAGGCTGCTGTCGGCGGGTGCTTTGGTCCCGTAGGTAAAGGTGAGCAGGGTGCGGTCGTCGTCGAGGGGTTCCGTCGCGACGACGGTGGCGTGCCCGACCTTCATGCGGATCCTGTCTCCGGGCTTCAGTTCGTCGACGCGTTTCAGGGGCACGCTCAACCCATCAGCACCGGTGCAACAGGTAATTCCGCAGATACCGTGGTCATCATCGCCATCCTTTCACGGCTGGCAATGCCTCCCGCGGCCACGCAAGCGCATTCGCGGACGCGGCGTCCTCACGTGTCGTTCAGATGCGCTGCGCCGCAACGGAATACCGCCCTGGCGGCGCGCTCCGGAGTAGGCGCCGAGACCCCTGGAACTATTCAGTTCTGCACGAGATCGGGGATCGGCTCCGCGTCCGTCAGCCAGTGGCGTCCGACCTGTCGTGCCGCCTCCCACTTGGGGATGCTGACCGCATCGTCCTGGCCGAGGTCCTCGGGGGTCGGGCCGATGCGCTCGGCCAGCGAGGCGAGGGCCCCGAGGTCGAAGTTGTAGACCTCGGCCGCCGCCAGGCCCAGCATCTGGCGGGTCTCCTCGACGGGAATGTCCCAGAAGGAGCGGCGCAGCCAGTCGCGGGTATGCGGCCAGGTACCCTCCGGATGGGGAAAGTCGTTGCCCCACAGTATGTTCGATACGCCGATCTCGTAGCGGCGTGCCAGCTCCCGGCGTTCGGTGGTGGTGGCCCCGATGAAGCAGTTCCGGTCGAAGTAGGCCGACGGCGGCATCGTCAGGTCGCCCTCCATCAGATGGCTCATCTTCTTGGCCGAGTGCTCACGCAAATACCGCGTGTCCATCAGCCAGAGCAGATCGTTGGCCCAGAACGCGCCGCACTCGGTGACCCCCCAGCGCAGCCCGGGGAAGCGCTCGAACACGCCCGACCACAGCGCGAACCACAGGGGCCGGGCGCCCCACCAGCGCACCTCGGTCACGTAGATGCCCAGGTGCCCGCCGTACTCCTCCTGCGGGGCGGGACCGGAATGGCTGTGGATCGGCATCTGCAGGTCCTGACAGGCGGCCCAGACCTTGTCGTAGCGACGATCGTGATACGGCGGGTAGCCGACCCAGCGCGCGGGAATCAGGATCCCGCCGCGCAGTCCGGATTCCGCCGCTCGGGTGATCTCGGCGACCGCCGCGTCGACGTCGGCCAGTATCGGCACCACCGCCACCCCGGCGCGCCGCTCGGGGCTGTGGCTGCACAGTTCGGCCAGCCAGCGGTTGTGGGCCCGCGCCCCGGCCATGGCGCGCCCCGGGTCGAGGTCGCCCGACTGGCCCAGTCCGGCGCCGAACGGGGCGCCGGCCACGCCGGTCACGGCGTCGGCGTCGGGGAAGATGACCTCGCCGACCACCCCGTCGCCGTCGAGTTCCCTGTCGCGCAGGCCGACGTCCCATCCCCCGGCGATGCCGTCGCCGTGCTCGGAGAACCACTCCTGCGCGAACTCCTCGTCGATGAACCCGCCTGCCTGCGCCGCGGCGGTCTTCTCGGCCAGGTAGGCCTCGAAGTCCTCGCGGTACTGGGGGTCGACGTATTCGCGGTACCGCTCGGTGGGGAGTTCGGCGTGGGTGTCCGCGGAGATGATGATGTAGGGGTTCACGGGCGGTCCTTCCTTACCAGGCACGGATGGGGTCGGGTTCGAAGACGGTGCTGCGCGCGTCGGCGGGCACGGTGTCCAGCGGCTCGGCGACCTCGGCCACGGTCGGGCCGATCCGCTCGACGAGCGGCGCGAGAACCTGGAGGTCGAAGCCGTACACGGCGGCCGCGTTCCCGCCCAAAATGGCCGCCACCTCCTCGGCCGGAACGCGGGAGAAGGTGTGGCGCAACGCTTCCCGCGTGTAGGGGGCGGTGCCCTCGTAGTGCGGGTAGTCGCTTCCCCACATGATGCGGTCGACGCCGATGCGGTGCCGCTCGGCGCACTCGACGGGACGCATGAAACTGGCGCCGACGTAACACTGGCGGGCCCAGAATTCGCTCGGCTTGAGGCTCAGCGAGCCGGCGGTGGGCCCGGCGAACCGGGCGATCGCCGAGTTCTCCCGCCCGTAGCGGGCCGCCGCCACGTCGAGCGAGTCGAGGGTCGCCGGGATCCACCCCGCGCCCTGCTCGGTGAAGACCACGGTGAGGTCCGGATGGCGATCCAGCGCGCCGCTGAAGATCAAGTGCCACAACGCACGATGCGCCCACCAGTGCGTCTCGTACACCCACACCGCGAACGAGCTGCCCCACCCGTCCGTCGGGCTCGGCCCGGCATTGCCGCCGTGGTGGTTGACCACCAGGCCGGCCTCCGCGCACGCCGCCCACAGCGGCTCCCAGTGCTCGGCGTAGAGCGCGGGAATGCCCGTGCCCGGGGCGATCCCGGGCAGCAACACCCCGCCGCGCAGGCCCAGCTTGGCGATCTGCGCCACCTCGGCGATGGCCTCGTCGATGTCCGGCAGCAGGATCTGGCCCACCCCGGCGCGCCGCTCGGGCGAGGCGGAGCAGAAGTCGGCGAGCCAGCGATTGTGCGCGCGCAGCCCGGCCCAGCGCAGCTCGAGCTCGCGGGCGGTCTCGGGTGGCGGGGCGGCCAGGCTCGCCTGAGGAAAGAACGGCGGCACGGTGTTGGGGTAAATGACTTCCCCCGCAATGCCTTCGGAATCCAGGTCGGCGTTGCGCCGATCGCTGTTCCAGTTGCGCTCGGCCTCGGGCTCGGTGAGATCACCGAACGGGTTGACGTATGTCTTTGCCCAACCGTCGAATTCGTCCCGGTACTGCGGATCGAGGTACTCGCGGTAGGCGAGCAGGTCGGCACCCGCGTGGCAGTCAGCCGAAATGACGGTGTAGCGGTCCATGGGTCAGGCCCGCGCCGGCTCGGGCCTCGGGGCGGCGAGCAGGGCGACGTCGTCGTAGCGCTGGTGCACGTAGGGCAGCAGCCACTCCTGCGGCACCCGCGCCGCGATCCGGCCCACCTGGACGGTGCGCCGCCGACACCAGGTGATCGACCTGATCTGACGAACGACGATGTCGGCCACCGGATCCAACGGCGACTCCCCCAGCTCGAGGGTGCCGTCGATGTTCTCCAACAGCTCGTAGTGGCGGTGGTACTCGCCATAAACCAGGTGGGGGTCGGTGATGCCGCTGCCATCGGGGGCCCGCAGGAACTTGAAGTAGAACTCGGTATTCATCTGGTCGGGGGGCAATTCCGCCGGGCCGGTGATCTGTCCGTTCAGCCTGATGAGCGCATAGCCCAGCCGGTCCACGGTGGCGGTGACGCGATCGCCGTCGCGCTCCACCTCGATGCGGGCCAATTTCTTTGGCTCGCCGAATGTTTCGCGCCCGCCGGTGACCGACTGTTCGGTGGACTGGGGCATGAAGAGCGGGTAGTCGCCCTCGACGTCGCCGTGCCGGGCGGTCACCGAGAACACCGCCGACCCGAAGGGCGCCATGCCCTCGATCCGCACCCGCTGCAGCTGGATGCGCACCAGTGGTTCGGCTGCGGGCTGCAGCGGGCGGGGCAGCACGGCCGCGACGATCTCCGGATCGGTGAGGTAGGTGACGGTCACCGCCTCGGTGGCGATGGGCGCCTTGGTGGCATCGATCTCGTGGTCGACCTGCGCCTCGGGCGGGCGAGGACCGTAGCGAATGACGTTGGTGTTCAACGCTTTCCTCCTTCACTGTTTTCGGCGTGCCGCCCGAGGACGTCGACGAGGTAGTCGGGCGCGCCGCGGGAAAGGATCGAGGCCGCCTTGGCGCTCACCACCTGATCGGCCGGGGTGGGCGGGCCCATCATCCAGAAGCGGTCCGCGCGAATCCCGTCCACCACCTGGTCGGCGACGGTCTCGAGCGGGGTGAACTCGACGTGCGCGCCGGCGGCCTCGAAGCGGGCCACGACCTTGTCCAGCGTCTGCTCGGGCGTGCGACGTTGCTGGGTCGCGGCGTAGCGCTCCGGGCGATGCCGCCACGACTCCCAGATGCCGGTGTTCAAAAAGCCGCCGGGGAACAGGACGTGCGCCCGGACGCCCGTCCCCGCCATCTCCAGGTGGGTGTAGAGGCTCTCGGTGAGGCAGAGCACCGCCGCCTTGGTCATCGGGTAGACCGCGGTGGCGGGTCCGCCCATGGCGCCCCGGGCGATCGGGGCGAACCCGCCGTTGCCCGAGCAGGTGTTGACCACGTGTCCCTCGCCCTGCTCGAGCAGGAGCGGCACGAACGCCTTGATGCCGTGGATGATGCCGAGCACGTTGACGTCGATCCCCCAGCGCCAGTCGGCCAGGTCGTGCTCCCACATGTAGCCCTCGGAGACGCCGCCGGTGCCGGCGTTGTTGCACACCACGTGGACCGCGCCGAAGCGCGAGACCGCCTCCTTGGCCAGCGACTCGACCGAGGAATAGTCGGTGACGTCGGTGAGAACCCCGGCGGCCTCGACGCCCTCCTCCGCGAGCGCCCGAGTCGCCTCCTCGAGGGGTTCGGCGAGCACGTCGGCCAGCACCACCCTCATGCCCTCGCGGCCGAAACGGCGGCCCATGGCCCGGCCGATGCCCCCGGCCCCGCCGGTCACGACCGCCACCTTGCCCCGCAGGTCTTCCATTGTGGTCATGGTCACATGGTCGCGTATACCACCGCAAGCAGTCGCATTATGCGACTATCGGGCTACTGTTCTTCCATGGCGCCGCGCCCCTCCCCGCAGACCGAACGGGTGGTGAACCTGTTCGAGCAGCTGGCGGGCGACGGGAGCCGCGGGATGACATTGGCCGAGGTGTCGCGCCACTTGAGCGTGCACAAGGCCAGCTGCCACTCGATGTTGTCCGAGCTACTGCGGGCCGGCTGGCTGCTGCGCGACCCGGTGCGCAAGACCTACCACCTCGGTCCCGCTCTGGTCCGGCTCGGCCGCGAGGCCGCGGGCCGCTACCCGGCGCTGGTGTTGGCCCGCTCCGCGATGGCCGAGCTGTCGGCCGCGACGGGCGCGCACTGCGTGGCCTTCTCGGTGAGCGAGGACTACTCCACCGTCGTCGATCAGGTCCGGAGCCGTCGCGGCGGCGGTCACCCGATGCCGATCGGCACCCAGTTCCCGCACCGTCCGCCGTACGGGGCGTCGACCGTTGCCTGGGCCGGTCCCGAGGTCCGGGAGCGCTGGCTGGCCACGCTGCCCGACGACGTGCGCGATCGCTACCGCGAGGCCATCACCAATGCCCGGCGGCGTGGGTACGCGGTCGGCCTGCATCTCCTGCCCGATCTGCGCCTGCAGGAACTGGCCCTGATCGTGCGCAGTGCCGAGGTGCGGTCCACCCGGCTGAGCCGGCTGGCGCAGGAATTGACCGACGAGCTGATCCACCAGGAGGAGTGGTTCCCGATCGACCTCGACGCGGACCGCACCTACGAGGTGAGCCACATCGACTCCCCGATCCTGGGCCCCGGGTCGCGCATCGCCCTGATGCTCAGCCTGGTCCCCAGCGCCGAGCCGACGAGCGGCGCGGCGGTCACCGGCCTTGGGGCGCAACTCGCTTCGGCGACGCGCCGGCTGAGCGCCGCCCTGAGCGACGAATCCGGTTAGTGCCGCTGCGGAGCCAGCCGCTTGAGGGCCAGGCCCCCTTCGAATGGTCGGTAGCCGAAGGCCGCCGGGGCGCGATATCCCGTGTCCTCGAGGGGGGTCCGCACCTCGGCGACGGTGGGCCCGATCTTGCCGGCGATCGGCACCAGCGCTTCGAGATCGAATCGGTACAGGCGACCGGCGTTGCCGCCCAAGATCTTTCGGCAGACGTCCTCCGGCCTGTCGTGCAGGGCCCAACGAATGGCCAACGTGGAGTGGGGCGCAAATCCCTCCTCGTGGGGATAGTCACTGCCCCACATGATGTGATCGGGGCCCATGAAGTCGATCATCGAGGAGTCGTACGGCATCAGCTCGGTGGCCAAATAGCAGTTCCGCTGGACGTATTCGCTCGGAGTCAGGGAGAGCTCGTCGACCGACGATCCGCCGAACATTCCATAGGTGCGGTTGCCCGCGTCCGACTTCATGGTCGGCACCATGGCGTCGAGGACGGCGAGTTGCCCGGGCACCCAGAGCGTGCCCTGCTCGGTCGGCACGAAGCGCAACGTCGGGTAGCGCTCGAACACCCCGGCCAGGATCAGGTGACCCAGGGTCCGCTGGGCCCACAACGCCATTTCGGTGATCAACACCGCGTTGGAGGCCGGCTGGTCCATCGGCATCTCGGGACTGCCGGCGCCCGCGTGCTGCACCACCGTGAGGTCCAATTCCGCGCACAGCGCCCAAAGTGGTTCGTAGCGGGTGTGAAACAGCGGGGCCACCTGCGAATCGCCGGGCGACACCGGCGGGATGAGCACGCCGCCAAAGCAATCCTGCTCCGCGCCCCAGCGGATCTCCTCCAGCGCCAACTCGACATCGTTGGGAAAGATCTGGATCAGCCCGCGCCGCCGGGCGGGCGCCAGCGAACAGAAGTCGACCTGCCACCGGTTGTGGGCCTGCACGCCGGCCCAACGTTGTTCGAACTCCGCACGCGTGCGCGGCAAGCTGATGGTGATGTTGGGGGTCGTCGGGAAGAACGGCGGAACGGTGTTGGGCAGCAGGACCTCGGCGGCCACCCCGTCGGCGTCCATCTCGGCGATCCGAAGCTCGTGGTCCCAGTTCCGGTTGGCTGTGGCCACGATCAGATCGTCGAACGGGCTGGCGTAGGCCTTGGCCCACGCATCGAACTCCTCGTGCAGGCCGGCAGGCAGGTACGGTTTGTAGTCGTAAAGGTCCGCCCCGGCGTGGGTGTCCGTCGAGATGACGACGTAGCGATCCAGCGTGTCCCAGCTTGTAGCCATCGCACCTCCAAAGGTACGTCGAGTATAGGAGAAACGGGTCGGCTCGCGAAGGGCCAACGAAACGTTCGGTCCGCGACCGGAGCAAGATGTCCTCCGTGAGTTGGACGAGGCACGACGGCAGGGCGCTCGCGGACATCAGCCTGGACGGCGAAGCGCTGCACGCCGAGCTGGAAGACTATATCCGCGTTGACAATCCGCATCTGACGGACGTTCGACTCGAGCGGGCCACCGCGAGCGAGTCGTCCGACGCCGAACCGCAGAAGCGCTGGTATGAAGTCACCTACCTGGCCGAAGACCCGGAGGGCAACCGGTAGCCGCGGGACGCGGCGGCCCATTTTCCCGCGCGCACGCCGACCGCGGCGCTAAATTCCTGTCCTGAGCGTTGCGAAGGAGTCGGCCGGTGCGGTCAATCATTGCCGTCGTCGTCGCGGTCGGTTGCGCGCTCATCGCGGCGCCGGCGGCCGCGGCCGACGACGACTTCGTCGCCCTGGCGGTGTCCGTCGGCAGCGGACGCGCCGCCGGCTGGGGCACCGGGGGCAGCCAGGAGCAGGCAAACCGGATCGCGCTCGCCCACTGCACCGCCGAGGCCGGCGACGTCTGCGAAGTCGTGGCCGGCACGCGCAACGGCTGCGCATCGGTGGCGTTCGACCGTTCCGGCCGGTTCCAGGGCGGATCCGGCCCGGACACAACCGCATCCAATGCGGACGCCCTGGCCAAGCTGGGCGCGCCCAACGGACGAATCAAGGCCTCCCACTGCTCGTCGTGAAATCCGGGACGACGCCTCGCGCGATGCCGAGATGGACACCGCGATTTCGGCTATCGTTCACTTAAGTCGTCCTTGACTTGCCGCCGATTGGCCCGCGCATAGAGGGGAGGCCATGGCTCATCCGAGGGCCGGTTTTGCCACGTGGTCGGCCGCCTGCGCGATCGCCCTGGCCACGGGCGCGCTGGCCGGCGCGGCACCGGCGGCGGCCGATGACGACGCCGACGATGCGTTTCTCGCCGGCCTCGACAGGGGCGGGATCACGATGTTCGACGACGACGATGCGATCGCGACGGCCCATGCGGTGTGCAGCAGCATCGAAACGAACCCGAATGTATCGATGCTGGCGATCAAACTGACCAAGCAAACGCCCATGTCGGCGAAGCAATCCGGATACTTCATCGGCCTTTCGGTGGCCAGCTACTGCCCGGAATACAAAGACGACGTCGATCCGTCGATGGGCTGGCTGATACCGCCCCCGATCCTGTGAGAGCGCAGAATCCCGCTCAGCCCTGCGCCGCGGTCAGCCAGAACACCGTGCGCTCGATGCCGAGCACGATCTCGGTGACGTCGATCTCGCCCTGAGCGAATCGCGTGAGAAACCCGTACACGACGCCGGGCAGGATGAGCTCGAGGTCTTTGGCGAACCCCGGATCGGCTTGGGCCAGAATGGCTTTGGCGACCGGGACGACGGCATCGACACCGCGCTGGATGAGGCGTTTTCCCCCGGGCCCCGATCGCGCCTGGAAGTAGGAGCGCAGCATCAACGGGTGGCGTTCCCACGGCTCGAAGATGGTCCTCATCACGTGCATCAGGTCGACATAGATCGAATCGCCGGGCAGGTCCTCGATCAGCGACGGCAATCGCGCGTAGCGGTTGGCGTCCATCCAGCCTTCCAGCGCGGCGACGATGAGCTCGTCGCGCGTCGGATACCGCTTGTAGATGGTCGCCAACGAAACGCGGGCCCGTCGCGCCACCTCGCGCAGCTGCACGGCCTCGTAGCCCTCGGTGTCGAGCATTTCGACCACGATGTCCAGGATCGGATCGACCCGGGGCCCGGACGCGCTGTCCACGGTCTGTACTCGGGACCCTGTCGTCTTCACAGTAACCATGTTACTGTGCGCACGTGAGTAACGGCGTTACTCCGGCCTGATCTGGGCCGATGACCAAGAAAAGAGGAACGCGCCGTGGGTTCGTTAGATGGCAAAGTCGCCTTCATCACCGGGGTGGCCCGCGGCCAGGGCCGCAGCCACGCGGTGCGGCTCGCCCGCGAGGGCGCCAACATCATCGGGATCGACATCTGCGCCGACATCCCCGCCAACGGATATCCGATGGCCTGCCGGCAGGAACTGGACGAGACCGTCGCCCTCGTCGAAGAGGCCGGCGGAAAGATGCTGGGCACCGTCGCCGATGTGCGCGACTTCGAGCAGGTCAAGACCGCGATGGATAGCGGCGTCGAACACTTCGGCCGCCTCGACATCGTGTTGGCCAACGCCGGGATCGCGCCATTGGCGTTCCGCGAGTTGAGCATTGAGGAGGAACTGGCGCAGTGGCGCGCGGTCACCGGCGTCAACCTCGACGGCGCCTACCACACGGCGTGGGCGGCCGTTCCGCACCTGCTGTCCGGTAATCGCGGCGGGGTGATCATCTTCACCAGCTCGACGGCGGGCATCAAAGGTTTCGGCGGCCTGCAAGGCGGCGGCCTGGGCTACGCGGCGTCCAAGCACGGCATCGTCGGCCTGATGCGCACCCTGGCCAATGCGCTTGCGCCGCTGAACATTCGGGTGAACACCGTGCACCCGACCGCGGTCAACACCATGATGGCGACCAATGACGACATGACCGACTTCCTGGAGAAGAATCCCGGCGCCGGCCCCCATCTGCAAAACCCGATGCCCGTCGGCATGCTGGAACCCGAAGACGTCAGCGCCGCGATCGCCTACCTGGTCTCCGACGAGGCGAAGTACGTGACCGGCGTGACCTTCCCCGTCGATGCCGGCTTCTGCAACAAGGTCTGATAGCCCGTGACAACGAACGACGCAACGGGCCGGGTCGCCGGCAAACGGATCCTGATCACCGGGGCCGCGCGCGGCATGGGACGCTCGCACGCGGTGCGGCTGGCCGAGGAGGGCGCCGACTGCGTCCTCGTCGACATCTGTTCCACCCCAGCGGGTTTGGAATACCCGCTGGCCACCGAGGACGACCTGAACGAGACCGCGAACCTGGTCGAGAAACACGGCCGCCGGGCGATCACCGCGGTCGTCGACGTGCGCGACGAGGCCGCCATGAAAACGGCGGTCGACGCGGCCGCCGGCGAACTCGGCGGTCTCGACGGTGCGGTCGCCAACGCCGGCGTGCTCACCGTCGGCACCTGGGACACCACCACCGCCGAGCAGTGGCGGCTGGTCGTCGACGTCAACCTCATCGGCGCATGGAACACCTGCGCGGCCGCGCTGCCCCACCTCGTCGAGCGCGGCGGCGGGAGCCTGGTCAACATCAGTTCCTCGGCCGGCATCAAGGGGACCCCGCTGCACGTGCCCTACACCGCGTCCAAGCACGGCATCGTGGGCATGACGCTCGCGCTGGCCAACGAGCTTGCCGCACAGAACATTCGGGTCAACACCGTGCACCCCACCGGCGTGGCGACCGGCATGGCGCCCCCGACGATGCACACATTGATCGCCGAGCAGCGGCCCGACCTGGTGCCCATCTTCCTCAACGCGCTGCCCGCGCCGCTGATCGAGGCGGCCGATGTGAGCAACGCGGTGCTCTACCTCCTCTCCGATGAATCCCGTTATGTCACGGGGCTTGAGCTGAAAGTGGACGCCGGTGTCACCATCAGATAGTGCTTTGACGGACGACGGTGCGCGACATGAACGGGGGGTGCGCACCTTCGCCGAGGTGATGACGGTCGACCCGCCCGGCGATCGGGGACCCTTCACCGCAGGGCTGATCGACTTCGTCTTCGGCGAGGTGTGGTCGCGGCCCGGGCTCAGCCGCCGCGATCGACGGTTCGTGACGCTGGCCTGCGTCGCGGCCGCCGACGCACAGGCCCCGCTCGAGCAGCACGTCTATGCGGCGTTGAACAGCGGTGACCTCACCATCACCGAAATGCGGGAAACGGTCCTGCATTTCGCCGTCTACGCCGGCTGGCCGAAGGCCTCGCGGTTCAACATCGCCGTGGACCAGGAGTGGGCCAGGATCGCCGAGGAACGCGGCGAGGCACTCCCTCCCCCGGAACCGTTGCTGCCGCTGGTCACCGCCAGCGACCCCGAGCAGCGGCTGCAGGGCGGCGAAGCATCGTTCAAGGAGATCAACTGCCTGCCGTTCGCGCCGATGCGCGACAACCCCTACTCCGGCGCGGGCATCCTGAACTTCGTCTTCGGCGAGATGTGGCTGCGGCCCGGCTTGGGCATGAAGGAACGCCGCCTCATCACGGTGGCCTGCGTCGCCTTCCAGGACGCCGTAATCCCGATCATCTCCCACGTGTACGCGGCGCTGAAGAGCGGCGACGTCTCGTTCGAGGAGATGGACGAATTGGCGCTGCAGTTCGCGGCGTACTACGGCTGCGCCAAGGCCGACTACCTCAACCAGGTGATCGCGGAGCAGAAGCAGCGGGTGACGGCCGAAAACCGGGCCGATCCCGCGACCGTCGGCTGACACGACAACGGAGGACACTGCCATGACGGCAACCGCGTCGTCACCGACGCTCTCGGGTGCGTTACTCATTGGCGGGGAACGCATTACCGCGGCATCCGGCGGAACCTACCGCCACGTCTACCCGGGCACCGGCCTGCCCAACGCGTCCATACCCCTGGCCGGCCGAAGCGAGGTCGATCGGGCCGTGGACAGCGCGTGGGACGCGCACCGGGAATGGATGTCCTACCCCGTCGATCGCCGCCGCGACCTGTTGTTCGCGCTGGCCGATGTGGTGCGCGACCACTTCGCCGAGCTGAGCGAGCTCAACGTGCACGACTACGGCGTCCCGATCGCGGTCGCCGGCAACTCCGTACTGACGGAGCGGTTCCTGCGCTACTACGCCGGCTACGTCGACAAGTCGCACGGCGCAAGCACTCCCGTCGCCGGCGCGTTCGACGTCAACATCGTCGAGCGCGAACCGTACGGCGTCGTCGGCGTCCTGGCCCCGTGGAACGGGCCGCTGGTCGTGGTCGGCGCGGCCGTGGCCCCCGCGCTGGCGGCGGGAAACGCCGTCATCCTCAAACCCTCGGAGGTTGCGTCGTTGGCGCCCTTGCGCTTTGGCGAACTCTGCCTGGAAGCGGGCCTGCCGCCGGGGTTGGTGAACGTGCTGCCGGCCGGCCCGGAGGGCGGCGACGCGCTGGTGCGTCACCCGGGAGTCCGCAAGATCCACTTCACCGGCGGGCAGGCGACCGCGCAGAAGGTGCTGCAGGCCGCATCGCACAACCTCACACCCGTGACGGCCGAATTGGGCGGCAAGTCGGCATATCTCGTGTTCGCCGACGCCGACCTCGACATGGCCGCCGTCATCGCGGCCCACCAGGGGCCCATCACCCAGGCCGGCCAGAGTTGCGCCTGCGCCTCGCGGATCCTCGTCCAGGCGTCGGTGTACACGGCGTTCGTGGAGAAGCTCGTGGCGACCGTGCGGGCCGCGAAGGTCGGGGATCCGCTGCAGCCCGACGTCATGTTCGGGCCCGTCGTCAGCGAAGCCGCCGCCGAGCGCATCCTCGGTGTGATCGACCAGGCGGTCAGCGAGAAGGCCGGTGACCTGATCACCGGCGGGCGCCGGCTGGGCGGCGAACTCGAGTCCGGCTATTTCATCGAGCCGACGATCTTCGCCAACGTCGACAACCGCTCGGCGCTGGCGCAGACCGAGACATTCGGGCCGGTGGCTTCCGTCATGCCGTTCGGCGACGAGGACGAGGCGGTCAGGATCGCCAACGATTCGCGCTACGGCCTCAACGCCTTCGTGGCGACCTCCGACCTGGAGCGGGCACACCGGGTGGCGCGCCGGCTGGAGGCGGGTTCGGTGTGGGTGAACAGGCACAGCGACATCGCGCCCCAAGGCCCCTACGGCGGATACAAACAAAGCGGGTTCGGCCGCACCGGCGGCATCGAAGGCCTTTATGACTTTCTGCAGGTGAAGAACATCCGCATCGGCATGAGCTGACGCACAGAGTTCCGAAACACGGTGTCCATCAGGTATTTCCGCTAGTGGCGTACAGTCGCGTTCATGAATTTGGTCGAGTGGCTGCGGACCCCCCGCTACTTGCGGACACGCTTCATGATGGAAACGCGGCCCCTGAACAGCCTCGAGATGGAGATCGTGTTCCTCGAGGTCTCCGCCCGCGACGCGCTGGTGCGCGTGCCCGTGGCGTTCATGCTCCTGCCGAAGACCGTCCGCCCGTGGCGTGATCAACCGTCCAAGCCGGAGCAGGACAAGTAGGGCGCGGCCCTCGTCTGCCGTAAACCCTTGGGAGCCGCCGCCGCATCGGGCATGCTGACTCCTATGCATGCGATCAACGGGGTCCGTGACCCGGCGGCAGGTTTTCCCCTCGACACCGCGGCGGACGACGCCGGCGAGCGCCGGCAGGCCAACCGTGCGGTCGCCGTCAGCGCCGTCGGGCTGGCGTTGACCGGCCTGGTGGAACTGGTCATCGCGCTGTTGTCCGGTTCGGTGGCGCTGCTCGGCGATGCGCTGCACAACCTGTCCGACGTCTCCACCAGTGCCCTGGTGTTCGTCGGGTTCCGCGCCTCGCGCAAGGTCCCCACCGAGCGGTACCCCTACGGCTACGAACGCGCCGAGGACCTCGCGGGCATCGGGGTGGCGCTGGTGATCTGGGGCAGCGCCGTGGTCGCCGGCTTCGAGAGCGTCACCAAGTTGCTCCGTCACGGCGGCACCGGCTACGTGGGCTGGGGCATCGCCGCGGCCGTCGTGGGCGTCGCCGGCAACCAGCTGGTGGCCCGCTACAAACTGGTGGTAGGCAAGCGAATTCGGTCGGCCACCATGGTCGCCGACGCCAAGCACTCCTGGCTCGACGCGTTGTCGTCGGCCGGGGCGGTGCTGGGGCTGATCGGCGTGGCGCTCGGCTGGGGCTGGGCCGACGCGGTCGCCGGAATCGTCGTCACCGGATTCATCTGCCACGTCGGCTGGGAGGTCACCGCCGACATCGCGCATCGCCTGCTCGACGGCGTCGACCCCGACATCATCACCACCGCCGAGGCCGTCGCCGCCTCGGTGCCCGGCGTGACGCACGCGCACGCCCGGGCCCGATGGACCGGCCGGACCCTGCGCGTGGAAGTGGAAGGGTTCCTGAACGCGGACACGTCACTGGCCGCATCCGATCAGATCGGTCGCAGCGTCGCCGCGGCCCTGGCGCCGCGGATCCCGGAGATGCAGAGCTTCACCTGGACGGCGCGGGCGGCCTGACCGGTCGGCTCAGTTGCCGGGGGCGCCTTCGGGCTTGGGCCCGCGGTCCTCGCCGGTGATGTACTTCGGGCAGTAGTGGGCGGCGGAGAGGAAGGTGAACTTGGCCGCGCTGGCGCCCTGGAAGGCGGGGTTCTGGTTGCGCAGGTCCGTCACGATCTTCGCGTCCGACTGGCCGTCGTCGAGCAGCTCACACACCGACTTGCCGATGGTGATCGCGTTGCCGGCGTCCTGGTAGGTGATGCCGGCGTCGCGCAGGTCCTTGAGGAAATCCTGATCGTTGTCGACGTCCGCGTGAGCCGGGACGGCCAGGCCGAGCGCGGCGGCGACGCTGCAAAGCGCGAGCAGAAATCGCATCATCGCGGGGCGTTCGTGACCGCCGTGATCGCGTTCGGGCAGTACGTGTTGGCGGCAATGGCCGCGAACTGGTTGGCCTTGTCCTCGTTCAGCGCAGAGTTCTTGGCCAACAGCGTCTTGACCACGTCGGGCATCTGCGTGCCCTGACCGACGGTGTCGCACACCCACTTGCCAGCTCCCACCGCCTTATCGGAATCGGCAAAGGTGATGCCGGCCGCGCGCAGTGACGCGATGAACGCTTCGTCGGTGCCGTCGACGCCGTCAACGGGGTCGGCGTGCGCCGAAGCGGCCAGGCCGATCGTGACCGCGAGGCCGGACAGGGCGAGCAGGAGCTTCATGGCTTACGGATTCTCCCAGAGGGAACGCCCGCGCGCATCTCCTGCCGAAGCCGTCAACCTCCGGTTGACACCCGGGCTGCGTCAACCTAGCGTTGACGACATGTCCGAGCCCATCCGCATCGCGTATCCGATCCGCCTCGACGAGTTGATCACCGCGATCAAGACCACCCACCCCGACGTGCTGGATCAGCTGACCGACGCCGTGCTGGCCGCCGAGCACCTGGGCGAGATCTCCGACCACCTGATCGGCCACTTCGTGGACCAGGCCCGCCGCTCCGGAGCGTCGTGGACCGACATCGGCAAGAGCATGGGCGTCACCAAACAAGCCGCCCAGAAACGATTCGTCCCCCGCGCCGAGGCCACCACCCTGGACCCGGAGCAAGGCTTCGCGCGGTTCACCCCGCGGGCGCGTGGCGCGGTGGTGGCGGCCCAGAACGCCGCGCACGAGGCCGGTAACGGCGAGATCACCCCCGACCACCTGCTGATCGGGGTGCTCGCCGATGCGGCCGCGCTCGCCACGGTGTTGTTGCGCCTGCAAAAGATCGACACCGAGGCGCTACGCGATGCCGCGGCCGCGTCGATCGCCGCGCTGCGCGTGGAAGACCAACCCCCCGAACTCATCCCGTTCAGCGGGCCGGCGCGCAAGGCGCTCGAGTTGACCGTGCGCGAGGCGCTTCGGCTCGGCCACAACTACGTCGGCACCGAGCACCAGCTGCTGGCGTTGCTCGAACTGGAGGCCGCCTCCTCCACCCCTGGGCCGCTGCACCGATGCGGCGTCGACAAGGACCGGCTCGAGGCGGATCTGATCGCGGCGCTGGAATCGCTCGGTGGCGGGAAACCCGTTGTCCCGGACGGCGGCGGTGACGGCTGACGGCCGCGGCCGACCCCTCCCTCGGGCGCTACCGCGTGTGCGATCATGCGAGGGTCCCCGCAACGGTGCCAAGGAGGCAAGACATGGCGAAGATGCGCCGCTGGCTGGTATCGGTGTCGGCCGTGTTGGTTGCCGCGGCGAGCGTGACGGCCGTCGTTCCGGCGCCGCGCGCGTGGGCCGGTGACGCGCCGATCGGCCACATCGGGGACACGCTGCGCGTGGACAACGGCACGTTCATCGCGGACGTGACCGTGAGCGGCGTGGCGCCCTGCGACCCGCCGCCCGGGTTCGGCTACACGCGCGAGGGCACCTACAAGGGCTTCCCCGGCAGCAGCGTCGAGCGCGCCGACGTGACGATTCGCGCGATCCGCGTGCCCAATCCGTACATCATGGCGACCATCTTCAGTTTCAACGGGGTGACCCCGAACGCCGACGCGTACAAGCCGCGGGCCTCCGATGCGCCCGACGCGCTGGACAACGTGATCGTCAACGCGCCCAACGGGGCGATCGTGCGCGGTGAGGTGTATTGGGACGCCTACCGCGACCCCGTCTCCACCGTCGTCCTGCTGGACAAGAAGACCGGCTATCACCTCGCCCAGTGGAATCTTTGATCCGAACCGTCCACGTCGCGGCGGCGGATTCCGGTGCCGCCGCCGAGCTGGCCGCCGTTGCGACCCTTACCTTTCCGCTGGCGTGCCCGCCCACCGCGGCCCCGGAGAACATCGCGGCCTTCGTGGCCGCCAACCTGTCGGCCGAGCGCTTCGCGGACTACCTCGCCGATCCGCACCGCGCCGTCCTCACCGCGTCTTGCGACGGCCGGATCATCGGCTACGCCATGCTGATTCGCGAACCCGGCGGTGTTGCCGCCGAGCTGTCCAAGATCTACGTGCTGCCCGCGTACCACGGCGGCGGGGTGTCGACGGCCCTGATGGACCGCGCGCTGGCCACCGCCGGCGAGTGGGGCGCGCGGCGCGTGTGGCTGGGGGTCAATCAGGCAAACCAACGCGCGCAACGCTTTTACGCCAAGAGCGGCTTCGAGATCAGCGGCACCAGGACGTTTCGTCTCGGCGCCGGCCTCGAGCACGACTATGTCATGGTTCGCGAGCTGGGCTAGCCGCCGCCGTCAACGCCAGCAGCCGGGATGTGGCCCGTAGGTACTTCTTTCGGTATCCGCCGGCCAGCATCTCCTCGCTGAAGATGGTGTCCAGTTTGGCGCCCGACGCCACCACGGGAATGCCGGCGTCGTAGAGCCGGTCGGTGAGCGACACCAGCCGCAGCGCGACGTTCTGGTCGTCGATCCCGTGCACGCCGGTCACAAACACCGCGCGCACGCCCTCGATCAACGTCAGGTACCGCGACGGGTGCATGGTGGCCAGGTGCGCGCACAGCGCGTCGAAGTCGTCGAGCGTGGCGCCGTCGACGCGCGCCGCGCGCGCCGCCACCTGTTCGTCGGACAGCGGCTGCGGGGCCGGCGGCAGGCCGCGGTGCCGGTAGTCGGGCCCCTCGATCCGCACGCTGGTGAAAATGCTTGCCAGCGTGTTGATCTCGCGCAGGAAATCCTGCGCCGCGAAGCGGCCCTCGCCGAGCTGCTCGGGCAGCGTGTTGGAGGTGGCGGCCACCGACACCCCGCGCTCGACCAGCGACGAGAGCAGCCGCGCGATCAGCGTGGTGTTGCCCGGGTCGTCGAGCTCGAACTCGTCGATGCAGACCGCCGTGTAGGTGCCCAGCAGGTCGACGCATTCGGCGAAGCCGAACACCCCGGCGAGCTGGGTGAGCTCCCCGAAGGTCGCGAAAGCCTTGGGGGGCGGGCCATCCGGCGTCCCGCCCTTCGACCCACCCGGCCCGTCACCGGGCAGTTCGTAGTAGGCCGAAGCCAGCAGGTGCGTCTTGCCCACGCCGAACCCGCCGTCGAGGTACAGCCCGACACCGGGCAGAACCTGCCGTCGTCCCAACAACTTTCGGCGGCCCGCGCGGCGCTGCGTGGCCTGCCGGCAGAAGTCCTGGCATGCCAGCACCGCGGCGGCCTGCGTCGGCTCGGCCGGATCGGGCTCATACGTCGCAAAGCTCACGTCGGCGAACGTCGGGGGCGGCCTCAATTGGGCGATCAGGCGCTCCGGCGAGACGGTCGGATGCCGATCCACCAGGCGCGCGATGGCGCCCGAAACGCTCGCGGAGGTGGACCCGTGCATGCAGGAACTGTAGCGGCGTGCTGCAATCAGACCCATGCCCGAGACGCCGCTGTCGCTGCTGGGCTCGGTGCGCGACCTCGAGGACGGCGAACTCCCCCGGCTCTACGGCTATCCCGAGCACGACGCGACCTGGGTGCGGGCGAACTTCATCACCAGCGTCGACGGCGGCGCCACCTCGGGCGGCAGCAGCGGGGCGATGGGCGGGCCGGGCGACCGGTTCATCTTCAACCTGCTGCGTGAGCTCGCCGACGTCATCGTGGTCGGCGCGGGCACCGTGCGGATCGAGGGCTACTCCGGGGCGCAGCTGAGCGCCGCCCAGCGCCAGCACCGGCAGGCCCGCGGGCAAAGCGAGGTCCCGCCACTGGCGATCGTGACCAAATCGGGCCACCTCAACCGGGACATGGCCGTGTTCACCCGCACCGAGGTGCCGCCGCTGGTGCTCACCTGCGCCGCGGCGGCCGCACAGACGCGGCGGCTGCTCAGCGGCGTGTGCGAGGTCCTCGACTGCTCCGGCGGCGATCCCGAGAAGGTCGACGAGGCCGCCCTGCTGGCGGCCCTGGGCGAGCGCGGGCTGCGCCGCATCCTCACCGAGGGCGGCCCGATGCTGCTGGGCTCGCTGATCGACCGCGACATGCTCGACGAGCTGTGCCTGACGATCGCGCCCTACATCGTCGGCGGCCAGGCGCGACGCATCGCGGCCGGCCCGGGCCAGCTGCTCACCGGGATGCGGTGCGCCCACGTCCTGACCGACGACGCCGGCTACCTTTACACCCGCTACGTCCGGGCCTAGCTACTGTGGTCGGCATGAGTCGGCCGTACACGTGCGCCACGATCCTCGTTGCGGTGACCGCGCTGCTGGCCGGCTGCGTCCCGGGCCTGGCCGCCAACCCGCGCTTCGCCACGAATTCCGGTGCGCGGCCGCAGGGAGCGGCCACCTCGAAGCCGGCACCGTCCGGCCCGCCCCCGATCGCCGCGCCCAAGAACGACCTGGCGTGGCACGACTGCACCTCGCGGGTGTTCGCCGACGCGGCGGTTCCCGCCGCCGCGGGTGTGCAGCTCGACTGCGCCACCTACGACTCCGACTTGGACCCGGTCAACGGCGGGGGCGGCAGCCTGAGCATCGGGGTGGTGCGCGCCCGCACGAACAAGACGCCCCACGACGCCGGGCCGCTGGTCTTCACCACCGGCTCGGATCTGCCGTCGTCGGCGCAGCTGCCGGTCTGGCTGTCCCGGGCCGGCGCCGACGTGCTCGCCGCCCACCCGATCGTCGCCGTCGACCGTCGCGGCATCGGCATGTCGAGCCCCATCGACTGCCGGGACAAGTTCGACCGCCAGGAGATGCGCGACCAGTCGCAGTTCCAGACCGGCGACGACCCGGTGGCCAACCTGTCCGAGGTCGCCAACACCGCGACCACCAACTGCACCGACGCCATCGCGCCCGGGGCCTCCGCCTACGACGACGCGCACGCCGCCTCCGACATCGAGCGGTTGCGCAGCACGTGGGACGTGCCCGCCCTGGCGCTGATCGGCATCGGCAACGGCGCCCAGGTGGCGCTGGCCTACGCCGGATCGCGACCCGACAAGGTCGCCCGCCTCGTCCTCGACTCACCGGTCGCGTTGGGCACCAACGCCGAAGCCGCCGCCGAGCAACAGGTCAAGGGGCAGCAGGCCGCCCTCGACGCCTTCGCCGCCCAGTGCATCGCGGTGAACTGCGCGCTCGGTCCGGACCCGAAGGGCGCCGTCAGCGCCCTGCTGGCCGACGCCCGCGCCGGCAGGGGCCCCGGCGGCGCGTCGGTGGCACAGGTCGCCAACGCCATCACCGTCGCGCTGGGCTTCCCGTCCGGTGGTCGCGTCAACGCCACGACCGACCTGGCCAACGCGCTCGCGGCCGCCCGCTCCGGTGACACCAACGGGCTGAACAACCTGATCAACCACGCCAACGCCGTGCAGGACTCCGACGGCCAGTTCGTCAACGTCTGCAGTGACGCCGTCAACCGCCCGACACCGGACCGGGTGCGGGAGCTGTTCGTCGCCTGGGGCAAGCTCTATCCCCAGTTCGGTACCGTCGCCGCGCTCAACATGGTCAAGTGCGTGCACTGGCCCACCGGTTCCCCGCCGCCCTCCCCGAAGACCCTGAAGGTCGACGTGCTGCTGCTCGGCGTGCAGAACGACCCGATCGTGGGGACCGACGGGGTCGCGGCGACCGCGGCCAGCATCATCAACGCCAACGCGGCCAGCAAGCGGGTGATGTGGCAGGGCATCGGACATGGCGCCAGCATCTATTCGGGCTGCGCGGTTGCGCCGCTGAACGGCTACCTCAGCAGCGGCAAATTGCCCAACACCGACACCTACTGCCCGGCCTGATGCTGCCTTCAGCGGCGCCGGCGCGCCGGTGTACGGTGCGCTGGTGACGGCAGCTGAATCGATCCGAACCGGCTCGCGCGAGCGGCTCCTGACCGCCTTTCGTCCCCGCGCCGGCGCGCCGAGCGTGGCGAACATCTTGCGGTCCGCGCTGTGGCCGATCGCCATCCTCTCGGTGCTGCACCGCAGCATCGTCATCACCACCAACGGCAACATCACCGACGACTTCAAACCCGTCTACCGGGCGGTGGTGAACTTCCGGCGCGGCTGGGACATCTACAACGAGCACTTCGACTACGTCGATCCGCACTACCTGTATCCGCCCGGCGGCACGCTGCTGATGGCACCGTTCGGGTACCTGCCCGAGTATCCGTCGCGCTACCTGTTCATCCTGATCAACACCGTGGCCATCCTGGCCGCCTGGTATCTGCTGCTGCGGATGTTCAACTACACGCTGTCCTCGGTCGCCGCACCCGCGCTGCTGCTGGCCATGTTCTGCACCGAGACGGTGACCAACACGCTGGTGTTCACCAACATCAACGGCTGCGTGCTGCTCGCCGAGATGCTGTTCTTGCGGTGGCTGCTCGACGGCCGGATCGGCCGGCAGTGGTGGGCCGGCGTGGCGATCGGCCTGACGCTGACGCTCAAACCGGTGCTGTTGCCGTTGCTGTTGCTGCCCGTGCTGAACCGCCAGTGGCGGACGCTGGTGCCCGCCTTCGTGATTCCCGTCGTCGTCAACGCGGCCGCGTGGCCGTTGGTCAGTGATCCGATGGACTTCGTGACCCGCACGGTGCCCTACTTTTTGGGCACCCGCGACTATTTCAACAGCTCGATCGAGGGCAACGGCGTGTACTTCGGCCTGCCCACCTGGCTGATCGTGTTCCTGCGAATCCTGTTCACGCTGTTGGCCATTGGGGCCCTGTGGCTGCTGTACCGCCACTACCGCACCCGGGACCCGCGGTTCTGGTTGACCAACTCCGCGGGTGTGCTACTGCTGTGGTCGTTCCTGGTGTCGTCGCTGGCCCAGGGCTACTACTCGATGATGCTGTTCCCGTTTTTGATGACGGTCGTGCTGCCCAACTCGTTGATCCGCAACTGGCCCGCGTGGCTGGGGATCTACGGCTTCATGACCCTGGACCGCTGGCTGCTGTTCAACTGGATGCGCTGGGGCCGGGCGCTGGAGTACCTCAAGATCACCTACGGCTGGTCGCTGCTGCTGATCGTGGTGTTCACCGTGCTGTACTTCCGGTACCTCGATGCCAAGGCTGACAACCGGCAGGATGACGGGATCGATCCGGCGTGGCTGATGACCGAGCGGCAGCGCGCTACCGTGGATGCATGACCTCCCCCGACGTATCGCGTCCGAAGCTGCAGCTGACCGACGACGAGTGGCGCCAGAAACTCACCCCGGAAGAGTTTCACGTGCTGCGCCAAGCCGGCACCGAGCGACCCTTCACGGGTGAATACACCGACACCAAGACCGAAGGCGTGTACCAGTGCCGCGCCTGCGGTGCCGAATTGTTCCGCAGCACAGAGAAATTCGAGTCGCACTGCGGCTGGCCGTCGTTCTTCGACCCGGCGAAATCCGATGCGGTGATCCTGCGGCCCGACCATTCGATGGGGACGACGCGCACCGAGGTGCTGTGCGCGAACTGCCACAGCCACCTGGGCCACGTGTTCGCCGGTGAGGGCTACCCGACGCCGACCGACCAGCGGTACTGCATCAACTCGGTCTGCCTGCGACTGGTGCCGTCGGGGGCTTGAGTCCCAGCAGTCACAAGAATCGGGGGGCATTCTTTGTGCCCACCTCCCAGCGACAACGTCGTTAACGGGTGTGACCAGGGGAAACACGTTGTCGCTGGGAGGTGGGCAAAAGCCCCCTTCCCTCCCCCAGTGACAGACGCGACGGGTGTGACGCCCAGGCCCTCAGTCGACCCGCGTGGCGTGCACTTCCCAGAACGGCGCGTACACCCGACTGCCGTCGAGCCAGGGCTCCATGGCGCGGAACCGTTCCAGCAACTTCGCCGCCTCGTCGGCCATGTCGGGATTGCGCGCGGCCATCAACTCGATGGACTCGGCGCTGATGTTGACCTGGTAGGTGGTCGTGCCCAGATACGTGATGTCCCACCCGGCGCCGGGAAGCACGTCGCGAAAGTCGCTCTCGGACAACGACCGCAGCATCTTGAAGCCGTTGATGTTGTGTTCGCCGAATTCGAACATGTACAGCCGCGCGCCCGGCCTGGTGGCGCGCCGCAGCGCCTCGGCGTAGGACCGTCGCAGCTCGGGCTCGGTGCTGAACGTGTGATAGAAGGCGCAGTCCACCACGGTGTCGAAGTGGCCGTCGAACCCGTCCAGCTTCGTGGCGTCGGCCACCTCGAAATTGACTGACACCCCGGCCTTTTCGGCGTTCGCCCGGGCGCGCTCGATGGCGCCGGCCGAACCGTCGATGCCGGTCGCCGAATAGCCCTTCGAGGCGTAGTAGATGGCGTGGTGGCCGGGGCCGGTGCCCGGGTCGAGCACCTCGCCTTTGATCGCGCCCAACGCCACGAGCTGCTGGACCACCGGTTGCGGGCCGCCGATGTCCCACGGCGTGGCGGTGGGCAGGCCGTGCGACGTCCGGTCGTCGCGGTACATCTGCTCGAAACGGGTGGGGTCGGTCGGATCGAAGGGCGCTGTCATGGCAGCGCTTTCACCAACTGCTCGACGGCCACCCGGGGGCCGGTGAAGAACGGCGTCTCCTCGCGGGTGTGCCGGCGGGCGTCGGTGGCGCGCAGCTCCCGCATCAGGTCGACGATGCGGTGCAGCTCGGGAGCCTCGAACGCCAGGATCCACTCGTAGTCGCCGAGCGCGAACGCCGGGACCGTGTTGGCGCGGACGTCCTTGTATTCGCGGGCGGCCATGCCGTGCTCGGCGAGCATGCGGCGGCGTTCCTCGTCGGGCAGCAGATACCACTCATAGGACCGCACAAAGGGATACACGCAGATGTAGTTGCCGGGCTCCTCGCCGGCCAGGAACGCCGGGATGTGGCTCTTGTTGAACTCGGCAGGCCGATGCAGGGCGACGCTGCTCCACACGGGCGAGCTGGCCCGTCCCAGCGCGGTGGTGCGGCGGAAATCGGCGTAGGTGGCCTGCAGCGCCTCGACGCGTTCGGCGTGCGTCCAGATCATGAAGTCCGCGTCGGCCCGCATGCCCGCCACGTCGTAGAGGCCGCGCACCACGACGCCGCGCTCCTCCTGTTGCTTGAGGAACGTCGACGCCTCGTCGATCACGTCGTCGCGCTCCTCGCCCAGCTCACCCGGCTCCACCGAGAAAACCGAGAACATCAGGTAGCGAATCTGGGAGTTGAGCGAGTCGTAGTCGAGCTTGGCCATGAAACCTATCGTGCCACTTGCGGGTCCGGGCCTCCGATGGCCCTGATCACATCCTCGGCCGCGCGCCCGGCCGCGCCGACGCAGGCGGGCACGCCGATGCCGTCGAGGTAGCTCCCCGCCACCGCGAGCGTCGGCGGCAGGCCGGCGCGCACCTCGGCGACCAGGTCGGCATGGCCGGGGCCGTACTGCGGCATGGCGTCGATCCAGCGCTGCACCCGGACGTCGACGGGGTCGATGTCGAGCCCGAACACCGTGGCCACATCCCCCAGCGCCCAGGCCAGCAGCTCGTCGTCGGAGGTGCTGGCCGCCACGTGGTCGCCGAACCGCCCGAACGACAACCGCAACAGCTGCACGTCGGCCCGCGCGCCCCACTTGCGGGACGACAGCGTGATGGCCTTGGCCCGCAACCGCTCCCCGGTGGCCACCAGCACGCCCGAACAGTCGGGGAACGCGGTGTCAGCCGGCACGGCCAGCGCCAGCACCACCGACGATGCGCTGGTGATGCGCCCGGCCGCGGCGACGCTGCGGGGCGCGATGCCGCCGAGCAGGCGGCACGATTCATGCACGGGGACGGCCAGGATCACCGCGTCGGCGAGCCAGCGGGCGCCGGTGTCGTCGAACACCGCCCAGCCCGCGTCGGCGCGCTCGAGCCGCGACGCGGCGGCGCGCACCCAGCGCGCCCGGGCGCGCGCGGCGAGCTCCTCGACCAGCACCCGGTACCCGCCGTCGAGCGCGCCGAACACCGGCGCGCCGGTGGCCGGCGGCAGGACCCGCCCGACGGCGTCGGTCAGGCTGGCGGCGCCACGGTCCAGCGCCGCGGCCACGGTCGGCGCGGCCGCACGCAGGCCGATGGTGGCCGCCGAGCCCGCGTAGACCCCGCTCAGCAGCGGGTCCACCGACCGCGAGACCACCTGGTCGCCGAACCGGTCGCCCACCAGGTCGGCCACTGCGGGGTCGCTGCCGGCGACCCACTCCAACGGGCGGGAGGGTTCGGCGTCGATGCGGGCGACGGTCGCCTTGTCGACCAATCCCGCCACCGACGCCGCCGACGACGGGATGCCCACGACCGTGCCGGTGGGCAGCGGGCGCAGCCGTTGCCCGCTGTAGATCAGCGGGCGGGCGCCGGTCGAAACCACTTGGCGCCCGGTCAGATTCAGCTCGTCCAGCAGCGCCGGCAGCTCGGGTCGGCGCAGCACGAACGCCTCGGCGCCCAGATCCATCGGCGCCCCGCCGACCAGCTCGGTGCGCAGGATCCCGCCGAGCCGCTCCCCCGGGTCGAACAGCGTGATGGCCGCGTCGTCGCCGAGGGACATGCGCAGCCGGTAGGCCGCCGTCAGCCCCGAAATCCCGCCCCCGACAACGCAATACGAGCGGGACGTCATAGCGAGTGGACCAGCGACACCAGGTCGGTCAGCACTGCGGGGTCGGTCTCGGGCAGCACGCCGTGGCCGAGGTTGAAGACGTGACCGGCGGCGCCGGCGTCGACCGCGCGCCGACCGTCGTCGACGACGGCGCGCGCCGCGCGTTCGACCACCGGCCAGCCCGCCAGCAGGACCACCGGATCGAGGTTGCCCTGCAGCGCCGTGCCGGGTTCCACCCGGGCCGCCGCGTCGGCGAGCGAGGTTCGCCAATCCACGCCCACCACCGTCGCGCCGACCTCCGACATCGCGCCCAGCAGTTCGGCCGTGCCGACGCCGAAGTGCGTCATCGGCACGCCGTACTCGGCCAGGGCGGCGAAGATCCGGGCGCTGTGCGGCTGCACGTAGGCGCGGTAGTTGGCCAGCGACAGCGTCCCCGCCCACGAGTCGAACACCTGGATTGCGTCCACCCCGGCATCCAGTTGCACCCGCAAGAAGCCGACGGTGATGTCGGTCAGCTTCTTCATCAACGCATGCCAGCTGTCGGGATCGGCCAGCATCATCGCCTTCGTGCGCGCGTGGTGGCGGCTGGGCCCGCCCTCGATCAGGTAGGACGCCAGGGTGAACGGCGCGCCGGCGAAACCGATCAGCGGAACATCGCCGAGCGCGGACACCAGCAGCGACACGGCGTCGGAAATCGGTTGAACCCGTTGCCGCTCAAGCGGTTTGATCGCGGCGACGTCGGCCGCGGTGCGCACCGGCGACTCGATCACCGGACCGACCCCGGCGACGATGTCCAGGTCGATGCCGGCGCCGAGCAGCGGCACCACGATGTCGGAGAACAGGATCGCCGCGTCGACGTCGTGCCGGCGCACCGGCTGCAGGGTGATCTCGCCGACCAGCTCGGCGTCGAAACACGCCGACAGCATGTCGTGCTGGGCCCGCAGCGCCCGGTATTCGGGCAGCGACCGGCCGGCCTGCCGCATGAACCACACCGGGATCCGGCGGGGTTTTCGGCCGCCCGCCGCGGCCAGATACGGCGACTCGGGAAGGTCGCGGCGAGTGTCCGCACTGGTGTGCGTGGGCCTGTTCATCGGCCTCAATGCTGCCATGACCGCAGAACGCCGAACCCCGCTGCGTACTATCGCGACCGCAACCGTTTGAACGTCAGGAGCCCGGATGCCGGTCAGCCAGCCCCCAGCCAATTACGACGAGTTCCCCAGCCTGCGGTGCGAGCTCGGTGAGAACGGCGTGCTGACGCTGGTTCTCGACTCCCCGGGGCTGAATTCGGTGGGGCCGCAGATGCATCGCGACCTCGCCGACATCTGGCCGGTGATCGACCGCGACCCGGCCGTGCGCGTCGTCCTGGTCCGCGGCGAGGGCAAGGCCTTTTCCTCCGGCGGCAGCTTCGACCTGATCGCCGAGACCATCGGCGAGTATGAGGGCCGGATCCGCATCATGCGCGAAGCCCGCGACCTGGTGCACAACATGATCAACTGCGACACCCCGGTCGTGTCGGCGATCCGGGGGCCGGCGGTGGGTGCGGGCCTGGTGGTGGCGCTGCTGGCCGACATCTCGGTGGCGGGCCGGACCGCGAAGCTGATCGACGGGCACACCAAGCTCGGCGTGGCCGCCGGCGACCACGCCGCGATCTGCTGGCCACTGCTGGTCGGCATGGCCAAGGCCAAGTACTACCTGCTGACCTGCGAAACCCTGCTCGGCGAGGAGGCCGAGCGGATCGGCCTGGTCTCCACCTGCGTCGACGACGACGACGTCCTGTCCACCGCCACCCGGATCGCCGAGAACCTGGCGCAGGGCGCGCAGAACGCCATCCAGTGGACCAAGCGCAGCCTCAACCACTGGTACCGCATGATGGGCCCCACCTTCGAGACCTCGGTGGGCCTGGAATTCCTCAGCTTCAGCGGCCCCGACGTGCAGGAAGGCCTGGCCGCCCACCGCGAGAAGCGCCCCGCCCGGTTTACCGGCGGATCTGCCACCTGAGCAGGACATATACGTTTGGTGGAGGGCTGGTAACGGGTTGGTCGCGGCGGGTTTGAAACCCGGCGCGCCTGTCGCAGCGTGTCAGCCGATGGGTCTACCGTCGATCCCTGTGACCCCTGCCGTGACGATACAGAGCGGTCGGGATGAAGAGGAGCGGTGCCAAGTGACCTCATCCGAACCGGCCCCCTTCCGCGAGGCGGTGGCGGCGATGAACGCCGTGGCCGTGCGGCCGGAGATCGAGCTGGGTCCGATCCGGCCGCCGCAACGCCTCGCTCCCCACAGCTACGCGCTGGGCGCCGAGGTCAAACATCCCGACCGCGAGATCATCCCCGAACGGTCCGACGGCGACGCCTTCGGCCGGCTGATCCTGCTGTATGACCCCGAAGGGGCCGACGCGTGGGACGGCACCATCCGCATGGTCGCCTACATCCAGGCCGACCTCGACCCCAGCGAGGCCGTCGATCCGCTGCTGCCCGAAGTAGCGTGGAGCTGGCTGGTCGAGGCACTGGAGTCACGCATGGAACACGTCGTCGCGCTGGGCGGCACCGTCACCGCCACCACCTCGGTGCGCTACGGCGACATCTCGGGGCCGCCGCGCGCCCACCAGCTCGAGCTGCGGGCGTCCTGGACCGCCACGTCGCCCGCGGTCGGCGCGCATGTCGAGGCGTTCTGCGAGGTGCTGGAGCACGCCGCGGGCCTGCCGCCCGCCGGAGTCACCGACCTGAGCTCGCGGTCACGCGCCTAGCATGGGCGAACCGTCGCCCGACGGGCCGGGCAGCAGCGCGCCCGGCAGCACCGAACCCGCCCCCACCCCACTTCCACGCCCGGCCGAAGGCGTCCCGCCCATCTCGGTGAGCGTGTACGAAATCGAGGCCGCGGCGCAGCGCCTGGACCGTGGGCGCGGGCCGTTCGCGGTGGACGCCGAGCGGGCGTCGGGTTTCCGCTACTCCAACCGGGCCTACCTGATCCAGATCCGCCGGGCGGGCTCCGGCACCGTGCTGATCGACCCGGTGAGCCACGGCCGCGACCCGCTGGAGGCGCTGCGGCCGGTGGCCGAGGTGCTGGGCACCGACGAATGGATCCTGCACTCGGCCGATCAGGACCTGCCCTGCTTGGCGGAGGTGGGCATGCGGCCACCCGCGCTGTATGACACCGAGCTCGCGGGCCGCCTGGCCGGGTTCGAACGCGTGAACCTGGCCACCATGGTCGAGCGGCTGCTGGGTTTCGGGCTGGCCAAGGGCCACGGCGCGGCGGACTGGTCCAAGCGGCCCCTGCCCGCCGAATGGCTCAACTACGCCGCGCTGGACGTGGAACTGCTCATCGAGCTGCGCGCGGCGATCGCGGAGGTCCTCGCCAGGCAGGGCAAAACCGATTGGGCCGCACAGGAATTCGACTACCTGCGGGACACGGGCTGGAAAGATCCGGGTGCCGCGGTGCGACGGGACCGGTGGCGACGAACGTCGGGGATCCATCGGGTGCGCGACAAGCGCGGCCTGGCCGCGGTGCGCGAATTGTGGTTGACGCGCGACCAGATCGCGCAGCGCCGCGACATCGCGCCGCGGCGCATCCTTCCGGACTCGGCCATCATCGACGCCGCGCTGGCCAACCCGACGACCGTCGAGGAACTGGTCGCCCTGCCCGTGTTCGGGGGGCGCAATCAACGCCGCAGCGCCGCGACGTGGCTGGCGGCGCTGGAGGCCGCGCGCCAGAACAAGAATCCGCCCGTGGACGCCGAACCGCCGAACGGGCCGCCGCCCCCCGCGCGGTGGAGCCGGCGCAAACCGGAGGCCGCCGCGCGGCTCGAGGCCGCGCGGGCGGCGCTGTCTGAGGTCTCCGAGCGGGTGCACGTCCCCACCGAGAACCTGGTCTCGCCGGACCTGGTGCGACGGCTGTGCTGGGACTGGGAGGCCGCGCCGGATCCCTTCGAGGCCGTCGAGGCGTTTCTGCGGGCCGGGCAGGCCCGGCCCTGGCAGCGGGAGCTGGTGGATCCCGTGCTGGCCCGGGCGCTGCAGGCGGAAGGCACCGAGGAGGCCGATTAGTCGAGGTGCTCCCGAATCTCGGCTTCCGCCTCGCTGCTGCCCAGGGCGGCGACCCACCCGGTGATGCGGCGTGCCACATCCTGATCCGTCAGGGCCAGGTCCGCCAGCAGCTCGCCCCGGGAGGCGTGCTCGTAGAACCGCTGCGGCAGGCCAACGTCGCGGCACGGAACGTCGATCTCGGCGCGGCGCAGGGCGGCCGACACCGCCGAACCCACGCCGCCGTTGACCCCGTTGTCCTCGCAGGTGACGACCAGTTTGTGCCGCGCCGCCAGGTCGAGCAGGTTGTCCGAGACGGGCAGCACCCAGCGCGGGTCGATGACCGTGACGCCGATCCCCTGATCCTGCAGGCGCTTGGCCACCGCCAGCGCCATCCGGGCGAACGCGCCGACCCCCACCAGCAGCACGTCGTGGTTGCATCCGCCGGCCGGGACCGCGAGCACGTCGACGCCCGAGATGCCCGAACCCCGGCGCTCGATCGCCGGGATGTCCTCGCCCACATCACCTTTGGGGAAGCGCAGCGCCGTCGGCCCGTCGTCGACGTCGAGCGCCTCGCCGAGTTCCTCGCGCAACCGGGTGGCGTCGCGGGGGGCGGCCGCCCGCATGCCGGGCACGATGCCCAGCATCGACAGGTCCCACATGCCGTTGTGGCTGGCGCCGTCGGATCCGGTGATCCCGGCCCGGTCCAGCACCATGGTGACGGGCAGCCGGTGCAGCGCCACGTCCATCATGATCTGGTCGAAGGCGCGGTTGAGGAACGTCGAATAGATGGCCACCACCGGGTGCATCCCGCCCATGGCCAGGCCGGCCGCCGACGTCATGGCGTGTTGCTCGGCGATGCCGACGTCGAACAGGCGATCGGGAAACTGCTGCCCGAACGGCGTCAGCCCGGTGGGGCCGGGCATGGCCGCGGTGATGGCGACGATGTCGCGGCGCTTGCGGGCGTAGCCGATGAGCGCATCGGAGAAGGTCGCCGTCCAGCCCGGGCCGGGGACGCTGGTCGCCTGGCCGGTCAGGGGATCGATCACCCCGCAGGAATGCATCTGCTCGGCTTCGTCGTCCTCGGCGGGCGCGTAGCCCATCCCCTTGCGGGTCACCACGTGCACGATCACCGGGCGCCCGAAGCCGCGGGCGTGGCGCAGCGCGGCCTCCACCGCGCGTTCGTCGTGGCCGTCGACGGGGCCCACGTACTTCAGCCCCAGGTCGGTGAACAGCAGCTGCGGTGACAACGAGTCCTTGATGCCGGCCTTGACGCTGTGCATCACCCGGTAGGCGAGCCGGCCGACCAGCGGCAGCGCCCGCAGCGCGTCGCGGCCCCGTTCCAGGGCCTGCTCGTAGACCGGTTGCAGCCGCAGCGTGGCGAGATGGTCGGCCACGCCGCCGATCGTCGGGGCGTAGCTGCGCCCGTTGTCGTTGACGACGATGATCACCGGGCGGCCCGACGCGGCGATGTTGTTCAGCGCCTCCCAGCACATGCCGCCGGTCAGCGCCCCGTCGCCGACCACCGCGACCACGTGCCGGTTGCGGTGCCCGCTCAGCTCGAACGCCTTGGCCAGTCCGTCGGCGTAGGACAGCGCGGCGCTGGCGTGGCTGGACTCCACCCAGTCGTGTTCGCTCTCGGCGCGCGATGGATACCCGGACAGCCCACCCTTTTTGCGGAGGGTTTCGAACTCGTGGGAACGTCCCGTCAGCATCTTGTGGACGTAGGCCTGATGGCCGGTGTCGAAGATGATCGGATCGTGCGGCGAGTCGAACACGCGGTGCAGCGCGAGCGTCAGTTCGACCACGCCGAGATTCGGCCCGAGATGTCCCCCGGTGGCAGCGACCTTGTGAATCAGGAACTCGCGAATCTCGGCGGCCAATTCGCGGAGCTGATGCGCAGAAAGGTGCTGCAGATCAGCGGGCCCGCGGATCTGTTCCAGCATCCCGTCAGTCTACGCAGCCACACGCGCGGGTTTGGTAGCGTCAATGCGCGGTGAGCCGGGAAGCCTGGTCGGCACGTGTCCGTCCGACCCCGGAGTACGCCATGAGTCTCGACCTCGCCGCCCCCCACGCCCGGACGTATCGTCGCAGTGTGCGCGCCGAGCAGATCGCCGAGGACTTCCCCGTCGTCAGCATTGACGCGGACGCCCTGGACGCCGCCCGCATGCTGGCCGAGCACCGGCTGCCCGGGCTGTTGGTCACCGACGGCGCGGGGCGTCCCTACGCGGTGCTGCCCGCCTCCCAGGTCGTCCGCTTCATCGTGCCCCGCTACGTGCAGGACGACCCGTCGCTGGCCGGCGTGCTCAACGAATCGACCGCCGACCGTTGCGCGGAAAAACTGAGCGGCAAGAAGGTGCGCGACGTGTTGCCCGACCACCTGGTCGACGTGCCCCCGGCCAACGCCGACGACACGATCATCGAGGTGGCCGCGCTCATGGCCCGGCTGCGCAGCCCGCTCGTCGCGGTGGTCAAAGACGGCGGGCTGGTCGGGGTGATCACGGCGTCGCGGGTGCTCGCCGCCGCG
Source organism: Mycobacterium sp. TKK-01-0059 (assembly GCF_000709305.1). Lineage (NCBI taxonomy): Bacteria > Bacillati > Actinomycetota > Actinomycetes > Mycobacteriales > Mycobacteriaceae > Mycobacterium > Mycobacterium sp. TKK-01-0059. The sequence goes on from NZ_KL446993.1 coordinate 57,396, forward strand.
CTGAAACCCTGATGCCACAGGCACATCGATGAGCGTCATCGCGATCCTGGTCTTCGCGGTCGCCTACGTCCTGATCGCCAGCGATCGCGTCAACAAGACGTTCGTGGCCCTGGCCGGCGCCGCGATCGTGGTCACCCTGCCGATCATTCATTCCGATGACATCTTCTACTCGCGCGGCACCGGAATCGATTGGGACGTCATCTTTTTGCTGCTGGGCATGATGATCATCGTCAGCGTGCTGCGGCAGACCGGCGTGTTCGAGTACGTGGCGATCTGGTCGGCCAAACGCGCCCGCGGATCCCCGTTGCGCGTCATGATCCTGCTGGCCCTGGTGACCGCGATCGCCTCGGCCCTGCTCGACAACGTCACCACCGTGTTGCTCGTCGCCCCGGTCACGCTGCTGGTGTGCGAACGTCTGGCGCTCAACGCGGCGCCGTTCCTGATGGCCGAGGTGTTCGCATCGAACATCGGCGGCGCGGCGACCCTGGTGGGCGACCCGCCCAACATCATCATCGCCAGCAAGGCCGGCCTGACGTTCAACGACTTCCTCATCCACCTGGCGCCGATCGTCATCATCGTGATGGCCGTCCTGATCGCGTTGCTGCCACGCCTTTTTCGCGGGGCGTTCAGCGTCGACCCCGAGCGGGTCGCCGATGTGATGTCGCTGGAAGAAAAGGAGGCGATTCGCGATCCCCGCCTGCTCGTCACGTGCGGCGCGGTCCTGCTGGCGGTATTCACCGCGTTCATCGCCCACTCGCCGCTGCACATGGAGCCCTCGGTGGTGGCGCTGTTGGGCGCCGGCATCCTGGTCGTGGCGTCGCGGCTCAAGCCCGCCGAGTACCTGTCCAGCGTGGAGTGGGACACGTTGCTGTTCTTCGCCGGCCTGTTCATCATGGTCGGCGCGCTGGTGAAGACGGGTGTGGTCAAACAGCTTGCCCGCGTGGCGATCTCCGCGACCGGCGGGAACACCTTGACCGCGACGATGATCATCCTGGTCGCCTCGGTCGTCATCAGCGGGGTCGTCGACAACGTTCCGTATGCCGCGACGATGGCGCCGGTGGTGGCCGACCTCGTCCCCGCCCTGGGCGATCACGCCAACCCCGGCGTCTTGTGGTGGTCGCTCGCGCTGGGCACGGACTTCGGCGGCAACCTGACCGCCATCGGCGCCAGCGCCAACATCGTCCTGCTCGGGATCGCCAGCCGCGCCGACAATCCCATCTCCTTTTGGGAATTCACCCGCAAGGGCGCGGTCGTCACCGCCGTCTCCGTCGCGCTGTCCGCGTTGTACCTGTGGCTGCGGTATTTCGTGATGGCCTAAACGGGCTCAGTATTTGGCGCGGAAGCGGCGGAACAACGGCCAGGCAATCGCCAGGTTGTACACCACCCCGCCGACAAGATACGGCCACCACGTGCCGGAGTCGCTGGCGACCCAGAACGCCTTGGCGGCCCAATAGGGCGGCAGCACGCCGAAGGCGAGGTTCCAGCCGGAGTCGATGAACCACGGCAGGCAGGGCAGTCCGGCGATGAGCATGCCCAGCGCGCGGACCATGGCCAGGCCCTGAATCTTGTTGTTCGCCAGGGCAACTATCAGCAGCAGGGTCACGACCGCCGACAGCCCCGCCAGCAGTCCGATCGGGATCAACGCGCCGACGAGGCCGGGCCGCAGGATACCGCTGAGCGACATGGTCGCGCACACGTAGGCGGTGGTCACGACCATGACCGTGGTTGCGCGGTAGGCGAACAGGGCTGACAGCGGCACCGGTGTCACCCGCAGCGCGGTCAGCGTGCCGGCGTCGACCTCGTCCAGAACCAAGAACGCGGCGATCGCGCCGGTGATGATGATGCTGGTCAGCAGGAGGAACGCGGTGAGAACCAGCGGGTAGTAGGGCACCAGATCGAACGCGTAGCGATCGGCCAGCATCTCGGTGATGGGCGGGGTGAGGAGTGCGACGCCGGTGGTCCACAGGACGGGGGCGACCACGATCATCCACAGCAGTGGATCACGATAGGTGCCGCGAATGTCGTTGCGGCCGAACGCCACCAACGCCCGCGCGCTGACGTGTCCCGACATCGCCATCAGAGCGCACCCGACCTTTCGATGACGTAGCGGCCGAACATCGCCTTGGCCGCCCGGCCAAGCGCCGCCAGGCACGCGGCCGGATACAGCACCGCGTACACCACCTGCCACGGCGCCAGGCTCACCTGATCGAAGGCGGCCCCCAGCAGCAACAGCGGTCCCTGCGTGGGGACGAGGTAGAGCACGGGATTCGGCCACAGTCCGGAGTAGTACACGACCGGCGGCACCAGCATGACCGTCAGTGGGATGGTCGCCGCCAGGAACCAATCGGTCACCGAGGAGAACGGCAGCGAGGTAACGAAGCCCACCAGCAGCATCAGCAGGGTCCCGAGCGCCACGCCGAGCACCAGCGGGGCGAGATGATAGCCGAGCCCATGCACGATGGTCGCGACAGTCACCGCCACGAACAGCGAAATACCGAGCAGCACAGCCAGTTTGGCGACGAGGTATTCGGAGAACCGTAGCGGCGTGGAAATCACCGCACCGATCGTGCGCTCCTGCTTCTCGAAGAACACGGTGCCCCCGATGAAGAAGAACCCGATGATCGCGATGTCGCCCACGAGCACATACGGTTCCGCGACCGGGCGCAGGCCCGCCGGCATGGGCAGCAGCACGGCCAGCCAGATCAGACCGGAGAAAACGGCGGCGTGCAGAAACTTCTGCCGCACTTGCAGCGTCAGCTCGAGTCGCAGCGCGCTCGCCAACCTGGTCATTTCAGCCGCCTTCCGGTCGTCTCGACGAAGACATCGTCGAGGCTGGCCTCCCTGCTGTGGATGGTCTCGACGTGGTGGTCGCGCAGCATCGCATGAAACGCCGGATCGTCGGCCAGGCCGTCCATTCCGAACTCGGCGGTCTGCAGACGCCCGTTGTCGTCCCGGTATTCCACCCGTACCAGCCGCTGGCTGCGGGCGATTTTCAGCTCGGCGGGCGTGTCCATAGCGACGACCGCCCCGTCGACGACAAAGGCCACGCGGTCGCACAGCTCGTCGGCGGTCGCCATGTCATGGGTGGTGAGAAACACCGTGCGGCCGCGTGCCTTCAGGTCCAGGATCATGTCCTTGACGTTGCGGGCGTTGACCGGGTCAAGGCCGGAGGTGGGCTCGTCGAGGAAGAGCAGTTCGGGATCGTTGATCAGCGATCTGGCGAAGGTGAGCCGCATCTGCATTCCCTTGGAGTACATGCCGACTCGGGTGTGGGCGTCGTCCGCCAGGCCCACCGCGTCCAGCAGGTGCATCGGATCCAGCGTCGCGCCCGCGTACAACGATCCGAAGAATTGCAGGTTCTCCAACCCGGTCAGCTTCTGGTAGTGGTTGGGCAGTTCGAACGAGACACCGATGCGCTCGTAGTAATCAGCACCCCAGGCCAGCGGGTCCCTGCCCCAGATCGCGGCCTGGCCGCCGTGGCCGCGAAGCAGGCCGATGAGAAGTTTCTGCGTCGTCGACTTCCCTGCCCCGCTGGGACCCAGGAAACCGAAGATCTCACCACGACCGACGGTGAAGTCCATGCCCCGCACGGCGGGTTCTCGCGCCTTCGGGTAGGCGAACGTGAGTCCACGGACGCGGATCACGTCGGCCACAGCGTCCGTCGATGTGGTTGTCGCCCCCAGGTTTTGCATGGACGCGCTCGCTCCCTCCCGGGTCAGCGCGGTGCCGGCTGCCGGCACCGCGTGCATACGGATACCTAGTTCCGACCAGACTTCCCGGAGCGCCGAAGCACACTATACTGAAGTTTCAGAAATTACTGAAGGACGAACGCGCGAAAGGGGTGCGAGTGACCGAACGCGCACAGGACCGCGATGCGGCCGAACGACTCGCCCTCGTACTCGTCAATCACGGCCTGCAACGCATGACCGCCCGCGTGCTGGCCACTTTGCTGTTCACCGAGCAGGCCAGCATGACGATGAGCGAGTTGGCCGAGCGGCTACAGGCCAGCTCGGGTGCGATCTCCGGCGCGCTGAAAATGCTCACCTCCGTAGGGCTGGTCGAGCGGGCGCCCGCCCCCGGCAGCAGACGGGATCACTATCGGCTGCGTGACGACGCGTGGGCGACCCTTTTCACCAACCAGAACGTCGTGATTGCGGCGATGCAGACCGCGGCCGAGGCCGGGATTGCGGCGACCGGGCCGGATAGTGTTGCCGGGCAACGGCTCACGCGGATGCGTGACTTCTACGCCTTCCTGCTCGATGAGATCCCGGCAGTGCTGGATCGCTGGCAGCAGCGTTGCTAGCGGGTCAGCAGCGCGACGCATTCGACGTGGTGGGTCAACGGGAACGCGTCGAACACCTTGATCTTCTCGACGGCGTAGCCGTGGCCGAGATAGATCCCGATATCGCGCGCGAAAGACGCTGCCTCACAACCGATGTGCACGACACGCGGGACACCGGCCGCGGCGAGCAGATCGATGATCTCGCGCCCGGCCCCCGCCCGCGGCGGGTCAAGCACCGCCACATCTGCTGTTGAGGCGCTTTCCCGCTGCGCCGCCAGCGCGCGCCGCACCGAGTCGGTGACGATCTGCACCTGGCTCAGATCGGCCAGCGCGGTGCGGGCGGCCCGCGTCGACGCGCGCGAGGTGTCCACGCTGAGCACCCGCCCCGAGGCCCCCACGGCCTCGCCGAGCGCGGCGGCGAAAACGCCTGCGCCACCGTAGAGATCCCACGCACTCATGCCGGCGCCGGCGGCCGCCCAGTCGGCGACCAGGCCGCTGTAGGTCGCCGCGGCGTCGCGGTGCGCCTGCCAAAACGCGGTCACCGGCACCTGCCAGGTGCGCCCCGCCACCCGCTGCACCGCCTCGTAGCGGCCCTCCATCACCTTGGTCGCCGTGCGTCTGCCCTGCCGCAGGGTGCGCACCACATGGCGCGCGCCGTCGTCGTCGACGGCCACGTGCAGCTGGGCGGCCGGCGGCCACTCGGTCTCGGCGATCCCGTCGAGCATGCCGTCCGGCAGCTGCGCGCAACGCAGGTCGGTCACCAAATCGTCGCTGTGGTAACGGTGAAAGCCCGGTCGACGGTCGGCGCCCACGTCGAGGCGGACGCGGGTGCGCCAGCCCGTGGGTCGCGACGACAGCGGTTCGGCCTCGCCGCTCCAGCGATGCCCACCGAGGCGCTCCAGCTGATTGGCCACCACCTCGGCCTTGAGCGTGCGCGCCACCTCGGGGGCGGCGAACGCCAGGTCGCAGCAGCCGGCGCCGCCGACCCCGGCGATCGGGCACAGCGACGCCGTGCGGCCGTCCGCCGGCTCGAGGACCTCGACAACCTCGGCGTGCCAATAGGATCCGCGGTCCGCGGTCACCCGCACCCGCACCCGCTCACCGGGCAGCGCGTACCGGACGAACACCACCCGGCCCTCGTGGTGCGCCACGCAGCTGCCCCCGTTGGCCGGGGCGCCGGTGGTCAACGTCAGCTCCCCCACCGGGGGCGCCACCCCGCGCGGTGGGCGGGTCGATTCGCGGGTCAATCGAAAATACCCCGGCGAGCGTCGCCCGGCGCCACGTGCGGCTGCAACGTCTTGCGCCGTTCGGACGAACTCAGTTGCCACGGAACCGAAGTCACCATGACGCCGGGCATGAACAGCAGCCGGCCCTTGAGCCGCAGCGCGCTCTGGTTGTGCAGCACCTGCTCCCACCAGTGCCCCACCACATACTCCGGGATGAACACCGTGACCACGGTGCGCGGCGACTCCTCCCGGGCCCGCTTGACGTATTCCAATACGGGGCGGGTGATTTCGCGATACGGCGAGGCGATGACCTTGAGCGGAACGCTGATATCGCTCGCCTCCCACTTGCGCACCAGCTCACGGGTTTCCGCGTCGTCGACGCTGACCGTCACCGCCTCGAGAACGTCGGGACGGGTGGCCCTCGCGTAGGCCAGCGCGCGCCGCGTCGGCAGGTGCAGCTTCGACACCAGCACCACGGCGTGATTGCGGCTGGGCAACACCGCGTCTTCCTCGTCCTCGGCCTGCTGCGCCAATTCGCGGTTCACGGTGTTGTAGTGCCGGTGGATCATCTTCATCATGCCGAACAGCAGGCTCATCGCGAACAGCGCGATCCACGCCCCGGCGACGAACTTGGTGACCAGCACCACCAGCAAAACCGCACCGGTGGAAAGCAATCCGACCGTGTTGACCACCCGCGAGCGCATCATCTTGCGCCGTACCCCGGGATCGGTCTCGGTGCGCAGCAACCGGGTCCAGTGCCGCACCATGCCGATCTGGCTCAGGGTGAACGAAATGAACACGCCCACGATGTAGAGCTGAATCAACGCGGTGACCTCGCCGCGGAACGCCACGATCGCCAGCACGGCCACCCCGGACAGGAACAGGATTCCGTTGGAGAACGCCAACCGGTCTCCGCGGGTGTGCAATTGGCGCGGAAGGTAGCTGTGCTGGGCCAGGATCGAACCGAGCACCGGGAATCCGTTGAACGCGGTGTTGGCCGCGAGCACCAGGATGAGGGCGGTCACCGTGGCGATGAGCAGGAACCCGACGTGAAAGCCGCCGAACACCGCCTGCGCCAGTTGGGTGACCAGGGTCTTCTGGTAGTACCCCTTCGGGGTTCCGCTCAGCTGGGTCGCGGGATCCTCGACGAGCTGAACGCCGATCTTCTGCGCCAGCACGATGATGCCCATCAGTAGCGTCACCGCGATTGCGCCCAACATCAGCAGGGTCGTGGCCGCGTTGCGCGACTTGGGTTTCTGAAACGCCGGCACCCCGTTGCTGATCGCCTCGACACCCGTGAGCGCCGCACACCCCGAGGAGAACGACCGCGCCACCAAGAACGCCAACGCGAAACCGACGACCTGGCCGTGTTCGGCGTGCATCTGGAAACCGGCGGACTCCGCCCGCAAGGGATCACCCAGCACGAAGATCCGGAACAGGCCCCAGCCGATCATGACGAGGACCCCGATGATGAACGCATACGTCGGGATGGCGAACGCCACCCCGGATTCGCGTACCCCGCGCAGGTTCAGCGCCATCACCAGCAGAATGGAGGCCACACAGAAGAACACCTTGTGCTCGGCCACGATCGGGATGGCCGAGCCGATGTTCGCCATCGCCGACGCCGTCGAAACCGCCACGGTCAGAACGTAATCCACCATCAGGGCGCTCGCCACGACGAGGCCCGCCGTCTCACCCAGGTTGGTGGTGACCACCTCGTAGTCGCCGCCACCGGAGGGGTAGGCGTGGACGTTCTGCCGGTAGCTGGCCACCACCACCAACATGACCGCCGCCACGGCGAGTCCGATCCACGGCGTCAGCGCGTACGCCGAGACCCCCGCCACCGAGAGCATGAGGAAGACCTCCTCGGGCGCATATGCCACCGAGGACAACGCGTCGGAGGCGAACACCGGCAAGGCGATCCGCTTGGGCAACAGGGTGTGGCTGAGCCGGTCGCTGCGAAACGGCCGGCCGATAAGCAACCGACGAGTGGCGGTTGAAAGTTTGGACACGAGAGCCAAGAGTAAGCCCAGACGGGTTTGACGGTAGCGTTCGTGGACGAGAATGTTCGCCGACCGAAACGGCTTGCCCACGTGCGTTGCCGACGAAGGGCGCAGGACGCGGCCGAGAGGACCACAAGTGCGAGTAGTAGTGATGGGCTGCGGCCGTGTCGGCTCCTCGGTCGCCGACGGGCTGTCCCGCATCGGTCACGACGTGGCCGTCATCGACCGCGACAGCACGGCCTTCAACCGGCTCAGCCCCGAATACGCCGGCGAGCGGGTCCTGGGGCAGGGATTCGACCGAGATGTACTGCTGAGGGCCGGTATCGAAGAGGCGGACGCGTTCGCCGCGGTGTCCTCCGGTGACAACTCCAACATCATCTCCGCGCGCCTGGCGCGGGAGACGTTCGGCGTCAAGCGGGTCGTGGCCCGCATCTACGACGCCAAGCGCGCCGAGGTCTACGAGCGCCTGGGCATCCCGACCATCGCGACCGTGCCCTGGACCACCGACCGCCTGCTCAATGCCCTGCTGCGGGAGACCGAGACGGCCAAGTGGCGCGACCCGACCGGCACGGTCGCCGTCTCCGAGGTCGTCCTGCACGAGGACTGGATCGGCCACCGGGTCACCGATCTCGAGCAGGCCACCGGCGCGCGGGTCGCCTTCCTGATCCGATTCGGGGCCGGCGTCCTGCCCGAGCCGAAGTCGGTGATCCAGGCCGGCGACCAGGTCTATGTCGCGGCGATATCCGGGCGCGCCGCCGAGGCGGTCGCCATCGCCGCGCTACCACCGAGCGAAGACCTGTGATGAATTCGGGACCGGCTGTGAGGGGACGGCGCATATGAAGGTAGCGGTTGCCGGTGCCGGTGCGGTCGGTCGCTCGGTCACGCGGGAACTCATCGGCAACGGCCACGACGTGACGTTGATCGAGCGCAACCCCGACCACGTCGACGTCGACGCCATCCCGGCCGCGCACTGGCGCCTGGGCGACGCGTGCGAGCTGACCCTGCTGGAATCGGTGCACATGCAGGAGTTCGACGTGGTGGTGGCCGCCACCGGCGATGACAAGGCCAACGTCGTGCTAAGCCTCTTGGCCAAAACCGAATTCGCGGTGCCCCGGGTGGTGGCCCGGGTCAACGACCCGCGCAACGAGTGGCTGTTCACCGACGCCTGGGGCGTCGACGTCGCGGTGTCGACACCGCGCATGCTGGCGTCGCTCATCGAGGAGGCCGTCGCCGTCGGCGATCTGGTGCGGCTGATGGAGTTCCGCAAGGGGCAGGCCAACCTCGTCGAGATCACGCTGCCCGATGACACGCCGTGGGGCGGCAAGCCGGTGCGCAAACTGCAGCTGCCGCGCGACACCTCGCTGGTGACGATCCTGCGCGGCCCTCGGGTCATCGTGCCCGAGGAGGACGAGCCGCTCGAAGGCGGCGACGAGCTGCTGTTCGTCGCCGTCGCCGAGGCCGAAGAGGACCTGCAGAAGCTGCTGTTGGGCTAGTCGCCGACGCTACGGGGTGCCAGCTCGGCGCCCGCCGCGATGGCCCGCTGCGCCGACTTGATCGCCGCGTAGGTCGCCAGCGCGGCCAGCACGGTCAGTGGCCAGCCCATCCCGATCCGCGCCGCCGCCAGCCACCCGGTCCGATCGGCGTCGTAGAGCAGCCCCTGGACCACGAAGCGGGAGGTGAACACCAGCACCCAGCCCAGCGAGGCGATGTCGAACGCAAGGACGGCCTTTGGAACGCTGCGCCAGCCGTCCCCGCGGCCGGTGGCCCAGCTCCACGCGTAGCCCACCAGCGGCCGGCGGATCGCCACCGACGCCGCCACCACCACCGCCCACACCAGCGACATCCAGATGCCCAGCAGGAAATAGCCCTTGGACTCCCCCAGCACGTAGGCGATCAGCGCGCACAGCGCCACGCCGAAGAACCCGGACAACGCCGGCTGTGGGGAATCCCGCCGGATCAGCCGCCACAGCAAGACCAGCGCGGCCACCCCCAGCGCCGCCGCGATCGCCGGGACCAGTCCCGACACGCTCGAGACGATGACGAAGACGACCACCGGGAGCGACGAGTAGATGACGCCGCTGACGCCGCCCGCCTGCGCCAGCAGGCGCTCGGGGCTGATGCGACTAGTGGTTTGTTCCGATGAGCCCGGCTCCCGGGCGGGCGGGGTGGCCCCGCCCAATCCTTCCGGGACGGTCACCGTTGAATTTCGTAGTGCGGGTTGTAGATCGCCTTGGTTCCGTTCTCGAGCTTGCCGAGGCGGCCCCGCACGCGCAGGGTGCGGCCCGAGTCGATGCCCGGGATGCGGCGCTGGCCCAGCCACACGAGCGTGACGGTGTCGCTGCCGTCGAACAATTCCGCGCGAACCCCGCCGGCGCAGGCCCTGCCGTTGCATTCCACGCTGCGCAGCGTGCCGACCATCGTGACCTCCTGGCCACGCTCGCAATCGATAGCCCGTTGCGCGCCGGTGCTGGCGACTTCGTCGGACAGTTCCTCAGAGTCGCGTTGCTCCGGATCCTCCGTCAACCGACGGGTCAGCCGGCGCAGATACCCTTGGGCCCCCATGGCCACTCCTGACGATAAAAGCTTCGATGCTTCCTCTATGCCAACGGACACCGTAGACCTCTTGGTTCCCCAGCGCCAACCGACTCAAACGTGATGTTGGACCGCAGGTCAACGCCGTGCACTATCGAGGGGTGGTGGTCGATCTGAACGGTGTCACGACGGTGTTATTGCCCGGAACCGGCTCCGACGACGACTACGTTCAGCGGGCGTTTTCGGGCCCGCTGGCCCACGTCGGCGCGGTATTGGTGACCCCGCCGCCGCGTCCCGACCGGCTGATCGAGGGCTACCTGGCGGCGCTGGATGCCGCGGCGCGGGAAGGCCCGATCGCCGTCGGCGGCGTGTCGATCGGCGCGGCGGTCGCGGCGGCCTGGGCGCTGGCCCATCCGGACCGGGCGGTCGCGGTGCTGGCCGCGCTGCCGGCGTGGGCGGGGGCGCCCGGTGAGGCGCCGGCCGCCCTCGCGGCGCGGTACTCGGCCTCCCGGCTGCGAGCCGACGGACTGGCGGCGACGACGACCCAGATGCGGGCGTCCAGCCCCCCGTGGCTGGCCGACGAGCTGACCCGCTCGTGGGGCGCCCAGTGGCCGCACCTTCCGGACGCCATGGAGGAGGCGGCCGCCTACGTCGCGCCGAGCTGCGACGAGCTGGCCGGGCTGGCCGCGCCGCTGGCGGTGGCGGCCGCGGTCGACGACCCGATCCATCCGCTGCAGGCCGGCCTCGACTGGGTCGCCGCGGCGCCGCGCGCGGCGCTGCGCACGGTGACGCTGGATCAGATCGGCGCGGATCCCGCCGCCCTGGGCGCGGCCTGCCTGGCGGCGCTGGCCGAGCTGGGCTAGCCGGGGTCTCAGCCGCCGGTGGTGGTGCGCAGCTGTTGCATCGCCGACCCGTCGGCGCTGCGGCGCGCGGCCGGCTGGTCGGCGGGGGCCTGCTGGTCCTCGGATTGCTGCGCATCCGCTTGTTGGGCGGCCTGTTGCGCCGCGGCGGCTTCGCGCAGCTGTTGGGCCATCGGCTCGGGCAGCTGCACGGCCAGCGGTGTGCGCACCGGCAGGGGCGTGTCGCCGCGCCGAACCACGGTGTCGGCCAACGCCGCTCGCGCCTCCTGCTCGAGCGCCTCCATCGTCTCGTGGGCGCCGTTGATGACGCAGCGGATCATCCAGCGGTAGCCGTCGACGCCGATGAAGCGCACCACGCCGGTGGCGGTGCCGACCACCTCGCGCCCCCACGGCCCGTCCTTGATGCTGACCTGGGCGGAGTCGTTGCGCAGCGACTCGGCGAGCTCGCCGGCCACCTCACGCCACAGCCCACCCGTCTTGGGCGCCGCGTAGGCGGCGATGGTGAAACGACCGTTGGGCGTGACGACCCAGACCGCGCTCGGGACACCGGTTTCGGTCAACTCGACCTGCAGCTGGCCGGCCTCGGGCATGGGGATCAGCACCGAGCCCAGGTCGAGCCGGGCCAGCTCGGCGACGGCGGGATCGTCGAAGTCCTCGATGTCGAACGGGCCCTCGAGTTCCTCGGCGGCGGGCTCGTCGGCGCCCGGCGTCACGGCCTCGTCCGCCCGGGCGTCCGCGGCCGAAGCGCTGTCGTCCTTGCGTGAGCGCTTACCGAATGCAGCCATCAGCGCCGCTCCTTTTCATCGCTTCGCCCTGCTCGCCGGCGCATCACAGACTCGCGTGTCCGCCGGAGGAACCGTGACCACCGTCGCCACGGGACGTTTCGGCCAACCCGGCCTCGTCGAACGACGACACCTCGACCAGCTCCACCAACTCGACCCGCTGCACCAGCAGCTGGGCGATGCGGTCGCCGCGATGCACCACGATCGGCTCGGTCGGATCGAGGTTGATCAGCGCGACCTTGATCTCGCCGCGGTAGCCCGCGTCGATGGTACCGGGACTGTTGACGATCGAAAGCCCAACGCGCGCAGCCAATCCCGACCGAGGATGGACCAGCCCGACCATGCCGAACGGGATGGCGACCGCCACACCCGTGCGCACCAGGGCGCGCCGCCCGGGCTCGAGCTTGACGTCCTCGGCGCTGTAGAGATCGATCCCGGCGTCGCCTTCGTGGGCGCGGGCGGGCAGCGGAAGCTCGGGGTCAAGGCGGACGATGGCCAGACTGGTCGACACGGGGCCACAGATTACCCTTGACTGCGTGTCCGATACCCGCGTCGCGCCGCACAACGTGCGGTATCGCGAACGATTGTGGGTTCCGTGGTGGTGGTGGCCACCGGCCCTCGCGCTCGCCGGCATCCTCGCGTTCGAGTTCAACATGGGCGTCACCCGCCACTCCTCGTGGTGGCCGTACGCGGCACTCTTCACGGTGGCGGGCGCGGCGCTGTTGTGGCTGGGGCGCGTCGAGATCCGGGTCACCGCCAACCCGTCCGTGCCGGGGGAAGTGGAACTGTGGGCGGGCCCCGCGCACCTGCCGGTCACCGCGATCGCCCGGTCCGCACAGGTAGCGCCCTCGGCCAAATCCGCGGCGTTGGGCCGCCAGCTCGACCCGGCGGCCTACGTGCTGCACAGGGCGTGGGTGGCGCCGATGATCCTGATCGTCCTCGACGACCCGGACGACCCGACGCCGTACTGGCTGGTGAGTTGCCGTCACCCGGAACGGGTGCTGTCGGCCCTGACAACGTAGCGGCAGCTATCAGGCCGCGCAGTCGGTACAGATCATCACGCCGTTCTTCTCGCTGGCCAGCCGACTGCGGTGTTGCACCAGAAAGCAACTCGAGCAGGTGAACTCGTCAGCCTGCTTCGGAACGACACGGACCGAGAGTTCTTCACCGGACAGGTCGGCGCCGGGCAGTTCGAAATTCTCAGCGGATTCAGATTCGTCGACATCGACGACGGCCGAGGCCGCCTCGTTCCGTCGCGCTTTGAGCTCCTCCAGCGAGTCCTCCGAAACGTCGTCCGTCTCGGTGCGCCGTGGAGCGTCATAATCGGTAGGCATATCTATTCCCCTGCCCTATTGCCTCTGCTTGCCTCTGCATGCCCTCGTAAATCTCAAGCATCGCTTTGTACCAGCGTCGAACGCATCCACCAAATGATTCGTGCCCGTATCACGGCCCATTAAGGTGTGATTTACCTCACACACCCATTTTCACCCTTGCGCTCGCTTCTGAACAGTGGGTTTGGGGTGCGACTAGAGTGCAGCTGTGGTCACGCAAATCACCGAGGGTACAGCTTTTGACAAGCATGGTCGGCCCTTCCGTCGACGCAACCCCAAGCCCGCGATCGTCGTGGTGATTTTGCTCGCAGTGGCCACCGCGGTCGTCTGGACCGTGGCGCTGACCCGGCCCGCCAAGGTGCACGAGGCGGTGGTGTGCAATCCCCCGCCGCAGGCGACCGGTTCGGCGTCGGCCCAGCTCGGTGAGCAGGTGTCGCGCAGCGCCATGATGGACGTCGCGCCCGCCAAGCTCGCCGACACCAAGGTCCGCGTCCTCAACGCCAGCGGCCGGGGCGGGCAGGCCGGCGACGTCGCCGGGGCGATGAAAGACCTCGGCTTCGCGCAGCCGACCGCCGCCAACGACCCGCTCTACGCCGGCACCCGGCTCGCCTGCCAAGGCCAAATCCGTTTCGGCACCGCCGGACAGGCCACCGCCGCGGCGGTGTGGCTGGTGGCACCGTGCACCGAACTGTTCAACGACAGCCGCGCCGACGACTCCGTCGACCTGGCCTTGGGAACCGACTTCAGCGCGTTGGCCCACAACGACGACATCGACGCCGTGCTCGCCACCCTGCGGCCCGGCGCCACCGAGCCGTCAGATCCCACGCTGCTGGCCAAGATTCACGCCAGCAGCTGCTGAGGCGCTCAATCCAGGATCGGATCCAGGCCGTTGAACCGCTCCAGGACCGCCAGCAGCTCGTCGGCGATCCCGGGGGCGGCGGCCAGCACCAATCCCGCCCCGGTGGCGTCGTGCGCCGGCAGCACCACCCGGGCCCCCGCCTCGGCGGCGATCAGCGCGCCCGCGGCGCGGTCCCACACCTTCAGGCCGTGCTCGTAGTAGGCGTCCAGCCGGCCCGAGGCCACCATGCACAGATCCAGCGCCGCCGAGCCGATGCGGCGAACGTCGCGGACCACCGGCAGCATGCGCGCCAACAACGCCGCCTGCGCCGCGCGGCGCTGCCGCGAATAGCCGAAACCGGTGCCCAGCAACGCCATTGACACGTCCTCGACCGCCGCGCACTGCAACGGCTGGGTCCCTTGGCCGTCGCTGACGTGCGCGCCGAGGCCGCTGGCCGCCGAGTACACCCGGTCGGCGACGACGTCGGCGACCGCCCCGGCCACCGACTCGCCGTTGACCTGCGCCGCGACCGACACCGCGTACGCGGGAACGCCGTAAACGAAATTCACTGTGCCGTCGATGGGATCGAGCACCCAGGTCACCGATCCGGGTGGGGTGCCCGCCGGGTCGGTCGGCCCGCCGCCCTCCTCGCCGAGAATGGGGTCCCCAGGCCGCAATTCGGCCAGCCGGTCCCGCAACAGGCGCTCGGTCTCGGTGTCGACCACCGTCACCGGATCGGTCGGGGTGCTCTTGGTCCGCACCGCGCCGCTGTCCGGGCCTGTCGCGCCGGCCGGCTCGGCGCCGAACACCTCGGCGCGCCGGCGCCGCACGAACGCGGCGGCCTCCGTGGCCACGGTTTCGGCCACTGAACGCAGCCGCACGAGCTCGTCATCGGATTGGATCACCGGTCTATCGCATCACAGTCGGCGCGGGCGCGCAGACACCGCGGGCTGCCGGCGTCGCGGCGTTAAGGTGAGCGGACAGCCCCGTCACGCCGAGGAGATTCGATGACCAGCACCGACTCGACCACGGACACGCCCGGCGCCGCACCGACCGACGGCACACATGAACGCCGCGGCTTCGGCATCGACGTCGGTGGCAGCGGCATCAAGGGCGGCATCGTCGACATGGACACGGGGTTGTTGATCGGCGAGCGGGTCAAACTGCTGACCCCGCAACCCGCGACGCCGTCGGCGGTCGCCAAGACCATCGCCGCGGTCGTCAACGAATTCGGGTGGACCGGGCCCCTCGGCGTGACCTACCCCGGGGTGGTCACGCACGGCGTGGTGCAGACCGCCGCCAACGTGGACAAGTCCTGGATCGGGGTCAACGCCCGCGACATCATCAGCGCCGAGCTGGACGGTCAGGACGTGACGGTCCTCAACGATGCCGACGCGGCCGGGCTGGCCGAGGAGCACTACGGGGCGGGTAGGAATCAGACGGGCCTGGTGATTCTCTTGACCTTCGGCACCGGCATCGGCTCGGCGGTCATCCACAACGGCACGCTGATCCCCAACACCGAATTCGGGCACCTGGAGGTCGGCGGCAAAGAAGCCGAGAAACAAGCCGCCTCCTCGGTGAAGGAAAAGAAGGGCTGGTCCTACGAAAAATGGACCAAACACGTCACCGAGGTGCTGGTCAGCATCGAGAACGCGATGTGGCCGGACCTGTTCATCGCCGGGGGCGGGATCAGCCGCAAGGCCGACAAGTGGCTGCCGCTGCTCGAAAACCGCACCCCGGTGGTGGCCGCGGCCCTGCTCAACACCGCGGGGATCGTCGGCGCGGCGATGGCCGCCACCTCGGACGTGACCCACTGAATTTCGCCCGGCACAGCTGTAGTACCGCGCACTGTCGTTACAATGGTGCTCGGCGAACGCCCAACCGATAGCGTGCGACTACGCACGCTGATACCAACGCCGACATCGACATAGCAGACACTTTCGGTTAACCATGCCCAATACCCACCGAAGGTGAGCCCAAACGAAGGGGTGTAAGTGGCAGCGACCAAGGCAAGCCCGGCAACCGATGGGCCGGTGAAACGCACCGCCACGAAGTCTGCGTCGTCCCCCGCCAAGCGTCCGGCGGCCAAGGCCGCCAACGGCTCCGCGCCCGCCAAACGGGCCGCCAAGACGACCGCGCGGTCCACCAAGTCCGACGCCGCCGAGCCCGCCAAGAAGACCCGGGCCAAGGGCGCCGAGGCCAAGGGCCGCGGCACCAAAACGGCCAAGGGCGGCCCCGCGGATCCCGACGCCCTCGATTCCGACGGCGCCGTCGAGGATCTCGACAACGAACCAGACCTCGAGGGTGAGCCCGGCGAGGACCTCGACATCGACAGCGACCTGTCCCTCGACGACCTCGAGGACGACGTGGCGTCCGAAGACGCCGAGGTCGAATCGGGCGATTCCGAGGAGGGTGACGACGAGGAGGCGCCCGCCCCCGCGGCGGCCGCCGAGCCCGCCGCCGACGAGGACGACGAGATCGCCGAGCCCACCGAAAAGGACAAGGCCTCCGGCGATTTCGTCTGGGACGAGGACGAATCCGAGGCGCTGCGCCAGGCCCGCAAGGACGCCGAGCTCACCGCCTCCGCCGACTCCGTCCGCGCGTACCTCAAGCAGATCGGTAAGGTCGCGCTGCTCAACGCCGAGGAAGAGGTCGAGCTGGCCAAGCGGATCGAGGCCGGCCTGTACGCCACGCAGCTGATGACCGAGATGACCGAGCGCGGCGACAAACTGCCGGCCGCCCAGCGCCGCGACATGCAGTGGATCTGCCGCGACGGCGACCGCGCCAAAAACCATCTGCTGGAGGCCAACCTGCGGCTGGTGGTGTCGCTGGCCAAGCGCTACACGGGCCGCGGCATGGCGTTCCTCGACCTCATCCAGGAAGGCAACCTGGGTCTGATCCGCGCGGTCGAGAAATTCGACTACACCAAGGGCTACAAGTTCTCCACGTACGCCACCTGGTGGATCCGTCAGGCCATCACCCGGGCCATGGCCGACCAGGCCCGCACCATCCGCATCCCCGTGCACATGGTCGAGGTGATCAACAAGCTGGGCCGCATCCAGCGCGAGCTGCTGCAGGACCTGGGCCGCGAGCCCACGCCCGAAGAGCTGGCCAAGGAAATGGACATCACGCCCGAAAAGGTGCTGGAGATCCAGCAATACGCGCGCGAGCCGATCTCGCTGGACCAGACCATCGGCGACGAGGGCGACAGCCAGCTGGGCGATTTCATTGAGGACAGCGAGGCCGTGGTGGCCGTCGACGCGGTGTCGTTCACGCTGCTGCAGGACCAGTTGCAGTCGGTGCTCGAGACGCTCTCGGAGCGCGAGGCCGGCGTGGTGCGGCTGCGCTTCGGCCTCACCGACGGCCAGCCCCGCACCCTGGACGAGATCGGGCAGGTGTACGGGGTGACCCGCGAGCGCATCCGCCAGATCGAGTCCAAGACCATGTCGAAGCTGCGCCACCCCAGCCGCTCGCAGGTGCTGCGCGACTACCTCGACTAGCCCGGTCCGCCGTCCGCGAGAACGGTTGGCGCACAAGCTGTTCGCGGCTCGCCGAACCCGGTCCGAGCCAAACAACCCCTGCCGCGGGGAAATTCGGCTGCGCTGGCGGCGCCGCCGTCGTACCGTGACCACATGTCAGCACACCGCACAGTGGTCTCGTCCGGTTCGGAATTCGAATCGGTGGTCGGTTACTCGCGCGCGGTGCGGGTCGGTCCGCACGTGGCCGTGGCCGGAACGACGGGCACCGGGCCCGCCGGTGACATCGCCGCCCAGACGCGAGAGGCCCTGCGCCGCATCGACAATGCGCTGCGACAAGCCGGCGCGTCACTCACCGACGTGGTACGCACACGCCTCTACGTCACCGACATCTCGCGCTGGCGCGAGGTGGGTGCCGTGCACGAGGAGGTGTTCGGCGCGATCCGCCCCGTGGCCACCATGGTCGAGGTCTCGGCGCTCATCGCGCCCGAGTTGCTGGTGGAGATCGAGGCCGACGCCTACGTCGACTCGCCGGTGACCGGAGGGAAGGTGCCGTCGGCCCCCGGCGGGTAAGGGGTGACGCGGGTCACCGCGGCGACCGGCAGGGCGCCGTACAGGTGCGGGAACAACATCGACGCCGGATCGGTTGGCACTCCCGGCTCCCAGCGCACCGGTGCGTCGAGGCGAGCCGGGTCGATGCGCAACAGCACCAGGTCGCGCCGGCCCCGGTAGAGCCGGTTGGCGGGCAGGTGGACCTGGTCGGGCGTCGACAGGTGGATGAAGTCGGCGCCGCCGGTGGGGCGGATGGCGCCGTCACGGCGGGCCTGCGCCCACTGCTCGGCGCCGCACAGGTGCACCAGCACGTCGGCAACGAAGGTCACGACGGTCACCCTAGAGAACCGTCCACACCAAACCTGACCAGGCCGTGAGAAACGACACACCCGATAACGATCGGGGAACAAGGCGAAAACGCCATACGTCTGAGAAAGTGAATGTACGAGAACGGAGAAGCCATGAATGCAACTCTGACGAGTCCAGAACTGACACGGGCCGACCGCTGCGACCGCTGCGGTGCCGCGGCCCGTGTGCGCGCCAAGCTGCCTTCCGGCCTCGAGCTTCTCTTCTGCCAGCACCACGCCAACGAGCACGAGGCCAAGCTGACCGAGCTGGACGCCGTGCTGGAGGTCAGCGGAAGCTAGCCAACCGAACTCGCCCGTCCCCAATGTGGGCAGCGCGCGCGATCTTCGGTAATGCTGGACTGGTATGAGCGATCAGGTCGCAAAACCGTCGCGCCACCACATCTGGCGAATCACCCGCAGGGCTCTGTCCAAGAGCTGGGACGACTCAATCTTTTCCGAGTCGGCTCAGGCTGGTTTCTGGTCGGCGCTGTCCCTGCCGCCGCTGCTGCTAGGGATGCTGGGCACGATGGCCTACGTGGCGCCGCTGTTCGGGCCGGACATGCTGCCCAACATCCTGCGGCAGCTGCTTTCGACGGCCCACAGCGTGTTCTCCCCCAGCGTGGTGAACGAGATCATCGAGCCGACGGTCCGCGACATCGCCAGCAACGCCCGCGGAGAGGTGGTGTCGCTGGGATTCATCATCTCGCTGTGGGCGGGGTCGTCGGCGATCTCGGCGTTCGTCGATTCCGTCGTCGAGGCGCATGACCAGACGCCGCTGCGCCATCCGGTGCGGCAGCGCTTCTTCGCGCTGTTCCTCTACGTCGTGATGCTGGTGGTCGTGGTGGCGACCGCGCCGCTGGTCGTGGTGGGCCCGCGCAAGGTGGAAGAACACATCCCGCTCGGCCTGTCCAACGTGCTGCGCTACGGCTACTACCCGGCGCTGATCATCGGCCTGACGCTCGGGGTGATGATCCTGTACCGGGTCGCACTGCCCGAACCGCTGCCCTCCCACCGGCTGATCCTCGGCGCGATGCTGGCGACCACGGTGTTCGTCACCGCCACGCTGGGCCTGCGGTTCTACCTGAGGTGGATCACCAGCACCGGCTACACCTACGGCGCGCTCTCCACCCCGATCGCATTCCTGCTGTTCGCGTTCTTCGGCGGGTTCGCGATCATGCTCGGGGCCGAGCTCAACGCCGCGGTCCAGGAGGAGTTTCCCGCGCCCACCACGCACGCCCACCGGGTACGCACCTGGTTGTTCTCCCGCTCGCCCGCCCTGAAGAAGACGGTGGAGACGCTGGCCAGCCCGATCGCGAATCCCGCCACGCAACAACGCGATACCGCGCCGGCGAAGCCGCCCGGGTGATCAGCCCTTCTTGAGCCGGTCGTAGATCTGCTTGCACTCCGGACAGACGGGCGAGCCCGGCTTGGCCGCCTTGGTGACGGGGAACACCTCGCCGCACAACGCGACGACGTGGTTGCCCAGCACCGCGCTCTCGGCGATCTTGTCCTTCTTGACGTAGTGAAAATACTTGGGTGTGTCGCTGCCGGTCCCGTCGTCGACGCGTTCGTCGGTCTCGGTGCGCTCGATCGTCTGGGTCTGCATACCTGACATTCTTGCACTGCCCGGTGCGCTGCCGGGCCGCCCGAAACCGGCCACGCCGGAATCGTCGCGGTGTGGGACAGTGGAGAAATGAAGCACGGCTCCGACGCGGGGTTCGACGGCAGCTTCGATGACTTCGCCGGCCACAAGGGCCGCCCGGTGCTCATCACCGCCGCCGAGCCCTCCTACGAGGAGCAGCATCGCGCGCGGGTCCGTAAATACCTGACCCTGATGGCATTCCGGATTCCGGCGCTCATCCTCGCCGCGCTCGCCTACGGCGCGTGGCACAACGGCTTGATCTCGCTGGCGATCGTAGCGGTGTCCATCCCCCTGCCCTGGATGGCCGTGCTGATCGCCAACGACCGCCCGCCGCGCCGCCCCGACGAGCCCCGCCGGTTCGACAACGCGCGCCGGCGCACCCCCCTGTTCCCCCGCGCCGAACGCCCGGCGCTCGAGGCTCCGCGACACCCCCAGCCGGGGTGGCCTCCCGACCCGCGGGGCGGAATCGACGACGGCTAGCGCTCGTTCCTTCTTCGGTGCCGTCGCGGCGCACTTCTCAGGACATTCTCAGGTCTTCGGCACATTTGTGCACGTCAAGACGTGTGAGATGGGGAACCGCTGGGAACTCTGAACCCTAATCGGTCGTTGAACTCGATGACAGTACAAGCCGAACGGGAGGTCGCTATGGCGAACGCCAGCACGAGCAGATTTGACGGCGATCTGGATGCTCAAAGCCCCGCGGCGGATCTAGTGCGCGTATATCTGAACGGAATCGGCAAGACGGCGTTGCTCAATGCGGCGGGGGAAGTTGAACTCGCGAAGCGGATCGAAGCCGGGCTCTACGCCGAGCACCTGCTCGAAACGCGTAAGCGCCTCGGGGAGAACCGTAAACGCGATCTAGAGGCCGTGGTGCGCGATGGTAAGGCCGCGCGCCGTCACCTGCTGGAGGCGAACCTGCGCCTGGTGGTGTCGCTGGCCAAGCGGTACACGGGTCGTGGCATGCCGCTGCTGGACCTGATCCAGGAGGGCAACCTCGGGCTGATCCGCGCGATGGAAAAGTTCGACTACACAAAGGGATTCAAGTTCTCGACCTACGCCACGTGGTGGATTCGCCAGGCCATCACCCGCGGCATGGCCGACCAGAGCCGCACCATCCGGCTGCCCGTCCACCTGGTCGAGCAGGTCAACAAGCTGGCGCGGATCAAGCGTGAGATGCACCAGAACCTCGGCCGCGAGGCCACCGACGAGGAACTGGCCGCCGAATCCGGCATCCCGGTCGACAAGATCAACGACCTGCTCGAGCACAGCCGCGACCCGGTGAGCCTGGACATGCCGGTCGGCTCCGAGGAGGAAGCCCCGCTGGGCGACTTCATCGAGGACGCCGAGGCGATGTCGGCCGAGAACGCGGTGATCGCCGAGTTGCTGCACACCGACATCCGCAGCGTGCTGGCCACGCTCGACGAGCGCGAGCACCAGGTGATCCGGTTACGGTTCGGCCTCGACGACGGCCAGCCCCGCACGCTGGACCAGATCGGCAAGCTGTTCGGGCTGTCCCGCGAGCGGGTTCGCCAAATCGAGCGGGACGTAATGTCCAAACTCCGCAACGGGGAGCGCGCCGACAGGCTACGGTCGTACGCGAGCTGACAACTCACTCAAGCTAGGTAGCAGACAGTATGCCCGCCGCGTCAGCGGCGGGCATACTGCTTGCCTGGGAGGCGTTACACCCATTCATGCAGCTGGCCAAGTAGACTCAGCGTCGATGGAAGGTGCTGAATGAACGACCTGGTTGACACCACCGAGATGTACCTGCGGACCATCTACGACCTCGAAGAAGAGGGCGTAACGCCGCTACGTGCCCGAATCGCCGAACGCCTCGATCAGAGCGGGCCGACTGTCAGCCAAACCGTGTCCAGGATGGAGCGCGACGGGCTGCTCCACGTGGCCGGTGACCGCCACCTCGAGCTCACCGACAAGGGCCGGGCGCTGGCCGTGGCCGTCATGCGCAAGCACCGCCTCGCCGAGCGACTGCTGGTCGACGTCATCGGGGTGCCCTGGGAGGAAGTGCACGCCGAGGCGTGCCGCTGGGAGCACGTGATGAGCGAGGAGGTCGAGCGGCGGTTGGTCAAGGTGCTCAACCACCCGACCACCTCGCCGTTCGGCAACCCGATCCCCGGGCTTCTGGACCTGGGCGTGGGGCCCGAGTCCGGCGCCGAGGAGGCCATCCTCGTCCGGCTGACCGAGTTGCCGCCCGGCTCCCCGGTGGCGGTGGTGGTCCGGCAGCTGACCGAACACGTCCAGGGCGACACCGACCTGATCACCCGCCTCAAGGACGCCGGCGTGGTCCCCAACGCGCGCGTGACCGTCGAGACCGGCCCCGCCGGCGTGACCATCGTCATCCCCGGCCACGAAAACGTCACCCTGCCCCACGAGATGGCCCACGCGGTCAAGGTCGAAAAGGTCTGACCCACCACCCCTGGCCCCCCGGCTAGCCCGCCCTGCGGCCGAACGGCCGACGCGGCGGGAGCCGCACCCCGAACTGCTTGGCCAGCCGGTACCCGGTGAGCGCGAGATCCCGGATGTCCTCGGGCCGCAGGCCCGACTGCAACGCGGTGTCCAGCATGCCCGCCATCCGGTGCTCGGGCTCACAGCGCAGCGCCTCCTGCAGCGACACCCCGGCCAGCGGGCCGTCGCCGCGCGCGTATGCGCTGAACGCGAGCAGGACCAGCGCCTCGACCCGCCACGGCGGCGGCAGGGTGCGCGCCAGCACCGCCCACAGCGACTCGACGTCGTCGGCGCCCTCGCCGACGGCGAGCGCGTACAGGATGTCGCGGACTTGCGGGTCGCTCAGCGCGCAGCCCAGCGCCGCCAGTTCGGCGTCGGAGAGCGATTCGCCCGAGGCGACGCGGGCCGCGGCCGCCATCGCGCCCTCCACGTCGCCGCGGATGCAGCGGACAGGATGCGCGCGATGCGCGGCGCGGCGCCGGGCGGCCTGCCGGCCGACCGCGTCGGCCAATGCGGCGCTGCGCGCCGGGTCGTCGGGCGCGATGACCGCCTGCAGGTCGGCGCGGCGCGGGTAGAGCCGCCTGCCTTCCAGCACCGCCGCGGCGGCCAGCGGCGAGGCCGAGGGGTCCTCGACGAGGCCGCTCGACCCGCAGCCCTCGACACAATGCCAGCGCCCGCCGAGGGCGACCCGGTCGACCACGTGGGTGGCCCAGAGCTCAATGTCGTGCTGCGACAAGGACTCTGCGAGCGCCTCACACAACTGCCGGTACTCGTCGTTGCAGCTGGGACAGTGCGCGCCGTCGGCGTCGACGATCACCGCGATGACGGCCTCGGGCCGGGCCGCCGCGGCGACCTCGGCCAGATGACCGACCCGTGCGAGCAACTCCTCGGAGAGGTCGACGCGCATCACCGACCCGAGGTGCCGATCCTCCAAAGACACTAATACCAATGAATTTTCGGGAATGAAGCCGAGAACGGCGGGCAGCGCGGCGATGAGCGCGCCGGGGCGGGAAAGCTCGAAGTCGGGTTGTGGATGCGTGGTCATGAGCACCAACGCTGACGGCCGCCACCGTCGGCCGGTGCTCGCGCGCGCCGGCGCGGCAACCCAGCTGTGGATGAACCCGGCACTGTGAGTTGTGCTGCTCTAGTGTTTAGCCCATGGGCTCGGCGCAAGAGTACGACATGGTGGTCATCGGTTCGGGGCCCGGCGGGCAGAAGGCCGCCATCGCCTCGGCCAAGCTGGGCAAGTCGGTCGCCATCGTCGAACGCGGCCAGATGATCGGCGGCGTCTGCGTCCAGACCGGCACCATCCCGTCAAAGACGTTGCGCGAGGCGGTCCTTTACCTCACCGGGATGAGCCAGCGCGAACTCTACGGCGCGAGCTATCGGGTCAAGGAGAAGATCACCCCGGCCGATCTGCTGGCCCGCACCCAGCACGTGATCGGCAAGGAAGTCGACGTGGTGCGCAACCAGCTGATGCGCAACCGCATCGACCTGCTGATCGGCCACGGGCGGTTCGTCGACCCGCACACCATCGAGGTCGAGGACCCGTCGCGGCGCGAAAAGGTAACCATCAGTGGCAAATACATCGTCATCGCCACCGGAACCCGGCCGGCGCGGCCGTCCGGCGTCGAGTTCGACGAGGAGCGCGTGCTCGACTCCGACGGCATCCTCGACCTGAAGACGCTGCCGGCCTCGATGGTGGTCGTCGGCGCCGGGGTCATCGGCATCGAGTACGCGTCGATGTTCGCCGCGCTGGGCACCAAGGTCACCGTGGTGGAAAAGCGCGGTGACATGCTGGACTTCTGCGACCCCGAGGTGGTCGAGGCCCTGAAGTTCCACCTGCGCGACCTGGCGGTGACGTTCCGGTTCGGCGAGGAGGTGACCGCGGTCGACGTCGGCTCGGCGGGCACCGTCACCACCTTGGCCAGCGGCAAGCAGATCCCGGCCGAGACGGTGATGTACTCGGCCGGTCGGCAGGGCCAGACCGACCATCTCGACCTGCACAACGCCGAGCTGGAGGCCGACAACCGCGGCCGGATCTTCGTTGACGACTATTTCCAGACGAAGGTGCCGCACATCTACGCCGTCGGGGACGTGATCGGTTTCCCCGCGCTGGCCGCGACCTCGATGGAGCAGGGACGGCTGGCCGCCTACCACGCGTTCGGGGAAGCGTGCGAGGGCATCACCGAGCTGCAGCCGATCGGCATCTATTCGATCCCCGAGGTCTCCTACGTCGGGGCCACCGAGGTGGAGCTGACCAAGGACGCGGTCCCCTACGAGGTCGGGGTGGCCCGGTACCGGGAGCTGGCCCGCGGCCAGATCGCCGGGGACTCCTACGGGATGCTCAAGCTGCTGGTGTCCACCGAGGACCTCAAGCTGCTCGGCGTGCACATCTTCGGCACCAGCGCCACCGAGATGGTGCACATCGGGCAGGCGGTGATGGGGTGCGGGGGCACGGTGGACTACCTGGTGGACGCCGTGTTCAACTACCCCACGTTTTCCGAGGCCTACAAGGTGGCCGCGCTCGACGTGATGAACAAGGTGCGCGCGCTCAACCAGTTCCGGCGCTAGGCCAGATGGTGGCGACCCGCTGCGCCCGGCATGGCCGCGCTGGCGATCGCCACGGCCGCGCTTGCGGCCGCCACAACTAACAGGCGTCCTGCAGGTCGCCGGGGACGGGGTCGCCCGGCCCGCCGGCTTCGGCGCGGGCCAGCAGCTCCGCGGTCTGGGCGTCGAACGGCGCCGAATACGAGATGTCCGGCGCGCACCCGCCGCGCTCGAGACCGCCGATCAGCCCGGTGAGCGAGGTGCCGCTGACCCACGGAGCGCCGCTGGTGCCGTCCACCAGACCTTCGCACGCGAGCGCGGGGAACCCGCTGTCGCTGACCGAGGTGCTGCCCTGGCACCCGATGGGCTCGCCGCCCACGCCGACCGGATAACCCAGCACGGTGACGCGACTGCCCGGCGGGGGCGTCACGCCCAGCGTCAGCGCCAGACCCGCGCGGGACTCGACACCGGCGCCGGTGTCGTTGCTGACCCGCGCGATCGCGTAGTCGGCGTGCGGATCCTTGCTGGCGACCCAGCGCGGATCGAGGTAGACCGCGTCGGCCTTCCACACATCGGTGGGAGCGGGCGCCGCGTCGCCGGCGAAACCCGGAACGAAGGTGATCAGCGACGCCCCGGCCAGACAATGCGCCGCGGTCATGATCAGGTCTCCGCCCTTGGAATGCACCACCGAACCGGTGCAAACGTGGAGCGGCCCACCGTCGATGAAGATCGCTCCGATGCGCCGGTCCGGCTCCACCGGACCCGCGACCGCCTTCTGCTCGGGCTGGCTGAGCCGCTGCACGGGGCCGCCGGTCCGCGGCGCCGACACCGGGGCGCCCGACACCTGCTCGACGGGCCGATGACACGACGTCAGCGACGTCGCCACCCCCACCACCGAGCAGAGCACCAGGATCGGTATGCGCATCGCCTTCATCATGCCCGACGCCGCGGCGGCGAGCCGACTTCCGCGCGACGCCGTGCGCCACCGGGTTTGCTGACGCCGCGGAGGGGACCCCCGATAGGGTCTCACCGGATTACGCCTGAGAATTATCGCGTTCCACGGTGGGAACGCCGGCACCGAGTTCGCTGTTCTATCCGGGTCCCGCCTGATTCAGGGGACACTTGGTAGGGCACCCTGAAGGGACCCCCGAGAGGAGGCGATCGAAGATGGATCACCATCGAGACCCAGGTGACCAGTACCAGCAGGGCCAGCCCGGCATGTACGAGCTGGAGCTGCCCGCGCCGCAGTTGTCGACGTCCGACGGCCGCGGCCCCGTACTGGTGCACGCCCTGGAGGGCTTTTCCGACGCCGGTCACGCCATCCGGCTGGCGGCCTCGCATCTCAAGGCCGTGCTGGACACCGAGCTGGTCGCGTCGTTCGCGATCGACGAATTGCTGGACTACCGCTCGCGGCGGCCGCTGATGACCTTCAAGACCGATCACTTCACCAACTATGACGACCCGGAGTTGAGCCTCTACGCGTTGCGCGACACCGTCGGCACCCCGTTCCTGTTGCTGGCCGGCATGGAGCCCGACCTCAAGTGGGAGCGCTTCATCACCGCGGTCCGCTTGCTGGCCGAGCGCCTCAACGTGCGCCAGACCATCGGCCTGGGCACCGTCCCGATGGCCGTTCCGCATACGCGGCCGACCACGATGACCGCGCACTCCAACAACCCGGAGCTGATCGCCAATTTCCAGCCGTGGATCGCCGAGATTCAGGTCCCGGGCAGCGCGTCCAACCTGCTGGAATACCGGCTGGCCCAGCACGGCCATGAGGTGGTCGGCTTCACCGTGCACGTCCCCCACTACCTCACGCAGACCGATTACCCGGCCGCCGCGCAGGCGTTGCTCGAGCAGGTCGCCAAGACCGCGTCCCTGGAGCTGCCGCTGACCGCGTTGACCGAAGCCGCGGAGGTGATCCGGGCCAAGATCGACGAGCAGGTCGAGGCGAGCGCAGAGGTCGCTCAGGTGGTGGCCGCGCTGGAGCGCCAGTACGATGCCTTCATCGACGCTCAGGAGAACAGATCGTTACTGTCGCGCGACGAGGATCTGCCGAGCGGCGACGAGCTGGGCGCGGAGTTCGAGCGATTTCTCGCCCAGCAGGCGGAGAAGAAGTTCGACGACGACGATCAGGCCTGACCCTCTGCCGAACACCCAGCCACACCGCCCTTAGCCCGGCCCGACAGCAAGGTTGGCCCTATGACCGAGCGGAAGCGCAAGAACAGGCTCCGCCCGGTGCGCGAAGTGACCGCACCCACACTCGAGTTCCGCACCATCCACGGTTACCGGCGCGCCTACCGCATCGCGGGCTCCGGGCCGGCGATCCTGCTGATCCACGGCATCGGCGACAACTCCACCACGTGGAATGCCGTGCAGGCCAAGCTCGCCCAGCGCTTCACGGTCATCGCCCCGGACCTGCTGGGTCACGGCCGATCCGACAAGCCGCGCGCCGACTACTCGATCGCCGCATACGCCAACGGGATGCGGGACCTGCTCAGCGTGCTCGATATCGAACGCGCCACCATCGTCGGTCATTCGCTGGGCGGCGGTGTGGCCATGCAATTCGCCTACCAGTTCCCGCATTTGGTGGAGCGGCTGATCCTGGTGGGCGCCGGCGGCGTGACCAAGGACGTCAACTTCGTCTTGCGGTGGGCTTCGCTGCCGATGGGCAGCGAAGCCATCGCCCTGCTGCGATTGCCCCTGGTGCTGCCGGCGGTTCAGGTCGTGGGCCGGGTCCTGGGCGCCGCGCTGGGCAGCACCGGCCTGGGCCGTGACCTGCCCAACGTGCTGCGGATCCTCGACGACCTGCCGGAACCGACGGCGTCGGCGGCATTCAGCCGAACCCTGCGGGCGGTGGTGGACTGGCGCGGGCAGATCGTCACCATGCTCGACCGATGTTATTTGACCGAAGCCATCCCGGTGCAGATCGTCTGGGGCACCAAGGATGTGGTGGTCCCGGTCCGGCACGCGTGGATGGCCCATGCCGCGATGCCCGGTTCGCGGCTCGAGATCTTCGAGGGCTCCGGCCACTTCCCCTTTCACGACGACCCCGCCCGCTTCATCGAGGTCGTCGAGCGCTTCATGGATTCGACCGCGCCCGCCGAATACGACCAGGCCGCGCTGCGCGGGTTGCTGCGCACCGGTGGTGGCGAGCGGGCCGTGAGCGGCCCGGCGCCCACGCGCGTCGCCGTGCTGAACGCCATGGGGTCCGACGAACGCAGCGCCACCTGATTCCACCTTGATCGAGGTGGCCCGGTTCGGGGCCGTACAGTCGGGCCATGGGTATCGACGTCACGGTGTTGCGGGTGTTCACCGACGCGGACGGCAATTTCGGCAATCCGCTCGGCGTGGTGGATGCCGCTGAGGTCGGGGTCGCGGACCGGCAACGGGTGGCGACCCAATTGGGCTACAGCGAAACGGTTTTCGTCGACCGTCCGGCCGCGGGCTCCGCGACCGCGCACGCCACCATTTACACGCCCCGGACCGAGCTGCCGTTCGCCGGGCACCCGACGGTCGGCGCCTCGTGGTGGCTGCGAGAGAACGGTCGGCCGATCAACACGTTGCGGATACCGGCGGGAATCGTGCAGGTGGGCTACGACGAACACCACACCCGCATCAGCGCCCGCGCGGAATGGGCGCCCGAGTTCGCGTTGCACGAATTCGCTTCGGCCGACGATGTTCTCGCCGCCGACCCGACGGACTTCCCCGACGACACGGCGCACTACCTGTGGGCCTGGACCGACCGGGCCGCCGGGGCGCTGCGGGTGCGCATGTTCGCCTCAAACCTCGGTGTGGCCGAAGACGAGGCGACCGGTTCGGCCGCGATGCGCATCACCGACTACCTGAGCCAAAACCTGCGGATCACCCAGGGCAGCGGCTCGGTCATCGAAACCACCTGGAGCGCCGAGGGCTGGGTCGCGGTGGCCGGGCGGGTGGTCAACGACGGTGTGCGACAGCTGGACTGACCGCGGCCGCCGGCGGGCGCGCGCTCAGCGCTGCCGGTGCAACACCGCGGCCAGGTGGTCCTGCAGCGGCTGGCCGACCGCACCCATCTGCACCGTGTAGGACAGCTCATCGCCGTCGATGCGGAAGCAACGCCCCAGTCCCGTCACCTCTTTGGCGGTAGGCGTGAGGCCGACCGTCGTGGTGGACATCTGCATGTCGATGAGGTCGCCGGTGACCGAATAGGTGCCGACCTCGATCTCGGTGATGCCGCTCGGGTGGGCCAGCACCAGCTCGACGTGGCCCGGCTGCGGCACGCGAAGGTATCCCGTCTCGGCGTGTAGCGGCTTGCCGTCGGCCACCGCCCTGGTTTTCTGGGCGTAGGCCAAAAACGGTTTGCCCACATGGGCGAACGTTACTTCTTCGAGGTAGTCGAACGGCGGGATCGTCGGGTACTTGCCCGCGCCCTGGCCGACCCACGTGCCGAGGAGCGGGGCCAGGGCCGCCAGGTCGGGATGCAACTCAGGGGGCATGCACCGAGCCTAGCGGGCCGCCCGGCGGGATCCGTCAGCCCGGCGTGGCCACTCCGCGGTGCTCGCGCAGCGCCTGGATCTCGCGCTCGAAGTCGTCGGCGGACTCGAAGGAGCGGTACACGGACGCGAACCGCAGGTACGCCACCTCGTCGAGATCGCGCAGCGGCCCGAGGATGGCCAGGCCGACCTCGTGGCTGGGAACCTCCGGGGAGGCCACGGCGCGCACGGTGTCTTCGACCTGCTGGGCCAGCAGATTCAGCGCGTCGTCGTCCACCTGTCGGCCCTGGCAGGCCCGACGGACTCCGCTGATGACCTTTTCCCGGCTGAAGGGCTCGGTGACGCCGCTGCGCTTGACCACCGCCAGGACCGCGGTTTCCACGGTGGTGAAACGCTTTCCGCATTCGGGGCACGATCGGCGACGCCGGATGGCCTGCCCCTCGTCGGTTTCGCGCGAGTCGATCACCCGGGAATCCGGATGACGGCAGAAGGGACAGTGCATGACCGCTCCTTCACCGTGCCGACAACCGGGTACCGCAGAACTTTGAGCGTACCCGTGCGCTGACCTGCACGGCTAACGGAGCCGCCGTCCCCGGGGCGGCACCACGCGGGCCGCACACCCCACGGGCCGGAGCCGTTGGGACGCAACGACCGTCAGCCGATCGGGGCGATCAGTGTTTGTCCGGCAACCAGCGTCGGCGAGTTCAGGTCGTTGAGCTCACGGATGCGATCGGCCACCGCGGCGGCCGGCGCGTCGGGGGCCACGCGGTGAGCGACATCCTGCAGCGACTCCCCCGCGTCGACCCGCACGACGGCGAGCCGGTTCGGGACGGGGGCGGCCGAATTCGTCGAGTCGCCGTTGAGCGCCTGCCCCACGTTCGCGACGAGGCCCAGCCACAAGGTGATCGCCCCGGCGGCGAGCGCCAGACCGACTGTCGTCGCCCAGGTGACGGCGCGCCTGCGGTGCGGAGCGACAGACATCGCGACCCCGGTGCCGTAGTAGCGTGTCGGGGCGCCCGCGGGCCGCGACGGCGCGGGGCGCCGCGAGCGGGCCAGGCCGTCCCTGCCGTACCGAACGCCCTGAACCGGTCCGTTGACCGGGCGCCGAAGACTGCTGGTGCGCGGCGCAAGCGTGTGGATGACTGTCATCTGCGTTCCTCCGGTCAACTAGCTCTCGCTCGTGTGTTCGACTCTAATCGCTTGTGTGTTCGGAACCCGAACATTTGAGCGAAGCGTGTCGCACGAGCAAAACGCTAGATCACACCACCGACAACTCCGTCGACCTCTACCACTGTCACGAGCCACAAATACCCGGTCTCGGCAAGAGTTACACATTTGTGATTCGGCCGATGGCGGCGATTTTCCGGCCCGGGAGGCCCGGCGACACGCCAGTCGAACACATGTTTGATTCTTGTCGGCGGTGCGGCTACATTCAGTGCCATGGGCGACAGCAACGACACTTCCCCGAACACCGGCCCGGCCGCGGCGGACGGCCGGCTGCACTCCGTGGACTCCGCGCTGACCGAGCGGCAGCGCACCATTTTGAATGTCATTCGCGCCTCGGTGACCAGCCGCGGCTATCCCCCGAGCATCCGGGAGATCGGCGACGCCGTCGGGCTGACGTCGACGTCCTCGGTGGCGCACCAGCTGCGCACGCTGGAACGCAAGGGGTATTTGCGCCGCGACCCCAACCGCCCCCGGGCCGTCGGTGTCCGCGGCGCCGATGACGACGTGGCCGCGCCCGCCACCGAGGTGGCCGGGTCGGATGCGTTGCCGGAGCCCACGTTCGTCCCCGTTCTCGGGCGGATCGCGGCCGGTGGACCCATCCTGGCCGAAGAAGCCGTCGAAGACGTGTTCCCGCTGCCGCGCGAGCTGGTCGGCGAGGGCACGCTGTTCCTGCTCAAAGTGGTGGGCGACTCGATGGTGGAGGCCGCGATCTGCGACGGCGACTGGGTGGTCGTGCGCCAGCAGAACGTCGCCGACAACGGCGACATCGTCGCGGCGATGCTGGACGGCGAGGCCACCGTCAAGACGTTCAAACGCGCCGGCGGTCAGGTGTGGCTGATGCCGCACAACCCGGCGTTCGACCCCATCCCGGGCAACGACGCGACCGTGCTGGGCAAGGTCGTCACGGTGATCCGCAAGGTCTAGCGGCCGGCGGCCCCGCTAGTCGGCCCGGGTGAAGCCGTTGGCCAGCGCGACCTCCTCGCTGGACAACCAGATCTCGGGCAGCGTGTCCTGGTACAGGTCGCTGCCGGGCGTGTAATACAGGCCGTACCGGGCGCTCGCCTTGATCGGGTAGCCGTCGGGCGCCTGGTACGGGTCGTCGAGTGGCAGGTGGATGGTCGGGCGCCCGTCCGGG
This sequence comes from Mycobacterium sp. TKK-01-0059, assembly GCF_000709305.1. Classification (NCBI taxonomy): domain Bacteria; kingdom Bacillati; phylum Actinomycetota; class Actinomycetes; order Mycobacteriales; family Mycobacteriaceae; genus Mycobacterium; species Mycobacterium sp. TKK-01-0059. The sequence goes on from NZ_KL446993.1 coordinate 89,114, forward strand.
CCCGCCAGCCCATTCTCCGAGCCGTCCTCGGCGTCGTCCGCGGCGGCGTGCCGACCGCCGGATCGCTGCGCGGCGACGAAGGCCCCGGTCGCCCCTGCGCCGGCCACCACGGCCTCTGCGGCCCCGGACACGTCGGGCTCCGCGGCGACATCGTCCTCGGGTTCGACTTCCGCCTCAGGGACCGCGACGTCGGGATACTCATCCTCGGGCGCCGCCGTTTCCAGGGCACCGGTGACGGCGTCGGCATCCGGCGGCGTGTGCGCAACGGCGACGTCGGGATACTCGTCGTCGGCGTACTCGTCCTCCGGATAGCCGGCGTCGGCGTAATCGGCGTCGACGTAGGCGGCATCGTCGGCGGTCTCGGCCTCGGCGACCTCGGGAACGGCGTCGGTGTAGTCGGTGTAATCGGCCTCGGCATCGGGATAGTCGGCCTCCGCCAGCATCTCCTCCGAGACGACGGGGATGGAGTCGGTGTCGATCGCGTCGGGGTCTTCCTGCTCGACGCCGTAGTCGCTCTCCGAGGGCGCCTGACGCTGCCAGCTGACCCGCGCGGTGGCCGCGGCATCGGTCGGCCGCTCGGGTTCGCGCGGCCCGCCCGGCGCGAAATGCTCGGTCGCGAGGTCGGGGTCCTCCGGGCCCCAGGGCGCGTCATAACCGTGGTCGGGCGCATACCCGGCGGCGCCGTCCGCGCCGGAGCGGCGCCGGCGCCATCCGAACAGCGCCCACGCCACCACCACCAGCAGCACCAGGACCGGAATGGCGGCCAGCCACCACCACGAATGCCAGCCGAACTTGTTGGCGTGTGACGGCATGGCCGAACTGCTCGGCTGGTTCTGGCCCGAGACCTGAAGGCCGCTCAACAACGGCGCCAGGTTGGCCGGGTCGGTACTGAACGTGTTCTTCGCCCGGTTCCACGAGATCTTGCCGCCGGTGAACTGCTGCGAGATCACGTCGCCGTCCACGGCCTGGTCGCCAACGGGCGCCCCCAGTTTGCCGGCCGGACCGCGCAGTTTGTCCCAGGCGGCCTTCATCGCCCCGCGCACGACGAACGCGCCGTGCTCGGCGGTCCGGAAGATCACCGGTTTGTCGGCGGCCGAGAAGGTGCAGATCCGGCTGGACGGGCCGATGCCACCCTCGGTTTCGTTGGTGACCGGGAATCCGAGGCCGCTGCCGACGGGCCCGCCGAGCGACTCGTACTTGGCCAGGATGTCGGTCTCAAGCGCGTTCGCGCCGGTCGCCGGGGTGAAGAACACCTTGCCGCCGGCGAAGTTCTGGACGATGCCGTCACCGCCGATGGGGGTCTGCCCGCCCTGCTTGGCACCCAGCGGCCCGTTGGGTCCCCCGGCCGCCCGCCAGGCCATGTTGATGGCAGCCGTGGGATCGATCGCCACCTGCAGGCCCTTCAACTGGTCGGCCAGCCCCGGCGGTTCGGTGGTGAACTGCTTGGTCTGCCGGTTCCACGAAACCTGGCCGCCGCTGAACTTCTGCGAGGACACCTCGCCGTTGTAGGTCTCGTCGCCGACCGGAACACCGAGCACCCCGCCCGAGCTGCCCAGCTTGTCCCAGGCGGAGTTGATGGCGCCGCGCACCACGTACGGGCCGTGCTCGGGTGTCCAGAAGATGACCGGCTTGTCGGTGGCCGAGAAGGTGATCACCCGGCTGTCGGGGCCGGCCAGGCCCGGCACTTCGCTGATGGCCGGGAAACCCAGATCGCTGCCGGCCGGCCCGCCCAGCATCTCGTATTTCTCCAGGATGGGCCCGTAGGCGAATTTGGCCCCGGTGGCCGGGGTGAAGAACATTTTGCCGCCGTCGAAGTCCAGGGCGAACCCGTCCCCGGCGGGGTACACGTCACCCTTGCGGGGGCCGAGCGGGGAGGTGTCGCCGCCGGCCTTCTCCCACGCGGCCATCATCGCCGCTTCGGCGTCGCCTATCGGGCTCGCGGTGGCGACGGGCGCCAGCAATACGGCGGCTAGTGCTGTGGTCGTCAGGCTGACCAGCGCGCTTCCGATCAGCTTGCGCATGTGACCTCTATGCACCTTCACCAAGCCTTCCAGCCTCCGGATACGGCTCTATCTGCGGCTATGCCCTTACCTGCATAACCGGCGAAACGGGCCGTTCTTCCGCGGGGAATGGACCCGCTCACGATCCGCCTTATCGCCGGGCTCGCATAACTTTGCTCCAGCCAACAAGAAATGCGAAGTCAAATCACGAATTTTACAAAAAGGGATACCACACCGATGTCGAAATGATGCCGGGCCACGGCCGAATCGCGACCATCCATGCGTCGGCGCATATCGCGCCCAAAGCCGGCCGGGATTTCATCAATCGAGCGCGGCCACCGCGGCCCGCGGGGCGTTCGCCGACTGGACGACGATCCGTTAAACGAAAAGCTATACGCCGAGGCTGCGGCCGATGATTTCCTTCATGATTTCGGTCGTGCCGCCGTAGATGGTTTGCACCCGGGCGTCCAGATAGGCACGGGCGACCGGGTATTCGCGCATGTATCCGTAGCCGCCGTGCAGCTGCAGGCAGCGGTCGATCAAGTGCACCTGCTTTTCGGTGCAGTACCACTTGGCCATTGCGGCCTGCTCGGCGGTCAGCTTGTGGTCCAGGTGCAGGCGAACGAATTCGTCGACCATCATGCGCACCACGGTCGCCTCGGTCGCCAGCTCGGCGAGCACGAAGCGGCTGTTCTGGAAGCTGCCGATCGGCTTGCCAAAAGCCTTGCGCTCCTTGGTGTATTGCAGCGTCTGCTCCAGCACCTGCTCCATCGCCGCGGCGGCCATGATGGCGATCGAGATCCGCTCCTGGGGCAGGTTCTGCATGAGGTAGATGAACCCCATGCCCTCTTGGCCCAGCAGGTTCTCGGCCGGCACCTTCACGTCGGTGAACGACAGCTCGGCCGTATCCTGCGCGTCGAGCCCGATCTTGTCCAGGTGCCGTCCGCGCTCGAAGCCTTCCATCCCACGCTCGACGGCGAGCAGGGAGAAGCCCTGGGCGCCCTTGTCCGGATCGGTCTGCGCGACGACGATGACCAGGTCGGAGTTGATCCCGTTGGTGATGAACGTCTTTGAACCGTTGAGCACGTAGTGGTCGCCCTGCTTGACCGCGCGGGTCTTGATGCCCTGCAGGTCGCTGCCGGTGCCCGGCTCGGTCATCGCGATCGCCGTAATCAGTTCTCCGGTGCAGAATTTCGGCAACCAGCGCTGCTTTTGCTCCTCGGTCGCCAGCGCCAACAGGTACGGCGCCACGATGTCGTTGTGCAGGCCGAAACCGATGCCGCTGTAGCGACCGGCGGTGGTCTCCTCGGTGATGATCGTGTTGTACCGGAAATCCGGGTTGCCCCCGCCGCCGTACTCCTCGGGCACCGCCATGCCCAGGAAGCCCTGCTTGCCGGCCTCGAGCCACACGCCGCGGTCGACGATCTTCGCCTTCTCCCACTCGTCGTGGTACGGCGCGACGTGGCGCTCGAGGAAGGCCCGGTAGGACTCGCGGAACAGGTCGTGCTCTGACTCGAAAAGAGTGCGCTGGTATTTGATGGCGCTGCTCATGGAATAGACCTCCGGCGACGGTGATTTCTGCAGCCAAACATATACCAACCGGACGGTTGGTCGGCAGCTGGCGGGTCGGCGCCGGCGGTGCGCTGGGGAATCGGCCGCTACGCCGACGGCTCAGCGGGCGGCGAACTCGCGCAGCCGGCCGGCCAAGGCGACCGGGACCCGGGCCTTGATCCGGGTGCCCTCGGCGTCGTGCTCCTCGTGCTGGACGCGCCCGTCGGCGTGCAGGCGGGCCACCAGATCCCCGCGGTGATACGGGATCACCACGTCCACGGCCGTGTCGGCGGGCACGGCCAGCTCGGCGATGCGGCGGCGCAGGGCGTCGATGCCCTCGCCGGTGCGCGCGGAGACGAACACCGCGCCGGGCAGCGCGTGGCGGAGCTTGGCCAACGCCAAATCGCTTGCGGCGTCGACCTTGTTCACCACCAGCAGCTCGGGCGGGGGCGCGCCGTCATGGTCGGCGATGACGTCGGTGACCACCTGCCGGACTGCATTGATCTGCGCCAGCGGGTTGACGTCGGAGCCGTCGACGACGTGCACCAGCAGGTCGGCGTCGACGACCTCCTCCAGGGTGGAGCGGAAGGCCTCGACAAGCTGGGTGGGCAGGTGCCGGACGAACCCGACGGTGTCGGTGAGCACGAACGAACGTCCTTCGTCGAACTCGGCGCGCCGCGTGGTGGGCTCCAGGGTGGCGAACAACGCGTCCTGCACCAGCACGCCGGCGCCCGTCAGCGCGTTGAGCAGGCTGGACTTGCCGGCGTTGGTGTAGCCGACGATGGCGATCGACGGCACGTCGCTGTGCAACCGGCGGCTGCGCTGGGTGTCGCGGACCTGCTTCATGTCCTTGATCTCGCGGCGCAGCTTCGCCATCCGCTCGCGGATGCGCCGCCGGTCGGTCTCGATCTTGGTCTCACCGGGACCGCGCAGGCCCACACCTCCCCCGCTGCCGCCGGCGCGGCCACCGGCCTGCCGCGACATCGACTCACCCCAACCGCGCAGCCGCGGCAGCATGTATTCCATCTGGGCCAGCGACACCTGCGCCTTGCCCTCCCGGCTCGTGGCGTGCTGGGCGAAGATGTCCAGGATCAGCGCGGTGCGGTCGATGACCTTGACCTTCACCGCCTTCTCCAGCGCGGTCAGCTGAGCCGGGGACAGCTCACCGTCGCAGATGACGGTGTCGGCGCCGGTCGCCAGCACCACCTCGCGCAGTTCGGCGGCCTTACCCGAGCCGATGTAGGTCGACGGGTCGGGCTTGTCGCGGCGCTGGATGAGCCCTTCGAGCACCTGGGAGCCGGCCGTTTCGGCGAGGGCGGCCAGCTCGGCCATGCTGGCCTGGCTGTCGGCGGCGGTGCCGTCGGTCCACACGCCCACCAGGACGACCCGCTCCAGCCGAAGCTGGCGGTATTCGACCTCGGTGACGTCGGCAAGCTCGGTGGACAGGCCGGCGACGCGGCGCAGCGCCGACCGATCCTCGAGGGCGAGTTCGCCCGTGCTGGGCTCCGTGACCGCGTGATCGCGAAATTCGGGATGTGTCATAGGCAATAAGAGATGATGCACGCAAAGTCGGTGGCGTGCATCTGATTTAACGCTACTGTTCGCGCCACCATTCCTCGCTTATTTCTCCGTGGGCCACCAGTACCGACGGCCCCCGCAGGTAGCTGGTGGCGTCGGTGATGGTGACGACGACTTCGCCGCCCGGCACCCGGACGGTCAGCGTTCCGGTGTCCGCCCCGGTGCCGGCCAGCGCGGCGACCGCGGCCGCGACCGTTCCGGTGCCGCACGAGCGTGTTTCGCCGACTCCCCGCTCGTGGACGCGCATGTGCACCGCCCCGGCGTCCGGTGCGGTGAGGATCTCGACGTTCACCCCGTCCGGGAATTGGGCAGGGTCGAAACTGACCGGCGCGGCCACGTCCAGCGCGGCCAGCGCGTCGACGGTCAGGTCGGGGTCGACGCAGGCCAAGTGGGGATTGCCCACATCGATCGCCACGCCGGAAAACCGCCGCCCGCCCAGGACGGCGTCGCCCGGGCCGAGCGTGTTGGCCTTGCCCATGTCGACGCTGATGTCGGCGGTGGTCCCGTCGACGCGATGCACGGTGACCGGCCGGGGGCCGGCCAGCGACCCGACGACGAAATCGTCGCGGTCCTCCAGTCCGCTGGCGCGCAGGTAGTGGGCGAAGACCCGCACGCCGTTGCCGCACATTTGGGCGATGGACCCGTCGGCGTTGCGGTAGTCCATGTACCAGTCGTCGGCGGCCACGCCGTCGGGCAACCGGTCCAGCACGCCGGCCGCGGCGGCGGCGCCTGCCGTGGTGACCCTCAGCACCCCGTCGGCGCCCAGCCCGCGTCGCCGGTCGCAGAGGGCGGCCACCCGGGGCCCGGTCAGGCTCAGCTCGGCCGCCGGGTCGGGCAGCACCACGAAGTCGTTCTGGGTGCCGTGGCCCTTTGCGAATTTCACCAGTTCAGGATACGTGCCGCCACGCCCGCAGCGCGCCGTCGACGAGCCCGGCGCGATCGTCGGCGTTGAGCCACTGCACCCGGTGGTCGCGCCGGAACCACGAACGCTGCCGTCGCACGTAGCGGCGGGTGCCCACGAACGTCTGCTCCCGGGCCTCGCGGAGTCGGTCCGGGCCGCCACCGGCGTCGAGCGCCGCGATCACCTGCGCGTAGCCCAGTGCTCGCGAGGCGGTGACCCCGTCGCGCAGGCCGTGCCCGAGCAGCGCGGTGACCTCCCCGACCAGGCCCTGGTCGAACATCGCGTCGGTCCGCTTGGCCAGCCGGTCATCGAGAATCGTTGTGTCACAGTCCAATCCGATGATGGCGGTGTCCCATCGCGGGGCGCCGATCCGGGGCGCGGAGGCGGCGAACGGCCGGCCGGTCAGTTCCACCACTTCCAGGGCCCGCACCGTGCGGCGCGCGTCGGTGGGCAGGATCGATGCGGCCGCGGCGGGGTCGCGACGGGCCAGCTCCGCGTGCAGCTCCCCCACCCCGACCTCGGCCAGCCGCCGCTCCCAGCGTGCGCGCACGGCGGGATCGGTGGCGGGAAACGACCAGTCGTCGAGGAGTGACTGGATGTAGAGCATGGAGCCGCCCACGATGATGGGCACCGCGCCGGCGGCCGCGATCGCCTCGATGTCCGCGGCGGCGGCTTGCTGATAGCGGGCGACGGTCGCGGTCTCGGTGACGTCGAGGACGTCGAGCTGGTGATGCGGAATGCCGCGGCGCGCGTCGGCGGGCAGCTTGGCGGTGCCGATGTCCATGCCCCGATACAGCTGCATCGCGTCGGCGTTCACGATCTGTGCGCCCAGCCGCTCCGCGATGTCGAGGGCCAGCTGCGACTTGCCCGTTCCGGTGGGACCGATGATGGCCAGTGGTCGCACGGCCACCGTCACAGCTGCCAGGCGCCGGCGAAGTAGCCCACCCCGTAGGGCGCCCCCCGGTACAGCTCCTTGGCGGATCGGGGCCCCGGCTCGGCCAGGCCGGCGAGCACCTGAAAGGCGACCCGCCCCAGGATCTGGGGCGGCAGGCGGGTCAGCGCCGCCACGTCGCCGTCGGCGAGCGCGTCGTTGAGGGCCTCTTGCGCGGGGGCGTTGTCCGGGTGGTGTCCGCCGGGGGCCGCCGGGGTCAAGGTGTTGGCGCCGTCGGCGACGACCAGCACGCCGATCGGCTCGGGCCGCCGGTCGATCTCGGTTCGCAGTTCGCGGCCGCGGCGAAGCGCCGCGGTGGCGCCGTGGTCGCCGCGGTAGACGCGGACCCGCGCGCTGGCCTGCGGCTGCGCCCGGCCGCGCACCCAGCCGCCCAGCAGCGCGCACACCGGGAGTGCCAGCGGCTCGGGCTCGTCGCCGTCCTGCGGTGACAACCGGACACGCACGTCAACACCGAAACCCGCGAACGTGCCCGCGGCGTCGGGACCGAATTCCTCGTCGGCGGGGCCGGTCCCGATGATCACCCAGCGTTCGGGCAGCAACGCGGCCGCCGCAAGCGTCGCCGCGACCAGATCGGCCACCTCGGCGGCGGCCGCCCCGGCAAGCTCGGGAACAAGCACCGGCGCCGACGGGACGATGGCAATGGCGCTCAGCACGCCACCAAACTAACGTGATCGGGCCGCCACCAGCGAACCAGTCAGCAGCGCGGGCCGTCGGCGACCACCAGGCACTCGCCGTAGGGACCGAAGCTCTCTTCGGCGGATGCGTCCCGGGCCCGCTTTCTGCGCGGTGCGCCCCCGCCGGATTCGGTCCGGTCGACGGCGGCGGCCTCGCCGCGCGCCAGCGCGATGGTCGCGACGATCACCACCGACACCGCGGCGACGAGCACGAACGACTCGGCCCCGCTGGCGTTGACCGTCTCGCCCAGCACCAGCACCCCGAGCAGCCCCGCGACCACCGGCTTGGCGACCGTCATCGTCGGCAGCGACGCGGTCAGCGTGCCGGCGCGGAATGCCGATTGCTGGAAGATCATCCCGGCCAGCGCCACCAGCAGCCAGGGCACGAACTCCGGCGACGTCAGCACGCGCGCGACACCGTGCTCGGACATCTCGACGATGCCCTTGGTCAACACCGCGAACAGCGCCAACGAGGAACCCGCCACCACCGCGAGCAGCACCGCCGCGAACGGGCTGCCGGACCAGATTCGCGCGGCCACCACACAGCCCACCAGCAGCGGCGCCATGACCAGGGCCACGATGATCCAGGTCTGCAGCGGCGCGCGCTGGTGGCCGGACTCCGGGTCGCCGACGATGATGACCACCGCCAGCCCGGCCGCCAGGACCACCGCCCACATCCACTCCCGCGGCTTGACCCGATGATGGGCGAGCCGCGCGTAGATCGGGAGCGCGAACAGCAGCGCGGTCACCTGCAGGGCCGTCACCATGACCACCGAGCCCCACGCCAGGGCGGCGGCCTGCAGGCTGTAATTGGTGACCGCGGCCATGCCGCCGAGCCACCATCGCGCGTCGCGCAGCGACATGCGGAACAGTTCGAGGTGCCCGACCTGCTTGTCGGTGATCTCGTGCGCGGAGCGCTGACGGATCACGTCGCCGATCGCCGATGCCAGCGCCGCGCACAAGGCAATCAACGCTGCGACATCAACTTTCGACATATCCCCGACCCCCAGAGCTCACGACCGTCCGACCCAGCTTTCCCCGGGGCGCAAGCAAATACACGCACATTTCGCGTTCAGTTCAGCTACAAATCTATGACGTTTCACACGTCCGGCCGCGCCGCGGGCGATCCCTCGATTATTACTTCAGCAATCTATGTGACCGCTTGGATAACTCTAAGAGAACATCACAGGTAGCGCGAGCCGACGCGGCCGCCCCGGTTCCCCGCCCCCGAATGCCCCCGAATACCAAGGTGGCGGCGTGTGGTCACGCAAGCTGCTTGAATACTGTTAGGCGCCTGCTGGGAAAACCCGGGTGGGACGTCCGCAGATGCAAGAGACGGTGCCGCTACGCGCGGCAGGCGCGCGGTACGCCAACCGCGCGGAAGGTTGCGAAAGGGTAGTGACGAGCGCATGACGGCTGACCAGCCTCGCGACGAATCGGCCCGGCCGGTGCCGCGCCCGGGGCCGCGTCCCGGTCCGCGACCCGCGGGCTCGGGGTCGCGGCCGGCCGCTCACCCGGTCGTGGTGCCGCCCCCACCCAGCGATCCGCACCAGTTCGGGCGCGTGGACGACGACGGCACGGTGTGGCTGATCAGCGCCGCCGGCGAGCGGGTCGTAGGCTCCTGGCAGGCCGGTGACCGCGAAGCGGCGTTCGCCCACTTCGGCCGGCGATTCGACGACCTCGCCACCGAGGTCACGCTGATGGAGGAGCGGCTGGCCTCGGGCACCGGGGACGCTCGCAAGATCAAGGCGCACGCGTCCGAGCTGGCCGAGACGCTGCCGACGGCCGCCGTGCTGGGCGATATCGACGCCCTGGCCACCCGGCTGGCCAGCATCGCCGAACACGCCGAGGCGACCGTCGCCGCGGACCGCTCCCGGCGCGAGGAACATCGGGCCGCCCAGACCGCCCGCAAGGAGGCGCTGGCCGCCGAGGCCGAGGAGCTGGCCGCCACCTCGACGCAGTGGAAGGCCGCCGGCGACCGGCTGCGCGCGATCCTCGACGAGTGGAAGACCATCACCGGACTGGACCGCAAGGTGGACGACGCGTTGTGGAAGCGCTATTCCGCGGCCCGCGAGGCCTTCAACCGGCGGCGGGGAGCCCATTTCGCCGAGTTGGACCGGGAACGCTCGGGAATCCGCCAGGCCAAGGAGCGGCTGTGCGAGCGGGCCGAGGAGCTCTCCGATTCGACCGACTGGACGGCCACCAGCGCCGAGTTCCGCAAGTTGCTCACCGAATGGAAGGCGGCCGGGCGGGCGACCCGGGAGGTCGACGACGCGCTGTGGCGGCGCTTCAAGGCCGCCCAGGACGTGTTCTTCACCGCCCGCAACGCGGCGACCGCGGAAAAGGACGCGGAGTTCCGCGCCAACGCGGCGGCTAAAGAGGCGCTGCTGGCCGAGGCCGAAAAGCTGGACACCAGCAATCACGACGCCGCTCGGGCGGCGCTGCGCTCGATCGTCGAGAAGTGGGATGCGATCGGCAAGGTCCCGCGGGAGCGCACCGCCGAGCTGGAGCGCCGGCTGCGCGCGGTCGAGAAGAAGGTGCGCGACGCCGGCGAGGCGGATTGGTCGGATCCCCAGGCGCAGGCCCGGGCCGAGCAATTCCAGGCGCGCGCCGAGCAATATGAACAGCAGGCCCAGAAGGCCGCGGCGGCGGGCCGGGCCAAAGAGGCCGAGGAGGCCAAAGCCAACGCCGAACAGTGGCGGCAGTGGGCGCAGGCGGCCGTGGAGGCCCTGAGCCGCAAGTCCTAGCGGCCGCCGCCCGATCCGGTACCGCTTGCGGGATCGTCGCGCGGGCGGTCCAGGTCGTCCAGCAGCGAGGTCGACTGCTGCTGGGAGGCGGCGCGGCGGCGCTGCTCCTCGGCGGCGAGCTGCACGATGGTCCGCTGCCACACCACGCGCGCCCAGTGGTAGATGAGCAGCAGCACGGTGATCCAGGCGACGATCAGGCCCCACCCCGGCCCCGGGTGCCCCGCGGCCACGGTCTGACGCGACCAGATCGCCAGCATGCCCGCCGCGCCCGCGATCGCCGAGCCGGCGAGCGCAACCCAGGCCAGCGCCCAGCGCCGGGTCACCAGCGCCAGCATCGAAAAGCCCACCCCGAAGACCAGCGCCAGCCAGGCGAACACCCGCGACGGCAGCGCGACCGCGGCCGCGCCGGCGCCGTGGCTCCCGAACAGCACGTCCCAGCCGCGCACATCGCCGGTGTGCGGCAGGATGAACGACCCGAGCAGCACGAAGACCAGGATCGACACGAAGAAACCCCGCGGGCCGGGATCGATCCCGCGCGCCACCCGGCGTTCGGCGGCCTCGATCTCGGTGCGCAGGGCGCCAAGCTGTGTGTCGTCTTTTTTCATCTCTTTTTTCACAGTGCACATCCCAGGGGTTGGGCCGGGCCGGCGGGCGGACCGACGGCGGGCATGCCCAGGCCGATGCCGCGCGGGCGCCGCCCGGCGGCGTGCGCGTCACCCGCCCGGGTGCGGCGGTGGGTCAGGATGCCCGCGTCGGCGATGAGGTGGTGGGGTGCGGCCCCGGTGATCACCGTGGTGATGACGTCGCCGGGCCGCGGCCGCGCGTCGGCGGACCCTCGGGCCGCGTCGCCGACGGCGAAGTGAACCAGCCGGCCGTCGCGCGCCCGCCCGCTCATCCGGGCGGTGGCGGTGTCCTTGCGCCCCTCGCCGGTGGCGACGAGCAGTTCGACGGTCTGCCCGACCAGGGCCTGGTTGCCCTGCAGCGAGATCTCCTCCTGCAGCGCGACCAGCCGCTCATAGCGTTCCTGCACAACGGCTTTCGGTAGCTGACCGTCGAGGTCGGCGGCGGGGGTGCCGGGCCGCTTGGAGTACTGGAAGGTGAAGGCGGCCGAGAACCCGGCCCGGCGCACGACGTCCAGCGTGGCGGCGAAATCCTCCTCGGTCTCACCCGGGAACCCGACGATCAGATCGGTGGTGATGGCGGCGTGCGGCATCGCCGCCCGGACGCGGTCGATGATGCCGAGGTAGCGCTCGGCGCGATACGAGCGCCGCATCGCGCGCAGCACCCGGTCGGACCCGGATTGCAGCGGCATGTGCAGGGCGGGGCACACGTTCGGCGTCTGCGCCATGGCCTCGATGACGTCGTCGGTGAATTCGGCCGGGTGCGGCGAGGTGAACCGCACCCGCTCCAGCCCATCGATGTCGCCGCAGGCGCGCAGCAGGCGGGCGAAGGCCCCGCGGTCGCGCGGCAGCGCGGGATCGGCGAAGGACACCCCGTAGGCGTTGACGTTCTGGCCCAGCAGCGTGACCTCGAGCACGCCGTCGTCCACCAGCGAGGCGACCTCGGCCAGGATGTCGTCGGGGCTGCGGTCGACCTCCTTGCCCCGCAGCGACGGCACGATGCAGAACGTGCAGCTGTTGTTGCACCCGACCGAGATGGAAACCCAAGCGGCGTAAGCGGATTCGCGGGCGCTGGGCAGCGACGACGGGAATTCCTGCAGCGCCTCGGCGATCTCGACCTGGGCGACCTTGTTGTGCCGGGCTCGCTCGAGCAGCGTGGGCAGCGACCCGATGTTGTGGGTGCCGAAGACGACATCAACCCACGGCGCCTTGCGCAGCAACGCGTCCCGGTCCTTTTGCGCCAGGCAGCCCCCGACCGCGATCTGCATCTCGGGATCGTCGCGCTTGCGCGGGGCCAGGTGGCTGAGGTTGCCGTAGAGCTTGTTGTCGGCGTTCTCGCGGACCGCGCAGGTGTTGAACACCACCACGTCGGCGTCGGCGTCCTCGGCCGCCCGCTGGTATCCGGCCGCCTCCAGCAGGCCCGCCAGCCGCTCGGAATCGTGGACGTTCATCTGGCAGCCATAGGTGCGGACCTGGTAGGTGCGCGCCGGTGCGGCGCCCCGCGCCACCGCCTCTCGCACCGTCGAAGTCACGGGGCCATGGTACGGCGGGCGGTCGGCGCGGGTGAAACCGCACGTCACCGCCTAGACGCGGCGGCGCTCCCGCTCGGCGGCCAGCTCGGCGAACACCACCTCGCACGCCAGGTTCTGGCTGTAGCCGCGGCGCGCCAGCATCCCCACCAGCCGCCGCGTCACCCGCGCGTCATCGTCGCTGAGCGTCTCGCGGCGCAGCTTGGACCGGACCAGCTGTTCGGCCCGGTCCCGCTCGGCGCCGGCGTCGATGCCGGCCAGCACGGCGGTGATCACCTCGTTGTCGACGCCCTTGGTGTGCAACTCGGCGGCCAAGGCGCGCTTGCTCTTTCCGGCGTGCGCGCGACGGGACCGCACCCACTGCTGGGCGAAGTCGGTGTCATCGATCAGGCCGACGGAGGCCAACCGGTCGAGCACCCGCTCGCTGACGTCGTCGGGATAGCCCCGCTTGGCCAGCCGGCCGCGCAGCTCGGCCCGGGTGCGCGCTCTCGCGGTGAGCAGGCGCAGGCACAGCGCCCGCGCCTGCTCCTCGCGGGAGGGATCAGAAATCGACGGGGGCGGGCAGGACGCTGTCATCGGACAAGTCATCGGTCACGACCGCGCCAATGCCGAGCTTTTCCTTGATCTTCTTCTCGATCTCGTTGGCCACTTCGTCGTTCTCCATCAAGAAGGTGCGGGCGTTCTCCTTGCCCTGGCCGAGCTGCTCGCCCTCATAGGTGAACCAGGAACCGGACTTGCGGATGAAGCCCTGATCCACCCCCATGTCGATCAGCGAGCCTTCCCGGCTGATGCCCCGGCCATAGAGGATGTCGAACTCGGCCTGCTTGAACGGCGGCGACACCTTGTTCTTGACGATCTTGACCCGGGTGCGGTTACCCACCGCGTTGGTGCCGTCCTTGAGGGTCTCGATCCGGCGAACGTCCATGCGCACCGAGGCGTAGAACTTCAGCGCCTTTCCACCCGTGGTGGTCTCGGGGCTGCCGAACATCACGCCGATCTTCTCGCGCAGCTGGTTGATGAAGATCGCCGTGGTGCCCGAATTGTTCAGCGCGCCAGTCATTTTCCGCAGCGCCTGGCTCATCAGCCGGGCCTGCAGGCCGACGTGGCTGTCCCCCATCTCGCCTTCGAGCTCCGCGCGCGGCACCAGCGCCGCCACCGAGTCGATGACCAGGATGTCCAGGGCGCCGGAGCGGATCAGCATGTCAGCGATCTCGAGGGCCTGCTCCCCCGTGTCGGGCTGGCTGACCAGCAGGGAATCGGTGTCCACGCCGAGCTTCTTGGCGTACTCCGGGTCCAGGGCGTGCTCGGCGTCGATGAAGGCCGCGACGCCGCCGGCGGCCTGGGCGTTGGCCACGGCGTGCAGGGCGACGGTGGTCTTACCCGAGGATTCCGGGCCGTAGATCTCCACGACCCGGCCGCGGGGCAGGCCGCCGATGCCCAGGGCCACGTCCAGTGCGATGGATCCGGTCGGGATGACCGAGATCGGCTGGCGCATCTCGTCGCCGAGACGCATTACCGAGCCTTTGCCGTAGCTCTTTTCGATCTGGGCCATCGCCAGTTCGAGAGCCTTCTCGCGATCGGGGGCTTGCGCCATGGTGTCTCTCCTATAGTCGGTGTTCGTCTGACCGGTATCGGTCGGTTGGCGGTGACACTAGAGAAGCCCACCGACAAGTTGACTGGCCGAACGCCCCCCACACTAGCCGAACAGGTGTTCGATTCAAGTCTGACACGCCGTTCACCGCCATCGCGTGTGGCAACATCGGCCACCGAAAGGCGTCGACGGGGCTTCGCGGCGGATTTCCTCAAAAGGCGGGCGCGACGCGATGGACATCTCCACCGAGCTGGCCGAAACGGCTTCCTATGGAGGCTTTTTCGACCTGACCGTCGGCGGCGACGCGGCGGGATGGCATCCGGTCACCCAGTCCTACGCCGACGGCTGCGCCGACCTGATCGACGCCACCGCCCGGCGCTACCGCACGACCGACCTGCGGATCTGCGCCTCGCTGGTTCACCTCGGCCACGCCACCCGGCTGTGGTCACCGGTGCTCGCGTGCGCAATCGGCCACGGCGTTCTCCCCCGGCTCGACGACCTGCAACGCGCCGACGACGGCGCGCAGCTACGACTGCCCCGACCCGTTGGGATGCCCGCCGATTCACCGGACGCGCTGTATCGCGCCGTGGTGAGCGAGCACATGCGCCCGCTCGCCGCCGGCCTGCGGGTCAAGCTGGCGCCGGCGCTGCTCGCGGGCAACATCGCCTCCGCGCTGGTGGGCGCCGCGCGGGCGCTGCTGACGGCGCGGCCCGACCTGCGCCGCGCGATCGCCGAGACCACCCGGTCCCTGCTGGACACCGGCGTGCTGGCCGGATCCGGCGTGATCACCGGCCCGCGGCTGGGCTTCCGGCGCCGCAGCTGCTGCCTGTTCTATCGCCTGCCCGACGGCTCGTTGTGCGGCGACTGCGTGCTGCTCCGGCCGCCGCGGTAGGGCCGGGCGCCGTTTGGTGCCGCCGCGCCGGGGTATGTGGCCCTCCATGGCCCCGACCTCGGCACCGTCCCTGCGCGCCCTCGCGCTGGTCTGCTCGTTGAAGAAGAGCCCCGCGCCGTCCAGCAGCGACCTGCTCGCCGACCAGTTGCTCGATCAGCTGCGCGGCGCGGACGTCGAGGGCGAGAAGGTGCGGTGCGTGGACCTGGCGCTGCTGCCGGGTGTCGAGGCCGACATGGGCCCGGGCGACGAGTGGCCGGCGGTGCTGACCAGGATCAAGGCGGCCGACATCGTCATCGTGTCGACGCCCACCTGGGTCGGGCACATGTCCAGCGTCGCGCAGCGCGTCCTGGAGCGCCTGGATGCCGAGCTGTCCGACACCGACGACGCGGGACGCCCGGCAATGGTGGGCAAGGTGGCCCTGGCCGCGGTCGTCGGCAACGAGGACGGCGCGCACAAGATCGTGGCCGACCTCTTTCAGGCGCTCAACGACATCGGGTTCTCGATCGCCGCGCAGGGCTGCACCTACTGGAACGGTGAGGCGATGCAGGGCACGGACTACACCGACCTCGACGACGTCCCGGACGCGGTCGCGTCCGCCACCGCCAACGCGGCCCGCAATGCCGTGCACCTGGCCACGGTGCTGCGGCAAAACCCTTATCCGGCATACGAATAACGCGCGCGAGTCACCACTGCTCGTGGGGCACGTCGAAGTCGACGCACAACGCCCGCCAGACGTCGCGGGGCTCGATGCCCTCCTCGATGGCCTGGGCGGCCGTCCGGCCGTCGAAACCGGTCAGCACGTGATCGACCAAAACCGATGACCCGTAGGTGGAACCGAAGCGCAGCACCACCCGCTCGTGAAACTCCGTTAGCCGCACGCCAGTGAACATACCCAGCGGGCATGGATCGGACACCCGGGCGCGACGCCGGTCACCGCCAGCTGGCCGGCAGGTCGATGATGTGATTCGGGCAGTCCTCCTGGACCGCGAGGGACATGGTGTCGCGGGCGTGTTGCGCCGACATCGTGGCGCGCAACCGCATGAAGGCGTATTCGGCCGGCGCGAGTCCCTGCTCGGCGGCGGCGGGATCGTCCAACAACTGACAGGCCTGCTGCTCCTCGGGGCTGTCGGCGCGCGCGACGCCCGCCCCGAACACCGGCCCCGCCAGCAGGGCGCCGGCCGTGACCGCCGTGATCATCCTCATTGCGTGCCTCCCGCCGAAGCATAAGGCGGTGCGGCGCGGATCATCCGGCCACCGCCAGCGCGTCGTGGCACACCGCTACCGGGTCGGCGACGTCGGCGATGCTAGCGGCGGCCCGCCGCGCCGCGGCCCGGTAGCCCGGCGCTGCCAGCACGTCGTTGACCGCGGCCACCAGCGCGTCGGCGCTCAGCGGACGAACCAGCCGCGCGCTGCCCTGACGGACGATCCGGTTGGCGATCTCCCACTGGTCGCCGCCGCCGGGCACCGCGACCAGCGGCACCCCCGCCAGCAGCGTCTTGGCCACCATGCCGTGCCCGCCGCCGCAGATCACCACGTCGGCGTCCGTCAGCAACTCGGCCTGGCTGCCCAGCCCGGCCACCGCCCACGGCGGCACCGTCAGCTCCGCCCCGCCCAGCCGCGAGACCACCACCCGCGCCCCCGGCGGCAGGGTGTCCCCCGGTATCAGGCAGGCCAGCGCCACCTCGGCCAGGCCTTCGGTGCCGGTCGACGCGGTCGACGGCGCGACCACGACCACGGGCCCGGACCCCGCGGGGATGTCCAGCGCCCGGTCGGTCGGCTCGAAGTGCAGCGGGCCCACCAGCACCGCCTCCGGCGGCCAGTCGGGGCGGGGCACCTCGCACGCGGGCAGCGTGGCGATCAGCCGTCGCAGCGGTCCGGGGTCGGCGGCCGGCAGGCCGATCTCGGTGCGCACCGCCGCGCGCTGCCGCAGGCCCGCCCGCCAGGAGCGCGCGGTGAGCGCGCGCATCGCGGCGTCGCGCAGCCGGCCGCGGATGCCCGTTCCCGGCGCCAGCCCGCTGCCGATCGGGGGCAGGCCCTTCGACGGCAGGTACAGCGGATGCGGATTGAGCTCGATCCACGGGATCCCCAACAGCTCGGCGGCCATTCCGCCGCCCGCGGTGATGACGTCGGAGACCACCAGGTCGGGCGCCAGGTCGCGCAGCGCGGGCACGTTGAGCACGGCCATCCGCGCGGCGCGCCGGTGGATCCTGGCCCCGGCATCGACGTCGTCGTCGGTGGCCACCAGCCCGTCCAGCGCGACGGCGTCGATGCCGGCGCCGCGGGCGGTGTCGATCCATTCGGCGCCGGTGAACAGCGTGGGCTCGTCGCCCGCCTCGGCGAAGCGCCGGCACAGCGCGATCGCCGGGAACGAATGCCCGGGATCGGGCCCGGCGACCACGGCGACACGCATCGGGTTCACCCTGCCACAGCGCCCGGCCGCCACGCTCGCCTACGCTGGCAAGATGACCGAGCTGACTGGGACAACCGTGGCGAACACCCGCACGGTCGAGGGATTCCTGAACGCGCTGCAGGACGCCGATTACGAGGCCGCCGACGCCGCTTTGGCCGACGACCTCGTCTACGAAAACGTCGGCCTGCCCACCATCCATGGCCGCGCCAGGGCCATGAAGCTGTTTCGCCAGATGGAGGGCCGCGCGGCCTTCGAGGTGAAGATCCACCGCATCGCGGCCGACGGCGGCGCGGTGCTCACCGAACGCACCGACGCGCTGATCTTCGGCCCCCTGCGGCTGCAGTTCTGGGTGTGCGGTGTGTTCGAGGTGCACGACGGGCGAATCACGCTGTGGCGGGACTACTTTGACTTCTTCGACATGCTCAAGGCCACCGCGCGCGGCCTGGCGGCGCTGGTGGTGCCGTCGCTGAAAGCGGCGTTCTGAGCGGGGGCACGATGATAAACCGGGACGCCGCCCGCACGCGGCCGAATTTCTGGCAGTTCGTCCGCTATTGCTGCGGTGGCCGGCTACCGGACTCGATGCGCGACTGGGTGCGCAACGACCTGGCCGGCAAGGGCGCGAGCGCGCGGATGATGCGCCGCGTGGCGGTGCCGGCGGTGGTGGTGCTGGCGCCGTTCTGGCTGATCCCGACGACGCTCGACGTGCATCTGAGCATGACGCTGCCGATTCTCATTCCGTTTGTGTACTTTTCGCACGCGCTGAACAAGGTGTGGCGGCGCCACATGCTGGCCGTGCACGATCTGGATCCCGAGTTGGTCGACGAGTTGGCCCGCAAGCGCGACGCCCGCATGCACCAGTCGTACATCGAGCGCTACGGCCCGCGCCCGGAAGACTAGCCGGCGCCGCGCAGTCCGCCGAGTTCATCGAACGCCTGCGCCCAACCGAGCAGGCGGTCGGTCGCCCCGGCCAGCTCCGCGCGGTAGCGCTGCGACTCGGTGAGCCCGTCACCGTTGGCCGAGGACACCAATTGCGCTGCGGCGGTGACCATTTCGTTGTATTGGCGAACACCGGCGCTCAGTTGCGCGGTGAACGCGTTAATGGTGGGCACCAGATACGACCGCGACTGTTCGCTGGCCTGCGCCGCCCGCTCCATCGACACCACCTGTGCGGCCGTGGACGCCATGGCCGCCGAGGTCTTGGTGGCGGCCGCGGTCAGGTCGCGGATCTCGGCCGTCGGCAACATCGCGCCCCGCTCCAGCACGGCCACCAGCGAGAAGAATCCCCGCTCGGAGGCGCCCAGCGCGTACATGGCGGGGCGCGCCGCCGAACCCGGCGGCGGCAGCCGGCGCGCGGTCGTGGTCCGCGGTACCGGCAGCGGCTCGGACCGCAGCCAGCGGTAGCGCAGCAGCAGCAAGGTGGCCGGAATGGCCATGACGACCGCGACCCCGCCGGTGATCTCCAGCAGCAACGCGAACCATCCCCAGGCCGCGAGCAAGATCGTCACCACCGCCCACAACGCGCACCCGGCGGCGAAGATCAGGCCCCACCGCAGCGCGCGGCGGCGACGGCGCAGCTGGCGTGCGCGCGGATCCGCGGCCGCGCTGATCTTGCGGGCCACCAGGTCGGAAACGTCGGCGGCGGTGGCCAATCCGCGGTGCAGCAGCGCGCGCCACAGGCGGGGCCGCGGCGCGTTCACCGCCATGAGACCGGACTACTGGCCAAGTGGCTTCTCGCTGACCGCACCGCCGGCGCTCTCCGCCGGCGCCGGAGTGGCGGGCGTGGTCCCCGCCGCGGGCGTCCCCCCGGTCGGCAGCGCCTCGCCGCGCATGGAGGCACGGATCTGCTCGAGGCGGGAATGGCCGGCCATCTGCACGCCGGCCTGCTCGACCTCGAGCATCCGGCCCTGCACCGAACCCTGCGCCAGCTCGGCGGCCCCGATCGCGTTGGCGTAGCGGCGCTCGATCTTGTCGCGCACCTCGTCGAGGCTGGGGACGTTGCCCGGGGCGGCCAGGTCGCTCATCGACTGCAGCGAGGCGCTGACCTGTTCCTGCATTTTGGCCTGCTCGAGCTGGCTGAGCAGCTTGGTGCGCTCGGCGATCTTCTGCTGCAGCACCATGGCGTTCTGTTCGACCGCCTTCTTGGCCTGTCCGGCCGCGCTCAGCGCCTGATCGTGCAGCGTTTTGAGGTCTTCGACGCTTTGCTCGGCGGTGACCAGCTGGGCGGCGAACGCCTCCGC
Source organism: Mycobacterium sp. TKK-01-0059 (assembly GCF_000709305.1). Classification (NCBI taxonomy): domain Bacteria; kingdom Bacillati; phylum Actinomycetota; class Actinomycetes; order Mycobacteriales; family Mycobacteriaceae; genus Mycobacterium; species Mycobacterium sp. TKK-01-0059. Next base: position 108,796 of record NZ_KL446993.1, read on the forward strand.
GGCGTTGTTGTATTCGGTGGCCTTGGCGGCGTCCCCGGCGGCGGTGGCCTGGTCGGCCAGCGTCAGGGCCTGACGCACGTTGACCTGAAGTTTTTCCACGTCCGCCAGCTGACGGTTGAGCCGCATCTCGAGTTGCCGCTGGTTGCCGATGACCTGCGCGGCCTGCTGGGTCAGCGCCTGGTGCGTGCGTTGCGCCTCCTCGATGGCCTGCTGGATCTGCACCTTGGGGTCTGCGTGCTCGTCGATCTTCGCGTTGAACAGCGCCGTGAGGTACTTCCACGCCTTGACGAACGGATTGGCCATGAGTTAGCTCCACCTTCGCTTCCTGAGGGGCCGGATGGTTCCGGATCGACCCTGACGGGCCGCGCGCCTGACGCTCAATTTAGTGGGTCGGCGCCGATCGCCCCACCCTTTGCGCGGCATCGGCCGACCGGCACTCAGGCCAGCGCGAGCGTCGCCACCGGCGGAATGACGACCTTGGTGCTGACGTCGATGCTGCTGCCCGCGGCCGCGTCGGCGGGCGCCCGCTCGTGGGCCCGTTCCTGGCCGGCCATCCGCTCACCGGCGTCGGTGAGAACCGACGACAACGGGACGTCCAGCGCGTCGCAGATCGCATTGAGCAGCTCGCTGGACGGCTCCTTGCGGCCGCGCTCGACCTCGGACAGATACCCGAGGCTCACTCGCGCCGAATCGGACACCTCACGCAGCGTGCGGCCCTGTGTCGTGCGGGCCTCGCGCAGCACGTCGCCGATCACCTCGCGCACCAATGGCGGCATCCCGCCCTCCTTCGTCCAGTCGGCCCTGCGCGGCACGTCGCCAGTTTGGCTCCGGCAGGTGCTCATTAGGTGAACGCCGTCAGCGGCGGTCTGGTTCCCGCTCGGCGGCGAAAGAATCAGCCGTTCGTGCGGCGCAGTTCCCGAACGGTCGAGACCACGTAGTCGATCCCGGTGATCACCGTCAGCACGATCGCCGCGCCCATCACCACCGCGGCGGCCACCCGGAACGGTCCCCCCAGCGGCAGGACGAACAATCCGATGGCCAACACCTGAACGACGGTCTTGAGCTTGCCGCCCCAGCTGGCCGGGATGACGCCGCGGCGGATCACGGCCAGCCGCAGCACGGTGACCCCGAATTCGCGAACCAGGATCACCACGGTGACCCACCACGGCAGCTCCCCGAGCATCGACAGGCCGATCAGCGCCGATCCCACCAGGGTCTTGTCCGCGATCGGGTCGACGAACGCGCCGAATTCGGTTGCCATGCCGTAGTTGCGGGCCAGCAGGCCGTCCAGGCGATCGGTGATGCACGCCACCGCGAAGATCAGGAACGCCACCACCCGGAAGCCGGGCTCCTGGCCGTCACCGGCGAACAGGGCGAGCAGAAAGACCGGGACCAGCACCAGCCGCAGCAGCGTCAGCGTGTTGGCGAGGTTGGCGATGTTCGCGCGGCCTACCACCGGACCGGTCTGCGGCTGCCCCGACACGGCAACAGAATAACCGTTGACCAGCGTCGCCGTTCCCGATGCCGATACTGTTAGCCGTGAGCACAAGTCCACAGGGCTACCGGCCGCTGGTGCGGCGAGCGCGAACATCCGACGTTCCCGCCATCAAGCAACTGGTCGACACCTACGCGGGCAAGATCCTGCTCGAAAAGAACCTCGTGACGCTCTACGAGGCCGTTCAGGAGTTCTGGGTGGCCGAGCACGAGGGCCGCGTCGTCGGTTGCGGCGCGCTGCACGTGCTGTGGGCCGACCTCGGCGAGGTGCGGACCGTCGCGGTGAACCCGGCGATGACCGGCCACGGCATCGGCCACGCGATCGTCGACCGGCTGCTCGAGGTCGCCCGCGAGTTGGCGCTCAAGCGGCTGTTCGTGCTGACGTTCGAGACGGAGTTCTTCGCGCGGCACGGGTTCACCGAGATCGAGGGCACGCCCGTCACCGCCGAGGTGTTCGAGGAGATGTGCCGCTCCTACGACATCGGTGTGGCCGAGTTCCTGGACCTGAGCTACGTCAAGCCGAACATCCTCGGCAACTCCCGGATGCTGTTGGTGCTCTAACCGGCCGGAATTCCACGCTCGCGCTAGTCGGGGTCGGGGTCGCCGCCGTCGGCGTCGGCGCCGCCCCGGATCAACGCCAGCGTCCCGGCCAGCTCGTCGGGCTTGATCAGCACCTCGCGCGCCTTGGACCCCTCCGACGGCCCGACGATGCCGCGGGTCTCCATCAGGTCCATCAGCCGGCCGGCCTTGGCGAAGCCGACGCGCAGCTTGCGCTGCAGCATCGAGGTGGAGCCGAACTGGCTGGACACCACCAGCTCGACGGCCTGCAGGAACACGTCCATGTCGTCGCCGATGTCCGGGTCGACGTCGGTGCGTTCCCCGGTGGGCTTGGCGGCGGTGACGCCCTCGGTGTACTCGGGTTCGGCCTGGTCCTTGCAGGCGGTGACGACGGCCTGGATCTCCTCGTCGGTGATGAAGGCGCCCTGCAACCGGATCGGCTTGCCCGCGCCCATCGGCAGGAACAGGCCGTCGCCCATGCCGATCAGCTTCTCCGCTCCGGCCTGGTCCAGGATCACCCGGGAATCGGTGAGCGACGACGTGGCGAACGCCAGCCGTGACGGCACGTTGGTCTTGATCAGCCCGGTGACCACGTCCACCGACGGGCGCTGGGTGGCCAGCACCAGGTGAATGCCTGCGGCCCGGGCCTTTTGGGTGATCCGCACGATGGCGTCCTCGACGTCGCGGGGCGCGGTCATCATCAGGTCGGCCAGCTCGTCGACGATCGCGACCACGTACGGGTAGGGCCGGTATTCGCGCTGGCTGCCCAGCGGCGCGGTGATGGCGCCGGAGCGGACCTTCTCGTTGAAGTCGTCGATGTGGCGCACCCGCGACGCCTGCATGTCCTGGTAGCGCTGCTCCATCTCCTCGACCAGCCATGCCAGCGCCGCCGCCGCCTTCTTGGGCTGGGTGATGATCGGGGTGATCAGGTGCGGAATGCCCTCGTACGGCGTGAGTTCCACCATCTTCGGGTCGATCAGGATCATCCTGACCTCTTCCGGGGTGGCCCGGGCCAGCAGCGAGATCAGCATCGAGTTGACGAAGCTGGACTTACCGGACCCGGTGGAGCCGGCGACCAGCAGGTGCGGCATCTTGGCCAGGTTCGCCGAGATGAAGTCGCCCTCGATGTCCTTGCCCAGCCCGATCACCAGCGGGTGATGGTCGCGCCGCGTCGACGGCGCGGTGAGCACGTCGGCCAGCCGCACCATTTCGCGGTCGGTGTTGGGCACCTCGATGCCGACGGCGGACTTGCCGGGGATGGGCGCCAGCATGCGCACGCTTTCGGTGGCCACCGCATACGCGATGTTCTTCTGCAGGGCGGTGATCTTCTCGACCTTCACGCCCGGGCCCAGCTCGACCTCGTAGCGGGTGACGGTCGGTCCGCGGGTGCAGCCGGTGACCGCCGCGTCGACCTTGAACTGGGTCAGCACCTCGGTGATGGCGTCGGCCATGACGGTGTTGGCGGCACTGCGCTTCTTGGGCGGGTCCCCGGCCACCAGCAGGCTCAGCGACGGCAGCACGTAGGGGCCCTCGACGACCCGGTCCAGCTCGATGGTGTCCTGCTTGTCCGCCGACCGTCCGCGCTTGCGGCCCCGCGCCGCGCCGGGCTCTGAGCCGGGTTGCAAGGCGGGTTCGGGAACGGTGGGGATGTCGTCCTGCAGCGCGGCTTGGGCGTCGTCGTCCGGTGACCACGGCGCCGGCTCGCTCGACGCGTCGTCGGGTTCGGCGTCGTCGAACTCGTCGGCGTAGTCGTAGGGCTCGTCGTAGTCCTCGTCGACGAACCGCGTGTGGAACAGGTTGCGCATCACCACGGGCACCTCGCGGATCGTGGTGCCCGTCAACAGCAACAGCCCGAACATGAAGCCGATGAACAGCAGCGGCGCCGCGATCCACGGGGTGAGCCCGTCCGCGAGCGGCCCGCCGATGGCGAAACCGATGAATCCCGCCGCGCGCCGGCGCCCCTCCGGGTCGCCCGGCGAGCCCGACCACAGGTGACGCAGGCCGAGCACCGACAGGGTGATCAGGCTGGCGCCCAGGATCAGCCGGGGCCGCACGTCGGGGTCGGGCTCGGTCCGCATCAGGGTCACCCCCACCGCGGCGGTGACGACGGGCAGCGCCAGCACGCCGGCGCCGATGAAGGTCCGCACCAGGGTGTCGATCCACGCGCCGACCGGCCCGGCGGCGTGGAACCACGAGCTCGCGGCGACCACCACGGAAAAGCCCAGCAACAGCAGCGCGATGCCGTCGCGGCGGTGGCCGGGGTCGATGTCGCGGGCCCGCCCGATCGACCGGGCCGCGCCGCCGGTCCCCCGCGCGGCCATCAACCAGGTGGCGCGCAGGGCGCGGCCACAGGTCAGCCCGATTCCGACCAGTGGTGAGCGGTTCCGGCGCCGGGCGGGCTTGCTGGGCTTCCTGCGGGGCGCCGCTGGTCGCGCGCCGCGGGACCCGCCCGCGCGCGAAGGGGCCTTTGACCTGCTCGTTCGGCTTGCGGAGCGGGCGGCGGTCTTACTGGGCATGACGGCAAGGGTAGTCGCAACGGCATCATCTACACCACCCGCCACACTGGTAACGGCCCGGCTTGTGAGGCATGGGCGCGGATCGGCTCCCCGGGCGCGTGAGTAGGGTGACATTTCGGTGAGCGAAGTCGTGCTCGTCACCCGTCCCGGAGCGCCCAGGAGGCCATCAATGCCCGTTGTCGTCGTCGCCACCATGACCGTCAAACCGGAATCGGTCGACACCGTTCGCGACATCCTCACCCGCGCGGTCGAAGAGGTGCACGACGAGCCGGGCTGTCAGCTGTACTCGCTGCATCACTCGGGCGAGACCTTCGTCTTCATCGAGCAGTGGGCCGACGAGGAGGCGCTCAAGGCGCACAGCACCGCCCCGGCGATCGGCAAGATGTTCAGCGCGGCCGGCGAACACCTCGACGGCGCCCCGGACATCAAGATGTTGCAGACGATCTCGGCGGGCGACCCGGCCAAAGGACAGTTGCGCCCCTGATGGCCCCGTCGTCGGAAGGCCCGCTCAAAGGCAAGGTCGCGTTCATCACCGGCGCGGCGCGCGGCCAGGGGCGCGCACACGCCGTGCGACTGGCTGCCGACGGCGCCGACATCATCGCCGTCGATCTGTGCGACCAGATCGCCAGCGTCCCCTACTCGCTGGCCACGCCGGAGGACCTGGCGGCCACCGTGAAGCTCGTGGAGGACACCGGCGCGCGCATCGTGGCCTCCCGTGGCGACGTCCGCGACCGCGAATCCCTGTCCGCGGCACTGCAAGCGGGGCTCGACGTGTTCGGCCGCCTCGACATCGTGGTGGCCAACGCGGGGATCGCCCCCATGCAATCCGGTGACGACGGCTGGCACGACGTCATCGACGTCAACCTCACCGGCGTGTACCACACGATCAAGGCCGCGATACCCACCATGGTCAAGCAGGGCACCGGCGGATCGATCGTGCTGATCAGCTCGAGCGCCGGGCTGGCCGGCGTCGGCAGCCCGGACGCCGGTTCGGTGGGCTACGCCGCCGCCAAGCACGGGGTCGTCGGGTTGATGCGGGTTTACGCGAATCTGCTTGCCGGGCAGATGATCCGGGTCAACTCCATTCATCCGTCCGGTGTCGAGACACCGATGATCAACAACGAGTTCACCCGCGAGTGGCTGGCCAAGATGGCCGCCGCGACCGACACACCCGGCGCGATGGGCAACGCCATGCCGGTGGAGGTGCTGGACGTCGAGGACGTCGCCAACGCGGTGGCCTGGCTGGTGTCGGATCAGGCCCGCTACATCACGGGGGTCACGTTGCCGGTCGACGCGGGCTTTTTGAACAAGTAGCGGCCATGGCTCGAAATCCGGTAGCGCAGACGGCGTTCGGCCCCATGGTGTTGGCCGCCGTCGAGCAGAACGAGCCGCCCGGGCGCCGCCTGGTGGACGACGATTTCGCCGAGCTGTTCTTGCCCACGCCGCTGCGGTGGCTGGTCGGCGCGACGCGGTTCGCGCCGGTTCGTCGCCTGATGATCCGCGGCTCGGAGTTCACCGGCCCCGGGTTGTGGGCGAATCTGGCCTGCCGCAAGCGATTTATCGCCGACAAGCTCGCCGAGTCGCTCGACGACATCGATGCCGTCGTCATCCTGGGGGCAGGGCTGGACACCCGCGCCTATCTGCTGACGCGTCGGGTCCGCATCCCGGTGTTCGAGGTCGACCTGCCGGTCAACATCGCCCGCAAGTTCAAGACGGTCCGCCGGGTGCTGGGTGAGCCGCCGCTGTCGGTTCGGCTGGTGGCGCTGAACCTCGAGCACGACGACCTGCTCACCGCCCTCGCCGAGCACGGTTATCGCACCGACTACCGGGTCTTCTTCATCTGCGAGGGCGTCACCCAATACCTGACCGAGGCCACCGTTCGCCGCACGCTGGAGGGGCTGCGCGCGGCCGCACCCGGCAGCCGTTTGGTGTTCACCTACGTCCGTAGGGATTTCATCGACGGCACGAATCGGTATGGCACCCGCACGCTGTACCGCAACGTCCGCCAGCGCCGGCAGCTGTGGCATTTCGGCCTGCAACCCGACGACGCCGCCGCGTTCGTCGGCGAGTACGGGTGGCGGCTGGTGGAGCAGGCCGGCCCCGACGAGCTCGCCGAGCGCTACGTCGCTCCGACGGGTCGCAAACTCAAGGCGTCGCAACTGGAGTGGTCGGCCTACGCGGAGAAGATCTAACTGGTCAGACCTCGATGACGGTCGGCACGATCATCGGCTGGCGGCGGTAGGTTTCGCCCACCCACTTGCCGACGGTGCGCCGCACACCCTGGGCGATGCGGCTCGGGTCGGTGATGTTCTCGGCCGCCAGCGCTTCCAGCTCCACCTCGACCCTGCGCACGGCGGGCTCAAGCGCCTTGGGGTCCTCGGAGAAGCCGCGCGAATGCAGCTGCGGTGGGACCACCGGACGTCCGGTGCCGCGGGCGACCACGACGGTCACCGCCACGAAACCCGATGAGAGGATGAGCCTTTCGCCCAGCGTGATGTCGCCGACGTCGCCGTTGATCAGGCCGTCGACGAACATCTTGCCGACGGGCACCGCCCCGGCGATCGCGGCCTTGCCGGCGACCAGGTCGACGCTGACCCCGTTCTCGGCGAGCAGGATCGACTCCTCCGGCACGCCGGTGCGGGCCGCCAGCTTGGAGTTGGCGCGCAGCATCCGCCACGTCCCGTGCACGGGCATGACGTGGCGTGGCCGGATCCCGTTGTACAGGAACAACAGTTCGCCGGCGTAGGCGTGGCCCGAAACGTGAACGCGCGCTTGGGCGTTGGTGACGACGCGGGCCCCGATCTTGGCGAGTTCGTCGATGACGCCGTAGACGGCCTCCTCGTTGCCCGGGATCAGCGACGACGCCAGCACCACGAGGTCACCCGCGGTCAGCGTGATGCTGCGGTGCTCGCCGCGCGACATGCGCGACAGCGCCGACATCGGCTCGCCCTGGGTGCCGGTGGTGATCAGCACGACCCGCTCGGGCGGCATCATCTCGGCGGCGCCGATGTCGATCACGTCGGAATCGGCCACCCGCAGGAAGCCGAGCTCTCGGGCGATGCCCATGTTGCGCACCATGGAGCGGCCGACGAACGACACCCGGCGGCCCAATGCCACTGCGGCGTCGATGATTTGCTGGACCCGGTCCACGTTGGAGGCGAAGCACGCGACGATGACGCGGCCCTCGGCGCCGCGGATCAGGCGGTGCAGCGTCGGACCGACCTCGCTTTCCGACGGCCCGACGCCGGGGTGCTCGGCGTTGGTCGAATCGCACAGGAACAGGTCCACCCCGGCGTCACCGAGGCGGGACATGCCGGGCAGGTCGGTCGGCCGGCCGTCCAGCGGAAGCTGGTCGAGCTTGATGTCGCCGGTGTGCAGAACCGTTCCCGCGCCGGTGTGCACGGCGATCGCCAGCGCGTCGGGGATGGAGTGGTTGACGGCGAAGTATTGGCATTCGAACACGCCGTGGGTGCTCTTCTGGCCCTCGGCCACCTCGACGAACACCGGCTTGAGGCGGTGCTCACGGCACTTCGCGGCGACCAGCGCGAGGGTGAATCTCGAACCGACGACCGGGATGTCGGGGCGCAGCTTGAGCAGGAACGGAATGCCGCCGATGTGGTCCTCGTGGGCGTGGGTGAGCACCAGCGCCTCGATGTCGTCGAGCCGGTCCTCGATATGGCGCAGATCCGGGAGGATCAGGTCGACCCCGGGCTCGTCGTGGGTGGGGAACATCACCCCGCAGTCGATGATCAACAGCCGGCCCAGGTGTTCGAAAACCGTCATGTTGCGGCCGATTTCGCTGATGCCGCCCAGCGCGGTGACCCGCAACCCTCCAGTGGCCAATGGGCCTGGCGGGGCGAGGTCTACATCCACTTCTCGGACGCTCCTTGGGTCACCTGAGCACCGACGCCGCGCGCATATCGGCGGCCAAGGCGTCGATTTGCTCTGGCGTAGCGGGCATTTGGGGCAGCCGGGGATCGCCGACGTCGATGCCCTGCAGGCGCAGGCCGGCCTTGGACAAGGTCACGCCGCCCAGGCGCGCCATCGCGTCGCACAGCGGGGCGACGGTGGAGTTGATCTTGCGGGCGGTGGCGATATCCCCGGAGTTGAAGGCGGACAACATTTCCCGAAGTTGATTGGCCGCCACGTGGGAGATCACGCTGATGAAGCCGGTGGCGCCCATGGCCAGCCACGGCAGGTTCAGCGCGTCGTCGCCGGAGTAGTAGGCCAGGCCGGTCTCGGTGATGATCTGGCCGCCGCTGTGCAGGTCGGCCTTGGCGTCCTTGATCCCGACGATGTTCGGGTGCGCCGAGAGTGCGCGGATGGTCTCGGGCTGGATCGGGATCACCGACCGGGGCGGGATGTCGTAGAGCACCACCGGCAATTCGGTCGCGTCGGCGACGGTGGTGAAATGCGCGATCAGCCCGCTCTGGGGCGGTTTCGAGTAGTACGGCGTGACCACCAGCAGCCCGTGCGCGCCTTCGGCCGCGCAGGCCTTGGCCAGCCGGACGCTGTGCGCGGTGTCGTAGGTGCCCGCGCCGGCGATGACGCGGGCGCGGTCGCCCACCGCCTCCAGCACGACGCGCAGCAGCTCCCGCTTCTCGTCGTCGGTGGTGGTCGGCGATTCGCCGGTGGTGCCGGAGACCACCAGCCCGTCACACCCCGCGTCGATCAGGTGGTTGGCCAGGTGGGCGGCGGTGGCGGTGTCAAGGGAGCCGTCCGGGCGAAACGGTGTGACCATCGCGGTCAGCACGGTTCCCAACCGCGCTGGGGCGTCGAATCCGGCCGTGCTCACGGTGTTCAGGTTACCTGGCGCCGGCAAGCAATTTCGCACCCGCACGAGCGCGCGTTGCCGCGACGCACGCCGGCTCAGCCGCCGCAGGAGTCACACCCGGGCGGGTGGCCGATAAGCGCCCGCCTAGCAGCGACGACGGCGTCTTTGAAGCGTCCCCGATGGTCGGTCAGGCTTCGGTCGCCAACGGGCTGGTCGCGACCTCGGTCCCGTCGGCCAGGGCGGAGATCTCGAAGTCGGCGAACACCGCCGGCGCCGCGCCCGCCAGTTGACGCAGGCATTCGATGGCAAGCCGCCGGATCTCCACGTCGGCGTGCTCGCTGGCGCGCATGGCGATGAAGTGGCGCCACGCCCGGTAGTTGCCGGTGACGACGATGCGGGTTTCGGTGGCGTTGGGCAGCACCGCGCGGGCGGCCTGGCGCGCCTGCTTGCGCCGCAAGACGGCGTTGGGCTGGTCGGCGAACTTCTCCTCCAGCTTGGCCAGCAACTCGGTGTAGGTGGCGCGGCTGGCGTCGGCGGCCGCGGCCAGGATCTGCCGCAGTTCGGGGTCGTCTTCCATGCCGGGCGGCACGACAACGTGCGAGTCCGTCTCGGGGACGTAGCGCTGCGACAGCTGCGAGTAGGAGAAGTGCCGGTGCCGGATCAGCTCGTGGGTGCACGAGCGCGACAGGCCGGTGATGTAGAACGACACGCTCGCGTGCTCGAGCACCGAAAAGTGTCCGACGTCGATGATGTGCTTGATGTAGCCGGCGTTGGTCGCGGTCTTGGGGTTGGGTTTCGACCAGCTCTGGTAGCAGGCCCGGCCGGCGAACTCGACCAGCGCGGGGCCGCCGTCGGCGTCGGTGCTCCACGGGACGTCCGGGGGCGCCAAGAACTCGGTCTTGGCGATCAGTTGCACGCGCAGCGGCGCGATCTCGGCCACGGCGCCCACCTTAAGGCGTGCCGGGCGGATCGGTGTCGCAGGCCGGACATCAGCTGATCGCCCGCAGGTCGGCGGCCAGGTCTCCCCGCCCGGAGACGCTGAACCCGCCCAGGCCCAGCCAGGACGCCATGGACCGAAGCTCGCCGGCCAGCGCGGCGGCCACGCGGGCTTTGGGGGTGTCGGGCTCGGCGAATGCGCCGACGACACGCAGCGAGTCGGCGGGCCGGTCGGCCTTGAGGTCGACCCGCGCCACCAACCGCCCGTCCATCAGCAGCGGCCACACGTAATAGCCGTACTGCCGTTTGGCTGCCGGCGTGTAAATCTCTATGCGGTAATGGAATTCGAAGAGCCGCTCGACCCGGGGCCGAAAGAAGATCAGCGGGTCGAACGGGCAGAGCAGCGCGGTGCCGCGGTCGGCGCGCGGCACCGTCCGGCCCGCACGCAGGTAGGCGGGGGCGGACCAGCCGTCGACGTCGACCCGCTCGATGTCACCGGCGGCCAGTAACTGGGCGATCGCGGGCTTGACCTGCGCGGCGGACAGCCGGAAATAGTCGCGGATGTCGGCCTCGGTGCCCATCCCCAGCGCGGTGGCCGCCCGCAGCGTCAGTTCGCGGAGCGCCTCGTCGTCGTCGACCTCGCGGGCCAGCACCGCGGCCGGCAGCACCCGTTCCACCAGGTCGTAATGGCGGGCGAAGCCCACCCGGGTGGCCGTGGTGAGCACCCCGGCCGAAAACAGCGCCTCGGCCACCCATTTGGTGTCGCTGCGGCTGCCCCACCAGCTCCCGCGTGGCCCGCGCGGCCCGGCGGCCAGATGCGCCTCGATCTGGCCGGCCGTGCTGGGCCCGAGCTCGGCGACGGCGGCGACCACCTTCTCAGCCAGCCGCGGATTGGCCTTGACGATGTGGGTCCCCCACCGGCCGTGGCGGTACTGGCGCATCCGCCAGCGCAGCAGCGGCCAGTCCTCGACGGCCATCAGCGCGGCCTCGTGCGCCCAGTACTCGGCCAGCAGCCGCGACGAACGCGGGCCCCAGGCCGCGCGGTCGAGCACGTCACGGTCGTAGGGGCCGAGCCGGCTGAACACCGGGGCGTAATGGGCGCGCACCGCCACCGAGACCGAATCCAGTTGCAGCACTTGGATTCTGGAGATCAGCCGTTTCAGGTGCGCCCGGGTGATCTCGCCGCCGGGCCGGGGCTCGGTAAATCCTTGGGCCGCAACGGCTATCCGCCGGGCTTGAGCGGCGGATAGCCTGCGGGTCGACACGGCGCCGAGAATACCCCGCCGTCGGGGCCCGTCGGCGCGGGCTGGCGGGAGCTCAGCTCGCGCGGACCTTGCCGTCCACCGGAGCCAGGGCGCCGTCCTCGGACGGGTTCTTCTGTTCTTGGTAGGCCGCCTCGAGTGCGGCCGGAACGCGGTCGAGGTCGCGGTAGACGCCCATCAGCTGCTCGAGGATCTCGATCCGCTGCGCGGTCGCCTCATCGACCGCGCGCCGTGCCTTGTCACGGTAGTGATCGGCCCCCTGCTTGGCGTCACCGAGGAGCCGCTCGCACTCCCGCTCGGCGTTTCGCCGCGCCTCGTCGATCGCCGCCTGGGTTTCGGCGCGCATCTCGGCCAGTTCGGCGTCGAGCTTTTCCTTGGTCTGTTCGTACTCGGCTTCCAGCGCCTTTTGCTGGGCGGCCATGTCGGCGAGCACTTCGTCGCGCTTGCGTTCGGCGGCTTCGGCCTCGGCCTCGGCCGCCGCGATCAGCGCGTCCGCCTCGGCGCGCGCCTCGGCCTGCATCTCGGCGACCTCGTCGACCGCGCGCTGCAGCATTTTCGCCATCCGCTTCTGCATCGCGTGCGACGAGGGTGACGTGTCGGTGAGGGCGGCGACCTCCTTGCGCAGCGCGGCGGTTTGCTCGCCGGATTCCTGCAGCCGGGCCCGCAGGCTTTCGACATCGTCAAGCAGCAGCTGCTGCTTGGTGGTCAACATTTCGATGTGGGCATCGACGGCGGACGCGTCGTAGCCCATGAACTTTCGCGAGAACGTCTTCACGGGTTCGGTTATCACTGCCAATTCCCCCTTCTCACCAAACTCCTGGTAGACCCTGCGACCGACCCCGAGTCCGAGTATGTCAGGTCGGGGCCGGGCGCGAGCGGCTGCGCAGGCTCAGCGACGGTAGCTGTGGAAGCGGTACCGCAGCCCGGAGCGGCTGGCCTGCCACTCCCCCGTCTCGCCCACCCAGGTGTCGTCCAGGGCGGGCGCCAGCGCGTCGTCGTCGTCGCGGCGCAGGTCGAGCTCGATCTCGGTGACCTCGCACCGGGTGGCGTACGGCAACGCGGCCAGATACACCTGCCCGCCGCCGATCACCCAGACCGCGGGCTCCCCCTCGGCCCGGGCGAAGGCCGCGTCCAGCGAGCCGACCACCTGCGCCCCGTCGGCGGCGAAGCCGTCCTCGCGGGACAGCACGACGTTGCGCCGGCCGGGCAGCGGCCGCACCTTGGCCGGCAACGAGTCCCAGGTCCGCCGGCCCATCACCACGGTGTGCCCGATCGTCACCTCTTTGAACCGGGCGAGATCTTCCGGCACGTTCCAGGGGATGCCGCCACCGCGCCCGATGACGCCGGAGGTCGACTGGGCCCACACCAGGCCCACAGCCGTGGTTGAGCGCCGCTCCTCCTCATCGCTTCGCTCTGCATCGTCGCCGGCGCGGGCGGTAGAGCGCGTCATACCGCGACGGGGGCTTTGATGGCCGGGTGCGGATCGTAGTTGCGCACGACGACGTCGTCGTAGGTGTAGTCGAAGATCGAATCACGTTCGCCCAGAACGAGTTCCGGGTAGGGCCGCGGCTCGCGGCTCAGTTGCAGCCGCACCTGCTCGACATGGTTGTCGTAGATGTGGCAGTCCCCGCCCGTCCACACGAACTCGCCGACCGACAGGCCGGACTGGGCGGCCATCATGTGCGTCAGCAGCGCGTAGCTGGCGATGTTGAACGGCACGCCGAGGAACAGGTCGGCGCTGCGCTGGTAGAGCTGGCAGCTCAGCCGGCCGTCGGCCACGTAGAACTGGAAGAAGGCGTGGCACGGCGGCAGCGCCATCTGGGGGATCTCGCCGACGTTCCAGGCGGACACGATGATGCGCCGCGAGTTGGGATCGGTGCGCAGCAAATCCAGGGCGGCGCTGATCTGGTCGATGTGCTCGCCCGACGGCGTCGGCCAGGACCGCCACTGTACGCCGTAGATCGGCCCGAGATCGCCTGTGTCACTTGCCCATTCGTCCCAGATGGTGACCCCGTGCTCGCGCAGCCAGCCGACGTTGGAATCGCCGCGCAGGAACCACAGCAACTCATACACCACCGACTTGAGGTGCACCTTTTTGGTGGTGAGCAGCGGAAAGCCGGCCGACAGGTCGTAGCGCAGCTGCCGGCCGAACAGGCTTCGGGTCCCGGTGCCGGTGCGATCGGATTTGGCCGTTCCCTCGTCGAGCACCAGTCGAAGCAGGTCCTCGTAGGGCGTCGGGATTGGCACGCGGTCAGCTTAGCGGCGATCGCAAGCGCGGCGAAGCCGGGCGCGGCGGGTCGACGCCGATGTTTGGACGTCTAGGCAACCGGAGTAGAACGGGTGCCATGCCGAATATCACCGACGTCGTCACCACCCCCGATGGCACCTGCCCGGTGCACCTGTTCACGCCCGACGGTCCGGAATCCCAAGTCCCGTGGCCCGGTGTGGTCATGTATCCCGACGCCGGCGGCGTGCGGGGCACGTTCGAGGAGATGGCCGCCAAGCTGGCCGGATTCGGCTATGCCGTGCTGCTCCCGGACGTCTACTACCGCACCGCCGACTGGGCGCCGTTCGACATGGCGACCGTCTTCAACGACCAGTCAGAACGGGGGCGCCTGTTTTCGATGATCGGCAGCGTCACCCCGGACCGGATGGCCGCCGACGCCACCGCGTTCTTCGACTACCTGGCGGCGCGCCCCGAGGTGTCCGGCGAGCGCTTCGGCGTGTGCGGCTATTGCATGGGCGGGCGGACGTCGCTGATCGTCGCCGGCCGGGTGCCCGACCGGGTGGCCGCGGCGGCGTCGTTCCACGGAGGCGGCCTGGTGACCGACACCGACGACAGCCCGCACCTGCTGGCCGACCGGATGAGCGCGACGGTGTACGTGGGCGGCGCCCAGAACGACGCGTCGTTCACCGCCGATCACGCCGAACAGCTCGACAAGGCGCTGACGGCGGCCGGCGTCGAGCACACCATCGAGTGGTATTCGGCGGGCCACGGGTTCGCCGTCCCGGACAACGCGCCGTATGACCCCGCGGCCGCCGAGCGGCACTGGGACGCGATGACGGAGGTGTTCGCCGCGGCGTTCCCGCGCTGACGGTTGCGCGGGGCCGTCAGGTCGGCGGCAGGTTCACCAACTCGGCCAGCCGGGCGCGGTGCCGGTAGCCGGTGCCGAACGCCAGCTGGTCGCTCTTGGCCCGCTTGAGGTAGAGGTGCGCGGGATACTCCCAGGTCATCCCGATGCCGCCGTGCAGCTGGATGCATTCCTCGGCGGCGTGCACGGCGATATCGCTGCAGTAGGCCTGGGCGATGGCGGCCGCCGCGGCCGCGTCGTCGTCGGCCCGGGCGCAGGTGTCGGCCGCGTAGCGGGCCGCGGCCGCGGCGGCGCCGACGTCGAACCACAGGTCGGCCAGCCGGTGCTTGATCGCCTGGTAGGAGCCGATCGTGCGGCCGAACTGCCGGCGCTGCCGGGCGTAGTCCAGCGTGGTGTCGAAACACCATTGGGCGACTCCGAGTTGCTCGGACGCGAGCAGGGCCGCCCCGGTGCGGACGGCATCGGCCACCGGCCCGTCGCCCGCGCCGACCTTCGAGGAGGGCGCGCCCGAAAACGTCACGGCGGCAAGGGGTCTGGTCATGTCCAGCGCGAGCAGCGGCGACACCTGCACGCCCGCCGCGGCGCGGTCGACGGTGTGCAGCTCGAGCCCGTCCGGACCGGTGACGGGCACCACCAGCACGTCGGCCTCGCCGGCGCCGGCCACGGCGGTGACCGATCCGCTGAGTCCGCCGGGTCCGCCGCTGACCCCGGTGACCGGGTCGTCCGGCGCGGTGGTCAGCGGCACCACCAACGCCGCCGTCAGCTCGCCCTGGGCCAGCGCCGAGACGGTCCGGGTGTCCCCGGCGCGCAGCAGTGCCACCGTGGCGAGGACCGCGCTGGACAAGAACGGCACCGGCGCAACGGCCCGGCCGATCTCCTCCATGACCACCGCAGCCTCGCGGGCGCTTGCGCCGGCCCCGCCGAGCGACTCGGGAACGAGCAGGCCGGCCACGCCCAATTCGGTGGCCAGCGTCCGCCACACGCCCGAGAAGTCTTGGGGTTGGGCGTCATACACGCCGGCCACCGATTCGGGCGGGCAACGCTCGGCGAAGAGCTGACGGACGCCGGCCCGCAGCGCCTCTTCGGTGTCCGAATAGAGCAGGTCCCCGGTCAGCACGGCAAGGGGGCTCATCGGGGCAGGTCCTTCCACGCGGCGTCCTTGTCGACGCGGTGTTCACCCGGCAGGCCGAGGATCCGCTCGGAGATGGTGTTGCGCAGGATTTCCGACGTGCCGCCCTCGATCGAGTTGCCGCCAGCTTGGCGAACGCCACCTTCATGCCGGCCCCCTCGGGCCCCGGCTGACCGGTGGCGGCCTGCTGCCGCAGCCGTTCACCGGCGAGCCGGAAGACCTCCGCCTCCACCCACAACCGCATCAGCTGATCGTGCATGGCGGGGTCGCGCAGGGCCGGCTCGGCGCGCCAGGCGTCGGCGACCTTGCCGATGTGGCCGCCCTCGCGCGGCGCGCCGGCGCGGGAACCGATGGCGACCCGTTCGTTGTTCAGCGTGGTGGTCGCGACCCGCCAGCCCCCACCCTCCGGGCCCAGCCGGTTCGCGTCGGGCACCCGGACGTCGGTGAGGAAGACCTCATTGAACTCGGCCTCGCCGGTGATCTGGCGCAGCGGCCGGATCTCGACGCCGGGCTGCGTCATGTCGCAGAGAAAGTAGGTCAGGCCGGCGTGTTTGGGCACGGCCGGATCGGTGCGGGCGACCAGGATGGCCATGTGCGCGTGCTGCGCCTGCGACGTCCACACCTTCTGCCCGTTGACAATCCACTCGTCGCCGTCGCGGACCGCGCGGGTCGACACCCCGGCGAGGTCGGATCCGGCACCCGGCTCGCTGAACAGCTGGCAGTAGATCTGCTCACCGGTGAACAACGGGCGCAAGAACTTTCGCTTCTGTTCGTCGGTGCCGAACGCCGCGATGGTCGGCGCGGCCATGCCCATGCCGATGTAGTTCTTGGGGGTGCCGCCCACCGGCGCCCCGGCGGCGGCCAGCCGGGCGTCGACGCGCTCCTGAGCGGTGCGCGGCAGATCCAGCCCGCCGAAGCCCCGCGGCAGGTGCACCCAGGCCAGTCCCGCATCGTATTGCGCGCCAAGGAATTCCCGCGCGTCGCCGTCCTTCGGATCGTGCTCGTCGAGCAGTGCCTGCACCCGCGCGTCCAGCTCGGCCGCGTCGAAGGCGTTCATTGACCGCCGCCGGGGGCGGACCGGAATCCCTGCGCGGCGCCCAGCAGCAGACCGCCGTCGATGACCATGGTTTCGCCGGTGATCCAGCTCGCGGCGTCGGAAACCAGGAAGGCGACCGCCGCGGCCACGTCGATCGGTTCGCCGATGCGCCCGAGCGCGATCGACGACGCCAGCGGATCCTCGTGGTCCTTCCACAGCGCCTCGGCCAGCCGGGTGCGCACCACCCCGGGGCAGATCGCGTTGACCCGCACGCGCGGCGAAAGTTCCAGCGCCAGTTGCTTGGTGACGTGGATCAGCGCCGCCTTGGTGGCGTTGTACATGCCCATCGCCGGCGACTGGTGCATGCCTCCGATGGAGGCCGTGTTGACGATCGATCCGCCGTGCTCACCCATCCACGACTTGACGGCGAGCGAGGTCCACAGCAGCGGAGCCCACAGGTTGACGTCGAAGATCTTGGTGAAACGGGCATGATCCTGGTCGATCAGCGCGCCGTACGCGGGGTTGGTCCCGGCGTTGTTGACCAGGATGTCGAGGGTGCCGAAGCGCTCGAGGGTCATGTCCACGCAGCGCCGGGCGGCCTCCTCGTCGACCGCATGCGCCCCGACGCCGACGGCCCGCTCACCGACCTGCGCGGCGGCCTCGTCGGCCGCCTCCTGCTTGCGCGCGGTCAGCACCACGTTGGCGCCCGCGGCCGCCAGCTGTTGAGCGATCGACAGGCCAATTCCGCGTGACGCGCCGGTGATGATTGCGGTACGGCCGGTCAGATCTTGTGAGGTCATGTCGTTGGCCTTCCGTCGTTTGCCACCGAATTTTATTCGCGATGTTTTGGACATGTGTTGAGGTGGTATGCCACGCGCATGCTATCGAAATTGACACTCATGAAACCGCTGGTTGTCGCCGGGGCTGTGGCTGCGGCTATCGCCGCCGCGCCCGCGGCCGTTGCTGACGTTTCCGTAGCGGGACCAGCGCCGACCCACATCACCTTCAAGCAGGACCCGGGCGGCGGCGGCTGCGACGCCAACGGGAACTGCGGCTCGGGAGGCCAGTTCGAGGGTCCCGGCGGTGGTCCGGGCGGCCAGGGCTGCGTGCCCGGCGTTGGCTGTGGCTCCGGTGGCCAGTTCGCCGGCCCCGGCGGCGTGCCCGGCGGCACCGGCTGCCTGCCCGGCGTCGGCTGCGGCTCCGGCCACGGATAATCGCTCGACCCGGTCAGCCTCCCGAGAGCCTGGTGATCCAGGCCCGGGAGGCTGACGGGTCTATCACGTCGTCCAACTCGAATGTGGTGGCCGCCCGCAACGCCTTGCCGTGCTCGTAGGCGGCGGCCACGAGGCGATCGAAGAGGCTCTGCCGTTCGGCGGGATCGTCGACCGCGGCCAGCTCCTTGCTGTAGCCAAGGCGCACAGCGCCTTCCAATCCCATGCCGCCGATCTCGCCGGTCGGCCAGGCGATGGTGAACTGGGGCGCGCGGAAGGAGCCGCCGGCCATCGCCATCGCGCCGAGCCCGTATGCCTTGCGCAAGATGATCATGCCCAGCGGCACCGTCAGCCGCGCGCCGAGTACGAACATGCGGCCGAAGCGGCGCACCGCCGCCTGGGTCTCCGCGTCAGGACCCACCATGAAGCCGGGGGTATCGCACAGCGAAATCACCGGCAGCCCAAACGATTCGCACAGGGCCAGGAAGTCGCCCGCCTTGTCGGCCGCCTCGGCATCGATCGCGCCGCCCAGGTGGTGGGTGCTGTTGGCGATCAGCCCGTATGGCACCCCTTCGACGCGCACCAGCGCGGTGACGATGCCCACGCCGTAGTCTCCCCGCAGCTCGAGCACGGATCCGACGTCGACGATCGCCTCGATCGCCCGGTGCACGTCGTAGGCGCGTAACCTGTTCTGCGGCACCACATGCCGGGCCAGCCGGGGGTCGGGCGCTTGCCACTCTCCCAGGCTGCCCTGAAAGTAGGACAGGTACTGCTTGGCCAGCGCCACGGCGTGCGCCTCGTCCCGGGCGACCAGGGCGACCACGCCGTTGCGGCGCTGCACACCGATCGGCCCGATCGCCTCCGGCGGGTACACGCCCAGCCCGCCGCCCTCGATCATCGCCGGCCCGCCCATCCCGATGTTGGCGTCCGGCGTGGCGATGATCACGTCGCAGACCCCGGCCAGCGCGGCGTTGCCGGCGAAGCAGCGGCCGGACACGATCGACACCAGCGGCACCTCACCGCGCAGCCCGGCCAGCATCCGGAAGGTCGGCACGTCGAGTCCGGCGGCGCCGCCGACATCGGTGTCGCCCGGTCGGCCCCCGCCGCCCTCGGCGAACAGCACCACGGGCAGCCGCTTACGCGCGGCCAGATCGAAGGCGCGATCGGTTTTGGCGTGGTTGCGCATGCCCTGCGTGCCGGCCAGCACGGTGTAGTCGTAGGACACCACAACGGCCTGCGCCGCGGCCCGCCCGAACCGTTGCGCGCCGATGGTCGCCAGGCCGGCCACCAGGCCGTCGGCCGGGGTGTTGGCGATCAGGTCCTCTTCCGAGCGGCGGCTGCGCTGCGCCGCGATGGCCAACGCGCCGTATTCGACGAAGCTGCCGGGATCGACCAGGTCGGCGATGTTCTCCCGCGCGGTGCGGCGGCCCTGCTGGTGCCGCTTGGCCACGGCGGCCGCACGGCCCTCGTCCAGGGTGAGGGCGTGGCGTCGCGTCACCTCGTCCAGGTCGGCGCGCGGCCGGTCGAGATCGGTTGCGGCCCCTGTGGTTTCGCCGCCAGCGCCGGCCTCGGTGCGGGTGAAGATCAGCAGCGGGTCGCCGGTGCCGACGACCTGCCCGGGCGTCACCAGGGTCCGGACGGTCCGCAGCGCGTCCGGCGCGACGAGCACGTGCTGCATCTTCATCGCCTCCAGGACCACCAGTTGGCTTCCGGCGGCGTGCTGCGCCCCCTCGGGCGCCACCTCGACCACGGTGCCGGCCAGCTGCGCGCGCAGGGCCTCCTCGCCGGGATAGAGCTCGACCGATGCCGGCGGCGGCTCTTGCTGGTGCGACTGTGCGGCGCGGGCCAGCTCGGGAAGTTTCTCGTCGACGAAACCGGTGCTCACCCAACCGGATTCGACGCGCTCCGCGCGCAGCAGCTCGCGGAGGAATCCGATGTTGGTGTGAATGCCTTCGATGCCGAACTCGGACAGGGCGGTGTCGGCTTTGCGCAGCGCCGCCGGCCACGACGCCCCCCGCACATGGACGATGACCTTGGCCAGCAGCGAGTCGTACTGGGGGCTCACGGCCAGCCCGGGCCGGCCATAGGTGTCGACGCGCACGCCCGGCCCGCTGGGCGGGGTGAACGCCGTGAGCGTGCCCGCCGACGGCAGCACCGAAAAGTCGGGCCCGAAAGTCTCCGCGTTGACCCTGAGCTGAATCGCGATGCCGCGCTGGGCGGCCGGCTCGCCGATGACTTCGAGCCCGTCGGACGCGATGCCGGCCGGCAACCCCAGCCCGTAGAAGGACGCGCCGCCGGCGATCGCCAGCTGGACGGCCACCAGGTCGAGTCCGGTGGTTTCCTCGGTGACGGTGTGCTCCACCTGGATTCGCGGGTTGACTTCGAGGAAGACGAAATCCTCGCCGGTGACCAGGAATTCGACCGTGGCCAGCCCCCGCAGGCCCACGCGCGCGCACAGCCGCACCGCCGCCTGATGCAGCGCCCGGCGCAGCTCATCCGAAAGCCCTTGGGCGGGGGCTATTTCGACCAGCTTCTGGTAGCGGCGCTGGATGCTGCAGTCGCGATCCCCGACCGCCAGCGCGTGCGTCTGGTGGCCGGCCGGCGCGGCGACGACCTGCACCTCGATGTGGCGGGCGTCGTCGAGCAGCGCCTCGGCGTACAGCGCCGGTTCGCCGAAACCCAGCTGCGCCTCGGCCGCACAGCGCTGGTAGGCGTCGTCGATCTGATTGGCGCGGTGCACCTTGCGCATTCCCCGTCCGCCGCCGCCGGCGAGGGCCTTGAGCATGATGCCGCCCTGCTGCGCCGCGAAGAACGCCTTGACGTCCCCGACGCTGCTCGCCCCGTCGGTCGCGGGCAGCACCGGCACCCCGGCGGCCAGCGCGGCGCCGCGGGCCGCGGTCTTGTGGCCGAGCAACCCGAGCACCCCGGGGTCGGGGCCGACGAACGTGAGGCCGCCGGCCGCGCACGCGTCGGCGAATTCGGCGTTCTCGCTGAGGAATCCGTATCCGGGGTGGATGAGGTCCGCGCCGGAGCTCTTCGCCACCGCCAACACGGCGGACTGGTCCAGGTAGGCCCGCGGGCCGCTGCCGGGCAACCCGATCGCCTCGTCGGCCGCGTGCACGTGCGGGCTCTGCGCGTCGTCGCCGGCGTAGACGGCGATCGTCCGCATGCCCAGTTCGGTTGCGGTGCGGATGATTCGCAGTGCGATCTCGCCGCGGTTGGCGACCAACAGGCTCGCGCTCATCGCAGCGGCTCCCCCCACCGCACCTGTTCGCGGAGCCTGGCCTTGAGCAGCTTGCCGCCGGCGTTGCGCGGCAGCGCGGTATCGACCACCGTGACGTATTGCGGCACTTTGAAATCGGCGAGCCGGCCGCGGCAGTGCTCCAGCACGGCCGGCACGTCGATGTCGTCGTCACCGCCGAACAGCACGGCCCCCACCTTCTCCCCCATGACGTCGTCGGCGACCCCGAGCACGCAGGCGTCCGCGACGTGGGGCGCCCCCAGCAGCACGGCCTCGACCTCGACGCTGGAGACGTTCTCGCCCCCGCGGTTGATGATGTCCTTGAGCCGGTCGATGAGGTGCACCCTGCCCGCGTCGTCGACGCGCACCACGTCGCCGGTGTGCAGCCAGCCGTCGGCAAAGGTCGTCGCCGTGGCTTCGGGCCGGTTCCAGTAGCCGGCGGTGACGTTGGCGCCGCGGGTCACCAGCTCACCCACGCCGGGCTCGTCCCCCAACGGGATCAGCCCGAGGTCCACCGACGGGACCGCGTACCCGACCGAGTCGGCGTGTTCGACGGCCTCGCCGTCGGGCAGCACCGTCATCAGCGATGCCGTCTCGGTCATGCCGTAGCCGTTGAACACGGTGGCGTGGCCGAACGCGTTCTTCACCGTCCGCACCAGCGACGGGGCGATGGGGGCCCCGCCGTATCCCACCCACCGGATCCCCGAGACGTCTGTCCCGGCAAACCCCTTGTGCCGCAACAACAGTGAGTAGATCGCCGGCACCGTCACCAGCACCGACACGCGCTCGGCGCCCAGCGCGGCGATCAACGCGTCGAGGTTCAGGGTGGGCATGATCACCGACGCTCCCCCGAGCCGTGCGGCGGCCAAAAGTTGTGAATTGCAACCCGTCACGTGGAACAGGGGAACCGAGATCAGCGTCCGCATTCCCTCGCCCAGGTCTCGCGGTTGTTGCAGACACCGGATCGCGTTCTCGGTGTTGGTCAGGAACGCCTCGTGGGTGGTGGGCACCCCTTTGGGGTGGCCGGTGGTGCCCGACGTGTAGAACAGGGCGGCCACGTCGGTGCGGCCGAGTTGCTCGCTGACGTACGGCGGCCCTTCGGGCAGCGGGGAATCCGGCGCCAGATCGAGCCCCGCACCCGAGTCGGACAGGACGAAGTCGACCTCCGGTTGAGCGGAGCGCATATTGACCGCCACCGCAATGCCGCCGGCCATCACGACGCCCCAGAACGCGAGCACCCAGTCGATCCCCGCGGGGTAACGCACCGCGACCCGGTCGCCCCGCTTGATGCCTTCCGCGCGCAGCCCACCAGCCACCCGCGCGGCGCGGTCCCAGAGTTGTCGGTACGTCAGCCGGCCGCCGCCCAGCTCGACCAGCGCCTCGCTGCCCGGACGGTTGTCGACGTGTTCGGCGAGCATGTCCAGCAGGGTGGCGGGCAGCTCGTCGTAGCGCGGGACGCCGTCGCGGCCGCGGGACACGCCGACCGTCGGGAACGGGTTGTGGTCGCGCGCGATTTCGATCACTGGAGGCATACCCGGTCCTTACTATCCGGTGTCCTATCGTGATAGCGGTGACGAACGATTCCGCCATCATGCCCGAGGCGTTTTTCACTGTAGACGGCGACTCCTACGTTCCTGGCGCGATGACGCAAGGGCCGTGGGGCGCGGCCATGGGCGGCCAGATCGTCGGCGGCCTGTTGGGTTGGGGCATAGAGCAATCCGGCGTCGATCCGGACCTGCAGCCCGCCCGGTTCACGGTCGACCTGTTGCGCCCGGCGCTGATGTCGCCGGTGCAGATCCGGACATCGGTCCTGCGGGAGGGTCGGCGCATCAAGCTGGTCGACGGCGAGCTGGTACAAAACGGCACGGTCGTCGCGCGGGCCAGCGCGCTGTTCCTCCGTCGCGGCGATCATCCGGACGGCCGGGTGTGGTCCTTCCCGGTCGAGATGCCGCCGCTGCCGACATCCTCCGACGGCTTCCCGGAGGCCATGCCGTTCCTCATCTGGGGGTATGGGGCCACCCGCGACGGCAGCCCGGGCATCGCCGCCGGCGAGTGGGAGCAGTCCGACTCGCAGAAGTTCGCGTGGGCCAGGATCTTTCGGCCGATGGTGCAGGGCCACCCGCTGACCCCGTTCACCCGGCTGGCGTTCGTCGGTGACATCACGAGTTCGCTCACCCATTGGGGCACCGGCGGATTGCGCTACATCAACGCCGACTACACCGTCACCGCTAGCCGGTTGCCCGACGGCGAATTCCTGGGGTTGGCCGCCCAGAGTCACTACGGCACGGCCGGGGTTGCCACCGGGGCGGCCACCCTGTTCGACCGGCACGGCCCGCTCGGCACCAGCTCGGCGCTGGCCCTGGCCCAACCGGCCGACGCGTTCAAGCCGACCTACGCGTAATCCATCAACTGGGCGGCGACCGTCGCCCCGAGTTCCCAGCACGCCTGCAGCTGCTCCTTGCCGGGCTTGCCCGAAACCACCACCGTCTCAGCGGCTTTGGACCAACCCAGCCCGGTCGTGATCGTGTCGACCGCGCGCTCGGCGCCCTCGGTGCCCTCGTTGCCGTGCAGGTACAGCCCGAACGGTCGCCCGCGGGTGGAGTCGAGCAGCTGGTAGTAGGAGCAGTCGAACGCGTGCTTGAGGGCGCCCGAGATGTAGCCGAGATTGGCCGGGGTGCCCAGCAGGTAGCCGTCGGCGGCCAGCATCTCGGCCGGCGACACCGTCAGCGCCGGGCGGCGCAGCACCTCCACGCCCTCGATCTCGGGGTCGGTCGCGCCGGAGACGACCGCCTCGAACATCTCGTGGGTGTGCGGCGACGGCGTGTGGTGCACGATCAGCAGCGTCTTACTCATGGTCGCCCTGCAGGTTCACGGCCGTCTTCATGGCTTCGCGGGCGCGGCGTCGATCCCCGGCGTAGTCGTAGGCGCGGGCCAGCCGGTACCAGCGCCGCCAGTCGTCGGGGTGGTCTTCCACCTCGGTGCGCACCGTGGCGAACAGCGCGTCGGCCGCGTCGCGCTGGATGCGGCCCGACGGCCGGCGCGGCAGGTCGCTGGTGTCCAGTTCCATTCCGTCGGCGGCGATCAGGCGCGCGAGCCGCTGATGCGCGAACCCCGCGCGCAGGGTCGCGACCATCGCCCACAGGCCGATGACGGGCATGACCAACACCGCCAGCCCGAGGCCGACGGCGGCGCCCCGGCCGGAGGCGATCATGGCGACGGCCACCCGTCCCAGCAGCGCGAAGTACACCAACAGCGCGACGCACATGAAGGCGACGAGCAGTTGGGTGCGCAGCGCTTTGGTCATTGCAGGTTGAGCAGGGGCTCCAGGCCCACCGTCAGTCCGGGATATTCGGTGATGCGCCGCACCGCCAGCAGCACGCCCGGCACGAACGAGGTCCGGTCGAGGCTGTCGTGGCGGATGCTCAGCGTCTCCCCCTCCGTGCCGAACAGGATCTCCTGGTGCGCGACCAGCCCGGCCAGGCGCACCGAGTGCACCGGGATCCCGTCCACGTCGGCGCCCCGCGCGCCCGGCAGGCTGGTGCTCGTGGCGTCGGGGTTGGGCGGCAAGCCTTTTCGTGACTCGGCGATCAGTTTGGCGGTGCGCGTGGCGGTGCCCGACGGGGCGTCGGCCTTGTGCGGGTGATGCAGCTCGATCACCTCGGCCGAGTCGAAGAAGGGCGCCGCCTGCCTGGCGAAGTGCATCGACAGCACCGCCCCGATGGCGAAGTTCGGCGCGATCAGCACCGACGTTTGCGGGTTCTCGGCGAGCCAGGCCCGCACCTGCTCAAGACGCTCGGCGGTGAAGCCGGTGGTGCCGACGACGGCGTGAATCCCGTTGCCGATGAGGAACTCCAGGTTGCCCATCACCACGTCGGGGTGGGTGAAGTCGATGACGGCCTCGGTGCCGCCGTCGGTCAGCAGGCTCAGCGGGTCACCGGCGTCCACCTCGGCGGACAGCATCAGATCCTCGGCGGCCTGCACGGCGGCCACCATCGTCGATCCGACTTTTCCCTTGGCTCCCAGCACTCCCACTCGCATGGCCTTCACCCTAGACCGGGCCACGTTGTCCACAGTTCGGCGTCTATCCACAGATGCCGCATGGTGCGTTTCGCCGGGCCGGTGGCCGCCGATAAAATTCGAACATGCATTCGATCGAAGTGCCGCCTGAGGTGTCCGCCGCCCTGGACGCGCTCGACGCCGCCACCGCGGCGATCCGCGGGCTGAACTTCGACCGGTTGGACCCCGCCGTGCGGCTGCGCGCGCTCGAGCGGATGGAGGCCTCGCGCCGACGGCAGATCGCGGTGAGCCACGACGTGATCGCCGGCCTGGCGAGGGAGGATCCCGCCGCCCTCGGCGGCCCGGTGCACAAGGTGATCGCCGACTGGCTGCGGATCAGCTGCGGCGAGGCGAGCCGGCGGCTTCACGACGCAACCCGGCTGTCGCCGCGGCTGACCCTCACCGGCCAGGAGTTGCCGCCCGAGCTACCGGCCACCGCCGTGGCGTGGCGCGACGGCCTGCTCGACGGCCAGCACCTGCGGGTGATTCAGTCGTTTGTCCGCGACCTTCCGGCGTCCACGCCCGTGGCCAAGGTGGAAACCGCCGAGCGATTCCTGGCGAATGAGGCCGCGAAGGTACGGCCCGATCAGCTGCAGAAGCTCGCGCACCGCTACGCGCTGTCGATCAATCCCGACGGGAAATTCTCCGACGCCGACCGCGCGCGTCAGCGCGGCTTCACCTGGTGTGGTCAGAGCCCCGACGGGATGAGCGTCGGAAAACTGGTCGCATCCCCGGAGCTGCGCGCCAATCTCGATGCGTGGATGTCCCACTTCGCGGCGCCCGGAATGTGCAATCCTGATGATGAAACACCTTGCGTTGCAGGCGAACCCGATGATGAGCGTGTGCGGCGAGACCTGCGCAGCCATGCCCAGCGCCAGCACGACGCGCTCAACGCCCTGGTGCGTGGTCAGCTGGGCGATCCGAAACTCGGCCAGCACAACGGCTTGCCGGTGGCCGTGATCGTGGCGACCACGCTTCGGGAGCTGACGTCGGGCACCGGGCGGGCCGTGACCGGTGGCGGGACGCTCCTGCCGATGCGCGACGTGATCCGGATGGGCCGCCACGCGTACCACTATCTCACCGTGTTCGACGAACACTCAAGCCGCCCACTGTATCTCGGGCGGTCGCGGCGCATCGCCTCACCGGACCAGCGCGTCGTCCTGTACGCGCAGGACCGCGGCTGCACCCACCCCGGCTGCGACGCGCCCGGCTATTGGTGCGAGGCGCATCACCTCAAAGAGTGGGCCGCCGGGGGCGCGACCGACGCCGATAACCTCACCTTCGCGTGCGGGCCGCACCACCGGCTGGTCGAAAAGGGCTGGCGGACACGGAAGAATGCCCGCGGGGACACCGAGTGGATCCCGCCGCCGCGGCTGGACCGCGGGGTCCGCACCAACGACTATCACCACCCCGAGCGCGGCATTGGCGACCGCGCCGGGCCGTGACCCGGCCTATTTCTTGAACCGCCCGGCGAAGCCGCGCAGCGGGAGGTCGGCGCTGGTGATGAGCCCCGGCGGCGCCGCGATCACCGACTTGATCGCGGCGAGGGCGGGCATGCCGGTGACGGTCATGCCGATCGAGGCGAAGTTGTCCGGGTTGGACAGGTCGACGCCGGGCTTGGGGAAGATCATGTGCTTGTTGTAAATGCACGGATCACCCTTGATCTGGGTGATGTAGCAGCCCTTGATGTTCCAGCTGGGGTCGGTGTGCGGGGTCATCTGCCATTCGAGGTGCGTCTCGACCCGCGGCACGCCGTCGACCATGCCCTGGTAGCGGATGTAGTTGCCGCCCAGCGAGCCCTTGGGCAGCGTGTACCAGCCCAGGTCGACGTCCTTGGTGCAGGCGCCCAGCTCGTAGCTGAACGTGACCTCGTCGAGTGTCAGGTCGAAGCAGTCGGCCATCATGTACACGCTGTCGGCGAAGACGCGGGTGTACTTCTCGAGCTTCGACGGGATGTCGGGATCGTCGACGGGCTGGCCGTAGCCCACCTCGATCCAGGTGTCCTTGGAGTGGTGGCACGACACGTCGACGGACTCGATGGTGGTGATGTTCTCGATGTCGGCGACGTCGGCCGAACACACCACGCCCAGAATCTGATTGAGCCCCGGGTTCATTCCGGTGCCGTAGAACGTGGCACCGCCCTTCTCACAGGCCTCGGCCAGCAGCTTGCTCACCGGTTTGCCCGACGGGTGCGGGTGATTGGTGTCGCGATGCCAGCCGGTGATCCAGTCCGCGGTGGTGACGATATCGATGCCCGCCTCGAGCACGTGTAAGTAGAGGTCCTCGTCGGGGAACACGCCGTGGAAGGTCAGCACGTCCGGCTTGGCGGCGATGATCTCCTCGATGGTGCCGGTGAACTTCACCCCGTTGGTCCCCAGGCCGGCGAACTCCCCGGTGTCCGTGCCGACCTTCTCCGGCGAATAGGCATGCACGCCAATGAGTTCGAGATCGGGCTGGGTCGCGATCCGCCTGATCATCTCCGAGCCGACGTTGCCGCTTCCGACCTGAAAGACGCGGATCGGTGCTGTGCTCATTGCGCTATGCCTTCCTGCGATACGAACGCCTCGGGATAGAACTGCTTGGCCCACTGGCGAATTGCCGTGAATCCCTCGTACTCGTCGGGGGCCAGTGCGGGTGGATCCGAATACCGTTGGTGCTGCCAGATTTCGATGTCCTGGGTGAACTGGCGGATCACTTCCTGGCCGAATTCGGCCGCCTTGCGTTCGGCGCGTTCCGAATCGCCGCCCGGCGCACGGCCGATGTAGACCATGAACCGGACGTCGGAGGTGCGCTCGTCCACCGGGGTGATCGCGGAGATGGTGCGGTTGTCGATCATCCCCCAGCTCTTGGTCACCGCGATTCCCAGGCCGCCGTTGATGGCCTGCACGCCGCTGTTGACGTCCTCGATCTTCTGGCCGTCGTCGCCCTCGAAGGTGATGGTGAAATCGACGTACGACACCGGCTCGGCGAAGTCGTGGCGGGTGAACACCGGCACGATCGGGGTCTTGTGCACGAACTTGAAGTGCGCGAAGTCCACCCCGTTTTCCAGCACGTACTGCGGGTGCATCTCCAGGGTTTCGCGGTACAGCCGCTGCTGCGGGTAGTAATCGTCGGCGCTGCTGCCGTCGTCGAAGGCGGCGAACACATCCGGCGGCTCGAAGTACGGTTCGCGGCGCTCGACGTCGTGCCAGATGTAGACCGACGCGTTGCGTTCGACCACCGGATAGGTGCGCATGCGCCGGCCGCGGTTGGGGCGGTCCTGGTACGGGATGCAGACGTTGCGCCCGTCGGCGCTCCACTGCCAGCCGTGGAACGGGCACTGCAGCACCTCGCCGACAACGGTGCCGCCGTACCCCAGGTGCGCCCCGAGGTGCTCGCAGTAGGCGTTCATCACGGTGAGCTGACCCGATTCCGCGCGCCAGGCGACCATCTCGGAGTCGAAGTACTTCATCTTGTGCACGTCGCCGACGCCGATCTCGTCGGACCAGGCGACCTGGAACCAACCGGTCGGCTTCATCGACAACGGCGGCTTAGCCATCGAACCCTGCCATGTGAGCTGCCCTCCCTCGGGTACGAATATAAGCCGCGGCCCGAGAAAATCAAAGTACCCTCTATGAAAACATCGGCGCCCTCCCCGCCAAGTGGATAGGATCGCCCAATGACCCGTCAGACCAGCGGAGCCGGGATCGCGGGCCGGCGCCCGAACCGGCGGGGCCACGCGACTCGCGAAAGCATGCTCGAGGCCGCGCTGCGCTCGCTGGCCTCCGGCGAACCGGGCTCGGTGTCGGCCAACCGCATCGCCAAGGACATCGGCGCCACCTGGGGCGCGGTGCAGTACCAGTTCGGCGACACCGACGGGTTCTGGGCCGCGGTGCTGCACCGCACCGCCGAGCGCCGCGCCGCGACGTTCTCGACGCTGTCGGCCCCGATATCGCCGGACGCCCCGCTGCGCGAACGCGTCGGCGCCATCATCGACACCCTCTACACCGGCCTGGCATCGGCCGATTCGCGCGCGATCGAGAACCTGCGCGCGGCGTTGCCCCGCGATCCCGACGAGCTCGAACGCCTCTATCCGCGCACGGCCGCCGAGCTGTTCTCCTGGGGCAAGAGCTGGCTGGAGACCTGCCAGCAGGCCTTCGCCGGTCTGGCCGTCGACCCCGACCGGGTCCGCGAGGTGGCCGCCCTGATCCCCGGCGCGATGCGTGGCCTGGTGTCGGAGCGCCAGCTGGGCTCCTACGCCGACCTCGATATGGCGCGCCGGGGCCTGACCAACGCGCTGGCCGCCTACCTGGAGCCGTCCCGGCCGTAACCGGCTCAGGCGTCGATGACGACGCGCCCGCCGCCGGCCCGCGAGACGCACACCAGCATGCCGTCGTCCCCGGGCGAGGCACGCCCGCGGTGATCCACCTGCCCGGCAAGCACTTTGACCCGGCACGTGCCGCAGAACCCCTGCCGGCAGGAGTAGGGCGTCGTCGGGTCGCGGTCCAGCATGACGTCCAGCGCCGTGCGGTTGGCCGGCACCGCGAGCACCCGCCGGGAGCGCGCGAGCTCGAGTTCGAACGGAACCCCGTCGACAACGGGCGCCGGGCTGAACCGCTCGTAATGCAGTGGCGCCCCGGCATATTGGTCGCGGGCGATTCGCACGGCCTCGAGCATGGCGCTCGGCCCGCACACGTAGACGGCGGTCGCCGGGCCGGCGCCGGCCAGCAGTTCCGCCACGCTCGGGAAGCGGCCGTGCTCGTCGTCGGCCCACACCGTCACCCGGCCCGGGGCCACCGACATCACCTCGTCGAGCAACGGCATGTACTCGCGGCTGCGTCCGGTATAGATTGCGCGCCAATCGATCCCGCGCTGCGCGGCGGCGCGGATCATCGGCAGGATGGGGGTCACGCCGATGCCGCCGATGACGAACAACACGTCGCGCTCGGCGGTGCCGAGATAGAACGCGTTGCGCGGGCCTTCGAATTCGCACGTGTCGCCCACGCCGAAAGCCTCGTGCATCTCGATGGATCCGCCGCCGCCGTCGGCGATGCGGCGCACCGCGATGCGGTAGTCGGTGCGCCGCCCGGGCGGACCGCACAGCGAGTACTGCCGGCGCCGGCCGGAGGGCAACAGGACGTCGATGTGCCCGCCGGGCGTCCAGGAGGGAAGCAGCCCACCGTCGGGGTCGGCCAACGTCAGCGCGACGACATCGGGCGCGACGAGCTCGCGTTGGGTCACGACCGCGGTCAGCGTGCGCTGCACCGGCTTCACCCGCGAAGGCTCCCACCGCGACACCGAGGCGAACCCCTCGAACACCGCCCGCACACCCCACAGCAACGACCCGAAGCGGTCGTGGGCGCGCCGGCCGTACAGGTCGGCGGGCCTGCTGGCCCAAATGCTTTCCGGCACCGCTCCCCCTACGTCTGCCGAATGTCCAACCGCGCGAACAGCCGAACCGCCCCCGGGCTGATGCGTCGCATCGCGTAGCCGATCCTGGATTCGGCGGCGATCGGCAGCACCGCCGGTCCGGTCTTGATGGCCTTCACGATCGCCTTGGCGGTCGCCTCGGGGGTGAAGTTGCGCCGCCGGTAGGCGGCGTCGGCCTTGCCCCGCGCCCGCTCCTGCTGCTCGGCGCTCATCCCGGCGTAGATGGTGCTCTTGGCGATGTTGGTGTTGACGAACCCCGGGCACACCGCGGTGACGCTGATGCCCTCGTCGGCGAAGTCGGCGCGCAGCGATTCGCTGAGCGCCAGCACCGCCGCCTTGGTGGTGCTGTAGGCGACCATCGACTTCGACGGCAGGAAGGCCGCGGCCGAGGCCACGTTGATGATCGTTCCGCCCTCGCCGCGCTCGACCATCTGCGCACCGAACGCGCGGCTGCCGGAGATGACGCCGCCGACGTTGACCCCCATGATGTTTTCCCAATTCGCCGAGCTGGTCTCCAGGAAGCGGCCCGCCATCCCGATGCCGGCGTTGTTCACCAGGATGTCGACCACCCCGTGCTCGTTCCGCACCTGTGTGGCAAGGTCATTCATCGCGGCCTCGTCGCTGACGTCGACCTGGTAGACCGCGGCCTCGGCGCACGCGGCGCGGACCGCGTCGGCGGTCTCGTCGGCGGCGGCCCGATCGCGGTCGGCCAGCACGATCTTGCGGGCGCCGCGCCGGGCCAGCTCCACCGCGGTGGCCCTGCCGATCCCGGCACCCGCGCCGGTGACCAGGGCGAGCTTGCCGCGCACCTCGTCCCGTTCGCCGCGCGACTCGGCCGCGGGCGGCGCACCGGCGACGGTCCGGTCGACCCACTCGGCGGTCAGCCGGGCGACGACGTCGGGGCGCGAGGTCACCACCCAGTGCCCGCCCTCGATCGCGATCACCCTGGCGCCCTGAGGAATTGCGCCGGTGAAGCGCTGCAGCGCGGGGGTGACGAAGACGTCCCGCCGCGGAACCAACGTCTGGACCGCGACGGAGGTCTCGGGGAGTTGCGGGCCCGGCGCCAGCATGGGCGCGGGCATGTTCTGCCGGTACAGGTTGAGCCCGTTGACATAGTCGGTGACCGACCGCCTGGTGTCGTGGCGCTGGCTGCGGGTGCTCGAGCGGCCGATGCGCTCAAGGGCCTCAATGACTTTCACGCCGACGTGCGAGCGAAACGACAGCTCGGGTACCCCGGGGCACAGGAAGAAGCCGATGTAGCCCGACGAGATCAGCTGCCTGGCGACCTGGGCCACGGCCCGTGGCGTGCGCGCGGAGCGCAGAAACGCCCCCGCGTACTGCAGGTGCGGGCCCGAGATCGACGTGAACGAGGCCACCTTGGGCATCACCGAGTCGTCGGTGACCGCCGCCCAGGCCTGAATCGAGCCCCAGTCGTGGCCCAGCAGGTGGACCCGCTCGACGCCCAGGCTGTCGATGACCGCCTCGATGTCGGAGACGAGCTGCGCGAACAAGTACCCGGAACGCTTTGCGGGAGACGATGATTCACCGGCCCCGCGCACGTCGTAGGCGACGAAGTTGTAGGGTCGGCCGGCCAGCTCGCCGGCGACGCCGTCCCACACGTGGCGGTTGTCCGGAAAGCCGTGGATCCCCAGGATGGTCGGGCGCGCCGGGTCGATGTCGGTGTAGCGGTGCACGGCCAGCGTGACGCCGTCGCTGGCGGTGATGCTCGACGTGGTGCCCATCGGTCAGTGCGAGGCCCGCGCGGCCGGTGAGACGGCCAGGTAGTCCACGGCCAGTCCCAGCCCGCCGAGCTGCGAGGGGTGGAAGCCCGGGCGGTAGTAGTTCCCGATCGCACGCACGAATCGCAGTGGCCCGGGCACCAATCCGCGGCGCGCCGCGGCGAAGTAGTCCCGCCAGCGCGGCTTGGTGCCCGGCGGAAGGTGGGGATCCAGCGAGTACAGGAACCGCACGCCGCGAATCCACAACAGCAGCATCGCGGGCGACACCACCAGCTGGGCGCGGACCTGCCGCCAGTAGCCGGCCCGCAGATGCTTCATGGTGTCGAAGGCCACCGCCTTGTGTTCGACTTCCTCGGCGCCGTGCCAGCGCAGCATGTCCAGCATCACCGGATCGGTGCCGATCGCGTCGTGGGCCGGCGAATTCAGGATCCACTCGCCCAGGATGGCGGTGTAGTGCTCGATGGCGGAGACCACGGACACCTGCTCGAGCAGCCAGCTGTGCTGGCGGCGCTCGCTCCAGTGGGGCCGCGGTCCGAGCAGCATGTCGAACAGCCACTTGATCTGGCCGGTATACGGGGTCAGGTCGATGCCCCGCGCGGCGAAGTGGGCGAGCACGCCGGCGTGCGCCTGGGAGTGCACCGCCTCCTGCCCGATGAATCCCTGGACGTCGAGCCGCAGCTGATCGTCTTTGATCAGCGGCAGGGTTTTCTTGAACACGTCGACGAAGAACTCCTCGCCCGCGGGCAGCAGCAGGTGCAGCACGTTGAGGACGTGGGTGGAGAACGGCTCGCCGGGCACGTAATGGAACGGCAGTGCCGCCCAATCGAAGTGCACGTCGCGCGCCTCGAGTACCAGCCGTTCGTGGTCGAGCGACGCGTCGTGCGGACCCGCCGCCTGGTCATCAACGGTCAGCATTATTGCCCCCTACCTCGGAGTTTCCGACGCCGCGCGCTGCCAGTATAGTTGCGCAACCAAGTATGCGGAACCGGCGGTACCGGGTTTTGTCCGGCCGGTGTCTAGGGCGCGACCGGGCGCAGGTCGTAGGATCCCGGATCGGTGTTGGCCAGCATGGCGCGGTGCGCGGCCGGGGTGAACGGCCACACCTCGGGCACGCCGTCCTTGTTGAGATACCAGCTGTCACAGCCGGTGGTCCACACGGTGTTCGGCATCGCGGCCCGCAGCCGGGCGTTGAAGCTGTCGGTCGCCGAGCGTGTCGGCTCGACGGTGTCGAATTCCCCTCGGCGCCAACGCTGGATCCACCCCAGGATGTGATCGGCCTGCGATTCGGCGACGGTCGTGAGCGCCAGGTTGCCGACCGGGCTGTGCGGCCCCAGCATCATGAAGAAGTTGGGGAAACCCGGCATCGCGACGGTCTGATAGGCCCGCGGCCCGTCGCGCCACACGTCGTCGGCGGCGATGCCGTCGCGGCCGATCAGCCGCATCGGCCTGAAGAACGCGTGGGTGTCGAAGCCGGTGGCGAGCACGATGATGTCGACGTCGTGCAGGACGCCGTCGTCGGTCACGATGCCGCGCCGCTCCACGTGGTCGATGCCGGCGGTGACCAGGTCGACGTCGTCGCGCTGCATCGCGCGGTAGAAGCCGCCCGACATCACCAGCCGTTTGCACATCGGCGTGTAGTCGGGGGTCAGCGCCCGGCGCAGTTCGGGGTCACGGACCTCGCGGAGGCTGGCGCGGCACAGCGCCCCCATGATCTTTCGGCGCACGCCGGGCTTGGTCAGCCCCACCGCGAAGAGGTCGAACACCAAGCTGTAGCCCCGGTACGCCATCCGGTCCAGCCACGGAAACCGGTCGCGGGTGATGCCGGCCAACCGGGTGTAGCGGGGGTTGGGCAGCTTGAGCACCCACTGCGCCGTGCGCTGGAACAGCACGACCCTGCCCGCCGCGCCGGCCAGGCCGCAGACGAGTTGCACGCCCGTGGACCCGTTACCGACGATCGCGATCCGCCGGCCGGCCAGCTCGACGGAATGGTCCCAGCGCGCCGAGTGAAAGACGTGGCCGCCGAAGTCGTCCAGGCCGGCGATCGACGGCATCCGGGGATGGTGCAACACGCCGGTGGCCGTGATCAAAAAGTCCGCCGCGCACTGTTCTCCGGCGGCGGTGCGCAGGGACCAGCGCCCGTTCTCGAAACGGGCGTCGGTGATTTCGGTGCCGAACCGGATGCGGTCCCGCAGGCCGAACCGGTCCGCGATTTTCCGGAAGTAGTCCTGGATTTCACCGCCCGGCGAGAACATGTGCGACCAGTGCGGGTTGGTGGCGAACGTGTACTGGTAGACCCGGGACGGTATGTCGCAGGTCAGGCCCGGGTAGGTGTTGTCGCGCCAGGTGCCGCCCACCTCGTCAGCCTTCTCGAAGATCGTCACATCGGTAATGCCGCTGCGCAGCAACGCAATTGCGACGCACAGCCCGGACATGCCCGCTCCGACGACCGCTACGGCGGGATCGCGTCGCGTCATCGGAACTCCCGCGGCTCTTCGGCTACTCGGTTTCGGCGCGCTGCTTGAGGCGCTGCAGGGTGAGCCGGATGTGCTCGGTGTTGGCGGCCACCCGATCGCTGACGCCGGTGGCCTTGCCGGCGACCTTGCGGAACCACCCGGGCCGGCGGTCCCAGGTGCTCTCGGTGACCTCGCATCCGCCGTCCGCCGCGACGATGTCGTACTGCCAGCGGGCGACGGGAAGAATGGTGTAGCGCACGTCGAAGGCGAAGCGGCGGCCCGGTTCGGCGTCGGTGACGGTGCATCTGGTGCTCCAGCGCCGGCCGCGGTTCTCGTTGTGGCCCGCGAAAACCGCGCCCGGGGTGACCGCGTCACCCTTGCGCCACTGCATCGCCACCGCCTCCTCGGCCAGCGAAGCCAGGGTGGGCAGGTGGGTGATGAGCCGGTACACCACGTCGGGGCGGGCGTCGATCTGCACGGTGGCCGAAACGCACGGGGCGGTCATCCGCCGATCATAGCCAGCGGGCGATGCGATGCACATCGATTGCGGGCCCTGTGAAGTTTCTTCACAATCGACAGTGACTGCGCGAACGAGGGGCGATCATGCGAGTCGGCGTACCGACCGAGACCAAGACGAACGAGTTTCGCGTGGCCATCACCCCCGCCGGTGTCGCCGAGTTGGTCCGCCGCGGACACGACGTGCTCGTCCAGACCGGCGCCGGCGAGGGATCGTCGATCGCCGACTCCGAGTTCAAGGCGGCGGGCGCGCAACTCGCCGATACGGCCGAACAGGTTTGGGGCGACGCCGACCTGTTGCTCAAGGTCAAAGAACCCGTGCCGGCCGAGTATGAGCTGTTGCGGCGCAACCAGATTCTGTTCACCTACCTGCATCTGGCCGCCTCGCGCGCGTGCACAGAGGCCTTGCTGGCGTCCGGAACGACGTCGATCGCGTATGAGACGGTCCAAACCGCCGACGGCACACTGCCGTTGCTGGCGCCGATGAGCGAGGTGGCCGGCCGGCTGTCCGCTCAGGTGGGGGCGTATCACCTGATGCGCACCCACGGCGGGCGCGGCGTGCTGATGGGCGGCGTGCCCGGCGTCAAGCCGGCCGACGTCGTCGTGATCGGGGCGGGCACCGCGGGCTACAACGCGGCCCGCGTCGCGAACGGCATGGGGGCGATGGTGTCGGTGCTCGACGTCAACATCAACAAGCTGCGGTTGCTCGACGCCGAGTTCGGCGGGCAGGTCCGCACCCGGTACTCGTCGGCCTACGACTTGGAGGGCACCGTCAAGCGCGCCGACCTGGTCATCGGCGCCGTGCTGCGCCCCGGCGCCAAGGCCCCCAGCCTGGTCTCGAATTCCCTTGTCGCGCAGATGAAGCCGGGCGCGGTGCTGGTCGACATCTCGATCGACCAGGGTGGCTGCTTCGAGGACTCGCGGCCGACCACGCACGACGACCCGACCTTCGCCGTGCACGACACGCTGTTCTACTGCGTGGCCAACATGCCCAGCGCGGTGCCCAAGACGTCGACGGTGGCGCTGACGAACGCGACCATGCCGTATGTGCTCGCGCTCGCCGAGCGCGGCTGGCGGGCGGCGTGCCGGTCGGATCATGCTCTGGCCAAAGGCCTTTCGACGCACGACGGCGCGCTGCTGTCCGGGCAGGTGGCCGCCGATCTCGGGCTGCCGTGCACCGACGCCGCCGGCGTGCTGGGCTAATCGGCCAATCGGCTAATCGGCTAATCGGCTAATCGGTGGCCACGAGTCCCGCGATGATGTCGGCCGCGGGGCCGGCGCTGGCGTGCTTGAAGGCCGCCCCGGCCCACAGCGGTATCCCGTTCGGGTCCTCGAGGGCGGCGGCGGCCTCCCGGATGGGCGATGTCATCTGGTTGACCTCGGGGTAGCCCAGCGGCGCCACGTGGTCGAGCATGCGGGTGAAGTCGTTTTCCAGCCCGCGCGCGTAGCGGCCCGAGAAGGCCCGTGTCACAACGGTGGTCGCGAACAGCGGGTTCTTCAGGGCGGTGCGGTGGGCGGGGTTGGTGCCGGCCTCGTCGGCGAGCAGAAGCGCGGTGCCGACCTGTGCGGCCACCGCTCCCCGGCGCAGGGCGGCGCCGATCTCGTCGGCGGTGCCCAGCCCGCCGGCGGCGATGATCGGGATGTCATGGGTGTTGCGGATGCGGTCGATGAGCTGGTGCAGCGACTCGTTGGCGGGTTCCATGTCGGGCGCGAACGTGCCGCGGTGCCCGCCCGCGGCGGGGCCCTGGACCACCAGGCTGTCGGCGCCGGCGGCGACGGCCACCCCGGCCTCGTACGCCGACGTCACCGTGACCATCACCAGCAGGCCCAGCGCGCCGAGGCGCCGGATCACGTCGGGCGGCGGGACGCCGAACGTGAACGACACCAGCTCGGGCCGGACGTCGGCGACCACCTCGAGCTTCTGCTCCCACCCGTCGTCGTCGCCGTAATGCGGGTGACCGACCTCCACCTGGTAGTGATCGGCGATCTCTTCGAGTTCGGCCGCGTAGTAGTCCAGGGCCACCCAGTCGGCCACACTGGGCTGGGGCACAAACAGATTCACGCCCAGCGGGCCGGTGGTGGCCTTGCGCGCGGCGGCGATGTCGTCGGCGAACCGCTCGGCGGTGAGATACCCGCCGGGGACGAAACCGAGCCCACCGGCGTTGGACACCGCCGCGGCCAACGCGGGAGTCCCGGGGCCGCCGGCCATCGGGGCACCCACGATGGGCACCGCGATGTCCCAAAAGCCCAGTACCATTCGGCTAGTCCGCCGACGGCGAGCGCCGAGGGGGCGCGGGTGAGGAGGCGGACATTCGAGCTAGCCTACCATCGCCCGAAGTTGTTGGGGCAGTGACCGTTTGGCGGCATAGGGGCCAAGAACCGCGGCGCCGTAGCGCTGCCCGAGCAGCCGGCGGGCGACGGCGTTGACCTCATCGACGGTCACCTGGTCGATCTGCCGCAGGGTGTGCTCGATGCTGCGGTGCTTGCCGTAGTTGAGCTCGCTGCGGCCCAGGCGGCTCATCCTCGAGCCCGAGTCCTCCAGGCCGAGCACCAGGCCGCCGCGCAGCGAGCCCTTGGCGATCCGGCACTCCGCCTCGGTGATGCCGTCGCGCGCCACGGCGTCGAGGACCGCACCGGTCACCTCCATGACCTCGGCGAAACGTTCGGGCTGGCAGGCCGCGTACACGGACAGCGCGCCGCTGTCGGCGAAGATGTCGACCGTCGAGTACACCGAGTAGGCCAGCCCGCGCAGCTCCCGGACCTCTTGGAACAGCCGAGAACTCAGGCCCCCGCCCAGGGCGGTGTTGAGCACCGACAGCGCCCACCGGTGCTGCCAGCCGCGGCCGGGCGTGCGCACCCCCAGCGACACGTGGGTCTGCTCGGCGTCCCGGTGGCCCAGCGCCAGCCCGGGGCGGCCGTTGACCCGCCCGGCGCCCTTGCGCGGCGCGATGGGTGCGCGCCCGCGGACCAGGTGCGGGCCGAAGTGCTCGCGCACCAGCGCGACCACCTCGTCGTGGTCGACGTTGCCGGCCACCGCCACCACCATGCGTTCGGGCGTGTAGCGCCGGACGTGAAACGAGTGCAGCTGGCTACGCGTCATCGACGTCACCGACCGCGCGGTGCCGATGACGGGGCGGCCCACCGGGTGGTCACCGAACAGCGCGCCCAAGAACATGTCGCCGAGCGCGTCCTCGGGGTCGTCGTCGCGCATCGCGATCTCCTCGAGCACCACGTCGCGTTCCAGTTCGACGTCCGCGGCGGCGCAGCGGCCGTTGAGCACCACGTCGGCGACCAGGTCGACGGCCAGCGCCAGGTCGCTGTCGAGCACGTGCGCGTAGTAGCAGGTGTGCTCCTTGGCGGTGAACGCGTTCAGCTCTCCCCCGACGGCATCCATCGCCTGGGCGATGTCCACCGCGGTGCGGCTGGGGGTCGACTTGAACAGCAGGTGCTCGAGGAAGTGGGCCGCGCCGGCGACGGTGGCACCCTCGTCGCGCGAGCCGACCCCGACCCACACCCCGACCGAGGCGGAACGCACCGCGGGCAGGTATTCGGTGACCACCCGCAAGCCGCCCGGCAGCGTCGTGCGCCGCAGTGCGGCGTGCGGGTCCGCCGCGGCCGTGTGGTTACCCCGCCGCAGCGCGGGGTCAGCTGCTCGCTTTCCCGAATCAGCTCGCGGCATCGGCAGGGGCGGCCGCCGGGGCATC
Organism: Mycobacterium sp. TKK-01-0059; assembly: GCF_000709305.1. Classification (NCBI taxonomy): domain Bacteria; kingdom Bacillati; phylum Actinomycetota; class Actinomycetes; order Mycobacteriales; family Mycobacteriaceae; genus Mycobacterium; species Mycobacterium sp. TKK-01-0059. Next base: position 147,922 of record NZ_KL446993.1, read on the forward strand.
GGCGGGCGCCGAGTTGTCGTCCTCCACCAGCACCAGCGAGATCTTGCCGCGCTTGTCGATGTCGGCGATTTCGACGCGCAGCTTGTCGCCGACGTTCACCACGTCCTCGACCTTCGCGATGCGCTTGCCCTTGCCGAGCTTGGAGATGTGCACCAGGCCGTCGCGACCGGGCAGCAGCGAGACGAACGCGCCGAAATCCGTTGTCTTGACCACGGTTCCGAGGAAACGTTCGCCGACCGTCGGCAGCTGCGGGTTGGCGATGGCGTTGATCCGGTCGATCGCGGCCTGCGCCGAGGGCCCGTCGGTGGCGCCGACGAACACGGTGCCGTCGTCCTCGATGGAGATCTGCGCGCCGGTCTCCTCGGTGATGCCGTTGATGACCTTGCCCTTGGGGCCGATGACCTCACCGATCTTGTCCACCGGAACCTTGATGGTGGTGACCCGCGGGGCATAGGGGCTCATCTCGTCGGGCGCGTCGATGGCCTCGGCCATGACCTCGAGGATCGTCAGGCGCGCGTCTTTGGCCTGGCCCAGGGCGCCCGCCAGGACCTGCGACGGGATGCCGTCGAGCTTGGTGTCCAGCTGCAGCGCGGTGACGAAGTCCTTGGTGCCGGCGCACTTGAAGTCCATGTCGCCGAACGCGTCCTCGGCGCCCAGGATGTCGGTCAGCGTGACGAACCGCCGCTCGGTGCGGCCGTCGATCTCGACGTCGTCGGAGACCAGGCCCATCGCGATGCCGGCCACCGGCGCCTTCAGCGGCACACCGGCGTTCAGCAGCGACAGGGTGGACGCACAGACCGACCCCATCGACGTCGAGCCGTTGGAGCCCAGCGCCTCGGAGACCTGGCGGATGGCGTACGGGAAATCCTCGACGCCGGGCAGCACCGGGATCAGGGCCCGCTCGGCGAGCGCGCCGTGCCCGATCTCGCGCCGCTTGGGCGAACCCACCCGGCCGGTCTCGCCGGTGGAGAACGGCGGGAAGTTGTAGTGGTGCATGTAGCGCTTGGAGGTCTCGGGCCCCAGCGAGTCGATCTGCTGGGCCATCTTGACCATGTCGAGCGTGGTCACGCCCAGGATCTGGGTCTCACCGCGCTGGAACAGCGCGCTGCCGTGCGCGCGGGGCACCACGGCGACCTCGGCCGAGAGCGCGCGGATGTCGGTGATGCCGCGGCCGTCGATGCGGAAGTGATCGGTGAGGATGCGCTGGCGCACCAGCTTCTTGGTCAGCGAGCGGAACGCGGCGCTGACCTCTTTCTCGCGGCCCTCGTAGGTCCCAGAGTCCCCAGTGAGCCGCGCGAGCACCTCGGCTTTCAGCTCGTCGGTGCGCGCGTCGCGCTCGGCCTTGCCGCCGATGGTCAGCGCCTTGGCCAGCTCGTCGGTGGCCACCGAGGCGACCGAGTAGTAGACGTCTTCGGCGTAGTCCGGGAACGTCGGGAACTCGCCGACCGGCTTGGCGGCCGCCCCGGCCAGCTCCTCCTGCGCGGTGCACAGGGTGGCGATGAACGGCTTGGCGGCCTCGAGCCCTTCGGCCACAATGGTTTCCGTCGGCGCCTGGGCGCCGCCCTCGACGAGCTCGATGACGTTCTCGGTGGCCTCGGCCTCGACCATCATGATCGCTATGTCTTTTTCGGCGGCGCCGCCGCCGACTATGCGGCCGGCCACCACCATGTCGAACACCGCCCGCTCGAGCTGCTCGACGGTCGGGAACGCCACCCACTGGCCGTCGATGAGCGCGACCCGCACGCCCCCGATCGGACCCGAGAACGGCAGCCCGCTCAGCTGGGTGGAGGCCGACGCGGCGTTGATCGCCAGCACGTCGTACAGGTCGTTGGGGTCCAGGCTCATGACCGTGACCACGACCTGGATCTCGTTGCGCAGCCCGCTGACGAACGACGGGCGCAGCGGGCGGTCGATGAGCCGGCAGGTCAGGATCGCGTCGGTGGAGGGACGGCCCTCGCGACGGAAGAACGAGCCGGGGATGCGACCGGCGGCGTACATCCGCTCCTCGACGTCGACGGTCAGCGGGAAGAAGTCGAAGTGCTCCTTGGGGCTCTTGCTGGCGGTGGTCGCCGACAACAGCATGTTTTCGTCATCCAGGTACGCGACCACGGCGCCGGCGGCCTGCTGGGCCAGCCGACCGGTCTCGAAACGGATGGTGCGGGTGCCGAAGCTCCCGTTGTCGATGGTGGCGGTCGCCTCGAACACGCCCTCTTCAATTTCAGCGACAGACATGGACGTCCGTACGGCCTCTCTTATTCGGCTGTTTCGCGTCGTCACGCGCAACCTGGAGAGGGTCCGCAGCACCCGTCGGGGCCTGCGAGTCACCCTGGGAGCTATCCCGAAGAGCCAGTCTGAATGCGGCTACGGCCATCGATCGAAGCGGCCGAGAAGCCCCAGATCCGGAGAGCCCGGCAGCCACTACCGAAGACCGCCCGATGCAGACTGGGCTGCTCCCTCGAAGGTGCGTAGTGACACGCTGGAACGGCGCACGCGGATCTGCGTGACCGCACCGTTTTGCTCGGGCCGAACCGGCCCAGAACGTCCTTACTCTACACGGGCGGGCCCGCCCCGCCAGCATCGCGCGGGATCGGGCGGGCGTCATAGCCCCCGCGACGGCGGCGTCAGCGGCGCAGGCCGAGGCGCTCGACCAGCGAGCGGTAGCGCTCCACGTCGATCTGGGCGACGTATTTGAGCAGCCGGCGACGGCGCCCGACCAGCAGCAACAGGCCGCGCCGCGAGTGGTGGTCGTGCTTGTGCACCTTGAGGTGCTCGGTCAGGTCGGCGATCCGCTTGGTCAGCAGCGCGACCTGCGCCTCCGGGGAACCGGTGTCGGTGTCATGCAGGCCGTAGGTGCCCAGGATTTCTTTTTTCTGCTCGGCTGTCAGCGCCACGAACTATCTCCATCAATCGGTGCCGCGAAAATTTCGGTCGTGGCCGCCGCGGACTGCAGCACACTCCGTATCGGGGGGCGAGTCTATCAGCGGCCGCGATGTTCGCCGAAATCGCAGGCCAGCGCCGCACACTTGACAACATACAACCATTTGGTTGTATGTTTGCCGGGTGGATGTGGACGAAGAGGACCGGGTGGACGCCCTGTTCCACGCGCTCGCCGACCGAACCCGGCGCGACATCATGCGACGGACGCTGGCCGGGGAACACTCGGTTTCCACGCTCGCCCGCAAGTACGACATGAGCTTCGCCGCGGTGCAGAAGCACGTCGTCGTGCTCGAGAAGGCCGGCCTGGTCACCAAACGACGCAGCGGTCGCGAGCAGCTGGCCAGCGGTGACGTGACGGCCGTGCGGTCGGTGGCCTCGATGCTCGCCGAGTTGGAACTCCTCTGGCGCGACCGGATCGCACGCATCGACGAACTCATCTCATCCGACTCAACCAAGGAGGACTGAACCATGCCCGTAACCGGCGTCGAGCACGATCCCGACAACCTGACGCTGACCATCACCGCGGACTTCGCCGCGCCGGTGCACCGGATCTGGCAGGTCTACGCCGACCCGCGTCAACTGGAGAAGGTGTGGGGGCCGCCGTCCCATCCGGCGACCGTCGTCGACCACAGCCTGACGCCCGGAGGTCGCACGACGTATTTCATGACCGGTCCGGACGGCGAGAAATACGCCGGATATTGGGAGATCACGGCCGTCGACGAGCCGACGAGCTTCTCGTTCCTCGACGGCTTCGCCGACCTGGACTTCAACCCGAACCCCGGACTGCCGGTCTCGAGGAACGTCTACACCTTCACCGAGCACGACGGCGGCACTCGCGCGACCTACGTGAGCGCCTTCGAGTCCGCCGAGGCGCTGCAACAGGTGCTGGACATGGGGGTGGTCGAGGGCTCGTCGTCGGCCATCAACCAGATCGACGACCTGGTCGCTTCCTGAAAACCGCGGTGGATCAGTCCTGCGTCGACAGGATGGTGCGGGCCCGTTCGGTGTCCTCGCCCATCGCGACGATGAGTTCCTCCACGGAGCCGAACTTGTGCTGCCCACGGATGCGGCCGACGAAATCCAGCGCCACGTGCTGCCCGTACAGGTCGGCGTCGGTGTCCAGGACGAACGCCTCGACGGTGCGGGTGCGCCCGGAGAAGGTCGGGTTGGTGCCGACGGACACCGCGGCCTGGTAACGCTCACCCGGGATGACGGTGCCGGTCACCGGGCCGTGGCCGAGGACGGTGAACCACGCGGCGTACACGCCGTCGGCCGGGATGGCCGAATACATCGGCGGCGCCACGTTCGCGGTCGGGAAGCCCAGTTCGGCACCGCGCCCGTGACCCCGCACCACCACGCCCTCGACCCGGTGCGGGCGACCCAGGGCCTCGGTGGCCGCCACCACGTCGCCGGCGTCCACGCAGGACCGGATGTAGGTGGACGAGAACGTGACGGTCTCGTTGCTGTGGTGCTCGGAGAGCAGCGACATCGACTCCACGGCGAACCCGAATCGATCGCCGGCGCGCCGCAGGGTCTCGACGTTGCCGGTCGCCTTCTTGCCGAAGGTGAAGTTCTCCCCCACGACGACCTCGACCACGTGCAGGTTCTCCACCAGCAGCTCGTGCACGTAGCGGTCCGGCGTGAGTTTCATGAAGTCGGTGGTGAACGGCATCACCAAGAAGACGTCGATGCCCAGCTCCTCGACCAGCTCGGCGCGCCGCGTCAGCGTCGTCAACTGGGCCGGATGGCTGCCGGGATAGACCACTTCCATCGGGTGCGGGTCGAACGTCATCAACACCGTCGGCACGCTGCGCGCCCGCCCCGCTTTCACCGCATGCGCGATCAGCTCCGCGTGCCCGCGATGCACACCATCGAACACACCGATGGTGAGCACACACCTGCCCCAGTCCGTGGGAATCTCGTCTTGGCCGCGCCACCGCTGCACGACCGCAAGCCTACGGCGCCGAGTGCCCGGCCGGGAGATCCAGAGGGCCCGACACCCGCCAGGGTGGCGGGGAACACGCCGGATTTGGATGGGGTTGCCTAAACTTTGTCGTTGTGAGTGCTGACGAAGAGCGTGGCGGTCTCACCGCGGTCGGCCAGGACTACCTCAAGGCGATCTGGAATGCCCAGGAGTGGTCCCCCGACAAGGTCAGCACGAAGATGCTGGCCGAGAAGATCGGGGTGTCGGCCAGCACGGCCTCGGAGTCGATCCGCAAACTCGCCGAGCAGGGCCTCGTCGACCACGAGAAGTACGGCGCGGTGACGCTGACCGAGGCCGGACGGCGCGCGGCGCTCGAGATGGTGCGCCGGCACCGGCTGCTGGAGACCTTCCTGGTCAACGAGCTGGGCTACGCGTGGGACGAGGTGCACGACGAGGCCGAGGTGCTCGAGCACGCGGTGTCGGATCGTCTGGTTTCCCGCATCGACGCCAAGCTGGGATTCCCGCAGCGCGATCCGCACGGCGACCCCATCCCCGCCACCGACGGGCAGGTGCCCACCCCGCCGGCGCGCCAGCTGTGGGCGTGCGGCGACGGCGACGCCGGGACGGTGGCCCGCATCTCCGACGCCGACCCCGAGATGCTGCGCTACTTCACCGACGTGGGCATCAACCTCGACTCCCGGCTGCGGGTGCTGACCCGCCGCGAGTTCGCGGGCATGATCTCGGTGGCGATCGAATCCGGCGACGGCGACGAGACGACCGTCGACCTGGGCAGCCCGGCCGCGCGGGCGATCTGGGTGACCGCGTAGCTCAGTCGGCCAGCAATCCCTTGGCGATGTGGGTGATCTGCACCTCGTTGCTGCCGGCGTAGATCATCAGCGACTTGGCGTCGCGGGCCAGCTGCTCCACGCGGTACTCGGCCATATATCCGTTGCCGCCGAACAGTTGCACGGCCTCCATGGCCACCTCGGTCGCCGCCTCCGACGAGTACAGCTTGATCGCCGACGCCTCGGCCAGCGTCAGCGGCTTACCGGCCTGTTGGCGCTCGATGGTGTGAAAGACCATGTTCTGCACGTTCATTCGCGCGATCTCCATCTTGGCCAGCTTGAGCTGGATCAGCTGGAACTGCCCGATGTTCTTGCCCCACAGCGTGCGGCTCTTCGCGTAGTCGACGCACAGCCGGTGGCATTCGTCGATGATGCCCAGGGCCATCATGGCGATCCCGATCCGCTCGGCGGCGAAGTTGGCGCGGGCGCTGTCGCGGCCGTCGCCGTCGGTGTGCTGTTCGCTCTCGCCGAGCAGCCGGTCCGGGCTCAGCCGCACGTTGTCGAAGAACAGCTCGCCGGTCGGCGAGGACATCATGCCCATCTTCTTGAACGGCTTGCCCTGCGTCAGGCCCGGCATGCCGGCGTCGAGCACGAACACCAGCACCGGGCGGTTGCGCTTGTCCACCTTCGTCGGGTCGGCGTCGCCCTCGTCGAGTTTGGCGTACACGACCAGGACGTCGGCGCAGGGCCCGTTGGTGATGAACGTCTTCTGCCCGTTGAGGATGTAATCGGCACCGTCGCGTTTGACGTAGGTCTTCATGCCGCCGAACGCATCCGAGCCCGAGTCCGGCTCGGTGATGGCCCATGCCGCAATCTTTTCCAGCGTCATCAGCTCGGGCAGCCAGCGTTCCTTCTGCGCCAGCGTGCCGCGGCTCATGATGGTCGCCGCACCCAGGCCGAGGCTCACCGACGCGGTGCTCAGCAACCCGATGCTGACCCGGGCGATCTCGGAGACCAGCACCGCGATCATCGATCCCTGGGCTCCGCCGCCGAAACCGCTTGCCTCGCCGTCGCTTTGACGCTCTCCCGAGCGCTCCCGGTCCAGCATCTTCTTGACCGATTCGGCGGCCATGGCGTCGAGGCCGAACTGGCTGAACAGCTTGCGCGCGATCGGATAGGGCGACATCGCGCCGGTTTCCAATTCGTCGAGATGCGGGCGGATCTCCTTGTCGACGAACTGCCGAACGGCGTCGCGGACCATCAGGTCGGTGTCGGACCACTCGATCATGGCGCCCTTAGCGTTCGGCGCGCTGGTAGGCGGTGACGACGGCGGCGCCGCCCAGTCCGATGTTGTGTTGCAGTGCGGCGCTGACGCCCTCGACCTGACGCGCCTCGGCCGTCCCGCGCAGCTGCCACGTCAGTTCCGCGCACTGCGCCAGCCCGGTCGCGCCCAGCGGGTGCCCCTTGGAGATCAGGCCACCGGAGGGGTTGACCACCCAGCGGCCGCCGTAGGTGGTGTCGTTGTTGTCGATCAGCTTGGGCGCCTCACCCGGCCCGCACAGGCCCAGCGCCTCGTAGAGCAGCAGCTCGTTGGCCGAGAAGCAGTCGTGCAGTTCGATCACCTGGAAGTCCTGCGGACCCAGCCCGGACTGGTCGTAGACCTGTTGTGCGGCTTGCACATTCATGTCGTAGCCGATGAGGTTCTTGGCGCTCCCGTCGAACGTCGACGCGAAGTCGGTGGTCATGGCCTGACCGACGATCTCCACCGCCTGGCCCGCCAGCCCGTGGCTGTCGACGAAGCTCTCCGAGGCCAGGATGGCCGCGCCCGAACCGTCGGAGGTCGGCGAGCACTGCAGCTTGGTCAGCGGGTCGGAGATCATCCGCGCCGCCAGGATGTCCTCGAGCGTGTAGGACTCCTGGAACTGGGCGAACGGGTTGTTCACCGAGTGCTTGTGATTCTTGTAGCCGATCTTGGCGAAATGCTCTGCGGTGGAACCGTATTGCTTCATGTGCTCGCGGCCGGCGGCGCCGAACATCCACGGCGCGACGGGCATCGCGAACTCGTCGATCGCGGCCATCGCCTTGACGTGCTTGCCCATCGGCGATTCGCGGTCCTGAGCTCCTCCGCCCAGCGAACCGGGCTGCATCTTCTCGAAACCCAGCGCGATCGCGCAGTCGACGATGCCGCCGCGGATCGCCTGCGCGGCCAGGAAGAGCGCGGTGGACCCGGTGGAGCAGTTGTTGTTGACGTTGACCACCGGGATCCCCGTCATGCCGAGCTCGTAGAGCGCGCGCTGCCCGGACGTCGAATCCCCGGCGACGTAGCCGACGTAGCCCTGCTGCACCTCGTGGTAGGCGATGCCGGCGTCGGCCAGCGCGTTGGTCCCCGACTCGCGCACCATGTCCGGGTAGTCCCAGCCCTCGCGGCGACCCGGCTTCTCGAATTTCGTCATGCCGACGCCGATGACGTAAACCTTGTTGGACTGCTTGGTAGACATCGTTGTCCTTTCCCTCGCCCCGTAGGCATTCCAGTGTGCAACGGACCCCAACCAACCGTTCGGCCGGGGCGGCTAAAGCGTCGCCGGGCGGACCACCACCACCGACTTGGTCCGCGCCCCCTCGTCCCGCAACAGCGCCATCACCCGGCCGTCGGGGTCACATGCGGCGTAGACGCCGTCGATCCCGGCCGCCGGCAGGGACCGGCCGTTGGCGGCGGCGTCGGCCTCCCCGGCGGACAACTCCCGGCGCGGGAAGATCAGCAGGCAGGCCTCGTCGAGGCTGTAGCTCAGCCGCGGCCGCTCGGCGAGCTCGTCGAGCGAATACGCCTGGTCCAGCCCGAAGCGGCCGGCCCGGGTGCGGCGCAACGCCGTCAGGTGCCCGCCCACCCCCAGCGCGGCACCCAGATCGCGGGCCAGCGCACGGATGTAGGTCCCCGACGAGCACTCGACCTCGACGTCGACGTCGAGCACGTCCAGGCCGTGCGGTCCCGGGCGGACGTCGCGCACGTCGAACCGGTCGATGCGCACCGGGCGGGCCTCGAGCTCGACGGCGTGGCCCTCGCGGGCCAGGCGGTAGGCGCGCTTGCCGCCCACCTTGATGGCGCTGACCGTCGAGGGCACCTGCGCGATGTCACCCCGCAGCCCCTCGACGGCGGTCCCGATCGCCTCGGCGGTCAGGTGCCCCGCCGGGACACTGTGCACCAGCTCGCCCTCGGCGTCGTCGGTCGACGTGCTCTGGCCCAGGCGGATGGTGGCCGCGTACGACTTCGACGAAGCCGACAGCAGGCCGAGGATCTTGGTGGCGCGCTCGACGCCGATCACCAGCACCCCGGTGGCCATCGGGTCCAGGGTCCCCGCATGCCCCACCCGCCGGGTGGAGAAGATCCGGCGGCAGCGGCCCACCACGTCGTGGCTGGTCATCCCCGGCGGCTTGTCGACGACGACGATGCCCGGACCGCTCACAGGACGATGGCGGTCAGCACCAGCCCGCGCTCGACCGACCAGCGGCCCGCCAGCTCCGTCAGCGGCGGACCGGACAGCGCCGCCGGATCGATCAGGATCCGCGAGACGAACCGGCCCGTCGCCGCGCCGGGGCCGTCGGACTCGAACGTGATGTGGGCGTCCTCGAAACCCAGCCACCGCTTGGTCAGCGGAAACCACGCCTTGTACGTCGCCTCCTTGGCGCAGAACAGGATTCGGTCCCAATGCAGATCCCCCGACAGGTGGGCGGGGATCTCGGTGCGTTCGGCCGGCAGGCTGATCGCGTTGAGCACGCCGTCGGGCAACACGTCGTGCGGTTCGGCGTCAATGCCCACCGAGCGCAGCGCGCCGGTGCGGCCCACCACCGCGCCGCGGTACCCCGTGCAGTGGGTGAGGCTGCCGACCACGCCGTCGGGCCAGGAGGGTTCTCCCTTCTCGCCCTTGAGGATCGGCACCGGCGGCAGGCCGAGCTCGCCCAGCGCGATGCGGGCGCAGTGCCGGACGGTGATGAACTCGTTGCGCCGCTTGGCCACCGATCTCGCGATCAACGGCTCCTCTTCGGGCAGCGGGGCGAGATCGGGCGGATCGGAATACACCTCCGAGTAGGCCAGGCCGTCGGTGGCCGGCAACACGGAGGACACCAGCGTGTGCTCCCCCGTCATCGTGATTGCCGCTGCCGCAACCGTTCCCGGAACTGCGTGGCCTGCTGTCGCATCTCGGGGGTGATCTCGAAGTGGCCGCCGAAGTCGTTGAGGTCACCGGGCGCGTACTGGGGATCCGGCAGCACCTGGCGCAGCCAGCTGGGCGGCTTGCGGCGCCGCCACTCCCGCGGATAGCCCACCGACACCTCCTCGAAGCGCACGTCGTCATACCAGGTGGTGCGCGGGATGTGCAGGTGACCGTAGACCGAGCAGACAGCGTTGTAGCGGGTGTGCCAGTCGGCGGTCTTGGTGGTTCCGCACCACAGCGAGAACTCCGGGTAGAACAGCGCGTCGCAGGGATCGCGGACCAACGGGAAGTGGTTCACCAGAACGGTCGGCGTCATCCAGTCCAGCTCTTCGAGGCGGGCACGGGTGATCTCCAGACGCTCGCGGCACCACGCCTCGCGGGTGGGGTACGGCTCCGGGGAGAGCAGGAACTCGTCGGTGGCCACCACGTTGCGGTCCCGCGCGATGGTCAGCCCCTCGGCTTTGCTCGTGGCCCCGTCGGGCAAGAAGCTGTAGTCGTAGAGCAGGAACATCGGCACGATCGTGGCCGGACCGCCGCGCTCGGTCCAGACCGGGAACGGATGCTCCGGGGTGATCACACCCATCTCGTCGCACATGTTGACCAGGTAGTCGTAGCGCGCCTTGCCGAAGACCTGCACGGGGTCGCGGGTGGTGGTCCACAGTTCGTGGTTGCCGGGCACCCAGATCACCTTGGCGAACCGCCGTCGTAGCAGGTCAAGGGCCCAGCGAATCTCGTCGGTGCGCTCGGCGACGTCGCCGGCGACGATCAGCCAGTCGTCCGGCGACGACGGATGCAGCGATTCGGTGACCGGCTTGTTGCCGAGGTGACCGGTGTGCAGGTCGGACACCGCCCACAGCGTCGGTTGCCCACCGTTGGTCGAGTCCTGCCCCGATCTATGCCCAGCCACGAATAACCACCCTAACGACCCGGGCCGGGCGATCTGTTTTCGCGCCCGGTCGGCGGGTGAACTAGAACAAGTTCACCTTTGCCTGTGACCTCGAGCGCGCGACTTGTACACTCCCCCGAAAGGACCGCTGCGGCGTCAGGGGGTGTCGTGTTCGCCAATGTTCGTCTGATGGGGGCGCTCGGTGCGCTGCTCACAGCGGCCATCGGGGGCACGGTGGGCGTGTTGTCCGGCTCCCCTTCCCTACCGGGCGGCGGCGACCGCCCCGTCGAGCTGCGGTCGACCGCCCAGCCGATGGAAACCACGATGAAGAGCCCGATCGTGGCGACCACCGATCCGCGCCCGTTCGACGCGTGCGAGGACATCCCGTTCGACGTCGTCCAGCGCCTCGGGCTGGGATTCACGCCGCCCGAGCACGAGGACGGGCTGCGCTGCCACTTCGACGCCGGCAACTATCAGGTGGCCGTCGAGCCGATCATCTGGCGCACCTACGAGGCCTCGCTGCCCGCCGACGCCGTCGAGGCGACGATCGCGGGCCACCGCGCCGCGCAGTACTGGGTGCTCAAGCCGACCTATCACAACAGCTACTGGTTCTACTCCTGCATGGTCGTGTTCAAGACCAGCTACGGGGTGCTGCAGCAGGCGCTGTACTACTCGACCGTCTACTCCGAGCCCGAGGTCGATTGCATGCAGACCAACCTGCAGCGCGCCAACGACCTCGCTCCGTATTACAAGTTCTAGGGTGAGCATCACCTCGATCCGCCCCGCGCAGCCGACACTGCACACCCTGAATCACTTGGGCGGCAAGGCCCTTGGCCGGTTGCTGGGTCTGCCGCCGGCGACCACCGACTACACCGTGGAGCGCGTGCGCGTGCCGATGCGCGACGGGGTCGCCTTGGTGGCCGACCATTACACGCCCGCCACCCCCGTCGGCACCCTGCTGATCCGCAGCCCCTACGGACGCGGATTCCCGTTCACCCTGATATTCGGTGCACTGTACGCGGCGCGCGGCTACCACGTGGTGCTGCAGAGCGTGCGCGGAACGTTCGGGTCCGGCGGAGTTTTCGAGCCGATGGCCGACGAGATCGCCGACGGCGCGGACACCGTCGCATGGCTGCGTGAGCAGCCGTGGTTCACCGGCCGCTTCGCCACCATCGGCATGTCGTACCTGGGATTCACGCAGTGGGCCCTGTTGCAGGATCCCCCGCCGGAACTGGCGACCGCGGTGATCGCGGTGGGACCGCACGACTTCAACGAATCGACTTGGGGCACAGGGTCGTTCGCGGTCAACGACTTCCTGGGCTGGAGCGACATGGTGGCGCACCAGGAGGACCCGGTGCGGGCCCGCGCCGCGCTGCGCCAGTTGCAGACCCGCCGCAAGGTGCCGCGGGCCGCGGCCGCGACGCCACTGGGCGACGCCGCCCGGGCCCTGCTCGGCACGGGCGCACCCTGGTTCGAATCGTGGGCCGAACACAGCGATCCCGGCGATCCCTTCTGGAATGCGTTGCGCTGCAACGAGGCGCTGGACCGGGTTCAGGTGCCCGTGCTGCTCATCGGCGGCTGGCAGGACCTCTTCATCGGGCAGACGCTGCGGCAGTACGCGCATCTGCACGGCCGGGGAGTCGATGTCGCGCTCACCGTCGGCCCGTGGACGCACACCCAGCTGCTCACCACCGGGCTCGCCACCTGCGCCCGGGAGACGCTGGATTGGCTGGGCACCCACCTTGGCGGGGCCCCCGCCCGCCGGCCCGCCCCGGTCCGGGTCTATGTCACCGGCGTGGGTCGGGGCCAAGGGTGGCGCAGCCTGCCCGCGTGGCCGCCCGTCACCACCGAGCGTGCGCTGTACCTGCGGCCCGGTGGCTACCTGGGTGAGACCGCCCCGACGCTGAAAGGTCTGTCCCCGGCCACATTTCGCTACGACCCGGCCGATCCGACACCGACCATCGGCGGCCCGATGCTGTCCGCCAACGGCGGTTACCGCGACGACGGCCGGCTCGCGTCGCGCGCCGACGTGCTGGCGTTCACCAGCGCCACCCTCACCCAGGACCTGTACGCCTACGGAACCCCGGTCGTCGAGCTCGCGCACGGCGCCGACAATCCGCACGTCGACCTGTTCGTGCGGGTGAGCGAGGTCGATCCGAAGGGCCGGTCGCGCAACGTGAGCGAGGCCTACCGCCGGTTGGCCACCGCGGCGAAGACGAAGTCGGAGAAGGTCGTTCGCCTCGAGCTCGACGGCATCGCCCACCGGTTCCGCGCCGGGTCACGCATCCGGGTGCTGATCGCCGGCAGTTGGTCCCCGCGCTACGCGCACAACCTCGGCGGCGACGAACCGGTGCTGACCGCGCGGCGCGCCACGCCGGTCACCCACAGCGTGCGCTACGGACGCTCCCGGCTGGTGTTGCCCGTCGGCCCAGCGGAGTTGTCAGCCGACGGCGTCGCGGACGCGGGCGGCGACGGCGTCTAGCGCGGGATCGTCGTGCACCGGCGCCGTTAACGGTGCGTGCACCGGCAGCTCCACCCAGCTCTTGCAGCCGGCGTATTCGGGCGTCCGGGCGATGCGCGCCGGTTCGGCCAACGGGCTCACCGACACCACCAGCACGGCCAGCTTGTGCTTGGGGCGAAAATCGAGCCGGTCGGCGCGCACCGACTCGGGCGTCCAGATGTGCAGGTCCTCGATGGCCGCCAGGCCGTCGGGCCGCTCCACGGCCACCGCCGCAACGACTTTCGCGGCCGCGCGGATCACCAGCTCGTCGTCGGTGCTGTCGGCGGCGGCGGGCTCGAGCAGGTCTCGATGTTCGGTGCGCACCCGCTCGGCGTGGCTGTGCGCGACCGTCGGGAACAACAGGAATTCGCGGGCGGCAAGGTCGAACCGCTTCTCCCCGATGCCCCCCTTGCGCAGCAGGACCCGTTGGCGGCCGTCGAGCAGGGCGTGGACCGCGGCGCTCCACTCTTTGAGCGCGGGCATCGTGGCGGTCACCGTCACGTCGCACCCGCCAGCCGGGCCACCACCTCGGGCCGGCGCAACGGCGGCACCGTCTTGGGCGGCTGACGCCGCGGGGCCAGCCGCCCGAGCAGCCGGGTCGTCGTCTCGGTGACCTCGGCGACCGCCTGCTCGAACGCCTCGGCGTTGACGGCCGACGGGTGCGTGATGCCGCTGACCTTGCGCACGTACTGGCGGGCCGCCGCGGCGATTTCCTCCGCGGTGGCCGCCGGCTGAAGACCCCGCAGTTCGGTGATGTTCCGGCACATGGTCCCCACGATAAGCGCTACGCCCGGTGCCCTCTACCCGCGCGAGCAGACACAAAAGCACCTCCTGAGCGGCGTGTCGTGGGGTCTTTGCGTCTGCTCGCGGAGCCATCTCTACGGTTGCATTCATGACCGACGAGATCCTGCTGATCGACACCGAGGAACGGGTCCGCACCCTGACCCTGAACCGACCCCAATCGCGCAACGCGCTGTCCTCGGCGTTGCGGGACCGCTTCTTCGGCGCGCTGGCCGACGCCGAAACCGACGACGACGTCGACGTCGTCATCGTCACCGGCGCCGACCCGGTGTTCTGCGCGGGACTCGATCTCAAGGAGCTCGGTGGCTCGTCGGCGCTGCCGGACATCTCGCCGCGGTGGCCGGCGATGACCAAGCCGGTGATCGGCGCCATCAACGGCGCCGCGGTGACCGGCGGGCTGGAGCTGGCGCTGTACTGCGACATCCTGATCGCCTCGGAGAACGCCCGCTTCGCCGACACGCACGCCCGGGTGGGCCTGCTGCCCACCTGGGGGCTGAGCGTGCGGTTACCGCAGAAGGTGGGCATCGGCCTGGCCCGGCGGATGAGCATGACCGGCGACTACCTGTCCGCCGCCGACGCGCTGCGCGCCGGCCTGGTGACCGAGGTGGTGCCCCACGAGCGGCTGCTGGGTGCCGCGCGCCAGGTCGCCGCGTCGATCGTGGGGAACAACCAGGACGCGGTGCGGGCGCTGCTGGCGTCGTATCACCGCATCGACGACGCGCAGACCGGCGCGGGACTCTGGCAGGAGGCGATGGCGGCCCGGCAATTCCGGACCAGCGGCGACGACATCGCCGCCAACCGCGAGGCCGTGCTGCAACGCGGCCGGGCCCAGGTCCGCTGACCGGGCGGTCCGGTCGGGCCGATTTCCGGCCACCCAATACGATCAGGTGATGCGCGCGGTTGTGGGAATCAGCAGGGCGCTCGCCTGCCTGGCGCTGGCGGCATCGGCGATCGCGGCCGGTGCGCCCCTCGCGGCCGCCCAGCCACCGCCGAAGTTCCCCAACCTCGACGGCTACACCGCCGTCCCCGCCGAGGGCTACCTCAGCACCGGCGCCTCGCCGCGGATCGCCTTTTCGGCCCCGTACGCGCTGGTCTGTGACTTTTACGGCGGGCCGGCGCCCGCGCCGCAACCCTCACAGGACATCAAGTGCAAGGGCGACATGTCGGGCATGGACGACGTCCCCATCCCCGGGGGCCGCCCGCGGCCGGGCGATTGCGTCGTGGGTTCCGTCGACTTCAAGGGCCCCGGCTACCAGTTGAGCCGCATGTCCTACAGCGGATGCGACGGCAACCCGCCCGCGCTGCCCACGGGCGCCAAGCTGTTGGCCGCGGGCCAGAAGTTGACCTACCTCAACGTCACCTGCGCGGTGGGAGCCGACAACCTGGTCGCCTGCCTGGACACCACCAGCGGCGACCACGGATTCGTCGTGCAGCGCTCGGGCAGCTGGGCGTTCTAGCGGCCCGTGGTGGCCGCCCAGCGGCCCGAGATCGCCCGGGCGCCAACGAAGACCAGCCGCAGCAGCACGAACGTGGTCAGCCCCGTCCAGATGCCGGCCAGACCCCAGCCGAACACCAGCGACAGCCAGATCAACGGCAAGAAGCCGACCAGCGCGCTGATCACGGTGGCGGTGCGCATGAACGCGGCGTCCCCCGCACCCAGCAGCACGCCATCCAGGGCGAAAACAATTCCGGCAAAGGGTAATTGGGCCACCAGGAACCACCACGGCACCCCGATCGCGGCCAGCACCGAACGGTCGTCGGTGAACAGGCGGGGCAGCGCGGAAAACCCGACCGCGCAGACGGCCGCCAGCAGGGCGGCGGCCGCCGCCGAGAACAGCGTCACCCGCCGCGCCACCGATTTCGCGTGCGCGGCGTCACCGGCGCCCAGCGCGGCGCCCACGAGGGCCTGCGCCGCTATCGCCAACGAATCCAGCACCAGCGCAAGGAATTCCCACAGCTGCAGCACGACCTGATGCGCGGCCAGCGCCGAGGCGCCGAATCGGGCGGCGACCGCGCCCGCCGAGACGAAGCAGGCCTGAAAAGCCAGCGTCCGCACCACCAGGTCCCGGCCCATCACGAGTTGGGCCCGCAGCACGGCGCGGTCCAGCCGCAGCGGTGCCCGCTCGGCCAGCAGCGCGCGCCCGAACAGCACCGCGGCCAGCCACTGGCCCGCCAGGTTGGCCACCGCCGATCCGGCCAGCCCCAACCGCGGCAACCCCAGCCAGCCGTAGACCAACAGCGGGCACAGCAGCGCCGAAAGACCAAAGCCGGCAACCACATAACGCAGCGGGCGGACGGTGTCCTGCACGCCGCGCATCCACCCGTTCCCCGCCAGCGACACCAAAATGGCCGGGGCGCCGAAGATCGCGATGCGCAGCCACGGCAGCGCCGCCGCGGCGATCGCCTCCCCGCCCACTTTGCCGCCGGCGATCACCGACACCAGCGGCACCGCCGCGGCCTGCACCGCGATCACGACGAGCGCGCCCAGCCCCAGCGCCAACCACGTCGCCTGCACGCCCTCGGTCACCGCCGACGAGCGGTTGCCGGCGCCGAAGTGGCGGGCCGAGCGTGCCGTCGTGCCGTAGGACAGGAAGGTGAGGTCGGAACCCACCAGGCTGAGCAGTAGCCCGCCGATGGCCAGCCCGGCCAGGCTCAGGGCGCCGAGCCGGCCGACGACCGCGGTATCGAAGAGCAGGTAGAGCGGTTCGGCCGCCAGCACGCCCAGCGCGGGCAGCGCCAGGCCGGCGATCCGACGGCCCCCGGCGTCGGGTCGATCCGGCTCGGTCACCCGAGCGCGGTGCGCAGCGCCGCGACGGCGTCCTCGATCGGGCCGGTGGTCGAGTAGCCGGCCGCCAGCCGGTGCCCGCCGCCGCCGAATGCGGACGCGACCGTCGCCAGGTCCACTTCGGCCTTGGCCCGCATCGATACCGACCACTGCCCCGGCGCGACCTCCTTGAAGACCGCGGCCACCTCGGCCTGCTGCGTGGTCCGCACGATGTCGACGATGCTTTCGACTTCCTCCGGGCGGGAGCCGCTCCAATCCTGGTGGCCGACAACGGCATACACCAGCCCTCGGCCGCCGGCCGCGCCCGGCACCAACTGGGCCGACGCCAGCACGCGCGACAGCAGCGGCAGCCATCCGAACGGATGGGTGTCCATCAGGGTCCGGCTGATGGCGGCGTTGTCCACGCCGGCGTCGACCAGCCGGGCGGCCAGACGAAGGGCGCGCGCGCTGGCCCAGCGGAACGATCCGGTATCGGTCGTCAGGCCGGCGTAGATGCAGTGCGCGACGTCGGGATCGATGGGCTTGCCCCACGCGTCGAGGATGTCGGCGATCATCATCGTGGTCGAATCCGCCGACACGTCAACGAAATTGGCGGTGCCGAACATGTCATTGGAGGCGTGGTGGTCGATCACCAGCACCTCGGCGCCCGACACGGCCAGCTCGCTCAACGCGCCCAGCCGCTTGACGCTCGGAACGTCAACGGTGACAACCAGATCGACGTCGCGGCGCATCGCGTCCGGGCTGACCAGCAGGTGGCGGCCCGGCAGCGATGCCAGCGATTCCGGCAGGCCGGCGGGCTCGGCGAAACTGACCTCGGCCCGCTTGCCGCACTTGTCGAGCACCAAACCCAGCGCCAGACCGGCGCCGATGGTGTCGGCGTCTGGATGCACGTGGGCGATCACCGCGACGGTGGCGGCGTCCGACAGTAGGTCGACGGCGGCCGGCGCGTCGACGCGTGCACCCACACCGGCCAGTTCAGTATTCGCGTTGGTCGTCGTCACCGATGCTCCCGTCGAGGCCGGGCTCGGCGCCCGATCCGCTATCCCGGTATGGATCGGCCTCCCCAGCCGGCTTGGCGCCCGAACGAACCCGCGCCAGATCAGCGTCCGCGGCGCGGGCCCGCGCCAGCAACTCGTCCATCCGCTGCACGTTGTCCGACGTGGTGTCGCGGGTGAACGTGAGGGTGGGCGTGAAGCGCACGCCGGTGCCCGCCCCGACCATGGTGCGCAGCGCGCCCTTGGCCCGCTCCAGCGCGGCCGCGGCGGCGCCGTAGTCCGGCTCGTCGTCCAGCGTGCGCCCCATGACCGTGTAGAACACGGTCGCGTCGTGCAGGTCGGCGGTCACCTTCGCGTCCACGATGGTGACCCCGTCGAGCCCGGGGTCCTTGATCTCGAACTCGATCGCCGAGGCGACGATCGTGTTGATCCGCTTGGCCAGGCGGCGGGCCCGGGCGGGGTCAGCCATGCCGGGTCACGACCGTTCCTTTTGGACCAGCTCGTAGGACTCGATGATGTCGCCTTCCTTGATGTCGGAATAGCCCAGCGTCATACCGCATTCGAAGCCCTCGCGGACCTCGGTCACATCATCCTTTTCGCGTCGCAGCGAGTTGATCGTGAGGTTCTCGGTGACCACGACGTTGTCGCGCAGCAACCGGGCCTTGGCGTTGCGCCGCACCACGCCGGAGCTGATCATGCAGCCGGCGATGATGCCGACCTTGGAGGACCTGAAGATCGCCCGGATCTCGGCGCGACCCAGCTGGTTCTCCTCGTAGATCGGCTTGAGCATGCCGCGCAGGGCCTTCTCGATCTCGTCGATCGCCTGGTAGATCACCGAGTAGTAGCGGATCTCCACGCCCTCGCGGTTGGCCAGCTCGGTGGCCTTGCCCTCGGCCCGCACGTTGAAGCCGATGATCACCGCGTCCGACGCCGACGCCAGGTTGACGTTGGTTTCGGTGATGCCACCGACACCGCGGTCGATGACGCGCAGCGCCACCTCGTCGTCGATCTGGATGCCCATCAGGGCCTCTTCGAGCGCCTCGACCGTACCGGCGTTGTCGCCCTTGAGGATCAGGTTCAGCTGGCTGGTTTCCTTCAGCGCCGAGTCCAGGTCCTCCAGGCTGATCCGCTTGCGCGAGCGGGCCGCCAGCGCGTTGCGCTTGCGCGCGCTGCGCTTGTCGGCGATCTGGCGGGCGATGCGGTCCTCGTCGACGACCAGCAGGTTGTCACCGGCGCCGGGCACCGACGTGAACCCGATGACCTGCACGGGCCGCGACGGCAGCGCCTCTTCGACGTCGTCGCCGTGCTCGTCGACCATGCGGCGCACGCGCCCGTAGGCGTCGCCGGCGACCACCGAGTCGCCGACGCGCAGCGTGCCGCGCTGCACCAGCACGGTCGCGACCGGCCCGCGGCCGCGGTCCAGGTGCGCCTCGATCGCGACACCCTGGGCCTCCATGTCGGGGTTGGCCCGCAGGTCCAGGGCGGCGTCGGCGGTCAGCAGGACCGCCTCGAGCAGCGCGTCGATGTTGGTGCCCTGCTTGGCGGAGATGTCGACGAACATCGTCTCGCCACCGAAATCCTCTGCCACCAAACCGTATTCGGTGAGTTGGCCGCGGATCTTGGCCGGGTCGGCGCCCTCCACGTCGATCTTGTTGACCGCCACCACGATGGGCACATCGGCGGCCTGCGCGTGGTTGATGGCCTCCACCGTCTGGGGCATGACGCCGTCGTCGGCGGCGACCACCAGGATCGCGATGTCGGTGGCCTTCGCGCCGCGGGCACGCATGGCGGTGAACGCCTCGTGACCCGGGGTGTCGATGAAGGTGATCGGCCGCTCGTCGCCGTCGTGCTCGACGGACACCTGGTAGGCGCCGATGTGCTGGGTGATGCCGCCCGCCTCGGCCTCGCGCACGTTGGCCTTACGGATGGTGTCCAGCAGCCGGGTCTTACCGTGGTCGACGTGACCCATCACGGTCACCACCGGCGGGCGGGTCTGCAGGTCTTCCTCGGTGCCTTCGTCCTCGCCGTAGGTCAGGTCGAAGGACTCGAGCAGCTCGCGGTCCTCGTCCTCCGGGCTGACGACCTGGACGACGTAGTTCATCTCGCTGCCCAGCAGCTCGAGCGTCTCGTCGCCCACCGATTGGGTGGCCGTCACCATCTCACCGAGGTTGAACAGCGCCTGCACCAGCGAGGCCGGGTTGGCGTTGATCTTGTCGGCGAAGTCGGAGAGCGACGCGCCGCGGGCCAGCCGGATAGTCTCGCCGTTGCCGTGCGGCAACCGCACACCGCCGACGACCGGGGCCTGCATGTTCTCGTACTCGGCGCGCTTCGCCCGCTTCGACTTGCGGCCACGCCGGGGCGCGCCGCCGGGACGGCCGAACGCGCCGGCCGCACCGCCGCGCTGGCCGGGACGGCCACCGCCGCCACCGGGGCGGCCGCGGAAACCGCCGCCGCCTCCGGGCGGGGCGCCGACTCCGCCGCCACCGCCGCGGTAGTTGCCGCCTCCCCCGTCACGACCGGCGGGACCACCGGGCCGGCCGCCGCCGGGCCGCGGGGCGCCGGGGCGCGGCGGGCGGCCCTGTCCGGCGGCGCCGGCGGGCCGGGGTGGCATGTTGCCCGGGGAGGCGCCGGGCCGCGGCGCGCCCGGACGGGGCGCTCCGGGACGCGGCGCCGCCGGGCGCGGGATGGGCCGGTCGACGGGTTGCGCCGACGAGAACGGGTTGTTGCCGACGCGCGGGGCGCGGGGCTTGGGGATGGGGCCGGGGCGCGGGCCCGGCGTCATGCCGGGGTGCGGCGCCTGGCCGGGAGCGGGCGGCTTCGGCTGCCCTGGCGACGGCGCCGACGGGCGCGCGGGGGCCGGCCCCGGTCGCGCCGGGGCGTCGCTCGGCGCGGCGCCGGAGGCCTGGGCGGCGGCGGGCGCCGCGCCACCGGGCTGGGCCGGCGTCGCGGTCGCTTCGCCGTTGCCGGCGGGTTTGTTGATCGCGTTGTCGAGGGCCGCGTCGAGCGACTTGTCGGGGGCCTTGGCGGCCGCCTTGGCGTCGCCTTTCGCGGCCTTCGCGGGGGCCTTCTCGGCCGCGGGCTTGCCGCCCCCGAAGGACTCGCGCAGCCGGCGAGCGACCGGCGCTTCCACCGTCGACGATGCGGATTTGACGAATTCGCCCTGATCATTCAGTCGGGCGAGGACTTCCTTGCTGGTGACACCGAGTTCCTTTGCCAACTCGTGTACGCGGGCCTTACCTGCCACTACATCTCCTGTCTATGAGGCGACAGTCGTGGGGCCGCGCCTCGGGTTTAGCTATGACACATTGTCATCGGGACTTCACGGTGTGCTCATGTTCTTTGCTACCTGTTCTGTTGCCGGGCGATCGGGCGCACTCAGCGACTCTATGTGCTCGACCACCGCGGAGGTGTCCGGTGAACCGGTGATGCGCAGCGCCTTGGTGAAAGCCCGCCGCCGGATCGCCTGTTGTGCGCAGTGCGGCACGGGGTGCAGCCACGCACCCCGCCCCGGCAGGCGACTGCCTGTGTCAACGATCACGGCGAATTCGCCGTTCCCGGTCGGCACAGCCACCACGCGAAGCAGTTCGACGGCCAACTCTCGCTTTCGGCACCCGATACACGTCCGCACGGGTCCACCCATGTGTCGGTGCGCCCTTCTGGGTTTCGGAGGCCGAAGGCTCACGCTGGATCACGGCTAGTCTAGCGTCACCGGATCGATGGTCAGCACCGCCCGAGGGTGTGCGGGCGCGCCCTAGCGGTCGTGGGCCATTCCGTGGGTGGCGCCGTGTTCGGGCTCGCTCTCCGCGTGCCCGCCGGGCGAGTCCCCGCGGATGTCGATGCGCCATCCGGTGAGCCGGGCGGCCAGCCGCGCGTTCTGCCCCTCCTTGCCGATGGCCAGTGACAACTGGAAATCGGGGACGACCACCCGGGCGGCGCGGGCGGACTGGTCGATGATCGACACCGAGACCACCTTGGCCGGCGACAACGCGTTGGCGACGAACCGGGCCGGGTCCTCGTCGTAGTCGATGATGTCGATCTTCTCGCCGGAGAGCTCGCTCATCACGTTGCGGACCCGCTGCCCCATCGGGCCGATGCAGGCGCCCTTGGCGTTCAGGCCGGGCAGGTTCGACTTCACCGCGATCTTGGAGCGATGGCCGGCCTCGCGCGCCACGGCCACGATCTCGACCGACTCGTCGGCGATCTCGGGCACCTCCAGGGAGAACAGCTTGCGGACCAGGTTGGGGTGGGTCCGCGACAGCGTGATCAGCGGCTCGCGGGCCCCGCGGGTCACCCCGATCACGTAACACCGCACGCGGTTGCCGTGTTCGTAGCTTTCCCCGGGGACCTGCTCGGCCGCCGGGATCACGCCCTCGGACGCCTTCGTCTCGGTGCCCATCCGGACCACCACCAGGCCGCGCGCGTTGGCCCGGCTGTCACGCTGGATCACGCCCGCGACGATCTCGCCCTCACGCGTGGAGAACTCGCCGTAGGTGCGCTCGTTCTCGGCATCGCGGAATCGCTGCAGCATCACCTGGCGTGCGGTGGTGGCGGCGATGCGCCCGAAGCCCTCGGGGGTGTCGTCCCATTCGCTGATGACGTTGTCGTCTTCGTCGGTCTCCCGGGCGATCACCCGGACGACGCCGGTCTTGCGGTCGATCTCGATCCGCGCGTCGTTCTGATGGCCCTCGGTGTGCCGGTAGGCGGTGAGCAGCGCGGACTTGATGGTCTCGAGCAGCTCGTTGACCGAGATGCCCCGATCCACCTCGATCGCATGCAGTGCGGCCATGTCGATGTTCATCTGCGCCGCTCCTCCTCATCGCTACGCTCTGCATCGTCGCCGGCGCGGTTCATCAGCACCGCTCCTTCTCATCGCTACGCTCTGCATCGTCGCCGGCGCGGTTCATCAG
>NZ_KL446993.1:170749-288501 GCF_000709305.1 Mycobacterium sp. TKK-01-0059
CGCTCTGCATCGTCGCCGGCGCGGTTCATCAGCACCGCTCCTTCTCATCGCTACGCTCTGCATCGTCGCCGGCGCGGTTCATCAGCACCGCTCCTCCCCAGTCCCACGTTTCGCCAGTGCCAGTTCGGCGTCGGCAGGGGGCGAAAACTCCACCTGGACAACAGCTTTGACGACATCACCGAGCGAGATTTCGCGGATCGCCCAGTCTCGGCCGGTGCGAACCACCAGCGCGACGGCGTCCTCGTTCGTCTCGCCGATGCGGCCGGTCAGCGTCGATCCGTCGGAGAGGGTGACGTCGACCTTGCGGCCGCGGGCGCGGCGGAAGTGCTTCGCGCGGGTCAGGGGGCGGTCCACGCCGGGCGAGGAGACCTCGAGCACGTAGTGGTCGCCGATGGTGTCCAGATCGTCGAGCAGCGCCGACGCCGAGCGTGACAGCGTGGCGGCCGTGTCCAGGTCGAGGCCGTCGTCGCCGTCGGCGATCACCGTGATGCGTGGGGGCCGGGTGCGTGCGTCGATGACCACGTCTTCGATCTCGTATCCCGCGCGCGCAAACTCTGCATCGAGTAGCTCGATCACCTGCGTCTGCGACGGTAGCCCGGTGGTCACGGCGAGCTCCTCATCTTGAGTTGTCCGGTCATCTGGCGGATGTCGCCGCCGCGATGGCTTCGCGTCCGGCTTCCGGTGTCCCGGCGGAGAACGTGCTGGCTGTCCTCTGCGAGAACCAGCTATCCACGATACGCCAGGAATCGCGGATGGCGGCGCGATCGCGTGCTGGCTTCGTGCCCGCCGCCGCACCGGTGGCAGGATGTGCTTGTGCCTAGCGCAGTTCCGTTCGTCAACCGGCGAGACGTCCTCTCCGGCGGCGTCGCTTTGGCCGCGCTCGGTGTGGTGTCCGCGTGCGGAAAGTCCGCGCCCAAGCCCCCGCCCGTCGAACAACTGCTGGGCCCGTTGGACCAGGCGCGCCACGACAGCGCGCTGGCGAGTGCCGCCGCCTCGGCCGTCGGGAACCCCCCGCAGGTCGCCGCCGCGCTGACGGTGGTGGCGAGCCAGCGCGCCGCGCACGCCCGCGCGCTGTCCACCGAGATCGCGCGGGCCGCCGGCAAGCTCGCCGCGCCGTCGTCGAGCGAAACGCCCAGCCCGAGTCAGGCCGAGCCGGCCGGTCCCCCGCCTCCCCCGCCGCCGGTGGCCGACGTGATCAACGCGCTGCACGCCTCGGCCGACAGCGCCGCTCGCCTGGTGGGCACCGAATCCGGCTACCGGGCCGGGCTGCTCGCCTCGATCGCCGCGTCCTGCACGGCGTCCTACACCGTGGCGCTGGTGCCCGGGGGGCCGTCGATATGAGCTCGGGGAAGGACGCCGACAACGCCGCGCTGTCCGACGCGCTGGCCATCGAACACTCGACGATCTACGGCTACGGCATCGTCTCGGCCATGTCGCCGCCCAGCGTCAACGGCATGGTGGTGGAGGCGCTCGAGCAGCACCGGCAGCGCCGCGACGACGTCATCGCGATGCTGACCGCCCGCAAGGTCACCGCCCCGGTGGCCGCCGCCGGCTACCAGCTGCCCCTGGTGGTCGGCAGCCCGGCGGACGCGGCGCGGCTGGCCGCACGGATGGAGAACGACGGCGCCGGCGCGTGGCGCGTTGTCGCCGAACACGCCGAGACCGCCGAGGACCGGGCGTTCGCTTCGACGGCGCTGGTGCAGAGCGCGGTCATGGCCGCCCGGTGGAACCGGGTATTGGGCGCCTGGCCGATCACGACGAGCTTCCCGGGCGGCAACGACTAGCCCGTCTCAAGCGCTGCCGCGATCTCGCCCGCCAGCGACGCCCCCGTCGCCAGTTCGCGGGTTTGCCCGCCGAAGCGGTCGCGCAGTTCCACCACGCCGTCCGCCCAGCCGCGCCCCACCACCACGATCCAGGGCACACCCAACAGCTCAGCATCCTTGAACTTCACGCCGGGCGAGGCCTGCCGGTCATCGAGCAGCACGTCGACGCCCAGCCGGTCCAGCTCGCCGGCGAGCTCGGTGGCCCCGGTGCGGGCCCGGTCGTCCTTGTTGGCGATCACCAGGTGGACGTCGAAGGGCGCGACGGACGACGGCCACCGCAGCCCCAGCTCGTCGTGGTGCTGCTCGGCGATCACGGCCACCATCCGCGAGACGCCCAGGCCGTAGGAGCCCATGGTCAGGCGCACCGGCTTGCCGTCCTCGCCGAGCACGTCGGCGGTGAAGGCGTCGGTGTATTTGCGGCCGAGCTGGAAGATGTGCGCGACCTCGATGCCGCGCGCCGACACCAGAGGGCCCGCGCCGTCCGGCGACGGGTCCCCGTCGCGCACCTCGGCGGCCTCGATGGTGCCGTCGGCGGTGAAATCGCGGCCGGCGACCAGCCCGACGACGTGCCGGCCGGGCTCGTCGGCCCCGGTGATCCAGCTGGTGCCGTCGACCACCCGTGGATCGACCAGGTAGCGAACACCGTTGTCGCGCAACGCTTTCGGGCCGATGTATCCCTTCACCAGAAAGGGGTAGTTGGCGAAGTCGGCGTCGTCGAGCATCGCGTATTCGGCCGGTTCGAGCGCCGCGCCCAGCCGCTTGTCGTCGACCTCGCGGTCGCCGGGCAGCCCGATGGCGAGCAGCTCCCAGTCCCCACCGGGCTCGCGCACCTTGAGCAGGACGTTCTTCAGCGTGTCGGCCGCGGTGACGGTGCGGCCCAGGCCGGCGGTGTTGGCCCAGTCCACCAGGGTGGCGATGGTCGGGGTGTCGCCGGTGTCGTGGACCACCGCCTCGGGCAGCCCGTCGATCGGCTGCGCCTCCGGGCGCGCCGTGACGACGGCCTCGACGTTGGCCGCGTAGCCGGACTCCAGGCAGCGCACGAAGGTGTCCTCGCCGACCGGGCTTTCGGCCAGAAACTCCTCGGAGGCGCTGCCGCCCATGGCGCCGGAGACCGCCGAGACGATGACGTAGCGCACCTGCAGGCGCGCGAAGATGCGCTGATAGGCCTCGCGGTGCGCGTGGTAGGCGGCCTTTAGCCCGGCGTCGTCGACGTCGAACGAGTAGGAGTCCTTCATCAGGAACTCCCGCACGCGCAGGATGCCGGCGCGGGGCCGCGCCTCGTCGCGATACTTGTTCTGGATTTGGTAGAGCAGAACCGGAAAGTCTTTGTAGGAGCTGTATTCGCCCTTGACCGTCAGGGTGAACAACTCCTCGTGCGTCGGGCCCAGCAGGTAGTCGTTAGCGCGGCGGTCTTTGAGCCGGAACACCGAGTCGCCGTATTCGGTCCATCGGTTCGTCGCCTCGTACGGCGCGCGGGGCAGCAGGGCGGGAAACAGGATCTCTTGCCCGCCAATGGCATTCATCTCCTCGCGGACGATGCGCTCGATGCGGCGCAGCACCCGCAGGCCCAGCGGCAGCCAGCTGTACAGCCCGGGTGCGACGGGCCGGATGTAGCCGGCCCGGATCAGCAGCTTGTGGCTGGCGACTTCGGCGTCGGCGGGATCGTCGCGCAACGTGCGCAAAAACAGCTGGGACATCCGGGTGATCACAGCGGGCTAGCCTAGCGTGCTGCGAAGAGCGCCCGTGACAGGCGCAGTGCCCGCATGCGGTGAGCTACAGCTCCCCGGCGTCCATCGCTTCCTTGACCTCTTGCGCGTGCGCAACCTGGTCGGGGGTGTAGCCGATGAGCAGCGCCGCGCCGCCGACGATGACGGCCACGCCGGCCACCCACAGCAGGCCGTAGGTATACCCGTGGTCGAGCGCCTGCAGCTGCGCGTCGTTCATGGTCTTGACCGGGCCGGTGGTGCCGCCCAAATACAGTGTCCGCGAAGTGATCACGGCCTGGATGACGGCCAACACGAGCGGGCCACCCAGGCTTTGCAGCATCAGCGTGACCGCGGAGACGGGACCGATCTGATCGAAACCCACACCGGCGATGGCCGACAGCGTCAGGGGCACGACGGCCATGCCGATGCCGATCCCGCCGACCACGATCGGCAACACCAGGTTGGGGAAGTAAGCGACGCCGCGGTGCATGAACGCCCAGCCGTAGAGCATCGCCCAGAAGAGCAGGATGCCGCCGCCGATGGTCAAGACCCGCGGCGAGAACCGCGACACCAGCTGCGAGGAGATGCCGAGGCCGATCCCCATCGCGATGACGAACGGGATGAAGCCAACGCCGGCGTGCAGCGCGCTGTAGCCGAGGATGTCCTGCACGTACAGGCCGATGCACACGGTCAGGCTGAACATCAGCCCGCCGGCCAGGAAGATCGCGGTGAACGTGACCAGGCGGTTGCGGTCGCGGAACAGATCGAACGGCACCACGGGGTTCTCGGCGGTGCGCTCCACGATGATGAAGCCCAGCCCGGCGAGCATCGCCACCGCACCCGAACCGATGGTGGTGATCGAAACCCACCCCTTTTCCGGCCCCATCGAGAAGGCGAACACCGCGGCGGTGCACGTCAGGGTGGCCAGCATGGCGCCGGTGGCGTCCAGCTTCATCCGCTCGCGGTTGGTCTCGCGCAGCGCGGTGCGGGCCAAATACATCATCACCAGGCCGATCGGCACGTTCACCAGGAACGCCAGCCGCCACGACACCTCGGTGAGCGCTCCCCCGACCACGAGGCCCATCACCGAGCCGACGGCCGTCATCGCGGCGAAGACCGCGGTCGCGAAGTTGCGCGCCGGTCCCTTGGGGAAGGTGGTCGCCACCAGCGCCAGGCCCGTCGGCGAGGCGATGGCCGACCCGACGCCCTGCGACAGCCGGGCGATGACCATGGTCGCCTCGTCCCAGGCGACGGCGCACAGCACGGAGGAGATGGTGAACAGGGCGACACCGACGATGAAGGTGCGCTTGCGCCCGATGGTGTCGCCGAGCCGCCCGCCGAGCAGCATCAGCCCGCCGAATGTCAGCACGTAGGCGGTGATCACCCAGCTGCGGCCGGCGTCGGACAGGCTGAGCTCGTTTTGGATCTTGGGGAGCGCGACGATCGCGACGGTGCTGTCCATCGTCGCAAGCAGCTGCATACCGCCGATGGCGATGACGGCCGCGATGAAGCGTCGCGAGGGCAGCCACGCCGGGTAGTACTTGCTGATGCGATTGGAGGCGGTCTCCGCCGGGGGCTTTGCGGCGGTCTCCGCCGTGCGCACCGGGGCCGGACGATCGGGGCGTGCAGACGTCCAGTTTTGGACAGCGCGCTCTGAGTCGTTGAGAGCCGTCATAAAGGGTTACCTTACAGTAATCTTAAGAAGCGTTTAAACCCCGAAAGCCGCCACGGCGCCGATCACGATGATCGCGGGAGGTCGGATCCCCTCGGCGCGAATCTTTTCGGGCGTGTCGGCGAGGGTGGCCCGCAAAGTGTGTTGAGCGGCCGTCGTTCCGTGCTGAACGACAAGCACGGGCGTATCCGCTGGTCGACCGCCTGCCAAAAGGGCTTCGGCGAAAAGTTCGATGCGTTCGACGGCCATCAGCAAAACAATCGTGCCGGACATCGCCGCCAGCGCATCCCAATTCACTAACGATTCGGGATGCCCGGGGGGGAGATGGCCGCTGACCACCACGAACTCGTGGTTGATCGCCCGATGGGTGACGGGGACACCCGCCAATGCGGGCACCCCTATGGCGCTTGTCACACCCGGCACCACGGTGACCGGGATCCCGGCCTCGGCGCACGCGAGCACCTCCTCGTAGCCGCGGGCGAAGACGAAGGGGTCCCCTCCTTTGAGGCGCACCACGAAGCTTCCGGCCCGGGCGCGTTCGATCATCACGTCGTTGATGGCGTCCTGGGCCATCGCCCGCCCGTACGGGATCTTGGCGGCGTCGATGACTTCCACGTGTGGGGGCAGTTCGGCGAGCAGTTCCGGCGGCGCGAGGCGGTCGGCGACCACGACGTCGGCCTGGGCGAGCAGCCGGCGCCCGCGCACGGTGATCAGTTCGGGGTCGCCGGGACCGCCCCCGATCAGCGCCACGCCGCCCTTGACGGCGTCGGAGCCCACCGGGCCCTCGGGGGTGATGATCCCGGTCTGCAGCGCCTCCCGGATGGCCGAGCGGATCGCCGCCGAACGCCGGTGCTCGCCGCCGGCCAGGACGCCGACGGACAGCCCCGCATAGCTGAAAGACGCTGGCGTCACCGCGGTTCCCTCGACGGCGATGTCCGCCCGGACGCAGAAGATCTGGCGGCTTTCGGCCTCGGCGACCACGGCCTCGTTGACGCGCGGGTCGTCGGTGGCCGCGATCGCGTACCAGGCGCCGTCGAGGTCGCCGTCGCGGTATTCGCGCAGTGCCAGGGTGATTCCGGTCATGGCCTCGACCGACCGGGTGGCGCTGCGGGAGATGACGTGGACGTCGGCGCCGCTGGCGATGAGCAACGGCAGCCGGCGCTGGGCGACGGTGCCGCCGCCCACGACGACGACCTTCTTACCGGTCAGCCGCAGCCCTACGAGGTAGGCGCTCTCAGTCACCCGGCAAGCTTAGTGGTTCGTGGGCATGGCACCGCGCGCGTAACGCCGCGGCGAAGTTCGGCCGGATTCTTCGCCGTGACGTTACGCCCGCGAACCCGCTCGCCGGGCCGCGTGGGCGACGAAGCGCGCCACCGCCTCCGGCGCGGCGGCCGGGTGGGTGTGCAGATACGACGCGTGCACGCCGGCGTGCACGACGCCGTCGCGCACGGCCCCGCCGGCATCGTCGGCGTCGTCGGCGTCGTCGGCGTCGGGGGCCCGGTACATCCATGCCGGCTGGTAGCTGTCGCTGAATGTGACTGCGGTGCGGTGGAATTCGTGCCCGACGGCCCGCTGGCCCGCGGTGTACAGCGGGGAGTCGGCCACGGCGACGGCGTCGCGGTAGGCCAGCGTCAGCCGCGGGGTGAACCGGGCGTGTCCGGCCAGCACGCCGCACATCGGGTGGCCGTCGAGTTCGTCGGCTAAGTAGATCAGCCCGGCGCACTCGGCGTGCACGGGCGCCCCGGCGGCGGCCAGCTCCTTGATCTGCCGGCGCACGACCTCGTTGGCGGACAGCTCGGCGGTGAACTGTTCGGGAAAGCCGCCGGGCAGCAACACCGCATCGCTGCCGTCGGGCAACGCGTCGCTGAGCGGATCGAATGCGACGACGTCCGCGCCGGCGGCCGCCAGCAGCTCCGGGTGCTCGGCGTAGCCGAAGCTGAAGGCCTTCCCGGCCGCCACGGCCACGGTGGCGCGCCGCCGCGCCGAGTCCCCCACCGCCGCCGCCGGATCCCACGGCTCCCCGGCCGCCGGGGCCCGCGCGACCGCGATCACGGCCGCCAGGTCGACGTGGGCGGCGACCAACGCGGTCATCGCGTCGACCGCCTGCCGGGCCCGGCGGCCGTACTCGACGGCGGTGACGAGCCCCAGATACCTTGTGGGAAGCTCCAATTCGGCCGACCGCGGGATGGCCCCCAGCACCGGGACACCGGCCTGCTCGCAGGCCTGCCGCAACACCTGCTCGTGGCGGGCCGAGCCGACCCGGTTCAGGATCACGCCGGCGACCCGGGTGGCGGTGTCGAACGTCGAAAAGCCGTGCAGCAGCGCGGCAATGCTCTGGCTTTGACCGCGCGCGTCGATGACCAGGACGACGGGCGCGCCCAGCAGGCGGGCGACGTGGGCGGTCGATCCGGCGGCGGGGGTGGCGGCGGACGGCCCGATCCGCCCGTCGAACAGCCCCATCACGCCCTCGATCACCGCGATGTCCGCGCCCCCGGCACCGTGCGCGTACAGCGGGCCGATGAGGCCCTCCCCGACCAGCACCGGGTCGAGGTTGCGGCCCGGCCGGCCTGCGGCCAGGCCGTGATACCCGGGATCGATGAAGTCCGGGCCCACCTTGAACGGCGCGACGGTGTGACCCGCCCGGCGCAAAGCGCCGATCAAACCCGTTGCCACGGTGGTCTTTCCGCTGCCGGACGCGGGTGCGGCGATGACCACGGCGGGAACACTCACCACTCGATGCCCTTCTGCCCCTTGCGCCCGGCGTCCATCGGATGCTTGAGCTTGGTCATCTCGGTGACCAGGTCGGCCGCGTCGATCAGCGGCTGCGGGGCGTCGCGTCCGGTGATGACGACGTGCTGCTGGCCGGGCCGCGCCGCGAGCACCTCGACCACCTCGTGGACGTCGACCCAGCCCCACTTCAGCGGATAGGTGAACTCGTCGAGCACGTAGAAGTCGTGGCGCTGGTCGGCCAGCCGGCGCGCGATTTCGGCCCAGCCGTCGGCCGCGGCCGCCGCGTGATCGGTGTCGCTGCCCGCCTTGCGCGTCCAGGACCAGCCGGCACCCATCTTGTGCCATTCGACCGGCGCGCCGGCGCCGTGTTGCTCGTGCACGTCGCCGAGCGCGGCGAACGCCGCCTCCTCGCCGACCTTCCACTTCGCGCTCTTGACGAATTGGAACACCCCGACGGAAAGCCCGGCGTTCCAGGCCCGCAACGCCATTCCGAACGCCGCCGTCGACTTCCCCTTGCCGGCGCCGGTGTGCACCGCCAGCACCGGCGTGTGACGTCGCGCCCGGGTGGTCAGGCCGTCATCGGGAACCTGGACTGGAACTCCTTGCGGCATAACGGGTTACCTTTCTCACGCCACGTCGCGTACCGCACGCGTCAACGAATCGGCGTGCAGCTGCTCCAGCCGAACGGCGGGTGCGCCGAGTTGGCGGGCCAGCTGCTCGGCCAGGCCCAGCCGCACGAACGACGTCTCGCAGTCCACGACCACCGCGGCGGCGCCTTCGGCCACCAGCCGGGCTGCCGCGGATCGGGTGCGGCCCAACGGATCCGGTCCGGCGGTGGCCCGGCCGTCGGTGAGCACCACCACCAGGGAGCGGCGGGCCCGGTCGCGCGCCTTCTCCCGGACGATCAGCTCGCGCGCGGCCAGCAGGCCTTCGGCCAGCGGCGTCTTGCCGCCGGTGTCGAAGCGGGCCAGTCGCCGCCCGGCGATGTGGGCCGAGGAGGTCGGCGGTAACAACAATTGCGCCTGCTGGTGCCGGAAGGTGATCACGGCGACCTTGTCGCGGCGCTGGTAGGCGTCGCGCAGCAGCGACAGCGTGGCACCGCTGACCGCCGCCATCCGGTCGCGGGCGGCCATCGAACCCGAGGCGTCCACCACGAAGATCACCAGGTTGCCCTCGCGTCCCTCGCGCACGGCGCGGCGCACGTCGTCGGGCCCGGGCCGCAGCGGCCCGGCCCCGGCGCGCTCGGCGGCCGAGAGCAGCGTGGCGAACAAGTGCAGTCCGTGCCCGCCGCAACTGGTGTCGTCCCCGTCGGTGGCGGCGATGACGCTGCCGCCGGCGTTGCGCGCCCGCGACCGCCGCCCGGGCGCGCCCTCCCCCACCCCGGGGACGCGCAGCGCGCGGGTGTGGAAGGTTTTCGACGGAGGCGCGCTGGGCTTGGACTTCGGCGGCTTCGCCGTGGTGCTGTCCCCCGAGTCCCGTTGTGGCCCAGCCTGTTCGGTGTCCGGCGTTTGACCGCCGCCGGGCGGGTCGGGCTCGGGGTCCGGCTCGGAGCCGGCCTGCGCCAGGGCTTCGTCCAGCTGGTCGCGGTCGATCCCCGGATCGTCGAAGGGGTCGCGGCGGCGCCGGTGCGGCAGAGCCAGCTCGGCGGCGACCCGGATGTCGGATTCCTCGACGGCGGGCGCCCCGCGCCAGGCGGTGTGGGCGACGGCGGTGCGGGCCACCACCAGGTCCGCGCGCATGCCGTCGACATCGAACGCCGCGCACAGCGCCGCGATGCGCCGTAACTCGTTGTCGGGCAACACCACATCGTCGACGAGCGCGCGGGCCGCGGCGATGCGCCGGGCCAGCTCGGCGTCGGCGGCGGCGTATCGCTCCGCGAAGCCGTCCGGGTCGGCCTCATACGCCATTCGCTGCCGGATGACCTGCACCCGCACGTCGACGTCGCGTGAGGCGTGCACGTCGACGGTGAGCCCGAAGCGGTCCAACAGCTGCGGACGCAGTTCGCCCTCTTCGGGATTCATGGTGCCGATCAACACGAACCGCGCCTCATGCGAATGCGAGATGCCGTCGCGTTCGATGTGCACCCGCCCCATCGCCGCGGCGTCGAGCAGCACGTCGACGAGGTGATCGTGCAGCAGGTTGACCTCGTCGACGTAGAGCACCCCGCCGTGCGCGCGGGCCAACAGGCCCGGGGAAAACGCGTGCTCGCCGTCGCGCAGCACCCGCTGCAGGTCCAGCGAGCCGATGACCCTGTCTTCGGTTGCCCCGAGCGGCATTTCGACCAGGCCGGAATCGCTGCCGGTCGCCGCGGACAGCAACGCCGCCAGGCCGCGAACGGCCGTCGACTTGGCGGTGCCCTTCTCGCCGCGGATGAGGGCGCCCCCGATCTCGGGGCGCACGGCGCACAACAGCAGGGCGAGGCGCAGCTGGTCGTGCCCGACGATGGCGCTGAACGGGTAGGGCCTCACGGCTTGGCCGCCAGACCGGAGCCCGGCCGCAGCATGGGCACGTGCGGGACGCCGTCGTCGACGAAATCGTCTCCGTCGCGCACGAATCCGTGCTGCGCGTACATGTCGGCCAGATAGGTCTGCGCGTTGATCCGGCACGGGTAGTCACCCACCTCGGCCAGGGCCGCGCGCAGCAGCCGGGTGGTGTGGCCCTGGCCACGGGCGCTGCGCTTGGTGCACAGGCGCCCGATGCGGAACGCCTTCTCGCCTCCGGCGTGCTCCTCCATCAGCCGCAGCGTACAGATCACCTCGCCGTCGGCCGTCTCCAGCCAGAAGTGCCGGGTTTCGGCGAGGAGGTCACGGCCGTCCAGTTCGGGATACGGGATCGCCTGTTCGACGACGAACACCTCCACCCTCAGCTTGAGCAGCTCGTAAAGTGTCTGGGCATCAAGGTCTTTGGCCCAGATACGCCGCAGTGCTTCACTCATTGACATCCAACCCCAGTACCTTCGTTCCCCACGAAAAGACCTCGTCGTAGAGGGCCGGCTCGTCCGACAGCGACGCCCCCAAAGAGGGAACCATCTCCTTGAGCGCGGGCAACCACGACTGAAAACGGTTGGCAAAGCACCGCTGCAACACGTCGAGCATGATCGGCACCGCGGTCGACGCCCCCGGCGAGCCGCCGAGCAGACCCGCGATGCTTCCGTCGGCGGCCCCCACCACCGTGGTGTCGAAGTCGAGCACCCCGCCCTTTCGCCTGTCGCGCCGGATCACCTGCACGCGCTGACCGGCCACCGTCAACTCCCAGTCGGAACCCGCTGCGGTGGGCGCGAATTCGCGCAGCATGCGCAGCCGGTCCGGCTCGGAGAGCCGCAATTGGCCGAGCAGGTACCGAAGCAGCGTCAGCTGGGTGGCGCCGACCCCGAGCAGCGAGGCCAGGTTGTGCGGCTTCACCGAGCGGGGCAGGTCGGTGAAGTGCCCGTGTTTCAAGAACTTCGGTGACCAGCCGGCGTACGGGCCGAACACCAGCCACGGCTTGCCGTTGACGTAGCGCAGGTCCAGATGCAGCGCCCCCAGGGGCGGTGCGCCGGGCGCGGGCGCCCCGTACACCTTGGCCCGGTGTGCGGCGGTGAGCGCCGGGTTGTCGGCGCGCAGGAACCGACCGCCGATCGGGAATCCGGCGAAGCCTTTGACCTCGCTGATGCCGGACTTCTGCAGCAGGGGCAGCGCGTCGCCGCCAGCCCCGACGAAGACGAATTTGGCGTGACAGCGGCGCTTTTGGCCGGTGCGGCGATTGCGGATCGACACCGTCCAGCCGCCGTCGGACCCGCGGGTCAGGTTGCGGACCTCGTGCCCGAACAGGGCCGTCGCGCCGCCCCGCACACAGAATCCGACCAATTGGCGCGACAGCGCACCGAAGTCGACGTCGGTGCCGTGGGCGGCCCAGTTGAGTGCGGTCGGCGCGGAGAAGTCGCGATGGGCGGCCATCAACGGCAGCCGGCGGGCGAACTCGCCCGGGTCCTCGATCAATTCGATGCCGGCGAACAGCGGGTTGGCCGCCAGCGCGTTGCGGCGCCGCCGCAGATAGTCCACGCGCTGCGCCCCGCGCACGAAGCTCGCGTGCGGGATCCGGGTCAAAAAGCTCCGATCGGTCAGGATGCCGTTCTCGACGGCGTGAGCCCAGAACTGGCGGGTCACCTGAAACTGCTCGTTGATGCGCACCGCTTTGCTGATGTCGATCGAGCCGTCGGCGCGCTGCGGGGTGTAGTTCAGCTCGCACAGCGCCGAATGCCCCGTGCCGGCGTTGTTCCAGGGGCTGCTGCTTTCCGCGGCGACGGCGTCGAGGCGCTCGACGAAGGTCAGCGACCACTCCGGCTGTAGCCGGCGCAGCAACGCGCCCAGCGTCGCGCTCATGATGCCCGCGCCCACCAGCACGACGTCCGTCCGCGCGGTTGTGGCTAGCGATGACACCGGCTTGCTGGTCCTTCCCTCGACTGGGCCGATCCCCAGGTTATCCCGAGGCAAAGTGGGCGCGAACGACGTGCGGCTCCCCGTGCCCAGCAAAAGCTAAGCTTGCCTCGTGACTGGCTGGGTGCCCGATGTCCTCCCCGGATATTGGCAGCGCACCATCGCGCTCGGCCGCGATCCCGCCGGTGAGGGCGACATCGTCGCGACCCTGATCCGGCGCGGGCCGGCGCAGGCGGGCCCGGCCGGGCGCGCGGTGCTGGCGGTGCACGGCTACACCGATTACTTCTTCCACACCGAGCTGGCCGACCATTTCGCCGCGCGCGGCTTCGCCTTCTACGCGGTGGACCTTCACAAGTGCGGCCGGTCGCGGCGCGACGGCCAGACGCCGCACTTCGTCACCGACCTCGCCAACTACGACATCGAACTCGAGCGCGCCCTGGACGTCGTGCGCGCGCAGGCCCGCGACGTGCTGGTGTACGGGCATTCCGCGGGCGGGCTCATCGTGTCGTTGTGGCTGGATCGGTTGCGCCGCCGCAACCCGACCGCGCACGCCGGCATCGGCGGGTTGGTGCTCAACAGCCCGTTTCTGGATCTGCCCGGCCCGGCCATCCTGCGGCATTCGGCGACCGTGGTGCTGCTCGGGGGTCTGTCGCGGGTGCGGTCCAAGGGCGTGGCCCGGTCGCCGGGTGAGGGCGGCTACGGCACCACGCTGCACCGCGACTATGGCGGGGAATTCGACTACAACCTGCAGTGGAAACCCGTGGGTGGCTTCCCGATCACCTTCGGTTGGCTGCACGCCGTCCGCCGCGGCCAGGCCCGGCTGCACCGCGGCCTCGATGTCGGCGTGCCGAATCTGATCCTGCGGTCGGACCACAGCGTGCGCGAAACCGCGGACCCGGAGTCCATGCGGTGCGGCGACGCCGTTCTCGACGTCACCCAGATCGCCAGGTGGGCAGGCTGTGTCGGGAACCGCAGCACCATCGTCCCGGTGGTCGATGCCAAGCACGATGTGTTCTTGTCGTTTGAGGGCCCGCGCGACGTCGCCTATCGGGAACTGGATCTCTGGCTGGACGAGTACCTGCCCACCAACAACAGCGACGCCCCGGCGTCGTTCGGAAGGGGGTGACGGTGTGGAGACCTACGACGTCGCGATCATCGGAACCGGTTCGGGCAACAGCATTCTCGATGAACGCTTCGCCGACAAGCGGGTGGCCATCTGCGAACAGGGCACGTTCGGGGGCACGTGCCTGAACGTCGGGTGCATCCCGACCAAGATGTTCGTCTACGCCGCCGAGGTCGCCCAGACCATCCGGGAGGCTGCGCGCTACGGCATCGACGCCGGCATCGAGCGGGTGCGCTGGGACGACATCGTCTCGCGCGTGTTCGGGCGCATCGACCCGATCGGGGTCAGCGGCGAGGACTATCGGAACGCCGCGCCCAATATCGATGTGTACAAACAGCACACCCGGTTCGGCGCGGTCCAACCCGACGGGCGCTACCTGTTGCGCACCGACGCCGGCGACGAGTTCACGGCCGACCAGGTGGTGATCGCGGCGGGGGCGCGCGCCGTGGTCCCTCCCGCGATCCTCGAGTGCGGCGCGACGTACCACACCAGCGACACGATCATGCGAATCCCCGAACTGCCGGAGCATTTGGTGATCGTCGGCGGCGGTTTCGTCGCAGCCGAATTCGCCCATACCTTCTCCTCCCTGGGCTCGCGGGTCACCCTGGTGGTCCGGGGCTCCACATTGCTGCGACACCTCGACGACGTCGTCGGCGAGCGCTTCACCCGCATCGCGGCCAGCAAGTGGGAACTGCACACCCACCGCAACGTCGTGGGCGCCGAAAACCAGGGTTCGGGCGTCGCGGTGCAACTCGATGACGGCCGCACCGTGAACGCCGACGCGCTGCTGGTGGCGACCGGCCGCGTGCCCAACGGCGATCTGCTCGACGCCGAGCAGGCCGGCGTCACCGTCACGGACGGCCTGGTGGTCGTCGACGAGTACCAGCGGACCACGGCGCGTGGCGTTTTCGCGCTCGGCGACGTCTCCTCGCGGTATCAGCTCAAGCACGTCGCCAACCACGAGGCGCGCGTCGTGCAGCACAACCTGCTGTGCGACTGGGACGACACCGAAGCCATGGCCGCCACCGACCACCGCTACGTGCCCGCGGCGGTGTTCACCGATCCCCAGATCGCCTCCGTCGGGCTGACCGAAAACCAGGCCATCGCACAGGGTTTCAAGATTTCGGTGAAGATCCAGAACTACGGCGACGTCGCCTACGGCTGGGCGGCCGAGGACACCACCGGGATCGTCAAGCTCGTCGCCGAGCGCGGCACCGGCCGCCTGCTGGGAGCGCACATCATGGGTGATCAGGCCTCGTCGATCATCCAGCCGTTGATCCAGGCGATGAGCTTCGGGCTGACCGCCCCGCAGATGGCCCGCGGGCAGTACTGGATCCATCCGGCGCTGGCCGAGGTGGTGGAGAACGCGCTGTTGGGCCTGGACTGACCTCAGCGCCGGCGCGGCCGGGCCGGCGGTGTGTCGTTTTGACACTGGGGACACACGCCGTGCAGCGTCAGCCCGGCCGCCTCCGACAGCGCGAAGGAACTGCCCGCCATCGCATGCTCGAGCGCCAGGCTCAGCCGGCGGGCGGGCACCTCGATGATCGTGCCGCACTTCGTGCACACCGCGTGGTGGTGCGGCGCGGTGGCCAGGCCGTAGGTCGTCACGCCGCCGTCGAGGGTCAGCGCGTGCAGCACCCCCTGATCGACGAGGGTGGTCACCGTGCGGTAGACGGTGGCCACGTCGGGCGCCTGGGCCCCCGGGGGCAGACACTCGCGCATCCGCTTGTCGATCTCGGCCACCGACAGGTGTCCATTGACCGGCTCGAGCACCGCCAGCACCTGGATCCGCGACGCCATCCG
Organism: Mycobacterium sp. TKK-01-0059; assembly: GCF_000709305.1. Lineage (NCBI taxonomy): Bacteria > Bacillati > Actinomycetota > Actinomycetes > Mycobacteriales > Mycobacteriaceae > Mycobacterium > Mycobacterium sp. TKK-01-0059. The sequence continues at coordinate 186,022 of NZ_KL446993.1, forward strand.
CCGCAGTCCGCGGGCGCGCAGCAGATCGCCGATCCGCTCGGCGAGAGACGCATCCAGGAGTGGCGGTTTGGGCGTCACCGGTTCAGTGTCACGCCGCAGGACCGGGATCGCCAGCTTTCGCCGCGATCGGGTCCACGATTCTGCGATTCACTTGCATCTGGCGTGACGTGGAACTTACAGTCGTGCCGGTTGTCTCCCCGATACCGCGAGGCCGGAAGGACCCCAGTGGCCAGCACCGAGATCGACTGCCGGCCGTCACGGACGACCAGGCTTCTCGGTGCCCTGACGACCGCCCTGACGACAGCGGAGTGGTGGCGCCTGGCCGCGATGCTGGCGGCCATCGTCGCGATGCACCTGCTCGGCTGGTTCACCCTGGTGTTCTTGGTCGCACCGGCCCAATACAGCTTGGGCGGCAAGGCTTTTGGTGTCGGCATCGGGTTGACCGCCTATACCCTGGGCATGCGGCACGCCTTTGACGCCGACCACATCGCCGCCATCGACAACACGACCCGCAAGCTGATGAACGACGGGCAACGCCCCCTGGCCGTCGGCTTCTTCTTCTCGCTGGGCCACTCCACGGTGGTGTTCGGCATGGCACTGTTGCTGGCGTGCGGGGTGAAGACGGTCGTCGGGCCGGTCAGGGACGACTCGTCGACGCTGCACCACTACACCGGGCTGATCGGCACCAGCGTCTCCGGCGTCTTCCTGTATGCGATCGCCCTGCTCAACGTCATCGTCCTGGTCGGCATCCTGCGCGTGTTCGCGCGCGTGCGCCGCGGTGAATACGACCCCGAGACCGACGGGGCCGAACTGGAGCGGCAATTGCAGAGCCGCGGCCTGATGAACCGCCTGCTCGGTCGGCTGACCAAGTCGATCACCAAGTCCTGGCACTGCTATCCGGTCGGCTTGCTGTTCGGGCTCGGTTTCGACACCGCCACCGAGATCGCCCTTTTGGTGCTGGCCGGCACCAGCGCCGCGGCCGGGCTGCCCTGGTACGCCATCATGTGCCTGCCGGTGCTGTTCACCGCGGGCATGTGCCTGCTGGACACCATCGACGGCTCGTTCATGAATTTCGCCTACGGCTGGGCCTTTTCCAGTCCGGTCCGCAAGATCTACTACAACATCACCATCACGGCGCTGTCGGTGGCGGTCGCCCTGCTCATCGGAAGCGTCGAGCTGCTCGTCCTGTTCGCCGACCAGTTCGGTTGGCGCGGCGGGTTCTGGAGCTGGATCGGCGGGCTGGACCTCAACGCGATCGGCTACATCGTCGTCGCCATGTTCGTCGCCACCTGGGCGGTGGCCCTTCTCGTCTGGCGTTACGGACGCATCGAAGAAAAGTGGACCTCGTGAGTCGACCACGAGGCTGACCGCAAGGCGCCGTTCGGGTGTAGAACAGTGCTCATGGGCTCGTTGGCCTGCGCCCGGCTCGCGGACCGCCGGTGATCGGCGATGCATGAGCTGTCGCTGTGCGAAGCGATCGCCGGTGTGGTCAGAAATCACGCCGACGGCCGGCACGTCGACGTGGTGCGGGTGCGGGTCGGTGCGCTGCGCCAGGTGGTGCCCGAGTCGCTGTCCTTCTGCTGGACACTCGTCCGCGACGCGGAGGACATGCCGGACGCCGAACTGGAACTCGAATGCGTCAGCGCCGAAGTCCGGTGCCGCACCTGCGGCCGGCAATCCGAGATCACCTCGCCATGGTCGATCTGGTGTCCGCGGTGCGACAGTTCCGACGTCGAGGTGCTGCGCGGCAACGAATTCCTGGTGACCTCGCTGGACGTGTCATGAAAGAGATGTCTCGTGAAAGGCGTTGACGATGGGTAGATTTCATCGGCACGACGACGGAACCGTACACACCCACTCCCACGATGACATTCCTCACGACCATGATCGCGGCGACCACAGCGGCTACCGGACCGGCGGTCAGCGCGTCGAGGTGCTGGAGGCGATCTTCGCCGAGAACGACGTGCTCGCCGACGCCAACCGGGCGGCGTTCGAGAGCAACGGGGTCCGCACCCTCAACCTGATGAGCTCGCCGGGCTCGGGAAAGACCACCGTCCTGCAGGCGACCCTCGACGAACTCGCCGGCGACCTGGCCATCGGGGTGATCGAGGGCGATATCGCCACCGACCTGGACGCGGCCAAGCTCCGCGGACGCGGCGCCCAGGTGTCACTGCTCAACACCAGCAACGGATTTGGCGGTGAGTGCCACCTCGACGCGCCCATGATCAACCGGGCACTGCCCGGCCTCGAGCTCGCCGCGCTGGACCTGGTGGTCATCGAGAACGTCGGCAATCTGGTCTGCCCGGCGGAATTCGACGTCGGCGAGCACGCGAAGGCGATGGTCTATTCGGTGACCGAGGGCGAGGACAAGCCGCTGAAGTATCCGGTGATGTTCCGGTCGGTCGACGTGGTGCTGCTCAACAAGATCGACCTGGTGCCCCACCTGGACGTAGACGTCGACACCTACATCGCCCACGTTCGCAAAGTCAATGCGGCAGCGACGATTTTGCCGGTCAGCGCCCGCACGGGCGACGGTATGGCCGCGTGGTTCGGCTGGCTGCGGCGCTTCGCCACCGAGGGGGGCTGAGCGGCTCCCCTGGTGTGCGCACTCCTGCGAAGCATTCGCAGGAAGATCGCCCCGTTCTGCCTCACCGGTGGTGTCGCAATACCCAAGCGCGACAAGGCTTTTCGTTATTATGCGACACGTGCCTACTAATCGGTAATGTCGAACCGTTGACAACGCACGATAGCGGGAGTAGACCCGGAAAATAGCGCTGCGCAAGTGGGCCGACGGTCGACTCCGGCGGCGCCAGGAGCCCCAGCCCGGCTCCGGAAAGCTGCAGCATGCCAACGGAAGCAGCAGTCAAGGCAGAACAAACATTAATCCATGTCCTATGGATAAACGCGGGCCTCAGTTGTGACGGTGATTCGGTGGCATTGACTGCTGCCACCCAGCCCAGCGTCGAGGAGATCGCCTTGGGGGCGTTGCCCGGACTCCCCCAGGTCGCCGTGCACTGGCCCCTGATCGACTTCGAATGCGGACCCAACGGGGGCGCGGACGACTTCTTGGAGTGGTTCTTCAAAGCCGACCGTGGCGACCTGGAGCCCTTTGTGCTCGTGGTCGAAGGATCCATCCCGAACGAGAAGATCAAGGACGAGGGCTACTGGTGCGGCTTCGGCAACGACCCGGCCACCGGGCAGCCGATGACCACCAGCGAGTGGCTCGACCGGTTGGCGCCCAAGGCCACCGCCATCGTGGCGGTGGGGACCTGCGCCACCTATGGGGGCATCCACGCGATGGCCGGCAACCCGACGGGGGCGATGGGCGTGCCGGACTACCTCGGCTGGGACTGGAAGAGCAAGGCGGGCATTCCGATCGTGTGCGTGCCGGGCTGCCCGATCCACCCGGACAACCTGTCGGAGACGCTGACCTACCTGCTGTATATGGCGACGGGTCAGGCGCCGATGATCCCGCTCGACGACGCGCTTCGGCCGCAGTGGCTGTTCGGCAAGACCGTGCACGAGGGCTGCGACCGGGCCGGCTACTACGAGCAGGGCGACTTCGCCACCGAGTACGGTTCGCCGAAATGCATTGTCAAACTTGGTTGTTGGGGACCCGTCGTCAAATGCAATGTGCCCAAGCGCGGATGGATCAACGGTGTCGGGGGTTGCCCCAACGTCGGCGGGATCTGCATCGGCTGCACCATGCCGGGGTTCCCGGACAAGTTCATGCCGTTCATGGATGAGCCGCCGGGCGGAAAGATCTCGAGCACCGCGTCGGGAATGTATGGAGCCGTGATTCGCAGTCTGAGGGGTATCACGGAACGCACCGTCGACAAAGAGCCGCGGTGGCGCCATAACGGCGACCAACTCACCACTGGCGCGCGCCGCACCTGGTAGGTCACCTACCGGGTCGGTGCGCTCCTTTTCACATTCGTAGCCGAAGAGCCGTCGCCGCATCAGCCAACGCGGAAGCAGCCAAAGCGGGAAGAAGTAACGCGATGACAACCATCAGCCCTCAAGCCAGTCAAACCAAGCGGGAACCGGGCCAACTGGTCGACATGGCCTGGGATCCCATCACCAGGATCGTGGGCAGCCTGGGCATCTACACCAAGATCGACTTCGAGAACAAGGAAGTCGTCGAGTGCCACAGCACCTCGTCGATCTTCCGCGGCTACTCGATCTTCATGAAGGGCAAGGACCCGCGCGACGCCCACTTCATCACCAGCCGCATCTGCGGAATCTGCGGTGACAACCACGCCACCTGCTCGTGCTACACGCAGAACATGGCCTATGGCGTCAAGCCGCCGCATCTGGGCGAGTGGATCGTCAACCTCGGTGAGGCCGCGGAATACATGTTCGACCACAACATCTTCCAGGAGAACCTGGTCGGGGTGGACTTCTGCGAGAAAATGGTCTCCGAGACCAACCCGAGCGTGCTGTCCCTGGCCGAGAAGACCCCGGCCCCACACGCCGACGCCCACGGGTACAAGACGATCGCGGACATCATGCGCTCGCTCAACCCGTTCAGCGGTGAGTTCTACCGGGAAGCCCTGCAGACCAGCCGCTACACGCGCGAGATGTTCTGTCTGATGGAAGGGCGTCACGTGCACCCCTCCACGCTGTACCCCGGCGGTGTCGGCACCGTCGCAACCATCCAGCTGATGACCGACTACATGACCCGGCTGATGCGCTACGTCGAGTTCATGAAAAAAGTTGTGCCCATGCACGACGACCTGTTCGACTTCTTTTACACCGCCCTGCCCGGTTACGAGAAGGTCGGGCTGCGCCGCACCCTGCTGGGCTGCTGGGGCTCCTTCCAGGACCCCGAAGTGTGCAACTTCGAATACAAGGACATGGAAAGCTGGGGCAACGCGATGTTCGTCACCCCGGGTGTGGTGGTCGACGGCAAGCTGGTCACCCACTCGTTGGTGGACATCAACCTGGGAATCCGAATCCTCTTGGGTAGTTCGTATTACGACGACTGGACCGACCAGGAGATGTTCGTCAAAACCGATCCGCTGGGTAACGCGGTGGACCGGCGTCACCCATGGAACCAGCACACCAACCCGCACCCGCAGAAGCGGGACCTGGAGGGCGGCAAGTACAGCTGGGTGATGTCTCCGCGCTGGTTCGACGGCAAGGAACACCTGGCGCTGGACACCGGCGGCGGCCCGCTGGCCCGGCTGTGGTCGACCGCTCTTGCCGGCCTGGTCGACATCGGCTACGTCAAGGCGACCGGCAACAGCGTCAAGATCAACCTGCCCAAGACGGCCCTCAAGGGGCCAGTCGAGTTGGAGTGGAAGATCCCCCAATATGGCAGCAACACGATCGAACGCGATCGGGCGCGCACCTACTTCCAGGCCTACGCGGCCGCGAGTGCGCTGCACTTCTGCGAGAAGGCGCTCGAGGAGATCCGCGCCGGGCGCACCAAGACGTGGGAGAAGTTCGACGTGCCCGACGAGGCCATTGGCTGCGGGTTCACCGAGGCGGTCCGCGGCGTGCTCAGCCACCACATGGTGATCCGGGACGGCAAGATCGCCAACTATCACCCGTATCCGCCGACGCCGTGGAACGCCAACCCGCGCGACAGCTATGGCACCCCCGGGCCGTATGAGGATGCGGTGCAGGGCCAGCCGATCTTCGAGGAGAACGGCCGGGACAACTTCAAGGGGATCGACGTCATGCGCACGGTGCGCAGCTTCGATCCGTGCCTGCCCTGTGGTGTGCACATGTACCTGGGAAAGGGCAAGTCCCTGGACAGACTGCACACGCCGACCCAGTCACCCGATGGGGAGTGAGGTATGGCGGATCGCCCGGGGAACCCCGAGACCGACGCGCAGTGGCGCACAGCGGGCGATCGGATCCAGACACTGCTGGATTCCTGCGCCGCGGGCGGGTCCGGCGCGTATGACCGTGCACAACAACTGGTTCGCGAAGTCGTCGGGCTTTACGGCGCCGGGCTCGAGCGGATCATGGCGATGGCCGGCGAGCCCGGGCCGGACGGGGGGCTGGTCGAGCGGCTGGCCACCGACGACCTGGTGGCCAGCCTGCTCCTAGTACATGGGCTGCATCCGCACGACGTGCGCCGCAGGGTCGCCGGCGCGCTCGATCGGGTGCGCCCCTACCTGGGTTCACATGGTGGAGACGTCGACCTGCTCGAGGTCGTTGCGGGCGGACGCCCGGAAGAATTCACCGTGCGGCTGGCCTTCAAAGGCAGCTGTAAGAGTTGTCCGTCCTCGGCGGTGACCCTGGAGCTGGCCGTGCAGGATGCGGTGCGCGCGGCGGCACCGGAGATCTCCTCGATCGAGGTGGTCACCGCCGCGGACACGACCGCTCCGGCGAACGTCATCCCCGCCGAATCGCTGCTGGCGCAAGTGCATTCGAATGAACATGGACCGACTACCTGGCACCCGGCCCCCGAGCTGGCCGAGCTGGCCCCCGGCGAAGTCGCAGGATTCGTCATCGACGGGGTGACCCTGCTGGCCTGCCGGGTCGGTGACCAGACATTCACCTATCGAGATCACTGCCCGGTGTGCGCCGGCTCGATGGCGGGTTCTCAACTGCGCGACGGGCTGCTGCGCTGTGCGGGCTGTGGGACGGATTTCGACGTCGTCCACGCGGGCGCCGCGGCGGCCGGCGGTTCGGCCGCTCATCTCGAGCCGATTCCCCTGCTGACCCACGACGGCCTGCTGTCAGTGGCGTTGCGGGCCGACGCGATGGGCGCCCCGGCATGACCGCCGGCATGAGCACACCCTTCGACGTCCTGGCCCGCATCAGGAGCGACCGGCGCGCCCCCGAGCCCGCGGGCGAACGCTGCGAGATGTGCGCCGAGCCGATCGCCGACGAGCACCAGCACGTGGTCAATGTGACCGGCCGCCAACTCATGTGCGTCTGCCGCGCCTGCTATCTGCTGTTCACCGACTCGGCGGCCGACCTGCGCTACCGCGCGGTGCCCGACCGGTACCTGTCGTTTCCCGATTTCGCGCTGGATCGCCTGGTGTGGGAGGCGCTGCAGATCCCGGTGGGGGTCGCCTTCTTCTTCACCAACTCCACCCTGGGCCACACCGTCGCCTTCTACCCCGGACCGGCCGGAGCATGCGAATCCGAGCTGGACATGGAGGTCTGGGAAACCATCCGCGACGCCGACCCCCGGGTGAGCCTGCTCGCCGACGACGTGGAGGCGCTGCTGGTCCGGGTCGCCGACAGCGCCCAGGATGGTGAATTACCGCAACCGGAAACGTATCTGGTCCCGATCGACGCCTGCTACGAATTCGTCGGACGCCTGCGCATGCTATGGCGCGGCTTCGACGGTGGCCAGCAGGCCCGCGAATTCATCGACGGCTTCTTCGACCGGCTCGCCGCCCGCGCCGTGAAGACATTCCCATGAACGTCGGCTTTGAAGTGCTCGACGTGACGGCCGAACCGTACACCGTCAGCCCGATATTGACCGCCCGCGTCGCCGTCACCGCGGGCGGCGACGACCCGGTGCACGCCATCGCCCTGCGCTGCCAGGTCCGCATCGAGCCGCTGCGTCGTTCCTACTCCGACGACGAAGCGGCCGGGCTGATGGACCTGTTCGGCGGCCGCGAACGCTGGGCCAACACCCAGCGCACCTTCCTCTGGCAGCATTGCACCGCCATGGTGCCCGGCTTCACCGGCCACACCACCGCCACCCTGCCGCTGGATTGCACCTACGACTTCGAGGTGGCCGCCGCCAAATATCTGCACGCGCTGCGCGACGGGGCGGTGCCCCTGCAGTTCCTGTTCAGCGGAACGGTTTTCGTCAACTCCGAGCGCGGGTTCTCGGTGCAGCAGGTGTCGTGGGACTGCGAGGACAACTACGCCATGCCCGTCACGGTCTGGCGCGACCTGGTCGCACAGCACTACCCGAACAGCGGGTGGATCCGGCTGAGCCACGACACCATCGCCGAGCTGGCCCGCTACAAGTCGGCCCGCGGGATGCTCGACTTCGACCACGCCGTCACCTCGCTGCTGAATGCCGCCGATCGCGAGGTGACCCGATGACGTCGAGTTGGGATCGGGCCCGTACGGTCGCCGACGCGGTGCTCTACGAAGGCTATCTGCTCTACCCATACCGGGGGACGTCGAGCAAGAACCAATCACGCTGGCAGTTCGGGGTTTTGGGGCCAAGCGGCGCGGCCGAGGCCGGCCTGGGCGAAGACGATGCCCTTGCCGCGGAGTTCCTGGTCGACGGCGCCCGGGCGCTGACGCTGGTGGTGCGGTTCCTGCAATTGCAGCGCCGGCGGGCCGAAAGGGCCACCGAGGGAGGCGATTTCGAACCCGTCGACGAGCTGAGCACCGCGACCGGATCGTGGCTGACCTGGGACGAGGCGGTGGAGTGCGAGGTCTCCTTCGGCCCCCTCGCGTTCGGCGATCAACCCTGGTCGCTGCCGGTGACGGCACCGGCGGCAACCGACCTCGAGATGTTGGACGGCGGCCGGCTGGTCCGCCAACGCCACGAGATTCGGGGCGTATTGACCGTCACCAGCCAGCCCGACGGCGACCTGCAACGCGTGTCGGTACGGGTCACCAACACCGGCGCACCCGTCAGCGCACAGGACGATAAAGATTCAGTCATCGCACGATCCATGATCGGCACGCACCTCATCGCCGAAGTGGTTGGCGGCCGGTTCGTCTCGTTGCTCGAGCCACCGCAGAGCGCGACCGACGCGGCGTCCCGATGCGCCCAGCACCGCTGCTTTCCAGTGCTGGCCGGCCCCCCAGGCACCGACGACACGCTGCTGATCTCGCCGATCATCCTCTACGACCACCCTGAAGTCGCCGAACAGAGCGACACCGCCCTGTACGACTGCACCGAGATCGACGAAATCCTCACCCTGCGCGTCATGACCATGACCGACGACGAGAAGGCACAGGCCCGGGCCACCGACCCGCGGGCCGCGCGGATCATCGACGAATGCGACGCCATGTCGCCCGAGGCCATGGCCCGGCTGCACGGCGTGCTGCGCGATCTTCGCGGGCTCGAGGTCTCCGTTGGACTGGTGCCCGAGATTCCCGACGGCGTGGACTGGTGGGACCCACTGGCCGACAACGCGGTTCGCCCCGAGATCGACGCGGTGCTCGTCAACGGGGTCCGGGTAGCGCGCGGCAGCAGGGTCCGGTTGCGACCGCGGCGCAACGCCGACGCCCAGGACATCTTCGTCGCCGGCAAGACCGCCCGCGTCACGTCGGTGCACGAGGACGTCGAGGGCAACAAACACGTCGCCGTCGTCGTCGACGAGGACCCGGCCGCCGACCTGCACGACTGGTACGGCCGCTACCTGTACTTCTCCCCCGACGAAGTCGAGCCGCTGCAATCGCAGCACAGCACAAACCCCTGAAAGGAGTTCGTCATGGAAATCCTCGGTTGGATCTTCATCGCCATGGTCGCGCTGGTGGTCGCAATCGCCGTGGCCCTCGGCGCGATATCCGTGCCCGATGCCCGCCGCTATCTGAAGTTGAGGCGGATGTAGCCGACGCGGGTGCCACCATGACTGCGCGCATCCTGGTAGCCGGGATCGGCAACATCTTTTTGGGCGACGACGGGTTCGGCTCCGAAGTGGTCCGCAACGCCGCACTGCCCCAGGACGATCCGACGGTTCAGGTCATCGACTACGGCATCCGTGGCATGCACCTGGCCTATGACCTGCTCGAGGAGTGGGACACGCTGGTTCTCGTCGACGCCGTGCCCAGCCGGGGCCATCCCGGCACGTTGCACGTCTTTCAGGCCGAGCACGACGGGCCGTCCGAGACGAGCGGCCTGGACGGTCACAGCATGGACCCGGCCGCCGTCTTCGCCAGCCTGCGGGCCCTGGGCGGCCACCCGCCCTACACCGTGGTCGTCGGATGCGAGGCGGGCAGCGTCCAGGAGGGCATCGGCCTGACCGAGCCGGTCGCCCAGGCCGTCCCCCGGGCGGCGCGGGCGGTCGAAGAGATCGTCGCCGCGCTACACCCGTCTGCGTCGACCGAAAAGGGGTGCTGAGCCATGTGTTTGGGCATACCCGGCCAGGTCATCGGAATACTGGACGGTTTCGAGGGCCAGCTGGCACTGGTCGACGTCACCGGCGAACAGCGCAAGGTCAACGTCGGCATGTTGCCCGACGAGACGTTCGCGCCCGGTGACTGGGTGATCATCCACATGGGCTTCGTCGTCGAGAAGACCGATCAGGCCGGCGCCGAACAGGCCATGGCCGGGCTGGAGTTGATGGGCCGGGGCCGCGCCGACCCCGCACTGGGCCCGGAGGCTTGATATGACCGAAATTGCCGAAGCCACGGTGCTGTTGCGGCCCGAAGAAACCCGGGTGCGGCGACGCGTCATGGTGACCGGCGTGGTTCAAGGGGTCGGCTTCCGCCCGTTCGTGCACCGGATCGCGACCGAACTGGGTCTGGCCGGGTTCGTCGGCAACGACTCGGGTGCGGTCTTTCTCGAGGTGCAGGGCCGGCCGGACCGGGTGGCGGAGTTCGCGCACCGGCTGCGGGCGCAGGCGCCGCCCCTGGCGCTGATCACCGGCGTCCACGTCGCCGACGTCGCGGTCGACCCCGCCTGCTCGCCCGAATTTCGCATCGTGCCAAGCCGATTGGCCCCTGGAGCGACCACGCCGATCCCGCCCGACATCGCCGTGTGCGACGACTGCCTCGCCGAACTGTTCGACCCGCACGACCGGCGATACCGGCACCCGTTCGTGACCTGTACCAACTGCGGGCCGCGGTTCACCATCATCGAGCGATTGCCGTACGACCGGCCGGCCACCACCATGTCGGCGTTCGTCATGTGTGCGCGCTGCGCCGCCGAATACCACGATCCGGCGGATCGCCGCTTTCACGCGCAACCGATCGCCTGCCCGGACTGCGGGCCGACGCTGTGGTTCACCTCGCCGGCCGGCCGGGTGAGCGGCTGCGATGCGGCACTAAGCGCCACCCAGGCCGCGCTGGCCTCCGGCGCGGTGGTGGCCGTCAAGGGCATCGGCGGCTACCACCTGGCCTGCGCCGTCGACGACCCAACCGCGGTCACCGCGCTGCGGGCACGGAAAGCGCGCGGCGCCAAGCCCTTTGCCATGCTCGTCCGCGACCTCGACGTGGCGCGCCGCTATGCCTACGTCGACGACACCGAGGCCGCGGTGCTGGCAAGCCCGGCCCGCCCGATCGTGCTGCTGCGGCGGCGCCCTCGCGCGGCGGTGGCCGACGGCGTCGCACCCGGCAGCCCGCTGCTGGGCCTGATGCTGCCCTACTCCCCCATGCATCACCTGCTGCTGGCGGCGGTGCCGGGCGGTCCCGAACCGGTGCCCGACGCGCTGGTGCTGACCAGCGCCAACCGCTCCGACGAGCCCATCTGCTTCACCGAGGACGATGCGGCGCAACGCCTTCCCGGGCTGTGCGACGCGGTCCTAGACCACGACCGGCCCATCCACGTGCCGTGTGACGACTCGGTGGTGCGCGTCGTCCACGACGAGCAGGGCGCCCACGAGCTGCCCGTCCGCCGGTCCCGGGGCTATGCGCCGCTGCCGGTCGACCTGCGACTCGATGGACCCACCGTGCTGGCCGTGGGCGGCGAACTGAAGAACACCTGCTGCCTCACCGACGGCGCCCGGGCGTACCTGTCCGGCCACATCGGCGACATGGCCACCTGGGAGACGCTGCGCGCGTTCGAGCGCGCGGTGTCCCAGCTCAGCGAAATCCGCGGCCGGCCCGTGCGGTTGGCCGCCGACCTACACCCCGGCTATCACACCCGCAGCTGGGCCGAGCGCCACACGGACGAGCGCCCGCTGGACCTGGTGCAGCACCACCACGCCCACGTCGTCTCGTTGCTGGCCGAACACGGTCGCCTCGGCGAACCCATCATCGGGGTCTCCTTCGACGGCACCGGTTACGGCTGCGACGAAACGATCTGGGGCGGTGAGATTCTGGCCCTCGAGACGAGCAGCCACCGTTTCGTGCGCGCCGGACACCTGCTGGCGGTGCCGCTGCCCGGCGGCGACGCCGCCGTACGCAACCCGTGGCGGATGGCGCTGTCCCAGCTGTGGATGGCCGACATCGACTGGACCCCCGACCTGGCGCCGGTGGCCGCAGCGAGCGCCGACGAACTAGGGCTCATCCGTTCGCAATTGGAGACCGGGACGGGCTGCGTGCCGTGTTCGAGCATGGGCCGCCTGTTCGACGCGGTCGCCTCCCTACTCGGCGTGCGACACCGCATCGACTACGAGGGGCAAGCCGCGATCGAACTCGAGGCGCTGGCCGAGTCGGTCGGCGTGGAGTCCGCGCGGCCGTCACTGCCGCTGGCGGTGCGCCGCGACGGCGTTATCGATCCCGCCCCGATGGTGCAGACCATGGTCGCGGCGCTGTACGCCGGGACACCACCGGCGACGCTGGCGGCGGCGTTTCACCGGGCCGTCGCCGACGCCGTCACCGAGGTGGTCACCCAGGTGGCGGCCCGCACCCGACTGGTGGGCCTCACCGGCGGGGTTTTCCAGAACGTGCTGTTGTTGCGGGCTTGTCGTACGAGGCTGCAGCGCAACGGGTTTGAAGTTCTCACCCATCACGTCGTGCCGCCGAACGACGGCGGGCTGGCGCTGGGCCAGGCCGCGGTCTCGGTGCTGATCGCCCAGGAGGAGGAGTCGACGCGATGATCACCACCGCCATCGACCGCGGCCTGAGTGCCGAACTGGCCGAAGACCTCGCCGCCACCGCCCTGACACTGGCCAAACGATTCGCCGCCGGCGCCACCATGTGGTCCATCGCGCCGTCGTGGGAACCGCACGCGCTGCACATCGCGGTGGAATTCGTGCATCCGGTGATCATGGGCAAGCGGGCCCTGCCGGCGGTCGCGCTGACCGGGCCCGATCTGGTGGACCTCGTCCGGGTCTCGGTGCGGCCCGGCGACATCGTGGTCGCGATCTCGGATGCGGACAACGCGCAGGTGCGCTCGGCGATGCGCCGCGGACCGGCCTGGGGCGCCACCACGATCTGGATCGGCAGCGGTGATCGGCCAGCGGCCGCGATGGCCGATCACGTGCTCTGGCTGGATGATCCCGACCCGCGTATCCCGGCCACCGGCGGCTTTGTGCTGTTCTACCACCTGCTCTGGGAGCTGACCCACGTGTGCTTCGAGCATTCCGGGCTGCTCAAACCCCAGGGATGCGAGGACGACGAGGCGTGCGTGACGTGCAGCGACGAGGGCCGGCTGGGCGAGGTGGTGAGCGCTTCGATCGGCGATCAGGCGCGAGTGCGCACCGCCCGCGGGATCGAGGACGTGATCACCACACTCGTCGACCCGGTCAAGCCCGGCGAGCTGGTGCTGGTGCATGCCGGTATGGCGATCAGCCGCGTCTGTGACGAAGATGCCGGCGCAGCCGGGATCGGAGGAGCAGCGCCACCGGGATCCCTCGATGACGAAGAGCAGGAAGGCGTTTCATGAGCCCCACCGACGAACCCACCAACTTCCTGTACCCGTTCATCGACGCCGAGGAAGACGACCCGTCCGCCCTGCTCGCCGACCTGGCCGCGTCCGCCCACGCCAAAGCGTCGGAAAGCCTGGCGTTGCGGCGGTCCACGCTCGAGGCCAACGCCGACCTGCTGGCGGTGGCCGCCGCCGAGCTCGCCCGCCGATTCGCCGCCGGCGCAAGGATGTTCACCTTCGGCAACGGCGGCAGCTGCACCGACTGCACGACGCTGGCGAGGTTGTTCGCCCGGCCACCGCTGGGCAAGCCGCTGCCGGCGTGGTCGTTGACCGCCGACCAGGCGATCCTGACCGCGCTGGGCAACGACGTCGGGTTCGAGCTGGTATTCGCCCGGCAGCTGATCGCCCGCGCCAAGGACGGCGACATCGCGCTCGCGATGTCAACCAGCGGCGGTTCGCCCAACCTGCTGACCGCCCTGGCCGAGGCGCACAAGCGCGGCCTGTACACCATCGGCTTCGCCGGCTACGACGGCGGCGCCTTCGTGGACAACCCGAACGTGGACGCCTGCTTCGTCGTTCGTTCGCAGAGCGTCCACCGGATTCAGGAGTCGCAGGCGTTGGTCGGCTACCAGTTGTGGCTGGCCGTGCACGAAAACCTCGGCAGCGATCAGGGTTTGGGGGCGGCGTGATGAACAACCCGGCAAGTGACTACCTGTCGTCGGGGCCGCGGTTCGGCGAAGGCGACGTGATCGAGCGGATCGAGTCGTTCCGCCGGCGCCGCCCCCGGCTGCTCGACGATCACGTGACCCTGGCGCATGGTGCCGGCGGCAAGGCATCGGCAGCGCTGGTGGACGCCGTGTTCGTGGAGGCGTTCCGCAACCCGCTGCTCGAATCGCTGGGCGACGGCGCCGTCCTGGCGTTGCCCGGCGGTGAGCGGCTGGCGATGTCCACGGATTCCTTTGTGGTGCAGCCCCGCCGGTTTCCCGGCGGTTCCCTCGGTGCCCTCGCCATCCACGGCACCTGTAACGACCTGGCGGTGGCCGGCGCCGTGCCGTCCTGGATCTCCGCGGCCTTCGTGCTCGAAGAGGGCTTCGGGATCGCCGAGTTGAAGGAGATCGTTGCCGACATGGCCGCGGCGGCCGCGGCCGCCGGTGTGCAGGTGGTCACCGGCGACACCAAGGTGGTGCCCCGGGGCGCGGCCGACGGGCTGTTCATCACCACCGCCGGAACCGGCGTCATCCCCGCGGGCCGCGCACTGTCGGCGCAGTCGGTGCACCCCGGGGACAAGGTGCTGCTGTCGGGGTCGATGGGCGATCACGGCATGGCGGTGATGCTGGCCAGGGGGGATCTGGCCATCGAGGCCGACATCGCCTCCGACACCGCGTCCGTCAGCCCATTGGTGGAGCTGTTGATGGCGGCCGCCCCGTCCACCCGCTGGATGCGCGATGCGACACGCGGTGGGGTGGGCACGGTGTGCAACGAGCTGGCCCAGGCCTGCGGCCTGGGGGTGCTGCTCGAAGAGGAGCGACTCCCAGTGGCGCCCATGGTCAATGGGGCCTGTGAGTTGCTCGGCATCGATCCGCTGTACGTCGCCAACGAGGGCAAGTTCGTCGCCGTCGTCGCGCCGCAGGAGGCCCAGGCCGGGTTGGACGCGTTGCGTTCGCACCCGTTGGGCGCCGATGCGGCCGAGGTCGGGGAAATCGTCACCGAACCCGCCGAAAGCGTGGTGCTGCGTACGGGATTCGGCGGCACCCGGATCGTCGACATGCTCGTCGGGGATCCGTTGCCGCGAATCTGTTAGGAGGTAACCAGATGTGTCTTGGAATTCCGGGCCGGATCGTCGAGATCACGGACCCCGCCACTTGTTTGGCGAAGGTGGACGTCAGTGGTGTGCAGCGGACCATCAGCGTCCGGCTGCTGGAAAACGACCTGCCCGCGCCGGACGACTGGGTGCTGGTGCACGTCGGGTTCGCGATGGCCAAGATCGACGAAACCGAGGCGTTGCTGACCCTGGCCGCCATCAAGAAACTCGGCGACACCTACACGACCGAAATGCAGGCCTTCGATTCGTCGGCCATCGTTTGACGAGGAGCGGCAATGAAATTCGTTGATGAATTCCGCGACCCGGCCGCGGCGCGCAAGCTGCTGGTGGCCATCGAGCATCTGGCCGGGACCGACGGTGAGGAGTTCAAGTTCATGGAGGTGTGCGGCGGTCACACTCACACCATTTATCGGCACGGCATCGAACACCTGCTGCCCGACAACGTCGAACTGGTGCACGGCCCGGGCTGCCCCGTCTGCGTGATCCCGATGGGACGCATCGACGACGCGATGTGGCTGGCCGGCCGGCCCGACGTGATCTTCACGTGCTTCGGCGACATGATGCGGGTGCCCGGCTCGCACGGCAGCCTGCTGGACGCCAAGGCCCGCGGGGCCGACGTGCGGTTCGTCTACTCGCCGCTGGACGCGTGCAAGATCGCCGTCGACAACCCCGACAAGCAGGTGGTGTTCTTCGCCATCGGTTTCGAGACCACCGCACCCTCGACCGCGGTGACGCTGATGAGGGCCCGCGAGCTGGGGCTGCCCAACTTCAGCGTGTTCTGCAACCACGTCACGATCGTGCCCCCGATCAGGGCCATCCTGGAGTCACCGGACCTGCGGCTGTCCGGCTTCATCGGCCCCGGGCACGTGTCCACCGTGGTCGGCAACCGGCCCTACCGGTTCGTGCCCGAGGTGTATCGAAAGCCGTTGGTGGTGGCCGGTTTCGAGCCGCTGGACATCTTGGCCTCGGTCGCGATGCTGCTGCGTCAGATTCGCGAGGGTCGCTGCGAGGTGGAAAACCAGTACAAACGCGTGGTGCCCGAGCGCGGCAACCCCGCGGCCCTGGCCCTGATGGGCAAGGTCTTCGCGCTGCGGCCGCACTTCGAATGGCGCGGGCTCGGCTTCATCTCGCAGAGCGCGCTGCGGCTGCACGACGACTTCGCCGAATTCGACGCCGAACTGCGGTTCGCGATGCCCGGCGTGCGGGTCGCCGACCCGAAGGCCTGCCAATGCGGCGAGGTGCTCAAGGGTGTGCTCAAACCGTGGGAATGCAAGGTTTTCGGCACCGCGTGCACCCCCGAGACCCCGATCGGGACGTGCATGGTCTCGCCCGAAGGGGCGTGCGCGGCCTACTACAACTTCGGCCGCATGCACCGCGACGCGGTCAAGCTGGTCGGGCGCACGTGACCGATGCCCGCGGTGCCGAGATGTTCGCGCGCTACGCCTACGCGCCCAACGCGCTCGGTTACTGCGGCCCGCCGCTGGGAGCCACCCTGCGGGACGGGTCGGTCGCCGAGGTGCGCAGGGCGGCGACAAGGTTCTCCGGGGCCTGGCCCTATCTGCGGGTGCTGTCGGAGCTGACCGGCATCGCCGACCCGCTGGATTACCGCTTGGTCGAATCGTATTGGCTCGGTGGCGGTATCGCCGCCGATCTCGAGCCGCAGCGATTCTTCGATGCGCTGCTCGCGATCATCGGCCCGCACGCGGGCCACTACTGGTCGCACCTCACCGCGGATCTGGCGTGCGAGGCCGCCGGCAACCACTGCTTCCACGTGTTCGGGGTATATCCGTGGACGCGCTTCCTGGGGCGGGGCATCGACGAACAACCGCTGAGCGTGCTGGACAACTGCCGAATCACTTCCGGCACAGTGCTTTCCCGCGACGCAGACCGCGTCGAGGTGCTGTGCCGAAGCCTGACCTGGGACGGTCGGGCCCTCGCGCTGTCGAAACCGTCGCCCCGCGTGGTCGACGTATGGGTTGACGGGTACAGCGCGGTGCCCGACGTGACCGCCGGCGATGTGGTGGCGATGCACTGGGGCCGGTTGTGCGGCCGGCTCTCGCCGGCGCAGCTGTGCGCGCTGACCGACAGCACCGCCCGGCAGCTGCTGGTGACCGGCCACCGACTGGCGCACGTCTGACTTCGCCACCAGACTGGCCCGGTGCCCGGTTCCCTGCGTGACGTGCTGCCCGCCGCGGCCGCCCTGCTCGGCGTTCCGGGCGCGGTCGACACCCTGGCGGTGACGGAGCGGGCCGGCTCCGATCGGATCGACCGGGTGCTCGTCGTGCTGGTGGACGGGCTGGGCTGGCACCTGCTTCCGCAGCTGGCGGGCGGCGCGCCGCTGCTGGCCTCCGTGCTGGGGGGCGCCACCGGCCGGCTGACCCGGCTGGAGTGCACCTTCCCGTCGACCACGCCGACCAGCCTGGTGTCCCTGGGCACCGGTGCGGCGCCCGGCGAGCACGGGGTTCTGGGCTTCACCCTGCGGGTGCCGGGCACCGAGACCGTGCTCAACCACGTCCGGTGGCGCGACGATCCCTCGCCGGCCGTCTGGCAGCCGGTGCCGACCTGGTTTCAGCGGCTCAAAGAGGCCGGCGTCAGCGCCCGCGCGGTGCTGCCGGCGCTGTTCCTCGGCAGTGGGCTGACCGAGGCCGCGTACCGCGGCGCGGAATTCCGCCCGGCCGGCCCCGCCGACGACTACGCCCAGCTGGTGGTCGACGACCTGCGCTCGGCGCCCGGACTGGTCTACGGCTACACCGCCGAACTCGACACCGCGGCCCATGTCTTCGGCGTCGGCTCCGAGCAGTGGCACGCGGCCGCGGCGAGCGTCGACACGCTGCTTTCGCGCCTGCTCGAGGCGCTGCCGCCGAACGCGGCGCTGCTGGTGACCGCCGACCACGGCGGCCTCAACGTCCCGCCGGAGGCCCGCATCGACCTCGACGCCGACGCCCGGCTGGCCCGGGGCGTCCGGGTGGTCGCCGGCGAGCCCCGGGTCCGCTACCTGCACACCGAGCCGGGCGCCGCGCCCGACGTGCGGGCCGCGTGGGCCGAGGTGCTCGGCGGCCGGGCGACCGTGTACAGCCGCGAGCAGGCGGTGGGCACCGGGATGTTCGGGCCGGTCGCCGCGCCGCACCTGGAGCGGCTGGGCGACGTGGTGGTGGTCTGCTCGGGCGACACGGCGGTGCTGGCCAGCGCGCACGAGCCGCCGGAAGCCTCGCGCCTGATCGGTTTCCACGGCGGAGCCAGCCCGGCCGAGATGGCGATCCCGCTCATCGTTTTCCGCCCCTAGCTGCACCGACCGTGGATTCGGACCGACTTCACAGCTCGTTCCGACCGGTTTACCACGATTCGCGTTGTACATTCGGCGCACTGTGTTGTTCCGGGTTGGCGGTCAGACTCGGCGGTGGCGGCCCGCCACCGCGATCGTCGCAGCCCTGGGTGTGTTCATCGCCCTGATAGCCGGTTCGTCGCTGCGGCCTCAGTTCGCCGCGTCCAGCCTGCCCGAGCCTGCCGCCTGGTCCGGCCCGGCCGCCGGGGTCGGCGCGCATGCGCTCCCCCGGGGCCTCCACTCCGCCGTCGGCCGCCCGGCGCCGGCCGCGTGGGAGTCGCCGGCACCGGCGGACAACACCAACAAGAAGCCGTTCCACAGCATGTGGATGACGAAGGAACGGCCCCAAACCTGGAACCGTTCGTCAGCGCAAGTGGCCCTGTCACCGGCGCCGACGACGTTCGGCCCGGTGCGGGCGGCGCCCGACCACGCCCAATCCCGTTCTCCCGCAATCATTGCCACCGACCGAGATACGTTGACCCGGCTCTGCATCGCCCGCGTCTGATCGCCGCACGCCGCGCATTCGCGCGACAGGGCTCATATCTCCCGTGTCTATCTCGTGAAGGACGCCCCCAATGTTTTCGAGCATCAACCACACCGCCCGCCCCCGGCGGAGGCTGTAATGGATTTCGCGACGCTGCCCCCGGAGATCAACTCCGCGCTGATGTATTCGGGTCCCGGTGCGGGATCGATGGTCGCGGCCGCCGCGGCGTGGGACAAGCTTGCCGCGCGGCTCTGCACCGCGGCGGCCGACTACCGGGCGGTGACCGCGAAGCTGGCGGCGCAATGGGAGGGCCCGGCGCCCTCGGCGCTGCGCGAGGCCGCCCGCTACGTCGACTGGCTGGACGCCAACGCCGCACGGAGCCAGGAGGCGGCCGTGCAGCTGGGCGCGGCGGCCGGGGCGCACGAGGCGGCGTTCGCGGCGACGGTGCCCCCACCGGCGATCGCGGGCAACCGCGCGCGCCGCACGGCACTGGTGTCGGCGAACTGGCTGGGCCAGCACAGCGCGGCAATCGCGGACGTCGACACCGACTACGACGCCATGTGGGCGCGCAACGCCGGCGCCATGTACGCCTACGCCGACGCCGCCGCCGGCGCGGCGACGTTGGCCCCGTTCACCCCTCCGCCTTCCGACGCCGGTGCGCGCGCAGACAGCTGGCTGTTGAAGGCGGCGCCCGACGTCATATCGGCCGGCCGCCGCGTGATGTCGGCCATTCCCGGCGCGCTCGAGCACCTGTCGTCGGCATCGCGGACCACGTTCGAGGCGTCCCTTTCCTCGGTGACACCGTCGCTGTCGAAGCTGAATTCGCTGACCGCGCCGTCGGATTTCGCGATCGGCCACCTGAATTCGATGAACAAGGCGGCGGCGCTGCGCACACTGTTCCCCAGGCCGGCCGCCGTCGACGGGGTGAACGCGCGCGTGGGCCGCGGGGTGTCGCTGGGCGCGCTGTCGGTGCCGCGCAGCTGGACGACGGCCGCGTCCGCCGCGCAGGGCCTGGGCGGGGACCGGCGGGCGAAGGCGCCCGCGTGGTCAGGGCCGGTGGGTACCGCCGTTAGAGCGGAGTCACGTAGGCCGAGCTGATGCCGCCGTCGACCAGGAACGTCGACGCCGTGATGAACGACGCGTCGTCGCTCGCCAAAAACGCGACGGCCGCGGCGATTTCGCCGGGGTCGGCGAAGCGTCCCACCGGCACGTGCACCAGCCGGCGCGCGGCCCGTTCGGGGTCCTTGGCGAAAAGCTCTTGCAGCAGTGGGGTGTTGACCGGCCCGGGGCACAGCGCGTTCACCCGGATGCCCTGCCGGGCGAACTGCACCCCCAGCTCCCGCGACATGGCCAGCACCCCACCCTTGGACGCGGTGTAGGAGATCTGCGACGTCGCCGACCCCAGGACGGCGACGAACGACGCGGTGTTGATGATCGAGCCGCGCCGCGCGGGAACCATGTGCCGCAACGCCGCCCGGCAGCACAGGTACACCGACTTCAGGTTGACGTCCTGGACGCGTTGCCAGGCGGGCAGCTCGGTGTTCTCGATGACATCGTCGTCGGGGGGTGAGATGCCGGCGTTGTTGAACGCGATGTCGACGCGGCCGTAGGCCTGCGCCGCGGTATCGAACAGCGCGTTGACCGCGTCCTCGTCGGCGACGTCGGTGGGCACGAACAGGCCGGACAGCTCGTCGGCCGCGGCCGCGCCCGCGTCGTGGTCGACGTCGGCGACCACGATGGTGGCGCCCTCGGCGCGCATCCGCCGCGCCGAGGCCAGCCCGATGCCACCGCCGGCGCCCGTGACGACGGCGACCCGGCCCGCCAACCGTTGGGTGAGATCGACCGCCACCGCCTAATCCTCTCCGATCGCGATGAAAACGTTCTTGGTCTCGGTGAAGTGCAGCGGCGCGTCCGGGCCCAGCTCGCGGCCCAGGCCCGACTGCTTGAAACCCCCGAACGGGGTGTTGTACCGCACCGACGAGTGCGAATTCACCGACAGGTTCCCGGCTTCCACCGCGCGGGACACCCGCAGGGCGCGGGACAGGTCGTTCGTCCAGATCGATCCGGACAGGCCGTAGGCGGTGTCGTTGGCCAGCGTGACGGCGTCCTGCTCGTCGTCGAAGGCCAGCACCGTGACCACCGGCCCGAAGATCTCCTCGGTGACGGTGCGATCGGTGCGCTGCGGTGTGAGAACCGTTGGCGGGAACCAGAATCCGCGCCCGCTCGGCGCGGTGCCGCGAAACGCGACCGGGGCGCCGTCGGGCACGTAGGATGCCACCCTGGCGCGGTGCGCGGCCGACACCAGCGGGCCCATTTCGGTGCCCCGGGACGCGGGGTCCCCGACGACGACACCTTTGACGGCGGGTTCGAGCAGCTCCATGAAGCGGTCGTAGACGCTGCGCTGCACCAGGATCCGGCTGCGGGCGCAGCAGTCCTGCCCGGCGTTGTCGAACACCCCGGCCGGCGCGGTCGCGGCCGCCCGCTCCAGATCGCAGTCGGCGAACACGATGTTCGCGCTCTTGCCGCCCAGCTCCAGGGTCACCCGCTTGACGCGGGCCGCCGCCCCGGCCAGCACCCTTTTGCCGACCTCGGTGGAGCCGGTGAACACGATCTTGGCGATGTCGGGGTGCGTGACGAACCGCTCCCCCACCACCGGGCCCGGCCCCGGCAGCACCTGGAGCAGGTCTGGGTCCAGGCCGGCGTCGGCCGCCAGCTCACCGAGGCGGATCGTGGTCAGCGGCGTCGCCTCGGCGGGCTTGACCAGCACGGCGTTACCCGCCGCCAGCGCCGGCGCGAACCCCCAGCAGGCGATGGGCATCGGGAAGTTCCACGGGGCGATCACACCGACCACGCCCAGCGGTTCGTTGAACGTGACGTCCAGCCCGCCGGACACCGGAATTTGCTTGCCGGACAACCGTTCCGGGCCGGCGGAGTAGTAGGTCAGCACGTCGCCGACGTGCCCGGCCTCCCACTCGGCCGACCCGATGGGATGACCCGAGTTCGCGACCTCGAGGTCCGCGAGCTCGTCGAGATGGGCGTCGACGGCGGCGGCGAAAGCCCGTAGGCCGGAGGCTCGTTCGGCCGGGGACAGCCGCGCCCACCGCCGCTGCGCCACCCGCGCGCGGCGCACCGCGTCGTCGACGGCCGCCGCGTCGGCGTGCTCGACCGAGCGCAGCACCTCCTCGGTCGCCGGGTTGATCAGCTGCGTCGCGCCCACGTCAGCGCCCCGCATACGCCCGGGCCGCGTCCACGATCGCGGCGAACAACCGCAGATCCTCCAGGGACTGCTCCGGATGCCATTGCACGCCAAGCACAAACCGGTCCCCGGGGAGCTCCAGCGCCTCGACGACGCCGTCGGGATCGGTCGCGCTGACCACCAGCCCGTCCCCGACCCGGTCGATGGCCTGGTGGTGATAGCACGGCGCGTCGACGGTCTCCCCCACCAGCGCGGCCGCCCGGGTGCCGGCGACGGTGCGCACCGGCACCCGGGTGAACACCCCGTCGCCGGCGCGGTGCCCGCAGTGCCCGAGCACGTCGGGCAGGTGCTGGTGCAGCGTGCCGCCGAGCGCGACGTTGAGCACCTGTGCCCCGCGGCAGATCCCGAGCACCGGCAGCCCCCGGTCCAGTGCGGCGCGCAACAGCGCGAACTCCCAGGCGTCGCGGTCGGTGCGGGGTTCGTCGGTCGTGGGATGCGGTTGCTGGCCGTAGCTGGCGGGGTCGAGGTCGTAACCGCCGGTGATCACCAGCGCGTGCACGCCGTCGAGCACCGCGCCGACGACCTCGGCGTCCGCCGGTTGCGGGGGCAGCAGCACGGCGATCCCGCCGGCCTGGATGACGCCCTCGAAGTAGTCGGTCGGCAGGTATCCGGCGGGGATGTCCCAGATCCCGGTCTGCACCCGCTCGAGGTACGTGGTCAGGCCCACGACCGGGCGCACGGACTTGCGTGGCGATCGCAAGCGCGGCGCAGCCGGGCGCAGCGCGTCGCCACCATCCAGCTCAGAGCCGTTCAAAACCACGCATCCTCTCCCAGTCGGTGACCGCCGCGTTGAACGCCGCCAGTTCCACGCGGGCGTTGTTCAGGTAGTGGGCGACCACGTCGTCGCCGAACACCT
The DNA here is from genome assembly GCF_000709305.1 of Mycobacterium sp. TKK-01-0059. Classification (NCBI taxonomy): domain Bacteria; kingdom Bacillati; phylum Actinomycetota; class Actinomycetes; order Mycobacteriales; family Mycobacteriaceae; genus Mycobacterium; species Mycobacterium sp. TKK-01-0059. The sequence goes on from NZ_KL446993.1 coordinate 209,179, forward strand.
CGCGCGCGAGCGCCGAGCGCTCGAAGGCCGAGGCCGCCTCGGCCAGGGTGGCGGGCAGCCGCTCGACGCCGGGGGCGTGATAGGCGTTCCCCGCGTAGGACTCCGGTGGCTCGAGGCCCCGTTCGACACCGTACAGCCCGCCGGCGACGATCGCCGCCACCGCCAGATACGGGTTGACGTCGCCGCCGGGGACCCGGCACTCGACCCGGATGCTGGGCCCGTGGCCGACCACCCGCAGCGCGCAGGTGCGGTTGTCCAGCCCCCACGCCAGCGCGGTGGGCGCGAAGCTGCCGTCGGCGAATCGCTTGTAGGAGTTGATGTTCGGCGCATAGAACACGGTGAACTCGCGCAGGGTGGCCAGCAGCCCCGCCACAAAGCTGCGAAACGTCGACGACATGCCGTGCGGACGGGCGGGGTCGGCGAACACCGCGCCGCCCTGCGGGTCGCGCAGCGAGAGGTGTATGTGGCAGCTGTTGCCTTCTCGCTCATCGTATTTCGCCATGAACGTCAGGCTCTTGCCGTGCTGATCGGCGATCTCCTTGGCCCCGTTCTTGTAGATGACGTGGTTGTCGCAGGTGACCAGCGCCTCGGCGTAACGGAAACCGATCTCCTGCTGTCCCCTGTTGCATTCGCCTTTGACGGCCTCGAATTGCAGGCCCGCGCCGGTCATTCCGTTGCGGATGTCGCGCAGCAGCGGCTCCATGCGCGACGACGCCGCGATCGCGTAGTCGATGTTGTAGTCGCTGGCCGGGGTCAGGCCGCGGTATCCGCCGGCCCACGCCTGGCGATAGGTCTCGTCGAACACCATGAATTCCAGCTCGGTCGCGGCGTCGGCGCTCCACCCGCGCCGGGCCAGCCGATCGAGCTGGCGGCGCAGGATGGCCCGCGGTGACACGGCGACCGGGCTGCCGTCGGCCCAGCCCACATCGGCGATCACCAGGGCCGTGCCGGGCAGCCAGGGAATGCGCCGCAGGGTGGACAGATCGGGCCTCAGCACGGTGTCGCCGTATCCGGTGTCCCAGCTCGACATCGCGTAGCCATCGACGGTGTTCATGTCGACGTCGACCGCCAGCAGATAGTCGCAGCACTCGGCGCCCCGGGTGGCCACCTCGTCGACGAACAGTTGCGCGGCCACCCGCTTGCCGACCAGGCGTCCCTGCATGTCGGCGAACGCCACGATGACCGTGTCCACCGCGCCGGCGGCCACCAGCTGCCGCAGGGCACTCAGCGAGAGCATCGGGTCGGTCACGGCGTCATCGTCGGAGGCCATGACCGTTAGTCAACCAGGCGCTACCAGGTGCTGGTGCGCAAAATGATCTCGGCGGCCAGTTGCGCCGTCGACTCCTGCACGGTGCGCCGTCCCAGATGCACCACCCGGTAGTCGGCGTAGACGTACTGCTGGCTGGCCTGGGCCACCGACCGGGCGGCCGGCGAGCTGACCAACACGGTGGTGCCGATCTCCACCGGTGGGCAGTGCCCGTCGCGGATGGCGCCGTCGCGATCGCCGGCGCGCGGATGCCCGCGGTCGATCACCACCAGCCCGACGAACCGGCCCAGCCGGGTCGCCGTCAGTTCCCACGCGAGGTCGCCACCGGCGCGGTCGCCCATGACGACGGCCCAACCGATTCCCAGGGCGTCGAGAATGCCGATCACCGACTTGGGGGTCAGCCGCGGGTCGAAGCCGATCACGACCGTCCGCAGCGATGCGGTGTGCAGGCGCTCGCAGACCGCGTCATACGCGGCGGGGGCGCGTTCCTCGTCGCCCAATATGACGACGACGACGCCCGTCTCCGGTCCGGCCACAACGACCGGGACCGGGAACCCCTCCAGGGTGGTCATCATCGAGGACACCCAAGCACGCTACAGCCAAACGGCATGCGCGCGCGATGATTCTGCGGCATGTGATACAGGGACACAGTTTCCACCGGCACTCGATGACGGCCCGCCGGCCGCGTCGTCAACGGCGGCGTTCACATCGCGACTTCGGCGAATACCTTACGGGCGCAACAGACTTGCCAGATGCGGACGCGCCGGCGGCGGGCCGCGCAGCAGCCCGAGGACGGCGTCGACGTCGAGATGGGCGGCCAGCAGATCGGCGGCGAGATCGAGCTGGGCGTCGCGCCGCGCGGCGACGTTGGTGTCGTCGTCGACCACGAAGCCGCCCCGGCCCGCGGCGTCGGCGACCCGGGTGAGCCAGGCGCGCCGGAAGTCGTCGTTGTCGAGCACGCCGTGCCAATGCGTCCCAAAGATCGCGCCGCGCACCACACCTTGCGGTTGCGGATCGGTGCCCGCGGCGAACCAGGTTTGCTCGGCGCAGCGCGCGATCCGCCCGTGATGGATCTCGTATCCGCCCAAGGGACCGTCGATCCCACACCGCCAGCGGCGCAGGGTCTTGGCCGGATCGAAGGCGATGTCGGCGTCGAGCAACCCCAGCCCCGGCACCTCGCCGGCGCCGGACTCCACCGCGTCATCGATACGACGGCACAGCATCTGAAATCCCCCGCAGATCCCCAGCACCGGTTTGCCGGCCCGCGCGTGCGACACGATCGCCTCGGCCAGGCCGCGCTCGCGCAACCAGGACAGGTCGGCGACGGTGGCCTTGCTGCCCGGGACGACGATCAGGTCGGCGTCGGCCGCGCCGGCGGGGTCGGCGACCCAGCGCACCACCACGCCCGGTTCGCAGGCCAGCGCCTCGACGTCGGTGGAGTTGGAGATCCGGGGCAGCCGGACCGCGGCCACCCGCAGCCACTCGTCGCCGCGCGGCGGGGCGGGCGTGCCGATGACGCGGTGCGCGACCACGGACAGCGAGTCCTCGGCATCGAGCCACAGCTCCTCGGCGTACGGCAGCACCCCGTAGGTGGGCCGCCCCGTCATGGCCTGCAGCTGACGCAATCCCGGCTCGAGCAGCGCGGGATCGCCCCGGAACTTGTTGACGATGAAACCGGAGATCAGCGCCTGGTCGTCGGGCTCGAGCACCGCGACGGTGCCGAACAGGTGCGCGAGCAGGCCGCCGCGGTCGATGTCGCCGACCAGGACCACCGGCAGGCCGGCGGCCCGGGCCAGCCCCATGTTGGCCAAATCGGTGGCGCGCAGGTTGATTTCGGCGGGTGATCCGGCGCCCTCGCAGATGACCGCGTCGAATTCGTCTCGCAGGCATGCCAATTCGTCGAGTACGACGGAGGCGAGCCGATCGCGGTGTTGGACATAGCTTTTCGCGCTGACGGAGTCGGTGACCCGGCCCTTGATCACGAGCTGCGAGGTGCGGTCGCTGCCCGGCTTGAGCAGCACCGGATTGAACCGCACGCTGGGCTCCAGGCCGGCCGCGCGGGCCTGAATCGCCTGGGCGCGACCGATTTCGCCGCCTTCGACGGTGACCACGGAGTTGTTGGACATGTTCTGCGCCTTGAACGGGGCGACCCGGGTTCCGCGGCGGGCCAGCAACCGGCACAGGGCGGCCACCACCACCGATTTGCCGGCGTCGGAGCTGGTGCCGGCGACCAGCAGCGCCCCGCTCACCCGTGCGCGGCGAGCAGTGGGGCCCTCATGGCAGCGTGAGGATTTCGACGCCGGTGTCGGTGACCAGCAGGGTGTGCTCGAACTGCGCGGTCCACTTGCGGTCCTTGGTGACCACCGTCCAGCCGTCGTCCCAGATCTCGTAGTCCAGGCCGCCGAGGTTGATCATCGGTTCGATGGTGAACGTCATGCCCGGCTGCATGACGGTCGACACCGAGGGCTGGTCGTAGTGCAGGACGACCAGCCCGTTGTGGAACGTGGTGCCGATGCCGTGCCCGGTGAAGTCGCGAACCACGTTGTAGCCGAACCGGTTAGCGTACGACTCGATGACGCGGCCGACAACCGACAGGGCACGCCCGGGCTTGACGGCGTTGATGGCGCGCATCGTCGCCTCCCGGGTCCGCTCCACCAGCAGCCGGTGTTCTTCGGCGACGTCGCCGGCCAGGAAGGTGGCATTGGTGTCGCCGTGCACGCCGTCGATGTAGGCGGTGACGTCGATGTTGACGATGTCACCGTCCTCGATCACCGTCGAGTCGGGGATGCCGTGGCAGATGACCTCGTTGAGCGACGTACAGCACGACTTCGGGAAGCCCTTGTAGCCCAGCGTCGAGGGATAGGCGCCGTGGTCGACCATGTATTCGTGGGCGATCCGGTCGAGTTCGTCGGTGGTGACCCCGGGCGCGACCGCCTTGCCCGCCTCCACCAGTGCGCGCGCCGCGATCTGGCCGGCGACCCGCATCTTCTCGATCACCTCGGGCGTCTGCACCCACGGCTCGCTGCCCTCGTGGACCGTCGGCTTCCAGGCGTACTCGGGGCGCGGGACGCTGCCGGGCACCGGCAGAGTCGGGGACAACTCTCCGGGGGAAAGCGCGGTGCGAGCGGGCATGCGACCAGCTTAACCGGGGTCCCCCCGGCGATCAGACTCGCTGGCGGCGCAGCAGCGAGCGGCGCGGGCCCCGGATGATCACCGAACCGCACACCACTCGCCCGGTCAGCACGACGTGCGGCCTGCCCTCACCAGGCGGGTCTTTGCGGCGATCGCTGGCGCTGCCCACGTAGACCTCGACGTCGTCGATCGACGCGCTGGCGCCGTCGGGCAATCGAATCTCGACGGAGCCGAACCGCATGTCCAGTTCGACGACCACCACCGGCCCGGCGAACCGGGCCTTGGTGAGGTCGAGTTCCACCGAGCCCAGCCGGCGCACCAGCGCCAGGCGGGTGGGCACCGTCCATTCGCCGTGCCGCTTCAGCGAGCCCGCCCAGCCGCGCAGTTCCACCCGGTCGGCCGCCGAGGTGACGATGGCGCCCGGTCCCGGCAGGTCGCCGACCAGATGGTCCAGCTCCCCGCGCGTGCGCGCGTAGGACACCTGCGAGGAGCGCTGCTCGAACTCGTCGATGTCGATCAGCCCGAGCGCGACCGCGTTGTGCAGTCGCCGCATCGTGCCATTGCGGTCGGCGTCGGAGACGCGCAACGTCACCATGTCGCCGCCGGTATCGGTCATGCTCGCAATTTACCGCCGCCGCGGCCGAAGCGGACCGGGCCCGTAGGACTGCTAGGCCAGAAAGTCCGGCGGCAGCGACTCGAGCATCACCTTGGTCATCCGGACGGCGTACTCCGAGCTGCCACCCCCGACGATCAGCGCCGCGAACGCCAGATCGCCGCGGTAGCCGGCGAACCAGGAATGCGACCCGCCCGGGAACTCGGCCTCACCGGTCTTCCCGTACACCTCGCCGCAGCCGGCGATCTCCTTGGCGGTCCCGTTGGTCACCACCAGCCGCATCATGGGCCGCAGCGCGTCGATCATCTTCGGGCTGATCGGCGTGGCGTCGCCCTGCACGGCCGTCTGGCGGCCCGCGATCAGTTGCGGCACCGGCGTCTTGCCGGCCGCGACCGTCGCCGCCACCAGGGCCATGCCGAACGGACTGGCCAGCACCTTGCCCTGGCCGAAGCCGTCCTCGGTGCGCTCGGCGAGGTCGACCGTCGGCGGCACCGAGCCGGTCACCGTGGTGATGCCGTCGATCTGGTAATCCAGCCCGAGCCCGTAGCGGGAGGCCGCCTGGGTCAGGCCGCGCGGGGGCATCTTGCTGCTGAGCTCGGCGAAGGTGGTGTTGCACGAACTGGCGAACGCCCGCGACATCGGCACCACCCCGAGGTCGAAGCCCCCGTAGTTGGGGACGGTGCGGTGCCCGATGTCGAGGCGGCCCGGGCAGCCCAGCATGGTGTTGGGCGTGGCCATGTCGCGTTCGACCGCCGCGCCGGCGGTGACCATCTTGAACGTCGACCCGGGCGGGAACAGCCCGGTGGTGGCCGGCAGGCCGTCGGCGTCGGCGCCCGCGTTCTGGGCGATCGCGAGGATCTCCCCGGTCGAGGGCTTGATCACCACGATCATCGCCTTGCCGCCGCGGGTGTCCACCGCATGCTGGGCGGCGTTCTGCACCGCGCGGTCCATCGTGAGCGACACCGAGGGGGCCGGTGATCCCTCGACCTCGTGCAGCACCTCGACCTCGACGCCGTTCTGGTTGACGCTCACCACCCGCCAGCCGGCCTCGCCGTCCAGCTGGTCCACCACGGCCTTCTTCACCGCGGCGACGACCGCGGGCGCGAAATGCGGGTCGGTGGGCAGCATTTCGGGCTGGGGCGTGACCACGATGCCGGGCAGCCGGCCGATCGCCGGGAACACCTTGTCGTTGTCGTCGGGGTGCAGCGTGACGCCGAGGTCGACCGGGTGGGGTGTCGAGCTGGCCTGCTCGGCGAGCAGCTGCGGGTCGTTGAGCGTGTCGTTGAACGGGTGCAGTACGTCGACCACCGCGTGCGCCGTGCCGAACAGCGCGGGTCCGGCCTGGGTGGCGTCCAGCGTGTAGTGGTACACGTAGCCGGGCACCAGCACGTCGCTGCCGCCGAGTTCGTTCACCGAGGCGCGGCGCGGCCGATCCGCGCGCAGCGCGAACGTCTGGTGCTCGCCCAGTTTGGCGTGCAGAGCCGTGGTGGTCCAGCGCACCCGCCAGCGGCCCTCGTCGCGCGCCATCCTCAGCTGGCCGTCGTAGCTCCAGACGCGGTTCTTGGGCAGGTGCCAGGCGAAGCGATAGCCGACCGTGCCGGTGTCCTCGGCGTACTTGGCGTTGAGGACCTGCGCGTCGAGGTGGGTCGCCTGCAGGCCGGACCAGGCGGCGTTGAGCGCTTCGCGCGCCTCGTTGGGGCTGTCGCTGAGCTGGGCGGCCGTCGCGGTGTCGCCGACGGCGAGGGCGCGGAAGAACTTCTCCGCGGCCGGGCCCGGGCCGTCGGGCCGGGGCGTGCACCCGGACAGCGCGATGACCGCGACGAGCAGCAGGCCTGAAACGGATGAGGCCGCTGTTGTTCTAGTTACCATCGGTGCTGATGTTATGAGCTGCGGGGTGAACTGCGGCGCCGCCACACCGAGACCGAACCGTTATGCGTGGTCGTGGCAGCTCGCCCCGATGCCGAGCGCCCGGGCAGTCGGGCGTTCGCCGGCCGGCGCCCGCCCAGCCGGGCGGCGGCCGCTGCCGGGGAGCACAACTAGTCGAGCAGCACCGTCGCGAAGGTGCCGATCTCGGCGAAGCCGACGCGGGCGTAGGCCGCGCGCGCCACCGCGTTGAAGTCGTTGACGTAGAGGCTGGCCGTCCGCCCGCTGCCGACGATCACCGCGGCGACCGTGGCGGTGCCGGCGGTGCCCAGGCCCAGGCCGCGCCACTCCGGGTGCACCCACACCCCCTGGATCTGGCCGACCCCCGGCGACTGCGAGCCCACCTCGGCCTTGAAGACGACCTGGCCGTGCTCGAACCGTGCCCAGGCGCGACCGGCCGAGATGAGGCTGGCCACGCGGCGCCGGTAGCCGCGACCGCCATCCCCGATCCGCGGGTCGACGCCCACCTCGCCGATGAACATGTCGACCGCGGCCACCAGGTAGGCGTCCAGCTCCTCGGGCCGGACCTGGCGCACCGCGGTGTCGATGTCGCAGCTCGGGTGGGTGGACAACGCCAGCAGCGGCTGGCGGTCGCGCACGTCGCGGGCCGGCCCCCACGCCCCCTCGAGCCGCTCCCACATCGGCATCACCAGGTCGGCCCTGCCGACCAGCGACGAGCAGCGCCGCGTGCCGCGCATGGCCTCGTCGGCGAACGCGCTCAGGTCGGTCGGGGCGCCGCGCAGCGGAATCAGGTTGGCGCCGGCGAAGCACAGCGATTGCTCGGCGCCGCGCAGCGTCCACAGTTCCCCGCCGATGGAATTGGGGTCGATGCCGTGGTCGGCCACCCGGGCCGCGACCATGCACGAGGCGACGGGATCGTCCTCGAGAACCCGCCAGACCGCCGCCGCATCACGCACCACGGACACCCGACGCTCGCCGACCAGGCGGAAAAGGGGCGGAGCCGACATGTGGCGAACTCTCTGTGGTGCGATCTGAGGGCCAGGGCGCTGGCGTTTATCAGCTTACGGTCACAACCGACGAACCGCTCGATGTTGTGTCCGGTCCGTGATCGCCGCCCATCTCTGTGCCCATTTCAGCGGCGATGCGCATCGCCTCTTCGATCAAGGTCTCGACGATCTGCGCCTCGGGCACGGTCTTGATCACCTCGCCGCGAACGAAGATCTGCCCCTTGCCATTTCCCGATGCGACGCCGAGGTCGGCCTCGCGGGCCTCCCCCGGACCGTTGACCACGCAGCCCATCACGGCGACGCGCAGCGGGACGTCGAGGCCGTCGAGGCCCGCCGAGACGGCGTTGGCCAGGGTGTAGACGTCGACCTGCGCGCGGCCGCACGACGGGCAGGACACGATCTCGAGCCCGCGCGGGCGCAGGTTCAGCGACTCGAGGATCTGGATGCCGACCTTGACCTCTTCGACCAGCGGCGCCGACAGCGACACCCGGATGGTGTCGCCGATCCCGCGCGACAGCAGCGCGCCGAACGCGACCGCGGACTTGATGGTGCCCTGGAACGCGGGGCCGGCCTCGGTGACACCGAGGTGCAGCGGATAGTCGCACCGCTCGGCCAGTTGCTCGTACGCGGCGACCATCACCACCGGGTCGTTGTGCTTGACGCTGATCTTGATGTCGCCGAAGCCGTGTTCCTCGAACAGCGAGGCCTCCCAGAGGGCGGACTCGACCAGCGCCTCGGGGGTGGCCTTGCCGTACTTCTGCAGGAACCGCTTGTCCAGCGAGCCCGCGTTGACCCCGATGCGGATCGGGATGCCGGCGGCGCCGGCGGCCTTGGCGACCTCGCCGACGCGGCCGTCGAATTCCTTGATGTTGCCCGGGTTCACCCGCACCGCGGCGCATCCCGCGTCGATCGCGGCGAAGATGTACTTCGGCTGGAAGTGGATGTCGGCGATCACGGGGATCTGGCTGTGCCGGGCGATCTCGGCCAGCGCGTCGGCGTCCTCCTGACGCGGGCAGGCCACGCGGACGATGTCACAGCCGGCCGCGGTCAGCTCGGCGATCTGCTGCAGCGTGGTGTTGACGTCGTGGGTCTTGGTGGTGCACATCGACTGCACCGAGATCGGGTGGTCGCTGCCGACCCCGACGTCGCGCACCATCAGTTGGCGCGTTTTGCGCCGGGGTGCGAGCGTGGGCGCCGGGGCGTCCGGCATGCCCAGGCCAACGGACATGAGTTCTCCTACTGAAACAGCCTGATCGGGTTGACCAGATCGGCGGTCACGGTCAGCAGCATGTAGCCGACCACGAACACCAGCACGACGTACGTCGCCGGCATGAGTTTGAGGTAGTTCACCGGCGCGGCCGCGACCATGCCCCGGGCCGAGCGGATCAGGTTGCGGACCTTTTCGAACATCGCGATCCCGATGTGCCCGCCGTCGAAGGGCAGCAGCGGCACCAGGTTGATCGCGCCCAGGATGAGGTTCAGCTGGGCCAGGAAGAACCAGAACGCCACCCACAGTCCGTGGTCGACGGTGTCGCCGCCGATGATGCTGGCTCCGACCACGCTCATCGGCGTCTGCGGGTCGCGCTGGCCGCCGCCGATGGCGTGCACCAGCGCGCCGACCTTGGTGGGAATCGTGATGAGCGCCTTGCCCACCTCGACGGTCAGGTCCCCGGCGAACGCCAGACTGCCCGGGATCGCCGAGAGCACCCCGTAGTGCGTCGGGCCGGTCCGGACCGCGCCGACGCCGATGGCGCCGACCGTCGAGGCTTGCGGTTGAGCGTCCTGCCCGTCGGGCCCGGTGGTCAGGTAGCGCTGCGTGGGCGTGACGTTGACGTAGGTGGTGATGGCGGTGCCGTCCCGCTCGGCGACGATCGGGGTGTTGCCGTGCACCTTGCGGATGGCCGCGGCCATCTCCTCGAAGGTCGACACCGGGGTGTCGCCCACCTTGACGATGACGTCGCCGGGACGGATTCCGGCGAGTGCCGCCGGCCCGGGCCCGGTGCAGTCCGCGATCTTGCCGGGCGCCACTTCCGGTGCCACACAAGCGGTTTCGCCGACCACCGCCTTGGTGGGCGGGTGCAGGTCGGGCAGGCCCCACACCAGCGCGATGCCGTAGAGCAGCACCAGGCAGATGACGAAGTTCGCGGCGGGCCCGGCGAACAGCACCGCGACGCGCTTCCAGACCGCCTGCTTGAACATGGCGCGGTCGGTCTCGTCGGGCGCCAGCTCCTCCACCGAGGTCATGCCGGCGATGTCGCAGAATCCGCCCAGCGGCACGGCCTTGAGGCCGTACTCGGTCTCGCCGCGGCGGGTCGACCACAGCGTGGGGCCGAAGCCGACGAAGTAGCGCCGCACCTTCATGCCGGTGGCGCGCGCAACCCACATATGGCCGCACTCGTGCAGGGCCACCGAGATCAGGATGGCCAGTGCGAACAGCACAATGCCGATGACGAACATCATTAGGCTGCGAGGACCTTTCTCACACCGCTCCGGAGGCTTTGACCGATAAGTTGGCGGGCTGCGCCTGTGCGACGACACGCCGCGCCCGCTCCCGTGCCCAGCGCTGCGCGTCGAGTACCTCATCCACGTTAGCGGGTGAGACGGCCCATTGGTCGGCGGCGTGCAGCACGTCGGCGATGGTTTTGACGATGGCACCGAACCCGATGCGGCCCACCAGGAACGCCTGCGCCGCCTCCTCGTTGGCGGCGTTGTAGACCGCCGTCAGGCAGCCGCCGGTCTGCCCGGCGTGCCGGGCCAACTCGACGGCGGGAAAGACGTCGTTGTCCAGGGGCTCGAATTCCCAGCTAGACGCCGTGCTGAAGTCGCAGGAGGCGGCCGCGCCGGGCACCCGGCGTGGCCAGCCCAGGGCCAGCGCGATCGGCAGCCTCATGTCCGGCGGGCTGGCCTGGGCGAGGGTCGAGCCGTCGACGAAGGTGACCATCGAATGAACAATCGACTGGGGGTGCACGACCACCTCGATGCGGTCATAGGGAAGGCCGAACAGCAGGTGGGTCTCGATGAGCTCGAGCCCCTTGTTGACCAGCGAGGCCGAGTTCAGCGTGTTCATCGGGCCCATCGACCACGTCGGGTGGGCGCCGGCCTGCTCGGGAGTCACGTCCTCGAGCTGGGCGGCAGTCCAGCCGCGGAACGGGCCGCCGGACGCGGTCAGCACCAGCTTGGCGACTTCGTCGGGGGTCCCGCCCCGCAGGCACTGGGCCAGCGCAGAATGTTCGGAGTCGACCGGCACGATCTGGCCCGGCTTGGCGGCCTTGAGCACCAGCGGACCGCCGGCGATCAGCGATTCCTTGTTGGCCAGCGCCAGCCGGGCGCCCGACTCCAGCGCGGCCAGGGTGGGCCGCAGGCCCAGCGCCCCCACCAGCGCGTTGAGGACGACGTCGGCCTCGGTCTCCTGGACCAGCCGGGTCACGGCCTCGGGCCCGGCAAAGGGGATGTCGCCGGCCCGCCGCGCCGCCGCCTCGTCGGCGACCGCGATGTTGGTCACACCGGTGGCGGCGCGCTGGTGCAACAGCGTGTCCAGGTTCGCCCCACCCGCGGCCAGGCCGACCACTTCGAAGCGGTCCGGATTGGCCGCGATGACGTCCAGCGCCTGGGTGCCGATGGAGCCGGTGCTGCCCAGCACCAGCACGCGCACGCGGCCCGGGGTTCGCCCGTCGGTCGTCGGGTTGGTCACCCATTCATTGTGCCGCCCGGCCCGGACGGGGGCCACGATGCGGCCGCGCCCGCGGCGCGGCCTTGTGCCAGAATTTGGGTTCAGCAAGCCGATCCGATCCGAAAGGGATTCGCCGTGGCCAGTACCGAGGTCGAACACTTCACCGGCGTCGACTCCGTCGAGGTGCCGTCGGCGGCGTGGGGTTGGAGCCGGATCAATCACCGGACCTGGCACATCGTCGGCCTGTGCATCTTCGGGCTGTTGCTGGCGATGCTGCGCGGCAACCACGTCGGCCACATCGAGGACTGGTTCCTGATCGGCTTCGCGGCCCTGGTCCTCGTCGTCCTGATCCGCGACCTGTGGGGCCGCCGGCGCGGCTGGATCAGGTAGCCGCTCCCCGTTTGCCCTGGCGTTTCACCCGGCGATGCCAGGCGCCGCCGATCACGACGACCGCCAACGCGAGCACGGCCATCACCCACGGCCATATTCCGTGCTGGTGCACCCAGCCGGCAGTCGCACCCTGCAGACGACCGACCGCGGTGATCACCGCGTCCCGCGGGTTGCCGTTTGCGCCGAACAGGCGCACCTCGTAGCTGCCGTAGTAGGCCACGTACAGCCCGACCAGCACCAGCAGCGCGCCACCGATCCGGTTGACGAACGGCAGGATTCGGCGCAGCCGGTCCACCATCGCGGTGCTCGCCGTCGCGGCGGCGACGGCGAGCACACCGACGACCAGGGTCAGCCCCGCGCTGTAGGAGAGGTAGATCGCCACGCCGGTGACGATCGATCCCCCGCGCAGGCCGGCTGCGGTGACGGCCAGGAACGGCCCGATGGTGCACGACAGTGAGGCGACCGCGTAGCTGATGCCGTAGCCGTACATGGAGCCCAGCCGCACCGTGGGGGCCCACCTCGGCCCCAGCGGCCGCGAGGCCAGGGCCGACAGTTCTCGACCCGACAGCAGCCAGGCACCCAGCACGATCAACACCACGCCGACCAGCGCGGTGGCGTACGGCAGGTAGCGCTGCACGGTCGTGGCCGCCGACACGGTCAGCGCGCCGAACACGCCGAACACCGTCAAGAAGCCCAGCGCCATCCCGACGGTGGCCGCCAGCGCCCGCCCCGTGGCGGCCACCGCGGAGCGTTCGCCGGGTCGCCGGCCGCGCACCACCAGCAAAAGGTAGGCGGGCAGCATGGCAAACCCACACGGATTCAGCGCGGCCACCAATCCGGCGGCGAACGCCAGGCCGACCAGACCCTGGTCCACCGGGTCAGGACCTCAGCGCGGAGACCCGGTCGGAGAGCTCCTGCTGTGACATCGCCGAGGTCGGGTTGTTGACGAAGGTCGAGCTGCCGTCCGCACGGTAGAACACGTAGGCGGGCTGCCAGGGGACGTTGTAGCGGGCCCAGATGGCGCCGTCGGCGTCGTTGAGGGTGGTGAAATTCAGGTTGTACTTGGAGACGAAGCTCTGCATCGCACCCACGTCCGCGTGCGCCGCGATGCCGACGAAAGCGACGCCGGGGTTGGCGGCCGCGACCTGGCTGACGCCCGGGGCCTCTGCGTTGCAGTACGGGCACCACGGCGTCCAGAACCACAGCACCGCCGGCTTGCCCTGCAAACTGGCGCCACTGAAGGGTGCACCGCTCAGGCTCGTCGCGGTGAACTGCAATCGGTCGTCGGCGGCCTGCGCACGTGGTCCGCTGGCCACGCCGACCATCATCGTGCCGACGACCAGCGCCGCGGCAAACGCTTTGTTCAGGGCTGACAAGCGAATCCTCATGGAACACCTCATTACCGGAGTCATGCCCTACTCGACGGGACAGCCCGTAGTCCGGTTCATCCGCCCCCAGCGAGCTACCGGTTCTCGAAGGCCAGCTGGCCGCACGCGGCGCTGATCTCGCGGCCGCGGGTGTCGCGGACCGTGCAGGACACGCCCTTGGCGCGGACCCGCCGCACGAACTCGCGCTCGACCGCCTTCGGGCTCGCATCCCACTCGCTGCCCGGCGTCGGGTTCAGCGGGATCAGGTTGACGTGCACCAACGGCCCCAGCGCGCGATGCAGCCGCTGCCCCAACAGGTCCGCCCGCCACGGCTGGTCGTTGACGTCACGGATCAGCGCGTACTCCACCGATACCCGCCGGCCGGTGACGTCGGCGTAATACCGTGCGGCGTCGAGCGCCTCGGCGATCTTCCACCGGTTGTTGACCGGCACCAGCGTGTCGCGCAGTTCGTCGTCGGGCGCGTGCAGCGACAGCGCCAGGGTCACCGCGAGCCCTTCGTCGGCGAGTTTGCGGATCGCGGGCGCCAGGCCCACCGTCGACACCGTCACCGAACGGGCCGAAATGCCGAACCCGTGGGGCGGCGCCGCGATGATGCGCCGCACCGCGGCGACCACCCGGGCGTAGTTGGCCAACGGCTCCCCCATGCCCATGAAGACCACGTTGGACAGCCGCTGACTGGGGGGGCCGAAGTCGTCGCGCAGCACCGCGGCGGCGGCGCGCACCTGCTCGAGGATCTCGGCCGTCGACAGGTTACGGCTCAACCCGCCCTGGCCCGTCGCACAGAACGGACACGCCATGCCGCAGCCGGCCTGCGACGAGATGCACACCGTGTTGCGCTGCGGATAGCGCATCAACACCGACTCCACGGTGACCCCATCGAGGGCCCGCCACAACGTCTTTCGCGTCTCGCCGGCGTCGCAGGCCACCTCGGAGACCGCGGTGAGCAGGATCGGGAACATCGTGTCGGCGATCGCGTCGCGCAGCCCGGCCGGCAGGTCGGTCATCTGCCGCGGGTCAGCGATCAGCCGCCCGTAGTACTGATGCGCCAACTGCTTGGCGCGAAAGGCCGGCAGGCCCAGCTCGGCGACGGCGGCAGCGCGGCCGTCCGCGTCGAGATCGGCCAGGTGCCGCGGCGGCTTGCCGGGTCGCGGCTCGGAGAACACCAGTTGTTGGACCATGACCTGTCCAGTATCGGTCACGTCGGGCCGACCTAGGGAACGAGCGTCAGCACCGTCCACGCCGCGACCGCCGACGGCAGGACGCCGTCGAGCCGGTCCATCAGTCCGCCGTGGCCGGGCAGCAGCCGGCCCATGTCCTTGATGCCGAGGTCGCGCTTGATCTGCGACTCCACCAGATCGCCGAGCGTGCAGGTCAGCACCAGCACCAGACCCAACAGCGCGCCCACCCACGGCGGTTTGCCGGCGAGGAAGGTCGCGGTCAGGGTCGCCGCGGTGATGCCCAGGACGAGCGAACCGGCGAGCCCCTCCCAGGACTTCTTCGGGCTGATCGCCGGGACCATCGGGTGCTTGCCGAACAACACGCCGACGGCGTAGCCGCCCACGTCCGACGCGACCACCGTGATCATCAGGCAGAACACCCGCCCCGCGCCGTCGGCGGGATACACCAGCAACGCGGCAAACGACGCGAACAGCGGCACCCACGCGGCCAGAAAAATAGTGGCGGACGCGTCGCGCAGGTAGGACGGCGACGGGGACCCACCGGCGGGTTCGGGCGGTGTGCGGTTGTCCTGCATGAACAATCGCCAAAACAGGCACGCCACCACCGTGACACCGAAGCCCGCCAGCGCCCCGGCGGCGTGGAACGGCCAGGTCAGCCACACCGTGAGCTGCCCGCCGGCCAGCAACGGGATGACCGGAATGACGAATCCGCCTTCACGCAGCCGCCGCACCACCTCGTGGGTGGCGACCAGGATGGCCATCGCGACGATCGGGACCCAGAAGCGGGGGGCGAACACCAGGGTGACGACCAAAGCGCCGCCGATGCCGGCGCCCACCGCGATCGCGGCGCGCAGGTCGCGGCCGGCCCGCGAGGGCTTCTTCGCGGGCGGGGGCATCGCCGTGAACGCAGGCTCCGGCTGGGCTGCGGCGCCGGGCTCGTCGGGCGGGGTGCCTGCGCCGGGATCTGGGGTAGCCACGGGCCTGAGTCAACTTAGCTGCCGAGCGGTCGCTAGACCTCCAGCAGCTCGCCTTCTTTGTGCTTGACCAACTCTTCGATCTGGGTGGTGTACTGGTGCGTGGTCTTGTCCAGGTCCTTTTCGGCCCGGCCGACCTCGTCCTCGCCGGCCTCGCCGTCCTTGCGGATGCGGTGCAGCTCCTCCATCGCCTTGCGGCGGATGTTGCGCACCGAGACCTTGGCGTCCTCCCCCTTGCTCTTGGCCTGTTTGACCAGCTCGCGGCGGCGTTCCTCGGTGAGCTGCGGGACCGCCACCCGGATCAGGGTGCCGTCATTGGTGGGATTCACGCCCAGGTCGGAGTTGCGGATCGCCGTCTCGATCGCGCCCACCTGGCTCGCCTCGTAGGGCTTGATCACCACCAGGCGCGCCTCGGGGACGTTGATGCTCGCCAGCTGCGTGATGGGGGTGGCGGCGCCGTAGTAATCGATCACGATCCGCGAGAACATGCCGGGATTGGCGCGCCCGGTCCGGATGGTCGACAAGTCGTCGCGGGCGACCGCTACGGCCTTCTCCATTTTCTCTTCAGCGTCGAAGAGAGCCTCGTCAATCATCTGCGCCGCTCCTCATCAGGTGGTGACCAGAGTCCCGATTTTCTCACCAGCGACCGCCCGGGCGATATTGCCATTGGTCAGCAGGTTGAACACCAGGATCGGCATGCCATTGTCCATGCACAGGCTGAATGCGGTGGCATCGGCCACTCGTAGCCCGCGGTCGATGACCTCGCGATGACTGATCGCGGTGATCAGCTCGGCCTCGGGATACTGCCGCGGGTCCGCGGAGAAGACGCCATCGACGGCCTTGGCCATCAACACCACCTCGGCGCCGATCTCGAGCGCCCGCTGCGCGGCGGTGGTGTCGGTGGAGAAGTACGGCAGGCCCATGCCGGCGCCGAAGATCACCACCCGCCCCTTTTCCAGGTGGCGTACGGCGCGCAGGGGCAGGTAGGGCTCGGCGACCTGACCCATGGTGATCGCGGTCTGGACGCGGGTGACGATGCCTTCCTTCTCCAGAAAGTCTTGCAGCGCGAGGCTGTTCATGACGGTGCCCAGCATTCCCATGTAATCCGAACGGGTGCGTTCCATGCCGCGCTGCTGCAGCTGCGCCCCCCGGAAGAAGTTGCCGCCGCCGATCACGACGGCGACTTGGACGCCGCCGCGGACCACCTCGGCGATCTGCTGCGCCACCAGCGCCACGACGTCGGGATCCAAGCCGACCTGGCCGCCGCCGAACATTTCGCCGCCGAGCTTGAGTAGCACTCGCGAATACCTGGCCCGGGTCAGCGCCTGGCCGGAAGCCAGTCCGTTCGTGGGCTCCTGCCTCGGAGCCGCCGGGCCGGCGACGTGGGGCTCCCTGGACTCCGTCATCAGACTCCTCGCATGAGAGTGCCATCCCGGGCGATCTCATCCGGAACGGCATTTCACATCCTGCCTCATCGCAGCACAACGGGGCGTCGGTGGGGTGCATTATGCGCACAGTTGGCGTGCGCGAGCGATTTTCGAGCCTGCCGGTACCGAATGTTCCGGCGCCCGGCGCGGAGTTTGAGCCGCCGACGGCAGGGGAACCCGCTACAACGCGGTGACATATGCGGTCTCGAGCAATGAGGACCGGGTTCGCCGTATGACGGATCGATCGCTCGCGATCGTTGAGCGTGGATCGCTCACAGTACGCCAACGAGGAGGAACGGATCCATGGCGGAAGAAAACAAGTCGGGACCCGCTGAAGCGGTGAAGGGCGTCGTCGAGGACGTCAAGGGTAAGGCCAAGGAGGCCGTAGGCGCGGTGGCCGGTCGCGATGACCTGACCCGTGAGGGCCAGGCGCAGCAGGACAAGGCCGAAGCGCAGCGTGACGCGGCGAAGAAGGAAGCCGAGGCGGAAGCCGCGCGTGGCGGCGCCGAGGCGGCCGAGGAGCGCCAGAAGTCCAACCAGTAGCTTGATGGGAAAGATGGGTCCGGTCCATGAAAATGGGCCGGGCCCATCGACTTTCTCCAGCGCGCCGACCTGAGTTTGCATAGCTTTGCATAGTTTTCGGCCGAGTGGGTAAACAGCCCTAGCGCTGCCGGACATCTCGCGCGAGGCGCCTACGGACCGGGGGGAACGCAGGGACCTCACGAGGTTGGAGATGTCGTTGGACAGGTCGATGGACATTGTGGTGCTCACCGACGAGGCTGATTTCGAATCTGCCTTACCGGATTTGACCACGTTTGCGCTCCCGGCGCGCGTGGCGCTGACCGCCCACACCGACGACGGTCATTGCGCCACCGCCGACGTGGCGATCGTCGACGCGCGCAGCAACATGCCTGCGGCCCAAGCGGTTAGCCGCCGACTGGCGGCGCAGAATCCCGCTACCGCAGTGGTGGCCCTGGTGAGGCCGGCGGATTGCGCCGCGGTCGACACCGATGGCAATTTCGACGACGTGATGCTGCCCGGCACCGGCGCGGACGAGCTGCGGGCGCGGCTGCGGCTGGCGGTCGGCCGCCGCCGCGGCACCGCCGACGGCATCTTGAAGTTCGGCGACCTCCGCCTGCACCCGGCGAGCTTCACCGCGTCGCTGGACGGCCACGACCTGACTCTGACCCTGACCGAGTTCAGATTGCTGAGTTTCCTTGTGCTGCATGCCGGCCAGGCCTTCACGCGCACCCGATTGATGCGGGAGGCGTGCGGCTACGACAGCAACAGCCGGGCCCGCACGGTCGACGTCCACATCCGGCGACTGCGCGCCAAGCTCGGCACCCGGCACGAATTCATGGTCGGCACCGTCCGCGGGGTCGGTTACCGGGCGCCCACGCCCCCGCAACCGGAGTGGGTGCTCGCCGATCCGGCGCTGACACCCACGCGCGCAACCTGATTCACGACGCCCTCATCGACATGGCCGCAACGGTTTTCGCGGCCGTCACCCGAAGAACGGGAAGGCGCGCTTGCGCGCCAGCGCGTCCATGCCCTCCTGGATGGAATCCTGCACTTCGTGGTATTTGCGGTCGACGTATTCCTCGTCGTCCGCCCGCGCGGGGTCGTGGTCGAGTTCCACGGCGGGCATGAAGCGCGTCCTGATCTTGGCCGGCAGGGGCAGTTGGGGCAGCGTCGCCGGGGCGATCCCCCACGGCAGCGAGATCGCCAGCGGGAACACCTTGAGCCGCAGTAACCGGTCCAGTCGCAAGGCTTTTGACAGCCGGTCGCCGCGGATCAGCACGGGCATCGCGTCGGCCCCGCCGACGGTGGCGATGGGCACGATCGGCACCCCGGCCCGGATCGCCATCTTGACGAAGCCCGTCCGCCCGGCGAGGTTGGCCCGATCGCGCTCGGTCCACGGGCGCAGCGAGTCCACTTCCCCACCCGGCCACAGCGCGACGTCACGCCCTTCGGCCAGGGCGGTGGCGATCGCGTCCGGGGCGGCCGGAAGCACCCCCATCGACCGGAAGTAGCGCCCGAACAACGGAATTGCCATCAACGCGTCATGGGCGGTGCCGTGCAGCGGCCGGTCCTGGCCGAACCGTCGCCACCATTGCAGACCAACCGTCCAGGCGTCCCACACGAACGGGGCCCCGGAGTGGATCCCGACCAGCAGCGCCGGCGGTGCTTCCGGGATGTTCTCCCAGCCGTCGATCTCCATCCGAAACCAATAGTCCACCAGCACATTCCACAAATACTTCTGTCGCTGCAGGGCGGCCTCGTCCTGGCCGGACAGATCCCAGCGGCCGGCGCGCTCGGCGACCCAGCCGCTCAGCCCGCCGCCCTGTCCGCTGCGCCGCTCGTCCATCGCCGCTCGCGTTCGCTCGGCGTTGCGTTGCGCTTGTTTGCGCACGCTCGCCGGCCTGTGGTCCGGGTTACTCATGAATGCCGGATACCCGGTTCACCCGCGCCCGATTCGCCGGGACGCAAAAACTCCCCGCACCACCGGGGTGCGGGGAGTTTTGCCGGCCGGATCAGGCGCTGGGCGCCGGCGCCGGGGGGGCACCGGGTGCCGGGCTGTTTGGCGCGCCGGGCGCCGGGCTGTTGATCGTCCCGGACGCGGAGCCGCCCTCCACGTTCGACGTCCAGATCAGGACGTCTTGCATGCCGTCGTTGTAGACGACGCCGTTGGGGGGCGCGCCGGTCACGTCGAAGTACAGCGTGCCGGTGGATTCACTGCCCTGCGGGATCGGCGCGGGGCTGAGCCCGTTCGGCGTCCCGACCTTGTCGATCACCCGGTAGTTCTGACCGTTGGGTCCGCGGGCGATGAAGTCGTTGACCATCGGGGTCACGAGGCCGGCCTCCGACCGGGCGCTGATGTCCGCCTGGTAGAGCGTGCCCTTGGGCGTGTAGCCCGGGATGGTGACATTGCTCGGCTGCAGGTTGCTCACGGTGTAATTGGTGATCAGGGCGCCGTCCACGAACTGTTCGCTGGTGCCGAATCCCTGAATGTTGGGCGGCGGCGAAGCCAAAGCCGGCGCCGCGGCGAAAACGCCCGCGGCCGCAATCCCGGCGGCGGCAACTGTCTTAATAGCCGTCTTGGTGACCTTCATTATTCATTCCTTTCGTCGCACACAAACGCCCCCCGTCAAGGGCATGCGGATATACGCAGCGAAATAGCCATGCGGCTCCGGCTTTAAACATCTACCCGCGCCGCACGCCAATAATCGGGTCCATTAGCTGGCGAAATGCGGGTGTTTTCGCCGACGACATCTTTGGTAACAGCACACAACACCCGCATCACCGCTAACACCCGCCGCGGGCCCCGATTAAGCCGTGCGCCGCCGGGTAACCGGTGCGCGAAGACATTCCGAGCACAGGCCCAGACATCCGCGAAGGGGGCGATCGCGTGCAACGTGGCAACTCCAAGCACAGCTCACGGGAAGACGACGAGCTCAAGCACGAACTGGAAGGCACGGTCCGCGGCAATCGGTCCAGCCGTAGCGAGGAGTGGCGGGACCCGGAGCCCCCGGCCGACGACGATCCGGACGTTCCGACCGCCGGCCCGACCCGTCGCGAATCGTAAAGCGGGAAGCGGAGCGCCGGCGTTTGCCCGGTTCGGCTTCTCCAATGACATGGCGAACTTTCGAGCGAGGCAAAGGAAATCAGATGGGCTTTACCGCGCAACAACAATCCGTCCCGGGCGTGCAGGCCCAGATGGATCCAATTCCCGATTGTGGTGAAAACACTTACCAGGGCTCGGGAAAACTCCTCGGCAAAAAGGCGATCATCACCGGCGGCGACAGCGGCATCGGGCGTGCGGTCGCGATCGCCTTCGCGCGCGAGGGCGCCGACGTGCTGATCGCGTACCTCAACGAGGACGACGACGCGCGCGACGTGGCCCGCTACGTCACCAACGCCGGACGCAAGTGCGTGCTGGTGCCCGGTGACCTCTCCGACGCCGCCCATTGCCGCGCCGTCGTGGACCGGGCGGTGCAGGAATTGGGCGGCGTGGACATCCTGGTCAACAACGCCGCGTATCAGATGATGCGCAAGAGCCTGGACGAGATCAGCGACGAGGAGTGGGATTACACCTTCCGGCTCAACGTGGGCGCGTATTTCTACCTCGCCAAGGCGGCCCTGCCCTACCTGAACGCCGGCTCGTCGATCATCGGCAGCTCGTCGGTGAACTCCGACAGCCCCAATCCGACCCTGGCGCCCTACGCGGCGACCAAGGCGGCGATCGCCAATTTCTCCGCCAGCTTGGCTCAGCTGTTGGGCGAGAAGGGGATTCGGGTCAACAGCGTGGCGCCGGGTCCGATTTGGACGCCGCTGATCCCGTCGACGATGCCGCCGGACAGCGTGGAGTCCTTCGGCGACAACGTGCCGCTGGGGCGTGCCGGCCAGCCCGCCGAACTCGCCCCGCTCTACGTGCTGCTGGCCTCCGACGACGCGAGCTACATCTCCGGGGCGCGGGTGGCCGTCACGGGCGGGCGGCCGATTCTGTAGGCGGCGCTCCCGTCGCGTCCTCTCGCAGGTGTAACGGGCCGCCCGGCGGGGTACAGCCCGGACGGGCGAAACGGCGAAAGGATGGCACCGATCGTGGCCATCGGGAGCGGTCAGCGACGAAGGTTGCGACGGTGGTCGGTCGCGGCGGCCGCCGCAGTCGTGGCGGTAGCGGGTTGTTCGGCGCCCGGGTCCTCGCTGGAGAGCGCGCCGGCGGTCAGCGTGGCGACCATCGACGCGACCCTGCATGACCCGGTCTGGTCCTATCACGACCACGAGTTGCTGGGCCTCACCGACGATCACCGGCTGGCCGCGATCGGCTACGCCGGGCCGGGCACCGCCCATACCCGGCTGTCGGCCCCGATGGGGTCCGGGCGCAACCTGCAGATCAGCCAGAAGGACGACCGCCACGTCTTCGTGCCGCAGCCGGAACGCGGCAAGGTCGCCGTCGTCGACATCGCGACCCTGCGGCCGGTCGCCGAAATCGACGCCGGCCCCGCGCCTTCCTACCTCGCCGAGGACGCCGGCATGCGGGTGCTGCTGGCGCTCGCCGCGGACGGTTCGTCGGTGACGCCGGTGGACCAGTACGGGTTCCGCAAGCTGCCGACGGCCACCTACGCCGGGGAGCCGGCCGACACGATCGACGGGTCCAACCGCGGGCGGCAAATCGAGTACCACCTCTACGGCGCCTCGGGCATCCGCTACTACAAGGGGCCCACGTCGCCGCCCGAAGAACGCGGCTCGCTTCCGATGGCCGTCGCCGTGTGGGCGGGCGACGGAACCCAGGTCACCCGCAGCTATGTGGCCGGGCGCGACGACAAGGTGCTGTACGCGGTCGACTCGCGTCGCGGCGGCGACGGGCTCGAGGTGCTGGCCCGAACCGAACTGTCGTCGCCGATCCGCTATCTGGGCACCGACGACACGCGCATCTACGCGGCCACCGACCGCGACGTGACGGTGCTGGAAACCGCGAGCTTCACCGGCTTTCCGAACGGGACCATCCGGGTGATCCGCACCCTCGACTACCGGGCGGGATTGCCGTCGGGCCCGGTCGCTTCGGCGCCGCTGTCCGGGATGGCGATCGGGCCCAAGCGGGTATATCTGACCCTGCGCGGCCAGCCCCACGTGATCAGCGTGGCGAAGCCACGCCTGTGAGGGAGGTCAGGTGAGCACGACAGCGCGGCGGCCCGAGCCGATCGGCATCGATGACGACTTCGAGCTGCTCGATGAGCAGATCGCGGCGCTCAAAGAGCTCGCGCGACGCGACGACGTTCCCGAAGGGCAGGCCTACGACTTCGGAATCCGTTGGGGGGCAGCGCTCGCCGGGAGGTTCCGGCGGCTGGTGCACTACAGTTGCCTGGGCGTGCTCGACGAGCCCTCCGAACGACGGTTCCAATCCCTGTGTGACGACCTGCGTTCCGTGTCGGAGTTGATCGAGAGGTTCGATCTCGCCCGGCCGCGATTCACCGATACCCCGAGCCACCCCACGTTGCGCTAGCCTGTCTCGCCCTGGCGCGGCTCGCGATGTCCTCGACGTCGGAGATCTCCCGATAGTCGGACAAAAACTCGTTGGCGGCCAACACGATTCCGGTGCGCGGGGCCGGACAGCCGTCGTTGCGGCACGTCAACGCCACCATGAAGGCGTCGTCGTCCTCGTCGAGGAACAAGAATCCGAGATACAGCGCGTGCCCGACGGCGAAATCCTTGCCGCCGCAGCCGGCACAGTGCCCGCCCTTGACGGCCACCAGCTCTGAAACTCGTTCGCGCTCAACGCTTTGCAGGTCGATCAGCTCGGGACGCGTTGCCGAAGGGTCGGGCATGTCAGATCTCCACGTCCTTGTCGTAGTGGACGTTGTCCTCGCGCCAGCCCCCAAGGCCGTGGCCGATGCCGGAGTAGTCGTCGATGAACTCGATCTGGTTGATCCACTTCGCCATCTTGAAACCGACCTGGGTCTCCACCCGCAGCCGCAGCGGCGCCCCGTGCTTGATGGGCAGCGGCTTCCCGTTCATCTCGTAGGCCAGCAAAGTCTGTGGCTTGTAGGCGAGTTCGAGATCGATCACCTCGTAGAACTGGCCCTCCCCCTCCGCGCTGGGCTCGTCGCGGCCGGTGTCCTGCATGGTCAAAAAGCAGATGTACTTCGCCTGCGGGAGCGGACGCACATGATCGGCGAGTTGGGCCAGCGGAATTCCGCTCCACTGGCCGATGCTGGTCCACCCCTGCACGCAGTTGTGCATCACGCGTTGCGATTGCTGTTCGGCCAGGCCGCGCAGCGCGTCGAGGTCCAGCGTCACCGGGTTTTCCACCAGCCCGCCCACCCGCACGCGCCAATCGACGAAGTTGTGCACGGCCATCACCTTGTACTCGGCGCTGGTCGGCGGCTTGCCGTTGACCCGGTGCTCCTTGGACGTCATCCGCTCGGGGTAGTTCTGCCTCGAATTCAGCGGCCGCAACAGGATTTTGCGGGCGCGGGTGACCACGGCGCCGAGCACGCGGCGCACCTGAACGGGCCGGCGCAGGCTCCACACCGTCGCCGCGACGTGGACGGCGACGATGGCGGCGACGATCACCAGCGACAGGGCGGTGGCCCAACCGATGTTGCGCACGGAACCGAAGATCATCGACGCGGTGAGCTGGCCCCAACTCCAGAAGAAGATCATCGACAGGTGGATGACGATGAACACCACAAACGCGATCAGGCCGAGGAAGTGCAGGCTGCGCGCCCATTGCCGGCCGCCCCACATGCGCACATACCAGGGGAACGCGGCCTCGATGGCCGGTGACTGCGCGGCACCCGTCAGGATCTGGAACGGCGCCAGCACGAAGATGACCCCGGCGTAGGTCAGCTTCTGGATGGCGTCCAGTGGCTCGCCCGGCAGCAGCGGCGGCAGGTTGAAGCTCATGTAGGTGACGATGTCGTTCCACGCCTCACCGAAGATCGACCACGACGCCGGCCAGTACCGGTGCCACTGCCCGGTGGCGAACAGCAGGATGTAATACGAGAGGCCGACGAGGATCCAGCCGATCACCGAGAAGAAGTGCCAGTGGCGGCCCATGCCGAGTTTCTTGTGGCCGGGCAACGAGAACAGCGAGCTGTAGTCCTCCTCCTCGTCGAGGGTGTCGTAGAGCTTGTTGACCGGCATTTCCTTGACCGTGAAGCGCGCCCACTCGCTGCCGGGCCTGCTGTCGTCGTGCCAGTACAGCTTCGGGTGCGTGGACAGGATCTCGATGCCGCTGCGGATCACCAGCGTCAGAAAAAGGACATTGAGCCAGTGGTCGATGCGCAGCCACGCCGGATAGTCGAGCACTGTCATGTCGTCACCGTTCAGTCGCGCCAGTTCTGTCGTTGCGGATACGCCACGTTGATGCCGGACAGGACGGTGGTGTGCACGGCGATGAAGGCACCGGCCAACGCCATGGCAAACGTTCCCGGGGCCAGGTCCCACCGCCCGGTCACCGCCACCAGACCCGGCAGGCTGACAAAGCGGCTGACCAGATAGATCACCAGGAAGGCCGCGCACACCAGGCTGCCGGCGTACCAGCCCGCTTGCGGCACAAGGGGTTTGGCGGCAAAGGCCATCGCGGCGGCGACGGCCAGGCAGGCGGCGATCAGCGCGGCCAGATACACCCAGAAATACAGCGGCAGGCCGGGCCGGGTGGCCGCCAGGTAGGCGTGCACCGCCACCAGGCCCATGAGCAGCGATGTGCCCAACGCGGTTACGGTGCGCGGCAAGTCGAAGGCGACGTAGCCGTTGAGCGTGAGAAGGGGCGAGGACAGCACCTTGTGCCACGCTGTGATCCACAGTCGCCCCAGGAGACCGGCCATTGCGGCTGACTACCCCGACTGATAGGCCCACAAACGATCGACCGATGCGAGCTCGAACGGCTCAATCCGCACCGTCGGAGAAGCCGTCTTGCCCCCCGCAGGCAGGGCTTTTACCCCTTTGGCGGCGTAATAATCACCCTCACTGCGGGTTTCGCGGCGCGGCGCAGCGCGCCACCGGCGAACCGACCAGCCGGAACTCCTCACTGCTGTCCAGCTGGGGATCGACCCCCTCCTGGAAGAGGATGATGATGTCCGAGCCGCCGAACTGGAAGTACCCGAACTCCTCCCCCTTGGCCATGTGTTTGCCGGGCACCGCGGTGAGGACGACCGACGACACGTGGGCCATGCCCACCGGGATGACCGCCACGATGCCGATGTCGCCGCAGTCCGATTGCGAGGTGTCGACGGTGACCACGCCGCGGGTCTGGGAGAACTCGTACCCGCTGCTGGCGCTGTCGCTGGAGGCGAACTCGTGTTCTTCCAGGCCCACCCGCATGAAGACTTTCCCGTTGATCCGGAAGGACTCCTCGACCAGTCCCGCGACGGGCAGGTGATAGCGGTGGTAGGCGTGCACGGGCAGCATGTAATGGACGAAGGTGCCGCGGGCGAAGCTCTCGCTGTATTGGCTTCCTTCGATGAGTTGCTTGATGTTGCCGTACTTTTCGTTCTTGACGGTGGTGGCGGGGATGCTCGAGTCGGCAGCGATGTCGTAGGCGTGCTGGTATTTGCAGTCGGCCGGTGAGGTCACCACCAGGTTGGTGGTCGGCTCGGCGATCGGGCGCAGCCCCCCCGTTGATTTCCCGCGCGATGAACTGGTTGGCGGTCAGCCATCCGCTGGGCGCGTTCGGGGCACCGTCGACCAGTGACTCGTGGATGCGGTACTCCGGCGCGTTGTCGATGAACGACTGCAGGGCTTCGGGGCTGAACGACTCCGGCGTGTCCAGGAAATTCCCCCACTGCCGGGCGAAGTCCGTCAGCCATTCCCGAAAGACACCGGAGCCCTGGGCCGGCTCGTCGCCCTGGTCGACCAGGAAGTAGAAGTGCGCCATGCGATCGCTGACCTCTTGAGCCTGCCGCTTTTCGTTCTTCCAGGCGTCCGCGTCCGACTCGTGGGGCACCCATCTCAGGAAGCGCCTCAGGTAGGACTCGTACTCGCCGATGTCGCGCGGCCACTCGAGCGCCTCGTACAGCTCCGGGTTCAGCTCGGATTCGGCCCGCCGCCGCGCCTGATGCAAAGACCGCTCGAGCCGATCCGCGAGACCGGGCTCGTTGTTGAGCGTGTCGCGGAGGTTGTGGATAACGGAATCCGGCTCGCTCATGTCACTGCTCCCTGGTTCGTCTGTGCGCGAACGCTTCGCGACCACGGGCAGTCACGTACCCGCGGACTCGGGCGGCAAACGGCGCCGCATCGCCGCGGTGCGCACGCGAACGCAAAGGACCGCGGGAGTTGGCGATTCCGCTCAGCGGCCGCGGGCGCGGCGATTGTGCTTCTTGATCGCGTCGACCAATTCCGCTTTGTTCATCGTCGATCGGCCCGGAACGTCGAGGCGGCGGGCCACGTCGAGCAGGTGCTTTTTGCTGGCGTTGGCGTCGACGCCCTCGGCCGACTCGCCGGGCGGTCGCAGCCCGCCACGCTCGGCGCGCTCGTCGGACGGACCCTTCTTCTCCTTGGGTTCCCAGTGGTCGCCGACCTTTTCGAAACTGTGCTTGACGGCGGCGTAAGCCACCCGGTGGGCCCGTTCCTCGCTGCCGTACTCCTCGGCGGCCGCGTCGTGGGATTTCGCGAACGTGCGTTGCGCTTTGGCGTTGGAACGCCGCAAAGTGCTGGGCAGTTCGCTCTTCTTGGGCGCTCCGCCTTTCGTCGTCTTCGGCATCGAACCTCCTCGTGCGCCAAAAGCGGTGCGGGAAACCTGTTACCGCCGGTCGGTTACCCCGTTGCGGGCCGGGCAATCGCGGTCCGGCAAATGTGCGCCGCGGCCAGGCGAACATATGTCAACATGGTTGACATGAACCAGGACGACGCCCCCCTTGGCTATCTGCTGTACCGGGTGGGGACGGTGTTGCGGCCGGAGGTTGCCGCGGTGCTGAGTCCGTTGGACCTGGCCCTGCCCGAATTCGTTTGCCTGCGCATCCTTTCGATGCACCCGGGGATGTCGAGCGCCGAGCTGTCCCGCCACGCGGGCGTCACCCCGCAGGCGATGAACACGGTGCTGCGCAAGCTGGAGGACGTCGGTGCGGTGGAGCGGCCCTCGTCGGTGTCGTCGGGGCGGGCGCTGCCGGCCAACCTGACCGGCGCGGGCCGCGCCCTGCTCAAGCGCGCCGAAGCGGCGGTGCGCGGCGCCGACGCACGGATCCTGAGCAAGCTCACCGAGACGCAGCAGCGCGAATTCAAAAGGATGCTCGAAAAACTCGGGTCCGACGAGCGGGCCTGATCACCCGGCCTGGATCCGCGCCCACGGCCGGGCCTCTTCGAGTTCGTAGGCGAGTTCGAGCAGCAGCGACTCCTGCCCCATACCGGTCGACAGCATCATGCCCACCGGCATGCCGTGGGCGGATTGGGCCAACGGCAGCGAGATCGCCGGTTCGCCGGTCACATTGTGCAGCGGGGTGAACGACACCCACTCGATCAGCCGGTTGATGACCTGCTGATAGTCGGTCGGCGCCAGGAACCCGATGCGGGGAGTCTCGTCGGCCAGGGTCGGCGTCAGCACCGCGTCGTAGGTGCCGTAGAACCGCGCGGTGCGCCGCCGCGCCCCGCGCAGGCGCATGATCGCCGCCGGGAGCCGGTGCAGGTGGCGGCCGGTGTGTCGCATGAGGCCCAGCGTCAGGCAGTCCAGCCTGGCGCGGTCGAACGTCTCGCCGAACATGTGCCGTCCGCCGCGCACCTGGGCCAGCGCCAAGAATCCCCAATACAGCACGAAGTCGTCGACGAAACTGGCCGCCACCGGCGGTTCGTCGACGTGTTCGACGCGGTGGCCCAGCTCTTCGAGCAAACCCGCGGATTTCAGCGTCAGTTCCCGCACCGCGGGGCTGCACTCGCGGTGGATCGAGCGGGTCAACACCGCGATCCGCAGCCGCTGCCGGCCGGGCCCGGTGACGTCCCCGACCGGGGCCAGCTTGGGGTTGCGCCAGATCCGCTCGGCCTCCCGGTAGAACGCCGCGGTGTCGCGCACCGAACGGGTCACCACGCCGTTGACGACGACGCCGACCGGCATCCGGCGCAGCACCGCGTCCAGGGGCAACCGCCCGCGCGACGGCTTGAGGCCGACGAGCCCGTTGCAGGACGCCGGGATGCGGATCGAGCCGCCGCCGTCGTTGGCGTGCGCGATCGGCACCACACCGGCGGCGACGAACGCCCCCGATCCCGACGACGATGCGCCGGCGCTGTATTCGGTGTCCCACGGGTTGCGGACCGGGCCCAGCCGCGGGTGTTCGGCCGACGCGCTGAAACCGAATTCCGAAAGCTGCGTCTTGCCCAGCGAGGTCATCCCGGTGGCCAGGTACAGCTGGGTGAACACGCTGTCGGCGACGGCGTCGCGGCGTGTCCACGCGTCGGTGCCGTGCATCGACGGCTGGCCCGCGACGTCGACGTTGTCCTTGATGAACGTCGGGACGCCCCCGAAGTAGCCGCTCGGCGAGTCAGGCGCCGCAGCCCGCGCTTGCTGAAAAGCCGCATACGCCAACCCGTTTAGCAGCGGGTCGACGGCTTCGGTGCGGGCGATCGCCGCCTCGACCGCCTCGGCCCTGCCGACGCGTCCGGAGCGGATGGCCTCGGCGAGCCCGACCGCGTCGAGATCGCCGAGGGCGTCGTCGCCGAACGCGTGCACGTGCCGCATAGCAGTGACGCTAGCCGCTCACGCGCGCCGGCTACGCCTGACCCACCTCGAAGCGCACGAACCGCGTCACCGTCACACCGGCGTCGTCGAGCAGGGCCTTGACCGTCTTCTTGCTGTCGGACACCGACGGCTGCTCGAGCAGCACGGCGTCCTTGAAGAAGCCGTTCAACCGGCCCTCGACGATCTTGGGCAGGGCCTGCTCGGGCTTGCCCTCCGCCTTGGCGGTTTCCTCGGCGATGCGGCGCTCGCTGGCCACCACGTCCTCGGGCACGTCGTCGCGGGACAGGTAGCGGGCCTTGAGCGCGGCGATCTGCAGGGCGACCGCGTGCGCGGCCTCCTTGTCGGAGCCCTGGTACTCGACCAGCACGCCCACCGCCGGGGGCAGGTCCGCCGCCCGCCGGTGCAGGTACGCCTCGACGGTGCCGTCGAAGTTCGCGACCCGGCGCAGCTCCAACTTCTCGCCGATCTTGGCGGACAGCTCGGCGATGGCCTGCTCGACGGTTTTGTCACCGATGCTGGCGGCTTTGAGCGCGTCGACGTCGGCGGCTTTCGACGACACGGCCGCGGCCACGATCTGGTCGGCCAGCGCCTGGAACTCCGCGTTCTTGGCCACGAAGTCGGTCTCGCTGTTCAACTCGATGAGCGCGCCGCCCTGGGTGGCGACCAGACCCTCGGCCGTCGCCCGCTCGGCGCGCTTGCCGACGTCCTTGGCGCCCTTGATCCGGAGCGCCTCGACGGCCTTGTCGAAGTCGCCGTCGCTTTCGGCCAGCGCGTTCTTGCAGTCGAGCATGCCGGCACCGGTGAGTTCCCGAAGCCGCTTGACGTCGGCAGCGGTGAAGTTCGCCAATGTTCAGCCTTCCTAGGAGGATTCAGTGGTGGTTGGTTCGGGGGTGCCCGCAGCGGCGTCGGTGGGGGCGCTGGCAGCGGCGGAGGCGAGCAGCTCCTGCTCCCATTCGGGCAGCGGCTCGGCGGCCTCGGCCTCGGGCTTGCCGTCGCCGCGGCCGACCCCGGCGCGGGCCTGCAGGCCCTCGGCGACGGCGGAGGCGATGACCTTGGTCAGCAACGCGGCCGACCGGATCGCGTCGTCGTTGCCCGGGATCGGGTAGTCGACCTCGTCGGGGTCGCAGTTGGTGTCCAGGATCGCGATGACCGGGATGCCGAGCTTGCGGGCCTCGCCGACGGCGATGTGCTCCTTGTTGGTGTCGACGACCCAGATGGCCGACGGCACCTTGGCCATGTCGCGGATACCGCCGAGGCTGCGGTCCAGCTTGTTCTTCTCGCGGGTCAGCATCAAGATTTCCTTCTTGGTGCGGCCCTCGAAGCCACCGGTCTGCTCCATCGCCTCGAGCTCCTTGAGGCGCTGCAGCCGCTTGTGCACGGTGGAGAAGTTGGTCAGCATGCCGCCCAGCCAGCGCTGGTTGACGTAGGGCATGCCGACGCGGGTCGCCTCGGCGGCGACGGATTCCTGCGCCTGCTTCTTGGTGCCGACGAACAGGACGGTGCCGCCGTGGGCGACGGTCTCCTTGACGAACTCGTACGCCTGGTCGATGAAGGTCAGCGTCTGCTGCAGGTCGATGATGTAGATGCCGTTGCGGTCGGTGAAGATGAACCGCTTCATCTTGGGATTCCAGCGACGGGTCTGGTGCCCGAAGTGCGTGCCGCTGTCGAGCAGCTGCTTCATGGTTACGACGGCCATGGTTGTGCCTTACTTGTGTCGGTTGTCGCCTGGCATCGGGTGAAGCCGGGCCCTGGCGCCTGCTGCGATGCCGGACCCGGCCGGAAAACCCGGTCGGGACCGCCCGGCACGCGATTGCGTTCTCCTCGTGGAACTCCGAGACGCGATGCGGACGCGCGAAGTCAGCCCGCGGACGAGCTGCGACCAGCAGTTTACACCGGTTCGGCGGGTGCTTTTGCCACGCTTCCCCAGGCGGCGTCGCCGTCCACAGTGCCGGTGCGGCCGGGTGGCGTCGCCGGGCGGGCCGCGCTGAACTGCCTGGATGCGGTGGATGGCGCTGACGTTGGGTGCGGCCCTGGTCAGCGCGGTGCCGGCGGCGGCCGACGACGATCGCCTGGACTGGCCGTTGCGCCCGCCGCCGGCCGTCACCCGGGCGTTCGACGCCCCTGTGCAGGATTGGCATCCCGGCCACCGCGGTGTGGACCTGGCCGGCGCCGCCGGTCAGCCGGTGTACGCGGCGGGCGCGGCCACCGTGGTGTTCGCCGGGCTGCTGGCCGGGCGGCCGGTCGTGTCGCTGGCGCATCCCGGGGGCTTGCGCACCAGCTACGAGCCGGTGCGGGCGGCCGTGCGGGCCGGGCAGTCGGTGGCGGCCGGGACCGTGATCGGGACGTTGATGGCCGGCCATCCGGGGTGCCGGACCGCGGCGTGTTTGCACTGGGGCGCGATGTGGGGTCCGGCGTCGGGGGCCCACTACGTCGATCCGCTGGGCCTGCTGAGGTCGACGCCGATCCGGCTCAAGCCACTGCGGCCGCCGAACGACGCGGCACAACATGGGTAACAGGCGCCACACGCGTCGCTGCGCGGGTGGACAGGCGTTGTGCCCACCTCCGAGCGACAATCTCGGGCGGGCCCATGACCTGCGAAAACGCGTTGTCGTTCGGAGGTGGGCACTCGCAGTGCGCCGTCCGCCAGGGTCTGGAGTGGCCGATGGGACTGGTGCGACGCGACGTGCGACGACGCCGGCCCGTCGCCCGGGGCCGCGGCGGCGCTCAGGCCCGGGGGTGGGCTTGGTCGTGCACGGCGCGCAGCCGGGACACCGCCACGTGGGTGTAGAGCTGCGTGGTCGCCAGGCTGGAATGGCCGAGGAGCTCCTGGACGACGCGCAGGTCGGCGCCTCCTTCGAGGAGGTGTGTGGCCGCACTGTGCCGCAGGCCGTGCGGACCCATGTCCGGCGCGCCGTCCACCGCGGCGACGGTCTGGTGCACCACCGTGCGGGCCTGGCGAACGTCGATCCGGCGTCCCCGCGCGCCCAGCAGCAGCGCCGGGCCTGAGTCGGCGTTCACCAGGGCGGGACGCCCGTCGGCCAGCCACGCGTCGAGCGCCTCGGCGGCCGGCGCCCCGAACGGCACGCTGCGCTGCTTGTTGCCCTTACCCAGGACGCGGACCAGCCGATGCCGGGTGTCCACGTCGTCGATGTCCAGGCCGCACAGCTCGCTGACGCGGATCCCGGTGGCATAGAGCATCTCGACGATGAGCCGGTCCCGAAGGGCCATCGGATCACCTTGCTGCGCACCGGATTTGGCGGCGGCCATGGCGTCGAGGGCCTGGTCCTGGCGCAGCACCGCGGGCAGGGTGCGGTGCGCCTTGGGAACCTGAAGCCGCGCGGCCGGATCCGTGTCCAGCAGGCCACGCCGGACGGCCCAGGCGGTGAACGCCTTGACCGCCGAGGTGCGCCGGGCCAGTGTCGTGCGGGCGACGCCGGCCGCGGCCGCGGCAGACAACCACGAGCGCAGCAGCGGCAGGCTCAACCCGTCCAGGCCGGCGCCGCGCTCCGCGGCGAACGCGAGCAGCGAGCGCAGGTCGCCCAGGTAGGCGCGACGGGTGTGCGCCGAACGCAGGCACTGCAAATCCAGGTATTCGTCGAACTCCTCGAGGATCGCCTGCACTCCCCCACGGTCGCAGGGCCGATCGGGGCGCTCTAGCCGACGCGCCGCAGCGTGTCCGGGGTGAGATCTTTGAGCGTGGGATAGCCGTCGACGGCCATGATGAGGTCCGCCTCGGCGAGGATCGAGCGCAGCACGTGCACGATGCCGTCGTCGCCGCCGAGCGCCAGTCCGTAGGCGTAGGGCCGGCCGATACCCACGGCCGTCGCGCCCAGCGCGAGCGCCTTGACGACGTCGGCCCCGCTGCGCACGCCCGAATCGAACAGCACGGGCAGCCCGTCGGCCGCCTCGACCACGCCCGGCAGGCAGTCCAGCGCGGGCAGGCCGCCGTTGGCCTGGCGCCCACCGTGGGTGGAGCAGTAGATGCCGTCGACGCCGCCGTCCTTGGCGCGCCGGGCGTCGTCGGGGTGGCAGATGCCCTTGATGATCAGCGGCAGCTCGGTCAGCGACCGCAGCCATTCGAGGTCGTCCCAGGTCAACGGGTTTCCGAAGGTCGTGATCCAGTGCAGCACGGTGCCTTGCGGGTCCTCCTCGGGCGGGCGCGCCAAGCCGGCGCGGAAGACCGGATCGCTGGTGTAGTTGCTCAGGCAGAGCCCCCGCAACTGCGGGAAGTTGGCCGTGGACAGGTCGCGCGGGCGCCACCCGGGAATCCAGGTGTCGAGGGTGACGATGATGCCCTGGAAACCGGCGGCTTCGGCCCGCCGCACGAGGCTGGCGGCCAGGTCACGATCCTTCGGCGTGTACAGCTGGAAGAAGCCGGGGGTATCGCCGAACTGGGCGGCGACATCTTCCATCGGGTCGGCGGTCAGCGTCGAAACCACCATCGGGACACCGGTTTTCGCGGCGGCGCGCGCGGTGGCCAGGTCGCCGTGGCCGTCTTGGGCGCAGATGCCGATGACGCCGATCGGCGCCATGAACACCGGCGCCGGCAAGGTCAGGCCGAACATCTGGACCGACAGGTCGCGGTCGGCGGCGCCGACGAACATGCGCGGGATCAGGCCCCAGCGATCGAACGCATCCCGGTTGGCCCGCTGCGTGCGTTCGTCACCGGCGCCGCCGGCGACGTACGACCACACCGACGGCGACATCGCCCGCTCGGCGCGGGCCTCCAGCTCCGCGAAGGCCATCGGCAGCGCGGGCGCGAGCCCGCGCAGGCCCTTGAAGTAGATCTCGTTCTGGTAGTCCGCGAATGCCATGGAAAAGAGAATGCCAGTCGAGCGGTCAGGCGGACGAGTTCGCCGCCTCCGCCTCGGATTCTGACTGGGCGAGTTCTTTCTTCCACTGGCGGAACGTCTCCTCGGTGCGGCCGCGGCGCCAGTAACCCGAGATGGACGACGCCCATTTCGCGTCCACGCCCCGCTCCTTGCGGATGTAGGGCCGCAGGTTGTGCATGACGGCCTGCGCCTCGCCGTGGATGAACACGTGCACCTGCCCCGGCAGCCACGGGGCGCTGGTGACGGCCTCGATCAGCGGGGCGTGATCGCCGGCGCGGTCCTCGGGCACCAGGTCGGCGCGTCCGCCGCGATACACCCAGTGCACCTCGACGCCATCTGGTGCGGTCAGCGGGATCTCGTCCTCCGGCCCAGCCACCTCGATGAACGCCTTCCCGACCGCGCTGGGCGGCAACGCCTCCAGCGCCGCGGCGATGGCCGGCAGCGCCGATTCGTCGCCGGCCAGCAGGTGCCAGTCGGCGGCCGGGTCGGGTGTGTACGCGCCGCCGGGGCCCATCAGGTAGATCGGCTGGCCGGGTTGGGCGGTGGCCGCCCACTGGCCGGCCGTCCCGTGCTCGCCGTGCACGACGATGTCCAGCGCGATCTGGCGGGCCTCGACGTCGACGTGCCGGACGGTGAGGGTGCGCACCGTCGGCCTCTTCTCCGGGGGCAGACCGGCGAAGCTGTCGAGGGTCAGCGGCTCGGGAAGACCGGCGACGTCCACGTCGTCGGCGACGAACGCCAGCTTGACGTAGGAGTCGGTGAACTTGCTGGGCACGAAGGCGTCAAAATTCTTGCCCCGCAGCACCACCCGCACCATGTGCGGGGTGAGCTGCTCGGTACCGACAACTTCGAAGCATTGCAGCGGTCGACCTGCCACGTGTCCTCCTGTCCGACGCCCGACCCGCCTCGACTATACGAGCCGCGGCGTTGACGCAGCGTGGCCCGCGGTCGCCCGGACGATTCGCCACAACCCGTCCTGGCGCTGCACCAACCCGGCCAGCTCGAGCATCGCCAGCGGCCCCAGCGCCTGCTCGGGCACCAGCCCCGACGCGACCGCGATCTCGTCGACCGTGGCTGCGCCGCGGCCGGGCAACGCCTCGTATACCCGGCGCTCGGCCTCGCTCAGGCCGTCCAACGGCGTGACCGGCCGCGGCTCGTCCGGCGCCAGTTCGCCGATGTGGCCGATGAGCTCGACGATGTGCTCGGCGCGGGTGACCAGCTCGGCGCCCTCGCGCAGCAGCGCGTGGCAACCCGCCGACGCCGACGAGGTCACGGGTCCGGGCACCGCGGCCACCACCCGCCCCAGCGCCCGCGCCCAGGCCGCGGTGTTCGCCGCCCCGCTGCGCAGGCCCGCTTCCACCACCACCGCCGCGCCTGAGACGGCGGCCACCAGGCGATTGCGGGTCAGGAACCGGTGACGGGCCGGGCGGACACCGGGGGCGTATTCGGTGAACAACAGCCCGTGCTGGCCGATGCGGTGCAGCAGCGCGGTGTGACCGGCCGGGTAGGGGACGTCGAGCCCGCCCGCGAGGACCGCCACGGTGATCCCGTCGCAATCCAGCACGGCCCGGTGGGCGGCGCCGTCGATGCCGTAGGCACCGCCCGAGACGACGGCCACGTCGCGTTGCGCCAGGTCGGCGGCGAGTTCGGCGGCCATCTGCTCGCCATAGGCCGTCGAGGCGCGCGTCCCCACCACGGCGGCGGCCCGCTGTGCGACCTCGTCGAGTCGGGCGGGCCCCTGCGCCCACAACACCATCGGCGGGCCGCCGCGCCGCCGTGCTTCGGCGCCGCCGAACGCGGCGAACGCCAGCACCGGCCACTCGTCGTCGTCGGGCGTGATCAACCGGCCGCCCCGCCGGGCGATCGCCTCGAGATCGGCCGCCGACGTGTCGATGTCGCGCCTGGCCTCGGTGTGCCGGGCCAGGACGCCGTCGACCGCGCCCCGCCGGACCCGCTCGGCCGCCTCGACCGGACCGACACGCCGCGCCAGGGCGGCGAGCCCGGCGCAGGGCGGTTCGGCCACCCGGGACAGATACGCCCACGCCCGCAGCGCGGGCTGCCGGCCCGTCGGGGCGCTCACCGCTGCGTCCCCGGCTGGCGGAAGCTCAGTGCGGCGGCGACCTCGTCGAGCCCGGGCGACGTGCGGCCCGCCAGGTCGGCGAGGCTCCACGCGACCCGCAACGTGCGGTCGAGGCCCCGGATGCTGATCAGGCCGCGATCCAGCGCCCTTTGCAGCGGCTCCATCGCCGCTTTGCTGGGGCGGAACTTTCGGCGCAGCAGGGTCCCGCTGACTTCGGCATTGGTGCGAAAACCGTGCGGCTGCCAGCGCTGCGCGGCGGCCGCGCGGGCGGCCGCCACCCGCTGACGCACCTGTGCCGTGGATTCGCCGTCGCGACCCGAGAACGCCGTCGCCCGCACCGGATCCATCTGCACCCGCAGGTCCACCCGGTCCAGCAACGGCCCGGACAACTTGCCCAGGTAGCGGCGTTTGGTCGCCGCCGGGCACATGCAGTCCCGCGGATCGGCCGGCGCGCACGGGCACAGGTTGGCGGCCAGCACCAACTGGAACCGGGCCGGATAGCACGCCACCCCGTCGCGGCGGGCGAGGCGAATCTCGCCGTCCTCCAACGGCGTTCGCAAAGCCTCTAAAGCGCTGACCCGGATCTCGGCGCACTCGTCGAGGAACAGCACGCCGCGATGGGCCCGGCTGACGGCGCCGGGGCGCGCCATCCCGGAGCCCCCGCCGACCAGGGCCGCCACGCTGGAACTGTGGTGGGGCGCCACGAACGGCGCCCGGGTGATCAACGGCGTGTCCCCCGACAGCAGCCCGGCCACCGAGTGGATCGCGGTGACCTCCAGCGACTCGCTCTCCGACAGCGGCGGCAGCAGGCCCGGAAGGCGTTGCGCCAGCATCGTTTTGCCCACCCCGGGCGGCCCGGTGAGCATGAGGTGGTGCGCGCCGGCGGCGGCCACCTCCACCGCGAAGCGCGCCTGCGTCTGGCCGACCACGTCGACCAGGTCCACCACCGGCTCCTCGGGCGTGCGGTCCGGATGGACCCGGTTGTGCAGGGCGCCGGTGCCGCCGAGCCATTTCTTCAGCTGCCCCAGGGTCCGCACGCCCCACACGTCGATACCGTCCACCAGGCTGGCCTCGGCGAGGTTGTCCGCCGGGACCACCACGGCCGGCCATCCGTCGCGTTTGGCGGCGAGCACGGCGGGCAGCACCCCGCGCACCGGCCGGACCCGCCCGTCCAGCGAAAGCTCGCCCAGCAGCACGGTTTTCTCCAGCCGGTCCCACGGATTCTTTCGCTGCGCCGAGAGCACCGCCGCGGCCAGGGCGATGTCGTACACGCTGCCCATCTTCGGCAGCGTCGCCGGCGACAACGCCAGCGTCAGCCTCGCCGCCGGCCAGTCGTTGCCGCAATTGGTGACCGCGGCCCGGACCCGGTCGCGCGACTCCTGCAGCGCGGCGTCGGGCAGACCCACCAGGTGCACGCCCGGCAGTCCGGACGTGATGTCGGCTTCGATCTCCACGATCTCCCCGTCCACGCCGCGCACCGCGACGGAGAACGCGCGCCCCAGCGCCATCAGCCGATCCCTTGCAGGTGGGTGATCTCCGGGGTGCGCCGGCGTCCGACCCGCACGCCGATCACGTCGATGCGGATCGCCGACCACCGCCGGTCCTGGCCGGCCAGCCACAGCCCGGCCAGCCTGCGCAGCCGCCGGACCTTGCGCGGGGTGACAGCGTGCGCCAGTCCGCCGTAGCCGTCGCCGGTGCGGGTCTTGACCTCGACGAACACCGCCGTGCCGGCGCGGTCGCAGGCGATGATGTCGAGTTCGCCGTAGCGGCAGCGCCAGTTGCGGTGCAGGATCCGCAATCCCGCCCGCGTCAGGTGGTCCACGGCGAGCGCCTCGCCCATCGCCCCCAGCTGGATCCGGGTCATCGTCGTTTCGGTTGTCATGCGGGCCACGGTGCCCGCCGGGGCCGACGGGCCGGGCCGCCGTCGCGGGCTGCGGCCGCCCGCGCCCGCAAGTTATCCCCAGTGCGACCTCCATCCACAGGAGGCCGGGCAACACGGGGTCACGCGATGCGGTCGGCCCTGGTGTAGATGTTCATCGAGTCCTCGCGCAGGAACGCCACCAGCGTGATGCCGGACTCCTCGGCCAGCGACACCGCCAGCGACGACGGAGCGGAGACGGCCGCCAGCACCGGAATCCCGGCCATCACGGCCTTCTGGGTCAGCTCGAAGGATGCCCGCCCGCTGACCAGCAACACCGAGGCTGCCAGCGGCACCCGCCGATGCTCCAGCGCCCAGCCGATCACCTTGTCGACCGCGTTGTGCCTGCCGACGTCCTCGCGCACCACCAGCATCGTGCCGTCGACGCCGAATAGCGCGGCCGCGTGCAACCCGCCGGTGCTGTCGAAAACCTTTTGTGCGGAACGTAGTTGGTCCGGCATCGCCCTCAGCGTGGCCGGGGCGACGGTCGCGGGATCGGCACCCGGGGTAAACCGGCTGCTCAACCGCACCGCGTCCAGGGACGCCTTGCCGCAGACCCCGCACGACGATGTGGTGTAGAAGTTGCGGGTGACATCGAGGTCGGGTTTGGGCACCCCGGGTGCCAGCGTCACGTCCAGCACGTTGTAGGTGTTCGCGCCGTCGTCGTCACGCCCGGCGCAGTAACGGATGCTGTGGATGTCGTCGCGGCCGCCGATGACCCCTTCGGTGAGCAGAAAGCCTTGGGCCAGTTCGATGTCCGCGCCCGGCGTGCGCATCGTCACGGTGACCGCCGCGCCGTCGACCCGGATCTCCAACGGCTCCTCGACGACCAGGGTCTCCGGCCGGGTGATCGCCTCCTCGGCGGTCAGATGCGTGACCTGCCGGCGTGACGTTACGTGCCCCACTACGCGGCTTCACCGCCGACTGCGGGCTCCACCCGGATGACGACGGCCTTCGACACCGGGGTGTTCGACTTCGCCGCGGTGTGATCGAGCGGAACCAGCGGGTTGGTCTCGGGATAGTAGGCGGCGGCGTTGCCGACGGGAGTCGAATAGGCAACCACCAGAAAGTCTTTCGCGCGCCGTTCCTGAAGCCGGCCCTGCCCGTCCGTCCACTCCGACACCAGATCGACGCGCCCTCCCGGGGTCAGGCCCAGCGCTTCGATGTCGGCGGGGTTGATGAACACCACGCGGCGCCCGCCCTTCACCCCGCGGTAACGGTCGTCGAGGCCGTAGATCGTGGTGTTGTACTGGTCGTGGCTGCGCATGGTCTGCAGCACCAGCCGGCCCTCAGGCACCGGCACCCATTGCAGCGGATTGACGGCGAAGTTGGCCCGCCCCGTGCTGGTGTGGAACTCGCGCGTGTCACGCGGCGGGTGCGGCAGCTGGAATCCGTCGGGCGCACGCACCTTGCGGTTGTAATCGGCGCAGCCGGGGACCACCGCGGCGATCGCGTCGCGGATGGTGTCGTAGTCGGCGGCGAAGCTCTCCCACGGAACCGGGTGCGCCGCACCGAGAAGCGTGCGAGCCAGCCGGCACACGATTTCCACCTCGCTGCGCACCTGGTCGCTGGGCGGGTGCAGGCTGCCGCGGGACAGGTGCACCATCGACATCGAATCCTCAACCGAGACAACCTGTTTGCGCCCACCTCGAACGTCGCGGTCGGTGCGGCCGAGGGTGGGCAGGATCAGCGCCGTGTTCCCGTGCACGAGATGGCTGCGGTTGAGTTTGGTCGAGATCTGCACGGTCAGCGAGCAATTGCGCAGGGCGGCCTCGGTGACGACGGTGTCGGGGGTGGCCGACGCGAAGTTGCCGCCCATACCCACGAACACCTTCGCCCGCCCGTCGCGCATCGCCCGGATCGCGGCCACGGTGTCATACCCGTGCTTGCGGGGACTGGCGATGCCGAACCGATCATCCAGGGCGGCCAGAAACTCCTCGGGCATCTGCTCCCAGATGCCCATCGTGCGGTCGCCCTGCACGTTCGAATGTCCGCGCACCGGGCACACCCCGGCGCCCGGCTTGCCGATCATGCCCCGCAGCAGCAGCACGTTGGTGATCTCGCCGATGGTGGCCACCGCGTGCGCGTGCTGCGTCAGGCCCATCGCCCAGCACACCACCGTCCGCCGCGACGCCATCAGCATGTCGGCGACGCGGTCGAGCTGTCGGCGTTCGATGCCGGTGGCGGCGAACACGTCGTCGAGGTCGATGTCGAGGGTTCGGCGCCGGTATTCGTCGAACCCCGCGCAATGCGCGTCGACGAACGCGGTGTCGATGACGGTCCCCGGGGCGCGGTCATCGGCCTCCAGCAGCAGCCTGCCCAGCCCGGCGAACAGCGCCATGTCGCCGCCCAGGCGGATCTGCACGAATTCGTCGGCGATCGGGATGCCGTGCCCGACCACGCCATGCACCTTTTGCGGGTCCTTGAACCGGATCAGCCCGGCCTCGGGCAGTGGGTTCACCGCAATGATGTTGGCGCCGTTGGCCTTTGCCTTTTCCAACACCGACAGCATCCGCGGGTGGTTGGTGCCCGGGTTTTGTCCGGCGATGACGATCAGGTCGGCCAGCTCGACGTCCTCGACGGTGACCGAACCCTTGCCGATGCCGATCGACTCGGTGAGCGCCGAGCCCGAGGACTCGTGGCACATGTTGGAGCAGTCGGGCAGGTTGTTCGTGCCGAACGAGCGGACCAGCAGCTGGTAGCAGAACGCGGCCTCGTTGCTGGTGCGGCCCGACGTGTAGAACACCGCCTCATCGGGGCTGTCCAGGGCGCCGAGCTGGTCGGCGATCAGCCGGTAGGCCGCGGCCCAGCCGATCGGCCGGTAGTGGTCGTCACCGGGACGCAACACCATGGGGTGGGTGAGCCTGCCCTGCTGGGACAGCCAGTACTCGGGCTTCGCGGACAGCTCGGCGACCGAGTGCCGGGCGAAGAACTCCGGTGTGACGGTGCGCTTCGTGGCCTCCTCGGCGACGGCCTTGGCGCCGTTCTCGCAGAACTCGGCCAGCTTGCGACCGCCGTGCTCCTCGGGCCACGCGCACCCGGGGCAGTCGAAGCCGTTGCGTTGGTTGAGCCGGGCCAGCACCGCCGCGGTGCGCAGCGCGCCCATCTGCTCGAACCCGCGTTGCAGGGAGACCATCACCGCCCGAACGCCCGCCGCCTCGCGCTTGCGGGGCGTGACGGTGACCGCGTGTTCGTCGTAATCGACGGCGGCAGGCCCGGACACGGCCGAACGGTGAGACCTCACAGCATCAAATTACCGCTTGGCGGGGGCCTCAGCCCGTTCAGACCGCTCGGGCCCCTCAGACCGCTCAGACCGCGGAGGCCAGCGCCGCCAGGGCCTGCGCCGAGGAGTAGAGCGGCCGCCAGCCCAGCTGGGTCTTGGCCTTGGTGGTGTCCATGACCATCGACGTGCGCGCCGTGTGCAGCCATTCCAGCATCGCCGGCATCAGCGGAACGCGCGAAATCGCCGCCGAGGCCGCCGAGGCCGCGACGGCGGGCACCCGGACCGACCGCGCACCCAGGGCCTTGGCCACGTCGGCCACCGACACCACACCGTCGCCGGCGATGTTGTACGCCCCCGGCGGCGCCGGGGCGGTGGCCGCCAGCGCGATCGCGGACGCGACATCGTCGTGGTGAACCAGCTGCAGCGGAATACCCGGATCCGGCAGCATCGGCTTCAGCAAAGGAATGGCCCGCAGCGCCCTGACGACGGCGCGTATCGGGCCGGGCAGCTGGTTCCACGGCATGGCGTCGGCCAGGGCGGTGGCGTTCGGCCCGGCGACCACGCACGGCCGCAGGACGAAGACCTCCAGCGGCGAATCCCTGGTGATGTCGGCGAGCATCGCCTCGCACGCGGCCTTCTGCGCGGAGTAGTAATGCTCGGCGGACCCGCGCACCGGCACGTCCTCGGTGAGCGGGACCGGGTTGTCGGCGTGATAGCCGTAGGCCGCCACCGACGAGGTGTAGACCAGGCGCCGGGGCCGCTCGGCGGCCACCGTCGCCTCGAAGACGTTGCGGGTGCCCTGCAGGTTGACACGCGCGCTCTCGTCGCGCGAGCCCATGATGATGAAGGCAAGGTGGATCACCACGTCGGCCTGCGCGACCACGGCGTCGACGGCCTCGCGGTCGAGAATGTCGCCCCGCTGGTAGGTGGTCTTGACCCAGCCGCGTGAGGACGGGTCGAACGGGCGGCGGGCCATCCCGATGACGGTGTCGACGGCGGGTTCGCGCTCGAGCGCCGTCACCGCGGAGATACCGATCTCCCCGGTCGGTCCGGTTACCGCGACGGTCACACCCATCTAGACGTCCTTCCCTCCCGCTCCCACCCGAAACCCTGCGCGGAAACGCCACCGCGGTCAAAGGCGACGGACGGGTCGCCCACCGATTTGCTGCAACCGGGCCAAACCGGGTGTAACGGTGGTGCCGGCGACCGATAATCTACGGCGACCGACGGGTCACACCGCCGTCACCGCACGAAACGAGGCAACAGCATGGCGGACAACCCGGACGCGCCCCCGACGGGCGGGGAGAAAGCCGACCCCGCGACGGTTTTCGCAGCTCTGGCCGAAATCATCTATCGGGGCTCGGATGCCAACGAGATGTACGCGGCCATCTGTGTCGCCGCCACCCTGGCCATCCGCGGCTGCGACCACGCCAGCCTGATGGTGCGCGAGAACGACCGGTACGTCACCGTCGGCGCCAGCGACCGGCTGGCGCAGCAGGTCGACGAGCTGGAACGCCGCGCCGGCGACGGCCCGTGCATCGATGCGATCGAGGAGGAGACGCCCCAGATCGAGCCCGACCTCACCACGCCGTCGATGTGGCCCAAGCTGGCGGCGGTGCTGGTCGCGGAGACACCGGTGCGGGGGGCGATGGGATTTCGGCTCCTGGTCGACAAACGCAAAGGCGCGGCGCTCAACCTGTTCAGCGATACCCCGAACATGTTCGACGCCGAGGCCGCCGGGCGGGCGGCGGTGCTGGCGGCCTTCGCGAGCGTCGCCATCAACGCGGTCGCCAAGGGGGAAGACGCCGCCAGCCTGCGCCGGGGGCTGCTCAGCAACCGCGAGATCGGCAAGGCGGTCGGCATGCTGATGCTGCTGCACGACATGAGCGAGGACGACGCCTTCGACCTGCTGCGCCGCCATTCCCAGGCGCTGAACATCAAGCTGGCCGAGGTCGCCCGCGCGGTGATCGAGCAACGCGGCCAGCTGCCCGCCCTCGCGGAAAACCAGCTGCCCCCGAACGCCTGAACGGCGGTTATTCGGGGAGCCGCAGCTCGGGCTTCTCGACCTCTTCGATGTTGACGTCCTTGAAGGTGACCACCCGCACCTGCTTGACGAAACGCGCCGGGCGGTACATGTCCCACACCCACGCGTCGGACAGCCGCAGCTCGAAGTAGACCTCGCCGTCGGCGTTGCGCGGCGTCATCTCCACGCTGTTGGCCAGGTAGAAGCGCCGTTCGGTTTCCACGACGTAGCTGAACTGGCCGACGATGTCCTTGTATTCGCGGTACAGCGAGAGCTCCATCTCGGTTTCGTACTTTTCGAGATCTTCTGCGCTCATCTGCCACTCATCCGCTCAGACGTCCTTCTCCCACATGGTGTCCCCGGGACCCTGGTCCCATCTTTCCTCACCGATATCCGTCGCGCTGCAGCGGTGGGTCCGGATCGC
Organism: Mycobacterium sp. TKK-01-0059; assembly: GCF_000709305.1. Lineage (NCBI taxonomy): Bacteria > Bacillati > Actinomycetota > Actinomycetes > Mycobacteriales > Mycobacteriaceae > Mycobacterium > Mycobacterium sp. TKK-01-0059. Next base: position 252,775 of record NZ_KL446993.1, read on the forward strand.
AGTCGGCCACCAGCCTGGTGCCCGATCCGTTCGCGACGCGCCGCACGTTGATGAACGAATAGCGGTGCTCCGGACACGGGCCCAGCCGCGCCAGCGCCGTGCTGTGCGCCGGCGTGCTGTAGCCCTTGTGCAGGGCGAAGCCGTAGCCGGGGTGATCGGCCTCCATGGCCACCATCAGCCGGTCCCGGCTGACCTTCGCCAGCACGCTGGCCGCCGCGATGCACGCCGCGACCGCGTCGCCACCGATGACCGGCAGCGACGGGACCGCCAGGCCGGGCACCCGGAAACCGTCGCTGAGCACATAGCCCGGCCGCACGGACAGCCCGGCGACGGCGCGTCGCATCCCCTCGATGTTGGCGACGTGCACACCGCGCCGGTCCACCTCGGCGGGCGGGATGAACACCACGTGGTAGGCCAACGCGTAGCGGCGGATCAGGGGGAACAACTTCTCCCGGGCGGCCTCGGTGAGCTTCTTGGAATCATCAAGCGCGGCAAGGCTTTCCATTCGCCCCGGGCCGAGCACACAGGCGGCCACCACCAGCGGGCCCGCGCAGGCGCCGCGGCCGACCTCGTCGACGCCGGCCACCGGGCCCAGCCCGTTGCGGTACAGCGCCGACTCCAGGGTGCGCAACCCTGACGACTTCCGGATCACCGTGCGCGGCGGCCACGTCGTGGCCATGGCTACCGAGTCTGCTGCGGGTTCACCGACTCCACGCCACCCCACCGGGACGGCGGCCACACGATGAACCTGGCCTTGCCGATCACATTGGACACCGGCACGGTCCCCGTGGTGGGGTCGCCCGTGCACAGCACGCCCTTGAGCGCCTCGGCGGGCACGCTGGTGCAGTGGGCGCGCGAATCCGCCGAGTGCGTCCGGTTGTCGCCCATCACCCACAGCCGCCCGGCCGGGACGGCGACCGGCCCGAACTCGCTGCCCAGGCACGGGTAGACCGACGGGTCGGCCGCCATGGTGTTGCGATCCAGGTACGGCTCCTTCAGCGGCTTGCCGTCGACCGTCAGCCCGGTCTCCGCCCGGCACGCCACCGTCTGTCCGCCGACCGCGATAACCCGCTTCACCAGGTCGTTTTCGTCCGGCGGGACGAAGCCGATGAACGACAGCGCGTTCTGCAACCAGCGCAGCACGGTGTTGTTCGACCGGATCGACTTGTAGCCGAGGTTCCACGGCGGCGGCCCCTTGAAGACGATGACGTCGCCGGGGCTCGGCGCGCTGAACCGATAGCTGATCTTGTCCACCATGATCCGGTCGCCGACGCAGCCGGTGCAGCCGTGCAGCGTGGGCTCCATGGATTCCGACGGGATCAGGTAGGGCCGCGCGACGAAGGTCAACATGACGTAGTAGAGCGCGACGGCGATCACCGCCAGCAGGGCGAATTCGCGCAGCGTGGAGTGCTTGGCGCCGGCGGGCTCGGACGCCTGGTCCGGTTGACCTGGTTCGGGGACCGGCCGGTCGGCCGCGTCGGCGTCGTCGGGGCGCGTCTCCGGATTGCGCGTAGAGACCTTCGGATCTGATTCGCCAGCGTGGGACTGGGGGTTAGATGAATCCGCGGTGTCGGTCACGTGATCAGCGTAGCCAGCACAGGTTGTCGCCCGGCAAGCCGGCGAGTGATCCGCTTCGGAAACCCGTAAGGCGAATCACCAGCGCCGCCAAGGCGTCCCGGCTCAGCGCTTCTCCTTGATCTTGGCCTTCTTGCCGCGAAGCTCCCGCAGGTAGTACAGCTTGGCGCGGCGGACATCACCACGGGTCACGACCTCGATGTGGTCGATGTTGGGCGAGTGCACCGGGAAGGTCCGCTCGACGCCGACGCCATAGCTTTCCTTGCGGACGGTGAAGGTCTCGCGGATGCCACCGCCCTGGCGGCGGATCACCACGCCCTTGAACACCTGGATGCGCTCCTTGGCGCCCTCGATGACCTTGACGTGCACGTTGATGGTGTCGCCCGGGCCGAAAACCGGGATGTCGTCGCGCAGCGACGCCTGATCGACGAAGTCCAGCCGGTTCATCTGAGAGACACTTCCTTGAGGTCGCGGCCGACGGCAGCTACCCACACGTAGGTGTGAGGCGGTCGCCGAGCCGATGGGCTTTCTGGCGTATCTCGCAGCGGGCGGGAAATGGCGCAGGCGGCCTGCAGCCGCTGGAGACAACTGGTCAATTGTGCCAGACGGTGCGCGTGCCGCGAAAATCACACGAAGTCGGCGGTTCGCGGCGAGCCGAATGCGCTGGTGAATGGTACATATGACTGGGGTCGGAACGCGCTACCCGCACCATTGCGTGACGGCCGGTACGGGTGGCGCGAGGGATCCCGCCGTTGCACTGTGTCCAAGTCACGTCCGAAGTCGCGCGGAAGGAGTGGAATGCGGGTACGGCCGCTGACGCTGCTCACCGCCACCGCGGCGGTGACGTTGGTGGTCGCCGCCGGTTCCGAGGCGCTGGTTCAGGCCAAGGTGTACAGCCTGCCGGTCAACGCGCCCGTTCGGGTCATCCCGCAGCGGCCGGCACCCGCACCACCGCAGTCGGCGGCGCTGATGCTCGAGGCCGCCACACCGCCGCAGGAGCCCCAGCCGCCCCAGGCGCTGCCGTTCGCGGGGTCGGCCCCGCTGCAGGCCCGCGTCCAGCAGGCCACCGAGGAGGCCGCCGCGAGCGGCGCCGCGCTGTCGGTGGCCATTCTCGATCGCCGCACCCACCAGCTGGTTTCCAACGGCAACGGCCAGGTCGTGGGTACCGCGTCGGTGGCGAAGCTGTTCATCGCCGACGACCTGTTGCTGCACCAGGCCGAGGGCAAGGCCGCTTTGAGCGCCGAGGACCGCCAGGCGCTCGACATCATGCTGCAGTCCTCCGACGACGGCGCCGCCGAGCGGTTCTGGGGGCAGGGCGGCGGGTCCGCCATCATCTCCGAGGTGGCCGCCCGGTACGGCCTCGCGTCCACCACCCCGCCCAGCGACGGGCGCTGGTGGAACACGATGAGCTCGGTGACCGACCTGATCCGCTACTACGAGATGCTGCTGGACGGCTCCGGCGGCCTGCCCGCCGACCAGGCCCAGATCATCGTCAACGACCTGGCCCAGTCCACCCCCAACGGCCTCGACGGCTACCCGCAGCGGTTTGGCATCCCGGACGGCCTGTACGCCGAACCGGTCGCCGTCAAGCAGGGTTGGATGTGCTGCATCGGCAGCGACTGGATGCACCTGTCGACGGGCGTGATCGGGGCCGACCGCCGCTACATCATGGTGGTCCAGTCCCTGCAGGCCTCCGACGACGCCACCGCGCGGGACACCATCACCCGGGCGGTCAAGACGATCTTTCCCGAGGGCCGCATCGACGCGGTGGCGCGCGGCCTCTAGTCTTCCGGCTCAAGCCGACGGCCCGGCTCCTCCTCGGTCCACTTCGCGGACCGCATCGTCGCCGAGCTCAAGCAGCTCCGGGCGGCGTTCGCGGGTGCGCTGCAGCGAGATCTCCCGTCGCCACGCGGCGATCCGCGCATGATCACCGGAGAGCAGGACCTCGGGGACCTGCAACCCCCGCCAGCTCGGCGGCCGGGTATAGCTGGGGCCCTCCAGGCGGCGATCCAGCGCCGGCGAGTGCGAATCATCATGGCGCGACGCGGGATTGCCCAGGACGCCGTCGAGGAGCCGCAGCACGGCCTCGATCATCACGACGGCAGCCGACTCGCCGCCCGGCAACACGTAGTCGCCGATGGAGACCTCTTCCACCCGCATCCGCCGCCCGGCGTCCTCGATGACGCGCTGGTCGATGCCCTCGTAGCGGCCGCACGCGAACGCCAGGTGCTTCTCGGCGCTCCAGCGCGCGGCGGTGGCCTGCGTGAACAGGGCGCCGGCCGGCGTCGGGACCACCAAAAGCGTTTCGCCGGAGCAGATCTCGTCGAGGGCATCACCCCACACCGGCGCCTTCATCACCATCCCCGGGCCGCCGCCGTAGGGGGCGTCGTCGACCGAGCGGTGCACGTCGTGCGTCCACCGCCGCAGGTCGTGTACCGCCAAATCGACGAGCCCGGACTGAATCGCCTTGCCCGGCAACGATTGCCGCAGCGGGTCCAGGTAGGCGGGAAAGATCGTGACGACGTCGATTCTCATCTTTCAAGGCCCTACAGATCCAGGAGGCCTTCGGGCGGATCGATCTCGATGGTGCCGTCGTCCAGCGACACCGACGTCACGATCGCGGTCACGAACGGCACCAACGCCTCCCCGGATTCGCGCCGCACCGCCAATAACTCCCCCGCGGCGGTGTGCAGGACCTCGGCGACGACACCGACGTCGTGTCCCGTGATCGTCCGCACGTGCAGGCCTTCGAGTTCATGATCGTAGTAGGTGTCGGCCTCGTCGATCGGCGGCAAATCGTCGGAATCGACGACGAACAGGGTGCCGCGCAGCGCGTCGGCGGCGTCGCGGTCGGTGATGCCGGCCAGCCGCACCAGCAGCCGCCCGCCGTGTTCACGCGCGCTCTCGACGACGAAATCCCGCTCCCCACCACCGCGAGAAGCCTTGCCGCGCAACGTATTACCCGGCGCGAACCGGGCGTCCGGGTCGTCGGTGCGGATTTCGACGACGATTTCGCCGCCGATCCCGTGCGCTTTGACGACGCGCCCGACGGTCAGTTCCACCGGGGTTCTCTACTGGTCGGTGTCCACCACGTCGACGCGGATGCCGCGACCGCCGATACCGGCGACCAGCGTGCGCAGCGCGGTCGCCGTGCGACCGCCGCGGCCGATCACCTTGCCCAAGTCGTCGGGATGGACGTGGACCTCGACCGTCCGCCCCCGGCGGCTGGTCACCATGTCCACCCGGACGTCGTCGGGGTTGTCAACGATCCCGCGAACCAGGTGCTCAACAGCGTCAACGACAACCGTACTCATCGCCGCGATCAGCTCTCGGTGGTCGACTCGGCCTGCTCGCCGCCCTCGGCGGGCGCCTCGGCCGGCTTCGTCTCGGCGGTCTGCGCGGCGCCCTCGGACTCGGCCTTGGACTCGCCCTCGGCGGCCTTCGCGGTCTTCTTCGCCGGGGACTTCTTCTTCGGCTTCGCGGCCTCGGTGGTCGGTCCGCCCTCGGCCTCGGCCAGCGCGGCGTTGAACAGCTCCAGCTTGCTGGGCTTGGCGGGCTTGACCTTCAGGCGGCCCTCGGCGCCGGGCAGACCCTTGAACTTCTGCCAGTCGCCGGTGATCTGCAGCAGCTTGCGGACGGGCTCGGTGGGCTGGGCGCCCACGGACAGCCAGTACTGGGCGCGCTCGGAGTCGATCTCGATGAGGCTCGGCTCTTCCTTCGGGTGATACCGGCCGATGACCTCGATGGAGCGACCGTCGCGCCGGGTCCGCGCGTCGGCGACGGCGATGCGGTACTGGGGATTGCGGATCTTGCCAAGCCGGGTGAGCTTGATCTTGACAGCCATGGTTGAGCGACTTCTCCTGTGTGTGTCACGCTGCAATTCAGCGATCGGGGCGGGAATGCCCGGATCCGGTTTTGCCTCGCGTTTCTGACCGGCCGGCGATGCGTGATCGCTCGGCGGACAGCCGCCTATTGTGCCAGACCAGGGGCGGCGATCAGAAATCGTGGCGATCGCACGCGCGGCCCGGCCGGGCGCGGCGGGTGGCCACCATCCGGTCGAGCCTCACATCACCTTCTGGAAGACCTTGGTCTCCGCGCGCCGGGTCATCCGCCAGCCCTCGGGGGTGCGCGCGAACTCGTCGTCGTACCAGAGGCCGCAGAACAGCACCTGCTCGTTATCGCCACCGAGCACCATCGGGTTGAAGCAGATCACCCGCGACGACGCCGTGTCCCCGTCGATGCGCACCGAGAAATTGCCGAGCATGTGGGCATACACCGGGAAGTTGGGCAGCACCTCGGCCAGCCACTTCTTGACCTCGGGATAGTGCCCCTCGATGCCGCCCAGCGCCGTGTAGTCGATGTAGGCGTCCGGGGTGAACACCCGGTCCAGGTCGTCGAAGCGGCGATTGTCGATGGCGGTGGAGTAATCCACCAGAAGCTGCTGGATCTCAAGGCGGTCGGATATCTCGGCCAGGCTCAACATGCATCGGACAGTAGACGAAAATCCGCGCCGACAAGGGCCGGAAGTTAGACTCTCGGCCCATGCGGAAGCTCGTGGGCTCGGTGTCCGGGATGGCCGCGGCGCTGCTCGCCGTCGTCGCGTTCGGTGCCCCTGTCCCCCTCTCGCGCGCCGACAGCAGCCAACCGATCGGCTCGATCCCCATCCCCGACGGCCCGGCGCAGACGTGGATCATCGCCGATCTGGACAGCGGTCAGGTGCTCGCCGGCCGCGACCAGAACGTGGCCCACCCGCCGGCGAGCACGATCAAGACGCTGCTGGCCCAGGTGGTCCTGGATTCGGTGAACCTGGATTCCACCGTCGTCGCCGATGTCGCCGACACCCAGGTCGAATGCAACTGCGTCGGCATCAAACCGGGCCGCACCTACACCGCGCGCCAGCTTCTCGACGGCCTGCTGCTGGTCTCGGGCAACGACGCCGCCAACACGTTGGCCCACATGCTGGGCGGCCCCGACGTCACCGTCGCCAAGATGAACGCGAAGGCGGCCTCGCTGGGCGCCACCAACACGCACGCGGCGACGCCGTCCGGCCTCGACGGCCCCGGTGGGTCGGGCTCGTCGACGGCGCACGACCTGGCCGTGATCTTCCGCGCGGCGATGGCCAATCCGGTGTTCGCGCAGATCACCGCCGAGCCGTCGGCGATGTTCCCCGGCGATAACGGCGACCGGCTCATCACCAACCAGGACGAACTGCTGCAGCGCTACCCCGGCGCGATCGGCGGCAAGACAGGGTTCACCAACGCCGCCCGCAAGACCTTCGTCGGCGCCGCCGCGCGCGGCGGCCGCCGGCTGGTGATCGCCATGATGTACGGGTTGGTGAAAGAGGGCGGGCCGTCGTATTGGGATCAGGCGGCGACGTTGTTCGACTGGGGATTCGCGCAAAGCCCGCAGGCCGGCATCGGCTCGCTGTAGTACCGCTCGCCCGAGCGCCGCGAGCAGACACAAAAGCACCCAATTTCCCGGCGTGTCGCGTGCTTTCGCGTCTGCTCGCGCAGCTCAATCCGGCAGCGCGGCGGTCAGCAGCGCCATCAGCACCGGGATCCGCTGGGCCGCGATGTCCGGTTGCGGCAGCACGCCTTCCACCACGGCGGCGCCGTCGAACACGTTGGTCATCAGCGCCACGAACACCGGGAAGGTGTCCTCGGGGAAGCGTTCGGCGCCCGGGAGCGCCCGGGCGGCGTCGTGGATCTTCGCCGCATACTGCCCGAGCTCGTGTTGCAAAGTCTCCCTGAGCTTTTCGTCGGTGCGGGCGGCCACCAGCAGTTCATAGATGACGGCGTTGGCCGGACCGCTGGTGATGTCACGCAGGATCCCCAGGGCCGCCTCCAGGGCCGGCCGGTCGGCGGGTATCTCGGCGACCCCCTTGGTGAACGACTCCAGCTGACGGCGCAGCACCTCCGACGCCGTCGCCGCCATGAAGTCGCCCATGGTGTCGAAGTGCCGGAACAGCGCGCCCACCGACACCCCGGCCCGCTTGGTGATCACCGCGGCCGACGCCCGGGCGTAGCCGACCTCGATGATGGTGGCGATGCAGGCGTCAATGAGCCGTCCGACGGTTTCCTCGCGGCGCTGTTGCTGGGTTCTGGCCATGTCACGCGCTCTGGGCCAGGGCGCCCTGTGGTCGGCGGGCGCGCTCGCCGGCCCGCAGGTAGCGGCCCGACGTCACGGTTTGCCCGTAGCCGTCGCGGAATCGGCCCCCGCCGAACACGACGACGCCGCCCACGCCGGTCGCGACGACGGCCTGGTCGTTGCGGTTGACCATGCGGCGCAGGCCGCCGTAGAACGGCACCGCTTCCTCGTGGTAGCGGTCGACGGATTCGTCGAGACCGGCCGGGTCGATGACCACGAAGTCCGCGCGGTCGCCGACCCTGAGCGTGCCGGCGTCGATGCCGAACCACTCGGCCAGTTCGCCGGTGAGCCGGTGCACCGCCTGCTGTATCGACAGGAAGGGCGCCCCGGCCCGGTGCGCGTCCTGGGTGCGCTTGAGCATGCGCAGTGCAAAGTTGTAGAACGCCATGTTGCGCAGGTGCGCGCCGGCGTCGGAGAAACCCATGTGGATGCTGGGGTCGGCGGCGAGCTTGTCGAGCTGCTTGGGCCGGTGGTTGGCCACGATGGTGGTCCACCGGACGTTGCGCTCGCCGTTTTCGACGAGCACGTCGAGGAACGCGTCCAGTGGGTGCAGGCCACGCTCGTCGGCGATCGCACCGAAACTCTTGCCGATCAACGACGCATCGGGGCATTCGACGATGACCGCGTCGTGAAAGTCGCGGTGCCACAGCGACGGCCCGAGCTTGATGCGGTCGAACTCGCGGCGGAACCGACGACGATAGGCCTCGTCGGCCAGAAGTTCGTTGCGCTGCAACTGATCCCGCAGGTGCAGCGCTGCGGTGCCCGCCCCGAACTCCTCGAACACCGGCAGATCGATTCCGTCGGAATACAATTCGAACGGCACCGGCAGGTGCTGGAACCGCACGGCCGAGCGCAGCAGGGTGTTGAGCACCCGGGTGCCGAGCCCGAACGTGTGCACGGCGAGCGGCATCGACTTGGCGTCCGCGGAGACCAGCATGCTCATCCGGACTCCCTTGCCGCGCCCGAAGATTCGGCTGCTGGTCAAGAAGAACATCAGCGACAGGATCGGGTTCTGAAGATTCGGTGCGCTCTGCAGGATCCGGCCGCGCTTGCGCAGGACTTTGATGAGTTTGCGCCGTTCCCGCCAGGTCGCGAAGGTGGACGGCAGCGCGCGGGACCGGAAACGTTCGCCGTCGAGTTTGTCGATGGCCGCGTCCATCCCGGACATGCCGAGCAGCCCGGCGTCCAGCGCCTCGTCGAGCAGCGCCGCCATCTTTTTCAGCTCGTCGTCGGTGGGCCGAATCGTCGGGTCGGTGGCCCGTTCCAGTCCGAGCACCGCGGTGCGCAGGTCCGAATGACCAAGCAGCGAACCGACATTGGGGCCCAGCGGCAGGGCGTCGATCGCCTTGACGTATTCCGCCGCCGTCGACCACGTCCGGCCCGAACTCAGCGCGCCGAAGACGTATTCGCGCGGAACCGCCTCCACTCGGCTGAACAGATCGGCGGCGTCCTCGGAATCGGCATAGACGGTCGACAACGAGCAGTTGCCCAGCAGCACGGTGGTGACACCGTGGCGCACCGACTCGCGCAGGCCGGGGTCCAGCAGCACTTCGGCGTCGTAGTGGGTGTGCACGTCGAGGAAGCCGGGCACGACCCATTTGCCGGCCGCCTCGATCACCTCGGGGCAACCGGTCTCGTCCAGCGCCTCGGCCGAGACGGCGACCACGACACCGTCGCGGATGCCCAGTGTGCGGGTGAGCGGCGCGGCGCCGGTGCCGTCGAACCACAATCCGTCGCGAATGATCACGTCGTAGGCCATGGCGTCCTTCCGGTCATCGTTGCCGAACGCTAACATAGATAGCAAGCACTCGCAATCTTTCTTCGGCGCAGCGTGGCGGTGCCCGGAAGCGCTGGTTAGTCTGCGTCACCGAGCGGCCGCGGCGACCGCGACGCGCCGGCTACGCCGGTGAACGGAAGATCTTGCCGCGCAACATGATCAGATCGGGATTGTTCAGCACGGCGGGCCCCGACCGCGGGTCGCGGGCGAAGCACAGCAGGTCCGCCGAGGCGCCGTGGTCGAGGCCGGGGCGGCCGAGCCAGCGGCGCGCGTCCCAGCAGGCCGCCCCCAGCGCCTGCGTCGGGCTCATGCCGATGCCCTTGAGCGCTTCGACCTCGTCGGCGATGCGACCGTGCGCGACCATGGTGCCGGCGTCACTTCCGGCATATATCTGCACGCCGGCTTCCCGCGCCGCGGCGATACGCGACGGGCCGCGCGCGTGCAGGTCGCGCATGTGGGCGGCGTAGGCCGGATACTTCGCGGCGGCCTCGGCGATGCCGGGGAAATTCTCGAGGACGTTGACCAGCGTGGGAACCAGCACGGTGCCGCGGGAGGCCATCAGCTCGATGGTGTCGTCGTCCAGGCCGGTGCCGTGTTCGATGCAGTCAATGCCGGCGTTGATCAGGCCGGGCAGCGCGTCCTCGCTGAAGACGTGCGCGGTGACCCGGGCGCCGTGGGCGTGGGCGGCCTCGATCGCGGCCGCCAGGACGTCGTCGGACCACAGTGGCGCGAGGTCGCCGGCGCCGCGGTCGATCCAGTCGCCGACGAGCTTGATCCAGCCGTCGCCGCGGCGCGCCTCCTCGGCGACCGCGTCCGGCAGCTGCCACTCGTCCTCCAGTTCGCGCGAGAACCCCGCCGCGTAGCGCTTGGGTCTGGCCAGATGCCTGCCGGCGCGGATGATGCGGGGCATGTCGTCGCGGTCGTCGAGGCTGCGCGTGTCGGTGGGCGATCCGCAGTCCCGCAACAACAACGCCCCGACGTCGCGTTCCGTCTCGGCCTGGGCGATCGCCTCGTCGAGCGGGATCTCGCCGTGATGGCCCAGGCCGACGTGGCAGTGGGCGTCCACCAGCCCGGGCACGATCCATCCGCCGTCGAAGACGGTGTCGGCGCCGGCGACCGGTTCGGTGCTGATGCGGCCGTCGACGATCCACAGTTGGATCTCGGTCTCGTCGGGCAGTCCCACGCCCCGCACGTGCAGCCGCACGGCGGCTAGTTTCTTCCGGTCACGACTTGCCCGGGAACTTCAGCTTGGACAGATCGAAGTCGGCCAGCCCGGGCGGCAGCTCGTTGAGACCCTCGGGCATCTGCGACAGGTCGGGGAACCCGGCCGGCATCCCGGCGGCCAGGGGGTTTCTCGCCTTGGGTGGCGTCGGGCCCCGCCCCCCCTTCTTCCCCTTCTTGCCCGCCTTGCCCTTGGCGCCCTTGGCCTTTCGCGTCGCGGACTTGCGGCCCATCCCCGGGATGCCCATGCCGCCGAGCATGGACGACATCATCTTGCGGGCCTCGAAGAAGCGGTCGACCAGCTGGTTGACCTCCGACACCGAGACGCCCGAACCGTTGGCGATGCGCAGCCGCCGCGAGGCGTTGATGATCTTCGGATCGGCGCGCTCGGCGGGCGTCATGCCGCGGATGATGGCCTGCAGGCGGTCGAGTTGGCGGTCGTCGACCTGGGCCAGCGCGTCCTTCATCTGCCCGGCCCCGGGCAGCATGCCCAGCAGGTTGCCGATCGGGCCCATCTTGCGGATGGCGAGCATCTGTTCCAGGAAGTCCTCGAGCGTGAGCTCGCCGGTGCCGATCTTGACCGCGGCGGCCTCGGCCTGTTCGGCGTCGAAGACCTGCTCGGCCTGCTCGATCAGGCTCAACACGTCGCCCATGCCCAGGATGCGGCTGGACATCCGGTCGGGATGGAAGACGTCGAAGTCCTCCAGCTTTTCGCCGGTGGAGGCGAAAAGGATTGGGACACCGGTCACTTCGCGGACCGAGAGCGCCGCGCCACCGCGGGCGTCGCCGTCGAGCTTGGTGAGCACCACCCCGGTGAAGCCGACGCCCTCGCGGAACGCCTCGGCGGTGGTGACGGCGTCCTGACCGATCATCGCGTCCAGGACGAACAGGACCTCGTCGGGATTGATGGCGTCGCGGATGGCCGCGGCCTGCGCCATCAGTTCGTCGTCGATGCCCAGCCGGCCGGCGGTGTCGACGATGACGACGTCGAAGTGCTTGGCGTTGGCCTCGGCGATCCCCGCCGCGGCGACCGCGACCGGGTCGCCGGGTCCGGACCCCGGGGATTCGCCCGGGTGCGGCGCGAACACCGGCACCCCGGCCCGCTCGCCGACCACCTGCAGCTGGTTGACCGCGGCCGGGCGCTGCAAGTCGCACGCCACCAGCAGCGGCGTGTGGCCCTGCCCGCGCAGCCAGGCCGCTAGCTTGCCGGCCAGCGACGTCTTACCGGAACCCTGCAGGCCGGCGAGCATCACCACGGTCGGCGGCGTCTTCGCGAACGCCAGCTGGCGGGTCTGTCCGCCCAGGATGCCGATGAGTTCCTCGTTGACGATCTTGACGACCTGCTGCGCCGGGTTGAGGGCACCCGACACCTCGGCGCCCTTGGCGCGGTCCTTAATCCGGGTGACGAAGGCGCGCACGACGGGCAACGACACGTCGGCTTCCAGCAGCGCCAGCCGGATCTCGCGGGTGGTGGCCTCGATATCGGCGTCGGTCAGTCGACCCTTGCCGCGTAGCCCCGCGAGGGCGCCGGTCAATCGGTCGGACAGCGATTCAAACACCCCGCCAGCCTAGTGGAGCACGTTGGGGCGGACTCGGCGCCGCCCGTCGACGCGACACTGCAACGACGCACACGACACGCCGGTAACGGTGTACGTCGTTTCAGTCTCGCGGGGACGGCGAACGGGTTTGAATGGTCGAATGCTCGAGCTGATCGACAAAGGGTCCTGCACTGCCGAGCACCCGGTGCCCCTGCTCTTCGTCCACGGCGGGTGGCACGGCGCGTGGTGCTGGGAACACTTCCAGGACTTCTTCGCCGGCGCCGGCTACCGCACAGTCGCGGTGAGCCTGCGCGGGCACGGCACCAGCCCCACCGCGAAGCCGTTGCGCAAGGTGTCCATCGCCGACTACATCGAGGACGTCCGCACGGTCGCCGACGACCTCGGTGGCGCGCCGATCCTGATCGGGCACTCCCTGGGCGGGTTCGTGATCCAGCGCTACCTCGAAGAGCGCAGCGCCCCGGCCGCGGTGCTGGTGGGCTCGGTGCCGCCGCAGGGCGTGCTCAAAATGGCGTTGCGCGTCTGGCGCCGCCGGCCGTCGATGACCATGGAAGCCTGGAACGATCCCACGCTGCTGAAATTTTTGGCCACCCCGGCGCTGGCCCGCGAGTACCTCTTCTGTGCCGACACACCCGAGGACATCGTCGAGGCCTGCCGGCAACAGGCCGGGGCCGAGAGCGTGCGCGCCGCCATGACCGATCCGATGGTCCGCCGCGTCCGGACCCGGCGGGTGACGACGCCGATCCTGGTCCTGGGCGCCGAGGACGACGGCTTCGTCAGCCCCGGCGATGTGCGCGCCACCGCGCGGGCCTACGGCACCGAGCCGGAATTCTTTTCCATGGGCCACAACATGATGCTCGAGCCGGGCTGGGCCGACGTCGCCGAACGCATCCGCGACTGGCTGCAGACCCACGAAGCGGTGACCCACGCACGATAGCGAGTCGAGTCGCTCCAACATCGAAAAGCGTTGGCGTGCTAGATTTCACAGCCGCCACTCAACCGAGCTGGCCGTGTCGAACAGCAACGATTGGGGGGCCTGTGTCGATGCCGGCCAGCAGCATCCAAGCGCGGACCGACACCGACCACGGCGACGACAGCGGCACCGCCGTGCTGCGCGGCTGGCAGCGCAGGGCGCTCGTCAAATATCTCGCCGGCCAGCCGCGCGACTTCCTGGCGGTGGCCACCCCCGGGTCCGGCAAGACGACGTTCGCGCTGCGGGTGGCGGCCGAACTCCTCGGCCAGCGCGCGGTCGAGCAGGTCACCGTCGTGGTGCCCACCGAGCACCTCAAGGTGCAGTGGGCGCAGGCCGCGGCGCGGCACGGCATCGCCCTGGACCCGAGATTCTCCAACGCCAACCCGCGGATCGCGCCGGAGTATCACGGCGTCATGGTCACCTACGCGCAGGTCGCCGCGCATCCCACGCTGCACCGGGTCCGCACCGAGCAGCGCAAGACACTGGTCGTCTTCGACGAGATCCATCACGGCGGGGACGCCAAGACCTGGGGCGACGCCATCCGCGAGGCGTTCGACGACGCCACCCGCCGGCTCGCACTGACGGGCACGCCCTTCCGCAGCGACGACAGCCCCATCCCGTTCGTGACCTACGAGGCCGGTCCCGACGGGATACGGCGGTCGCAGGCCGATCACACCTACGGCTACACCGACGCCCTGGCCGACGGCGTGGTCCGGCCCGTGGTCTTCCTCGCCTACTCCGGGGAGGCCCGGTGGCGCGACAGCGCCGGCGAGGAGCACGCCGCCCGACTGGGTGAGCCGCTGTCCGCCGAGCAGACCGCGCGGGCGTGGCGCACGGCGCTGGATCCCGCCGGCGAGTGGATGCCCGCGGTGATCACCGCCGCGGACCTGCGGCTGCGCCAGCTGCGCACGCACGTGCCCGACGCCGGCGGCATGATCATCGCCTCCGATCAGACCGCGGCCCGCGCCTATGCCACCCTGCTGACGAAGCTGACCGGCGAGGCGCCGACGCTGGTGCTCTCCGACGACCCCGGCTCGTCGGCGCGCATCAGCGAGTTCGCGGCGAGCACCAGCCGCTGGCTCGTCGCGGTGCGCATGGTCTCCGAGGGCGTCGACGTGCCGCGGCTGTCGGTCGGGATCTACGCCACCAGCGCCTCGACCCCGCTGTTCTTCGCCCAGGCCATCGGCCGGTTCGTGCGGTCGCGGCGCCCGGGCGAGATCGCCAGCATCTTCGTGCCGTCGGTGCCCAACCTGCTGCAGCTGGCCAGCGAGCTGGAGGCGCAGCGCAACCACGTGCTCGGCGAGCCGCACCGGGAATCCGAGGGCGATCCCCTCGACGGCGATCCCGCAACCAAGACGCAGGACGAGAAGAGCGACCTCGACAAGGGGTTCACCTCGCTGGGCGCCGACGCGGAGCTCGATCAGCTCATCTTCGACGGATCATCGTTCGGCACCGCCGCGCCGGCGGGCAGCGACGAGGAGGCCGACTACCTCGGCATCCCGGGCCTGCTCGACGCCGAGCAGATGCGTGCGCTGCTGCACCAGCGCCAGGACGAACAGCTGCAGCGGCGGGCCCGGCTGCACCAGGAGACCGGATCGCCGGGTGCCGTCGAAACCCCGTCGGCCACGGTGCACGGCCAGCTTCGCGAGCTGCGCCGCGAGCTCAACGCGCTCGTCTCGATCGCCCATCACCGGACGGGCAAGCCGCACGGCTGGATCCACAACGAATTGCGGCGCCGCTGCGGCGGCCCCCCGATCGCCGCCGCGAGCCGCGAACAGCTGCGGGCGCGCATCGACGCCGTCCGCCGGCTCAACGCCGAGACGTCGTGAGCCGGTACGGCATGGCCCACCACGGTTGTGCATGTGCCAAATTGGGGCCAGAGTGGAATCTATGACCGAACAGAAAGTGATCGAGCAGTGGCTCGAGGGCTGTGCGGTTCAGCGGATCATGTTCCGCGACGGTCTGGTGCTGAATTTCGAGGACTACAACGAGCTGGTGATCACGGCACCGATGCGTCTGACCCTGCCGGCCATCGAAACCTCACCCGCCGAAGTGATCGCCATCGACCCGAACCACCCGGCGGGTCAACTGCGTCCGCTCTTCGATTTCGCCGGATCGAGCTGCACGAGTGCCGTCTGGTCCGACACCGGAGATCTCCATCTCGAGTTCTCCGACTATCACCAGATCGACGTGCCGTCCAACGACAACGCCATCGCGTGGGAGCTCTACAGCAAGCACCACGGTTATGCTGCCTGCCTCGCGCACGGCGAATTGCGCGTCGTTCGCCTCGATACGGCTCGGGCCGACGGCGACCGGTGAGCTAGCACGCGCCGAGGTGTTTCATGCGTCGCGTGGACTACGTCATCCACTACGTGGAGTCGCTCACGAGGTCGGTGACGTTCTACCGCGACGTGATCGGGCTGCAGGTACGGATCGAAGGCGACGGCTACGTCGAGTTCGAGACGGCCAACACCAAGTTCTCGCTTTTCGAGCGGTCGAAGCTGCCGGAGCTCATCGGCCGCGAGGGCGGCAACCCGCCGTGCGGCGAGATCGGTTTCCTGGTTGACGACGTGGACAGCGAGGCGGAACGGTTGCGGCACCTCGGTGCCGAGATCCTCACCGGACCGGTGGACCGGCCCTGGCGTGAAAGGACGCTCCACATCGCCGACCCGGACGGCCACGTCATCGAATTCGCCCAGAAGTTGCGGTGATCGCCGGCGTCATCGGGGTTAGTCGCCGACGGGTTCCTCGAGCACCTCGACCGCCGGCCCGCCGAGCGCGGCGAGCAGGCTCTGCTCGACCGCGTCCCGCCCGGCTTGCCCGCCGGAGGCGGCCGTCACGCAAAAGACGTCGGCCGCCGTCGACCCGAACGTGTTGACCTTGGCCCAGACGATGTCGGTTCCGGCCCGCTCCAGCGCCCGGGTCAGCATCGCGAGCAGCCCCAGGCGATCCATGGCGCGGACCTCGACGATCAGCTGGCCGGCGGTGCCCGTATCGACCCACAGGATGCGCGGCGGGGCGGTCGAGCGCGTCACCGGCACCCCGACCTGAACCTCACCGGCCCGCGTGGACGCCGCGCCGGCGGCGTCGCTATCGCGTTTCTCCAGCGTGCCCAGCACGTCGACGTCACCTGCGAGCGCGCCGGTGAACTGCTGGCGCAGCAGGCCCGCCTCCGGCGGCGAACCGAACAGCGGCGACACCACGAATTCGACGACCGCGAAACCCGCGTCGGTGCTGGCCGACGCCGAATGGATGCGCAGCGAGTTCAGCGCCAGCACCGCCGCGGCCTTGGACACGAGCCCCCGCTGATCCGGGGCGGCCATCACCACGTCCAGCCGCTCACCGCCACTGGGCTTGATCTCCACGTGGACCGCGCGTTGAGCGGCCAACGAAAGATATTGGGGTGCAGTCGGTTCGGCCTCCGGAAGCGGCTCCCCCGCCATCACCAGCCGGCAGCGCCGAACCAACTCCTCGATCAGGGACGCCTTCCATTCGCTCCACACCCCCGGCCCGGTGGCCTTGGAGTCGGCTTCGGTGAGCGCATGCAGCACTTCGAGCAGCAGCGGATCGCCGCCGAGCGACTTCGACACGCGCTCAATGGTTTTGGGGTCGTTCAGGTCGCTGCGGGTCGCCACGACCGGCAGCAGCAGGTGGTGGCGGACCAGCTGCGCGAGCGTCTCGGAGTCGGCGGGCGAGATCCCCAGTCGCGGCCCGATATCCAGGGCCAGGCCCGCGCCGAGCACGCTGTGGTCGACGCCGCGGCCCTTGCCGATGTCGTGCAGCAGCGCGCCGAGCGCGAGCAGGTCGGGCCGCGCCACGCGCGTCGCCAGCGGCGCGGCGTTGACGGCCGTCTCGATGACGTGCCGGTCCACCGTCCATTTGTGCGCGACGTCGCGCGGCGGCAGGTCGCGGATCGCGTCCCATTCGGGCAGCAGCCGGCCCCACAGCCCGGTGCGGTCGAGCGCCTCGATGGTGGCCACGGTCGTCGGGCCGGCGGACAGCACAACCAGTAAGTCGTCCAACGCTTCCCGCGGCCAGGGCACCGGCATCTCGGGCGCGCCGGCGGCCAGGCGGCTCAGCGTGGCGGCGCCGATCGGCAACCCGGTGTCGGCGGACGCGGCGGCCACCCGCAGCACCAAGCCCACGTCGGTGTCGGGTCGCGCGTCGCGGGCGAGCACGATCTCTCCGCCGTATTCGACGACGCCCTCGTCGAGGGGGCGGCGCTTGGGCCGGCGCACCAACGCCGAGACGCCGCGGCGCGGCAGGGCGTTCTCGGCGGTGCGCAGCCCCGTCTCGGCGTGGTAGGCGATGGTGCGCCCGGCGTCGGATAGCTTGCGGGCCAAGTCGAATCGGTCACCGATGTGCAGCGCGGCGCTGAGTTCGTCGCCGTATTGGGCCAGCAGCTGATCGCGTCCGCGCCCGGACACGCGGTGCAGCTCGGTGCGCACGTCGAGCAGCGTCAGGTGGGCGTCGTCCAGCGAGCCGCCCGGCGACTCCGGGCGGGCCATGCCGTGGCGGTCGATGAGCTGGGCCACGCCGAGCGCGTCGAGCAACTGCACATCGCGCAGGGCGCCACGGCCCGATTTCAGGTCCGGTTCGGCCCGCTGCGCGATCCGCCCGCAGCGCTCCCAGCGGGCCTGCGTCATCGCGACGAGCTCGTCCATCCGGGAGCGAATTGCGCTGCGCCACTGGCGTCGCGCGCCCGCGATCAGTTCCTCGGACAGCCGCGCGTCGCCGGCGATGTGGCGTGCGTCCAGCATGCCCAGGGCCGCGATCATGTCGGCATTGGCCACACCCAGGGCGCCGGACACGGTCCGCACGCTGTGGTCGAGGCGAACGTTGGCGTCCCACAACGGATACCACAACCCGTCGGCGACCTTGCCCAGCACGTCGTCGGACTTGTTGTCGTGCAACAGCATCAGGTCCAGGTCGGAATATGGCAGCAGCTCGTGGCGGCCCAACCCGCCGATGCCGACGATCGCGAAGCCGCTGTCGTCGTCGATCCCGATCTCGGCGGCCTTGGCCATCAACCATGATTCGTGCAGATCCAGCCAGGCGTGCCGCAGTTCGGCGGCGTGTAGCTTGCTGCCCTCGGACAGCAGTTGGCGCCGCGAGGCGGCCAAATCGACTGCCCCGCCGGCGCTTCCTGTCCCCGCTTGGTGCCCGGGCGGATCGGAGCCGTTCGGGGTCATGCCCTCGCGGCCCGCCCGGGGCGAATCAGCAATTGACGGAATGCGTCATAGCGCATCGGTTCCGCGCTCGCCGGTGCGCACGCGCACAATGGTTTCCACGGGACTGACCCACACTTTGCCGTCGCCGATCTTGCCGGTGCGCGCCGCCCGGACGATGCTGTCCACGACCTTGTCGACGATGGAGTCGTCGACGACGACCTCGATCCGCACCTTGGGCACGAAGTCGACGGAGTATTCGGCACCGCGGTAGACCTCGGTGTGCCCCTTCTGCCGCCCGTAGCCCTGGATTTCGCTGACCGTCATCCCCAGGACGCCCGCGTCCTCGAGACTGGTCTTCACGTCATCGAGCGTGAACGGCTTCACGATCGCGGTGATCAGCTTCATGACTGCTCTGCCTCCACTTTGTCGCCCACTCGGTCCTCCTTCACGCCGTTGCGGGTGTCCGCGACAGCGACCCGGGGCGGGAGCACCGAGCCGGTAGCCACCGCGAAATCGTAACCACTCTCGGCGTGCTCGGCCTCGTCGATACCCGTGGCTTCCGCTTCCGGGTTGAGGCGAAGCCCGATGGTGTACTTCAGGATCAAAGCCAGAATCAGCGTAACCACACCGGAGTAGGCGAGGACGCTGAACGCGCCGATCGCCTGCCGCTCGAGCTGAGCCCAGCCGCCGCCGTAGAACAATCCCTTCGACACCCCGACCACGCCGTTGATCGCCGGGCTTTCCGGGGCGGCGAGCAGGCCCACCAGCAGCGTGCCGGCCAGGCCGCCGACAAGGTGCACCCCGACCACGTCGAGCGAGTCGTCGAAGCCGAGTTTGAATTTCAGGCCGACGGCCAGCGCGCACAGCACCCCGGCGACCAGGCCCACGACCAGCGCGCCCAGGACGTTGACCGACGAGCAGGACGGGGTGATGGCGACCAGGCCCGCGACGATGCCCGACGCGGCCCCCAGCGTCGTCGCCTTGCCGTCGCGGATGCGTTCGGTCAGCATCCAGCCCAGCATCGCGGTGGCCGTCGCGACCGTGGTGGTGACGAACGTCGTCCCGGCGACGCCGTTGGAGCTGGTGGCCGACCCGGCGTTGAACCCGTACCAGCCGAACCACAGCAACCCGGCGCCGAGCATCACGAACGGCAGGTTGTGCGGGCGGAACAACGTGGTGGGCCAGCCGCGCCGCTTCCCCAGCACGATGGCCAGCATCAGGCCCGCCACACCGGAGTTGATGTGGACGGCGGTCCCGCCGGCGAAGTCGATCGCGTGCAGCTTGTTGGCGATCCAGCCGCCGTGCTCGGAGGCGAAGCCGTCGAACGCGAAAACCCAGTGGGCGACCGGGAAGTAGACGAACGTCGCCCACAGGCCGGCGAACACCAGCCAGGCGCCGAATTTCAGGCGGTCGGACACCGCGCCGGAGATCAGCGCGACGGTGATGATCGCGAACATCAGCTGGAACGCCACGAACACCGTGGCGGGCAGGGTGCCGGCGAGCGGAATGTCCGTTGCCGCAGTGCCTTTGCTGGGGTCGGCGGCCACCGCGTTGACGCCGATGAGGCCCTTGAGGCCCCAATAGGACGTCGGCTTGCCCATGAAGTTGCCGACGTCGTCGCCGAAGGCGACCGAATAGCCGTAGAGCACCCACAGCACGGTGACCACGCCCATCGCGCTGATGCTCATCATGAGCATGTTCAGCACGCTTCGGGCGCGCACCATACCGCCGTAGAAGAACGCCAGACCCGGCGTCATCAACAGCACCAGCGCGGAACTGGCCAGCATCCAGGCGGTATCGCCGGTGTTGGGCTGGCCCAGCATCGGGTATGTCACTCGCAATCTCCTCCGGTCGGGCCGCAATGGGACGTCGGACATGCGTCCGATGACCTGCGAGAAGATTGCGCAATGGTTGTTTCGGCGATGGTGCCGTCGTGTTTCGGCGGGATTAACGTCCCGCGCGCCGCTGCGGTGGTGTCAGCCGAGCAGCGCGTCGACGAACGCGGCCGGTTCGAATGGCGCGAGGTCGTCGGGGCCCTCACCGAGCCCGACCAGCTTGACCGGCACGCCGAGCTCCTGCTGGACCCTAAAGACGATGCCGCCCTTGGCCGTTCCGTCCAGCTTGGTCAGGACGGCCCCGGTGATCTCGACGACCTCGGCGAACACCCGGGCCTGGGCCAGGCCGTTCTGCCCGATGGTGGCGTCGAGCACCAGCAGCACCTCGTCGACCGCGGCGCGCCGGGTCACCACGCGCTTGACCTTGTCGAGTTCGTCCATCAGCCCGACCTTGGTGTGCAACCGGCCCGCGGTGTCGATGAGCACGACGTCGACGCCGGCGGCGATGCCCTTGTCGACGGCGTCGAACGCCACCGACGCCGGGTCGGCGCCTTCGGCCCCGCGCACCACCTCGGCGCCCACCCGCGACGCCCAGGTCTGCAGCTGATCGGCGGCCGCGGCCCGGAAGGTGTCGGCGGCGCCCAGGACGACGCGCCGCCCGTCGGCGACCAGGACGCGGGCCAGCTTGCCGACCGTGGTGGTCTTCCCGGTGCCGTTCACGCCGACGACCAGCAGCACCGAGGGATGGTCGGCGTGCGGCAGCGCCCGGATCGACCGGTCCATGCCGGGCTGCAGCTCCTTGATCAGCACGTCGCGCAGCACGGCCTTCGCGTCGGCCTCGGTGCGCACGTCGCTGCCGGCCAGCCGGGCGCGCAACTGGGCGATGACCGATTCGGCGACGACGGGGCCCAGGTCGGCGACGAGCAGCGTGTCCTCGACGTCCTGCCAGGCGTCTTCGTCGAGGTCGCCGCCGCCGATCAGGCCCAGCATGCTGCGGCCGAACGCGGTTTGCGAACGGGCCAGCCGGCCGCGCAGCCGTTCCAGGCGGCCCTCGGGCGGCGCGATCTCCTCGATCTCGGGGGCGGCCGGCGTTTCGGGCGCCGGGGTCTCGGGTTCGGGCGGCGCGGCGGGGATCGGTGGCGGCGTGACGGTCTCCGGTTCGGGGAGGTCGACGTCGGAGATGGTGCGCCGCGGCGCGTCGCGCGGGATGGTGGCGTCGTCGCCCACCCCGGGCAGCCCGGTGGTGTCGAGCCGCTCGGGCGGCGCCACGGTCGGTGTCTGGCTGAAGGTGATCCCGGACGACGCGGTGTATCCGCCGGAGCGGTCGATCGCCCCGGGTTCGGCGCGCGTCGAGAAGCTGATCCGCCGCCGGCGGTACCGCAGCAGGCCCAAGACCAGCGCGACCAGGACGACGAGAACTATCAGGACCGCGAGCGCGATCCAAAGACCTTGGGACACGCTGACATTGTTTCAAGCGGTCCGGTGCCGGTCGGTCACCGGGGCGTGCCCCGGCCCGCCGATCAGGTCGTGACCAACTGCTCCACCTGCTGGCCGCGCATCCGCTGGGAGATCACCGCGGTGATGCCGTCGCCCTGCATGGTCACGCCGTAGAGCGCGTCGGCGACCTCCATCGTCGGCTTCTGGTGGGTGATGATGATGAGCTGCGAGCGCGCCCGCAGCAGCTCGAACAGCGAGATCAGGCGCCGCAGGTTGGTGTCGTCGAGGGCGGCCTCCACCTCGTCCATGATGTAGAACGGCGACGGGCGCGCCCGGAAGATCGCGACCAGCATCGCCACCGCCGTGAGCGCCTTCTCGCCACCAGAGAGCAGCGAGAGCCGGGTGACCTTCTTGCCCGGCGGACGGGCCTCCACCTCGATGCCGGTGGTCAGCATGTCGCCCGGATCGGTCAGCCGCAGCCGGCCCTCGCCGCCGGGGAACAGCACGGTGAAGACCTCGGTGAATTCGCGCTCCACGTCGGCGTAGGCCTCGCTGAACACCTGCAGGATGCGGGCGTCGACCTCGTCGACCACCCCGAGCAGGTCCTTGCGGGCGGCCTTCACGTCCTCGAGCTGGGTGGACAGGAAGTTGTAGCGCTCCTCGAGCGCGGCGAACTCCTCCAGCGCCAGCGGGTTGACCCTGCCCAGTTCGGCCAGTTCGCGCTCGGCTCGCTTGGCCCGACGCTCCTGGGTGGCGCGGTCGTAGGGAATGGGGGCCGGCGCGAAGACCTGCTCGCCGCGCTCCTTGGCCTGCTCGTATTCGGCCATTTCCAGGTCGGTCGGCGGCAGCTCGTTCTGCGGGCCGTACTCGGCGATCAAATCCTCGGGCGCCATGCCGAACTGCTCGAGCACCATCTGCTCGAGCTGCTCGATCCGCAGCGCCGCCTGGGCGTTGGCCACCTCGTCGCGGTGCAGCGAGTCGGTCAGGGCGGCCACCCGGGCGCCCAGCGCGTTCACCTCGTCGCGCACCGCCGCCATCGCCGTCGCGCGCTGCTGGCGTTCGGCGGCCAGGGCGTCGCGGATCTTGGACGCCGAGTCGACGACCCCGTTCAACCGCTGCGCCAGCAGCCGGCCGGAGTCGGCCACCGCGGCGGCCACCGCGGCCGCCCGCAGCCGCGCCTCACGTGCTTGCTGGGCCCGCACCCGGGCTTCGCGTTCGGCGGCGGCCGCGCGGCGCAACGAATCCGCCCGCCCGCGCACAGCGTTCGCGCGCTCCTCGGCGGTGCGCACCGCGAGCCGGGCCTCCACTTCGACGCTGCGCGCGTTCTCGGTGGCGGCGGCGATCTGCTGGCGGTCCACCGGTTCCTCCGCCGGCGCCTGCTGGGTCTCCTGCGCGTTGCGCAGCCGGGTTTCCAGTTCGGTGACTTCGGCGACGGTCTGCGTCCGGCCCGCTTCGAGCTCCTCGCGTTGCCGCAGCAGCCTGCTCCACTCGTCCTCGGACGTGCGGGCTTCCTGGCCGAGCCGGCCGAGCTGTTCGTACATTCCCGAGATGGCGCTGTCGGATTCGTTGAGGGCGGCCAGCGCCTGCTCGGCGGAGTCCTGGCGGGCGGCCTGCTCGGTCAGCGCGCCGGACAGCGCCGCGCTCAGCTGGGCCACCTGGGCCTCCGCGGCGGTCAACTCGGCGCCGGCCTTGTCGATCTCGGAGGTCACCTCGAGCGTGGACAGCTTGCGATCGGAGCCCCCACTCACCCAGCCGGCGCCCACCAGGTCGCCGTCGAGGGTGACCGCGCGCAACCGGGGATGCTCCGCGACCAGGGCGAGCGCCCGGTCCAGGTCGTCGACCACCGCGACGCCCGAGAGCATCGCCGTGATCGCGCCGCGCAGCCGCTCGGGAGCGTCGATCAGGTCGAGCGCCCACAGCGCGCCCGCCGGGGCGGGCTGCGGGGCGGGGCGATCGGCGGGCCAGTCTCCGAGCACCAGCGCGGCCCGGCCGCCGTCGGCCTGTTTGAGCGCGGCGACCGCGGACCGGGCCGCGCCGAAGCTCTCGGCGGCCAGCGCGTCGGCCGCCGATCCCAGCACCGCGGCCAGCGCCGCCTCGTAGCCGGAGCGGACCTTGACCAGCTTGGCCATCGGACCCAAAAGCCCTGTGCCGGAATGGTTTTGGGTAAGCCAGGCGGCGCCGTCCTTGCGTTCGAGGCCGACGGCGAGCGCGTCGATGCGGGCGCGCAGCGAGGCCACCTGGCGTTCGGCGTCCCGCTCGGCGGACTGCAGTTCGGCGACCCTCGCGTCAGCCAACCGCAGCGCGGCCACGGTGCGCTCGTGGTGCTCGTCGAGTCCCATCTCGCCCTGGTCGAGTTCCCCGACGCGACCCTGCACGGTTTCGAATTCGGCCTTGGCCTGCTGGGCGCGGGCGGCGGCGGCTTCGATGCGTTCGGACAGCCGCGCGACGCTGTCGTCGATCGACTCGACGCGTGCCCGCATCGTCTCCACCTGACCGGCCAGCCGCGCCAGCCCTTCGCGCCGATCCGCCTCGGCGCGCACCGCCGCCATGTGCGCCCGGTCGGCCTCGGCGGCCTCGCGCTCGCGCTCGGCCAACTCGGCGCGCGCGCCGTCGAGCCGGGTGCGCGCCGCGGCCAACTCCGCCAGCAGCCGCTGCTCGGCGATCGCGACCTGCTCCGCCTCGGCTTCCAAAGCGTCGGGGTCGGTGTCGCCGGCCGCCACCGGCTCCACGTCGAGGTGCTGGGCCCGCTCGCTGGCGATGCGCACCGTGGCGGCCACCCGTTCGGCCAGCGCGGACAGCGCGAACCAGGTGTGCTGCACCGATTCGGCGCGTCCGGAGAGCTCGCCGACGGCGGTTTCGTGCGCCGTGAGCTCCTCGGACGCGACGGCCAGCCGCGCGGAGGCCTCGTCGTGCTCGCGCCGCATGGCGGCCTCGGCCTCGAAGATGGCCTCGCGCTCGCCCTTGCGGTTGACCAGGTCGTCGGCGGCCAGCCGCAGCCGCGCATCACGCAGGTCGGCCTGGATCGTCTGGGCGCGGCGGGCCACCTCGGCCTGGCGGCCCAACGGTTTGAGCTGGCGGCGCAGCTCGGTGGTCAGGTCGGTGAGCCGGGCCAGGTTCGCCGACATCGCGTCGAGCTTGCGCAGGGCCTTCTCCTTGCGCTTGCGGTGCTTGAGCACGCCGGCGGCTTCTTCGATGAACGCGCGGCGGTCTTCGGGCCGCGATTGCAGGATCTCGTCGAGCTTGCCCTGCCCGACGATGACGTGCATCTCCCGGCCGATCCCGGAGTCGCTCAGCAGTTCCTGAACATCCATCAAACGGCAACTGCTGCCGTTGATTTCGTATTCGCTGGCGCCGTCGCGGAACATCCGCCGGGTGATCGAGACCTCTGAGTACTCGATGGGCAGCGCGTTGTCGGAGTTGTCGATGGTCACGGTGACCTCGGCGCGGCCCAGCGGGGCGCGCGACGAGGTCCCGGCGAAGATGACGTCCTCCATCTTCCCGCCGCGCAGCGTCTTGGCGCCCTGCTCGCCCATGACCCAGGCCAGCGCGTCGACGACGTTGGACTTGCCCGAACCGTTGGGACCGACCACCGCGGTGATGCCCGGCTCGAAACGCAGAGTCGTCGGCGAGGCAAAGGACTTGAAGCCCTTCAGCGTCAGACTCTTGAGGTACACGGCGAGCCAGACTACCGCTCAAACCATCCCGGGCAGGCTCACCGAGGGGTGTCGGCCGGCCCGAAATCTGCCCGCGGCGTCGCGGCGCGACGCACTGGTCACAGTGGTCACATCAGCCACGAGAAGCAGGCGCCGTCACCGCTCGACGAACCCCTCGAAACGCTCCTGGGGCTGCGACCAGTCGGCGACGACCTTGTCGACCCTGCCCGGCTGGGCGGGCCAGGACGCGCCGCCCCGCAGCAGCTCCAGCAGCTTCTCGCCGGCCTCCCGCGGCCCCTGGGCGACCACCAGCACGCGGCCGTCGGCCTGGTTGGCGGCGTAGCCGGTGAGGCCCAGCTCCAGCGCCCGGCACCGCGTCCACCACCGGAAACCCACCCCCTGGACGTTCCCGTGCACCCAGGCGGTGAGCCGGGCGTCAGGATCCGACATCGCTCACCTCGAAGTTGACGGTGGTGCCGGACTGCAGGGTGCGCCCGACGGTGCAGACCTGGTCGATGGCCCGGTTGACCACGACGCGCAGGCGCTCCTTCTCGTCCTCGGCCAACCCCGACAGATCCAGCTCCAGCGTCTCCTCGAGCAGCGGATAGCGTTCCTGCTCGCGGTCGGCCGCGCCGGAGACCCTGATGACCGCCTTGTAGTCGTCGCCCAGCCGGCGGGCCAGCGGCATATCGCTGGACATCCCGCTGCAGGCCGCGAGCGCGATCTTGAGCAGCTCGCCGGGAGTGAACACGCCGTCGACGTCCTCGGAGCCGACGAGTACCTGCGCTCCCCGCGAGCTGTATCCCGTGTAGCGGCGAGTTCCGGTGCGTTCCACCCATAGTTCGGCCATGGCTCATTTCTACCGGGCGGCCCCGCCGTGACGCGCGGGCATACTGTTTGGCATGGCCACCGTCGTCGCGTTCCACGCGCACCCCGACGACGAGGTGGTCCTCACCGGCGGCACGCTTGCGCGCGCGTCCGCGGCCGGGCATCGCGTCGTCGTGGTCACGGCGACCGACGGGCGGGTGCACAACGAGGACGGCAACCGGCTGGGCGAATTGCGGTCGAGCGCAAGCATTCTCGGGGCCCAGCGGGTGGAGTGCCTCGGCTACGCCGACAGCGGCTACGGCCCGCTGTTCTACCCGGATCCGCCCGGGCGCACCCGATTCGGGCGGGCGGACCTCGACGAGGCGGCGGGGCGGCTGGCCGCCATCCTGCGCGATGAGCACGCCGATCTGCTGCTCAGCTACCAGCCCAACGGCGGCTACGGTCACCGCGATCATGTGCAGGTGCACCACGTCGGCAAGCGAGCCGCCGAGCTCGCCGCGATTCCCCGGGTGCTCGAGGTGACGATGCCCCGCGAAATGCTGCTTCGCGTCAGCGATCTCGCCCACCTGCTGCGGCTTCCCGGACCGTACGAACGTGACATCGTCCGGGGCGCGTATGCCCCGCGCGCGACCATCACCCACCGGGTCAACGTGTTTCGCTTCGCCCGCCAGAAGCGGGACGCTTTTGCCGCGCACCGTTCCCAGATCGGCAGTTCGGGCCTGGGCGCGCGCCTGTTCGGGCTCCTGATGCGGTTGCCGCCCCAGGTGTTCGGCGCGCTGTTCAGCCACGAGTGGTTTGTGGATCCGGCGCTGCCCACGGGGACGCTGCGCCGTGACATCTTCGAGTGATGCACCTATTGCGTAGTCGAGTGTGAACGCGGGGCGTCCGGTGTGAAAGCCGGTCACCCACCCTCGGCGTGTCGCAACCGTGTGGTCACCGTCAAAGCCAAGTCTTCACACTCAAACACGCGGGCGCGGTTGGCATTTCGGGCAATAGAACGACGAACGGTTCATGAACTTCTCCCTGCGCATCACCGCGCCGCAGCGGCGGCAGCCCTGGCCTTCGCGGCCGTAGGCGTCCAGTGAGCGGTCGAAGTACCCGGATTCGCCGTTGACGTTGACGTACAGCGAATCGAACGAGGTCCCGCCCTTGGCCAGCGCGTCACGCATCACGTCGGCGGCCGCGTCGAGCACGGCGGTCAACTGCTTGCGGGTCAGCGCGTCGGCGATCCGCGCCCCGTGCACCTTGGCCCGCCACAGCGCCTCGTCGGCGTAGATGTTGCCGATGCCCGACACCACCTGCTGGTCGAGCAGTTGGCGCTTGATTTCGGAGTGCTTGCGCCGCAAGACTTTTACGACGGCGTCGGCGTCGAACCGGGGGTCCAGCGGGTCGCGCGCCAGGTGCGCGACGGGTTCGGGCACCACGCTGCCGTCCACCTCGACCAGGTCGGCGAGCATCCACCCGCCGAAGGTGCGCTGATCGGCGAAGCTCAGCACGGTCCCGTCGTCGAGCAGGGCGGAGATCCGGACGTGGTCGGCGCGCGGCACCGCGCCGAGCAGCATCTGCCCGCTCATGCCGAGGTGCACGACGAGCGCCGCGTCGCTGTCGAGCAACAGCCACAGGTACTTACCGCGCCGGTCGGTGCCGGTGATCCGGTCGTTGAGGAGCCGGGCGGTCAGGTCCGCGGCCCCCGCCTCGTGGCGTCGGACCGCGCGCGGGTGGTGCACCCGGACGGCCGTGATCGTCTTGCCCACCACATGGGCGTGCAGGCCGCGGCGCACCACCTCGACTTCGGGCAGTTCGGGCATCGATTCAGCTGCCGGGAACGGTGTCCAGCGCTTCCAGCGCTTTCCAGGTCGCCGCCGCGGCCTTCTGTTCGGCTTCCTTCTTGGAGCGGCCCACGCCCGAGCCGTATTCGGTGTCCGCCACCACGACCACGGCGGTGAATTCCTTGTCGTGGTCCGGGCCGGTGGAGGTGACGACGTAGGACGGCGCGCCCATGCTGCGGGCAGCGGTCAGCTCCTGCAGGCTGGTCTTCCAGTCCAGCCCGGCCCCCAGCGTCGGCGCGGCGTCCAGCAGCGGCCCGAACAACCGCAGGATCACCTCGCGCGCCACGCCGATCCCGTGCTCGAGGTAGATCGCACCCAGCAGCGATTCCATGCCGTCGGCCAGGATGCTCGACTTGTCCGCCCCGCCCGTGTTCGCCTCCCCGCGCCCCAGCAGCAGGTGCACCCCGAGGCCCCCCTCGCAGAGCTTTCGCCCGACGTCGGCCAGCGCCTGGGTGTTGACGACGCTGGCCCGCAGCTTGGCCAGGTCCCCCTCGCTGCGATCGGGATGGCGGTGGTAGAGCTCGTCGGTGATGGTCAGGCCCAGCACGGCGTCGCCGAGAAACTCCAGCCGCTCGTTGGTCGGCAGCCCGCCGTGCTCGTAGGCGTAGCTGCGGTGCGTCAGCGCCAAGGACAGCAGTTCGTCGGGCAGCTCAACCCCGAGGGCGTCGAGCAGAGCCTGCCGTGAGCTCACCGCCCACCCCGCGATTCGTCCGCCTCGGGGTCGAACATGCCCGCCAGCTTGGCCCAGCGCGGGTCGATGTGATTGTGCTGATGGCCCGGCTCGGCGGCCAGCGGCACCCCGCATTCGGGGCACAGCCCCGGGCAATCCGGCGTGCACACCGGCGAGAACGGGAGTTCGAGCCCCACCGCGTCGACGATGGACTGCTCGAGGTCGATGGTGTCGTCGACGATGTGGCCGACCTCGTCCTCCTCGGTGGTCGCCTCCGTGGTGCTGTCCGGGTAGGCGAACAGTTCGGTCAACCGCACCTGCACAGTCCCGTCGAGCGGGGTCAGGCACCGCGCGCATTCGCCGGCGGTGGGCGCGGTCACCGTCCCGGTCACCAAAACGCCCTCGGACACCGACTGGACCTGCAGGTCCAGTTCCAGGGGGGCGCCGGCCTCGATCGCGATCATGTCCAGCCCGATGCGCGCCGGGCTGGGCACGGTGTTGCGCACGGTCACCATCGCGCCGGGTCGCCGCCCGAGCCGGGTGATGTCGAACGTCATCGGCCCAGATAGCCGAGGCGCACCGCCGCGCGTCGATGAGGTGGTGTGCTGGCGCGTCATATCGGAAATCCTACGGCGCCCGCCGCACAATTCCAGGGCTCGCCCGCCCGCTGGGCGGGCGACGAAACGCTAGCGCACGGCGTAGTCGTGCGTCCCGGCCGCCGTCCGCAGTTGGTGGCGGCCGCGACCCACCGACCGCAGGGTGCCGTTGAGGAATTCCTCGAACTCGGCGAGCTTGTTGTCGA
Organism: Mycobacterium sp. TKK-01-0059; assembly: GCF_000709305.1. NCBI lineage: Bacteria > Bacillati > Actinomycetota > Actinomycetes > Mycobacteriales > Mycobacteriaceae > Mycobacterium > Mycobacterium sp. TKK-01-0059. The sequence continues at coordinate 282,249 of NZ_KL446993.1, forward strand.
CGTAGATGTCGCATTCGCCCCGCAGCCGGTCGGCCTCGGCGTGCGCCGAATCGATGAGCCGGGTGGCCTCGGCGTTGGCCGCCTCGACCACGCTGTTCTGCGACACCAGGCGCTGCTGTTCCTTGATGCCCTCTTGCACGGCCTTCTCGTAGGAGATGTTGCCGTTTTCGAGCAGCCGGTCGGCCTCGGCCTGGGCGCGCCCGACGCTGGCCTCGTAGTCGCGTTTGGCCGCGGTGGCGATGCGCATCGACTCCTCGCGGGCCTCGCCGACCATGCGCTCGCTGTGCTGGCGGGCTTCGCTCACCATCCGGTCGGCCTGCGCCTTCGCGTCCGACAGCAGCCGGTCGGCCTCCGCGCGGGCGTGGTTGAGCATGGACTCCGACTCGGTGGTCGCCGACTCGACCATGGACTCGGAATGCGTCTTGGCGTCGGACAGCATGGAATCGCGCGCGTCCAGCACGTCCTGGGCGTCGTCCAGCTCGCCCGGAATCGCGTCCTTGATGTCGTCGATCAGCTCCAGCACGTCGCCGCGGGGCACCACGCAGCCGGCCGTCATCGGGACGCCGCGGGCTTCCTCGACGATGGCGCTCAATTCATCCAGCGCTTCAAACACTCGATACACGGCCGTACCCTCCTGGCGTCTGCAAAACTGTTGTTACCAGTGTGCCTGGTGTTGTCTCTGTGACAGCGGTGGCGACACCGGTGTGTCGGGTATTTGCCCGTTCCCGGTGTTCTAAACGCCCCGGCGCGCCGGTGCCGGCGTGGGCGTGGTGAGTGAGTTTCATGCGAAAGCGCCCGTTCACGCTGTTTTCGCGGCGGCGACGGCCGCGCGCGGTGGTTCGTCCATATTCATCGCCGGACCGCGCCGCTGCGGCCTTTGCCCCGGTGTGGGTTTTGCGTCGACGCGCCCGGACCCGGCTATTTGCCAGCGATTCTAGGGTCCGGGGAACCGCCGGACGATCGGACCCTGCGCCCTTATACCCCCAAGGGGTATAGTCCCATGCGTCGGAACAGACTCACCTCGCGCCGGCGGCTCACCGCAGGAGGTTTCAGTGATGACGGTGCTATCGGCGATCGGGCACGCCCTGACGCTCGCGGGTTCGATGACATGGGAAATCCTGTGGGCGCTGATCGTCGGCTTCACCCTCTCGGCGGTGGTGCAGGCCGTCGTGCGGCGCTCGACGATCGTGGCGCTGATGGGCGATGACCGCCCGCGCACCCTGGCAGTGTCCGCCGGGCTGGGGGCGGCCTCGTCGTCGTGCTCGTATGCCGCGGTGGCCCTGGCGCGATCGCTGTTCCGCAAGGGCGCCGACTTCACCGCCGCCATGGCGTTCGAGATCGGTTCGACCAACCTCGTGGCGGAGTTGGGCATCATCCTGGCGCTGCTGATGGGCTGGCAGTTCACCGCCGCCGAATTCGTCGGCGGCCCGTTGATGATCGTGGTGCTCGCCGCCTTGTTCCGGCTGTTCGTGCGGTCGCGACTCGTCGACGCCGCCCGCGAGCAGGCCGCAAAGGGAATCGCCGGATCGATGGAAGGCCATGCCGCCATGGACATGTCGGTCAAAGGAGAAGGCTCGTTCTGGCGGCGGCTGTTCTCCCCGGCCGGCTTCACCTCGGTCTCGCACGTGTTCGTGATGGAGTGGCTGGCGATCCTGCGCGACCTTGTCCTTGGCCTGTTGATCGCCGGGGCCGTCGCGGCGTGGGTTCCCGAAAAGTTCTGGCAGAGCTTCTTTTTGGTGGATCACCCGGTCTGGTCGGCGCTGTGGGGTCCGCTCGTCGGCCCCGTCGTGGCGATCGTGTCCTTCGTGTGCTCGATCGGCAACGTCCCGCTGGCCGCGGTGTTGTGGAACGGGGGGATCAGCTTCGGGGGCGTCATCGCGTTCATCTACGCCGACCTGTTGATCCTCCCGATCCTGAACATCTACCGCAAGTACTACGGCACCAAGATGATGCTGACCCTGCTGGGCACCTTCTACGCGGCCATGGTGGCCGCCGGATACCTGGTCGAATTGATCTTCGGCACAACGCATCTCATCCCGGCGCAACGCAACGCGACCGTGCTGGAGGCCTCGATCTCGTGGAACTACACGACCTTGCTCAACATCGCCTTCGGCGTGCTCGCGATCGTCCTCGTCGCCCGGTTCATCACCTCCGGGGGCCTGCCGATGCTGCGCATGATGGGCGGCTCCCCCGACGCCGACCGCTCCGGCCACGCGCATTGATCCGCGTCACGGTTGCGGCAACTGCACATCGAGCACGGTGCACCGGCCCTCGTCGGCCTCGGCGAGCGCCCACCCGATGGCCTCGCGCATCTCCGCCGGCGTGGTCACGCTGCGTCCGCTTCCCCCGCACGCGCGCGCCAGGGCGGCGTAGTCGGTGTCCGGCGTGAGCCGGGTCTCGGGAAAGTCGTTCTCCCGCATCGATATTCCCTGCCGATAGAGCTCCATCACCGGCAGCTTCGAGGCCAGGTACGAGTGGTTGTTCAAGACCACCGTCACGAACGGCGCGTCATGGCGATGCGCCGACCACAACGCGGCCGTGGGCACACCGAAGTTGAACGAACCGTCACCGCAGATCGCGACGACGGGCGCCTGCGGCCTGGCCAGTTTGACCCCGAAGGCCCCGCCGAGCGCCCAGCCCAACGCCGGTGCGCCCGTGTCGAAGACCTGCCCCGGCGGCCGCTGGACCTGCCGGGCTACGGCGGGCCGGTTGGTCACCGCCTCCTGGACCACCACGGCGTCGTGCGGCAGCGCGGCGCCCAGCGCGGCCAGCATCGCGTCGGGCGCATCGGCCGGCCGGTCGGACGCGGCCCGGCGCGCCGCTTCCCGGCGGCGTTGCGCGACATCGGATTCGGCCGCCCGCCGCCGCGCGCTCCACTTCTCGCGCAGCTCGTCGGTGGCCAGCCGCAGCAGGGTCTGCTCGAGCAGCACCAGCGTCACCCGCGTGTCGGCGGTCAGCGCGATCTCGACCGGATAGGACCACAGCGGCATGCCGGCCTTGACGGGGTCCGCGTCGATCTGCACCACGCGGGCATCCGCGGGCGGGGCCAGCTGTGCGGGCACCCAGGGCACTTCGGAGTCCAGCAGCAGCACGGTGTCGGCGGTTTCCAGCGGGCCGGCGTCGCCCACCACGTGCAGGGGGTGCCCGAGCGGCAGGTTGGCGCGGTCGCCCTGGTCGATCACCGGCGCACCGAGCAACTCGGCGATGCGGGCCAACACGACCGCGGCCCCGGGTTCCGCCGCGGTCCGGCAGGCGACGATGACGACCCGCTGCCCGGCGACCAGGATCCCGGCCAGCCGGCCCAGGGCCCCGGGGTCCGGGCCGGGCGGTATGGCCGGCGGCAGCCGGCGTGGCAACGCACGACTGCCGGGCTCCATCAGGGCTTCTCGCGGCAGCATGACGTAGGCGGGTCCGGACGGGCTGGACTGGGCGACCTGGAATGCCCGCCGGACGATCGGGGCCAGCTCTCGCCCGCGGGGAACCTCCATGTGCCATTTGGCGTAGTTGCGCACGACGGCCGGCTGGTCGAGTTGCTCCTGCTGCCAATGGATGTAGGCGTCGCGGTGGCCGCGGACCTCCGGCGCCGAACTGTAGGGGGCGCGCCCGGCGAACATCACCACCGGAGTCCCGTTGCGCTGGGCGGTGTGCAGCTGGCAGCCCAGGTTCAGCGTCCCGGCATCGACGTGCACCATGACGGCCTGCGGTCGGCCGCTGGCCATGTGGTGTCCGATGGCCGCCGCCAACGCGACGCTCTCGTGGACACACAGCACCGCCCGCGGGCTCGGCGTGCCGGCCGCGCGCGCCGCCGCCAGCGCTTCCTGGATCGGGGCGGAGTCGGTTCCGGGGTTGATGAAGAAGTGCGCGACTCCCTCGTCGGCGAGCAGGGCGATCAGGTTGGTCGCGGCCTCGGGAACGTCGAAAAGATTGTCTACCGTCATGGCTGCCGTTCTCCTTTGACGTCGGCGACCGCGCGAATCCCCCCTTTTCTCGGATCAGATCTTCAAGATACGTTCCGCCGTGGCATAATTGACCCGTTCCGCCTCGCTGGGCGTGGCGTTGCGCGCTCGGAGCCATCGGGTACCCGCGCAGCGGCTGGATACTCCACACCGTGGTCGGCACGTCAAGGATGTTGCTGCCCAACGACTTCGCGTTGACTGGCGAGACTCAGTGCAGGTGGAAGGCTTTTCGCAGGGTGAATCGCGGGCGGTCGAGCACCGGCGGAGATCGACGGCCGAAACTTGTCGGTGGTAGTTGCGATGATGGCGTTATGTCTTCGATCGCATCTGCTGAGGCCGTGGTGGTGACTGCGAGCGACCGTCTTGAGGTGTTGTTCGAGGAGTTGGCGGAGTTGAGCGGTCAGCGCAATGCGATTGATGGGCGCATCGTGCAGATCGTGGCCGAGATCGATCGCGACCAATTGTGGGGCGTGACCGGTGCGCGCTCGGTGCCGGCGTTGGTGGCCTGGAAGCTGGGCTGTTCGTCGGGCAACGCCCATATGATCGCCACCATCGCTGGCCGGCTCGAGGAGTTCCCGCGCTGCACCGCGGGTATGCGTGAGGGTCGGCTGTCGGCCGATCAGGTCGGGGTGATCGCCGCCCACGCGGGCCCGGGATCCGATGAGCATTACGCCCAGCTGGCCGCGGTCGCCACGGTCAACCAGTTGCGTACCGCGGTCAAGCTCGAACCGCGACCCCAACCCCAACCGCGGCCGTGGTCGGGGCCCGAGCGCTCGCTGACCAAGGCCTCCGACGAGGCGGGCAGCTGCTATCGGATTACACTTCCCCACCACGACGCGGCGAAGTTCGACGCCGCGTTGGCGTCTCATCGTGATGCGCTGATCGCCGAGTGGAAACACGACCACGCAAACGGCGCGGGCGTTTCCGATCAGCGGCCCCCGTTGCCGAGCACCGTCGATGCGTTCATGCGCCTGGTCGAGGCGGGCTGGGACGCCGAGGCCACCCGCCGCCCCCATGGGCAGCACACCACCGTGGTGGCACACCTTGACATCGAACGGCGCGTGGCGGCGCTGCATCTGGGTCCACTGCTCTCTGAGGCCGAACGCCAATACCTGACCTGTGATGCCACCTGTGAGGTCTGGTTCGAACGCCACGGCGAGGTCATCGGGGCCGGCCGGGCGACGCGGGTGATCAATCGGCGGCTTCGCCGCGCCCTGGAGCACCGCGACCACATGTGCGCGATCCCGGGGTGTGGTGCCACCCGCGGTCTGCACGCACATCACATCTGGCACTGGGAAGACGGCGGCCCCACCGAGTTGGCCAACCTGGTGCTGGTCTGCCCCTACCACCACCGGCTACATCACCGGGGCGAGATCACCATCAGCGGACCCGCCCACGCACTCGTCGTCACCGACGACACCGGCCAAATACTGAGCCCGGGATCACTCGCACGCCCGCCCAGCCTTCCCCCGCCCGCGGTGCCGCCCTGCCCCGGACCTATCGGCGAACGCGCCGACTGGTGGTGGTATGACCCCTTCCAACCCCAACCACCACCGACAACCAATTAGGCTGGGCGGCGCCGGCCGGCCATTCGTCCAAACCCGACGCTCTTGGAATCCGTAGCCGCTGCGCTGCCGCGTACGTATACCCCAGCCGACTGACCAAAACCATTGCAGGCGAACGCTTTACACGTCGATCGACCCGGTTCAGGACCGACCGGCACGCTTTTCGCGCAAGCGACGGTTGACCGCTTCGGGCAGCAGCTCCGACACGTCGCCACCGAGCATGGCGACCTCCTTGGCCAACGACGACGACACGAACGAATACCGGGGCGCGGTCGCGACGAAAAAGGTGTCGACACCAGCGACGTGCTTGTTCATCTGTGCCATTTGCAGCTCGTATTCGAAGTCGGTGCCGGTGCGCAGCCCCTTCACGATGGCGGTCATCCCCCGCGACCGCACGAAATCGACCACCAGGCCCTGCCCGGCCTCCACCCGCAGATTGGGCAGGTGCGTCGTCGATTCGTTGATCATCGCGATCCGCTCGTCGAGGTCGAACATGCCCTTCTTGGCGGGATTGGTCAGGATCGCCACCACCACCTCGTCGAACTGAGCCGACGCGCGCTCGAAGACGTCGATGTGGCCCAACGTCACCGGGTCAAACGAGCCCGGGCATACCGCGCCGCTCATAGCGCGCGCCGATGACGATGCGGAGCGAAGCGCTGAGCAGGAGCGCCGCGCATGGCACGCGCCGGCGACGATGCAGAGCAAGCGATGAGGAGGAGCGGCGCCATGGCA
>NZ_KL446993.1:288818-776502 GCF_000709305.1 Mycobacterium sp. TKK-01-0059
CATGGCACGCGCCGGCGACGATGCAGAGCAAGCGATGAGGAGGAGCGGCGCCATGGCAATTGACGGTACACGCCCGCTCATACCCGCTCGGCGAGCTCCAAACGGGTGTCGCCGTAAGCGCGTTGCGGCCACAACGACCAGCCGGCGGGCCAGCTCAGCGGCGCGCCGCCGGCCGCGCGCTCGACGACCGCGACCGCGCCCTCGCGCACCCACCCGTGCGCGATCAGCGCCGCCAGCACGGCCTCGACCTCGGCGGCGGCGACGTCGTACGGCGGGTCGGCCAGGACGAGGTCGACGGGCGAGGCGGTCCCGGCCGACAGCACGGCCGCCACCGCGCCCCGGCGCAGCGTCGCGCCCGGCAGCCCCAGTGTGTCGATGTTGCGCGCGATGACCGACGCGGTGCGCGGGTCGGACTCCACGAAGAGCGCACTGGCGGCGCCGCGGGAGAGCGCCTCCAATCCCAGGGCACCCGAACCCGCGTAGAGGTCCAAAACCGCCAGGCCGCGCAGCTCGCGGCGCGCGGTCAGGATGTTGAACAGCGACTCGCGGACCCGGTCGGTGGTGGGCCGCGTGCCCCGCGGCGGGACCGCGATGCGCCGGCCCCCGGCCACGCCGCCGATGATCCGGGTCACGTCCCGATTCCTACAGCAGCGTCGACCAATAGTCCCAGAACCGCGCCATGCACAGCAGAAACACGGCGGTGAACCACAGCGCGGCGATCGACCATCGCCATTGGTACACCACCCACGCCGGGCCGGCTTGGCGCGCCTGCAGCGCAGGGCGATACGCGATCGAGGCGACCACCACCAGCAGCGACATGGTGACCGCCCACACCACCATGCAGTACGGGCACAACGCGCCGATGCGATACAGACTCTGGAAGATCAGCCAGTGCACGAACACCGCACCGGCCAGCACCCCGGCCGTCAGTCCCAGCCAATACCATTGGGGCAGAACAACTTTCGTCAACGCCAGCAGCCCGGTGACGATCACCACGGTGAAGGCCACCAGGCCGAGCAACGGATTGGGGAACCCCAGCAGCGACGCCTGCGGCGTCATCATCACCGAGCCGCACGACAGGATCGGGTTGATGTTGCAGGACGGCACGTACGACGGGTCGAGCAAGATGTCGATCTTCTCGACCGTCAGCGTCATCGACGCGACGAGGCCGATCGCCCCGGCGATCAGCAGCCACCACGCGCTGGGCGCCGGCACCCGGGCCGGGGTCGGATCCGCGCTGGGATCGGCCGATTCGGTCGACACCGCGCCGGTCACATGGCGGCCGGCGCGACCGCGCCGTCGATGCCCGGGATGTTGCCCACGATCTCTTTGATCTTGCTGACCAGCGCGTCGGGCGTCGACGGGTCGTAGTCCTCGCCGTTGATCTTGATCGTCGGCGTGGCCTTGATCTGTGCGGCCGCCGCCTCGCCGGTGACCTTGTCGAGGTACTTGCCGCTGTTGATGCAGTCGGGCACCTTGCCCACGACGCCGGCCTCACGGGCGAGTTCGATCAACCGCGCGTTGTCCGGGAAACTCTTGCCGGTTTCGCTGGGCTGAATGTCGGTGGTGAACAGCGCGGTATGGAAGCGGCGGAAGGCGTCGAGGGATTCGTCGGCGACGCAGCGGGCCGCGTTGGCCGCGCGCGACGAATAGTTGTGGTTCCGCGAGCTGTCCAGGATCGACACCATGGAGTAATCGGCCGCGATGGCCCCGACGTCGATGAGCCGCGACACCGTCGGCCCGAAGGTGCGTTCGAAGTTGCCGCAGGCCGGGCACAGGAAGTCCTCGTAGAACGTCACCACGGCCTTTGGGTTGTTGGTGCCGGGCTGGGTGACCAGCTTGCTCGACGTCACCCGCACCGTGTCGCCCGCGCCGGTGGCGGCGGGCTTCTTGTGGTTCGACGTCACGATGTAGAAGACGAGGACGACCGCGAAGATCACGACGAACGCGGTACCGCCGATCTGGACGAGCCGGCCGGACTTACCGCCGGAGGCCGACTTCATGTCGAATCGTGGGGGGCGTTTGGGTTTGTCGGCCACAGGTTCCCTGATCTTTCGGTAGGCGAGTTGTCGGTCTGCCGACAAAGCGATCGGACAAGGCGCCTCTAGATTACCGGCGCGGGCCGCCGAGCGACTCAGACCCGGCTGAGGTGTGCGCGCAGCGCCGAGATCAGCTCGCTGGTCGCGACCATGCTGTCGCCGCCCAGCTGGAACATGTTGACGAAGCCGTGGGTCAGCGAGCCCAGGTAACGCAGGTCGACCGCCGTCCCGGCGGCCCGCAGCGCCTCGGCGTAGGCCTCGCCCTCGTCGCGCAGCGGGTCGAAGCCCGCAACCGCGATCAGCGCCGGCGCCAGTCCGGCCAGCGATTCGGCCAGGGCCGGCGAGACGCGCGGGTCCGTGCGGTCCAGCTCCGAACGGCGCAGGTATTGGGACTCGAACCAGTCGATGTCGCGTTTGGTCAGCAGGAAGCCGCGCGAGAAAAGGCTCAGAGACCGGGTCTTCGCGGTGAAGTCGGTCCGCGGATAGATCAGCCACTGCAACACCGGCGCGGGGCCGCCCTCGTCGCGCGCCAGTTGGCTGACGACGGCGGCGAGGTTGCCCCCGGCACTGTCGCCGCCGACCGCGATACGGCCGGGGGCGGCACCCAGCTCGCCGGCGTGCTCGTATGCCCACGTGAATGCCGCGTACGCGTCCTCGATCGCGGCCGGCGCCGGGTGCTCGGGGGCCAGCCGGTAGTCGATCGACAACACGTGGACGCCGGCGTCACGGCAGGTCAGCCGGCACAGCGCGTCGTGGGTGTCCAGGTCACCGATCGACCAGCCGCCGCCGTGGTAGAAGACCAGCAACGGGGCCGCCGCACCGTCGGCCGGGCGGTAGTGCCGCGCGCCGATGTCCCCGGCCGGGCCGGGCAGCGACAACTCGGTGACCTCGACGTGGATCTGCGGACCGGGAAAGCCCACGGTCGAGTCGTGCATCTGCGCCCGGGACGCTGCCGGGTCGTCGCCGACGACCAGCCCGTCGATGCCGACGGCGCGCAGGCCCGACAACATCAGCTGCAAGGTGGGATCGAGGGTGTTGCCGTCGATGATGACCGATCGGCCGCGAACCAGCCCTCGTCGCACCGCGGTCGGGATCCACGGGATGACCTTGACCCCGGCGCTGGTGACGGCGCCCTGGATGCGACTGGCCAAGGGCACCGACGCGCGCTGCGCTGCGGTGTGCACGGCTGGCGCGGCAGACAGAGGCTTGGTCATGGGCAACCCCCTTTTTCAAACAACGTGGCACCGCTTGACGACGAAAGTGAATTCACCCCTGAGCGGCCGCCGATTCCGGTGTGCCGCGCGACCAACTGTACGTGGTGGCGCACCGGGTACCGGAGGCCGCGGATGGACACCTGCCCAGGTGTTGATTAGGTTGCATTTGCTCCCTCGGTAATATCGTGATCCCCAAGCCGATGAAGCCTTCACGGATTGCGAGCAACTTCGACGTGTTCGATTTCGAACGCAGCGCCTCGAACTCGGCGCCGAACGCCGTTGATCTTCTCGCGCGATGGCGGAACCCGGCTCGGTGCACAATCTCGGACCATTAATTTCACAGGCAGGTGAATGAATTGACTGGCGAGTCGGGCTCCGCCGCACCCTCAATTGCTCTCAACGACGAAAACACGATGCCGGCCCTGGGTCTGGGCGTCGCGGAATTGTCGGACGACGAGACCGAACGCGCGGTATCGGCGGCGCTGGAAATCGGTTGCCGGCTCATCGACACCGCCGCGGCCTACGGCAACGAGGCCGCCGTCGGGCGCGCCATCGCCGCCTCCGGGATTCCGCGCGCCGAGCTGTTCGTGACCACCAAGCTGGCCACCTCCGATCAGGGTTTCAAGGGGGCGATGGACGCCTGCACCGCCAGCCTGGAACGGCTGGGCCTCGATTACGTCGACCTGTACCTGATTCACTGGCCGGCCCCGTCGCTGGGCAACTACGTGAACTCCTTCGGCGGAATGATCCAGTCCCGCGGGGACGGGCAGGCCCGCTCGATCGGCGTCTCCAACTTCACCGAGGAACACCTGACGACGGTCATCGACCTCACGTTCGTCACCCCCGCGGTCAACCAGATCGAGCTGCACCCGCTGCTCAATCAGGAGGCGTTGCGCAAGACCAACGCCGAGCACAACGTCGTCACCCAGTCCTACACGCCGCTGGCGCTGGGCAAGCTGATCGACAACCCGACCGTGAGCTCGATCGCCGGCGAATACGGCAAGACCGCCTCGCAGGTGCTGCTGCGGTGGAACCTGCAGCTGGGCAACGCGGTCGTCTTCCGCTCGGCCAAGGAAGAGCACATCGCGACCAACATGGACGTGTTCGATTTCGAGTTGGCCGCCGAGCACATGGATGCGATCAACGGGCTCAACGACGGCACCCGGCTGCGCCCGGACCCCGACACCTACGAGGGTTCATAAGCGACGGCTACCCCGCGGGGCAGCTCGCGGCGGCCTGACGCAAAACACCGGTCGACGCCGCATCCACCGGCAGCGCATAGCCGCGCAGCACGGCGATGAATTGCATGGCGTACTGGCAGGCGAACGCCCCGTTGGGCGGCATCCATTGGCCCGGCGGCGAATCGCCCTTGTCCTGATTGGCCGGCCCGTCGACGGCCAGCAGGTTGGCCGGATCGTTGGCGAAGCGCAGCCGCTCGGGCGCCGGCCAGCCGTACGCGCCCATGTCCCAGGCGTACGCGAGCGGGACGATGTGGTCGATCTGCACCGATTCGCCGACCTTCGGGCCGCGCGCAAAGGCGATCGTCTTGTTGGTGTACGGGTCGTGCAGCGTGCCGGTGGCCACGGCGTCCGGGCACCGCTTGATCGACACGTACGTCTTGTCGACGAGATCGCGGTTGAGGATGTCGTCGCGGGTGTCGCACCCGTTGTGCCCCAACGGCGCGTCGTTGTCGTCATCCCAGGCGTCGCCGAACGCCGCCCGCAGGTAGTCGTAGCGGTGCAGCCGCACCGGCACGACCGGGATGCCCGCGAGCACGTCGACGCCGGGCAGCACCGTCGGAACGTCCGCGCGCGCAGCGTATTCCGCGGAGTGCCGGGAGGCCGAGGTCCCGACGGTCTGGTAGGCCACCACCACCGCGAGCGCGGCCGCCGCGGCCAGCCACAACAGCACCCTGCGGTTCAACTTTTGTCCAGGTATTCGATGCGGTCGGTGTCGGTGAATCGCGCTGCCAGCACGGCCAATCCGGGATCGGAGGGGTCCTCGGTATAGGTTCGGACGCAGAATTCCCGCGCCGCCTCGATGTACTCCAGGTGGTCGGCCAGGGACAGCAGCCGCAGCGTGATCGCCCGGCCGGACTGGTTGCGGCCCAAGACATCTCCTTCGCGGCGCTCCTTGAGGTCCAGGTCGGCCAGGGCGAAGCCGTCCAGCGTCCCGGCCACCGCGCGCAGCCGCCGGCCGGCCGGCGAGTCCGGTGCGGACCAGCTGGCGAACAGGCACAGGCTCGGGTGCCGGCCGCGGCCGATCCGGCCGCGCAGCTGATGCAACTGGCTGATCCCGAACCGGTCGGCGTCCATCACCAGCATGACGGTGGCGTTGGGGACGTCGACGCCGACCTCGATGACGGTGGTGCACACCAGCACGTCGATCTCGCCGGCGCGGAAGGCCGCCATCACCGCGTCCTTCTCGTCGCCGGACAGCCGCCCATGCATCAGCCCCAGCCGCAGGTGCGCCAGCTCGCCGGAACGCAGTCGGGCGTAGAGGCCTTCGGCGGTCTCGGGGGCCTTGGCGTTCTGCTCCTGCGTGCCCGGATCGTCGTCCTCGTCGATGCGGGGCGCCACCACGTAGGCCTGCCGGCCGGCGGCGACCTCTTCGCTGATGCGCTGCCAGGCGCGGCCGAGCCAGGTGGGCTTGTCCTTGACGAAGATGACGTTGCTGGTGATCGGCTGGCGTCCGCGCGGAAGTTCGCGCAGCGTCGACGTTTCCAGGTCCCCGTAGACGGTGAGCGCGACGGTGCGCGGGATCGGCGTCGCCGTCATCACCAGCAGGTGCGGGGTGACACCGGGACGGGCCTTGGCCCGCAACTGATCTCGCTGTTCGACCCCGAAGCGGTGCTGCTCGTCGACCACCACCATGCCCAGGTTGTCGAACTCCACCGCGTCCTGCAGCAGCGCGTGGGTGCCGACGACGATGCCCACCTCACCGCCGGCGATCTCGGCCCGGATCTGCTTCTTCTGCGCGGCGGTCATGGAACCGCTGAGCAGCGCCACCCGGGTGGCCCGATCGGCACCACCCAGCTGGCCCGCCATCGCCAGCGGGCCGAGCACGTCGCGGATGGATCGAAGGTGTTGCGCGGCAAGCACTTCCGTCGGGGCCAGCAGCGCGCACTGATAACCGGCGTCCACCATCTGCAGCATCGCCAGCACCGACACGATCGTCTTACCCGAGCCCACCTCCCCCTGCAGCAGGCGGTTCAGCGGGCGGTTGGACGCCAGCCCCTCGGACAGCATGCCGAGCACGTCACGCTGGCCCGCGGTCAGCTCGAAAGGCAACCGCCCCAACAGTTCCGCGGCCAAACCGTCCGAACGTGGCGGCGCCGGGGGCCCCGATTCCGAAAGCTCGCCGTGCCGGCGGGCCACCAGCGCCCACTGCAGCCCGACGGCCTCGTCGAAGGTCAGCCGCTCGCGTGCCCGCTGACGGCGGGCCTCGCTTTCGGCGAGGTGGATGTCGCGCAACGCCTGATCCTCGGAGACCAGGCCGAATTTCGCGCGCAGGTCCTCGGGCAGGGGATCGGGCACCGGGTCGAGGACGTCGAGCACTTGACGCACGGTGGCGAAGATGGTCCAGCTCTGCAGCTTGGCGCTGGCCGCATAGATCGGGAAGAAGTGGCGCTGATACGCGTCCGCGATGTCTTCGCCGGTGGTGGCGTGCGAGGCGTTGGCGATGCTCTTGAGGGACACGGTGCCGCGGTTCTTCCCGTCCGGCGTGTCGAGGAGGAGAAACGCGGGATGGGTGAGCTGCATGACGTTCCTGAAGAACCCGACCTCGCCGGAGAGCATCACCTTGGTGCCGGTGGTGAGGTCCTTTTTGATGTAGTTCGCGTTGAAGAAGGTGGCGGTCACCTTGTTGCGCCCGGAGCCGAGCGTGATGCGGTGGCAGACCTTCTTCGGCGTCTTCTTCATCGGGAACGTCTCGGTGTCGGTGATCGTGTCGACGATGGTGATGTGTTCACCGGCGGGCGGCCGTTCGTCGTCGGCGTCCCAGCGGCTGGCGCCCTCGGTGTAGCTGCGGGGGTAGTGGCGCAGCAGGTCGTTGACGGTCCGGATGCCGAACACCTCGTCGAGGAGCTCGACGACCTTCCCGCCGACGGCGTAGTCCAGCCGGTCGGACAGCGACACCATCGCTACTCGACCCCGATCAGCAGCGCGTCACCGTGGTGGCCGGTGCGGTAGGTGACCAGTTCGGTCCCCGGGTGGTGGTCGTGCATGTGCTCTTCCAGGATGTCGCCGACGGCGCCGACGTCCCCATCGGTCTCGATGCCGGCGCCCAGCAGCACGGTCACCAGGTCGCCGCCGGAGGCCAGCAGGAGGTCGAGCAGGCCGATCGCCGCCCCGACGGCGTCGGCGGCCACGATCAGCACCTCGTCGCCCGCGATGCCCAGGCCGTCGCCGGGATGGCAGCGGCCCGCCCAGGTCAACGCGCTCTCGGTGGCGATGCGCACCGATCCGTGCCGCGCGGCGCCGGCCGCGCGGGCCATGGTGTACCCGTCGTCGACGGCCTGCCTGCCGGTCTCGTGCACGGCCAGCGCGGCCAGCCCCTGCACCATCGACCCGGTCGGGATCGGCACCACGTCGATCCCCCAGCCGATGGCCGCCGTGCACCCGGCGACCAGCTCCTCGGCGGGCACGTAGCCGTTGGGCAGCACCATCACCTGCGCGGCGCCGGTGTCGACGACGGCGCGCATCAGCTGGTGCGCGCTGATGTTGGTCGTGGGATCGTGCGCCGCGGGGTCGCGTTGCAGCACGCAGGCGCCTTCCCCGGCGAACAGCTCGGCGGCGCCGTCGCCGTCGACGACGGCCAGCACCGCCCGTTCCCGCGTCCAGCCGCCCGCGGGCAACCCGGGGGCCCCGGAGCTCAGGGCCGAGATGACGATGCGGCTGAGTCGTCCGGCCGCCAGTCCCGCCTCGACGGCGGCGCCGGCGTCGTCGGTGTGCACGTGCACGGAATAGGTGCGTTGCTCCGACGACGGCGCCGACGCGATGCCCACCGAATCGCCCAGGTCCTCCAGCCGGTCCCGCAGCGCGTCCGCCGCCGCGGGCTCGCAGCCGTCCAGCCGGTACATCACCTCGAATTGGGGCGCCGGGCGCGGGGCGGGGGCTTCGGGGCGCTGCGCCCGCGGCGCGAGCTCGTAGACCGCCCGGGCGGGCGCCTGCCCCGTGATGGTGGTCCGCAACGCGTCCAGCAGGACCAGCAGGCCCCGCCCGCCGGCGTCCACGGCTCCGGCGTCGGCGAGCACATCGAGCTGCTCGGGCGTCTTTTCCAGGGCGACCACCGCCGCGTCCCCGGCGGCGATGACCGCCGGCGCGAGCCCGTCCCCGGCGCGCGCGCACTGCTGGACGGCGGTCGCGGCGGCCCGTAGCACCGAGACGATGGTCCCCGGGACTTCCTCGCCGCCCATCGAGGTGATGACCAGCTCCACGCCGCGCTGCAGCGCATCGCCCAGCACGGCGGCGTCGATGTGGGGCAGGTCGCCGCCGGCGTCGCTCGCGGCGGTGGCGGTGACGTCGGCGAGGCCGCGCAGGATCTGCGACAGGATCACCCCGGAATTGCCGCGGGCGCCGTTCAGCGCGCCGGCCGACAGCGCGGCCGCGGCCCGGGCGGCGCACCCCGAGCCGCCCTGCGCGTTCAGTTCCGCCAGGGCCGAGCGCATGGTGAACAGCATGTTCGCGCCGGTGTCGGAGTCGGCGACGGGAAAAACGTTGAGTCGATTGATCTCGTCGATGTGGGTGATCAGGTCGCTGACGGCGGTGTGCGCCCAGTCTCGCAGGGTCATCGCGTCCAGGAGACGTAGCTGCGACGTATCAGCAGTGCCCAGTTGACCCACCTCCTCCGCACCTGTCTCCCGGTGGGCGCCAGCGTAGCCCGGCGACGCAGCCGCCGCGCTCAGTTGCTCCGCGCCGTTGAGGAAGATCGAGCGGCCGGCCGGCAGCGGCAGAGCTTAATAGCCCTGCCGGATACCGGGATTGGCCTGCCCCACCAGCGCGCGCTGATTGCTGCCGTCGCGGCTGACGCCGTAGCGGCTCATCTGATAGTTCATCGACGCGCATGCGGCCGCCACCGGATCCCACGCCGAGTTCGACGTCCCGGGCTGGTGGAAGGCCGCGAAGGTATCCGGCATTACCTGCCACGGGCCGCGCGTGGCGTGCAGCGGGCCACCGTCGAGCTGAGAAGGCCCGTAGGCGTTGCTGTCTGACAGGTTGATCGCACCCGAATGGAATTGCGATTCGTGGTCGGCGATGGTCATCATGCCCTCGATCCAGTGACCACGGGCCGACGCCTCGGTGACGCCGATCCGGGTCAGTGCCTCCTCGAGATAGCCGCGGATCGCGTCGGGTCCGTCCGGCCACACTCCCCGACCGTCGAAAGCGACCTGGCGCAGCTGGATTCCGCCGCGCACCGCGGCCGCCTCTTGCACCGCGGGACGGGGCGGACGGGGCTGCCACCACCACGTCGCATCGGCTGGAGCGGGGCCCGATACTCTCGGGCCCGGTCCGCCCTTCCCGATGCCGTCCTGCCCGCCCACAGCGGTCGGGCAGTTGACCGACGTACTCCCTATGGCGACGCTGCCCAGCGCCGCCACCACCAGATAGGCCGCCGCCACCCGGCGCAACCTCAACACCAACCGTCGTACGCGCGCCGGTGAGCCCCGCCCGCTTTCGGCGTCGGCTGGACCGGCGGCGTTTTCGGCGCGCGCAACCACCCCGCGCACTCCCCTCACGCCTGCCGATATTCGCTTCCCAGCCTCATCCGCAGCTCCGCGCGGGCCGGCACCACCGGGAAGAAGACTTCAGCCAATCAGCGCGCCGTCCGCACCCGATACAGGCAGCGACCGCACCGACCATCGGCGGCGACGCCATCCTAGCGGCGCCGCGTCCGAGCAGCCCGGATTCGCGCCGGTACTGTGATCGACTCGGTGTTTACCGCCCAAGGGGTCGCGGCGCACACCTGACCCCGGCATGGCCCGGGGCGCCCGTCGACGTTTTGGTGGTTATCACGACAATCGGTATTCTGATTGGGCCCGGTGAGGCCGGGCTGTCCCGGCCGGATTGCCGGACCCCCGAGATTTTGAGGAGCTTGAACAATGGCCGCTGTGTGCGACATCTGCGGGAAAGGCCCCGGCTTCGGCAAGTCGGTGTCGCACTCCCACCGCCGCACCAGCCGCCGGTGGGACCCCAACGTCCAGACCGTGCACGTCGCCCGTCCGGGCGGCAACAAGCAGCGCCTCAATGTCTGCACGTCCTGCATCAAGGCCGGCAAGGTCGTCAGGGGCTAGTTCCCCCTACATGACGACGTGGCCGGCGTCGACCGGGATCGACACCCCGGTCACGTAGCGCGACCGCGGGCCGGCCAGCCACAGCACCGCCTCGGTGACGTCCCGCGCCTCGACCAACGGCACGCCGGGCAGCAGCATCTGCGAGACGGCCGGGTTCGGGTTCTCCGTCATCCGGTTCACCACGAAGTCGTTGAGAATCATCGGCGTCGCGACACCGCTGGGGTGCACCGAGTTGACCCGAATCTTGTGCGGCGCATACGCATTGGCCGCCGAGCGCATCAGACCCACGACACCGTGCTTGGACGCCGCGTAGGCGAACATCGCGGCGCTGCCGTCACCGCCACGTCCGGTCAGGCCCTGCGACGAACTGACCAGCACGACCGAGCCGCCGACGCCCTTGCGCACGATCGAGGGGACCGTCGCCAGCATGGTGTGCCACACACCCTTGAGGTTGGTGTCGACGATCGTGTTGAACACCGGTTCGGCGTCGGGCTCGGTGAGGCCGATCGCCACCACCCCGGCGTTGGCGATGACGACGTCGACCTCGCCGAGCTCGTCGATGCCCGTCTGCACGCCGGCCCGCAGACCCGCAAGGTCGCGCACGTCGGCGATCACCGGAACCGCTTTGCGGCCCGCCGACCCGACCAGCTGGACCGTTTCGGCCAGCTCTGCCTCGGTGCCCAACGCGTAGGGAATGGCCTCGAGGTCGGCGCAGATGTCGACGGCGATGATGTCGGCGCCCTGCTCAGCCAGCGCGACGGCGTGGCTGCGGCCCTGGCCGCGCGCGGCGCCGGTCACGACGGCGACGACGTTGTCGAATTCACCCATGCTCAGATCTCCAGTTTCGTGCCGGTCTCGCGCTCGGCGAAGGCCACCAGCCGCGCGGCCGTGTCGTAGTCGCACGCCAGCGGCGTGCGGCCGATGAGCACCGGCCCACCGCGCAGCCCGAACCTGCCGCTGACCCCGACGTAGCTGCCGGGCGGAATCGGCTCGCTGATGCAGTACAGCGTCGGCGCCGCGCCCTCGTCGATGTCGTTGGCCAACCGGTCGGCCACCGCCTTGACCCCCTTGTGGGCCAGCGACATCAGCCGTGAGTCGCCCAGGTTGGACAGGTTCGAGGCCACCCAACCGGGGTGGGTGAGCTGCGTGACGAGCGGCGATGCGGCCGCGCGCAGCCTGCGGTCCAGCTCGAGACCCCACAGCATGACCGCGAGCTTGGACTGCGCGTAGGCGCCCAACCTCGTCCACTTGTGGCGGCGCAGGTGCAGGTCGTCGAGGTGCAGCGTCGCCGACCGGTGGGCGTCAGAGCCGACGTTGATGATCTGCGAACGCACCTTTCCCAGCAGCAGGTTGGTCAGCGCGAAGGGCCCGAGCAGGTTGGTGCCCAGTGTCATCTCGAATCCGTCGACCGTCTCGGTGCGGCGGTCGGTGAGCGCGCCGGCGTTGTTGATGAGGATGTCCACCGGCTCCTCGATCAGGCCGGCGAAGGCCCGCACCGACGACAGGTCGGCGAGGTCGAGCTTGAGCACCGACGTCGCACCGCCGCCGTTCGCGGAGATTTCGGCAGCGCGTTGCTCGCCGAGTTCGGTGTTGCGCACGGCCAGGATCACGTGCGCGCCGGCGTGGGCGAGCGCGCGCGAGGTGCCCAGCCCCACCCCGTTGGTCGCTCCGGTCACGATCACGCGCTTGCCGGTCAGGGTGCCGAGCCTGCCCGGCGTCCACGGTAAGGTCACGGCGACTAAGAGTAATCGTCGGTTCTATGTAAGTTGGACCGGACGGACTTTCCCGAGGCGGTTCGACATGAGTGACAGCGCCACCGAGATCACCAATCTCATCTACACCTATGCGCAGCTGCTCGACGGCGGCGACCTGGACGGGGTGGCCCGCCTCTTCGAGCACGGCCGCATCTGCGGCGTCGAGGACGGCCCGCCGGAAACGGTGTTCGCCGGCTCGGCGCGGGTCCGCGAGATGTACGAAATGGCCACGCGCATCTACGAAGACGGCACCCCGAAGACCAAACACAACACCACCAACGTCCAGCTGTACATCGACGAGGCCCGGGGCACCGCGACGAGCACGTCCTACTACTGCGTCACCCAGGCCACCCCCGACCTGCCGCTGCAGGTCATCGTGACCGGGCATTACAAGGACACCTTTCACCGGGTGGACGGCGCCTGGTGTTTCGACAGCCGCACCATGTTCGTCGACCAGGTCGGCGACGTCAGCCACCACCTGAAGTTCTGAGCCTCGTGCCATCCCCCAGCGTCTTCGAGCCGGCCGCCGTCCTGGCCGACGCGCAACGCAAGGAAGGGCTCACCGACTGGGCCCCGGGCGAATTCGAAGAGCCGCTGACCGTCCTGCTGCGCGACTATGCGCGCGCCGACCTCAACGCGATCGGTGCCCACATCCTGCGCTCGGGCATCGTGCACAGCCTGCGGATGCGGCTGCGCACCCAGGAGTGGATCCGCCGCCATCCGGAGATTCTCGACGAGCGGGTGGCCGCGCCGATCGTCGTCGTCGGGATGATGCGCAGCGGGACCACGCTGTTGCAGCGCCTGCTGGCGGCCGATCCGCGCTTCGTCTGCGCGTACGGGTGGGAGGTCGTCGAGGTTGCGCCGCGGTTGGACCATCAGTTCACCGGGGTGGATCCGCGCATCGCCATCAGCCAAGCGCGCGAGGCGAAATCGCGCGAGCTGGCGCCCGAGTTGTTCTCCATCCACCCGATGTACGCCACCGAAGCCGAGGAGGAGATCGTCTTTTTGGCGGACGCCTTCTTGTCACACGTCCCCGAGTCGGGCGCCCACCTGCCCCACTACCGAACCTGGCTCGACGACCAGGACTTCTCGCCCGCCTATGGCTACCTGCACCGCATGCTGCAGTTCCTGCAATGGCAAAAACGCCAACGCGGGCTGGCCGGTCAGCGTTGGGTGCTCAAATCACCGGCGCACCTGGGGTATTTGGGCCTGCTGCGCGCGCACTTTCCCGACCTGCACGTCGTGCACATGCACCGCGATCCCCGCACCACGATCGCGTCGGGGGCCAGTCTGAACGCCACGCTGCACGCGATGCACGCCGACGTCGTCGACGCCCACCGGGTCGGCGCGCAATGGCTGGCACGGATGGGCTGGACCAACGACCGTGCGATGACGACCCGCGACGGCTGGTCCGACGACGGTGAGCGCGTCACCGACATCGGGTTCGACGATGCGGTGGCCGACCCGATCGGGCAGGTGGCCCGCGTCTACGACGCGATCGGGCTGCCGCTGACGGCCGAGGCCGAGGACGCGATGCGGCGCTGGCTGCGTGAGCGTCCGCGCGAGGCGGCGCGCCCGCCCTACGGCCTGGAGAACTACGGCCTGCTTCCCGAGCAGGTCGACGAGCGATTCACGTTGTACAACAAGCGATTTGCACAATATATCGGAGGAACAGCGCATGCCTGAAGACCCGGTCGCGACGGCATCCCAGCACGAACAGGAATTGGCGGCGCTCGAGCTGATCGAGCATCCCACCGTCAAGGCCGCGTACCGGACCGTTGCAGAAACCTGGCTGGGCCGCGCCAAAGCGTCCGACGCGATGCGCGAACGGTTCGACGACGCGTTTGCCGAGGTGATGTTCTCGGCGGCGATGTGGTCGTCCAACCAGGACAAGCTGCGACCCAAGGTCAGCTGCATCACCCGGCTGGCCCACCCCGTAAACGGCCGACGGATCCCCGGATCGCGGTGGGGCATCGACAATCCCGACAGCGTGTACCGGGTGATCCCCATCTCCGGTGACGAGCGCTACGAGATCCACGGCCGGGTCGGCGAACACCGGATGACCGAGAACTACTTCACCCTCTGGGATGCGAACATGGGCACCGTCGACGTGCTCAACGGCCGCACCATGCGGGTCGACTCCGACGGCAGCTTCACCATCACCGTCGACTCCGAACCCGCCGACGGTCGGCCCAATCACGTGCGGAGCACCCCGGCGGCACACGAGTTCTACATTCGCGACGTGCTGCTGGACTGGGGCCGCGACGACCCCAATCACCTTGAGGTGCAACGGCTTGGCGCCCCGGCGTCAACACCGGCACGCACCCTTGACGAGCAGGCCGAGGCCACCGCCGCGATGATGGATTACTTCGCGAACTTCACCGGCAAGCTCAGCCACGGCGTGTACAAGATGCCCGCCAACCATTTCAACCTGGCCTGGTCGGCCGACAAGATCGGCGCCATGCGCAACCAGGTGTACGTGATGGGCCGTTTCGATCTCGGCCCCGACGAGGCGTTCGTCGTCGACCTGAATGACGGTGGCGCCGAATACTTCACCGTCCCGCTCAGCAACGTCTGGGGCACCACGCTCGAGCTCGTCGACCGCACCGGCAGCCTCAACAAGGCGCAGTCGGTCCCCAACGAGGACGGCACCTACACCTACGTGATCTCCCCCGTCGATCCCGGCGTGGCCAACTGGATCGACTCCGACGGCCTGCGCGAGGCCATCCTGACCCTGCGCATGGCGGAGTTCGGGGAGGCCGGTCCGCGCGAAGACCTCGGTGCGCGGGGCCGCGTCGTCAAGCTGGACCGGCTCGACGCGGAAGTGCCGCACCTGGAGCGGGTGAGCCCGCAGCAGCGGGCCGCCCAGCTCGCCGAGCGCCGCAAGGGATATCTGCGCCGCCTACCGGAAGGGACGATTTAGCGATGGCTCGCTGGCTGATCACGGGATGCTCTACCGGCTTCGGACGCGAAATCGCCCGCGCCGCACTGGAAGCCGGCCACAGCGTGGTGGTGACGGCGCGGCGCACCGAGGCAGTACAGGACCTCGCCGACGAGTTCGGCGACCGGGCGCTGGCCGTCGCGCTCGACGTGACCGACACCGGCCAGGTCGCGGCCGCGGTGGCCGCGGCCGACGAGGCCTTCGGCGGAATCGATGTGCTGGTCAACAACGCCGGACACGGCTACCTGTCCGCGGTGGAAGAGGGTGAGGACGCCGAGGTCCGAAAGCTGTTCGACGTGAACTACTTCGGCGCCGTCGCCATGATCAAGGCGGTGCTGCCGGCCATGCGCGCCCGCGGATCGGGCCACATCATCAACATCTCCTCGATGACCGGCCTGGTGGCCAACCCGCCCAACGCCTACTATTCGTCGACCAAGTTCGCGCTGGAGGCGGTCACCGAGGCGCTCGCCACCGAGGTCCGCCCCCTGGGCATCAAGGTGACCGCCGTCGAACCCGGCGCGTTCCGCACCGATTGGGCGACAAGGTCGATGAAGGAATCCGGCGCCCCGATCACCGATTACGCCGACGTGGCGGCGCGCAAGGACCTGATCAAGCAGTTCGCCGATCACCTGCCCGGCGACCCGCGCAAGGTGGCCGAGGCGGTGCTGATGCTCGCCAAGCTCGACGACCCGCCGCTGCGGTTGCTGCTGGGCCGCGACGTGCTCAAGGCCATGCGGGACAAGATCGCCGCGTTGTCGGCGTCGATCGACGAATGGGAGGCCGTCACCAAGGACGTCAACTTCCCGGCCTCGTGACGCCCAGCACCGCGACACATCACGCACGCACACGACACGCCCCGGGGGATGTGCCAGGTTTATATCTCGAGGAGCCGCGCGCGGTCGTCAGTCCCGCACGACCAGGACCGTCTTGCCGGCGCGTCCGCCCCGCTCCCGGCTTTCGAACGCCTCCCGGCCCTCGTCGAGCGGGAACGTCTGGGCGATCGCGACGTGCAACCGGTCGCTGTCGACGAGCGCGGCGAGCTCGGCGAGCTGATCCCGATTCGGTGTGACGATGAAGAAGGTTGCGCTGACACCGAATTCGTCGGCCCGGCCGTCCGGCGGCGGTGCCGACAACGTCACCAGCCGGCCGCCGCGGCGCAGCACGCCGTAGGACCTTTCCAGCGTCTGCCCGCCGACGGTGTCGACGACGACGTCGTAGGCGGCGCCGGCCTCGTCGAATGCCTCGGTGCGCGTGTCGATCACCCGATGCGCGCCGCAGCCGCGAAGAAGATTCGCGGTGTCGCTGCGCACGGTCGCGGTGACCTGCGCACCCAGCAGGGCGGCCAACTGAACGGTCAACAGCCCCACCCCGCCGGCGCCTCCGTGCACCAGCACGCTCTCCTTTGGCCGCACCGCGGCGTGATCGACCAGTGCCTGCAGCGCGGTCAGGCCAGCCAGCGGGAGCGCGGCGGCGACGACGTGGGAGACCGTCGACGGTTTGGCGGCCAGATCGGCCGCGGGCACGGCGACGAAATCGGCGGCCGCGCCGTCGCGGTCGAACGCGATCAGTCCGTAGACCTCGTCGCCGGGCACGAAATCCGTGACGTCGTCGGCCACCGCGGACACCACACCGGAGACCTCGTGGGACGGGATGACGGGGGTTCGGCTGACGCCGTCGCGGGTCCACGTCTCCTCCCATGTCAGCTCGTCGAAGGTGATGGCGGCCGCGTGCACGGCCACCAAGGCTTCCCCGGCGGCCGCCACCGGCACGGGCGCCCGCTCGATCACCAGCTGCTCCGGTCCGCCGCGCCGGTTCGCCCGTAGCGCGGTCATCTCGTTCAGGGCAGCCGCCAATCGATCGCGTCCGCGCCCATTCCGGCCAGCAGTTCGTTGGCACGGCTGAACGGGCGGGAGCCGAAGAACCCCCGCGACGCCGACAGCGGCGAGGGATGCGGTGACTCGATGGCCACGCAATTGCCTTGGGCGAGAATCGGTTTGAGCGTCGAGGCGTCGCGGCCCCACAGGATCGCCACCAGCGGCAGCGAGCGCGCGGTCAGCGCCCGGATGGCGCATTCGGTCACCGCTTCCCAGCCCTTGCCCCGATGCGACGCCGGATTGCTGGGTCGCACGGTGAGCACCCTGTTCAACAGCAGCACACCGCGCTGCGCCCAGGGCGTCAGGTCACCGCACGAGGGCGGGGGGTGACCCAGGTCGGTCGTGTACTCCTGAAAGATGTTGGCCAGGCTGCGCGGCAGCGGCCGCACCTCGGGGGCCACCGAAAAGCTCAGCCCCACAGCGTGTCCGGGCGTCGGGTAGGGGTCCTGCCCGACGATCAGCACCCGGACCTGGTCGAACGGATAAGTGAAGGCGCGCAACACATTCGGGCCGGCGGGCAGATACCTGCGCCCGGCCGCGATCTCGTCCCGCAGGAACTGCCCCATCTGGGCGACCTGCCCGGCCACGGGTTGCAGCGCGTTCGCCCAGCCCGGCTCGACCAATTCGCTCAACGGGCGCGCCGTCATCGTCGGCCCTTCGCGATCGGGTAAACGGTCACCGCGTCACCCTAGTACGACTGCCAGCCGGCGTGGCCGCTCCACTCCTGATCGTCGACGAGCACCCGGGCCGGCCCGTCGAGCACCCGCCCGATGATGCGCCATCCGGCCGGCGCGGGTCCGGCGAAACATGCCACCAGGGCGTGGTCTTCGCCGCCCCCCAGCACCCACGGCCAGGGATCGGCGCCTGCGGCGGCGGCCGCCGCGGCGAGCGCGTCGCGGTCGGCGGTCAGCGCCGCCGTGGACAGGTCGATGCCCACCCCCGACGCGACGGCCACATGCCGCAGGTCGGCGATCAGGCCGTCGGAGACGTCGATCATCGCCTGCGCCCCCCCGGCGGCGGCGACCGCACCCTGACCGTACGGCGGCTCGGGCACCACATGCCGGCGCCGCAGCTCCTCGAAGCCGCCGATACCGGTGTGCCACAAGGCGAATCCCGCGGCCGAACGGCCCAGGTCGCCGGCGACGGCGACCAGCGAACCCGGCGTTGCGCCCGATCGCCGCACCGGCTCGCGGCCGCCGAGATCGCCGAGCACCGTCACCGAGATCACCCACCGCGGGCAGCTGACCAGGTCGCCGCCGGCGATGCCGGCCCCGACCCGTTGCGCCTCGTCCCACATCCCGTCGACGAGCGCGTCCACCGCGGCCGCCGGCGTCTCACCGGGCGCGCCGAAGGCGACGACGAACGCCGTGGGCCGCGCGCCCATCGCCTCGATGTCCGCGGCGTTCTGGGCGATCGCCTTGCGGCCGATGTCGTGCGGCGTCGACCAGTCCAGCCGGAAATGCCGGTCCTGCACCAGCATGTCGGTCGACACCACGACGCGGCCATCGCCGGCCGCCACCAGCGCCGCGTCGTCACCCGGCCCGAGCACCACAGCGGCGGGTTGGCGGCGACCGGCCACCAGGCGGTCGATCACGGCGAATTCGCCGAGTTGCCGCAGCGTCGATTCGTCCCGCACGCCACCCACGATAATTGGCCATCGGGATGAGCTGAGGCGATAGTGATGTGGGGACAGGAGGTGGCCGCGGTGGCAACCGAATCGGACGCCGACGGCGGGCCGCCGCGCGCGGTGATCATCGTCGCGGTAGCGCTGGCCGTCACGACCATCGGGGTGATCCTGGCGATCGCGGCCACCCGTGAGGCGCCCCCGCAGCCGGTCGCCGTCGCGGGCGTCCCGGCGCCGCAGGCCGACAGCCCCGCGTGCCGGGCGCTGATGGACGCGCTGCCGCAGCGCCTGGGTGACTACCAGCGGGCGGCGCTCGAGCAGCCGGCACCGGTGGGCGCGGCGGCATGGCGCTCCGGGCGGGGCGCCGACCCCGTCGTGCTGCGCTGCGGCCTGGACCGCCCGGGCGAGTTCGTCGTCGGCTCCCCGATCCAGGTGGTCGACCGGGTGCAGTGGTTCCAGGTGCGCTCCGACCAGCAATCCGCCGGTGACGCCGGCAGATCCACCTGGTACGCGGTGGATCGCGGTGTCTACGTGGCGCTCACGCTGCCCACCGGGTCGGGCCCGGCGCCGATCCAGCGCCTGTCGGAGGTGATCGCGCAGCGCATCCCGGCCGGGCCCATCAGCCCCGGGCCGGCGCGCTAGCTAGCGCAGGCCCACCCCGCGGGCCAGCGCCGTCTCGACCATCGTCGCCAGCAGCGTCGGGTAGTCCACGCCGCTGGCCGCCCACATGCGCGGGTACATCGAGATCGTGGTGAACCCCGGCATCGTGTTGATCTCATTGAGCACCGGCCCGTCCTCGGTGAGGAAGAAATCCACCCGCGCCAGCCCCTGACAGTCGATGGCCCTGAAGGCGCGGATCGCCAATTGGCGTACCGTGTCGGCGATTTCGTCGTCGACCTTTGCGGGCACGTCCAATTCGGCCGCGTCGTCAAGGTATTTGGTGGCGAAGTCGTAGAACGAATCCTCGCGGCCCCGCACGCCGGCCACCCGGATCTCGCCCAGCGCGCTGGCTTCGACTGTGCCGTCCGGCATTTCGAGCACACCGCACTCCAGCTCGCGGCCGACGATCGCGGCCTCGACGATGACTTTGGGATCGTGGCGGCGCGCCGCGGCAACAGCGGCGTCCAGCTGGTCCCAGCTCGCTACCCGGCTCACACCGATCGAGGAACCTCCCCGGGCGGGTTTGACGAACACCGGCAACCCCAGCCGTTGGCACTCCTCGGGCCGCAGCCGCGCGCGCGAGGGGCGCAGCACCGCGTAGTCGCCAACCGGCAATCCCTCGGCGGCGAACAGCTTCTTGGTGAACTCCTTGTCCATGCCGGCGGCGCTGGCCAGCACACCGGCCCCCACATACGGCACGCCGGCGAGTTCGAGCAGACCCTGGATGGTGCCGTCCTCGCCGTAGGGGCCGTGCAGCACGGGGAACACCACGTCAACCGACGCCAACACCTCACCGGCGCCGGGCGGCAGGGCGACCAATTGGCCGCCGCGCCGCGGATCGGCCGGCAGCGCCAGTTCGGTCCCCGACTCGGCGGTGACTTCGGGCAGCCGCCGGTCGGTGATCGCCAACGCGGCCGGGTCGCCGTCGGTGAGCACCCAGGAACCTTCCGGGGTGATGCCGATCGCGACCACCGCGAAACGCTCGGGGTCGAGGTTGCGCAGAATGCTGCCCGCCGAGACGCACGAGATGGCGTGCTCGTTGCTGCGCCCCCCGAAGACGACGGCCACGCGCGCCCGCTCGCCGCCCCCCGAGCCGGGGTGCGGCGTCGACCGATCGCTGGCATTCACAATCTCAAGAGGCTACCGGGTAGGTGGGTTCTCACTCGGGCTTGGTGCGACGGCCCAGCAGCAGCGCCATCGCCTCGTCG
Organism: Mycobacterium sp. TKK-01-0059; assembly: GCF_000709305.1. Taxonomy (NCBI): domain Bacteria; kingdom Bacillati; phylum Actinomycetota; class Actinomycetes; order Mycobacteriales; family Mycobacteriaceae; genus Mycobacterium; species Mycobacterium sp. TKK-01-0059. Next base: position 309,424 of record NZ_KL446993.1, read on the forward strand.
ACCGACAGCCCCTTGTGGCAGACCCGGTGCACGGCGTCGGTGAGCGGCATTTCGACGTCGTAACTGGCCGCCAGCGCCAGCACCGACTCGCAGGACGTCACACCCTCGACGACGTGCCCGTCGCCGCCGTCGGGCGTGCCGGAAAGAATCGACTCGACGGTTGCTCCGCGGCCGAGCCGTTCACCGAACGACCGGTTGCGCGAATGCGGGGAGCTGCACGTGGCCACCAGGTCGCCCACGCCGGCGAGCCCGGCCAGCGTCGCGCCCTTGGCGCCCAGCGCGATCCCCAGCCGCATGATCTCGGCCAGGCCCCGGGTGATGATCGCCGCCGCGGTGTTTTCGCCGAGCCCCACGCCGGCCGCCATCCCGCAGGCGAGCGCGATCACGTTCTTGCACGCCCCGCCGATCTCGGTGCCCACCACATCACTGTTGGTGTAAGGGCGAAAGTATCCGCTGTTCAGCATGCGCTGCAGGGCGACGGCCCGGCCCGAGTCGCCGCAGGCGACCACGGTCGCGGCCGGCTGGCATCCGGCGATCTCGCTGGCCAGGTTCGGCCCCGAGATCACCGCGACGTGAGCGGGGTCGACGCCGGTCACCGCGACGATCACCTGGCTCATCCGCATCAGCGTGCCCAGCTCGATGCCCTTGGCCAGGCTGACCAGGGTCGCGCCGTCGCGCAGCAGCGGGGTCCAGCGCTCGAGGTTGCTCCGCATCGTCTGCGCCGGCACGCCGAGCAGCACCGTGGACGCGTTTTGGAGCGCCTCGGCGGCGTCGGCGGTGGCGCGGATGCCCGGCGGCAGCGACGTGCCGGGCAGATAGTCCGGGTTCGATCGGGTGGCGTTGATCCGCTCGGCGAGCTCGGGCCTGCGGGCCCACAACGTGACCTGTGTTTCCGGCCCGCCCGCCTCGACGAGCACCTTCGCCAGCGCCGTGCCCCACGCCCCGGCGCCCATGACCGTGACGGCGCCGGTCGAACCGGCATGCGTGCTGGTCATGTGTCACCCCCTGTCGTGGTCGGCGTTGCTCATGCGGCACGTGCAGCCGCTACACCCTAGATCAGCGCCGGACCGGGCGTCACGCGCGCCAGCGTGTCCCGCGCGCCGGGGCCATGACGCCGGCGCGCGGGGCCGCGCTGGCAGGATGACATCTCATGAGCGGCATACGAGCCGACGGCGCGGGCGATGTCGCGTTGATCATCGCCGTCAAGAGGCTGGCCGCGGCCAAGACCAGACTGGCGCCGGTTTTCTCGGCGCGCACCCGCGAGAGCGTGGTGCTGGCGATGTTGATGGACACCCTGACCGCCGCGGGACGCGTGGAATCGCTGGGCTCGATCACCGTCATCACCCCCGACGACGCGGCGGCCGCGGCGGCCGCCGAGCTGGGTGCCGACGTGCTTTTCGACCCGACGCCCGAGGGCCACCCCGATCCCCTGAACAACGCGATCGCCACCGCGGCGCGCGCGGTGGCAACTTCGTTCTCCAATGTCGTTGCGCTGCAAGGCGATTTGCCGGCGCTGCAGACCCAGGAGCTGGCCGAGGCCCTCGGCGCCGCGCGCCAGCACCGGCGCAGCTTCGTCGCCGACCGGTTGGCGACCGGAACCGCGGCGCTCTTCGCGTTCGGGGGTCCGCTCGATCCCCGGTTCGGTTCCGATTCCTCGGCGCGGCACCGCAGTTCGGGTGCGATCGAGCTGACCGGCGCGTGGCCCGGCCTGCGCTGTGACGTCGACACTCCGACCGACCTCGCTGCCGCCCGCCGCCTGGGGGTGGGCGCCGCGACTGCCCGCGCCATCGCCGCGCACTGATTTGCCTCACGAGCGGTCGATGTCCGGAAAGCGAACGTCGGCCCAACGGCGAATGGATTCCGGTGACCCGCCACGGCCGCGCTCGCGATCACCACTGGTGTCGATGAGTGGTGACCCGCTTCGCCCGGCCACGGCCGCGCTCGCGATCACCACTGGCAGCACCCGCGCGTGATGAGCGATGATCGCAGGGTGACTGAAATCGAAGCTGAGGCGCGACCCGACGAGAATTTGTGGCATTCAGGCGACTCGGCCGTGGCGGCGCCCCCGGCTGCGACGCCCACCGCGATGACCGATCTGCCCGACGAGCGTTACCTCAACCGGGAACTGAGCTGGCTGGACTTCAACGCCCGCGTGCTGGCGCTGGCCGACGACAATTCGTTGCCGCTGCTGGAACGGGCGAAATTCCTGGCGATCTTCGCCTCCAACCTCGACGAGTTCTACATGGTGCGGGTCGCCGGCCTCAAGCGCCGCGACGAGATGGGCCTGTCGGTGCGCTCCGCCGACGGTCTGACGCCGCGCAAGCAGCTGGCCCTCATCGGGGAGCAAACCCAGCGGATCGCCACCCGGCACGCGCGGGTGTTCCTCGATTCGGTGCGGCCGGCGCTGGCCGAGGAAGGCATCCACATCGTGACGTGGGCCGACCTCGATCAGGCCGAACGCGACGAACTCTCGGCCTATTTCACCGAACAAGTCTTTCCCGTCCTGACGCCGCTGGCCGTCGACCCCGCGCACCCGTTCCCGTTCGTCAGCGGGCTGAGCCTGAATCTGGCGGTCATGGTCCGCCAGCCCGAGGATGGTGGCCAGCACTTCGCGCGAGTCAAGGTGCCCAACAACGTCGATCGCTTCGTCGAACTCGCCGCCCCCGCCTCGGGCCGGGACAGCGCCGCGGGCGAAGCCCGCTCCATCGTGCGCTATCTGCCGCTGGAGGAACTGATCGCGGCCTTCCTTCCTCTTCTCTTCCCCGGCATGGAAATCGTGGAGCACCACGCCTTCCGCATCACACGCAACGCCGACATGGAGGTCGAAGAAGACCGCGACGAAGACCTGCTGCAGGCCCTCGAACGCGAACTGGCGCGCCGGCGGTTCGGCCCGCCGGTGCGACTCGAGATCGCCGACGACATGACCGAGGGCATGCTGGAATTGCTGCTGCGCGAACTCGATGTGCATCCCGGTGACGTCATCGAAGTCCCCGGCCTTTTGGATCTTTCGTCGCTGTGGCAGATCTACGACCTGGACCGCCCGGCGCTCAAGGACCCCGCGTTCGTCCCCGACACGCATCCGGCCTTCGCCGACCGCGAATCCCCCAAGAGCATCTTCGCGACGCTGCGCGAGGGCGACGTGCTGGTGCACCACCCGTATGACTCGTTCTCCACCAGCGTGCAGCGATTCATCCAGCAGGCCGCCGCCGACCCCAATGTGCTGGCGATCAAACAGACGTTGTACCGCACCTCCGGTGATTCGCCGATCGTTCGCGCGCTGATCGAAGCGGCCGAGGCCGGAAAGCAGGCGGTGGCACTGGTCGAGATCAAGGCGCGCTTCGACGAACAGGCCAACATTCGCTGGGCGCGCGCACTCGAACAGGCGGGCGTGCACGTGGTTTACGGACTCGTCGGGCTCAAGACGCACTGCAAGACCTGCTTGGTGGTGCGTCGCGAAGGCTCGGCGATCCGGCGGTATTGCCACATCGGAACGGGCAACTACAACAGCAAGACCGCCCGTCTCTATGAGGATGTCGGCCTGCTGACCGCGGCTCCCGACATCGGCGCCGACCTCACCGACTTGTTCAATTCGCTTACCGGGTATTCGCGTAAGGTCTCCTACCGCAATCTGCTGGTGGCGCCGCACGGAATTCGCACCGGGATCATCGAGCGCGTCGAGCGTGAGATCGCGGCGCACCGCGAACGCGGGGACGGGCGAATCCGTCTCAAGATGAATGCGCTGGTGGACGAACAGGTCATCGATGCGCTGTACCGGGCGTCGCAGGCCGGCGTGCGGGTCGAGGTGGTGGTGCGTGGCATCTGCGCGCTGCGCCCGGGTGCACAGGGCTACTCCGAAAACATTGTTGTGCGCTCCATTCTCGGGCGTTTCCTCGAGCACTCGCGGATCATCCATTTCCGCAACATCAACGAATTCTGGATCGGCAGCGCCGATATGATGCACCGCAACCTCGATCGCCGGGTGGAGGTGCTGGCTCAAGTCAAGGACCCCAAGCTCACCGCGCAGCTGGATGAATTGTTCGAGTCCGCACTGGATCCGTCCACGCGCTGCTGGGAACTCGGGTCCGACGGGCAGTGGACCGCGTCGCCGCAAGAGGGCCATACGGTGCGCGACCACCAAGTATCGTTGATGGAGCGGCATCGCAGTCCCTAGACCTGTGCGGTGATTTCGGAGTTGTTCCCGGGCCGCAGCGTGATTGAACGTGCGACTCTGACCGAATTGACCTGCAGGAGTTGAGGTGCCGCCTTCGAGCTCGTCTAGCGACCGGCGCTCTGGAAGCCGAATCGTCCAAGCCGCCGGCGCGGTCCTGTGGCGACCGGGCGATGCCGACACCGCCGACCACGATGTCGAGATCGCCGTCATCCACCGCCCCCGCTATGACGATTGGTCACTGCCCAAAGGCAAAGTGGACCCCGGCGAGACCGCGCCCGTGGCGGCGGTGCGGGAGGTGTACGAGGAGACCGGCCAACACGCCGTCCTGGGCAGGCGGCTCAACGCGGTCAGCTATCCGATCGACGCGGGCGTCAAAAAAGTCTCCTACTGGTCGGCGCGCGCCGTGGGCGGCGAGTTCGTTCCCGGCGACGAGGTCGACCGGTTGCTCTGGTTGCCGGTGGCCGAAGCCATGCGGAAACTCGATTACGCCCAGGACCGAAAAGTCTTGCGCCACTTCAACAAAAAGCCGGCGGACACCCACACCGTGTTGGTGGTCCGGCACGCGACCGCGGGACGCAAGTCGCGTTTCTCCGGCGATGACACCAAGCGGCCGCTGGACAAACGGGGGCGCGCGCAGGCCAAGGCGCTGGTTCCCCAGCTGATGGCCTTCGGTGCGTCGCGGGTGTATGCGGCCGACCGGGTCCGCTGCCATCAGACCGTGGAACCACTCGCCGAGGAGCTCGGCTCGACCGTGCACAACGAGCCCACCCTCACCGAAGAGGCCTACGCCAAGAACGCCAAACGCGGCCGCCACCGGATGCTGGACATCGCCGGCGAGCACGGCACACCGGTTGTCTGCACGCAGGGCAAGGTGATTCCGGACCTGATCGCGTGGTGGTGTGCCCGCGACGGGGTGCGGCCGGACAAATCGCGCAATCACAAGGGCAGCACCTGGGTGCTGTCGTTGTCGGGCGGCCGACTGGTCGCCGCCGATCACCTCGGCGGTGCGCTGGCCGCCAATGTGCGCGCCTAGCGACAGAGCGACGGCCGACCGCAGCTCGAAGGCGGCGGCCCGCCGCTAGCACACGAATACCCTCCGGGGCACCGCTGCCGCCGAAGGGTATTCGTGTCTAGAACGTGCTCTGCCTACCGGCGGCCGCGACGCGCGGTCGTCTTCTTGGCGGGAGCCTTGCGGGCGGTCGACTTGCTCGCGGCCTTCTTGGCCGGAGCCTTGGTCGCGGCCTTGCGGGCCGGCGCCTTCTTGGCCGCAGTCTTCTTGGCCGGAGCCTTGGTCGCGGCCTTGCGGGCCGGAGCCTTCTTCACTGCGGCTTTTTTGGCCGGAGCCTTCTTCACTGCGGCCTTCTTGGCGGGAGCCTTCTTGGCCGCGGCCTTCTTGGCGGGAGCCTTCTTGGCCGCAGCCTTCTTGGCGGGAGCCTTCTTGGCCGCGGTCTTCTTGGCCGCGCCCGTGCCACCTACCACACCGCGCTTGACGGCCGGGCCGTCCGACGGGAGACGCTGTGCGCCAGACACAACCGCTTTGAATTGGGCACCGGGACGGAACGCGGGGACGGAAGTCGGCTTCACCTTCACCGTCTCACCGGTACGCGGGTTGCGAGCCACGCGCGCTGCGCGGCGCCGCTGTTCGAACACACCGAACCCGGTAATGGTGACGCTGTCGCCCTTGTGTACCGCACGCACAATGGTGTCGACAACGTTCTCGACCGCTGCGGTCGCCTGCCGACGGTCCGTGTTCAATTTCTGTGTGAGCACATCAATGAGCTCTGCCTTATTCATCAATCCCTCCGACACTAGTGGTCCTCGATTTTGAACCGACTAGTGGACACGGTAAACCCTCACCCAGCAAATTTCCAAGAGCCACGCGCAATTTCACGGCAAGGCGTACGGCGTTTTCGCAATCCGGTTGCCGCCCTTGACCGGTGGGAGATCGTAAAATCGGCCCGGTTTAGTTAGCCGATCGAGCAGAAATTCGGCTCCGTCCGACCGTTCAGGAGGTGGACAGAGTGCGAGGTTTCCAGTCCGGGTAGGCCGCCTCGAAAGACTCGATTTCATCGAGTTTCCGCAGCGTAAGGGCTATATCGTCGAGACCTTCGAGTAGCCGCCACGCGGTGTGGTCGTCAATCTTGAACGGCAGCACCGTCGTTCCCGCGGTGATATTTCGATCTTGAAGATTGGCAGTGATTTCCAAGCCGGGGCTCTGCTCGATCAGCTTCCAGAGCAGCTCCACCCCGTCCTGAGAAACTTCGGCCGCCAGCAGCCCCGCCTTGCCGGCGTTGCCCCGGAAAATGTCACCGAATCGAGACGAGATGACCACTCGGAACCCGTAGTCCATCAGCGCCCACACCGCATGCTCGCGCGACGAGCCCGTCCCGAAATCGGGTCCTGCGACCAGGACCGACCCCCGATCAAACGGGCTGAGGTTGAGCACGAATGACGGATCCGACCTCCAGCTCGCGAACAAGCCGTCCTCGAAACCGGTTCTGGTTACACGCTTCAAATACACCGCCGGAATGATCTGATCGGTGTCGACGTTGGAGCGCCGCAGCGGCACACCGATACCGGTGTGGGTGTGAAAAGCTTCCATGCTCATCCCTTCAGACGTCGGATACGTCAGCTCAAATCGGCCGGAGCGGACAATGTGCCCCGAACTGCTGTCGCCGCGGCAACGGCCGGAGACACCAAATGCGTGCGGCCGCCTTTACCCTGGCGCCCTTCGAAGTTGCGGTTGGACGTCGCCGCGCACCGCTCGCCCGGCGCCAACTGGTCCGGATTCATCCCCAGGCACATCGAGCAGCCCGCCTGCCGCCATTCGGCACCCGCGGCGGTGAAAACCTCGCCCAGCCCTTCGTCTTCGGCCTGCGCACGCACCCGCATCGACCCCGGCACGACGAGCATCCGCACCCCCGGGGCGATTTTGCGCCCGCGCAAAATGTCGGCCACGGCGCGGAGATCTTCGATACGACCGTTGGTACAAGAGCCCACGAACACCGCGTCGACGGCGATGTCACGCATCGGGGTACCCGGTCGAAGGTCCATGTATGCCAACGCTTTCTCAGCGGCCTGGCGCTCGCCGTCGTCGGCCATCAGTTCGGGGTCGGGCACGGCGGCGGCCAGCGGCACGCCCTGGCCGGGGTTTGTGCCCCACGTCACGAACGGGCTCAGCGACTCCGCATCGAGGTAGACCTCGGTGTCGAATTCGGCGCCCGGGTCGGTGTGCAGCTGCTGCCAATAACGCATGGCCGCATCCCATTGCGCGCCTTTCGGGGCGTGCGGGCGGTCACGCAGGAACTCGTAGGTGGTGGCATCGGGAGCCACCATTCCCGCCCGGGCGCCGGCTTCGATGCTCATGTTGCAGACGGTCATCCGGCCTTCCATCGACAGGGATTCGATGGCGCTGCCGCGGTATTCGATGACATGCCCCTGCCCGCCGCCGGTGCCGATCTTGGCGATCAGCGCGAGGATGATGTCCTTGGCCGTCACGCCAGGGGGCAATTTCCCGTCGACATTGACTGCCATCGTCTTGAACGGCCGCAGCGGCAACGTCTGGGTCGCCAGCACGTGCTCGACCTCCGAGGTGCCAATTCCCATGGCCAGCGCGCCGAATGCGCCGTGGGTCGAGGTGTGACTGTCCCCACAGACGATCGTCATGCCCGGCTGGGTGAGGCCCAGTTGTGGCCCCACGACATGCACGATGCCCTGCTCGAGGTTGCCCATCGGATATAGCCGCACACCGAATTCGGCACAATTTCGCCGTAATGTCTCGACCTGCGTGCGGGACACCGGGTCGGCGATCGGCTTGTCGATGTCGATGGTCGGCACGTTGTGATCCTCGGTGGCCAGCGTCAAATCGGGGCGGCGCACCGGCCGGCCGGCCAGGCGCAGGCCGTCGAAAGCCTGCGGGCTGGTGACCTCGTGTACCAGGTGCAGATCGATGTAGATCAGGTCGGGGGCCCCCTGCCCCGAGGTGCCCCCGGAGACCACAACATGGTCGTCCCAGACCTTTTCGGCCAGCGTGCGCGGCTTGGCGGCCGCCCCTGCGTCGCTCCCCATATCGAACTCGCCTCAATTCGCGTCATCCGCGGCTCGCCGATCAGTCGGGCTGTGATCTCAGAATGCGAGACGCTAGTATCTTCCTGTGAGACAGCATAGCGGTATCGGCGTCCTGGACAAAGCCGTGGGTGTCCTGCACAGCGTCGCCCAATCCCCCTGCGGATTGGCCGAACTGTGTGAGCGGACCGGGCTGCCCCGGGCCACGGCCTATCGGTTGGCGGCGGCCCTGGAAGTCCATCGCCTGTTGGCGCGCGACGACGAAGGGCGCTGGCGGCTGGGCCCGGCCGTCACCGAACTCGCCGCGCACGTCAACGATCCGCTGCTGGCCGCCAGCAGCGCGGTGCTGCCCCTGTTGCGCGAGACCACCGGCGAAAGCGTGCAGCTGTACCGGCGTGAGGGCACCGACCGGGTCTGTGTGGCCGCCCTGGAACCCGCTGCGGGCCTTCGCGATACGGTTCCGGTCGGGGCGCGACTGCCCATGACGGCGGGGTCGGGCGCCAAAGTGCTGCTGGCACATAGCGACGCGGCCACCCAGAAGGCGGTGCTGACGACGGCCAAATTCACCGAACGAACGCTGGCCGAGGTGCGCCGCCGTGGCTGGGCACAGAGCGTGGCCGAGCGCGAGCCCGGTGTGGCGAGCGTGTCCGCCCCGGTGCGCGACGGCCGCGGCACCGTCGTCGCCGCCATCTCGGTGTCGGGCCCCATCGATCGGATCGGCCGGCGTCCGGGAGCGCGTTGGGCCGCCGATCTGCTGTCCGCCGCCGACGCGATGGCCCGCCGGCTCTAGTTCCCAGGTCCTTCCGCGAGCGCCGCGGCGGGCCTGACAGACTGGCCGGTATGGGAACCAATCAGCGCGCGAGCATCGTCATGTCGGAAGACGAGATCGCCGATTTCGTCGTCAAGAGCCGCACCGGAACGCTGGCCACCGTCGGCCCCGACGGCCAGCCTCACCTGACCGCCATGTGGTACGCCGTGGTCGACGGCGAGATCTGGCTGGAGACCAAGGCGAAGTCGCAGAAGGCCGTCAACCTCAAGCGGGACCCGCGGGTGAGCTTTTTGATCGAGGACGGCCACACCTACGACACGCTTCGCGGGGTGTCCTTCGAGGGCGTCGCGGAGATCGTGGACGACCCCGACGTCTCACACCGGGTGGGGGTCAGCGTCTGGGAGCGCTACACCGGCCCTTACACCGACGACATGAAGCCGTTCGTCGAGCAGATGATGAACAAGAGGGTCTGTGTTCGCATCGTGGCCCGCCGCGCTCGTTCGTGGGATCACCGCAAACTGGGCCTGGCGCCGATGCCGGTGGGTGGATCGACCGCTCCGGCCGTCCTGGGGAACGACCGGTAACTGCGGTTTAGTTTGTAGCCCCGATGGGATTCGAACCCACGCTACCGCCGTGAGAGGGCGGCGTCCTAGGCCGCTAGACGACGGGGCCAGAAACGATCCGAGCAGTCAGCATAGCTCACCGCGCTAAGCCCACCTAATCGCTTGAAACGGTGCGGATTTTGCTGGGGTACCAGGACTCGAACCTAGAATGGCTGAACCAGAATCAGCTGTGTTGCCAATTACACCATACCCCATTGGCTGCCTAAAACTGCTGGTCAGCGCCGATTGCGGGCCTTTACAAGCTCTTTGGGGACCGCCGCTGCCAGTCGTTGTCGGCTTTGGTAAACCGCAGTGCAGACTACCAAAGTCTCGCGGGGCAGTCCGCACGCGTGGTCTGGGTCTCCCCTAACCGATCGTCGCGCGCGCCGCGCGCAGCCGCCGCACGCTGCGGTCGCGGCCCAGCAGCTCGAGCGACTCGAACAGCGGCGGGCTGACCGTCGTCCCGGTGGCGCCCACCCGGATCGGGCCAAACGCCTTGCGCGGTTTGAGGCCCAGCTCGTCGATGAGCGCCGCCTTGAGCGCGGCCTCGATCTGGGGCGTCGTCCAGTCCGCGACGCCGTCCAGCGCGCCCAGCGCCGCATCGAGCACGGCGGCCGAGTCCGGCCCCAGCTCCTTGGCCGCGGCCTTGGGGTCGATCGCGTACTCGTCGTCGTTGAGGAACTTCAACAGGTCCCAGGCGTCACCGAGCACCACGATCCGGGTCTGCACCAGGTCGGCGGCCGTGGCGAAGCCGGCGTCGTCGAGGTCGAGGCGATGACCGTGCACGCCGAAGTAATCGCGCAGCCTGGCGGTGAAGTCCTCGACGGTGAGCATCCGGATGTGCTCGGCGTTGAGCGCGTCGGCCTTTTTCTGGTCGAAGCGGGCCGGATTGGAGTTGACGTCGACGACGTCGAACGCGGCCACCATCTCATCGATACTGAACACGTCGTGGTCGTCGGCGATGGCCCAGCCCAGCAACGCCAGGTAATTGAGCAGCCCTTCGGGGATGAAGCCGCGGTCGCGGTGCGCGAACAGGTTCGACTGCGGGTCGCGCTTGGAAAGTTTTTTGGTGCCCTCCCCCAATACCGTTGGCAGGTGCGCGAACTGCGGGGTGCGCTCGGCGACGCCGATGCGGATCAGCGCCTGATACAGCGCGAGCTGGCGCGGGGTCGACGGCAGCAGGTCCTCGCCGCGCAGCACGTGGGTGATCTTCATCAGCGCGTCGTCACACGGATTGACCAAGGTGTACAACGGATCTCCGTTGGCGCGGGTCAGCGCGAAGTCGGGCACCGACCCGGCCGCGAAGGTGGTGGTTCCCCGCACCAGGTCGTCCCAGGCGAGGTCGCCGTCGGGCATCCGCAGCCGCACCACCGGCTGACGGCCCTCGGCGAGGAATGCCGCGCGCTGCGAGTCGGTCAGCTGCCGGTCGAAATTGTCGTAGCCCAGCTTGGGATTACGGCCCGCGGCGAGGTGCCGCGCCTCGACCTCCTCCGGCGTCGAAAAGGCGTAGTAGGCCTCTCCCGCCTCGACCAGCTTGGCCACCACGTCGCGGTAGATCTCGCCGCGCAGCGATTGGCGGTACGGGCCGTAGGGGCCGCCCACTTCGGGCCCCTCGTCCCAGTCCAGGCCGAGCCAGCGCAGCGCGTCCAGCAGCGCCAGATAGCTTTCCTCACTGTCGCGTTGGGCGTCGGTGTCCTCGATGCGGAAGACGAAGGTGCCCCCGGTGTGTCGGGCGTAGGCCCAGTTGAACAGCGCCGTGCGGACCATGCCGACGTGCGGGGTGCCGGTGGGCGACGGGCAGAATCGGACGCGTACGTTCGCGGGTGCAGTCACGATTTTCCTTTGCGGAGCACGGGATTGGTCAGGGTGCCGATGCCCTCGATGGTGATGGAGACGGTGTCGCCGTCCTCGATGGGGCCGACGCCCGCCGGGGTTCCGGTGAGGATGATGTCGCCGGGCAGCAAGGTCATCACCGCCGAGATCCACTCGACGATGGAGCCGATGTCGTGGATCAGCAGCGACGTGCGGCTGTGTTGCTTGACCTCGCCGTTGACCTCGGTGCGCAATTCGAGATCGCCCGGGTCCAGCGGCTTGAGGTCGGTGACGATCCACGGCCCGACCGGGCAGAAGGTGTCGTGGCCTTTGGCCCTCGTCCACTGGCCGTCGGCTTTTTGTTGATCGCGCGCCGACACGTCGTTGCCGATGGTGTAGCCGAGGATGTTGTCCGCGGCCTGGGCGGCCGAGACGTCCTTGCAGGGCCGGCCGATGACGACGGCCAGCTCGCCCTCGAAGTGCACCGGTGATGCGTTGGCCGGCAGGCGAATCGGTACGTTGGGCCCGATGATGGCGGTGTTCGGCTTGAGGAATATCACCGGCTCGGCCGGCGCGGGGCCGGTCATGTCCTTCATCTCGGCGATGTGATCGGTGTAGTTCTTGCCGACACAGACCACCTTGCTGGCGAGTATCGGGGCGAGCAGCCGGACGTCGGCGAGCGGCCATGACCGGCCGGTGAAGTTCGGCGTGCCGAACGGATGCTCGGCGATCTCGCGGGCGATCATCTCGGCGGGGTCGTCGAGTTCGCCTTCGATGCTGACGAAGGCGACACCGTCGGGGCTGGCGATTCGACCAAGGCGCATTCGGTTGAGCCTAGTGAGGGTCGCGAGCGCGGCGTAGCCGGGCGTGGCGGGCCGTCACCATCAGACCGAGTGACGGTCGCGAGCGCGGCGTAGCCGGGCGTGGCCGGCCAGGCAATGACCAGCAACGGCACACGTCCTGCGGCGAAATTTCCCGGTGGTATGCAAGCATGGGGAATGCAGACCGACTCGACCGATACGCCCGAAATCGGCGCGGGCGCGCGCTGGTCGATCATGGTCGTTTCGCTGCTGGCGACGGCGAGTTCGTTCCTCTTCATCAACGGCGTCGCATTTTTGATCCCGTCGCTGCGAGTGCGCGGAGTCCGGCTGGACGAAGCCGCCCTGCTTGCCTCGATGCCGAGCTGGGGCATGGTGGTGACGCTGGTGTTGTGGGGCTATGTGCTCGACCGAGTGGGCGAACGGGTGGTGATGGCCACGGGCTCGGCGCTGACCGCGGCGGCGGCCTACGCCGCGGCGTCCGCACATTCGTTGGTGCTGATGTCGGTGTATCTGTTTCTCGGCGGCATGGCCGCCGCCAGTTGCAACACGGCGGGCGGGCGGCTGGTGTCCGCCTGGTTCCCGCCGCAGCAACGCGGCCTGGCCATGGGCATCCGCCAGACCGCGCAACCCCTGGGAATCGCCTTGGGCGCGATGGTAATTCCCGAGCTCGCCGAACACGGACCGCAGCACGGCCTCAGGTTCGCCGCCCTGGCATGCGCGGTCGGGGCGATAGCGAGCGTGATCGGAATCGTCGACCCGCCCCGGAAACCGCGCGCGAGCGCGAGCCATCAGGAACTCGCCAGTCCCTATCGAAAGTCGTTGACGCTGTGGCGGATTCACGCTGTGGCGGGCCTGATGATGATGCCGCAAACGGTGACGGTGACGTTCATGCTGGTGTGGCTGATCAGGAACCTGCACTGGTCGGTTACGGCCGCGGGCGGGTTGGTCACCCTCTCGCAGCTCTTGGGCGCGCTCGGCCGGGTTGCCGTGGGCCGCCTGTCCGATCGGGTCGGGTCGCGGATGCGTCCCGTGCGCTACATCGCGGCGGTCGCGGTGTTGGCGCTCCTCTTGCTGGCGTGGGCCGACTACATGAATTCGCGGTGGCAGGCGGGGCTCATGGTGGTCATCGCGGTGATCTCCGTGCTCGACAACGGGCTGGAGGCCACTGCCATCACCGAATTCGCCGGCCCGTATTGGAGCGGCCGCGCCCTGGGCATTCAAAACACCACCCAGCGCATGATGGCGGCGGCCGGACCCCCGCTGTTCGGTGCCTTGATCTCGGCCGCGAAATATCCACCGGCGTGGCTCTTGTGCGCCTTGTTCCCGTTGGCGGCGGTGCCGCTGGTGCCGACGCGGTTGCTGCCGCCCGGTTTGGAGACCAGGGCCCGGCGGCAAACCGTCCGTCGCGTTCGTTGGTGGCGGGCCATCCGTTCCCACGCAATGCCGAATAGACCGGAGCGACGTTTGCCGCAACGATCCGGTGAGAACTATTAATAGGTGCAGACGACACCGACGCGCCGATGGGTGATGCTGGGGACCGGACTGATCGCGACGTTGAGCGCGACGGTCTTCATCAACGGCATCGCCTTTCTGATCCCCGCCCTCAACGACGTACGCGGCATCAATCTGGCCGAGGCGGCGCTGCTCTCGGCGATGCCCAGCTTCGGCATGGTGGTCACGCTGATCGCCTGGGGCTACATACTCGACATCGTCGGCGAGCGGATCGTGCTCACGGCGGGCTTGGCGCTCACCGCGGCGGCGGCGCTCATCGCTGCGGCGGTGCCGGAATCCATGCTGACGGAAGGGATCGCCCTGTTCGGTGGCGGCATGGCCGCGGCGAGCGCCAACACCGCCAGCGGCCGCCTGGTTACGGGGTGGTTCCCGCCGCAGCAGCGGGGCCTGGCGATGGGGATTCGACAGACCGCGCAACCGTTGGGAATCGCGTTGGCCGCCTTGGTACTTCCCGAGCTCGGCGAACGCAACATCTCGGTCGCGCTGTTGTTCCCCGCGGCGGTGTGCGCGGTGTCCGCGGTGCTGTGCGCCGTGTGGGTGCGCGATCCCGCACGCCCCGAACGGTCGACGGCCGACAAGGCCGAATTGGCCAGCCCGTACCGCGGCACGACGGTGCTGTGGCGCATTCACTTCGCGTCGGCGCTGCTCATGGTGCCCCAAACCGTGGTCTTGACGTTCATGCTCGTCTGGTTGATGAAAAACCAGCATTGGTCGATCGCGACGGCCGGCGTCTTGGTGAGCTTCTCGCAGCTGTTGAGCGCGCTGGGTCGCATCGCCGTCGGCAGATGGTCCGACCGCCTGGGATCGCGAATGCGCCCGATCCGCATCATCGCGATGGCGGCCGCCGTGGTGATGGTCTTGCTGGCGATCGCCGATCATGCACACTCGGCGATGGCGGTGACGCTGATGGTCGCCGCGTCGGTGATCACCGTGCTCGACAACGGTTTGGCGTTCACCGCCATTCCGGAAGTGGCCGGCCGATTTTGGAGCGGGCGCGCCATGGGCGCGCAGAACACCACCCAGCGACTCACCGCGGCGGTCGGGCCGCCGGTTTTCGGCGAGATGATCGACGCGACCGGATATCCGCTGGCCTTCGCGGTGTGCGCGCTGTTTCCGTTGCTGGCCCTGCCGGTGGTGCCGTCGGAGGCGCGCTCGCGCGCGGCCGCCCGCGGCTAGAGCCCGGCGGCGATCCGTTCGCCGACTTCGCGGGTGGCGAAGCGTTCGCTCCCGCGCGTTGCCAGGTGGCGCTCGACGGCGCGGTCCACCCGGGCGGCGGCGTCGTCCTCGCCGAGATGGGCGAGCAGCAACGCCACCGACATGATCGCCGCCGTCGGATCGGCGATGCCCTGACCGGCGATATCCGGTGCGCTGCCGTGAACGGGCTCGAACATCGAGGGGTTGGTCCGCGTGGCGTCGATGTTTCCGCTGGCGGCCAAGCCAATTCCGCCACACACCGCCGCCGACAAGTCGGTGATGATGTCGCCGAACAGGTTGTCGGTGACGATCACGTCGAAGCGACCGGGATCGGTCACCATGAAGATGGTGGCCGCGTCGATGTGCTGATACGCCACCTCGACGTCGGGATAGTCCCGGCCGACCTCGGCCACGATGCGCGACCACAACCTTCCGGCGAAGGTCAGCACGTTGGTTTTGTGCACCAGGGTCAAGTGCTTTCGGCGTCGCTGAGCCCGCTCGAACGCGTCGGCCACCACGCGTCGCACGCCGAAAGCCGTGTTCTGGCTGACCTCGGTGGCGACCTCGTTGGGCGTTCCGACGCGGATGGCGCCGCCGGTGCCGGTGTAGGGACCTTCCGTCCCCTCGCGCACCACCACGAAGTCGATGTCGGGATTGCCGGCCAGCGGGCTGTTCACACCCGGGTACAGCCGCCCGGGCCGCAAGTTGATGTGATGGTCCAGCTCGAAACGCAAGCGCAGCAACAAACCTCGCTCCAGCACGCCGCTGGGCACCGACGGGTCACCGATGGCGCCGAGCAGGATGGCGTCATGCGCGCGCAGCTCGTCGACCGCCGAGTCCGGCAGTAGCTCACCCGTGGCGTGGTAACGCCGCGCCCCCAGGTCGTAGCTGGTCTTCTCCACGCCGGGCAGCACCGCGTCCAGGACCTTGACGGCCTCGGCCACAACTTCGGGCCCGATACCGTCGCCCTCGATCACCGCGAGCTTCATCGGCGCCGCTCCTCCTCATTGGCGCCGCCCATGCGGCGCGTGGTCGGGTCGCCAGCGCGCTTCATGAAAGATCAACCACCTCAAGCTTGTTCGCGCCGACGGCCGCACCGATCTCCGACCGCACGTCGCCCGGCACGTCCCGATCCAGGCGCAACAGGATCGTCGCTCCCGGACCCTCGGCGTCCTCGGACAGTTGCGCGGCCTGGATGTTCACCCCGGCCGAGCCCAGCAGGGTGCCGATCTTGCCCAGCGCGCCGGGCTGGTCGACGTAGTTGATCACCAGGTTGATGCCGCGGGCGCGCAGGTCGAAGTTGCGGCCGTTGATCTGCACGATCTTCTCCACCAGCTGCGGCCCGGACAGGGTGCCGGCGACGTTGACCGCGCTGCCGTCGTGCGCGACCGCGCGCACGTCGACCACGCTGCGGTGGTTCGGGCTCTCCGACGCCGTGCCGATTTCGGCGGTGATGCCGCGTTCCTCGGCCAGCGCCGGAGCGTTGACGAACGTCACCGGACCCTCGACGACGGCCGAGAACAACCCCCGCAGAGCCGAAAGTTTCAGCACCTCAACGTCTTCGGATGCGAGCTCGCCGCGCACCTGCACCGACAACGACACCGGCGGACCGTCGGAAAGGGTGGCCGCCAGCACGCCGAGTTTGCGCACCAGGTCCAACCACGGCGCCACCTCTTCGTTGACCACCCCGCCGCCGACGTTGACGGCGTCGGGAACGAATTCCCCGGCCAGCGCGAGCTTCACGCTCGCCGCGACGTCGGTGCCGGCCCGATCCTGGGCCTCCTCGGTCGAGGCCCCCAGATGGGGTGTGACCACCACCTGCGGCAGCTCGAACAGCGGGCTGTCGGTGCACGGCTCCTTGGAGAACACGTCGAGCCCGGCCGCGCGCACGTGGCCACTGCGGACCGCGTCGGCCAGCGCCGCCTCGTCGACCAGGCCGCCGCGGGCGGCGTTGACGATGACGACGCCCGGCTTGGTTTTCGCCAGCGCGTCCTTGCCGATCAGTCCGGCCGTTTCGGGCGTCTTGGGCAGGTGCACCGAGATGAAGTCGGCGCGGGCCAGCAGTTCGTCGAGCGTCAACAGCTCGATGCCCAGCTGCGCGGCGCGGGCCGGCGACACGTAGGGGTCATACGCGACCAGGTGGGTACCGAAGGCGCTGAGCCGCTGGGCGACCAGCTGCCCGATGCGACCCAACCCGACGACGCCCACCGTCTTGCCGAAAATCTCGGTGCCCGAGAACGACGACCGCTTCCAGGTGTGCTCGCGCAGCGAGGCGTCGGCCGCCGGGATCTGGCGGGCCGCGGAGAGCAGCAGCGCCAGCGCGTGCTCGGCGGCGCTGTGAATGTTCGACGTCGGCGCGTTGACCACCAGGACACCGCGCTCGGTGGCCGCGTCCACGTCGACGTTGTCCAGGCCGACCCCGGCGCGCGCGACGATCTTCAGCTTGGGGGCCGCCGCGAGCACCTCGGCGTCGACGGTGGTGGCCGAGCGCACCAGCAGCGCGTCGGCCTCCGGCACGGCCGCCAGCAGCTTCTCGCGATCGGGCCCGTCTACCCAGCGCACCTCGACCTGGTCGCCCAGGGCCGCGACGGTTGATTCAGCGAGCTTGTCGGCAATGAGTACAACAGGCAAATTCACCCGGCCAGCCTATCGGCTGTAATTGACGGGTGGACGTCACCATCGTCGGCAGCGGACCCAACGGGTTGACCGCCGCCGTAATCTGCGCCCGGGCCGGCCTGAAAGTGCAGGTCGTCGAAGCTCAACCGACCTTTGGCGGGGGTGCGCGCACCGCTGCCGACCCCGATTCCGCGGGCGTCTTGCACGACATCTGCTCGGCGGTGCACCCGTTGGCGCTGGCATCGCCGTTCTTCAAGGAGTTCGACCTGCCCGCGCGCGGCGTGCAATTGGCGGTCCCCGAGATTTCGTACGCCAACCCGTTGCCGGGCCGCCCGGCCGCCATCGCGTACCGCGACCTGGACCGCACCTGCGCCGAATTGGAGGGCGGCGCCTCATTCCGGCGCCTGCTGGGCCCGCTGGTCGAGCGCTCCGACGACGTGGTGGCCCTGCTGCTGGGCGACAAGCGGTCGGTGCCGAACTCCGTGCCGTCGGCGTGGCGGCTCGGGGTGCGGATGCTGGCCCAGGGCACCCCGGCGTGGGGTTCGCTGACCGGCGAGGACGCCCGCGCCCTGTTCACCGGTGTTGCCGCCCATATCATTTCGCGGATGCCGTCGTTGACGGCGGCCGGTGCCGGGATGATGCTGGCCACCCTCGCGCATTCGGTGGGCTGGCCGATTCCGGTGGGCGGCAGCCAGGCGATCACCGACGCGCTGATCGCCGACCTGCGCGCCCACGGCGGCGAGCTTACGGCGGGCACGGAGGTCACTTCGCCGCCTGGCGGGGTCGTCGCCTTCGACACGGCGCCGACCGCGCTGCTGCGGATCTACGGCGACTCCCTCCCGAGGCGCTACGCCAAAGCATTGCGGCGCTACACGTTTGGCCCGGGGGTGGCCAAGGTCGACTTCGTCCTGGCCGACGAGATCCCCTGGGCGGACCCGCGACTACGAAAGGCCCCCACCCTGCATCTCGGCGGCACCCGGGCGCAGATGGCCCGCGCCGAGGCCGAGATCGCCGCCGGCCGGCACGCGCAGTGGCCGATGGTGCTGGCCGCCTCTCCGCACGTCGCCGACCCGGGCCGCATCGACTCGAACGGACGCCGCCCGTTCTGGAGCTATGCCCACGTGCCGTCGGGGTCCACCGTCGATCCGACGGAGGCCGTGACCGCGGTGGTCGAGCGCTTCGCGCCCGGCTTCCGCGACGTCGTGGTGGCCGCACGCGCGGTGCCCGCCGCGCGGCTGTGCGACCACAACGCCAACTATGTGGGCGGCGACATCGGGATGGGCGGCAATTCGGCCTGGCGAGCGATCGCGGGCCCGACTCCGCGGCTAAACCCTTGGCGCACACCCATTCCCAAGGTGTACCTGTGTTCGGCGGCCACGCCACCGGGCGGCGGTGTCCACGGCATGGCCGGCTACTACGCCGCGCGCACGCTGTTGCGCCGCGAATTCGGGATCGGCATGCCTAAGCTGGCCCCGTGACCAAACTCGCGATCATCTATTACTCGGCCACCGGACACGGCACCACGATGGCGCAGCGCGTCGCCGCGGCGGCCGAGTCGGCGGGGGCCGAAGTCCGCCTGCGCCACGTCGCCGAAACCCAGGATCCCGCCTCGTTCGCCCACAACCCGGCCTGGACGGCGAATTACGAGGCCACCAAGGACCTTCCGGTGGCAACCGGCGACGACATCGTCTGGGCCGACGCGGTGATCTTCGGTTCACCGACGCGGTTCGGCTCTCCCGCAGCGCAATTGCGCGCGTTCCTCGACTCGCTGGGCGGGCTGTGGGCCCAGGGCAAGCTCGCCGACAAGGTGTATGCGGGCTTCACGTCGTCCAACACCGTGCACGGCGGTCAGGAAACCACCCTGCTCTCCCTGTACATCACGCTGATGCATTTCGGCGGCATCATCGTGCCGCCGGGCTACACGGATCCGTGCAAGTTCGTCGACGGCAACCCGTACGGGGTCAGCCTGGTCACCACCCACGACAACATCACCGAATTCGACGAGCCCACCGACAAGGCCCTCGAGCACCTGGCCCGCCGGGTGGTCGAGACGGCGGACCGGTTGGCCGCCTCCTAACCGAGCGCCCGGCCAGCCGGGCGGGCAAGGCCGAGCGCCCGGCTGGCCGGGCGCTCGGGCGAAGACAGCTAAGCCGTCTCGGTGATCGGCCGGTCGACCCAGCTCATCAGGTCGCGCAGCTTCTTGCCGGTGACCTCGATGGGGTGCTCGGCGTTCTCCTTGCGCAGCTGCTCGAGCTGCTTGTTGCCGCCCTCGACGTTGGCGACCAGCTTCTTGACGAAGTCGCCGTTCTGAATGTCGCGCAGGATCTCCCGCATCCGGTCCTTGGTGCCTGCGTCGATGACGCGGGGCCCCGACAGGTACCCGCCGAACTCCGCGGTGTCGGACACCGAGTAGTTCATCCGGGCGATGCCGCCCTCATACATCAGGTCGACGATCAGCTTGAGCTCGTGCAGCACCTCGAAGTACGCCATCTCCGGCGGGTAGCCGGCCTCGACCATCACGTCGAAACCGGTCTTCACCAATTCCTCTGTGCCACCGCACAAGACGGCCTGCTCACCGAAGAGGTCGGTCTCGGTCTCGTCCTTGAAGGTGGTCTTGATGACGCCGGCGCGGGTACCGCCGATGGCCTTGGCGTAGGACAAGGCGAGCGCCTCACCCTTGCCGGACGGGTCCTGGTCGACCGCGATCAGGCAGGGCACACCCTTGCCGTCGACGAACTGCCGGCGCACCAAATGACCGGGCCCCTTGGGCGCGACCATGGCGATGGTGACGTCGGCGGGCGGCTTGATCAGGTCGAAGTGGATGTTGAGGCCGTGACCGAAAAACAACGCGTCACCGGGCTTCAGGTTCGGCTCGATGTCGTTTTTGAAGATGTCGGCCTGCGCGGTGTCGGGCGCCAGCAGCATGATCACGTCGGCCCACTTGGCGACCTCGGCGGGGGTGTCGACGTCCAGGCCCTGCTCAGAAACCTTGGGCCGCGACTTCGAACCCTCCTTCAGGCCCACCTTCACCTGCACGCCGGAGTCGCGCAGGCTCAGCGAGTGCGCGTGCCCTTGGCTGCCGTATCCGATGACCCCGACCTTGCGGCCCTGGATGATGGTCAGGTCCGCATCGTCGTCGTAGAACATTTCTAGTGCCACTGTTGAATATCTCCTTGTGTGTTACTTGGCCGTGCCGATTCCGCGTGGACCGCGAGACAACGACACCACTCCCGATTGCACGATTTCACGGATGCCGAACGGTTCCAGGATCCGCAGCAGCGCCTCGATCTTGCCGCGGTCGCCCGTCGCCTCGATCGTCAGCGCCTCCGTGGAAACGTCAATCACCTTGGCGCGGAACAGGTTCACCGCTTCGATCACCTGACTGCGGGTGCCGGCGTCGGCGCGCACCTTGATCATCGCCAATTCCCGCGACACCGAGTTGTCGTCGTCGAGCTCGACAATCTTGATGACGTTGATCAGCTTGTTGAGCTGCTTGGTGATCTGTTCGAGCGGGGTCTCCTCGGCGGAGACCACGATCGTCATCCGGGACATGTCCTTCTGCTCGGTCGCGCCGACCGCCAGGGACTCGATGTTGAAGCCGCGCCGCGAGAACAGCGCGGCCACGCGGGCGAGGACACCGGGTTTGTCTTCGACCAGCACCGACAGAGTGTGGGTTTGCGGACTCATCAGGCGTGCCCTTCACTCTCGTCGTCGAACAGCGGGCGGATCCCGCGGGCCGCCTGGATCTCGTCATTGCTGGTGCCGGCGGCGACCATCGGCCACACCTGCGCGTCCGCGCCGACGATGAAGTCGATCACGACCGGTCGGTCGTTGATCGCCCGCGCCTGCTCGATCACGTCGGCGACGTCTTCCTCACGCTCGCAACGCAACCCGACGCAGCCCAGCGCCTCCGCCAGCTTCACGAAGTCCGGGATGCGGTGCGAATGCGTGGCCAGATCCGTTTGCGAGTAACGCTCTTCGTAGAACAGCGTCTGCCACTGGCGGACCATGCCCAGGTTGCCGTTGTTGATCAGCGCCACCTTGATCGGCACGCCTTCGATCGCGCAGGTGGCCAGCTCCTGGTTGGTCATCTGGAAACAGCCGTCGCCGTCGATCGCCCAGACCTCGGCGTCCGGGCGGGCCATCTTGGCGCCCATGGCGGCCGGAATGGCGAACCCCATGGTGCCCAGGCCGCCGGAGTTGAGCCAGGTGCGCGGCTTCTCATAGGAGATGAATTGGGCCGCCCACATCTGGTGCTGGCCGACGCCGGCGACGTAAATGGCGTCCGGGCCGGCGATCTGGCCGAGCTTCTCGATGACGTATTCCGGGCCCAGGCTGCCGTCGCTCTGCGGTCCGTAACTCAGCGGATACGTGGACCGAACCCCGTCGAGGTAGGCCCACCACTCGGTCATGTCGATCTTGCCGGGCACCCCGTCGTGGCGGAGCTGCTCGACCAGCTCGGCGATGACGGCCTTGACGTCACCGACGATCGGCACGTCGGCGTGGCGGTTCTTGCCGATCTCGGCCGGGTCGATGTCGGCGTGGATGACCTTGGCTTCGGGCGCGAAGGTGTCCAGCTTCCCGGTCACCCGGTCGTCGAAGCGGGTG
Organism: Mycobacterium sp. TKK-01-0059; assembly: GCF_000709305.1. Taxonomy (NCBI): domain Bacteria; kingdom Bacillati; phylum Actinomycetota; class Actinomycetes; order Mycobacteriales; family Mycobacteriaceae; genus Mycobacterium; species Mycobacterium sp. TKK-01-0059. Next base: position 331,594 of record NZ_KL446993.1, read on the forward strand.
CCCAGCGCGATCAGGAGGTCGCTGCGCTGCAGGGCCGCCACCGCGGCGACGGTGCCGTGCATGCCGGGCATGCCCATGTGCTGACGATGGCTGTCCGGGAACGCGCCGCGCGCCATCAGCGTGGTCACCACCGGGATGCCGGTCAGCTCGGCCAGCTCGGCCAGCTGCTCGGTCGCGTCCCCGCGGATGACACCCCCGCCCACGTACAGCACCGGTTTGCGGGCCGCGGCGATCAGCTTGGCGGCCTCGCGGATCTGCCGGTTGTGCGGCTTGACGGTCGGCTTGTATCCGGGCAGATCGATGCGCGGCGGCCAGCTGAACGTGCACTGGCCCTGCAGCACGTCCTTGGGGATGTCGACGAGCACCGCGCCGGGGCGGCCCGAGGAGGCGATGTGGAAGGCCTCGGCGAGCACCTGCGGGATCTCGTTACCGGAGCGGACCAGGAAGTTGTGCTTGGTGATCGGCATCGTGATGCCCGAGATGTCGGCTTCCTGGAAGGCGTCGGTGCCGATCAGCGTGCGCCCCACCTGGCCGGTGACCGCGACGACGGGGATCGAGTCCATCTGGGCGTCGGCCAGCGCGGTGACCAGGTTGGTGGCCCCGGGGCCGGAAGTCGCCATGCAGACACCGACCTTGCCGGTGGCGTGCGCGTAGCCGCTGGCGGCGTGACCCGCGCCCTGTTCGTGGCGGACCAGCACGTGGCGCAGCTTCTTTGAGTCGAACAGCGGGTCATAGACCGGCAGCACCGCGCCGCCGGGGATGCCGAAGATGACGTCGACGTCGAGTTCCTCCAGCGACCGGATCACCGACTGCGCGCCGGTAAGTTGCTCGGGCCCAATGCGTTTCGGCTTGCCGTTGGCAGACTTCGCGGCCGGCTTCACCGCGTCGGTGGCGATGTCGGCGGCGCCCGGTGTGTCGGGGGCGGGCCGCCTGGTGGGAGCGCTCACTGTCGTTCAGTCCTTATTCACTCTGGGAATCTCGCGGGGGCAACAAAAAACCCCCGACAGCTCATCTGCTGCACGAGGGTTGCGCGTTGGTGCTGGATTGCTTCAAATGCTCAAAGGCAAGTCAGGCACCAACGCGCCTAATTACTACGAGCATCCCGGGCTTTCCGGCGGTATCCATAGCGCTCGACGGTAGTCTTCGCACAGCTCAGCAGTCAAATCCGTCACCGTCACCAGCCGGGTTGGGCGCGCGCCGCCGCCTGGCCGCTCGCGGGATCCGCCGGGCGCCCCGGGTGAAATGATGGTCGGGTGGCTACCGGTTCGTCTTCCCGAACACCTCTCGTGATCAAGCTGTCCCCCATCGCGCACCTCGCGGTCGGATTCCTGGCCCTGGGCTTGCTGATCCCGGTGATGCTGTGGCCGCCGTCCGCGCCGCTGTTGATCATTCCGGTGGTGCTGTCGGCGATGATCGTCCGGTTACGCACCGTCGCCGACGACCGCGGTGTCACCGTCCGCACGCTGCTGGGCAGCCAGACGGTGCGCTGGGACGACATCGACGGGCTGCGTTTCCATCGCGGTTCCTGGGCACGGGCGCGCCTCAAGAGCGGCGCCGAGCTGCGATTGCCGGCGGTCAGCTTCTCGACGCTGCCGGAGCTCACCGCGGCCAGCGCGGGGCGGGTTCCCAACCCCTATCAGTGACGGCGGCCCAGCTCAGCCGATCGGGTTCACGCCGTTGAGCGCCACCCACACGCCGATGCCGGCGGCGATGCCGGCCAGCAGGGCGACGAACGACCCGATGAACGGCCGGTGGGCCCAGCCGCGGCGCGCGTCGAGGCCGTAGCGGCCGGGTCCGCACAGGATGACCGCGGCGGCCACGGCGATGAGGGTGATCTGGTATTCGTGCCCCTCGGGCAGGAAGTACGAGAAGGTGTGCGTGTGCGGCCGCGCCGAGACGGTGGCCAGCAGGCCGTTGATCAAAAACGCAAGAGCGCCGGCCGCGGCCAGCGGCGTGAACAGGCCCAGCACCAGCAGCACACCGGCCACGAGCTCGCCGCCGGCGCTCACGTAGGCGAGGATGTCGGCGTGCTGGTAGCCGACGTCGGACAGCGAGTTCCTGAACCCGGTCACTCCCGAACCGCCCCACCAGCCGAACAACTTCCGCAGCCCGTGGGCGCCGAGCACCACGCCAAGCCCGACCCGCAACACCAGCAAACCCAGATGCTGGGTTCCGCGCCGCCCGACGTCGTGCAACCGGTCGTCGTGCTCGTCGTCGTCGATGTCGGTGGACTCCGGCGCCGCGTGCCGGGCCGCCGAATGCGGCTGGACGTACGGCAGCGGCTCCTGGTGTTCGAGCAGGTTGTAACCCGAGGCCCCGGAGCCGGCCATCGCCGCGGCGGCGCCGTAGGGGATGACGGTGGTGGTTCCCGTGGACGGGTTGAAGTCACCGGGGTAGCCGACTGGGGTCAGATCGTCTTCGGGGTCGACCAGGCGCGCCGAGGCGGGGCGTCCCGGGGTCGACTCCGGGGATTCGCCCGGCCGCTGCCAATCTGCGTCATTCGGTTGACTGGTCACGGGTGTCAGGGTAAGGGCAGTTGGCCCCGAATTGGGGATTTGAGCGGCGCTTTCGCCAGGCAATCGACGGTTTGCCCGCCAAAAACGCCCGGATCGGTCCGAAATCGGCCTGCGAGCCCGTCTGGAGGGGCCGGAAGGCACGATTCGGGGCCCGTCGGCACCCGGTGGAAAGCGGGATCCGATCGCGGGTTGGGCGGCGGGCGAGCGGGACGCGTGTGGCGGCGGCGGCGGCGGTGTCCGTAGCCTGACGGTCATGCGACTAGGGCGATCGGGGCGGTCGGTGCGGCGCGGGTTCGCCGCGCTGTGTGCCCTCGTGCTGGTGACGAGCGGGTGCGCGCGCTTCAACGACGCGCAATCACAACCGTTCACGACCGCCCCGGAATTGAAGCCGCAGCCCAGCTCGACGCCGCCCCCGCCGCCGCCGCTGCCGCCCACCCCGTTCCCGAAGGCCTGCCCGGCGCCGGGGGTCATGCAGGGCTGCCTGGAGAGCACCAGCGGGCTGATTATGGGGCCCGACAGCAAAACCGCGCTGGTCGCCGAGCGCACCACCGGAGCGGTCAAGGAGATCTCGGTCAGCGCCGAGCCGAAGGTGAAGATGGTCATCCCGGTCGACCCGTCCGGGGATGGCGGGTTGATGGACATCGTGTTGTCGCCCACCTACACCCAAGACCGCCTGATGTACGCCTACGTCAGCACCCCGACCGACAACCGGGTCATTCGCATCGCCGACGGCGACATCCCCAAGGACATCCTGACCGGGATCCCCAAGGGCGCCACCGGCAACACCGGGGCGTTGATCTTCACCAGCCCCACCACGCTGGTCGTGCTGACCGGCGACGCCGGTAACCCGGCGATGGCCGCGGACCCCAATTCGCTGGCCGGCAAGGTGCTGCGCATCGAGCAGCCGACCACGGTCGGTCAGGCCCCGCCCACCACGGCGCTGTCCGGCGTGGGTTCGGGCGGGGGCTTGTGCACCGACCCGGTCGACGGCTCGCTGTATGTCGCCGACCGCACCCCGACCGCGGATCGGTTGCAGCGCATCACCAAAACGTCGGACGTCTCCACGGTGTGGACCTGGCCGGACAAACCCGGCGTGGCCGGTTGCGCGGCGATGGACGGCACCGTGCTGGTGAACCTGATCAACACCAAGCTGACGGTGGCGGTCCGGCTGGCTCCGACGACGGGCGCGGTCACCGGTGAACCCGACGTCGTGCGCAAGGACACGCACGCGCACGCGTGGGCGCTGCGCATGTCACCGGATGGAAACGTCTGGGGCGCAACCGTAAACAAGACGGCGGGCGACGCCGAGAAACTGGACGACGTGGTGTTCCCGCTCTTCCCGCAGGGCGGCGGCTTCCCGCGCAACAACGACGACAAGACGTAGCGCGCGCCGGGTTTGCGCGAAAGTGCAACTGGCGACGCATCTGCCGAGACGCGCCGTCGACAACTGCACTCTCGCGACTTTGGGGTGGGGCTAGCCCTGGCCGCAGGCCGCCAGGACCAGTTCGCGCACCCGGGCGGCGTCGGCCTGCCCGCGGGTGGCCTTCATCACCGCTCCGACGATCGCGCCCGCCGCGGCCACCTTGCCGCCCCGGATCTTTTCCGCCACATCGGGATTGGCGGCCAGCGCCTCGTCGACGGCCGCCTGGGTGACCGAGTCGTCGCGCACCAGCGCCAGGCCGCGGGCGGTCATGACCTCTTCGGGTTCGCCCTCCCCGGCCAGCACGCCCTCGACGACCTGGCGCGCCAGTTTGGTGGACAGCTTGCCCTCGTCGACCAGCGCCACCACCGCGGCGACCTGGGCCGGCGTGATGGCCAGTTCGTCGAGCGCGACGTTGGCTTCGTTGGCCTTCTGCATCAAGAAGTTCCCCCACCAGGCCCGCGCCTGTTCGCTGGACGCGCCGTGTTCGATGGTGGCGGTGACCAGTTCGATCGCGCCGGCGTTGACCAGGTCGCGCATCACCTCGTCGGAGATCCCCCACTCTTCCTGAATTCGCTTGCGGCTCAACCACGGTAGCTCGGGGATGGTCTGGCGCAGCCGCTCGACGAGCTCGCGGCTGGGCGCCACGGGCTCCAGGTCGGGCTCGGGGAAGTAGCGGTAGTCCTCGGCGGTCTCCTTGACGCGGCCCGGGCTGGTGTAGCCGGCCTCGTGAAAGTGCCGGGTTTCCTGGGTGATCTGGCCGCCGGAGGCCAGGACGGCGGCCTGGCGCTGCATTTCGTAACGCACGGCCACCTCGACGCTTTTCAGCGAGTTGACGTTCTTGGTTTCGGTGCGGGTGCCGAATTCGGCCTGGCCGGTCGGCTTCAGCGACACGTTGGCGTCACAGCGCATGGAGCCCTGATCCATCCGGACGTCGGATACATCCAAGGCGCGCAACAGGTCCCGCAGCGCCGTCACGTAGGCCCGGGCGATCTGCGGGGCCCGGTCCCCGGCCCCGACGATGGGCTTGGTGACGATCTCGATCAGTGGTACCCCGGCGCGGTTGTAGTCGATCAGCGACGTCGTCGCGCCGTGAATGCGGCCGGTCTCGCTGCCGATGTGGGTGAGCTTGCCGGTGTCTTCCTCCATGTGCGCGCGCTCGATCTCCACCCGCCAGGTGCTGCCGTCTTCCAGCGGGGCCTCGAGGTAGCCGTTGATGGCGATGGGCTCGTCGTACTGCGAAATCTGGTAGTTCTTCGGCATGTCCGGGTAGAAGTAGTTCTTCCTGGCGAAGCGGCACCAGGGCACGATCTCGCAGTTGAGCGCCAGCCCGATCCGGATGGCCGACTCCACGGCGGTCTGGTTGAGTACCGGCAGCGAGCCGGGCAGCCCGAGGCACACCGGGCACACCTGGGTGTTGGGCTCGGCGCCGAATGCGGTCGTGCAGCCGCAGAACATCTTGGTGACGGTGGACAGCTCGACGTGCACCTCGAGCCCGAGCACCGGATCGAAACGCGCGATGACGTCGTCGTACTCCATCAGGTCGGCGCTGGCGGCAACACTCATGCGCTCGATCCTAACTGCGGTCGCGCTCTCCTCCCCTGCCCGGGAACATCCCGGCCAGCACGGCGGCCATCTCGAGGTAGCTGCGCCGGCTCTCCTTGCTCATTCGGTCCAGCGCGATCTTCCTGCCCTCGTGCACGTGCCGGTCGAACGGCAGCACCACGGTGGCGGCGACGCGTGCGGACAGCCGGTCAAGTTCCGTCACGGCCACACCCTCCACCTTGGCCGGCTCGACGTGATTGACCGCGAGCACGGTCGACGCCATCAATCGTTGATACCCGTTGTGGCACAGCCACTCCAGGGTGGTGTGGGTCTTGCGTATCGCGTCGATCGAGGTGCTCGTGACCACCACGAGGGCCCGCGACTCCGGCAGAACAGCCTCCATCACACTGGAATTGAGCGCTTTGACGCAATCGACCAGCACCACCGAATACTGGTTTCTCAGCATCGAGAACGCCCGCAGAACGTCACGGCGCTCCAGGCGCCAGTCGGTGCTTGCGTAGTCCGGCAGCCCGAGCACCTCCAGCCCGAAGCCGTTCATATAGGTCAGCGCCCGGATGTCCTCGTAGCTCGTTGCCGGGCCGCCGCGGAGCAGGTCGGCCATGCTGTGCGGGTTGTGACGGCCGTGGCGCTCGGCCAGGTCCCCCGCGTCGATGTCGAGTGCGAGCACCCGGTCGTTGCGCACCGCGGCGAAAGTCGACCCGAGGGTCTCGACCACCGCGGTCTTGCCCACCCCGCCTTTGAGGTTGAGGACGGCGATCGGAAAAGCACTACCCACAGTCGCGCGGATGCGCTCCCGCAACTCCGTCTCGTAGGCGGCGTTTTTGCCCGGGCCGAGATCGATCCCGGTGACGCGGTGGATCAACCCTCGCCAGTTGAGCCTGGCGTCGGTCTCGGGGTGGTCGAAGCGATCCAGCGCCGTCTCGCCCAGCACCGGCCCGGGGCGCGGCGGGACCGGCGGACGGCGGCCGGGCCCGCGAGGCTGGGGCACCGTGGTCGCCGACGGGCGGGCGTCGGCGCGCCAGCTGGGCGGGCGCGGGTGGTGGGGTGCCGGGCCCGGTGGGCCCGCCGATCCGACGGAATGCTGAACGACTCCGCGACTCTCACCACGGTTGCTCATACCCCGGTATAGCCGTTATGCACGGGTCCGGAAACCACCGGTTATCTGCCCGGCGGGCCTAGCCGAAGAAGGCCGCGGCGTCGTCGTAGCGGCTGTCGGGCACCAGCTTGAGCTGGCGGACGGCATCGGCCAGCGGCACCCGGCCGATGTCCTGGCCGCGCAGCGACACCATCTGGCCGTATTCGCCGGCATGCGCCGCGTCGGCCGCATTCACGCCGAACCGGGTGGCCAGCACCCGGTCATATGCCGTCGGGGTGCCGCCGCGCTGGACGTGACCCAAGACGGTCACCCGGACGTCCTTGTTGATGCGCTTTTCCACCTCGGCGCCCAGCTGCGCGGCCACACCGGTGAATTTCTCGTGGCCGAACTCGTCAATCCCGCCTTCCCGCAACGCAATCGAGCCGGGTATGGGTTTGGCGCCCTCGGCGACCACGCAGATGAAGTGCGAATCTCCGCGCTGGAAGCGACGTTTGACGAGCCGGCAGACCTCTTCGACGTCGAATGGCTGCTCGGGGATCAGCGTCATGTGCGCGCCGGAAGCCAGGCCCGCGTTCAGCGCAATCCAACCCGCGTGCCGGCCCATCACCTCGACCAGCATCACGCGCTGGTGGGACTCGGCGGTGCTGTGCAACCGGTCGATCGCCTCGGTGGCGACGGTCAACGCGGTGTCGTGGCCGAAAGTCACGTCCGTGCAATCGATGTCGTTGTCGATGGTCTTCGGCACGCCGACCACGGGAACGTTTTCCTCGGAGAGCCAGTGCGCGGCCGTCAGCGTGCCTTCCCCCCCGATCGGGATGAGGACGTCGATCCCGTTGTCGTCGAGGGTCTGCTTGACCTGGTTCAGCCCGGCCCGAAGTTTGTCGGGATTCACGCGCGCGGTCCCCAGCATCGTTCCGCCCTTGGCCAGCAGGCGGTCGTTGCGGTCGTCGTTGTGCAGCTGGACGCGCCGGTTCTCCAGCAACCCGCGCCATCCGTCCTGAAATCCGACCACCGACGAGCCGTACCGGGAGTCGCACGTACGCACCACCGCCCGGATGACGGCGTTGAGCCCGGGGCAGTCGCCGCCTCCGGTGAGCACTCCGATCCGCATAGCCCTATCTTGCCGGGCGGCGGGCTACCGGCGCGAGCAGACGTCAGATCGCGGCCGGCAGCGGCCCGCGCGCCGCTTCGTAGGCGGCCCCGACGCGGTACAGGCGGTCGTCGGCCAGCGCGGGCGCCATGATCTGCAATCCGACGGGCAGGTCGTCGTCCGGCGACAGGCCCGACGGCACCGACATGCCGCAGTGACCGGCCAGGTTCAGTGGCAGCGTGCACAGGTCGAACAGGTACATCGCCAACGGATCGTCGACCTTCTCACCGAGCCCGAACGCGGTGGTCGGCGTCGCCGGTGACACCACGACATCGACCGACCGGTACGCCTCGTCCAGATCGCGGGCGATCAGGGTGCGCACCTTCTGAGCCTGGTTGTAGTAGGCATCGTAGTAGCCGGCCGAGAGCGCGTAGGTGCCGATCATGATGCGCCGCTTGACCTCCGGGCCGAAGCCCGCGGCGCGGGTCAGCGCCATCACCTCCTCGGCGCTGTGGCTGCCGTCGTCGCCGATCCGCAGCCCGTAGCGCATCGCGTCGAAGCGCGCCAGGTTGCTCGACACCTCCGAGGGCAGGATCAGGTAGTAGGCGGACAGCGCGTACTCGAAGTGCGGGCAGTCGACCTCGCTCACCTCGGCGCCCAGCGCGGTCAGCTGCTCGACGGCGGCCTCGAACGAGGTCAGCACCCCGGGCTGATACCCCTCGCCGCGCAGCTGCTTGACCACGCCGACGCGCACGCCCTTGAGGTCACCGGCCGCCCCGGCCCTCGCCGCGCCGACGACGTCGGGCACCGCCGCGTCGACGGATGTCGAGTCGCGGGTGTCGTGCCCCGCGATCACCTGATGCAGCAGCGCCGTGTCCAGCACGGTGCGCGCGCACGGGCCGCCCTGATCCAGCGACGACGCGCACGCCACCAGGCCGTAGCGCGACACCGTGCCGTAGGTCGGCTTGACGCCGACGGTCGCGGTCAGCGCGGCGGGCTGCCGGATGGAGCCGCCGGTATCGGTCCCGATGGCCAGCGGCGCCTGGAACGCGGCAAGCGCCGCCGCGCTGCCGCCACCGGAGCCGCCGGGCACCCGGTCGACGTTCCAGGGGTTGCGGGTGGGCCCGTACGCGGAGTTCTCGGTCGAGCTGCCCATCGCGAACTCGTCCATGTTGGTCTTGCCGAGGATCGGGATGCCGGCGGCGCGCAGCCGCGAGGTGACGGTGGCGTCGTAGGGGGCGCGCCAGCCCTCGAGGATCTTGGATCCGCAGGTGGTGGGCATGTCGACCGTGGTGAAGACGTCCTTGAGCGCCAGCGGCACCCCGGCCAGCGGCGACGGCAGCCGTTCCCCCGCGGCCACCGCCTCGTCGACCTGCTTGTCAACGGCGGCTGCCGCCGCAAGCGCCTCGTCGGCCGCCACGTGCAGGAAGGCGTGGTAGCGATCGTCGGTGGCTTCGATCTGGTCCAGACACGCCTGGGTGACCTCGACCGACGACAGCTCCTTGGCGGCGATCCGGGCTGCCAGCGTGGCGGCGTCGGACCGGATGATCTCGTTCACTCGCTGTCTCCCAGGATCTGCGGGACCGCGAAGCGGCCGTCGACGGCCGACGGCGCCTCGGCCAGCGCTTCGGCCTGGGTCAGGCAGGGCGCCGGCTCGTCCGGGCGGGTGACGTTGACGTCCTTGAGCGGGTTGTCCGTCGCTTCGACACCGGTGACGTCGACCGCCTGTACCTGGCTGACGTGCGTCAGGATGGCGTCGAGTTGGCCGGCGAAGCTGTCGAGCTCGCTGTCGGTCAACGCCAGCCGGGACAGCCGGGCCAGGTGCGCTACCTCGTCGCGGGAGATCTGGGACACGATCCGAAAGCCTAGCCGGGGGCCCGCTGCCGGCGGAGGGGGCCCGAGCCGGCTCGAGCCGAAATGCCGCCGACACATCGCTGTGCAACAGTGTTGGCCGTGCCCTCCTATCTGTTGCGCATCGAGCTCGTCGACCGTCCGGGAAGCCTGGGGTCGCTGGCGGTCGCGCTCGGTTCGGTGGGCGCCGACATCTTGTCGCTCGACGTCGTGGAGCGGAGCTCGGGGTACGCGATCGACGACCTGGTCATCGAGCTGCCGCCGGGGGCGATGCCGGACTCGCTGATCACCGCCGCCGAATCACTGTCCGGGGTCCGGGTGGACAGTGTGCGCCCGCACACCGGTCTGCTGGAGGCGCACCGCGAGCTCGAGCTGCTCGACCACATCGCCGCGGCCGGCGACACGGCGTCCAGGCTGCAGGTGCTGGCCAACGAGGCGCCCAGGGTGCTGCGCGTCAGCTGGTGCACGGTGTTGCGCAGTGCCGGCGGCGAGCTGCAGCGCCTCGCCGGCAGTCGCGGCGCCCCCGAAACCAAGGCGGACACGGCCCCGTGGCTGCCCCTCGAGCGGGCCGTGCCGCTGGACAGCAGCGCCGACTGGGTGCCCAAGGCATGGCGCGACATGGACATGACGATGGTCGCGGCCCCGCTGGGAGACCCGCACACCGCCGTGGTGCTCGGCCGGCCGGGCCCCGAATTCCGGCCGTCCGAGGTCGCCCGGTTGGGCTACCTCGCCGGGATCGTCGCCACCATGCTGCGCTGAGTTCTGAACAGCCGTCCTCCGCGCAGCTTCATGCGCTGATCCGCCCCCGAGTGCTGATAACCGCGCCGTCTGGGCCGCCCGGCGCGGCTCCTCGATCAAAAGGGCGCCATCGGTAGGATGATCGGTAGGATTTTCATATGGCCAAAGAGAAGATTTCTGTCACCGTCGACGCCGCCGTGCTCGCCGACGCCGACTCCGACGCCAAAGCGGCCGGACTGAATCGCTCCGAGATGATCGAGCGGGCGCTGCGCAATGAGCATCTACGTCGCGCGCTTCATACCTATACGACGCGGACCGCACCAGCGCTCAACATCGACTCCTACGCCGGGCAAGTGTATGAAGCCAACCGGGCCGCGGACCTATGATCGCGCCGGGCGACATCGCGCCGCGGCGAGACACCCGCCGCGACCTCTACGTCGCGGTGCTCTCCAACGCGATCCACCTCGCGGCCAACACTGGTCGCGTCATCGTCTGCCCGTTCATCCCTGGGAAAATCCCCGACGACACGATGGCCATGGTCGTTCCGCTCACGCAGCCCGAAGGCACTCTTCTCCCCGAACTGGTGCAGTGGCTGCCGACTTCGGCGCTCGGTGAACCGATCGGGGCCGTGTCGGCGGCCGCGCTTAGCGAGGCGATGTCGATCGTGACCGCGCTGATCACGTAACAGCTTGTCGCAAAAGCGCTTTCCCGGTGAGTCGATCGAGATCGGACCATCCAATTTTGACGCTGCGACGACAGGCGTGCCCACCGCCCATCCGGGCTGTCCACCGTCCCGCCGATCACTTCGGGCGTCGCGGCGAAACCCTTTCCCACCAGTTGATGGTTTCGCCATTAGTGGTCATCTGATCGATGATGTGAGCGATCATTTCGCTGTGCGTTCCCCCGCCACCGGACCAACAGAACTTCCATAGCTCACGAGCCGCCCGGTGATAGTGGTGGATCGTCTCGTCGACGGCATAGGCATCGATCTCGCCGGCACGGTGGCGGTCGATCGCGGCCGCGACGATCCCGATGAGTTCACCCAGCCGCGCCTCGTGATAGCCCGCCACAGCTTCCCGTGCGGCCCGGCGTTCGGCCTTCGTTCCCACAACTGGACGGTACCGACCATCGCCTGCGTCCGGCAAGGGGTCGGCTCGTCGGCGCGGGTCAAACGCGGGATTGACTTGCGGCTGATGGTGATTGGGGTGTCACCACCGGGTCGTCGTCCTCCCACAGCAGCAGCTGACGAACCGCCGGGCGCGGGCCATAGGGCCGCAGCATGGTGCTGGCGGGCCGGGGTCGCACCCGCTGCGGCCACCAGAACCAGCGCCCGAGAAGCCTTGCGACAGAAGGCGTCATGAACGACCGCACGATCAGCGTGTCGAACAGCAGGCCGAGTCCGATGGTCGTACCGATCTGGCCGAGGACCTGGAAACCGCTGAAGACGAACGCACACATGGTGACGGCGAACACGACGCCGGCCGAGGTGACCACCGAGCCCGAGCCGGCCATCGCCCGGATGATGCCGGTATTGATGCCCGCATGGATCTCTTCCTTGAATCGCGAGATCAACAGCAGGTTGTAGTCGGATCCGACGGCGAGCAGCAGGATCACGGCCAGCGCCAGCACCACCCAATAGAGCTGGACGCCGAAGATGTACTGCCACACCAGAACCGATAGCCCGAACGAGGCGCCCAGCGACAGGGCCACGGTACCCACGATGACGAGCGCGGCGATCAGGCTGCGCGTGATGATCATCATGATCAGCAGGATGAGGCTCAGCGCCGCGAAGGCCACGATCATCAGGTCGTACTTGGCACCGTCCTGGATGTCCTTGTACGTCGCGGCGGTGCCGCCGAGATAGATCTGCGCGCCGGCCATCGGCGTGCCCTTCAGGGCCTCGTGCGCGGCCTTGGCCATCGGATCGATGTGCGAAATGCCCTCCGGCGTAGCGGGATCGCCCTCATGCGTGACGATCATGCGGGCGGCCTTGCCGTCCGGTGACAGGAACAGCTTCAGCCCGCGTTTGAAGTCGGGATTGTTGAACACCTCGGGCGGCAGGTAAAAGGTGTCGTCGTTCTTGGCCGCGTCGAAGGCTCGCCCCAGCGCCGTCGCGTTGTCGATCGCCGCGGCGGTCTGCGCGTAAATGCCCGACAGCGTCGCGTAATTGGCCAACGTCAGATCGCGATTGGTCTGCTGGCTCTCGATCTGCGGCGGGATCAGCGCCGTCAGTTTCGGTTGCAACGCGTCAAGCTTGTCGAGGGAAGCCGTGAGGTTTTCGAACTTCTCGGTGAGCTGATCGATGCCGTCGATCGCATCGAAGAGAGAGCGGAACGCGAAGCAGGCGGGAATGTCGTAACAATGCTTTTCCCAATAGAAATAGCTGCGCACCGGCCGGAAGAAATCGTCGAAATTCGCGATCTTGTCGCGCAGGTCCCGAATCGTGCCGAGGGTGTCGCGGAAACTTTCGGTTTCCTCGTGGGTGGTGCCGGCGAGCTGCTGCTGCAATACGTACTGCTGCTTCAAGATGTTGATGGTCTTGGACAGCTCATTGGCCTGCTTGAGGGCGTCGTCGGCCCGATCGCGTTGGTAGGTCAGGTTTTGCTGTTGCGCCGCACTTTGATTGCTGACCACGAAGGCAAGCGAGCTGTGGACCAGCGGGGTTCCCAACGGCCTGGTGATGGACTGCACCTGGGCGATGCCGGGAACGTGGAACACCGCCTTGGCCACCTTGTCCAGGATGAGCATGCTCTCCGGATTACGCATGTCGTGATCCGTTTCGACCATCAGCAATTCGGGCTCGAGCCGGGCCCGCGAGAAGTGCTTCTCGGCGGCCGTGTAACCGATGTTGGCCGGTGCGCTCGCGGGCATGTACGGCCGGGTGTCGTAACTCGTCTTGTATCCGGGTAGGGCGAGCAGACCGATCAGGGCCAGCGCACACGCCGACGCCAAAACCGCGCCGGGCCAACGGACGATTGCGGTGCCGATGCGCCGCCAACCTCGCGTCCGGATCGCCCGCTTGGGGTCGAAGATCCCCACCTTGGCGCCCAAAGTGAGGATCGCCGGCCCCAGGGTGAGCGCGGCGAACAGCGCAACGAGGATGCCCAATGCGGCCGGCACACCCAGACTTTGGAAGTAGGGCAGCCGGGTGAAGCTCAGGCAGGCCACCGCACCCGCAACGGTGAGACCCGACCCCAGAACGATGTGCGTGGTGCCGTGATACATCGTGTAGAACGCGGTTTCGCGATCCTCACCGGATCCGCGCGCTTCTTGATAGCGGCCGACGAAAAATATCGCGTAGTCGGTTCCCGCGGCGATCACCAGAAGCGTCAGCAGATTCGTCGCATAGGTCGACAGCCCGATGACTCCCGCGTTGCCGAGGAACGCGACAAGGCCTCGGGCGGCTGACATTTCGATCAGGACCGTGGCAAGCACCAGCAACGTGGTGAGCACCGAACGGTAGACGAAGAACAACATCACCGCGATCACCCCCACCGTGATCCCGGTGACCTTGGCGGTCCCCTTGCTCCCGACGTCGAACTGATCGGAGATCAGCGGCGCCGCGCCGGTCACATAGGTCTTGACGCCGGGGGGCGGCTTCATGTGTTCGACGATGTCGCGGATGGCGCCGACGCCCTCGTTGGCCAGCGCCGAGCCCTGATTGCCGGCGAGGTTGACCTGAACGTAGGCGGCCTTGCCGTCGCTGCTCTGCGATCCCGCCGCGGTGAGCGTGTCGCCCCAGTAATCCTGGATGTGCTGGACGTGTTTCTTGTCCCGCTCGATCTTTCGGATCATCTCGTCGTAAAAGCGGTGGGCGTCCGCGCCGAGCGGCTTGTCACCTTCCAGCACGATCATGGCCGAGCTGTCGGTGTCGAACTCGTGGAATTTTTCACCGATGCGCTTGATCGCCTTGAGCGACGGGGCGTCGGGCGAGTTCAGCGCCACATTATGGGTTTTCCCAACGTCTTCCAGTTGCGGCACCGCGATGTTGGTGAGGGCGGCGAGGCCCACCCAGAACAGCAGGATCGGCAGCGCGAGCCGGCGAATGGTGCGCGGCACAAAGGACCGCGGCTGTTGTTCGTTGCTCATCCAGATTTGTCCAGACAGAAGGTGTAGGCGTCGACTTTGTGAACCGTGCGTTGGTCTTTCACTTCACCGTTGACGGTGATGCGGCAGCCGAGGGTGTCCCCGTTGCCCTGCGCGACGACGTTGCCGATGACCGCGGGCTCCGTGGTGGTGATGGTGAACGACCATGGCAGGGGCGCGTCCTTGACTTGCTGCGGCTGGGCGTTGACGTCCAGGTAGTTGATGGTGGCCACCGCGCCCGGGGCGCCGAAAACCTCGAGGACCACCTGCTTGGGGTTGAACGGGACGATCTCGGCCGCCAGGCCGCTGTTGGCCGTCGTGTTGTCGTGCGAGCCGAAGATGCCGTGCAGCCGATAGATCCCGAACCCCGCGAGCGCGACGACGAGCACGCTGACGATCACCATCCACCCCCGCCTCACCAGGGGTGCTAACGAAAAGCCTTTCACCCGTTAGCCTTTCGAAAATCGGGTGACAGGGACGCGCCCGATGCGAGCGCGGCTGCCAACGTCGTCAGCGTGATCGACAGCTATGACAGTACGGTACGGGACCGTACTCTACAAGGGGAAATTTTTCCCCTGGTCATGTCGGGCGATGAATTCCGGGGCCGTCACCGGTCAGTCTCCATACGAGCAATCCTGCGAGGAGTAACCATGCTGCCCGACCCGATTTCGGCAACCGACCTGAACATCTACGGCGACGCCGAGCTGCCGTGGGCCACGGCCCTTGACGCGATGAAGGCCCTGCCGTCCGCGGAGACGCCACAGTTTCTGGGGACGGTCCGGGCGGACGGCAGCCCGCACTCGGCGGGTATCGGCTCGATCGAACACGGCGGCCACATCTATTTCACCAGCGGCCCCGCGACGCTGAAATCCCGCAACCTGGCCGCCAATCCGGCCTGCACCCTGTCGTTCCGCCTTCCTGGAGTCGACCTGATCCTCGACGGCGTAGCCCACCGGACCACGGACGGGCGCGAACTCGACGAGGTCACGGCGCGCTATCGCGACTCCGGCTGGCCCTGCGAACGCGACGGCGACGCCGTCATCGCCCCGTACAGCGCCCAGAGCGCGGGGCCGCCGCCGTGGTATTTGTACCGATTCGTGGCCCGGGGCGCTGTCGGTGTCGCGACCGCCGAGCCCCACGGGGCGACGCGTTGGCGGTTCGCGCCCTAGGCGCGGGGCCCCGCGGTCAGGCCCGGGATGAGGAACCCGTCGACGAACGCCTGCACGGTGCGTCGGGTGGGCGGACGTCCGGGGATGATCGACCGGAAGATGAGGTAGCCGGGCAGCAGGTCCCAGAGTTCGTCGGTGATGACGTCCTCGGTGATCTCGCCGCGGTCGACGGCCTGGTGCAGCACGTGCTGAATCATCGCCTTGCGCTGGTCGAGGAATTGATGCTGCAGGGCTTCGTTGAGAGCGGGGTGCCGCGACACCTCGACCATCACCGCGCGGATGGTGCTGGCGTGCTGCCCGCATTCCACGGCGATGGTCTCCCCCAGGCTCAGCAGGTCGCCGCGCAACGTGCCCGTATTCGGCGGGACGGCCACCTGGCGGACGCCTTCGATGAAGGCGGCCAACACCAGTTCGGCCTTGGACGGCCAGCGCCGGTACACCGTGGCCTTGCTGGCGCGGGCGGCATTGGCCACCGCGTCCACCGCCAGCTGGTCATAGCCGTGTTCCTGCAGCAGCCGCAGGGTCACCGCCAGGATCTCGGCCTCGCGCGGCGACCACGGCGATGCCTGCGCGCACCCCTCGGCCGTCTGGGTCATAGAACCCACGATAGAGCCGCCCGGGCGGTGCGGCATGTATATGTCGTTATCGGGAGGTCATGAGCGCGCGTTCGATGTCGGCGACAAGGTCGTCGGTGTCCTCGATGCCCAGCGAGATGCGCGCGAACCCGTCGGCGACCGGGTCGCCCCAGCGGGCCCGCCGATCCACCGACGTGTGCAGGCCCCCGAAGCTGGTGGCGGCGATCAGCAGCTCGCTGGCCTCGACGAGGGCGTGCACCGCCGCGGCGTCGGCCAGTTCGACCGAGAGCAGGCCGCCGAATCGGCGCATCTGCGCCATGGCGACGGGATGCGCCGGATCCTGCGCCAACCCCGGGTAGCGCACGGCCCGCACCGCCGGGTGGCCGGCCAGCATCGTCGCCACCGCCCGGGCGTTCTGGCATTGGCGCTCGAATCGCAGTCCGGCAGTTTCCAGGCTGCGCAACAGAAGCCACGCCTCGAACCCGCCCAGGACCGCGCCGGCGAGCAGGCGTTGGCGCTCGGCGGCGGCGAGTAACTCGGGCTGACTGGTTGCGACATAGCCGGCCAGCAGGTCGCTGTGACCGGACAGGGCCTTGGTGGCGCTGGCCACCACCGCGTCGGCGCCCAGCGACAGCGGCTGCTGACCCAGCGGCGTGGCGGCGGTGTTGTCGACGACCAGGCGTGCGCCGCGGCCGTGGCAGATGGTGGCCAGCCGGTGCAGGTCGACCACGTCGAGCGCCGGATTGGTGGGGGTCTCGGCGAGCACCACGTCGGCTTGCGCGGCGGCGTCATAGATCTGCGAGCTCGACGCCGCGACGACCGTGACCCCGGCGAGCGCCAGGTCCTCGGTGGCGTGACGGCGCACCTGGTAGTAGCCGTCGGCCGGCACCACCACCGTCGACCCGGGCGGCGCCCAGGCCCGCAACACCGCGCTGACGGCCGCCATCCCCGAGCCGAACACCACCGCGCCCGCCGCCCCCTCCAGCTCGGCGAGCGCCGATTCCAGTTGCCGCCACGTCGGGTTGGAGCCGCGGCCGTAGCTGTCCAGGGTTTCGTCGGCCGAAAGGTGATACGTGGCGGCGAGCACCGGCTGCGGCGCGACGGGCTGGCCCGAAACCGCTTGGGAATTCACGGCTTTGAGGCTGCGGGTGGAATCGCCGTACCGGCCGCTCATCGGTTATTCCGCCGGTGTTTTTTGCGGACCGTCGGCCAGCAGCCGCCGGAAGCCGTCCTCGTCGAGGACGGGCACCCCCAGCTCGACGGCCTTGTCGTATTTCGACCCCGGCGAATCCCCGGCCACGACGTAGTCTGTCTTCTTCGACACCGACCCGGCGGCCTTGCCCCCGCGCGCCAGGATCGCCTCCTTGGCGTCGTCGCGCGAAAAGCCGGCGAGGGACCCGGTGACCACCACCGTCAGGCCCTCCAGGGTGCGCGGCACGCTGGTGTCGCGCTCGTCGGCCATCCGCACGCCGGCGGCGCGCCACTTGTCGACGATCGCGCGGTGCCAGTCGACGGTGAACCATTCGGTGAGCGCGGCGGCGATCGTCGGGCCCACGCCCTCGACCGCCGCGAGCCGCTCGGTCGAGGCCGACATGATGGCGTCCAGGTCGCCGAACTCGGTCGCCAGGGCGCGCGCCGCCGTCGGCCCGACGTGGCGGATGGACAACGCCACCAAAACCCGCCACAGCGCAACCTTTTTGGCCTTGTCCAGGTTGTCGAGCAGCCGTCTGCCGTTGGCGGACAAGGTGCCCGCCTTGGTCCGGAAGAGCTCGGTGCGCAACAGGTCGTCCTCGGTCAGCGTGAACAGGTCGCCCTCGTCGGCGATCACGTCGGCCTTGAGCAGCGCGATGGCGGCCTCGTAGCCGAGCCCCTCGATGTCGAACGCCCCGCGACCGGCGACGTGGAACACCCGCTCCCGCAGTTGCGCCGGGCAGGACCGGGCATTGGGGCAGCGGATGTCGGCGTCGCCCTCCTTGGCCGGTGCCAGCGGGGTGTCGCACTCGGGACACGTTGTGGGCATGACGAATTCGCGTTCGGAGCCGTCGCGCAGGTCGACGACGGGGCCCAGCACCTCCGGGATGACGTCGCCGGCTTTGCGGATCATCACGGTGTCGCCGATCAGCACGCCCTTGCGCTTGACCTCGGCGGCGTTGTGCAGGGTGGCCAGCCCGACGGTGGACCCGGCCACCTTCACCGGCGTCATGAAGGCAAAGGGCGTGACGCGCCCGGTGCGCCCGACGTTGACGCGGATGTCGAGCAGCTTGGTCTGCGCCTCCTGGGGCGGATACTTGTAGGCGACGGCCCAGCGCGGCGCGCGCGACGTGGTGCCGAGCCGGCGCTGCAACGCGACGTCGTCGACTTTGACCACCACGCCGTCGATCTCGTGCTCGAGGTCGTAGCGGTGCTCTCCCCAGTAGCCGATCCGCTCCTCGACCGCGGCGAGGCCGCGCACGCGTGCCGTCTGTTCGGCCACCGGCAGCCCCCAGGCCTTCAGCGCGGCGTAGGCCTCGTGCTGGGTCTTCGGGGCGAACCCTTCGGTGCGGCCGATGCCGTGGCAGATCATCCGCAGCTTGCGCCGGGCGGTGACGGCCGGGTTCTTCTGGCGCAGCGACCCGGCGGCGCTGTTGCGCGGGTTGGCGAACGGGGCCTTGCCGTCCTCGACCAGGCTGGCGTTGAGCGCCTCGAAATCGGCGAGCAGGAAGAACACCTCGCCGCGCACCTCCAGCAGGGACGGCGTCGGGAAGTCCTTGCCGGCGGACAGCCGCTCGGGAACGTCGTCGATGGTGCGCGCGTTGAGCGTCACGTCCTCACCGACGCGCCCGTCGCCGCGGGTCGCGGCGCGTTCCAGCCGGCCGTCGCGGTACACCAGTGACAGCGCCACCCCGTCGATCTTGAGTTCGCACAGGTAATGCGGTTCCTTGCCGACCTCGTTCTCGACGCGGTTGCTCCAGGCCACCAGCTCGTCGCGGTCGAAGACGTCGTCGAGGCTCAGCATGCGTTCCAGGTGCTGCGCCTCGGCGAAGTCGGTGGCGAAGCCCGCGCCGCCGACCAGCTGGGTCGGCGAATCGGCGACCCGCAGCTCCGGGTGGCGCTCCTCCAGCGCGAGGAGCTCGGTGAACATCGAGTCGAATTCGGCGTCCGAGATGATCGGCGCGTCCTTGATGTAGTAGCGGAACTGGTGTTCCCGGACCGCTTCGGCAAGGTCCTGCCACTGCCGCCGGACCTCGGGCGCTACCGAATCAGCTTCTGCTGAGCTCACCTTGGCAGGCTATCCGAGGACACCGACGCAAAACCCGGCGCGCTCGACTCAATCCTCCACTCCGTCTTCCACGAAGGACCGCAACCGATCCAGGGCCGCATCCCACCGGCGGGACAACTGGTCGAGGTAGTCGCTGGCCGACGCCAGCGGCCCGGTCTGCACCGTCCAGACGCGCTCGCGCCCCCGCCGGCTGCTGGTGACCAGCCCGACCGACTCCAACAGCTGCAGGTGCTTGCTCGCCGCCTGCCGGGTGACCGGGACGACGCTGGTGACCTGCGACGTCGAGCTCGGGCCCTGATCGCAGAGCCGCACGATGATGCGCAGCCGGTTCGGGTCACCGAGCGCACCGAAGATCGGGGCGCCGACGGCGACTCGTCCGCTCATACCCGGACGCCCTCGATGTACTTGCGCACCAGCGTGGTCTGGATCGCCCAGCCTTCGCCGTTCGCCTCGAACGACGCGCCGCGGCGGGCCTCCGGAATGGCCTCGAAACCGGATTCGGTGATCGTCAGCAGCACGCCGTCGGACCGCTCGGCGAGGGTGAACTCGACCAGCGTGGTCGGCTCGCCCTCATAGTCGACCTCCGGGTCGATGGCGAAGGGATGCCAGCGGTAGGCGAACCGCCGCCGCGGCTCGACGGCGACGATCTGCCAGGTGCTCGTCACGCCCGCGTGCGACTGTTGGCGCTTGGCGACCTCGCCGTCGACGGTGGTCGGGCTGATCGCCGCGGTCACCGATGTCCCGGCGACGAACGACCCGTCGAAGCGCACCCCGAACCAGCGGCCGAACTCCTCGGCGTCGCTGATGGCCCGCCACACCCGCTCCAGCGGCGCGCGCAGCACCACCTGCTTCTCAATCTTCATATGCAACCTCCTGGTTGCCTATTAGTTCAGCACGGCGCGGTATGAAACGCAACCCCTCGGTTGCCTATTTGATGGCGTCGGGATCCTCGGCGAACATCTGGGCGGCCTTGCGGGCGAGCTCGATCGCGGTGCGGGCCCACGCGGGGGTGGCGCCGGCCAGACCACAGGCCGGGGTGACGCCGATGCGTTCGCGCAACGCCGAGCGGGCGAAGCCGAGGCGATCGGTCACCGCGACCACACCACCGGCGACCTCCTCCGCCGACAGCCGCCGCGCCGGGGCGCTAGCGGGAACGACGCCCAGCACGACGGCGCGGTCGGACTCGACGAACGCGGCGATGCCGTCGAGATCCGACGCGCTCAAGGCGCCCGGATCGACCGAGACCGCGCTGAATGCGCTGCGCTGCAACAGGTCCCAGGGCACGCCGGGTGCACAGCAGTGCAGCGCCACCTCGCCGCCCACGGTCTCGGCGCAGGCGTCGAGCAGGCCGCCGGCCACCGCCTCGTCGAGCGGCGCGACCGGGTTGAGCGCCGTCACCCCGCTCAGCGCGCCCCCCAACGCTTTTGGCAGCGACGGCTCGTCGAACTGGACGACCACCGGCGTCTCGAGGCGCCGCGACAGCTGAGCACGATGCGCGGCGACGCCTTCGGCCAGCGACGACGTGAGGTCGCGCAGCGCGCCGGGGTCGGTGATCGCCCGGTGCCCGTTGGCCAGCTCGATTTCGGCGGCCAGCGTGATGGGGCCCGGCGCCTGCACCTTGACCACGCGGCCGTCATTGCGCAGGCCGGCGGCCTCCCAGGCCTCTTCCAGCGCGTCCATGTCCTCGTCGAGGAGGCTGATGGCGCGGCGAGTGACCGCGCCCGGACGGGCGACGAGGCGGTACCCGCGCGGCACCGTGTCGATGGCGACGTCGACCAGAAGCGCCCCGGCCCGGCCCAGCAGGTCGGCGCCCACCCCGCGGGCGGGCAGTTCGACGATGTGCGGCAGCGCCCCCGCCAATTCGCCGACGATCACGGCGGCGGCCTCCCGCGCCGCGATGCCCGGCCAGGAACCGACGCCACTGGGCCCCGCGAAAACACTCACCGGCCAACCGTATTCGACGTCGCCCGGGCCGCCGGTCGGCAGGGGCTGTGTGCCGAGGGTCCCCGCGGGTAGGTTCAACCGCAGAGGGGTGCAAAACGGTGTCGCAGAGGACGAAGTGGGCGAGGCTACCGCTGTGGTGCGGGGCGGTGCTGATGGCGGTGTCGTGCACCCGGGTGACCGACGGCGCGGCGCTCGCGGGTCCCGACACCAACCGCAGGATGGTGCGGGGCGTCAACGTCGACACGATCCTGCTGGACCAGTCGCGGATGCGTGCGATCACCGGCGCCGGTGAGCACCTGACCATCATTCCCTCGATGGACGGCACCAGCCCGGTGAACATCGATGCCCTGGCCCAGACCGCGCCGCGGGAGTGCCGGTTCATCTACGACGAGACCGCGACCTTCGGGACCGACCTCGAGGCGTTTCACAAGACGACCTTTCAGGACCCGCCCGACGGCGCGTTGATCTCGGAGGGCGCGGCGGCCTATCGCGACGCCGACGCTGCGCGGACCGCCTTCAACGCCCTGGTGGGCACCGTCGGGGACTGCGCGAACGGCTCGGGCGGCCAGCTCTACGTCGGCGACTGGAACGCCGACGGCACCTCGCTGCACCTGCGGCCCGGTGGCTGCGGCCGCGACTACCGGGTCCTGTCGGTGGCCATGCTGGAGGTCACGTTCTGCGGCTTCGCGCAATCGGTGTCCGACATCGTGATGACGAACATCGCCGCGAACGTGCCGCGCTAGTTCGCGATCAGCGCGACGTCGCGGCGATGACGGCGCTGCCGAGCACCTCGTCCCCGTCGGGGTCGGGCCGGTACAGCACCAGCGTCTGGCCCGGCGCGACACCGCGCAGCGGGACGCGCAACCGCACGACGAGTTCGCCACCGACGAGTTCGGCCACGGCGTCGGCCGTCTCACCGTGCGCGCGCACCTGAACCGCGCACTCGATCGGCCCCGACGGCGTCACACCCGAGGTGAATACCGGTGCCCGCCCGGTCAATTCGCGCACTTCCAGATCGGCCGCGTCCCCCACCCGCACCGTCGCGGTCTCGGCGTCGATCGCGGTCACATAGCGCGGGCGACCGTCGGGGCCGGGCCCGGCGATGCCGAGACCCTTGCGTTGCCCGATGGTGAAGCCGTGCACGCCGTCGTGCTCGGCGAGCACCGTCCCGTCCGCATTGACCACGGCGCCGCGGCGAACCCCGATGCGTGAGCCCAAAAAGGCTCGGGTGTCGCCCGACGGGATGAAGCAGATGTCGTGACTGTCCGGCTTTTCGGCGACGGCCAGGCCGCGGCGGGCGGCTTCGGCGCGGATCTGTGACTTGGGGGTGTCCCCGATCGGGAACGCGGCGTGGCGTAGCTGCTCGGCGCTCAGCACGGCCAGCACATAGGACTGGTCCTTGTCGTGGTCCACGGCGCGGCGCAGCCGCCCACCGGAAAGCCGGGCGTAGTGG
Organism: Mycobacterium sp. TKK-01-0059; assembly: GCF_000709305.1. Taxonomy (NCBI): domain Bacteria; kingdom Bacillati; phylum Actinomycetota; class Actinomycetes; order Mycobacteriales; family Mycobacteriaceae; genus Mycobacterium; species Mycobacterium sp. TKK-01-0059. Next base: position 354,357 of record NZ_KL446993.1, read on the forward strand.
CCGGTGGCCACCGTGTCGAACCCGAGCGCAACGGCTCGCGCCGACAGGGCCGAGAACTTGATCTTCTGATTGCACACCACGCACGGGTTGGGCGTCTCGCCGCGGGCATAGGACGACACGAATTCGTCGATGACGTCCGCCTGGAATTTTTCCGCGAAATCCCAGACGTAGAACGGTATTCCGAGCACGTCGGCGACCCGGCGCGCGTCCGAGGCGTCCTCTTTCGAGCAGCAGCCGCGCGAGCCGCTGCGCAGCGTGCCGGGCGAGGACGACAGCGCCAGGTGCACGCCCACCACGTCGTGCCCGGCGTCGACCATCCGGGCCGCGGCGACCGACGAGTCGACGCCACCGCTCATGGCTGCAAGCACCTTCACTTAGGACGCCCCCGCCGCGGCCAGGGCCGCCCGACGCGCCCGCTCCACCGCCCCGGGCAGCACCCGCAGCACCGCGTCGACGTCGGCGTCAACACTGGTGTGCCCCAATGAGAGTCGCAGCGACCCGCGGGCGCTGGTCGGGTCGGCGCCCATGGCCATCAGCACGTGCGAGGGCTGCGCGACACCGGCGGTGCACGCCGAACCGGTCGAGCACTCGATTCCGTTGGCGTCCAGGAGCATCAACAGCGCATCGCCCTCGCAACCGCGGAACGTGAAGTGCGCGTTGCCGGGAAGGCGCGCCGCGTCGCGGGCACCGTTGAGGCTGACGTCCTCGATGCCGCCGAGCACCCCGTCGACCAGCCGGTCCCGCAGCGCCCGCAGCCGGGCGCTGTTGACCTCGAGCCCGTCGATCGAGATCCGGGCCGCCGCGGCCATTCCGACCGCACCGGCCACATCGGCAGTCCCCGAACGGATGTCGCGCTCCTGGCCGCCGCCGTGTGCGAGCGGCACGCACGCGACGTCGCGGCGCAACAGCAGCGCGCCCACGGCCGCGGGGCCCCCGAACTTGTGCGCGGTCACGCTCATCGCCGACAGCCCGCTGGCGGCGAAGTTCACGGGCAACTGCCCCACCGCCTGAATGGCGTCGCTGTGCATCGGCACCCCGAATTCGGCTGCGACGGCGGCGAGTTCGGCGACGGGCAGCACGGTGCCGACCTCGTTGTTGGCCCACATGACCGACACGAGAGCGACGTCATCGACGTCGCTGTGGTGGGTGAGCACCTCGCGCAGCGCCGCCGCCGACACCGAGCCGTCGGGCGCGGTCGGCAGCCACGTCACCTCGGCTCCCTCGTGCTCGACGAGCCAATTGACCGAGTCCAGCACGGCGTGGTGTTCGACCTCGCTGGTGACGATGCGCCTGTGCCGCGGCTCGGCGTCGCGCCGGGCCCAGTAGATGCCCTTGACCGCCAGGTTGTCGCTCTCGGTGCCGCCGGCGGTGAAGATCACCTCCGAGGGACGCGCCCCCAGCTTGTCGGCGATCAGTTCACGGGATTCCTCGATGCGCCGCCGCGCCGCCCGGCCGCTGGTGTGCAGCGAGGAGGCGTTGCCCACCGTGCCCAGCACAGCCGTCATCGCCTCGACGGCGGCGGGGTGCATCGGGGTGGTGGCGGCGTGATCCAAATAGACCATGACGCGACCCACGATACCGGCCCACCGGTGGGCTCAGGCCACCAGCACGCGCCCGTGACCAGCGCCCCGGGCCGTTCCGGCGCCCACCGCCGACTGGCAGCGGCCGGCCAGGACGCGCCGATCGGTCCCCGGGAGCTGCAGCGACTCGACGTGCACCCGCGCCAGCGTGCGGCGCTGCGCGAGCAGCCGGCGGATCGAACCCAGCAGGGTCTCGTCGCCGACGAAGGCCGGCACCGTCGAGAGGCCGCCGTCGATGTGGTGGTAGGTCAGCCGCAGGGGCTGCACCGGCCGTCCGGCATCGATCGCGGCCTGGAACATGGCCGGATAGAACGCCCCACAGTCGCGACCACACCACGTGGTGCCCTCCGGAAACGCGACGACCGTCTGCCCGGCGCGCAGCCGGTGGGCGGCGGCGTCCACCACGCCGGGCAACCGCCGCAAACTGGACCGCTCGATCGGGATGACCTTGCAGATGCGGGCCACGATCCCGGTCGCCGGCCCGGTGAACATGTCGGCGCGGGCGACGAACGACCCGGGCAACACCGAGCCGATCGCGAAGACGTCAAGCCACGACATGTGCGGGCTGACCACCAGCACGCCGCGCAGATTGCGGATCGGGTTGCCCGACACCGCAATCCGGACACCGAAACAGCGCAGCACCAGCCGGCAATAGATGCGCTGCACGCGGGTGCGGCCCGGCAGCGGCAGGGCCAGCAGCGGCAGCCCCGGCGCGAGCAGCAGCGCCAGCAGCAGGCGAAGCGTGACCCGCAGCGCCACTAGCGGCGGCGGGCAGGCGACCGCGTCGCCGGCGCGCACGCAGCCGGCGCCGCACGAGGCGCGTGGTAGCCAGGAGTGCGCAATGCCGGTCATTTCCCCGCCATCTCCGCCGCGGCCGACACCGATCGGAGGCGTTTCAGGTATCGGGTGTCGGCGTGCTGTTTGCCCAGCAGCACGCAGAAGTCACCGACACCGAAATCCGGGTCGTGCGCGGGCTCCCCGCACACCCTCGCGCCCAGCCGCAGGTAGCCGCGCAGGAGCGCCGGAACCGAGGGCCGCGCGGGCGCCGGGATGTCATCGAGCGCGGTCCCGTCGACGACGACGGGGCGGTGTGGCCGCACCCGGTAGTCCGCCGGCGCGCCGTGACGGGCCAGGATGACGTCGCGGACGCCGCGCAGCCGGCTGCCCGGCGGTTGATCGTCGGCCCCGCCGCCGATGGGCACCGACACGCATCCGGTGACGTGGTCGTAGCCGTAGCGGTCCAGGTAGGCCAGGATGCCCGCCCACATCAGCAGCACCACGCCGCCGTTGCGGTGCCCGTCGCGCACCACGGCGCGCCCCATCTCGACCAGGGACGGCCGCAGCGGGTCGAACGCGCGGATGTCGAATTCCGTGGCGGTGTACAGCCCGCCGGCCGCGATGGCGCCCGCCGGTGCCAGCATGCGGTAGCAGCCCACCAGCTCGCCGGTGTTGTCGTCGCGGACCAGCAGGTGGTCGCAGAACTCGTCGAAGCGGTCCTCGTCGCGCCGGTCCGATCCGTGCCCGCCGTCCGGCGGCAGGGCGAAGCCCGGGGTGCTGGTGAAGACGTCATACCGGAGTCGCTGCGCCGCTTCGATCAGGCCGGGGTCGGTGGACAGCAACAGGGAGTAGCGCGGTGCGGTCGACGCGCCGCTGGGCTTGTCGGCGGGGATGAGGACAGAAGCGATGCTCATGAGACACAACGTGGCGTAGCCGGTGAGCGGGTCGGCATCGGCGCTGTGACGTGTCGGTGCACGTCAGATGACGAAATGAGACCGAGCCAACCGACGACGCGGGGGCGTCGTCGTCCCATCCGTCACTCGGATGACTGGAAGGCGGGAGGAGCTTTGTGCATATCCCCCTGGGCCGGGGACTGTGGGGCCGGTGTGACGCACCGGACTGGCGTGATCGCAGAAGAAAGCCCCCGGCGCCGCGGCGCCGGGGGCTCTTCGAGGCCGAGAAACTCAGCCCTTGCGTGCCTTGATCGCGTCGGTCAGCTGCGGGGCGACCTTGAACAGGTCGCCCACCACGCCGTAGTCGGCGATCTCGAAGATGGGTGCCTCTTCGTCCTTGTTGACCGCGACGATGGTCTTGGACGTCTGCATCCCGGCGCGGTGCTGGATCGCACCGGAGATGCCCAGCGCGATGTAGAGCTGCGGCGAGACCGTCTTACCCGTCTGGCCCACCTGGAACTGGCCCGGGTAGTAGCCGGAGTCGACGGCGGCACGAGACGCGCCGACGGCCGCACCGAGCGAGTCGGCCAGGGCCTCGACCACGCTGAAGTTCTCCGCGCTGCCCACGCCGCGACCGCCGGAGACCACGATGGTGGCCTCGGACAGCTCCGGGCGGTCACCGGCGACCGCGGGCTCGCGGGCGGTGATCTTGGTGGCGTTCTCGGCGGGGGCCGGGACCTCGACGGTGACCTGCTCGCCCGCTCCGGCGGACGGCTCGGCGTCGACGGCGCCGGCGCGCAGGGTGATCACCGGGGTGTCGCCGTTCGCCTGGGCCTCGACGGTGAACGCGCCACCGAAGATCGAGTGGACGGCCTTGGGGCCCTCCTTGACCTCGACCACGTCGACCAGCAGACCGGAACCGATCCGGGCCGCGAGCCGGCCGGCGATTTCCTTGCCGTCGGCGTTGGCGGCCAGCAGCACGGCCGCGGGCGCGTTCGACTCGGCCAGCGCGGCGAGCACGTCGACCACCGGGGTGATCAGGTACTTGTCCACGTCGTCGGACTCGGCGACGTAGATCTTGGCGGCGCCGGCCTCCTTCAGCCCATCGGCCAGCGGGGCGGCCGTCCCCGGCGCCCCGACCACGACGGCGGAGGGCTCGCCCAGCGCGCGGGCGGCGGTGATCAATTCGGAGGTGACCTTCTTCAGCGCACCTTCGGCGTGCTCCACGAGCACCAATACTTCAGCCATGGTTATATCGCTCTTCTCGTCTCAGGAATGGTCTTCGATGGGGTGCTCGACTAGATGATCTTCTGGGCGACCAGGTACTGAGCGACCTGGTTGCCGCCCTCGCCCTCGTCGGTGACCTTCTCACCCGCGGTCTTCGGCGGCTTCGGCGTCGACGACAGCACGGTGGATCCGGCGTTGGCCAGCCCGACCTCGTCGCTTTCGACCCCGATCTCGGCCAAGGTCAGCACCGTGACCTCTTTCTTCTTGGCGGCCATGATGCCCTTGAACGACGGGAAGCGCGGCTCGTTGATCTTCTCGGTGACGCTGACGACCGCGGGCAGCGTGGCCTCGAGGTTGAAGACGCCGTCGTCGGTCTCGCGCTCGCCGGTCACCTTGTCGCCCTCGAGGGAGAGCTTGCGCACGTGGGTGAGCTGAGGCAGGCCCAGGTACTCGGCGATGATGGCCGGGACCGCCCCGCCGGTGCCGTCGGTGGCCTCGTTACCGGCGATCACCAGCTCGGTGCCCTCGATGGTGCCCAGCGCGCGGGCCAGGGCCCACCCGGTCTGCACCACGTCGGAGCCGTGCAGACCGTCGTCCTTGAGGTGGACGGCCTTGTCGGCGCCCATCGACAGGGCCTTGCGGATCGCTTCGGTGGCGCGCTCGGGACCCGCGGTCAGCACGGTCACCGACCCCTCGACGCCGTCGGCGGCTTCCTTCTCCCGGATCTGCAGGGCCTCTTCTACCGCGCGCTCGTTGATCTCGTCCAGCACCGCGTCGGCGGCCTCGCGGTCCAGCGTGTAATCGCCGTCTGTCAGCTTGCGCTCTGACCAAGTGTCTGGGACCTGCTTAATCAGGACCACGATGTTCGTCATGAGTGTGGTTCGTCCTCCTCGAAGGGGTCCGCAGCGCTCGACTGCGAGACCTCGGTACGCGTTTTTCGCAACGCACAGCCGTGTTACTACCCGGTAACTTTGTGCGGTATGCCTTCACACCATAGCTGGTAGTGCTGCAGGTTCTTGCGGCCCGCCTCCCCCTGCGCGCGCGGGGTTACCCACTTCCGTGGTTCGCGAATCCGACACTTCGCGTTAGCCTGCCTATGCAATGAGCGCACCGGTACCTGACCTTCCCCCGCACTCCCCCGGCGTCACCGCGTCGGTGGGCGACGCGGTGATGATGCTGACGGGCGAGCGCACCATCCCGGGTTTGGACATCGAAAACTACTGGTTTCGGCGCCACGAGGTCGTCTACCAGCGGCTTGCCGAGCGCTGCGTGGGCCGCGAGGTGCTCGAGGCGGGCTGCGGCGAGGGATACGGCGCCGACCTGATCGCCGGCGTCGCCCGCCGCGTCATCGCCGTGGACTACGACGAGTCCGCCGTGGCCCACGTCCGCGCCCGCTACCCCCGGGTGGACGTCATGCAGGCGAACCTCGCGCGGCTCCCGCTGCCCGATTCGTCGGTGGACATTGTGGTCAACTTCCAGGTGATCGAGCATCTGTGGGACCAAACACAATTCGTCGCCGAGTGCGCGCGGGTGCTGCGACCGTCGGGGCTGCTGATGATGTCGACGCCCAACCGGATCACCTTCTCGCCCGGGCGCGACACCCCGATCAACCCGTTCCACACCCGCGAACTCAACGCCGACGAGATGGCTGAGCTGCTCGTCGCCGGCGGTTTTTCGGACGTTTCGATCAGCGGCCTGTTCCACGGTCCGCGGCTGCAGGAGATGGACGCCCGGCACGGCGGTTCGATCATCGACGCGCAGATCGCGCGCGCGGTAACCGACGCGCCGTGGCCACCCGACCTGGCGGCGGACGTCGCCGCGGTCACCACCGACGACTTCGAACTCGTAGAAAGCGGATCCGGCGCGGCCACCGGCCAGCACATCGATGACAGCCTCGATCTGATCGCGATCGCGGTAGCGCCGTGAACTCATCGCAAGACCCGGTTCCCGGCCTGTTCACCCTGGTTTTGCACACCCACCTCCCGTGGCTGGCCCACCACGGCCGCTGGCCGGTCGGTGAGGAATGGCTCTACCAATCCTGGGCGGCCGCTTACCTGCCGCTGATGCGCGTGCTCAACACGCTGGCCGGCGAAAACCGCCGGCGACTGATCACCCTGGGCGTCACGCCGGTGGTGAACGCGCAACTCGACGACCCGTATTGCCTTGAGGGCATGCATCATTGGCTGGCGAACTGGCGGCTACGCGCAGCCGAGGCGGCCAGCGTGCGGTCGATTCCCCGATCGAAGTCGGCCGGTTATCAGTCGTGCACACCGGAGGCGTTGCGCGCCTTGGGGATTCGCGAGGAGGCGGAGGCCGATAACGCCCTTGAGGACTTCGCCACCCTGTGGCGGCACGGCGGCAGCCCGCCGCTGCGCGGGCTGCTCGACGCCGGCACGGTGGAGCTGCTCGGTGGGCCGCTGGCCCACCCGTTCCAACCGCTGCTGGCCCCCCGGCTGCGCGAATTCGCCCTGCGCGAGGGGCTGGCCGACGCCGGGCAGCGGCTGGCGCACACCCCCACCGGCATCTGGGCGCCCGAATGCGCGTACGCGCCCGGGCTCGAACACGACTACGCCGCCGCCGGGGTCACGCACTTCATGGTCGACGGCCCGTCGCTGCACGGCGACACCGCGCTGGGCCGGCCCGTCGGCGACACCGACGTGGTGGCGTTCGGCCGCGACCTGCAGGTCAGCTACCGGGTGTGGTCGCCGAAGTCCGGCTACCCCGGGCACGCCGCCTATCGCGATTTCCACACCTATGACCACCTCACCGGCCTCAAGCCGGCCAGGGTCACCGGCCGCAACGTGCCCTCGGAAGGCAAGGCGCCCTACGACCCCGCGCGGGCCGACCACGCCGTCGACATTCACGTCGCCGACTTCGTCGAGACGGTCCGCAACCGCCTGACGAGCGAGTCCGCGCGCATCGGGCGGCCCGCGCATGTGATCGCCGCCTTCGACACCGAGCTGTTCGGCCACTGGTGGTACGAGGGCCCGACCTGGTTGGAGCGGGTGCTGCGCGCCCTGCCCGAGGCCGGCGTGCGGGTGGGCACCCTGACCGACGCGATCGCCGACGGCTTCGTCGGTAACCCGGTCGCCCTGCCGCCCAGCTCGTGGGGTTCGGGCAAGGACTGGCAGGTGTGGGCCGGCGACCAGGTCGCCGACCTGGTGCAGCTCAACAACGAAGTCGTCGACACCGCGCTGAGCACCGTCGACAAGGCGCTGTCGGAAACCGCGACGCTGGACGGGCCCATCCCCCGCGACCACGTCGCCGACCAGATCCTGCGCGAAACGCTGCTGACGGTCTCCAGCGACTGGCCGTTCATGGTGAGCAAGGATTCGGCCGCCGACTACGCCCGCTACCGCGCCCACCTGCACGCGCACGCCACCCGGGAGATCGCGGGGGCGCTGGCGTCCGGGCGGCGCGACACCGCGCAGCGCCTGGCGGAGGGGTGGAACCGCGCCGACGGACTCTTCGGCGCCCTCGACGCCCGCAGGTTGCCCCGATGAGGTGGACCACAACGTGAAGATCCTGATGGTGTCGTGGGAGTACCCGCCGGTGGTCGTCGGCGGGCTCGGCCGGCACGTCCATCACCTGTCCACCGCGCTGGCGGCCGCAGGTCACGACGTCGTGGTGCTGTCACGCCGACCCACCGGGACCGATCCCCGCAGCCATCCGTCGTCCGACCAGATCAGCGAGGGTGTTCGGGTGATCGCGGCCGCGCAGGATCCGCACGAGTTCACCTTCGGCACCGACATGATGGCCTGGACGCTTGCGATGGGGCATTCCATGGTCCGCGCCGGGCTGAGCCTGAAGAAACCGGGCAGCAGCCACGCGTGGCGGCCCGACGTCGTGCACGCCCACGACTGGCTGGTGGCCCATCCGGCGATCGCGCTGGCCCAATTCTATGACGTGCCAATGGTTTCCACGATCCATGCGACCGAGGCCGGTCGGCATTCCGGCTGGGTCAGCGGCGCGCTCAGCCGTCAGGTGCACGCGGTCGAGTCCTGGCTGGTGCGCGAATCCGATTCGCTGATCACGTGTTCGGGGTCGATGGCCGACGAGATCACCGAACTGTTCGGTCCGGGGCTGGCCGAGATCACCGTGATCTGCAACGGCATCGAGACGGCGCGGTGGCCGTTCGCGGCGCGGCGGCCGCGCACGGGTCCGGCCGAACTGCTTTACCTGGGGCGGCTGGAGTACGAGAAGGGGGTGCACGACGTCATCGCCGCGCTCCCGCGGGTCAGGCGCACCCACCCGGGCACCACACTGACCATCGCCGGCGAGGGCACCCAGCAGGGCTGGCTCATCGAGCAAGCCCGTAAACACCGGGTGCTCAAGGCGATTCGGTTCGTCGGGCACCTCGAGCACGCGGAGCTGTTGGCCGTACTGCATCGCGCCGACGCCGCGGTGTTGCCCAGCCACTACGAGCCGTTCGGCATCGTTGCGCTCGAGGCGGCCGCGGCCGGCACCCCCCTGGTGACGTCGAACATCGGCGGTCTGGGTGAGGCGGTGATCGACGGTCGGACCGGCGTATCGTGCCCGCCCCGCGACGTGACCCGGCTGGCCGCGGCGATTCGCACCGTCCTCGACGATCCGCGCGCCACGCAACAACGCGCCCGGGCCGCCCGCGAACGCCTCACGTCCGACTTCGATTGGCATACGGTGGCCGACAAGACCGCGCAGGTCTATCTGTCGGCCAAGCGCGGCGAGCGGCAGCCGCAGGCGCGGCTCCCCATCGTCGAACACGCCTTGCCGGACCGGTAGCGAGCTTTCTAACGTTTCAGGCATGGGCCTGGACTATTCGAGTGTGGTGCACGCGCCGATCACGGACGTGTTCGATTGGCATGCCAGGCCGGGTGCCTTCCACCGCCTCTCGCCGCCGTGGCAGCCGATGCGCCTCATCGCCGAGGCATCCTCGCTCGAGGACGGGCGGGCGACGCTGGCGCTGCCCGGCGGCCTGCGCTGGGTCGCCGTGCATCAGCCGGACGGCTACGATCCCCCGCGCCGGTTCGTCGACGCCCTAGGTGGTGACGGCCTGGCCACGCTTCCGGCGCGAATGGCGTTGCGCTGGCGCCACACCCACGAGTTCATAGACATCGGCGATGACCGCACCCGGGTGATCGACCGGGTCGAGACCGCGGTGCCGGGATCGCTGTTGCGGCCCATGTTCGACTACCGGCACCGCCAGCTGGCCGACGACTTGGCCGCCCACCGGTTGGCCGCCGAGAACGGCCTGAAGCGGTCGACGATCGCCGTCACCGGATCGTCGGGGCTGGTCGGTTCGGCGCTGACGGCGTTTCTGCGCACCGGCGGGCACCGGGTCATCCGGCTGGTCAGGCGCGACGCACGCGGCACCGACGAACGGCGTTGGGACCCCGAGGATCCCGACCCGCAGCTGTTGGCCGGCGTCGACGCGGTCATCCATCTGGCGGGCGCCTCCATCGCCGGACGGTTCACCGACAAGCACCGGGATGCCATCCGGGACAGCAGGATTGGGCCCACCCGGCGCCTCGCCGAACTTTTGGCCCGCACCGATCCCCGGCCCGCCGCGCTGATCTCGGCGTCAGCGATTGGCTATTACGGATACGACCGCGGCGACGACACGCTGGCCGAGGACAGCGACCGCGGGGAGGGATTCCTGGCCGACGTGGTGGCCGACTGGGAGGAGGCGACCGCAGCCGCGCAGGAGGCGGGGCTGCGGGTGGTGCGGGTGCGCACCGGCATCGTCCAGTCACCGCGCGGCGGCACGCTGAGGCTGATGCGTCCGCTGTTCGCCGCCGGGCTCGGGGGGCGACTGGGCGACGGCAGGCAATGGCTGTCCTGGATCGGAATCGACGACCTGGTCGATGTGTATCACCGCGCGCTGTGGGACACGGCGCTGTCGGGGCCCGTGAATGCCGTTGCGCCGCAACCCGTCCGCAACGCCGAGTACACGTCGACCCTGGCGGCGGTGCTGCATCGGCCGGCCGTGTTGCCGGTGCCGTCGCTGGGGCCCCGCCTCCTGCTCGGGAGGCAGGGCGCCCGCGAACTGGCCTGCGCGAGCCAGCGGGTGGCACCCCGCAAGCTCGTCGCGGCCGGGCACCGGTTCCGTCAACCCGACCTGACCCAGGCGCTGCGTCACCTGTTGGGACGCGAGCAGTCAACGGTTAGGGCACCCGGCGGACGGTGAGCGGGCCTTCGTGAAGGTCGCGGCTGATGGCCTCGGCGCACGAACGCGCGCGAAGGACCGGGCTCTGGGTTCCCCAGGTATGCAAGAACCCGTCGACCAGGTCGGCCAGCGCAGCCTCGGAACTCCACCGCGGCGACCATCCGAGAACATTACGCGCGCGGTCGGTGTCCAGCAGCGGCAACGAAAACGCCATGTCCAGCCAGCCACGATCGAGGGGTTGCAACCTGGCCCGCCACGACGCCGCCACCAGCAGCCCCAGTAGCGGCGAGGGCACGTGAATCGGGCGTGCCCGCAACGCCTTTGCGATGTCATCGCGGCCGACCGGCGGTTCGGCGGCCAGGTTGAAGGGCCCGAGTGCGCGGCGCTCGATCGCCTTGACGCACGCGTCGGCGACGTCGTCGGCGTGCACGATGGACACGCTCAGCGAGCGGTCCAGCGGTAGCAGCGGCAACCAGCGCACCCAACGCGGGCCCACGTAGGCGGGCAGGGTGTAGCGCCGCAGGCCCAACGCGGCGTCGCGCTGCAGGATGAAACCGGGCCTCATCCGGGTGATTCCGACCCCGTCGGGGTTGTGCCCCTCGTAGCCGTCGAGCATGCGCTCCACCGCGGATTTCGCCCTGCTGTACGCGGAGGATGGTATGCCCGCGGTCGAGAAGGTCTCGTCGACCTTCTGCCCGTATCGCCCGGCGGCGTAGGTCCCCACCGACGACATGTGCAGCAGGTGCGGCACTTTCGCGTTGTGTGCCGCGCTCAATACCGCCGCGCTGCCGTTGACCCCGACCGAGTCCAAATAACGCCTGTTGCGGGTGGGCTGGAAACCCCACGCCAGATGGACCACGCACGCGGCCCCGCGAAAGACCTTGAGCAGCTCGAGCTCCACGCCCGGGTCGGCCAGGTCCAGCTCGTGCCAGTGGGCGGACCGGTACAGGTCGTCCGAAGGCGGTCGCCTCCGGCTGATTCCGACGATCTCATAGTCCGAGTCGTCGGCGGTGAGCCGGCGCAGTAAGGCTGTGCCGACGTTGCCGCTCGCCCCGGTGATCACGATGCGCTTGGGCACCGGCTACCCCCGGCTACTCATCGGCATCCCTGCCGTCACGGCTCTGCCGATACGCGCGGGCGCGCAGGTCGGCGAGCCACCGCGGGTGCAGGCTCAGGCCCGGCGCGGTGTTGACGACGGGATCGAACGACACGTCGCGATGCTGTTCGTCGTCGACGACCGCGATCAGCGTCACGTGGCCCACCGGGGTGAAATGCCCTCTGCCGCAGGCTTGGTCGAGCGCGATCTCGATATTGCCGCGTTCGAGACGGTTGCGGACGTTGGCCAGCGACAAGCCGAGGCCGTCGATGTCGCTCGGGGTGCGGGCCCGCAGCCACCAATTGTGGTTCTGGTAGTGCAACGGCATCAGGGTGGTCAGTGTCTGTCCGTTCCACGACGCGGTCGGCCGCAGCGCCACCGCCCGGGACAGCACCCCCGACCCGGCGGACACGAGCAAGATGTCCCACGGCTTTCCCGCCGGCTCCGGGGGCGTCAACCGGAAAGCCAGGCCGACGAAGTCGGGCAGCGCGCCGGGTGTGCCGCTGGCCTTGGATACCCGGGCAACGACCTCCGACGAGCGGATCGGCAAGCCCTGACCCGCCGGGGCGATGCGTTCGATGAAGCCCCTCGCCAGCACCCCGCTGGGATGAAAGATCCGTTTGCCCCGGATCGCGGAGCCCCACTGGAAGGGCAGCGCCACAAGATCGAAAACGTTCACCGGCGGCGGATTCCCGTTCTGTGTCGGGGGAAACACGCCGCGCGGCGTCCCTGGGTGACGACGGGACGGCTACGGCGCCGCCACAGCGCGAGCGGCGGTGCGCCAGTTGATCATGCGCAGAGCGGGCAGCTGTTGTTGCCCGCTGTAGGAGTGGCTGTCGATGTAGACCTGCGCCATGACCGCCTGCCACGACTCGAACTGGGGTGAGGCCCTCCACATGCCCTCGTAGAGCCCCACGATGACGGCCTTGTTGTCGTCGGTCAGCGCGTAGACCGGGCCGCCGAAGTCGCGACCGTCCACGACCATGTCGGGGATGGCGAAACGGCCGTTGGTGACGGTGCCGACCGGCCCGCAGCGCTGCCCGGTCGAGCGGCGCAGCTGGCACACGGGCAGGCCCGGCTGCGCGCGCAGCCCGGGCGTCGACCGCAACTGCCGGCCCGTGGGCAACACGTCCGAGGCCGTGACATTGCCTGCAAGAGCGATGACTTCGTATTCGACCGGCAGCATCGACGTGTCCGCAGCCGAGTCCGTGTCGACCTGCCGACGGCCGAGGACCACATCGCCGATCGGCTTGCGGTCACGGTCGGTCACCATCGACTGCCCACCGTCGCATTGCCCGCTGGTCAGCGCGACCCGTAACCGCGGCTCGACCATTCCGAGCATGCATACCGTGTTGCCCTGACGAATCTCCATTCCCGGAAACACCGTGATCCCCGGGTCGGCGCCGGCCCATCCCGGTGCGCCGATCAGCATCATGATGGCAGCGGGCGCAAGCGCTAACCGGCACCAGCGGCGGCCGAGCTTTTCCATTGGGCCGCACCACCCCTCGCGTCCGTCCGTCAAGGGATTCGTCGCGTTTGTTACGTGGCCGGCGTATACCCCGCGGTTACGCCGCCAAACACGCATTCACCACCGGGTACATCGGCGCCGTTGCGCACCGTCCAGAAAACGAAACTTTGCTACCGCGCGACGGCGGCGACGCTAGGCTGCTGTCAGGTTGAGTTCACAGCTGCGTCTTTAGCGGGAGCGGTGTGCAAACACTGATCACTCCCTTCTCACCACAATCGATAGGCGCTTCAATGGCTGCTCTTCACTCCGCGGATTCGGCGGACCAACAACATCCCACACGCGGCCGCCACATGGCCCAATTCGCCAGGGCACACGTTTTCGTCTATGCGCGCTGCCTCGCCACGGTGGTGCGCGTCGACGGCGAGATCGATGCCGCGAATGCGAGAGACCTCACCGAAGCCATCCGCGGCTTCGCCCGGCTCAAGACTCCGGTGGTCCTCGATTTGAGCCGACTGCGCTTCCTCAGCGTCGAGGGCTTTCGGGCGCTGCTGTTCGTCAACGACGAGCTCCGCAAAGCCCGCGTGCACTGCAGCGTGGTCACCGGCACGGCGATCCGGCCACTGCTGCGGATCGTGCACGACAACGGGTTGGCGACCACCGACTCGGTACCGGAGGCATTTCAAACCATCGAAGACATCCTTGCGGCGCGGCGGCGTTTCGTGTCCGAGTTGGCCCGGCCGCGACAGCCGCGTAGCCGGGTCCCCCGCAGCGCCGCATCGTGACCCCGATGGGGGTTAAAACACCGCACGGGTTGGCGTTTCGGCTCCCTGCTCGGTTTCGGGCCCAGCGTGACTCGGCAAACACGGATCACCTTCATCAAGTGAATGTTTAAGTTATTGAACAACGTGGTATCTCCCACCGGGCGGCGCGGGGCGGGGCCTGGCGGCTCGCGCCGTGGTTTGCCCGCCTCGTCGGCGGGTATGACCGCGGGTGCCGGGCCAGCGCAGGCCCGGCCATTCCCAGCCGTCCGGGAGGGAGCGCTTGGGCACCATGGGAGCTTTGTCGTTTTCGCCCGCGGGCGCATCACCGCCCGTGACGGGCTCCTGGGGCGGTGACGACTTCGGCGAGTGGCGGTCGGAGGTCCGGCGGAGGGTTTTGGTCGAGGTCGCCGAGTTCGTCGCGCAGCGACGCGCCGCCGACCTGGACGGGGCGGGCATCGAAGCGGTCGGCGACATCCTGGCCGACTTCGTCTCCGGCGGTAAATGCCTGCGGTCGACGTTTGTGTACCTGGGCTGGCTGTGCGGCGCGCCGGCCGACCCCGCGGCGTTGCGGGCCGCGGCGAGCTTTGAGTTGGTGCACGCCTTCGCGCTGCTGCAAGACGACGTCATGGACGGCTCCGCCGTGCGGCGCGGCCGCCCGTCGGCGCACCGGCAATTCGGGCGGTGGTACCGGGAACGCGGACTGCCCGGCCCCTCATGGCGATTCGGCGAGTCCGCGGCCATCCTGCTCGGAGACCTGTGCCTGATCTGGGCCGAACAAATGCTGCGGGACAGCGGAATCGATTCCCGGCGGCTGCAATTGGCGTGGCCGCGCTACGACGCGATGCGCACCGAGCTCGCCGTGGGACAATTCGCCGACCTGATCAACGACGCGCGGCAGGCGCCCGGGCTGGAATTCGTTCTCGATGTGGCACGGCGCAAATCGGGCAACTACACCGTGCGCCGACCCCTGGAGATCGGGGCGGCCATGGCCGGCTGCGGCGCTCACACGCTGTGCCAACTGGGCCGCTACGGCCGCGCCGTCGGCGAGGCGTTTCAGCTCCGCGACGACGTGCTCGGCGTCTTCGGTTCACCCGCGGTAACGGGTAAGCCCGGCGCGATAGACCTGCTCGAGCGCAAGGCAACCAGCGTCGTGGTGGCCGCCCACCAGCTGGCCGATCCCTCGACCCGCCGTGAACTCACCGAGCTGGCGAATCGTGAAGCCCTCGGGCGCGACGCGATCGACAGGTGGAAGGCGCTGATCATCGGGACCGGGGCCGTGGGGCTGATCGAAGAGATGATCGGCGACCGCGTCGCGTCCGCGCGCGCCCACCTCGGGGACCTGCCGATCGAGGAGCCCGTTCGCATCGCGCTGGCCGAAATGGCGGCGGCCTGTACGGATCGCGCCGTATGACCGGTACCGAGTCGGGAGCGCGTTGACCATGCGGACCATCGAAGGACGCACCGATCACGTCGTGGTGGTCGGCGCCGGCCTGGCCGGCCTGTCCGCGGCGCTGCACCTGGCCGGGCGGGGGCGCGCGGTCACCCTGGTGGAACGTGAGCCATGGCCGGGCGGGCGGGCCGGGCGCCTCGACATCGACGGGTACCGGATCGACACCGGGCCAACGGTGCTCACGATGCCGGACATCATCGACGAGACCTTCGCGGCCGTCGGCGAGACAACGTCCGACCGGCTGGAGCTGTCGCCGGTTGATCCCGCCTACCGCGCCGTGTTCACCGACGGCAGCACACTCGATGTGCACAGTGACGCAGACCAGATGGCCGACGCGATCGCCGACTTCGCCGGTTCCGGGCAGGCGGCGGGCTACCGGCGGCTGCGCACCTGGCTGACCAGGTTGTACCGCACCGAATTCGACGGGTTCATCGGTGCCAATTTCGATTCCCCGCTCTCGCTGCTCACGCCGCGGCTGGCGCAGCTGACGGCGATCGGCGGCTTCCGCAGGTGGGATCGCATGGTCAAGCGGCACATCAGCGATGAGCGGCTGCAGCGGATCTTCACCTTCCAGTCGCTGTACGCCGGGGTGGCGCCGCGCGATGCCCTGGCGGTCTACGCGGTCATCGCCTACATGGACACCATCGCGGGCGTGGTGTTCCCGCGGGGCGGCGTGCGCGCGCTGCCCGACGCGCTGGCCGCGGCGGCCACCGACGCCGGCGTCCAATTCCGTTACGGCGCAACCGTTACCGCCCTCGAACAATCCGGCGGCCGGGTCAGGGCCGTACTCACCGAACAGGCCGGGCGCATCTCGTGCGACGCGGTCGTGCTGACCACCGAACTACCCCAGACCTACGCGCTGCTGGGCCGCACACCCCGCCGCGCCGTGCGGTTGCGGGCCTCCCCGTCGGCGGTGGTGGCGCACCTGGGTTGCCCCGCGGTCGCTCGCGACACGGCCCACCACACCATCCTGTTCGGCGAGGCATGGGATCAGACGTTCACCGACATCATCCGCGACGGCCGGCTGATGACCGATCCGTCGTTGCTGGTGACCCGCCCGACGGCCGGCGACCCGGCGCTGGCTCCCGAGGGCCGCGATCTGCTCTACGTCCTGGCCCCCGCGCCGAACCTGGAGCGCGGCACCATCGATTGGTCGCGGGCCGGCGCCGCCTACGCCGAGGGCCTCGTCGCACACGTCGCGGACCGGTTGCTCCCCGGATTGCGGGAGGACGCAACGGTTCTCGACGTCGTCACACCCGCCGACTGGGCCCGTCAGGGCATGGCGGCCGGCAGCCCCTTCGCGCTGGCCCACACGTTCGGTCAGACCGGGCCGTTCCGGCCGGCCAACATGGTGCGCGGCATCGACAACGCGGTGCTCGCCGGTTCCTCCACGGTGCCCGGCGTCGGCGTGCCGACCACCCTGATTTCCGGGCGGCTCGCCGCGGACCGCATCACCGGAGCCGGCACGAGGGCCATCGCCGTCCTCGACACGAAGGCCGGTTTGCCATGATGCGCAGCGAATTGGCCGCGGCCGGAATCGACGATCCGCGGCTGCGCGAGGGATACCGCCGGTGCCGGGAACTCAATGCCGCCCATGGCCGCACCTTCTTCCTGGCGACCCGGCTGCTCGCGCCCGACCAACGGCCGCCCGTGCACGCGCTGTACGGCTTCGCCCGCTACGCCGACGACATCCTCGACGATCTCGATCCGCGGCTGGACCCTTGCAGTCGTGGCAGGCGGCTGCAGCAACTGTCCGAGCGCTTCTTCTCCGACGGCGCCCACCTCGACGATCCGTTGGTGGCGGCGGTGACTCACACCGCACGGCGCTACCGGATCAGCGCCGGGCTCTTCGAGGACTTCCTGAACTCGATGCGGATGGATCTCACGGTCACCGACTATCCCGACCGCGAAGCGCTCAACCTCTACATGCGGGGCTCCGCGGAAGCCATTGGTCTGCAGGTACTCCCGATCCTGGGAACCGTGACGCCGATGGAGGAGGCCGCGCCGTATGCCGCGGCGCTGGGCCGAGCCTTCCAGCTCACCAACTTCCTGCGCGACGTCGACGAAGATCTGGTGCGCGGCCGGGTCTACCTGCCGACCGACGAACTCGCGGCCGACGGCGTGGATCGGGAGCTGTTGACGTGGTGTCATGCGCATCGCCGCACCGACCCCCGGGTGCGCCGCGCCCTGGCCGCGCAGCACGAAATCACGCGTCAGACTTACCGATTCGCCGCGGCGGGGATCGCCACGCTCGCGCGTCGCTCACGGCCGTGCGTGGCAACCGCGGCCGCCCTGTACGCCGAGATCCTGGACTGCATCGAAAGAAGCGAGTTCGCGGTGTTCGACCACCGGGCCACCGTGGGCCGGGCTCGACGGCTTCGGGTCGCCGGTGCGGGACTGATACGGTCGTGGCGGGCGCGAAATGGCGAGCGGGACGATCTCAACTCGGGGGCCGCATGAGCGATCGGTGGCAATACCTTGTGGTCCTGGCCGCATGCCTGCTGATCACGGCGCCGCTGGAGGCGTTGGGCCCCGGCGTCTACCGACAGTGGCGACGCTTCCTCAAGGCGGTGCTGCCGGTCGCCGCGGTGTTCCTGATCTGGGATGAGATCGCCGTCGCCGCGCGCGTGTGGACCTACGACGGCGCGTACCTCAGCGGCCTGAGCATCCCGTTTCGGGTGCCGATCGAAGAGGTGCTGTTCTTTCTCGTCATTCCGGCCTGCGCGCTGCTGACCTACAACGCCGTGGGCGCCATCCTGGCAAGGGTGCACCGGCGGTGAGCGGTCTCGGCTACACCCTGCCCGCCGTGCTGGCGGTATTGGCCGTCTGCGCACTGGAATTGGCGGTGCTGCGCACCGGGCTGTTTCGCCGGCCGGCCTACTGGCTGTCGATGGTGATCGTCCTGGGATTCCAGATCCCGGTCGACGGATGGCTGACGAAGCTCAGCTCGCCCATCGTCAGCTACGACGATCGGCAGCTGAGCGGGCTGCGCTTCCCGTTCGACATTCCGGTCGAAGACTTTCTGTTCGGCTTCGCGTTGGTCACCGCGGTGCTGCTGCTGTGGGAACGGCAACATGCGCGTCGGTGATGCGGGGCCCGCCCCCGCCGACCTGGCAGCCGCGTTCGACGCGGGTGCCGCGGCCTACGACCGGCTGGTCGGCGCCAGCCCGGGCTACCACGCGCAACTGCTGCTGTCGGCGCGCCGGATGCGGATTCCGGCCCGCGGCAAGGGCTTACGGCTGCTCGACGCCGGCTGCGGGACGGGCGCCTCGACGGCCGCCCTGCTCGCCGTCGCGCCCCACGCCGACATCGTCGCCGTGGACGCGTCGCGCGGAATGCTCGACGCGGCGCGCGCGAAGGACTGGCCCGCCACGGTGCGCTTCGTCCACACCCCCGTCGAACAATTGGCGGAGCACGGGATCACCGGGCCCTTCGACGCCATCCTGGCCGCGTACCTGATCCGCAACGTCGCCGACCGCGACGACCAACTGCGCAAGTTCCGCACGCTGTTGCGCCCCGGCGGCACCCTGGCCGTGCACGAGTATTCGGTCCGCGACTCCTGGGCCGCCACCCGCATCTGGCACGCGGTCTGCTGGGGCATCATCATCCCGTCCGGGTGGTGGCGCACCCGCGACACCGCGCTCTATCGCTACCTGTGGCGCAGCGTGCTCGCGTTCGACGGCGCCGCGCGGTTCCGGACCCGCCTCGCCGACGCCGGATTCACCGCCGTGCACAGCGAGACGATGCCCGGCTGGGAAGCCAACATCGTGCACACCTTCCTGGCGGACGCGCCGTCATGACCGCGCACGCCGCCGACCGTCGCCGCCGAACATTGCCCGCACCAACGGGATTGCCGGACGCCGGCGCGCTGCCGTCGCGGCCCCGGGTCGCCGTCGTCGGCGGCGGGATCGCCGGACTGGCCGCCGCCACCGGACTCGCCGAGCGCGGCGTCGCGGTCGAGGTCATCGAACGCGAACCCTACCTCGGCGGTCGGGTCGGCGGCTGGACCGAGCGCGACGGCGGCGTCGACCTCGCGATGAACCGCGGCTTCCACGCGTTCTTCCGGCAGTACTACAACCTGCGCGCCCTGCTGACCCGGATCGACCCGCGATTGCGGATGCTGACTCCCGTCGAGGATTACCCGCTCATCGACGGCGCGGGGCGGCGCGACAGCTTCCGCGGGCTGCCGCGCACCCCGCCGTGGAACGCCGTCGCCTTCGCCGCGCGCAGCCCGACCTTTCGCCTTCGCGACTTCACCCGCATCGATGCCCGCGCCGCCGCGCCGCTGGCCGCCGTGTCGGTGCCGGGCACCTACGAGCGCCTCGACCACATCGACGCCGCGGCGTTCCTCGAAAACATCCGATTCCCCGAGGCCGCACGGCATCTGGCGTTCGAGGTGTTCTCCCGCAGCTTCTTCGCCGACCCCGCCAAGCTGTCCGCGGCCGAGTTGGCGACCATGTTCCACATCTACTTCCTGGGATCGGCCGAGGGCCTGATCTTCGACGTCCCGTGCGCGAACTACGACGGCGCGCTGTGGCAGCCGTTGTGCGGCTACCTCGAGGGGCGCGGGGTGCGGTTTCGGCTCGGCACCGCCGCCCTGGGCATCGAGGGGGATCCGGCGGGGCGCTTTCGCGTGCACACCGATTCCGACGAGCCGCTCGACGTCGACGCGGTGGTGCTGGCCACCGACGTCGCGGGCCTGCAGCGGATCGTGGCGGGATCGAGCGGCCTTGGCACCGATGACTGGCGGGCCCGGATCTCGCGGCTGCGCACCGCGCCGCCGTTCGCCGTGCACCGGTTCTGGCTCGATCGCCCCGTCGCGGCGCGGCGCCCGGCGTTTCTGGGCACGGCCGGGCACAAGCCGCTGGACAACATCAGCGTGCTGGAACGCTACGAACGCGAAGCCCGCGCGTGGGCGTGCGCGCATCAGGGTTCGGTGGTCGAATTGCATTCCTACGCATTGGATTCGGCGCCGTCGCGCGCCGCCGCGCTGCGCCGGCTGCACGCGGTGTACCCGGAAACGGCGGCGGCACACATCGTTCACGAGAGGCTGCTGCACCGCAGCGACTGCCCGCTCTTCGCGCCGGGCACCTATACGGGCCGCCCCGCGGTGATCACCCCCACACCGGGCCTGGTGTTGGCCGGCGACGCCATCCGGATCGACCTGCCGGTGGCGCTGATGGAGCGCGCCGCCACCACCGGGTGGTGCGCCGCGAACCAACTGCTGAAACGCTGGGGACTGGCCGGACACCCGTTGTCCACGGTGCCCACCCGGGGCCGCTCAGCACTGCTGCGATGGCTTGCCACCCGCGAGGGAGCCGCCCGGCGATGAAGATCCGCGACCAGCTGCAAAGCCTGCGGACGTGGCCCAAAGATTGGCCCCTGCAGGTGATCCCGCGTTCGTCGTGGGCCGATCAGCGCCCGACCTATCGCGACGCACAACCCGCCATCATCGACGCCGCGCTGCGCCGCTCACAAAATCGCCCCACCGGCAACTGGTACGCGTTCGCCGCCAGCCGGCAGGTGGTCGGCGGGCGGCCGTTCGGCGCGCTCGTCGCCGGCGTCGAGGTCGTCGCCTGGCGCGACGAGCAGCACCGCCTGTGCGTGGGACCGCGCAGTTGCCCGCACCTGGGAGCCGACCTCGCCACCGGCACGGTGCACCGCGGCACGCTGGTGTGCCGGTGGCACGGGCTGACCCTGGACGGGCGCGCCCGCGAATTCGGTTGGAGCCCATTGCCCGGTCACGACGACGGCATCCTGGTCTGGGTGCGGCTCGATGCGGTGGGACGGGAGGCGCCACTGGAGCTGCCGGTGATTCCGGACCGGCCGACCGGCGACACCCTGGCCGCAGTCGCCCGCATGGAGGGCGTCTGCGAGCCGATCGACGTCATCGCCAACCGGCTCGATCCGTGGCATGGCGCCTGGTTTCACCCGTACTCGTTCACCCGCCTCGAGGTGCTCACCACACCGACCGAACACGCCGACCGCTTCTTGGTGGCCGTGACGTTCCGGATGGGACGCCTGGGGGTGCCCGTCGTCGCGGAGTTCAGCTGCCCGGAGGCCCGCACGATCGTGATGCGCATCGTGGACGGGGAGGGGGCGGGCAGCGTCGTCGAAACCCATGCCACCCCAATCGGTTTGGGCCCCGATGGCCGCCCCCGCACTGCCGTCCTGGAAGCCACCATCGCGCACTCGGGGCGGCCCGGGTTCAAGCGGGCATCCCGGGTGGCGCCGCTGATCACGCCGCTCATGCGCTTCGCGTCCAGCAGGCTCTGGCGCGACGACCTCGCCTACGCCGAGCGTCGTTACCAGGTACGCGCCGCACGGGGATGACTTCGGGTTTCTTCGCAGTGCGGCGGCGCCGGCGTTCGGCGCGGCCGCGGTGTCATGTTGCGTACTCGCGCGGCGGACGCCGCGGACCCGGACCCGCGCCGGCGGAACGGACGGCCGACCGCCGCCACAGCACCCACCCGGTGACCAGCACGAGCGCAGCGAAAACGATTGCGGCGGGCCACATGGCCAGTTGGGCAAGCCACACACGCCGTTGCAGGCGCAGCACTTTGCGCTGGGTGCGCCGCAGGCGTTGCGACGTCTCGATCACGGTCATCGCCCCCACATACCCGGGGCGCGCCCGTTCAAACCGCGGCCGGTGGACACAAAGAATTGACTATTAAATAAATGAATCGCATGGACGATTCGCGGTCCTCCTCAGCGGGAATGCCCTCGCGCAACACCCGGGAAGGAGAGCCATGAGCATCGACAGCACCGGCGACGGCGTCACGCAGGCCGTGGGGAAAGTCACCGAGGCGCTGGAGACCATCGAGCGCGCCCGGGGACACCTGTACTCCTTCCACCAACTCACCGGCCACGCCGACCTGCAACTCGATGCGGCGGTGTCGCGGTTGCTCGAACTGGGCCACGCCGATCTGGCCCGACACATCAGCCGCGAGTTGATCGGACGCAACGTCCTTCCGGGGCGCTGGAGCTTTCAGGTGATCGAAGACTACGACGACGGCTACTACCGCTGCTTCAAGGAGATCGAACAGCTGGTCCGAACCCAACTCGCGGGCGGCCAGCGCCACCGCTACGAGATGGCCCTGAAAGAGGACCGGCGCACCGCAGGCCACCCCGCCCACACCGCGTCCCCCCGCGACGAATCAGGCAAAGGCGAAAACCTATGAGCGACACGGTGCGCAGCGACGAGACGGCCGCGAAAACCAGCGGCTAAGGCACGGTGATCCGGTCGGAGTGCCGTAGGCTGATGGCCACCGACCGGACCTGGCCGCGCGCAGCGGTCCCGAAACGCTGGTCGGCGTATCTTGGCGAAGGATGCGGGTAAGTGACCAAGCGCGGCGCCGCTGACCGGCGAATCGATCGAGGCGAACTCGAGAAGTTGATGTCGGCGGACATGCGCGCGATCACCGCGCAGTCCGACCGCATCGGGCGGCACTTCGCGCGGCAAAACGAGGTCAGCGGCACCGACTTCCACGCGCTGCTGCACATCATGGTCGCCGAAACCGCCGGGACGCCCTTGACGCCGGCGCAATTGCGGAGGCGCATGGACGTATCGCCCGCCGCGATCACCTATCTCGTCGACCGCATGATCGACGCCGGGCACGTCCGGCGCGAACCGGACCCGCAGGACCGCCGAAAGACGCTGCTGCGCTACGAGAAGCCCGGAATGGCGCTGGCGCGCTCATTCTTCACGCCGCTGGGCGCCGAGCTGCATACCGCCCTCGCCGACCTGCCCGACCGCGACTTGGCGGCAGCCCATCGGGTGTTCACGGCGATGATCGAGGCGATGTCCACCTTCGAATCCGCGCTCACCGCACCGACTCCCAAAAAGCGCACCGCGGCGAAAGGCCGACGGAGTGCGGGAACGGCGAGCCGTACCCCGGGGTGACGGCCGGACCGCGAAGCTACGTAACGCGGACGAGGTCGACGTCGCGCAGCGCCGCAAGGTCTGCCGCACCGCAGCCGTGCAGGCATACCCGAAGCTCATCGATGAACGGCTGCAGCCGATCCAGCACCGCCGCAGTGGATTCGATCGCGGCCGGCAGCAGCGGCCGGGCCACGGCCACGACGTCGGCCCCCAGGGCGATCGCCTTGGCCGCGTCCATCCCGGTTCGGATGCCACCGGACGCCACCAGCGGGATCTCCGGCAGCGCCTCGCGCACCTCCACGACCGCACGCGCGGTGGGGATTCCCCAGTCGGCCAACTCCGGATGGCGCAGTTCGCCGTAACGCACGAACTGTTCGACCCGCGACCACGACGTGCCGCCGGCGCCCGCCACGTCGATTCCGGCAACCGGGAGCGTGCCGTCGGCCCCAAGGAGTTCGGCCACCGCGGCGCCGCCGATGCCGTGGCCGACCTCCTTGAGCAACACGGGGTAGCCGAGGGCGTCGGCCGCTTCGCGCAGCCGGTCCACCGAGCCGGAGAAGTCGGTGTCGCCGTTGTGTTGCATCGCTTCCTGCAACGGATTGGTATGAACGGCAAGCGCGTCGGCGCCCACCCGATCGAGGGCCTTGGCCAGGTCCGGCACGGCCGCCTTCGCCAGCTGGGATAGCCCAATGTTGCCGAACAGCAACGCATCTGGGGCGACGTCGCGAACCGTGAAGCTGTCCGCGGCGCGCTCCCCCAGCGCGCTGTCGAGCATGATGCGCTGCGAGCCGAGCATCATGCCGACGCCGAGCTGTTGGGCGGCGGCCGCCAGATTGCGGTTGATCGTCCCGGACAACTCTGCGCCCCCGGTCATCGCGCCGATGAGGATCGGAGAGCGCAAGTTGGCACCGAAAAACGTGGTGGACAGGTCGATGTCGCCCAGGCTGGTCTGCGTGAGCGCGTTGTAGGGCAGGTGATACCGGTCCAGGCCGGTGGTCACGCCGGCATAGCCGACCGGCTCGCTCAGGCACACGTCGATGTGCCGCCGCTTGCGATTCTTCATCGCGCCACGGTCAGCGGTCATCGCCGGCAGGCCTCGCGTCCATCAATGTCTCCGCATCGCGTCCATAATGTTCATAGTGCCCCCTTTCGCGCACCGGCATGCCGACTCCGTGGCGCTGCGTCGTTTCAGTTGATTAATGTTTAACTAACTGAAAGGGTTGTGTTCGTGGTGTGGGAGCCCTTGGCCACCGCTGTGACGGGTCGACGTTCGTGGCTGCTCGCGCTGGTCGCGGCCCTGCTGGGGGCCGGTTTCATGGTTCTCATCGGCGAGAACGCGGCGGCGGGCCAGTCACCGAAATCGCTGCCCGACGACTCCGCGTCGGCCGAGGTGGACGCGCTGTCGCGGCAGTTCCCCGGCGGGGACCGCGCCCCGGTGATTGTCGTGGTCAGCCGGACCGACGGCGCGGTGCTCAGCCCCTCGGACGTTTCGGCCGCACGCGCGGCACGCGATCGGGCCCAGGCCGCCGCGCCGCCCGGCGGGGATGGCGCGGCGCCCGCGCTGCCGTCGACCGACGGAAAGGCCGTCCTGGGCATCGTGCCGATCAGCGGCGGCCTGTCGGGGCTTGACCTCGACCGCACGGTCACGGCGCTGCGCACGGCCGCGGCGAGCGGCCTGCCCACGGATCTGCAGGTGCACGTCACGGGCGGGCCGGCGTTCGGCGCCGACATCGCCAGCGCCTTCACCAACGCCAACATCACCTTGCTCGCCGTGACGACGTCGGTGGTGGCGCTGCTGCTCATCGCCACGTACCGGTCCCCGGTGCTGTGGCTGGTCCCGTTGCTCGTCGTCGGATTCGCCGACCGGGTCGCGGCCGCGGTCGGTACGGCGGTGGCGTCGCTGACCGGGCTGAGCTTCGACGGCGCCACGTCGGGCATCACCAGCGTGCTGGTGTTCGGGGCGGGCACCAATTACGCGCTGTTGTTGATCTCCCGGTATCGCCAAGAGCTACGACGCCATTCCGGGCACCGCGTCGCCCTGCGGCACGCCGTGCGCCGGGCGGGGCCGGCCATCGTTGCCAGCAATGCCACCGTGGTGCTGGCGCTGCTCACGCTGCTGTTCGCGGCCACTCCGAGCACACGCAGTCTGGGCGCGCTGGCGGCGTGCGGCCTCGTGGTCGCCGCGGTGTCGGTGCTGGTCATCCTGCCGCCGATGCTGGCCGTGTGCGGCCGCCGATTGTTCTGGCCGTTCATCCCGCACACCGACGACGCCGAGGACCGGGATTCCGGTGCCTGGCGGCGCATCGCGGAATCGGTCGCCCGTCGTCCCGCGCTGGTTGCGGTGGTCGCGATCGCGGTGCTGGCCGCCCTGGGCACGGGCTTGTGGGGGACCCGGATCGGGCTGTCGCAGACCGAGCAGTTCCGCGTGCGCGCGGATTCGGTGTCCGGTTACACCGTTGTGGCCGAACACTTCCCGGCCGGCCTGGCCAACCCGACACTGGTTGTCGCGCCCACCGCCCACGCGTCGCCCGTGCGGCAGGCGATCGGGGCCACGCCCGGCGTCGTCTCGGTGACCGAGTCCGGCCGCTCGGAAACGGGGCTGACGAAGTGGTCGGTGGTGATCGACGCACCGCCGTCGTCCGACCGGGCGTTCGGCATCGTTGCCGCACTGCGGGATTCGACCCGGGCCGCCGACCCCGGCGCGCTGGTGGGCGGCGCCGACGCGCAGGCCCTCGACGTCCGGGACGCGGCCGCGCATGACCGCGTGCTGCTGATCCCGGCGATCCTGGCCGTCATCCTGGTCGTCCTGTATGCGTTGCTGCGATCCGCCCTCGCGCCGCCGACCCTGCTGGCCGCGACGATTCTGGGTGCCCTGGCCGCGTTGGGCATGGGCGGCTGGGCGAGCATCCATATCTTCGGTTTTCCGGCACTGGACAACACCACCCCGCTGTTCGCCTTCCTGTTCTTGGCCGCCCTCGGCGTGGACTACACCATCTTTCTGGTCACCCGCGCCCGCGAAGAGGCCGCACGGCACGGCGCGCGCGACGGGATGGTGCGCGCGGTGTCGGCGACCGGAGGCGTAATCACCAGCGCGGGAATCGTTTTGGCCGCCGTGTTCTGCGTGCTCGGGGTGCTGCCGTTGATCGTCCTGACGCAGTTGGGGATCATCGTCGGCCTGGGCATCCTGCTCGACACCTTCGTGGTGCGCACCCTGGTCATCCCGGCGTTGTTCGCCCTCATCGGCGACCGAATCTGGTGGCCCACCAGCCCCGCCAATGCCGAACCCGTTGAACAACAAGCGGATCGGGCCCAACGCGAACGGAGCACGCCGTGAACAAATCGATCTTAGGTGCGACGGCCCTGGGCGTCGCCGCGGCCGCCGGCGCCGGCAGCGTCGCCAGCGCCGACGCCGCCTCGCCGTGGTACGCGCGGCTTCGCAAGCCCGCGTACCAGCCGCCGCGCGCCGCCTTCCCCGTCGCGTGGACCACGCTCTACGCGGACATCGCGGTCACGTCGGCGGTGGCCATCGACCGGTTTCGGGCCACCGGGCGCCATGACCAGGCGCGCAGCTACGCCGCTGCCCTGGTGGTCAATCTGCTCCTCAACGCCGGGTGGAGTTGGCTCTTCTTTCGGTACCACAAGCTCGGTGCGGCCGCTGTCGGTGCCGCGGCGCTGACGGCCAGCAGCGCCGACCTGGTGAGGCGCACCGCGCAAGCCGGCCCGCGGGGCGGGCCGGTGCTACTGCCCTACCCGGTGTGGTGCGGCTTCGCGACCATCCTGTCCACCCACATCTGGCGGCTCAACCGTTAAGGGGCCGAATCATGCCCGCCCTGTTGTGGTTTCGCCGCGATCTGCGGCTGCGTGACCATCCGGCGCTGCTCGCCGCGGCCGAGGCCCACGAGGTGCTCGCCTGCTTTGTGCTCGATCCGCGGCTGGAAAGCTCGTCGGGACAGCGCCGGCTGCAGTTCCTCGGTGACTCGCTGCGGCGGCTGCGCGCGGACCTCGACGGGCGGCTGCTCGTCACCCGCGGGCGGCCCGACACCCAGATTCCCCGCATCGCCAAGGAGATCGGCGCGACGTCGGTGCACATCTCCGAGGACTTCGCGCCGTTCGGCACGCGCCGCGACGAACGGGTGCGCGCCGCGCTGGGCGCGGTCCCGCTGGTGGCGACCGGCTCGCCGTACCTCGTCTCGCCCGGACGCGTCACCAAGCCGGACGGCTCCCCGTACCAGGTGTTCACACCGTTTCTGCGGCAGTGGCACAAAGTCGGTTGGCCGGCCCCGGCCACATCGGGCGCCGCCTCCGCGCGCTGGCTCGATCCGGCGCGCCTGCGGGTCGAGCACTGCGAAATCCCCGACCCCGGTGTCCCGCTCGATGTCGCCGCCGGCGAGGCCGCGGCGCGCGCCCAGTGGAAGTCCTTCCTCGACAACGGATTGAAAAGCTACGCCGACGACCGCAACAGGCCCGACCTGCACGGCACCAGCCGAATGTCGGCGCACCTGAAATTCGGCACCATCCACACCCGCGCCCTGGCCGCCGACCTGGACCTGCGCGGCGGCGGGGCGCAGGCGTACCTGCGGGAGTTGGCTTTCCGCGATTTCTACGCCGACGTGCTGCACCACTGGCCCGCGAGCGCGTGGCGCAACTGGAACAAAGATTTCGACGGCATCCCGACCGACTCCGGCGCCGAGGCCGAGCGCCGCTTCGCGGCGTGGAAGGCCGGTGAGACCGGTTTTCCCTTCGTCGACGCCGGGATGCGGCAGCTGCGCGAAACCGGGTTCATGCACAACCGGGTGCGGATGAGCGTCGCGTCGTTTCTGGTCAAGGACCTTCATCTGCCGTGGCAGTGGGGCGCGGCATGGTTTCTGGACCAGCTCGTGGACGGGGACATGGCGAACAACCAGCACGGCTGGCAGTGGTGTGCGGGCTGCGGCACCGATGCCGCGCCCTACTTCCGGGTGTTCAACCCGACGACACAGGGCGAAAAGTTCGACCCCACAGGCGATTACATCCGCCGCTGGGTGCCCGAGCTGCGCTCGGCCGATGACGCGCACCTGCGCAAGGGCCGGCGCCCGGACAACTACCCGCAGCCCATCGTCGACCACGCCGCCGAACGGGCCGAAGCGCTGCGGCGCTATCAGAGCATCTGATCTCGGCGCTCGTTTGCCTTAATCGCGCACCCGTAGCCGATGGGCATGCCATGATCGGCCGATTCACGGGTCAAGCCATTCGGGAGGCGACAATGACCGTCATCCGCGCGCTGCCGGTTTCGTGCGCTGCCGCCGGCCTCATCACCGCCGTCGCGGGCTGTTCCTGCTCGATCGGTTCGTCGCACGCGGTGAGCAGGAGCGAGGTCGCCGGCCAGATCTCCGCGAAGATGACCGACGCCGCGGGCAACAAGCCCGAGTCGGTGAACTGCCCGAACGACCTGCCCGCAACCCTCGGCGCGCAGGTGACCTGCGAAATGAAGGTCAAGAACCGGCCGTTCGGCGTCAACGTCACGGTCACCAGCGTCGAGGGCGGCGACGTCAAGTTCGACATGGTGGAGATGGTCGGCAAGGAGCAGGTCGCCGCCGCGATCAGCACCCAGCTCGGCCAGCGGGTGGGCAGAAAGCCGGACTCGGTGACCTGCCCCGACAATCTGAAAGGCGTTGCGGGCGCGACACTTCGGTGTCAGATCACCGACCACGGCCAGAAATACGGTGTGCTGGTGACCGTCACGAACGTCGCCGCGGGCGACGTCAACTTCCATTTCAAGGTCGACGACCGGCCGCAACCGGACAGCTAGCGGGAGGCCTTTTTCCGTTCGATGTCGGCCA
This sequence comes from Mycobacterium sp. TKK-01-0059, assembly GCF_000709305.1. Taxonomy (NCBI): domain Bacteria; kingdom Bacillati; phylum Actinomycetota; class Actinomycetes; order Mycobacteriales; family Mycobacteriaceae; genus Mycobacterium; species Mycobacterium sp. TKK-01-0059. The sequence goes on from NZ_KL446993.1 coordinate 383,455, forward strand.
GGGCGGCGGCGAGTTCGGCACGCTGCGCGGCCGAGCTCTCCCAGGCGAGCTGGCGGTTCTTGACCACCTTGGCCGGCGCGCCCACCGCGATCGAGTAGTCCGGAATCACGCCGCGCACCACCGCATGCGATCCCAGCACACAACCGCGCCCGACCGACGTGCCCCGCAGCACCGACACCTTGACCCCCACCCAGGTGTCCGGGCCGATCCGCACCGGGGACTTGACGATGCCCTGGTCCTTGATGGGCATGTCGATGTTGTCCATGCGGTGGTCGAAATCGCACACGTAGCACCAGTCGGCCATCAGGACCGAATCGCCGAGCTCGATGTCGAGGTAGGCGTTGATGACGTTGTCGCGGCCCAGCACCACCTTGTCGCCGAACCGCAGCGAACCCTCGTGCGCGCGAATGGTGTTCTTGTCACCGATGTGGACCCAGCGGCCGATCTCGAGCTGCGCGAGCTCGGGCGTGGCATGGATTTCCACGCCCTTGCCGAGAAAGACCATGCCGCGGGTGATGATGTGCGGGTTGGCCAGCTTGAACTTCAGCAACCGCCAGTAGCGCACCAGGTACCACGGGGTGTACGCGCGGTTGCGCAGCACCCACTTCAGCGAGGCCAGCGTGAGGAACCTGGCCTGGCGCGGGTCGCGCAGGTTCGATCCACGCCAGCGGCGATGGACCGGGGCGCCCCACATGCTCGTCATGGCCGGAAAGCCTAGTCGAGAGCCCAAGCGATACCCTCACGTGTACTCGACCGCCGCACCTGCGCACGCCCTGGGGAAGGACTTGGAAACCGACGTGCTTGCCCGACACCTCGTCAGTGGGCTTCGGCGTTGCTCATCCGCGCTGCTGGCGGCGGCGCTCGTGGCCGGGGTCGGCGGCTGCGGCACCACCGACTCGTGGGTGGACGCATCGGCCGCACAAGGCTGGCCGGCGCAATACGCCGACGCCGCCAACAGCAGCTACACCCCCACCGGCGGGGCCACCAAGTTGTCGTTGCAGTGGACCCGGTCGGTCAAGGGGAGCCTGGCCGCCGGACCGGCGCTGAGCGCCCGGGGCTATCTGGCACTGAACGCCCAGACCTCGGCGGGTTGCTCGCTGATGGAGTGGGAGAACAACCACAACGGGCGCCAGCGCTGGTGTGTGCGGTTGTTCCAGGGCGGCGGCTTCGGCGGGCCGCTGCTCGACGGCTTCGACAATCTCTACGTCGGCCAGCCCGGCGCCTTCCTGTCGTTCCCGGTGACGCAGTGGACGCGGTGGCGCCAGCCGGTGATCGGCATGCCCACGACGCCGCGGTTCCTCGGTAGCGGCGAGTTACTCGTCGCCACGCACCTGGGGCAGGTGCTGGTTTTCGACTCACATCGCGGCCAGGTGGTGAGCAGCCCGCTCGATCTGGTGGACGGCATCGATCCCACCGATGCGACGCGCGGGCTCGCCGACTGCGCGCCGGCGCGCCAGGGCTGCCCGGTGGCGGCGGCCCCCGCCTTCTCGGCCGCCAACGGGATGGCGGTGCTCGGCGTCTGGCAGCCGGGGGCACCGGCCGCGGTGCTGGTGGGCCTGAAGTACCACCCCGGGCAGACGCCGCTGCTGACCAAGGAGTGGACCAGCGACGCCGTGGGCGCCGGCCCCATCGCCAGCCCGGTGCTCTCTGCCGACGGGTCGACCGTCTACGTCAACGGCCGCGACGAACGCCTGTGGGCGCTGCGCACCGCGGACGCGAAGGTGAAGTGGTCGGCGCCGCTGGGATTTCTGGCGCAGACTCCCCCGGCGATCACCCCGCAGGGGCTGATCGTCTCCGGTGGCGGGCCCGACACGCGGCTCGTCGCGTTCAAGGACGCCGGCGATCACGCCGACCAGGTGTGGCGCCGCGACGACGCCGTCCCCCTGTCGTCGTCGAGCCTCGCGGGCGCCGGCGTCGGCTACACGGTGGTCGGCGGACCGCCCGCCAACGGCGCCCCCGGGATGTCGGTGCTGGTCTTCGATCCCGGTGACGGCCACACGCTGAACAGCTATCCGCTGCCGGCGGCCACCGGGTATCCGCTCGGGGTTGCGGTCGGCACCGACCGGCGGGTGGTGGTCGCCACCAGCGACGGCCAGGTCTACGGTTTCGCGCCGGCCTGACCGGGACATACTCCTTACGTGCCGATCGACGACCCCACAGCGCAGGACGCCGCGACCACCACAGCGGAGGGCCGGCGCGCAAGCACCGCGGACATCGTGGCGACGCTCGTCCTGCTGGTCATCCATGGCGGCCTCTACGGGGCGACCTTTGTGGTCCTGGGCCTGCTGGTGATGAGCACCGACCCGTGCAGCTATCAGAAGTGCGGCGATCCCGCCTGGATCGACCGGGCCATGAACCTGGGCACCTGGGGCGGGGCCGCCCTCTTGGTCGCCGACGTCGTGGTCGCCGTGTACCTGCTGGTGCGCGGGAGGAGGGCCTTCTTCGTCCCGATCATCGGTTGCCTCGCCCAGGTGGCGCTGGCGGCGCTGGCCGTGGCGATGGAATTGCGGGCCGGGCCGGTCTGAGCCGTGGTCAGATGGCCAGCGGCGGGATCGCGTTGCGCGGCACCTGGGCCTGGGCGGGCCCCCCGAACGCCGGCAGCATCTCGCCCGGGGCGAAGTAGAAGATCAGCTGATCGTCGGTGATGGCGAAATTCTGATAGTGCGACGGATCATGGCCCGTCGACGGCAAAATCGCGGCGCCCAAAGGGGTTTGACGTTCCAGGTCGCGCTGCACGATCGGGAAGATGGCGTCCAGCGGCGTCGTCCCCGGCGGGAACAGGGTGTCGAAGGTGATGGGCTGCTTCGTCCCGAGGTTGTAGTTGAACGCCTTGTACCAGATCGACGACCGCGTTCCCCCGACGTCCTGGAAGAACTTGAGCACCACGCTGCGGGTGTTGTGCGGCGGCTGACCGGCGCTGTGCTGGTCGGTGGTGGCCTCCAGCTGGTACGGCTGGTCGCGCCCCCCGGAACTCTGCGCGACGTTGACGAAGCCGTCCCGGTTTTGGGTGATGTAGTCGGTCAGCGCCTGTTGATCCGGGTAGTCGGTGGGAAACGTCATGGTGAGCATGTAGTTGGGGCCGGTGGCGTGCACGCGGCACATCTGGCCGGCCTCGACGCTGCCGCCGAGGCTCGCGCACGACGGCGGCTCGGCGGCGGCCGGCCAGCCCAACAACACCGCCGGTGCGAGCAGCGCAGCGGCTATCAGATAACGCATCGTGGAATTGTCCTCGCAAACTAGCCAGGGCGGGGCGTGACCGAAAAAGTAACTGCCGCCAGCGTACCGGGCGCTACCGGGACGCCCGGCAAACGAACGCCGTCGCGCGCCCCGAGGTTCCCGACCCGATCCGGGTGATGACCGCCGACAGCGGCCGGCGGCCCCGCAGCCGCATCCGTTTGCGCAGCGCGTCGGGGTCGACCCGCACCCCACGGACCAATACCTCCAGCGACCCACAGTCCAGCGCCGAGAGCGCCTGCCGCAGCCGTCGTTCGTCGAAGACCAGCCGCTCGATCACCTCGAAGCCCCGCACCCCGGCCGGCAGCCGATCACCCGAGAGGTAGGCGATGTCGGGATCGAGCTGCCACAGCCCGTGCCGCGCGCCGTAGTGGCGCACCAGCCCGGCCCGGATGACGGCGCCGTCCGGGTCGACGATCCACCGCCCGACCGGCCGCACGCCGCAATCGTCGGGGTCGGCGTCGGTGACCTGTTCGCCGCGGTCGAGGACGCTCGCCCGCCGGGTGACGCCGGGCCGGGCCAATCCCGACGACCACAAGCAGGCTTCCCGGACCGAGCCGCGATAGGACGTCACCTCGATCTCGCCGTCGAAGCCCAGCCGTCGCACCTCGTCGAAATCGATTCCGGGAGCGCACTTTACGACAAAATCCCGGCTGCGATACGCCTCCAGCAACGCGGCCAGGCCGGGCTGATAGTCGTCGATGCGCAGGCGCCGCCGACCCTCGGCGCGGCGCGCCGGATCGACGACGAGCACGGCGTCGCGGGTCACCGGGTGCAGCGCGTCGGCGCGGCAGAGCCCCGCGACCCCCACGTTGTGGCGCGCCATGGCCAGCCGCACGGCGTCGACGTCGCTGCCCACCGCGGTGATCCCGCGGCCGCGCAGCGCGGCCAGCTCGGTGCCGATCGAACACGTCGCGTCGTGCACGGCGGCGTCCGGGGCGGCCTCGGCCAGCCGACCGGCCCGGTGCACCGCCACCGGCGCGGCGGTGGCTTGCTGCAGCGCCTCGTCGGTGAACAGCCAGTCCGACACGGCGCACCCCAGCCCGCTCAGTTTCTCCGCGGCGCGGCGGCGCAACAGGACGGTCTCCACCAGCACCGCCGCCCGCTCACCGAAGCGGGCGCGGGCCGCGGCGACGTCGGCGACCCGGGTGGCGTCCGTCAGCTCGAGTTCGGCGACGGCAGAAAGCGCCGCGGCGCCGGCTTGCGACCGCAGGTAGCCGACGTCGTCGGCGCTGAATTCGATGGCCCGGCTCCGGCGCTCAGGAGGGTTTGACCCCGGTCACCATCACGTTGTAGAACCAGCCCTTCGGCACCACGCGGCGCCACACATTGGCATCCGCCCAGCTCAGCGCCTTCCAGCCGTTGAACGCGAATTTCGCCCAGCCCCAGCCCAGCCGCCCGGCCGGCACCGACGCCTCGAAGGTGCGCACCGGCCAGCCGAACATCGCGGCGGTGAACTCCTCGCTGACGGTCCGCACCTCGGTGGCGCCGGCGTTGGCGGCCATCCGCTCGAGGTCACCGGGCGTGAAGGTGTGCAGGTCGACGATGGCCTCCAGCGCCGCGGCGCGGGAGGATTCGTCGAGCTCGGCCTGCGGGCGCCGCCAGCTGCCCAGGCCCGGCAGCTTGGTGACGTTGGTGGCGATCCGCCAGGTCAGCGTGGACAGCTCGCGGGCGTAGACGTCGCCGGCGCTGGTTGGTTCGCCGGCGAAGACGAACCGCCCGCCCGGGCGCAGCACCCGGATCACCTCGCGCAGCGAAAGCTCGACATCGGGAATGTGGTGCAGCACGGCGTGCCCGACGACCAAATCGAAGGTGTTTTCCTCATACGGGATGCCCTCGGCGTCGGCCACCCGGCCGTCGATGTCCAGCCCCAGGGACTGCCCGTTGCGGGTGGCGACCTTCACCATGCCCGGCGACAGGTCGGTCACCGACCCGCGGCGCGCGACCCCGGACTGGATCAGATTCAGCAGGAAAAACCCTGTGCCGCAGCCCAATTCGAGGGCCCGGTCGTAGGGCAACTCCCGCAGCACCGCGTCGGGCACGATGGCGTCGAAACGGCCCCGCGCGTAGTCGATGCAGCGCTGGTCATAGGAGATCGACCACTTCTCATCGTAGGTTTCGGCCTCCCAGTCGTGATAGAGCACCTGGGCCAGCTTGCTGTCGTGCCGGGCGGCCTCCACCTGCTCGGCGGTGGCGTGGGGCGTCGGAACGGCGTCGGTCGAACTCGTCATGCAGGGCAGCCTAACGGCCGCCGGGATCCGCCCGATCGCCACCGCCCTGACCAGCGGAAAACACGTCCGCGTAGCGGCGGCGTTCGGCGGCGAGGCGCTCGGCGCGCTCCAGGTCGAACACGTCGTTGATCCCGGCCTTGGCGGTGGCCAGCGCGTGCCGCGGTCCGTCGAGGAAACGGCGCGCCCATCGTGCGGCGGCGTCGTAGACGTCGTCGGGCGCCACCATCTCGTCGATGAGGCCCAGCGCCAGGGCTTCCTCGGCGTCGAAGAACCGCCCGCTGAACACCAGCTCCTTGGCCTTGCTCGCCCCCGCGGCCCGGGTCAGGCGGGCCATCGCGTCGCCGCCGGGCACCAGGCCGGCCAGGATTTCGGTCGCGCCGAACTTCACGTTGTCCCCGCTGATGCGCCAATCGGCGGCCAGCGCCAGCGTGAGCCCCGCGCCCAGCGCGTATCCGGTGATGGCGGCCACGGTCGGCTTGGGGATGGCCGCCACCGCGTCGATGGCCTCCTGCCGGACCCGGGCGGCGGTCTCGGCTTCGGCGCCCCGCAGCGTCCGCAGTTCGGGCATGTCGTCGCCGGCCGAGAAGATCTCGTGGCCGCCGAACAGGATCACGACGGCGACGTCGTCCCGGCGCCCCAATTCCTCGGCCGCGGCGATGACCTCCCGGTAGACCTGGCGGGTCATCGCGTTCGTCGGTGGCCGCGACAGCAGCAGCATGGCCAGGCCGGCGTCCTGCGAGCCGTCACTGACCACGACGCTGACGAACTCGCTCAATGCCGCCACCCCAGCCCGCCCGCTTCCCGCGCCTGGTGGTAGCGGTCGGAATCGAAGAACTCGAAAACCCAGTTGTCGCCCTGGATTTCGAGGTGCGGCTGCACCGGCACGATCTGGCGCTCCACGGCCAGCACCTCGGCGACGGTCCGCCCGGCCAGCGAGTCCAGCTGCGTCCAGGTCGGCGGCAGCAAAAAGCTGCGTCCGGCCGCGAAGTCCTCGATCGCCGCCTCCGGCGTCGTCCAGCCCGCACTGTCGGATTCGGTGTTCTCGCCGTCGGCGCGCTGCCCCCTCGGCAGGGCGCCCACGAAGAAATAGGTGTCGTAGCGCCGCGTGCGCTCGGCCTCCGGGGTGACCCAGTTGGCCCACGGCCGCAACAGGTCCGAGCGCAGCTCCAGGTTCTCCCGCCGCAGGAAGTCCGCGAACGACAACGTCCCGTCGGCCAGCGCCCGGCGAGCGTCGCCGTACACTGACGCGTCGCCAACGATACTGTCCGGCGCCGAACGGCCCCGGCCCGCCGGCCCCGCGAACAGCACCCCCGATTCCTCGAACGTCTCGCGGGCCGCGGCGCAGACCAGCGCCTCGGCCAGGTCGGGTTCGATGCCGAAGCGCTGCGCCCACCACTCCGGCGGCGGTCCGGCCCAGGCGATGTCGGCGTTGCGGTCGCGGTCGTCGACGCCGCCTCCGGGGAACACCATCGTCCCGGCCGCGAACTCCATCTTGGCGTGCCGCCGCATCAGGAAGACGCCCAGTCCCGGACCCGTGTCGCGGACCAGCATCACGGTCGCCGCCGGCCTGGGGACCAGCGGGGCTTCCTCGGGTGACGTCATAGTTGCCTCCGGTGGGCTGCGCGGGTGCGGACTCGCCGCGCGAAATAGCGCCCGTCGACGACGTCGAGGGCGATCGCTTGGCCGAACGCGGTGGACAGATTCTCCGCGGTCAGCACGTCGGTGAGCAATCCCGCGGCCACCACCCGACCTTCCGCGAGCAGCATGCAGTGACTGAACCCGGGCGGGATCTCCTCGACGTGGTGAGTGACCAGCACCAGGGCGGGGGCGTCGGGGTCGGCGGCCAGGTCGGCCAGCCGCGCCACCAGCTCCTCGCGGCCGCCCAGGTCCAGGCCGGCGGCGGGTTCGTCGAGCAGCAGCAGTTCGGGGTCGGTCATCAGCGCGCGGGCGATCAGCACCCGCTTGCGCTCGCCCTCCGACAGCGTGCCGTAGGTGCGGTCCGCCAGATGCTCCGCGCCCAGGCTCTCCAGCATGTCGATCGCCCGGCGGTAGTCGACGTCTTCGTAGCGCTCGCGCCAGCGGCCCAGCACCGCGTAGCCGGCTGAGACGACGAGATCGCGCACCATCTCGTCGCCGGGGACGCGCTGCGCCAACGCCGAGGAACTGAGCCCGATGCGGGAGCGCAATTCGGTCACGTCGACCCTGCCCAGCCGCTCACCGAGCACGAAAGCCACGCCGGACGAGGGATGTTCGGCGGCCGCGGCGATCCGCAGCAGCGAGGTTTTGCCCGCCCCGTTGGGCCCGACGATGACCCAGCGCTCGTCGAGTTCGACCGCCCAATCCAGCGGCCCGACCAGGACGTTGCCGCCGCGCTGCAGCGACACCTCGCGCAATTCGATCAGCAGATCGGGGTCGGCTGCCTCGCTTCCGTTTTCGGGCACCCGACCATGGTGCCGTATGCCCATCGGATCGACACAAGCAACCTACTCGGGCGGGATTTCCACCCGGCGGACCTCGCCGTCGATCGCGTCGGCGGCCTCGATCTCGCCGCGGGTGATGCCCAGCAGGAACAGCACCGTGTCCAGGTACGGGTGGCTCAGCGACGCGTCGGCGACCTCGCGCAGCGCGGGCTTGGCGTTGAACGCGATCCCCAGCCCGGCGGCGGCCAGCATGTCGATGTCGTTGGCGCCGTCGCCCACGGCGACGGTCTGCGCCATCGGAACACCGGCGTGCTGCGCGAATTCCCTTAGCGCCGTTGCCTTTCCGGCACGGTCGACGATGGGGCCGATCACGCGCCCGGTGAGGGTGCCGTCGACGATCTCGAGCTCGTTGGCCGCGACGTAGTCCAGCATCAGCTCCTCGGCCAGCGGCTCGATGATCCGGCGGAAGCCCCCGGAGACCACGCCGCACGCGTAACCCAGCCGCCGCAGGGTCCGCAGCGTGGTCCGCGCGCCCGGCATCAGCTCCAGCTGGTCGGCGACCTCGTCGATCACCGTGGCGGGCAGGCCCGCCAGCGTCGCCACGCGCTGCTCGAGCGACTGCGCAAAGTCCAGCTCGCCGCGCATCGCGGCGTCGGTGATCGCGGCGACCTTGCCCTCGGCGCCCGCCCTGGCCGCCAGCATCTCGATGACCTCGCCCTGCACCAGGGTGGAGTCCACGTCGAACACGATGAGCCGCTTGGCCCGCCGCTCCAGCGTGTAGTCCTCGACCGCGACGTCGACGTGCTCCTCGCTGGACACCCGGTTCAGGGCGGTCCGCAGCCGGCCGTCGGTCCCGGGCGGCACCGAGACCCGCAACTCCAGCCCGGTCACCGGATAGTCGGAGACCCCGCGAATCAGGTCGATGTTGACGCCCAGCGCGGCCACCTCGCGGGCCACCGCGCCGAACGCGCCGGCGGTGATGGGCCGGCCCAGCACGAAGATGGTGTGCGTCGAGGGTTCCCGGATGATCGGCACGTCGTCGCTGCGCTCGATGCTGACGTCCAGGCCCACCTTGCGGATGGCCGACTCGACGTCATGGCGAAGCTCGTCGCCGTCGGCGACGACCGCCGGGCAGCACACCAGCACGCCGAGCGTCAGCCGGTGCCGGATCACCACCTGTTCGACGTTGAGCAGCTCGACCCCGTGCCGCGACAACGCCTCGAAAAGGGTCGCGGTCACACCCGGTTGGTCCACGCCGGTGACGGTGATCAGCACCGACACCTTGGGTGGTGAGTTCACTCCCGACAGCCGCCCGTCAGGCCATCAGCTGCGAACCTGGACGTCGTCCAGCCTGGTGACGTCCTTGTCCGCCGGCCCGTGCGCCCGGCCCACATGCGCCTCGGCGCGCAGCCGTTCCACCATGTGCGGGTAGTGCAACTCGAATGCCGGCCGCTCCGAACGGATTCGGGGCAGCTCGGTGAAGTTGTGCCGCGGCGGCGGGCAACTCGTCGCCCACTCCAGGGAGTTGCCGTAGCCCCACGGGTCGTCGACCGTGACGACCTCGCCGTAGCGCCAGCTCTTGAAGACGTTCCAGACGAACGGGAACATCGACGCGCCCAGGATGAAGGCGCCCACGGTCGAGGCGATGTTGTAGGGCTGGAAGCCGTCGCTGGGCAGGTAGTCGGCGTAGCGCCGCGGCATGCCGAGGTCGCCCAGCCAGTGCTGCACCAGGAAGGTGGTGTGGAACCCGATGAACGTCAACCAGAAGTGCAGCTTGCCCAGCCGCTCGTCGAGCAGGCGGCCGGTCATCTTCGGGAACCAGAAGTAGATGCCCGCATACGTCGCGAACACGATGGTGCCGAACAGCACGTAGTGGAAGTGGGCGACGACGAAGTAGCTGTCGGTGACGTGGAAGTCCAGCGGCGGGCTGGCCAGCATCACGCCGGTCAGGCCACCGAGCAGGAAGGTGAGCAGGAAGCCGACCGAGAACAGCATCGGTGTCTCAAAGGTCAACTGCCCCTTCCACATTGTGCCGATCCAGTTGAAGAACTTGATCCCGGTGGGCACCGCGATCAGGTACGTCATGAACGAGAAGAACGGCAGCAGAACGGCTCCGGTGGCGAACATGTGGTGCGCCCACACCGCGACCGACAGGGCCGCGATCGACAGCGTCGCGTACACCAGCGTGGTGTAGCCGAAGACTGGCTTGCGCGAGAACACCGGGATGATCTCGGTGACGATGCCGAAGAACGGCAGCGCGATGATGTAGACCTCGGGATGGCCGAAGAACCAGAACAGGTGCTGCCACAACAGGACTCCGCCGTTGGACGCGTCGTAGATGTGGGCGCCCAGATGGCGGTCGGCGGCCAGTCCGAACAGCGCGGCGGTCAGGATCGGGAACGCGATCAGGATCAGGATCGAGGTCACCAGGATGTTCCAGGTGAAGATCGGCATCCGGAACATCGTCATGCCGGGCGCGCGCATGCACACCACGGTGGTGATCATGTTGACCGCCCCGAGGATGGTCCCCAGGCCGGCGAGGATCAGCCCGGTGATCCACAGGTCTCCCCCGGCGCCGGGCGAGTGGACGGCGTCAGACAGCGGTGTGTAGGCGGTCCAGCCGAAGTCGGCGGCCCCACCCGGGACGATGAAGCCGGACGCGGCGATCAGCCCACCGAACAGAAACAGCCAGTACGAGAAGGCGTTCAGCCGCGGGAACGCCACGTCGGGCGCCCCGATCTGCAGCGGCAGCACCAGGTTGGCGAAACCGAACACCACCGGGGTGGCGTAGAGCAGCAGCATGATCGTGCCGTGCATGGTGAACAGCTGGTTGAACTGCTCGTTGGACAGGAACTGCAGCCCGGGAGCGGCCAGCTCGGTGCGCATCAGCAACGCCATCAGCCCGCCTATGAAGAAGAAGGCGAAGCAGGTGACGGTGTACATCACGCCGATCAGCTTGTGATCGGTGGTCGTTATCAGTTTGTAGACGAGGTTCCCTTTGGGGCCCATGCGGTCCGGGTACGGACGAACGGCCTCGAGTTCTCCCAAGGGGGGCGCTTCGGCTGTCAACAGCTTCTCCAAACATCCGGATCGGACACTGGCCCAACATCACTATTGAGTCGAATCTTAGCCGTCGATGATGGCGACGTCAGGGCTGGTCCTACAAACTGTCGTAAATGGGTCTGCGGGGCGCCGCGTCCTTCGTCGCGGCGCCGGCAGGGGGCGTGATGGCGACCCGCTTCGCCCGGCTCCGCCGCGCTCCCGATCGCCACGGGTCGATGGTGTTAGCGTCTGACGCGTGTCGTTCGGCGTGATCAGACCCCCGCGGCTGGCCCCCGGGGTCGCCGTCGCCGGCGCCGTGGCGGCCGCGGTCGTGGTGGCATGCGGCGGCTGCGGATCCCACCGGCCCGCCGCCACGCCCCCGGCCCCTTCGCTGGTCACCCCCACCACTCAGATCGCGGGGGCCGGGGTGCTCGGAAACGACCGCCGGCCCGACGATTCGTGCGCCCGCGAGGCCGCCGAGGCCGACGCGGGGGCCGCGAAGCGGCGCGTCCACAACGCCGCCGGCGTCGAGCCGGACGTGGTGCAGGTGCCCGCCGACCCGCAGCGCATCGTGGTGCTCTCCGGCGATCAGCTCGACGCGTTGTGCGCCCTGGGCCTGCAATCGCGGGTGGTCGCCGCCGCGCTGCCGGACGGCTCGCCGACCCAGCCCGCCTATCTCGGCGGCGCGGTGCACGGTGTGCCCGGCGCCGGCACGCGCTCCCACCCGGACGTGAAGGCGATCGAGGCGGCCCACCCCGACCTCATCCTGGGCTCCCAGGGGTTGACGCCCACCCTGTATCCGCAGCTGGCGGCGATCGCCCCGACGGTGTTCACCGGCGCGCCGGGCGCGGCGTGGGAGGACAACCTGCGCGCCGTCGGCGCCGCCACCGCGCGCGGCACCGCGATGGACGGGTTGCTCGGCGGGTTCGCGAAACGGGCGACCGACGTAGGCGCGCGCCACGACGCCTCCCACTTTCAGGCGTCGATCGTGCGGCTGACCACCGAGGCGATCCGGGTCTACGGCGCCAACAACTTCCCGGCCAGCGTGCTCGGCTCGGTCGGCGTCGACCGGCCGGCGACGCAGCGGTTCACCGACAAGCCCTACGTCGAGATCGGCGCCACCGACGCCGACCTCGCGAAGGACCCCGACCTGTCCATCGCCGACGCCGACGTGGTGTACCTGTCGTGCGCCACCCCGGCCGCCGCCGACCGTGCCGCCACGGTGCTCGACAGCGGCCCATGGCGCAAGCTGTCGGCCAACCGCGACAACCGGGTCTATGTCGTCAACGACGAGATCTGGCAAACCGGCGAGGGGCTGATCGCGGCCCGCGGCATCGTCGACGACCTGCGCCTGGTGAACGCCCCCATCAACTGAGGCCGGGCCAGCATCGTCACAACGTGATGTTCGCCCCGATAGTTGGCGGAAGAACGTTACCCTAGCTAAAATTTTGGTCGAAGCCATCGGACCGAAGAGGAATATTCATGCGCACTGTTTCGGCATACGCCGCCACGTCGGCGACCGAACCGCTGACCAAGACCACCATCGAGCGGCGCGACCCGGGCCCGCGCGACGTGGCGATCGACATCAAATTCGCCGGCATCTGCCACTCCGACATCCACACCGCCAAGGGCGAATGGGGCACGCCGAATTACCCCGTGGTCGTGGGCCACGAGATCGCGGGCGTCGTGACCGAGGTCGGCGCCGAGGTCACCAAGTTCAAGGTGGGCGACCACGTCGGCGTGGGTTGCATGGTGAATTCCTGCGGCCGGTGCAGCAGCTGCGACGCCGGGCTCGAGCAGTACTGCAAGAACGGCGCAACCTTCACCTACAACTCGATCGACAAGGACGGCACGTCGACGCAGGGCGGGTACAGCCAGGCGGTCGTCGTCGACGAGAACTTCGTCTTGCGCATCCCCGACTCGCTGCCGCTGGACAAGGCGGCGCCGCTGCTGTGCGCGGGCATCACGCTGTTCTCGCCGCTGCGGCACTGGAAGGCCGGTCCGGGCACCCGGCTCGCGATCATCGGCCTGGGCGGCCTGGGGCACATGGGCGTCAAGCTGGGCGCGGCGATGGGCGCCGAGGTCACCGTGCTCTCGCAGTCGCTGAAGAAGATGGAAGACGGGCTGCGGCTGGGCGCCAAGCATTACTACGCCACCGCCGACCCCGAGACCTTCAAGAAGTTGCGCAGCAGCTTCGACCTGATGCTCAACACCGTCTCGGCGAACCTGAAGCTCAACGACTACCTGAGCCTGCTCGACGTCGACGGCACCCTCGTCGAATTGGGCATCCCCGAGCACCCCATGGAAGTCGGCGCGTTCCCGCTGGCGCTGGCACGCCGCAGCCTGTCCGGGTCGAACATCGGCGGGATCGCCGAGACCCAGGAGATGCTGGACTTCTGCGCCGAACACAACGTCACGCCCGAAATCGAGGTCATCGACCCCGACTACATCAACGAGGCGTACGAGCGCGTCCTGGCCAGCGACGTCCGCTACCGCTTCGTCATCGACATCTCGAAGCTGTAGCGGCTCAGGACGCCGTGTGGGGGGCCGCTTCGGCCTTGCCGTTGGCCGCGCCGGGATTTTCGGCCGCCTCGGGCGGGTGTGTGATGCCCGCCAGCGGCCAGCCCGCGGCGGCCAGCCGGGCGGCCACCCGCGCGATGTTCTCCGGGCCGGCGTCGTAGTGGGTCATGTCGGAGATGAAATCGGCGATCACGTCGCGGTTGATCTCCTCGCCCGGCTTGGTTTCCTCGTCTATCGCGTCGACGACTTCCTTGATCTGGTCCTCGGTCAGCGGGGTGCTGCGCAGCAGCTCCAACAGCGGTACACGGTCGGGTCCGGGAACGCCGTCGGGGTAGCCGCATTGCAGCCACTGGATCACTGAACGGAAGAAAGCGGCCGTAGAAGATGGGGTAATCGCCACGCCCACCAGTCTCCCGGCAACCTGGCCGGCGGCGCCACCGGGCCGCCGCGGGGTCGCCACAATTCACGCGGCGTTCACACACCGCTTGGCTGAATGCCCTGCTAGAAGTCCCAGTCCTCGTCCTCGGTGACGACGGCCTTGCCGATCACGTACGACGAGCCCGAGCCGGAGAAGAAGTCGTGGTTCTCGTCGGCGTTCGGTGAGAGCGCCGACAGGATCGCCGGGTTCACGTCCGTCTCGTCGCGCGGGAACAGCGCCTCGTAGCCGAGGTTCATCAGCGCCTTGTTGGCGTTGTAGCGCAGGAACTTCTTGACGTCCTCGGTGAGCCCGACCTCGTCGTAGAGGTCCTGGGTGTATTCCACCTCGTTGTCGTAGAGCTCGAAGAGCAACTCGTAGGTGTAGTCCTTGAGCTCCTGCTTGCGTGCGTCGTCGACCAGCGCCAGGCCGCGCTGGAATTTGTAGCCGATGTAGTAGCCGTGGACGGCCTCGTCGCGGATGATCAGCCGGATCATGTCGGCGGTGTTGGTCAGCTTGGCCCGGCTCGACCAGTACATCGGCAGGTAGAAGCCGGAGTAGAAGAGGAAGCTTTCCAGCAGCGTAGAGGCGACCTTGCGCTTGAGCGGCTCGTCGCCCTTGTAGTACTGCATGACGATCTCGGCCTTGCGCTGCAGGTTGGGGTTCTCCTCCGACCAGCGGAACGCGTCGTCGATCTCGGCCGTCGAGCACAGCGTGGAGAAGATGTTGCTGTAGCTGCGCGCGTGCACCGACTCCATGAAGGCGATGTTGGTGTAGACGGCCTCCTCGTGCGGGGTCAGCGCGTCGGGAATGAGGCTGACCGCCCCGACCGTGCCCTGGATGGTGTCCAGCAGCGTCAGGCCGGTGAACACCCGCATGGTCATCTGCTTTTCGTGGGCGGTCAGGGTGCCCCACGACGGCAGGTCGTTGGACACCGGCACCTTCTCGGGCAACCAGAAGTTGCCGGTGAGCCGGTCCCACACCTCCGCGTCTTTTTCGTCCTGCAGCCGGTTCCAGTTGATCGCCGAAACGCGGTCAATCAGCTTCATGTTTTCGGTCACCAGAACCCCGCTTCACACGCCGTTTTGCCTGAGGGACGTCAGGCTCCAGACACTACCCCTGGGGTACGACAACCGAGCGCAACACAAGAAGTTGTGTTTTGCGTGTCGCGGACGCCCGCGGGCCGCCGGATTTGCCTCTTCACTCCAGTATGCGCGCGCGGGCCGGCATTTCGTGGCCACAACCGGGGACGGGATGTACCATTTGGTACATGATTACCGAAGACAGCGTCGAGATCGACGCGCCGGCGCAAGTGGTGTGGAAGGTGTTCAGCGACGTCGAGCGCTGGCCCGAGTGGACGGCCTCGGTGACGTCGCTGGCCGCGGTGGACGGGCCCGGGCTCGCGGTCGGCAAGCGGTTCGCGATCAAGCAGCCACGCATGTCGAAGCTGGTCTGGAAGATCACCGAGCTCGAGCCGGGGACGTCTTGGACCTGGGAGCAACGCGCACCCGGCGCGCGGGCCAGCGCCCGCCATGACGTGATCGCCCAGCCGGGCGGCGGCACCCTGGTGCGCCAGCGCATCGACCAGAACGGCATGCTCGGCGCACTGGTCGGGCGGCTGATGCGATCGATGACCCGGCGATACCTCAAACTCGAGGCCCAGGGCCTCAAGGCCCGCTCCGAGCAGCTCAGCCGCGCCGATGGCGCGCACCCCTGACACCGAGCGGCGCCGCCAACTCCTCGATGCCCTCGTCACCGAGTTCGCCACCGGCGGGATCGGCGATCGGTCGCTGCGCGCGGTGGCCGAGGCGGTCGGCACCAGTCACCGAATGTTGTTGCACCACTTCGGGTCTCGGGAAGGAATGCTGGTAGCGATCGTCGAGGAGGTCGAGCGCCGCCAGATGGAGCTGCTGGCCGAGTTGCCCGCCGACCCCGTCCAGGGCTTCGCCGCCATGTGGGCCGATGTCCGCCGGCCCGAACTGCGACAGTTCGAGCGACTGTTCTTCGAGTGTTACGCCCGCGCCGCGCAGGGCGAAAAGCCTTTCGCGCGAATGGTTCCCGGCGCCGTCGACGGCTGGCTGGGCGAGGTCAAGGAGGCCGCCGACGGCCCGGTCGACCCCGCCCT
The DNA here is from genome assembly GCF_000709305.1 of Mycobacterium sp. TKK-01-0059. Taxonomy (NCBI): domain Bacteria; kingdom Bacillati; phylum Actinomycetota; class Actinomycetes; order Mycobacteriales; family Mycobacteriaceae; genus Mycobacterium; species Mycobacterium sp. TKK-01-0059. The sequence goes on from NZ_KL446993.1 coordinate 399,442, forward strand.
GGCGAGGCTCGGGCTGGCCGTAATCCGTGGCCTGCTACTGGATCTCGTGGCCACCGACGATGACGCCGGCGTGGACGCGGCCGCGCGCGCCTTTGCGGAACTGCTCCGCTGATTCGTACCGGTGCTTCAGTTGGCGGTGTGCACGATCAGGACATCGGTCTTGACCCGGCGGGAGACCTCGGACGGCACCGATCCCAGCAGCCGCCCGGCGACGCTGTTGAGCCCGACGTTGCCCACGACCATCAGGTCGGCACGGACCTCCTCGGCGATCTGCACCAGCACGTTGATGGGCGCACCGACGATCGACCGTTCCTCCACGTTCTTGGCCCCCGCTTGGTGCGCCCGTTCCGTGGCGTCGCGAAGGATCCTGTAGTACGGGGCCTCCCCAACCGTCCGATAGTCCTGGCCGTGGTCGCTCCCCGGCGGGATGGCGTAGCGGCCGCGTTCCTGGGGGACGGGGAGATGCGCCGTCACCACGATCAATCTCGCGCCGTGGTCCGCGGCGATCGCCGCCGCGCGCTCCACCGCGAGCAGCGACGAGTCCGAGCCATCGGTGCCGACCACGACGGTCTGATAGGCGCTCATTTCCCTGTCACTGTAACGCCCGGCGGCGGCCAAATCTCCAAACGAATTGGCTCAACTTTGCACGGCGGCCGCGTGCCTGCCCGTGCTGACCCCGAAGAACTGATACTCCGCGGGCCTGACCGAGCGGGTGGCCCGCCAGTACTCCCAGGTGTAGCCGCCCCACAGCACGGTGTTCTTGCCGTGCTCGTCCAGGTACCAGCTGCTGCAGCCGCCGCTGTTCCACACCGACGGGCCCAGCCGGCGCTGCAGCTCGTCGTTGAACTCGTCCTGGGCGGCCCGGGTCGGGGCGAGCGCCTGCGCGCCCAGCTTGTCGCAGGTGGCGATCGCGTCGGCGACGTAACGGATTTGGGACTCGATCATGAACACCACCGAGTTGTGTCCCAGCCCGGTGTTGGGGCCCAGCAGGAAGAACAGGTTGGGCACGTCGGCCACGGTGATCCCGCGGTGGGCGCCGATGCCCTCACGGTTCCAGCGGTCCACCAGATCCTCGCCGTGCAGGCCCTTGATCTGGACGTACGTGTAGGAGTCGGTGACGTGAAAACCGGTGGCGTACACGATCACGTCGGCCTGGCGGTGCGTGCCGTCGACGGTGTCGATGCCGTCGGCGGTGATCCGGGCGATGTGGTCGGTGACCAGTTCGGTCTTCGGGTCGGCGACCGCGGGGTAATAGGTCGTGGAGTTCAGGATTCGCTTGCATCCGATGCGGTAGGTCGGGGTCAGCTTGCGACGCAGCTCCCGGTCCTTGACCGATCGGCGAATGTTGTACTTGCTGTACGCCTCGATGAACTTGAGCAGGTTGGGCCGCTTGGTCATACCGATGGCCAACGCCTCCTGGCCCCAGTAGATGACAAGTCGCACGAGCGCGCGCAGGCCGGGCACGTTCTCCATGGCCCGGCGCACCGCCAACGGGATCTCGGGGTTGGAGCGCGGCACCACCCACGGCGGGGTGCGTTGGTAGAGCTGAAGTTCGGCGACCTCGTCGATGATCTCCGGCACGATCTGGATCGCGCTAGCCCCGGTCCCGATCACGGCCACCCGCTTGCCGGTCAGGTCGACGCTGTGGTCCCACTCCGCGGAATGGAAGGCGGCACCGGCGAATTCGTCGCGGCCCTCGATGTCGGGCATGGACGGGATGTGCAGCGCGCCGGCGCCCGAGATCAGGAACTGCGCGACGTATTCGCGCCCATCGGCGGTGAACACGTGCCAGCGGTGCTCGTCATCGTCCCAGTGGGCCCGATCCACCAACGAGTTGAACTCGATGTAGCGGCGCAGCCCGTACTTCTCGGTGACGCCCTTGAGGTAGTCCCAGATCTCGGGCTGATAGGAGAACGGGTTCTTCCAGTCCGGCTTGGGTTCGAACGAAAACGAATACAGGTGCGACGGGATGTCGCAAGCGCATCCGGGGTAGCTGTTGTCGCGCCAGGTGCCGCCGATGTCGTCGGCCTTTTCCAGGATGACGAAGCCGACGCCCTGCTTCTGCAGCGCGATGGCCATCCCCAGGCCGGAGAACCCGGTCCCGATGATGACGGCGCGGGTGTGGACGGGTTTGGAGGCCTTGGCCGCCGGAACCGGGGCGGTCTCGGTGTGTGTCACGACGTCGGTCACGGTCGATCGGTCTTTCTAGTCGGGCCAGTCTCGGGTCGGCGCTCGCCGGGCATCCTCGGCCGTAGCCACCCGGCTGGCGCAGATACCCAGTACCCAGGGTATCGGTTGGGACGAGTGTTGACGATCGCCAGGGCGATGTCAACGTGCCGAAGGTTCTCAGCCCGCGGCGCGGTTGGCCGGGACCACGCTGTGGATCGGCTGGTCAGGGTCCATGCGGATGCCGAGCGCCTCGGCGGTGCCGACGATGACCCCCATCATGATGGTCGTGAGGTGGGCGACGAATTGCTCGCGCGGCATGCGAAGGGGGCTGTCGGGGTCGGGGCCCAGCCACCACTCGGTGGCCGAGGCGGCACAGCCGAACGCCGCGTTCCCGGCCAGCTCGACGGCCGCGTGGTCCAGCTCCATCTCGCGCAACTCGTTGTCGAACATGTCGGCCACCGCCAGGGTGATGCCGCGTCCCTCGTTGAGGATCTGAGGGCTCGCCGCCGAGCGGCCCTGAATGAAGACCCGCAGCACGTTGGGGTGCTTGTCGACCAGGTTGACGTACTCTTCGACGGCGCGCCGGATCACCTCGCGGGACGAGTCCGTTTTCAGGTCGATGGACGGGAAGATCGCCGCCCACAACATGTCGCGAAGCCGCTCCCCGATCGCCTGGAACAGGTCGGACTTGTCGTGAAAATGCCGGTAGATCTTCGGTTTGGCGGTGCCCGCCTCCTCGGCGATCTCCCGCACGGAGAGCTCGGGTCCCAGGCGGTCGATGGCGCGGAACGCCGCGTCGACGATCTCGCCGCGCACCTTCTTGCGGTGCTCGCGCCAGCGTTCGCTGCGCGCGTCGACCTTGGCCCCCGGCTTGGCGGCCGGGTGGGGTCTGGGAGGTCGAGGCATTCTCACCACCTCACGCACTTTACCCCGTCGTCGCTTCTGACCTGGGCAGACTGGCCCAGACGAAGACACCGCGGTTAACGGTGCCGCTGGGCGCACGCGGAGCTGGACTTCGGCCGCGGCCGAGAACCTGTAAAACTCGCGCCGAGAGTGAATCTCACGACGGGACACGCCGTGGAACCGTCGCCATATTCACGCTCGGCGGCGCTGCGGGCGTAAGTCCTACAGCATGCAGGACACGCAGCCCTCAACCTCGGTGCCCTCCAACGCCAGCTGGCGAAGACGGATGTAGTACAGCGTCTTGATTCCCTTGCGCCAGGCGTAGATCTGCGCCTTGTTCACGTCGCGGGTGGTGGCCGTGTCCTTGAAGAACAGCGTCAGCGACAGCCCCTGATCCACGTGCTGGGTGGCCGCGGCGTAGGTGTCGATAATCTTCTCGTAGCCGATCTCGTAGGCATCCTGGTAGTACTCCAGGTTGTCGTTGGTCAGATACGGCGCCGGGTAGTAGACGCGGCCGATCTTGCCTTCCTTGCGGATCTCGATCTTGCTCGCCACCGGGTGGATCGAGCTGGTCGAGTGGTTGATGTAGCTGATCGACCCCGTCGGCGGGACGGCCTGCAGGTTCTGATTGTAGATGCCGTGCTCGGCCACCGACTCCTTCAGCCGCCGCCAATCGTCTTGCGTCGGAATGCGAATGCCCGCCTCGGCGAAGATCTCCCGGACCCGCGGGGTGGCCGGCTCCCACACCTGCTCGGTGTACTTGTCGAAGAACTCACCCGAGGCGTATTTCGACCTCTCGAAGCCACCGAACTTGCTTCCCCGTTCGATCGCAATGCGATTCGACGCGCGCAGCGCGTGGTAGAGCACGGTGTAGAAGTAGATGTTGGTGAAGTCGACGCCCTCTTCGGAGCCGTAGTGGATGCGCTCGCGGGCCAGATAGCCGTGCAGGTTCATCTGCCCGAGCCCGATCGCGTGGGACTCGTTGTTGCCCTGCTCGATTGAGGGCACCGAGGTGATGTGCGTCTGATCGCTCACCGCCGTCAGCGCGCGGATCGCCACCTCGATGGTCTGGGCGAAGTCGGGCGAGTCCATCGTCTTGGCGATGTTCAGCGACCCCAGGTTGCACGAAATGTCCTTGCCCACTTTGGCATACGACAGGTCATCGTTGAACACCGACGGCGTGGAGACCTGCAGGATCTCCGAGCACAGGTTCGAGTGGGTGATCTTGCCGTCGATCGGGTTGGCCCGGTTCACCGTGTCCTCGAACATGATGTAGGGGTAGCCGGATTCGAACTGCAGCTCGGCCAGCGTCTGGAAGAACTCGCGCGCCTTGATCTTGGTCTTGCGAATGCGGGCGTCGTCGACCATCTCGTAGTACTTCTCGGTGACCGAGATGTCGGCGAACGGCAGGCCGTACACCCGCTCGACGTCATAGGGCGAGAACAGGTACATGTCCTCGTTCTTCTTGGCCAGCTCGAAGGTGATGTCGGGAATCACCACGCCCAGGCTCAGCGTCTTGATGCGGATCTTCTCGTCGGCGTTCTCGCGCTTGGTGTCCAGGAACCGGTAGATGTCGGGGTGGTGCGCGTGCAGGTACACCGCGCCCGCGCCCTGGCGCGCCCCGAGCTGGTTGGCGTAGGAGAACGAGTCCTCGAGCAGCTTCATGATCGGGATGACGCCCGAGGACTGGTTCTCGATGTTCTTGATCGGCGCGCCGTGCTCGCGAATGTTGCTCAGCAACAACGCAACTCCCCCGCCGCGCTTGGACAGCTGCAGCGCGGAGTTGATCGATCGCCCGATGGACTCCATGTTGTCTTCGATGCGCAGCAGAAAGCAGCTCACAGGCTCGCCGCGCTGCTTTTTGCCCGAGTTCAAAAACGTCGGGGTGGCCGGCTGGAACCGTCCGTCGATGATCTCGTCGACGAGCTTCTCGGCGAGGATGGTGTCACCGGAGGCCAGCGTCAGCGCCACCATGACGACGCGGTCCTCGAAGCGCTCCAGGTAGCGCTTCCCGTCGAACGTCTTCAGCGTGTAGGAGGTGTAGTACTTGAACGCGCCCAGGAACGTCGGGAACCGGAACTTCTTGGCGTAGGCCCGGTCCAGCAGCGTCTTGACGAAGTTGCGGCTGTACTGGTCGAGAACCTCGCGCTCGTAATAGTTCTCCTTGATCAGGTAGTCGAGCTTCTCGTCCTGATTGTGGAAGAACACCGTGTTCTGGTTGACGTGCTGCAGGAAGTACTGATGTGCGGCCTCGCGGTCCTTGTCGAACTGAATCTTGCCGTCCGCGTCGTACAGATTCAGCATCGCGTTGAGCGCGTGGTAATCCGTCTCCCCCGGCAACGCGTGGGCTCCGGTGGTTACAGGCTCTGCAGCGACGGTTGTTGACACGTCTGTTCCTTCCAGAAATCGGCTAAGCCCGCGCGGACGGCATCCACGTCGTCCTGCGTTCCCATGAGTTCGAAGCGGTAGAGGTACGGGACGCCGCACTTGCGTGAGATCACGTCGCCCGCGTAGGCGAATTCGGCGCCGAAGTTGTTGTTGCCCGCGGCGATGACGCCGCGGATCAACGAACGGTTGTGCTCATTGTTCAAAAAGGCGATGACCTGTTTGGGGACATAGCCGCCGGCGTTGAGGTCAGGAGTGGCCCGCCCGCCGCCGTAGGTGGGCAGCACCAGGACGTACGGCTGGTCCACCTCGATACGGCCGTGCAGCGGTATCCGCGTGGCGGGAATCCCCAGCTTCTCCACAAAGCGGTGGGTGTTCTCCGACACGGAGGAGAAATAGACCAGGTTGCGCCCCGTGGTGTCCATGGTGCGGCAACTCCTTACCTAACGTCTTGCCTTACGCGCTGAGTTCCACCGCGGCGAGCGCCTTGATGCGATCGGGCCGGAAACCCGACCAGTGGTCGTTGCCGGCCACCACGACGGGAGCCTGCAGATAGCCCAGCGCCATCACGTAATCACGCGCCTCGGAGTCCAACGTGATGTCGACCGTGTCGTAGACGATGCCCTGCTTGTCCAGCGCCTTGTAGGTGGCGCTGCACTGCACGCATGCCGGCTTGGTGTACACGGTGATGCTCATAGAATGCCGCTCCTTTGCGGAAGAGGGGGACCCAATGGACTGGCAACTACTTTTGGACTGCGTCTTTGCTAGGTTCAGCGATCCGGCAGGCGCCCAGATTCCCGTCCTGCGGCGACCAGTGCCGAAGACCTGTCTTCGACCGCTTCGCGCCGATTTCGGGGGGTTCACCGAGCCTGGCTGGCTTGGCGATCCTGGGATCCGCCGGTGCATCGAAACACTACACCTAGTGGCTGACAAGATGTCGAGATACAAGATGTTCTGAATAACATTTCTGAAATTCCCTGGTCGTAAGGCCTGTGTCGAACAAATTCGGGAACCCGCCCCGGCGTGTCGCAGATCACACGCCGAGGCCAAGGCGCCTCCAGATATCGGTATAGCAGCGGCCACCGACAACCCCGGTTTCGAACCGCTGGCCACGACGGGCCCAGCGACAGCTAGCAAAGCCGCCAGACGGTGCTGGCGGCTTTGGCTATTCGTCGGCGGCAACCCCGCTGGTCACCTCCCGGACGGCTTGTCGACTTCCGCCAATCAGCCGGCTTCGGCGGCGAGCTTGCCCACCACGTCGCGCACGTTCGCCGACAGCTCGGCGTGCTCGGCGGGCGCCCTGCCTTCCAGCGTCTTGAACGGCACGGACAGTTTGATCGAATCGACGACCCGCGCGCCGGCGATGCCGAAGGACTTGCGGGTCTCGTCGTGCGCCCACACGCCGCCGTACTGGCCGAAGGATCCGCCGATGACGGCCAGCGGCTTGCCCTTCAGCGCACCGTCGCCAAACGGGCGCGACAGCCAGTCGATCGCGTTCTTCACCACCGCCGGGATGCTGCCGTTGTACTCGGGTGTGACCACCAGGGCGGCGTCGGCGTCGGCGGCCGCGGCGCGCAGCGCGGCCACCGGGGCCAGGGGCGGCGCGTCGGCGTTCATCGCGTCGTCGATCTCCTCGTTGTAGAACGGCAGGTCGGCGAGCCCCTCGAAGAGCGTGACGCTGACGCCGTCGGAGGCGACCGCCGCTGCCAATTCGGCGATCTGGCGGTTGATCGACGCCGCGCGCAGGCTTCCCACTAACGCCAAGATTTTGATTGCCACTCTCGCAGTTCCCTTCGGTCGTTGGTATACATCCTCGCACGACCTAAACGGACTGTGGTCCGATTTATTCCGCCGGCGTTAAAGTGCAGGGGTGAGCGGCGTCGAACGGTCGGGCGAGTTGCCGATGTGCGTGCCGCAGCTGCCGGCGCAGGAGCGGGGCGACGCCCTGCGCAACCGCGCGCTGTTGCTGGATGCGGCGCGTCGCCTGGTCGCCGAGCGCGGGGCCGACGCCGTCACCATGGACGACGTCGCCGCCGCCGCCGGCGTCGGCAAAGGCACCCTGTTCCGCCGGTTCGGCAGCCGGGCCCGCCTGATGATGGTGCTGCTCGACGAGGACGAACGCGCCAGCCAAGAGGCGTTTCTGTTTGGTCCCCCGCCGCTGGGGCCCGACGCCCCGCCGTTGGATCGGCTGGTGGCCTTCGGCCGGGAACGGATGCGCTTCGCCCACACCCATCACGCGCTGCTGTCGGCGGCCAACCGCGACCCGCGGACCCGCTATGGGCCGCCGGCCGCCGTCCTGCGCAGGCACGTGCGCGTGCTGCTGGCCTCGGCGGAGACGTCCGGCGACCTCGTGGTCCAGGCCGACGCCCTGCTCGCCCTCCTCGACACCGATTACGTGGAGCATCAGCTGAACGACGGCGGTCACACCCTGCAGACGTTGGGCGACGCGTGGGAAAGCTTGGCGCGCAAGCTTTGTGGGAGGTGAACGTCGGCATGTCCGCGGCGGCACGCGATTGGGTCCTGCACGTGGACCTCGACCAATTCCTGGCGTCGGTCGAGTTGCGCCGTCGCCCCGAATTGGCCGGGCTGCCCGTCATCGTCGGCGGCAGCGGTGATCCGAACGAACCGCGCAAGGTCGTCACCTGCGCCTCCTACGAGGCCCGGGAATTCGGTGTGCGGGCGGGCATGCCACTGCGCGCGGCGGCCCGCCGCTGCCCGGATGCGACCTTCCTCCCCTCCGACCCGGCCGCCTACGACGCGGCGTCCGGTGAAGTGATGGGCCTGCTGCGGGATCTGGGCCATCCGGTGGAGGTGTGGGGATGGGACGAGGCCTACGTCGCCGTCCACGCCGAGGACCCCGGCGAGGTGGCACAACAGATCCGCAGCGTCATCTCCACCGAAACCGGACTGTCCTGCTCGGTCGGCATCAGCGACAACAAGCAGCGCGCCAAGGTTGCCACCGGATTCGCCAAGCCGGACGGCGTTTTCGTGCTCACCGATGCGAATTGGATGGCGCTGATGGCCGACCGTCCGGTCGACGCGCTGTGGGGCGTGGGGCCCAAGACCGCGAAAAAGCTTGCGGATCTTGAGATTACGACGGTGTGGAAACTGGCCCACAGCGACGCCGAGTTGTTGACGGCCACGTTCGGGGCGCGCACCGGGCTGTGGCTCCTGCTGTTGGCCAAGGGTGGGGGTGACAGCCACGTCAGCGCCGAGCCGTGGGTGCCGCGCTCGCGCAGCCACGTCGTCACCTTTCCCCGCGACCTCACCGATCGCGCCGAGATGAACGCGGCCGTAACGGGTTTGGCCGAACAAGCGCTGGACGACGTGCTGGCCGAAGCGCGGGTCGTGACGCGGGTGGCGGTCACCGTGCGAACCTCAACCTTCTACACCCGCACCAAGATTCGCAAACTCGACGCGCCCACCACCGATCGCGACACGATCGTCGCTGCCGCCTTGCGCGTCCTGGATTTATTCTCCCTCGACCGCCCGGTTCGCCTGCTCGGGGTGCGGCTGGAATTGCTCATGCCGGACTAGCGGCGCCGGGTTGGGCGGGCCGGGCCGCAGGGCGCGGGTGAAGATCACGTTCACCCGGCGCATGGCGACGCTATACGGCCACCACGCAAGCCTTTTGAACGCGTAGAGCGCCCGGATGTCGGCCGAGGTGTAGATCAGGTATCGGTTCTTGGCCACGCCGGCAAGGATCTTCTCGGCGGCCTTCTCCGGCGACACGGCGTGGCCGGCGAATCGCCGTATCCACCGGGCGACGTTGGGATCCTCGCGGTCCACACCGGCGATCTCCACGGTCCCCACCAGCGGGGTGTTCACCGCGCCGGGCACCACCAGCGACACCCCGATGCGGTGGCGGGCCAAATCGAAACGCAGCACCTCCGAGACGCCGCGCAATCCGTACTTGCTGGCGCTGTAGGCGGCGTGCCAGGGCAGGGCGACCAACCCGGCCGCCGAGGACACGTTGACCAGATGGCCGCCCCGCTTGGCCGCCACCATCGGCGGCACGAACGTCTCGATGACGTGGATCGGGCCCATCAGGTTGATGGCGACCATCTTGCTCCACTGCTCGTGGGTCAGCCGGTCGACGGTGCCCCAGGCGGATACGCCGGCGATGTTGAGCACTACGTCCATGGCCGGATGCGCGGCGTGGATGTCGGCGGCGAACGCGGCCACCTGGTCGTAGTCGGCGATATCGAGCGCCCGATGCTTTCGGACCTGCGCGCCCAGGGCGCGCGCGTCGGCCACCGTCAGTGCCAGACCGTCGGAGTCGCGGTCGGTCAGATAGAGCTCGGCCCCCTGGGCAGCGAGCCGCAATGCCGTCGCGCGGCCGATGCCGCTGGCCGCGCCGGTGACAAAGCACCGCTTTCCCGCGAAATACCGCCCGGACGCCTTGTTCGCCATGGCGGTGACGATACCGCCGGTATCACCCAGACCGGCGCTAGGGACGGCCGGACCACAGGGCGTGCAGCCACAACTGCTCGAGCACGCGCACCCGTCGGTCGCGGTCGCTGTCGGATCCGGTCAGAACCGGGTCGCCGGTCAACACCAGCGCGGTGGTACCCGTCAGGGTGCGGATCAGCGTCGGCAGATCGTCGCTGATCGGCCGGGCGGTCCCGGCCTTCATCTCGGCCTCGACGATGGCGACGATCTGCGCCAGCACCACCTCGAACTGCTGGTCAAGCAGATCGCGGATCTCCACGTCGGTGTGGCGGGCCTCGTTGCAGGCGGTCACCACCGGATCGTTGTGCTCGTAGACGGCGGCGGCGCTGCCGACCATCCGCTTGGCGAACTCCTCGGGTGACTCGCCCGCCTGGCGTGGCGCGAAGTATTGCGTGAGTTCTTCGAGCTCTTCGGTGGCCTCGGCCATCAGCTGTGCGAGCACCGCGTATTTGGAGTCGAAATAGAAGTAGAAGCCCGAACGGGCGACCCCGGCCCGCAGGCTGATGGTGCTGACCGACAACTCGGCGAACGGTTTTTCCTGCAGCAGTTCGCGCACGGCCTCCACGATCGCCTGGCGTTGCTTGTCGCCACGCCGACGCGCGCCCGGCTCCGGATTGGCGGGGTGGCTGCTCACTCCCTGACCTTGCACCACGGCGCGCAAAAAGCAAACTTGACAGCCGTCAAGTTTTTCAGCGAAGGTAATAATCAGTGACCGCTGTCACCCCGAAGGCACGCAAAGGAGCGTCTATGACCGCCACCATCAGCACTCCGCACTACCTGCTGGATCAGGCGCGGCGCCGATTCACCCCGACGCTGAACACCATCCCCGGCATGGGGGCGATCGAGAAGCGTCTGCTCGCCCACGAATGGGACACGAAAGTCCTGGCGGAACCGCCCGCCGGCAGCGACCTGAAGCCCGTGATGGGCGACGCCGGGCTCCCGATCCTCGGCCACATCATCGAACTGTTCCGCGGCGGCCCGGACTACGCGTTGTACCTCTACCGGAACAAGGGCCCGCTGATCTACCTCGATTCGCCGATCATGCCGGCGGTCACGGCGCTGGGGCCCGACGCCACCCAGGCCGTGTTCTCCAACCGCAACAAGGACTTCTCGCAGAAGGGCTGGCACCCGGTGATCGGGCCGTTCTTCAACCGCGGGCTGATGATGCTGGACTTCGACGAGCACATGTACCACCGGCGCATCATGCAGGAGGCGTTCACCCGCAGCCGCCTGACCGGTTACGTCGAGCACATCGACCGCGTGGCGACCGACATCGTCGCCGGCTGGCCGACCAACGACGCCCGGTTCCTGTTCCACCCGGCGATGAAGGAACTCACCCTCGACATCGCGTCCTTGGTGTTCATGGGGCACGAGCCAGGGTCCGACCACGACCTCGTCACCAAGGTCAACCAGGCGTTCACCACCACGACCCGCGCCGGCGGGGCGATCATCCGGCAGCCGGTTCCGCCGTTCAAGTGGTGGCGCGGCCTGCGCGCCCGCCAGCTGCTCGAGGACTACTTCAACGAGCGGGTCAAGGAGCGCCGCAACGCCACGGGCAACGACATGCTCACGGTGCTGTGCCACACCGAGGACGACGACGGCAACAGCTTCACCGACTCCGACATCGTCAACCACATGATCTTCTTGATGATGGCCGCCCACGACACTTCCACGTCGACGACCACCACGATGGTCTACAACATGGCCGCCAACCCGGAATGGCAGGAGCGGGCGCGCGAGGAGTCGGCCAGGCTCGGCGACGGGCCGCTGGACATCGAGTCGCTGGAGAAGCTGGAAACGCTCGAACTGATCATGAACGAATCGCTGCGGATGGTGACGCCGTTGCCGTTCAACATGCGGATGGCGGTGCGCGACACCGAGCTGCTGGGCCATTACATCCCGGCCGGCACCAACATCACCATCTGGCCCGGCATGAACCACCGACTGCCCGAATTGTGGACGGAGCCAGACAAATTCGACCCCGAGCGGTTCGCCGAACCACGCTCGGAGCACAAGAATCACCGCTACGCCTTCGCGCCCTTCGGCGGCGGCGCGCACAAGTGCATCGGCATGGTGTTCGGTCAGCTGGAGGTCAAGACCGTGGTGCACCGGCTGCTGCGCCGCTACCGCATCGAGCTGGCCCGGCCGGGCTACCAGCCGCGCTGGGATTACGGCGGCATGCCGATTCCGATGGACGGTATGCCGATCGTCCTGCGCCCGCTCTGAACTTCCGCGACGGCGTGTCACCGTCACCGCCGGCGCGGTAGAGACCGAGTTTCATTTGCGCTACCACCGGCGCTAGCGCAAATGAAACTCCTCTAGTTGGTTGCGCGCGGCATCAGTCGACCGCGAGCAACCGGTTGGCGCAGGCGATGACCGCGCGCAGCGCCGACTGCGTCGGATCGTCCGAGAGGCCCATCGCCCACTCGGCGCGGGCACCGTCGCTGCCGCGGATGAAAGTGGCTGTGCCGGTGGGCGACTGCATCTGATGGAAGTTCACGATTTCGACGGTGATCCCGCGCTGGTGCAGCATCGCGGTCAGGGCCGCGATCGGGCCGCTGGCGGCCACGGTCGCGGTGCCGATGCGGTCGCCCAGGGCGATCACGGCCTGGAAGTTGCGGGCCTGCGGGCCCGGTCGCACCGCGCCCGTGCACTCCCATTGGCCTAGCCGCAGCGGCCCGGTGCTGCGCGCGTACGTCGCGACGAAGGTCTCCCAGGACATGGCGTCGGCGTGCTCCCGCAGCCCGCGGGGCAACGAGACGCCGAAACGATCGCCGAACCATGCGGTGGCGGGGTCGAGATGTTGGAGCGGGTTGCGCTCGGGAAAAGTCATGGTGCCGGTCTTCTCTGGTCAGCTGGAGCGACCGACGGCAGTAGCTTCCGACCCACAGCGGGGGGTCGGTCAGGATCAGACCCCGCTGCGGGTGCCGGCTACTACGAAACGCGCGAGAAGACGCATGAGCGACGACATTAGCCCCCTTCGCTCCGCTCCTGCAACTTCCCATACGACCGTACAAAAAAATATAGAAAATAATACGAAAAGTTTGGTTTACACACGTCTAACAGGGGGTATGAAGCGCAACGACAGTCAATTAGACGGCTGTTGAACACTACCCCTCACCTGAAAGGCACGATCATGAAGTCGAACACCCTCAAAGCTGTTGCAGCGGCCGTCGGGCTGGCCGCGGCGCTGCTTGGACTGACGGGATGTGCGCCCACCACCAGCACGACCGGCTGTGGCGGAGTCATTGACTGCGTGCTCTGAGGGATCACGATAGGCACCCGAGGGGACCGCTGCCTGAAGCTGTTCCCTTCGGGTCGCCTGCAATATCCAGTCGTCGCGGATTAAGAAGTCGGATCAGACTGCATTTCTCGTAGTCGAATCATTGGCGAGTGCGACGTATTAATGACATTTAGTGATGCCGCGCTAAGTCGATACATTCATGCCTAAAGGCGTCGCAAGCGCGAAGCGCCGGCCGATATCGCTGTGTCAATGACGTTGTGGCACCGGATGATTGGTATGGATACGTGCCCCAAGGCAGCTCGTCAAGGATAATGCGATGGGACTTTACGTGTGTTTAATTATCGTTATAACATCCACTTTGTAGCGGTTTGCACGCGCGGCCGATGCCTCCGGATGAAAGGTATTGTTATGAATCCAATCAGGACAAAGAAGACCATTAAAGCTGCCGTAGCAGCCATCGGATTTGCGGTCGTGCTTTTCGCACCGACCGGATGCTTGGCGACGACGGCCACCACCGCGCCCGCCGACAGCGGCTGTGGTCTCCTGGGACTTGGCTGCATCCTGTAACCGAATACCCCAGCGACCCGCCGGATCCCCTTGCCGGCGGGTCGCTTGCTACCCCGCCGGACTGGCCGCCGACTCGAAGCGCAGATACGCCTGAATCGTCGTACCGGTCCTGGTGGTGTGCGTGCGCACCAAATCCGAAATGGCGTTGACCAAGTACAGCCCGCGGCTGGCGGGGCCGCACGGACCCGGGTCGAGGCGGCCCACCAGCGGATCGTCGAACTGTCCGGTGTCGCGGGCCTCGCACACCAGATATCCGTCGTCTTTCCAGAAGGCCAACCGGCAGGCGCCCCCGGTGTACATCAGGCTATTGCTGGCCAACTCGGTGGCGACCAGCTGCAGATCCTCGATGCACTCCTGGGAAAGCCCCATCCACCCCGCATAGTCGACGGCGAACGAGCGGGCGGGCCGAAGGTCCGCGGACTTCCTCACCATGTAGGTGACGGCGCCGGGATTCGCGGCCAACGGCTGGTTGCAACGCTGCAGCACTTCGTTCGGCGCATAGTCCGGGCTGCGGTGTAGCGCACCGCTTTTCCACAACAACGGGTGCGTCGCTCGCGCATCCTCCAGGACTTGGTCGCCGATCGCGCTCGCGTCGTAGAGGCACAGGCTTGTTGCCGGGTATGCGTCCATCGCCGTGTTGACCAGCGCTTCGTGCTCGATGCAGGCGACGAACTCCTCCTCGGTGCGGCCCGGCCACGCGAGCTGGCTGACGATCCGCACCCGCCGATCCGGGTGCTCGTCGATGAACGCGCCCTCCATCGCCATGAACCGGCTCGGATTCCGGGCAGCGTCGGTGACGTCGGTCATATACACGTCGGCGGGCAGCGCCTGGCCGGCGTACAACTCGCCCTGCAGCAGGGCCAGGGTCTCGGGAGGCACGGCGAGCAGCACCGCCTCGCCTGATGCCAAACCGTCGCCCACGAAGCGGCCCACCAGGTCCAAAAACTCCTGCTGAGAGTGATAAATCAACGCGGAGTGGACGAAACCGTATTGTCTGGTTTCGGTATCCGCCGTCACTTCAGCGCTCTCGCTTTCGATCACTTGCGCCAACCCCCTGCTGGATCGGCTGTCGCCCATCCCCCCTTCCAGTACCCAAGACGGGCCTTCGCTATGCCGCGCAACAGATCACATTTGCGCGCACACCCGCGGCGGGCGACATCGGGTGGCGCGATCACAGCCACCAGGAGGCGGCGGCATCGAGGTGACGGCGGAGGCGATAGCGGGCGACGCTCTCGTCGGCGGCCTCCACCGCCTCGACAATCCGCAAGTGAGCGTGGTGCACGGCAAGCACATCCGACCAGGTGGGCAGCGCCTGCCCGGTGCTCGACCAATGCCGGCGGAACAACTCGACGATGATCCGGAGGAACAGGTCGAGCAGCGCGTTGCCGGCCAGCTGGGCCAACCCGACGTGAAAATTGAACTCCTCCGCGATCGCCCGCCGGACGTCGTCGGGCGTCGGCTGCGCGGCGTCCGGCAGCCGTGATCGATGCGCGGCGAGGAATGCCGCCACCTCGGGCTCGTCGAGCCGCTTGACGACCTTGGCGATGTTGTCGATCTCGATGGCGTCTCGGACGCACCGTAGGTCTTCGCGGCTCGGGTCGCGGTACTGCAGGTACAACGCGATCGTGTCGATGCTGGCCTGGGCCGCGGGTTCGGCGATGACGAGTCCGCCGCCGGGTCCGCGCCGCATGTGGGCGATCGAGTGGTATTCGAGCAGGCGCACCGCCTCGCGGAACACCGCGCGGCTCACCCGGTAGCGCTCCAGCAGGGCCGCCTCGGTGCCGAAGACCGACCCGACGTGCCAGCCGCTGGCGGCGATGTCGTCGCCGATGGTGACGGCCAGCATCTCGGCCAGCTTGCCGCGGGGCACCTCGGAATCGAGACGCCGCCGCCGCGTGCGCCCGCGGGCCCTCTCGCCGGGATGGTGCCGTTGCAGCCAGCCCGTCACCGCCTCGACGTGTCGCTCGGACAGCGTCTTGGCGCGCGCGGAATCACCGGCCGTGACGGCGGCGACGATCTTCCAGTGGTGGGCGTGCAGGTGTTCGACCGCCTCGATGGCCTCGGTCGCCGAGTCCGTTCGCGACGCCAGCGCGTAGCGCGTGGTGAGCCGCATCAGGACGTCGATAAACAGTTGCAGCACGGGATTTTTCGATTGCTCGGCCAGCGCGATGTGGAACTCGTCGCGCGGCGCCGGCAAGCCCGGCTTCCACTTTTCCTCGGCGTCTAACACCGCCCGCAGCCGCGCGATGCCGGCTTCGTCGATGCGCTCGGCGGCGAGCGAGGCCGCCAACGGCTCGAGCACCAGACGCGCGTTGAGCAGATCGCCCAGCGTCGTGCCCAGATATTCGAGATAGATGACGACGGCGCGGGTGGCGGGCCCGGCGTCGGGCTCGCAGATGTACAGCCCGCCGTTGGGGCCGCGCCGCATCCGTGCGACCTGGTGGTGCTCGACCAGGCGAACGGCCTCGCGCAGCACCGATCGGCTCACGCCGAAGCGTTGTTGCAGGGCGAGTTCGGATCCCAGCGATTCGCCGACGGCCCAGCCGCGGCGGACGATGTCCGCCTCGATGTCGCGGGCGAGGATCGACGCCAGTTTGTCCGCGTGGCCGGCCTTCGGGTCCTCACTCATCTGAACTCAATCACACGCTCAACAGGTGAGCAGCATGCACCCCGCGACGGGCCCACCGCCGACGGAAACGACGCCGACCTCCGGGCGGCGGGCGACCTGCCGCTCCCCCGCGTCGCCGCGTAGTTGCAGGCACCCCTCGTGCAACGCCCAGTAGCCGTGCATACGCCCCGCCGAGAGTTGGCCGCCGTAGGTGTTCAGCGGCAGCATGCCGTCGCGGGCGATCCGCGCGCCGCCTTCGACGAAGGGCCCGGCCTCGCCGTCCCCACACACACCGAGGGCTTCCAGCCACGCCAGCGTGAGATAGGTGAATCCGTCGTACAACTGGGCGATGTCGAGATCGGCGGGCCGCAGCTGCGTCCGCGACCACATCTGCGCCGTGGCGTCCGACATCGCCATCTTCGGGTAGTCGTCGCGGTGAAACCAGCCACCGGCGCCGTCGGATCCGCCGATCGCCTCCACCCGCACCGCGCGGTGCGGACAGTCGGCGGCGTACTCCGCGTGGGACACCACCACCGCGATCGAGCCGTCGATCGGGACATCGCAGTCCAGCAGTCCCAGCGGGGTGGAGACCGGCCGCGCCCCCAGGTAGTCGGCCATCGTCATCGGATCCCGGTACACCGCACGGGGATTCAGCGCCGCGTTGCGCCTGCCGTTG
The DNA here is from genome assembly GCF_000709305.1 of Mycobacterium sp. TKK-01-0059. Classification (NCBI taxonomy): domain Bacteria; kingdom Bacillati; phylum Actinomycetota; class Actinomycetes; order Mycobacteriales; family Mycobacteriaceae; genus Mycobacterium; species Mycobacterium sp. TKK-01-0059. The sequence goes on from NZ_KL446993.1 coordinate 416,446, forward strand.
AGCGCTATCCACCCCAGCTGCTCTTTGGTGGTCCCGTACAGCTCCATGTGACGACGGCAGTTCAGCGCCAGCCAGTTGGCGGCCGAATAAGCCTGCGCCGCAACCAGATCGTTGACGTCGTCCATCGCCCCGACGGCGGGCTTCGGCTCGCCCTCGGGTGTCTCGAACATCCGCGCCAAGGGAGGGGCGGGAGCGTTCTCTTCCTGCTTGACCGGGACGGTGCCGCCGAGCATCTGGATGGTCCGGTACACCACGACGTGCCGGGCTCGGCGTTCGGCGACCGCGCGGCAGGCCGACATCACCGGCGACAGCAGGCCGCCGGTGCCGAACCCGGACCCGCAGTCCGCGGCGTCGATGCGCAGTTGCGCGTTGACGTCTTCGGCGGGTGTGTCGCCGAGCGTGGCGATCCCGTCGATGTCGGTCGCGGCCAATCCGGCGTCCTCGATGGCCCCGCGCACCGCCTCCATCGTCAGCTCCAGGCCTGGAATGCCGGTGCGACGGCCGATCCGCGAGATCCCGATGCCGGACAAGATCGCGTCTTTTTCGAAATGCGTCATGTACACCGCCCGTCAGACCACACCGTCGCCGCGTCGAATCAATTGAGTGTACTGTATTCGTCGTGTCAGACGGGGCGCTGCTCATCGAGTACTGCGACGGCTGTGCGCGCTGGGTGCATCCGGCGAGCGGCGAATGCCGCGAGTGCGGGGGCTCGCTGGTGGCGCGCGAGGTGTCGGGGCGCGGCACGGTGTTCACCTACACGGTCAACCACCACCCGTACAACCCGGAGATCCCCACCCCCTACGTCATCGCCATCGTCGAACTCGCCGAGCAGAGTGGCCTACGGGTGGCGGCCAATATCGTTGACTGCGAACCCGATTCGGTGACCTGCGGGATGCCGGTCACACTCCGCCCGGAGCGGGGCGCCGCCGGCGCGCCGCAGTTCGCGCCGGCGTGAGCCGCGGAATCAGTTGATCAGCGGGTCACGCGGCATGCCGAGGATCCGCTCGGCGATCTGATTGCGGGTCACCTCGGAGGTGCCGCCGGCGATCGCCATGCCGCGCGCTCCCATCATCAGCCGGCCGGCCAGGGCGCCGGCGCCGTCGAGCAGCGCGACCTCGGGACCCAGCAGCGCCGCCATGATCGCGGCGCCTTCCACCATGTGCTCGGCCAGCTTCAGCTTGGTCACGTTGCCCTCGGGGCCCGGGCCCGCGCCCTCGACGCTGCGTGCGGCGCGCCGCAGGTTCAGCAGGCGCAGTGCGGTCTCCCCGGCCAGGTAGTTCCCGACCCGAACGTGCCCACCCGCCAACCGATCCGGTCGTTCCCGGGTCAGCTGCACCAGTTGCGAGGCCAGGCCCTCGTAGAACGACCCGCTGCCCCCGATGCTGACCCGCTCGTTGCCGAGCGTGGCGCGGGCGACCGTCCAGCCGGAGTTGGGCTCCCCGACGACGTCCTCGTCGGGCACGAACAGGTCGTTGAAGAAGACCTCGTTGAAGTCCGAGCCGCCGGTGATCTGCCGCAGGGGCCGCACCTCGACCTCGGGCGCTTTCATGTCGACGATCACCGTGGTGATGCCGGCGTGCTTGGGGGCGTCGGGGTCGGTGCGCACGGTGGCCAGCCCCCGCGCGCAGTAGTGCGCCCCGCTGGTCCACACCTTCTGGCCATTGATCTTCCAGCCACCGTCGACGCGGGTGGCCCGCGTCTTGATGGACGCGGCGTCCGAGCCGGCGTCGGGTTCGGAGAAAAGCTGGCACCAGATCTCGTCCTTGCGCAGCGCCTTCTCCACGAATCGTTCGATCTGCCAAGGCGTTCCGTGCTGGATGAGGGTGAGGATCACCCAGCCGGTGATCCCGTAGTCGGGCCGCTTGATACCGGCCGCGCGGAACTCCTCCTCGATCACCAGCTGCTCGACAGCGTCGGCCGCGCGTCCCCACGGCTTGGGCCAGTGGGGCATCACGTAGCCGGTCTCGATCAGCTTGTCGCGCTGGGCGTCCTTGTCCAGGGCGGCGATCTCGGCGACGTCGGCGCGGACGCCGGCGCGGAGTTCTTCGGCCTCGGGCGGCAGGTCGAGGCTGTTTTCGCGGACGGCGCCGGCGGCGGTGCGCTCGAAGACGTCGGCGGCCGGGGCGTCACCACCGAACAGCGCCGTGGTCACCACGGCACGCCGCAGGTGCAGGTGCGCGTCGTGTTCCCAGGTGAAACCGATGCCGCCGTGCACCTGGATGTTGAGTTCGGCGTTGCGGACGTAGGCCGGGAACGCCAGCGCCGCGGCCGTCGCGGCGATCAGGCGGAATTGCGCCTCGTCCTCCGAGGCGTCCTCGCCCGCCGCGCGGGCGGCGTCCCAGACGGCGGCGATCCCGGACTCCGCGCCCACCAGCATGTTCGCGCAGTGATGCTTGACCGCTTGGAAGGTGGCGATGGTGCGCCCGAATTGCTGGCGCACCTTGGCGTAGTCGACGGCCGCCTCGACGCAGTCCGACGCCCCGCCGACCGCCTCGGCGGCCAGCAGGGTGCGGGCCCGGGCCAGTGCCGACTGCCGCGCCCCCGCCAGGATGTCGTCGTCGGACACCCGCACGTCCTGCAGGCGAACCCGGCCGGATCGCCGTGTCGGATCGAAGTTTTCCGGCACCTCGACCGAAACGCCGGCGCGGTCGCGCTCGAGCACGAGCACGTCGTCGCCGGCGGCGATCAGCAGCAGCTCGGCAAGGCCGGCGCCCAACACGATTCCGGCCTCGCCGTTCGCGACGCCGTTGGCGACCTGCACCTGGCCGTCCAGTCCGACGCCCGCGGTGACCGTTCCGTCGATCAGGCCGGGCAGCAGCCGCGACTTCTGTTCGGCCGCACCGTCTTTGGCGATCACCGCCGACGCGATCACCGTCGGCACGAACGGCCCCGGCGCCACCGCGCGGCCGAGCTCTTCGATCACCACCACCAGTTCGGGCAGCCCGAAGCCGGAGCCGCCGTACTCTTCGTCGACGTGCAGGCCGAGCCAGCCCAACTCGACCAGGTTCTGCCAGAATCCGGGCCGGGGTTCGTCGGTGGCATCGAGCAGCGATCGCGCCGCCCAGCGCGCCTTTTGCGCGGTCAGGAACCCGCGAGCCACCTCGGCGAGTTCACGATGGTCGTCGGTTAATGCGATTCCCATGAGGGGCCCTCCTCGCGCGCCGCATGCCAGCCGGGTGTGATTGCTGGGTGCCTGCCCCGCTTCGAGGGGAAGCGGGGCGGCTGGCTAAAGAGTGTACTTAATGCGGGGAGGGCCCCAACGGGCGGCGCCTACTTGGGCGCGAACCGCTGCCCGGCGTCCAGGCGCAGGCATTGGCCGTTGAGCATCGGGTTGTCCACGATGGCGGCCACCAGCTTGGCGTACTCCTCGGGACGGCCCAGCCGCTTGGGGAAGGCCGCGTCTTTGGTCAGGGCCGCCGCGAATTCGTCGGGAATGCCCTGGGTCAGGCCCGTCGCGAAGAGGCTCGGCGCGATCCCCAGCACCCTGATGCCCACCGAGCCCAGGTCACGTGCCATGGTCAGGCACATACCGGCGATGCCCGCCTTGGCGGCGGTGTAGGCGACCTGCCCGATCTGGCCCTCGAAGGCCGCGATCGACGCGGTGTTGATGATGACGCCGCGCTCGCCGGTGTCGGGGTCTTCGGGCTCGTTCTTAGCCATGTGCGCGGCGGCCAGCCGGCTGATGTTGAAGGTGGCGATGAGGTTGAGGTCGATCACCGACTGGAAGGATTCGAGGTCGTGCGGCCCGGACTTGGTCAGGGTCCGCTTGGCGATCCCGCCACCCGCGGTGGTGATCACGACGTGCAGCCCGCCGAGCTTGTCGACCGCGGCCTGCAGCGTCTCCTCGGTGCCGGTGAAGTCGGTGACGTCGACGGGATAGAAGGTACCGCCGATGCCTTCGGCCACCGTCTTACCGTCGGAGCCTTCGCGGTCGAGCACCGCGACGTCCGCGCCGCGATCGTGCAGCAGCTCGGCGCTGGCCCGACCCATCCCCGACGCGCCGCCGATGACGACGACCTTCTTTCCTTTGATCTCCATCCGGACCTCCCATTTGTTGCTTGTCAGAATCGAAGCAATCTGTAACGTTACGTAGGCACGCTAGCGTGTCCGCTCCGGACGCTTGTCACCGAGCCATGCCAAGCTGGCAACCGTGCTCCTCCTCGACGTGGCAACGGCGTCCACCGACGTCGGAAGCACGTCGTCGCGGCTGAGAAAAGTCGCCCACATCGCCGACCTACTGGCGCGGGCCGCACCCGATCCCGCCCTCGTCATGATCGTCGTGTCCTGGCTGTCCGGCGAGTTGCGGCAGCGCCAGATCGGGGTCGGCTGGGCGGCGTTGCGCTCGCGCCCGCCGCCGGCCTCCCGCGCCACGCTGACCGTGAGCGCCGTCGACGCCACCTTCTCCGAGATCGGCGCCGTGTCCGGCAAAGGCGCACAGGCGCGCCGCGCCGCGCTCCTTGCCACCCTGTTCGCCGCCGCCACCCAAGCCGAGCAGACGTTCCTGCTGCGACTGCTCGGCGGCGAACTGCGCCAGGGCGCGCTGGCCGGAATCATGGCCGACGCGGTGGCCAAGGCCGCCGGGATCCCGGCGGCCGCGGTGCAGCGGGCCGCGATGCTGGGCGGGGACCTGCCCGCGGTCGCGGCGGCGGCCCTGTCCGGCGAACCCGCCGCCCTGCAGGCCTTCACCCTGCGGGTCGGCCGCCCGGTCGGCCCGATGCTGGCGCAGACGGCGCCCAGTGTGGCCGACGCGATCGAACGCCACGGCGGGCGGGCGATTTTCGAGGCCAAGCTGGACGGGGCGCGAGTGCAGATCCACCGCTCCGGCGACCAGGTCACCGTCTACACCCGAAGCCTCGACGATGTCACCGCGCGGGTGCCCGAGGTGGTGGAGTCGACGCTGGCGCTGCCGGTGAACGACCTGATCGCCGACGGCGAGGCGATCGCGCTGCGGCCCGACAACCGGCCGCAGCGCTTCCAGGTCACCGCCTCCCGGTTCGGCCGCTCGGTCGATGTCGCCGCGGCCCTTGCCGCGCAACCACTTTCGGTGTTCTTCTTCGACATCCTGCACCGCGACGGCGTCGACCTGCTCGACGCGCCGACCACCGACCGGCTGGCCGCCCTGGACGCGTTGGTGCCGCCCGCGCTGCGGGTCGATCGGCTGCTCACCTCCGACCCCGCGGAGGCCGGCGCCTTCCTGGACGCGACGCTGGCCGCCGGCCACGAGGGTGTGATGGCCAAGGCGCCGGACGCGCCGTATCAGGCCGGCCGCCGCGGGGCGGGCTGGCTGAAGGTCAAGCCGGTGCACACCCTGGACCTGGTGGTGCTGGCCGTGGAATGGGGGTCGGGGCGCCGCCGCGGCAAGCTTTCCAACATCCATCTGGGCGCCCGCGACCCGGACAGCGGCGAATTCGTCATGGTGGGAAAGACTTTCAAGGGCATGACCGACGCGATGCTGGACTGGCAGACCGCCCGGTTCACCGACCTGGCGATCGGCGGGACGGACGGCTACGTCGTGCACGTAAGACCCGAGCAGGTGGTCGAGGTGGCCCTGGACGGCGTGCAGAAATCGTCGCGCTACCCCGGCGGGCTGGCGCTGCGGTTCGCCCGCGTGGTGCGGTATCGCGACGACAAGGGCCCCGCCGAGGCCGACACCATCGACGCCGTGCGCGCGCTGTACTAGGCGAGGCCTTTCTTACAGGCGACCGGACGCGCCGAACGAAAAGGTTGTGCCCAAGCCCGAGGCGCGGTCCTAAACTTGCGCGATGAGAGTCGGCATCGACTTTGGCACCACCCACACCGTCGTCGCGGCCGTTGATCGAGGCAACTATCCCGTTGTCTCCTTCGACGGCGTCGACGCGTGGCCGTCGATTATCGCCGCCAATGCCGCCGGCGAGTTGCGCTTCGGCGCCGACGCCGCGGCCGTCCGGCACGATCCGGGGTGGTCGGTGCTGCGCTCGTTCAAGCGTCTGCTCAACGACGCCGGCCCGCAGACCCAGGTCAACCTGGCCGGGCGTGACTACCGCCTGGCCGATCTGCTCACCGGGTTCCTGGCGCAACTCAAAACCGACCTGCAGCGTCACTCCAACGCCGACCTGGCCTCCGACGAACCGATCGAAGCCGCGATCAGCGTGCCGGCCAACGCCTCGAGCGCCCAGCGCCTCCTCACGCTGGATGCCTACGTGGCCGCTGGATTCCGGGTCGTCGCCCTGCTCAACGAGCCGTCGGCGGCCAGCCTGGAATACGCCCACCGGTACCGCTCCACCATCACCGCCAAACGCGAACACGTCCTCATCTACGACCTGGGCGGCGGCACGTTCGACGCCTCGCTGCTGAAGATGACCGGGCACGCGAACGAGGTCGTCGTCAGCGAGGGCATCCAGCGGCTGGGCGGTGACGACTTCGACGAGGCGATCGTCGAGCTGGTGCTGGCCGGCGCCGGCGTGCCCGGCGTCGACGCCGCCACGCGCGACCTGCTCGCCGAGGAATGCGCCACCCGCAAGGAGGCGGTCGGGCCGCAGACGCGACGCTTCCTGGTGGACCTCTCCCCCGTCGATCGTCCCCCGTTCTCCTGCCCCATCGACGACGTCTACGCGGTGTGTGCGCCGCTGGTCGACCGCACGATGGAGCTGCTCGACCGGGTCCTGCGCGACCCGGCGCGCGGCCGCAAGGACGTGGACCTCTCGGAGGTGGCGGGCATCTACGTCGTCGGCGGCGCGGGCGGTTTCCCGCTGGTGTCCCGGATGCTGCGCAGCACCTTCGGCGACAAGCGGGTCAAGCGCTCGCCGCACCCCTTCGCCGCCACGGCCATCGGCCTTGCCGTCTTCCTCGACAAGGAATCGGGTTTCGCGCTGTCCGAACGCTTTTCGAGAAACTTCGGCGTCTTCCGGGAGGCGGAGGCCGGCGCCGGGGTCGTGTTCGACCCGATCGTGTGCAAGGACGTCTCGCTTCCCGACGACGGCCGATCCCCGCTGGTGGTGAAGCGCAGATATCGGGCGGCGCACAACATCGGGCACTTCCGGTTCGTGGAGTGCAGCCGCCTGGTCAACGGGCGGCCGGACGGCGACGTCACGCCGTACGACCCGGTGCTGTTTCCGTTCGACCCTGCCCTGCGCGACCGGGACGACCTCGGGCGTCAGCCGGTCGGCCGCTGGGCGGAGGGGCGGGACGGCCCCGATGTCGAGGAGCGCTACGTCATCGCTCCCAGCGGGGCGGTGGAAGTGACCCTGACGACGCACCCGGCCGGGTTTGAGCGCACCTTCCGCCTGGAGCGGTGCGCGTCGGCGAGTTGATGAGCCGCCCCGGCATGCAGCTCTACGACGTGATGCGAACGGCGTTCGCCGCAAGGGAATTCACCGACGATCCGCTGCCCGACGAGGCGCTGGGGCGCATCTTCGACAACGCCCGCTTCGCGCCCAGCGGCGGCAACCGGCAGGGCGCCCACGTCACCGTGGTGCGCGACGCGGCGGTGCGGCGCAGGCTGGCCGAACTCGGGATACCCGCCGCGCGCCGGTACTTCGCGCAGCTGCAGGCGGGTGAAAACCCCTGGAATTCAATCCATCCCAGCGCGGTGCCGCAGAAGGCCATCGAGGAGACGGAGATCCCCGACACGTTCGTCGCGCCGATCGCGAAAGCGCCTGTGGTTCTGGTGGTTTCGGTGGATCTGTCCGTCGTCGCCGCCCTCGATCAACATCTGGACCGCGTCGGCATCGCCGGCGGGGCGTCGGTCTATCCGCTGATTTGGAACATCCTGCTCGCCGCGCGCAGCGAGGGCTACGGCGGCACCATCACGACGATGGCCATCGCCGCCGAAGGTGACGTCCGCGGGCTGCTGGGCATCCCCGATCGGCACGCGGTCGCCGCGGTGGTGCCGCTCGGCAAACCGGTGCGGCAGCTGAGCAAACTGCGCCGTCGGCCGGTCGCGGAGTTCATTACCCGGGATCGGTTCGACGGCCCGCCGTTCGGCTGAGGTTCAGCGGGTTTCGCCGCGCAACTCGGGCAACACGGCTTGGCGCCACGCCGCGAAGAAACCGTCCATGTCGGGACCGATCTGCTGAACGTAGATCTCGTCGATGTCGGCGTCGATGTACTGGCGCACCTGCGCGATGTGCTTCTCGGGGTCCGAGCCGCAGGCGACGCTCTCGGCGACCGTCTCCGGTGGCACCAGCGACATGAGTGCGGCGAAATCCTTGGGCCGCGGCAGGATCTGGGAGGTCTGGCCGGGCAACTCCTCATTGGCCCACAACCGATGCGCCGTCTTGAGCGCGGCCTCGGCGTCTCGATCCCAGCAGACCTTGGTCCCCGCCTGTACCGGTTTGTCGCCGCCGCCGGCCTCGCGGAATTGCTTGACCAGATCGGCGTCGGGCATGGCGATGCTGTACCCGTCGCCGATGCGGGCGGCCAGCTCCACGGCCTGGGGACCGAACGCGGACACGTAGATCGGCACCGGCTGCTCCGGCCGCGTGTAGACCCGCGCTTCCTGCACCTCGTAGTGCTTTCCGTGGTGGCTCACCTCGCCACCCTGGTGCAGCTTGCGGATGACCTCGACCGCCTCCTCCAGCATTTCGAGGCGCACACCGACGGACGGCCATGGGTCGCCCAGAATGTGCTCGTTGAGGGCCTCGCCGCTGCCCACCCCCAGCACGAAGCGCCCGTCGAGTTGCACCGCCGCTGTCGCCGACGCCTGCGCGATGACCGCCGGATGGATCCGGATGGTCGGGCAGGTCACCGCGGTGCTGACGGGCAGCGACGTCGCCTCCGAGAGGGCACCGATCACTCCCCACACGAACGGGCTTTGGCCCTGCTCGTCGTTCCAGGGGTGGTAGTGGTCGGAGATCCACAGCGCGTCGAAGCCGGCGTCCTCGGCGCGCTTGGCCTGGTCGATGAGCTCCTTGGGGCCGAATTGCTCGCAGGTGAGAAAGTATCCGATCTTGGTCATGGCGCCCGGCTACCCGCTCAGCGCCTGGTTATGCGCGGCCGATGGGGGTGGCGTGAACGGGGCTGCGGCGCAGCGTGTTTGCGCCCAATCGCGCGGCACGCAACATCGGCCCCATTGGTCGCGTCCCGGAAGGGCAGTGGCGAATGCCCACCTCCCAGCGACAACGGCACCTCGCCGGGCTCCCGCACGACGGCACCGCGCCGGGGCCCCCGCACGACGGCACCGCGCCGGGGCCCCCGCACGACGGCACCGCGCCGGGCCCCCGCACGACGTTGTCGCTAGGAGGCGGGCAAACAGCTTGCGCCCCCGGCCGGGGGCCGGTGTGGCAGATGTGACTGGGGCCCCCTCAGCGGCCCACCGGCGCCACACGCGGCGCTGGCCCCCGCACGCACCGCCCGCACGGCCCCGCGTCCCGCGAGAATCGCTTCGCCAATTCGGAGAAGGTGGTTCTCCGCGGCCGAGAGACGATTTACGATCGCTGGTGACCTGAGCCCACCACGACGATCGGAGTCCGCCATCGACGCCTGGATTCTCGACGCGGTACGCACGCCGCGCGGGCGAGGCCGCCCCGACGGCGGACTGCACGCGGTGCACCCGCAGGGCCTGCTCGCGCGCTGCCTCACCGCGCTGGCCGAGCGGACCGACTTCGATCCGGTCGACGTCGATGACGTGATCGCCGGCAACGGCATCCTCAGCGGGGACCACGGCGACGACATCGCCCGAATGTCCGTTCTGTTGGCGGGCTGGCCGGAGACCGTGCCGGGGATGACGTTGAGCCGGTTCTGCGGCTCGGGCCAGCAGGCCGTCACCGTTGCGGCGGCGGGCATCGCCGCCGGCAGTGAGGATTTGGTGATCGCCGGCGGCGTCGAGTCGATGTCGCGGTGGGGGGTAACGGCCGGGGTCCCGACGATCGACGGCAACAACCCCGATCTTCGAACGGTGTACCCGACTGTGCCACAAGGCATTTCGGCCGATCTGATCGCGACCCTGGAGGGATTCGGCCGCGAGGTCGTCGACGCCTACGCCGCGCAGAGCCAGAGCCGCGCCGCCGTGGCCATCGAGGAGCGGCGCTTCGATCGTTCCCTGGTCGACGTGGCCACACCGGAGGGCCGCGTGGAATGCGACGAGCATCCGCGCCCGGGCACCACCGCCGAGACGCTGTCACGCCTCAAACCGGCGTTCGAGGCGATGGGGGCCGCCCGCGCCGACGGCGACCAACGCACGTTCGACGAGATTTGCCTCGAGCGCTATCCCGGCGTCGACCGCATCGATCACGTGCACCACGCGGGCAATTCGTCCGGCGTGGTCGACGGCGCCGCCGCCGTGCTACTCGCCTCCTCCAACTGGATGCACACCCACCGCGTGACCCCGCGGGCGCAGATCCGGGCGACCGCGGCCATCGGCAGCGAACCGATCATCATGCTCACCGCGCCCGGCCCCGCGGCGCAGCGGTGCCTGGAACGCGCCGGCATGACGGTGGCCGACATCGATCTGTGGGAGATCAACGAGGCCTTCGCCGCGGTCCCGCTCAAGACGATGCGCGATCTCGACATCGATCCCGACGTGGTCAACGTCAACGGCGGCGCGATCGCGCTCGGGCACCCGATCGGCGCCACCGGCGCCATGCTGATCGGCACCGTTCTCGACGAACTCGAACGTCGCGACCTGACAACGGGACTGGTGACCATGTGCACGGGCGGCGGGATGGGCACGGCGACGATCATCGAGCGGGTGTGAGGGTGCCGACCACGCTGGAGCTCGACCGGCCCGGTGAGGGTGTCGCCGTCCTGCGTCTGAATCGCCCGCAGCGGCTCAACGCCATCAACGAGGCGATGCAAACCGAATTGCGCGACCTGCTCGGCGATTTGGCCGTCGACGCCACGGTGCGCGCCGTGGTGCTGACCGGCGCCGGACGCGGGTTTTGCGCGGGCATCGACGTGCGCGACTTCGGGCCGTCGATGCTCGAGGCCAGCGCGCCGGCGCTGGAGCGGATGCGCTTCCAGGAGAGGATGGCCGCCCTCGCCGAAGCGGTGCGCGCCCTGCCGCAGCCCGTCATCGCCGCCGTCAACGGCCCCTGTGTCGGCGCGGGCCTCGCGCTGTGCCTGGCCGCGGACATCCGAATCTGCTCGGCCGCCGCCACTTTCGGCAACGCCGCCATCCTGCTGGGGCTCTCGGGCGCCGAGATGGGCATGAGCTATCACCTGCCGCGCATCGTCGGCACCAGCGTGGCCGCCGATTGGATGCTCACCGGCCGCACGGTGTCGGCGACCGAAGCCGATCGGCGCGGGCTGGTCAGCGAAGTCGTCGCGGCGGATGGGTTGGCCGGCCGCGCGGTGGAGTTGGCCACGTTGATCGCGGGGCATGCCCCGCTCGGAGCGCAACTGACCAAGCGCGCCCTGCAGGTCAACACCGACGCCGCGAGCTTCGAGTCGGCGCTGGAACTGGAGAACCGCAACCAGGTGATCACGCACGCGACGGACGAGGCGGCGCAGCGCCGCAAGAAGTGGTCTTCATGACCGGACCCCTGCGCGGCGTCCGCATCGTCATGATGGGCGGGCTGGGGCCCGCGCCGTTTTGCGGAATGTTGTTGGGCGACTTGGGCGCCGACATCGTCCGCATCGACGCCGTCGCGGGGGTCGACGGGCCGTTGCCGATCGACTACACGGTCCGGCGCGGCCAGCGGTCGCTGGCCGCCGACGTCAAGGATCCCCGTGGGCGGGACCTGGTGCACCGGCTGGCCGCCGGCGCCGACGCCTTCGTCGACGTGTACCGCCCGGGGGTGGCCGAGCGCCTGGGCATCGGGCCGGACGCGCTGACCGGACGCAACCCGCGCCTGGTCTACGCCCGCATGACCGGGTACGGGCAGGACGGGCCGTTGGCCGGTCACGCCGGTCACGACATCAACTACCTGGCCCTCGCGGGCGCGTTGCACGCCATCGGCACCGCCGAATCACCGGTGCCGCCGCTGAATCTGATCGGCGACTACGGCGGCGGCGGAATGCTTTTGGCGGTCGGCCTGCTCAGCGCGATCCTCGAGGCGCGCGAGTCCGGGGTGGGTCAAGTGCTCGACGTCGCGATGGTCGACGGCGTGGCGACGCTTTTGGCGCCCTACTTCGGGATGCTGCCGGCCGGCACCTGGCGCGACGAACGGGAAGCCAATCTGCTCGACGGCGGCGCGCACTTCTACGGCGTCTACGCCACGGCCGACGGTGGTCACATCGCCGTCGGTGCCATGGAGTCGAAGTTCTACGCCGAACTGTGCGATCGCCTCGGCGTCACCGTGCCCCAGGACGACGACGCGCCGGCCGCGTGGGCCGCGCACCGCGCCGCCCTGGCCGCCCGTTTCGCCGAGAAGCCCCGCGATGAATGGGAACGCATCCTCGACACGCCGGGATGCTGTGCCACACCGGTGCTTTCGCTGACTGAGGCGCCGCGCCATCCGCACCACGTCGCGCGGCAGACGTTCGTCGAACTCGACGGCATCACCCAGCCCGCCCCGGCGCCGCGCTTCTCCCGCACGCGACCGGCTACGCCGTCGGCCCCCGCGCTGCCGGGCGACCACACGCAAGCGCTGCTGCGCGAGGCGGGATTGGACGCGCAAACCATCGCCGAACTCGTCGACTCCGGCGTGGTGGCACAGAGCAAGAGGAGACGCTGAATGTCGTGGGACTTTTCCACCGACCCGGAATGGGCCGAGCAACTGGAATGGGTCGAAGGCTTCGTCCGCGAGGAATGTGAGCCGATCGACCTGATCGTCAAGGAGTCTCACGACCTGGGCGATCCGGTGCGCCAGGCGCTGATCCCGCCGCTGCAGGAGATCGTCAAGGAGCGCGGGCTGTGGGCCACGCACCTCGGCCCGCACCTGGGCGGCCCGGGCTACGGGCAGGTGAAGCTGGCGCTGCTCAACGAAATTCTCGGTCGCTCGGAGTGCGCTCCGATCGTCTTCGGCTCACAGGCGCCCGACTCCGGCAACAGCGAGATCCTGGCGCACTACGGCACACCCGAGCTCAAGGCGCGCTACCTCGAGCCGCTGCTGGACAACCGCATCATCTCCTGTTTCTCGATGACCGAGCCGCAGGGCGGCGCCGACCCGAAGGTGTTTCGCACCACCGCGGTGCAAGACGGCGATCACTGGGTCATCAACGGGGAGAAGTGGTTCTCGTCGTTCGCCTCCATGGCGTCCTTCATCATCGTGATGGCGATGACCGACCCCGAGGCGCCGCCGTACGAGCGCTACTCGATGTTCGTCGTTCCCGGTGACGCCCCCGGCATCAACGTGCTGCGCGACGTGGGACTGGGCTACCAGCCCACAGGCGGCGGGCGCGAGGGCTATGTCCGCTACGAAAACGTCCGCGTGCCGGCCGATCACATGCTGGGGCCGCGCGGCGGGGCGTTCGTCGTCGCGCAGACCCGGCTGGGCGGTGGGCGCATTCACCACGCGATGCGCACGGTGGGGCTGGTCCGCCGGATCTTCGACATGATCTGCGAGCGGGCGGCATCGCGCTACACCCAGGGCGAGGTCCTGGCCAACAAACAACTCGTGCAGCAGATGGTCGCCGACTCATGGATGGAGATCGAGGCCTTCCGGCTGCTGACCCTGCAAACCGCTTGGAAGATCGACCAATTCAACGACTACCACGCCGTGCGGGCCGACATCTCGGCGGTCAAGGCGATGATGCAAAAGGTACTGCACGACGTCTCCTCGCGGGCGCTTCAGCTGCACGGGTCGCTGGGCACCACCCACGAGATGCCCTTCGTGCAGTACCTGGTGGAGTCGTTCGTGCTCGGGCTGGCCGACGGCCCGACGGAGGTGCACAAGGTGACGCTGGCGCGGCTGTTGCTGAAAGACCGCGAGCCCGCACCCGACCTGTTTCCCTCCGAGCATTTGCTGCGGCTGCGCGCGGCGGCGGAGGCGAAGTTCGCCGACAAGCTGGCGGGCATCCCCCGCGGCTAAACCGCTTTCGTGACGCCCACGTAAGACAGCACCACGTCGGAGAGGTCGGTCTGGCGGGTCAGCACCGCATAGGAGCGGATGAACGACTGGCCCACGCAGCCGTCGATCTTGACGTGGAAGTTGCTGATCATCACCCAGGGATTCGCGCCCTTGAACTGCTTCTTGATCACCGGCACCACGATCACCAGGCCCGGCTTGAGTCCCACGCTCATCACGCCGTTGATGGGTGCCGACACGAACGGCAGCAGGGGCGGCAGCGTGCCGGTGGCGTCGAACGTCGGGCTGACACCGGGGATGATCCCGGCGCCGCCCTCCATGATCACACCGTTGGAGGTGCTCATGTCGATCCCACAGCCGATCTGGTAGCCGACTTCCAGGACGCCGTGGGCCTCTTCGGGTCCGCGGAGCGAGCCGACGAATACGCCGCTGGACATGTATTCGCGCGACGAGATCGCGGTGGTCAGCGGCGCTACCGGAACCTGCATCTCGTCCTTGGCGCCCAATCCCAGCGTCCAGCCGTCGGGGGTGTTCAGGATCGCGGGGGGATTCGAGGGCACCGCCGCGCCGGCCGGTGGCGCCGCATCGGGCGGGGCGGGACCGAGCTGGGGTTCGGAGTCGGCCGAGGGCGCCGCGATCACCGACATGGCGAGGCACGCGGCGATAGCCATGGCACGACGGACGACGATGGCTACCGGCCTCACGGGCGAAACCGTACGCAGGGTCGCATTTGGTGCGCGAAATTTGCTGGCCGGCAATCCACATTTGTTGTTCGTTCGTGACTGTTATGCAATGTAGAATCGGCAGTAGCGTTTCGACAATCTCCAGTATCCGGCGGATCACGGAGAGGGTGGCGATGATTTCTCGCAGGTGCGCTTGCCTACTGGTCGCGGGTTCGACGGTCCTCGCGGCGCTGACCGGTGGCACCGGGACGGCCCTTGCGAATCCGGACGCCGGCCAGCAGCCCGACATCCCGGCGATCGACGAATGGCCGATACAGTTCCCGACGACAATGACGAATCCGATCGACGATGATGAAAACGAACTGTCGACCACCGGCGGCGGTGTCGGAATGGTTTGTCAAAATCTCGGGGCCCACTGCGGCTGAGTACCGTCAGGCCAGCATCGACAGGGCGCGCCCCAGTAGCCGCGGCAGACTGGCTGCCATCGCTTCCAATTCGGCGCGCGGCGACCGCCTTCGGCGGTTGTGCTTGACGATCAGCGACCACGTCGCCACCGATTTGTAGCACGCCAACGCGGTGAACCAGCCCAAATCGGTTGCCTCGCAACCCAACTCGCACCGATAGAGCTCGGCGAGTTCGGTGGTCGGCGGTGCCATCCGGTCCGGGGCCCGAATTCTGCGGTAGGTGTCCGGGTCGCAGTTGATCAGGAACCAGCCCACATCGATGCGCGGATCGCCGATCGACCAGATCTCCCAATCGATCACCGCGTTGATCCGCGCCCCGGAGGCGAGCAGGTTGCCCAGCCGAAAGTCACCGTGCACCACGCCCGGCGCCATCGCGCTTGGCGCGCAGGCCAATAGGGCGTCGCGGACGTTCGGCCAGCCGGGCGCCAGCGCCGGATCGACGGTGTTCAGCGTGTCGGACCAGCGGTGGACTTCGGCGACCGGGTCGACGACGGGTTCATCGCCCAGCCCGAGCTCCGTCGGCGAAAGCCGGTGCAGCGCGGCCATGGCCCGGCACGCGTTCCGGTACCGGTCGGTCACGTCCGCAAAGGGCGCGCATCCGTCGAAGAGCGGTTCGACACAGTCGCCGTCGACCCGGGACATGACATACAGCGGCGGTGCGTCCGGGGGATGTCCCGGGTCCTCCCGCAGCACATCGGGAACCGGAACACTGGTCGCGGCAAGGGCTTTGAGGATACGCGCCTGGCGCAGCACGTCGCGATGAGCGACCGGTTCGACGCCCGGTGGGGCGACCTTGATCACCACACGCCGGCCACCCAGATCACCCCCGAAGGTCAGGCTGGAGGCGCCCCCGGACAGTGGAGCGACGTCCGTGACCCCCGCAGCGGCGAGGCGCGCGCGCAGTTCGCCCAGGTCGAGCTCGGCTCTGCTCATTCAGCCAGCGTGCCGGTTCTCGTCCAGCCGACCTCGGCGAGGAACGGCTGGGTGTGGGCGATGCGCCCGGTCAACGACTTGGGATCGCCCGTGCACAACCGGAACGCGGTTTCGGTGATCAGGGCGATGTCTTCGGTGTCGGTCTTGGCCAGGTCGAGGGTGCCGGCGCCGGGCGTGGCGACGGGGTTGGACGGTGCGGCGGCGTTCACGGCGATGCCGTCGTCGTACAGTTCTGCCGCAAGGCTTTTCGTCAACCGATTGAGCGCGGCCTTGACCGTCCCGTAGATGCCGAAGCCCGCGGTCCGGTCGAACTCGGAGAAGGGCGGGCCGGGTGGCAGGTCGCCGCCCACCGAGGTGAGGTTCAGGATCCAGCCGCGCCCGCGCTCGCGCATTGCGGGGATCGCCAGCTGGCACAGGTGCAGCGGGCCGAGGACGTGCATTTCCATCATCAGCCGGGCGCGCCGCTCGGGGAACCCGTCCAGGGGCCGCAGGAAGGTGACGGCGGCGTTGTTCACCAGGATGTCCGGTGCGCCGACGGCGCCGGTTACCTCGGCGAAGAGCCGTTCGCGGTCTTCGGCTTGGGACAGATCCGCTTGGACCGCAATGGCTTTCCCGCCGGCGGCGACGATCTCGTCGCGCGTCTGGCTCAGCGAGCCTTGGTATTTGGGGTCGGGCTCCATCGTGCGGGCGGTCAGCGCCACGGTGGCTCCGCTCTCGGCCAGGCGCGCGGCAATCGCCTTGCCCAGGCCGCGGCTGCTCCCGGTGACGAGAGCCACCATCCCGTCGCACCGCTGCACGCTCATTGGTCGTCCTCCTCCGGAACCGCCGTCATCGGAAATGGCTTCTCCGCATCAGAGAATGCCATTATCGCCGGTTGAGGGGAAGCCTCCTGCCGCGCGCCGCGTCGAGCGAGTAGGGGCCGCCGCCGATGAAGACCAGCAGGAAGAACGCGAAGCAGAAGAGGATGGACAGCGCGCCGCCGTTGCCCCCGGGCGGGTCGGCGACGGGCCAGAGGGCCATAGGCTGATGGATCCAGAAGTAGGCGACCGCCATCTCGCCCGACGCGATGAATGCGGCGGTGCGCGTGAACAACCCGGCGGCGACGAGCAGGCCGGCGACGATCTCGATCAGGCCGGCATACCAGCCGGGCCAGGATCCGAACTCGACGACAACCGGCGAGCGTACGGGCCAATCGAACAGGCTCCTCGACCCGTACGCGGCGAAGAGCAGGCCGTAGACGAGGCGAAACGCGGACAACACGGCCGGGGCATGGCGGGCCAGGCGGCGGTCGAGACCCTTCGTCACGATCCACACGTTACGGTCGCGGTCCAGTCCAGCAGTCGCCGCCACAGCCGGTGCCGGCTCGACGCCATGTTGTGGCAGTGCGCGCTGTCCGCCAACACCACCGTTGTGATGTCGGGGCAACTCCGGTATAGCGCCGCCTCGGCGCGGGGATCCGGTGAGACGTCGACGGCGCCGAAACCGACCAGCACCGGGACGTCGATGCGCGCCGCATGATCGGCCACGATGCCGGGGATCATCGCCGTGCCGAACACCCGCGGCACCACCGACTTGGCGGTGACGGAGTCGGCGGCGACGACGGCCGCGGGAACGTCGGCGAGGTGAAACCAGCTCTGCAGATGCTCGCGGGGGCCCTCGAAATACGGCTGCGGCAAGGCCGAAAGGATTTCCTGGGCGAGCTCGGCGCGCCCCTGCGGGGATCCGGCGCGAGCGATGAGCGCGGCATCGAGGTTCAGCGGCGCGACGTGCTGATTGGTGCACCCGAGGAGCGCCATGCCGCAGTAACTGGGGAACAGCGCTTGCTGGGTGAGGGCAAGGTACCCGCCCAGCGAATGCGCCACGGCCACCGGCGGCGCGTGGACGCCGATCGTGTCCGGCAGAGCCGCCACGGCGCAGGCCAGCGTGGCGGCGATGTCGGCGAAGTCGAAGTCGCGGGCCGGTTGCGAGCTTTCGCCGGTGCCCAACGGATCGATCGTCACGACCGCGTAGCCGTCGCCGGTGGCGAATTCGGCGAAGCTGTACCCGTCGTGGCCGGGAATCTCGAGATCCCAGTACTCGCGGCTGTAGGTGCCGCCCGGCAGGCAGACGAGGACGGCGGCCGCGGCGTTGCCCGCGCGCGCCGGGTAATAGGTCGCCGCCAGCGATGCCCGCTCGCCGATCGCGCCGCTGACGTCGAGGCTCAACACGTGAGCGGGAAACGCCATCGCACGCAACTCCTTTCCGAACGGACGCCGCGCCAGGGTGATCAGTGTGTCAGGTTCGCCATACCCGCGGCTAGCGTTGTCGGGCATGTTGACCTACCTGTACCTGCTCGGCGCGATCTTCGCGGAAGTGGTGGCGACCAGCCTGCTCAAGAGCACCGAAGGTTTCTCCCGACTCTGGCCGACCGTGGTTTGCCTGATCGGTTACGCCATCTCGTTCGCGCTGCTGGCGGTCTCGATTTCGCGCGGCATGCAGACCGACGTCGCCTACGCGTTGTGGTCGGCCATCGGCACGGCCCTCATCGTGTTGATCGCCGTGCTGTTCCTGGGCTCGTCGATATCGTTGACCAAGGTCGTCGGCGTCGGCCTGATCATCGGGGGTGTCGTCACGCTCAATTTGAGTGGCGCCCACTGAGGGCAACAGCCAGGATCGACGCAACGACTCGTGGCAGGAGAAAAGTGACCTTTCGATTCCGTGGCCTCGCCCTCGTTGCGTTGACCATGGCGCTGGCATTGCTGCTCGCTCCGCGCGCCTCGGCCGACGCCTACACCGACGAGCTGGTGGCCCACTTCAACGCCGAGACGCATGTGGTGACCGACCCCGGGGCCAGGCCGCCGCTGCGCAATGTCGGCGAACTGAATCGGCAGATCCTCGCCGGTCCGTGGACGTGGAGCGCCCAGCCACCGGTCTGGGTGGCGGCGGTGGCGCCCGGCAACAGCGGTGTGACCACGGCGGATGCCATCCACGGCGCGATGTCGGCGCGGGAGCCGAAGTTCAGCGGCGTCATCGTCGTCATCGACTCGCACGGCTACCACGTCCGTGCCTACAAGGTGCCCAAAGTCATTGCGGACCGCGTCGATGAATTGATGAATCAGTCGGCCACCGAGCACGGACCCGACCCGTACGCGACCACCAGTGCGTTCGTCAGCAGGCTGGCCGGCGTCAACGTCCCCGCCAACGCGCCGGTGGCCACCTCTTCGGTCGCCCACGAGAAGCACGACGAATGGGCCTGGCTGAAGGTGACGCTGGTCATTTCCGGCATCGCCCTGGCGATGGGCGCACTGCTCTGGATCGTCGTGCGCCGAAATCGCAAGCACCGCAAGCCAATCGACAAGTGAGGTCTTCCCGATGAGTACGGACAAAATCAATCGCGGCATCCTGCTCGCCATGGTGCTGATCGGAGCGATCGCCTACGGCTTGCTGTACAGCCACGCGTCGACCGTGTTCAAGCTGCTCGTTCCGCTCGCCCTGCTGTTCCTGCTGGGGCTGGTCATCCGCGACGTGCTCAAGGACCGGGACTCCGGAAAGCCCTGACGTCGCGCCGCGACGATTGGGGTAGCGTTCCCGGGAAAGTTTCGCCTCGTGCGTCGGCGGAGAGCAGGGACTGAGAATGAGTGCGAGTCTGTATGGCCTTCTGACCGCGATCAGCCTCGCGCTGGCAGTGCTATTGGCGGCCGTCGCCGGCTTCTACGTCAATCGCCTGGAGCGCCGGCCGACCGTACCGATCAGCGAGGAAATCGGCAGCGCTAAAGCGGTTTTGCACAAGGTGCGCAAACGCGAACCGATGTCGCAGGACGAGGTGGACTACGCCAGGCAGGTCGTCGCCGATCGTCGGTCGGTGATGGCCCTGTGCATCCCCGGCGCCCTGTTCATGTTGAGCTGTTTTTTCGTCTTCGGCAGCCTGTACCACCTGCATGGAGCGACGCCTTCCGAGCGGACGTTCCTCGGCGTGATCCCCATGCTGACCTCGACGAACCTGGCCATTCAGCTGCGCCGCAGCGCGAGTCTGAAGCGCCGGCTGCAGAAACTGCCTTGACTCTGTCCGTTGAGTACATGACCGTCTACTATCCGTATGGGCTCCGAGGCCGGGGCCGCGGCAGGACACGATGTGCAAAACGGATTCTTCAGAGGTGATCGAGTGGGCCCTCGTTCAGTCGGGCGGACTGTCCTGGCGCGAATCTGGATGCCGTTGGTCGCCGTCGTCGCGGTCGGTGTGGGCCTGCTGTGCATGTACAAGGTGCACCAGTTCTCCGAGCCGGAGCCGGTCATCACCGTCAACGGTCCGCAGGCCCCCGAGCAGTTCAACCCCAAACGGATCACCTATGAGGTGTTCGGCTCCCCCGGGCAGGGCGGCAAGCTCGTCTACATCGACATCGAGGGCCACCCGCATCAGGTTGATTTCACGACCCTGCCGTGGACCCACACGGAGACCACCACACTCACGGTGGCGTCCGGCAGCATTTCGGTGCACGTTCATGGCGGCCAGGTCGGCTGCCGGATGCTGGTCAATGGCGTAGTCCGCGACGAACAGTCGGATGACCATCAGGACGCCGACGTCCAGTGCAGGGTGAAATCGGCATGAGCGAGCATCGCCCCGATGAGCCCAGGGTCAAGCGTCCGTTCATCCCCAGGATGGTCCGCGCTTTCGCGATACCGATCATCTTCTTCTGGGGCCTGCTCGCGGTCACGACGAATACCTTTATGCCCCAAGTGGAACGGGTCGCAGAGGAACTCGCCGGGCCCATGGTCCCGCACTACGCCCCCTCCCAGCGGGCGCTGCTGCACATCGGCGAAAAGTTTCAGGAATCGAACTCGACCAACCTGACCATGGTGGTCTTCGAGGCGAACCGGCAACTGGGAGACCAGGATCACCGGTACTACGACGACCTGATGCGCCGCCTCCAAAACGACACCAAACACGTGCAATACGTGATGGATTTGTGGGGCAAGCCGTTTACGGCGGCGGGGGCGCAAAGCGTCGACGGCAAGTGCACCTACGTGCTGCTGCGTCTCGCCGGCGACATCGGCCAGATTCAGGCGAACCAGTCCGTGGACGCCGTCCGCGACATCATCAAGAAGGACACCCCGCCACCCGGGCTCAAGGTCTATGTCAGCGGCGCGGCCCCGCTGGCCTCCGACACCCTCGCCATCGCCAACGCCAGCCTGAACAACGTCACCATCGTGACGATCATCCTCATCGTCGTGATGCTGCTGCTCGTGTACCGCACGCCCTCAACCCTGTTGGTGCCCTTGCTCGGTGTCCTCATCGAGATGCTCGTCGCCAAGGGCGTCGTCTCGACCCTCGGGCATTACGGGTACATCGAACTCTCGTCGTTCGCGGTGAACATCGTCATCGCGCTGACCCTGGGAGCGGGCACGGATTACGGCATATTCCTGATGGGCCGATATCACGAGGCGCGGCAGGCCGGCGAAAGCCGGGAGGACAGTTTCTACATCGCCTACAAGGGCGTGGCGCCCATCATCATCGGGTCCGGCCTGACGATCGCCGGCGCGTGCTACTGCTTGACGTTTGCGCGCCTGAACTACTTCCACACGATGGGGCCGGCCGTCGCGATCACCATGCTGTTCACCATCGCCGCGGCGATGACGCTGGGCCCGGCGGTCTTGACCGTGGGCAGCCTCTTCGGGATGTTCGACCCGAGGACCAGCACCAAGGGACTGTTGTACCGGCGCATCGGGGCGAGCGTGGTGCGCTGGCCGGTGCCCATCCTGGCGGCCAGCTCCGCCGTCGTCATGATCGGGGCGATCTTCGTCCCCACCTACCGGCAGAACTACGACGACCGGCAGTACCAGCCGGCCGGCGCGCCCGCCAACCTGGGTTTCCAGGCGGCGGATCGGCACTTCCCCAAGAGCAAGCTGTTCTCCGAGATGCTGATGGTCGAAACCGACCACGACATGCGCAATTCGGCCGACTTCATCTCGCTGGACCGGGTCGCCAAGGCCCTGATCCGGCTGCACGGCGTGGCGATGGTGCAGGGTATGACCAGGCCCCTGGGCCGGGCGCTCGAGCACGCCAGCATCCCGTACCTGTTCACCACGCAGGGCAGCGGCAACGGCCAACAACTCCCGTTCAACAGGGAGCAGAACTCAAACACCGACGCGCAGGCCGAGATCCAGGCGCACTCCGTCGCGGTGCTGCGAAAGGAGATCGGCTTTTTCCAAAAGGTGTCCGACGAATTGCACCAGACGGTGCTCACCGTGGAGGACCTGCAACGGGTCAGCGAAGAGATGAACGAGGAAGTCTCAAATCTCGACGACTTCTTCCGCCCGATCAAGAGCTACTTCTATTGGGAGAAGCACTGTTTCGACATCCCCATCTGCTGGGCGTTCCGATCCCTGTGGGACACCATCGACCACATCGACCACCTGGCCGAGGACATCAACCACGCCAGAATCTCGCTCACGGAGGTGGACAAGGCGTTCCCGCAGATCATCGCCCAACTGAAAGCCACCGCCGACGACACCGAGGCGCTGCAGTTGAAGTTGGTCAACAGTTACGGGTCGGCGGATCTGCAGTCCATCCAGACCGACCAGACGTTCGACGACCTGATCAACGTGGGCAACGACTTCGACCGGTCCCGCAGCGACGACTACTTCTATATCCCGCACGAGGGTTTCGACAACGAGGACGTCAAGACGGGCATGAAGTTGATGATGTCGCCCGACGGCAAGGCGGCCCGCTTCATCGTCACCCACGAGGGCGACGCGATGGGACCCGAAGGGGTGGAGCACGTCGAACAGTTCCCCGACGCGATCAAGACGATCCTCAAGGAGACCTCGCTTGCCGGCGCCCGGGTCTACATCGGCGGCTCGGGGTCCAACGACAAGGACATCAAGCAATACGCGATGTCGGACCTGCTGATCGCGGCGATCGCGGCGTTTGTGCTGATTTTCTTGATCATGATGTTCATCACGCGAAGTCTGGTGGCGGCGTTGGTGATTCCCGGAACGGTGGCCTTCTCCTACGCCGGCGCGTTCGGCCTGTCCATACTTTTCTGGCAGCACCTCGTGGGCCTGCATTTGCACTGGCTGGTCCTGCCGCTGACGTTCATCATCCTGGTGGCCGTCGGGTCGGACTACAACCTGCTGCTGATCAACAGGGTCAAAGAGGAGTTGCACGGCGGCATCCACACCGGTCTCATCCGCGCGCTCGGCAGCACCGGGGGCGTGGTCACATCCGCGGGCCTGGTGTTCGCGTTCACCATGCTGGCCATGCTCACCAGCGATCTGCGGACCATCGGTCAGGTGGGCTCCACCGTGTGCATCGGCCTGCTGCTCGACACCCTGATCGTGCGCTCGTTCGTCGTGCCGTGCATCCTGCGCATCCTCGGGCCGTGGTTCTGGTGGCCGACGCTGGTGCGTTCCCGCCCGCTGCCGCAGCGCTGATCGTCCAATCCCACTGCCACCCCGACACGGAAGGCCCGAATCGCATGAGCGCCAACGACACTCCCCTGGCCGGCCGAGTCGCCTTCGTCACCGGCGCCGCGCGTGGGCAGGGCCGCTCCCATTGCGTCCGGTTGGCGCGGGCCGGCGCCGACATCGTCGCCATCGACGCGTGCGCCCCGGTGGCGGCGCACAACGGCTATCCCGCCTCGACGCCCGAAGACCTGGCCGAGACGACGCGCCTGGTGGAAAGCGAAGGCCGCAAGATGCTGGCCGAGCAGGTCGATGTCCGGGACGCCGCGGGGCAACAGCGGGTGGTCGACGAGGCGATCACCCAATTCGGCCGCCTCGACATCGTCGTCGCGAACGCGGGGGTGTTGAACTGGGGGCGACTCTGGGAGATCTCGGCGCAACAATGGCAGGACGTCCTCGACGTGAACCTGACCGGTGTGTGGAACACCATCAAAGCCACTGTGCCCGCGATGATTCAGGCCGGCAATGGGGGCTCGATCATCACCATCAGCTCGGCCGCGGGCGTGAAGGCCGTACCGGGGTGCGGTCATTACTGCGCTAGCAAGTTCGGTGTGGTCGGCATGACCAACTCCCTGGCGGTCGAGCTCGGCGGGTACGGCATCCGGGTGAACTCGGTGCACCCGTATGGCACCGACACCCCGATGGGCAACGACCCCTCGATGTGGCAACTCTTCGCCGACCACCAGACCTACATTCACAGCTTCTCCCCCGGCGCGCTGCCCACCGATTCACTCGCCGACCCGGACCTGGTCTCCGACATCGTGCTGTGGCTCGCCAGCGACGCGTCCTCGCTCGTCACCGCCGCGCAGATCCCCGCCGACAAGGGTTACCTGAAAATCTGATCTCAGTGGTGCGCCTCGTCTTGGACGCCGAAAGTGTTGACGGCCAAGGCCAGCAGCAGGTAGCCACCGATGGTGAAGATCAGATCCAGGCATTGCTGCTCGGTGAACAAGCGGCACAGGTCATCCCAGGTCGTCTCGGCGACCGTGCTGTCGGCCGTGAGATCGTCGACGGCGGCGATCACGGCCCGGTCGGTCTCATCGGCGCAGCGGCCGGTCCGAATGTCGTCGATCTCGGATTCGGACAGCCCCGCTCGCGCGGCGATGGGGAGGTGGTGCGACCACAGATAGCCGCACTTGCTCTGATGCACCACGCGAAGCAGCGCGACTTCTCGCACCCGCGGCGACAGCGTCGATCGGGTCAGCAGGTACGCGTTGAACGGCAGGTAGGCCGCGGTCAGATCGGGATGGCGGACGAGGGTGGACAAAACATTGCCCGCACCAACGGGATTCGCCCGCTCGGTGGGGATCAGGGATGCCAGCGATTCCCGGGCGCGCTCGTCCCATTCCCCGGCGGGCAGCGGTGTCAGGCGCAGCGGGTGATGACCGTCCGTGGTCATTCGATCGGCTCGTCGCCGAGCACGGTGGTGCGCAGCATTTCGCGTTGGGAGTCCGGGTCGTACGGGGCCGCACGGTGCAGCACCCCGCGGTTGTCCCAGATGACGGTGTCCCCGACCGACCAGCTGTGGCTGTAGACCTTCTCGGGCGTCGTCGCGCGCGCCAGGAGCTCGTCCAAAAGGGCGCGGCCCTCGTCGAGCTCCATGCCGACGACGTAGTCCGCGGAGGCGCCCAGCACGAGTGATTTGCGGCCGCTGCGGTGCGTCCACACCAGGGGATGCTCATGCGTGCGCCGAGATCGCCAGCGCTGCACCTGTTCCGGGGAGGGATCGGGATACACGCGGCGCTGGGAGGCTTCCAGCGAGTGCACCACGCGCAACGTGCCGAACCGCTGCTTCTCCTCATCGGTCAGGTCGTCGTAGGCGGCGTAGCTGTTGGCGAACTCGGTTTCCCCGCCCCATTCGGCCACCCGCACCGCCGAGAGCACCGTGGCCTTCTGGGGGCATTCGTCGCCCAGCGGCGTGCAGCCGTCGATGTGCCAGTCGAAGGTGGCCTTCAGGTAGGCGGCCGAGGCGTTCTTGGACTTGTCCAGCGTGATCGGGTAGATGCCGGGCACCGGGTGATGGCCGTCGGAGGAGTGATCGACCTCGCCGAGGAGGCGGCAGAAGCCGACCTGGGCCGCAGGATCGAGGTGCAGGCCGCGGAAGACCAGAACTCCGTTGTCTTCCAACGCATCCAACACCGCCGCGCCGACCGAGTCGTCGGCCAGCTCGGTGGGCCCCAGGCCCGCGACCTCGGCGCCGACGGACTCGGTGAGTTTGGTGATGGTGAGCAGACCCATGGTCGCTCCTTTCCGGAGAGGGATGAATCAGGGCACCGGCCAGCCGGTCCGGGTCATGACCGCGTCGGCGGCGTCGACCGGAGCCGGTTGATGCATGATCTCCACCGCCATGGCGACCATGACCAGCGAATAGATCATGTGCAACAGGTTGAGCGCATCGTCGGGCAGGTTGTCGAGCGGAAACTTGTCGCAGTAGTCGATGGCCTCTTCGAGGCGGGGGAAAAACGCGTTGTAGAAGTCGAGTAGCTGCGGCATCGACGCGCCGACCCGGGCGTTCCAGCGCTCGGTTTCGGTTGCCAGGCACCAGGTTTGGGCGTAGTCCTCCAGCTCGGCGAATGCGCTGGGCAACATGGGATGCATGGTCACACCCCCACCGGATCCTGTTCGCGGCGATACGCTTCGACCCAATCGACGACGACCTTGTGCAGGTGGCGTACCAAGATCTCTTGGTCGTTGAGGGGAAAGTCGTCGACGATGCCGTATTCCAGCGCCGCCTGGGTCCCGCCGAGCATTCCGGCGTCTTGTAGCGCAAACTCTTTGAGCACCACCGCGGCGACCTCGTGCTCGATGCGCTCGCGCACGGTGCTCGCCGGGTGGAAGTAGGTGTACGCCTCGAACCGGTGCGTGTTGTGCGAGGTGGGCCAGTACCGGTACAGCAGATACCATCCGCCGTAGATCAAAATCTCGATGTTCGGGAAGATCTGGAAATTGCTGATCCCCCAGGGCTCGATCCCACCCGGGTTGAGCCCGGCCGGCAGCTCGCCGATGTCCGGGGTCTGCCACGGCCCCACCAGCCCGCTGCGGGTGGCGCGCTCGATCGGGTACATGTATTCCGGCGGCAACAGCCAGCGGCGCCGCCCAGCGGTGGAGACCAGCCGGTGCGGGCCGTCGAGTTGGAAGTGCCCGCAGGTGAATCCGGCGTTGGGGTCGCGCACCTCCGCCGGCACCTGCTGCGAGTGCAGCGACGGCACGTGGTAGTACTCCTGGAAGGCGTCGGCGAAGATCTTCCAGTTGCTGTTGTTGTGGGCCACCCAGTCGTAGCGTTCGGTCAGCTTCCCGAACGGATAGTCGTCCAGCCCGGTGATCATCGGGCCGAGGAACTCGCGCAGGCTCTGGCGCGGCTCGGTGTCGAAGTTGATGAAGACGAAGCCGTTCCACACGTCGCAGTGCACCGGACGCAGCCCATACTTCGCGGGATCGAGGTCGAAGAACTCCGATTCCTGCTGCACGAACTTCAGCGCGCCCTGCAGGTCGTAGCGCCAGCCGTGGTACTTGCAGGTGAACTGCCGGCAGGTGCCGCGGGTCTCCTCGCCGGGATAGTCGTTCCACACCAACTTGTTTCCGCGATGCCGGCACACGTTGTAGAAGGCGCGGATTCGCTCGTCTTTGCCCTTGACCACGATCACCGACGCGCCGACGACTTCGATCTCTTTGGTCAGGTAGCTGCCGACGCGGGGCAATTCCTCCACCCGGGCGACGTTGAGCCACGCCCGCTTGAAGATCGCCTCCCGCTCGAGTTCGTAGAACTCGCGGGACGTCGAATCCCTGAAAGAGACGGGGCCCGTGCCCAATTCGGGGTAGTGCTCGGTCCAGGAGCCTTCCGGCGGCCGGCCTGATCTCGTCATCGCATCCTCACTATCACATCACCGATCCGCCATTGACGCCCAAGACCTGACCGGTGATGTACCTCGCTTCTTCCGAACACAAAAAGCCCACCGCGGCCGCGATGTCGGCCCCGGTGCCCAAGTAGCCCACCGGGATATTGCTGGCGATCTGCTCGTTGGAGGGCAGGTACCCGGCGGCCTGGCCCTGGTGCTGCATCGGGGTCTCGATGCCCGAGGGCGGAATGTTGTTGACGGTGATCCCGTTCGCGGCGTATTCGCGGGCCAGCGACTTGGTCAACGTGATCACCGCGCCTTTGGAGGCCGCGTAGTGGGCTGCGAACGGGGATCCGCGCTGGGCGCTCGACGACGAGATCATCACGATTCTCCCCCAGTTCGCCTCCACCATGTCCGGGAGCGCGACCTGGCAGCAATGAAACGTGCCGGTCAGGTTGACATCGATGATCCGCGACCAGGATTCGGCGGTGATGTCCAAGAAGGGCGAAAACCCGAACATCCCGGCGCTGGTCACCAGGACCGTCACCGGTCCCAGTTCGCTGCGCACCTTCGCGAACGCCTGCTCGACGGCGGACCGATCGGTGACGTCGGCGCCCACCGCGAGCGCGGTCGCGCCTTCGGCGCGCAGGCCGTCGGTGACGCGTTGCGCCGCATGCTCGTTGACATCGAGGACGGCCACCTTGAGGCCGCGCCGGCTCAATTCGTGACATGTCGCCTCGCCCATGCCTGAGGCGCCGCCGGTCACCACCGCCACCTTGGTCATCGCATCCGCCGCCCTATCGCTCATTCGTAGACCACCCGCACCGTGGGACTGGTCGGCACGGCCTGACACGTCAGCACCCAGCCGTCGTCGACCTCATCCTGGTCGAGCGCATCGTTGTTGATCATCCGGGCGCTACCCTGCGTCAGGCGCCCCATACACGTTCCACACGAACCGATTTCACACGAGGACGGCGCCCGCAGCCCCGCCATGCGGGCTGTCTGCAACAGCGTGTTGCCCGCGTAGTACGGCGCGGTGGTCGTCGATCCGTCCAGCACGATGGTGACCTCGTCGGTGACCGGCTCGGTCTCGGGCGGCGCCGCCGCGGCCACGTCGGCCACGTCGAAATGCTCGATGTGCAGGCGGCTGGTGGGCACGCCCGCCGCGCCCAGGGCGGTTCGCACCGTGTCCATGAACTCGTTCGGCCCGCAGACGTAGAAGTCGGCGCCGTCGGTGTTCTCGACGAACGCGGCGATGTCCGCCTGGGTGGCGAAGCCGCGTTGGTCGTCGAGATGGTGGTGCAGGACGAAGCGGTCCGCGTGGCGCTTTTCCAGCGTTTTGAGGGCCTCGTCGAAGATCACCGCGTCCCGGTTTCGGTTGGCGTAGAACAACCGCGCGCCGCGCGTGCCGCACACCAGCGCGGTGCGCAACAGCGAAAACACCGGCGTGATGCCGCTTCCGCCGGCGAACGCGACCAGGTTCCGGCCGGTGTCGTTCAAGACGAAGCGTCCCTGCGGTGGCAGGGCGTAGAGCAGGTCGCCGGGTGCGGCGGTGTCGTTGAGCCAGTTGGACACCGCGCCGCCGCGGTCGCGTTTGACCGTGATGCGCAGGTCCTCGCCGACCGCGGGAGATGACGACATCGAGTAGCAGCGCCGGTACTCGCGCCCGTCGACGCGGACCAGCAGCGTCAGGAATTGCCCGGCTTGGTAGCCGAACCGTGCCGCGCTGCCCCGGGGAACATCGAGAACGATCGACACGGCGTCGCGGGTTTCGGGTATCACCTGCTTGACCCGAAGCGGCACAAAGCCTTCCGGGGCCTCGGCCATGTCGACAGCGCCCGCTGCGCCGCCGGTCACGGTCGCCGGACCGGCGTTCGCTGTGCTGTGGTGATCGCCCATCTCCGTCAGAGTATCAACTACTTGCGATTAGTCTCAAGTACTAGATATTGGTCACGTCATCCGTCGACGTGATCGTCGAACAGCTCATGGCCGGTGCCCTTTTCGACCACGCGGCCCAGCAATTCGCGCAGGGTGCGCTGCTCTTCCTCGGTCAGCACGCCGAACACCTCCTGGTGTGCGGCGATCGCGTCACTGACCACCGTTTCGGCGACTTTGCGGCCCTCGCCGGTCAGGTAGGCCCGCAGGATGCGCGCGTGCTGGGGGTCCTGCTTCCTTTCCACCAGGGCGCGGCGTTCCAACGCGGTGAGCGCGAGCTGGACGCCTTGCGGGCTGATCAGCAGCCGCCGCGCCAATTCGGCGCCGGACAACCCGGGTTCGTTGGCCAATTGGCGCAGCACACCGATCTGAGCGGTGCTCACGCCGTGTTCGCGCATCGCCTCGTTGATCGTGGTCAGGGAGTAATAGAAGGCCTGCTTGAGCAGCCACAGGATGTTGTCGGTGAGTTCCATACCTGCCTCCGTCAGGCCGCGGGGCTTTTGTAGATCTGTCCGTTCTTCATGACAAAGCGGACGTCGAGCGTCTTGGCGATGTCGTCGAACGGGTCTCCCGGCACAGCGATGATGTCCGCGAGATAGCCGGGCGCCAGCCTGCCCAACTCGTCGTCGGCGTCGATCAGCTCGGCGGCCACCACCGTGGCCGCCCGGATTGCCTGCGCGGGAGTCATGCCCCGCTGCACCAGCGCGCCCAGTTCTTTGGCGTTTTGGCCGTGCGGGATGGCCGGCGCGTCGGTGCCGCACGCAATCCGGACGCCCGCGTCGATCGCCTTGGGCAGCATGGCCTTTGCGCGCGGAAACACCTCCAGCGCCTTCTTGCGCAGCTCCGGCGCGATGCGGTCGATGGCCATGGCCTCCGTCAGGTAGGTGGTCGAGACCAGGAAGGTGCCGTGGTCGACCATCATCTGGATCGTTTCGTCACTGGCCAAAAAGCCGTGTTCGATGCAGTCGATGCCGGCGCGGATGCAGGCCTGGACCGCGGTGTCCCCGACGGCGTGCGCGGCCACGCGGACTCCGGCCCGGTGGGCTTCGTCGGCGATCGCGGCGAACTCGGCGTCGGAGTACTGCTGCGCGCCGGGCGCGGTGCTGTGCGACATCACCCCGCCCGAGGCCGACACCTTGATCAGCTTGGCGCCGTGCCGGATTTGGTAACGCACGCAGGCGATCACGTCGGGTACGCCGTTGGCGATGCCCTCGGCCACCGAGAGCGGCATGACCCCGGGCGCCAACCGCTGAAAGACCGTCGGGTCCAGGTGCCCGCCGTACGGGGTGACGGCATGGCCGGCGGGATAGATGCGCGGCCCGACGTGCCAGCCCTGGTCGATGGCGCGCTGCAGCGCCACGTCGAGCAGATACCCGCCGGTCTTGACCATCAGCCCGAGATTGCGCACCGTGGTGAACCCGGCCTCCAGGGTGGTGCGCGCGTTGACCGCACCGCGCAACGTGCGATAGGCGGGGTCGTCCTGCACGCCATGCATGGGCGACGGCAGGCCCTCCGGCCCGCCGGGCCCCCCGATGAGCAGGTTGAGCTCCATGTCCATCAGGCCCGGCAGCAGCGTCACGTCGCCGAGATCGACGATGGTGGCCGAATCCGGCAGCGGCCCTTCGGGATTGATCGCCGAGATGCGTTCGCCGTCGACCACGATCACCGCCGGAGCGTGGATCCGGCCCGTCACGACATCGGCCCACCGCGCCGCCCGCAGGACGGTCGACTCGGTCATGGAACCGGCTCGGACACGCAGTCCAGGGTCGAAGCACCCGAGTCGGGGACGCGGGGTTGCTTCCAGCACTCCACCGGGAACGACACCATGATCATGGAGTAGAGCAGGTGCATCAGATTCAGAACGTCGTCCGGCAGGTCGTCGAGAGAGAACTTGTCGCAGAACGACAATGCCTCCTCGGCCCGCGGGGTGATCGCGTCGTAGAAGGCCTTCATTTCGACCATCGAACTGGCCAGCCTCTTGGCGTAGCGCTCGGGTTCGCTCGCCAGGCACCAGTCGGCGAACGGTTCGAGATCGGCGAACTCGGCGGGCAGCATCGGCATCTCGTTCACACCCCCGCGCTCGTCGTCCGGCGATAGTCATCGATCCAGGCGGCGGTCTCCTTGTGGAGGTGACGGATCAGGACCTCCTGGTCGCACAGCAGGAACTCGTCGATCACCTGGGATTCGAGCATCGTCTGGGTCGCCTCCAGCGTGTTGGCGTCCTGCAGCCCATATTCCTTGAACGACACCGCCGCCAGTTCCTGAGCGACGCGCTCACGCGGGGTGCGCGGCGCCGGGAAGTACAGCGTGCCCTCGAAGAGGTGACTGTTATACGACGTCGGCCAGTAGTGGTAGGTCAGATACCAGCCCTGGCCCCAGAACAGGATGACGAAGTTGGGGAACAGCTGGAACGAATCCAGCCCCCACGGATCACATTTCGCCGGGTTGAGCCCCTCGGGCATCGGGCCCAGATCGGGCTTGTCCCATGGCCCGAACAGCCCGCTCTGGCAGATGTCCTCCATCGGCTTGCGCATCTCGTCGGCCATTTCCCAGGCGCGCACCCCCGAGGTGCTGACCAGCCGGTGCGGCCCGTCCAGCCGGTAGTGCGGGGCCTCAAAACCCGCCTCGGCGGCGGCCTTCGAGTACGCGGTCGGTGACTGGTTCGCGTGCAACACGGGCGCGTGATAGAACTCCTGGAACGCGTCCATGTAGAGCTTCCAGTTCGCCTTGACCTCGGAGCGATAGCACCAGCGCGAGACCATCTTGTCGAAGGGATAACCTTCCAGCCCGGTGATCATGGGTCCGAGGAACTCTCGCAGCGACTGCTCTGGCTTCTTGGCGAAGTTGACGAAGATGAACCCTTCCCACACGTCGCAGTGCACCGGCACCAGCCCGTAGCGGCCCTTGTCGAGGTCGAAGAACTCCTCCTCCTGCTGCACGAAGGTCAGGTTGCCGTCCAGGTCGTAGCGCCAGCCGTGGTACTTGCAGGTGAACTGCCGGCACACCCCGGCCGTTTCTTCCTGCGGCATGTCGTTCCACACCAGCTTGTTGCCGCGATGCCGGCACACGTTGTGATAAGCCTTGATGTCGCCAGACGTGGTGCGCACCAAGATGATTGAGGTGTTGACAACCTTCAGCTCGCGGGTGAGGTAACTGCCTTTGCGCGGAAGCTGTTCAACGCGACCGACATTGAGCCAGGCACGCTTGAAGATGGCGTCACGTTCCAACTCATAGATCTCGGGGCTGATCGAGTCCCGGTAGGACACCGGCTCGGTGCCCAATTCCGGGTAATGCTGGGTCCAGCTCCCCTCCGGCGGTTTAGGAAATCGAGCCATGATCGCTCCTTAGCAGTCCAATCTCAGCGAAACTGCAGCAATGCCTGCGCGAAAACAACCACCCGCGCACCGGTTTCACCGATCCCTGAGGGCTCCGTCACGGCCGACGGTATATCCTCGTGTCACCAATAGCAAGTAGTTGATACTGGCCCCGGGAGGCGCGGATGGACCATCACCCCGCAGTGCAGATCGCCGGAAGCGATGGGGCGCGGCCGCGGGCCGGCGTCTTGCACGTCATCTCTCCGCACACCGAGGAACCGATCGCCGAGGTCAATGCGGCGGGATCCGACGACGTCGACGCGGCGGTGGCGGCGGCGCGCGCGGCCTTCGGGCCCTGGGGCCGCAGCGAGCCGGCGCAACGGGTCGCCGCGATCCGGCGCCTGGCCGACATCTACGACGGACGCCGCGCGGAGATGGCCACCACGATCACGGCGGAGATCGGCGCCCCGATCAGCTTCGCCCAGCGGGCCCAGGTCGGCCTGCCGGCATTCATGATGCGCGCGTTCTGCGACCTGGCCGAACGGCACCCGTGGCAGGAGACCAGGCCCGGGTTCTTCGGAAGCGACGTGCACGTCCGCAAGGAACCCGTCGGCGTCGTCGCGGCGATCGTGCCCTGGAACATGCCCCAGTTCCTCATCGTCACCAAACTGGTGCCCGCGCTGTTGGCCGGTTGCGCCGTCGTGCTCAAACCCGCCCCCGAAAGCCCGTTGGACGCGCTGCTTTTAGGCGAGATGATCGCCGAAGCCGGCCTTCCGCCGGGCGTGGTC
Source organism: Mycobacterium sp. TKK-01-0059 (assembly GCF_000709305.1). NCBI lineage: Bacteria > Bacillati > Actinomycetota > Actinomycetes > Mycobacteriales > Mycobacteriaceae > Mycobacterium > Mycobacterium sp. TKK-01-0059. The sequence goes on from NZ_KL446993.1 coordinate 449,725, forward strand.
AGCATCCTGCCGGGCGACGGTGCGCTGGGCGCCTACCTCGTCGCCCACCCGGGCGTCGACAAAGTGTCGTTCACCGGCTCCACCGCGGCGGGGCGGGCGGTGGCCGCATCCTGTGCGGTCAACCTCACCAAAGTCAGCCTGGAACTCGGCGGCAAGTCCGCCGCCCTGGTTCTCGACGACGCATCGCCGGACAAGGTGGCCGCCGGGGTGCGATCCGCGAGCCTGTCCAACAGCGGCCAGATCTGCAACGCGCTCACCCGGGTGCTGGTGCCCCAGGGGCGCCACGACGAGTACGTCGACGCGCTCGCGGCCGAGATGGCCGGCCTTCGCGTCGGCGATCCCAACGATCCCGACACCCAGCTCGGCCCGTTGGTGTCCCGGCGCCAGCAGCGACGCGTTCGCGACTACATCGAGATCGGCCAGAACGAGGGGGCGCGCGTCGTCGTCGGCGGCGCCGCCATGCCCGACGGACTCGACCGCGGCTGGTATGTCCGGCCCACCCTGTTCGCGGCGGCCGACAATTCGATGCGCATCGCCCGGGAGGAGATCTTTGGGCCCGTCATCACCGTCATCCCCTACCGCGATGACGAGGAGGCGCTGGCGATCGCCAACGATTCCGATTACGGCCTGGCCGGCTCGGTGTGGAGCAACGACAGCGACCGTGCGCTGGCGATGGCGACCCGCATCCACACCGGGACCGTCGGCGTCAACCAGGGCTACACGATGGATCCGTTCGCGCCCTTCGGGGGCGTCAAGGCCAGCGGCTACGGCCGCGAACTCGGGCCCGAAGGCCTCGACGGTTACCTGGACACGAAGTCGATCGCGATCGCCGCTAGGCCCTAGATCCGTTGGCGCCCTTAGGCGTTGCCGTCACGCCTTGGCGTATCGGCGAACCACGTCATCCTCGCCGAACGTGCTGGTGCGCTGTTGGCCGTTGTCGTCGCGGCTGAAAAATGTCCACTGCCGCGGATCGCTCTGCGGGCCACTGATCATCTTGACGGTGAGGCGCAATTCGGTGGGGCGTCGCGTGCCGATGACGTCGCCGACCCGGATCTGCGACGGGTGAATCTCGGGTGCATCGCACCAATTCTGTGTGGCCATAACGCCCATACTCCTCTTGTTCGCCCCGAATGCCATTTTCTGGGCCCGCCGGGCACGCCGCGTCGGGGTTCCGCTGTCCCCTCGCATGGCCGGCGAACCCCGGTGGTGGGGTAGCGTCGGGCGTGAGCCGTTTCGTTGTCAGCGGTTTTCCACCGCAATGGGCGCAGAGGACACCCAAGGGCAATGCGATTCCTCCGCTCGCCACGCGACCGCGGACGAGCGATGCCGAAACGTAGGGAACAACTGTGTATCGCACGGCGAGCCGACGGGCGGCCGTCCCCGTCCGCGTCTCGGTAGCCCGCCAGTTGGGCGGCGACATCGACGGAGCGTGGTGGCCACGCGCGGACCGCATCACCAACGAATTGCCCGGCCTTGTCGCGGCGCTGACCCCCCTGCTCGGCGACATCTGCTCCGTCAACGTCAACTGGCCGGCCCTACAACGTCCGCCCGACTTCAACTGGCACGGATGGGAGCACAAGCGCCAGCACGTGATGACGTTCATCGGCGGCGAGGAGCGGGTGAACCTATTGATCGTTCCTTACGCGACGTACAGCGGGCTTGCGCTGATGGTGCTGCGCCGCGCGGCCGGACTGCCCGTCGACGCCAAGGATCGCGACAAACCCGCGTTTCTCACCGCCGGCTCGATCCTGCAGGCGGCCCGACAACAATGCGCCGCCGACCGTTAAGCTATTTCGCTCACGACATAGACGGCGACATAGCCGATCGGGATGCCGGTCCAGGTTGAAATGCATTCGCGCGCGGCCAGTTCCACTGCGGCCCGACTTGTCGTGCGCGTGGACCTGCCGATCTCGGGGACGTTGATCGCCCATCCGTCGGCGTCGCCGGTGACTTCGATGTCGAAGCACTGACCGACCATCGGACACTTCACACGGGGGACGACCCGCTGTCGACGAACGCCGCGCGACGCTTGTCGGCGCAGCAACGTGGGCTGAACAGGCATGGCTGCTTTCCTGAGTCGCAATCGAACCGCGGGCTAGATTAATGCGCCCCGAGGCGAAAACCTAATTGGCGGATCGCCGCCGCATGACGGCGTGCCCGAAGCCGGCGTGGTTCGTAGCGGTCACGGGTGGCTCCAGCCGCGCAGTTGTGCCGCAATGTCGTCGAGATCGGCCACCGCACCGGTGGCCACCCGGATCACCAAGTCGAAGCGATCGTCCTCGGGCGCACTGATCCACTGGGCGTTGATTGCCAGGAACGTCCGGCAGGCCGCCCACCCGAGTCGCTTGTTCCCGTCCACGAGCGCATGATTCCGTGTCAGCGAGTGCAGCAGTGCGGCGGCTTTGACGTGCAGATCCGGGTAGGCGTCCTGGCCGAAGATGGAGGCTCGAGGACGCGCCAGAGCGGATTCAAGCAAGCCGTAATCCCGGACGATGACGTCCACTCCGACGGCTTTTCGGGCAATTTCCAGAAGATCCTCGAGGTCCAGATGGTCCGTCATGCGTCCTTGAGGCGCTCCAGAACACCTGCCTCCTCGCGGAGCACGCGCTGCAGCGCATCGGCGACCTTGGCCTTGTGCGCCCGCCGGGCGATGTACTCGTCGATGGCCGACAGCGCGACGGCCTGCATCGATCGGCCTTCCGCACTGGCCTGCCTGCGCAGCGCTTCCGCCTGCTGTTCACTGGGCCGAAGAGTCATTCCCATAGCCGAATGATACCGGACTGATACCACGGCGCGCCTAGTGATGTGTGATGCAGGCCACATCTGCGCGTGATATGTTGCGGGCGTCACAACCAAGGAGATTTCATGGTGGGCGTGAACCGTACGAACAAGGCCATGGTCACGCCTCGTTCCGGCGCGGCGGTCAATTCGCACCGGCTGTTCATGGCGTTTCTGGCCGTCACGATATTCATCAGCGCGGTCGCCGGCGTCGTCGCCGCGGCGTCGACGGGACACGAGACCGCCGCGCTCGTCATCGCGCTCGTGGCCGGCGGGAGTTTCATGACGGCCGCATTCTGCTAGACCCGCGACGTCGATTGGCGCGATGCGCCCAGTTATTTCGGTGGAGCTAAGGGGACTCGAACCCCTGACCCCCACACTGCCAGTGTGGTGCGCTACCAGCTGCGCCATAGCCCCAAGTCGTGCTCATCGAAGCTACACCACCGGTAACCGTCCTTCAAAGTTGCTGCTCAGGAAGATTCAACGTGTGCGGAGACGGCAAGGGGTCGGGCTCCGGAACGGGCACCGTCCGGGTCTCCGGCGCCACCACCCAGCCCACCGCGGCGATCAGCAAAACGATGCCGCTGATGATGAATCCCCAGCCGTAGCTCAGCCGCTCGGCGACCCAACCGAGCGTCATGGATCCGACGATCGCGCCCAGGTCGGACATCATCTGCACGGCCGCCACCGGACTGCCCGCGCGCGCCTCGCTGCCCAGGATGTCGGCGACGGCGGCCTGCATCGGCGACATGTAGATGCCCGTCACCGCCCCGACCACCACCGCGGCGACCAGAAACCTCGGCAATGACGACGCCGCGCCCAAGAAGATGGTCGCCGCGCCGGACAACGCCAGGCCCACGATCATCAACGTGCGCCGTCCCATCCGGTCGGACAGGTAGCCACTGGGGATCATGGCCAGCGCGTTGCCCCCGGCGAATGCCGCTAGCGCAATGCCGATGACGCCGACGCCGCGGCCCATGACGTCGGTGATGAACAAGGGGACCAGGGCGACGCGAAGGCCGAACGCCGACCAACCGGTCGCGAAATTGGCCCCGAGCGAGGACCAATAGGCGCGCACGCGCAACGCCTCTCGCATCGTCACCGTCGACCGCGTCGGCGGCCCCGGGGCCGCCAGGGCCGAATTCCGCAATCCGAAAAACAGCACCACCGCCACACCGAGCAAAGCGACGCCGTACACGATGAACGGCGCGGTGAGCCCCCAACCGGCCGCCAGGGCGCCGACGGCCGGGCCGCCCACTGCCCCGACCATGAACGACGTGGTGAAAAGGCCCGCGACCCGTCCGCGGGCGTCGGGCGGGCTGATATGGATCATCAGTCCCAGCGCCGAAACATAAAACATTGTCGATCCGATTCCGCTGATGACGCGGAAAGCCATCAATTGCCAGTAAGCCTGGGAAAACGCACACGCGCCGGTGGAGACCGCGACGATCACCATCCCGCCGATGTAGATCCGCCGTTCCCCCAGCCGCTGGACCAGCTGCCCGCTGACCGGCGCAAAACACAGGCGGGCCAACGAAAAGACGGTGACCAAGAAGGTCACCGCCTTGATGCTGACGCCGAAACTGCGGGCGAAAGACGGCAGCGCCGGTGAAATGACTCCGTAACCAAGCGCGACCATGATATTTGCCCAGCTAAGGATCCAAACTTCGCGCGGCAGACGGGTCGAACGCGACGCGCGTCCCCCCGGACGGGTAAGGCGGAGGGAAAGGGTCACCCAATGACTTTATTAACTACCTCGCGCGCAGTTTCTTGCACCTCGGCTAAATGCTCTTCTCCGTTGAAAGATTCCGCATAAATCTTGTACACGTCTTCGGTTCCCGACGGTCGCGCGGCAAACCACGCGTTGGCCGTCGCCACCTTCAATCCGCCCAATGCGGCCCCATTCCCGGGTGCCGCGGTCAGCTTGGCGGTGATGGGCTCCCCCGCCAGTTCCGTCGCGGTCACCTCGTCGGCGGACAGCTTGGCGAGCCGGGCCTTTTGGTCGCGGTCGGCGGGCGCGTCGACCCGCGCGTAGAACGGCGTGCCGTACTCGCCGGTCAACTGTTGATAGCGCTGGGAGGGACTCGTCCCCGTGACGGCCAGCATCTCCGAGGCCAGCAGGGCCAGGATGATGCCGTCCTTGTCGGTGGTCCACACGGACCCGTCGCGCCGCAGGAACGACGCCCCGGCCGATTCCTCGCCGCCGAAGCCGATGCCGCCCTCGATCAGGCCGTCGACGAACCACTTGAAGCCGACCGGCACCTCGATGAGCTTGCGGCCGATGCCGGCGACCACCCGGTCGATCATCGACGAACTGACCGCGGTCTTGCCGACCGCGATGCCGCCCGGCCACGATGGCCGCTGCGTGTACAGGTATTCGATGGCCACCGCCAGGTAGTGGTTCGGGTTGAGCAGCCCCGCGTCGGGGGTGACGATGCCGTGGCGGTCCGAGTCGGCGTCGTTGCCCGTGGCGATCTGGTAGCGGCCGGGGTTGTCGGACATCGCGCGGATGAGTCCCGCCATCGCGTCCGGTGAGCTGCAGTCCATCCGGATCTTGCCGTCGTGGTCGAGCGTCATGAACCGCCATGTGGCGTCGACCAGCGGATTGACCACGGTCAGATCCAGGCGGTGCCGGGTGGCGATCTCGCCCCAGTAGTCCACGCTCGCCCCGCCTAGCGGGTCGGCGCCGATCCGCACCCCGGCCGCGCGGATGGCATCGATGTCGACCACGTTGGGCAGGTCGTCGATGTAGTTACCGAGGTAGTCGTGGCGCTGCGCGGTCTGCAGCGCGCGGGCCAGCGGGATGCGCTTGACGCCCGAGCCGTCGCCCAGAATCTCGTTGGCGCGCTTGGCGATTGCGTTGGTGGCGTCGGTGTCGGCTGGGCCGCCGTTGGGCGGGTTGTATTTGAAGCCCCCGTCCGAGGGCGGGTTGTGCGACGGCGTCACGACGATCCCGTCGGCCGGCGCGTCGGTGCGACCGCGGTTGTAGGTGAGGATGGCGTGGCTGACCGCCGGCGTCGGCGTATACCGGTCGCGGCTGTCCACCACCGCTACTACGTCGTTGGCGGCCAGCACCTCCAGAGCGGAGACCCAGGCCGGCTCGGAGAGGCCGTGCGTGTCCCGGCCGATGAACAACGGGCCGGTAATGCCGTGGGCGGCGCGGTACTCGACGATGGCCTGGGTGATCGCCAGGATGTGCGCCTCGTTGAACGCCCCATTGAGCGCCGACCCGCGGTGGCCCGACGTGCCGAATGCCACCTGCTGGGCGACGTCGCCGGGATCGGGCTGAATCGAGTAATAGGCCGTCACCAGGTGGGGCAGATCGACAAGGTCTTCGGGTTGGGCCGGCTGACCGGCGCGAGGGTTGGCCACCATGGTTACCAATTCTGCCCGTCTCCCGGCGCCCCCGGCCTGCGCCGGTCTGGACTCCCGCCATACGCTGCGTAGCGCACCGGCAAACGAAGGGAATCGACGCCAGTGGCGCAACGGGACTATCGCGAATTGGCCGCGGTGTTTGCCGGTGGGGCGCTGGGTTCCCTGGCCCGGGCCGCCCTGAGCGACCTCGCCGGCGGCCACCCAGAGAGCTGGCCGTGGCCGACGTTCACGGTCAACATCGTCGGGGCGTTTCTGGTGGGCTACTTCACCACCCGGCTGCTGGAGCGGTTGCCGACGTCAAGCTATCGGCGCCCGCTTCTGGGCACCGGATTGTGCGGCGGTTTAACGACTTTCTCCACGATGCAGGTCGAGACGGTGAGGATGATCGAGCACGGTCATTGGGGGCTGGCCGTCGGCTACACCGTCGCCAGCATCGTGCTCGGGCTGCTGGCGGTGCACCTGGCCACCAAGTTGGTGCGCCGGGTGCGGGTGCGCCGATGACCACCGCGACGACTGCCCTGGTGTGGCTGGGCGTCGCGTTCATCGGCGGCGTCGGATCGGTGCTGCGCTTTGTGATCGACCGTGCGGTCGCGCGCCGGGTGTCCCGGCCGTTCCCGTTCGGCACGCTCGTCGTAAATATCAGTGGCGCAGCGCTTCTCGGATTTCTCGGGGGTTTGGCGCTCAACAAGGAGGCCGCCCTGCTGGCCGGCACGGCGTTCGTCGGCGCCTACACCACGTTTTCGACCTGGATGCTGGAAACGCAGCGACTCGGCGAGGAGCGCCAGCTGCGCTCCTCGCTCGCCAATATCGTCGTCAGCGTGGTGTTGGGCGTAGCGGCGGCGTTAATCGGGCAGCGCCTCGCCGAGCTGTTCTGAGTCAGGCGTCGGGCCGACGGGGAATGTCCTTGGGGGTGCGGGGCAGCACGTACAGGGCCATGCGCCGATTCGCCATGTCGTGTTCGCCGAGGAATGCGCAGCCGCCACGCTCACAGAACTTGCGCGCCAACCCATTGCGGTGGTCGGGGTCGAACATGATTCTGCGACACCGGGGATCGAGCGTGAAGATGCTGCCCACCAAGTGCGGCAGCAGGTAACCGACGTGACCACGCTGGATGTAATCCAAATCGGCGACCGCGACGTGCAAGCCAAGATCGTAGGGATCGTGGTCGTAGCGGGTGGCGATGGAATCCTTTGCCGCCCGGTATAACTCGATATAGGCGCGGTCCACCCCGTCGTGCCGCGCCAGGAACGGACGAGAAAAGCCCCCGTCGAGCTGCGCCCGCAGGTATCGATGCCACCGCGCCACCGGCCAGTGGGACTCCCAGGCTTCGACCAGGTGCGGGCGGCCCATCCACTCGGCGATCATCTCGGCGTCGGCGTCCGGCTCGGCAAGACGCAAACCGTACGGCTCGGGCAGGTCCGGGATCGGCGGCGGCGGGACGCTGCGGATCTCCTCGGGAAGATCAGTCAATTCCCGGGGGAGGACGCGTTCCGCGTCGCCCATGTCAGTGGGCTCCGAGGAGCTTCGCCAGGACGACCGCCTGGCTGATGTCCACCGCGCGGGTGGCCGTGACCAACGTGACCGGACCCCGCTCGGCAAGCTTGCGCAACTCCGCCAGCGCGGCGCTGTCGCGCAGTTCCGCCTCGTAACGCGAGGTGAACTCGTCGAATCGTTCCGCCCGGTGTCGGTACCACTCACGGAGGTCCTTCGAGGGTGCGACCTCCTTGCACCAGATGCCCACCCGCGGGTCGTCTTTGCGCATGCCGCGCGGCCAGACCCGATCGACCAGCACGCGCTGACCCTCGTCAGCGCCGACGTCGTCGTAGACCCGCGCGACTCGGATCCGCCCTCTGGGGCTCACATGCCCAGAGTAGCCACGGGCCCGCTTGTCAGTGGGCACAATTACTATCGAAAGTATGTTCGAGGAATTGATCGCCGTCGATCCGGCAGCCGATGAATCGTCGCTGGTAGAGCGTATCGCCGAGCTGGAAATGCTCAAGTCGGCGGCGGCCGCCGGCCAGGCCCGGGCGGCGGCCGCCCTGGACGCGGCGCGTCGAGCCACCGAAGCGGCCACCGGGGTGCCCGCGGCGCGCCGCGGACGCGGCGTGGCAAGCGAGGTCGCCCTGGCGCGACAGGACTCCCCCGCGCGGGGCGGCCGGCATCTCGGTTTCGCCAAAGCCCTGGTGCACGAGATGCCGCATACGCTGGCCGCCCTGGAATGCGGGGCCCTGTCGGAGTGGCGGGCGACGCTGATCGTGCGCGAGAGCGCATGCCTCGACGTCGAGGACCGTCGCGCCTTGGACGCGGAGATGTGTGCCGACCCGTCGAGCCTGAGCGGCATGGGCGACGCGCGAGTGGCCGCGGCCGCGAAGGCGATCGCCTACCGGCTCGATCCGCACGCCATCGTCGAGCGGGCGGCCAAGGCCGAGGAAGACCGCACCGTCACCATTCGCCCGGCGCCCGACACCATGAGCTATGTCACCGCGTTATTGCCGGTGGCTCAGGGGGTTTCGGTGTATGCCACGCTGCGCCGCGAGGCAGACACCTGCGGCGACGGGCGAACGCGCGGGCAGGTGATGGCCGACACGCTGGTGGAAAGGGTCACCGGCCGCAGCGCAACGGTCCCCACCCCGGTCGCGGTCAACCTCGCGCTGACCGACGAGACGCTGCTCGGCGGTGACGATGCGCCGGCCGACGTCGCCGGCTACGGCCCCATCCCCGCGTCGGTCGCGCGCAGCATGGTCGCCGAGGCCGCCGCCGATCGACGTTCGCGAGCGACCCTGCGCAGGCTCTACACGCATCCCCAATCCGGGGCGCTGGTGGCCATGGAGTCACGAGCGCGACTCTTCCCGCAGGGCCTGGCCGCGTTCATCGGGCTCCGCGATCAACACTGCCGCACTCCCTACTGCGACGCGCCGATCAGGCACCGCGACCACGCGCAGCCGTGGGCCGACGGCGGCCCGACCACCGCGGACAACGGCCTCGGATTGTGCGAACACTGCAACTACGTCAAGGAAAATGCGGGGTGGCGGGTGAGCACGAGCGTCGACGAAACCCACACCCATACGGCGCTTTTCACGACGCCCACAGGCACAACCTACCGTTCGACGGCGCCGCCGCGCGGCCCCACCATCACGATGAGCAAGCTCGAAGTCCGCGTCGGCGTCGCGCTCGCGCGACATGCGGCCTGACACTCAGTAGTGATAGGTGTCCGACGGCGCGGGTGAGTGATCGCGCTCTTCCTCGTCGATGTCCAACGCCTCGATACCGTACGCGCGAGCCAACTCGAGGATCTTGGTCGCCCGCGCGATGCGGGGCAGATCGGAGCCGTTGCGGATCTCTCCCCCGTCACGTTCGAACTCGGCGAAAAACTCTTTCGCCCAAGAAATTTCGTCCTGCGACGGCGACAGACCCTCATTGACGACGGCGCACTGGTCGGGTGTCAGGCAGATCTTGCCGGTCATCCCGAACTGGGTGGAGACCGCCGTGGCCTCGATCAGTTTCAGCGGATTGGAGCCGATGGTCGGGCCGTCGATCGCGCTGGGCAGGTCGGCGGCCTTGGAGGCGATGGTGAAGCGAGATCGCGTGTAGGCCAGCGTCGCCGGGTCGTCCCCGAAGCCGGTGTCGCGGCGGAAGTCCCCGATACCGAACGCCAGCCGGAAGGTTCCCTTGGTCGCGGCGATCTCGGTGATGCGCTCGAGGCCTCGGGCCGTTTCGACCAGGGCGACGATCGGCACATCGGGCAGCCGCTTCGCGGTCTCGGTGACGTGGTCGACCGATTCGACCATCGCCAGCATCACCCCGCCCACCGGCGTGGTGGCCAGGGCGGCCAGGTCGTCCGCCCACCATGGGGTGCCGAAGCCGTTGATGCGGACCCAGTCGACGTTGCCGGTGGCCAGCCAACTCACCACGTTCTCTCGCGCGGCGTGCTTGTCTTTGGGCGCGACGGCGTCCTCGATGTCGAAAACGACGACGTCGGCGCGCGAGTCCACCGCGGACTGGAACCGGTCGGCATGCGTGCCGTTGACCAGTAGCCAGCTTCGGGCCAATACCGGGTCGATGCGAGAGCCGATGTCCTCGGATTCGGGGGCGCTGCTGTTGACCTGTTCGTACATCGGCTGATCTGCGTCTCTGTGAGTTGTGTGTGGACTTCTCGTCCCTAACCGTAACGATTATCCAGAACCGGCGGTCCCGGGATGCCCCGTGGCAGCAGAGCCGTTCGAGACCGACCGAGATGTGAGGACGCGCCGACGGCAGCCCAACCACCCGGAAAAGCGACGAAAGCGGCTGCGCCACAGCACCATCCGCCCGAAACGTCCGACCGGATCCGTCCGTCGTCGCGGGCGAAAGCCCAGGACGACGCCGTTTAGCAGCCTGCGCATCGGGTATGTCTGCCCCAAGCCGCACACAGCCCAAATGTGCGAATTCAATTCTTCACCCAGGAGGTATCGGCGATGGCCGAGATGATCATCCAAACCCCCGACGAAGTCGTCGCGTTCCTGAAAGCGCAGCACAACCTCATCGAGGACATGTTCGACCAAGTGCTGCACGCGACGGATCCCAAAGCGCGGGAAAAGCCGTTCGCGGCGCTGCGCCAACTGCTGGCCGTTCACGAGACCGCCGAGGAAATGCTGGTGCACCCGCGAGCGCGCCACGAGGCCGACGCCGGCGATGCCATCGTCGACGCCCGCCTAAAGGAAGAGCACAGCGCCAAGGAGCTGCTGTCGCAGATCGAGAAGCTCGATGTCACCTCTGACGAGTTCATCACCGAGGTCACGAAGCTGCGCGACGCCGTGCTCGAACACGCCGAGCATGAGGAAAACGAGGAATTCCCGGTCCTTCAGCGCCAGCTCGACGACAACGATCTCAAGCGGATGGGAACGGCCGTGCGCGCCGCCGAGGCCATCGCGCCGACCCACCCCCACCCCGGCGTGGAATCGGCGAAGTTGAATTTCGCCCTCGGTCCGTTCGCCTCCATGCTCGACCGCGCCCGCGACCTCATCGGACAAGCCGTCGGCTGAGTTTCCGTAGGCTCGATCAGATGAGCGTTGCCCCGGACACCACCGTCGCCCTGCAAGACCGGTTCTTTCGCGAATTGCCGGAAATGGCGGTCCGGTGGCAAGCCGAGACGTTCCCCGAGTTGCGGCTGCTCGTGCTCAACGACCGGCTCGCCGAACAGCTCGGGCTCGACGCCGCCTGGCTGCGCAGCGACGAAGGACTGGGCTTCCTGTCCGGCAACCTCGTGCCCGACGGGGCCGCCCCGGTCGCCCAGGCCTATGCCGGCCACCAGTTCGGCGGTTTCGTCCCCCGCCTGGGTGACGGGCGTGCGCTGCTGCTCGGCGAGCTCGTCGACACCGACGGCCGGCTGCGCGACATCCACCTGAAAGGTTCTGGCGCCACGCCCTTCGCCCGGGGCGGGGATGGCCTGGCCGCAGTGGGGCCGATGTTGCGCGAATACATCGTCAGCGAGGCGATGCATGCTCTGGGCGTGCCCACGACGCGATCGCTGGCCGTGGTCGGCACCGGGCTCCCGGTCTATCGCGAAACCACACTGCCGGGGGCCGTGCTCACCCGCGTGGCCAGCAGCCACCTGCGGGTGGGCAGCTTTCAGTACGCGGCGGCCACCGGCAACAAGGACCTGCTGCGCCGACTCGCCGACCATGCGATCGCCCGCCACCATCCCGGCGCCGCCGAGGCCGAACGCCCGTACCTCGCGTTGTTCGAAGCGGTCGTCGCGGTCCAGGCGCAGCTCGTCGCCCAGTGGATGCTGATCGGATTCGTTCATGGGGTGATGAACACCGACAACACGACCATCTCGGGCGAAACGATCGACTACGGGCCCTGCGCCTTCATGGAGGCCTACGACCCCGACACGGTCTACAGCTCGATCGATTTCTGGGGCCGCTACGCCTACGGCAACCAGCCGGTCATCGCCGGTTGGAACCTCGCGCGCTTCGCCGAGACACTCCTTCCGTTGCTGTCGCACAGCACCGAGGAGGCCATCGCGATGGCGGAGCAGTCGTTCGGGGTGTTCCAAGCCCGCTACGACGCGGTGTGGGCGTTTGGGATGCGTGCCAAAGTGGGCCTATCCGCCGACGTCGATGCCGAATTCGCCGCGGCCTTGATCGAGGAACTTCTCCTTTTGCTCAAGCAGAACCACGTCGACTACACGTCGTTCTTCCGCCGGCTCGGCCAGGCGGCGCGCGGTGATGCCGAGCCCGCGCGCGAACTGTTCATGGACCTCGCCGGTTTTGACGATTGGCTGGCGCGCTGGCAGGCCCTGGGCCCCGACGCCGACGCGATGGATCGCGCCAACCCGCTCTACATCCCGCGTAACCATCTGGTCGAGGACGCCCTGACCGCGGCGACGGACGGCGACCTCGGGCCCCTCGAGGGGCTCCTGGCGGCGGTGACCGAGCCGTATGCGCAGCGGCCCGGTTTGGAGCGCTACGCCAGCCCCGCGCCCGAAGACTTCGGCAAGTACCAAACCTTCTGCGGCACTTAGCCTTACGCTAGCTCAGCGAACTCGGCCTGCAACGCGTCGAGGCGGCGCAGCGTCTGGTCGCGAGGTTCGGTGGGCAGGTCCACCAGCAGGTGTTGCAATCCCAACTCTCGGTAGCCCTCGAGCTCTGCTGCCGTCGCTTCGCCGCCGTGGAAGTGAATCACCGGCACGTCCTGGCCGACCAGCTCGCGCAGTTGGTTCAGCTGAGGCGACAACTGCGCTGCCGAACCGGTCATCGACAGCCACCCCGCGTGGAGCCGGGCGATACGATTGAAGCCGGCGGGCCCACACCCCAGGTACAGCGGCGGATACGGCTGTTGCACGGACTTGGGCCAGCTGTAGATCGGATCGAAGTCGACGAATTCCCCATGGAATTCGGCCTTTTCGTTCGTCCAGATCCCGATCATCGCGTCCAGGCGCTCGTCGACCACGCGTCCCCGAACCGCGGGATCGACGCCGTGGTCCGCGATCTCTTCACGCAGCCATCCCACGCCCACTCCGAATCGAAACCGCCCCTGTGACACCAGATCCAGTGACGCCACCTCCTTGGCGGCGTGGATCGGATCGCGCTGGGGCACCAGGGCGATGCCGGTGCCGACCACGAGCCTCTCAGTGACGGCCGCGGCCGCCGTCAGCGCCACGAACGGATCCAGCGTGCGGTAGTACTTGCGCGGGATCGGGCCGCCACTCGGGTACGGAGTTTTCGCGTCGACCGGGATATGGGAGTGCTCGGCGAGAAAGAGCGATTCAAAACCGCGCTGCTCGAGCGCTTTCCCCAGGTCCGCCGGACCAATGCCCTCGTCGGTAACAAACGTCAGCACACCGAAGCCCATGACGCTAAGTCAACCGCATCCGCGCTTGGCTGTCAGCGCGAACTTGTTCCCGCCACGGCCTGGCCGGCGTCGGTGACCGGGACCAAACGCGCCATCCCGCGCAGGATCCACGGTGTGCGCTTGGCCAATACCGCCATGGCGCGGTCCGAGGGACGCATTGTCGCGCGGGGGCCGGGTGTCGGCACCGCCGTGAGTTCCGCTTCGCGCGACCCGGTGCGCGCGCCCCGCCGGTCGACGGCGACCAGTTCCCATTCGCCGGGAACACCGCGCAACGCGACGACGCCTCGTTCTTGGAAGCCGATGCCGGAACCGACCACGAGGTCGCGGACGGTGCGTGACACCAGTATTTCGCCGGCCCCGGCCTCACCGAGGATCCGCGCCGCAATGTGGACCGCGATTCCCCCGATGTCCGCGTCGATGAGTTCGCACTCACCGGTGTGGATTCCGATGCGGATCTCGATGCCGAGTTTCTCGGCATCGTCGCGCAGGTTCTCGGCGCATCGGATGCCTTGGGTCGGTCCGTCGAACGTGATGAGGTAACCGTCGCCGGTGCTCTTCACGACCGTGCCGCCGTATCGTTCCGTAGCCTCCGCGGTCACTTCCCCGAAGCGCTGCAGGACTGCACGCCAACGTTCGTCGCCCGTCGCCGCCACCCGTTCGGTCGACGCGACGATGTCGGTGAACAGCACCGTGCGCAGGGCCCGGTTCGACGGCGGCGGAGACGCGTGGCTCCCGGTGAGGAGCTCTTCGATCTCGGTCGCGATCCTGTCGGGGTCGGTGAACCAGGGCGCGTGGTCCGTGCCGTCGAGTTCGATCATGCGCGCACCGCGAATGTGGTCGGTGAGATATCGGCCCGCCTGCACCGGCACACCGGGGTCCCGGCTGGCATGCACGACGAGGGTGGGCATGGCGAGCGTCGGCAGGATCGGCCGGACATCGATCCGGAATGCGGCTTCCAGTGTGGCCCTGGCCATTCCGGGGCTCGCGCACATGCGCTCCAGCATTCCCAGCTGGCGCGAGGACCGGACCGAGGGCAACAGACACTTGAGCGCCTCCCCACTTCCCCACGCCGACATGACAGCTCGACCGAATTTCTGGAAGCCGATGATCTGTTCCTCGGCCGGCGTGTACTGCTCGCCAATCTCCCGGATGGCACGCGCCCGCAGCTCGGCCGGATCGCGATCGAGGTCATCCCAACCTTCGGTCGGCAGGTACGCCGCGGTGCCGGCGAGGATCAACGCCCGCGTCCTGTCGGGTCGCGACGCGGCGAACAAGATGGCGGCCGGGCCGCCCTCGCTCACGCCGAGTAGGGCGGCTCTTTCGAAGCCCGCGGCGTCCATGACGGCCTCGATCTCGGCGGCTCGATCGTCGAGGGTGCGCACCTGCGGGACCGGGTCGGACAGTCCCACCCCGGCCTTGTCGAAGAGGATGACGCGGCAAAACGTCGCGAGCCGCTCCATGAACGCTTTGAATTCGGGCATTGCCCAGTACAGCTCGACATGGCTCGCAAACGAGCCAGCGAAGACCAGGTCGATGGGCCCGTCTCCGAACACCTGGTACGCAAGGCTGAGATCGCCGCAGTTTGCATACGCTGTTTCCGGCACGAAATGAGCGTACCGACTGCCACGAGGTCTAGACCAGCAAATTCTTGCCGGTTCGCTCAGGCGGGCGCCGACGCTTCGGCGGTCCGCTTGGCCGGACGTACCGCACCCCACAGCCCAGTGACGATCCCGACGACGGCGCCGCCCAGGCCGATCAGTTGCTGCGAGGGCTTCAACTCGCTGTGCACGCTCAACCCGCCGACCAGGTCGGCGACGTCGGCTCCGGCGGAGGCCAGGAACCAGCCGCGGGTGTTCTTGCCGCGCAGCGCCGCGCCCGCCAGCAGTGCACCGATCAGCGCGTCGCGATAACCCATCGATCGCAACAACAGTTGCGCCGTCGGCGTCGGCTCCTCGGGGTCGCCCCACAATTTGTTTGCACGCAGGGGATCAACGAGAAACGAAACGCCAGAGGCGAGCCGAATGGTGCCCGCGGAGAGGCCGAACCGGTCGATTGACATGGTCCCTGAGCCTAGGAGCAAACGCCCGTCTCGCGCACGCATTCGCTCCGAACGCCGGTCATGGCGCCGGGCACGCGTCGGCGATCTGCAGCGCTGCCGGCCACAGCACCGTGGCCACACCGAAGGCGAAGGCGTCGGCGGCGGCGGGTGACACCACCTCTATCCTTGCCTGGATTCGCTGGGTCTGCTCGGGGTGAAAAACGGTCCACGCGAAACCGATACAGAGGTAGGGAATCGCGAGCCACACGGCCAGCTCGATCAGCCCGCCGATGCTGACCTTGCGCCCGAGGACGCGCCTTACGGGGTCCATCGCATGTTCGATTTGGCCCATCACCGCACTCCCCGCTACCGCAACACCAGCTTCAAAGCGTAATCGACGACCGCGTCGAGATCATTGCCCAAATGACCGGCGAGCCACTGCTGGGCAAGCTCGGCCATCGCGCCGGTGTACATCGCCGCGGCGACCTCGGCGGCCACCGGATCGGAACCCGGGTTGAGACGCCAGCCCTCGGTCAGCACCCCCTGGCGCAACATGTCCTGCGTGGCGCGGCGGCGGGCGGCCAGCACCGGGTTGGTGCGCGCATCGGTGAACAACACGCGGCCGCGCCGCGGATCGGCCGAGGAGAAGCCCAGCACGGCCGCGATGCCGGCGCGGGTGCGGGCGCCGAGCGAATCGCCCGCCTCCTCGATAGCGGCCGCGATCACCTCGGCGAGCTGCTCACTCACCCGGTCGTAAACCGCGCCGAGCAGATCGTCGGTGTCGCCGAAGCTCTCGTAGAAATACCGGGTGTTCAACCCGCACTCCCGGCAGACCGAGCGCACCGAGACGGCGGCCTCGCCGCCGCTGCCGAACAGGCGATACGCGGCCTCGACGAGCAGCGCACGACGCTCGGCGCGGCGGTCCTTGAGCGGTACACCGGCCCACCGGGTGGGACTCGACATCCCTACAGCGTAGGTCGACACGGCGCGGGTCTTGTCACACCTGTAACCAAAACATATTCTGGTTACAGTCGTGACCAGAAGTCCCGAGGGAGTGATTCGTGTTCCTGCCACACCAGATAGTCGGGCAGATGATCAACAAGCGGTTGGACGACACCATGCGGCGGCGCTTCTTCCGCGGCATGGAATTCGCCGCGCCCGTCGGCGATCCGGGCTGGTTCGGTCCCGACAGCGCCGTGTGGCGCGTGCATTCGCACCTGCCCGCGTTGATCTTCGGCCTGTATTGCGCCGCCTTCATGGAATCCCTGGACCCGTCGATCTACTGGATGGGCATGCACCATTCGCGCCTGATCAAGCGCGACAGCAACGGAAACCCGATATCGCGCGTGCCGCAGATCGACCCCGAGGGCGCCGCGACGCGGCTGGGCCACTCGGTCGCCTTCTTCATCGGCACGGCGTACGGGTCGACGGAAACCGCCGAGCGCCTGGCGACGTCCGTGCGCGCGATGCATCACACCATCAAGGGCACCCGTCCCGACGGAGCCCGCTACGACGCCGACGATCCCGAGTGGCTGCGTTGGAACTACGCGACGGTCGTCTGGGGGTTGGCCACCGCGCACGAGCTTTATCACCCATTGCCGTTGCGCGGCAAGAACCTCGACCGCTATTACGGCGAGTTCGTGCGGGTCGGACACGCCCTGGGCGGCACCGATCTGCCGACCACCAAGGCCGAGACGCTCGAGTGCCTGGAGTCGTACTTGCCGAAATTGGCTGTGACTCATGGGAAAGCGATGGGCACCGGCCCCAACGTCCCCATGCCGCAGGCGGCCGTCGACTGGGCCATTCGCGACACGATGCCGAAATGGGCCAAGCAGCTGCTGCAGCACCGTGACCCCAACATCATCGAACGCACCGCCCGTCGTACCGCGGTGTGGTCGATCATCAACGGGATCAACGCCGCGGCGGGCCCGACGCCGGAGTTTCGGCAGGCCCAGGCCCGGGCCAAAGGAGGCACCACCGTCCCCCACACCGTGCCGACCTACGTGCCCGGCACCGATCAGGTCCGCACCCGCTCCGAGGTGGAGCTCAGCTTCCAGTCGGTGTAACCGGCTGCCCTAGGTGCTGGGGGCAGTAAGCGCTCGCGGCGATCATGGTGAACTGTGCGGCGCCGTCCACCGTGAACCCCGGATTGCTCGACGACACGTTGTGGATGACGTCGACCTGGGGATGGCCCTGGTCCATCAGCTCGCACGCCCTTTTGCCGACCCCGACCGCGGTGGCGGGGCTCTCATAGGTGATGCCGGCCTTGTTGAGCGCGGTCAGGAAGCTCACATCCGCGGCTGAATTGCCGGCCGGATCGGCGTGCGCCGGCGTGGCCACACCGATGAAGACGACGAAGCCCGCAAGCACTACAGGGATGCGCATGGCTTCATCTTGGTACAGAGCCGCGGTCCTGGCGCCGGCAGCCCGGGCCACCTGGGCGAAGGGCCTGGGTGTGGTACACAGTGGCTATGTCCGCGCTGATCCATCAACCCTGTTGAGAGCCCCAGCGTGCACGACGATCGACTGCTGAGTCCCGGCCAGACGTGCTGGCGTACGGCGCGTGCCGACAAGTTCGCCCCCATCGTCGATGCGGCGGACTACTTCAAACACGTCAAGGCGGCGATGCTGCGCGCCCGCCACCGAATCATGCTGATCGGCTGGGATTTCGACTCCCGAGTGACGTTCGAGCGCGGCCGCAAGACGCTGCCCGGCCCGAACCAGCTCGGCACCTTCCTTTATTGGATGCTGTGGAAGCGCCCGGGTCTGGACATCTACCTGCTGAAGTCCAATTTGCGTCTGCTCCCGGCTTTCGATGGCCTCTGGTACGGGCTTGCCCCGGTATCGCTGGTGAACCAGATCAGCAGTAAGCGAATGCATTTCGCCATCGACGGCGCCCATCCGCTCGGTTCGGTGCATCATCAGAAGATCGTCGTCGTCGACGACGCGGTGGCCTTCTGCGGCGGCATCGACCTCACCCTTGACCGCTGGGACACCCGCGCCCATGAGCATGTCAACCGCCACCGCCGCACGGCACGCCGCAGCTACGGGCCACGGCACGAC
Source organism: Mycobacterium sp. TKK-01-0059 (assembly GCF_000709305.1). NCBI lineage: Bacteria > Bacillati > Actinomycetota > Actinomycetes > Mycobacteriales > Mycobacteriaceae > Mycobacterium > Mycobacterium sp. TKK-01-0059. The sequence continues at coordinate 468,314 of NZ_KL446993.1, forward strand.
GTCGGGGCCGCGGTCGACGGTGCGGCGGCGCGGGCTCTTGGCGAGCAAGCGTTGGCGCGGTGGCAGACGGCGACGCAACAAGCGTTGGCGCCCGTGGAGGCACGGCACAGCGCGTGGCCCGGCAAGCTGGAACCGACGCTGCGCAACGTGGACATCGGGATCGCGCTCACCCTGCCCGAACTGGAGGATCGCCCCGAGGTCCGCGAGGTCGAGGCGCTCAACCTTGCCGCCATAGCGGCGGCCCGCGACACCATCTACGTGGAGAACCAATACCTGGCGTCGCGCACCATCGCCGACGCCCTGGCGGCGCGGCTGCGGGAAGCCGACGGCCCGGAGATCGTCATCGTGCTTGCGCGCAAAGGCAATAACCCGCTCGAACGGGGAACGATGGACAGCGCACGCCACCTCCTGCTTCACCAGCTGTGGGAGGCCGACGAGCATGACCGGTTGGGTATCTACTGGCCGGTGACCGACCGCGGCGCGCCGATCTACATCCACTCCAAGGTGCTGGCGGTCGACGATCGGCTGCTGCGGATCGGGTCGTCGAATTTCAACAACCGGTCATTGGGATTCGACAGCGAATGCGATGTGGCCATCGAGGCGCCGCCGGCGAGTTCCGACGATGACGTGCGCCGTGAAATCGCCTCCGTGCGAAACGGTTTGGTGGCCGAACACTTAGGAGTGTCGACCGGCGAGCTCGACAGAGCGATCGCCGAACACCGGTCGGTGCACAAGGCCGTCGAGGCGCTTCGGGGCGACGGCAAGACGTTGCAGCCCTTCACCGAGCGCACCGTGGCCGATGAGGCGGGTCCGCTGGCCGAGAACGAGCTGATGGACCCCGACCATGTGCCACGGTCGCTGAGCCGAAGCGTGCAACGCTTCATCACCGGCCTCCGGGGTTAACGCGCCGGCGATTGGGGTGTGAGTCGAACCGGACTCGGCCTAGTCTGGGCAGAAGTGCCAGTGGACTAAGGACGAGCACCCATGAGCATCGACGACGAATCCGTCACCACGTTGGAGGACCTTCGGGGCGACCTGGCGCAGCGGTACAAGAGGACGCCGACGGGCGGAAGTTCGATCGACAGCGCGATCGCCGAAGCCGACATGGCGGCCCTGGACCGCGACGGCTACGTCATCTGGGAGAACCTGCTGAGCGCCGAAGAATGCGCGCACATTCGCCAGACCGTGCGGCCGTGGCTCGGGCATACCGGACGCAACTCGTTCGAGGGCCGGCGTACGCAGCGGATCTACAGCGTGCTGAGCAGGACACGGGCGTGCGATCGGCTTGTCGACCATCCCCGGGTGCTCGCCGCTCTCGACCGGTTGCTGATGCCCAACTATCTGCTTTCGGCGTTGCAGGCCATCAACATTCAGCCCGGCGAGGCCGCACAGCTGGCACACCATGACGACGGCTTTTACCCGATTCCACGCCCTCGCGCGCCGCTGGCGGCCGCCACGATCTGGGCGATCGACGACTTCACCGCCGACAACGGCGCCACGGTCCTGTACCCGGGGAGCCACCGGTGGGGCAAGCGCCGGCCGGACTCCGACGACGAGGCGTTGCCGGTGGTCATGCCCGCCGGCTCCTGCGTCTTCTTCGTCGGCACCCTCTGGCATGGCGGGGGTGCCAACAACACCGCCCACGAGCGGCTGGCCATCACCGCTCAATACTGTGAGCCGTGGCTGCGGCCGATGGAGGCCTATACGTTGTCGGTGTCGCGCGACATCGCGCGCACGGTCTCCGACGACATCCGCCGCATGCTCGGCTACAGCATCCACCCGCCGTTCGTCGGCAACGTCGATGGCTTGCATCCGTTGCGGCTGTTGGGATCTGGTCCCGACGCATAGATGCGGGGCGGCTTCACCGCCTCGGACGATCCGCCTCTGCAAGAATGGTCCGATATGTCGCGATCATTCGACGTCCTGACCGAGTCGCCCGCCAGCGTTGAGCAGATTCACGCCGCGTTCGGCCGAGAGGACTATTGGCTGGCCCGCATCGCGGCCGGCGCCGCCGACACCACCTTGGATTCACTGGTGGCCGACGCCGACGGCACGGTGACGGTGCGCACGACTCAACGCCTCGGTCGTCAGCTCCTGCCCGGGCTGGTCGCCAAATTCGTTACCGGCGAGGTGAAGATCGTGCAGACCGAGACGTGGCGTCCGGACAGCGATCGCCAGGTGCGTGGGCGGGTCACCGTGTCCGCTTCGGGCGGATTGGGATCAGGCCATGCGGATACGTGGCTGGCGCCGACGGATGACAGCGGTTCGCAACTGCGCGCCGCCCTTCAGGTGAACGTCAAAATCCCTTTGGTGGGCGGCAAACTCGAAAAGTCCATCGGGGCAGGTTTGGCGGAGGGAATCCCCGAGATGCTGCGCTTCACCACTACGTGGATCGCCGAAAACACATAAAACTGCGCTTCGCAGCATTTACGCTCCCTGTCCATGGACCCGAGAGTGTCGGCCGGCATCGGCCACGGCAAGGCCTTGTCTCCGTCGGCACTGATTGCCGCATCGCTGACCGGGCTGGTGTGGCTCGCGCCCACAGCCCACGCCGACCCCGATCCCATCTCCGTCGGCGCTTATCTGCACACACTGAACGTGTTGCATGTGCCGTACGACAATCCGGGCAGGATTGTCGACATCGGGAACAACGTCTGCCAGCAAGCGCGCGGCGGCACCGACTTCGACACCATCTACCCGACGGTGGCGAGCAACGGCTACGCGTCCGCGCAAGCGGGCCAGATCATGGGCGCTGCCGTCGGGACATTCTGTCCTGACGTGGAGGCTGCTTTCGATCGCTGGACCAACAGCTAGGCGGGGCTGCTGGTGTCATAACGGTTCGCCGATGTCAGGGAGTAAGGCGATGTCCTCTGGCTGGCCGTTACGGAACATCGCCGCGAGGTCGCGGACGCGTCTCTTTGCCCAGTCAACATTGAATTGACTCAAAATCTGATACTCGTATTTGAAACGTTGCGCTCGGTCGCCGACTTGTTTAGCGGCATGGCTCGTAACCACGCCTTGCATGTACCAGTAGAGAAGGTCATCGAGGCTGCCCGCCCGGTCGAAGCCGAGTTTTCCGCGCTCGTAGAAGGTGTAGTGGTAGGAACCGTCCTCGGCAACGAAAATGTTCAAACCATCGGTCGTCCGGAAGCCAACCGGCATGGGACGCACGCCGAGCCTTTCCGACAAACGATCGATTTCACTTTGAAGTGCCGCAGATTTATCGTCCAAGGCGCGGTCCGTGATCATTATGGAAGCAGTACCCAATAGCGCCTCGTTTGCGCCATCTTCGCATGCGGTCGCTGCCCACTACTTTTGACTCCGGGTTCAAACTCAACGCATCTGAAAGGTGTAAAAATTGCCGATAGCCGTGAGTGACTGTTTCGTGAGAGTCGGATGCCTTTCGTGCATCACAGCTTCGACATAGTCCCCAGCCTCATTGAGGCTCATGCGATTCCAGTCAGGCTCCACCCTCATCGCTTCGTTAAGAATCGCATGCACCCTCTCATTTGCAACCGTAGCCCTTGATCCGAAATGCTCCTCGAACTCAACTCCATTGCTACCGGGGTAACGGCGCAGATATAAAACAATCGCTTCATTGATGTCGATACCGTCATTCTCCAAGGTCCACCTCACCCATGCCTCTCAAAAATCGTTACTGCTTCTCCTGTGTCTGGATCGATCTGCACAATGCGGCTTATGTTAAGGTTTTCCATCAGACGAGGTATCTCAATATTTTGCCAGACGTTGCCTGGGCGCAAGTTGGAACCAATGATTGCGGTAACTTCTCCTTGCGCGTTTTCCGCGTATGCCGTCGAAGCATCGTCCCAGAACTGTACCGATACCGGATCATGGCGATTCCAGACTGGGAGCGGATCAATCCCGTTGTCCGCAAGCGTCATTTCTAACGTCCTGCCCCCAGTTCCATGAGCGATCAGTTCCGCTACCCCTGAGCCATCGGGACCAACTCCGATCCCGTCGGCAGTTCTGCCCGACCAGTAATATGCGGTATTTGGCTGTGTGGTCGTGATTTCTAGAAGCTGTTCGTACGACGGCAGACTTCCGGGCAGATAGTGACCCGCACTGTCCATTGGGTAAGGGCCATCACCATGGTTACCGTCCAGGATGGAATGGTCGGCCACAAAGGGATCGTGGTGCTCACCAATTGCGGCGGGAAGGTGATCGCCAGCACCTATCGGCGGATGGCTGCCGACGAAGTCGTGTGGGACAGTGGCGGCGGCGTCGAGGTCAGCCAATTCCCCCGCACGTACGACGGCCGCTCCTTCGCCACCGAAGAGCATCGTGGGCAGCGTGGTGGCGGCGTCGGAGGTCTTGCCGCCCAAATAGTAAGCGAGGCTTGGGGAGTCTATTGCGCTCTTGATTTCCGCGAGTCCGGTGCCCACGGGGTTCAGGGCCGTTTCGGCGGTGCCTTTGAGCATCTGCTCCCATGACTTGAGCACACTTGGAGCTCCGGGGCCTCCCTGCCCGAAAAGGTTTTTGATCCCCTGCTCGGTAGCGAACCAACGGTCACTAAAGCCTTCGGAGAATCCCGGTGGCGGCGGGGCCTTCGGCTCGGGTGGAACGTAGTTGGGCATCCCGTTGTCGATCCACTGCTGTGTCTGGCTCACAACGTCATTCAGCCGCGCCTCGATCTGATTCGGCGGCACACCGTCGCGAATCATGGTCTGGCGCGCCATCGCCTTGAAGCTCTCGACATCTCCTGGGTTCAGCCGCGGCGGCGGGACACTGCCGCGCCCGGGTCCCGCAGGTCCAGCCGGCAACAGCATGTCTTGCAGCGACAGGGGCTTGCCAACGGCGCCCGCGGGAACAGGCGGGCCCTTCGGCGAGGCGCCGTCCGTGCCCGCGGTTGCAGGTCCGGCCGGCAACAACATGTCTTGCAACGACCGCGGCGGACCCACGGTGCCGGCGGGAACCGGCGGGCCCTTCGGCGAGGCGCCGTCCGGCCCAGCGTCTGCCGGGCCATCGGGCAACAACATGTCTTGCCACGTCCGTGGCTTGCGCCCTGCTGCCGGATTGGGCGGACCTTGCGGCGGTGCGCCACCACTTGGTGCATGACCGCCGGTATCCAGCGGGACTTCGCCCACGGCAAAGCGGACGGCGGTGGCAAGCTCGTGGTCGGCGCTGTGGGCATGCACGTTCAACGCAATGAGCTGATCCTGCAGCAGCTGTTGCTGGGCGGCAAATTCTATGGGATCGCGCCCAATCCACGTGTCGCCCACGTCAATTCGCCAGTCCGGCGTGATGGTCCAGCCATTGGCCTCAGCGGCCCGCTCGATGTCCTCGAGTTCGCGCTTGCATGCGCGCACATCGCCCTCGGCGCGTGCCACCGCCGCGGCTACCTGCCGGGACTCCTGACCGTCGGCCTCGATGTCACGTCGAGCCTTACCGAGGTCAGCGCGAAACGCCTCTCCGGCTTCCCCCTGCCAGCCGCTGAGAACGTTATGCACCTGCTGGAGGTTCTCCCCCAACTGCTGCAAGGTGTTGGCGCGTCCGTTCGCGGTCTCGAACACCTTCTGGATCGCGCCGAGATCCCAACGCTTGACGTCATTGGGGGTCAGCTGCCCCACTCGTGACCCCTACTCCCGCACCGACCGAAAAGCTCGCGCCGACTCGTCCTCGTTGGTGAGGTAGCCGAGCATCGCCTCGGCGACGTGCGACCCCAGGCCGTCCACCTGCAGCTGGTGGTGGTCGTGGCGGGCCTGCCAGCGCGCCGCGAGCTCACCCAGCGCCAGCTCCGAGGATCCGATCCAGCCGGGCGCGGCCGCCGCAAGGCCGTCCTCATGACTGAAGAAATCCAACGCGGCCTCGCCGATCGCGTTGAACATGTCGTTGCTGCCGACGTGCAGTGCGGCGGGATCGACCTTCAATCCATTTGCCACGAATGTCTCCTACGGCTCGCCGGGATTGCGCTCCGAATCTTAATTTGCTGCGTAGGACCGCGCACTTCACCTCTTGCGGGTCAAGGCGCTGACCAGCTGCTTTCTTCCAGCGTGAAGACCTGCACCGCTGCGGATTTGCCCTTGAGGGCATGGGGCCCCCGATCGACGAGGCCGACAGGTCGAGAAGCCAGCGCATCGACGCACGACTCGGTGAGCAGGATCGCGTCGCCCGTCGTCTTGGTTAGCTGCTCGACGCGCGCGGCTACGTTGACGGTGTCACCGATCAGCGTGAATTCGAGCTTGCCTCCCCCGCCGATGGTGCCGGCAATTACCACCCCGGTGTTGATCCCGATGCCGATCCGCAGTGCTCCGTCGAAGCGCTCCGAAACGAGCCGCTGGATCCCGACAGCGACATGCACCGCGGCATTGGCATGTGCCGCAAGGTCGTTCGGTGCGCCGAAGACGGCGAGGGCTCCGTCGCCAAGGAACTTGTTGACGTGCCCACCGGCGTGAACGACGGCGGGCACGACGATCTCGAACAGCGAGTTGAGCCGGGCGACGGTGTCCTCGGCGGTATTGGCTTCGGCGAACGGGGTGAAATCGCGAATGTCGATGAACATCACGGTCACCTCGCGGCGCTCACCGGTAAACACGTCGTCGCCCTGTTCGAGCAGCCGCGCCGCCAGCGCCGGGTCGACGTAGGTGCCGAAAGCGCCCTGAAGTCGTTGCCGCTCAGCCAAACCCGCCTGCATGCGGTTGAACGACGCGGCCAGGGCGCCGAGGTCGTCGTCCTGGACGACGGGTAGGCGCTGGCTATAGTCGCCTGCCGCAACGCGTTCGGCGCCCTCGGCGAGGTCGCGGATGGGTTGCAAAGACCTCGAGAATCCAAGGCCGACCGAGACCGGTATAGCGAATACAAGGGCTAACGCGCCGCCGATCACGAGGGAAACGATGGGAGCATCACTGATTCGATTCGACGCTGCGGCAAGCAACGCGCCGCCGACAGCATAGGCAAACGCGACAGCGACCATGGACACGTTCGATCGCGCGGCGAAAGTCGGGCGAGAGCGCGGCAGTGAGTCACCGACCCCAGTGTCATTGGCGAGGGCGACCCTGGCGGGCCGCCATGCCGCCTCGACGCTGTTGTGTAGCGCGACCAACTGGACCGCTAATGCAATGGTCGCAGCCACGCTCCCGTATTGGAGTAGCCGCAACCAACTCGCTCCGGAGATCAGACCGACGACGACCGACAACGCGGCAGCCCAGACAGCGGCGGCCCACATCGTGCGGGAAGTCGCCCTGCGGGAAAAGATATAGGTGCCCTCCAGGGCGGCCGCTCGATCGACCTCGCGACCCGCTGCCCACTGCTCCGCGAGCCGTGCCCATCGGTGATCCGGTAGAACCATGATGCATGCGAGCACAAGTGCGGCCACCACGGTGGCTGCCGTCGCTGCAACGTAGCGATCGGACCTTTCGAACACGACGATCGGATACGAGACAAGGGTGAGGTAGATCGGCACCGAGATGACGAATGCGATCACGCCGCCCGCCCAGGTGTACCTCGCCCCGTACCGATCCCACGCCCACTGCCAGATGCGGTCCATAACAGGAGATTAAGCGCCCGCCACCTGTGGTGCGGCACTTCGCGTGGACCAGCGTCAGAACGTTTTGCCGTGCAACTCTGCCAGCGCGTGAATCTGTTCGAGGTAGTGCTCGAGCGAATGGTGGATGAACCTGGCCGACAACGTGGTGGTCCCGGCGGCGGCGATGGTGTGCAGCGCGTCTTCGGTTTTCGCCGGCTCACCCACCGGGTCCAGTGGCTGGTCGGCGGGCAAGACGACCTCGAAGCCGTCCGGCAGCTCTCGCGCCCGCAGCCACTCGGCGGCGGTGGCAATGGACACGTAGTACGGACACCAGCCGTCGGCGAGCGTGAGCGCACGGCGCAACGACCGCTTGGTGCGCCCGCCGACCCAGATCCGCATATGTGGCTGCAGCGCACAGGGATCGATGGTGAGCCCACCGAACGAGTAGTACTCGCCGTCATACACCGGCTCGTTGGTGGGCAAGGCCGCCCGCAGCGCCTTCAGGGCGTCGTCGGCACGAGCACCGCGGTCGTCGAACGGCGCGCCCAGCAGGTCGAATTCCTCCCTGAGGCTCCCGACGCCGACGCCCAGGATCACCCGGCCGCCGCTGACATGATCCAATGTGCCATAACGCTTTACGATCGCGAGCGGGTGGTGATAGCCAAGCACCAGGGTCATCGTGACGAGCCGAATCCGGCTGGTGCGCGCCGACACGTAGCCGAGCGTGGCCAGCGGGTCCCAGTACCGGGAGCCGCGGCGGGCGGCCTCGGTCGACGGTATGCCGATGTGCTCGCTGCAGGTGAGGTGGTGATAGCCAAGGCCGTCCGCCGTCTCGGCGACGCGACCGATGTCTTCGATGTTGGCCGTCTTCTCCCACGTCAACGCCGCGCCGGCGACGTTCGTGACGACGGGTGTCGCGATGCCGAGTTTCAATCCAGCGGCTCTTCGCCGGCAAGGACCGTGCGGTGCATGAGCCGGCCGCTGTCAGCGGCGTACGGCAGCGCCCGGTGCATGGTCCCGGTGTTGTCCCATATGAGCAGGTCGCCCAGCTGCCACTCGTGGCGGTAGACGTAGCGCGGTTGAGTCGCCCAGTCACGAAGGCGCGCAAGCAATGCGCGGCTTTCTTCCACCGGCAGGTCGACCACGTAATCCGCCGTCGCACCGAGCAACAACGACTTGCGCCCCGATCGGTGAGTCCACACCATGGGACACGATTTCGTGGGCGATTTCTGCCAGAACGCGATCTCCTCGTAGCTCATCTCGGGTCGCACGTAGTACTGCGAGCGCTCCGCGCTATGCACCACCCGAAGGCCGGCGATCGCCTCCTTGTCGGCCTCCGGCAGCTCCTCGTAGGCCGCGTAGGTGTTGCAGAACTCGGTCTGACCGCCGGAGTCGGACAATTTCATGGCTCGCAACAGCGTGGCCAGATTCGGATAGGGCTGCAGGGAGCCGTCGAAATGCCAGAACAGCGAGCCTTTCAGGTACTCGGCCCGCTGATTGACGTTCGTGTCGAGCGAGATCTTGTAGATCCCGCCCTCACCCTCGTTCTGCACAATGCTGCCAAGGGTTTTCGCGATGGTGACCTGCTGTTCGTCGCTGATCTGCAGTCCGCGAAAGAAGACCACCCCGCGCTGCTCGAGGATCGCGCGGATCGCCTCGGCTTCGCGACCACTGAGCAGCGTGTCGAGATCGGTCTTGATCTCGCTGCCGATCAACGGCGTGCAGTCGATGACGTCGAGTCGTGTGGTGGACAGTCCCATGCGTCAGCTCAATCTCGTGAGAATGGTCTTCGCCGAATGCTTTACCCGCGGCTGCCTCCACAGCTCCACCGCCAACGAGACCGTGATCAACGAGTACAGCAGATTGCGCAGGTTCGCGACGTCCTCGGGCAGCGGCTCGGCATAGTCGAACTTGTCGATGTAGGCGACCGCCTCCTCGGCGTGCGGAAAAACCTCCTCGTAGAACGCCTGTATCTCGGCCATGGAGCTGTTCACTCGCTTCAGGTAGCGCTCGTGCCCATCCTCGATGGCCCACTCGGGCACCAGGTGCTCGAGTTGCGAGAACTCGTGCGGCAAAAGGGCATTCATCGGCCGGCCTTCGCCTTCTCGCCGGCCGCCACATAATCGCCCACCACCTTGTGCAGGTGACGCAGCAGGATCTCCTCGTCATTCATCGTGAAATGCGTGAGCGCACCGCTGTTCAGCATCGCCTGCAACCCTTCCGACGGGCTCGCGTCTTCCAGGATGATGTCGTTGAGGAAGGTAATGGTGAGCTCTTGGCCCAGCCGTTCTTTGTGCGTCTTGGGCGGCTGGTAGAACATCTCGACTTCGAAGATGTGCGAATGCGGGCCCGTCGGCCAGTGCGTGTGCGTACTGAAACCGGACGAACCGAAGATCAGCACGAAGTTGGGGAAGAACTGGAACGAATCGAAGCCGTACTTCTCCGAACGAGTCGGATTGAGCCCGGGCGGCATCGGGCCGCGATCGGTCCGCTTGTTCCACGGACCGGCCGCGCTCGCCTCCATCACGCATTCAATGGGCTTGGAGTACGGCGTCTTCTGCGACGGCTCGCCGGCGAAGGAAAACATCCGGTGCGGACCCTTGAGCCGGTAGGCCAGCGCGTCGGTGAACGGGTTCGGCTGGTCGAAGGCGTCTCTGGCCTCCGCGGTGAGGGCGCCGAACGAGGACGCGTGCAGATACGGCCCGTGGTAACTTTCGGCGAATCCGTCGACGAAAATCTTCCAGTTGCACTGCAATTCGACCTTGAACCGATACACCTGGTGTGGCCCCGCAAACGGATACCCTTCGATGCCGTGGGCCAGCTCGCCGAGGTAGGACCGCAGCGGCTCGGTGTTGTGCGGGTCGAGGTTGACGAAGATGAACCCCTCCCACACCTCGCATTGGATCACCGGCACCCGACAGCTCTCGGCGTCGAAGTCGAGCAGCAGATCCTTGCGGGTGGGCGCGTGCAGCGAACCGTCCAACTTGTAGCGCCAGCCGTGGAATCGGCAGTACAGCACCGGGGCGCGACCTTGCACCTCTTCGAACGGGTCGTCTTCCCACAGCATCTTGTTGCCGCGGTGCGGACAGATGTTGTGGAAGGCGCGGATCACGTCGTCCTTGCCGCGAACGATGATGATCGACGTGTTGAGGAATCTCAGCTCGCGGGTGAAGTAGCTTCCCGACTTCGGCACCCGCTCAACCCGTCCGACGTAGAGCCAGGTTTTTTTGAAGACGTGCTCGCGTTCCTTCTCGTAGAACTCTTCTGAGACGCAGTCCTCGAGTGACACTGGGCCACGGCCCAATTCGGGATAGGCGTCCGTCCAGTGCCCGCTCGACGGCTTCGTCACCAAGACGTCCTGACTCATCGGGCCCTCCTCGCCTCTCGGCCGAAGGTAGCACTTGACCAAATGCGCAAATAGGCCTTCAATTGCAACACCCTGTTGCAATTTTGGAACACCACGTGGAGCAGAACCTGCCGTTCGACCTCGATGCCTTGCTCGTATTCGGCAAGGTGGTCGAGTGCCGCAGCCTCTCGAAGGCGGCCGCGCTGCTGGGCATGCCCAAGTCCACCGTCAGCCGCAAGCTCAGCAAGCTCGAGGCGGACCTCGGGATCAAGCTGCTGCGCAAGAACACGCACCAGCTCACCGTCACCGACCTTGGCGAGAAGATCTACAGCCACGGCGTGAACATCTTGGCCGAGGCCAACGGGGTGCGGGCGCTGGTGGAAGGCAGCAAGCTCGAGCCGCAGGGTGAGTTGCGCGTTGCCATCCCGGTCTTTGTCGGCATCGACTACGCATCGCGAGTCGGCGCCAAATTCCTGAAGCAATATCCCCAGTCGCGGCTGGATATCCGCTTGGTGGACAACGTCGTTCATCCCGTCCACGACGGGTTCGACGTGGTTTTCGGCACGGGGCCGCTACAGGACTCGACGCTGATCGCGCGCAAGGTCTTCAGCCTCGAACTGTTCCTTTGTGCATCACCGGAGTTCATACGGGAGCTACCCGAACCCATCACCGCTCCCACCCAATTGGATACCGTGCCGTTCATCGACTGCGGAGTCAGCGAGGGACCGCGCAGGCTCACCGTCGCCAAGAACAAGCGGCGCCATGAGCTCTCGCCGATGGTTCGGGCGCGAGCCAACAATTTTCAGGTGTGCAAGCAGTACATCCTGAACGGGCTCGGTGTCGGTGCGATGCCGAGCCAGATCATCGTCACCTCCGAGTTGCGGGACGGCAGCATCGTGCCGGTGCTGCCCGAATGGCGCCTCGAGCAGCTTGACGTCTACATGATCCATCCCTTCCAGCTCTCGTTCTCCACGTTGATCAGCGCGTTTTACGAGACGGCGTGCGACATCATCACCGAGAACACCGCGCGAAGCGCGGGCGGCAAAACCGGCCGTCTGCACCTATAAAGCGAAAAAGTGAGCGTTTGCTGGCGGCGAGTCCAATACTTAGGTGATGAGTAGGCCTGCACCGCCCGTGCTGACGGTTCAATCGGAGTGGTCACAGCGCAGTTTCGCGCCGGGCCACGACATCGTGGTCGGGAGTGACCTCCGCGCCGACATGCGCGTCGCCCATCCGCTGATCGCTCGAGCCCACCTCCTGCTGCGCTTCGACGGGGCCAAATGGATCGCGATCGACAACGGTTCGCCCTCCGGCGTTTTCGTCAATGGTCACCGGGTACGGGCCGTCGACATCCACGATCGCCAGAGCCTCAACCTCGCCCGGCCCGACGGGCCGCGTCTGAGCTTTCGGATCGGCCGGCACGACGGGGCGGTGGGCCAACTACCGCCCACCCTGGAGGCGGTGCCGGTGATCGCGCCGCCGGGCGCCCCGAAGACCGCCCGTCCGGAACCGCCACGGCGGCCCGGCGTCCCGCCGCCCCGCATCGCGCGACCGCAACCGGCCCCGCCGCGCTACCCGCCCGCCGGCCAGCCCCCGCGCGCTCCCCACCCCGCACCGCAGCCGGCGGGGCTCCAGCCGCTCACCGAGATCGGGGCACAGACCCTCGAAGCCTCGGGCTTCGACAGCGCCAACCTGCGGCGCGCCGTGCAGCGGTCACGATCGAAGCTCGGCGCGCCCCCCGCGGGGGCGGCGGTCATCGGCCGCGCAGAAGACAGCGACATCGTCATCTCGGACGTCTTGGCGTCGCGCCATCATGCCTACTTGGTGCCGGGCCCCACCGGCATGGAGATCCACGACGCGCAAAGCATCAACGGGACTTTCGTCAACGGCACCCGCATCTTGTCGGCACCGCTCACCGACGGTGACGTGGTCACGATCGGCAACGTCGACCTGGTTTTCAACGGTGAAATCCTGCTGCGCCGCGCCGAAGCCGCCACCCGCACCGGCGGGCTGGAAGTGCGGGAGGTCGACTTTCACGTCGACAACAAGCGCCTGATCCAAAAGGTGTCCCTGACGGCGCGGCCCGGGACGCTGACCGCGCTCATCGGTGGGTCGGGAGCGGGCAAGAGCACGTTGTCCCGGCTGATCGCCGGCGCCACCTGTCCGACCTCGGGCTCGATCACCTTCGAGGGCCACGACATCCACGCCCAGTTCGCGTCGTTGCGCAGCCGGATCGGGATGGTGCCCCAGGACGACGTCGTGCACCGCCAGCTCACGGTGACCCAGGCGCTGAACTACGCGGCCGAGTTGCGGCTGCCGACCGACACCAGCAAGTCCGACCGCGCGCAGGTCGTCGCGCAGGTCATCGAGGAACTCGGCTTGACCAAGCACGCCGACACGCGAGTCGACAAGCTGTCCGGCGGGCAGCGCAAGCGCGCCTCGGTGGCCCTGGAACTGCTCACCGGGCCGTCGCTGCTGATCCTCGACGAGCCCACGTCGGGCCTGGACCCCGCATTGGACCTGCAGGTCATGACGATGCTTCGGCAGCTGGCCGACGCCGGCCGCGTCGTGCTGGTGGTGACGCACTCGCTGAGCTACCTCGATCTGTGCGACCAGGTGTTGCTGATGGCGCCGGGCGGCAAGACCGCCTACTGCGGCCCACCCGGCGACATCGAAGCGACCATGGGAACCACCAACTGGGCCAAGATCTTTGGAATGGTGGGCGCGGACCCCGACGAAGCCAACCGTCGATTCCTGGCCCAAGCCAAACCGCCGCCTCCTGTATCCGACGCGGACAAGCCGGCCGATCTCGGCGCTCCGGCGCGCTCCAGCACCTGGCGTCAATTCTCGACGATCGCCCGCCGCCAGGTCCGGCTGATCGTCGCCGATCGCGCCTACTTCATCTTCCTGGCGCTGTTGCCGTTCGTGATGGGCGCGCTGGCGCTGACCGTTCCCGGCTCGACGGGATTCCGCGTGGCCGATCCGAACGGCGACGGGTCCGACGAGCCCGGATCGGTGTTGATGTTGCTGACTATGGCCGCCGTCTTCATGGGCACCGCGCTGACGATCCGCGATCTCATCGGCGAGCGCCCGATCTTTCGCCGCGAACAGGCGGTCGGCCTGTCGACCAAGGCCTATCTGCTCGCGAAGATGGCGGTCTTCTTCGTGTTCGCCATCGTCCAGTCGACGATCGCGACCACCATCACCATTCTGGGGAAAGGCGCGCCGACCCGGCCGGCCCTGCTCCTTGGCAGCGCCACACTCGAGCTGTACGTCGCCACCGCCGCCATGTGCGTGGCCGCGGCGATGATCGGCCTGGTCCTGTCCTCGCTGGCGCGCTCGAACGAGCAGATCATGCCGCTCCTGGTGGTGTCGCTCATGTTGCAGCTGGTGCTCTGCGGTGGGATGGTCCCGGTCACCGACCGGATCGGGCTGGATCAGATGTCCTGGGCGGTCCCCTCCCGTTGGGGGTATGCGGCGCAGGCTTCGACGGTCGACTTGTGGACGATCGAGCCCGGGCCGCTCGCCCCGAAAGACCGCCACTTCAAACACACGGCGGGGACATGGCTGTTCGACGTCGGCATGCTGGTGTTGCTGACGGTCGTGTACGCGGGAATCGTGGGGTGGCGCAGCCGGCTCAAGCGCCATTGATCCGTCGCTAGACGAAGTCCAAAGCCTCGACCGTCGCGACGGGGCCCTCATGGGTGGGCCGGTTTGCACCGCCAATGCAGTACACGGTGTTGCCCAGCGCCGCGACCGCCTCAGCGTGACGCGGCGTCGGCAGCGGGGGCAGCGTGGACCACTTCGCATTGGCGATGTCGTACATTTCCGCCACTCCCAACACCTGGGTTGGTTCCTCACCACCGACCGCCACGATTCGGCCATCGATGAACGCGGCGCCGTAACTTCCACGCGGAGTTGGCATGTCGACCAACTTGGTCCAGGTCCCTGCTTGGGGATCGAACCGTTCGAACGCCGCGGAGTTCTTGTCGGCGGACAAGAACCTCCCGCCGACCGCGTACATGTAGGTGCCGTCGGACGCCGCGGCCAAGTGCTCGCGCGGGGTGGGCATGTTGGCCGCGTCGCGCCACGAGCTGCCGTCGAAGACCTCGGTCTGGCCGACGAGCTGCTTGGCGTTCTGTCCGCCGGCGACGACGAGCTTGTCACCGACCACCGCGGCCGCCGGTGCCGCCCGCGCGTGGCTGAGGCCGGCCAGCTCCACCCAATTGCCGCCGCGCAACGCGAACACCTTGGTGGACGCCTGCGTGAGGTCGCCGCTGGCGCCGCCGAGGACCACCACCTCGTTGCGATACGTGGCCGCGGCGGCGTGGTGGAGCGGGACGGGCAGCGGGGGTTGGGCTTGCCAGGCGCCGGTGCGCGGGTCGTAACTCTCGACCGTCTGGAGTGCGACTCCGTCGCGCAGTCCGCCCATGATCCAGATCTTGTCGCCCAGCACGGTCCACGCCGTCATCAGCCGGGGTGTCGGCGCGTCCGGTAGCGAACGCCACTGCGCTTCCGGCTGGGCCAGGCGTGGCGGCAGTTGCAACGCCTCGGCCGTCGCGGTCACCTGGTCGTCACCGACGGCCGTCGACCCCCCGACGGCGTAGATGGACTTCCCCACCGCATCGACCGCCATGCCGTGGCGCGCAGTCCCCATGTCCGGCAAGCCATCCCACGTCTTCGTCGACAGATCGAACACCGCCACGCTCTTGAGGACTTGCCCCGCCGACTGACCCCCGGCGGCGACCAGGCGCCGGTCCGCGATCGCCACGCCAAGGTCACTGCGAGGGTGGGGAAGGTCGGGCAATTTCATCCAGGTTTTCGCGGCCGGGTCGTACGCCTCGACCGCTACCAGGTCGGCGTTCCCGTTGGTCCCGCCGACCGTGTACACCAGTTTCCCGTCCGAGGCCGCAGCCAGCATCTGTCGCGGGGTCGGGATGGGGGTGCCGAGGGTCCAGGCGTTGCCGTCGAAGATCTCGGTGGAGTTCAGCAGCGCTCCGTTGGCGTCGACGCCGCCGGTGACGATGATGCGGTCGCCCACCACGGCCGCCGCCGCTGCCGCGCGGGGCTGCAACAGGTGGGGCAGCTCCACCCAGTGGCTGTTGACCACGCGCCAAACCTGGTCGCTGGCAACCTTTTGCGCGCCCGCGGCGCGCCAGCCGCCGAGCACGATCGGGTTTCCCTGCCACGTCACGGCCATGGCCTGTTGAACCGGGACCGGGAGATCGTCGCCGCTCTTCCAGCTGTCGATGACGGGGTCATACCCCTCGTGGTTTGCGACGACGGCGTGGTTGCTGCCGATTCCGCCGAATATCCAGATCGTGCCATCGGCCTGGGTGGTTGCCGCCGCGTCGCGTGCGATGCGCGCGTTCGTGATCGGCTGCCACTTCACCGACGCCTGGCTCGGCTGGCTCGCGGCGGCCTGGGGGTGCCGCTTGCCGTGCGTCAGCAGCACGTAGACGCCGCTGCCCAGCACCAACACGGCCACCACGATCGCGACGGCGATCAGCGCCGCGGTGGCGCGGCTTCGCTTCGCTTTCGACGGTTTCGGCCACGCCACCGCGCCGGTCGCCAATCCGCGCGGCGTATCCGGAACACGGTCGGCAGAACTCGTCGGCGCGATCGCGTCGGTGACACTTGTCTGTTCGGGGATCACCTGGGTGGGCTCGGACGTGTTTGAGCCGCGCGAGATGGCGGCTGCGCGGCCCGGCTGTTGGCGACCGGGCGGCCGTGACGGCGGATGCGGTGGCGTCGAGGCGGGGCGATCTCCCAGCGCATTCATCAGCGAGGTGGCGCTTTCCGGGCCGGCGATCCGTGGGCCCGGTTTGGCGATCCTCGGCGGTCTCGGCACCGGCCGCGCGATGCGCCCCGAACCCGCACCCGCGGCGGTAATCGCCATGGAATCGGGCTTTAATCCGTTGCGGCGCAGGCTCTCCTGCAATTCGCGGCCGAACTCCGCCGCTGACGCCGGCCGTTCGGCGGGATCGAACCGCATCGCTTTTTCGATCGCCGAACAGACCGCGTCGGGGATCCCATTGGGGCGCAGGTCCGGGACCCGCGTGCTTTTGATCCGGGTGTACTGCGCGAGGAGGTCTTCGCCGCTGCGGCGCTCGTATGCGGCGTTGCCGGCGATGAGCGCATAGAGTGTGGCACCGAGCGAATAAACATCCGTCTCGACCGTCGCCGGATCGCCGGTCATGACCTCGGGCGCGAGGAAATCGACTGTGCCGGAAAACAACCCGGACGCCGTTTCATAGCCTCCAGCGACGTGCGCCGTCCCGAAATCGGTGAGCTGCGGTTCGCCGTAATCGTTGACGAGAACGTTCGCGGGCTTGATATCGCGGTGCAAAGTTCCTGTCAGGTGAGCGGTTTCGAGCGCCCCGCACAATTTCACACCGATCCGCATCGCTTCGGGCCAGGCGATCGGCCCCTCTCGCTGCACCCGCAGGCCCAGGGAACCGGCGGCGCAGTACGACATCACGATGTAAGGCCGGCCGCCCGCGGTGACGCCGACGCGCAGAATGTTGACGATGTTCGGATGGCCCGACAGGCCGCCCATGGCGTAGCCCTCGCGGAGAAATCGTTCGCGACTCTCGTCGTCGCCGAAGGTCGGCAACACCTTGATGGCGACGTTGCGACCCAGCGCAGTCTCGCGACAGCGATACACCACTCCGGCGGCGCCTCGAGCGATCTGGCGCGCGTTGTCGAATCCGGCGGCAGCCAACTCCGCGACGATGTCGCTCGGTCCCGGCGCCCGGGGGCGAGCCTTGGGTCTTTCAGCCATTTCGTGGCCTCAACTTCCCAGGCAACTGATGATCGAGTTAAGGGTAGCGAACATGAGCGCACCGGCTGAACGGTTCCGGTGAGGATCGTCGCAAAGCTCAGCCGGGGAGCAGCGCGCGATCGGCCAGCGCGCCCATCACCGGCGCCAGTTCCCGGGCGTATTCGAACGTCAGATGATTGGCGTCGTGGAACACCACGGTGTTGCCGACGATGACCGGGCATCGGTCCAAGGTGCAGAACAGCTCGGTGAGGTCGGCGTACTGTCCGCCGCCCGCTTTGGTGGCCGCCGCCTCGGCGGCGATGCCCGGATCGTTCACCGCCGTCGATCTCGGCGGCGCGCAGGCCGTCGCGTCATCGAGGTGACCGGACAGGCAGGTCGGCACCAATGCGTGCGGATCCGGGGCCGGCCCGAGCACCAGCACCTTGGCACCGGTACCGCGCAGCTGCTGGACGAGTCGGGTCAGGCTGCCGAGCCAGGCCGAGTCGTATGACGTGACACCGGCCGGAAAGTCGTAACGGTCACCGTATTTGCGCCACAGGCTCAACACGACCAACTGTGGATGCTGGTTGCGCAGGCGGGCGACGACCAGATCGCGCCACTTGTCGCACTCGGTGAATTCCCGGCGCAGGAACGGGTTGATGATGGGCAGGTCCAGCATCGGGCAGCCGCCCTTGGTCAGGGCTTCCAGCCGCCAGTGCCGCCGCCCGGTGACCTGCTGGAATGCAGGGATCCACATCGCTGCGGTCGAGTCACCGACCAGGGCGACGCCGGTCTTCGACGCCCTGTCGCCGCTGATGCACTCGGGCTGATCGGCCTCCAAAAAATTGCGCAAGCAACCCTTGAAGTAGGCGATCGGGTTTTCGGCTGAAGCAGCGCCGATCGATGGGTCGAGATTCGACGGAACCGCCTTGAGGTCGGCGGACACCGCGACCATCGTCTGCACTTGCGCAAACGCGTACTGCACCGCCGCGTCGTACGCGTCGAGGCTGTCACCCGCCGGTGGTATCGGCCCGGTGACTTTCAGCGCCGCCGCCGGGGCACCGTGACCGACGGGGGCGGGGATCGCCACCAGCAACGCCGCGCCCACGCATACCGCCACCGCGGTCGCACCACCACCGAGCAACAGGCTGCGGAACGCGGACCGGCGCACGAAAGGGGCGAAGCGGAGCGGGTTTTCGATGAAGCGCAGGGTGAGCACGGCCAGGCCGCCGGATATCGCGACCGTCGCCAGCCTGCCCACCAGTCCCAGCGGATGGCCCAGCAACGGCGGCGCGAGCAACAACACGGGCCAGTGCCAGAGATACCACGAATACGAAATTCGGCCGATGGCTCCGATCGGCGACCACGCCAAAAGGTGCCCACACCCTCGAGTGGGGTGGAGGCAGCCAGCGCCGATCACGAGTGCGGTGCCGAGCACGGGCAGCAGGGCGGCCGTGCCCGGGTAGGGCGTGGTCACGCTCAAGACCGTGCAACCCAGCAGGATCAGTGCCAGGCCTGCCCATCCGGCGATCGCCGCAGGCAGCGCCGCGAGCCGGCGCCACTGGGTGGTCGTCAGGGCCACCAGGCCGCCCACGGCCAACTCCCACGCCCGGGTGGGCAGTGAAAAGAACGCGACGGAAGGCACGATCGGAGTGGCCAGCAGCGACGCGGCAAACGACAGGACCGCGACCAGCGCAAGGGCCAGGACATAAGGACGCTCGGACGACACGCCCGTGGCGCGCCGACGCCGCCGCCGGATGGCCCAGGCCGTACCGATGATGACGGCCGGCCACACCAGGTAGAACTGCTCCTCTACGCCCAGTGACCAGTAGTGCTGGAACGGCGACGGCGGCGTGTAGGCAAGTTGGTAGTCGATCCCGTGGAAGACGAACCAGTAGTTGCCGATGTACAGCGCGCTGGCGATGCCGTCACCGATGACGCCCTCGGCTTGCAACGGGGGTAACAGGATCGCCGAGGCGATCGCGGTGACAACGCCCACCGCAGCCGATGCCGGCAGCAGCCGGCGGGCTCGCGCCCCGTAGAAGCGGCCCAGCCGGACGGTGCCCGCAGTGCTTACCTCGCGGTAAAGCATTCCGGTGATGAGGAATCCCGAGATGACGAAGAACACGTCCACGCCGGTGAACCCACCGCCCACACCGGGCACGCCGGCATGAAAGAGCACGACGGCCAACACCGCGACGGCACGCAGGCCTTCGAGGTCTTGGCGAAATGCCGGCTTCGGCGGACGTAGGCCCCGCGCTTGCGTGACGGGGCTGACGCTCTCAACGTCTGCCATCGTCACCAACTGGGTGAAGGGCAACTCTCGAGAATGGTAGATACATGCGAAATCGCGACGGGGGCAGCTATGTCAATATTTGCGCCAATTACCGTCTGACCCCCCTTGACCCCAACCGCCCCTTCAGTCCGAGGTGACTATAGCTATCTCCGAGGCCATGTGCGGATATACGTCCGAATTGCCTCCCGCTTCGAGGAACCCCCTGGTAAATACCGGCGCCGCCGAGCGAGACTGACAGCTATGAGTTTCGTGGAGGAAAAGGTGCTTCCGCAGCTGCTGCGAGTGCACGACGCGGTGTATCAAAAGACGAACGGCTGGATCGGTCACCGCGCGCTGTGGATACCGAGCCTGCTACTGCATACCGTCGGCGCGAAGACCGGTAAACGACGCACGACGTCGCTGACCTATGCCCGCGACGGTGACAAATATCTGGTCGTCGCCTCCAAGGGCGGCGCGCCCGAAGCCCCCGGCTGGTACCACAACCTGAAAGCCAACCCCGACGTCGAGATCAACGTCGGCCCAAGGCGTTTCGCTGTCACCGCGCGACCGGTGCTGCCCGAGGACCCCGACTACCCGCGGCTATGGCAGATCGTCAACAAGAACAACCAAAACCGCTACGTGGAGTATCAGAAGCGAACGTCACGACCCATCCCGGTGGTCGTCCTGAGTCCGAAAGGCTAGAACGATTCACCCTCTGACCTCGCCCGAGCAGGTTTGAAACCGGCGAGTCTGGATACCTCCCGGGATGTCGAGCAAGCGGCTAGCGCTTCTTGACCGCAGGGACCTAGGGAAGGGGTTTTGCCATGATGCTCTCCAAGGTTGCCATGAAGACGACGGCGGCCGCCGCCGGCATCGCGACGGCGGGGATTCTGATGGCGTCGCCGGCGCTGGCGGATCCGCAAGTCGTAGCGTTTGGCCAATCCGCAGAGATTCCGAGTGCAAACGGCGCAGAAGCCATCAATTACACCGTGAACAACTTGCAGCCCAGCGGCCACAACGACGGCATCTGGTACTCCGACGTCACGGCCACAGGTGTGCGCGGTAACGCGACTCCGGTCATTGCCGACTTCAACGCACGTGCCGTCAACAGCTCGACCTACGCGGTCATGAAAGGGCATGAAGTAGACGGCCTCCCGAACCAGCCGATCGCGCCGGGCGCCCAGGCGACCGGGCGTCTCTACTTCGACGTTCGAGGCGGCACGGCGCCGGACAGCGTCGTCTACCGGGACGCCGCCGGCGTCGACAAGGTCGTCTGGAAGAGCTAACGGCGCAGACGGGCTGTTGACCGCTCGTCAGCCATTCGGCTGCGGCGCCGAGGCACGGTGTCCCTGATGGTCGCCGTCTACCGCGCGCCGATGCGATCCCGCAACGATGCCGTCGAGCACCAGGCCACGATCGATCGGGCTCGACGGCTCGCGCTGTGCGGCTTCGGGCAATACGTGGATCGCTCGGGCGAACAGGAGCGGCTTGTCCGTCGGGTCGGCCGATTCGCCGAGGTTGACGAGGGCTCGTTTGTGTGGACCCGCGACACCGACGGGTGGTTCTGGTTGGGCCGTATCTCGGGTTCTTACTTCTACGACGCCGACGAAACCGCTGCAGCGGTCGACCTAGTGCACACAAGACCCTGCGAGTGGGCGCCCATGCCAGTGCTGGAGCAGGATGTCCCGACCGCGGTCGTCGCCACATTCCGTCGGGGTGGACGGAACTTCCAGGAAATCCACCATCGGTCGATAAGTGAAGAGACACAGAGGATTTGGGATGCGTGGACAACTCAGTCCGATGACCGTGATCGAAAAAGAACTGGACAGACATTGTGAGTTCTGGCCAGTCCGCTTTCAGCGCAGCCTAAATCGGGTTTTGGCGGAGTCGCCAGAATCCCAGAAGCCATATAGCTACCTTTAAGGCGCTGGCGTAACCACAGCATTTAGTCAGCGGTGCGCGTCAATGAGCGCGGCAACCGCCTTCTGTGCGTCCTTGGTGGACAGCGGCCGCGCTGCGAACATCTCGGCGATCATCATCGCTACCGGTGTGGTCCACAGCAACATGCCCAACGCGGCGGCATGTTCGCCATCGGTCGCAGCGTCTAACCGCGCCATCATCTTGGCCAACGCGGTGCCGAGACGTTGCATGGGCTGCCCCTCAAGCGCGCCACGCAACTGCTTGGTCGAGATAAGAATCTCCAATCCTGCCATTGCTTTTGGATTGGCGAACGCTTCCCACGTCGCCCGCACCAATTCGTCGGTGTCCGTGACTTGCGCCGGATCGGATAACAGATCAAGTGCTGCGCTGAGGCGGTCAACTGCGTCTTCGATCACCGCAGTCAACAGACCATCGCGGTCGCCGAAGTGATGTTGGATGACACCCCAACTCAGGCCGGCTCGTTCAATGATGTGCCGCGCGCTGGCCGCAGAGAAGCCTTCCTCGCGAATGCACCGCACCGTCTCGTCGATCAGTAATTCGCGGGTCCGATCCCCGCGCTCCTGTCGCCCGGTACTTGGACGACGCGGTGCAGTTCGTGCCCGTTCAGTCATCTCCGCAATCCGCCCCGCTCAGCGCGTCGCCTCATGCACAGCACCTTAGGTCAGGGCTCTTGTCAGCAAAACATTGCATGTGCCATGCTTTGGGCATGCTACCCGCCGGGCGAATGGTAGGGCCATGACAGAGACGATCAACGCCGACGAACAGCAGCAGCCGCAGCAGCACAGGCGCGGCCTCTCGTCACTGCAAAAGTCGTTGTTCGGAGTTCTGGCTTTCTTCTTTGCAATCCATATCGTGTTCTGGTTTCTCGAATTTCACGGCGGGGTTTCCCATGTTGTCGCTTCCACCGGATTGGTGGTTGTCGTCGTTGGGTGCTTCTTGACGGCGATTGCGCTGCCGTGGCTACCGGTGGCGGGCCGTCGCGACTGGACGAAGTCGGAGCGACTGAGCGCGATGGTGATCGTATGGGTCTTCATCGCTCTAATCCCACGCTTCATCTGGGAGCTGCCTTGGCTATTGCTGTTCGACCAAATCAGGGCCGGCGTGCAGAAAGGCGCTCTGTGGACGTACATGTGGGCGCCCATCCTCCTCGGAGGCGACGCACGCTACTTAAACGGTGACCCGCTCATCGTCGTCCTTGAATGGATTGCCTTCTTCGTCGGCCTCTTCGAGGCTTACGCGATGGTGCAGTTCTTCCGGAATGGAAAGCGGTTCACCAGCACTCAACTCTCATTCATCATGGGCGGGATGATCGTGGAGGTCACGCTGCCAGCGGTCTACTTCGGGGTCGAGATTGCGAACAATCTGCAAAGCATGAGCAGTTCCGTTGAGATGTGGATCAAGTTCGTCGTGCTGAACCTTTTGTGGTGCACCATGCCGTTTGTCACTTACTTCTGGGGCGTTCGACGTCTAGCCCGCCAAGACCTTGCAGTGAAGTTTTAGCGCCCCCGGCGCCCAGAGCACCCGCGCATGCCCGGGGCGGGGTGACCCCTTTGGCGGCCTCTGCCGCCTCGTAAAAGCCGGCGTGCTCACGTGGCGCTAACTTGGCCCATATTCGCTCTATTTTGCCTGCTAAACGGTGGAGCTGCCGGGAATCGAACCCGGGTCCTACGGCATTCCCTCAAGACTTCTCCGTGCGCAGTTCGCTATGCCTCTACTCGGATCTCCCGGTCACGCGAACAAGCCGAGATGACGATCCCAGTCGCTGTTGGTGTCCCGACAAGTCCCGCGACCGGACTCGTCGGTGGATCCCTCTAGCTGACGCCAGGCTCCGGGTCGAGGGCGTTCCCGGTCTGACGGACTAGCTGTCGCTTAGGCAGCGAGAGCGTAGTCGCGCTGATGTGAATCGGCGCTTATCTGTTTGCAACGACGCTTACGGTGGTCGGTTGCCTGCACCGGCACGCTTCCCTTGATTCGATGCGCGAAGTCGAAACCTTTCAGCCCCTCGCACCCCGCCGACTTTCGGCAGGAATATCAATGGTACCTGGCTATCAACCAGCAGCAACGGGATTATCTTCCCCGGCCGGGCCGCGAGCGTCGACTCGTTGCGCGAAAAACCCCCAGATCAACGCATCAACCCGACGTTCGTCGCGAAAGGCGACGAAAAGCGATCAGATCACGAAGTTGAGGTGCTCGACGATCTGGCCGGCCACGTCTTTGTCGCCACCGAGTTCGACGTCCTGGGCGCGCGCGGGGCACATCGGCCGGCCGCCGGCGAGCCTGGTGAACTGCAGCCCGTCCAGCCGGATCGTCGCCGTCGGCTCTTGTCCCGCGAAGCTGTCGACGACGGCGGCCCGACCGTCGACCCTGACCCGGATGGTGCGGGCCAGCGGGCCGGTGAGCTCGAATTGGGCGCGCGAACCCTCGGGGGCCTTGGCCAGCCTGCCCACGACGTAGCCCATCGTGGCGGCGATCTCGTCGACGGCAAGCGAGGCCGCCGGGCCGGCGAGCTCGTCGTCGGAGGGCGGCCGCTCCAATGCGACGCGGATGTCTTGCTCGTGCATCCAGCAATCGAACACCCGGATCCGCATGAACCGACCGTAGGTGTCCGGGCCCGTGGGGGTCGCCGTCACCGCGTTCCACTCCTCGTCGGACAGGGCCGTCAGGGCCGCGCGCCGGTCGTCGGTGATCGCCCGGAAGCTTTCCAGCACATCGGCATCCGCGTGGGCGCCCAGATGGCGAACCCAGCACTCGTTCATCGCTCCGATGTCGTTTCGCACGTGCTCCAGCGCGGAGACGTCGATGTCGGGCTGGGGCGCGGCGATGCCGGCGAGGAAGGACTCGGTGCCGATCATGTGCGACACCAAGGCCTTGACGTCCCAGCCCGGCAGCGGACTCGCGGCCCGCCATTGCGCCTCGGACAGGCCCGCCAACAGCGCGTCGAGGTCGTCCCAAACGGCGAAGAGGCCGGTGAGGACGGTGGACTTGTCGAGTTTGGTGACGGGGCGATCGGCCATGGTCAGGATCGTAGGCCGGTCAGGCCGACGCGATCATCGCCACGGACCCCATGGCGAGCACCATCCCGATCCCCTGCCAGCGGGTCACCCGCTCCCGCAGCACGACCATCGCCAGAACGACCGTCGCCGCCGGATACAGGGAGATCAGGATGCTGGCCAGCGACAGCAGCCAGGTGTGCAGGGCCGCCAGCATGGTGATGTTGGCGAAGATGTCCAGGACGGCAACGGCGACCGCCAACCGCAACGGCTTGCCGCGCGGCATCTTCAGGTTCTGGCTGGTTGCGGCCATCGCGAAGATCACCAGGCTGGCCGCCACCCGGGCGAAGACCAGCGGCCAGAGCTTGCAGACGTGGGGCGCCTGGTGCAGAAACACCAGGTTCAGTCCCATCGCCGAGCCCGCAACGACCGTGAGCCAGGCCACTTTTGGGGTGAACCGATACGGGGTCCCCTCGACGGGGGCCTCGCGGCTGACCAGCATCACCGCCCCCAGGGCCAGCACGACACCCACCAGGGCCGCCTGCCCCGGCCGCTCCCCCAGAGCCATACCCACCGCGACGGGTACCGCGGCGTTCAGCACGGCCGCCAGCGGTGAGACGACGGAGATCGGTCCCGAACCGAGCGCCGCGAAGAACGCCCACATGCCGAAGGCCATGCCGATTCCGTAGAGGGTCCCCCACAGAACGGCCCCGACATGAATAGGGCCACCGACGAAGATGGCCATCACACCGAGGAGAACTGTCTCGATCGGATAGGCGACCAGCATGACGCGCAGCGCGGCCACCCGCCGAGCTGCGACACCGCCCACAAAATCGCTGACACCGTACGTAACGGCTGACAGCTGGGCGTACGCGGCCCCGATCAGGTCATGCCCTTTGCTCGGCGCCCCAGTTCACGGACCACTTCGCGCTGTGCGTCGCGCTGGGCCATGTCCTGGCGTTTGTCGTAAGCCCTTTTGCCGCGCGCAAGAGCCAGTTCGACCTTGACCTTGCCCTCGGAGAAATACAGAGACAGCGGCATCAAGGCGAGGTTACCATCTCGAATCTTGCCGACCAGCCTGTCGATTTGTTGCCGATGTAACAACAACTTTCGGTTGCGCCGGGGGTCATGATTGGTCCAGCTACCGTGCTGGTACTCCGCAATGTACAAGTTGCGCAACCACACTTCGCCGTCGTCGATCGTTGCGAAGGCGTCAGCTAACGAAGCTTGGCCCTCGCGCAGGCTTTTGACCTCGGTGCCTTGCAGCGCGACCCCGGCCTCGAACGATTCGATGATCGAATAGTTATGCCGCGCTTTGCGATTGGTGGCCACAACTTGTTTGCTGCCACCTTTGCCGCCCGCCGCCTTGGCCCGGCCGGATCCCTTGGCCACAGCTACCGCCGGATATAGAGGCGCAAGGTCGCGTACGCCGTCAGGGCCGCCATCGACACGCCGAGCAGAAACAGCCACGGCGAGATATAGAGGATGTCGGCGTAGTCGACCTTGGCGATCAGGTGAGCTTGGTAGAACTGGCTCAGCGCGTTGTCCAGGAACAAGGCCCGCACCAACATCAGGCCGATGACCGCGATCGCGACACCGATGGACGCGGCCAGCATCGCCTCCACCAGGAAGGGCAGCTGGGTGTACCACCGGCTGGCGCCCACCAGCCGCATGATCCCGATCTCCGTGCGTCGGGTGTAGGCCGCGACCTGCACCATGTTGGCAATCAACAGGATCGCCCCGACCGCCTGCACCAGCGCGACGGCGAACGCGGCATCCCGCAACCCGTCCAGCACCGCGAACAGCCGGTCGATCAGATCCTTCTCGTTGAGGATGCTGCGCACCCCCAGCTGCCCCTGCATTGCTGCGTCGAATTCCGCGTGCTGTTCGGGATTGTTGAGTTTGACGATGAACGACGCGGGGAACGAGTCCTTGCCCGCGACGTCCTTGAACTCCGGGAACTTCTTGATGGCGTCGTTGTAGGCGTCCTGCCGGTTGACGAACCGCACCGACTTGACGTCCTGTCGCGCATCGACCTTCTCGCGCAGCGCCTTACACGGAGCTGAGGCGCACGTCGCGTCGTTGGCGGAGATGTCGTCGGTCAGGAAGACCTGCGTCTCGACGCGGTCGAGATAGATCTCCCGGGAGTTGTCGGCCAGCCGTACCACCAGCAGGCCGCCGCCGAACAGCCCGATCGAGATGGCGGTCGTCAGGATCATCGCGGCCGTCATCGTGACGTTGCGGCGAAGGCCGGTCAGGACCTCGTTGAGCAGGAAGCCGAAGCGCACTTAGCGGTCCATCCCGTAGATGCCACGCTGCTCGTCGCGCACCAGCCTGCCCAACGACAGCTCGACGACGCGCTGGCGCATCGAGTCGACGATGTGATGGTCGTGCGTCGCCATCAACACCGTCGTCCCGGTGCGGTTGATCCGCTCCAACAAATCCATGATGTCCTTACTGGTATCTGGGTCGAGGTTGCCCGTCGGCTCGTCCGCCAGCAGCACCAGCGGCCGGTTGACGTAGGCCCGCGCGATCGCCACGCGTTGCTGCTCGCCGCCGGACAGCTCGTGGGGCAGCCGGTTTGCCTTCCCCGACAGGCCGACGGTTTCCAGCACGTCGGGCACCACGCGGTTGATCGCGTCGCTGCGTTTGCCGATCACTTCCAGCGCGAAGGCGACGTTCTCGTACACGGTCTTCTGCTGCAGCAGGCGAAAGTCCTGAAAGACCGTTCCGATCACCTGACGCAGCTTCGGTACGTGACGACCGCGCAGCTTGTTGACGTGGAACTTCGACACCCGGATGTCGCCGGAGGTCGGGTTCTCCTCGCCGAGCAGCAGCCGCATGAACGTCGACTTGCCCGACCCCGACGGGCCGATCAGGAAGACGAATTCACCCTTGTCGATCTTGACGTTGACGTCCTCCAATGCGGGACGGGCCGCGCTTTTGTACTTCTTGCTGACGTGGTCCAGGGTGATCATCACGGCACGCCAGTGTAGCGGTGATTTTCGCTGGCAGGCGAAGTCAACGGGCCGGGGGCGACGTCGTGGGGGTCGGACCGGGGCCCGGCTGCGGTTGCTCGGGCGTCGGCGTGGGCGGGCTCGTGCTCGGAGGGCAGAACGGCGCCGGGAGTATGCACGGCAGCTGCGGCATCTGGAACGGCGGCGTGGTGGTGGTGGTGGTGGTCGTGGTCACCGGGGGTGGCGGCGGTGGAGGCGGCGGCGTGGTCGTCGGGGTCGGCGTATAGGTGACGGTGGCCGGCGGCTGCTGCACGCGGCTGCGCGGCACCCACGTGTAGTTGGGATCGGGCACGAACCCCGGCGGCACAACTTGTTGGGCCGGGGGCTTGGGCGCCGGTGCCGGGCGGTAGGTGTCGTAGGTCCACCACACCAGGAAAAAGGCGATGATCAGCACGAGGGTCGACGTGCGCATCCGCCCGCCGAAGACGTAATTGGGCCAGCGATGTTCGGCATCCGTGTCGTCGCCGCGCTTCTCGAGGATGTTCAGGGTGAATTTCACCGCTTCTGCCCCGCACCTTGGACGTCATCGTCGGTTTGCCGTTCGGCGGCCGGGACGGACGCGTCGTCGACCAGCTCCACCCGCGCGTCCGCCGCCGTCACGATCCCGACGCGGGCCAGCGCGCGGATGACCAGGACACGCAGCTGCCGGCCGACCTCGAACTGCTTGCCGGGCAGGGTGCGGGCCACCATACGCAAGGTGACGGTGTCCACTTCGATGCTCTCCACGCCCATCACGGTGGGCGCGTCCAGCAGCAATGCCCCCAGCACGGGGTTGTCCATCGCGCGGTCGCATTCCTGGTGCAGGACCTCGTTGACCCGGTTCAGGTCGGCGCTGGTCGACACGGGGATGTCCACCACCGCGCGCGCCCAATCCTTGGACAGGTTGACCACCTTGACGATCTGCCCGTTCGGGATGGTCAGCACCTCGCCGTCCGGCGAGCGCAGCCGGGTCACCCGCAACGTCACGTTCTCGACGGTGCCGCTGGCTTCCGTGGCGGCAACGACGGTGAGGGTGACCAGATCCCCGAAGCCGTACTGCCGCTCCACCAGGATGAAAAAGCCGGACAGCAGGTCTCTCACCAACTGCTGGGCGCCGAAACCCAGGGCGGCGCCGACCACGGTGGCCGGGGCGACCAGACCCCCCACCGAGAACTGCAGCACGTCGGCGATCTGCAGCATGACCCAGATGCCGATGATGACGACCGATACCCAGGAGATCACCGAGGCCACGGCCTGGCGGTGCTTGGAGGCTTCCGAGCGCACCAGCGCGTCGCTTTCGGCGAAGCCGAGGTTGAGCTGCCGGGTCACCTGCTGTGCCACCCAGTTGACGAACCTCGCCGCCAGCACCGCCGCGATCAGCACCATGGCGATCCGCAGACCCCTGGTGATGATCCACTCACCGATCTCGCCCCGCCAGAAGTCGTGCCAATGGTGCGTCATCGAGGCCGCAAGAATGCTTGTGTTATTCGTCATCTTTTCGGTTGCGCCAACGGATTCCCGCTTCCAGGAATCCGTCGATGTCTCCATCCAGGACGGCCGCCGGATTGCCGACCTCGTATTCGGTCCGCAGGTCCTTGACCATCTGATAGGGGTGCAGCACGTAGGAGCGCATCTGGTTACCCCACGAACTGCCGCCTTCGCCTTTTAACGCGTCCAGCTCCGCGCGTTCTTCGGATCGCTTGCGCTCCAACAACTTTGCCTGAAGCACTCGCATCGCCGAGATCTTGTTCTGCAATTGCGATTTTTCGTTCTGGCAAGTGACGACGATACCCGTTGGGACGTGGGTTAAACGTACCGCGGAGTCGGTGGTGTTCACGGATTGGCCGCCCGGGCCGCTCGAGCGGTAAACGTCAACGCGCACATCGCCTTCCGGGATGTCGATGTGATCGGTGGTCTCCACCACAGGCAGCACCTCGACTTCGGCGAACGAGGTCTGACGCCGGCTCTGGTTGTCGAACGGGCTGATTCGCACCAGCCGATGGGTGCCCTGCTCCACCGACAGCGTGCCGTAGGCGAACGGGGCGTGCACGGCGAACGTCGCGCTCTTGATGCCGGCCTCTTCGGCGTAGGAGGTGTCGAACAGCTCGACGGGATACTTGTGCTGCTCGGCCCACCGGATATACATCCGCATCAGCATCTCGGCCCAGTCGGCGGCGTCCACCCCACCGGCGCCGGAACGGATCGTGACCAGCGCCTCGCGCTCGTCGTACTCGCCCGAGAGCAGGGTGCGCACCTCCGTGGCCTCGATCTCGGCCTGCAGCGCCTTCAGCTCGGCGTCCGCCTCGGCCAGCGCCTCTGCCGCGCCCTCGCCCTCCTCGGCCGCCAGCTCGTACAGCACCGGAAGGTCGTCCAGACGCCCCCGCAGCTCCTCGATCCGGCGCAACTCGCCCTGGGCGTGGGACAACTCGCTGGTCACCCGCTGGGCGCGGGTCTGGTCGTCCCATAACTGAGGATCGGACGCCTCGTGTTCGAGCTTCTCGATGCGGGCGCGCAGACCGTCCACATCGAGCACCCGCTCCACCGTGGTCAGGGTGGAGTCGAGGGCGGCGATGTCGGCTTGACGGTCGGGTTCCACAGCCGACAACGTTACCGGGGGCCGCCAGCCTGCTCGGCCACCGGCGAGTGCTGAGGTCACGACCAGCGGTCATGCGTTTAGAGTCGAGGCACGATCATGTGCGCCCCGCGTTGCGCGCCGGCCTATTTTGGAAGCCCCCGGCGCTGACGTGGCCCGAATAGAAGGTCGAGAATGCGCCCGTACCACGTTGCAATCGTCGGCTCCGGACCGTCGGGGTTCTTCGCCGCGTCCTCCTTGCTGAAGGCGGCCGACGCGTCGCAGGACATCGATGTCGCCGTTGACATGCTGGAGATGCTCCCCACCCCGTGGGGGCTGGTGCGCTCCGGCGTCGCGCCCGATCATCCGAAGATCAAGTCGATCAGCAAGCAATTCGAGAAGACGGCCCAAGATCCGCGGTTCCGTTTCTTCGGCAACGTCTCGGTCGGCGAGCACGTGCAAGCCAGTGAGCTCGCCGAGCGTTACGACGCCGTCATCTATGCCGTCGGGGCCCAGTCCGACCGCGCGCTGAACATCCCCGGCGAGGAGTTGCCGGGCAGCATCGCCGCCGTCGATTTCGTGGGCTGGTACAACGCGCACCCCAACTTCGAGGAGGCCACGCCCGACCTGTCGGGCGCGCGCGCCGTGGTCGTCGGCAACGGCAACGTCGCCCTCGACGTCGCGCGCATCCTGGTCACCGATCCCGACGTGCTGGGCCAGACCGACATCGCCGACCACGCGCTGGAGTCGTTGCGGCCGTGCGGGGTCGACGAAGTGGTGGTCATCGGCCGGCGCGGGCCACTGCAGACCGCGTTCACCACGCTCGAACTTCGCGAGCTGGGCGATCTGGAGAACGTCGACGTGATCGTCGACCCTGCGCAGCTCGAGGGCGTGAGCGACGAGGACGCCGCCGCGGCCGGCAAGACGGCCAAGCAGAACATCAACGTGCTGCGTGATTACGCGAAGCGCTCCCCGCGCCCGGGGCATCGCCGGATCGTGTTGCGCTTCATGACCTCGCCGATCGAGATCAAGGGCGAGGGCCGGGTTGAGCGGATTGTGCTCGGCCGCAACGAGCTCGTCACCGACGCCAACGGGCGGGTCTCCGCGAACGACACCGGCGAGCGCGAGGAGCTGCCGGTGCAGCTGGTGGTGCGCTCGGTCGGTTACCGCGGCGTGCCCACGCCGGGGCTGCCGTTCGACGAGAAGACCGCGACGATCCCCAATAGCGGGGGCCGGGTCGACGGGAGCCGCAACGAATACGTGGTCGGGTGGATCAAGCGCGGGCCGACCGGCGTCATCGGCACCAACAAGAAGGACTCCCAGGACACGGTGGACACGCTGCTCGCCGACCTGGCCAGCGTCGCCCCCCCCGATGGCGGCGGCCTGGCGGATTTCCCGCACGACCACGCCGACCAGCTGGCCGAATGGCTGGCCTCGCGCCAGCCCAAACTGGTCACCTCGGCGCATTGGGAGCTCATCGACGCCCACGAGCGGGCGGCCGGCGAGCCGCACGGGCGCCCCCGCGTCAAGCTGCCGAGCTTGGCCAAGTTGCTTCGGGTCAGCCACGGCTAGATTGGGATCGTGCGGAGCGACGAACCGGTGAGCGTGCTTACTGAAGACGAGAGCTGGAATCGGTTGGGCAGCGTCACGCTGGGCCGGCTGGTCACCAATTTCGCCGGTGAGCCCGAGATCTTTCCGGTCAACTTCGTGGCCCAAGACCGCACCGTGCTGTTCCGGACCGCCGAGGGCACCAAACTGTTCTCGGCCGTGGCGAACCACGCGGTGGTTTTCGAGGTGGACGATCACACCCTCGTCGAGGGCTGGAGCGTCATCGTCCGCGGTCGCGCTCGGCTGCTGAAAACCAACGCGGACATTGCCAGGGCCGACCG
Source organism: Mycobacterium sp. TKK-01-0059 (assembly GCF_000709305.1). Taxonomy (NCBI): domain Bacteria; kingdom Bacillati; phylum Actinomycetota; class Actinomycetes; order Mycobacteriales; family Mycobacteriaceae; genus Mycobacterium; species Mycobacterium sp. TKK-01-0059. The sequence continues at coordinate 500,569 of NZ_KL446993.1, forward strand.
CGCGCAATTACTGCCGTGGACGGCCATGCCCAAGCCGCACTATGTGCGGATCACCCCGACCGAAGTCACCGGTCGTCATTTCCGGTTCGGGCCGGAGCCGGACCCGCACGCGAGCTTCGCCTGAACGGTTCAGCGGGCCACGAGGGCGTCGGGCTCGCGCGCGTCCACGCCCACCAGCCGGCGGTGTATCGCCCACGCGATCCTGGCGGCCTGCACCTTCGCCCGCTCGGCCGCCGGGCCGCGATACATCTCGTCCACCGTGTGACACCAAAGGTCGAGCCAGCGCCGGAAGTGGTCGGCCGACAGCAGTGTGCGGTCGTGGATGTCGCGGTGGACGTTCAGCGCGCTGCCCCGGCACCGGCCTGCGCGAAACAGCACCGTCTCCCAGAAGTCGCACATCGTGGGGATGTGCCCGTCCAGCCCGGCCGCGCGCAGCTGCGCGAACGGCTCGGATAGGACATCGTCGACGAGCGCGCGTTCGTAGAAGCGTCGCAGCAGCACCTCGATGTCGGTCCGGTCGGCCAGGTCCATGCGTCCACTATCCGCCGCGGGCGCCGGTGGGCGGCAGGGCCGAAAGTCCCTTGTGTACGGGGCTTTCGCCTCTCCCGCCTGCGGTGTCGACGCACGAAGCTGGAGGTCATGATCGCGGGTGCTCACCGTGAGGCCGGAGAGGCAATCATGTATCCCTATTTCCCCGACGCCGTGACCATCCGGACGGCGCTGACGCTGGCCGGGCGGGCGCCCTCGATCCACAACACGCAGCCATGGCGGTGGCGGGTGGGCGGCGCCGACCTCGAGTTCTACTGCGAGCCCAACCGGCAGCTGGAGAACACCGACCCGGACGGCCGCGACCTGATGATCAGCTGCGGCGCCGCGTTGCATCACTGCGTCGTGGCCCTGGCCGCGCTGGGCTGGAAGGCCAAGGTGCATCGCCTCCCCGACCCCGACGACGCCGGCTACCTGGCCGCCGTCGAGGTGATGCCGCACTCCCCCGACCAGGTCGACATCGCGCTGGCCGCGGCCATCCCGCGGCGACGCACCGACCGGCGGGCCTACAGCTGGTGGCCGGTGGCGCCGGGCGACATCGCCCTGATGGCGGCCCGGGCCGCCCGCAGCGGGGTCATGCTACGCCAGGTCGATGCGGTGGACCGGATGAAAGACATTGTGGCGCAGTCAGTCTGGGCCCACATCACCAATCACGACTACCTGGTGGAGCTCACCAGGTGGAGCGGGCGCTACGGTTCGGTGGCAGGGGTGCCGGCCAGGAATACCCCGCCGTCGGACCGCAGCGCCCCGATCCCGGGCCGGCTGTTCGCCGAACCGATGCTGGCCCCCTCCGGCGCGTCGCCCGCCGAGGACGGCGCCGCGATCCTGGCGCTGGGCACCGAAGGCGACGACCGGTTGTCGCGGCTGCGCGCCGGGGAGGCGACGAGCATGGTCGCCCTGACCGCGACGGCGCTGGGGCTGGCGTGCTGCCCGATCACCGAGCCGCTGGAAGTCCGCGAGACGCGCGAGGCCGTGCGCGCCGACGTGTTCGACGGCGGCGGCTACCCGCAGATGCTGCTACGGGTGGGCTGGCCCCCGATCAACGCCGATCCGCTGCCGTCGACGCCGCGCCGGGACGTGTCCGAAATCGTCGAGTGGGCAGGGCTATTGGAGCAGCGGGGCTGACCAGCGCAGCACCGTCCCCCCCGTGTCCGGCGCGCCGTCGATGTCGAACCGGCCGCCGGCCTGTTCGGCCCGTCGCCGCAGATTCGTCAGGCCGCTGCCGGTGTACTGATCCGGCATCCCGCGCCCGTTGTCGGCCACCTCGATCGTCAGGTCGTCGTCGACCGCGACCCGGACCGTCACGGTGGTGGCCTGCGCGTGACGGATGGCGTTGCTGACGGCTTCGCGGACCACCGCCTCCGCATGGTCGGCCAGCGCGGCGCCTACCACCGACAGCGGCCCGACGAACTGTACGGTGGTGCGCAGTCCGGAGCCGGCGAACTGGCCCACCGCCTCGTCGATGCGCTGGCGCAGCCGGGTGATGCCTTGCGACGCGCCGTGCAGATCGAAGATGGTGGTGCGGATTTCACCGATGACGCCCTGCAGGTCGTCGATAGATTCGGAAAGCCGTTGCCGCACTTCGGGTTCGGCCGCCCTGGCCACGGTGCCCTGCAACGCCAGGCCGACGGCGAACAGGCGCTGGATCACGTGGTCGTGCAGGTCGCGGGCGATGCGGTCGCGGTCGGTGAGCACGTCGAGTTCGCGCATGCGGCGCTGCGAGGTGGCCAGCTGCCACGCCAGGGCGGCTTGATCGGCGAAGGCGGCCATCATCTCGAGCTGCTCGTCGCCGAAGGAGCCCGGGCTGCCGTGGCGGAGCACGACCACGACGCCGGCGACGGTGTCGGCGGCCCGCAGCGGCAGCAGCAGCGCGGGTCCCGCGTCGTCCACGCCGTCGAGTTCGAGGCGCTCGACGCGCCGCGGGACGCTCGTGGTGTACACCTCACCGAGCGGCGTGCCGGCCACCGGTATCGCGCTGCCGCCGACGGAAGCGACTGCGCTGCCGATGGTTTCGATGACCAGCAGCTCGGCCGCGGGCTCCTTCTCACCCGCCGGGATGGCCACCAGGGCCGCGTCAGCCGCGGTCAGCTTGAGCGCCTCCTCGGCGACCAGGCGGAACACCGTCGCGGGCTCGCTGCCCGACAGCAGCTCGGTGGCGATGTCACGCGTGGCCTCGATCCACGACTGGCGCTCCTTGGCCTGCTCGTAGAGCCGGGCGTTGGCGATCGCGATCCCCGCGGCCGCGGCCAGCGCCTGAACCAGCACCTCGTCGTCGACGCTGAACGGTTGGCCGTTGGTCTTCTCGGTCAGGTACAGCGTGCCAAAAGCGTTGTCGCGCACCCGAACCGGAACACCGAGAAACGTCCGCATGGGCGGATGGTTTTCGGGAAACCCGACCGAGGCCGGGTGCTGCGCGACGTCTTCCAGCCGCAGCGGCTTCGGCTCGTCGATGAGCAGTCCGATGACCCCCCGGCCTTCGGGCAGATGACCGATGCGCCGCACCGTTTCCTCGTCGACACCCTCGTAGACGAAGTGCACCACCCGGTTGTCGGCGCCGTGGACCTCCAGGGCGCCATAGCGGGCGTCGACGAGGCTGGTCGCCGACCGCACGATCGAGCGCAGGGTGGCGTTGAGCTCCAGCCCCGAGGTCACCACCAGCATCGCCTCGAGCAGGCCGTCGAGCCGGTCCCTGCCCTCGACGATCTGGGTCACCCGGTCCTGCACCTCGACCAGCAGTTCGCTCAGGCGCAGCTGGGACAGCGTGCGGCGCAACCGCATTCCCGCGTCGTCCTGATCGGCCGTGGTCACCTCACCGGTCCCCGTCCGGGCGCGTGCGCTTCAATTCCGTTGCGAACACCGCTGCCTGGGTGCGGCGCTCCATGCCAAGCTTGCTCAGCAGCCTCGACACGTAGTTCTTCACCGTCTTCTCGGCCAGGAACATCCGGTCCGCGATCTGCTTGTTGGTCAGGCCCTCGCTGAGCAGCGCCAGCAGCTTGCGCTCCTGATCGGTGAGGCCCGACAGCGGGTCCTCGCGCTCGGCGCCGCCGCGCAGCTTCGCCATGAGCGCAGCCGCGGCCCGGTTGTCGAGCAGCGAGCGCCCCGCGCCCACCTCCTTGACGGCACGGGCCAACTCCATCCCCTTGATGTCCTTGACGACGTATCCACTGGCGCCGGCCAGTATCGCGTCCAGCATCGCCTCGTCGGAGGTGTACGACGTCAGGATCAGGCAGCGCAAATCGGGCATGCGCGACAACAGGTCTCGACACAGCTCGATACCGTTGCCGTCGGGCAACCGGACGTCGAGCACGGCGACGTCCGGATTGGCCGCCCCGATCCGGGCCAGCGCCTCGGCGACTGAGCCCGCCTCACCGACCACGTCGAGGTCGGGGTCCGCGCCCAGCAGGTCGATCAGGCCGCGCCGCACCACCTCGTGGTCGTCGACCAAGAAGACTCTGACCAAGGTGTCGCTCCCGGGATCGGTTCCTTATAGGTTGCCGCATCGTACGGTGAGAATCGAGCTCTTCGCGCTGTACGAGCCGCACAAGTTGTCGGCGAGGCACGCGTCGACGACGAACACGTGGCCGGGCTCGGCGTCGGTGGCCAGGTAACGCTCGACGCCCCCGCGGACGACGGCCGATTCGACGGGCACGTCCGGATACAGGCGCGTCCACCGGGCCAGTCGGCGGCTCAATTGCGCTCGTGCCGAACGGTTTTGGTACACGACGTCGTCCGGCGTCTCGGGAGTGCGCAAGCAGATTGCCCGCAGGGCGACCCCGCGCATCCTGGCCTGCTCGAACGCGTGACGCAGCACCGAACCATTGTCCACTTGGGCGACGACGGCGGTGACGGCGGGGCTTGCCGGCGCGCCGGGCGGCTGGTGGACGACCGCCACAGGGCACAGCGCCGATCCGGCGAGGCGCGCGGCCACCACCCCCTGCCCGCGCAGCGCGTGGTTGCGGCCGAGCGATCCGACGCAGACCATCGCCGCCCATCGCGATTCGTCCAGCAGCTTGGTCAGTGGCCGCCCCCAAAGGATTTCGGTTTCCACCTTGACCGGCCGGCCGGTCGCCTCGACGGCCGCGCGCGCGTCGAACAGTGCGGCGCGCGCCGCGGCGTAGGCCACATCGGAATCGTGGGCGTTGCGCGCGTCGCGCGAATCGATGGCGTACACCAGGCGCAGCGGAATGTCCCGCTCGATCGCTTCGTCGATGGCCCACACCGCCGCGTGAGTCGCGGCCCTCGAGCCGTCTACGCCGACGACGATCGTCGGGGCTGCCTTCATGTCGCTCATCGCGGCCTCCCTCATCGAGCCGGGGGGACGAATCCCCTGATGAACCCACGTTATTGGCGCGCGAGGGCGCCTCCCAGAGGCATTGGTCCCCGATTGGGTGCCAGAAGTCCCTTTCAATCGGGTGGGGCCGAAACTAGGGTTTGACGTGCGTGACCCGGACCAGCCCCGCCGTCCACCAGGGAGTTCACCGAATGGCCACTGAACAGTCCGCTGCCCAGACGTCGTCCGCACAGCCGCTGGTCGGCAAAGGCTGGGTCCAGGGTGTCGCCCTCGTCATGATCTTCGGCTTCCTGGTGATGGGAATTCTGGCCTACCGCACCTATTCGGCGTCGATGCCGATGCCGGACAAGGTCGTCAGCGAATCCGGTCAGCTGCTGTTCACCGGCGAGGACATCACCCGCGGACAGGAGCTCTACCAGGCGCGCGGACTGATGGAATACGGCTCGGTGCTCGGCCACGGCGCCTACCTGGGACCCGACTACACCGCCGAATACCTGCGCGCGGCAACGCAGGACGTCGCCGATCAACTGCGGGCGCAGGGTGTCACCGAGCCGCGCGATCGGGTGGTCACCGAATTCCGCACCAACCGCTACAACCCGGCGACCAAGACGTTGGTGTTCACCGATCGGCAGGCCGCGGCGTTCGACCACATCCAGAACCGGTACGCGGCCTACTTCGGGGAGAATTCGACGAAATACGGTCTGCTGCCCCACATGATCACCGACCGGGCGCAAATCCGTGAACTGACCGGGTTCTTCGCCTGGACGGCATGGGCGGCGGCGGCCGAACGCCCCGGGCACCGGTACACCTACACCAACAACTGGCCCGCCGAGCCGCGAGTCGACAACGGCCCCACCGCTCCGGTGATCGTCTGGTCGGCGCTGTCGCTGATCGCCCTGCTGGGCGGCATCGGCATCATGTTCGCGGTCTACGGCCGCTGGAGCCAGAAGGTCGGCTGGCACAGCGCCGAGTCGTCCACCCTGTCCTTCCGCCAACCCGGCGAGGTGAGCCTGACGCCCGCGCAACGAGCCTGCATCTGGTTCTTCGCCATCGTCTCGGTGCTGTTCCTGGCGCAGACGCTGCTGGGCGCGGCCGCTGAGCACTACCGGGCCGACCTGTCGAACTTCTTCGGCTTGGACCTGGCCCGCGTGCTGCCGTACAACCTCGCCCGCACCTGGCACCTGCAGCTCTCGCTGTTCTGGACGGCGGCGGCGTTTTTGGCCGGTGGCATCTTCTTGGTGCCGTTCATCGCGCGTCGCGAACCCAGGCGTCAGGCGTTGCTCGCCTACGTGTTGCTCGGGGCGGTCGCCGTGGTGGTGTTCGGCTCGCTGATCTGTGAAGCGCTGTCCATCTATGGCGTGATCCCCGCGGGCGGGCTGTTCTCCCAGCAGTGGGAGTACCTCGACCTGCCGCGGCTGTGGCAGGTCCTGCTGATCGTCGGCATGTTCTTGTGGATCGCCATCATCTGGCGCGGCATCCGCGGCAGGCTCAAGACCGAGTCGAAGATGAACATGCCCTGGCTGTTCTTCTTCTCCGGGCTGGCCATCCCGGCCTTCTACGCCGTCGGCCTGTTGGCCGGCAGCGACGCCCACTACACCGTCGCGGACTTCTGGAGGTTCTGGGTCGTGCACCTGTGGGTGGAGGACTTCCTGGAGTTGTTCACCACCGTGATGGTGGCCTACATGTTCGTTCTGCTCGGTGTGGTGCGCGAGCGGATCGCACTCGGCGTGATCTTCCTCGACGTCATCCTGTACTCGGCCGGCGGCGTCATCGGCACCATGCATCACCTGTACTTCTCCGGCACGCCGGTGGAGCACATGGCGCTGGGGGCGTTCTTCTCCGCCGCCGAAGTCATACCGCTGACCTTCCTGACCGTCGAGGCGTGGGCGTTCCTGCAACTCGGCGCGCGCCAGCAATCCGGCGACGCCAATCCCTTCCCGCATCGCTGGGCGGTGATGTTCCTGGTCGCGGTCGGATTCTGGAACTTCTTGGGGGCGGGCATCTTCGGGTTCCTGATCAACCTGCCCATCGTGTCCTACTACCAGATCGGCACCGCCCTGACGGCCAACCACGGGCACGCGGCGATGATGGGTGTTTACGGCATGCTCGCCGTCGGCCTGGCCATGTTCGCCTTCCGGTACGTGATCCCGGCCGACAAGTGGCCGGAGAAGCTGGCGCGGATCTCGTTCTGGTGCATGAACATCGGGCTGGCGTGGATGGTGTTCGCCACCCTGCTGCCGCTGGGCGTGCTGCAGCTCTACCATTCGGTCAACGACGGCTATTTCGAGGCGCGGTCGCTGGGCTACATCACCAAGCCGGGCAACGCGGTACTCGAATGGCTGCGGCTACCCGGAGACGTCATCCTGATCGTCGGCGGCGTGCTGCCGTTCGTCTGGATCGCCTGGATCGCGCTGCGCAATTTCCGGTCGGGCACGACGGCGCAGGAGCTGCCCGAAAGTCCGCTGTACACCCAGGCCGCGGTCGAGCCGGAGGCCGGCGCCGCGGTGCCGGCGAAGGATTGACGGTGACCGCGCCGGCGACCTCGGTGTGGTTGATCGCGGGGTACTCCCTGGCCCTGCTGGCCGTCGGGTGGAGTTTCGACGTCATGGCCCGACGGGCGTCGGCGCACGCGGCGCGCTGGCGCACAGGCCAATTCACCTACCGGCCCGACCATGACGCCTGGATATGTCCGCAGGACCACTGGCTGTGGCCGACGTCGTTCGATCCCAAGCACCGGGTCATGCGGTACCGCGCGCTGCCGGTGGTCTGCAACAGCTGCCCCGTCAAATCCGACTGCACCACATCGGAGCACGGTCGCGAGATCAGCCGCGAGATCGACCCGTGGCCGCATTCGGACGCCGGCCGGTTTCACCGCGGAATCGCCTGCTGCGTGGCGGCATTGGGCATCGTGTTGCCGCTGGCCACCTTGATCGCCAACCACTCGGCCGCGGACGCGCTGGTCCTGATGGCGACCGTGCTGCTGGTCGCACTGCTCGGAGCGCCGCTCGTCCGCCACCTGTGGAACACTCCGTCGAACGCGCCTGAACACCTGCCGCACCGCACCGCGATCGAGGATCAGGTGGCGGCGGCGATCGACCGCTACTCCACGCGCTGGGGCGGCTGGAAGCCCAAGGAGGACAACACGACATGACCACACTGGTGATCGGTCTCATCGCCGCCGGATTCGTTGTGCTTGTGGTACTGGCGACGTGGTCGCTGGTGGTGCTGCGCGAGTACGAACGCGGGGTGGTGTTCCGGATGGGACATGTACGTCCGCTGTACGCCCCGGGGCTGCGCCTCCTCATTCCGCTTCTGGACAAGATGATTCGCGTCGACCAGCGCCTGGTCACGCTGACCATTCCGCCGCAGGAGGTGATCACCCGCGACAACGTGCCGGCCCGCGTCAACGCCGTCGTGATGTTCCAGGTGACCGATCCGCTGAAAGCGATTCTGGCGGTGGAGAATTACGCGGTCGCGACCTCGCAGATCGCCCAGACCACCCTGCGTTCGCTGCTGGGCCGGGCGGACCTGGACACGCTGCTCGCCCACCGCGAGGACCTCAACAGCGACCTGCGCACGATCATCGAGAAGCAGACCGAACCCTGGGGCATCCAGGTCCGTGTCGTGGAGATCAAAGACGTCGAGATCCCCGAGTCGATGCAGCGAGCGATGGCGCGTGAGGCCGAGGCCGAACGCGAGCGCCGCGCCAAGGTCATCAACGCCCGCGGCGAGTTGCAGGCCTCGGAGGAGCTGCGCGAGGCCGCCGAGACCCTGTCGAAGAGCCCGGCCTCACTGCAGTTGCGTTACCTGCAGACGCTGCTGGAGCTGGGGGCCGATCAGAACTCGACCGTCGTCTTCCCGTTGCCGGTCGACATCATCACGCCGTTCCTCCGAAATCCCGAGATGCTGCGGGGTGTGGTCGACAGCTTCAACCACCGCGGTTGACGGCGGGCCGACGCCGGGGTTAGCCCAAATATCAAGCGCGTCAATTACTTTCAATATTCGACACGCGTAGATCTAGAGGCCGATTCGGTGAACAGAAGATGAACGATGGGCAAACGTAGTCTTAATTCTGCCTGGTCGGCGCCGTGAAATACACAAAACCCCGCACACGTCGGCCGCACCTGCGACCTTTGAAGGGCCCAAAAACCGAAGGTCTCCCGCGATGCCCTGTGCGCACGGTCCGCCAACTCGATAAGTACCGCGCTGCCCGCTAGGCAGGCGCGGAGCGATCGCGCCCGGCCGTCCCGTCCCCCGACGCGGGGATGAGCTTTGCCGGCTTGTCACGCCGGCCTGGGAACGGCCCCACCAACTTTGATCAACGCCGTTGCGGCAAGCGCCGGCGCCAGTGGCGTCTGTCCACAGACCGCACTTTGAGGGGATGTATCCACATGGATTGGGCTTTTCTTCCACCAGAAATCAACTCCGCCCGGATGTATACGGGCCCCGGCATGGGCTCGCTGTTGGCCGCGGCGGGAAGCTGGGACGCGCTGTCGGCCGAGCTGAGTTCGGCCGCCGAGGGCTACGAATCGGCGCTCTCGGGCCTGGACCTGCAATGGCGCGGTCCCGCAGCGCAGGCGATGGCGTTCGCCGCCATCCGCTACGCCGAGTGGCTGCAGGTGACCGCCGAGCAGACCAGGCAGACGGCCATGCAGGCCCGGACGGCCGCGGCGGCCTATGAGCAGGCGTATGCGATGACGGTGCCCCCGCCCGTGATCACCGCCAACCGCACGCTGCTGGCGGCGCTGGTGGCGTCGAACATCGTCGGCCAGAACACCGCGGCCATCGCGGACACCGAGGCGCAGTACGCCGATTATTGGGCCCAGGACGCCGCCGCCATGTCCGGCTACTCGGTGTCCTCGGCGGCCGCGACCCAGTTGCCGCGGTTTGCGCCCGCGACCAACTCCACCAACGAGTCCGGGGTGAGCGCCCAGAAGGCCGCCGTGACCGCGGCCAACAGCAACGCCGCCGCCAACAAGGCCGTCACGCAGACGTTTTCGGCGCTGGACGACACCACCGGAACGACGGTGAACAACTACTACTACTTGGACGCATCGACCACCAACGCGGCCAACGCCAATGCCAACGCCTTCCGGGTCCTGGATGCCATTCAAGGAACGGGCCTCGGCTTCAGCGCCCCGTACAACATGGAGCAGTTCGTGTCCGGAATCATTGGGGCCGAGAACAATCTGGGCATCCTCGCCAAGCCCGTGGCCGCCGCCCCCGCGCTTGCAGCGCCCGCACTCCGCGGTGCCACAGCGGGACTCGGTGGGGGCCTCGGCGGGGGGCTGGGCAACGTCACGGCAACGCTCTCGCGGGCCGGCTCGATCGGGCCGATGTCGGTGCCCGCGAGTTGGGCCGCACCGACGAGCACCCACATCTCGCCGTTGACACCGGCGGGCTTCACCACGCTGCCGGGGACCGAGGAGCCGATGGCGTCCGGTTACCCCGGTTACCCCGGCATGCCGGGCGGGGGCGCCTCGCGAACCGCCGGCGCGGGCGTCCCGCCCCGCTACGGCGTGCGGCTCACGGTGATGCCACGCCCGCCTGCCGCCGGGTGACGCACCGCCGGCAGGGCCGCTGTACGCAGCTGATAGCGCTGTAAGACAATGGATTTCGGGTTTCTACCTCCAGAGGTGAACTCTGGCCGGATGTACGCGGGTCCCGGGTCGGGCTCGTTGTTGGCCGCTGCGGGAAGCTGGGACTCGGTGTCCGCCGAGTTGAGCATCACGGCCGCCGTGTACGAATCGGTGCTGTCCGGCCTGACCAACCTGTACTGGCACGGGCCGGCATCCCAGGCGATGGCGGCCAGCGCCGCCCCCTATGTTGGATGGCTGTACGCGACGGCCGAGCGGGCACAGCAGACGGCCATGCAGGCCCGGACGGCGGCGGCGGCCTACGAGCTGGCGCGCGCCATGACCGTGCCCCCACCCGTGGTCGCGGCCAACCGCACGCAGTTGGCGACGCTGGTGGCAACGAACTTCTTCGGGCAGAACACCGCCGCGATCGCGGCAAACGAGGCCCAGTACGCCGATTTCTGGGCCCAGGACGCTTCCGCGATGTACAGCTATTCCGCCAGTTCTACTGCGGCGGTGCAGTTTTCGCCCTTCTCCGCCCCGCGCCAAGCCACCGATCCGGATGGGGTGAGCGCCCAAAGCGCCGCCGTCGCCCAAGCCGACGCCAGCACCACCGGTTCAAACGCGGGCGCGCAGGCCGCGCCCGGGGCCTCGGAAATCCCGCTCGACTTTCGCGTCCTTGACACCATCCTGGGCACCCAGGTCGCCTTCCGATCACTGTTCACGGCGGAGGGATTCAACGCCGGAATCATCCAGGCCGACAAGAACTTGGGCATTTTGCCGAATCTCGCCGCGGTTCCGGCCGCGCTCCCCAAGGTTCCCGCGCTCAGCGGCGCCGCGTCCGGTCTGGGGAACGTCAATGCGGCGCTGGCCCGCGCCGGCCGGATCGGCCCGATGTCGGTGCCCGCGGGTTGGGCCGCCGCGGCGGGTGACCCCGTCCCGGCGTTGCAAGGCGGCGGGTGGTCCGGGCTGCCGGCGACCGAGGAGCTCGCCCGCACCGGGCCCGCCGCGGGCGTCCCTGGCATACCCGGAGGGACGGTTCGGCGGGCACCGCTTGTGGTGCCCCGCTACGGCGTTCGCATCACGGTCATGACGCGCCCGCCCGCCGCCGGCTGACGCACCGCTAGGCCTGCGGCTCCTGCGGTGCGGGGGGAGTCGGCGGGGCGATTCTCCAGTTGTCCGGATTCTTGGGCGAATACAGCACCGGGAAGAGTTGACCGATGGTCGGCCACTGATCCACGTCGACGGCCATGCGCTGATACACCGCGTGTTCGTTGACGGAGGGGCCGTTGATCACTCCGGCGATGGTGACGAATTGCTCGCCGGTGGCATCGGGACGCGGGCTGACTCCGGTCACCAGCAGCGTGCCACTCAGCAGCTCACCGCGGGGACCGCGCGGGACGAACCGCTGGACCAGGAATACCGCCAGCACCGCGATCAGGAGGATCAGCAGTCCGAATTCCCACACCCCGCCATCGTAGGGCCGTGATAAGACTGCGTCATGAGTGGCACCGAGGATCTGGCGCTGGCACTGACGCTTGCCGACCGCGCAGACTCGTTGACGTCCTCCCGATTCGGTGCGCTGGACCTGCGCGTTGACACCAAACCGGATCTGACGCCGGTGACCGATGCCGACCGCGCGGTCGAAACCGAGCTGCGGGAGGCGCTCGCGCGCGAACGGCCGAAGGACAGCATCGTCGGCGAAGAATTCGGCGGAGACACCGCCTTCACCGGGCGGCAGTGGATCATCGACCCGATCGACGGGACCAAGAACTTCGTCCGCGGGGTGCCGGTCTGGGCCAGCTTGATCGCGTTGCTGCACGACGGCGTCCCCGTCGTCGGCGTGGTGAGCGCCCCGGCGTTGCAGCGCCGGTGGTGGGCCGCGGACGGCCACGGCGCGTTCGTCGCCCTCAACGGCACACCACCCCGCCGGATATCGGTTTCCTCAGTGGCGCAACTGAATTCGGCCAGTCTGTCGTTCTCCAGTCTTTCCGGGTGGGCGCAGCTGGGCGTGCGGGACCGCTTCATCGCGCTGACCGATGCCGTGTGGCGGGTGCGCGCGTTCGGCGACTTCCTGTCCTATTGCCTGGTGGCCGAGGGGGCCGTCGACATCGCCGCCGAGCCGGAAGTGTCGGTATGGGATCTGGCCGCGCTGGACATCCTGGTGCGCGAAGCGGGCGGGACGCTGACGGCGCTCGACGGCACCGCGGGACCGCATCATGGCAGCGCCGTGGCCACCAACGGCCTGCTGCAGGGGCAGGTGCTCGGCAGCCTCACTGTGAATTAGTTAACAAGTGTTCTCTGTGATCTTACTCCGGAGTAAGATCGGCTGTATCCGCTTGCCCATCAACCTGAGGCCGCTGACCCATGACCGATACCGGTTCACCAAAAACAACCGCCCGCTCGCGCGTCAAACGGCGCGACCATAAGTCCGCGGTCGGGCTGCAACCGCACAAACGCACCGGCGTCGACATCGCCATCGCGCTCATCACCCCGCTCGTCGGCCAGGAGTTCCTGGACAAATACCAGCTGCGCGACCCGCTCAACCGCGCCCTGCGCTACGGCACCAAGACGATTTTCTCTACGGCCGCCACGACTTCTCGGCAGTTCAAGCGGGTCCAGAATCTGCGCACCGGGCCGACCCGGCTCAAGTCCAGCGGCAAGGACTATTTCGACCTGACGCCCGACGACGAGCAGAAGATGATCGTCGAGACCCTCGACGAATTCGCCGAAGAAGTGCTGCGCCCCGCGGCGCACGACGCCGACGAGGCGGCCACCTACCCGCAAGACCTGATCGCCAAGGCCGCCGAGCTGGGCATCACGGCGATCAACATTCCCGAGGATTTCGACGGCATCGCCGCGCACCGCTCCAGCGTGACCAACGTGCTGGTCGCCGAGGCGCTCGCCTACGGCGACATGGGCTTGGCGTTGCCGCTGCTCGCGCCGGGCGGCGTCGCCTCCGCGCTGACCCATTGGGGGAGCGCCGATCAGCAGGCGACCTACCTACCGGAATTCGCCGGCGAGAACGTGCCGCAGGCCTGCGTGGCCATCGCCGAGCCGCAACCGCTCTTCGACCCCACCCGGCTCAAGACGACCGCGGTGCGCACCCCGAGTGGCTACCGCCTCGACGGCGTGAAGTCATTGGTACCGGCCGCGGCCGACGCCGAGCTTTTCATCGTCGGCGCCCAGCTCGACGGCAAGCCGGCCTTGTTCATCGTCGAGTCGTCGGCGAAAGGGCTCACCGTGAAAGCCGATCCCAGCATGGGGCTGCGCGCGGCGGCCCTGGGCCACGTCGAGCTCTCCGGGGTGTCGGTGCCGCTGGGCGCGCGCCTCGGCGAGGACGACGCCTCGGATCAGGATTACTCCGAGGCCATCGCGCTGTCCCGGCTGGGCTGGGCGGCGCTGACGGTCGGCACGTCGCACGCGGTGCTCGACTACGTCGTCCCTTACGTGAAGGAACGCGAGGCCTTCGGTGAGCCGATCGCCCACCGCCAGGCAGTCGCCTTCATGTGCGCCAACATCGCCATCGAATTGGACGGGCTGCGGCTGATCACCTGGCGCGGCGCGGCGCGTGCCGAGCAGGGCCTGCCCTTCATCCGCGAAGCGGCGCTGGCCAAGCGGCTCGGCGCCGACAAGGGCATGCAGATCGGACTGGACGGCGTTCAGCTGCTCGGCGGCCACGGCTACACCAAGGAGCACCCGGTCGAGCGGTGGTACCGCGACCTGCGGGCCATCGGCGTCGCCGAGGGTGTCGTCGTCATCTAGCAGTCATCTAAGTCGTTAACTCATTCGAGCTGAAAGTTCAATCATGGCAATCAATCTGGAACTGCCCCGCAAGATGCAAGCGGTCACGACCAAGACGCATCAGGGCGCCGCTGAGTTAATGCGGCCGATCGCCCGCAAGTACGACCTCAAGGAGCACGCGTACCCGGTCGAGCTCGACACCCTGTTCAGCCTCTTCGAAGGGGCCTCGGAGTCATTCGAATTCGCCGGAGCGAACGCGCTCGGCGGCGAGGACGAAGAGCGCGACAAGAACCACAACGGCGCCAACATGGCCGCGCTACTCCAGACGCTGGAAGCCAGCTGGGGCGACCTCGCGATGATGCTGTCGGTCCCCTACCAGGGGCTGGGCAACGCCGCCATCTCCGCCGTCGCGAACGACGAGCAGCTGCAACGCCTCGGCAAGGTGTGGGCGGCGATGGCGATCACCGAGCCCGGCTTCGGGTCGGACTCGGCGGCGGTCGCGACGACCGCCACCCTGGACGGCGACGAGTACGTGATCAACGGCGAGAAGATCTTCGTCACCGCCGGGTCGCGCGCCACGCACATCGTGGTGTGGGCGACCCTGGACAAGTCGCAGGGCCGCGCGGCGATCAAGTCGTTCGTCGTGCCGCGCGAGCACCCCGGGGTCACGGTCGAACGGCTCGAGCACAAGCTGGGCATCAAGGGTTCCGATACCGCCGCCATCCGGTTCGACAACGTCCGCATCCCGAAGGAAAACCTGCTCGGCAACCCCGAAATCGAAGTCGGCAAAGGCTTTTCCGGTGTCATGGAGACCTTCGACAACACCCGGCCCATCGTCGCCGCCATGGCCGTCGGCGTGGGGCGCGCAGCGCTCGAGGAGATTCGCAAGATCCTCACCGAGGCCGGCGTGGAGATCTCTTATGACCGACCGGCGCACGTTCAGAGCGCGGCGGCCGCCGAGTTCTTGCGAATGGAAGCCGACTGGGAGGCCAGCTACCTGCTGTCGTTGCGGGCGGCCTGGCAGGCCGACAACAAGATCCCCAACTCCAAGGAAGCGTCGATGAGCAAGGCCAAGGCCGGCCGGATGGTCACCGACGTGACCCTCAAGTCCGTCGAATTGGCCGGCACCGCAGGGTATTCCGAACAGACCCTGTTGGAGAAGTGGGCGCGCGACTCGAAGATCCTGGACATCTTCGAGGGCACCCAACAGATCCAGCAGCTGGTCGTCGCGCGCCGACTGCTGGGCCTGTCCTCGGCCGAGCTCAGGTAACTCGCGAGTTTCGGCGTCCGCGCCGAACGTGCAACCACGGCGAGACTTCTGCTGCTGATTTCTCGCCCTGAGCACACGTTCGGCGGAATTGGGCAGTGTCGCTTTGGTCTGCGGTCAGGTTAGCGTCGAAGCATGGACACGTTTCACGCGCTCGTCGCGCGCCAAGATGGTGACCGGATAACCGCGTCGGTCGAGACGCTTCGTCCCGACGACCTACCGTCCGGGGACGTGACGATCCGGGTGTTGTATTCGAGCGTCAACTACAAAGACGCCCTGGCGCTGACGCCCGGCGGCGGCGTGGTGCGCAACTATCCGGTGGTGCCCGGCATCGACCTGACCGGCGAGGTCGTCGAGTCCACCTCACCGGACTTCGCCGTCGGCGACGCGGTGCTGGCCCACGGTTATGCGATCGGCACCGGCCACCACGGCGGCTACGCCGAATACGCGCGGTTACCGGCCGACCAGGTGGTGGCGCTCGGCGCGTTGAGCCCCCACGAGGGCGCGGCGATCGGAACCGCGGGCTTCACCGCGGCGATGAGCGTGCAGGCGCTGATCGACTGGGGCATCGCGCCCGACGCCGGCGACATCGTCGTCACCGGCGCGACCGGCGGAGTCGGCTCGGTCAGCGTGGACCTGCTGGCGGCCGCCGGGTACCGGGTTGTCGCCTCGACCGGCAAGGCCGACGCCGCCGAGCGGCTGAAAACCCTTGGCGCCGCGGAGGTTATCGGTCGCCTGCCCGCCGATCCCGACGCCAAGCCGCGACCGCTCGGCAAGGCGCGCTGGGCGGGCGGGGTGGATTGCGTGGGCGGAGCGACGCTCGCCGATGTGCTCAGCACCATCGACTACGGCGGCGCGGTGGCGGCCAGCGGTCTCACCGGCGGTCCCGCCCTGCACACCACGGTGATGCCGTTCATCCTGCGCGGTGTGGCGCTGCTGGGAATGGACTCGGTGCTGATGCCGATCGGGCCGCGGCGCGCGCTGTGGGCACGGCTGGGTGATTCGTTGCGGCCGCGTCACTTGGACTCGCTGGTCAGCGACGTCGACGTGAAGGACGTCGTCGGCGTGATCGATCAGGTGCGCGCCGGCAAGTTCTCCGGCCGGGCCGTGGTGCGGGTCGCCGGCGGCTTTTGAGGCGGCAGTAGGCTCTGCTGGCATGCGCGCGGTACGGGTGACTCGGCTCGATGGTCCAGACGCGGTCGAGTTGGCCGACATCGACGAACCGACAGGTGAGGGGGTCGTCGTCGACGTGCACGCCGCCGGGGTGGCGTTCCCGGACGCCCTGCTCACCCGCGGCCTGTACCAGTACCGCCCGGAATTGCCCTTTGTGCTGGGCGCCGAAATCGCCGGCGTGGTCCGGTCGGCGCCCGCGGGCGCGCACGTGGGTCCCGGCGACCGGGTGGTCGGCCTCACGATGCTGTCCGGCGGCATGGCCGAGGTCGCAATCTTGGCCCCGGACCGGGTGTTCAAGCTGCCCGACAACGTGAGCTTCGAGGCCGGCGCCGGCCTGCTGTTCAACGACCTGACGGTGTACTTCTCGCTCACCGTGCGGGGCCGGTTGCAGCGCGGCGAGACGGTGCTGGTCCACGGCGCGGCCGGCGGCATCGGCACCTCGGCGCTGCGGTTGGCGCCGGCGCTGGGCGCCTCGCGCACCATCGCCGTCGTCAGCACGCAGGACAAGGCCGACATCGCCACGGCCGCTGGCGCGACGGACGTGGTGCTGGCTGACGGGTTCAAGGACGCGGTCAAGGAGCTGACCCACGGCCGTGGCGTCGACATCGTCGTCGACCCGGTCGGCGGCGACCGGTTCACCGATTCCCTGCGCTCGCTCGCCCCCGGCGGACGACTGCTGGTCGTCGGATTCACCGGCGGTGAAATCCCCACCGTCAAGGTAAACCGATTGCTGCTCAACAACATTGACGTCGTCGGCGTGGGCTGGGGCGCGTGGGCGGGCACGCATCCGGGCGCGCTGGCCGAGCAATGGGCCGGCCTCGAACGTCTGCTCACCTCCGGGGAGCTGGCCCCGCCCGAGCCGGCCACCTACCCGCTGGACGAGGCCGCGGCCGCCGTCGCCTCACTCGAGAACCGCACTGCCAAGGGCAAGGTCGTGCTGCGCGTCCGGGGTTGACGGACGTATTTGTTGGCCGCCTCCCAGCGACAAAAGTCTGAGCGGGCGCGTTGCCATCGGAGTTGTCGCTGGGAGGTGGGCACCGAGCGGGTCCGGCCCGCCGGAGACGCCTGTGGCGACTGTGACTGACGCGAGACGACGACGGCCTCGCGCTCTTGCGGCCCTTGTGTCCGACCAAAACAAAAAGTAATGTCACTTTCAGTTTTGTGACCGCCGAGCTTGGCCCATCCGAGGAGCCGTCCATGGAATCCTTTGTGCACCTGCGGAAAGGGAAGACGCCACGCCGGCTTCATGCCGATCTTGACGGGCTCAAGGACGACGAGCTGGGCCGCGGCGGATTCACCGGCCGCACCGCCAACCTCTACCGGCGCAACGATCCCACCGCCTACCGGTCGGTCGGCCCGCTGCGCCCCCTCGACGTGCTGTCCAGCGAGCTCAAGCCCGGCGACGCCACGGACGCGGGCGGCGGGCCGCTGCTGATGTTCCGCAACGACGACTGCCGAATTCTGTTGAGCCGTCGCCATGAGCCGATGCCGTTCTTCGCTCGTCACGTCGACGGCGACCTGTTGTGCTTCGTCCACCAGGGCAGCGGTCTGGCCGAGACGGAGTTCGGGCCGCTGCGCTATCGGGAGGGCGACTGGCTGTACATCCCTAAGGCGTGCACCTGGCGCCAGCGCCCCGATACCGCGACGACGATGCTGATGATCGAGGCCCGCGACGAGTTTCGGATACCGCCGCCCGGCGCGCTCGGCCGCCACTTCCCCTTCGACCCGTCGCAGGTCGTCATCCCCGAGCCGGTCCCCGCCGACGACGACGCATCCGGCGGCGAGTACGAGGTCCGGCTGATCCACGAGGGCGGTCCGACAACGCTGTTCTACCAACACAATCCGCTCGACGTCGAGGGCTGGCGCGGCGACAACTTCGCGTTCACGTTCAACATCTCCGACTACAACGTCGTCACCTCCGACAGCGTCCACCTGCCTCCGACCGTGCATCTGTTCATGCAGGCCACCGGCGTCTACGTGATGAACTTCCTGCCCAAGCCCGCCGAGGGCGTCCCGGGCACCGAGCGCACACCGTGGTATCACCGCAACGTCGACTACGACGAGATCGCCTTCTTCCACGGCGGATCGCTCTACGGCATCCCGATGCCGCCCGGTTTGATTTCGCATGCGCCGCAAGGGGTTCACCACGGGGCACCGGAGAAGGCGCGGGAACGGGCGCGCCGCAAGTTCGACGAATACTCCCGCGTCGACTGGCAGGTGATCGCCATCGACACCCGCCGCCGGCTGACCCCGTCGGCGGAAATACTCGCCCACGACCTAGGACAACATTGATGACCACGCCGGTGAAACCCAAGAAGCACGAGTACGACCGCATCCCCTATCTCGTTGCCTTCCAGAACAATTCCGGTGTCCGGGACGTCTACGGCGGCCTGGCCGAGATCACCGTGCTGGAAAGCTACCTGCTCAAGCCCAAGGACAATCCGTCGGACACCGTGCTGGTGTTCATGCACCCGATCGGCGGTGGCGCCTACCTGCCGATGATCAATGCCCTGGCCCGCGCCGGTCATCACGTCATCTACTGCAACAGCCGCTTCCGCGGCACCGACTCAGCGCTGCTGATGGAGAAGGTGGTCGAGGACCTCGGCGAGTGCATCAAGGACGCCAAGAAACGGCTGGGCTACTCCAAGGTGGTGCTGGCCGGGTGGAGTGGCGGAGGTTCGCTGTCGGTGTTCTACCAGCAGCAGGCGCAGAATCCGACGATCACCTCCAGTCCGACCGGTGACGGCCCCGACCTGACCAAACTCGACCTGCCCGCCGCCGACGGCATCATGCTGCTGGCCGCGCACATCAGCCGGCACGGCACGCTGACCGAATGGCTGGACGCGTCGATCCTCGACGAATCCGACCCCACCAAGCGCGATCCCGAGCTGGACCTGTACAACCCGGACAACCCCAACCAGCCGCCCTACAGCCAGGAATTCCTGGCCCGGTACCGGCAGGCGCAGGTCGACCGCAACCGCCGCATCACGGCGTGGGTCAAAGACAAGTTGGCCGAGCTGAAGGCCGCCGGCCGGCCGGACGACGAGTTCGGGTTCGTCGTGCACGGCACCATGGCCGACCCGCGATGGCTGGACCCGACCGTCGATCCCAACGAACGCGCCCCTGGGACGTGCTACCTGGGGGATCCTCAAGTGGTGAACATGAGCCCCGTCGGGTTGGCCCGGTTCTCGACGTTGCGCGGCTGGCTCTCGCAGTGGAGTTACGACGACGCCCGCGGCGACGCGGTGTCCTGCGGCCCAGACATCGCGATCCCGGCGCTGGTGATCGGTAACCTGGCCGACGACGCGTGCACACCCAGCCACACCCGGCGGCTTTTCGAAGCGATCGGACACCCCGACAAGGAGATACACGAAATCCCCGGCGCCACACACTATTACGCGGGACCCGACCAGCGCGACGCGCTGCGCACGGCGGTCACCATCGTCACGGACTGGCTGGTCCGGCACGACTTCGCGAGCGCCGAGTGATTCCCACTGGTCCGCTGGACGGCGTCCGGGTGCTCGAACTGGGCACCCTGATCGCCGGCCCGTTCGCCGGGCGGCTGCTGGGCGACATGGGCGCCGACGTCATCAAGGTGGAACTACCCAAGGCCCCGGACCCGTTGCGCACCTGGGGCCAGGCCGAAGTCGACGGGCAGCACGTCTTCTGGACGGTGCACGCCCGCAACAAACGAGCCATCACCCTCGACCTGCGCCACCCCCAGGGCCGCGAACTGTTCTGCGAGCTCGTCGAGAAATCCGACATCGTGGTGGAGAACTTCCGCCCGGGCACCCTGGAGAAGTGGAACCTGGGCTACGACGTGCTGTCCGAGCGCAACCCCGGCATCATCCTGGTGCGCGTGTCCGGTTACGGACAGACCGGACCCGACGCGTCCAAGGCCGGTTACGCGTCGGTCGCCGAGGCGGCCAGCGGACTGCGACACCTCAACGGCTTCCCTGGCGGCCCACCACCCCGGCTGGCGCTCTCGCTCGGCGACAGCCTCGCGGGCATGTTCGGCGCCCAGGGAGCGCTGGCCGCGCTGTACCGCCGCAGCGTGACCGGGCGCGGCCAGGTGGTCGACGTCGCGCTCACCGAATCCTGTTTGGCCGTCCAGGAATCCACGATCCCCGACTACGACGTCGGCGGCGTGGTGCGCGGACCGTCGGGCACCCGGCTCGAGGGCATCGCCCCGTCCAACATCTACCGCAGCGCCGACGGCTCGTGGGTGGTGATCGCCGCCAACCAGGACACCGTCTTCGCGCGGCTGTGCAAGGCCATGGGGCGCCCGGAGCTGGCCACCGACGACCGGTTCGCCACGCACGTCGCGCGCGGCCGCAACCAGGACGAGCTCGACAACATCATCGGCAGCTGGGCGGCCGAACGCCAGCCGGGCGAGATCATCGAAACCCTTTCCGCCGCAGGGGTGATCGCGGGTCCCATCAACACGGTCGCCGAGGTCGTCAACGACCCGCAGCTGCGGGCCCGCGACATGCTGGTCGAGCACTACGACGAGCGGTTGCGGCGCAATGTCCTCGGACCCGGCATCGTTCCGGTGCTCTCGGAATCTCCGGGCCGGCTGCGCAACGCCGGTCCGGCGCGTCCGGGCGAACACAACGACGACGTCTACGTCGGGTTGCTCGGCAAGACCGCCGAGGAGCTCGACGAGCTGCGGGCCCAGGAGGTGCTATGACCACCCAGCATGTCCAGATTCGGGAAGTAGCCCTGCGCGACGGCCTGCAGATCGAGGCGCCAATCCCGTTGTCGGCCAAGCTCGAACTGCTGGCCGCGGTGGCGGCCACCGGCGTCCGCGAGGTGGAGGCCACCGCGTTCGTCTCCCCGACGAAGGTGCCGTCGATGGCCGACGCCGCCGAACTCGCCGCCCACCTGCACGACTACCCCGACATCGAATTCTCCGCCCTGGTCGCCAGCCCCAACGGGGCCAGGCGGGCCGTCGCGGCGGGGCTGCGCTCCATCGAGTACGTGGTGGCCGCCGACGACACCTTCAGCAAGGCCAACGTCGGGCGCACCAGCGCGGAAGCGACCAACCAGATCGACGAGATCGTCGCGATCGCGCACGACGGCCCCACCGGCGTCCCTGTCACCGTCGAGGTCGTCATCGCCACGGCGTGGGATTCGCCGTTCGAAGGCCCCACCTCGCCGCAGCGGGTGCTCGACATCGCCGCGGCCGCACGCGAGCGCGGCGCCGACCGGCTGTCGATCGCCGACACCATCGGCACCACCACCCCGGGCCGCGTGAGTTCGCTGATCGCGCAACTGCGTCCGGTCATCGGGGACATGCCGCTGGGCGGCCACTTCCACAACACCCGCGGCTCCGGACTGGCCAGCGCCTACGCCGCGGTCACCGCCGGGGTGACCCGGCTGGACGCCTCGGTCGGCGGGCTGGGCGGCTGCCCGTTCGCCCCCGGCGCCACGGGCAACATCGCCACCGAGGACCTGGTGTATCTGCTGCGCGACAGCGGTATCGACGTCGACGTCGACCTGCAAGCCGCCATCGCCGCGGCCGCCGTGGCGAAGTCGTTGGTGGGCCACGATTTACCGAGCTCCCTGCTGCGCGCCGGCGACCGGATACAGAATTGATGTCCGCCCCGGAGGCAACCCGCGAGCTGACCGCCAAAGGCCGCCAAACCAGGCAGGCCATCGAGCAGGCCGCCCGTAAACTGTTCGCCGAACGGGGCTTTCACGGCACCACGGTGGCCGACATCACGTCGGCCGCCGGGAAATCGCCGGCGGTGTTCTACCGCTACTTCACCGACAAGGAAGACCTGCTGGCGGCGCTGGCGAAATCGTTCCTGCACGAGGTGGTGACGCCGTCGGGGGCCAGTGTTCACCTGCCCGACGCAGCCGACGACGACGCCTTTTTCACCTCGGTGGTCACCGGCTACTGGAACATGTTCAAGCAGAACATCGGGATCATGATCGCGGTGGCCCAGCTGGCCGCCACCCAGCGCCGGTTCGCCGCCGTGCAGAACGAATTCCGGCGATTGGGCATCGATCTCGTGGCGGCCTCGGTGCGCCGCGCCCAGGAGCAGGGCTACGGCGCCGAATTGAACCCCGAACACACTGCGGCGGCCATCGCGCTGCTGTTCGAGAACTTCACCACCGTGTTCGTCGGTCCCTCCAACCTGGGCATCAAGATCAGCGACAAGGACGCCATCGCCACGCTGTCGACGATCTGGAAGAGAACCCTGTACGGCGCATAAGGAGAAACCATGGATTTCACGCTGCCCGAGCACCTTCCGGGTGTGCTCGCCGAGATGGACGAGTTCATCGAGGCCGAGATCAAACCGCTGGAACGCGAGAACATCCAGTATTTCGACCAGCGCCGCGAGCACGCGCGCACCGATTGGGACAACGACGGCATTCCCACCCGCGAGTGGGAGGACCTGCTCGCCGAGATGCGCAGGCGCGCCGACAAGGCGGGCTGGCTGCGCTACGGCCTGCCGGCCTCGCTCGGCGGCCGCGACGGCAGCAACGTCGACATGGCCGTCATCCGGGAACACCTGGCGCGCAAGGGACTTGGCCTGCACAACGACCTGCAGAACGAGTCGTCGATCGTCGGGAACTTCCCGCAGGTGATCATGATAGAGCGCTTCGGCACCGACGAGCAACGCCGGGTGTGGTCGGAAGCGCTGATCACCGGGGAACGTTCGATGGCGTTCGGATTGACCGAGCCCAAGCACGGCTCGGATGCCACCTGGCTGGAAACACACGCCGAACGTGACGGCGAGGACTGGGTGATCAACGGCTCCAAACGGTTCAACACCGGCGTGCACCGCGCCACCCACGACCTGGTCTTCGCACGCACCTCCGGGGAGCCCGGCGGCGCACGCGGAATCACCGCGTTTCTGGTGCCGACCGATACGCCGGGGTTCGAGGTTCCCTACTACTGGTGGACGTTCAACATGCCCACCGACCACGGCGAGGTCGAGCTGACCGACGTTCGGGTGCCCGCGGACGCGGTGCTCGGCGAGGTGGATCGCGGCCTGGAGGTGGCGCAAACCTTCCTGCACGAGAACAGGATTCGGCAGGCGGCCAGCAGCCTGGGCGCCGCGCAATACTGCATCGACCGCGCCGCCGAATACGCCGGCGGCCGAACGGTGTTCGGCAAGCCGCTGTCGGTCAACCAGGCGGTGCAGTGGCCGCTGGCCGAGTTGCAGACCGAAGCGCAGATGGTGCGCCTACTGGTCCAATACGCCGCCTGGCATCTGGACCGCGACCACCACATGGAGGTCTCCGACACGGTGTCGATGGCGAATTACCGCGCCAATCGCCTGGTCTGCGACGCCGCCGATCGCGCCATGCAGATCTTCGGCGGCCTCGGGTACAGCCGGCACGAGCCGTTCGAGCACATCTACCGACACCACCGTCGTTACCGGATCACCGAGGGCGCCGAAGAGATCCAGATTCGCCGGGTGGCGCAGCGGCTGTTCAACTTCGGCCGAAAATGATGCACGACGACGAGTCGGCACAGCTGCCGGCCAAACTCGCCGCCGTGCTCACGTCGGCCATCGGCGCCGACACGGCGGTCGAGAACCTGCGCGCGCTGACCGGCGGCGCCAGCAGAACCACCTGGGCGTTCGAGGCGGTGACCGGCGCGCAACGCCGCTCGCTGATCCTGCGCACCGGTCCACCCGACGACGTGCATGCCGGCATGGAACTCGAGGCCCGGTCCCAGGCCGCCGCCGCGGCCGCCGGCGCTCCGGTCCCCCACGTCCTGATCGCCGACGATTCGCCTGCGGCACTGGGTAATCCGTTTCTTATCTGCGATGAGATCAAGGGCGAGACCATCGTGCGGCGCATCCAACGCCGGCTCGACGCCGGTGACGGGCACGCCGGCCGCGCCCGATTGCTGCGGCAGTGCGCGCAGGCGGCGGCCGCCATTCACCGCGCCGACCCACACGGCCCGGGCCTGGCACACGAGGACCAGCTCGACGAATGGCGCCGGCGCCTCGACGACATGGGCGACACCACCGCCACCTTCGAATGGGGGTTTCGCTGGCTGGCCGCAAACCGGCCCGACCCGACGCCGGCGGTGCTGGTGCACGGCGACTTCCGGATGGGCAACCTCATCGTCGACGGATCCGACCTTGCCGCCGTGCTGGATTGGGAACTTGTGCACGTCGGCCAGGCGTACGAAGACCTGGCGTGGTTCTGCATCCGGGCCTGGCGATTCGGCGCCCCGGCCAGCCTGGGCGCCGGCGGCCTCGGCAGCATCGAGAGCTTCCTGCGGGCCTATGAGCAGTCCGGCGCGACTACCGTCGACCGGGTGGCGTTTCACTGGTGGCTGGTGCTGACCACGCTGCGCTGGGGTGTCATCTGCCGATTCCAGGCGGAACGGCATCTGAGCGGTCAGCACCGCTCGGTCGAGCTGGCCACCATCGGGCGCCGCGTCTGCGAGACCGAGTGGGACTTGCTCAACCTGCTCGCGCCCGCCGACGATGCGCGCCCCGCGGCGGCGCGAGGAGGAGGCGGGCAATCGGGGCCGGGCGCAGCCATGACCGGCGCGTACGGCCGCCCGCGGGCGGCCGAACTCGTGGCCGCGGTGGCCGAATTCCTGGAGACCGACGTGCGCGCGGCGACCGACGGCCAGGTCAACTTTCACGCCAGGGTGGCGGCCAACGCCCTGCGCATCGTCGAGCGCGAACTGCTCGACGACAGCGAGGCCGAATCCCGTGCGGCGCTGGCCGGCCTGGGTGTCGCCGACGAGGACCAGCTGGCCGCCGCGATCCGGTCCGGCGAGATGGACGACCGGGCGGCCGACGTCACGGCCTGCCTGCGCACCCTGGTACGGCGCCGGCTCGCCGTCGCCCACCCCGGATACGACAGCGAATAGGAGCCACCGCCATGCCCGCGTCCCGCGCAGAAACGGTCATCGAGGCCGCCGACCGCTTGTTCACGGCGATCGAGCGAGGCGATGTCGCGGCGGTCGGCGCGATGTGGAGCGACGACATCGCGGTATGGCGCGTCGGCTCGCGCCGCGACCCCCTCAAAACGGACGACAAGGCCCGCGCGATGCGGGTCATCGAGTGGTTCATCGGCGCGACCACGCAGCGCCGCTACGAAATTCTCGACCGGCAGCTCTTCGACGACGGGACCGCTCAGGGCTTCGTCCAGCAGCACGTCCTGCACGCGACCGGGCATGCGGCGCAATCGATCTCGCTGCGCGTGTGCATCGTGATCCGGGTGAACACCGACGGCCGGATCGAGCGCATCGACGAATATTTCGACCCCGCCGGGATCGCGCCGTTGCTGGATTGAGACTAGATTCGCCACCAGACATGGGGGTGACGATGACGACTTTGGAGACACTGCTTCACGATCCCGACCTCGCCGGCGGGTGGAACCTGGTCCCGGATCGCTCGGCCATCACGTTCAAGGTCCGCAACATGTGGGGGCTCGTCAACGTCAAGGGCCGCTTCACCGACTTCACCGGCGACGGCCAACTGACCGGCAAGGGAGCGGTTTTCGGGCGCGTCGACATCCGGGCCGCCTCGCTGGACACCGGGATCGGCCGCCGCGACAAACACCTGCGCTCGGCGGACTTCTTCGACGTGGACCGCTTTCCCGAGATCAGCGTCGTCGTCACCGCGCTGCGCCCCACTCAGGGCCCTCCCAAAGGCAAGGCCGCCAACGTTCGGGCCAACTTCACCGTCAAGGGCATCACCGCGGAGCTGCCGCTGCCCGTCACGATCTCCGAACTCGACGACGGCTCGGTCCGCGTCGCCGGCGAGACCACGCTCGATCGTGCCCGGTTCGACCTGGGTTGGAACCGGCTCGGCATGATCGGCCCGACGGTGACCGCGGCGGCGGAAGCCATCTTCGTGCGCGAATCGCGATGAGATTTCTGCGGGCACCGGCGATAAACCCGCAGCGACCCCAGTAGCATCTGCACCGTGTCCGACAGCCTCCCCCAGTCCAGCGTCGCCCTGCGGATCCTCGTCTACAGCAGCAACGCCCAAACCCGCGAACGGGTGATGCGCGCGCTCGGCAAGCAGCTGCACCCGGATTTGCCCGAGTTGAGCTATGTCGAGGTGGCGACCGGTCCGATGGTGGTGCGGACGATGGACGAGGGCGGCATCGACTTGGCCATCCTGGACGGCGAAGCCACCCCGACGGGCGGCATGGGAATCGCGAAACAGCTCAAAGACGAACTCGAGACCTGCCCGCCGCTGGTGGTGCTCACCGGGCGTCCCGACGACGCGTGGCTGGCGTCCTGGTCGCGCGCCGAGGGTGCGGTGCCACATCCCATCGACCCCATCCTGCTGGGCCGCACGGTCCTCAATTTGCTGCGGACCCCGGTTCGCTGACTTTCTCCTAGCCGCGGCGTTGCCGCGGCTTTTGCCTTCCGCTGACCGCCTGCGGCGGTTCTGACCACCGGCGCCGGTCCGAGTTCGCGCAGCACAGCACGCGCGCGGCCCCCCAATAGTGCAAAACGCCCACCCCGGGCAAGCGCACCGCGCGCCGCGACGCTATGTTGAAGATCACTGTGACGGGCTCCAGACCCAGTTCGTCACAGCAGCCCGGTTACCGCCTGGCCGCTGCAGGCGGCTCGTACGACGGATCATGGAGCGAATTGAACGTCTACATACCCATCCTGGTGCTCGGTGCGATCGCCGCGGCCTTTGCCGTGGGCTCGGTGGTGATCGCGAGCCTGGCGGGCCCGTCACGGTTCAACAAGTCGAAGATGGCGGCCTACGAGTGTGGGATCGAACCCACCGAGACCTCGGTGAGCGGGCCGCATGCGACGGCAGGACAGCGGTTTCCGGTGAAGTACTACCTGACCGCGATGCTGTTCATCGTCTTCGACATCGAAATCGTGTTCCTGTATCCGTGGGCGGTCAGCTACGACGCGTTGGGCACGTTTGCTCTGGTCGAAATGGTCGTGTTCATGCTCACGGTCTTCGTGGCCTACGCCTACGTGTGGCGCCGCGGCGGCCTGACGTGGGATTGAGGTAAAACGTGGGTCTTGAGGAACAGCTGCCCGGCGGGATTCTGCTGTCCACGGTCGAGAAGGTGGCGGGCTATGTCCGCAAGAACTCGCTGTGGCCGGCGACATTCGGGTTGGCCTGCTGCGCCATCGAGATGATGGCAACCGCCGGGCCAAGATTCGACATCGCGCGGTTCGGCATGGAACGCTTCTCGGCCACCCCCCGGCAGGCCGATCTGATGATCGTCGCCGGCCGGGTCAGCCAGAAGATGGCACCGGTGTTGCGGCAGATCTACGACCAGATGGCCGAGCCGAAATGGGTGCTCGCCATGGGCGTGTGCGCGTCGTCGGGCGGAATGTTCAACAACTACGCGATCGTCCAGGGCGTGGATCACGTGGTCCCGGTGGACATCTACCTGCCCGGATGCCCGCCACGGCCGGAGATGCTGCTGTACGCAATCCTGAAGCTGCACGAGAAGATTCAGGAGATGCCGCTGGGCGTCAACAGGGAAGACGCCATCGCCGAGGCCGAGCAGGCGGCGCTGTCGGCCCGGCCCACCATCGAGATGCGCGGACTGCTCCGATGAGTTCGCCGAATCAGGATCCTCACGAGGCGATCGGCCGCGCCGACGAAGAAGTCATCGACGTACGCCGCGGAATGTTCGGCGTCCAAGGCTCGGGTGACACGTCCGGCTACGGCCGGCTGGTGCGCGAAGTCCTGCTTCCGGGCAGCAGCCCGCGGCCCTACGGCGGCTACTTCGACGAGCTCGTCGACGGACTGGCCGAGGCCCTGAAAAAGGGTGGCGTCGAATTCACGGACGCGATCGAAAAAGTGGTGGTGTACCGCAACGAGCTCACCTTGCATGTGCGCCGGGAGGCGCTGCCGCAGGTCGCCCAGCGCCTTCGCGACGAACCGCAACTGCGCTTCGAAATGTGCCTGGGCGTCAGCGGGGTGCACTACCCGCACGAGGCCGACCGCGAACTGCACGCGGTTTATCCGCTGCAATCGATCACGCACAACCGCCGCGTCCGCCTGGAAGTGTCTGCGCCCGACGATGATCCGCGCATCCCGTCGCTGTTCGGCATCTATCCGACCACCGACTGGCACGAGCGTGAGACCTACGACTTCTTCGGCATCATCTTCGACGGTCACCCGTCGCTGACCCGCATCGAAATGCCCGACGACTGGCACGGACATCCGCAGCGCAAGGACTACCCCCTCGGCGGAATTCCCGTCGAATACAAAGGCGCACAGATACCCCCGCCCGACGAGCGGAGAGCGTACAACTGATGAGCACCACCACCGAATCGACGCACGACGGCGCCGGCGAGACACTCGTGGTCGCCGGCGGCCAGGACTGGGACAAGGTCGTCGAAGCCGCCCGCAACGCCGATCCCGGCGAACGCATCGTCGTCAACATGGGGCCCCAGCACCCGTCCACGCACGGGGTGCTGCGGCTGATCCTGGAAATCGAGGGCGAGACGGTCACCGACGCCCGCTGCGGGATCGGGTACCTGCACACCGGCATCGAAAAGAACCTCGAATACCGCTACTGGACCCAGGGTGTCACCTTCGTGACCCGGATGGATTACCTCGCACCGTTTTTCAACGAGACCGCCTACTGCCTGGGCGTGGAGAAGCTGCTCGGCATCACCGACCAGATACCCGAGCGCGTCGATGTCATCCGGGTGTTGATGATGGAGCTCAACCGGATTTCGTCGCACCTGGTGGCCTTGGCCACCGGCGGCATGGAACTGGGCGCCATGACCCCGATGTTCGTCGGTTTCCGGGGCCGCGAGATCGTGCTGACCCTGTTCGAATCGATCACCGGCTTGCGGATGAACAGCAACTACATCCGGCCCGGCGGCGTGGCCCAGGACCTGCCGCCGAACGCGCAGACCGAGATCGCCGAGGCCCTCGAACCGCTGCGGGAAGTGCTGCGCGAGATGAGCGGTCTGCTCAACGAGAACGCGATCTGGAAGGCCCGCACCCAGGACGTCGGCTACCTGGACCTGACCGGGTGCATGGCGCTGGGCATCACCGGGCCGATCCTGCGTGCCACCGGGCTGCCGCACGATCTGCGCAAGAGCGAACCGTACTGCGGATATGAAAACTACGAATTCGACGTAATCACCGAGGACACGTGTGATGCTTACGGGCGCTACATGATTCGTGTCAACGAGATGTGGGAGTCGATCAAGATCGTCGAGCAGTGTCTGGACAAGCTGAAGCCCGGCCCGACCATGGTCGAGGACCGCAAGATCGCCTGGCCGGCCGACCTGAAGGTGGGGCCCGACGGCATGGGCAACTCGCCGGAGCACATCGCCAAGATCATGGGCGGTTCGATGGAGGCCTTGATCCACCACTTCAAGTTGGTCACCGAGGGCATCAGGGTTCCGCCCGGCCAGGTGTACACCGCGGTCGAGTCGCCGCGCGGGGAGCTCGGCGTGCACATGGTCAGCGACGGCGGCACCCGGCCCTACCGAGTGCATTACCGAGACCCCTCCTTCACCAACCTGCAGTCGGTCGCCGCGATGTGCGAGGGCGGGTTGGTCGCCGACCTGATCACCTCGGTCGCCAGCATCGACCCGGTCATGGGCGGGGTGGACCGGTGACCGGCCCGCAGGGACAGCCGGTCTTCCTCCGGCTCGGCCCGCCGCCGGACGAGCCCAACGCGTTCGTCGTCGAGGGCGCGCCCACGTCGTATCCGCCCGAGGTGCGGGCCCGGCTGGAGGTCGACGCCAAGGAGATCATGGGCCGCTACCCCGAGAAGCGCTCGGCGCTGCTGCCGTTGCTGCACCTGGTGCAGGCGCAGGATTCCTACCTGACGCCGGCGGGCCTGGAGTTCTGCGGTGAGCAGCTGGGACTCAGCGGGGCCGAGGTGTCCGCGGTGGCGAGCTTCTACACCATGTATCGCCGCGGTCCCACCGGCGACTACCTGGTGGGCGTCTGCACCAACACGCTGTGCGCGGTCATGGGCGGCGACGCCATTTTCGATGCCCTGAAAGAACATTTGGGCATCGGCAACGACGAGACGACGGCCGACGGATCGGTCACCCTGCAACACATCGAATGCAACGCCGCCTGCGACTACGCGCCCGTGGTGATGGTCAACTGGGAGTTCTTCGACAACCAGACTTGCGAATCGGCGCGCGAACTCGTCGACTCGCTGCGTTCCGGTGAGCCCAAGGCCCCCACCCGCGGCGCGCCGCTGTGCGCCTTTCGGGAGACGTCGCGCATCCTGGCCGGCCTGCCCGACGAGCGGCCCGACCAGGGGCAGGGAGGCGCCGGTGCGGCGACCCTGGCCGGCCTGAAGGTAGCCAAGGAACACGGCATGCAGGCGCCCGGCGCGCCGGAAGGCCAGCAATGACAACCACTTCCGAAACGTCCGGCGCCACGCCGCTCACTCCGGTGCTCAGCCGCTTCTGGGACGACCCCGAGTCCTGGACGCTGGAGACCTACCGCCGGCACGGTGGCTACGAGGCGATGAAGAAGGCGCTGGCGATGGAGCCGGACGCGGTGATCGGGCTGGTGAAGGATTCCGGGCTGCGCGGGCGCGGCGGCGCGGGCTTCTCGACCGGGACCAAGTGGTCGTTCATCCCGCAGGGCGACACCGGCGCGGCCGCCAAACCGCACTACCTGGTGGTCAACGCCGACGAGTCGGAACCCGGTACCTGCAAAGACATTCCGCTGATGCTGGCGACACCGCACGTCCTCGTTGAGGGCGTCATCATCGCCGCCTACGCGATCCGGGCCAACCACGCGTTCATCTATGTGCGCGGCGAGGTGCTGCCGGTGCTGCGCCGCCTGCAGAACGCGGTGGCCGAGGCGTACGCCGCCGGATACCTGGGCCGCGACATCAACGGCTCGGGATTCGATCTGGAACTGGTCGTGCACGCGGGCGCCGGCGCGTACATCTGCGGCGAGGAGACCGCGCTGCTGGATTCGCTGGAAGGCCGACGCGGCCAGCCGCGGCTGCGGCCGCCGTTCCCCGCGGTCGCCGGCCTGTACGGCTGCCCCACGGTGATCAACAACGTCGAGACCATCGCGAGCGTGCCGTCGATCATCGGCAACGGCGTGGACTGGTTCCGCTCGATGGGAAGCGAGAAATCCCCGGGCTTCACGCTGTATTCGCTGTCCGGGCACGTCGCCCGCCCCGGGCAGTACGAGGCCCCGCTGGGAATCACGTTGCGGGAGTTGCTCGCCTACGCCGGCGGGGTGCGGGCCGGTCACCGGCTGAAGTTCTGGACGCCCGGCGGCTCGTCGACCCCGCTGCTGACCGACGAGCACCTCGACGTTCCGCTGGACTACGAGGGCGTGGGCGGCGCCGGCTCAATGCTGGGCACCAAGGCGCTGGAGATCTTCGACGAAACCACCTGCGTGGTGCGTGCGGTGCAGCGCTGGACGTACTTCTACAAGCACGAATCGTGCGGCAAATGCACGCCGTGTCGCGAGGGCACCTTCTGGCTGGACAAGATCTACGAGCGGCTGGAGGCCGGCACGGGCACGCACGAGGACCTCGACAAGCTGCTGGACATCTCCGACGCCATCTTGGGTAAAGCGTTCTGCGCCTTGGGCGATGGCGCCGCCAGCCCCGTCATGTCGTCGATCCAGTACTTCCGCGACGAATACGTCGCCCATGTCGAGGGCGGCGGGTGCCCGTTCGACCCACGAGACTCCATGCTGATACCGAACGGAAAGGCATGACGAGCTGATGACGAGCCTTGCCAAAACCGAGACCGGCGACGAGGTGCGTCCGCCGGAGATGGTGACACTGACCATCGACGGCATCGAAATCAGCGTTCCCAAGGGAACTCTGGTGATCCGGGCCGCCGAACTGATGGGCATCCAGATCCCGCGGTTCTGCGACCATCCCCTGCTGGAACCGGTCGGCGCGTGCCGCCAGTGCCTGGTCGAGGTCGAGGGCCAGCGCAAGCCGATGGCCTCGTGCACCACCGTGGCCACCGACGACATGGTCGTGCGCACCCAGCTCACCTCCGAGGCCGCCGACAAGGCGCAGCACGGCGTGATGGAGCTGCTGCTGATCAACCATCCGCTCGACTGCCCCATGTGCGACAAGGGCGGCGAATGCCCGCTGCAGAACCAGGCAATGTCCAACGGGCGGGCCGATTCTCGCTTCACCGACGAGAAGCGCACCTTCGCCAAGCCGATCAACATCTCCTCGCAGGTGCTGCTCGACCGCGAGCGCTGCATCCTGTGCGCGCGCTGCACGCGATTCTCCGAACAGATCGCCGGCGACCCGTTCATCGACATGCAGGAGCGGGGCGCCCTGCAGCAGGTCGGCATCTACGCCAACGAGCCGTTCGACTCCTACTTCTCGGGCAACACGGTGCAGATCTGCCCGGTGGGCGCGCTGACCGGGACCGCCTACCGCTTCCGGGCCCGTCCGTTCGATCTCGTCTCCAGCCCGAGCGTCTGCGAACACTGCGCCTCCGGGTGCGCACAGCGCACCGACCACCGCCGCGGCAAGGTGCTGCGCCGGCTGGCCGGCGACGACCCGGAAGTCAACGAGGAGTGGAACTGCGACAAGGGCCGGTGGGCGTTCACTTACGCGACCCAGCCCGACGTGATCACCACTCCCCTGATTCGCGACGCCGGCGGCTCGCTGCAGCCGACCTCGTGGTCACACGCGATCGCCGTCGCGACGCAGGGCCTCGAGGCGGCGCGCGGGCGCACGGGGGTGCTGGTCGGCGGCCGCGCGACCCTGGAGGACGCCTACGCCTACTCCAAGTTCGCGCGAATCGTGCTGGACAGCAACGACATCGACTTCCGCGCCCGGCCGAGCTCGGGCGAGGAGGCCGACTTCCTGGCGGCCCGCATCGCCGGCAGGCCGATGACCGTCAGCTACGCCGACCTCGAATCGGCGCCGGTGGTCGTGCTGGCCGGGTTCGAGCCCGAGGACGAGTCGCCGATCGTGTTCCTGCGGCTGCGCAAGGCGGCCCGCAAACGCGGGTTGCCCGTCTACGCGGTGGCGCCGTTCGCCACCCGGGCGCTGGACAAGATGTCCGGCCGGCTGATCAAGACCGTGCCCGGCGCCGAAGCCACGGCGCTGGACGGGTTGGCCACCGGCGAGGTGGGTGACCTGCTATCCACCCCCGGCGCGGTCATCATGGTCGGCGAACGCTTGGCCACCGTACCCGGCGGATTGTCCGCCGCGGCGCGGCTCGCCGACACCACCGGCGCCCGCCTGGCCTGGGTGCCGCGGCGCGCCGGCGAGCGGGGCGCGCTGGAGGCCGGTGCGCTACCCGGGCTGCTCCCCGGCGGCCGTCCGGTGGACGACGAGACCGCCCGGGCGCAGGTGGCGCGGGCCTGGAACGTGTCCGAATTGCCCTCCGGCCGTGGGCGTGACGCCGACGGCATCCTGGCCGCCGCCACCGACGGGACGCTGGGCGCGCTGCTGGTGGGTGGCGTCGAGCCCGACGACTTCGCCGACCCCGAAGCGGTGCTGGCGGCGCTGGACGGCGCCGGCTTCGTGGTCAGCCTCGAGATGCGGGACAGCGCCGTCACGCAGCGCGCCGACGTGGTGTTCCCGGTCGCGTCCACGACACAGAAGGCCGGCGCGTTCGTCAACTGGGAGGGCCGCTTCCGGCCCTTCGACGCCGCGCTGCGCAACACCCAGGACGCCACCCAGTCCGACCACCAGGTGCTCGACGCGCTGGCCGACGAGATGGGCGTCTACCTGGGCATGTCCACCGTCGACGCGGCCCGCGAAGAACTGGCCGCGCTGCGGCACTGGGACGGCAAGCGCCCCGCGAGCCCGGACGTCGCGGCGCCGCAGCCACCCGAGGTCGGCGCTGGTGAGGCGGTGCTGGCCGGCTGGCGGATGTTGCTGGACAACGCCCGAATGCAGGACGGTGAGCCACATCTGGCGGGAACGGCCCGCAAATCCGTCGTGCGGCTGTCCGCCGACACGGCCGCCGAGATCGGCGCCGCCGAGGGCGACGCGGTGACCGTCAGCACGTCACGCGGGTCCATCAGCCTGCCGCTGCTCGTCACCGACATGCCCGACCGGGTGGTGTGGCTCCCACTGAACTCGTCGGCGTCGGCGGTGTACCGCCAGCTCGGGGCAACCCCCGGCAGCATCGTCGCGATCGGAGTGAGCGCATGACTACCGGCTTGACGGTCTTCGGGCACGACACCTGGTGGCTGGTGCTCGGCAAGGCGCTGGCCATCTTCGTGTTCCTCATGCTCAACGTGCTCGTCGCGATCCTGCTCGAACGCAAGATCCTCGGCTGGATGCAGCGCAGGCCCGGACCGAACCGGGCGGGACCCTGGGGCGTCCTGCAGAGCCTGGCCGACGGAATCAAGTTGGCGCTCAAGGAAACGATCACGCCCGGCGGTGTCGACAAGTTCGTCTACTTCGCGGCGCCGGTCATCTCCACGATCCCGGCGTTCACCGCCTTCGCGTTCATCCCGTTCGGCCCGGTGGTGTCGGTGTTCGGCCACCGGACGCCGCTGCAACTGACCGACCTCCCCGTCGCGGTGCTGTTCATTCTGGGGCTGTCGGCCATCGGGGTGTACGGAATCGTGTTGGGCGGCTGGGCATCCGGGTCCACCTATCCACTGCTGGGCGGGGTGCGCTCCACGGCCCAGGTCATCTCCTACGAGGTGGCGATGGGACTGTCGTTCGCGGCGGTGTTCCTCTACGCCGGGTCCATGTCGACGTCACAGATCGTCGCCGCGCAGGACCGGGTCTGGTACGTGTTCCTGCTGCTGCCGTCGTTCGTGATCTACCTGATCTCGATGGTCGGCGAAACCAACCGGGCGCCCTTCGATTTGCCCGAGGCCGAGGGTGAACTGGTCGCGGGATTCCACACCGAGTACTCGTCGCTGAAGTTCGCGATGTTCATGCTGGCCGAGTACGTCAACATGATGACGGTGTCCTCGCTCGCCACCGCCTTGTTCTTCGGCGGCTGGCATGCGCCGTGGCCGCTGAACATGTGGGCCGGCGCCAACACCGGGTGGTGGCCGGTGCTGTGGTTCACCGCCAAGATGTGGACCTTCTTGTTCATCTACTTCTGGCTGCGGGCCTCGCTGCCCCGGCTGCGCTACGACCAGTTCATGGGCCTGGGCTGGAAGCTTTTGATCCCGGCCTCGCTGGTCTGGGTGCTGATCGCGGCGGTGATCCGCACACTGCGCAACCAGGGGTATCAGCACTGGACCCCGATACTCGTGGTGAGCAGCATCGTGTTCGCCACGGTCCTGGTGCTGTTGCTGCGAAAACCGTTCAGCGCGCCGGGGATTCGCGCGCTGGAGCGCCAGCTGCGGCGTCAGGCGAAGAAGCTGCCGGCCGCATCGATCTCCACACCGGTATTCCCGACACCGCCGCTGCCGGCGAAAGAGATGAAGTCGCTGGCGGCGGCGAGCAAGGAGGAAGCACATGGCTAAATTCTTGGACGCCGTGGCCGGATTCGGCGTGACGCTGGGATCGATGTTCAAAAAGCGCGTCACCGAGGAGTATCCGGAAAAGCCGGGACCGGTCATGCCCCGCTATCACGGGCGTCACCAGCTGAACCGCTACCCCGACGGCCTGGAGAAGTGCATCGGCTGCGAACTGTGCGCGTGGGCGTGCCCGGCCGACGCGATCTACGTCGAGGGCGCCGACAACACCGAGGAACTCAGGTACTCCCCCGGGGAACGCTACGGCCGGGTGTATCAGATCAACTATCTGCGCTGCATCGGCTGCGGCCTGTGCATCGAAGCCTGCCCGACCCGGGCGCTGACGATGACCAACGACTACGAGATGGCCGACGACAATCGCGCCGACCTCATCTACGAGAAGGACCGGCTGCTGGCCCCGCTGCTGCAAGACATGCTCGCGCCGCCGCATCCCAGGACCGAGGGCGCCACCGACAAGGACTACTACCTGGGCAACGTGACCGCACACGGGCTGCGAGACAACCAGCACGCCGGAGACTCCCGGTGACCGGTTTCGCGGGCCACGCCGTCACGTCCGTGACGGCCTCCAGTTTCGCCCACGACACCATCGCTCGAACCTCCACCGGCGAAGCGGTGACGTTCTGGGTACTGGGGGCGCTGGCGGTGATCGGTGCGCTCGGGGTGGTGTTGGCGGTCAACGCCGTCTACTCGGCGATGTTTTTGGCCATGACGATGATCATCCTGGCGGTGTTCTACATGATCCAGGACGCGTTGTTCTTGGGCGTCGTTCAGGTCGTCGTCTACACCGGCGCGGTGATGATGCTGTTCCTGTTCGTGCTGATGCTCATCGGCGTGGACTCCGCCGAATCGCTGCGGGAGACGCTGCGGGGTCAGCGCGTCGCCGCGGTGGCCGCCGGTGTCGGGTTCGGCATCCTGCTCATCGCCGCCATCGGCAACGTGGCCACGGGCGGCTTCGCCGGGCTGACCACCGCGAACGCCGCCGGCAACGTGGAAGGGCTGGCGGCGCTGATCTTTTCCCGCTACCTGTGGGCATTCGAACTCACCAGCGCATTGCTGATCACCGCGGCCGTCGGGGCCATGGTGCTGGCGCATCGCGAGCGTTTCGAACGCCGCAAGACGCAACGCGAGCTCTCCCAGGAACGATTCCGGCCCGGCGGGCACCCCACCCCGCTGCCCGGCCCCGGCGTGTACGCCCGCCACAACGCCGTCGACGTGGCCGCGCTGCTGCCGGACGGCTCGTACTCGAAGCTGTCGGTGTCGCCGATGCTGCAAAGCCGCGGCGCCGACGGCAAGAAGACCCCGTCCCCCGAGGCAAGCTCGAGTCTGTCACAAGGCGGTCCGTCGTGAATCCCGCTAATTACCTGTACCTTTCGGCGCTGCTGTTCACCATCGGGGCCGCCGGTGTGTTGCTGCGCCGCAACGCCATCGTGATGTTCATGTGCGTCGAGCTCATGCTCAACGCCGTCAACCTCGCGTTCGTCACGTTCGCGCGGATGCACGGCCACCTGGACGGGCAGATGATCGCTTTCTTCACGATGGTGGTGGCCGCCTGCGAGGTGGTCATCGGCCTGGCCATCATCATGACCATTTTCCGTGCCCGCAAATCGGCGTCCGTCGACGACGCGAACCTACTCAAAGGCTGAAGAGCGCCACGTGACGAATCTTATTGGGACTCAATACAGCTGGCTGCTGGTCGCGCTGCCGTTGGCGGGTGCCACCATCCTGCTGTTCGGCGGGCGGCGCACCGACCGCTGGGGGCATTGGCTGGGCTGCGCCACCGCGCTGGCGGCGTTCGCCCTGGGCCTGAGCCTGCTGGGCGAGTTGCTCGGCCGCCCCGCCGACGACCGCGTCATCCACCAAAAGGTGTTCAGCTGGATCCCGGTCAGCCAGCTCCAGGTCGACCTCGGGCTCCAGATCGACCAGCTGTCGGTGTGTTTCGTGTTGCTGATCTCCGGGGTCGGCTCGCTGATCCACATCTATTCGGTCGCCTACATGGCCGAAGACCCCGACCGCCGGCGGTTTTTCGGCTACCTCAACCTGTTCCTCGCCTCGATGCTGCTGCTCGTGGTCGCCGACAACTACGTGGTGCTCTACGTCGGCTGGGAAGGGGTGGGCCTGGCGTCCTACCTGCTGATCGGGTTCTGGTACCACAAGCCGACCGCCGCCACGGCCGCCAAGAAGGCTTTCGTGATGAACCGGGTCGGCGACGCCGGGCTGGCGCTCGGAATGTTCTTGATGTTCAGCACTTTCGGCACGCTGTCGTACGCCGGGGTGTTCGCCGGGGCGCCGGCCGCAGGGCGGGGCGCGCTGACCGCGATGGGACTGTTGCTGCTGCTGGGCGCCTGCGCCAAATCCGCGCAGGTGCCGCTGCAGGCCTGGCTGGGTGACGCCATGGAGGGCCCCACCCCGGTGTCCGCGTTGATCCACGCCGCCACCATGGTGACCGCCGGGGTGTATCTGATCGTGCGGTCCAACCCGCTGTACAACCTCTCGCCCGACGCGCAACTGGCGGTGGTCGTCGTGGGTGCCGTCACGTTGCTGCTCGGGGCGTTCATCGGCTGCGCCAAGGACGACATCAAGCGGGCGCTGGCGGCCTCGACGATGAGCCAAATCGGTTACATGGTGCTGGCCGCGGGCCTGGGCCCGGCCGGCTACGCGTTCGCGATCATGCATCTGCTCACCCACGGCTTCTTCAAGGCCGGGCTGTTCCTGGGATCCGGCGCGGTGATCCACGCGATGGACGAAGAGCAGGACATGCGCCGCTACGGCGGCCTGCGGGCCGCGCTGCCGATCACGTTCGCCACGTTCGGCCTGGGATACCTGGCGATCATCGGTGTGCCGCCCTTCGCGGGCTACTTCTCCAAGGACGCCATCATCGAGGCGGCGCTGGCCGTCGGCGGCGTCCGGGGTTACGTGCTGGGCGGGGCGGCGCTGCTGGGCGCGGGGGTCACCGCGTTCTACATGACCCGCGTCATGCTGATGACCTTCTTCGGTAAAAAGCGCTGGGCGCCCGGCGCCCACCCGCACGAGGCGCCCGGCCTGATGACGTGGCCCATGATCCTGCTGGCGATCGGCTCGGTGTTCTCCGGCGGCCTGCTCGCGGTCGGTGGCACCTTGGCGCGCTGGCTCGAACCGGTCGTCGGGAAACACGAAGAAGTCACCCACGCGTTCCCGGTCTGGGTCAGCAGCGCGCTGGCATTGGGTGTGGTCGCCATCGGGATCGCCGTCGCCTACCGGCTTTACGCCAGCGCGGACATCCCCCGGGTGGCCCCGCTGTCGGTCTCGGCCCTGACGACGGCCGTCCGCAAGGACTTCTACGGCGATGCCTTCAACGAGGAGGTGTTCATGCGCCCCGGTGCGCAACTGACCCACGCGCTTGTCGAAGTCGACAACGCGGGCGTCGACGGCTCGGTCAACGCGCTGGCGGCGCTGGTGAGCCAGACGTCGAATCGGCTGCGGGGCCTGCAAACCGGCTTCGCCCGCAACTACGCACTGTCGATGCTGACGGGCGCGGTGCTGGTGGTCGCGCTGATCCTGGCGGTGAAACTGTGGTGAACCCGATGACCTCGGTTCCGTGGCTCAGCGTGCTGTGGCTGGTGCCGCTGGCCGGAGCGGTGCTGATCATCCTGATGCCGCCCGGGCTGCGGCAGCTCGCCAAGTGGACGGGCCTGGTGTTCGGCGTCGCGACTCTGGCGGTCGCGATCGTCGTCACCCTCGGGTTCAAGACCGGCGGCGCCCCGTATCAGTTCGTCGAAAAGCACCAGTGGATCCCGGCTTTCGGGGCCGGCTACACCCTGGGCGTCGACGGCATCGCGGTGGTGCTGGTGCTGCTGACCGCGGTGCTGATCCCGGTGCTGCAGATCGCCGGCTGGAACGACGCGGGCCAGCGCACGCGAGGCGTGCACGCCTACGTCGCGCTGACGCTGGCCATCGAATCCATGGTGCTGATCTCGGTGATCGCGTTGGACGTGCTGCTGTTCTACGTGTTCTTCGAAGCCATGCTCATCCCGATGTACTTCCTGATCGGCGGCTTCGGCGGGGGGCCGGGCCGCTCACGCGCGGCCGTGAAGTTCTTGCTGTACAACCTGTTCGGCGGGCTGATCATGCTGGCCGCGGTGATCGGGCTGTACGTGGTGACCTCGCAGCACGGGTCGGGCACGTTCGACTTCCGTGAGATCGTCGCCGGCGTCGCCTCCGGGCGCTACGGGGCGGACTCCGCGGTGTTCAAGGCGCTATTCCTGGGCTTCATGTTCGCGTTCGCGATCAAGGCCCCGCTGTGGCCGTTCCACCGCTGGCTGCCCGACGCCGCGGTCGAGGCCACCCCGGCCACCGCGGTGCTGATGATGGCCGTGATGGACAAGGTCGGCACCTTCGGCATGCTGCGCTACTGCCTGCAGCTGTTCCCCGATGCCTCAACGTATTTCCGTCCGCTGATCGTCGTGCTGGCGGTCATCGGGGTGGTCTACGGGGCGATCGTCGCCATCGGCCAGACCGACATCATGCGCCTGATCGCCTACACGTCGATCTCGCACTTCGGGTTCATCATCCTCGGCATCTTCGTGATGACCAGCCAGGGCCAGAGCGGGTCGACGCTGTACATGCTCAATCACGGGCTGTCCACGGCGGCGGTGTTCCTGATCGCCGGCTTCCTGATCTCGCGGCACGGCAGCCGGGCGATCGCCGACTACGGCGGCGTGCAGAAGGTGGCGCCCATCTTGGCGGGCACCTTCCTGGTCTCCGCCATGGCCACCCTGTCATTGCCCGGCCTGGCCCCGTTCATCAGCGAATTCCTGGTCCTGCTGGGAACTTTCAACCGGTACTGGCTGGCCGCCGGATTCGGCGTCACCGCGCTGGTGCTGTCGGCCGTGTACATGCTGTGGCTCTACCAGCGCGTGATGACCGGGCCGGTGGCCACCGGCAACGAGAAGATCGGCGACCTGAGGGCGCGCGAATTGATCGTCGTCGCACCGTTGATCGCGCTGCTGCTCGTGCTCGGGATCTATCCCAAGCCCGTCCTCGACATCATCAATCCGGCCGTCGAGAACACCATGACCACCATCGGCCAGCACGACCCCAAACCGACGGTGCCGGTGGGCAATCCCAGACCGGCCCAAGCCCGGACCGCTGAAGGACCGCGATGACCCTCCCCACCCCCAGCATCCAGTACTTCCTGCTGTCCCCGACCCTCATCGTGTTCGGCATCGCCGTGGTGGGGGTCCTCGCCGAAGCGTTCCTGCCCAGGCGCATTCGCTACAGCGGCCAGGTGGCGCTGGCCCTCGGCGGCTTGATCGCGGCGTTCGTCGCCGTCGTCGCCGTGAGCCGCTCGATCAAGAGCTCGGGGCGGGCCGCGGTCCTGGGCGCCATGGCCATCGACCGTCCGACGCTGTACCTGCAGGGCACCGTGCTGCTGGTCGCGGTGATGGCCGTCATCTTCATCGCCGAACGGACCCAAACCAAAACGGAGAGCAAGGTTTCCGTCGCAACGGGCGCCGGCGGCACGGGAGGCCTGGACTCGTTCACCCCGCAGGCGTCGGCGGTGCCCGACAGCGACGCGGAGCGGGAGGCCGAGCGGGCCGGAGCCGCCCAGACGGAGCTCTTCCCGCTGGCGATGCTGTCGGTCGGCGGCATGATGGTCTTTCCGGCGTCCAACGACCTACTGACGATGTTCGTCGCGCTGGAAGTGTTGTCCTTGCCGCTGTACCTGATGTGCGGCCTGGCCCGCCACCGTCGCCTGCTGTCGCAGGAAGCGGCCATGAAATACTTTCTGCTGGGCGCGTTTTCGTCGGCCTTCTTCCTCTACGGTGTGGCGCTGCTCTACGGCGCGACCGGCACGCTGCTGCTGACCGGTATCCGCGATGCGCTGGCCACCCACGGCGACAGCTCGCTGGCGCTGGTCGGTGTCGCGCTGCTGTCGGTCGGCCTGCTGTTCAAGGTCGGCGCCGTTCCGTTCCACTCGTGGATTCCCGACGTGTACCAGGGCGCCCCCACCCCGATCACGGGATTCATGGCGGCGGCCACCAAGGTGGCGGCGTTCGGCGCGCTGCTTCGGGTGATCTACGTGGCGCTGCCGCCGCTGCATGACCAGTGGCGGCCGGTGCTGTGGACGATTTCCATCCTGACCATGGTGGTGGGGACCATCACCGCGGTGAACCAGACCGACGTCAAGCGGATGCTGGCCTACTCCTCGGTCGCCCACGTCGGATTCATCCTCACCGGCGTCATCGCCGACAACCACACCGGGCTTTCCTCCACGTTGTTCTATTTGCTCGCCTACAGCTTCAGCACCGTGGGCGCGTTCGCCATCGTGGGCCTGATTCGCGACGACGACGGTGTCGAGGATGCCGCGCTGTCGCACTGGGCGGGGCTGGGACAGCGGTCCCCCATTGTGGGCGTGATGTTTTCGATGTTCTTGTTGGCGTTCGCCGGCATCCCGCTGACCAGTGGATTCGTCAGCAAGCTCGCCGTGTTCAAGGCCGCCGCCCAGGGGGGCGCCGCGCCCCTGGTGATCGTCGGTGTGGTCGCCAGCGGTGTCGCCGCCTACTTCTACGTGCGGGTGATCGTGTCGATGTTCTTCACCGAAGCCACCGAGGACACCCCGCACGTGGTGGCGCCGGGCATCCTGAGCAAGGCCGCGATCGCGGTCTGCGCCGCGGTCACCGTGGTGTTGGGCATCTTCCCGCAGCCGCTGCTCGACCTGGCCGATCACGCCGCGCACCTGCTGCACTGACGGTGACCGACGTCGGCGCTCAGGCCAAGAACGGCCGGATCGCCAGCAGGTAGATCACCAGCGCACCCAGCGGGGCGGCCAACGGCAACCACGGCAACTGCAACGGGAACGACGTTGCGACCAACCCGGCGAACGTAAACCCCACCGCGGCAACGGCCGTCGGCCAGCTGCTCAGCACCACCGGGGCGGCCGCGCCGGCCGCGTGGCGGCACACCAGGTAGGCGGCCGCGCACAATCCGGACAGCGCGACGAACACGACCGGCGGATCGGACAGCGTGACCGTCACGACCGCTAGCAGCACGGCAACCGTTGCGGCGAACCGGAATACCGTCCCCGCACCCACCGAAACCAGGGCCGCCACCCACGCGGCCACGGCGAAACCGTGCGAGCCCCCGGCCGCCGATCCGACCATGAGCAGACCGAACCCGGTCGCGAACGCGGGCGACCCCAGCCGACCGAGCGCGCCCGCACCACCGCTATCCACGCAGCCTCCCGCGCACCCGACGGCGGCGATCGGGCAGCACACCCATCGACTGCTCGAGACCGCTGTCGCCCCGCCACGACACGATGTCCACCCCGACGGTGGCCATGTCGCGATACATCGCGGAGCGCTGCAGCGCCCACATCCGATCGACCAACGGATCCTGATCGTCTTCGAACGGCGAACTGTCGAGGATGTCGACGGCCAATACGACATGGCCCCGCCTCCGCAGATCGATGAGGGCGAGCGCGAATTCGGTGTCGAGCAGCGTGGAAAACGCGATGACGATCGCCCCGGCAGGCACCGCCGCGCGCGGCGCCAGCGTGCCCGTGGTGCGCTCG
Source organism: Mycobacterium sp. TKK-01-0059 (assembly GCF_000709305.1). NCBI lineage: Bacteria > Bacillati > Actinomycetota > Actinomycetes > Mycobacteriales > Mycobacteriaceae > Mycobacterium > Mycobacterium sp. TKK-01-0059. Next base: position 544,085 of record NZ_KL446993.1, read on the forward strand.
AATCGGTCACCGGCACCGAGCACGGTGTCGAGCACCCGATAGAACTGGCGCTGCCCGATGTCGGCGCCGAGCCAGCGCGGACGGTTGCCCCCGAGCGCGACGATCCCGGCCCGATCACCGTGCCGCAGGGCGGTTTGCACCACTTGCGCCGCGCCCCGGACGACCCGTTCGGTGGCTACGGTCGCCGGACCCGCCGGCTGCCGGTACCCGTCGATCAGCACGACCACGTCCGCCGCGCGGTCGGTCAACCGCTCCGTGACGTGCAGCTGGCCGCGGCGCGCGCTCACCGGCCAATTCACCGCGCGCAGTTGGTCTCCCGGCACGTAGGCACGAATGTCGGCGTATTCCACCCCGGGGCCGACGTGCCGGGTCAGGTGGGCGCCCAGCCGGTCGAGCAACTCGATCTGCGGGATGGGCGTGGCCTGCGGCGGCGTCAGCGGAAACACGATGACCTCGGCGGCGTCGACAATGCCGGTGCCGGTGAGCAGCCCACCGCGTGCGATCACCTCGACGCGGGCCGCGATCCGGTACCGTCCCCAGCGCTGCGCCGTGGCCGCGACCGTCTTCGCCTGGCCCGCATCGGCATCGGCGATCTCGAGCTCCATCCCGTCGACGTCCGGGACCGTGAGCCGGGCGGCCGACAACCCTTGTTCTTCCCCGCTGATCCACACCCGCAGGTGCGCCTGTTCGCTTTCGAAGCATCGCTGGGCGTCGGGCTCGCCGTGCACGCGAATTTCCGGCACCGGCCGCTGCCAGCTGATCGAACACAGCACGCCGAGCAGCGGCGCCGCGAACGCGATCAGCTGCCACCGGGCGTCGATGACGGCCGCGGACATCGCGAATCCCGCGCAGGTGGCGACCGCGCGCGTCAATCCCGATGCGCGCCAGCGAAACTCGATCTCGCGGCCCCGCGTCACGCCGAACTCATCCGGTGTCCCCCGGGCTCGCGCCGGTGCGCGGCACCGGCAGCCGGTGCAGCAGCTCCCCGATGACGTCGGCGCCCTGGATCTTTCGCACCCACATCTCCGGGCGCAAGGTGATGCGGTGCGCGACCGCCGCGGTGGCGAGCGCCTTGACGTCCTCGGGGATCACGTAGTCGCGGCCGAGCAGCAGCGCGCGGGCGCGGGCGAGCTGGACCAGATCGAGTTCGGCGCGCGGGCTGGCCCCGACCGCGACCTGCGGGTGGTGCCGCGTCGCGTTGGCCAGCGAGACCACGTAGTGCAGGACGTCTTCGTGCACCGTCACCTGCTCGACCGATTCCCGCATCGCCAGCAGGTCGTGCGCGTCCACGACCTGATTGACCGTCGGCTCGGCCGATCCGCGTTCGAGGCGCCGCCGCAGCATGGAGGTCTCGTCGCGTTCGGAGAGATAGCGCAGTTCCAGCCGGATCGCGAATCGGTCGAGCTGCGCCTCGGGCAGCGGATACGTGCCCTCGTACTCGATCGGGTTGTCGGTGGCCAGCACGATGAAAGGCCTTGACAGCTGGTGTGTTTCGCCGTCGATGCTGACCTGTCGTTCGGCCATCGCCTCCAGCAGCGCCGCCTGGGTTTTCGGTGGCGTGCGGTTGATCTCGTCGGCGAGCAACAGGTTGGTGAAGATCGGTCCGGGCCGGAACGCGAAGCGCCCCGACTGCATGTCGTAGATCGTCGACCCGAGCAGGTCCGCCGGCAGCAGGTCGGGGGTGAACTGCACACGGGTGAATTGCAGCCCCAGCGCGGCCGCAAAGGATCTCGCGATCAGCGTCTTGCCCAGACCCGGCAGGTCCTCGATGAGGATGTGACCGCGCGCGAGAACGGCGGTCAGGATGAGCTTGAGCGCGGCGCGCTTGCCCACCACCACGCGTTCTATTTCGTCGAGAATCGCCTCGCAGTGTGCGGTCGTGGTTGCTGCCGGCAGCGTCATGTCTGGATCGCGCCCCCTGTCATACCTGCTCCAACTTTCGCAGAATCTCTTCCAGCGCCGCCCGGCCCGGACCCGGCTGGCGGTCACCGTTGCGGATGACGTTGTTGGGGTTGACCCAGTCCCACAGCTCGACACCGAAGAGCATTCGGCCAGTCGCGTGGAAGGCGGCGGGATCTTTGGCTTGCCGTTGGCCCGTGGCGATTTCGTACCGTCGGGCCAGCATCGGGCGCAGATGCCGGTCCCAGTCGGCCCGGGTGGCCTCCGACCGGCGGATGGTCGTCTCGGTGGTGGAAAGCCAGCGGCGCAACGAATCCCCGAGGTCCTCGGCCTCGGGCTCGGTGCCGGCCTCGGGCCCGCGTCCCAGCGTGCGCCGCAGGCCGAGCAGTACCACGGCCAGCCCGATACCGGAGGCCGCCAACACGAGTCGGCGGTCATGCTGCGTCAGCGTCAGCAGTTCGATGGCGATGATGAGGCAAACCCCGAGGGCCGCGGTCTTTTTCATGCGACGCTCAGCGATCGGAGTTCGTCGAGGACCAATCGAAGCACGCGCACCGCCACGTCGCGGTGTCCCTCGTTCATCACGTGCGGACTGAACCGCGCCTCGGTGAACAGGTTCACCAGTTGTACGGCGTTATCGGCATGCAGGGCATGGCGTTCGACCGCACGGGCCAACACCTCGGACGGGGTATCGAAGTCCTGGGGGACGGCCCCGGGAACATGCGCGAGTTCGCGTTCCATCGCGGCGTAGCAGGCGATGATCGCCTCGCGCGGCTCGCGGCTGAGGTCCGTCATCTCCGCCAGTCCACGCTCGGCGGCCCGCGCCAGCGACCGCGGCGGCGCCGCGGCCGCCGGGGTTTCGGCCGGCTCGTCGGCGATGCGGGGTGCGATCGGGTGCCGCCTTCGCCTCGCCGTGGCGACCGTTCCGGCGACGATCACGAACAACATCGCGGCCGTGCTGGCGAGCAGCACGCCGAGCATGCTCTGGGAGCCGTCGCGCGGCCGGTGCTGCTGCTGCGGTGGTGGCGGCGAGCCGCCATGCCCCGACGGCGGCTGGCCGCCGGTCTCGGATGCGGAGGGAGCCGGGCCGATGCCGTGGGGCGCCAGGAGCCTGCTCAGCAGCATCACGATCAGTAGCCACGCGACGATCACCGCGAGGCCGATCAGCAACACCCGCCAGCTCGGTCGGCCCCTCCCGGTGCCCAGCATGTCGGACAGCGCCCCGGCGGACGGCGCGGGTGCACGGGGGTCTCGCAACCGCGCGACGACCGCGATCGCGACCAAGGCCAGCGTCGCCGCTAGGATCGCGACCACGAACACCATGGCCGCCCGGCCCCCCGCCTCGCTGCGGGCCGCATGCTGCTGAGCCGGGAAATACCCGCGCAGGGCGGCCGCGACCACGAGTAGGAGAACGATCAGGGCCACGACCCGCCCTGTCGGCTTGTCCATACCAGGCATGGGCACACCACTCAACCGGTTGCCTGCCGCCGTTGCGGCACTGGCTTTGCTCATACTTGCACGTCAGGCGGCCCTAGGGCCAGGACTGGCGCCGGGGCGTATCCACAGTCGGCGGTTCATCCCCAGATCGGCCCATGGGGGCCGCTATTCGAACAGTAGTTCGATAGCGTGGGTTGCGTGGGTCCCTTGGTGAACGCGCAACAGGCGCGAGAGCGTATCGGGGCTGCGCTCGACGCGATCGACGCGGCCCACGACGTGCTGCGCCAGACCTCGTCGGATGTAGTCGGCAACGTCTTTCGGGTCGAGGTCGCCGCACGCCTGGAGACCCAGCACCGCACCAACCGGGGCCTGATGTACCGGATCTTCGGCGAGATCGCTGACCCGCCGGACGGACCCGGGCCGGTGGTCTTGGTGCGCGACATGCTGTGGGCGCGCCTTCGTATAACGCCCAAAGAAATCACCCGCCGCTTCAAGCTCGCGGCCCGGATCCGGCCGCGACGTTCCCTGACCGGGCCACTGCTGCAGCCCGAGCTACCGACGTTGGCGGCGGCGGTATCCGCGGGCGCGGTCGGAGAGGACCACATCCGGGCCGTGTGTGCCGCGGTGGACACGTTACCGGCCAGCGTCTCGCCCGCCGACGCGGCGGACGCCGAGCGCAGGCTGGTGCAGCATTCGGCCAAAGTCGACGCCGCCGTTGTCACCCAACTGGGCCGGCGGATCGCCGACTACCTCAATCCCGACGGTCTTTTCAACGACGTCGACCGGGCCCGCCGCCGCGGGCTGCACCTCGGCCCGCAGGGGCCCGACGGGATGTCTCGGCTGTCCGGTCTGTTGGACCCCGAGGCCCGCGCCTACTTCGAAGCCGTCGAAGCGGCCGTGCGGCCCGGCCGCCACCAACCCGACAGTGCGGATGGCGAGCCCGAGGCGCGCGATGAGCGCACGCCGGCCCAGCGCCGCCACGACGCCCTCAAGTTCGGCCTCGAATCCGCCGTCGGCTCCGGCCAACTCGGCGTGCACCGCGGCCATCCCGTCACGGTGATCGCCACCACCACGCTCGCCGAACTCGACCAGGCCGCACGCGCCGCGGTCGACTCGTCCGTCCCGACGCCTACACCGGCGCTCACCGGCGGTGGCTCGCGACTGCCCATGCCGGATCTGCTTCGCATGGCGGCCAAGGCAATTCACTATCTGGCCGTGTTCGACGAACACACCGGGCGCCCGTTGTATCTGGGCCGCCAGAAACGTATCGCGACCGCGGATCAGCGGATCGTCTGCTACGCGCGCGACCGCGGATGCACCCGCCCCAATTGCCTCGAACCCGGTTATCACTGCGAGGTTCACCATGCGCCCGAATGGGCGGACGGGGGCCGGACCGACGCGGACAAGCTGTTTTTCGCCTGCGGCTCCGACCACCGCGCGGCGAGCCGGGGCGAATGGCGAACCACGGTCGCCGGCAATGGGCGACTCCGCTGGACCGACGGCACCGGACCGCCGGGCATCAACCACGCGCACCACCCCGACGAGCTACTCCGCGGCGATCCCGACCCGCCCGAGGGGGATTGACCGGGTCTAGCCGAGCGCGAACGGCCGGAAACTGCCGTCGAGCACCTGTAGGTGCCCGATGGTGCGTCCGGTGACCTTGCCGGGGTCGACGAGCGCCAATTCCACTGCCGCGCGAGCGAATTCATCCGCGGACGCGGTGTCGTCGAAGTTGCGGGCGTAGTAGGAAAGCCCCGGTGTGAGGATCGGCTTGGACGGCGACAGCGCGTTGACCGCGATGTTGTGGTCGGTGAGATCGAATGCCGCGCATTGGGTTAGATGCTCGAGCGCCGCCTTGGACCCACCGTACCCGGGCAGCACACCGCCGCTGCGGTCGGCGTACGGGCCATCACCGGGCAGCCGCGACGCGACCGAGGTGATGTTGATGATCGACCCTCCCCCCGCCTCGATCATGTCGGGGCACACCAACTGCATCAGCTCGTAAGCCGCGAACACCGCGATGTCGAAATGCCGGCGATACGCATGCAAGGGCGTACTGACGAACCCCGGCCAGCCGGGCTTGGCGGCGCCGCTCGGCGGTTTGGCGGGCTTGGGGCGCGGTTCGCCGCCGGGCGCCGGCGGGCGGCCGGGCGCGGTGAAGGCCGCATTGTTGACCAGAATCGCGATCGGGCCCAACGCATCTCGCGCCGAGTCCACCAGCCGGGCGATCTCGTCGCGGTCGGTCAGATCGGCCCGCACCGCGACGGCGCGTCCGCCCGCGGCCTCGATGTCGGCGACCGTCTCACCGATCGTTCCCGGCAGCCGGTCATCCCAGACCTCTTCGGTGCGCCCGCCGACCGCCACCGCCGCGCCCTCGGCGGCCAGCGCCAACGCGATCGCTCGACCGAGGCCGCGGCTGGCACCGGTGACGATCGCGGCGCGCCCGGCGAGCCGGCCCGTCATCGCCGCACGCCGTGCACGACGATGGCCGTGGTCTGTTCCACCCACGCGTCGTCGAGCTCTTCCTCCGGGCGCAGCAGCATCCGCAGCATCGTCGCTCCCCCAATCAACTCGATCAAGCGATCCGGATCCACGTCGGGATGGGCTTCGCCCCGGTCGACGGCCTCGCGCAGCCGCACCCGCACCGCGGCGAACAAGTCCACGAATCGCGACATCACCCGCGCGTTGAGTGCGGGATCGGCCGTCATGTCGGCCACCAGGCCGGGCAGCGCGGCGCGAACCACCGGGGTGGTGAACACGTCGCGGGCGGCCTCGATCATCATCCGCGTGTCGGCGGCGATATCCCCGGCCGGCGCCTCCAGCGCGGTGGGGGCCACGGGGAAGGCCGCCTCGTGCACCAGTTCGGCCTTGCTCGACCACCGCCGGTACAGCGCCGACTTCGTGGTGCCGGCGCGCTCGGCCACCGCGGCCAGACTGATGTTTGAATAGCCCGTTTGGACAAGCAGTTCCGCGGTCGCCGATAGGATGGCCGAGTCGATACGCGGATCGCGCGGGCGGCCGGCGCCGGGGGCCTTGTCAAGGCCGGACGGGTCTGCTTTCATAACGCTACCTACCGTATCGTAATTGCCGCGAAAAAGTCTCAAAGGATGGAGGCACTCCCGTGGCCACTGAACCGGCAGTCGACAACGTCGACCGGCTGCAGCGCTCCAGCCGCGACGTCACCACGTTGCCGACGGTGATGTCGCGCTGGCTCTCCACCGTACTGCCCGACGGCGCAAAACCCGAGGTGACCGTCGAAAGCGGCGTGGATTCGACGGGCATGTCGTCGGAGACCATCATCTTGACCGTCCGCTGGCAGCAAGACGGGCAACCGACCGAGCAAAAGCTGGTGGCGCGGGTGGCGCCCACCGCCGAGGACGTGCAGGTCTTCCCGACCTACCGGCTCGACCACCAATTCGACGTCATCCGCAAGGTCGGCGAACTCACCGACGTGCCCGTGCCCCGGGTGCGGTGGCTGGAGAACACCGGCGACGTCCTGGGCACACCGTTCTTCGTGATGGACTACGTCGACGGGGAGGTGCCGCCCGACGTCATGCCCTACACGTTCGGTGGCAACTGGTTCGCCGACGCGCCCACCGAGCGGCAACGCGAACTGCAAGACGCCACCGTCGGCGTCTTGGCTTCGCTGCACTCGATTCCCGACGCGCAGAACACCTTTGGCTTCCTCACCGAGGGACAAATCGGGGACACCGCGCTGCGCAAGCACTTCAATTGGGTGCGGTCCTGGTATGACTTCGCCGTGCCCGACATCGGGCGGTCGCCGCTTTTGGAACGCACCTTCGACTGGCTGGAGGCCAACTGGCCGGCCGAGACGGCCGCCGCCGAGCCGGTGCTGCTGTGGGGCGACGCGCGCGTCGGCAACGTGTTGTACAAAGACTTCGCGCCGGTGGCGGTGCTGGACTGGGAAATGGTGACGCTGGGCCCGCGCGAACTGGATGTGGCGTGGATGATATTCGCGCACATGGTCTTTCAAGAACTCGCCGGCCTGGCGACGCTGCCTGGGTTGCCGGAGGTGATGCGCGAGGACGACGTGCGCGCGACCTACGCGCGCCTGGCCGGCGTCGAAGTCGGCGACCTGCACTGGTTTTACGTGTACTCGGGCGTCATGTGGGCGTGCGTGTTCATGCGCACCGGCGCGCGGCGCGTGCACTTCGGGGAGACCGAAAAGCCCGACGATGTCGAATCGCTGTTCTACCACGCCGGATTGATGCGACGTTTGATCGGAGAGGACCAGTAATGCTCGGACCGCTCGACGAATACCCGGTACATCAGATCCCCCAGCCGATCGCGTGGCCGGGCTCCTCGGACCGCAACTTCTACGACCGCTCCTACTTCAACGCCCACGACCGCACCGGGAACATCTTCGTCATCAGCGGCATCGGCTACTACCCCAACCTCGGGGTCAAGGACGCGTTCCTGCTCGTCAGGCGGGGGGACACCCAGACCGCCGTGCACGTCTCGGACGCCATCGATCAGGACCGGCTCAACCAGCACGTCAACGGCTATCGCGTCGAGGTCATCGAACCGCTGCACCAGCTGCGCATCGTGCTCGACGAAACCGAAGGCATCGCAGCCGATCTCACCTGGAAGGGGCTGTTCGACGTCGTCCAGGAACAGCCGCACATCCTGCGTTCGGGCAACCGGGTGACGCTGGACGCCCAGCGTTTCGCGCAACTCGGCAGCTGGAGTGGCCGCATCGTCATCGACGGGGAGGAAATAACCGTCGACCCCAACACCTGGCTGGGCAGCCGCGACCGGTCCTGGGGCATCCGCCCGATCGGCGAGGCCGAGCCCGCCGGCCGGCCCGCCGACCCGCCGTTCGAGGGCATGTGGTGGCTCTATGTGCCCATGGCCTTCGACGATTTCGCGATCGTCCTGATCATTCAGGAGGAGCCCAACGGGTTCCGTTCGCTCAACGACTGCACCCGGATCTGGCGCGACGGCCGCGTCGAGCAGCTCGGCTGGCCGCGGGTCAAGATCCACTACCGCTCGGGCACCCGCATCCCGACCGGCGCGACCATCGAGGCCACCTCCCCCGACGGCACCGAGGTCCACTTCGACGTGGAGTCCAAGCTGCCGGTCCCCATTCACGTCGGCGGTGGCTACGGCGGCGATTCCGACTGGATACACGGCATGTGGAAGGGCGAGAAGTTCGCCGAGCGGCTGACCTACGACATGACCGACCCGGCGATCGTCGCGCGCGCGGGGTTCGGCGTGATCGACCATGTCGGCCGGGCGCTGTGCCGCGACGGCGACAAGCCACCGGTGGAGGGCTGGGGCCTCTACGAGCACGGCGCGCTGGGCCGCCACGACCCGTCGGGATTCAAGGACTGGCTGACGGTCGCGCCGTAACCGGTCCGCTTCACGATTTCGCCCTGCAAACCGCGGAAATGCGGTTCACTAGACCGCGTGTCAAAGCCGCCCCGGATCGTCGACGTCGTCGTGGTCGGAGCGGGCTTTGCCGGGCTCGCCGCCGCGCGCGAGCTCAACCGGCAGGGCCACGACGTGGTGGTCTTCGAGGGCCGCGACCGGGTCGGTGGGCGGTCGCTGACCGGCAACGTCGCCGGATTGCCGGCCGACCTGGGCGGCACTTTCGTCGGGCCGACCCAAGACGCCGTGCTGGCGATGGCGGCCGAACTCGACGTTCCCACCACGCCCACGCACCACGACGGCAAGAATCTGATCCACTGGCGCGGCTGGACGCACGCGTATCGCGGCACCATTCCCAAGCTGTCCCTGACCGGCCTGCTGGACATCGGCCGACTGCGCTGGCAGTTCGACCGGATCGCCCGCGGCGTCCCGCTGGCGGCCCCGTGGGACGCCCGCCGGGCGCGCGAACTCGACGGCCTGTCGCTCGGCGGCTGGCTGCGCTCGGTGCGGGCAACCGCCTCGTCGCGCGACCTGCTGGCGATCGTGGCGCGGGTGACCTGGGGGTGCGAGCCCGACGACGTGTCGATGCTGCACGCCGCCCGCTACGCGCACGCGGCCGGCGGCCTGGACCGACTGCTCGACGTCGAGGACGGCGCCCAACAGGACCGCTTTCCCGGCGGCACGCAACAGATCGCGGAGGCCGCGGCCGCCGAACTGGACACGCGAGTGGTGCTGGGCGCACCGGTGCGGCGCATCGAACGCCACGGTGCGGGCGTGACCGTGACGACCGATGTCGGCGAGACCGAGGCCGGCTTCGTCATCGTCGCGATCCCGCCGGCCCATCGCGCCTCGATCGAGTTCACTCCCCCGCTGCCCGCCGAGTACGAGCAGCTCGCCCGGCATTGGCCCCAGGGCCGGCTGTCCAAGGCGTACGCGGCCTATTCCACGCCGTTTTGGCGGGCCAACGGCTTTTCCGGGCAGGCGCTGTCCGACCGGGGCCCCGTTTTCATCACGTTCGACGTCAGCCCGCACCCGGACGGTCCGGGCATCCTCATGGGTTTCGTCGACGCCCGCGCGTTCGACTCACTGCCCGGCGACCAGCGCCGTCGCGACGTGTTACGTTGCTTTGCAACGCTTTTCGGTGACGACGCACTCAAACCGCTCGACTACGTCGATCATCGTTGGGGCGCAGAGGAATTCGCGCCGGGCGGCCCGACCGCGGCGGTGCCGCCGGGGTCGTGGACGCGGTTCGGGCGGTGGCTGCGCGAACCGGTCGGCCCGATCCACTGGGCGGGCACCGAGACCGCCGACGAATGGACCGGGTTCCTCGACGGGGCGATCAGGTCCGGCCAGCGTGCGGCCGCCGAGATCACCGCGCTGCTATGAGCTGATCCGGCTGGTCGCCGCTTGGTGGATCGCCGCTTCGGCCAGCGCGCGCAGCTGGCGGCTCACCTCGCGCGGGTGCTCGAGCATCGAGCAGTGCCCACCGGGCAGCTCCACCAGACCGATCAGATTGGGCACGTCGCGTGCGATCCGGCGGGACTGGCTGATCGGTGTCAGCCGGTCGCGTTCGCTGCCGATGACCAGCGTCGGCACCGTCAGCCCGCTCAGGTCGAGATAGCGGGACCCCATCGACGTGACCAGCGCCCGCGCGCAGCCGGCCCGCCCGCGCGGCGACGTGTCCTCGAAGAGCTCGTAGACGAGGCGGGCGATGCTCGGGTCGGCGTCGCGCCCGGTCGCCAGCATCGCGACCACGTAACGGCTCGGGATGCGGGCCGCACCCGGGACGGGAAACCCGCCGAAGGCGCCGATGAGGGCCTGCCCGGCGAGCACCCGCGCCGGCGACAGCCGGTGGGGCACCGCGAACAGTTGCACGTTGCGGATCAGGTCGCCGCTCGTGGTGTTGATCAGCGCGACGGCGTCGGCGCGCCGTGCAACCTTGTGCCGGTAGCGCTCCGACCACGCGGCGATCGTGATGCCGCCCATCGAGTGGCCGGCCACCACCGCCCGCTCATGCGGCGCCAGCGTCGCATCCAGCACCGAATCCAGATCGGACGCAAGGTGTTTGAGGCTGTACCCCTTGGCCCGCGGTACGCCGCTGCGGCCGTGCCCGCGATGGTCGAACGCGATGACCCGGTAGTCGCCGGCCAGGTCGACGATCTGGTAGGCCCACGCGCGGATCGCGCACGTGATGCCGTGCGTCAGGACGATCGGATAACCGTCAGCAGGCCCGAACACCTCCGCGTGCAGCCAGGTGCCGTCGGCCGCGCGGACCGGCACGGTCTCGCTCGGTGGCAGCCGTTCGGGGAACGGGTCAAAGGCGCGTACCGCCCGTCGAGCACTCATGCGCCGCTCCCCCCTCGAACGCGACCCCGTCGCCGCAGCTAAGGATGAGACGATTTTATCCCGACATTCGGTATGGATTTGGGAAATCCGGCTCTTCGGGTACCACATCGCGCCGACCGACGTACGGACGGCGACCGCGACCGGCGCGGTGCTCAGTGGGGCGCTATGCCGGCCGTCACGCCGGGGTCTGCTGGCGCAGCGTGGTGTGGGGGCTTTGCCCGTAGGTCTGCCGGTACAGCACCGCGAACCGCCCGGTGTGCGCGAACCCCCACCGCTGGGCGATTTCGGTGACGGTCGAGGTGCCCGCCGACGCCGCGATCAGCTCTAGATGGGCGCGGCGCAGCCGGACACGGCGCATGTACTCGGTGGGTGTGGTGTCAAGTTGGCGGCGGAACAGGTACTGGACCGCCCGGGGTGTCAGATGCACCGCGGCCGCGACATCGTTGATGCCGATGTCCTCGGTGGTGTGACGGTGGATGAAAGACACCGCCTCCTTGAGCGTTTCGGGCAGCGTGCCGTCGCCGGCCGGATCCTGCTCGGTCAGATTGGACGGATAACACTCGAGCAGCGCGCCGGCCAACAGGTTGGCCATGCCCGCGGCGATCATCGGTTGCTGGGCGGTGTCGGCACACGCCAACGTCGTCAACACGTAGTCGAGCGCGCGATGCCAGGCCCGCACGGCGGCACGCGAACGTGGTCGCCACTTCAGGAACTGGGTCCGTTGCGACAGCGCCGTGTGCCATTCGGCGGCGACCGCGTGCAGCACCTCCGCCGCGAGGACAACCACATCGAAACGTGCCCCGTTGCAGTGCAATACACACGACATGCCGTGCGCGACGAGGATGGGGAAGTCCGCGGTCGCCGAGGGTCCGCCCGCGACGCTCAACGATCCCGCGCGCGGCTGTATGACGACGACGGTGTCGCCCGCCGGGATCTCGAGCGTCAATCGACCCTGGATCGCCACCTCGTCCACCGTCATCGATCCGGTGTCCCGGCGCCGATGCGACACCGCGCAGTGTCCGGTGAAGCCGGAGAGCCGCCAGCCCGGCCGATAGGCGGCCGCGAAAAGCCGGCACGCCGCCTGCGCATCAATGCCGCGAAACTGCTTGTATTCCACCGCGACTGGCTGAACCCCGTGCTCCACCTCACCTCCGAGCTCGGGACGTGCGGGACGGTACTCGACCCGGGTCTCCTCGCCCGCGGAACCCAGGAGTTCCCCAGAGGGCAAACTGGCGGTCCCGCGGGTCGCGGTGGTCATGGCCGGCTCGGAGGAACGACCGGGGGCAGCATCGTCATTGCATCACCGTGCCGCCGTCGATGACAGATCTGTGGATGCCCGGCCTTGCGCGCCCAGGCTCTGGTAGACATTCAGCGCGTCGAGCGCGATCCGCTCCCATGCGAAGCGTGACTGTGCGCGGCTGCGTCCGGCCGCTCCCATGCTTTCGCACTGAAAGCGCTGGGCGAGAAGCCGTCTCAGCGCGGCGGCCAGGCCGACGGGATTTTCCGGGGGCAGTACGACGCCGGTGATGTCGTCGAGGACGACGTCGGCGAGGGCGCCCACGGTCGCGGCGACCACCACCACGCCACTGGCCATGGCCTGCAACGCGGTCGCGGGGCGCAGCGGTTCGCGAGGGGTGCACACCATGACGTCGGCGGACCGGACCCACATCGGCATTTCGTCGCCGGGGATCGTGCCCGCGAAGCGGACACGATCGGCAACCCCGAATTCCTTGGCGAGATACTGCAGCTGGGCCCGCGCGTCGTCGTGCGCGGTGTTGGTCGCCTCGGTTTCCGCAATGACCAACTCGGCTCCGGGGACGCGGTACAGCGCGCTGATCGCAATGTCAAAACCGTTATGCTGCAGGGGGTTCGGCGCTATACAGAGAACACGCTGCAGCCCGTCACGGGCAATTTCGGGACCGGCCGGGGTGTATCGCTCGGAATCCACCCCGCAGGTCAACGCGGACACCCGGGCCCGGCTGCGGCGCAGTTGGGCCAGCAGGTCGACGTCGGCGCTGCTCTCGCCGGTCGCCCAGGCGGCGCTGCGCGCCAGCAACGGCTCGATGCGCCGCCGTTCGCTCCCATTCACCGCGTGGGCGCGTGATGCCGTGGCGAGGCCCAAGAACGTCTGCACTACCGGGACACGCTGACGTCGTGCGGCCAGCTGGGCGGCCAACCCGCCCAGCCACCCGTACGCGTGCACGACGTCGGGTTGTTCCCTCGACCAGACCCGCTCGAGTTTGGCCGCCCAGTCCCCGACATAGGGCAGCACGTCGGTGGCGGAGGCCGCGGCGCGCGGACCGACGGGAACCGACACGCTGCGGCAGGCACCGCCCCTGGCACGCCGCGGGCCGTTTTGCCGCAGGCAGACCGTCGCGTCGTGCCCCTGGGTGGTCAGCGCGGCGCCCAGCTGCTCGGGGTCCTCCCCGACCACGTCATCGCCGCTGACGATTGCGATCTTCACTCGCGGTTCCCTCCGCGCACGTCATCCGTCCACCCCGACATCACCTGGGGCATACCACCCTGGGGCATCCGCGAAACGAACAAGATCACCGCTTCGTTTGGTGGCCGGCAATTCGTCTGATGGACCACAAGTGTGCTGCTGTGGGCTGTTAGCCCAGGACCTCCATCAGCAGCAGGGCGCCCCCGACGGCGCCCTCGTTCGAACGAAACGGCGTGCAAATGATCCGCACCCGGGCGGGCCGGCCGCGCCGGTTGACGGCGTCCACCACGACTTCCCCGGACGTGTCGGGATCGACGAAGGCGTTCCCGATCAGCGGCAGCACGCCGTCGAGCGGCAGGCCGATGTCGAGCGCGGTCAGCCGCGACCCGCTCGTCTCGTCGGCCCGCAGGCCCCAGAGCTCTTCGCAGCCGCGGTTCCACAGAACGACGTTCATTTCGCGGTCCACCACCACCATTCCGCTCTGGATCGAGTCGACCAGGGCATCCTGGAAGTTCTTCGCGTGGTCCAGTTCCAGGCTGCGTTCGCGCAGCATGTCGTTGATGGTGTGCAGTTCGTCGTTGGTGGACTGCAGCTCCTCGTTCATCGTCTCGAGTTCTTCGTTGGTGGACTGCAGTTCCTCGTTGGTGGTCTCGAGTTCCTCGATGGTGGACTGCAGTTCCTCATTGGTGGTTTCGAGCTCTTCGTTGGTGGACTGCAGCTCTTCGTAGGCCGCCTCCAGCTGGTGGTTGGTGTGCACGACCTTGTCCAGCAGGGCCCGCGTCGCGGTGACGTCGAAGAAGACGATCGACACGCCGAGCAGGCCGTTCTCGGCGTCGACGAGCGGATTCACGTGGATCTCGAACCACACCGTCTCGGCGCCCGGCCGCTGCCATTTGACGTCCTGGATCCGCGCCGGACGGCGCTCCACCTTGGCCTGCTCTAGGTAGGCGCGCAGCTCCACCGGACGGTAGGAGACCTCGAGATCACGCAGCAGCCGGCCGATGTCGCGCGCCGAGAGATTGAACAGGGTTTCGGCCTGCTGGTTGATCATGGCGACGGTGTCCTCGCCGGTCACCACGATCTGGGCTACCGGGCCGGCACGGAAGGCCAGGTCCCGCACCGTCGCCAAGCCCGATAGCTCCGCGTGGCGTTCGTAGAACGCCCCGCCCGGCTCGTAGCGATCCACGCCAACATGGGTCCCCGCCGCCTTGCGGAAGACCCGGTGCTTCAGGCTCAGCGGCGTGAATCGGTCGCCATGACTGAGGAGCATCTCGGCGTGCCCGAGAAACAGCGCGCCCTGGGGTGTGAGCGCAAAGTGCAGTCGCCCCAGCACGTTTCGCTGCGTTTCCGCGTTGAGATACATCAACGTGTTGCGGCACACCAGCAGATCGACGCGTGATATCGGCGCATCGGTGACCAGGTCGTTGCGGCCGAAGATCACCGCTCGGCGCAGGTCTTTGCGAAAGGCGTAGCGGCCGCTGACCTGTTCGAAGTAGCGCCCGAGCATTTCGGGCGGCACGGACTCGACCGCCTTGGCGTCGTAGGACGCGAGGCGCCCCTCGCCGAGCGCGTCCTCGTCGACGTCCGTGGCGTAGATCTTGACCCGCTGCCGAAACTCCTCGGCTCCCAACGCCTCGGCCAGCAGCATGGCCAACGTGTACGCCTCCTGGCCCGACGCGCATCCGGCGCTCCACACCCGAATCGGGTCTGTAGGCCCGCGCTCGGCTAGCAGCCGTGGAACGAGCTCGGCGGCGACGTAGTCCCAGGCCTCCGCGTCGCGGAAGAACGAGGTGACGTTGATCAGGATGGTGTTGAAGAGCGCGGTGAATTCGTCAGAGCTGGCCTGCAAGAAATCGAGGTATTCCCCGAACGTGGCGTAACCCGCCTGGTCCATCCGGCGATGGACGCGACGCATCAGAGAAGTGCGCTTGTAGCCGGTGAAGTCGAAGCCCCGCGAATCGCGCATATAGCGCAGCAGGGCTTCGAACGCCTCGTCAGTCGTGGATTCCAATGCAAGTTCCGTCCGATAACGGTTCGACGACGGACTTGAACACTACTCGCGATGTCAGAGCCGGTTTTCCCGACCGACCATTGCCCACACAGTCTTGCCCGACAACGTGGGGGTGGCCCCCCACCGCCGAGACACCGCGGACACGATCGCCAGGCCCGAGACGATGTGGGCGCCGCGCTCGGCATCTTCATGCCGGGCCGGCAACTGCGGGCTGTTGTCCTCGACCGCGACGGAGATGGTGTCTTGGTAGCTCTCGACGATCAGCACCGGAGCGCTCTCGGTGTGGTCGAGGACGTTTTCGACGAACACGGTCGCCACGGTGGCCGCGACCGCGATCACCTCGCGAATATCCCAGTTGGTAAGCCAATCGGCGACGACGGCACGGGCGAGATCGATGCTTGCGCCGGACCGCGACAGCTCGGTGCGGGCCCGTCGCCGGACCTTGAGGGACTCCCCGTGCACCGCCTCCAGCGCGAGCTTGCGGTCCGGATGCACCGGCACATACCGGGTGACCCCCGCCATGGCTATCGCCCGGCGCACCGCCGGATGTTCGCACACCAGCAGGATCGGGACGTCCGGCCACACGCTGACGTGCCAGCGAGCACTGGTGAACACCGCCCACGCCGAGGCCGACGGCGCATGCAGACCGTTGATATCGACGATCACCGCGCGCGGCGCGTCGATTGCGGCCTTGATCACGGCGTCGCGGATCGTTCGATACGAAGAGCTGTCCAGCACGCCCTCCACCCTCAGGATGGGCGCATCCTCAACGGGTTCCAGCGCTACCCGCGGAGCGGGGCTGCGACCGGTCATCCGGCTTCACCCGGCTGCCGGGCGGCGCCGGACAGCCGGTCGCTGAGCACGTGCAGCGCGCGTTCGGTTTCCTCGGCGATCCCCGCGTAGCGGCGGACGAGCAGTCCGGGCCCGGCCTTGTCGGCCATGTCCCTTGCGAGCCGGGCCTTTTCCTGCAGGCTGCGCACCGCGATCCACAGCGCCCCCTCGAGCTCGTCGTCCCGCGCGCTGAGCAGGGCTTCGGCCGTCCAGGCGTGGCCGACCTGGCAGCGGAAGTTGCCCTCGCTGATGGAGACCAGCGAACCGTTGCAATCGGGGCAGGTGTAGCCCGACGGCGCCCCAAGTTTTTCCGTGTCGAAGTCGGTCGCGAACCGCGACATCATGGCGATGCGGTTCTCGAGCTCCATCGCGGCGTCGCGCTCCATGGCAATATCCTTCGTCTCTCGGTGCGACAGCTGTTTGAGGACCGCGCCGATGTCGGCCGCGGCGGCCTGCCGATCCACCACGCCGGCGGTGACGGCGTTAACGGGCATCGCCGGGAACAGCGCGTCCTCGGGTGCCTGGCCGATGGTGGTGCCGCCTCGGGCACGGATGGCTCCCATTCCCAGCACGCCGTCGTCGAGCACGCCGGAGAGCAGCACGCCGATCGCGCGGGGCCCGAATGCTACGGCGACCGACCGGAACAACGCGTTGATCGCCGGCCGATGCCCGTTCTCGGTGGGCCCCTGGGACAGCAGGACGTGATGGTCGGAGACGAGCAGGTGGCGATCGGGAACCCCGACATAGATGTGCCCCGGCTCCAGCGGCGCGCCGTCCTGCGCGGTGACCGCGGGCAGCGGCCCGCTGCGGTCGATGATGCGCGCCAGGATGCTGGGTGCGTCGGCGGGCACGTGCAACGCCATCAAGTAGGCGAATGGCACATCCGGCGTCAGACCGGCGGCCAGATTCGACAGCGCTTCGACGCCGCCCGCCGAGGCGCCGATCGCCACCACACCGTTGAGGCCCTGGAGGTCGCCCTCGAGATCGCCACCGTCCGCCGCCGCAATCACCACTTCCGTCTACCCGGATCGATGGTAGGCAACCGTCGACGCGATGGACAGGGCCGGATTCGGGCCGTTTTACACCGGTTTCGCTGTGGTACCCCACACCGTTGAGCGGCCCATCACAGCAAATCAGTCCCGATTCCACATCAGGCAGAGAGGGAGGCCATGGCCACCGACCAGAATCCCAAGCAGCGCGACCTGGAATCCGCACGGTTCCGCCGCGACACGGGATACCTGACGACCCAGCAGGGCGTGCGCGTCGACCACACCGACGATTCGCTGTCGGTCGGTGAGCGGGGACCGACGCTGCTGGAGGACTTTCACGCCCGCGAGAAGATCACCCACTTCGACCACGAGCGCATCCCGGAGCGCGTGGTGCACGCGCGGGGTGCCGGCGCCTACGGCTATTTCGAACCGTACGACGACTCGTTGGCGCAGTACACCGCGGCGAGATTCTTGACCACTCCAGGTTTGCAGACCCCGGTGTTCGTGCGATTCTCCACGGTGGCCGGCTCGCGGGGTTCGGCCGACACCGTGCGCGACGTGCGCGGCTTCGCCACCAAGTTCTACACCGAACAAGGCAATTACGACCTGGTGGGCAACAACTTCCCGGTGTTCTTCATCCAGGACGGCATCAAATTCCCCGATTTCGTGCACGCGGTGAAACCGGAGCCGCACAACGAGATTCCGCAGGCACAGTCGGCCCACGACACGCTCTGGGACTTCGTGGCGCTGCAGCCCGAGACGCTGCACACCATCATGTGGCTGATGTCGGACCGGGCATTGCCCCGTAGCTACCGGATGATGCAGGGCTTCGGCGTGCACACCTTCCGGTTGGTAAACGACCGCGGCGAGGGCACTTTCGTGAAATTCCACTGGAAACCGCGGCTCGGCGTGCACTCACTGATCTGGGACGAATGCCAAAAGATTGCCGGCAAGGACCCCGATTACAACCGCCGCGACCTGTGGGAGGCCATCGAGTCGGGCCAGTACCCGGAGTGGGAGCTCGGCGTCCAGCTCGTGCCCGAGGAGGACGAGTTCAGCTTCGATTTCGACCTTCTCGACGCGACGAAAATCATTCCCGAGGAACAGGTTCCGGTGCGCCCGGTGGGCAAGATGGTGTTGAACCGCAACCCGGACAACTTCTTCGCCGAGACCGAGCAGGTCGCGTTCCACACGGCGAACGTGGTGCCCGGCATCGACTTCACCAACGATCCACTGTTGCAGTTCCGCAACTTCTCTTACCTGGACACCCAACTGATCCGGCTGGGCGGCCCCAACTTCGCCCAGCTGCCGATCAACCGGCCGGTGGCCGAGGTCCGGACCAACCAGCACGACGGCTACGGGCAGCACGCGATTCCGCAGGGCCGCTCCAGCTACTACAAGAACACCATCGGCGGCGGCTGCCCAGCGCTGGCCGACGAGAACGTGTTCCGGCACTACACCCAGCGCCTCGACGGGCAGACTATGCGTAAGCGGGCCGAGTCCTTCGAGAATCACTACAGCCAGGCGCGGATGTTCTGGATGAGCATGACGCGCGTGGAGGCCGAACACATCGTCGCGGCGTTCGCTTTCGAGCTCGGCAAGGTGGAGATGCCCGAGATCCGTTCGGCGGTGGTGGCACAGCTCGCGCGGGTCGACGGCGAATTGGCCGCCCAGGTGGCCGCGAAGCTGGGGCTTCCCGCGCCGCCCGAGGAGCAGGTCGACACGGTGACCGCCTCACCGGCGCTGTCACAGGTCACCGACGCCGGCGACACCATCGAATCGCGCAAGGTCGCCGTGCTGGCCGCCAACGGCGTCGATGTGGTGGGGACACAGCGCTTTATCGAGCTGATGGGACAGCTCGGGGCGGTGGTCGAGGTGTTGGCGCCGGTGGCCGGCGGCACGCTCGAGGGCGGATCCGGAGGCGAACTTCCCGTCGACCGGTCCTTCACGACGATGGCCTCGGTGCTCTACGACGCGGTCGTGGTGGCGTGCGGGCCGCGGTCGATCGCGACGCTGTCCGACGACGGGTATGCGGTGCACTTCGTGACCGAGGCCTACAAGCATCTCAAGCCCATCGGGGCGTACGGCGCCGGCGTCGACCTGTTGCGCACCGCCGGCATCACCAACCGCCTCGCCGAGGACACCGACGTGCTCAACGACCAGTCCGTCATCACCACCAAGGCCGCCGCCGACGAGTTGCCCGATCGCTTCGTCGAGGAATTCGCCGGCGCGCTCGCCCAACACCGTTGCTGGCAACGGCGCACCGACCCGGTTCCGGCCTAGCGCCGGTGTTTTCCTCGCGGCCGGGGCGGGCATAACTGAAAAGGTGTCTCATCGTGGACAGGAGGATGGATCATGCCGCGTTCGTCGATCAAGAACGAGAAGCTGTACCAGGATCTGCGCAAGAAGGGTGACTCCAAGGAGAAGGCCGCGCGGATTTCGAATGCGGCCGCCGGCCGGGGCAAGTCCTCGGTGGGTCGCAAGGGCGGCAAGTCCGGGTCTTACCAGGACTGGACCGTTCCGGAACTTAAGAAGCGGGCCAAAGAGCTTGGTATGTCAGGTTATTCGAGCCTGACCAAGGACAAGCTCGTGGCCAAGCTGCGTAATCACTGACGCGACAGGCCGAGCCGGTCGGCCAGCACCAAGAAGGCGACCGCGTAATCGTTTTCGGCGGTCTCCGCCTCGATGCGCTGCCAGTCCAGGCGTTCACGCACCGCGCGCACGGCCGGCAACAGCCGGGCGAAGTCGCAGTGATGCTCCCCCAGTGAGCGCAACTGCTGGACGAGCACCATGGTCGGGGGCAGCACCGGCATGCCGATTGCCAGGACCTCCTGCTGTTCGGCCTGATCCAGCGTCGCGGCATCGACGGGCACGCCGTTGATGCGATGCAGGACGTCGACGAGCGTGTCGCCGGTGCGGGCCTTGAACAACCAGTCCTCCGGGGGACGTTCGATGGCGAACCCCGCATTGGTCAGGGTGGCCACCGCCGTCTCCACGTCGGCCTCGGCCACCACGAGGTCCACGTCGTGGCTGGGTTCCGGTGCGCCGTAAGCCCATAACGCATAGCTGCCCGCCAGGGCGAAGCGCGGCCCATGTTCCTTGAGGGCCGAGGCGGCGCCTCTCAGCGCCTCTCGCAACCGCGAGGCGCAGCTGGTTGCGTCGGCATGTGCGTCGAGGGGTTCCATGGTGCATTAGGTGATACCCCGCGGGCCGGACCGGCAACCTGACGACGGACGATCGTAAGGCCGTTTAACTTGCGCGGAACGGGGAAATCGTCCGTTATGTCAACCGCGGTGCCACGCTCATACGATGCTGCGGCCGTCGTGATTTCGGCCCCCTCCCCCGACCCCCTCAGGCGAGGGGGAACGCTCCCGGTGGGCGGCCCGGCGTGACGGCGGGGCTGGTCGAGCACTGGCTCGAGTCCGGACGGCTCGAGCTTCCCCTGCCTGCGTCGGGACGCACGGCCGAACGCTGGCAGCGGCTGGCGCGGCTGGCCGAGGACAACATCGTCGCGGCCAGGATCGCCGAGTCGCACGTGGATGCGGTCGCGATCCTGCACGAGTTGGGCGGCAAGCCCCCCGACCCCGGTCAGCTGTGGGGCGTGTGGGCCGCCGAAGCGCCGGACACGGCGTTGACGGCAACCGACACCGACGGCGCGTTCACCCTGAACGGCACCAAGGTCTGGTGCGCGGGCGCCGGGTTCTGCACGCATGCGCTGGTGACGGCGCGGCTCGAGGACGGGACCCAAGGCCTATTCGCGGTGACCGTGACCGACCCCGCCGTCAAGGCCCTGCCCAGCACCTGGTGGAACGCGGGGATGGCCGGCAGCGACACCAGGCCGGTCCAGTTCACCAACGCCCAGGCCGTCGCCGTGGGTGACCCCGGGGCCTACCTGAATCGACCGGGCTTCTGGCACGGCGCAATCGGTGTCGCCGCCTGTTGGCTCGGCGGTGCACGCAGGGTCGCCGACCCGCTATACCGCTGCGCCGCAAGCCGATCCGCCGACGCGTACTCGCTGGCGCACCTGGGCGCGGTGGACGCCGCGCTCGCCGCCAGTGACGCAATGCTGGCCGAGGCCGCGGCGCAGGTCGACACGGATCCGTTCGACCGATCCGGAACCGCGCAACTGCTGGCCCGCCGCGTCCGCACGGTCGTGGAACACGCTGTCGACGAAGCGATTACGCGCACCGGCCGGGCCCTGGGCCCCGGCCCGCTGTGCCAGGACGGACGGCACGCTCAACGGGTCGCCGACCTGAGCATCTACATCCGACAGAGCCATGCGGAGCGGGACCTGGCCGAACTCGGGCAGCTGGCGGGCAGACAGGCGATGAGGGCGCCGTGAAAACCGCGCCGGCGGGCAACTGCGCGTTCGCGGCCGATCCGCTGACCCACGGCGGCACACCGGTGCCGTTGTGGCTGGCTGCTTTCGCCGAAAGTCCCCTGCCGACACTGGATCTGGCGGAGTGCCGGCGGCTGATCGTCGTAGCCCCGCATCCCGACGACGAAACCCTCGGCCTGGGCGCGATGGCCACGCAGCTGACCGCGCTGGGGGTTGACGTTCAGGTGGTCTCGGTCAGCGACGGCGGCGCTGCCCAGCCCGGCGTGTCGGTCACGGACCGACTTCGTATGGCAACCATCCGCAGATACGAATTGGGCCGGGCGGCCAGCCTTTTGAATGTCCCCAGCCCGATCTCGCTGGGTTTTCCCGACGGTGAGCTGACCGATCACGAGGACACGCTGGCCGACACGCTGGCGGAGATCCTCGAGGGTGGCGGCCCGGCGACCTGGTGTGCGGCGACGTGGCGGGGGGACGGGCATCCCGATCACGAAGCCGCCGGGCGCGCTGCCTCCGCGGCGTGCGCCCGCACCGGCACGACGCTGCTGGAATATCCGGTGCTGATGTGGCATTGGGCGCGCGTCGCCGATCCTGCCGTGCCGTGGGATCGGGCCTATTCGGTGCCGTCACCGAGTTGGGCGATGGGTCGCAAACGCCGCGCGGCGCAATGCTATCGGAGCCAACTCGAGCCCGCCGGCGGGGAATCCTCGCCCACCTTGCCGGGTTTCGTGCTTGCGCGGCTGCTCGCGGTGGGCGCCGCGATGGGGGAACTCGTATTCCGGTGACCCCCGCGCCGACCCGCGACGAAATGCCGCGGTGAGTGCCCAGGCGGCAAAGTGGGTAGGTGAAAACCTATGCGCGTGGCGACCTTCAACATCCTGCATGGCCGCACGGTCGGGGACGGTGTCGACGTTGCGCGCCTGCGCGATTGCGTGCGCCGTCTCGATCCGGACGTGCTCAGCCTGCAGGAGGTCGACTGCGATCAGCCACGTTCCGAGCGGGCCGACCTGACCGCCGCGGCGGCCGAGGCCATGGGCGCTGTCGAGCACCGTTTCGTGGCGGCGATTTCCGGTACCCCGGGCGCGACCTGGATGGCCGCCACCGGCCGGGAACAACCCGGGACAGCCGCGTACGGAATCGCCCTGCTGTCCCGATACCCCGTGGCCAGTTGGCAGGTGTTGCGACTGCCCCGCATCCCGATGCGGTTTCCGATGTACCTGCCCGGCCCCAACCGGGTGATGATTGTCGACGAGGAGCCGCGGGCGGCGGTCATCGCGCAGCTGCGCACCCCGATGGGCGGGCTGACGGTGGCCAACACGCATTTGTCCTTCGTTCCGGGCTGGAACAGGCGCCAGCTGCTGCGGGTGATTCATGACCTGCGCGGCTTCCCCGGTCCACGGCTGCTGACCGGCGACCTGAACATGACGCCGAAAACCGTTGGCCGCTGGTCGGGTATGCGGGCGTTGGCCACCGCCGAAACGTTTCCCGCCGATAACCCCAACCGCCAGCTCGATCACATCTTGACCGACGATCCCCGGCTGCGCGGCGGAGCGGTCGACGCCAGCCCCATGCCGATTTCCGATCACCGACCGCTGGTGGTCGACCTGCAGCGAGTCTGAGCCCGCGGCGTCAGCACGGGCGATCGCCGGCCGATTTCATGGCACCCAGGACGCGCTCGATGTCGTACGTCGACGGCGCCTCGCCGGTGACCCTGATGATCTCCACTCCGACGTCGGCGCTGTCGACCGGGCGATGCTGGGGCGCAACAAGTTTGCGGGCGATGGCCATGACCTCGTCGTCGGCCACCCGTCGCGGCAACAACGCCAGTAGCGGCGCGTATCCGGTGGCCGGCGCGAGCGGCGGGCAGCCCGCACGCAGAAACGCGACAACCCTGGACACCCGAGCTTGAAGGTTCATGGTCCACCTCGCTCATCCACCGCCCGCCCGCTCCAGCGGGACACGGCAGGGATAACCAGGCGGGGCGGATTGAAACCGGGGCCCGGACCGGACCCTCGAGCAAGCGGCTTACTGGTTTTTCTTCTGGCGCTCTTCGGCCGCGTCCGCGCCGGCCCGCGCCGACTCGGCTTCGGCTTCCTTCTTGCCCGCGTCGCGTTGGGCGTCGGCTTTGTCTTGCTGAGCCCGGCCCTCGTCGGCAAGGTCGTCACGGCCGAGCACGGCCCCGCCGACCTCCTTGGCCTTGCCCTTCACGCCCTCGACGGCGCCCTGCACCGCTTCCTGCGGCCCGCTCTTCTGATCCCCCATGGGTCGACCTCCCTCTCGGTGGTGAGTGACTTGCGCTCGATGGCACCTAGGGCGTTCCCGCCGCGCGCCTCGCCAAACGCCCCGCCGTCGCATCCCACGCCCCACGTATTCCAGCGCCGATCGGTCGGTTTGAACGGGGTTTTACCGGGTAGTAGTACTAGCCGGCGGCGCGAAGGGGGGTGAAGGCGGTGACCACCATCGCCGTGATAGGGGCCACCGGCACGGCCGGGTCCCGCGTTGTCGCCCGGCTGAGGTCGCGCGACGTCGCGGTGGTCGAGATCTCACGCGAGCAGGGCGTCGATGTGTTCAGCGGGTTGGACCTGTGCGAGGCGCTCCAGGGGGTCGACGTGGCGATCGACGTGTCCGATCCGGTGCCGCCCGAGCCGTCCGACATCGGTGAATCTCTGGCCACCGCCTCGCACAACATCGTGGGCGCCTGTGCCATCCAGGAGGTGCATCGCCTGGTGGTGCCGACGATCGCGGGCATCGACGACCCGGAATTGGACGGCATCCCCTACTACGAAGGCAAACGGGCGGCGAAGAACATCGTGCTCGACGGCCCGGTGCCGACCACGATCGTGAAGTCCACCCAGTGGTATGAATGCGCCACCCACTGCGATGCGGTGAGCTGCGACGGCGACGAGGTGATCGTCGAGGACTGGCTGATTCAGCCGATCGCCGCCGACACCGTTGCCGACGTCCTCGTCGAGGCGGCGCTGGGACAGTCGCACACCCCGCGCACCATCACCGGCCCACATCCCATCCGCCTGCCCGAGCTGACATCGAAACTGCTTGCCCAGCAAGGCGATGGCCGGCAGGTGCGGACCGTGCGGCCCGCGGTGGCCGCGCTCGCCAACGGGGCGCTGTTGGCGTCCGGGCACGCGGTGGTCGTCGGTCCCGACGTCGACACGTGGCTGCGGACCTTGGCGCCGAGCACCGACGGCCACCACGCGGCCGACGGCGAAAAACCCGGCGGGAACTGAGCTCACAGCAGCAGCGCACAACTGACGACGATCATCCCGACGGTGACGAACGCGGCGTAGTCGTTGATGCTCCCGGTGTGGACGCGCCGCAGCCACCCCAGCGATCGCGCAACGCCGTCGCGCCGCAGCGCCAGCACCAGCAGCACCACACCGAGGATCAGCTCGATGGCGATGGTTCCCAACGTCTTCGGTTCGACATAGCCAAATCCCACGCCCGGGTCCGGCAGCGTGACCGCCGACCCCAAAGCGCCCGCCGCATATCCCGCCGGGTCGAGCAGCCCGGCAGTGGCGGGGCCGGCGACGTGCGCGACGAACGGGCCGGCCAGCACGCCGAAGCCCAGGCAGCACGCGCTCAACATGATCAGGCTGGCCTTCATGCCCGGCCGGATCGGCTCCAAATGGGAGTAGGCCCGGTTCCGGCGGCGGTAGAAGCCCAGGTATGCGGCGCGCCCCAGGGCGGCGACGGTCAGGACCTGCGCCAGCAGCGCACCGCCCAGCACGGCTGGCTGGTCCGACAAACCCTTGTGTATCAAGCCAAGTGAGGCATAGCCGTTCAGCGGCGGCAGGCCGGCGATCGACAACACCCCGACCGTGAAGGCCGCGGTCAGCAGCGGACGCCGACGCGCCAGCCCGCCCATCTCGGAGAGTCTGGTCAGCCCGGTGGCGTGCACCACCGCGCCGGCGCACAGGAATAGCAGCGCCTTGAACAGTCCGTGGTTGACCAGGTGATAGACCGCACCCGCGACGCCGTCCGCGGTCCTGCTCGCGAATCCCGTTGTCAGGACTCCGGTTTGGGCGACGGTGTCCCAGGCCAGCAATCGCTTGAGGTCGTCTTGCAGCAATGCCATCGCCGCGCCGACCAGCGCCGAGGCCAGGCCGAGTCCGGTCAGCAGGGCCGGCAGCGACGGCAGGTTCACGAAGACCTGCAGCCTGAGGCGGGCCAGCGCCACCACCCCGAGGTCGACCATCAGCGCCGAGAACAGCGCCGACACTGCTCCCGGGACGGGGGTGTGAGTGTCGGGCAGCCAGGCGTGGAAAGGCACCAGGCCGGCCTTGGTCGCGAAGCCCGCCACCAGAAACGCGACCGCGAGCAGCGTCGCCCTGGTGGCACCGGCGGCGACGGCGCCGTGCAGTTGCCCGAAGTTCAGCGCCCCGGTCGCCGAGTAGAGCATCGCGCTGCCGATGAAAACCGAGAAGCCGGCGATGCTGGTGAGGACCAGGTTTTTGAAGGCGGCCTCCACCGCGATGGGGCGTTCCAGAAAGAAACCGGTCAGGCCGTAGCTGGCCAGCGCGGCCACCTCGAACCAGACGAACAGATTGACCGTGTCGGCGGTGAGCGCGGCCCCGATCAGCGCGGCCAACAGCAGCTGCACCAGGCAGGCCAGGCCACCCAGCTCTCGGCGGCCGAGGTCGCCGAGTTCGGAAAGCGCGCTGACCACCAACACGACGCCCACCCCGGCGGCCAGCGTGGCGAAGGTGAGCCCGAAAGGGTCTGCCACCAAGGCGATTCCGAGCGACGCGCCCCGCACCGGGTGTTCGTTGGACAGGAAGTGCGTCAACAGATGACCGGTACCGGCGAACACGCGCGCGGCGACGCCCAGCAGCACCGCCAGCGATGCGCTCAACGCGGTCACCGCCACCCACAGCGGCGCCCGCCGCGCCCGCCGGGCGGCCAGCGGAGCCAGCACCGCGCCGATCAGCGGGAGCACCACTGGCAACGGGAGCAGCTGCGCGGGCGTCGGCACCGGCTCAGCCCCGCAGCTCGGTCAGGTCCGCCGCGTCGACGCTGCGGTAGTGCTGGGCCACCCGGACCACCACCGTCAAGAACACCGCGGTGATGGCCACCCCGATGACCACCGCGGTGATGCAGAAGTTCTGCAGCACCGGATCGGCCACGTTCCCGGCAACCAGGTCTTTTTGAGTGCGCCCGCCCGGCAGCCCGGCGAGCACCGGCGCGGTCGAGTCGTTGCGATAGGCCATCGACACCAAGAGCAGATAGGTCGAGGACTCCATCAGTGACAGGCCGAGGACGATTTTGACCAGGTTGCGGCGCGACGTCACCGCGAACAAACCGAGGCAGAACAACACCCCGGCGGCGACGTAGTTGGCGACGATCATGATTCGTCCTCGTCGGGTGTCCAGTCATGTCCCATGCCCAGCAACGCGAACACCGCGATCGTGATGCCGGTGGCCACCTCCACCAACTCGGCGGCCGAGATCACCTGCAGCGTGCCACCGGCGCGGATCGTCTGTTGGGGCGCCAGCGGAAGCCAATTGGCCAGGAATGAACCGGTCAGCCACATGCCCGCCAGGCCGACCGCGACAATGGCTGCGGCACCGGCCATTTCGGCGACCTCCAGCGTCGCCGGGCGCACCGCGGCGCGCACCGCGCGGTGCCCGAGCGCCGTATAGAGCAGGACGACGCAGCCCGCCAGCACCACCCCGGCGGGAAAACCGCCGCCGGGCGTGTAGCCCCACGCGGCCAGGTAGACCCCGGCGACCGCCAGGATGACCGCGGCGACGCGCGCGCCCACTCGCACCACGACCGTCATCGCGACCGCGCGCTCCGGGGCGGGCGCGCCCAGCACGTCGTCGTCGGCGTGCTCGGGGGCGGGCTCCGGCTCGTCCTGGCGCTCTTGGTCTTCCGCCGCACGCGCCTGTGACTCCCGCGGGTCGGGGCCTTCGTCGGGGTCGGCCTTCTCCTGCTCGGCGCGCCCGGCGCTGGCTTCGCCGACGAACTCCGACCGCGGTTCGCGGCCCCGCGAGAGCAGCAGCACCGCGACGACGGCGGCCAGCAACAGGAACGTCTCGCCGAACGTGTCGAATGCCCGGCTGCCGTAGACCACTTCGCTGACCGCCTCGGTGGTCCCCCACCGCGGCAGAGCGATCGCCATCGCGTGCCTTGCAATGTCCGGCAACGCGTTTGAACCGTCGGGCAAGGCCGTGAGGCCGACGGCCACCACGGCGGCGAAACCGCCGACCAGCAGCCCGCCCAGCCACACGCGGTGCCACCCGGCCTCGCGCGGGGATCGTCGATCAGTCACCGCGGGCACCACCATCGTCGAGGGCCTCGCCCAGCTCACCCCGGTCGAAAACGTCGGTGCGAATCTTCCCGATGGCGATCAAGTACAGGACCGGCTGGGCGATCGCGCCGACCGCGACCGTGGCGAGCGCGACGTCCGGCGCGGCCATGACCACGAACAGCGCGCCCAGCACGGTGCCCATTGCCGACAGGGCCATCACCGAACCGGTGATGCTGCGCTGGAACACCACCAGCACCGCGCAGGCGATGACCAGCGCCAGGCACAGATAGTCGACCGCCCACAGCGATGTCACCGGCCCGCTCCGGGCCCCTCGGGCTGGTCGATGACCGCGCCGTGCCACATCGGCACCCCGGTCTTGTACGCCGCCCGCGCCAACGCGTGCGCGGCGATCGGATTGACCAGCAGGAGCAACACGGCGACCAGCAGCGCCCTCGAGCCGTACTCGGTGAAAGGCCCTTTGGCCACCGCCAGACCGGCCAACAGCGGTAACGCGCCGGCGGTGATTGTCTTGGAGGAACACTGGATTCGCGTGTAGACGTCGGGCATGCGCAGGATGCCGATCGCCCCGCTCAGCGAAAAGAACACTCCCACAACGCATAAGACGACCACTAGCGCCTCGGTGACGACGGAGCTCACAGCAGACCCCGCTCCAGGTACCGCGCCCACACCAGCGCGCCGAGGTAACTGAACGAGGCCAGCCACAGCGCCACGTCCAGATAAATCGCGCGGTCGGCCACGGCGGCGTAGAACAACACCACCAGCGCGCACTGCGTGGAGATGGTGTTCAGCGCGACCACGCGATCCGACACCGACGGCCCCCGCGCCAGCCGAATCAGCAGCAGGCACGCCACCAGCAGTTGCGCGATGCAGACCCCCGAAAGCACGCCGCTCATCCGCTTCTCCCGCCCCGAGCCCGGGCCACCGCGATCACTCGGCTCTCCAGTGGCCCGTTCACCGATTCCCGCGCCGGGCCGCGCGGCACGGCCATCGCGTGATACTGCAACAGGTGCCGGCCGCGGTCGAGGTCGACGAACTGGTTGTCCACGACCAGGGACGTCAGCAGGCCCGTCGCGGCGAGTTCCCCGTCGGAGCGCGCCTGGGTCGGCACGATGATCATGCCCGAGCGCAGCGGCCGCGACGGCGACAAGATGCGGCGCGACAGCGACAGGTTGGCGGCCACGATGCGCGCCGCACAGGCGGCCGCGAGCGCCACCAGCGCGGCGAGGCGGCGCGGCGCCAACGCCGACCACGGCCCGGCGACCGGGCCCAGCGGAGCGAAAGCGAACCCGCACCCCACCGCGACCACCAGGCCGACCAGCAGGTTTTCCACCGTCGGGGTCCAGGTCAGCAGGATCCACACCGCGAAAGCCCACGCCGTCAGCGCCACTACCCGCTGCGCACGCGCCGCAATGCCCACCCCGATGCCCACCTTTCGCCCTCGTATCGCGGGGACGGTCCGGAATACCCGTCGCACGGCATGATCAACCGTCCACGGTCAGCGCACCGCGAATAACGATTGCGTCACGATCGACATCACGATTGGTTAAGAACGGGTGCGTTCTCTTAGAAATTTTCGGACCGCTTCACGGTTCGCTTAGCAAAGACGGCCGCGAGCGCCCTCAACGGCCCAAGCGCGCCCGATCGTTCGTCGTCAGCGAACATCGCCACTGTTTGCCTCCGCTACTTTGGAATTCGAGGATCGGGAGCCTCAGTCGAAAGAAATCCATTTCGTTTCGAAGGACAACAAACATCATGAAAATCAGCAGTATTGTCGCGCGCCGCCGAGTGGCCGGAGTCAGCGCCGGCTGCCTGCTCGGGGGGATGGCCATGGGCATCGTCGGCGCGCCGTCGGCTGCCGCGGCACCCGACTGCAGCCCCGCCGGTGTGAACTCCACCGTCTCCTCGGTGCAAGGATCCGCCGAGCAGTATTTGGCTGCGCACCCCGGGGCCAACCAGGTGGTGACGGCCGCCTATGGCCAGCCGCGCCCCGAGGCCGCATCGAGCCTGCGCAGCTACTTCACCGGGCACCCGCAGGAGTACTACGACCTGCGCGGCATCCTCGCGCCGATCGGCGAGACCGAAAGGCAGTGCAATGTCACCGCCCTGCCGCCGTACCTGGAGTCGGCCTACCACGAGTTCATGGCCGGCTGATCCAGCCCACGAGACGACCCGCCACGACGATGTGGCGGGTCGTTTCCGCGTTGAGCCCCGAGGGCCCGTGTGAACGGCTTTGCGGGCGGGTACTTCTGGCGAATATCGGTGCGGGCGGCGAACGGAAGTGGAGGGCCGATGATGCGACTGCGTCGCAGCGTGCTGAGCAAGCCGGGAATCGCGCGCAAGCGTCGCGGAAAGGGCTTCTCCTACTACGAGCCGGGCGGCAAGCCGGTTTCCGATCCGGAAACCCTGCAGCGCATCAAGGATCTGGTCATCCCGCCGGCGTGGAAGAAGGTGTGGATCTCGCCGCATCCGAACGGCCACATCCAGGCCGTCGGCGTCGACGCCGCCGGGCGCCGGCAGTACCTCTACCACTGCGCCTGGCAGGCCGAACGCGCCGAGGAGAAGTTCGACCGGGTGCTGGAACTTTCGACGCGGCTTCCCGACTGCCGCGCCGAGATCGCCAAAGACCTTGCGCGCCAGGGCTTGACCCGCAAGCGGGTGCTGGCGCTCGCGCTGCGCCTGCTCGACCGCGGCTACTTCCGCGCCGGCGGCGAGCAATACGCCGAGGAACACGAGTCCTACGGGTTGTCCACCCTGCTATGTGAGCACGTGGTGGTCCGGCGCGACGCGGTCGAATTCGACTTTCCGGCCAAGAGCGGGGTTCGTCGCACCGTGGAAATCGAGGACCCCGACGTGGTCCGCGCGGTGCGTGCGCTGATGCGCAGGCCCGACCGCACCGAACGATTGCTGGTGTGCCGCAACTCTTCCGGGTGGATCGATGTGCGCGCCGACGACCTCAACGCCCGATTCAAGGAGCTGGCCGGCGACGACTACACCGTCAAGGACCTGCGAACGTGGCACGGCACGGTGCTGGCGGCCGCGGCCTTCGCCGACGCCGACCCGGCGGTATCGGGCCGGGTGGCCAAGCGCGTCGAGGCCGCCGTGATGAAAGAGGTCGCCGAGGAGCTGGGCAACACGCCGGCGGTGGCGCGCGGATCGTACGTGGATCCCCGCGTCGTCACCGGCTATGAGCAGGGTCTGACCATCGCCGCGGCGACGCGCCGCGCCGAGCGCGCCAAATCGCCCGACGTGGCGCAGGAGATTCTGGACAAGGCCACCCGAATGCTGATCCGGCGCGTGGCCAAGGCCGACAGCGCAAACGGATCGTCCGGCCTGCGCAAGACGGCATAAACGATTCCCCACCCCGGCTGTTAACTCGCTGTGAGTCCGCCGAACGGTTCGTGAAGGGGAATAACAACCCTCTTTGCGGGTAACCCGGCACCTGTGGGAAGTGCCAAAGCCGCCCATGCGCGGCCGCCTGCCGTAGTCACGCCTGCCTGCAGGTGGTTCAACCAACAGCCACACACGCCCACCCGCCAGCACTGAAGAACCGTCTGCCCAGGAGGGAACAACATGTCCAAACAAGAGGTCTCCGACTACCTGCTGGAACGGTTGCGGGCGTGGGGCGTCGAGCACGTGTTCGGCTACCCGGGCGACGGCATCAACGGCCTGCTCGCCGCGTGGGGCCGGGCGGACAACAAGCCCCAGTTCATCCAGTCGCGCCACGAGGAGATGAGCGCCTTCGAGGCGGTCGGCTACGCGAAGTTCACCGGCCGGGTGGGCGTGTGCGCGGCGACGTCGGGCCCCGGCGCGGTCCACCTGCTCAACGGCCTCTACGACGCCAAACTCGACCATGTCCCGGTGGTGGCGATCGTCGGTCAAACCAACCGCAGCGCCATGGGCGGCAACTACCAGCAGGAGGTCGACCTGCTGAACCTGTTCAAGGACGTCGCCAGCGACTACGTCCAAATGGTCACCGTCCCCGAGCAATTGCCCAACGTGCTGGACCGCGCGATCCGCATCGCGATGACCCAGCGGGCGCCGACGGCGTTGATCATCCCCAGCGACGTCCAGGAGCTGCCGTACTCGCCGCCCGAGCACGCGTTCAAGATGGTGCCCTCCAGCCTGGGCATCGAGTACCCGGACATCGCCCCCGACGACGCCGCCATCGCGCGCGCCGCCGACGTCCTCAACGCCGGCAAGAAGGTCGCCATGCTGGTGGGCACCGGGGCGCGCGGGGCCCACGAAGAGCTGGCCGAGGTCGCCGACCTGCTCGGCGCCGGCGCGGCCAAGGCGCTGCTGGGCAAGGACGTCCTGTCGGACGAATTGCCTTGGGTCACAGGATCTATCGGGCTGTTGGGAACGCGGCCGAGCTACGAGCTGATGATGGGCTGCGACACGCTGCTCACCGTCGGATCCAGTTTCCCCTACACGCAGTTCCTGCCGCAGTTCGACCAGTGCCGGGCGGTGCAGATCGACGTCGACGGGCGAATGATCGGGATGCGCTACCCGTACGAGGTCAACCTGGTCGCCGACGCGAAGTCCGCACTGCGCGCCCTGATTCCGCACCTGCGCCGCAAGGAGGACCGGTCGTGGCGCGAAGGCGTCGAGAAGAACGTGGCGCGCTGGTGGGAGACCATGGACAAGGAAGCCATGGTCAGCGCCGACCCGATCAACCCCATGCGGCTGTTCTCCGAGCTCTCCCCGCAGCTGCCCGACAACGCCATTGTCACAGCCGATTCCGGCTCGTCAGCCAACTGGTACGCGCGCAACCTGCGCTTCCGCGGCAACATGCGCGGCTCGCTGTCGGGGACGCTGGCGACGATGGGCCCCGGGGTTCCCTACGGCATCGGCGCGAAATTCGGCCACCCGGACCGGCCGGTCATCGTGTTCGCCGGCGACGGCGCCATGCAGATGAACGGCATGGCCGAGCTGATCACGATCAAGCGCTACTGGAGCGAATGGAAAGACCCCCGCCTGATCATCGCGATCCTGCACAACAACGACCTCAACCAGGTGACCTGGGAGATGCGTGCGATGGCCGGCGCCCCGAAATTCGCGGAGTCCCAAAACCTTCCCGACGTCGACTTCGCCGCGTTCGCGGCCAGCCTGGGCCTGAACGCCATGGCGATCAAGGATCCGGACGAATTGTCCGACGCGTGGCGCAATGCCTTGTCGGCCGACCGCCCCACCGTGCTGGACGTCTTCACCGATCCCGACATGCCGCCCATCCCGCCGCACGCCACCTGGGAGCAGTTCAAGTCGGCCACCACCGCGGTGTTGTCCGGTGACGAGGACCGCGTGGGCTTCGTCAAGGTTGGCCTGAAAACCAAGATGCAGGAGTTCATGCCGCACAAGAAGAGCTGACCCGGCCGGGTCAGCCGAGCGGCTACGCCAGCCCGGAGCGGGCGATGCGCAGGTCGTCGACGAACGACTGGTAGACCTCGTCGCGGCGGTCGCTGCGGTCGCGCAACACCGACGACGGGTGCACGGTCGCCACCACGATGGGCTCGGGCGTCCTTGCGATGTCGACGGACGCCGGGAGCTTCAGCTCCCGGCCCCGCTGCTCGGAAACCCGAAACGTGGTGCCCAGCAACGATTGTGCGGCCGTTGCCCCCAGGCACACGATGACCTCGGGCTGCACGGCCTCGATCTCGGCGATCAGCCAGGGCCGGCAGGCGACGACCTCGGTGCGGCCGGGCTTTTGGTGGATCCGCCGTTTGCCGCCCTTGCGGGTGAACTTGAAATGCTTGACGGCGTTGGTCTGATAGGTCAGCACCGGGTCGATGCCGGCGTCTTCGAGCGCCCGTGCGAGCAGTCGGCCCGCCGGCCCGACGAATGGCTCACCGGCGCGGTCCTCCTGGTCGCCGGGCTGCTCGCCCACCAGCATGATCGGCGCCCCGGGATGCCCGTTGCCGAACACGGTTTGGGTGGCGTCTTCGAAAAGCGCACAGCCGTGGCATGTTTCGGCCGCGCTGCGCAGCGCGTCGATGTCCCGCTCCTCGGGCAGATAGCGGTCGGCGCCGGGGGCCTTCGCGGTGGCTGTCATCAGAATGTGACGGCGTGGGTACCCCCGCTCCCCCACCGAGCGGGGGTACCCAGCCTCGGGTGGCTCGTCAGCCCTTGCCCACGATGGCGTCGCGGGCGCGGTCGAGCATCGCGGCGAACGGGCCCGCGGCCAGGTTGGCCACCTGTGATTCCACACCGGCGTGGGGCCGGGTGGGGGCGATCGCTTCGGCGAGCTGCGCGGCTCGGCCCATCCGTTCCAGCTCGTCGGCGCTCAATTCCTCGCCCAGCTTGGCGAATTCGTCGTGCTCCTCGTGCTCGGCGTGGTCGATCACCGCGTCGCGCAGCTTGGTCAACTCGCGGGTGAATTCCTCGCTGTCGACGTCAAGCTTTTCCAGCCGCTGCAGCACGGTCTTGGCCTCGTGCTCTTCGTGCAGCCGCTTGTCGACCACGGTGGTGCCATTGGCGATCTTGCGCTTGGCCCGCGGGTGAACGATTTCCTCCTCCGCGGTCTCGTGCACGGCGAGCAGCCGCCGAAGCTCGACAAAAGCCTTCTCCCGTGCTTCTCCGGACGCCGCCAGGGTGTCGGCGAACATCGCCTTGATCTGCTCGTGCT
The DNA here is from genome assembly GCF_000709305.1 of Mycobacterium sp. TKK-01-0059. Lineage (NCBI taxonomy): Bacteria > Bacillati > Actinomycetota > Actinomycetes > Mycobacteriales > Mycobacteriaceae > Mycobacterium > Mycobacterium sp. TKK-01-0059. Next base: position 578,676 of record NZ_KL446993.1, read on the forward strand.
GACTGACGAGAAAGTCGACCACGTCGGTGGGCGACGTGATGGCGGTGCGTGCCATGGTGTCCCTCCCATCTCCCTTGGTTCGACGCGCAGGGCTGTTGCGCGCTCACCGAAGCGGCTACCCGGCGGAATCGGCCATCAAACGGGTGTGGCCGGGCCCGGGTGGGGTATGTGTCCCTGGTCGTGGACTACATTTCGGGCAGGTTCGGCCGCGAAGGAGGCACGGCGTGACCAACCCCCAGGACCCGTATTGGCAGAACCCGCTGAGTTACGACCCGCTCGGCCGGGTCCCCCCGATCGAGCCGGTGGAGCCGATCGAGCCCCCGGCGGAACCGCCCGTGATCCCGCCGCCGCCCGCGCCCCCGCCGTACCGCCCGGCCGTCAACACCCTCGCGACGCTGTCACTGGTGTTCGCGTTCGTGTTCGCGCCCGCCGGAGCGGTTCTGGGGCACCTCGGATTGGCGCGGATCCGGCGCACCGGCGAACTCGGCCGCGACCGCGCCCTGGTCGGGGTGACGCTGTCGTACGTGTTCATCCTGTTGGCGGTCGTCGCGCTGGCCGGATGGGCGACGCTGGGGGGCTCGACGTCGTCGCACCGGACGGCACACGACTCGACCACTTCGGCCGGGCCGCCGCCCCCGACCGTCCCACCGGACACGATCACCACGCTGCTGCCCGGATTGGACGCGCTGCGGAACATCACCTCCGACGCGAACCTCGAGGTCGGTCCGACGTGGAACAGCCCCGGCCGCTCGGCGCAGGACGGCAGCATCGACCGCCCGGAATGCTGGGGAAGCATCGCCGCGGGCAGCCCGGACGCCTACACCCCGGGCTCCTTCACCGGGTATCACGCCGGCGAATTCACCGACACGCGCAGCATGTTCAAGTCGATCCAAGTCATCCAGGGCGTGGCGGCGTTCCGCGATCCGGCCGGGGCGCAGTCCCAGCTGGACACGCTGCTGTCCGGATGGCGCCAGTGCGGCGGCTCGACGGTCACCGTGACAGCTTCGGGTGGGCAGCCGATCAAGATGGCGGTGAGCGCTCCCGCTGACGCCGGCAACGGCATCACCACATTGGACCTGACGCCCAAGGGAATACAGGTGCGCTCGGCGCGGGCGGTCGCGGCCAAGGCCAACGTCGTCCTCGACCTGAACGTGTCGGCCAGCGGCACCACGGACGGCGAACGGCCCCGGCTGGCCGCGGTCACCATCGCCAACTACATCCTTGGCAAGATCCCCGGCTGAGCGGCACGCAAGGCCACCGGTTCAGGCGTGGCGACCCGCCGCGCCCGGCTCCGCCGCGCTTGCGATCGCCACCGGCCCACGCGTGGCGACCCGCCGCGCCCGGCTCCGCCGCGCTTGCGATCGCCACCGGCCCACGCGTGGCGACCCGCCGCGCCCGGCTCCGCCGCGCTTGCGATCGCCACCGGCCCACGCGTGGCGACCCGCCGCGCCCGGCTCCGCCGCGCTTGCGATCGCCACTAGGCTGACCGGATGAAATATGTCGACGTCGACGGGGTCGGGCGGGTCAGCCGGATCGGCTTGGGCACCTGGCAGTTCGGCTCCCGCGAATGGGGTTATGGCGACAGCTACGCCGCCGGCGCCGCGGGCGACATCGTGCGGCGCGCGCGAGCCCTGGGGGTGACGCTGTTCGACACCGCCGAGGTCTACGGGTTGGGCAAAAGCGAGCGGATCCTGGGCACCGCACTCGGCGACGAACGCGCCGAGGTGGCGGTGGCCAGCAAGATCATGCCGGTCGTTCCCTTCCCCGCCGTCGTCAGGCAACGCGCGCGAGCCAGCGCCCGGCGGCTGGGACTGGACCGCATCCCGCTGTACCAGATCCACCAGCCCAACCCGGTGGTGCCCGACTCGGTGATCATGCCGGGGATGCGGGACCTGCTGGACCGCGGGACGATCGGCGCGGCGGGCGTCTCGAACTATTCGCTGCAGCGGTGGCAGAAGGCCGACGCGGCGCTGGGCCGGCCGGTCATCAGCAACCAGGTGCATTTCTCGCTCGCCTATCCGAAGGCGCTCAAGAACCTGGTGCCGTTCGCCGAACGGGAGAACCGCATCGTGATCGCCTATAGCCCGCTGGAGCAGGGACTGCTGGGCGGCAAGTACGGCGTCGACAACCGCCCCGGCGGCGTTCGCGCGATGAACTCGTTGTTCGGCACCGAGAACCTGCGCCGCGTCGAGCCGCTGCTGCAGTTGTTGCGCGACGTCGCAACGCAACTCGGCGCCAAGCCGGCACAGGTGGCGCTCGCCTGGTTGATCAGCTACCCGGGCGTGGTGGCCATCCCCGGCGCGTCCAGCGTCGAGCAGCTCGAGTTCAACGTCGCGGCCGCCGACATCGAGCTGCCGACCGAATCCCGTGACGCGCTCACCGAGGCGGCGCTGGCGTTCCGGCCGACGTCGGCGGCGCGCTTCCTCACCGACCTCGCGAGCGAGAAACTCGGCCGGCGCTAGGACTGGTTGGCCTCGGCGAACGCGGCCGGGCTGGCCGGCGCGCCGCGCGCGACCACGAGCGGCATCGACGTCGAGGCGTTGGTGCGCAGGATGGTGTGCACGACGTCGATCAGGTCGTCGACCGGCATCAATTTGCCGGGCATGCAGCCGCGCGACGACCACAGCGGAACCGCCTTCATGGCGAGGTCCATATCCCAGTCGGCGTTCATTCCGGTTGCCGCGTCGCCCTCGCCGCCCGCGCACTCCCCGACGATCAGGTTGGTGAAGCCGACGTCGGAGTGTTCGGCCCGCCACGCCTCCACGAGCCGTTCCAGGGCGGCCTTGCTGACGCCGTACGCGCCCAGGCCCGGCCACGGCGGTCCGAAGGTGCCCGCATCGGAGGACAGGTACACCGCCTTGCCGGCCGACGCGGTCAAGTGCGGCATCGCCGCGGCCGTCACCAACGATGCGCCGATCACGTTGGTGTCGAAGATGCGCCGCCACGTGTCGGCGTCGGTGTCCACCATGCGCACGAGCGGCCCGACGGCGGGTGTGTAGACGAGGTTGTCGATCCCGCCGAGGGCGTCGACGGCCCGACCGATCGCCGCCCGGCAGGACGCCTCGTCGGTGACATCGCATTCGATGGCGGTCGCGTTCGGGCCGGCCTCCTTGGCCGCGGCCTCGATGCGCTGCAGACGCCGGGCAAGCAACGCGACCTGATCGCCGCGCTGCGCGAGACCGACCCCGATGCAACGCCCCAGCCCACTCGAGGCGCCGACCACCACTGTCCTTGACATATTCGCCCTCTCTTGTAACGCGAGACGCTGTCGCGGTGAAACCTACCGGATGCGAAACGTCCGTTGGCGATCACTCGCTACTTAAGTCGCCACTTAGGTCGCCACCACGGCGTTCCGGTCGCCCGACTTGGCCCGGTACATGGCCTCATCCGCGCGCGCGGTGACCGCGTCGACGGACTCGGCGGGAAGGGCGAGCGTGGCACCGATGCTCAAGGTCGCGCCGATCGTGTTGCCGGAAACGTGGATGGGTTCGGCGACGCGTCGGCGGATCTTCTCGGCGATCTGGGCGAGCTCGTCGGCGCTGCGGACGCCGGGCAGCAGGATCAGCATTTCGTCCCCGCCCGTGCGCCCCACGGTGTCCTCGCGGCGGACGCTCGCCCGGATCCGCGCCGCGACGGTCGCCAGCACGACGTCGCCCGTGCCGTGTCCCCACCGGTCGTTGATCGCCTTGAAGTGGTCGACGTCGCAGAACAGCACGCCCACATGCGTTTCGGGGGGCCGCGGTTGCCGCAGCGCGGCGTCCAGGCGGGCCAGGGCCTCGGCCCGGTTCACCAGGCCGGTGAGGGTGTCGAACCGTGCCAACCGTTCCAATTGTTGTTCGGCCTCGACCTGATCGTCGACCACCCGCAGCGCCGCGATCAGCCCATCGGTGCTGCCCTGGGCATCGGTGTAGGGCTTCCCATGACCGTCGACCCAGTGGTATTCGCCGTCGAGGGAACACACCCGGAAGCGTTGGAGCACCTGTTCGCCCCCCGCGATGCGGCGCAGGGCGGTTTGGAGTTTGTCGCGGTCCTCGGGGTGGATGCGGCGGGCGAAATCCGTACCGGTCCACCTCGACAGCGGGCCGCCCAGCGCGGGTTCCACGGACGGGGAGATCCACGCGACCCCGCCGCCGCGAAAGTGCACGATGATGTCGACGGCGTTGTCCGCGAGGATGCGATATCGCGTCTCGGCCTCGGCGCGTTGCTTGCTGGCCAGCTCCTTGGCGATCAGCAGGTGCTGCTCGCGCTGGCTGAAGTAGAAGGTCACCGCGCCGACGACCGCGGTTCCCAACAGGATCGAGAAGGTCCACTGCGCGTTGGCGTCCGGGCCGAGCTCCAAAAAGATCGGCCTCACCACGGCCACGACGAGCGGAAAGCCGGCCAGGATCGCGAGCAACCGGACGAGCGAGGAACGGTCGGGCCGCGCGAGCAGCCACGCGAGCGGAAACCGGTCAACGCGCGCCAGCGACGTGGCCGCGACGAGCAGCAACAGGGCCGCCGCCGTCAGGAACGCCTGGCCCTTTGACGGCGAGACCCCCACCAGCGCCAGCGCGTCGAACAGGTAGGCCCCGGCCGTGACGAACGGGATGGCAGCGCTCGCCGCCAGGCACAGCGGCCAGACCGCGCGGGTGCACCGATCCACCCGGATCAGCGCGACGGCGGTCGCCAACGGCAGGGCCGACAACGCGGTCTGAACGCTCGGGCGCCCCGGCCACGACCACTCGCGCATGCCGACGGCCTCACCGAACCAGATCCTGTCCACGGTGAACGAGCCGAGGCTCGCGTACTCGGCGAGCACGAGGACGGCGAAGGCGGCCGCGGCCGCGGCCAAACACCGTCCGGCCCATCGGCGCTCGCGCGAGGGATTCCCCCATTGCAGCAGGATCGCCGCGCCCAGCGTGGCCAGCCACAGCGCGGTCCACGGCATCATCTGCGGCCAGGTCGGATAGATCCGCGTCAAGCGCTCGATGCCTGCCGTCCAGCCCACCCACGTCAGCGCTGCGACCACGAGCACCAACAGCGCGGCGGCCCGCCCGGAGGTGTTCATCGCCGATTCCAGTCGCGCGTCGGGACCGGGCCTGTCCATCGGCTGTCCCTCTCGTTCCCGGCGCTCGGCGCGCAGCATCAATGCCGCCGCCGAAAAAATTAGCCGATGTGGCTTGTCGGCGAGAGCGATTCACCCGATCCGGGGAACGGGGTGGTCGTCGGGGACTAGCTCGACGGGAGTCCCTGCAGCACCACGGCGGTGTGGGCCTCCACGTTGAGGGTGCCTCCGCCGGGTACCTCGTCGGCGGGGGTGGTCTCGTCGGGCCCGGTGTACACCACGACCTGCCAGGCGCCACCGAATTCCTTTGGCGGAAGCGTGAATTCGATCGGTTCGTGGTGGGCGTTGAAGCACAGCAGGAACGAATCGTCCAGCACCCGTTGGCCCCGCTCATCGCGGCCGGGGATGCCGTGCCCGTTGAGGAACACCGCGACGGACTTGGCGAAGCCCGCGCCCCAGTCCTCGTCGCTCATCTCGGTGCCGTCGGGGGTGAACCAGGCGATGTCGGGCAGCCCGCCCTGGCCGCGGCGGCCCACCGGCTTTCCGGAAAAGAACCGGCGCCGCCGGAACACCGGATGCTCGGCACGCAGCGCCGACACCGTGCGGGTGAACTCCAGCAGGCCCGCGTCGGCGTTGGCCCAGTCGATCCAGGTGAGCTCGTTGTCCTGGCAGTAGCCGTTGTTGTTGCCGTTCTGGGTGCGTCCGAGTTCGTCGCCGTGACAGATCATCGGAACGCCCTGCGACAACAGCAGGGTGGTCAGGAAGTTGCGCTGCTGCCGGGCGCGCAGCGCGTTGACGGCCTCGTCGTCGGTGGGGCCTTCGGCGCCGCAGTTCCAGGACCGGTTGTGGCTTTCGCCGTCGTTGTTGTCCTCGCCGTTGGCCTCGTTGTGCTTCTCGTTGTAGGACACCAGGTCCCGCAGCGTGAACCCGTCGTGGGCGATGACGAAGTTGATCGACGCCACCGGGCGCCGCGCGGTGTGCTCGTAGAGGTCTGCGGAACCGGACAGCCGGTAGGCGAATTCGTCAAGGGTGGCGGGCTCGCCGCGCCAGAAGTCGCGGACGGTGTCGCGGTACTTGCCGTTCCATTCCGTCCACTGCGGCGGGAAGTTGCCCACCTGATAGCCGCCCGGCCCGACGTCCCACGGTTCGGCGATCAGCTTGACCTGGCTGACGGTCGGATCCTGTTGCACGAGTTCGAAAAACGTCGACAGCCGGTCGACGTCGTAGAACTCGCGGGCCAGCGTCGAGGCCAGGTCGAAGCGGAAGCCGTCGACGTGCATCTCGGTCACCCAGTAGCGCAGGGAATCCATGATGAGCTGCAGCGCGTGCGGATGCCCGACGTTGAGGCTGTTACCCGTGCCGGTGTAGTCCATGTAGTACTGCTTGTCGTCGTCGACCAGCCGGTAGTAGGCGGCGTTGTCGATGCCGCGCATCGACAACGTCGGGCCCAGGTGGTTTCCCTCGGCCGTGTGGTTGTAGACCACGTCGAGGATGACCTCGATGCCGGCCTCGTGCAGCGAGCGCACCATGGCCTTGAACTCCTGCACCTGGCCGCCCGGCGTGGTGGCGCTGGAGTACTTGAAGTCGGGCGCGAAGAATCCGATCGTGTTGTAGCCCCAGTAGTTGGACAGGCCCTTGTCGACCAGCGTGGAGTCGTTGGCGAAGTGGTGCACCGGCATCAATTCGATGGCCGTGATCCCGAGATCCTTGAGGTGCTCGATGATCACCGGGTGGGCCACCGCGGCGTAGGTGCCGCGCAGCTGTTCGGGGATGTCCGGGTGGGTCTGGGTCAGGCCCTTGACGTGTGCCTCGTAGATGACGGTGTCGGCGTAGTGGCGGTCCGGTGGGCGGTCGTTTCCCCAGTCGAAGTAGGGGCTGATCACGACCGACTTGGGCATGCTGGCCGCCGAGTCGTCGTCGTTGCGGCTGTCGGGGTCGCCGAAGTTATAGCTGAAGAGCGATTGATTCCACTCGAACGAGCCGTCGATGGCCTTGGAGTACGGGTCCACCAGCAGCTTGTTCGGGTTGCATCGGTGCCCCGCCTGCGGGTCGTACGGACCGTGCACGCGGTAGCCGTAGCGCTGGCCGGGTTCGATGTTGGGGATGTAGGCGTGCCAGATGAAGCCGTCGACCTCGGGCAGGGTGATGCGGCTCTCGGCGCCCTCGGCGTCGAACAGGCACAGCTCCACCCGCTCGGCCACCTCGCTGAACAGCGCGAAATTGGTGCCCGCGCCGTCGTACGTCGCGCCCAGCGGATAGGCCCTGCCCGGCCACACTTCGCCGGTGGGTGTGGGGGCGCCGGCGTCTGCGGCCTCTGGTGGAGTCATGGCGCATCCAATACCCGGCGAAAGCGCCGGTCAAACTCCCGGGCCACCCGCCGGGGCGGCGTCACCACACGGAAAGCCTTGTGGCATAGCCGATCACGGATTGAGGATGACCTTCACCGCTCCGTCCTGCTTTTTCTGGAAGATCTCGTACGCGTGCGGGGCCTCGTCGAGCGGAAGCACGTGGGTGGCGAAGGTGTCGACGCCGAGCGGGTCGTCGTCGGTCAGCAGCGGCATGATGTCGTCGACCCAGCGTTTGACGTTGGCCTGCCCCATCCGCAGGGTGACCTGCTTGTCGAACAGGGTGAGCATCGGCAGCGGGTCCGCCATGCCGCCGTACACGCCGATCAGCGAGATCGTTCCGCCGCGCCGCACGATGTCGATGGCCGAGTACAGGGCGGACAGCCGGTCCACGCCGGCGGTTTGCATGAGCCGCTTGGCCAGCGCGTCCGGCAACAGCCCGGTGGCCTGCTGCGCCAATTTGGCGGTCGGCGAGCCATGCGCCTCCATGCCCACCGCTTCGATCACGGAGTCGGATCCACGTCCGTCGGTCAGGTCACGGATCGCGTCACCGAGCGAGGAGTCGAGCCGGCCCACATCGATGGTGTGGATGCCGCGTTGCGCGGCGCGGCCCAGCCGCTCCGGGACCAGGTCGACGGCGATGACGCGGTAACCCAGGTGATCGGCGATGCGGGCCGCCATGTCCCCGATGGGTCCCAGCCCGAGCACGGTGACCGTGCCTCCCTCCGGGATGTCGGCGTAAGCCACCGCCTGCCACGCGGTGGGTAGCACGTCGGACAGATAGACGAACCGCGAATCGGGCGGTCCCACAGGGACTTTGATGTGGGTGAACTGGGCCTGGGGGACGCGCAGCAGCTCCGCTTGCCCGCCGGGGACTTCGCCGTAGAGCTCCGAATAGCCGAACAGCGCCGCCCCCATGCCCTGGTCGCGCACCTGGGTGGTTTCGCACTGGGTGTAGAGCTGCTGGCCGCACATGTAGCAACTGCCGCAAGAGATTTGGAAGGGGATGACGACCCGGTCCCCCACCCGAAGGTCGCCCGTCTGAGTGCCGACCTCCCGCACGATGCCCATCGGTTCGTGGCCGAGGATGTCCCCCGGCTTCATGAAGGCCCCGAGGATCTCGTAGAGGTGCAGGTCCGACCCGCAGATGTTGGTCGATGTCACCTCGACGATGGCATCGGTGGGCTGCTCGATCTTCGGGTCGGGCACCGACTCCACCCGGACATCGCGCTTGCCGTGCCACGTGACAGCCTTCATGGAAAGGGCGCATACCCGCCTGGCACCCGACGAAACGACGAGCGCCGGCGCCGGCGCCCGTCGTGGTCAGTGCGCGCGGCGCCTGAGCGGATGCTCGCTCTCGATCAGCGCCCGCGCGATCTCGATCAGCTTGATGTTGGATTGTTGCGAGACCCGGGTCAGCAACTGGAACGCTTCAACGGCGTCGATACCGAAGCGCTCCATGATGACCCCCTTCGCCTGCCCGATGATGTCGCGCGAGGCCAGGGCGCTACGGAATTGATCGTTGCGGCGCATCATCGACCACCCGAGGGCAATGTGCGTGGCGAACACCGTGCCGATCTCCACCGACTCCTCGCTGAACGCGTGCGGGTGGTCGGCATAGAAATTCAGCGCCGCCATGCTGCCGCCGTCGATGAACAACTCGAACGACAGGATGGAGCGGATCGGGGTCTGCTCGAGCGCCATGCGGCGGTAGCGCAACCAGCGCCGTTCGGCGGTCAGGTCGGCGATGTGCATGATGTGGTGCTCCCAGGCCGCGGCCAGGCAAGGCCCCTCGCCGGAGGTGTCCTGAATGGCATCCAGCACCATCGGGTAGCGATGCGTGGCGACCACACTGCTGACCGACGCGCCCTTCTCGGCGAGGGTGATCCCCGCGTACTGGGCGCCGGTGACGTGCTGGACCCCGTCGTCGAGCAGTTCGTGCAGGCCGGCCGCGGTGCCGCTATGTTCACGCTCCAGATTGGCCACCAGTTCCACCAAATGATTGGCAATCGTGGCGCTGCCGTCTCGCATCACATCACCCCCGGAACCGTTCGTGGCCCGCAGAGCCCTTCCTGATAGGCGTCGCGATGGCACGCACAGCCCGCGCATACCAACGCTCACCAGAAGTCTATGAGCCATACAACGAAGCGCAAGGCACGATAACGAAACGCCCGGACGATAGCGTAGGCGGCGGCATCCGAGCGGAGGACGCCCTGGGCCGTTTTTGCCCGGCCTGTCTCCGTGAAATCCCGTGTCGAACAGACGTTTTCAAGACATCGTCAGTCTCGGGGCGGCGCGGGACGCTCCTCACCATTGAAGTCCGCCTACACTCGGGTCGGTGACCTCCATTGTGATCGTGGGAAGCGGCTTCACCGGATTCACCTGCGCCCGCCGTCTGGCCCGAATTCTGCGCCGGCGGCACGCGCCCGTCGACATCACGATCATTTCTCCGGTCGACTACATGCTGTACACACCGTTGCTGCCCGACGTGGCGGGCGGGGTGGTCGATGCCCGATTTGTCGCTGTCCCACTGGCCAATTCGTTGCGGGGCGTGCACGCGGTGCGCGGCCGCGTCGACGGGGTGGACTTCGCGCAACAGACGCTCACGTATTGCGATCCCGAGGAACGCAGCCATTCCATGTCCTGGGACCGGCTGGTGCTCACGCCGGGGTCGGTGACGCGGTTGTTCGACGTCCCGGGCCTCGCGAGGCATGCGCGCGGGTTGAAGACCACCGCCGAGGCGCTCTACCTGCGCGACCACTTCGTCGAGCAGCTCGAGCTGGCCAACATCGAGGACGATCCGCGGGTGGTGGCGGCCCGGCGCACCGTGGTGGTGGTCGGCGCCTCCTACTCGGGCACCGAGTTGGTGGCGCAGCTGCGGGCGCTGGCCGACGCGGCGGCCAAACAGATGGGCTTCAACCCCGCCGAAGTGCGATTCCTGCTCCTGGACCTGGCCGAGCAGGTGATGCCCGAGGTGGGCAAGAAGCTAGGCGAGGCCGCGATGAAGGTGTTGCGCAAGCGCGGTATCGACGTCCGGCTCGGCGTCACACTCAAGCAAGCGCACGCCGATCACGTTGTGCTGAGCGATGATTCGCGTATCGACACGCACACGATCGCCTGGGTGACGGGGGTGACCGGCGCCCCGCTGATCCAAGACCTGGGGCTGCCGACCGAGAAGGGCCGGATCACGGTGCAGCCCGATCTGCAGGTGCCCGGTCACCCGGAGGTGTTCGCCGCCGGCGACGCGGCCGCGGTTCCCGACCTCACCCAGCCCGGCAAGATCACGCCGCCGACCGCCCAGCACGCCACCCGGCAGGGCAAGGTGCTGGCCCGCAACGTCGCCGCCAGCCTCGGTTACGGCAGCCCCAAGCAATACAAGCACCGCAACCTGGGTCTGGTGGTCGACCTGGGGCCCCGCTACGCGGTGGCCAACCCGCTGAACATCCACTTGTCCGGGCTGCCGGCCAAACTCGTGACGAGGTCCTACCACCTGTACGCGATTCCGCGCGGCGTCAACCGATGGGCGGTCTCGCTGGCCTACCTGACCGACATGCTGTTCAACCGCTCCGTCGTCTCCATCGGGTTGTCCTCCGAGGACGACGCGCAATTCACGGCCAGCGAGGGCATCCCGATGCCCAAGACCAGCTGATCGTCAGCCTTCGGCGGACTGCTGGGCCATCGCGTAGGCGAGCTGAAGGAAATCCGCCCCGGCCAGCGCGCTGAAGACGCCCGCGATCAGCCGGGTGAACCGGGGTACGAACACCAGGCCGATGGCGAATCCGGTGGCGACCCACATGTCCAGGCAGAACGGGCAGGTCAACAACTCGCCCAGGCTGTGCCGAAACTCGCTGTGCTCGCGGACCTCTTCCTGGACCTCGGCCGGGCCGCCGGTGCCCGCGTAATGCGTGAACGGGGCGCGCAGCGGACTGGTCACCGCGTCTTTGGTCAACGTTCGCGAGAGCTTGTGGGTGCCCAGCGTGAGGATGATCAGGTCCTGAATCCGCCAGCGCGACGGCAACGTGCGCCCGCTGACCACGGCGGCGACCACCGCCGCCGTCACGACGAGGCCGTAGACCACCAACACCGCCAGGTAGCCCCTCAGCGGCCGGGGATTGTCGCCCCGGTAGGCGTCCGCCTCCTGGCGTGCACCGTCCACCACCTGGGCGCCGGTTTCCGTCAACTCACCCATCGCTTCTCCTTGAAGGCATAGGGGGTCGAGTACCCGGCGCCGCCCGGCGCAATCGGCGATCAGCTCACCGGCGCGTGCCCTGCCCGTCCCGGGACTCGGCGGGCTTGGCCGCCTTCGCCGCTTCTCGCAACGTGCGGTTGGTGGACCGCAGGTCGGTGTTGGCGGCCGCCAACGTCTCGTTGTCGTCTTCGAGATCGAGGATGCGCGCGATGCCGGCCAGGTTGACGCCGGCCTCGACCAGACCGCTGATGCGCCGGAGCCGCGCGAGGTCGTCGGCGCTGTAGCGGCGCGTTCCCCCTTGGCTTCTCGCGGGCGTGAGCAGCCCATAGCGTTCGTAGAGCCGCAACGATTGCACCGGAATCCCGGACAGTTCGGCGGCCACCGAGATTCCGTACACGCCGTGGCCGGACGCCGGCGCCCCGGCCTCGCCGCGATGTTCGACCATCGCACATCCCCTCAGCTGATTCACTCAAAAAATCTGTTTAGCACACTTGCATGAATATGTCGACAATGCTATACCGAATCTATGTCGTCAGACATAGGAAATTTGCCGGACTACCGCGTAGATCGGAGTGAGAGGTGACAACCATGCTGATGCGTTCAGATCCCTTCCGTGAGCTCGACCGCTTTGCCCACCAGGTCCTCGGCACGGCCGCCCGGCCTGCAGTCATGCCGATGGACGCCTGGCGCCAGGGCGAGGAGTTCGTCGTCGAGTTCGACCTGCCCGGCATCGATGCCGACTCGCTGGACATCGACATCGAGCGCAATGTCGTGACCGTGCGCGCCGAACGCCCGGCCCTCGACCCCAACCGCGAGATGCTCGCCACCGAGCGCCCGCGCGGCGTGTTCAGCCGCCAGCTGGTGCTCGGCGAAAACCTCGACACCGACAAGATCCAGGCCTCCTATTCCGAAGGCGTCCTGAGTCTGCACATCCCGGTGGCCGAGAAGGCCAAGCCCCGCAAGATCGCCGTCGGCCGCGGCGACGGGCACCACGCCGTCGCAGAGGGCGCCGCCCAGCGCGAGGTCATCAACGCCTGACCGGGCGACGGACCGGGCGGCGGCCGCAGGCGCACGCGCTCGCGTGTGGGCCTCGCGGCCGCCGCCCGCCACGGCAGTGAGCGAGGAGCCACGGTGGAATCGACATGGGAACTCAACGGCGAAACGGCCAGCGTTGAGCAGGCGTTGTCCGGCGGCAACGCGCAACCCGCGGGCTGGTTTCGGTTCCACTTCACCGATCAGCGCTGGGAATGGTCGGAACAGGTGGAGCGGATGCACGGCTACGAACCGGGCACCGTCGTGCCCACCACCGATTTGGTGCTCTCGCACAAACACCCCGATGACCGCGGGCAGGTCGCGGCCACCATCGATCAGATCGTGCACACGCGCCAGGCGTTCAGCACCCGGCACCGGATCATCGACACCGGCGGAAACGTACGCCACGTCGTCGTGGTCGGCGATCGGCTCTACGATGACGACGGCGACGTGATCGGGACGCACGGGTTCTACATCGACGTCTCCGCATCGAACGGGCAGGTACACGAGGACGCGGTCAGCGCGAAACTCGCTGAGATCAACGAGAATCGGGCAGGCATCGAACGCACCAAGGGCATGCTGATGCTGATCTATGGCCTCAGCGACAGCGCGGCCTTCGAATTGCTCCGATGGCTCTCGCAGGAGGCGAATGTCAAGCTGCGCCCGCTCGCCGAGCAGATCGCCGAGGACTTCCGCGGCGCGGGCTTGCCGCTCAACACCCAGTCGGAATTCGACCATTTGCTCCTGACGGCGCACCAGCGCGTCCGTCCCGCCGACGACCGCGGATAAGGCGCTGCGGCCCACGTCTTTTCGGCGTGGGCGACCCGCTGGGGACCGTCCGCATTTATGCTGACCACGATGGCGAATCACGGCCCCGATCCCACGACGCCGCTGTGGCGCGCGGCGCAGGTTTTTCGGTTGCTGAGTTGCGTGTATGCCGCCGGGTTTCAAATCGCGATCAATCCCGATCTGCGCCGGCCCGCGCTCGGCTGGGTCCTGTTCGCGGTGCTGATCGGCTGGAGCGCGGCGTGCGCCGTCGCCTACCTGCGGGGGTTCGGGCGACGACCGTCCTGGGTGCTGGCCGAGATCGCGATCGCGGTGTTGCTCATGTGGTCGAACACCGTCGTGGCGACGCCGCACTGGGCGGCCGAGAACCAGACCTGGCCGACGACGTTGTGGGCGAGCAATCCCACGATTTCCGCCGCGATCCAGTTCGGCCCCGGTGGCGGGATGCTGACGGGCCTGGCTGTGATGGCCACCAATTTCGCCGTCAAGGACTACCTCGCCCTCAACCTGGGGCACAGGCGACGACGTCGACTCCCATCGCGAGTTCTGGGTCTATCCCGCCTCGGCCACCATCGATGACCTGCTGGTCGAGATTTCTTCCCACTACGTACCGGGAATCGCCGGGCCGGCCGGGTGGTGCGTGTATCTGGACAACGACGACCGATCGCGCCACCGGGAAATCGGCCTCATCTATAGCCGGGATGACCTCAGGCAGCGGGATCACATCTGCAGGTTGTTGCCCGGAAAGACGACCATGAGCGATTTGACAAAACGCGTGGGGTCGCCGGAATTGGGCGTCTATGTGTCCTACCTGACTTTTGACGAAGCGCGACCCTTAAGCCTCGACGAGGTTGAGGGAAGTTCCACGTTCACCGGATGCCGGCCCACCAAGCTGGAATCCGAGGCCGCCGCCGACGCCAAACGCGACTGGGTGCTGATGCGCGAGCTGGACCGACTCGCGCGGAGCGTCGCCGGGGCGCGCCGCGACTGGGTTCGGGCCAATCTCCTTGCGGCGCCGCCGCCATGGATCGACATCTTCATCGCCCGCAACTTCCACTACCTGACCGAATTGCATTGCCCGGCCAGCATGTCAATAGCCGCAGAGCTTCTCGGCGTCGACGCCTCCCGCGATGAGGACTTGGCGGCAGTGGCCAACGCCGACGCGCGCCCGATCGTCGTGACGCTCGCGATGGTGCTGGCCGCCTTCGAATGGGGAACCCAGCGCGGCACGTGGCGGGCAGGAGAACAGCCATCCCACAAGGTCTACTTGGAGCTGCTCGCCCATTGCGGCTACCGGCTCTCGCCCATCGAACAGGTCATGGCCGGCCACATCAGCGTCGAGCAGCTCAAATTCGACGCGGCGGACGCCGCCAGGCTCGATCGGATCCGCCAACTCCGGGACCAGCAATACCAGCTCCGCATGAGCCGCTACTACGCCAAGACCATCACCGACGAGCAATACCAGGCCGCCATCGGACCCGTGCATGCCGAACTTTCCAGCCTGGGAGAGCTTCCCGGCCCCATGTAGGCGATTCGAAACGCTCAGGCGTCGATGACCACGCGCCCGTTTTTGGCCCGGGACACGCAGACCAGCATCTCGTCGTCACCCTCGGCGGCGCTCCCCCGTCGATCGACCTGTCCGGCAAGGACTTTCACCTTGCAGGTACCGCAGAAGCCCTGCTGGCAGGAATAGGCCGTCGTCGAGTCGCGGTCGAGCATCACGTCGAGTGCTGACCGGTTGGACGGCACGGTGAGGACCCGCTGCGAACGCGCGAGTTCCAGTTCGAACGGGACGCCGTCGATCACCGGCGGCGGTCCGAAACGTTCGTAGTGCAACGGCGCGTTCACGAGTTCGTCGCGCGCGATGCGCACCGATTCGAGCAGCGCGGTCGGGCCACACACGTAGACGGCGGTGGTTGGGCCGGCGTCGGCCAGCAGGTCCGCCGCGGTGGGGATCCGGCCGCGCTCGTCGTCGGCCCAGACTGTGACGCGGTCCGGCGCGACCGCCACCACTTCGTCGAGCAGCGGCATGTAATCGCGGCTGCGCCCGGCATACACGGCGCGCCAATTGATTCCGTGCTGCTGCGCGGTCTGGATCATGGGCAGGATGGGCGTGACCCCGATGCCGCCGATCACGAACAACACCTCGTGCTCGTCGGTGACGAGATAAAACGCGTTGCGGGGGCCTTCGAACTCGATCGAGTCCCCCACGTGCAAGGTGTCGTGCATTTCGATCGAACCACCGCCGCCGTCGGGAATGCGGCGCACGGCGATGCGATAGTCGGTGCGCCGCCCGGGCGCACCACACAGCGAGTACTGCCGGCGGCGTCCCGAAGGGAGCCGGACGTCGATGTGCGCGCCGGGCGTCCAGGATGGCAGCAATCCGCCGTCCGGGTCGGCCAGCGTCAACGCGACCACATCGGGCGCCGGCTCCTCACGTTTGGTGATCACCGCGGTCGTGGTCCGCCGCACGGGCTGGACCCGTGAGGGCGTCCACCGCGACGCCGACGCCATGCCGCCGAACAGCGTGCCGACGCCGTACAACGCGGTGTACATCCGGTCGCGTTTGCGCCGGCCGTAGAGGTCGGCCGGAATGCTGTCCCAAATAGCCCGTGTCACAGCCATCCTCACGCCTGCCCCATGCCGTGACGGCCCGCGGGCTCCGACGTCAGGTTGACCCACTCGCCGGTGAATCCGGCGATGACGTCGGGATGCGAGGTGACCACCCAATGGCCACCCTCGATCGGGACGATCCTGCCGCCGTCCGGAATGGAGCCGGTAAACCGTTGCAGGGCGGGCGATACGAAATAATCCCGCCGGGCGACGAGCACCTGCACCGGCACCCGTGTCTGCGGCAACTGCTTCACCGGCACGAAGAACGGCGCCGGCATGTTCGCCCGGTACAGGTTGAGGCCGTTGAGGTAGTCGTCGATTGACCGGGTCGCCGCCGCCCGCTGCCGGTCGCTGCCGCGGCTGCGGCCGATACGTTCCACCGCGGCAAAGACTTTCCCGGTGGCGCGCGAGCGGATTGCCAGCTCCGGCACAACCGGGCACAGGAAGAACCAGATGTACGACGACGCGAGGGCCTGCTTGACGACGTCGAAGACGGCACGCGGTGTGCGCGGGGACCGTAGGAACCTGCCGGCATAGTTCAGGTGCGGCCCGGAGATCGACGTGAACGAGGCGACCTTGGCCATCACCGTATCGTCGGTGACCGCCGCCCAGCCCTGGATCGAACCCCAGTCGTGGGCCAACAGGTGAACCTGGCCAACCCCGAGGCTGTCGATCACCGCGCCGACATCGGAAACCAGCTGCGGCAGCACATAATCCGTTCGCCGTGCCGGTTTGGAGGAGTCGCCAGACCCGCGCACGTCATACGCCACGACGTTGAACCGGCCGGCGAGTTCACCTGCGACACCGTCCCACACGTGGTGGTTGTCCGGGTAGCCGTGGATCGCCAGAACGGTGGGCCGCCGCGGGTCGATCTCCGTGTAGGCGTGGACGGCCAGCGAAACCCCGTCGGAGGCGATCACTGTGCTGGACTGAGTCATCCCGAACGCTCCCGTGTTCAGTGCGACGCGCGGGCGGCGGGTGAGCGGGCCAAATAGTCGACCGCGCGACCCACCCCGCCCAGCTGGGACGGATGGAAACTCGGCGTGTAGTAGGCGCCGATGACCCGCAGGAACTGGAATGGCCCGGGCACCAAGCCCCTTCGTGCCGCGCGGAAGTAGTCGCGCCAGCGCGGTTTGGTCCCCGGCGGCAGGTACGGGTCGACCGAATACATGAACCGCACGCCGCGGATGAACAGCCACAGCAACGCCGGCGTCACGAGCAGCTGGGTGCGCACCTGCCGCCAATACCCGGCGCGCAGGTGCTTCATGGTGTCGAACGCGACGGCCTTGTGCTCGACCTCCTCGGCGCCGTGCCAGCGCAGCAAGTCCAACATCACCGGATCGGTGCCCAGGGCGTCGTGCTGCGGGGTGTCCAGAATCCATTCGCCCAGGATCGCGGTGTAGTGCTCGAGCGCCGCCACCATCGAGACCCGTTCGAGCAACCAGCTCTGCCGGCGACGCCGGCTCCAGTGCGGCCGGTCACCGATGAGTTGGGTGAACAGCCAGCGCATCTGGCCGGTGAACGGCGTGACGTCGATGCCTCTGGCCGCGAAGTGCCCGAGCACCCCCGCGTGCGCCTGGGAGTGCATGGCCTCCTGGCTGACGAATCCCTGCACATCGCGCCGCAATTGATCGTCTTTGATCAGCGGCAGGGTGTCCTTGAACGCGTCGACGATGAACTCCTCACCCGCCGGCAACAGCAGATGCAGCACGTTGCAGAAGTGGGTGGTGAAGGGCTCGTTCGGCACGTAGTAGAACGGCAGCGTCGACCAGTCGAAGTCGACGTCACGCGCCTGCAGGACGATGCGCTCGTGATCGAGCGAGGCGTCATGCGGGCCCGCTGCCATGTCATCGACGGTGAACATCGTTGCCATCCCCTTTCCGTGCTAGGCGCTGCGTTGGGCCTCGTCCTCTACTTCAGTGATCAGACGCTCGCTGCGCAAGAACCGGACGAGGTGATCGACCGTCTCGGTGAGCGCCGGCTCGCGCAGGCGGACCGTGGCCAGCCCCCGCCGATGACGGTACTGGGTGTTGTCGTAGCGCTTGTCGCGCATCGCCGCGATCTTGCCCGCCGACCGGGTGAGGAAGTCGACCAGCGGATACATCTGGTCGTTCGGCGTGCACCGACGGTCCAGCTGCTCGGCGAACGATTCGATGTCGTGGTACTCAAAGCGGTACCCGTAGCGCTCGGTCAAGATCCGGGTGATGTCGGTCAGGTTGTAGTAGTCGTCGGCCGTCATGTTGAAGACACTGCCCGACTCGTCTGGGAGGTCCATCAGCGCGACGATGTGATCCGCGATGAGGTCCGCCGGCAGCAGGCTGATCTGGTTGAGCGCGTTGACGGCCAGACCGTGCTCGATCATGAATGCCGTGAGGCGCACCAGGATGTCGTCCTGGCTGCCGAAGCCCGCCCGGGTCGGCGAGATCAGCGACGGCCGGTAGATGCGGACGTCGAGGCCCTTCCGCTGCGCGGCCAGCGCCAGCTGCTCGCCTACCCACTTGGTTTGCGAGTAGCCGAAGTCCAGCCCGGCCATCTTCTCGTTCGCGTCCCACTCCCCGACCACCGGTTCGGTGCTCCAGCCGTAGATGAACGTGCTCGAGACCAGGTGGAAAGTCTTGCGGTGGGCGGTCATCGCCAGCCGCAACAGCTCGCGGGTGCCTTCCACGTTCGCGGGCCGCAGCGCGTCGTAGGTCCGCACGTAGTTGACCAGCGCGCCGTTGTGCACGACGGCGTCGACGTCCTCGGCGAGTTGCTGGAAGGCCGCCTCCCCGATGCCCAGCGCGGGCTCGGCGAGATCGCCACAGATCACCCGCACCCGCGCCCGGACCTCGGCCTCGAGCGCCGGCGTCCAGAGCTGGGCGCGGCGCAGCGACGCGACGATACGGTCCAAACCGTGCGCGGCGTCGGTGGCTCGCACCAGCGCGTGCACGTTGTACGACGTCCGGCTGAGCAGGCTGCCCACCAGGAACGGCCCCAAAAACCCGGTCGCGCCGGTCAGCAGGATGTCGGTGGGCGCACCGGCTCGCGCGGGCGCGAGCTCGGGCAGCGGCAGGGCGGCGTCGGCACGCATCTGCGCGGTCTCGTAGGCCTCGTAGTCGGCCGAGATCTGCTCCAGCGCCCGGCGCAGGGCGTCCAGCGGCTGGCCGGATCCCTCGCCGAATTGGCGCATCAGCCCGAAGAATTCGGCCACCGTCAGCCGCTGCAGCAGGCGCGTGTTGACTTCGTCGGCGAGCTCGCCCGCGCCGTGCTCCTCGAGCACGGCCTGCAGGTCGGTGCGGAGTTCGGCCAGCGCCAGCGAATCGATGCCGAGGTCGGCGAACGAGCAGTCCTCGTCGCCGGTGAGGTCGTAGCTCTCGATGAGATTGCGGAAGCGCTCCAGCGGGCCCGCACTGACCTCCACGGCCTCGCGGGTCCGGGTGGCCGCCGGGTTGACCCAACTCGTGAACGCGGGCAGCGTGCCGTCCAGCCACAGCTGGCGGGTCCGCGCGCGCCGGATCTTGCCCGAGGTCGTCTTGGGGATGCTGCGTGGCGGCGCGAACACGATGGTGTGCGGATCGATGTGGCAGTGCCGCCGGATCGCGCGGGCCAGGGCCTTCGCGTCGGGCAGGTTGTGCTCGTCTCGCACCTCGGCGACCACGACCAACGCCTCCTGCTCGTCGCGCTCGACCGACAGCGCGGCGACGCACCCGCTGCGGACCTGGCCGGCGGAGCGTTCGACGACGGCTTCGACGTCGGAGGGGTAGCAGTTGACGCCGCGCACGATGATCAGGTCCTTGCTGCGGCCGCAGACGAACAGCTCACCCTCGTAGAGGAAGCCGAGATCGCCGGTCCGCAGATAGGTGTGGTGGTCATCGCCGGCGATGCGGGCCCCGAACATCTCCGCGGTGAGCTCCGGGCGGTTCCAGTAGCCGCCGCCCTTGGAGGGCCCGTCCAGCCAGACTTCGCCGACCCGACCCTCGCCCAGCGCCGTCCGCGATTCGGGATCGACGATGCGAACCAGGGTTTCGTCGATGGGCTTGCCGCAACTGACCAGCGGGACCTGGTTGCTGTTCTCCGGCAACGCCTTTTCGACGCGTGCGACATTCTTTTCCAGCCCGCGCTTGTTCACTGTGATGGTCTGGCGCCCCCGGATCGAGACGATCAGGGTGGACTCGGCCATGCCGTAGGCGCCGGTCAGCGCCTCGGGCCGCAGGCCGTAGTCGCCGAACCGCTTCCGGAATTGGTCGAAGGTGTTGGCCCGCAACGGTTCTGCCCCCACGACGATGCACTCGAGGCTGCTCAGGTCGACACCGGCCAGCTCGGACGCGGGCAGCTTGTCTTCACGCAGGCAGTATTCGAGCGCGAAGTTCGGTCCCGGCGTGTGCGTGGCGCGCACGTCGCTGATCAGCCGAAGCCAGGACGAGGGCCGCGCGAGGAAGTCCAGCGGCGACATCGCATGGGTGGACCCGCCCAGCAGCAGGATGAACATGTAGGCCGAGATCAGGCCCATGTCGTGATGCTGCGGAAGCCACGAGGCCAGGACCACGTCGCCGGTGAAGGCGGACCCGTTGGCAATCACGTTGGCGTGGCTGACGATGACGCCCTTGGGGTCGTTCGTCGAGCCCGAGGTGTATTGCAGGAAGAGCACGTCCCCCGGCGTGTCCGCCACCGGGGCGCCGCCGAATTCCTGGGCGCCGTCGGTGGCGAACCAGGGCAGCTCCGGCAGGGCGGCGTCGGACCACGCCTGCCCACCGTGGCGCTGGCCGAGCAGCAGCCGGAAGTCGTACTCGAATTGCTTCGTCGACAGCACGGCCTTGGCGCCGCAATCCCGCGCGATGAAACTGAGCTTGGCCAGTCCGGACTCGAACGACATGGGCAGCGGTGGGCTGACGGGGACGGCGATCACCCCGATTCGGGCGCAGGCATACAGCGCCGCGATCATCTCCAGGCCGGGGGGGTAGACGAGCAACGCGCGCTCGCCCGCTTTGAGGTCGGCCTCTTTGGACAGGTAGGCGGCCAGTTCGCGGGTGCGGTCGGCGAAGCTCTGATAGGTGTAGTGCTCGAGTTCGCGCCCGTCGGCGTCGACGAAGCGGAAGAGAGTCTGGTCCGGCTTCAGCGCTTCCCACTTGTGCAGGTAATCGATCAGCGTCTCCATCTTTGGAGCGACCCCCTTCCAGGTTTGGGCTGAGCCCGGGAACGACTTCCGTCATGAATATAAAACCAATGTAACCCTGACGGCCGGTGAAGAGCAAAACATCCAGCATCATTAATGGGCTATGCACAACACATTCACAGCTTCGACTTAAGCGGGGAATTTAATTGCACAAATCCTGATCTGTGTCGATACGGACTTCAGTATCTCAGTGGTGGGTGACCAGGAATTATGCTCGATGTTGCTCCTCAGATACTGACGTACGGATGTACTAATCCACGCAATTCATATGTCCTGTGGCGCGCGCAATAATAACCCTGCCACCCGCGTCTCCTTATGGTCAAATCGCTGAGCCAGAAAAGATTTCCATATTCCGATTTTCCGGGCTTTTTGTGCCCAGGCGCCGGAAGTGGATTGCGAACTAAAAAGTGACAGGCGTCACGGCGCCGGCGCGCTGTGCGCGCGGGCGATGGTGGACGGGGCGACCTGCGCGATGCGGATCCGCGGTCCCGCCCGGGCCACGAGCTTCACGATGCCCAGGAAGCGCTCCCCGTCGATGATGGGTGACAGCGGCTCGTCCTCGGCCTCGATGATCATCTCGTGGCCGTTGACATCGCGCAGCCCCTTGCCGCGGAGCATGCCGTTGGTCAGCGCCGTGGGAAGCTGCGCCACGATCCGCGACGGCCGCAGGTATCCGGCCTGAAAGTGCAGCGCGCCCGGCTCGGAAGCCTTGGGGAACAACCGCAGCGGGCCGCCGATGCGCAGATCGATCGCGCCGGCGTGCAGCAGGCTGTGCGTGCGCGACGGGACCTCCTCGCCGTCGATGACCACGCGGGCGCTCGTGGGGGTGAACAGGATCGAGGCGTAGTTCGGCGTCTTGACCCGGCTCGGGGCGATCTTGGACGTGATGTAGTCGCCGAAGCTGCGGGCGATCACCCGCGCGACGGCGAGCCGACCGTGATCGGGGGCGTCGTAATACCGGTCGTAGAAGCGGTTCCCGACCCCGCCGGCGGCCAGCCCGAAGCAGAGGCGATGAAACGCCGTGCCGTCGTCGGTTTCGCCGTCGAGCACCAGCGTGTCGAGCCACATCTCGGGCGGAGGCTGATCGGCCTCGGCGGCGGCGACCAATGCGCGGATGATCGTCTCCGGCCGGCCGCGGACCCGGGCCTTGCGGGCCACCGCGTTCACGCTGCCCCCGTTGGACGGGACGAACGCCGGCCAACTTTCCGGGTCGCCGATGCATCGCTCGGTTTCGTTGATCAACCAGTGCAGCGCGCCGTCGCCACCGTCGCCCACCAGGTGGGTGACCCGGGGACCGATCTGCGCGATGGTTTCGCGGAGATCGTCGATGGATGCGGTCTCGTGCACCTCGCCCCAGGGACCGACGAGGCGACGCAGTTCGTCGATGCGCCCGCGGGGCGCGGCACGATTCTTCCGCGCTTTCGGATTGACGATGACGCCTAGAAACATCCGGCGGTCCCCCACGCGTACCTGACAAAACACCGCTGTCGTGCTACCCGCGCCGGTGGGATGTCGCTGGTCATCCCAGGCACGATACCTGCGAGCGCCGCCGGACGAGCAATGCGTCCTCACCGCCACCGCGCGGCCGCTCGGCCCAGCGGCGCGCCCGGCAGGTGCGTCGTTAGGGTGTCTGCCATGGCCGATTGGACCGCAGCGGAGCTGCCCTCGTTCGCCGGACGTACCGTCATCATCACCGGCGCCAACGCCGGGCTGGGTGAGGTCACCGCCCGCGAGTTGGTGCGGGTCGGTGGCCACGTCATCCTGGCCGTCCGCAACACCGACAAGGGGCACGCCGCCGCCGCCCGCATGGCCGGCCCCGGTCGGGCCGAGGTGCGCCAGCTCGATCTGCAGGACCTGTCGTCGGTGCGACGCTTCGCCGAGGGCATCGACACCGTCGACGTCCTGGTCAACAACGCCGGCATCATGGCCACCAAACACGCGGTGACCGTCGACGGCTTCGAGGGTCAGATCGGCACCAATCACCTCGGCCACTTCGCCTTGACCAACCTGCTGTTGCCCAAGCTGACCGACCGCGTGGTGACGGTGTCCTCGCTGATGCACCACTTCGGCTATATCAGCCTCAAAGACTTGAACTTTCAGTCGCGGCCCTATTCGGCCTGGCTGTCCTACAGCCAGTCGAAGCTGGCCAATCTGCTGTTCACCAGCGAGCTGCAGCGGCGTTTGGACGGCGTCGGCGCGTCGCTGCGCGCCCTGGCCGCCCACCCCGGATGGTCGCACACGAACCTGCAGGGCAACTCCGGCCGCAAACTGGGCGACGCGGCGGTCCTGGCGGTCGACCGCATCGTGTCGACCGACGCGGAGTTCGGCGCCCGCCAGACGTTGTACGCGGTGTCGCAGGATTTGCCGGGCAACACCTTCGTCGGCCCGCGGTTCGGGCTGTACGGTCGCACCCAACCGACGTGGCGCAACTGGCCGGCCAAGAGCGCGGGCACCGCCGCCGCGCTCTGGGAACTGTCCGAGCGGCTCACCGGAACCGCATTCCCGCTCTGAGCGGGCCGCGTCTGTGCGGCTGGGCAACCGCGGGGCGCGCGGGTCGGCGCCGCGATTAAATTAGTAGTTCGAGCACAAGCCAGCTGGGTGAGGAGGTTATGCCATGTCCGACGTGCATCTGGCGGCCATTCTCGCCCTGTGTGCCGCGCTGGCATCCGCGATCGGCAACGTCGTGCGTCAGCGGTCCGCGCAGGAGGTCACCGACGGGCGGGTGGGCCACCTGACGTTGTTCGGCATGTTGCTGCGCGACACCCGCTGGTGGCTGGGCGGTTTGGGCGACATCGGCAGTTACGTGCTGCTGGCCGCCGCCCTCGACAAGGGCTCGGTGTTGCTGGTGATGTCGCTGCAGGTGACGGCGCTGCTGTTCGCGCTGCCGATTTACGCGCGGATGAGCCAGCACCCGATCACGCGCCGGGAGTGGACCTGGGCGCTGCTGCTGGCGGTCGCGCTGGCGGTGCTGATCGCGATCGGAGACCCGACCGGCGGTCAGCAGCGGGCGCCGCTGCAGACGTGGCTCGTGGTGGCCGCGGTGATCGGCCCGCTGTTGCTGCTGGGCTTGTTGGGCGCCCGCATCTGGGTGGATCGTCCCGTCGCGGCGCTGCTGCTGGCGGCGGTGGCCGGATCGCTGCTCGCGGTGTTCGCGGTCCTGATGAAGGGCGTCGTCGACATCCTCGAGCGCCATCCGGGCCAGGTGTGGCAATCCTTCGAGCTCTATGCCCTGGTGGGCTGCGGGGTGGCCGGGATGATCTATCACCAATCGGCGTATCGGGCCGGCGCGCTCACCGCGTCCCTGCCGACGATCATCGTGGCGAAGCCCGTGGTGGGCGGGATCCTCGGGATCGTCGTGCTCGGCGAGACGCTCGCGGCCGGCGGCTGGGAGTGGTTTGTCCTGGCGGTGACGGCTGTGGTGGTGATCGTCGCGACGGTGGGCCTGGCGCGCGGTGAGGCGGCCACGGTGTCGGCCGGTGCGGGGCGCGATGTGAAATCCAATGAGCGGCCGACCGCCGCTACCCAGGCGTGAGCGGGCCGGAGCGAGACGCGAATCGCCGCCTCTAGCAAGCTTTTCGGCTGCTAGGGGTTGATGGTGTTATCGCCGACCTGGCGGCCCCAGACGTATTCGATCGCGTACGGCGATCCGGTGTCCAGGTGGTTGTAGGGCGCGATGCTGTTGCCGGTGTCCATGACCAACTCGGGTGCGGGCCATAGGTCGCGGCTGATTTTCTGCCAGCAACCCGGGGCGCCGCCGGGGCCGCCGCGGGCGTTCACCCGCGGCAGGTTCTCGGGCCAGATGTAGGGGTTGGGCGCCCCGCCGACCACCCCGGCGACACCGCCCACCAGCGACGCGATGACGGGCACCGCGGACACCGGGTTCGCGATCAGTCCGAGCCCGGAGAGCACTTCGGTGTCCATGTTCAGCGAGTAGCCGTTGAAGCCGCCTTCGGCCGCGCCCGTGGGGCCCAGCGCATCGACTTCGCTGCGCATCAGGCAATAGATCTCGGGGCTGTAGGTGTCGAGCAACTGCGCCGTCGGCACCAGGTCGGCGGCCCCGCGCGCCAGGTACGGGCCGCCCTTGGTGAACAGGTCCGCGCCGGTGTTGCCGAACCCCGCCGCCGACAACAACGCCTGATCCAAATCCTTTTGCTGCGCGTTGATCGTGCGCGAGGTGACCACCGCGTTGTTCAAGAAGTCGAACAGATCCGGCGAGGCGTCCGCATAGGTGTCGCCCAGCGCCGCCAACCGCTGAATGTCCTTGCGCGCCTGCGGCATCCGCGGATTCACCTCATCCAAAACCGCGTTCGCATTCACCACCGACTGCCCGAACCTGTCCCCCAACCCGGCCAACGACTGCGCCGCCGCGCTCAACGTCAAATTCAGCTTGACCGGATCCACCTTCTGCGCGATCGAGGTGATCGTCTGAAACAACGTATTGATCTCGGTCGTCACCGAACGCGCATCCAGCACCGTGTGCGCCGAGATCTTCTGCGGCGACGGATGCGCCGGCGTCGTCAACGACACATACTTGCCACCGAACACCGTCGTCGCCTTGATATCGGCATTCACATTCGACGGGATCAACGCCAAATACCGCGGATAGACCTCTAGCGTGAACTTCGCCGCCGGCTTGCCGTCACGCACCGTCTCCGCAATCTTGCCGACACGGCCGATCTCCACCCCGTTGTAGGTCACCTTCGACCCCGGATCCATCACCAACCCAGCCCGCGACGCCAGCATCGTCAACTCGGTCTTCGGCGTGAAGCCGCCTCGGAACTGGATGTACACCAAGGTGAAGATCACCGCGAGCACCACCACAACGACAAAGGTGTAGACCTTGTAGGGCGGGACCCGGGAGTCGTTGATCTGAACGGGTGAACCTTCCATGGCGCTACACCACGAATCCGAAGGTCGATTCCGCGCTGGGCGGCAGCCAGGCATGCGGTTGGTTATTCATAACCCACCGTCGCCACAGCTGGCCCCTCACGTCGGTGCCGCGGCCTGGCGGCGCTGCGGCAAATCACTCCCCCGACTCACTGCCCGTTACCAGGGGCTCTGTACACAGATGCAATAACGAAGACCAGTGCAATGTACCGCGACGCGGTGGCACGAACAAAGCAACGCCGAACTATCGCGCCGCGCGGCGGGGCCGCCGACCGTGGCGCCACGCGAATGATGGTTCCCGGCAACTCTTTCGCGTGCTACGGGTTGATGGTGTTGTCGCCGACCTGGCGGCCCCAGACGTACTCGATCGCGTACGGCGATCCGGTGTCCAGGTGGTTGTAGGGCGCAAGGCTGTTGCCAGTGTCCATCACGAGTTCGGGCGCGGGCCACAGGTCGCGGGTGACCCGCTGCCAGCAACCCGGGGCGCCGCCGGGGCCGCCGCGGGCGTTCACGCGTGGCAGGTTCTCGGGCCAGATGTAGGGGTTGGGCGCCCCGCCGACCACCCCGGCGATGCCGCCCAGGAGCGACGCGATGACCGGGACGGTGGCGACCGGATTGAGCAACAGACCTAGGCCCGAGGTGACCTCGGTGTTCATGTTCAGCGAGTAGCCGTTGAAGCCACCTTCGGAGGCGCCGGTGATGGGCACGATGTCGTGGTAGTTGTGCAAGGTGCAATAAAGTTCGGGGCTGTAGGTGTCGAGCAGTTGGGCCGTCGGCACCAGGTCGCCCGCGCCACGCGCCAGATACGGGCCGCCCTTGGTGAACAGCTCGGCCCCGGTGTTGCCGAACCCCGCCGCCGACAACAGCGCCTGATCCAAATCCTTTTGCTGCGCGTTGATCGTGCGCGAGGTCACCACCGCGTTGTTCAAGAAGTCGAACAGATCCGGTGACGCGTCCGCATAGGTGTCCCCCAGCGCCGCCAACCGCTGAATGTCCTTGCGCGCCTGCGGCATCCGCGGATTCACGTCGTCGAGGAGCGTATTGGCGTTGACCACCGACTGCCCCAGCTTGTCCCCCAACCCGGCCAACGACTGCGCCGCCGCGCTCAACGTCAGATTCAGCTTGACCGGATCGACCTTCTGCGCGATCGAGGTGATCGTCTGAAACAACGTGTTGATCTCGGTGGTCACCGAACGCGCATCCAGCACGGTATGCGCGGTGATCTTCTGCGGCGACGGATGCGCCGGCGTCGTCAACGACACATACTTGCCACCGAACACCGTCGTCGCCTTGATATCGGCATTCACATTCGACGGGATCAGCTTCAAATACCGCGGATAGACCTCCAGCGTGAACTTCGCCGCCGGCTTGCCATCACGCACCGTCTCCGCGATCTTGCCGACACGGCCGATCTCCACCCCGTTATAGGTCACCTTCGACCCCGGATCCATCACCAGACCGGCCCGCGACGCCAGCATCGTCAGGTTGGTCTTGGGGGTGAAGTCGCCCCGGAACTGCCCATACACCAAGGCCAAAATCATCGCGAGCACGAGCAGGGTGGCGACCGCGATCCACTTATAGGGCGGGGTCCGCTGCGAGTTGATCTGCACAGGTGAACCGGGACTCTGCTGTCTCGACACCACCGTCGCCGCCCCTTACGTTCTCCCCCGGGTCAGAGCCGATACCAGGAGCCCTTGATAGAAAGATCATTAAAATCTACCGCGACGCCCGCACTTATGCGAACCGCCATTAACAAAATTCGTGTTGGCGCCTGTTCCAGCGCTCAACTTTACGAGACGCGCTGGCGCGTCCCCTCTTCGGTGGCGGCGCACCCGTCCGCGTGCGGGTCTACGCTCGGGTAGCGGTAAGGAGAGGTGCGCAATGCTCGCAGCGTTCGGATTCGAATCCCTGGGTGTGGTCGTCGGCGACATGTATTTCGTCGACCCGTCCCCGCTCGAAGGTCAGGAAACCCCGGAGCGGGGCGTCAGACTGGAACTGCGCCTCGTCGACCGGGCCGAGCCCCAGGGCTCGATCTATGCCGGCGTCCCGATCGCCTTCACCCGCCCGGTGTGGCGGGTGGACCTTTTCGGATCGACGGAGAGCCCACCGGGGACGCTGGACCGGGCCCATCACCACCCGCGTTTCGACGGCTGGGAACCCGGACGCCGGCACTTCGTCCCGGAGCTCTCAGCGGACCCGGTGTCGTGGCTGGCCGAGCAGCTGGCCGACCCGTCCGCCGTGCTGACCCGGGCCGGCGTCGACGCCGACGCGGTCAGCGAGGCCGACAAGAAGGGGCTCGCCGCCGCGGCGCCGGAGATCGTCGCCGCGGTGAAGCGGTTGCTCGACGGTGTGCGGGACGGGGAGCTGGCCCCCGAACCCGCCGAGCCGGTTGCCGCCGCCCGTACCGGTTGGCTCTGATCTGCGTTAGCGTCGTCGGCGTGACCCTCAAAGACATCGCCCTGAACACCCTCGACGGCCGGCCCACCACGCTGGCCGAATTGTCCGACGGCGCAACGCTCGTCGTCAACGTGGCCTCCAAATGCGGGCTCACTCCGCAGTACACGGCGCTCGAGAAGCTGGCCAAGGACTACCGCGACCGCGGCCTGACCGTCGTCGGCGTCCCGTGTAACCAGTTCATGGGACAGGAACCCGGCACGGCCGACGAGATCCAGGAGTTCTGCTCGACGACCTACGGGGTGACGTTCCCGTTGCTGGCGAAGACCGACGTCAACGGCGACGGCCGCCACCCGCTCTACGCCGAGTTGACCAAAGCCGCCGACGCCGACGGCCAGGCGGGAGACATCCAGTGGAACTTCGAGAAGTTCCTCCTCGCACCCGACGGTGCGGTGGTGCAGCGCTTCCGGCCCCGCACCGAGCCCGACGCCCCCGAGGTCATCAGCGCCATCGAGGCCGTGCTGCCGCGGTAGGTCGGCGCTCGCTAGGCGAGCATCGGGTCGATCGCGGAGCGCGGCACCAACACCTGAGTGGCGTCGGGCACCATGCGACCTTGGTCGAAAAAGAAGATCACGCCATCGTTGGTGACGGCGAAATTCTGGTAGTTCGCCGGGTCGTAGGCGGCGGCCGGCGCGATGGCCACCGGCGGCGCCGTCGGCGTCTGGTTCGCGGGCGGTGTGGTCTGCGGCTGGTTCGCCGGCGGGGTCTGCGCCGGGTTCGCGGGCGGCGCGGCCTGCTTCTGCAGCTCGCTCTGCACGATCGGCGCGACGGTCTGCAGCGGGTCGTCGACGCGCCACAAGGGCGTGTTGTTCTTGTCGTCCGAGGCGGCGGTCCACACGATCGCCTTGCGATAGGTCTGGTCCCAGTTGAACGACTTGAACGTCGTCTTGGGGGCGCCGGTGTTCTCGACGACCTTGAACACCACGGCCTCGGTGCCGCGCGGTGGTATCGCCGACCCGTAATTCGTCGACGAAATGGTCAGCTGGTAGGGCTGGTCGCGGGGTGCGGACGATTTGGCGGCGTTGAGGAAATCGTCGCGCTCCTTGGTGATAAAGTCGGCCACGGACTTCTGGTCGGGGTAGTTGACCGGGAAGCTGATGTTGACGTTGTAGCCGGGGTCGGCCATCTGGATCTGGCATGCCTGGCCGGTGTTGGCGCCCTTGAGCTCGGCGCAGTAGTCCTTCGGCGGCGCGGCGGCGGCGACGCCGACCGAGCCGAAGAGAACGAGGGCCGTGGCGGACGCTGCCACCTGGATGCTGCGCATGTGGGATCTCCTCCGACAACTCGCGGTACCGATGCGACGGATGGAGGTAAAGATATGCCATCACGCCGCCACCCATGATTGCCGGACTTCCTGAGACGGCTGATGAGCTCGTGGTCGCGGCGGCATGAAAATGGCCCCGGGAGAAGTCTCCGGGGGCCATTTCCGCTGGTAGCGGGGACAGGATTCGAACCTGCGACCTCTGGGTTATGAGCTGACCGGTTGCGGTCTCCGTCACCGCGATCGGACTCATACGTCCACATCAGCCTCTTGTCAGCCGTCCAGCCTGTCTCGCCCCGGCCCGCTTATTCGCGTCAGTTCCACCGTGTTCCGTGTCCAAATCCGTGGCCAAACGCGCCAAGTGGCAAGTGCAGCCGACCAGCCACCTCGAGGGCACCTTGCCGGTAAGCCTCCATATTCGGGCATGGCGTGTTCAGACGCGTGCTCGCTAACCGGTGGACGTTTCACACAGATCCGCAGGTCTCACGTGCAGCTCATGATTAATCTCCCCGTCCGGGTCGTCACGGTAGATACCACGCCATCTCACCGGTTCCGCCGGTTCGTTCACAAATCCGTTCACGCGCAGCAACTTTCGGCGCGATCTGACATAGGGCTGGCGTCATGCCTTGTCGACCTCGGCGATCCAGGCGTTGATCTCAGCGACGGCCGCGTCGAGCGACAGCTCGACGCTGGCTGAGGCGGCAGCCCGCTTGTAATCGTGACCCCAGTGGTCGTGTCCGGTCACCGTCGGCGGCCACGTCCTCGCCGGCAAACCGAGTTGCAAGGCTTCGTCGGCTCGGGCCTGAAAGACGGCCGCACCAGCTGCACGGATCTCGGCCAGCGTCGGGCTTCCGGTCGCGGCCGCGAGGTCACGCAACAGGAGCAGGTCCACAACGTCGCGGGCACGATCGTTGATGGAGTCCGGCGGTTCATGAGGATCGGAAACCGCGTGAATCTTCTGCGCGATCTGGAAGCGCATGGCGATCCCAACGAGGGTGTCGGGGTCCGGCAGGCCAAACCCGCTCAGTGGCGGCGGCTCGATGGACTCGAAGTCCCCGCCGATGCCTGACTCGTCGGGTGAGACCTCGAACTGGATGCGCCTCCAGGTGACACCTCGGAACTCGATAATGATGTCGAACCGACGTGGCTTGATGATCCTGGTGGGAACGTTGACGACCTCGACCTCGCCCCGGCGCAACATCAGAGGGCCCCATGGCTCGGCCAGCGCGTCCTCCAAGGCCAGAAGAAACGCGTCCAGGTCACCGCGGACGAGCCCGTCGACATCCTTGGTGGTGCGGGCGGTGGCGGGCAAGCGGTGCTGCAGCAGGGCGCCGCCCTTGAGGAGGAACAGTTGCCTGCCGTCGACGTCGATTGCGCGTTGGACACATGCGATGGCGACCGACGAAGCGACGAGCCAGCCAAGCCTGCCGCCCTTGGCCTCCGCGCCGAGTTTGCCTTCGGCCTGGGCAATCCAGTTGTTCAGGACGGTCACCGACGCAGGCTGCTTCGTCTTCGGCTTCAGCGTGTGCAGCAGGTCGGCGAGCCGTGAGCCAATACGGTCATCGCCCATCGCGAGCGTCCAATGCCCTGGCCAACTCGTCACGCTCGGCGGTCTTCAAATAGCCCTGGACATGCCCCCGGTCGAGGGCCTGCCGCAGCAGGTAGGTGGGTGTGCCGCAGGCGATGCACTGGGCAACGGCTGTCGCCGCCGTGACGGTGGGAATCTCCTGCCACCAGCCGATCTGCGCTGGCGCGAGGTCCTCCCGGTGGAGCACGTAGTCCTCGCCACCCGCACGGCGCAGCCGCCGGTGCTTGGCGACGGTGATGTGGATACGGTTCGGGTTGACGTCGCTGATGCCATAGGCGTCCATCGCAGTCTCATGGCTCAGACACGCCTCCGGTGCTCGCGTCCACAGCACGGCAAGCATGTAGGGGTCGTACTGCCCGACCGGATACTTCGGGAACCGGTAAACCCCGTGCGCAACACGCATCAGCGTGCCCCGCTGCACAAGCATCTGCAGCGCACCCTTGCCCACACCCAGATCTGCAGCCTGCTGAGCAGTCACGAACCCGAGCTGCGTGGTCGCAACCTCCCAGAGCTCGTCCCGCGCCAGCGGCTTTGTCTGCATGGCAAAAGTATAACGAAATCGTGATACTATCGCCACCTAGCGTCGGGTCCAACGTACCTCATCTATTTCGCGGCTAGACGGCACCTCGGGACTCGACATGGTCGAGAGCCCCCCTTCGCGCGCCCTAATCTGACCGTCTTACCGAGGCGGCTGCCCGACCCTCGCTTCACCGTTTGCGCAGTCGATAGCTTGACGCCATCGGCCCGCATGGCCGAGCTAACGGACCGGCAGACTGTGGTTGTGGAGGAGCGGTTCCCCGGTGAGTTGGAGACGTTGCGCACCGACAATGTGCGCTTGCGTCGGCTACTGAAACTCAGCGAAGAGCAGGCGCGAGCGGCGGATCCGGATCAAGCCACCCTGTCTGGCGCGCCGGAGTCGCCGGTCAGTATGAGGTCGGTGCCCGAAGCTAAGGTTCGCTTCTTCCTCGATCTGTTTCGTTGTCGCTCCGACGTTTACGCGCTGCGTTGGGAGAACCGCCGCGACGGCCGATCCGGTTGGATGCCGGCCATCCGCGGCTACTGGCGCAAGGGCATGAACCGCGCCGACGCACCGTATCTTCCACTGACTCCGGACGTCGTCGACCAACACCTGCGCGGGGAGGTTCATATAGGCCTGTATCCGCTTGGCGACGATGACACCTGCTGGTGGGTCGCGGCCGACTTCGACAAGGAGGCCGCAATGCTCGATGCGCTGGCTTATATGAAAGCCGCACGAGCCCACAATGTTCCGGCAGCTTTAGAGGTGTCGCAGTCGGGCCGAGGTGCGCACGTATGGATCTTCTTCGCACAGGCTATGTCGGCGGCAACAGCCCGCAACATCGCGACCAGCCTGCTCGGCGAGGCTTTCCAACTCCGCGGCAGCATGCATCTCAGCAGCTACGACCGGCTGTTTCCCTCCCAAGATATCCACACCGGCCGCAGCATGGGCAACCTCATCGCCGCCCCCCTCAACGGCAAACGCCGACAGCACGGCACAACGCTGTTCCTCGACCCTGCAACGCTGGAACCATTCGACGACCAATGGGCCTACCTGTCCAGCATCGCAAGGCTGTCGCACAAGGACGTGGCCGCGCTCGCTCGCACTCTGCCCGATCCGCTGTTCGGCCATCGTGTGCGTCGGCTGCAGCTACCCACTTCGTCGAAAATCGTTCCCAGGCCGGCAGCGATCATCCGGGCGACGTTCACATCCCGAATCACTCTGACTGCCAGCGATCTCGGACCCGCGATGATCGCTGCTGTCAAGCACGCCGCCTCCATCCGCAATCCCGAGTTTGATGCTCGCCAGCGCGCTCGACGCAGCACCTGGGATACTCCGCGGTTCCTGTACAGCTACGACGAGACAGTCGAGGGCGATCTTGTGCTGCCTCGTGGCCTGTACGGGCTGCTCACCGACTTGGTCGAGTCAGCGGGAAGTACGTTGCACATCGACGACAAGCGCGCCATCGGCGACAGTCACGAATTCATCTGCTCAACCGAGCTCAGGTCCGAACAGGCCGACGCAGTCCGGCGATTAATTGACGAAGACACCAGCGTGCTGATCGCGCCTCCTGGATTGGGCAAGACGGTGATTGCCTGCGCCGCCATCGCTTCCCGCGCCACCTCGACCATCATCCTGGTCGACCGCAAAGCACTGGCCGACCAATGGCGTGACCGCTTACAGAAGCATCTCGGATTCAAGTGCGGACAGATCGGCGGCGGCCGATCCAAAACCACCGGCATTATCGACATTGCGCTGCTACCTACCCTCGCGCGCCGCGACAACATCGAAGCTCTCACCGCCGGTTACGGTTTCGTCGTCGTCGACGAGTGCCACCACATCGCCGCCAGCGCGTTCTTCCATGTCCTCAATCGAATACCCGCAAAATACTGGCTCGGGCTCACTGCCACACCTGAACGCCGCGACGGGCTCGAAGACCTCATCTACCACCAACTCGGATCACATCACGTCACCCTCGAAGGCCCTACCGCCGGCCAATTCCCCTCGGCAGGCACCGACCTGCTCGCACCGCACCCCCTCCTACACGTCCATCCCACCCAGTTCCGCTACACCGGGCAAGCCGATCCCAGTGCGCCAGGCGGAATGGCCGAGATCTACCGAGCCCTCATTGCCGACGAGGGCCGGCTTGAGCAGATCATCGCCGACGTCCTCTGCGCTCACGCCGACGGCGCCAACATCCTCGTACTTACCACCTGGATCGATCACCTCAACGCCATCGCCGAACGACTCCGAAACGTCGGGAAGGATGTCGTCGTGCTGAGCGGCCAGATGAAGGCGCGCCAGCGCCGCGAGATCTCTCAGCAACTCGCCAACCACACCGCCGACGACGGGCCCTTGCTGATCGTCGGCACCAGCTCGTTCATCGGCGAGGGATTCGACTGTCCGGCCCTGGACACGCTGTTTCTCGCCGCTCCAATCACGTTCAAGAACCGACTCGTCCAATACGTGGGGCGCGTCACCCGGCCCCACGCCGCCAAGTCCGCCGCAACCGTGCACGACTACTACGACGAACTCACCCCAGTACTCGCCTCTTCGCTGCGAAAGCGTGCGCCCGGCTACACCAAACTGGGCTTCCCCGACCCCAGAACACTGCTCCGATAGGCGTCGCCGACCAGTACGGCTGAGCAACTCATACACAGCGCGGGCGGCAAGGTGTTCTTGATAGGCGCGCCCGACGGCCCGAGTAGCCAACGCTCTCAGCGGTCACATCCCACCCTCCAACGGTCTTCCAGAGTCCGACGCGATGCCGCCGATCCGGCGCATGCACGGGCGGTGTACCCGGCCGATGCGAGGTCTCCGCCGATGTCGCGCTTCAGCGGATTTTCCGGGCCAACCTAGCAACCCTTGTCCATTGACCGATACTCAGATAAGTCGCCCACTACCAGGAAGATCCGCGACCGCTCAGGGAGGATCAGCAAAAGCGAATGTGTCCAAATACGTGTCCATACGGCATGAAAATGGCCCCGAGAGATATCTCCGGGGGCCATTTCCGCTGGTAGCGGGGACAGGATTCGAACCTGCGACCTCTGGGTTATGAGCCCAGCGAGCTACCGAGCTGCTCCACCCCGCGTTGGTGAATGCCAGGTTACCGAACCGGTGTCACGGCGACCAAATCGGGCGCTCAGCGGGGTGAGCGGCCTCGTTCAGTGCCCGTGCAGTGCCCGTTCAGTGGGATGGCGGGTTCAGTCCGTAGCGCTGCGCGATGTCGTCCATCCAGTCCGGTGACCCGTAGGTCAGCCCGTATTTGTCGGCGAGTTCGCCGAACTCGGGCAACTCGTGCAGTGGCCTGCCGGCCGGGTCGTCGGCGTGCTCGAGGAGCAGTTCACCGAGTTCGCGGAAATAGTTCTCGAAACCACCGGGCGTGATGACCTCGATGATGCGGCCCGGCTCGCTGCCGGCGTTCCACATCGCGTGCATCTGCCCGCGGGGCTTGGTGATGTAACCGCCGGGCCCCAGGACGACCTCGCTGTCGTCGGAGCGGAAGCCGATCTCGCCCGCCAGCACGATCGAATGCTCGTCCTCGCGGGTGTGCCGGTGCGCCGCGGTGAGCAGACCGACCGCAAAGGGGTGCTCGACAATGGACACCTCGCCGCCGTTGGTCTTGCCGGACAGCTTGAAGACGGCCCCAAAACCGGGCAGGGCAACGTAATCGCCTTCCCCGGGCTGGACCACCGTGACCCCGATGTCGTTCGCGTCGCTCATCTGATCTTCCTCCTTATTCAGAACCCGACCGCGGTCGCTGTGTCCTGCGGCGGCCAAAGCGGTTGCGGCACTTCGACACCGAACGGCATGTACCAGCCGTTTCGGGACGAAACCTCGTGCACGGGATGCCGATTGGCCGCGACACCCCATTTGCCCCTTGGGTAGCCGAGCGCCAGCATCGCCGACATCGTCCAGCCCTCCTCGACGGGGACGCCCAGCAACTCGTTGACCTGATCCGCGAAATTGCGGAGCACCATCGTCATGACGCCGCCGACACCCTCGGCGCGGGCGGCGAGCAGCACGCTCCAGATCGCCGGGAAGATGTTAGCTCCGCCGAGGTCGTCGATCGCGAAGACGAAGAGCAACAAGGGAATTTCGTCGAAATGGTCGGCCAGGTAATCCCCCGACCCCTTGATTCGGCGCATCGTCTCGGCGTGGGCGGCCGGGTCGGCTCCAGGCGCGGACGCCACCATCGGTCCCGTCCCCGCCCCGTACTTCTCGTATTCGAGCGCGCGGGCCCGCCGGAACAGGTCAGCGAACTGGTGGATGAGTGCCGGATCGTCAACGGCGACAAAGTGCCAGCGTTGGGTGTTGGCCCCGTTGGGGGCGCGAATGGCCGCATCGAGGATGCGGGCCTGCGTGTCCAGCGGAACCGGATCCGGCCGCAGTCGCCGCATCATCCTGGTGGTGTACAGCGCTTCGTGGATGTCCATCTGTCTACTCCGTTCCGGGCTATTCCGGCCAGCTGTTGTGCAGGATTTTGTCGACGAAGTCGACGCGCGCGAAGGCGGGATCGAAGTGCGCCAGGACGTCGGCGTTCATGGTGCCGTCGGTGGTCCGCGGGCGGTGCTTCATGCCGTCGTTGAATGCCGCCAGAATGCGGTTCTTGAAATCAGGTCGCGGGTGGGCGGCGGTCACCGCGGCGAGCGCCTCGGAAGCCAGCTGCTCGTGCCCGACGCCGACCACGTCGACTTCCACGCCGGCCTGCAGCAGGGCGACTTCGGGCGCCAGGAACTCGGGCACGCCGGGCGTCGTGTGCAGGGCGATGCCGAGCCACACCGTGTCGGCGTCGGCCTTGTCGACGCCGGCGTCCATCAGGAAGTCGCGCGCCGCGTTGGCGCCGTCGACCTCGAAGCGGACGGTCGAGTTGCGGTAGTGCTCGGTCAGGCCGACGTCGTGAAACATCGCGGCGACGTAGAGCAGTTCCAGGTTGGGGTGGATCCCGCGGCGCAAACCCTGCAGGGCGCCGAAGAAAAACACCCGCCGGGAATGGTTGAACAGCAACTCGTCTTCGGTGTCGCGGATGAAGTCGGTGACCTCGCGCGCCAGCGCGGTGTCGGGCACGTGGATGCCGGCGATGGCGTCGATCGAACTGGTGGTCATGGTCTTGTCTCCTTCTGCGGTGACGGTCGTGCCCAGTGTGCGACGGTCCGCTCGATCCGACGCCGCTCGTTTGAGCCGTCAACTCCTCAGAAAGCGACACAATGGCTGACGTGGCTCAAGAGGGAAAGCATTCGCGGGTGGTGGTCATCGTCGTCTTCGACGGGGTGACGCTGCTCGACGTCGCGGGGGCGGGTGAGGTCTTCGTCGAGGCCAACCGGTTCGGCGCCGACTACCGGCTCAAGGTCGCGTCGGTGGACGGCGCCGACGTGACGAGCTCGATCGGGACCCGGTTGGGGGTCACCGATCGCCTCGCCGCCATCGACTCCGCCGATATCGTCCTGGTGGCCGGCAGCGACCACCTGCCCGGGCGACCGATCGACCCCGCGCTGGTCGAGGCCGTCAGGTCCGTGGCCGCGCGGACCGGACGGATGGCGTCCATCTGCACGGGGTCGTTCATCCTCGCGCAGGCCGGCCTGCTCAGCGGCCGACGCGCCACCACGCACTGGCACGACGCCCGGCGTCTGTCCCGCGCCTTCCGGGACGTCACCGTCGAGCCCGACGCGATCTTCGTCCGCGACGGCGACGTGTTCACCTCGGCCGGGATCTCCTCGGGTATCGACCTGGCGCTGGCGCTGGTCGAAATGGATTACGGGACCGACCTGGTCCGCGACGTGGCCCGGTGGCTGGTCGTCTATCTGAAGCGGGCCGGCGGCCAATCACAATTTTCGGTGCTGGTCGAGGCCGATCCCCCGCCGCAGTCGCCGCTGCGCGCGGTCACCGAGGCGATCGCCGCCAACCCCGGCGCCGACTACAGCGTGAAAAGGCTTGCGGCCCTGGCATCGTTGAGCACACGGCAGCTGACCCGGCTGTTCCAATCCGAGCTCGGGATGACTCCGGCACGCTACGTCGAACTGGTTCGAGTGGATTTCGCCCGCAACGCGCTCGAAGCCGGCCGTTCCGTCACCGAGACCGCGGGCATGGCCGGTTTCGGAAGCATCGAGACGCTGAGACGCGCGTTCGTCAACCACCTGGGCATCAGCCCGAAGGCGTACCGGGACAGGTTCCGAACGGCTTACGCCTGAAGGCTATTTGGTGTTGTTGTACTTGGTGATCGCGTCGTCAAGCCGCTGCAGCGCCGCGCCGTAGCCTGCGAAATCGCCCTTCTTCTGCGCGTCCTTGGCCGCGCCGATCGCCGCCTGGATCTCTTGCAGTACAGCCGCTTTGGCCGGTGACAACGCCACCGACCCGTCCGGCGCCGGCGGAACGGCCGCGGGCGGCGGCGATCCCGGCGTCGCGGCCGGCGCCGGCGCGCTGGGCGGCGGATTCGCCGCCGGGGTCCCCGCCTCGGTGGGCTGAATGCCCGTTGCCGCCGCGCCCGCGCCGGGGCCGAACAGCCCGGTGAGCGCGTCGCGCACCGTCGGGCCGTACCCGATCTTGTCGTTGTACATCATCGCCACCCGGATCAGCCGCGGATAGGACGACGCCGCGTCGCTGGCCCCCGGGGAGGCGTACACGGGTTCGACATAGAGCAGCCCGCCCTGCCCCACGGGCAACGTGAGCAAGTTGCCCCACCGGATCCGGTTCTGGTTGTCGCGCCCGATCACCCCGAGGTCCTGGGACACCGCCGGGTCGGTGGTGATGGCGTTGTTGGCGAGCTTGGGCCCGTTGACCTGGCCCGGGATGGTCAGCACGGTGATCCGCCCGTACGTCGCCGGGTCGGAGCTGGCGCTGATGTAGGCGGCGAGATAGTCGCGCTTGAACCTGTTCATCGCGCTTGTCAACTGATACGACGACGAATTGTCGTTCTTCGCAATGTTTTTCGCGACGATGTAATACGGCGGCTGATAGCTGCTGGCTGTCGGGTTCGGGTCCAGCGGCACGTCCCAGAAGTCCGACGTGGAGAAGAACGTCACCGGATCGTTGACGTGATACTTCGCCAGCAGCATCCGCTGCACCTTGAACAGGTCCTCGGGATAGCGCAGGTGCTCGGCCAGCTCGGGGGTAATGTCGCTCTTGGGCTTGACGGTTCCCGGGAACACCCGCATCCACGCCTTGAGCACCGGATCCTGCTCGTCTTGCTGATACAGGCTGACGGTGCCGTCGTAGGCGTCGACGGTCGCCTTCACGGAGTTGCGGATGTAGGAGACCCGCTTGTCGGGTGCGAGCCTGTTGAACGCCACCTCGTTGGAGTCCGCGGTCGCCGACTCCAGCGACGTGAGTTCGGAATACGGGTAGTTGTCCAGCGTGGTGTAGCCGTCGATGATCCACACCAGTCTCTTGTTGACGATCGCCGGATAGACCGCGCTGTCGGTGGTCAGCCACGGCGCCACCGCCTCCACCCGCCGCGCCGGGTCACGGTTGAACAGGATCTTGCTGTTCGAGCCGATCACGTTGGAGAACAAGAAGTTCCGCTCGGCGAACTTGGCGGCGAACACGCTGCGCGACAGCCAGTCGCCGAGGGGGACGCCGCCGAGTCCGGTGTAGGTGTAGTTCTTGGTTTCGTTGCTGGTCTCGTAGTCGTATTCGCGGTCGGCGCCGTTGCGCCCGACGATCGCGTAGTCCGCCGCCGTGTTGGAGATAACCGGCCCGTAATAGACGCGCGGCTGGTCGAGCGGCGCGGGACCGTCGGAAACCACGTTGCCATTGGCGCCGACGACATTGACCAGGAATTCGGGGTAGCCGCCGTTTTGGTTGGGGTCGTTGGCGATTCCGCGCACCGTGTTGGCCGGTGACGCGATGAACCCGTTGCCGTGCGTGTAGACCGAGTGCCGGTTGATCCAGTCGCGCTGGTTGTCGATGAGGCGGTCGGGATTGAGTTCGCGGGCCGCGACGACGTAGTCCCGCAACGACCCGTTGCGGTCCAGGTAGCGGTCGATGGAGAGCTGGTCGGGGAAGTAGTAGAAGTTCTTGCCCTGCTGGAACTGGGTGAACGCCGGGCTGACGATGGTCGGGTCGAGCAGCCGGATGTTGGAGGTGGTGGCGCGGTCGTCGGCGACCTGCTGGGCGGTGGCCTGCGCGTCGCCGGTGTAGTTGCGGTAGGTGACCACGTCGGCGGTCAGGCCGTAGGCTTGCCGCGTCGCGGCGATGCTGCGGCTGATGTATTCGCTTTCCTTTTGCGCGGCATTGGGTTTGACGCTGATCTGCTCGACGATCAACGGCCAGCCGGCGCCCACGATCAACGACGACAGCAGCAACAGGACCAGGCCGATCGCGGGAATCCTCAAGTCCCGCAGGACGACCGCGGAGAACACCGCGCCCGCGCAGATGAGCGCGATCGCCATGAGGATCAGCTTCGCCGGCAGCACGGCGTTGATGTCGGTGTATCCGGCGCCGGTGAAGGGCTTGCCGCCGCGGGTGTGCGACAACAGCTCGTAGCGGTCCAGCCAGTAGGCGACCGCCTTGAGCAACACCAACAGACCGACCAGGGTGACCAGCTGGATCCGCGCCGACCGGCTCAGCGCGCCGGTGCGTCCGGACAGCCGAATGCCGCCAAAGATGTAGTGGGCCAACAGGTTGGCCACGAACGCCAGGAACACCGCCACGAATAGGTAGGACAGCAGCAGCCGGTAGAACGGCAACTCGAACGCGTAGAAGCCGAGGTCCTTGCCGAACTGCGGGTCTTTGATGCCGAAGTCGCCGCCGTGCAGGAACAGCTGGATCCGCACCCAATAGCTTTGGGCGATGATTCCGGCCAGCAGGCCGATCGCCACCGGGACGCCGGCGCTTACCAGCCGCAGCCGGGAAAGGACCAGGGCGCGGTAGCGCGCCACCGGATCGTTGTCGTTGCTCGGCACGAACACCGGTCGGGTGCGGTAGGCCACCGCGAGCCCGGCGAACACGATGCCGCCCACCAGCAGGCCCGCGATCAGAAAGACCACGAATCGGGTGACGAGCACGGTGGAAAACACCGACCGGTAGCCAAGCTCGCCGAACCACAGCCAGTCGACGTAGGCGTCGATCAGCCGCGGGCCCGCCAGCAGCAGAGCGATCACACCCAGTGCGATCAGGATCAGAATCCGGCTACGCCGAGTCAGCTTCGGCATTCTTGCGGTGGGCCGCATCCCCACTGGCTACGCTCCCTGATCGATTGCTAGACGGTGACAACTCTACGCACTGCACAACCGGCGATCCCGCGCTTGCCTAGCAACTCGGCGGCTGCCCACCGGACGTGATCGCGTGCAGCGCATCTACCGCCTGGCTGAGCGTCTCGACCTTGACCAGCCGCAGGCCGGACGGATTGTCCGAACTGGCCTCGTAGCAGTTCTTCGCCGGCACCAGGAACACCGTCGCCCCGGCCGCGTGCGCGGCGACCATCTTGTGGGTGATGCCGCCGATCTGG
Source organism: Mycobacterium sp. TKK-01-0059 (assembly GCF_000709305.1). Classification (NCBI taxonomy): domain Bacteria; kingdom Bacillati; phylum Actinomycetota; class Actinomycetes; order Mycobacteriales; family Mycobacteriaceae; genus Mycobacterium; species Mycobacterium sp. TKK-01-0059. The sequence continues at coordinate 619,989 of NZ_KL446993.1, forward strand.
CCGACCTTGCCGTCGGCGGTGATGGTCCCGGTTCCCGCGATGAAATTCGACCCGGCCAGGCCACCGGTGGTCAGCTTGTCGACCACGGCCAGGCTGAACATCAGTCCGGCGGACGGGCCGCCGATGTTGGCGAGATTGAAGTCCACGACGAACGGCGCCCACGGCGCGTCGAGCACCGCGACGCCCACGTAGCCGTAGTCGCGGTCCTTGTTGGAGCCCAGCGTGATCTGCGCCACACCGGCGGGTTCGTTCTTGCGGCGGTAGTCGATCGTCACGGTCTGACCGGGTTTGGTGTTCTTCAGCAGCCCGGTGAAGGCGTCGACGGTCGCGACCGGGGTGCCGTTGACCGCGTCGATGGCGTCGCCGGCCTTCAGCTTGCCCGCCGAGGGACCGGGTTCGGGGACCTTCGCCACCGTCACCGCCGACGGATATTTCAGATAACCCAACGCCGCGTATTCGGCGCTGTCCTCGGATTGCTTGAAGTCGGCGCTGTTGGCCTTGTCCACTTCCTCCCGCGACTTGCCGGGCGGATAGATGATGTCGCGCGGCACCAGCTGTTCGGTGTCCGAAAGCCAGAGCGTCAGCGCCTCGCCCAGCGTCAGATCGTCGCGCTGGGACACCGTCGTCATGTTCAGGTGACCGGTGGTCGGATGCGTCAGGGTGCCCTGGATCGCCACCACCTGCTTGCCGTCGACCTCGCCGAGCGTGTCGAAGGTGGGGCCGGGACCCAGCGACACGAACGGCACCGTCACCACCGCCAGCAACACACCGAACACCACGATCGGCACCAGCGCGACCATCAGGGTCAGGATGCGCCTGTTCACGCCGAATACACTAGACGGAGCGCGTCGCCGGTCATTCGGCTGCAAGGCCCCCGGTACGAGGTTCAGCTACAAGCTGACCCGCCGTCGCGCGCCTTCCGATCCCACGGTGAGTACCGTTGGGGTCATGGCTGACCTGCCGTTCGGCTTCTCCTCCGGGGAGGACCCCGACAAACACGGGAAAAAAGATCCCGACTCGGGTTCGAACCCGTCCGACCCGTTCGCCGCGTTCGGCATGAGCGGGGACTTCGGCATGGGTGACCTGGGCCAGATCTTCACCCAGCTGGGTCAGATGTTCAGCAGCGCCGGAGCCGTCGGACCCGGCGGAACGGCTTCGGGACCGGTCAATTACGAACTGGCGCGGCGCGTCGCCTCGAACTCGATCGGCTTCGTTGCGCCGGTGCCGGATACGACGAATTCGGCGATCGCCGACGCGGTGCACCTGGCCGAAACCTGGCTGGACGGAGCGACGGCGCTGCCCGCGGGCACCGCCAAGGCGGTGGGATGGACTCCCGCCGACTGGGTGGACAACACATTGGAGACGTGGAAGCGGCTGTGTGACCCGATGGCCCAACAGATCTCGACGGTGTGGGCGGCGTCGCTCCCCGAGGAAGCCAAGAGCATGGCCGGCCCGCTGCTACAGATGATGTCGCAGATGGGCGGCATGGCGTTCGGCTCGCAGCTGGGGCAGGCGCTGGGGCGGTTGTCCCGGGAGGTGCTGACGTCGACCGATATCGGTTTACCGTTGGGGCCCAAGGGAATTGCGGCGATCATGCCCGACGCCGTCGAGTCGTTCACCACCGGGCTCGAGCGTCCGCGCAGCGAGATCCTGACCTTTTTGGCCGCGCGCGAGGCCGCCCACCACCGGCTGTTCAGCCACGTCCCGTGGCTGTCGAGCCAATTGCTGGGAGCGGTCGAGGCCTACGCGATGGGCATGCAGATCGACATGTCGGGAATCGAGGAGCTGGCCCGCGACTTCAATCCGGCGTCGCTGTCGGATCCGGCGGCGATCGAAAACCTGTTTAGGCAAGGCGTATTCGAGCCCAAGGCCACGCCCGCGCAGACGCAGGCGCTGGAGCGCCTGGAGACGTTGCTCGCCCTGATCGAAGGGTGGGTGCAGGTGGTCGTGGCCGCCGCGCTGGGCGACCGGATTCCCGGCGCCGGCGCGCTCGGCGAGACGCTGCGCCGGCGCCGGGCCAGCGGCGGCCCGGCCGAGCAGACCTTCGCGACGCTGGTCGGGCTGGAGCTGCGGCCGCGGAAGATGCGTGAAGCCGCCGCGTTCTGGGAGCGCCTGACGCAGGCCGCCGGGGTCGACACCCGCGACGGCATCTGGCAGCACCCCGACCTGCTGCCTGACGCCGAGGACCTCGATGAGCCCGCCGGTTTCATCGATCGTGTCATCGGTGGTGACACCAGCGGCATCGACGAGGCGATCGCCAAACTCGAGCGCGAGGACCCCGACTCCGACGGCCCTGTGGACAACTGAACGGGGCCGTCGCCCCCGCCGTGGCACAGTTGCGCGGTGACTCAGCAGTGCCAGGCCGCGCTGTCCACCTACGCGCTGGACCCGGCGATGCCGGTGCTGCTGCGGCCCGACGGCGCGGTGCAGGTCGGCTGGGATCCCCGTCGCGCGGTGCTGGTACGTCCTCCGGGCGGTTTGGCCGCCACCGAGCTGGCCACGCTGTTGCGGTCCATGTCGTCGCCGACCCCGCTGCCGGAGTTGCAGCGACGGGCGCTCGACCGTGGCCTGACCGACACCGAGGGACTGAGAAGCCTGGTGGCGCAGCTGGTTCGGGCCGGGGTGGCGACCGAATGCGGGCGACCGCGCGGCCGGGCGCCGTCGGTGCGCGTGCACGGCCGCGGGCCGCTCTCGGAGTTGCTCGTGGAGTCGTTGCGCTGCTCGGGCGCCCGGATCGCGCACAGCAGTCAACCGCACGCGGCGGTGTCGGCCGGCGACGTCGACCTGGTGGTGTTGTCGGACTACCTCGTCGCCGACCCGCGCATGGTGCGCGATCTGCACGACCAGGGCGTCGCGCATCTGCTGGTGCGGGTGCGCGACGGCATCGGGCTGGTGGGTCCGCTGGTGATCCCCGGCGTGACGAGCTGCCTGGGCTGCGCGGACCTGCACCGCAGGGACCGCGATGCGGCGTGGCCGGCGATCTGTGCGCAGCTGCGGGAAACCGTCGGCGTCGCCGACCGGGCCACCGCGCTCGCGACCGCGGCGCTGGCGCTGTCTCAGGTAAACCGGGTGATCGCGGCCGTGCGCGGCCAGGACGCGGCGTCCGAGCCCGAACCGCCCCAGACGCTGAACGCGACGCTGGAATTCGATCTGCACGCCGGCGCGATCGTCGCGCGGCAGTGGGTCAAACACCCGTTGTGCGCCTGCTGAGGGCGGGCCCGCGCGCTGACCTGCCGCGACGCGGGTTGACAACAAGCGTTGTCGGCTTCTCTCCACATCGCGTGGGCCATCATGGATGATGGTTACGTGGCAGACATCAAACGGGGCCGGGCTGCGCGTAACGCCAAGCTGGCCAGCATTCCGGTCGGATTCGCCGGTCGGGCAGCGCTCGGATTCGGTAAGCGGCTGACCGGCAAGTCCAGGGACGAGGTCCAGGCCGAGCTTCTGGAAAAGGCCGCCCACCAGTTGTTCACCGTCTTGGGTGAGCTCAAGGGCGGCGCGATGAAGGTGGGCCAGGCCCTGTCGGTGCTCGAGGCCGCGATTCCCGAGGAGTTCGGCGAGCCGTACCGCGAAGCGTTGACCAAGCTGCAAAAGGATGCCCCGCCGCTGCCGGCGGCCAAGGTGCACCGGGTGCTCGACGCCCAACTGGGCACCAAGTGGCGGGAGCGGTTCAGTTCGTTCGACGACACCCCGGTGGCCTCGGCGAGCATCGGCCAGGTGCACAAGGGCGTGTGGTCCGACGGCCGCGAGGTGGCGGTCAAGATCCAGTATCCCGGGGCCGACGAGGCGCTGCGGGCCGACCTCAAGACCATGCAGCGGCTGGTCGGGGTGTTCAAGCAACTCGCGCCGGGCGCCGACATCCAGGGCGTGGTCGACGAGTTGATCGAGCGCACCGAGATGGAACTGGACTACCGGCTCGAGGCCGAGAACCAGCGCGCGTTCGCCAAGGCGTATCACGACCATCCGCACTTCGCGGTGCCGCGCATCGTGGCCAGCGCACCGAAAGTGGTGATCCAGGAGTGGATGCAGGGCATCCCGATGGCCGAGATCATCCGCCACGGCACCACCGAGCAGCGCGATCTGGTCGGCACCCGCCTGCTCGAGCTCACGTTCGACGCGCCGCGCCGGCTGGAGATGCTGCACGGCGACGCCCACCCGGGCAATTTCATGCTGCTCGACGACGGCCGCATGGGCGTCATCGACTTCGGCGCCGTCGCGCCGCTGCCCGGCGGCCTGCCGATCGAGCTCGGGATGAGCATCCGGCTGGCCCGCGACAAGAACTACGACCTGCTGTTGCCGACGATGGAGAAGGCCGGGTTCATCCAGAAGGGCCAGCAGGTGTCGGTGCGCGACATCGATGACATGCTGCGCCAGTACGTCGAACCGGTCGAGGTCGAGGTCTTCCACTACACCCGCAAGTGGCTGCAGAAGATGTCGGCCATCGAGATCGACCGGTCCGTGTCGCAGATCCGCACGGCCCGGCAGATGGATCTGCCGCCCAAGCTGGTGATCCCGATGCGGGTGATCATGTCGGTGGCCGCGATCCTGTGTCAGCTGGACGCCCACGTGCCGATCAAGGCGCTGTCCGAAGAGCTGGTGCCCGGGTTCGCCGAACCCGACAACGCGGTCGTCTAGTCTCGCGCGCTAGGCCGCCTTGCGGGGGCGGCCGCGGGGTCGTTTGAAGCTCAACACCGAACCGCGGTCGAAGATCTCGCCGCCCCACACGCCCCAGGGCTCGGCCCGTTCCAGCGCGGCCGCCAGGCACTGGCGGCGCACCGGGCAGTCGACGCACAGCGACTTGGCGCGTTCGAGATCGGCCGGCGCTTCGGCGAACCAGAGATCGGGATCGCCGGCGTGACACGGCAGGTCCGGCCTGGGGGCTATCCGTGCCGACATGTCCTACCACCTACTTCCTGGTCTGGGTTGCTGTCCTTGAGCGGTGATCCGGACCAGGTCGCTTCGTTGCCGACCGATAACTATGGCCACGGATCCTTGACTTCGGGTCCGTGGCCATCTGGGTGAAAACCGGGGCTGCTGCTTACGTTGCCTTCGGTGGGCCCCCGACTCCTACGGACGCGTCGGTCGCGGCGGCGGCGCGATGCTTACGCGCGGCCGCCGACACGGCGGCGTGTGCGGCATGGGAGGTACCCGCGGACAGCTCCGCGCGGGCCACGCCTACACCGAACGCGTCGCTGAGCATCGCGGCCACCTCCTTCGTCCGTAGTGCCGAGTCGCGGTATCGAGGGTAAACGGTCACCGTCGTCGTCACAACCGATTTTCTGACCTGCGCGTTTGCCGGTCAGCGACCGCGAACCAGCTCCAGCACGTCGGGGCCGTACTGTTCCAGCTTGCGCGCGCCGATGCCGGGAATCGCGATCAGCGCCTCGTCGTCGTCGGGCCGCAGCTCGGCAATGGCGATCAGCGTGTTGTCGGTGAAGACGACGTAGGCGGGCACCTTCTGTTCCTTGGCGACGTCCAGCCGCCACGCCTTGAGCCGGAGCAGCAGGTCCTCGTCGATGTCGGCCGCGCAGGTCTCGCAGCGGCGCAGCATGACGGCCGCCGGGGTCGTCAGGTTGTTGTTGCAGATCCGGCAGCGGGTCGCGGTGGCCCGGTTGCGCCGAGACTTGTTCGGCCCCGGCTCGGCCCGCGCCTGGGGTGCGATGCCGTTGAGGAACCGCGACGGCTTGCGCCCCTGACGCCCGCCCGGGCTGCGGGCCAGCGCCCAGCTGAGCGCCAAATGCGTTCGGGCCCTGGTGATTCCGACGTAAAGCAGGCGGCGCTCCTCCTCGACCGCCTCGCTCTCGGCGCCGTGGGCGAGCGCGTGTGAGATGGGGAGCGTGCCGTCGGCCAACCCGACCAAGAACACCGCGTCCCACTCGAGCCCCTTGGCGGCGTGCAGCGATGCCAGCGCGACGCCCTGCACCACCGGCGGGTGCCGGGCGTCGGCGCGCATCCGAAGCTCGGCCAGCAGCCCCGGGAAGTCCAGCTGCGGGCGTTGGGCGACTTCGTCGTCCACCAGTTCGGCCAGCGCGCTCAGGGCCTCCCAGCGCTCGCGGGCGCGGGTACCGACCGGCTCCTGGGCCGTCAGGCCCAGCGGTTCCAGCACCGCGCGGACGACGTCGGGCAGGGGACCCTCCGCACCGCGCGCCGTGGCTCGTTCTGAGGCCCGATGCAGCGCCAGCAGGGCCTGTTTGATCTCCTGGCGATTGAAGAATCCCTCGCCGCCGCGGACCTGGTAGGCGATGCCCGCCTCGGTCAGCGCCTCCTCGTAGATCTCCGACTGCGCGTTGACCCGGTACAGCACGGCGATCTCGGATGGCGGGGTACCGGATTCGATGAGCCGCGCGATCGACGCCGCGACCGCGGCGGCCTCGGCCGGCTCGTCGGGATGCTCGTGGAACGTCGGCGCGGGACCCGGCGGGCGCTGGCCCACCAGGTGCAGCTTGCTGCCGGCGACCCGCCCGCGCGCCGCGGCGATCACCTGGTTGGCCAGCGAGACCACCTGGGGGGTGGACCGGTAATCGCGCTCGAGGCGCACGACGGTGGCGTCGGGGAAGCGTCGGGAGAAGTCGAGCAGGAACCGCGGCGAGGCCCCGGTGAACGAGTAGATGGTCTGGTTGGCGTCACCCACCACCGTCAGGTCGTCGCGGTCGCCCAACCAGGCCGTCAGCACCCGCTGCTGCAACGGCGTGACGTCCTGGTACTCGTCGACCACGAAGCAGCGGTAGCGGTCGCGGAACTCCTCGGCCACCGCAGGGTCGTTTTCGATCGCGGCCGCGGTGTGCAGCAGCAGGTCGTCGAAATCGAGCAGGGTGACGTGTTCGCCGCGCGCTTTGAGGGCCTCGTAGGCGGCGTAGACGCCGGCGATCTGGGCGGCGTCCAGGGGGATGTCCCGCCCGGCGGCGGCCACCGCGGTGGGGTATTCCTCGGGGCCGATCAGCGACGCCTTGGCCCACTCGATCTCGCCGGCCAGGTCGCGCACGTCGTCGGTGCTGGCGTTGAGCCGGGCGCGGCTGGCCGCCCGGGCCACGACCGCGAACTTGCTGTCCAGCAGCTGCCACCCGGTGTCACCGACCACCCGCGGCCAGAAGTACCGCAGCTGCCGGTGGGCGGCGGCGTGAAAGGTTAGGGCCGAGACCGCGCCGACGGCCGGCCCCATACCCGCCGCGGCGTCGATCGCCCGCAACCGGGAGCGCATCTCCCCCGCCGCCCGCTGGGTGAACGTGACCGCCAGCACCTGGCCGGCGGCGACATGACCGCCGGCGACCAGCTGGGCGATCCGGTGAGTGATGGTGCGGGTCTTGCCCGTTCCGGCACCGGCCAGCACGCAGACCGGGCCGCGCGGAGCCAGCACGGCCTCGCGCTGCTCGTCGTCCAGCCCGGCTGTCAGTGGATCGGCGACCGTCGGCATGGCGTCCATAGTGGCTTCCCATACTGACAAGTCGCCGAGCGAGCTGATGCATCGCCACGCCCGAATCGGATCGACCTCCGCATCCCGTCCCCCTCGCCGCTGCGCGGCTGGGCGGTACCCCCGGCGCGGAATGCATCGTCGCCGGGCTACGTTATCGGGCTATGACCACTGCCCCGCTCACCGTCTACACGACATCCTGGTGCGGCTACTGCCACCGGCTCATGACGGTGCTCAAATCCAACGGAATCCCGTATGAGGCGGTCGACATCGAGCACGACGCGGCGGCCGCTGACTTCGTCAGCTCGGTCAACGGCGGCAACAGGACGGTCCCGACGGTGAAGTTCGCCGACGGGTCGACCCTGACCAACCCGAGCGCGGCCCAGGTGAAGGCGAAGCTGGCCGAGACCGGTAGCTGAGCCAGGCCCAGTCAGTCGATCGCGGCCCAGGATTCGATGATCACCCGCGCGATCGAAATCGACCCGGGCAGCAGGAGTTTCGACTCCGAGGAACTCGACCAGTCCCCGGCCGCCAGCGCCTCGCGCACCTCGTCGCGCGTGAACCACGCCGCCTCGGCGATCTCGCCGTCATTGAACGAAAAGTCCTGCGCCGGGTCGCCGACGGCGTGGAAGCCGACCATCAGCGAGCGCGGGAACGGCCACGGCTGACTGCCCAAATAGCGCACGTCGCGCACGGTCAGCCCGATCTCCTCACGGATCTCCCGAGCCACACACCCCTCGAAAGACTCACCGGCCTCGACGAATCCGGCCAACAGCGAGAACATCCGCTCCGGCCACACCGCCTGGCGCGCCAGCACCGCGCGGTCGCCGCCGTCGTGCACCAGACAAATCACCGCCGGGTCGATGCGAGGGAACTCCTCGTGCCCGGTGACCGGGTTCACGCGTGACCAACCCGCCCGGGCCGGACGTGTGGGTGAACCGTCCACCGAGCTGAATCGAGACTTCTCATGCCAATTCAGCAGTGCGACGGCCGATGACATCAGTTGGCCGCTGGTGTCGTCGAAGATCGGGCCGAGGCTGCGCAAGTTCACCACCTCGGTGCGCGCGTCGGGGTCCTCCGGTGCCTGCAGCGCGCCGCGGATCGCCCACACGTGGCGGCCACCCTCGAGGCGCCCCAGAAACACCGCCTCCGACGGCGGCTTGTCGCCGAGTTCGGCGGCGGCACCCAGCACCACCCGGCCGTCGGAAACCAGCACCTGATTGCGCGAGTCCACCCGCAGCAGCGCCGCCTCGGCCCAGCCCGCGGTGGCCGCCTCGACGTCGGTGCGCAGCTGATCGGCTCGGTCGGCTCCGACGCGCGACAGCAACGGGACGCTGCGCAGTTGAAAGTCCGCGATCGCCATCAATGCCCCACGCTTCGGATGTAGAGCAGGCGGTCGTTGGCCTCGACGGCGTCCACCTCCGGGGCGTCGATGCGCCACAGGTGCCCGTCGCGCACCACGCCGAGCACGATGTCGCGCAAATGCCGCGGTGAACCGCCCACTTCGCTCTGCTCGACCTCACGCTCGGCGATGGCGAGCCCGGCGTCGGGCGTCAGGAGGTCCTCGATCATCTCCACGACGCTGGGCGTCGTGGTGGCAAGCCCGAGGAGGCGACCGGCGGTCGCCGACGAGACCACGACCGAGTCCGCCCCCGACTGCTGCAGCAGGTGCTGGTTTTCGGCCTCCCGGATCGAGGCGACGATCTTGGCGTTGGGCGCGATCTCGCGCGCGGTCAGCGTCGCCAGCACCGCGGTGTCGTCGCGGCTGGTGGCGACGATGATGGACGCGGCGTGCTGGGCCCCGGCCAGCCGCAACACATCGGCCTTGGTGGCGTCACCGTGGACGGTGACCAGACCCGCGCTCTCGGCGTGTTCGAGCGTGCTGCGATCGGTGTCGACGACGACCACCTCCGCCTGGATGGTTTCGTCGCCGAGGATCGCGGCCACCGCCGTTTTCCCCTTGGTGCCATAGCCGATCACGATGGTGTGGTTGCGCACTCTGCTCCTCCAACGCTGAATCTTCCACCCTTGGCGAGACCGCTCGGAAAGCACTTCGAGCGTGGTGCCGACCAGCACGGCCAGGAACGCGATCCGCAGCGCGGTGAAGATCAGGGTGTGCACTAGGCGCGCGGTTTCGGTGTACGGCGTGATGTCGCCGTAGCCGGTGGTCGACAGCGAAACCGCCGAGAAATACAGGCAGTCCAGAAATGTCAGCGGCTCGTTGCGCACATCGCGGAACCCGTCGCGGTCCAGATAGACGATGACGGCCGCGCCGAACAGCACCACCAGGGCGATGGCCAGGCGGCGGGTGATGACCCGAATGGGGCTGGCGTGCTCTTCGGGGATGCGCACCACGCCGATCAGCTGGTGACCGCGCTGGGCGGTCAGCGTTTCGTCCAGACCGCTCAGCTTTCGGGACCTACCGTTGCCCACGGCGGCCCGTCATCGGTTTGATTTCCGCGCACGAGACACGCACGCGTCTTATGTAACCACGGGCACCGCCTCCCCAATACTCGGGCGGCGCGGGTCACACCGCGTACCGTCCGGATCGGTCAGCAACCCGGCCAGCTCGGCGGCGCTCGGCAGTTCGTCGGGGACCACGGTGGTGCCGGCGCGCACGTAGTAGAAGGCGGTGCGCACCGACGATTCCGCGACCCCGGCCAGCGCCGCCCAGGCCATCCGGTACACCGCGAGCTGGACGGCGGCCTGGCGCAGCGCCTCCGCGCCGTGCGGCGGTTCGCCCGTTTTCCAGTCCACGACGGTCGCGCCGCCGTCGGGATCGGCGAACACCGCGTCGATGCGCCCGCGGACCAGGGTCTCACCGATCGGCATCTCGAACGGCACCTCGACGGCGACGGGAGTCCTTGCGGCCCACGGAGATTCGGTGAATGCGGCCTGCAGCGCGGCCAATTCGGCGCTGCCGCCGACGTCGGAGTCCGCCGCACCCGGCAGATCGCCGAGATCGAACAGGCATTCGGCGCCGTAGAACTTCTGCACCCAGGAGTGAAACGCATTGCCCAGCAACGCATGCGGATCCGGCCGCGACGGTAGCCGATGCCTCAACCGCTGCGCGGCGCCCGTCGGGTCGCGCGCCAGGCCGACCAGGGAGCTGACCGACAGCTGGCCGGGCAGTGCCCGGACCGGTGGCTCGATCAACCGCGCCCGTTCGGCCAGCAATGCGTCGACGTCACCCGCCCAGCCGTCGACATCGGCGCACGGCCGACCGGGCCCGGCGGCGAGCGCCCGCCTCACCAGCGCCGCACCGCGCTCGACCTCGTCGCGCCGCACGGCCAGCGGGTCGGCCGGCCACACCGCTTCGATAACGTTGTCGCGAAGCGCGTTTCGCTCGCCGTCGGCGGGCGACGGCGCCCAGTGCTCCACGGTGCCGCAGGGGTCGCCCGCCACGGCCGCACGGTCGATGACGTCCTTGATCTCCACCAGGAAATCCGACGGGCCGCGCGGCTTGACCCCGCTGGCGCCCCAGTGGTGCCCGGACACCAGCAGGGTGTCCTCGGCCCGGGTGATCGCGACGTACAACAATCGGCGCTCCTCGTCCACGCGCCGCTGATCGAGCTGGCGGCGATGCTCGGAGATCTTGTCCGACAGTTGTTTTCGGTTGGTGACGTCCGAGGTGTCGAGCACCGGGATGCCCAGCGCCCCGGCGGCGGCGCGGTCGCCGCGAAGCAGCGGGGGCAGCTCCGCGGCGTCGGTGAGCCAGGTGCTCCTGGACGCGGTCGACGGGAACGTCCCACCCGAGAGGTGCGCGACCGCCACCACCTGCCATTCGAGTCCCTTCGCCGAATGCACGGTGAGCACCTGGACGCGGTCGCGCGCGACGGCCAAAGGTGCCGGCGCCAAACCGTTCTCGACCGCCTCGGCGGCATCCAGAAACCCCAGCAGCCCAGCCACCGAGGCGGTTGCGGACGCGTCCAGCCGCGTGGCCGCGCCGTCGGCGCGCTCGGCGTAACCGGCGACGACGTCGGCGAACGCGTCCAGGTGCTCGGTGCCGGCCCAACCCGCCGCCACCCCCGCCGCGGCCCGGACCTCGCAGTCGACGCCCAGCGCGCGGCGCACCTCGGCCACCAGGTCGGCGAGGGGATGCCCGAGGTGGGCGCGCAGGGCGCTCAGCTCGGCGCCCAAGGCGGTGATGCGCTGATACCCCGCCGCCGAATACGCGCCGGCCGGACCCGGGTCGGCGATCGCGTCGGCCAGGCAGACGGTATCGGCGTCGACGTGCGAGGGGTCGGCGGCGCGCGCAATCGCCTCGGGCGAGGGCGGCGCGGGGTCCGCGGCGGTCCCGCCGAGCGCGCGCGCACGCTGCCACAGTGCGGCGATGTCGCGGGCGCCGAGGCGCCAGCGCGCGCCGGTGAGCACCCGCATCGCCGCCGCGCCGGCCGTCGGGTCGGCGACCAGCCGCAGCATGGCCACCACCTCGGCGACCTCGGGCACCGACAGCAGCCCGGCCAGCCCGACCACCTCGACGGGGATGCCGCGCGCCCGCAGCGCGTCGGCGATGGGCGCGGCGTCGGCGTTGCGGCGCACCAGCACCGCGGCCGTCGGGGGGCTGACACCCTCCGCCCGGGCCCGCCGGTAGTGGGCGTCGAGGTGATCGGCGATCCACTCGCGCTCGGCCACCACGTCGGGCAGCAGGGCGCAGCGGACCGTGCCGGGCGGGGCGTCCGGGCGAGGGCGCAGCGCGTGCACGGCCACCGACCGCCGCCGCGCCTCGGCCGACACGGCGTTGGCGACCCGCAGGGTCCGCGGCGGATTGCGCCAACTGGTCCGTAATTCCAGGACGGGCGCGGGTGTGCCGTCGGAGCGGGGAAAGTCGGTGGTGAACCGGGGCAGGTTGGTCGCCGAGGCCCCGCGCCAGCCGTAGATGGACTGGATGGGGTCGCCCACGGCCGTCAGCGCCAGCCCGTCGTCGACCCCGCCGCCGAACAGGGCCGACAGCGCGATGCGCTGGGCGTGGCCGGTGTCCTGATACTCGTCGAGCAGCACCACCCGGTAACGGGCGCGCAGGTCCGCACCGACCTGGGGGAAGCCCGCGGCCAACCGCGCAGCCGAGGCCATCTGCATGCCGAAATCCATCACCTTCTCGGCGCGCATGCGCTCGTCGAGCGCGTCCAGCAGCGGCACCAACTCCGCGCGCTCGGTCTGGGTGCCCAGCAGGCGCAGTAACCATTGGCTGGGACCGCGCTCCCGCTGATAGGGCCCCGCGGGCAGGCCATGGACGAGCCGCTCTACCTCGACGTGGGTATCGCGCAGCTGTCCGGTGTCGACGAGGTGTTCGGCCAACTGTCCCCACAGGCGCAACACCATCGAGGTGACGGCGGCCGGGGTCTTGTCGGTGTGCAGCTCGCCGCGGTACCCGTTGACCACGTCGAAAGCCAGCTGCCACAGCTCGGTTTCGCTGAGCAACCGGGTGTCGGGCTCGACGGGCAGCAGCAGCCCGTAGTCGCGCAGCAACGAACCCGCGAACGCGTGGTACGTGCTGATCACCGGGGCGCCCTCGGGCTCGGCGGCGGCATCGCCGACCGGGCCCAGGCCGACGCCGGCCAACCGGGCCAGCCGGGACCGGACGCGGCGCAGCAGCTGGCCGGCGGCCTTGCGGGTGAACGTCAGTCCCAGCACCTGGGCGGGTTCGGCGTAGCCGTTGGCGATCAGCCACACCACCCGTGCGGCCATGGTCTCGGTCTTACCGGCTCCGGCCCCCGCGATGACGACCAGCGGGCCCGGCGGCGCGGCGATGACCGCAGACTGCTCCTCGGTCGGCGGGAAAAGGCCGAGCGCGCAAGCCAATTCGCTCGGGTTGTAGCGGGCGTTCATCGGGCCGCTCCGTCGGTGTGCGCCGGGCAGCACGGCCGGATGGGGCAGTGCGTGCAACCGTCGTTGCGCCGCGCCACGAACTGCGGGCCGGCCGTCGCGGCGGCGGCACGCCGGATGACCTGTCGCCATTCGTCGCCGGCGTCCGCGGTCAGCGGGTCCTGTTCGCGTTCGACGGCCCCGGCCGCCCCGGCCTTGCCGACGTAAACCAGCCGCGCCCCACCGGGTTCCACGGTGTCGCCCCCGGCGGCCACCAGGCCTTCGGACACCGCCAGCTGATACATCGCCAGTTGGGCGTGTTGTTGGGCGTCGTCCTTGCTGACCGGGGACTTGCCGGTCTTGACGTCGACGATCACCAGCCGTCCGGCGGCGTCGCGCTCCAGCCGGTCGACGCGGCCGCGCAGCCGAACCTGTTCCCCGTCACCGGTTTCAAGGGTTCCGTCGATCTCGACCTCGACGCCGACCTCGGTGAGCGCGCCGCGGCTCTGGCTTCGCCACTCGACGAACGCCTCGAGCATCGCGCGGTGACGGGCCAGCTCGTTGTCCGAATGCCATTGCGCCGCAAAGGGTAGGTGCTGCCAGGCGCGCTCCAGCTCAGCCAACAGTTCGGATTCGCTTCGATGCGGTTCGGCGATCAGCGCGTGCACCACCGAACCGATGGTGGAGCGCAGGTCGCGCGGATTGGTCCCGCCGTGGCGTTCGGCGAGCCAGCGCAGCGGGCAGTCGGTCAGTGTCTGCAGGGTCGACGGGGTCAGCGTCACGACGTCGCCGCCACCCCGCAGCGGCTCGCCGGTGCTGACCGGGGTCAGGCCGTGCCAGCCGGCCGGGTCGGCGCCGGGCACCCCGGCTTTGGCCAGGCGGGCCAATTGCGTTGCCGCGCAGTCCCGGGCGAGCTCGTCCACCGCCCCGTCGGGAGCGCAGACCACGCCCCGCAGCCGTCCCACCAGCGCAGCCGCCGACAGCACCCGGGGCGCCGAAATAGGTTGCAGCGCAGTCGTTTCCACGTCTTCGTCGGCCCATTGCGCGATGTCGAAGAAGAACGGCGACGGCAGCGCGGCCGCGTGGTCCGCCCCACCGGTGTCGCTGTCGACCGCCGTCACCAACAGCCGCCGGCGGGCACGGCCCATCGCCGCCACCAGCAACCGGCGCTCCTCGGCCACCAGGGGTGCGCGCATCGAGGCGTCCGCGGTGACCCCGTCCAGCTCGTCGAGCAGCCGCTGGGTGCCCAGCACACCGCCCCGCGGAACGGTGTTGGGCCACAAACCATCCTGCAATCCGGCGATGACCACGAAATCCCATTCGTGTCCCAGCGCGGCGTGCGCGCTGAGCACCCTGACCTGCCCCGCCGTGGCGGCCGGCTCGGGGTTGGCGTTCGGCAGGTGCAGCGCGGCGACGTGCTCGACCAGGCCGCGCAACGACGCGCCGGAAGTGCGCGACACGTAGTCGTCGGTGATGTCGAACAACGCGGTGACCGACTCGAGATCCCGGGTGGCCTGGGCCGCGGCGGGGCCGCCGCGCTCGCAGACCGACAGCCAGCGGCGCTGCAGCCCGGACCGGTGCCAGGCGGCCCACAGGGTGTAGCGCGGGTCCTCGCCGGCTTCGTGGCACCGCGCGGCCGCATCCAGCACCGCGCGGACCTTGCGCAACGAACGGAACTGTGGACCCGGCGGCACGGCGCCCGACAGCGTCTCGACCAACAGCTCGGCGAAGTCGCCCGGCGGGCGATCGGGGTTGGCGCGCTGCAGGGTTCGGCGCAGTTGCCGCAGCGAAACCGGGTCGACGCGGCCGATGGGGCCGGTCAGCAACGCCAGCGCCTGCTGCCCGTCCAGCCCGTCGGCGGCGGCCAGCAGCACGGTCAGCAGCGCGCGCACCGCCGGCTCCTCGGCCAGCGGCCCGGTGGCGGCGGCCGCGGCCACCGGCACCCCGGCGGCGGCGAGCGCGCGCGGCAACCGCGCGCCGGCCCGCGGTACCGACCGGACGATGACCGCCATCTGCGACCAGGGCACGCCGTCGAACAGGTGCGCCCGGCGCAGCGCGTCGGCGATCGCCGCCGCCTCGGCGTGCGCCGAGGCGGCGAGGCGCACCGTGACCGATCCCTCCCCCGCCCCGGCGCCGTCGATCCGGCGGCCGGCGCCGCCGCCGGGCAACCGGGCGGCGATGCCGCTGACGGCGCGGGCCACGGCGGGCGCGCAGCGATGCGACGTCGTCAACGTCACCGCCGGGCCGTCGCCGTCGAGCAGCCCGGCCGGTTCGCCGCCCCGGAAGCCGAACACCGCCTGATTGGGGTCCCCGGCGATCAGCGCCAGCTCGGCGCCCGCCGCGAGCACCCGCACCAGGCGGGCCGCCTGAGGGTCGAGCTGTTGGGCGTCGTCGACCAGCAGGACCCGGATCCGGCCGCGTTCGGCCGCCAGCAGCTCGGGGTCGACGGCGAACGCCTCCAGCGCCGCGCCCACCAATTCGGCGGCGCCCAGCGCGGGTGTCGTCGCCTCCGGCGCGGCCGTGCCGACCGCCGCGCGCAGCAACATCACCTGCTCGTACTGGCGCGCGAATTGCCCCGCGGCGATCCATTCCGGCCGGCGGCAACGACGGCCAAGCCGCTCCAGTTCCCCTGGGTCGATACCGCGTTCGGCGCAGCGGGCCAACAGGTTTCGCAGTTCGGTGGCGAACCCCGCGGTGCTCAGCGCCGGCCGCAGTTGCGCCGGCCACGCGGACGTCGCGCGGGCGCCGTCGTCGAGGTCTCCGGCCAGCAGCTCCCGGATGATGGCGTCCTGCTCGGCGCTGGTGACCAGCCGCGGGGGCGCATCGCCGGCCCGTTCGGCGGCGCGCCGCAAGACCGCGTAGGCATACCCGTGCACGGTCCGCACCAGCGGTTCGCTGACGGCGACCCGGCCCGGTCGGGAGCGCAGCAACGCCGTCGTCAACGCGCTGCGCTCGGCCATCCCGAGCCGGCCCGAACCGGTCAGCAGCAGAACCGATTCCGGGTCGATCCCGGCGTCGATCCGGGCGACCGCGGCGTCGATCAGCAGGCTGCTCTTTCCGGTCCCGGGCCCGCCGAGCACGCGAACGATCCCGCGCGCACCGGGCGCCAGCACAGCGCTCGCGTCGGCCTCCCAGGTGTGTGCCATGGCTGCATGCAATCACCAGGGTGTGACAAGTGGACCCGGCCAGCGCCGACGCGAGCTCTTACCCTGGAAGTCGCAGCAGCGCGAAGAATGGTCTCAAGGCTGCAAAAGGAGGGGTTGACGACCATGACGGACGAGCACGGCTTTCCCACCGACGAGGCGCCCGAGGGCGACGCGGTGGAGCAACTGCGGCCCGCCGATTCCGACGACGACGCCGGCCTGGACACCGATTACGTGAGCGCCCGGGACCGCGAGGCCAACGAAGCCGACGTGATCGAGCAGGCCTACGTCGTGTCCGCGGACGACGATCGGGACGACGATCGCTGAGGACCGCCCGCGACGCCCGGTGACGGCGGCTGGCACCATCGACGGGTGACCGCGAAGTTGTACGTCCACCGCTACGGTCCGTCCGGTCCGGCGCGGATCCTCGCGCTGCACGGGCTGACCGGGCACGGGCAGCGTTGGCAACACCTGTCCGGCCTGCTGCCCGAGATCGGCCTGGCCGCACCGGATCTGCTCGGCCACGGCCGGTCCTCGTGGGCGGCGCCGTGGACCATCGACGCCAACGTCTCGGCGCTGGCCGCGCTGCTCGACGCGCAGGCCGGCACGCCGGTGGTGGTCGTCGGCCACTCGTTCGGCGCAGGGCTTGCCATGCACCTGGCCGCGGCGCGGCCGAACCGGGTTTCGGGGCTGCTGCTGCTCGATCCGGCGATCGGGTTGGACGGCGCGTGGATGCGCGAAATCGCCGAGGCCATGTTGTCCTCGCCCGACTATCCCGACGCCGAGGAAGCACGCCTGGAAAAGGTGCACGGCTCGTGGTCGGATGTCGAGCCCGCGCTGCTCGATGCCGAGCTCGACGAGCATCTGATCGCCCTACCCAATGGCCGCTACGGCTGGCGCATCAGCCTGCCGGCGATGATGGCGTATTGGAGCGAGCTCGCCCGCGACGCCGTGCTGCCGCCGGCGCAAACGCCGACGATCCTGGTGCGCGCCAAGCGAACATCGCCGCCGTATGTCACCGACGAACTCATCGCGGGCCTTGCGCAGCGGCTGGGATCGCGTTTCCGGCTGCTGGATTTCGACTGCAACCACATGGTGCCCTACGCCAAGCCCGACGACGTCGCCGCGCTGGCCCGCGAGCTACTGGAAGCCCGCTGACCGTGGCGCCGGTGACCGACGATCAGGTCGAGCGGGTGCGGGCGCTGGTCGCCGCCATCCCGTCCGGCAGGGTGGCCACCTACGGCGACATCGCCTCGGTCGCAGGGCTTTCCAGCCCGCGGATCGTCGGCTGGATCATGCGGACCGATTCCTCGGACCTGCCGTGGCACCGCGTCATCACCGCCTCCGGGCGCCCGGCGCGCCACCTGACCACCCGGCAGCTGGAGCTGCTGCGCGCCGAGGGCGTGCTGGCCCGCGACGGCAGGATCGCGCTGGGCGAGGTCCGCTACGAGTTCCCGGGCGGGGTTTTGTAGTTTCGACTACAGGACCAACCGGACCAGCGCCGCGGTGCGGGCCAGACCGGGGAACGCCTCGGCGGTGGACCGCGGGTGCAGCGCATGGACCGCCAGGCGAAACATCAACGCCCGCAACAACATCTGCGGCCATTCCGGTAGGGCGTTCCAGCGCTCGATGAGTCCGTCGTCGGCCTCGCCCCAGGACAACGCGTCGATGACGGCCACGCCCGCCGCCCACGACGCGGGCCGCCAGTACGGGGTGATGTCGGTGATGCCCGGCGCCGCGGTGCCCACGAAAAGCACTGTGCCGTAAAGGTCCCCGTGGACCAGCTGGTTGGGACTCTTGGTCGGCTTGCGCAACGTGGCGAGCTGGTTGAGCAACTCCACCGAGCGCTCGGCGTCCGCGGTGGCCGGGGCCACCCGCGCGCCGGGCGGCACCGAGGCCAGGGGCCGTTCCTCCCACGCCGCGCGGTCGGCGGCGATGAAAATGTCGACGTCCCCCCAGGGCGCCGCGGGGCCCTGGGTCAAAAAGCGGGGGCGTTCCAGTTTGCCCGTCGCCTCGTGCAGGCGGACCGCCGCCGAGACGACCTCGTCGTGGCGAGGCTCCGGCGTCCCCGCGACGAAGGTGTCCGCCCGCCACCCGGAAACGACGTAGCGCCCGTCGGTGGACCGGACCGGGCGGGCCAGCCGGACGCCGTCGACGAACAACGTCTCGCGGACCCGGGCGGACCACGCCGCGCGGGCGTTGTCGGCCACCAGCGACAGGACGACCTCGCCGCACCGCCAGCCGCCCTCCCAGCTGGCGCCCAGATAGACGGGTTTGACGCCGGCCAAACCGAACGCCGACAGCACATGGTCCGGCGGTGGCTCGACTGTCACACCGGTACTCTAAACGAGTCCAACAGCGGCGAAGCTCAGTACAGGATCATGTCGGGTTGCATCTGCTGCGCCCAGGCCACAATTCCGCCCTCCAGGTGCACCGCATCGGCGAACCCCGCCTGCTTCAGCACCGCCAGCGCCTGCGCCGAGCGCACGCCCGTTTTGCAATACAGCACCGGCATGCGGTCCCGCGGCAGCTTTGCCAGACCCTCACCCGAGTTGATCGACGACTGCGGGACCAGCTGCGCGCCATCGATGTGCACGATGTCGAACTCCACGGGCTCGCGGACGTCGATCAGGGCCAGCTCCTTGCCGGAATCCAGCAGCTCGCGCAGCTCCCGCGGGGTGATGGCCGTCGCGTCGCCGACCGGGGTGTCGGCGGCCGCGCCGCACAGCTGCTCATAGTCGACGAGCTCGGTGATCTTGGGCCTCGACGCGTCGGACGGGTCCCGGCGAATCGCGATCGTGCGGTAGGTCATCTGCAGCGCGTCGTAGATCATCAACCGGCCCAGCAACGAATCGCCGATGCCGGTGATGAGTTTGATCACTTCGGTGCTCATCACCGAGGCGATGGACGCGCAGACGATGCCCAGCACGCCGCCTTCGGCGCACGACGGAACGGTGCCGGGCGGCGGCGGCTCCGGGTAGAGGTCGCGGTAGTTGAGGCCGCGTCCGTCCGGCGCGTCCTCCCAGCACACCGAGATCTGGCCCTCGAATTGGTAGATCGACCCCCACACGTACGGCTTTTTCGCCAGCACCGCCGCGTCGTTGATCAGGTACCGGGTCGCGAAGTTGTCGGTGCCGTCCACGATCAGGTCGTAGCAACCGAACAACTTGACGGCGTTGGTGGAGTCCAGGCGCACCTCGTGCAGGCGCACGTCCACCAGCGGGTTGATCGCGAGCATCGACTCCCGCGCCGAGACGGCCTTGGGACGCCCGACGTCGGCCACGCCGTGAATGATCTGGCGGTGCAGGTTCGATTCCTCGACGACGTCGAATTCGACGATGCCGATCGTGCCCACGCCGGCCGCGGCCAGGTACAGCAAGGTCGGCGCCCCCAGGCCACCGGCGCCGATCACCAGCACCCGGGCGTTCTTGAGTCGCTTCTGCCCGTCGACCCCCAGGCCGGGAATGATCAAGTGACGGCTGTAGCGGGCCACCTCGTCGCCGGTCAGGTGGTCTGCGGGTGCCACCAGCGGTGGCAACGACGACACGGACAACATCTCCTCGGTCAGCTTCGCGGTTCTGCTTATGAATCCATCACAGCAGCCCGCCGGGAGGACGGCAACGAAGGCAGTCGGCCGCTAGGCGATCGGGTACGGCCAGGGGTTGAAGCGGCAGGTCTTCCCGTCGGCCTTGACGGTGTCGGGGTCGAACTGCGCGGCGTCGTTGTTGGACGTGGAGAACGTCTGCTGCATCATCACCGGCGCCAGGGCGCCCTGCTGTTCGCAGGCCTCGTGGTGCAGGTATCCGATGGCGTGGCCGACCTCGTGGTTGATCACGTATTGCCGGTACGAACCGATGTCCCCTTCGAACGGCACGGCGCCGCGCACCCAGCGCGCCTCGTTGATGAAGACCCGCGCCTCGCGGTTGGCGCCGAAAACCGGGTTGTAGCAGGACGTCTCCAGCCGGAATTCGTAGCCGCACCCCTCCCGCACCGTCACCGGCGACACCAGCGAGATCCGAAAGTCGGGCTTTGCCCCACTGGCGCCGTCGATCCGGATGAAAGCGAACTGCGGGTTGTGCGTCCAGCCCTTCGGATTGGCCAGCGTCTGGTCGACCATCTGCGCGAACGCTTCGTCGTCGCCGAACATCGTCGGGTCGATGCCGTTCTCCACCTCGACGGTGTACCGGAACACCTTGGCGGTGCCCTGGCCGAACTGGGGCGTCGCGCCCGGCACCGCGTGCCACGTCTTGTCACCGGCTTCGGTGAAGGGGCCTCCGTCGGGCAACGTCCCGGCCGGCAGGTTGGCGTCGAACGCGGCGAGCCCACGCGGCGGCGCGTCGATGATCGTGGTGCCCACCGCGCCGATCGCGGGGGGACTCTCGATGGGCTGGCTGTTCGTGGGCTTCGACGCGCCGGCGCCGGTCACCGTCTGGTACATGACCACGGCCGTCAGCACCGCCAGGACCGGCAGCGCGTACGCGCGCCAGCCGTAGGTGGAGACGAACCGCCCGAGCCACGTTTGTTTGCGCCACTGCCGCTGCCGCTCACGGTCGGCCCGCGCCCGCCCCGCTTCCGGGGCGGCCAGGGGGTCACGCAGCGCCCGCAGCGGCTCGCGCCACTCGTCGCGCAGCACCGGCACGCGACCGCTGCTGCGCGGGGGTCGCTGCGACGTCATTTTCCCAGGATTACACAGCGGACCACCCACGCCGACCTTGGCGCGCCCGAATCCGCCGCCCGACACCGCTTCTGCCAGGTACGACGACGCCGACGGCGGGAGCTCCAACCCCGCGGGTAGTAAGGTCTTTTCAACGAGCTGCGAGCGGCTGGCCCCGGTGGACCGACGGCCGGCCGTCGACAATCAGATGAGGACTCGATGAGCGAACTCGCCAAGATGCCGGCACGGCGTGCCGTCAGATCGGCTGACCGCGGCCGGCCGGCGGACGGCGCCGCGGCCCCCAACCGGCGGGGCAACCGGCTGCCCCGCGATGAGCGCCGCGGCCAGTTGCTCATCGTCGCCAGCGACGTCTTCGTCGACCGCGGCTACCACGCGGCCGGCATGGACGAGATCGCCGATCGCGCCGGGGTCAGCAAACCCGTTCTGTACCAACACTTTACGAGCAAGCTCGAGCTGTACCTTGCCGTGCTGGCGCGGCACGTGGAAAACCTGGTCTCCGGCGTCCAGCAGGCGTTGAGCACCACCAAGGACAACCGCCGGCGGTTGCACGCCGCGGTGCAGGCGTTCTTCGATTTCATCGAGCACGACAGCCAGGGCTACCGGCTGATCTTCGAAAACGACTACGTCACCGAGCCCGAGGTGGCCGCCCAGGTGCGTGTGGCCACCGAATCCTGCATCGACGCGGTGTTCGCGTTGATCAGCGAGGATTCCGGGCTGGACCCGCACCGCGCGCGGATGATCGCCGTCGGGCTGGTCGGCATCAGCGTCGACTGCGCCAGGTACTGGCTCGACTCCGATCGCCCGATTTCGAAGGCGGACGCCGTCGAGGGCACCGTCCAGTTCGCCTGGGGCGGACTGTCACACGTGCCGCTGACCCGCTCCTAGCGTCCCTTGCCGGCATGTTTGCCGGCTTCGATTTCGGCACCGATCCCGAAGCCGACCCGCCGCGCGTCGGCGACGCCGATCTCGACGTAGGCGATCTTGCTGGTGTGGATCAGGAAGCGACGGCCCCGCTCGTCGCTCAGTCGCAGCAGCCCCGACCCCTCGCCGAGCGCGGCGCTGACCAGGTCTTCGACTTCGGCGGGTGTCTGGTCGCTGGCGAGGACCAACTCGCGCGGACTATCCGTGATCCCGATCTTGACCTCCACGGTCACCCCTTCCGTAGGCGTTTGAAGTCGTGCGCGGGCGGCGAAGTCCCAGCCCCGTCAGCAGCAGGCTAGTTGACGCGGCAGACCCCCACCTCGTCGCGTCCCCACACTTCGCGGTCAGCGAAACTTCGGTCGCGTGCCGATAACGATTCGCTTGCAGGTTGTCTCACACACCCACGCGATACCCGATCCGCGCTTTCACATGGCTAACTTCGGCCCCATGGGTACCACATTGCCGCACCTCGACGACCGGATCCGGAGCTACCCGGACGACGACGCTGACGACTGCGACACCGACCCCTACCTGAACGCCGACTACAACTGGACGGGCTGGCCGGCCGATTCGCGCTGGCGACCCGCGACGGCGATCCTCGGCGCGGTGGTGGCCGTCGGCGCCGTCGCCACCGCCGTCATCATCAACAGCGGCGACAGCGCGTCAACCAAGGCCACGCTGGGAGCGCCGGCCCCCCACCCGGTGACCTCGGCACCCGCGACCACCAAGGCGTCCGCGCCACCGAGCCCCTCGCGCGTGGCCCAGCTGCCGCCGGAGACCGTGACGACCGTCACCACGCCGAGCGCCGCGCCCAGCACCCCGGCGGCCCAAACCCCCACGGCCGCACCGCCTCTCGCGCCCGCACCGCCGACGGCCGCGCTGAACCCGCGCACCGTCGTCTACAGCGTGAGCGGGACCAAGCAGCTGCTGGACCTGGTGAACGTGGTCTACACCGACGCGCGGGGCGTCCCGCAGAGCGAGTTCAACGTGTCGCTGCCGTGGTCGAAGGTAGTGGTCCTCAATCCCGGCGTGCAGACCGAATCCGTGGTCGCGACCAGCTTCTACGGCCAGCTCAGCTGCTCGGTCTTCAACGCCGCCGGTCAGCGGATCATGGCGTCGGGCAGCCCGTCGAACATGGCGACCTGCTCGCGCTGAGTTTGACGGCCGTCAGCTCAGCCCCAACTCGTGCATGCGGCGGTCGTGCGTCAGCTGCAACCGATCGAAGAACGCGTTGAGCTGGCCCAGCCCGCCAGCGCCCGACAGCACCAGGTCGACGAGCTCGTCGTGGTCGGCCAGCAGGTACTGGGCCTGGGTGATCGCCTCGCCGAACAGCCGGCGCGACCACAGCGCGAGCCGGCTGCGCTGCTTGCCGCTGGACGTGACGGCGGCGCGCACCTCGGCGACGACGAACTGCGAGTGCCCGGTCTCGGCCAGCGCCCCCCGCACCACGTCGGCAACCTCGTCGGGCAGCCCGTCGGCGATCTCCAGATACAAATCGGCGGCCAGAGCGTCACCGACATACGTCTTCACCAAGGCTTCCAGCCACGTGCTGGGCATCGTCAGGCGGTGGTAGTTCTCCAGCGCCGACACGTACTTCGACATCGCCGACACGACGTCGACGCCGCGGCTTTCCAGCGCGTCGCGCAGCTGCTCGTAGTGCTGCATCTCCGCGGCGGCCATGCTCGCCATCGAGATCCGTCCGCGCAGGTCAGGGGCCATCCGCGCCTCGTCGGTGAGCCGGTAGAACGCGGCGATCTCGCCGTAGGCCAAGACCGCGAACAACTCGTTGACCCCGGGGTGATCGGCCGACAATCGCGGGGCAGCCGACTCCTCCACTTGGTCGGTGGAAGTGGGCTGGTAAGAGGGCCGGGTCATGGCAACACTGTAGTCGGCGGAGTTGGCGCGAAACGGGTGCCGGAGCTCGACCAGCTATCATGTAGGTAGATGGCGGTGTTATTTGTGCCAATGTTCTTCCACGCCGCTATCGGCGAAATGTGCGTGCACAGCAGGCCCGCCCGGGCTGGGACCCCCAGACTGAGCCGGAGCCCGCGACTCGGCGACGTATTCGGAGTCGGAACTCGTGCGCGCGTGACCGCGACAGAGAAACACCCGACACAATCCGATACGTCTTCGAGAGGCTACCTACCCACGCATGACCACACTGACCAGCACAACTGAACTGACCTTTGCTCAACTCGGCGTCCGCGACGAAATCGTGCGCGCGCTCGCGGAAAAGGGGATCGAAAGCCCCTTCGCCATCCAAGAACTGACCCTGCCGCTCGCGCTCGCCGGCGACGACCTGATCGGGCAGGCCCGCACCGGCATGGGCAAGACCTTCGCCTTCGGGGTGCCGCTGCTGCAGCGCATCACCTCCGGCACCGCCGAGCGGCCGCTCAACGGAACACCCCGCGCGCTGATCGTGGTGCCCACCCGCGAGCTCTGCCTGCAGGTAACCGATGACCTGGCGCTGGCGGCCAAGCATTTGACCGCCGACGAAGGCCGGCGCCTATCGGTGGTCCCCATTTACGGCGGCCGCCCCTACGAGGCGCAGATCGAGGCGCTGCGCGCCGGCGCCGACGTCGTGGTGGGCACCCCGGGCCGGCTGCTCGACCTGAGCCAGCAGGGCCACCTGCAGCTCGGTGGGCTCTCGGTGCTGGTGCTCGACGAGGCCGACGAGATGCTCGACCTCGGCTTTTTGCCCGACATCGAGCGCATCCTGCGGCAGATCCCCGTCGACCGGCAGTCGATGCTGTTCTCGGCGACCATGCCGGACCCGATCATCACGCTGGCCCGCACCTTCATGAACCAGCCCACCCACATCCGGGCCGAAGCGCCGCACTCGGCGGCCACCCACGACACCACCGTCCAGTACGCCTACCGGGCGCACGCCCTGGACAAGGTGGAGCTGGTCAGCCGGATCCTGCAGGCAGAGGGCCGTGGCGCCACGATGATCTTCACCCGCACCAAGCGCACCGCCCAGAAGGTCGCCGACGAGTTGGCCGAGCGCGGTTTCGCGGTGGGCGCCGTCCACGGCGACCTCGGACAGGTGGCACGCGAAAAGGCGCTCAAGGCTTTCCGGACCGGCGACATCGACGTGCTGGTGGCCACCGACGTGGCCGCGCGCGGCATCGATATCGATGACGTCACCCACGTCATCAACTACCAGATCCCCGAGGACGAGCAGGCGTACGTGCACCGCATCGGGCGCACCGGCCGCGCAGGCAAGACCGGCGTCGCCGTCACCCTGGTGGACTGGGACGAGCTCACCCGCTGGGCGCTGATCGACAAGGCATTGGGGCTGGACAACCCCGAACCCGCCGAGACCTACTCCAGCTCGCCGCACCTGTACGACGAGCTGAGCATCCCCGCCGATGCCGGAGGCACCGTCGGTGCGGCCCGCAAGGCGCAGGGCGCGCGCCGCACCGGTGAGCGCGCCACCCAGAAGCCGGGACAGAAATCGGAGAAGACCGCGCGGCGGTCCGGGACGCGGCGGCGCACCCGCGGCGGCCAGCCGGTCAGCGCGCACCCGTCGGGCAACGGCGCCGCGAGCAGCAACGGTGATGCCGCCGCGGAAACGCCGGCCGGCTCCCCGCCGGGAAACGCCGGCTCCAGCCGTCGCCGCCGTCGGCGCCGCAAGCCGGCGGAAGCCGCCGCGGCGGCCCCCACCGCGCAAAACAACTAATTCCCCGCGCCACGCATGGTCAGACCCGAGCGCCGGACCAAGCGCGACATCCTGGCCGCCGCGACCATCGCGGTCGTCGTCGCGGTGACGGCGGCCCTCATCTGGTGGACCAGCGACGCGCGGGCCACCAGCAGCCGCCCGGCCGCCGTCCCGGCGCCCAACCCGAGCCCGGCCCGGCAGGTTCCCGCCGGCCTGAAACAACTGTGGACCGCCTCCAGTCCGGCCACCACCGAGCCGGTGGTGGTGGGCGGGGTGGTCGTCACCGGTGCGGGCGTGCGGATCGACGGGCGCGACGCCGGCACGGGCCAGTCCCGCTGGAGCTACGCCCGCGACACCAGCCTCTGCGGAGTCTCGTGGCTGTACCGCTACGCCGTCGGGGTCTACCGCGACGACCGCGGCTGCGGGCAGGTGAGCACCCTGGACGGCTCCACCGGTCACCGCGGCCCCGCCCGCAGTGGCTACGCCGACCCGCGGGTGCGGCTCTCCTCCGACGGCATGACCGTCTTGTCGGTCGGTGACACCCGCCTGGAGCTGTGGCGCTCGGACATGGTCCGGATGGTGGCCTACGGCGAGACCGACGCCCGGGTGAAGCCGTCGTCGCGAGGGCTGCACTCCGGCTGCAGGCTGATCTCGGCCGCGGCCAGCTCGTCCGCGGTCTCGGTGCTGGAGAGCTGCGCGAATCAGGCCGACCTGCGCCTGGTGCTGCTCCGGCCGGGCAAGGACGACGACGAACCCCAGCAACACGTCGTGGCCGAGCCGGGGATCGCGCCCGATTCGGGTGCCCGGGTGCTGGCAGTCCGGGACACCACCACCGCGGTGTACCTGCCGGCGCCCCAGCCCCGGGTGGACGTGATCGACGAAACCGGCGCCACCGTGGCGAGCACCCTGCTGCCCAAGCCGCCGTCGCGCTCGGCGGCGGTCTCGCACGCCGGCAGCCTGATGACCTGGTGGACCGGCGATTCGCTGATGGTTTTCGACGTGAACACCCTGGCGCTGCGCTACACCATCGCCGCGGGTGACAAGACGGCGCCGCTGGGGCCGGGGGTAATGATGGCGGGCCGGCTGCTGGTGCCCGTCACCGGCGCGATCGGCGTCTACGACCCGGTCAGCGGGACCGGCGAACGCTACATTCCGGTCGACCGTGCGGCCAATCCCCCGCCACCCGGGAGGGCGGTGGTCCCGGCCGTGTCGGGGTCGCGGGTGTTCGAGCAGCGCGGCGACACCGTGGTCGCCCTGGGCTGAGCGTTCGGGGCGGCGACGGCCGCCCGGGCGTCTTAGCCCATCGGGCCGCGACGGCCGTCGCCCGAGTTAGCCCGTCGGGCAGCCTAGGGCCCGTCGAGTGTGAATCGTTGGCTTTCGGTGTGAATCTGCGGCGGCGACACGCCGATCGGGCGCGCCGCCAGTTCACACTCAAAGCCGTCAGTTCACACTCAAGATTGCGGCTCGGCGCTGAGCGCCGGGCGGGCGATCGCCGCTAGACCTCGACCGCGAACGTCGGCAGCGGCTTGCCGTTCTTCCAATGCCTGAGCAGCGCCGTCGCCAACTCGCCGTACGCCGACGCGCCCTTGTTCTTGCGGCCCGCCATCACCGACGAACCCGAGGCGCTGGCCTCAGCGAAACGCACCGTGCGCGGAATCGGCGGGGCCAGCACCGGCAGGCTATAGCGGTCGGCGACATCGAGCAGCACGTCGCGGGTGTGGGTGGTGCGCGAGTCGTACAGCGTCGGCAACGCGCCGAGCAGGCGCAGCTCCGGATTGGTGATCTGCTGGACATCGGCGACCGTCCGCAGGAATTGGCCCACACCGCGATGCGCGAGCGTCTCGCACTGCAGCGGCACGATGACCTCGTCGGCGGCCGTCAGCCCGTTGAGGGTCAGCACACCCAGCGACGGCGGACAGTCGATGATCACCACGTCGAACCGGTCTGCGAGTTTGGCCAGCGCTCGCTTGAGCGCGTATTCGCGCCCTGCCCGCATCAGCAGCATGGCCTCGGCGCCCGCCAGGTCAATGTTGGCCGGTAGCAGCGTCATTCCCTCGGCCGTCTCAACGAGCGCGGCGTTGGGCTCGACCTCGCCGAGCAATACCTCGTGCACGGAGACCGGGAGTTTGTCCGGGTCTTGGCCGAGAGAGAAGGTCAGGCAGCCCTGCGGGTCGAGGTCGACCAGCAGGACCCGCTTCTTCTCCTCCACCATCGCCGCCCCCAGCGAGGCAACGGTGGTCGTCTTGGCGACGCCGCCCTTCTGGTTGGCCACCGCCAATACCCGGGTCCTACTCACTGGCCGCCCGCCCCTCCGCATCGCCGCGCGCTCACAGTGCCATCCTGGCATGTTCGTCCACCATGCGCTCGGGCCCGGCAGCCACCGCATGTCGTCCGGCAGAATCATTCTCTATGGGCTTGCATGATCACCGTTTGGTGCTGCTGCGCCACGGCGAGACCGAGTGGTCGAAGTCTGGCCAGCACACCGGCCGCACCGAGGTCGAGCTGACCGATGCCGGCCGTGACCAGGCCCAGCTGGCCGCCGGGGTGCTGGGCGAGCTCAAACTTGTTGACCCACTGGTGATCAGCAGCCCGCGGCGACGCTCGCTGGTCACCGGCGAGCTGGCCGGATTGTCCGTCGACGACGTGACAGAACAGCTCGCCGAGTGGGACTACGGCTCTTATGAGGGCCTGACCACCGAACAGATCCGGGAGTCGGTGCCCGACTGGCTGGTGTGGACGCACGGATGTCCGGGCGGCGAGAGCGTCGCACAGGTCAGCGAGCGCGCCGACGCGGCGGTCACGACGGCGCTGCGGCACATGGAGTCGCGCGACGTGGTCTTCGTCAGCCACGGCCACTTCTCGCGCGCGGTGATCACCCGCTGGGTCGAACTGCCGCTCGTCGAGGGCAGTCGCTTCGGCATGATCACCGCGTCGATCGCGGTCTGCGGGTTCGAGCACGGGGTGCGGCAGCTGCGGGCGCTCGGGTTGACCGGCCAGTGAATCGCGAAGACGACGATGCGCGCCGCGCAGCGGCGCGAGAAGGAGTCGAGCATCTAGATCACGAACCGCCGTTCGCGTTGTGCGGGCCGACCCGAACCCTGATCGCCGACGGCGTGTTGCGGCGCTACTGCGACGTGGGCGCGGCGCAGGCGGCGCTGCGGTCGAATCAGGCGCCGATTGTATTGGGCGCGTTGCCTTTTGACGTCAGCAGCCCGGCCGCTTTGCTGACGCCGCGCGCCGTCGACGTCACCCACGGACTCCCGGACTGGCCGACGGGCCCGCTGCCGCCGGTGCGGGTGGCCGCGGCGCTTCCGCCGCCGGGCGACTACCGCGACCGGATCCGCCGCGCCCGCGATCAGCTCGCCGCAGCCGACAACCCGCTGCACAAGGTGGTCTTGGCGCGCGCCTTGGAGCTGGTGACCGATGCCCCCATGGATGCGCGGGCCGTCCTGCGCCGGCTCGTGGCCGCGGACCCGGCGGCCTACGGCTACCTCGTCGATCTGAGCGCCGCCGGCGACGGCTACGCGGGCGTGGCCTTGGTGGGCGCCAGCCCCGAACTCCTGGTGGGGCGCAGCGGCGACCGCGTCGAGTGCCGGCCGTTCGCGGGGTCGGCCCCGCGGGCCGCCGACCCGGATGCCGACGCCGCCAACGGCGCCGCGCTGGCCGCCTCAGCCAAGAACCGGCACGAGCATCAGCTGGTGATCGAGACGATCCGGGCGGCCCTGCAGCCGTTGTGCGACGACCTGTCGATCGCCGCCGAGCCGCAACTGAGCCGCACCGCCGCGGTCTGGCACCTGTGCACGCCGATCAGCGGACGGCTTCGCGATACCTCAACGAGCGCAATCGATTTGGCTTTGGCGCTGCACCCCACCCCGGCCGTCGGAGGCGTCCCGACCGAGGCGGCGGTCCAGCTGATCGCCGAGCTGGAGGGCGACCGCGGGTTCTACGCGGGGGCGGTCGGCTGGTGCGACGCCGCCGGCGACGGCCGCTGGGTGGTGTCGCTGCGCTGCGCGCAGCTGTCGGCGGACCGGCGCAGCGCGCTGGCTCGCGCCGGCGGCGGTATCGTCGCCGAGTCCGATCCCGACGACGAAGTCGCCGAGACCACAACGAAATTCGCCACGATACTCAACGCCCTAGAAGCCCAACGATGACCACAGACATCCGTCGCGCCGCGCCCCACGACGTCGCCGCCATCACCGAAATGATCCACGCGCTGGCCGAATTCGAGCACGCCGCCGATCAGTGCACTGTCAACGAAACACAAATATCCGCAGCGCTTTTCGGTGACCGCCCGACGGTGTACGGACACGTGGCGGAGGTGGACGGCGAGGTCGCGGCGATGGCGCTTTGGTTCGTCAACTTCTCTACCTGGGACGGTGTGGCCGGCATCTATCTGGAAGATCTGTTCGTGCGCCCGGGATTTCGCCGCCGCGGGCTGGCCCGGGCGCTGCTCGCGGCGCTGGCCAACGAATGCGTGCAGCAGGGCTACACCCGGTTGTCCTGGGCGGTGCTGAACTGGAACACCGACGCCATCACGCTCTACGACGGGATCGGCGGGGAACCGCAGAACGAGTGGACCACCTACCGGCTGTCGGGGTCGCAGTTGGCGTGGCTGGCGGAGTCGCCCTGACCGCCGGCGGCCCAGCGCACCGCGGCCGGGCTGAACAGCAACCCCAACACGACCAGCGCGACAAGCCCGGCCGGGATCCCGTAGCCGGGCTGGTGTGATCCGACCGCGAGGTACCACGCCACCGGCAGCAGGAGCAGCTGGGTGATCACGGCCAGGCCGCGGCCCCAGCGCTTGCCCAGCATCAGCGCTCGGCCCGCGGCGATCACCCCGGCGCCGACGAGGACGAACCAGCCGGCGGTGGCCAGACCGTTGGCCACGTGCTGGTCGGCCCCGGCGATCCCGCGCACCACTAGGACCACGGCCACGATCAGCGCGGCCACCCCCTGCACGGCGACGACGACGCCGGCGCGGCGGACGGCGGTCGGGGCGGATGGCGGCGTCACAGCGCCAGCGTAGTCAGGGCGGCGACGCTCCTCCTCACGCCGCTCTGCGGCGCGCATCGTCGCACCGCCTAACCCGATCGCGGCGCTCCTCCTCACGCCGCTCTGCGGCGCGCATCGTCGCACCGCCTAAGCTCGTGCTTCATGCGGGCCGTGCTGATCGTCAACCCCACAGCCACTTCCACCACGCCGGCCGGTCGCGATCTGCTGGCCCACGCCCTCAAGAGCCGGCTACAGCTCAGCGTCGAACACACCAACCACCGCGGGCACGGCACCGAGCTCGCGCAGAAGGCCGTCGCCGACGGCGTCGACCTGGTGGTCGTGCACGGCGGCGACGGCACGGTGAGCGGGGTGGTCAACGGTCTGCTCGGCCGCCCCGGCACGCTTCCGAGCGGCCCGGTGCCCGCGGTGGCCGTGGTGCCCGGCGGTTCGGCGAACGTGCTGGCGCGATCGCTGGGCATCTCTGCGGATCCGGTCGCGGCCACCAACCAGCTCATCCAGTTGCTCGACGACTACCAGCGGCGCGGCACGTGGCGCCGGATCGGCCTGATCGACTGCGGCGAGCGGTGGGCCGTGTTCAACACCGGCATGGGTGTCGACGCCGAGGTGGTGGCCGCGGTCGAGGCCGAACGCAGCAAGGGCGGCAAGGTCACCGCGTGGCGCTACATCCGCGCATCGGTGCCGGCCGTGTGGGCCTACACCCGCCGCGAGCCGATGCTGACGCTCGAACTTCCCGGCCGCGAACCCATCACCGGGGTGAGCTTCGCGTTCGTTTCCAACTCCAGCCCATGGACGTTCGCCAACGAGCGGCCGGTGTGGACCAACCCAGGCTGCAGCTTCGAGTCGGGACTGGGGGTGTTCGCGCCGACCAACCTGAAGACGATCCCGACCCTGCGGATCGTCCGGCAGATGTTCGCAAAACGGCCCACGTTCAACTTCAAGCACCTCGTCACCGAGGACGACCTGCCGTGCGTGCGAGTTACCTCGACCGGGGGCCCCGTCGCCTGCCAGTTCGACGGGGATTACCTCGGCGTGCGCGAAACCATGACGTTCAAGTCGGTGCCCGACGCGCTGGCGGTGGCCGCCCCTCCTCAGCAAAAACGACGCTGACCTGCGGCAACGCGTGGGCTGTGGCGCACGCGACACCAACACGGGCGGGGAGAGGCCCGCCAGTGTAGTACAACGGAGTAAGGGCTTGACTACGAGATGATCAAAGTGAGATAGCCCACGAGCGAACTCACACTATTGACATCTGTTGAGCCTGTGAAACGATCAAAAGGTTGCATGCAGAAATTACGTAGGGGTGCGGCCCCTTTTCTTCTGCACGCGTTTAACAGCCGAAGAAAATAGCCGTGCGCCTTGCTGCGCACTCAGTAAGGAGTAAAGACGTATGGATTGGCGCCACAAGGCGGTCTGTCGCGACGAAGACCCGGAGCTGTTCTTCCCGGTGGGGAACAGTGGTCCGGCGCTCGCGCAGATCGCTGACGCGAAACTGGTCTGTAATCGGTGCCCGGTGACGACAGAGTGCCTCGGCTGGGCCCTGAACACGGGCCAGGACTCGGGCGTCTGGGGCGGCATGAGCGAAGACGAGCGGCGTGCGCTGAAGCGTCGCAACGCCCGGACGAAAGCCCGCAGCGGGGTTTAACCCAGATAACGCAAAACGGTGCGGCCTCGACGATTGTCGGGGCCGCACTCTTGCGTGTGCCTACAGCAGCATTCGGGTCCGCCGACCGATCGGGACGCGCAGCACCACGTCGGTGCCGCGGGCCGGGGCCTGGGTCATCCCCAGGGTGCCGTCGAGTTCCGCCGACACCAGCGTCCGCACGATCTGCAGCCCGAGGCTGTCGGAGGTCTCGAGGCTGAAGCCGTCAGGCAGCCCCCGGCCGTCGTCATGCACGACAACATCCAGCCAGCGCGCGGAGCGCTCGGCCCGAATCGTCACCGACCCTTCCTCGACCGCCGGGTCGAAGGCGTGCTCGATCGCGTTTTGCACCAGCTCGGTGATCACCATAATCAGCGCCGTCGCGCGGTCCGAGTCCAGCACGCCCAGATCGCCGACCCGGTTGATGCGGATCGGCCGGTCCACCGAGGCCACGTCGTTCATGATCGGCAGGATTCGGTCGATGACCTCGTCGAGGTTGACCTGCTCGTCCACCGACATCGACAGCGCGTCGTGCACCAACGCGATCGACGACACCCGGCGCACCGACTCGATGAGCGCCTCCCGCCCCTCCGCGTTGGCCGTGCGGCGGGCCTGCAGGCGCAGCAGCGCCGCGACGGTCTGCAGGTTGTTCTTCACCCGGTGGTGGATTTCGCGAATGGTGGCGTCCTTGGAGATCAGGGCCCGGTCGCGGCGCTTGACCTCGGTGACGTCGCGGATCAGCACCGCCGCGCCGGCGCTGGCGCCGTCGACCACCAGCGGCAGCGTGCGCAGCAGCACGGTGGCTCCCCCGGCGTCGACCTCCATGCGCATGCTGCGCCCGCCGGCCACCAGATCCCGCACATGCTCGGCCACTTCCTGCGCCTCGAACGGATCCGAGATCAGCGGGCGCGTGACCTCGATGAGGTTGTGTCCCTCCAGGTCGGCGGTCAGGCCCATGCGGTGGTAGGCCGACAGCGCGTTGGGACTGGCGTAGTCGACGACGCCCTTGACGTCGAGGCGGATGAAGCCGTCGCCGACCCGGGGGGTGGAGCGCGACATCACGACGTCCCCCGCGTCGGGAAAGGTGCCCTCGGCGAGCATGTGGACGAGGTCGCCGGCGCACTGCCGGTAGGCGATCTCCAACTGGCCGGACGCGCGGTCGGCGGCCACCGCGGTCTGATGATGCGTGAGCACGGCGACCACCTGGCCGCCGTAGCGCACCGGGGACGCCTCGACGTGCGTGCCCGGCAACCACGAATTCTCTTGACCCGCAACGTCATCCCTCTTGGCGGTGCCCGACGCGAAGGTGTCGGCGACGAGGGACAGCCGCTCGGAGGCGATGGCGGTGCCCACCGCATCGGTCTGTAGCACCGTGGGCGCGGTATTGGGGCGGCATTGCGCCACGCACACCAGCACGCCGTCGTCGCGACGCACCCACATCAGGTAGTCGGCGAACGACAGGTCGGCCAGCAGCTGCCACTCCCCTACCACCGCATGCAGATGGTCGACCGCGTTGCCCGGCAGCATGGTGTGTTCGGCGAGCAGATCACCGAGAGTTGACATCGCTTACTCCCCGGGTCGTTCCCCGGCGGCTGGTCGAAGGGCCCGACCGGCTAGCTGATCACCGCGATGAGGTCGCCCGCCTGAATGACGTCGCCCACCGACACGCTCACCTTGCTGACGGTGCCGCCGACCTCCGCAAGGACGGGAATCTCCATCTTCATCGACTCCAGCAGCACCACGATGTCGCCTTTGCCGATCTGATCACCCTCGTTGACAACGACTTCGAGCACGCTGGCCACGATCTCGGCGCGCACATCCTCGGCCATCTTCACCCCACTCGTTTCGGCCTCTGCGCAGGCTGGCCGCTGGTCATCGCTGGTTGTTGGTCCATCGCTGGTTGGTCCATCAACGTTCTATCAGGTCGCCTACATCGAACCACAGGCCCCACCGCGACGACGGCGCCCGGCCCCTCCCGCGGGCCGCACCAGGGCGAAGACAGTGCGCGGCGCGTCTCATGAGAGACTGGACGACAAGCCAACCGGCGCCAGGCGCCTGGTTTGACAGCAATCAACGGAGGTTCGACCCATGGCCAAACGAGGCCGTAAGAAGCGCGACCGCAAGCACAGCAAGGCCAACCACGGCAAGCGGCCCAATTCCTGAGGACGCTACTGCGTACCCCGGATGATGGTGGTACGCCGAATCTCGAGCCGTAGCCGCTCGCGCAGGCCCTCCGGGGCCCTCTCGCCTTTGCACTTGGTGGCGATCAACGCCTTGATCCGCTCTTCGAGCCCGTAGTGCTTGAAGCAGCCGGGGCACGCCTCGAGATGCCTGCGCAGTTGTTCGCGGGTATCCGGGCCGCATTCACCGTCGAGCAGCAGCCAGACCTGGCGGATGACCTCCGCGCAGCCGACGCTGCCGTGGGACTCGTCGTTGGGGCAGGCATCCGCCGAAGCACCGCCCTGGCCGGCGAACTCGCTCATGACGACACCTCCTCGTGCGCCTGCTGACCGCGGTTGAAGCCCCGCTCCTTGGCAACGTCGGCCAACAGGCCGCGCAGTTGCCGTCGACCGCGGTGCAGCCGTGACATTACCGTTCCGATGGGCGTGTCCATGATTTCCGCGATTTCCTTATACGGAAATCCCTCGACGTCGGCGTAATAGACCGCCATCCGGAATTCCTCCGGCAAGGCCTGCAGCGCGTCTTTGATCTCGGAGTCCGGCAGCGACTCCAGCGCCTCCACCTCGGCCGAACGCAGCCCGGTGGAGGAATGCTCGGCATTGGCGGCCAGCTGCCAGTCGGTGATTTCCTCGGTCGGGTACTCCGCGGGCTGGCGCTGCTTCTTGCGGTAGCTGTTGATGTAGGTGTTGGTCAGGATCCGGTACAGCCACGCCTTGAGATTGGTCCCGGCGCGAAACGAGCGGAAGCCCGCGTAGGCCTTCACCATCGTCTCTTGCAGCAAATCCTCGGCGTCGGCGGGATTCCGCGTCATGCGCAGCGCACCGCCATAAAGCTGGTCCAGCAGGGGAATCGCGTCGCGCTCGAACCGCGCCGTCAGTTCCGCGTCCGTCTCTTCGGGCGCCGCGGGTTCGGTGATGGACGGCCCCGCCGCGCTATCGCGGCCATCTAGAGAATCGGCCATATCGATTAACCCGGTCCCTTCTGCTGCGGTGTTACCGGAAAGCACCGAAAGTGCCACCGGACTCGCAAGGACGCCAGCCAACTGCTCCTCGCCTAACAGGCTCGTCGCCGTTGACACCACGCTGCTCCTCCCAATCTAAAGGCTCACCCCGACAGCTTTTGCCCGGGTGTGATCCACCGCATCGAAAACCAATTGGATCAACCGCGCGCGCGATCCGGCTATTTCCGGGCGGAATTCGGCCCGCGATATCGGTGCCCGCTCCCCGGCGTAGACCCCGATCGGACCGATTCCGGCGTGGCGTTAGTGTGACGCCATGTCCCTGAATGGCAAGACCATGTTCATCTCCGGCGCCAGCCGCGGCATCGGCCTGGCGATCGCCAAGCGCGCCGCGCAGGACGGTGCCAACATCGCCCTGATCGCCAAGACCGCCGAGCCGCACCCGAAGCTGCCGGGAACGGTGTTCACCGCGGCCAAGGAGCTCGAAGAGGCGGGCGGGCAGGCCCTGCCGATCGTCGGGGACGTCCGCGACCCCGATTCGGTCGAGGCGGCCGTGGCCAAGACCGTCGAGCAGTTCGGCGGCATCGACATCTGCGTCAACAACGCGTCGGCGATCAACCTGGGTTCGGTCACCGAGGTGCCCATGAAGCGGTTCGACCTGATGAACGGCATCCAGGTGCGGGGCACGTACGCGGTGTCGCAGGCATGCATCCCGCATCTGAAGGGCCGCGAGAACCCGCACATCCTGACGCTGTCGCCGCCGGTGCTGCTGGGCCGCGAGTGGTTGAAGCCGACGGCGTACATGATGGCCAAGTTCGGGATGACGCTGTGCGCGCTGGGCATCGCCGAAGAAATGCGGGACGAGGGCATCGCGTCGAACACGCTGTGGCCGCGCACGCTGGTGGCGACGGCCGCGGTGCAGAACCTGCTCGGCGGCGACGAGGCGATGGGCCGGGCCCGCAAGCCCGAGGTGTACTCGGACGCCGCCTACGTCGTCCTCAACAAGCCGTCCAGGGAGTACACCGGCAACATGCTGCTGTGCGAGGACGTGCTGGTGGAATCCGGCGTCAAGGACCTCTCGACATACGACTGTGTGCCGGGTTCGAAGCTGGGCGTGGACTTCTGGGTCGACGGCGTCAACCCGCCGGGGTACTCGGGGCCCTAGTCGTGATCGCAAGCGCGGCGCAGCCGGGCGCCGCGGGTCACGACCAGCGGAGGTAGCCGGTGGGCGGCGCGGCCACTCCGGGCATCGCCGCGTTGATGAAAGCCGGTGTGCCGCACCAGGTTCTGCACTTCGACGCGGTCACCGACCTGTCCGAGTCGTCCGACGTCGCGCCCGAACAGGTCTTCAAGACCCTGATCGTCGCCCTGCCGGGCGAGCTGGCCGTCGCGATCGTGCCGGTGCCGTGGCGGTTGTCGCTGAAGGCGGTCGCCGCGGCGCTGGGTGTGCCCAAGGCCGTCATGGCCGAACCGGCCGCCGCCGAGCGGGCCACCGGCTATGTGGTGGGCGGCATTTCGCCGTTCGGTCAGCGCAAGCGGCTCCGCACGGTCCTGGACGGCTCCGCACTGCGCTGGGATCGGATCCTGTGCAGCGCCGGCAAGCGGCATTACGACGTCGCGGTCGCGCCCCGGGACCTGATCCGCCTCACCGGCGCGATCACCGCCGACATCAGCCGAACGTGACGACGACCTTGTCCGCGGCGCCCGGAGTCTGGGCGAGCTCGAGCGCCTCACCGACGCTTCCGAACGGGATGGTGTGGCTGACGATCAGCGCGTATTTCTCCCAGTTCGCGACGAGATCCTTGGTCACCTCGAAGATTTCGTCGGGGTAGCCCATGCTCCCCAGCAGGGTGATCTCGTTGCTCATCAGGTTGATGAGGTCGACGGGCACCGGCTCCTTGTGCACGCCGACGATGCCGACGGTGGCGCCCTTTTGCGCCGCGGCGAGCGCGGTGTTGACGACGGCGGGCACACCGGCCGCGTCGAGATAGATGTTCGTGCCGGCCTTTCCGGGGTACATGCTCTCGCCCGCGCCGTGCAGTTCGATCAGCCGCGCCACGACGTCCTCGTCGCCGGAGTTGATGACGGCGTCGGCGCCGATCTGCAGCGCCTTGTCCAGCCGGCCGGGGAGCAGGTCCACGACGACGACGTGGCTCACGCCAAGGGATTTGAACGCCAGCGTGGCGCCCAGGCCGATCGGTCCGGCGCCGAACACGGCGACCTTGTCCGTCGGCTTGGGTCGGCACCGGTTGGCGCCGTGGCGCGCGACGGCCATCGGCTCGTTGAGCGCCGCGACCTCCCACGGGACGTGGTCGGGGATGACCTCGAGACTCGTACCGCGCACGGCGTTTTCGATGAGCAGGTAGTCGGCGAGCGCGCCGCTGGGCCCGCCGTTGCCGATGATGCCGCCCGGGGCGGCCATCGGGTTGATGACGACGTGGTCGCCGACGGCCAGGCCGCTCACCTTCGCGCCGACCTCCGCGATCTCCCCGGCGGGCTCGTGTCCGAGCGGCGTGTGCCCCTGGCGCGGGGGCAGCCCGCCGATGGTGATGTAGAAGGCGTCCGAGCCGCAGATGCCGCAGGCGCGCATCCGGACCAGTACGTCGTTGGGGCCCACCGTGGGACGCTCGGCGTCGAGCACCTCGGCCTTGCCCGGGCCGGTGACCATTGACATCTTCATCGGTGACTCCTCCGTCTTACGGTCAAGCCGCCATGGATTGCAGAAACCCCGGCCAGTCGGGAAACAGTGCCCGGTCCACGATCTCGATGCGGACTCCAGCCGGGTCGACGTAGTAGGCGAACATCGACAGCGTCTCGCCGCTGGGTCGCGCCTCGAGCCGGTACCCGCTGCGTTCGAGTTGCGCTGCGGCACCGGCCATGTCGTCGACCCAGTAGCCGATGTGGTGGGCGCCGCCCCCGGGCGGCGGGGTCCAGATCGTGCCCGGCACAGCCTGAATCACCTCCAGGTGCGGTGCGTCCACCGAGTAGACAAACCGGAACGGCACTTCGATGTCGCCGTCCGCGGTAGCCACGCTCAACGTGGCATCGACCGGTTTCGTCCACCGGTACCCCATCACCCCAGTGAGCCGTTCCGCGGCGGCGGCCATATCGTCAACCACCAGCCCGGTGTGATAGCAGTCCGCCGGATTCATGCTGTGCCTTCCAGTTCGATGTCGAACATATCGAGATATTCGGCGAAGATCGGTTCGAGCGCTTCGACGGTCAGGCCGTACTGGTCGAGGGTGTAAGCATTGAGCGCGAACCGGTCCTGGGGGTGCTCGGCGAGCCAATTGCGCATCCGCGCTTCGGATTCTGCGGTCAGCGGCTCGTCGGCCCATTCGTAGATGCGCCGCATGACGTCCATCGGGTCACGCATCATCTCGTGGTAGTACATGTGGAAGAAGCGCTCGTCGCCGATGCGATCGCGGGCGCGCAGCGGCCGCTCCACGTGGTAGCGCATCTGCGCCATGGCGTTGCGCCCCATGGCATTCAGGTCGATGGCATCGGGATGCAGCACCATCCCCTTGGGCAGCTTCCACAGGTTGCACAGCGACCCCGTCGCCCTGTAGGGGTCGCGGTGCGCCCAGATCAGCCGGGCGTCGGGGAACACCTTGAGCAGCGCCTCGATATGCACCGAATGCGACGGCATCTTGAGGCTCCAGTTGCCAGGTGCGGTGGACTGCAACACCTGCAGGTAACGCTTCTGATATTCGTACGTGCTGGTCATGTCGGCCTCGTGGAACAGCCATTCGGCGTAGCGCGAGGTCGACAGGAACGAGTCCCAGGACAGCCCCTTGAAATCCTGATTGTGGATGAACATGTCCTCGGTGGGCCCATCGGCGTCTTCCCAGTGCGGCAGCGGCACTTTGGCCTGCGTGACCATGTCCAGGATTTTGCGCTGTTCCTCCAGCAGGGCCAGGCAGCGCGGGTCGGTGCGCAGCGCCTCGGTAGTGGCCGGCGGGATCGGGTGCACGCACTGCCAGTGCAGCAGCGAGCGCCGGGCCGGATCCTGGTCGAGCAGGTAACTGATGACCGTGGTTCCGGTGCGGGGCATGCCCAGCACGATCAGCGGTCGCTCGACGGGCGCGTCGAGGACTTCGGGGTGCTCCTGGATGTAGGCGTGGACCTGCATGCGCCGCCCGAGCGCGTCGGTGGCGTCGGTGAGGACGCGTTCGCGGCCGAACGGGGTGAACGCGGGCGAACTGTTGAGCTCGTCGAGCATGATGGCCAGGCCGTCTCGCCACGAGTCGGAATCGATCTCGGTGAGGCCGGTGCGCTGTGCGGCCAGCTTGAAGACGTCGTCGGTGGTCGAGACGTTGTCGAAGTTGTTGTCGCTCATCGTTTTAGACCGTCAGGTATCCGCCGTCGACGGCGATGGTGGTGCCGGTGATGTACGAGGCGGCGTCGGTGCACAGGAACAGCGTCGCGCCGGCGCAGTCCTGGGGTGTGCCGGGCCTGCCCAGGGGCGTGTGGAAGCCGATCTCGACGTCCATCACCTCGGGAATGCCAATGGCCGGGTGGGTCATTCGGGTGTCGATGAGCCCGGGTGCGATGGCGTTGACCCGGATCCCGTCGTTGGCCCATCGCCGCGACAGGTTCATCGTGAGGGCGATCAGGCCCATCTTCGACGAGGCGTAGCCGGGGACGAACACGGCGGAGCGGAACGCGGACATCGACACGACGCTGACGACGCTCGCCCCGCCGGGAGCCTGGCTGGACTTGAGCAGGTCATGGCAGCGCATGGTCAGCCGCATCGGGCCGAACATGTTCTGCGTCACCGACGCGACGTATCCGTCCGGGTCGTATTCGTCACCCGCCGGGTAGGGGCCGCCGGCGTTGTTGATTAAGATGTCCAGTTCACCCAGCGAATCCGCCAGGGCGTCAACCGATTTCGGGTCCTGTATCTGGCATTGGCGGTAGGTGTAGGCGCTCAGATCCGTCTCGGAATAGTCCGTGGCGGACCCGCGGGTGCCGGTGACGGTGACGGCCGCGCCCGCCCCGGCGAATGCGGCGGCGATGGCGTTGCCGATGCCGCTGGTGCCGCCGGTCACCAGCACGGTGGCGCCGGTGAAATCGAAGTTGACGGTGTTCATTCGGGTGACCTCAGTTCGTTGATGGATTTGGTGAGCCACGCTTTTTCCCAGAAGTTGTCGGCGTCGGCCAACAGCGCCTCGTGGGCTTCGGCGGCGACGGCACGTGCCGCCGCGTGCAACGGCTGGGCGGCCAGGATCAGGTCGGTGAGGTGGATGGCCTGCACCGGCCGCCCGACCGCCAGGTGCGCGCGGGCCGCGTCCACGAGCGCGTCGGCCCCGGCGGCGCTCACCACATCGGCCGCAACGGAATCCGGTGCGATCCCATACAGTTCGGTGGTGGAGCGATGCCGGAACCACCCGGTGTACATCTCCCAGATGGCGCGCACATTCCACGAGGTCTTGCCGTACCCTTCACCGATGTCGAGGTGCTCGGGCACGGTGACCTCGCGCATCGCGGTATGGACGTCGGCGCCGGAATTCATCAGTTCGGCGGTGCGGTCGTGCACGGCCTGCATGGCGTCACGCATCGCGCTGACTTCCTCCGCGATGCGGTCGGCGCCCTCGATCGGGTCGAAGTGGCCGGTGATCAGCCGCTGCGGTCCGTAGTCGAGCACGGTGTTCAACGACTCGATGTAGAGAACGGGATCGCGATAGCGGTCGCCGCGGATGGTCATCAGATTCGGGACATGCCCGAACAGCGGGCCGAACAGGTTGCCGGTGAACAGGATTCGCTCCTGCGGCAGCCACACCACCAGTGCGTCGGTGGTCTCGCCGCCCGGCGTCCACGCCAGCTCGAAGGTACGCCCTCCGACGGTGATGTTGTGGCGCTGGTCGAAGGTCGTCGTCGGCTCGGGGAACGAGAAGTCGATGGTCGCGGGGTCAAGGGTCTTGAAGTGCTCGAGCACGGCGTCGGAGAACTTCTGGAAGGCGAACGACGTCTTGGGCACCCGGTAGCCCATGAGCAGTGTGTTGTCGTCGCGCCAGTACCGGTAGTTGCGGTGCATCACGACGTTGGTGCCCTCGTCGCGCAGCGCCTTCACCCCGCCCCAATGGTCGGCGTGCCCCTGGGTGACGATGATGGCCCGTGTCGGGCCCGGCACCTTGGCAAAAGCCTTGCGGTGCAGCGGCCCCTCGAAGACCAGCCCGCTGTTGACGATGACCCGCCCCTCGTCGGTGGCCACCGCGTAGGCGTTGGAGACGCCCGGCGACATCCACACGCCGTCGCCGAGGGCCAGCGCGGGCGTGTCCGTCGCCGCCGACAGGTCGCCGGCCCCGGGCCGCTCCCGATGAATCCCAGCCATGACTGGCGATCCTCTACAGTTCTAGAGGTAAAGTCAATATCCATGGGATTGCAGGGTCTGATCGACAAGGTGGCGGTCGTGGTCGGCGGCGCCACCGGCATCGGCGCGGCGACGGCCGCCCGTCTCGCCGGCGAAGGCTGCCGGGTAATCGTCGGCGACGTCGCCGACGATTGCGCGCGGCGGACGGCCGAACGCATCGCCGCGACCGGCGGCGCGGCGACGCACGTGGCCTTCGACCTGGCGGATCCCGCGTCGGTCGCGGCGCTGATCGACACCGCCGCAACGACTTTCGGCGGCGTGGACCTGCTGTTCAACGTGGGCGCCGACATGAGCATCATCCGGGCCGACACCGACGTGGTGGACATCGATTTCGACGTCTGGGATCGGGTGATGGCGGTGAACCTGCGCGGGTATGTGGCCGCGATGAAATACGCCATCCCGAGAATGCTGGACCGCGGCGGCGGGGCCATCGTCAACATGTCGTCGGCGGCGGCGTTCCAAGGAGAGCCCGCGCGCCCGGCCTATGCCACCGCGAAGGCAGGCATCGGCGCGCTCACTCGCCACGTCGCGTCGCGGTGGGGGAAGGACAACATCCGGTGCAACGCGGTCGCGCCCGGCTTCACCGCGACCGAGACCATCCGCTCGGTGCCGCAGTGGCCGGACCTGGAGGCCGGCGCGCTCAAGCGCATTCGCGGACCGCGCGTCGGCGAGCCCGGCGACATCGCCGCGCTGGTCGCCTTCCTGCTGTCCAGGGAGGGCGAGTGGATCAACGGTCAGGTCGTCAACATCGACGGCGGCACCGTCCTTCGGTGACCCATGGCCGCCAGTACGAGATCCCGCAAGCGCGACGGCGATGAACGCCGCCGCGACCTGTGCGACGCGGCGATCCGGGTGCTGGCCGAGCACGGATCGCGTGGACTCACCCATGGGCAGGTCGACCGCTGCGCCGGCGTCCCCGAGGGCACCACGTCGTACTACTACCGCACCCGCACGGCCCTGCTGCGCGGCGTCGGCAAGCGGGTGGCCGAGATCGACGTCGCAAATTTGCAGTCGGTGATCGATGAGCCGGTCGACCCGGTCTCGCCGTTCGCGCACCTGGCCCGGCTGACCATGATGCAGGCCGACGGGACCGGGCTGATGCTGAACCGGGCGCGCCACGAGTTGCTGCTGGGCGCCGCGCGCGATCCCGATCTGGCCGAGACGGCGCAGGTGTTCGTCGCCCGGATCAACGCGATGGCCCGCGACGCCATCGCCCACCTGCAGCCGGACACCCGCGACCCCGAACTGCTGGCCGCGCAGACCACCGCCGTCACGACGTTCATCGCCGGCATCTTCACCCGGCTGGCCGCCGGCGACCGCACCGTCGGCGACGCCGAGCAACTCACCCGCCTGCTGGAGGCGGTGGCCACCGCCGTGGCGCTCGCGGCGCAGCGGGATTGAGGGTCTCGGCGGGCGGCGAGCGCGTCATCCCCTTCCTTGCCCTACCCTGACCAGGTTTTCGGATATCGGAAACGTATATTGAAATCCCTTGTGCCACTGTGGTTTCAGTGGCCACAATGCGGGGTTTTCTGTCGGTGGCCCTCGATAGTTTGACGGGTATGAGTTCGGGCGGCATCATCGATCGGGACGCGATCAGCGCGGCCTTCGACGCCCTCGATGCCGCCATCGAGGGCGTGGCGGGGCTCAGTTTTGATGCGCTGGCCCCGCGCGAGTGCCTGGCGCTGTTGGAGCGCTGCGAAAAGGCGCGCCGCCGATTGCCGGTGCCCGAGCATGCGTTGATCAACCACCTGGCACGCCAGGCCAGCATCCAAGAACTCGGCGCCAAACTCGACCAGGCGATCGCCGACCGCCTGCGGATCAGCCACACCGAGGCCGGCCGGCGCATCAAAGACGCCGCCGATCTGGGCCCACGCCACGGCCTGACCGGTGAACCCTTGCCCCCGGTGTTGGCGGCCACCGCCGCCGCCCAGGCCCGCGGTGAACTCGGTGCTGCCCATGTGGCGGTGATCCGCCGATTCTTTCGCCGCCTGCCCGGCTGGATCGACTCGGCCACCCGCGAGCGCGTCGAAGCCGACCTCGCCGGCCACGCCGCGTATCACCGGCCCGACGAACTCGACGGCCTGGCCCACGTCCTGCAAGATTGCCTCAATCCCGACGGCCTCTTCACCGACGAGGACCG
The DNA here is from genome assembly GCF_000709305.1 of Mycobacterium sp. TKK-01-0059. Classification (NCBI taxonomy): domain Bacteria; kingdom Bacillati; phylum Actinomycetota; class Actinomycetes; order Mycobacteriales; family Mycobacteriaceae; genus Mycobacterium; species Mycobacterium sp. TKK-01-0059. Next base: position 663,906 of record NZ_KL446993.1, read on the forward strand.
CGCCCGCAGCCGCGGGGTGACCCTGGGCCGCCAACGACCCGACGGCATGTCGGAGTTGCGGGGCCTGATCACCCCCGAACTACGCGCCACGCTGGAAGCCGTGGAGGCCAAACTCGGCGCCCCGGGCATGTGCAACCCGCTTGATGAGATGCCGTGTGTGGATGGCGCGCCCAGCCAGGCCGCCATCGACGGTGATACGCGCTCGGCTACTCAGCGCGGCCACGACGCCTTGTTGGCGGCGCTGCGTGGGCTGTTGGCTTCCGGGGAGTTGGGGCAGCACAACGGGTTACCGGCCTCCATCATCGTCACCACCACCCTGGCCGAGTTGGAGGCCGCCGCCGGGCGAGCCCTGACCGGCGGCGGCACCATCCTGCCGATGAGTGAGGTGATCCGCCTGGCCCGCCACGCGCATCACTACCTGGCCATCTTCGATAAGGGCAAGGCCCTGGCGCTCTACCACACCAAACGGCTGGCCTCCCCGGGGCAACGAATCGTCTTGTACGCCAAGGACCGCGGCTGCACCGCCCCGGGCTGCACCGTCTCGGGTTACTACTGCGAGGTGCACCACGTCACCGACTACGCCACCTGCCACAGCACCGACATCAACGACCTCACCTTCGCCTGCGGCCCGCATCACCGCATGCTCGACCCCGGCGGCTGGACCACCCGCAAAAACACCCGCGGCGACACCGAATGGAAACCACCACCCCACCTCGAACGCGGACAACCCCGCACCAACACCTACCACCACCCCGAAAAACTCCTCCACCACGAACACGACGACGACGAAGAAGCCGACAATCCAGGCGCGGCATAACCCGCGCGTGTTGCGCTAGAGAAGCCGTGCCTGCTCGGGCTCCGGCTCGGCCGGCTCGAGTAGCTGCGGGCCGTTGTTGCGCACGTTGTTGACCAGCGTCGACACCTCACGCGTGCGGATGGCGCGCACGTCGGGCGTGCGGGCCAGCAGTTTTTCGTCGATCGGGGCGTCGGGGTCGAGCCACCGGTCCCAATCGCGTTCGGGCATCACCAACGGCATCCGATCGTGGATCTGCGCGAGCTCCCCGGGCGCGTCGGTGGTGATGATCGTGCAGCTCAGCAGTGGCGACGCGTCCTTGGCCGGCTTCCACACCGACCACAGGCCCGCCATGAACAGCGGCTCGCCGTCCTCCCGGTACATGAAAAACGGTGTCTTGCGGGACTTCTTGCCGACCGCGGCGTCGGAATTGACCCGCCATTCGTAGTAGCCGTCCATCGGGATCAGGCAACGCTTGGACTTGGCGCTGGTCCGGAAGGCCGGCGAGCTGGTGACCTTGTCGGCGCGGGCATTGATCAGCATCGGACCCTTGGTTTCGGGCGCGCCGTCGGCGCCCGCCTTGGCCCACGGCGGCACCAAGCCCCAACGCATCAGCCGCACCCGCCGCGTCGGCTCGTCCTCGGGTTCGGAATGCCGGCTGACGACGGTCGCGATGGTCGAGGTCGGAGCCACGTTGTAGTTGGGCGCGCTCGAATCGGCGTCGGCGCCGGTGGTCTCGTCGATCGCCTTGATCTTCTGGGCCAACAGGGCCGGGTCGGTCGTGACCGCAAACCGTCCGCACATACCTCCATGGTGGCAGAAGCCACGGGACTCCTATGGGTGGCAGAGCCACGGAACTCCTATGGGTGGCAGAAGCCACCGAACTCCTATTGGTGGCAGCAACCGGTGACAGGCGATGATGGACCGGTGAGTACGTGGACGGCCCCCCAGGCACCGCAACCGGTGCACGCGACCGTGACCGTTCCCGGTTCGAAATCGCAGACCAACCGGACCCTGGTGCTGGCGGCGCTGGCGGCCGCGCAGGGCCCGGGGTCCCCGGGCTCGCCCAGGGGAGGCACCCCGACCATTAGCGGGGCACTGCGCAGCCGGGACACCGACTTGATGATCGGCGCGCTGCGCACGCTGGGCCTGCGCGTCGACGGCGACGGGACGGAGTTGACGGTCAGCGGCCGCGTGGTGCCGGAACCGATGGCACAGGTCGATTGCGGCCTGGCGGGCACGGTGCTGCGGTTCGTACCGCCGCTGGCGGCGCTCGCCGAATCGATCGTCGAGTTCGACGGCGACGAGCAGGCCAGGGCGCGGCCCATCGCGCCGCTACTCGACGCGCTGCGCGGGTTGGGCGTGCGGATCGACGGCTCGGGTCTGCCGTTTCGGGTCCTGGGCACCGGCGCGGTCCCCGGGGGCACCGTCGAGATCGACGCCTCGGCCTCGTCACAGTTCGTCTCCGGGTTGCTGTTGTGCGCGGCCTCTTTCGCCGAGGGGCTGACGGTGCGGCACACCGGTTCGGCGCTGCCGTCGGCGCCGCACATCGCGATGACGGTGACGATGCTGCGCCAGGCCGGCGTCGACGTCGACGACTCCGTCCCCAACCGCTGGCGGGTGCGACCCGGGCCGGTCGCGGCCCGGCACTGGGTGGTCGAGCCGGACCTGACGAACGCCGTCCCGTTCCTGGCGGCGGCCGTCGTCACCGGCGGCGCGGTGCGCATCACGGGCTGGCCGGCGAACAGCGTGCAACCCGCCGAGCACATCCTGGCCGTGTTGGGCAAGTTGAATGCCGTTGTCACCCAACATGATTCGTACCTGGAGGCGCGCGCCTCCGGGGACTACGGCGGTTTTGACGTCGACCTGCGCGCGGTCGGCGAGTTGACACCGTCGGTGGCCGCCCTGGCGGCGCTGGCGGCCCCGGGCTCGGTGTCGCGCCTGTCCGGCATCGCCCACCTGCGCGGCCACGAGACCAATCGGCTCGCCGCGCTGAGCGCCGAAATCAACCGCCTGGGCGGCGATTGCACCGAAACGCCCGACGGCCTGGTGATCACCGCGACACCGCTGCGGCCGGGCGTCTGGCGCGCGTACGCCGACCACCGGATGGCGATGGCGGGCGCAATCGTCGGGCTTCGGGTAGCCGGCGTCGAGGTCGACGACATCGGCGCCACCACCAAGACGCTGCCCGACTTTCCGCGGCTGTGGGCCGACATGCTGACCGCCCAGGAAGACCGCGGCATGTGAAGCCCGGCGACTACGACGAGTCCGACGTCAAGATCCGCTCCGGCCGGGGTTCGCGGCCGCGGACCAAGACCCGTCCTGAGCACGCCGACGCCCAGGCCGCCATGGTGGTCAGTGTCGACCGCGGCCGCTGGGGGTGCGTGCTGGGCGGCGACGTCGACCGTAGGGTCACCGCCATGCGGGCCCGGGAACTGGGCCGGACGCCGATCGTCGTCGGCGACGAGGTCGATGTGGTCGGCGATCTGTCCGGGCGGACGGACACGCTGGCCCGCATCGTGCGCCGCGGTGAGCGCCGAACTGTGTTGCGGCGCACCGCCGATGACACGGATCCGACCGAACGGGTGGTCGTCGCCAACGCCGACCAGCTGCTGATCGTGGTGGCGCTCGCCGACCCGCCTCCCCGCACCGGGCTGGTGGACCGGACGCTGATCGCCGCCTATGCCGGCGGACTCACCCCGATCCTGTGCCTGACCAAGACCGACCTCGCCCCGCCGGAGCCGTTCGCGGAGCAGTTCGTCGACCTGGATCTGACGGTGGTCGTCGCGGGCCGCGACGATCCCCTGCTCGCCGTGGCGGATTTGCTCGCCGGCAAGATCACCGTGCTGCTCGGGCATTCCGGAGTCGGCAAGTCGACGTTGGTGAACCGGCTGGTGCCCGACGCGGACCGCGCCGTCGGCGACGTGACCGACATCGGCCGGGGGCGGCACACCTCCACGCAATCGGTCGCGCTCCCACTGGCGACGTCGGGCTGGGTGATCGACACGCCGGGCATCCGCTCCTTCGGGCTGGCCCACATCCAGCCCGACGACGTCATGATGGCGTTCTCGGATCTGGCGGACGCCATCGACGACTGTCCGCGCGGCTGCGGGCACATGGGCCCGCCGGCCGACCCCGAGTGCGCGCTGGACACACTGACCGGGCCCGCCGCCCGCCGCGTCGCGGCCGCCCGCCGGCTGCTGGCCGCCCTCAACCACGCTTCTTAGCCAGCCGCATGCCGAGCTCATCCGGCGGCACCAAATGTCCCTCGGCGCACCGAATTTCGACGCCGACCTCGGCACCGCAGCCCACGTGTGTCAGCCGCAGCCGGTGGCGCCCCGGCAGATGATGCCTACCCCACTCGAACATCGCCCACACCACGGGCATGAAATCGATGCCCGCCTGGGTGAGCACATACTCGTCGCGGCTGCGCTGACCGGGCTCCCGATAGGGCTGGCGCCGTAGCAGACCCAGCTCGACGAGCTCGGCCAGCCGCGCCGAGGTGGCGGCCTTGGTGATGCCCACCCGGCGGGCGAAGTCGTCGAAACGCGTGGTGCCGTAGTACGCCTCGCGCATGATCAGCATCGCGGATTTGGTACCGACGACCGCCATCGTCTTTTCGATCGCGCACTCACCCACCGCCGACCAGGCGTCGCGGTCGGCCAGCGGCCCCTGCAGCAGTGTCATCTAAATCACCTCCCCAGCTGGGTTGCTTTCATCATACCGAGGTGTTTATCTGAGTACAGCTTGATATACCCAGATGGACTCGAGGAGGAGCCATGACCCGCGACGCCGTCATCGTCGGAGCAGTGCGCACGCCCATCGGCAAGGGCAAGGCCAGCGGCGCGCTGCACGGTGTGCTGCCCGCCGACCTGCTCGCGCACAGCCTGCGCGAGCTGGTGACGCGCACCGGCGTCGATCCGGCACAGGTCGACGATGTCATCGCCGGCGCCGTCACCCAGGTCGGGGACCAGGCCGTCAACATCGCCCGCAATGCCCTGCTGGGCGCGGGATTCCCGGAGACGGTGCCCGGTGTCACCATCGACCGCCAGTGCGGCAGCAGCCAGCAGGCCATCAGCTTCGCGGCACAGGGTGTGATCGCCGGTGCCTACGACCTGGTGATCGCCGCCGGCGTGGAATCGATGGGGCGCGTCCCGATGGGCAGCCAGGTGTCACCGGGCAGCAACCCGTTCGGCGAGGGGATGGACGCGCGCTATCCCGACGGCCTGGTGCGCCAGGGCATCAGCGCCGAACTGATCGCCGCGGAGTGGGGCTTTTCGCGCACCGAACTCGACGAGTTCTCCGCCGGCAGCCACGAGAAGGCGGCCCGCGCCACCAAGGACGGGCTGTTCGACAACGAGCTCATCCCGATTGCCGGGCTCGCCACCGACGAGATCATCCGCCCCGGCACGACGGTGCAGACGCTATCCGGACTGCAGCCGGCGTTCTACAGCGAGGCGGCCAAAGCCCGCTTCCCGCAGATCAATTGGGAGATCACCCCGGGCAACTCGTCACCGCTGTCCGACGGCAGCGCCGCGGTCATGATCACCAGCAGCGAGGTCGCCCGGAAACTGGGCCTGCGCCCGCTGGCCCGGATCCACACCACCACCGTGGTGGGCTCCGACCCGCTCTACATGCTGACCGGCGTCATTCCCGCCACCGAGAAGGTGTTGTCGAAAGCAGGGCTCACGCTGGCCGACATCGACCTGTTCGAGGTGAACGAGGCGTTCGCGCCCGTGGTGCTGGCCTGGGCGCACGACACCGGAGCCGATCTGGCCAAGACCAACGTCAACGGCGGGGCGATCGCGATTGGTCATCCGTTGGGCGCCAGCGGCGCTCGCATCATGACGACGCTGGTGAACGCTTTGGAGCAGCGCGGTGGTCGGTATGGGCTGCAGACGATGTGCGAGGGCGGCGGCATGGCCAACGCCACCATCGTCGAGCGACTGGGGTGATCCGATGACTGAGATCACGTTCGAGGGCGTGCGAGTGCGCTACGACAGCGCCAAGAGCTACGACGCGCTGGTTGCTGCGCTGCTCGCCGACATCGGAGAAAGCCCGGTGCCGATCGACGACATTACGACGACGACCGGCGACTGGCAGGAATACGAGGATCTGATCCAAAACCACGCCGGCCCAAACGGATTCATGTTATTCGGCACGGTCGACCACGGCGCCTGGATCGCCAAGGCCGGCATCGACCGCAAGGCGTTGCGCGTCATCCTGGGCAACCCGTTGATCGCCATCACCATGCTCCGCCACGACGTGACCGCGGGCCTGTTCGCTCCCGTCGAGCTGCTGCTCACCGACGAGGGCGACGATGGCAGCAGCGTGACCTACGTCAAACCGTCGTCGCTCATGGTCGTCGAGCCCAATCCCGAGTTGCTCAGCGCCGCTGAGCAACTCGACGGCAAGCTGGCGGCCCTGGCCGAACAGGGGGCCGGCGGCTCCTGACGACCCAAATTCGCTGACGCCCGTCATTGACGGGCGTCAGCAATTGGCGTACCGTGCCTGCATGGCGTCGGCACGCACAGCATCCTCGGCCAACTCTGCAGCCGCGAGCGCCCGGGAGGCCCGGCGGCTCGAGACGCGGGCGCGCCTGTTCGACGCGGCGTTGTCCGAGATCTCGCAACGCGGGTTTGCCGCCGCCGACGTCAGCGCCATCGCCGCCGCGGCGGGCGTGGTGAGGGGGACGTTCTACTTCCACTTCCCCACCAAGGAGCACGTCCTTATCGAGGTGGAGCGCAACGAGGAGACCCGGATCATCAGCGAACTCGGCGATGCCACGGGCGATCTGGCCTCGGTGCTGTCACAAGTTGTACAGCACGTTCTCCGTACCGAACGCCGGCTGGGCGACGCCGTTTTCCGGGACATGCTCGGGTTGCATTTCTCCTCGACCCGTCCGGTCGAAGACGAATTGACGCAGCATCCCCTCGCCCAGTTCCTGGTGAGCGTGATCGGCCGGGCCCAAGACGAGGGACAGGTGCACGCCGACGCCGACCCGGCGGAACTCGGAACGTTCTTCCTCACCGGGCTTTTCGCGCTGCTGTCCACCGGAGCGCACGACGAAGCGCTGTTAAGCCGTTACGTGACAACGATTGTCAAGGGAATGGAGAAACGATGAATCGCACGGGCATCGAGGGCTACCGGGACTTCCTGGCCCGCCGCGACGGCGAGGCCGACCTGCTCAACAGGCGGCTGGCGAACCGAGAGCGGTTCTTCGGCGAACTCGAGGCCAACCCCGTCCGGTCGGCCCATCCCGCCGACCGACAGACGTTCCTGCGCAACCTGCGCCGCCGGCGACCGGAACCCGGCCTGGACCCCAAAATGCTGTTCCTGCTGGCGACCGCCAAGCTGAATCAGGCCGAGCGGTTCGGCGTGGGACTCGGCGAAACCTATGGGCGTAACAGCGACGAAAGCCTGCCGCCCGAGAACGTCTACCTCGAACTCGAGGAGCACTACCACACGCGGCTGCTCGCCTACGCGCTGGACGTCTTCGATCTCACCTTCCAGGTTGTGCCCCCGCCTTTCGTGATGCGCCAATTCGTCAAGACGGGCGTATTTCTGCCCGAACGGCTCGGCTTCCTGTTCGTCGGGGCCGCAGAGATGGCCGGCTGCATCATGTTTGACGAACTACGCCGCGTCGGCGGAAGGCTCTTCGCCGACGAACCCGATGTTGCCCAGCGAATCGAATTGCTCTACAGCGAAATTCTCACCGACGAAATCGGCCATGTCGGCTACTGCGCGTCACGCTGCACCTCCGCGGAGCGGGCGATCATGCGCCGCATCTACCCGTTCATCGGTCGGCTTTTCGCGCGCCAGACCGCGGAGATCGGCCTGCTCGTCAACAAGGAGGCGTTGGCCGCGCGGCTCGACCGGCCCTTCGACGTCGACGAACTCACCGCCGACCTGGGCAACGAGACCTACCTCGTCACGCATCCCTGACGACGCCCGCGGCGAGCGTGCACTCAGCGGGAGAAATCAGCGAAGCATTCGCAGTGGGTACGCGTTCGGCGCGCTGGCCTAGGCGGCCAGGTCGTTGTCGGGGTGCCGGGCCGCGTCCGCGCGCTTCCCGCGCCGCCAACCGCGCACGGCGGCGATCGCGGACTTCAAACCGCGGCGGCGGCCGGTGGCCGGATCGGTACCCAAAAAACCCGGCTCGAGTTCGTCGAACATCCGCTCGCTGCGAGTCTCCGGGGCGTTGTCGGCGTCGTCGCGCAGGTACTTGTTCGGCAGCGACAGCTTGGCCAGCGTGCGCCACGTCTTCGCGTACTGGAACAGGAAAGACCCTGTGGTGTAAGGCAAGTCGTACTTGTCGCAGACCTGGCGCACCCGCAGCGAGATCTCGTGCAGCCGGTTGCTCGGCAGATCGGGATACAGGTGGTGCTCGATCTGGTGGCACAGGTTGCCGCTCATGAACCGCAGGGCCGGGCCGGCCTCGAAGTTGGCGCTGCCCAGCATCTGGCGCAGATACCACTGCCCCTTGGTCTCGCCGATCATGTCGGTCTTGGTGAATTTCTCTGCGCCGTCGGGGAAATGGCCGCAGAAGATCACCGCGTTGGCCCACACGTTGCGAATCACGTTGGCAAGCGCGTTGGCCTTCAGCGTGGACATGTAGGTGGCTCCGGGTGACAACGAGGTCAGCGCGGGGAACGCCACGTAGTCCTTGAACACCTGGCGCCCGGCCTTGGCCAGGAACTCGTCGACCCGTTCCCGGGCTTCGTCGTTGTCCATGCGTCGCTTGGCGATCTTGCCGAGCTCCACGTGCTGCAGGCCGACGCCCCACTCGAAGAGGAGCGCCAGCAGGGTGTTGTACACCAGGTTGAAGATGTTGAAGCGCTTCCAGCGCTGGTCGCGGGTGACGCGCAGCAGGCCGTAGCCGACGTCGTCGTCCATCCCGAGGATGTTGGTGTACTTGTGGTGCACGAAGTTGTGGGTGTAGCGCCAGTGCTTGGACGACCCGCTCATGTCCCACTCCCACGTCGAGGAGTGAATCTCCGGATCGTTCATCCAGTCCCACTGCCCGTGCATGACGTTGTGGCCGATCTCCATGTTCTCGACGATCTTGGCCACGCCCAGGGTCACCGTCCCCGCCCACCAGGCCGAGCGCCGCGAGCTGGCGGCCAGCAGCAGCCGGCCGGTTACCTCGAGCGCGCGCTGGGCCGCGATGGTGCGGCGGATGTAGCGAGCGTCCCGCTCGCCGCGCGAGTCTTCCACGTCCTGGCGGATGGCATCGAGCTCTACGGCCAGGTTTTCGATATCGGCGTCCGTCAGATGGGCGAATACGTCGACGTCACTGATCGCCATCGTCGTCATCTCCCTGCGGTCGTTTGTTCGGTACTAGACCTACGCTATCGTAACCTACGAATCCGTAGGTTACCTGTGAGTAGCCTTTAAATGTCGAGCACGCAATCGCCGGACGCGGCCGACACGCAGGTCTGCACCCGGGTCCCCGGGTCGTGCTCCTGGCCGGTTCGCAGGTCGCGGACGTGGCCCTCCACCAGGCCGACCACGCAGGACTGGCAGATACCCATGCGGCACCCGAACGGCATCTGCACGCCGACGCTCTCCCCCGCATCCATCAACGACGTCGCGGCGTCGGCGGCGACGGTGCGTCCGCTTTGCGCGAAGGTGACCGTCCCACCCGCACCGGCGGGCGCGGCCTTGGACACCGCGAAGCGCTCGAGATGCAAACGCTCGGCGATGCCCGCGGCCGACCACACGCGCTCGGCCGCGGTGAGCAGGCCCTCCGGCCCGCAGGCCCAGGTCTGGCGCTCGCGCCAGTCCGGCACGTCGGCGTCCAGCGCGGACAGGTCGAGCCGGCCCTGGGTGCGCGTCTCGCGCAGCTGCAACCGATAGCCCGGGTGGTCGGCCTGCAGCGCGGCCAGCTCGCCGCGAAACATCACGTGCGATTCCGTGGGGGCCGAATGCAGGTGGGCTATGTCACCGATTTGGTTGCGGCGCACCAGGGTTCGCAACATCGACATCACGGGCGTGATCCCGGAGCCGGCGGTGAGGAACAGGATCGAGGCGGGTGCGGGGTCGGGCAGGACGAAGTTGCCCTGCGGCGCGGCCAGCCGGACGACGGTGCCCGGTTCCACGCCGGCCACCAGGTGCGACGAGAGGAAACCCTCCGGCATCGCCTTAACGGTGATGGTCACGGTGCGCGCCGAACCGGGGCGCGCGGGCGTCGCCGCCGGGGTCGAGGTCAGTGAATACGACCGCCAGCGCCAGCGCCCGTCCATCAGCAGTCCGATGCCGATGTACTGGCCCGGCTGGTAGTCGAAGTTGAAGCCCCAACCCGGCTTGATGACCAGGGTCGCGGAATCCTCCGTCTCGCGACGCACCTGCAGGACGCGTCCTCGCAGTTCGCGCGCCGACCAGAGTGGATTGGCCAGGTGCAGATAGTCGTCGGGCAGCAGCGGCGTCGTGATGCGCGCGGCGAGCTTGCGCAGGGCGTGCCAGCCGGGATGCCGGTCGGCACCGGCGACCACGGGCCGCTTGGTGTCGACGACGTTGCCCGCGATCGATGGGTTCCGTTTGCCCAGAGGAAGCTCCTGCTCACGACGTGGCGCTTTACTTACGCTCACATTGTGATCGATTCTGTGTGCTTCACGAAACCTACGGTACCGTAACCTACGGTGTCGTAGCTAGCGCTAGGGGCGGGAATGCCTCACAGCGTCACATCAGCTCCAGCAAAAACGGCAGCTCCTGGTTGGCGTACCAGGCCAAGTCGTGATCTTGCGCGTCGCCGACGATCAGCTCGGCGTCCTCGTCGCCCAGGTCCGCGGCGTCGACGGCCTCGATGGCCCTGGCCACCGCCTCCTCGGCAGCCGCGTTGTCGACGTACGCGGCGATGACGTCCTCGATCGGGACCGCGCCGGGCAGCCTGACGACGGCGTCGTCGAGGTCGGGACGGTAGGTGACCCCGGATGCGTCGAAGTCGACGTCGGCGGCCAGCACCGCGCGGCGCGGCGGCCGGGAATCCGAGGGCGCTTCGCCCGCCAGCAGGCGCAGAGAGGCCAGCGCCGCCTCGCGCAGCGCCACGTCGGCGAGCTCGTCGTCGTCGCCCGCGGCGTAGGCCTCGCGCAACTTTGGCGTCAGCGCGAACGCCGTGCCGCTGACCGGGCGCAGCGAGCCGTCGGCGACGAGCTGCTGCAGCATGGCCAGCGTGGCGGGGATGTAGACGACGGTCATGTTGGCTAGATCGGCGTGGAGGCGTCGGAGATCGTGGGCGCGGCTGGTTTCACAGCAACGAAGGATAGCCGCACGCAGGGGTTTTCACCGCCGGCTAGGACCGGGAAGCCTCCAGCAGCTCCTCGAGCGCCTGGCTCAGCAGTCCCGGCAGCAGGTCGACGTCGCTCATGGCCTCGCGGTCGGCGTTGATTCCGTAATAGAGCATGCCGTTGTAGGACGTCACGCCGATCGCCAGCGCCTGGTTCTGCAGCAGCGGCGGCACCGTGTAGGTCTCCAGCAACTTGGTGCCGGCGACGTACATCTGCGACTGGGCCCCCGGCGCGTTGGTGATCAGCAGGTTGAACGTGCGCTTGGAGAAGCTCGGGAAACTGGTCGCGACGCGGATTCCCATGGCGTGCAGCGTGGGCGGGGCGAACCCCGACAGCGTGACGATGGTCCTGGCGTCCACCAGCTGGGCGGCGGTCGGGTTGGACTCGGTGGCGTGCGCGATCTGCGAGAGCCGCACCACGGCGTTGGGCTCCCCCACCGGCAGGTCGACGAGGAAAGGCATGACCTGGCTGATCGCCTGGCCGGGGCCGCTCGCGTCGAGGTCGCCGTCGTCGTACACCGACAGCGGCGCCATCGCCCGCACCGTCGCCGTCGGCGACACCGCCACCCCGCGCGACATCAGCCAGTTGCCCAGCGCGCCGGCGATCACCGCGAGCACCACGTCGTTGACGTCGCAGTCGTAGCGGGCCCGCACGGCGCGGTAGTCCTCGAGGCTGCCGGTGGCGACGGTGAACCGGCGATGGCGCGAAACGGTGGCGTTGAGCGGGCTGCTGGGCGCGTCGCCCCGGGCCAGGGTGCGCACGAAATCGAACGCCCGGCGCCCGGCGCCGACGAGCTCGCCGTAGTTGGTCACCAGGCCGCCGATCGCGGACCCGACGGCCTGCAGCTGCGCGCTCGGACCGGTCAGCCACTCGCCGATCGCACCCAGCACCAGCCGGGTGTTGCCCGGGTCGCGTTCCGGAATCCAGATGTCTTCGGGGGCCGGGGGCGGGCGCCTCGTCCGGTCGCTGATGACGTGGTTGATCTCCAGCGCCGCCATCCCGTTGATCAGGGCTTGATGCGATTTGGTGTAGAGGGCGAGCCGGTTCTTGGACAGGCCCTCGACCAGGTACATCTCCCAGAGCGGCCGCGACTTGTCCAGCGGCCGCGCGGCCAGCCGCGCGATCAGTTCGTGCAGTTGCCCGTCGCTGCCCGGCGAGGGCAGCGCCGAGCGCCGCACATGATAGGTGATGTCGAAGTCGGCGTCGTCGATCCACACCGGCCGGGCCGTGCCGACCGGCACCTCGCGGACCTTCTGCCGGTAGCGCGGGATCTGGGGCAGCCGCTGCTCGACGGTGGCCAGCAGCGTCTCGTAGCTCAGCCCGGCCCGCGGACGGCGCAGGATGGCCAGCGATCCGACGTACATGGGGGTGGCGGTGTTTTCCAGCCGATAGAACGACGCGTCCGGCGGGGACAACCGGGTCACCATACGGCGCAGTCCTCCTCGTCGATTCATCGCCCTGTCGCCTCAAGCGATGTCTGGCCAACGGTAATCGTCCGGCCCGCGGCGCACGTCGGCATGGGGACGCGCGATGGCGACTTATGCCATGATGACGACTGTCTGCCCCTCTCCAGCAGGCTTCCGGTCCGGCCGAGAAGTTGGAGAGTGCGCGTTGAACACTAGCCCCGTTGCGAATCCATCCGGCGCTTTCAGCGTCACGCCGGTGGTCGACTACGAACCGGAAACCCAGGATGTGCCGCGCACCGTCCCGTCGTGCCGGCCGTCCTCGCGCACTCCGCTACGCCGCCGCGGCGGCCACGCCACGCCCCGGCCCTACACCGGGCAACTCAGCAGAGCGCCGGGCCCGGTCATGTCCCCTCGGATGCGCCAGGCGGCGACCTTCGCCGACGCGGCACTGCGGCGCGTGCTGGAGGTCATCGACCGGCGCCGCCCGGCCGCCCAGCTGCATCCGTTGCTGTCGCCCAGCCTGGTGGATTCGGTTGTCGCGGTGGGGCGTTCGGTGGCCGGGCGGGCGCCCGGCCACGCGGGTGCCGCCGTGTTGCGGCGCATGCGACTGCAGCCGGCGGGCCACCGGGACCCCGACGCGGCCGCCGAGGTCTTCGGCTCCTACAGCCGCGGGAACCGGGTCCACGCCATCGCCTGCCGGGTGGAGCAGGTGGGCGCGGCGAGCGGGGCGAGGTGGATGGTCGTGGCCCTGCACATCGGGTGACCGCACCGGTCACCTCGCCGCGAGCGGCCGTCCGCGGTGAACCGCTCGCCCGAAAGCTAATGCAGCTCCGCCGGTTGGGCCGGGTCGCGCCGCGGGCGGTGTCCCAGCGGCAGCAGCATCGGCACCCGGCGACGGTAGTCGCGATACTGCTCACCCAGCGCCTCCACCAGGTCGTGTTCCTCCAGGTGGGTGGCGACCAGGATGTAGCCCGTCATGGCGACCGAGAACAGCAGGTGTCCGGCCGTCATCGTGGGCACCGCCCAGAAGACGATCACGAAGCCGAGCATGAGCGGGTGGCGCACCAACCGGTACAGCATCCGGGCGTGAAAACCTATGTGCGTGTAGGGTTTTCCGCGCCACGCCAGATACACCTGGCGCAGGCCGAACAGGTCGAAGTGGCTGACCATGAACGTCGCGGCCAGCGCGATGGCCCAGCCGAGCCAGAACAACGTCCACAGCGCCAGGCGCCCGGCCGGTGGCCGCACGTCCCAGACGACGGCCGGCATCGTCCGCCATTGCCAGTAGAGCAGCACCAGCACCGCGCTGGACAGCACCACGTAGGTGCTGCGCTCTATCGCCGACGGCACGATCCGCGTCCACCACGCCTTGAACGACGGCCGCGCCATGACGCTGTGCTGGACGGCGAACACGGCAAGCAGCCCGATGTTGATCAGCACCGCCTCACCGATCGGCGCCGGCAGGCCGTGATCGACGGTTCGCGGCACCCAGAAGTTTCCCAAGAACGCCACGAGGTACAGAAATGCGGCAAGAAAGAGCAGGTAAGCGGCGGCGCCGTAACCGACAATCAAGAATCGCTTCATTCGCTGATTGTGCGCCTCGCCGGCGCGTTTGAACATGGGGCGGATGCCTCATTTTCGGCCGCGCACGGCACGTTTCCAGACGCCCGTCGGGTTAGCTGGGCACCGGGTTCACCAGACCGTGCCGCAGCGCGTACATGCTGGCGCCGATGCGGTTCGAGACGCCGATCTTGGCGTACGTCCGCTCGACGTGGTTGCGGGCCGTTTTCTCGCTGATCACCAGCGACGCCGCGATCTCCTTGTTGGACGCGCCGCGGGCGACCAGGCACAGCACCTCGACCTCCCTGGGGGTCAGCCCGTCCGGCCGCAGGTTCGGTCGTTGCGCGGGTTGTCCGGCCGCGTGCAACACCGCTTCGACCGCGACCTCGTCGAGTTCGCCGGCCTGCGCACGCCCGCGCAGCCGGCGGGCCGCCGCGCCGGCCGACATCGGCTCCCGGTACGGCCTCGGCTCGCGGGCGGACTGGTAACAGACGGCGGCGGCCAGGATGCGGTCCGGCATGTGCAGCGCGGGCCCGGCCAGCCCGCGCGGATATCCCGCGCCGTCGAGGCATTCGTGGTGATTGCCGGCGACCTCGGCCAGCCGGCCCAGGCCGGGGACCTGGTTGAGGATGCGCACCGTCAGATACGGGTGCAGCCGTACCCGCTCGAATTCCGATGCGCTCAACGGGCCTTGCCGGGACCAGATGTGATTCGACACCCCGATGCGGCCGAGGTCATGGACGTGGCCCGCGCGCCGGGTCAGCGCCACCGCGTCCGTGTCCATTCCGGCGGCCAGCGCGGCGTCGCCCGCGAGCCGGGCCACCGCGCGCGAATGCCCAAGGGTGAACGGGCATTTCAGGTCGACGAAGTCGCCCAGCGCGACGAGCAACGCGTCCAGCGACGCATCGTCAAGCCGCTGATGGCGATCGGGCGCCTCGCCCAGCGCCGCCGCCCACGCATCGCCTGCGGGCGGTCCCGCCAGGATCGCGTCGGCGTCGCGCAGGAACGCGTCGGCAACCCGGGGATCGAACTGCCCGCCGCGCCGTCCGCTCACCATGGCCACGGCGCCGGCGACGCCGTACGTGCGGTGATGAACCTCGACCATGTCGGCGAGCTGCGCGATGCGCATCTGGATGGGGATGGTCTCCCCCCGCGCTCCCGCGGGCAGCCCGCCGCCGTCGTAGCGCTCGAAGGCGAACGCGAGCGCGGCCTGCACGTCGGGACTCAACCCGATCCGGTCGGCCAGCAGCGCCGCCGACGCGCAGTGCGAGTGGATCAGCCGGGAGATGTGACCGCGCGCGTTGGCGAAAAGCGTTGCCAGCACGGCCATTCGATGCGCGAAGGGCTGGCCGCGGCCGACGTTGCTCGCCAGGAAGCGCAGGTACGGGATCCCGGACCAGTCGACCAGATAGGAATCGTGGCGGACGGCGATGTCGTCGCCGAACCAGCGCGCGTATTCGTGGGAGTCCGCGTGACAGCCGACCCACATGATCAGCGTGGTGTAGTAGGCGCAGTCGCGCTCGTCGGCGCACAGCCCGAGCCGGTCGGCGAGCCGGGTCGCGATGAGCGCCGCGCGCAGCATGTGCTCGGCGGGTTGGCCGAGGCCGAGATCGATCGCCACCGACAACGCCGCGAGCAGCTCCGCCCGCGTCGGTAGTTCGGACTCTGGCATGAGCCTCATTGTGCCCAGCCGGGGGCCGCGGGGTCACCCGATTGCGGCGGTGCGCCGCACGGCCTCGTGCCGGGCGGCGTCGAAGCTGTCGAAATGCCCGGAGCCCACCGCGAACACGCCGCGTTGCGGCGGTCGGAAGCCGGCCAGCCGCGCCTGCGGGCGCAGCGGCCCCACCGGCCCGAGGTCCACCTCGCGCAAGACCGCGCGCGAGTGTCCCACCGCCCACACCTGTGCGGGCGCGATCATGAATCGCTGGCCGTTGGGCGCGGTTCCGGCGAGCCGGATCCGCCCGGCCCGCAGCGTCGGCCCGGCGACGCGGCCGAGGACGGCCAGGGCCGCCCGGTTGGTCCACGCCCAGGCGGGCAACCGCGCGCCGACCGCGCTCATCAGCCGCGTCGACCACGTGGCGTGCAGGTCGATCTGCCAGGCCAGCAGCCCCGGGATGGCGACGAACAACGACCACGGGGTGACCCACGCGACGTCGATGTTGCACTGGACCGCGTCGCGGCTGGTCGCCGCGCTGAAGAAGCGGGCGCAGCTCTGCGGGCCCGGCGTGGTCGCGTAGAAGGTCCAGGCGCCGTGGGGGTCGCGGTGCCACACCGAGCGATAGCCGGGCGAGAACGACGTCGCCGGGAACTGCCGCAGCGCCAGGTAGTGCCCGCTGGCGAAGGGGAGCCCCAGCACGCCGAATCCGACGAATCGTTCGTCATCTCCGGCGGGCAGGACGGGGTGGTGCAGGACGGCGGTGGCGGCGTCGAGGGGGGTGCGTGCTGTGGTCATCCCTGGATGGTCCGCGCGGCCACCGCCCCGGCGCATGGGGCGGATGCCTCAAATTCGGCGCGCCCGGTTCGCGAGCGCCCGGTTCGCGAGCGCCCGGTTCGCGAGCGCCCGGCCAGTCGGGCGTTGGGCCGCGAGCGCCCGGACAGTCGGGCGGCGGGCGGAAAGCCGAAAAGGCGAGTGCGCCCCGCTAGCGCCGCTTCACCGATTTGGGTGGTTTGGCGCCGCGACCCTGTTGGCGCGCCGCCGCTCGCCGCTCGCGACGGCTGGCCCCGGCGGGAACCCCCGCCGGTGTCTTGGCGTCACCGCCGTTGCGCTGCACCTGCGCCGAGCCGTCCTCCGAGGGGCCGGAATAGGTGAGCGCTGGCGCCTGGTTGTCAATCCCCTTGGCGCGCAGCGTACTTGGTGCCTCTTCGCGCACGGCGGTCGTGGTACCGCCCTGCTGGGCGGCCGCGGCGGTGGCGAATTCCTCGAGCCCTTCGGGCGCCTCGACTGGGGCGACCTGCGGGGTGGGCACCGCCTCGACGGTCACGTTGAACAGGAAGCCGACCGACTCCTCTTTCATGCCCTCGAGCATGGCCATGAACATGTCGTAGCCCTCGCGCTGGTATTCGACCAGCGGGTCGCGCTGGGCCATCGCGCGCAGCCCGATGCCCTCCTTGAGGTAGTCCATCTCATAGAGGTGCTCACGCCACTTGCGGTCGATGACGTTGAGCAGCACGTTGCGCTCCAGCTGACGCATCGCGCCCTCGCCCGCGATCTCCTCGAGCTCGGCTTCCCTTGCGGCATAGGCGTTTTCGGCGTCTTTGAGTAGCGCCTCGAGCAGCTCCTCGCGGGTGAGGTCGTCGCGCTCGGAGTCGGCGTCGTGGTGGGTCAGCGGCGCATGGTCGATGCCCACCGGGTACAGCGTCTTCAGCGCCGTCCACAGGGATTCCAGGTCCCAGTCCTCCGCGTAGCCATCGGCCGTCGCGCCGTTGACGTAGGCGGTGACCACGTCGCGGACCATGTCCAGCGCCTGCTCCTTGAGGTTCTCGCCTTCCAGGATGCGGCGGCGCTCGGCGTAGATCACCTTGCGCTGCTGGTTCATCACCTCGTCGTACTTGAGGACGTTTTTGCGGACCTCGAAGTTCTGCTGCTCCACCTGGGTCTGGGCGCTCTTGATCGCCCGGGTGACCATCTTCGCCTCGATGGGCACGTCGTCGGGCAGGTTCAGCCGGTTGAGCATCGCCTCGAGCGCGGCGCCGTTGAAGCGGCGCATGAGCTCGTCGCCCAGGGACAGGTAGAAGCGTGACTCGCCCGGGTCGCCCTGCCGGCCGGAGCGGCCGCGCAGCTGGTTGTCGATGCGCCGCGACTCGTGCCGTTCGGTGCCCAGCACGTACAGGCCGCCGGCCTCGATCACCTCTTCGGCCTCCTTGGAGGCCTCCTCCTTGACCTTCGGCAATTCCTCGTGCCACGCCGCTTCGTACTCGTCCGGCGTCTCCACCGGGTCGAGGCCGCGCTCACGCAGCCGCTGGTCGGTGAGGAAGTCGACGTTGCCGCCGAGCACGATGTCGGTGCCTCGACCGGCCATGTTGGTGGCCACGGTGACGCCGCCGCGGCGGCCGGCGACCGCGATGATGGTCGCCTCCTGCTCGTGGAACTTCGCGTTGAGCACGTTGTGCGGGACGCGGCGCTTCTGGAACTGCCGCGACAGGTACTCGGAACGCTCGACGCTGGTGGTACCGATCAGCACCGGTTGGCCCTTTTCGAAGCGCTCGACGACGTCGTCGACGACCGCGATGTACTTGGCCTCCTCGGTCTTGTAGATCAGGTCGGACTGGTCGGCGCGGATCATCGGCTTGTTGGTGGGGATGGGCACCACGCCGAGCTTGTAGATCTCGTGCAGCTCGGCCGCCTCGGTCTGGGCGGTACCGGTCATGCCGGCGAGCTTGTCGTAGAGCCGGAAATAGTTCTGCAGCGTGATGGTGGCCAGCGTCTGGTTCTCGGCCTTGATCTCCACGTGCTCCTTGGCCTCGATGGCCTGGTGCATGCCCTCGTTGTAGCGGCGGCCGTAGAGCACGCGGCCGGTGAACTCGTCGACGATGAGCACCTCGCCGTCGCGCACGATGTAGTCCTTGTCGCGGTTGAACAGCTCCTTGGCCTTCAACGCGTTGTTGAGGTAGCTGACCAGCGGCGAGTTCGCGGCCTCGTAGAGGTTGTCGATGCCGAGCTGGTCCTCGACGAACTCCACGCCGAGCTCGTGCACGCCGACGGTGCGCTTGCGCAGGTCCACCTCGTAGTGGGTGTCCTTTTCCATCAGCGGCGCGAGCCGGGCGAACTCGAGGTACCAGTTGGAGGCGCCGTCGGCGGGGCCGGAGATGATCAGCGGGGTGCGGGCCTCGTCGATCAGGATGGAGTCGACCTCGTCGACGATGGCGAAGTTGTGTCCGCGCTGGACCAGGTCGTCGAGCGAATGCGCCATGTTGTCGCGCAGGTAGTCGAACCCGAATTCGTTGTTGGTGCCGTAGGTGATGTCGGCGTTGTAGGCCACCCGCCGCTCGTCGGGCGTCATCTGGGCCAGGATCACGCCGACGTCCAGCCCAAGGAAGCGGTGCACGCGGCCCATCCACTCGCTGTCACGTTTGGCCAGGTAGTCGTTGACGGTGACGACGTGCACGCCCTTGCCGCCGATGCCGTTGAGGTACGCCGGGAGCACCGAGGTCAGGGTCTTGCCCTCACCGGTCTTCATCTCGGCCACGTTGCCGAAGTGCAGCGCCGCCGCGCCCATCACCTGCACGTCGAAGGGGCGCTGGTCGAGCACCCGCCAAGCCGCCTCGCGGGCCACCGCGAAGGCCTCGGGCAGCAGGTCGTCGAGGCTCTCGCCGTCGGCGTGCCGCTTCTTGAACTCGTCGGTCTTGGCCCGCAACTCGGCGTCGGTGAGCTTCTCGATCTCGTCGGACAAGGTGTTGACGTAGTCAGCCACCCGCCTGAGACGCTTGAGCATGCGACCTTCGCCAAGGCGCAGCAACTTCGACAGCACAGCTATGTCCTCTACGGTTTGATCGCCCGGCTCCTCCTCATCGCGCTACGCGCTCTGCATCGTCACCGGGCCGGATCGGAGTCTTTGGCGACACCCATCCTAGGTGACGTCGCTCTTTGGGCGCCGAACGTCGACTTGGTGCGCCAGTTTGCCGGGATTCCCGCAATAAGTCGACGTTCGGCGGGGTGACGCGATCAGCCCAGTCGGATCAGGCCGTAGTCGTAGGCGTGGCGCCGGTAGACCACGCACGGCCGCTCGGTGTGCTTGTCGTGGAACAAGAAGAAGTCGTGCCCGACGAGCTCCATCTCGTAGAGCGCGTCGTCGACCGTCATCGGCGTGGCCGGGTGCTCCTTGGTCCGCACGATCCGTCCGGGTTCGTGGTCGGGCTCCACCCCGTCATGCTCGGCGGGCGCCTCGGGCGCGCCGCGCGCCGGTTCGGGGGGCGGCACCGCGGTGGCGGCGGCCAGCGAGACCGGCGTCTTGTCGCCGTAGTGGACCTTGCGGCGGTCCTTGACGCGGCGCAGCCGGCTCTCCAGCTTGTCCACGGCGGATTCGAAGGCGGCGTAGAAACTATTGGCGCAGGCCTCCGCCCGGCTCACGGGGCCGCGGCCGCGGGCGGTGATCTCCACGCGTTGACAAGACTTGCGCTGCCGCCGGTTGGGAGCGTGCTTGAGCTCGACATCGAAAAGGTAGATGGAGCGATCGAACCGCTCGAGGCGGGCGAGCTTTTGGGAGACGTACAGACGGTAATGATCGGGGATTTCAACGTTGCGGCCTTTGAACACAACGTCGGCGGTGGTTGTCGGTTGGGCTTGCCCATCGGTGGCCGAGGGCGGTTGGTCCAGAATCTGACCGGAATCCACGGATAGCCTTGACATACGTGACAACTCATTTCTCTTTACACGTCGCACGCGCGTTGCGTGCCCGGCTGGCTTGATGCGCCGACGAGGTGAGAGCGGTTCGAGACTGGCTACCGCCGCAGGCTGCCCGCCGGTGCAAGGTGTCGATTACTCACCCCTTCCCGCAAGTGGGGCTCAACCTGGGAATATCCCGACCAGTGAGTCAATGAATGTTGATTCCGACGTTAGCTCGTGTTCGCCTACCCATGCCACTAATTTCGCAGAGCTGTTGCGAGTTCTTCACAACCTCTTGGCTGCCGCACACGCTCACGCGGCGGCGATCGCCAGCACCGCGACGACCCGGACCCCCGCGGCTTCCAGAACGCGCACCGACTCCCGCGCCGTCGCCCCGGTGGTGACGATGTCGTCGACGACCATGACGTCGGTGCGCGGCAACCGGCCGCGCAGCACGACGCGCCCGGTGATGTTGCGTTCCCGCGCGGCGGTGCCCAGGCCCACCGAGTCGCGGGTCAATGCCTTGATGCGCAACGCCGGGGCGACGGCGATCTCCGGATGCTGCGCCACCGCGGCGCGGGCCAGCCGGGTGACCGGGTCGCCGCCGCGCCGGCGTGCGGCCGAACGCCGCGTCGGTGCGGGCACGAGGGTCAGCGGGGTATCGACCATCCCCCACGCCAGCAGCCGGTGCACCCCGAGGGCCAGTGCGCGCGCCAGCGGCGCGACGAGATCGGCGCGGCCGTGTTCCTTGAGCGCGAGGATCGCCTGGCGGCGGGCGTTGGCGTAGCGCCCGAGCGCGAACACCGGGACCCCCGCGTCGATGCGCGGGTTCACCACGTGCGGCTCGTCCGGCCGGACGGCCAGCTCGGTGGCGCAGGCGTCGCACCAGCGCGACGATGGCGCCCCGCAGCCGCCGCACTCAGCCGGCAGGACCAAGTCGAGCATGGCGACAGTGTGGCGGACGGGGGTGACAGGGAAGGGCGCCGACGCTGGCGCGCGGTCAGCCCGGCAGCACCGGCGCGGCGCCGGGAATCGTCAGCCCGGGCACGTCCGACCAGCCCTGCTGACCGTCGGCGGACGGCGAATACTGCAGCACCCCTTCGGGTCCCGCGACGTAGGCCGTGGACGGGCTGGCCACCACAGTCGTCACCGGCATCTGCAGACCGCGGGCCGGCGCATCGGAATTCACCCCGTCGATGTTCACGTACGAGACCGGATGGTTGGCGTCGGTGCGGGTCACCACGATGTCTTCGCCGGTGCGCCACGACAGCGACACCACCGAATTGCCCAACCCGAAGCCCAGCCGGCGTGGATACGTGAGGGCGTACTGGCCGGCCTGGGTCTGCTCGACGCTGGCGAGGATCACCTGGCCGCCGATCACCATCGCGGCCCGCGTGCTGTCGCGGGACAGCTGCAAATCGGTGATCGGCCCCGGGAACCGGGTGGCCACCGCCACCGAATCCACCGGAATGCGCGCGGGTTGCCCCGACGCCGGCTCCTGGATCGCCCGGAGCACGTTGTTCCCGTCGACCACGACCCAGACCACGTCGTCCAGTGACCAGGTGGGCCGCGACAGGCTGTGCCCGTCGGCGGACTGCACCGCCTCGGCGCCGAGATCACCGATCCACAAGGAGGCCGCCATGTCCGGGGCGCCGCGGTGCAGCGTCACCACGGACGCCACCTCCCGGCCGCTGCGCGACAACGCGGCGCCGGTCTGATCCCCCATGCGACCGAACGCGCCGGGCACCATCGAGGTGTGCTGCCCGTCCAGCGACACCAGTGAGCCGTTCACCAGGGCGTGCAGCCCGGCGCCCGCGCCGTCGGCCACGCCGGGATCGGTGGCCGCGACATCGGAGGTGGTCCAGCCGTCGCGGAACCGGTCGTCCAGCGGCGCGCCGTCGGCGTTGATCACGTACGGTCCCCGGATATCGGCGCGGGCCAGCGTCCAAATGATCTGCGCCGCAACCAATTGCCTGCTGTGCGGGTCGGTGGTGGACAGCTTCTCCAGATCGACGCGCGCCCCGCCATATCCGCGCCCGATCCCGCTCTTGCCGCCGTCGGCCCGGGTCACCGGCCCGCGCAGCCGCAGCGGCGGGGCGAGCAGGTTGCGGACCGTGTGCGCCATCTCCGGCCGCGGCCCGGCGATCAGCTTGGACACCAGCTCGGTCGCCAACTGGTCGTGGTCGGGCACCGCGACATAGCGCGGATCGGGGACCACGGTCTTGCCGGTCGGGTCGGCGAAGTAGAGGGTATTGCGTTTGTAGGTCGCCTGGAACTGTTGCCAGTCCAGGAAGACTCCGTTGGGCAGGCGGTCGATGCGCCAGCCGCCGGAGGTCTTGACCAATTCGATCGGCCCGGGATCGGGCAGCACGCCCTCGGCGGTTTCGAACACCCCCATGTCGGACAGCGACCCCAGGATGTCCGCCCGCATGGTCGCCGAAACACGTTCGGCAGCACGGGTTTCCACGAATACGACGTGGTCGATCAGCAGCGCGCTGCCGGCGTCGTCCCAGGAATTGGATGCCGACTGGGTGAGGAACTGGCGGGCGGCCAGGTGCCGGTTCGCCGGATCGGCTGTGGCCTTGAGGAATTCGCGCAGCAGCACGTCGGGGTCCATGCCCGGGGTCGGCTTGGGCAGGTTCGACGGCGCCGGCCGCTCGACGGTGCCGATCGCCTGCGGCGCCGATGAGCTGGGCACCCCGGCGCAGCCCGCCAGCAGGACGGCCAGCATCAGCAGGCCCAGCAGGCGCCGCATCACAGGGTCCTCTCGGCGTGCTCACGCTGGCGCTGCGGACGCTCCTTGCGCTCGGACCCGCCGGCCTGCGGGGCGGGACCACCCGGCTGGGAAGGCTGCGGAATCGGTTTCATGGGCAGCGGGCTGGTGGTGACCTTATGGCCCCGGACCAGCGGCAGCGTCAGCCGGAAGCACGAGCCGTCGCCGGGTTCGCCCCACGCCTCCAGCCGGCCCTGGTGCAGCCGCGCGTCCTCGATGCTGATCGCCAGGCCGAGCCCGGTGCCGCCGGACCGGCGCACCCGCGAGGGGTCCGCGCGCCAGAACCGGCTGAAGACCAGCTTCTCCTCGCCCGGCCGCAGCCCGACCCCGTAGTCGCGGACGGTGACCGCGACCGTGTCCTCGTCGGCGCCCATCCGGATCTTGACCGGCTTGTGCTCGGCGTGGTCGATGGCGTTGGCGATCAGGTTGCGCAGGATCCGCTCCACCCGGCGGGTGTCGACCTCGGCGATCACCTCGTGCGTCGGCAAATCCACCTGCAGTTCGATGCCGGCGTCCTCGGCCAGATGCCCCACGTTGCTCAGCGCGCTGCGCACGGTGGTGCGCAGGTCGACCGCCTCGACGGACAGCTCGGCGACACCGGCGTCGTGCCGGGAGATCTCCAGCAGGTCGTTGAGCAGCGACTCGAACCGGTCCAGCTCGCTGACCATCAGCTCGGTGGAGCGCGCCAGCGTCGGGTCGAGGTCCGCGCTGTGGTCATAGATCAGGTCGGCGGCCATGCGCACCGTGGTCAGCGGGGTGCGCAGCTCGTGGCTCACGTCAGAAGTGAAGCGGCGCTGCAGGTTACCGAACTCCTCCAATTGGGTGATCTGTCGCGACAGGCTTTCGGCCATGTCGTTGAACGACATCGCCAGCCGCGCCATGTCGTCCTCGCCGCGCACCGGCATCCGTTCGGACAGGTGCCCCTCGGCGAACCGTTCGGCGATGCGCGACGCCGACCGCACCGGCACCACCACCTGCCGCGACACCAACAGCGCGATCCCTGCCAGCAGCACCAGCAGCACCGCGCCGCCGGTGATCATGGTGCCGCGCACCAGCTGGATGGTGGCCTGCTCGTTCTTCAGCGGGAAGATCAGGTACAGCTCCAGGTTGGCCACCTGAGACGACGCCGGGGTGCCGACGATCAGCGCCGGTCCGGAGAAGCCGTCGGTGTGCACGGTCGCGTACTGGTAGGACGCCTGCCCGGCCTTGACGAAGCCGCGCAGGGAATTGGGCACCTGGTCGACGGGACCGGCCGTGGTCGCGGCGCGCGGTCCGTCGCCCGGCACCATCAGCACCGCGTCGAAGGCGCCGGCCATCCCCGCGCCGGAGGCCTGGTCGGTCTTGGACGTCAGCGTGTTGCGGGCCAGCTGCAGGCTGCTGTCCAGCGAGCGCGCCTCCTCGCCGTTCACGATCCCACCGACCGTGGTGCGCGCCCGCTCGATCTGCTCGATGGCGGCCTTGACCTTGACGTCGAGCACGCGATTGGTGACCTGAGACGTCAATACGAAGCCGAGCGCCAGGATGACCGCCAGCGACAGCCCAAGCGTCAGCGCGACGACCCGCAACTGCAGCGAGCGGCGCCAGGCGATGGCGACGGCCCGACTCACCGCGCCCATGCCGCGAGTCATGGGGCCGGAGCGCCCCCAGCGGCTCCGTGTGCGTCGCCGGGAGCCCCAGATCACGTGTTCCTACCGGTCACGGAGGTCCGGCCTTGTACCCAACTCCTCGAACGGTCAACACCACGGTCGGGTTCTCAGGGTCTTTCTCGACCTTGGCCCGCAGACGCTGGACGTGCACGTTCACCAGGCGGGTATCCGCCGGGTGACGATAGCCCCACACCTGTTCGAGCAGCACATCACGAGTAAACACCTGCCGCGGTTTGCGCGCCAACGCCACCAGCAGGTCGAACTCCAGCGGGGTCAGCGAGATCTGTTCGCCGTTGCGCGTGACCTTGTGCGCGGGCACGTCGATCTCGACATCGGCGATGGAGAGCATCTCGGCGGGCTCGTCGTCGTTGCGCCGCAGCCGCGCCCGCACCCGGGCCACCAGCTCCTTGGGCTTGAACGGCTTCATGATGTAGTCGTCGGCGCCCGACTCGAGGCCAAGGACCACGTCGACGGTGTCGGTCTTGGCGGTCAGCATCACGATCGGCACGCCGGAATCGGCGCGCAACACCCGACACACGTCGATGCCGTTCATGCCGGGCAGCATCAGGTCCAACAACACCAGATCGGGGCGCAGTTCGCGCACCGCAGTCAGGGCCTGGGTGCCGTCACCGATGACCGCAGTGTCGAAACCCTCCCCACGAAGCACGATGGTGAGCATCTCGGCTAGCGAAGCGTCGTCATCGACGACCAAAATCCTTTGCCTCATGGAGTCCATGGTGTCACCAGATCGGGACAAAACTCGGGCGCCACACGGGCGTTTCTTCTCCGATACGGCCGAATCGTGACAAATCTGTGCTATCTGGCCATCAAACTGGCGGCCAAACCACCCGGATCGACGTCTTTGTCGACGACCCGCCACGGGCCGCCCCAGCCCGCGGCCGCCAGCCCCGCGTAGACGTCGCCGGTGCGTTGCTGGAGCTCGTCGTCGCGTTCGTAGCTGTCGCGCGCCCGGCCCGGATCGGATGCGGCGCGGCTGCGCGCCCGCTGCCCGGCCAGTTCGGCCGGCACCGCCAGCAGCACCTGCCAGTCGGGCGCGGGCAGACCCAGGCGCTGGTATTCGAGGCCGTGCACCCACGCCACCGCCGGCCCGCCCGCGTCCTGATGCAGGCGCGCGGCGGTGTAGGCCGCGTTGGACGCGACGTAACGGTCCATGATCACCACGTCGTGGTCGCGGCGCAGCCCCTCGAGCTGCTCGACCGCGGCGGCGCGGTCGAGCGCGAAGAGGGTCGCCATCGCGTAGACCGAGGACGCCAGGTCCCCGTGCTCGCCGTGCAGCGCCTCGGCCGCGATGTCGGCGGTCACCGATTGCCCGTACCGCGGGAAGGCCAGCGTGGCCACCGACCGCCCGGCCGCTTCGAAAGCGGACAGCAACCCTTCGGCTAACGTCCGCTTGCCGGCGCCGTCGACGCCTTCGATCGCGATCAGCACGGCGCGAGCCTAATCCCTCGCCGAGTGCCCGGCTGGCCGGGCACTCGGTGCCGAACGCCCGGCTGGCCGGGCGTTCGGCCAAAGCCGGCTCAGTAGCGGTAGTGGTCGGCCTTGTAGGGGCCGTCGACGTCGACGCCGATGTACTCGGCCTGCTCCTTGGTCAGCTTGGTCAGCTTGCCACCGAGCGCCTCGACGTGGATGCGGGCCACCTTCTCGTCGAGGTGCTTGGGCAGCCGGTAGACCTCGTTGTCGTACTCGTCGTTCTTGGTCCACAGCTCGATCTGCGCGATGACCTGGTTGGAGAAGCTGTTGCTCATCACGAACGACGGGTGCCCGGTGGCGTTGCCGAGGTTCAGCAGCCGGCCCTCGGAGAGCACGATGATCGACTTGCCGGTGTCCGGGAAGGTCCACAGGTCGACCTGCGGGCGGATGTTGGTCTTGGTGGCGCCGGACTTCTCGAGCCGGGCGATCTGGATCTCGTTGTCGAAGTGGCCGATGTTGCCCAGGATCGCCTTGTCCTTCATCGCCTTCATGTGCTCGAGGGTGATGATGTCCTTGTTGCCGGTGGTCGTGATGATGATGTCGGCTTCGCCGATCACGTCCTCCACCCGCTTGACGTCGAAGCCCTCCATCAGCGCCTGCAGGGCGTTGATCGGGTCGATCTCGGTGACCGTCACCCGGGCGCCCTGGCCGGCCACCGACTCGGCCGAACCCTTACCGACGTCGCCGTAGCCGCAGATCAGCACCTTCTTGCCGCCGATCAGCACGTCGGTGCCGCGGTTGATGCCGTCGATCAGTGAGTGCCGGCAGCCGTACTTGTTGTCGAACTTGGATTTGGTGACCGAGTCGTTGACGTTGATCGCCGGGAACGCGAGGTCGCCGGCGGCGGCGAACTGGTAGAGCCGCAGCACGCCGGTGGTGGTCTCCTCCGAGACGCCCTTGATCGACGCGGCGATCTTGGTCCACTTGTCCTTGTCGGTCTCGAAGCGCTTGCGCAGCAGGTTGAGGAACACCCGGTGCTCGGTCGAGTCGTCCTCGTCGTCGGGCGGCACCACGCCGGCCTTCTCGTACTGCGCGCCGCGCAGCACCAGCATGGTGGCATCCCCGCCGTCGTCCAGGATCATGTTGGCCGGCTCGTCGGGCCAGGTCAGCACCTGCTCGGCCGCCCACCAGTACTCCTCGAGCGTCTCGCCCTTCCACGCGTACACCGGCACACCCTTGGGTTCTTCGGGGGTGCCGTGCGGGCCGACGACGACGGCCGCGGCGGCGTGGTCCTGGGTGGAGAAGATGTTGCAGGACGCCCACCGCACCTCGGCGCCCAGCGCGACGAGGGTCTCGATCAGCACCGCGGTCTGCACGGTCATGTGCAGCGAACCCGAGATGCGCGCGCCCTTGAGCGGCTGCACGTCGTGGTACTCGCGGCGCAGCGACATCAGACCGGGCATCTCCTGCTCGGAGAGCTCGATGTCCCGGCGACCGTAATCCGCCAACGACAAATCGGCGACCTTGAAGTCGATGCCGTTTCGAACGTCGGGGGTGAGTGCGTTTTCGGTCGTCGTCATGGCTTCTCTTCCTTTTTCTGCCGTCTCGGGGCTCGCTCGGATCCAAGCGGTAATTAGCTTAGGTATGTTCTTGCGCCACTGTAGTCGTGCGCCCGAGCGCCGCACGGGCCAGGGAACGTTCAGGGAACCTTGACGACGCCGTGCCGCTCGGCGAACGGGGTCATCAGCCGCGCCAGGTCGGCGGCCACGTCGTGGTCGGCCTCGGGCGGCATCGACACATAGCTCAGCGCCAGCCGCACGATGGCGCGCGCCAGCACGCCGGCATCCTCGTCGCTGGTGGCCACCCAGCTGTGCGTGAGCGCGGTGGTCAGCCGCTCGGAGGCCCGCGTGATGATGGGCGCGCTGCCGGTGGTGATGATCTGCAGCAGGTCCGGCTTGGCGACGCCGGTCAGCAGCGAGATCACCAGCGGATCGGCCGACAGCTCGGTGAACAGGTCGCGGAAGCCCTGCAGGAACGCCGCATAAATGTCGCCGACGTGGGCACCCAGCGCGGCGTTGACGGCGTCGACCAGGCGGTCGGCCAGGCGCAGGCCGTATCCCTGCGCCAGCCCCTGCCGCGAGCCGAACTCGTTGTAGATGGTCTGCCGGCTGATGCCCGCGGCGCGGGCCACGTCGGACAGGGTGATGGCCGACCAGTCCCGGGTCAGCAGCTCCTCGCGCATCGCGTCGAGCACCGAGTCACGCAGCAGGGCGCGCGACGCCTCGGCGTACGGCATCCGCTTCACAGGCGCGACAATAGTGGCTCGCAAGCCGAAATCGGCTCTTTCGCTACTGGCGGTGGCGGCCGAAGGAATCACGAACGGGCGATCTCCACCATCTCGAAGTCGGTTTTGGCCGCGCCGCAATCCGGGCAGCTCCAGTCCTCCGGGATGTCGGCCCACCGGGTTCCGGGCGCGATGCCGTCCTCCGGCCACCCCTTCGCCTCGTCGTACTCGAATCCGCATTGGACGCAGACGAAAAGCTTGTAGTCCTCGCTCATCGGTTCACTCCTATCGGGCTGGTTTCGAAATCGACCTTCTCGCGCACCGCGCAATCGGGGCAGCACCAGTCGTCGGGAATGTCGCTGAAGGGCGTGCCCGGCGGAAAGCCTTCCCGCGGAGCGCCTTTCGCCTCGTCGTAGATGTAGTCGCAGCCTGGGCAGCGGTAGGCGGTCATGCGCGGGCCTCCTGGGCCCCGTAGCGCGCCAGCAGCTTCTCGCGGAGCCGCGGCTGGATGTTGACCCGGGTGATGTCACCGTCGTAGTGCGCCAGCACCCGGTGGTCCATGACCTTGCGCCACAGCGGCGGGAAGTACGTGAGCGAGATCATCGACGCGTACCCGCTGGGCAGGTTGGGCGAGCCGTCCAGGCTGCGCAGCGTCTGGTAGCGCCGCGTCGGGTTGGCGTGGTGATCGCTGTGCCGCTGCAGGTGATACAGGAACAGGTTGGTCACCACGTGGTCGGAGTTCCAGCTGTGCGCGGGGGTGCACCGCTCGTAGCGGCCGCTCGAATTCTGTTGCCGCAGAAGGCCGTAGTGCTCGAGGTAGTTGACCGCCTCGAGCAGGCTGAAGCCGAAGACCGCCTGGACGATCACGAACGGGATCAGCGCCGGGCCGAAGACCGCGATCAGGATCCCCCACAGCACCACCGACATGGCCCAGGCGTTGAGCACGTCGTTGGACGGGTAGGTGAGGGGGTTCCAGGGATTCTTGCCCAGCCGGCGAATCCGCTGGGCCTCCAGCCGCAGCGACGAGCGCAGGCTCCCGAAGACGCTGCGCGGCAAGAACTCCCAGAAGGTTTCCCCGAAGCGCGACGACGCGGGATCCTCCGGGGTGGCGACCCGCACGTGGTGGCCGCGGTTGTGCTCGATGTAGAAGTGGCCGTAGCAGGTCTGCGCCAGCGTGATCTTGGACAGCCAGCGCTCCAGCGAATCCTTCTTGTGGCCCATCTCGTGGGCGGTGTTGATGCCGACGCCGCCCAGCACCCCGACCGACAGCGCCACGCCGAGCTTGCCCGCCCATCCCAGCGGCCCGTCGAAGCCGAGCCAGCTCAGGTTCGACGCGGTGAACAGGTAGGCGCCGAAGACCACGCTGAGGTACTGGAACGGCAGGAACGCGTAGGTGCAGTAGCGGTAGTACCTGTCGTTCTCGAGGCGCTCCATCACCTCGTCGGGCGGGTTCTGCCCGTCGGGCCCAAAGCGCAGGTCCAGGATCGGCAGCAGGACGTAGAGCAGGATCGGCCCGATCCACAGCGGCGCCTGCGCGGCGGCGTGCCAGCCGAGCCGGTTCAGCGCCCAGACGAGCGGCAGCATCACGAACAACGCCGTCGGCGCGATCAGCCCCATCAGCCAGAGTCGGCGCTTCTTGTCCCGCCACGCGGGCGCGCCGGCTGCCTGTTCTACCTGCGGTTCGAGTGTGGTCATCTGCCCAACCTCCTTGTGAGTCACACCACGTTGAGATTGGACAATACCGGCGTTTGCGTCTCCTGTCTAGACAAACACCATGATTTTGTAAACCCGCCGCCGCTACGGCACCGGGCTGTTCGGGTCCGCCTCGAGCGAGTCGCTCGGCTCGGGCGCCACCGCCTCCCGCTCGCCCTGCACCGAATGCCGGTAGCCGTAGCCGACGTAGATCGCCGTGCCGACCACCAGCCAGACCCCGAACCGGACCCAGGTGAGCGCGGTGAGGTTGAGCATCAGCCACACGCAGGCCGCGATCGAGGCGATCGGAAGCAGCGGCACCCACGGCGCCTTGAAACCGCGCTCCAAGTCCGGCCGGGTCCGGCGCAGCACGATCACGCCGGCGGAGACCAGGACGAACGCGAACAGCGTGCCCACGTTGACCATCTCCTCGAGCTTGGTGATGGGGAACACCGAAGCGGTCACGGCCACCACCAGGGCGACCAGCACGGTGATCCGCACCGGGGTGCCCCGCGAACCGGTCTTGGCCAGCGAGCGCGGCAACAGCCCGTCGCGCGCCATCGCGAACAGCACCCGGCACTGGCCGAGCATCAGCACCATCACCACGGTGGTCAGCCCCGCGAGCGCGCCGATCGAGATGATCTTGCTGGCCCAGTGAATGCCGTTCGCGGTGAAGGCGGTCGCCAGGTTGGCCTGCCCGCGGCCCGGGACCGTCTTGAGCTGCGTGTAGGACACCATGCCCGACAGCACGACCGCGACCGCGACGTAGAGCAGGGTCACGATGCCCAGCGACGCCAGGATCCCGCGGGGGACGTCGCGCTGCGGATGCTTGGTCTCCTCGGCCATGGTGGCCACGATGTCGAATCCGATGAACGCGAAGAAGACGATGGACGCCCCCGCCAACACGCCGTACCAGCCGTAGTGGCTGCTGTGCGCCCCCGTCAGCAACGACAAGACCGATTGGTCGATGCCCTTGGCCTCGCTGCTGGCCTCCGGTTTGGGAACGAACGGCGAATAGTTGGCGCGCTTGATGTAGAAGACCCCGACCACCACGACGAACAGCACGACCGACACCTTGATGCCGGTGACCACCGCGGAGAACCTCGACGACAGCTTGGTGCCCAACGCGATCAGCGTCGCCACCCCCGCGACGATCACCAGCGCGCCCCAGTCGACCTGGGCCGATCCGAATTCGGCTGTGCCACCGGCGAACCCGAACACGGTGCCCAGGTAGCTCGACCAGCCCTTGGCCACCACGGCGGCGCCGATCGCCAATTCCAGCAGCAGGTTCCAGCCGATGATCCAGGCCAAGAACTCACCGAAGGTCGCATACGAGAAGGTATAGGCGCTACCGGCCACCGGCAGCGTCGAGGCGAACTCGGCGTAACACAGCGCCGCGAGCGCGCAGGTGCCCGCCGCGATCACGAACGACAGCCAGATGGACGGCCCGGTGATGTCGCCGGTCGTCGACGCGGTGACCGTGAAGATGCCGGCGCCGATCACCACCGCGACGCCGAAGACGACCAGGTCCCACATGGTCAGGTCCTTGCGCAACTTGGTGTCCGGCTCGTCGGTGTCGGCGATCGACTGTTCCACCGACTTCGTGCGCCACCGATTGGCCATGCAACCGCCCTTTCCCAACGCTGGGAGCCATTGGTCCGACACAGTACTGGGTACTCCCCCCAGATGCCGGACAGCAAAGCAGACGCGCGGGACCACGCGCTGGTCATCGGGGGGAGCATCGCCGGGCTGTGCGCCGCGCGGGTGCTGTCGGACGCGTATTCGCGGGTCACCGTCTACGAGCGCGACGAGTTGCCGGCCTTCCCGGCGAACCGGGCGACGGTCCCCCAGGACCGGCACCTGCACATGTTGATGGCGCGCGGCGCGATCGAATTCGAGAACCTCTTTCCCGGCCTGCTCGACGACATGGTGGCCGCGGGCGTGCCGAAGCTGAAGAACCGGCCCGACTGCATCCACCTCGGCGCGGCGGGCCACGTCCTGGGCACGGGGCAAACCCTGCGCGACGAATTCACCGCCTACGTGCCGAGCCGGCCGCACCTGGAATGGCAGTTGCGCAAACGGGTTCACGACCTCGACAACGTCACCATCGTGCGGCGCTCGGTGGCCGAACCGCGGTTCGACCCCGCGCGACAACGGGTGACCGGTGCGCTGGTGGATCCGGCCGATCCCGACGGCGGGGAGCCGGAATTCGTCGGCGCGGACCTCGTCGTCGACGCGGCGGGGCGGGGTACCCGGCTGCCGGTGTGGTTGGCGCAGTGGGGTTTTGCGCGCCCCGTCGAACAGGCCGTCGACATCGGCATCAACTACGCCACCCAGCAGTTCCGCATTCCCGACGGGCTGATCGCAGAGAAGGTCGTCGTCGCCGGCGCCTCCCACGACCAGTCCCTGGGGCTGGGCATGCTGTGCTACGAGGACGGCACCTGGGTCCTGACCACGTTCGGCGTGGCCGACGTCAAACCGCCGAGAACGTTTCCCGAAATGCTGGGTCTGGCCGGGCAGCTGCTTCCGGGCCGCTTCAGCGTGGCGCTGGCACAGGCCGAGCCGCTAGGCGATCCGGCCTTCCACGCGTTCCCGGCCAGCCGGTGGCGCCGCTACGACAAACTGGAGCGCTTCCCCGGCGGCATCATCGCCTTCGGCGACGCGGTGGCCAGCTTCAATCCGACCTTCGGCCAGGGCATGACGATGACCTCCCTGCAGGCCGGCCATCTGCGCCGCGCGCTGCAAGGCCCCGACGATCAACTCGCCGCGACGCTGCACCGCGCCACCGCCAGGAGCACCTTCCCGGTGTGGATGATGAACGCCATCGGCGACATCACCTTCCACCACGCCGGCACGAAGGGGCCGATTCCCTGGTGGTGGCGGCCCTCCGGCGCGCTGTTCGACCAATTCCTCGGCGCCGCCGAAACCGAACCCGTTCTGGCGGAATGGTTTTTGCGCCGGTTCTCCCTGCTGGACAGCCTCTACATGGTGCCGCCGCCGCGGATCATCGGCCGCGCCATCGCGCACAACGCGCGCCTGTGGTTAGGCGAGCGTCGTCAGGCGGTCAGGCAGCGGCGCGTGGCGACCGCAAACGCGGCCGCGGCGACCGCAAGCGCGGCGGAGCCGGGCGAAGCGGGTCGCCGCGCTCGGCACCAGCCGGGCGCTGCGGGTCGCCACCATCAGTCCTAGCCGCTACAGCCCTACCGTCGCCCTGAACAACTTGCTCGGCTCGTGCGCGACCAGCCGGATCGGGGCGTCGTCGGCCGCCACCCACGCGGCCATCCCCCGCTTGAGCGTCAGCGAGCCGGACTTGCCGTGCACCGTCGTGGAACCCTGGATGCACAACAGGATCTGCGGGCCGTCGTGGCTGCACGTCGCATCCACCTCGTGGCCGACGTACTCGTCTTCGAGGTCCAGCAGCGCGACGGCGAACTCGTCGGTCGGCGTCTCATAGATCAGCCCGAAGCCCTCGCGGCGGATGTGCGGCCGCAACTGCTCCTCGGTGGTGGGCGCGAAGTCCAGGACCCGCAGCAGCTCGGGCACGTCGACGTGCTTGGGGGTCAGCCCACCCCGTAACACGTTGTCGGAGTTGGCCATCACCTCCACCGCGAAACCCCGCAGGTAGGTGTGCAGGTTGCCGGCCGACACGAAGATGGCCTCACCCGGGCCCAGGCTGACGCGGTTGAGCAGCAACGCCGCCAGCACGCCGGCGTCGCCGGGATAGCGCTCGCCGAGCTCGAGCACCGTCTTGGCCTCGGCCGCGAATTCGGTTGCCCCCGAACTGAGGTACGCGATCGCGCCGTCCAGCACGGCGGGCACCAGCACGTCGATGTCGGGCTGCGGGGCGGTGATCCACGTGGTGAACAGCGCGCGCAGGCCGTCGGCGTCGGACTGGTCGTTCAGCAGATCGATGAAGGGGTCGAGGTCGGAGACCGCCAGGGCCCGCAGCAGCTCGACGGTGCGCGACACCTGGCGGAAGCCCGCGAGCGCCTCGAACGGGTGCAGCGCCACCAGCAGCTCCGGCTTGTGCGAGGTGTCCCGATAGTTGCGCACCGGCGAGGTCAGCGGGATGCCGACCCGCTCCTCGCGCAGGTAGCCCTCGGCCGCCTGCGCGGCGCTCGGGTGCGCCTGCAGCGACAGCGGCTCGTCGGCGGCCAGCACCTTGACGAGGAACGGCAGCACGTCCCCGAAGCGGGCCCGCGACCCGGGGCCGAGCTGGCCCTCGGGGTCGGCGTCGAGCGCCTCGAGCAACGTGATCTCACCGTTGTCGGTTTCCAGCCAGGCCGGGTCGCCCGGGTGGGCGCCGAACCAGAGCTCGGCCTCCGGATGCGCCGCCGGCACCGGACGTTCGGTGAACTCGGCGATCGCGGTACGCGAACCCCACGCGTACGTTCTCAAGGCCCCGCGAAGCAGTTCCACTGTTCTATTTATCCCCGCACCAGTCGCATGTAAACCGCGGCCATCTCCAGCCGGACGGCTAATACTGCCAGCTGCTGCTCGACGCGACCGGGACCCCCCAGCGCAGGCGAAACACCGGAGCCGGCCGAGCCGCCGGGTCCGTCGGGCACATCCTCGGCGGCGAGCAGGTACACGTCGTCGAGCCCGGCCGTCCGGGCGGCCACCACCGTCTGCTCGGCCGCCAGGATGATCGCCAGCACCCGCAGCCGCGGCGGCAGCGGCCCGTCGATCTCCTCGTCGTGGAACAGGGCGGCGTCCGGATCGGCGATGCCGCCCCCGAAACCGGACGAGGCCGCGGCGCGCAGGGCGACCACCGCGTCCGCCAGCCCGGTGGCCGGGGTGACCTGGTTCGCGATCCGCAGCAGCACCGAGCTGCCGTGCCGGGCCAGGGCCAGCGTCGCGGCGCCGTCGCCGGCCAGCGCGATCTGGCGGTCGGCGATGCGCGCGGCCAGCAGCTTGGCCGGATTGGTGAACAGCTCGCGGGCGGCGCTGTTGCGCAGCGCCTCGGTGTCGAGCTCGTCGGCGAGCAACGCCAGGTCCACGCTGGGCCGTGGGTCGACGGCGTGCACCACGGCGAGCCCGGCGGCCAGATACCGGCACAGCCCGAATTCGTCGGGAACCCCCAGCCGGGGCGCCAGCACCGCCGCGTGCCCGGCCGTGGCGTCGCGCAACGGACCCTCGTAGGGCGCGGCCACCACGACCCGCGCGCCACGGCGCACCCCGGTCGCGGCGGCGGCGACGAGCGCGGGGTCGCCGGGGTCGTCACCCGCGACGATCAGCACGTCGAGCGGCCCCACCCACGGGGGTGCCTCGCCGGCCAGCGTGAACGGCTGGGACGCCACCGAATTCAACGTCGCGGCCAGGATCGCCCCGGCGGTC
This sequence comes from Mycobacterium sp. TKK-01-0059, assembly GCF_000709305.1. Taxonomy (NCBI): domain Bacteria; kingdom Bacillati; phylum Actinomycetota; class Actinomycetes; order Mycobacteriales; family Mycobacteriaceae; genus Mycobacterium; species Mycobacterium sp. TKK-01-0059. The sequence goes on from NZ_KL446993.1 coordinate 699,436, forward strand.
TCGGCGGTGCCGCGGCCCGACACCCAGATCACGCTGCGCGGCCGGTCCTCGGCGCGCAACGGGTCCAGCGCGCCCTCCTCGACCGCGGTGACGATCGCACGCACCTGCGCGCCGGCCGACGACGCCGCCCGCAGCAGGCCGTCGCGGTCGGCGGTCAGCAGGCCGTCGGTGTCTTCGAGATCGATTGCCTGGGTGGCGTTCACGGGGCGGCCTCCGCGCGCGGGGTCTGCGCGGCGATTTCGGCGCTGATCTGGGCGACCACGGCGCCGACGTCCTCGGCGGTGCGGCCCTCCACGTTGAGCCGCAGCAGCGGCTCGGTGTTCGAGCTGCGCAGGTTGAACCAGTTGCCGTCGCCCAGGTCGACCGTCACGCCGTCCACGTGATCGAGGGAGTGGATGCGGGTGCCGAACGATCTCAGCACCGCCTCGGTGCACTGCGCGGCGTCGGCCACGGTGAAGTTGATCTCGCCGGAGGATTCGTAGCGCTGGTAGTCCGCGGTCAGCTCGGACAGCGGGCGGTCCTGCTCGCCGAGCGCGGCAAGCACGTACAGCGCGGCCAGCATTCCGGAGTCGGCGCCCCAGAAGTCGCGGAAGTAGTAGTGGGCCGAATGTTCGCCGCCGAAGATCGCGCCGGTGTCGGCCATCAGCGCCTTGATATAGGAGTGGCCCACCCGCGAGCGCAGCGGTGTGCCGCCGCGCTCGCTCACCAGTTCGGGCACCGCGCGCGAGGTGATCACGTTGTGGATGATCGTCGCGCCGATCTCGCGGCCCAGCTCGCGCGCGGCCACCAGGCTGGTCACCGTCGACGGCGACACGGGGTTGCCGCGTTCGTCGACCACGAAGCAGCGGTCGGCGTCCCCGTCGAAGGCCAGCCCTATATCAGCACCGACGGCGCGGACGAAATTTTGCAAATCGACCAGATTGGCGGGTTCGAGCGGGTTGGCCTCGTGATTGGGGAAGGAGCCGTCGAGCTCGAAGTACAACGGCAACAACGTGATCGAGCCGATCGGGCCGAGCACCGCGGGGGTGGTCAGGCCGGCCATGCCGTTGCCGGCGTCGACGGCCACGCGCAGCGGGCGCAGGCCCGAGGTGTCCACCAGGGACCGCAGGTATTGCCCGTAGTCGGCCAGCACGTCGCGGTCGGAGACCGTGCCGGGTGGGCCGTCGTGGCGCTGCACGCCGGCGATGACGTCGTCGGCGATGACGCGCAATCCGCTCTCGGCGCCGACCGGTTTGGCCCCCGCCCGGCAGAGCTTGATTCCGTTGTAGGCGGCGGGGTTATGGCTCGCGGTGAACATCGCGCCCGGGCAGTCCAGCAACCCGGAGGCGAAGTAGAGCTGATCGGTGGACGCCAGACCGACGCGCACGACGTCGAGGCCCTGGCCGGTGACGCCGGCGGCGAAGGCGGCCGCCAGGGTGGGCGAACTGTCGCGCATGTCGTGGCCGATCACGACTTGGCGGGCGCCCTCGGCGCGCATCAGTCTGGCGAAGGCTGCGCCCAGATCGGTGACCAGCGGCTGGTCGAGCTCTTCGCCGACTAGACCACGCACGTCGTACGCCTTGACGACACGGTGGACAGTCGCGGCGGGCCGAGACATGCGGGACTCCTGACGACGTGAACTCTTGGCCGTCAGCCTATCGGGCCGAAGAGAACACGAGCCGCGGTGCGGGCGGATTCGCCTAGTCGCTGGGATCGGGCAACACGCGCAGGTGCCCGCGGCGCCTTCCGGACCGATGCTCCGGCGGGGCGAGCACGCTGCTGCTGGGCGCGGTGGCCTGGGTGCCGCCATGACGGAGGCGCGAGTCGGCGAAGCCGTTCACGGGCGTTGGGGCGCCGCCGTACGGCGCGCCGCGATCCCCCGAACCTCCTTCGCGGACGGCGTCGGCCAGGGCGACCAGGTCGTCCTCGTCGGGGTGGGTGGGCAGGGGGCCGGCATGGCGCACCAGCTCCCATCCGCGGGGGGCGGTGATGCGGCCGGCGTGGTTGACGCACAGATCCCAGGAGTGCGGTTCCCGAGCGGTCGCCAGCGGGCCGACGACTGCCGTCGAGTCCGAATAGACGAACGTTAGGGTCGCCACGGCGTAGTGCGGGCACCCGGGCCGGCAACAGCGACGGGGAACGTTCACGCTCGAAAGGCTATCGTGCGCAAACGCCGCCGAAGCGCCGGACACGCGCAACCGGACGGCCGCCGATGTCCAACCGTTACCATCGGCCCGATGAGTGAATCCCGCGGCGATTCGCGCAGCTCCCCGCGAAGAGATCGGTTTTCGGACGGATCGGCTCCGCGCCGGCCGGCCGGCCATCGACGGTTCCGCCGGGGTCGCGAGATGCGCGGGGCGTTGCTGCCCCCCAGCGTGCCGGGGTGGCGCAGCCGCGCCGAGCGGTTCGACATGGCGGTGCTGGAGGCCTACGAGCCCATCGAGCGGAGCTGGCAGGACCGGCTGGCCGACCTCGACGTGGCGGTCGATGAGATTCCGCGGATCGCGGCCAAGGATCCCGACAGCGTGCAGTGGCCGGCCGAGGTGATCGCCGACGGGCCGATCCCCCTGGCCCGGTTGATCCCGGCCGGTGTCGACATCCGCGGCAACTCCACGCGGGCGCGAATTGTCTTGTTCCGCAAGCCAATTGAGCGACGGGCTAAGGACACCATCGAACTCGGCGACTTGCTGCACGAAATCCTGGTGGCCCAGGTCGCCATCTATCTCGACGTTGAGCCATCGGTCATCGATCCGACGATCGACGACGAATAACGACGGTGCGCGGCTTTTAGATGATGCCGCGCTTGAGGCGGCGGCGCTCGCGTTCGGAGAGACCGCCCCAGATCCCGAAGCGCTCATCATGCTCGAGGGCGTACTCGAGGCACTCGTGGCGCACCTCGCAACCCAGGCAGATCTTCTTGGCCTCGCGGGTGGAACCACCCTTTTCCGGGAAGAAGGCCTCGGGGTCGGTCTGGGCGCACAGCGCCCGGTCCTGCCACTGGTCGGCGACGGGCGCCGGCAACGGCTCGGGCTCGAATGCGCCTGGCGCATCAGGAACCACGGTCAAATGCGGCCGGGCGGGTCGGGCCGGCGCCGAGTCGATCGGGGTGTGCGGCGTGCTCGCCATTGCGCCTCGAAAAGTTTCGTAAGACATACGGTCGTCCGCCTCCTCAGCTTGATTGAGAAAGAGTGATTGATTTCCCACTGTTCTGATGTACAGACAATTCGAACAAGTGATCGAATCTCGGTCTGCGACACCGGAGTCGGCCGGCCAACCGGGAAATGACACTGATGTGATTAGACACGGGTTGATCTGCCGGGTCAAGCACTTCGGCGCATTTCCATACCATCTCGTGATCGAATTTCGGCGTTTCTGTTGCTTTGGGCCGTCGGCGTGTTGATCACATAGCTCACAACTTCCCCACAAGTCGTGGGGAGCCCCGACTTTGAGGCAGGCCCGACGGGCCCACCACCGCACGCTCGTCGGGCAGTACTGTCGTGCTGTGTGAGGCTCAAGTGAAGGTCACCGTCCTGGTCGGTGGGGTTGGCGGCGCCCGCTTCCTGCTGGGGATTCAACAGTTGTTCGGGCTGGGTCAGTTTCACACGCAAGGGCGCCCAGACACGAAAGCCGGCAGTCACGAGCTGACGGCGATCGTCAACGTTGGCGATGACGCCTGGATCCACGGACTGCGAGTCTGCCCCGATTTGGACACCTGCATGTACACCTTAGGTGGAGGTGTCGACCCGGAGCGAGGGTGGGGGCACCGCGACGAAACCTGGCACGCCAAAGAGGAATTGGCGCGCTACGGGGTGCAGCCGGACTGGTTCGGACTCGGCGACCGCGACCTGGGCACCCACCTGGTGCGCACCCAGATGCTCAACGCCGGCTACCCGCTGTCGCAGATCACCACGGCGCTGTGCGACCGCTGGCAACCGGGCGCGCGGCTGCTGCCCGTCACCGACGACCGCTGCGAGACGCACGTGGTGATAACCGATCCCGACGACGGCGGCCGGCGGGCCATCCACTTCCAGGAATGGTGGGTGCGCTACCGCGCCCAGGTGCCCACCCACAGCTTCGCGTTCGTCGGCGCCGAAAAGGCAGCGGCCACAACCGAAGCCACAGCGGCCATCGCCGAGGCGGACGTCATCCTGCTGGCCCCGTCGAATCCGGTGGTGAGCGTCGGCGCCATCCTGGCGGTCCCCGGCGTTCGCGGCGCGCTGCGGGCGGCGAAGGCCCCGGTCGTCGGCTACTCGCCGATCATCGGTGGAAAGCCGTTGCGCGGCATGGCCGATGCCTGCCTGTCGGTGATCGGCGTCGAGTCCACCGCCGAGGCCGTCGGCCGCCACTACGGCGCGCGTCGGGGCACCGGCATCCTGGATGGCTGGCTGGTGAGTGAAGGCGACGGCGCCGACATCGAGGGCGTCGCGGTGCGCTCGGTGCCGCTGGTGATGACCGACCCCGAGGCGACCGCCGAGATGGTCCGCGCCGGGCTGGAGCTGGCGGGGGTGGCGTTTTGACCCCCTCCCCCGGCGAGCACGGCACCGCCGCCGCGATCGAGATCCTGCCCGTCGCCGGGCTGCCCGAATTCCGGCCGGGCGACGATCTGGGCGCGGCCGTCGCCGCGGCCGCGCCGTGGCTGCGCGACGGCGACGTCGTGGTGGTCACCAGCAAGGCGGTGTCCAAATGCGAGGGCCGGCTGGTGCCGGCGCCCCGCGACCCGGAGGAGCGCGATCGGCTGCGGCGCAAGCTGGTCGACGACGAGGCCGTTCGGGTGCTGGCCCGCAAGGGCAAGACCTTGATCACCGAGAGCCGGATCGGGCTGGTGCAGGCCGCCGCGGGCGTGGACGGCTCCAACGTCGGGCGCGACGAGTTGGCCCTGCTGCCCGTCGACCCGGATGGCAGCGCCGCCACGCTGCGCGCCGCGCTGCGCGAGCGGCTCGGCGTCGAGGTCGCCGTCGTCATCACCGACACCATGGGCCGCGCCTGGCGCAACGGCCAGACCGACGCGGCGGTGGGCGCCGCGGGACTGGCTGTGCTGCACGGCTATTCGGGGGCGCTCGACCAGCACGGCAACGAGTTGCTGGTCACCGAGGTCGCGATCGCCGACGAGATCGCCGCGGCCGCCGACCTGGTCAAGGGCAAACTGACCGCGATGCCGGTGGCGGTGGTGCGCGGCCTGTCCGTGACCGACGACGGCTCGACGGCACGGGACTTGTTGCGGCCCGGCACCGAAGACCTGTTCTGGCTCGGCACGGCCGAGGCGATCGACATGGGCCGCCGCGAGGCGCAGCTGCTGCGCCGATCGGTGCGCCGGTTCAGCGCCGAGCCGGTCCCGGCCGATCTGGTGGAGGCGGCCGTCGCCGAGGCCCTCACCGCGCCGGCCCCCCACCACACCCGCCCGGTGCGGTTCGTCTGGCTGCAGCACCCGGGCACCCGGGCCCGGCTGCTGGACCGCATGAAGGACAAGTGGCGCAGCGACCTCGCCGGCGACGGCAGGCCCGCCGAGGCCATCGAGCGCCGGGTGGCGCGCGGCCAGATCCTCTACGACGCGCCCGAAGTCGTCATCCCGATCCTGGTTCCCGACGGCGCCCACTCCTATCCGGACGCCGCCCGCACCGACGCCGAGCACACCATGTTCACCGTGGCCGTCGGGGCGGCCGTGCAGGCCCTGCTGGTCGCGCTGGCGGTGCGCGGGCTGGGCAGCTGCTGGATCGGGTCGACGATCTTCGCCGCCGACCTGGTGCGCGCCGAGCTCGACCTGCCCGCCGACTGGGAGCCGTTGGGCGCCATCGCCATCGGCTACGCCGCCGAGCCCGCCGGCCCGCGCGACGCCGCGGATCCCGGGGACCTGCTGATCCGCAAGTGAGCCGTCGTTTTTCCGAGATACTAAGCCCATGAACTTCGCGGGCAAGGCGGCGGCCTCGGCCGACAAAGTCCGCGGCGGCTACTACACCCCGGCGCCGGTGGCGCGCTTTTTGGCCCGCTGGGTTCGCGAGGCCGGCCCCAAGATCGTCGAACCCTCCTGCGGTGACGGCGCGATCCTGCGCGAGCTGGCCGCGCTCAGCGACCGCGCCCAAGGCGTCGAGCTGATCGCGCGCGAGGCGGCCAAGGCCCGCCGGTTCGCGCCCGTCGACACCGACAGCCTGTTCACCTGGATGGCCCGCGCCGCCGAAGCCGGCGCCGGCGGCTGGGACGGGGTCGCCGGCAATCCGCCCTACATCCGGTTCGGCAACTGGGCGTCGCAGCACCGCGACCCGGCCCTGGAGCTGATGCGCCGCGCGGGGCTGCGCCCGACCAGGCTGACCAACGCGTGGGTGCCGTTCGTCGTGGCCGCCGCACTGCTGGTGCGCGACGGCGGGCGGGTGGGCCTGGTGCTGCCGGCCGAGCTGCTGCAGGTCTCCTACGCCGCGCCGCTGCGCGACTTTCTGGTGAGCCGATTCCGCGACATCACGCTGCTGACCTTCCAGCGCCTGGTGTTCGACGGCATCCTGCAAGAGGTCGTGCTGTTCTGCGGCATAAGGGACACGGTCGGGTCCGGCCCCGCCCGCATCCGGACCGTGCACCTGCCAAACGCCGACGCGCTGGCGCGGGCGGACCTCGAGGCCGGCTGGGCGCCCGCGCTGCTGCACGAAAACGAGAAGTGGACCAAGTACTTTCTGGACCCCGCCGCGATCCGGCTGCTGCGCGCGCTCAAGGGCTCCGGCGCCCTGCTCCCGCTCGGGTCCGTCGCCGAGGTCGACGTCGGCATCGTGACCGGGCGCAACGCGTTCTTCACCCTGACCGACGCCCAGGCGGCGGAGCTGGGTTTGCGGCCGCACTGCGTCCCGCTGGTCTCGCGCAGCGCCCAGTTGTCCGGGCTGGTCTACGACACCGATTGCCGGGCAAGCGATCTCGCGGCCGGGCACCGCGGCTGGCTGCTCAACGCGCCACGCGAGCCGGCCGATCCCGCGTTGATCGCCCACATCCTCGCCGGGGAAGCCGCCGGCGTGCACCGCGGCTACAAGTGCTCGATCCGCACGCCGTGGTGGCGGACGCCGTCGCTGTGGGCGCCGGATCTGTTCCTGCTGCGCCAGATTCACCGGGCGCCGCGGCTGACCGTCAACGGTGTGGGCGCGGTGAGTACCGACACCGTGCATCGGGTGCGCCTGTCCGGTGAGGACCCCGTCGACCCGGCGGCGCTGGCCGCGGTGTTCCACAACAGCGTGACGTTCGCCTTCGCCGAGATCATGGGCCGCAGCTACGGCGGGGGCGTGCTGGAACTCGAACCCCGCGAGGCCGAGCAGCTGCCCATCCCCGCGCCGGCACACGCCGATCCCGACCTCGCCGTCGATGTGGACCTGCTGTTGAAGGCGGGCGAGATCGACAAGGCGCTCGACCTCGTCGACCGTCGCGTGCTGATCGACGGGCTGGGACTGCCGGCCGAGACGGTGGCGGAATGCCGGGGGGCGTGGGCATCGCTGGCCGATCGCAGGAAACGGCGGGGCACCCGGTGAGCCTGCGGGAATCGGTGATCGCGACCCTGTCCGGCTGGGAACCCCCGGACGCGGGCCAGGATTCGTTGCGGCACGCCGTCTTGGCGTTCGTTGCGGCGCGCGACGACGCGTGCCGCCGCGAGTGTGTGCCGGGGCATGTCACCGCGTCGGCGCTGATGCTCGATGACGCGGGCGACCGGGTGCTGCTGACGTTGCATCGCCGCTTGGGCCGGTGGGTGCAGCTGGGCGGCCATTGCGACGACGGCGACGCCGACATCGTCGCCGCGGCGTTGCGCGAGGCCACCGAGGAGTCCGGGGTCGACGGGCTGCGGATCGAGCCCGAATTGGCGGCCGTGCACGTGCACCCGGTGGTGTGCTCGCTGGGCGTGCCGACCCGGCATCTGGATTTGCAGTTCGTGGCGCACGCGCCGGCCGGCGCGCGGATCGCGATCAGCGACGAGTCGGAGGACCTGCGCTGGTGGCCCGCCGACGAGTTGCCGGAGGGCACCGATCACGCGCTGGCGTACCTGGTGTCGCGGGCGCTCGGTCGAGCGCCCGGCTAGCCGCACATTCGCAGCCGAGTGCCCGGCTAGCCGGGCACTCGTCGGGAACGGCCTTCAGACGTCGGACGAGTAGCGGATCCCGCCGTCGGGAATCGACACACCGGGCCACACCCGTGCGCCGCGCAGCAGTTCGCACCGCGCGCCGATGTCGGCGCCGTCGCCGATCACCCCGTCGCGAATCAGCGCCCGCGGGCCGATGCGCGCGCCGAACCCAATGATCGAGCGCTCGATGACGCTGCCCGCCTCGACCTTGGCCCCGTCGAAGACCACCGCGCCGTCCAGTCGGACGCCGGGCCCGATCTCGGCGCCGCGCCCCACCACAGTCCCGCCGATCAGCACCGCGCCCGGCGACACCGCCGCGCCGTCGTGCACCAGTTGCTCGCCGCGGTGGCCGTGTAGGGCGGGAGACGGCGCGATGCCGCGGACCAGATCCGCCGATCCCCGGACGAAGTCTTCCGGGGTGCCCATGTCGCGCCAGTAGCTGGCGTCGACGTAGCCGCAGACCTTGACGTCGGGATCGGACAGCAGCGCGGGGAACACCTCGCGCTCCACCGAAACCTCACGGCCGCGCGGGATCCGGTCGATCACGCGGCGCGAGAACACGTAGCAGCCGGCGTTGATCTGGTCGGTCGGCGGATCCTGCGTCTTCTCCAGGAAGGCGGTGACCCGGCCGTCCTCGGTGCTCACGCAGCCGAAGGCCCGCGGGTCGCCCACCCGCACCAGGTGCAGGGTGACGTCGGATTCCTGGGCGCGGTGGAAGTCGAGCATCTGGCCCAAATCGGCGCCGGAGAGCACGTCGCCGTTGAACACCATGGCGGTGTCGTGCCGCAGGTGGCCGGCGACGTTGGCGATGCCGCCGCCGGTGCCCAGCGGGCTCTCCTCGGTGACGTATTCGATCTGCAGGCCCAGCTTCGAGCCGTCACCGAACTCCGCTTCGAAGACGCCGGCCCGATACGACGTGCTCAAGATGACGTGCTCGATGCCCGCCGCGGCGACCCGCGACAGCAGATGGGTGAGGAACGGCAGTCCGGCCGTGGGCAGCATGGGCTTGGGCGCCGACAGCGTCAGCGGCCGCAGCCGGGTGCCCTTGCCGCCGACCAGGATCACGACGTCGACTTGTGGAGTTCCCACCTCAGTGTCGCCCTTCTACCAGTTTCGCCCGGCCCGACGCGCGCACCGCGCTGCGCACCATCAGGCGGGAACGTACCGCCAACGAGGCGCGCAGCGCCCAGCGCAGCGGCGCGCGCAACCAACCGGCATGCCGGTCGGCCAGAAACATATACGTGCTCTTGTGATGAGCGGCCAGGTGGCTCGCCGGGTCCCCGCCCGTGGAGTGGCCCTTGTGGTGCAGGACTTCCGCCGACGGCACGTAGACGGACAGCCAGCCCGCCTTGCCGAGCCGGTCGCCGAGGTCGACGTCCTCCATATACATGAAGTAGCGCTCATCAAATCCACCGACCCGCTCAAATGCCGACCGGCGCACCAGCAGGCACGACCCCGACAGCCAGCCCACCGGGCGCTCGCTGGGCTCCAGCCGCTCCTGGCGGTACGCCGCCGACCACGGGTTGGTTTTCCAGAACGGCCCGACGACCGCGTGCATGCCGCCGCGGATCAGGCTGGGCAGGTGCCGCGCCGACGGATACACCGACCCGTCGGGATCGCGGACCAGCGGGCCCAGCGCGCCGGCGCGCGGCCAGCGCGACGCGGCGTCCAGCAGGGCGTCGATGCTGCCCGGTCCCCACTGCACGTCCGGGTTGGCCACGATCACCCACTCGTCGTCGCGGTCCAGCTGCGCGACGGCGCGATTCACGGCGGTGCCGTAGCCGAGGTTGGCTCCGGTGTGAAACAGCCGCACGTTGGGATAGCGATCGACCGCCGCCTGCGGGGTGCCGTCGGTGGAGCCGTTGTCGGCCAGCAGCACGCACACCTCCCGCTCCGTGGCTAGCGACAGCGACGCCAGGAAGCGCTCCAGATGCGGGCCCGGTGAGTAGGTCACCGTCACGACCGGCAGCACGTCAGTCACGCGTAGAGGGTAACGGTCGATCGGCCGCGGCCAGGGCCGCGACAAGCGCGGGACGCCAGGGCCTCAGCGGCCGCAGCCCGGCCGCCGCGGACTGGCCACCCGACAGCGCGGAGTAGGCCGGTCGCGGCGCCGGCCGGGGAAAGCGGTCGGTACCGACCGGACGCACCCGCGCCGGGTCGGCGCCGCACTCCTCGAAGACGGCGCGGGCCTGCTCGAACCGCGAGACCGCGCCCTCGTTGGCGGCATGCAGGATCGGGCCGGGCACGCGGTCGTCGACGATCTGCAGCAGCGCGGCGGCCAGGTCGCCGACGTAGGTCGGCGAGCCGGTCTGGTCGTCGACCACGTCCACCGGGCCGTCCCCGGCGGCCAGCCGGCGCATGACGGCGACGAAATCCTTGCCGGCGCCGCCGGTGTAGACCCAGGCGGTGCGGACCACGACCGCCTCGGGCAGCGCGGCCAGGACGGCCTGCTCCCCCGCGGCCTTGCTGCGGGCGTACACGCCCTGCGGCGCGGTCTGGTCGCTGGGCTCGTAGGGCCGGGGTGCGGCGCCGCCGAAGTCGCCGTTGAAGACGTAGTCGGTGGAGACGTGGATCAACTGGGCGCCGGCCCGCGCGCAGGCCCGCGCGATGTGCCCGGGACCGGCCTCGTTGACCGCGAAGGCGCCCGCCTCGTCGGTCTCGGCGCCATCGACATCTGTGTAGGCCGCGCAGTTGATCACCACGTCACCGCGCTGCACGATCCGTTCGGCGGCCGCGGGGTCGGTGATGTCCCACTGCGACGACGAATGCGCCAGGACCTCCCGGCCCTGATCCGCCGCCAGCGAGCTCAAATAGCCGCCCAGCTGCCCACCGGCGCCGGCGATCACGATCCTGCCTGACATGGTTCGAGTTTGGCATGGCCCGAAAAAGCCCAGAAAAGCGCGGGGCCCAAGAAATCGCGGGTAGCGCGGGCCACGCCGCCGTCGGCTACCCGTGAAGCTCGTGTGTCGCAAGTAATGTAGTGGGATGCCTGTGCAACGTGTGGTTCGTGTGATTGCCACCGTGCTGACGCTCGCGGTCGTCGTCGGCACCGGGATCGCGTGGAGCAATGTCCGGTCCTTCGAAGACGGCATCTTTCACATGTCGGCGCCCTCGCTGGGCAAGGGCGGCGACGACGGCGCGATCGACATCCTGTTGGTCGGCCTCGACAGCCGCACCGACGCGCACGGCAACCCGCTGTCCCAAGAGGAACTGGACACGCTGCGGGCCGGCGACGAGGAAGCCACCAACACCGACACGATCATCCTGATCCGGATCCCCAACAACGGGAAGTCGGCAACCGCGATCTCGATCCCGCGCGACTCCTACGTCGCCGCCCCCGGCCTGGGCAAGACGAAGATCAACGGCGTCTACGGCCAGACCCGGGAGGCCAAGCGCGCCAGCCTGGTCCGCGCCGGCGACGCCGCGGCGGACGCGGCCGCCCAGGGCACCGAGGCCGGCCGCGAGGCGCTGATCAAGACCGTCGCCGACCTGACCGGCGTCACCGTCGACCACTACGCCGAGATCGGCCTGCTCGGCTTCTCGCTGATCACCGAGGCCCTCGGCGGCGTCGACGTCTGCCTCAAAGAGCCGGTGTTCGAGCCCCTTTCGGGTGCCGACTTCCCGGCGGGCCCGCAACGGCTCAGCGGCCCCGAAGCCCTCAGCTTCGTGCGCCAGCGCCACGAACTGCCGCGCGGCGACCTGGACCGGGTGGTGCGCCAGCAGGTGGTGATGGCCTCGCTGGCCCACCGGGTCATCTCCGGCAAGACGCTGTCCAGCCCCACCACGGTGCGGCGCCTGGAAGCCGCCGTGCAGCGTTCGGTGGTGATCTCGGCCGGGTGGGACGTGATGGATTTCGTGCAGCAGATGCAGAAGCTGGCCGGCGGCAACGTCGCGTTCGCCACCATCCCGGTGCTCGACGGCGCCGGCTGGAGCGACGACGGCATGCAGAGCGTGGTGCGGGTGGACCCGCACCAGGTGGCCGACTGGGTGAACGGACTCCTGCACGAGCAGGAGGAGGGCAAGACCGAGGAGATCGCCTACACGCCCGCGAAGACCACCGCCAGCGTCGTCAACGACACCGACATCAACGGGCTGGCCGCGGCCGTGTCAGACGTGTTGAGCGCCAAGGGTTTTGCCACGGGCACGGTGGGCAACAACGACGGCGGGCACGTCAAGGCCAGCCAGGTCCGCGCCGCCAAGAGCGACGACATGGGGGCCAAGGAGGTCTCCAAGGAATTGGGTGGGCTGCCGGTGATCGCCGACGCCTCGCTGGCGCCGGGCGCGGTGCGGGTGGTGCTGGCCAACGACTACAGCGGCCCGGGCTCGGGCCTGTCGGGCACCGAGACGATCATGCCCGCGCGGGTGTCCACCGCCGGCGCGGTGGCCACCAACCCCAACGTCCCCCCGCCGTCGCCGATCCTGACCGCCGGCTCCGACAAACCGGAGTGCATAAACTAACGACCCGTGCAGCAACCGAGCACGCTGAGCGGGGCCATCCTCGATCCGATGTTGCGGGCCGACCCGGTCGGCCCGCGGATCACCTACTACGACGACGCGACCGGCGAGCGCATCGAGTTGTCCGGGGTGACGCTGGCCAACTGGGCCGCCAAGACCGGCAACCTGTTGCGCGACGAACTGGGGGCCGGGCCGGCCAGTCGCGTCGCGATCCTGCTGCCCGCGCACTGGCAGACGGCCGCGGTGCTGTTCGGGGTGTGGTGGATCGGCGCCGAGGCGGTGCTGGCGGGGCCGGCCGACCTGGCGCTCTGCACCACCGAGCGCCTTGACGAAGCCGACGACGCGGTGGCCGGGGGCGAGGTCGCGGTGCTGTCGCTGGACGCGTTCGGCCGCCCGGCACCCGACCTGCCGATCGGTGTGACCGACTACGCCACCGCGGTGCGGGTGCACGGCGACCAGATCGTTCCCGAACCGCGCCCGGGGCCCGCGCTGGGTGGCCGCTCGGTCGACGACGTGCTGGCGGATTGTCAAACATCCGCGGCGGCAAGGGGTTTGACGTCGAGCGACCGCGTGCTGTCCGGCAAGCCGTGGACCGAACCCGCCGAGCTGGTGGACAACCTGCTGGCGATCATGGCCGTCGGCGCCTCGCTGGTGCAGGTGGCCAACGCCGATCCGGACGCGCAGTCGCGCCGCATCGAGACCGAAAAGGTCACCCGGGTGCTCTGAGGCGGCGCCACCCGCCCCGGCACGATTCATATTGATATCGCAATATTTCGATGTTAACGTCGAGCGAGCACGGGCTGAACACGCGGACGACGAGGAAGGTTGCGGCAATGGCGGTGTACGGGCTCTTGGCGAAGGCGGCGGGGACGGTCGTCACCGGGCTGGTCGGCGTGACGGCCTACGAGGTGGTGCGCAAGGCCGTGGCCAAGGCGCCGCTGCACGAGACCGCGGTGAAGGGCGCCGAGCTCGGTCTGCGCGGCACCCGCAGGGCCGAGGAGGCCGCCGAGTCGGCGCGCCTGCGCCTCGCCGACGTCATGGCCGAGGCCCGCGAGCGCATCGGCGAGGAGGCGCCCACGCCGTCGATCGCAGAACCCCACGACCACGAGCACTGATCGCCGCTATGGACCTCGCCCTAGTCCCCGACGTTGACGACGAGGTGCGGGCGAAAGACCCCGCGCTGCAGGTGATTTCCGACGCCGCCGGACGTATGCGGGTCGCGGTCGCCTGGGTGCGCGCCGATTCGCGGCGCGCCGTGGCGGTCGAGGAGGCCGTCGCCAAGTGCGAGGGCGTGCGCGTGGTGCACGCCTACCCGCGCACCGGGTCGGTGATCGTCTGGTATTCGCCGCGGCGCTGCGACCGCTCCTCGGTGCTGGCGGCCATCGGCGACGCGGCGCACGTCGCGGCCGAACTGATCCCGGCGCGCGCGCCGCACTCCACCGAGATCCGCAACGCCGACGTGCTGCGCATGGTGATCGGCGGCGCGGCGCTGGCGCTGCTCGGGATGCGCCGCTACGTGTTCGCGCGGCCGCCGCTGCTCGGCCCCAGCGGCCGGCTGTTCGCCACCGGTGTCACCGTCTTCACCGGCTACCCCTTCCTGCGCGGCGCGCTGCGCTCGCTGCGCTCCGGCAAGGCCGGGACCGACGCGCTGGTCTCCGCGGCGACCGTGGCGAGCCTGGTGCTGCGGGAGAACGTGGTCGCGCTGACGGTGCTATGGCTGCTCAACATCGGTGAGTACCTGCAGGATCTGACGCTGCGACGGACCCGTCGGGCCATCTCGGAGTTGCTGCGCGGCAACCAGGACACGGCGTGGCTGCGGCTCGACGACGGCCCCACCCCGCGCGAGGTCCAGGTGCCGATCGACACCGTGCAGATCGGCGACGAGGTCGTGGTGCACGACCACGTCGCGATCCCGGTCGACGGCGAGGTGGTCGACGGCGAGGCCGTCGTCAACCAGTCCGCGATCACCGGGGAGAACCTGCCGGTCAGCATCGTGGCCGGCGCGCACGTGCACGCAGGTTCGGTGGTGGTGCGCGGACGCCTGGTGGTGAGGGCCAGCGCGGTCGGCAACCAGACCACCATCGGGCGCATCATCGCCCGGGTCGAAGAGGCGCAACACGACCGGGCGCCGATTCAGACCGTCGGCGAAAACTTCTCCCGCCGTTTCGTTCCCACCTCGTTCATCGTCTCGGCCATCACGCTGGCGATCACCGGTGACGTCCGCCGGGCGATGACGATGCTGCTGATCGCCTGCCCGTGCGCGGTGGGTTTGGCCACCCCGACGGCGATCAGCGCGGCGATCGGCAACGGCGCGCGCCGCGGCATCCTGATCAAGGGCGGTTCGCACCTCGAGCAGGCCGGCCAGGTGGACGCGATCGTGTTCGACAAGACCGGCACGCTCACCGTCGGACGCCCGGTGGTCACCAACATCATTGCGCTGCACAAGGACTGGCAGCCCGAACAGGTGCTGGCCTACGCGGCCAGCTCGGAGATCCACTCGCGGCACCCGCTGGCCGAGGCGGTGATCCGCTCCACCGAGGAACGCCACATCACCATCCCGCCGCACGAGGAGTGCGAGGTGCTGGTCGGGCTGGGCATGCGGACCTGGGCCGACGGCCGGACCCTGCTGCTGGGCAGCCCCGGGCTGCTGCGCTCCGAAAAGGTCAGGGTGTCCAAGAAGGCGTCGGAATGGGTGGACAGGCTGCGCCGCCAGGCCGAGACGCCGCTGCTGCTGGCCGTCGACGGCACGCTGGTGGGTTTGATCAGCCTGCGCGACGAGGTGCGGCCGGAGGCCGCCGACGTGCTGAAGAAGCTGCGCGCCAACGGTATTCGCCGGGTGGTCATGCTCACCGGGGATCACCCGGACATCGCCGAGGTGGTGGCGCGCGAACTCGGGATCGACGAGTGGCACGCCGAGGTGATGCCGGAGGACAAGCTCGCGGCGGTGCGCGAGCTGCAGGACGAGGGCTTCATCGTCGGGATGGTCGGCGACGGCATCAACGACGCGCCCGCGCTCGCGGCCGCCGACATCGGCATCGCGATGGGGCTGGCCGGAACCGACGTCGCCGTGGAGACCGCCGACGTGGCCCTGGCCAACGACGACCTGCATCGCCTGCTCGACGTGCGGGACCTCGGGGCCCGCGCCGTCGACGTCATCCGCGAGAACTACGGCATGTCCATCGCCGTCAACGCCGCCGGGCTGATCATCGGGGCGGGCGGCGCGCTGTCCCCGGTGCTGGCCGCGATCCTGCACAACGCGTCGTCGGTGGCGGTGGTGGCCAACAGCTCCCGGCTGATCAGATACCGGTTGGATGCGCCGCGCAACGGCAGCGGCAACTGACCCGGCTCAGCAGCCGCACTGCTCGCCGCGCCAGGCGCGCACGCCCTGCCACACGGCGACACCGGCGATCGCGAGCCCCACGGCGGGGTCGATCCACCAGGCGCTCGACCACAGCGCCGTCGCCGCGAGGCCGATCAGCACCCCGGCCGCCTGGGCGCCGCACAGGTAGTTCTGAATCCCCTCGGCCTCGGTGGCGCCCGAGCCCAGCCGCGCGCCCAAGCGGTGGTTCGCCCGGCCCAGCACCGGCATGAGCAGCAGGGCCAGGGCGGTCAGGGCGATGCCGATCATCGACGTCTCGGCGCGGTGTTCGCCGACCAGCTCGCGGATGGATTCGGCGGCGATGTACGGGGCGGTGAGCCAGAACGACACCGCGACGCCGCGTTGTGCGCGCCGCTCGGCGCTCGGGGAAAAGGTGCGCGCGCCGCTGAACCGCCACACCACCATCGCGCTGGCCAGCGACTCCGACGCCCCGCCGAGGGCCCAGCCGGTCAGGGCGATGGAGCCGACAGAGAGCCCCTGCCACAGCCCGACGGCGCCCTCGACGAGCACCACGGCCAGGCTGATCCACGCCAGCCGGCGCGCCCACGCGGCGCCGCGCCGCCAGCCGGCGTCGTGCGCGGCGGTGCATTCCTGCGTCAGGGCGGCCGATGTGGTCATTGGGCCAGGTTAGCGAGCGCGCGGCGGGGCCGGGGTCGCAACACCCGGCCGTGATCGATCTGTGTCGCGCCGCCGGCACGGCGGGGCCCGGCCCGCCGGCCGCCGCCCGGCGTTGGTAGTTATTGTGGCTAACCAGTAGACCCGAAGGGATTTCCGCGATGGCGCGCACCGACGACGACACCTGGGACCTGGCGACCAGCGTGGGCGCGACCGCCACCATGGTGGCCGCGGGACGGGCCCGGGCCACCCGGGACGGGCTGATCGACGACCGGTTCGCCGAGCCGCTGGTGCGCGCGGTGGGCGTCGACTTCATGACCCGGTGGGCGGCCGGTGAACTCGATTCCGCCGACGTCGACGAGCCCGGCGCCGCGTGGGGCATGCAGCGCATGACCGACATGATGGCCGCCCGCACCCGCTACATCGACGCGTTCTTCGCCGAGGCGGGGGCGGCCGGCATCGGTCAGGTGGTCATCCTCGCCTCCGGCCTGGATGCGCGCGCCTACCGGTTGCCCTGGCCCGCGGGCACCACGGTGTTCGAGATCGACCAGCCGCAGGTGCTCGAGTTCAAGGCCGCCACCATCGCCGACCTCGGCGCCGAGCCGACCGCCGAGGTGCGCAACGTCCCGGTCGACCTGCGCCACGACTGGCCGTCGGCGCTGCGCCAGGCCGGCTTCGACGCCGGGCGACCCGCCGCCTGGGCCGCCGAGGGTCTGATCGGCTTCCTGCCGCCGGAGGCCCAGGATCGGTTGCTGGACAACATCACCGAGCTGTCCGCCGACGGCAGCCAGTTGGTGGCCGAGGTGTTCGCGAACACCGGTGTCAGCGGGGACGCGCTGAACGCGGCGAGCGAAAAGTGGCGGCAGGGCGGCCTCGACATCGCGCTGGGCGACCTGGGATTCCCCGGGCCGCGCAACGACGTGGCGACCTACCTGCAGCAGCAGGGCTGGCAGCCGGTGCGCACGCCGCTGAATCAGCTGCTGGCCAACACCGGGCTCCCGCTGCAATCGACCGACCCCGAGGCGCCCTTCGCCCAGAACTACTACTGCACCGCGGTGCGCAACGCGGCGCGTTGAGGAAGGCAGGCACCAGTGCCAAACAGCAAGCCACCCAAGCCACTTGACGGATTCCGGGTGCTCGACTTCACCCAGAACATCGCCGGGCCGATGGCCGGCCAGGTGCTGGCCGACCTGGGGGCCGAGGTCATCAAGGTCGAGGCGCCCGTCGGCGAGGCGGCCCGCCACATCACCGCGGTGCTGCCCGGCCGCCCGCCGCTGGCCACCCTGTTCCTCCCCCACAACCGCGGCAAGAAGTCGGTGATGGCGGACCTGCGCGACGACGAGGCCAAGCAGCAGATCATGCGGCTGGTCGACACCGCAGACGTTGTGCTGGAAGGGTTTCGGCCCGGGGTGATGGAACGCATGGGACTGGGGCCCGACGAGCTGCAATCCCGCAACCCCAAACTCATCTACGCGCGCCTCTCGGCCTACGGCGGCAACGGCCCGGAGGGCAACCGGCCCGGCGTGGACCTGATGGTCGCCGCCGAATCCGGCATGACCACCGGGATGCCCACGCCCAGCGGCAAACCCCAGATCATCCCGTTCCAGCTCGTCGACGCCGCCAGCGGACACGTGCTGGCGCAGGCGGTCCTGGCCGCGCTGCTCAACCGCGAGCGCCACGGCGTGGCCGACGTCGTGCGGGTCGCCATGTACGACGTCGCGGTCAGCCTGCAGGCCAGCCAGCTGACCATCCACCTGAACAAGCCCAACGCGGAACCCAAGCCGTCCGATTCGGCGCCAAAGCCCAAGCGGCGCAAGGGCGTCGGGTTCGCCACCCAGCCGTCGGACGCCTTCAAGGCGGCCGACGGATACCTGGTGATCAGCGCGTACGTGCCCAAGCACTGGGACAAGCTGTGCGAGATCATCGGCCGCCCCGACATGCGCGAGGACGAGCGGTTCATCGACCAGCGCGCCCGGGCGCTCAACTATCCGGAGCTCACCGAGGAACTCGAGAAGGCGCTGGCCGCCAAGACCGCCGACGAATGGGTCCGGCTGCTGCAGGACGGCGGCCTGATGGCCTGCCACGCCTACACCTGGAAGCAGGTGGTCGGCACCGCGCTGTTCGCGGAGAACGAGCTCGCCCTGCCGGTCGGCGAGGGTGAGGACGCGGTCACGGTGATCCGCACCCCGGCACGCTATTCCAGCTTCGAGGCCTCGTCGGCCGGCTGGGCCACCGACCCTCCCCCGGCCCTCGGGCAGCACACCGAGGAGTATCTGGGCGCACCGCAACCCGCGTCGTGAGCCTCAGGGCGTCAGCTTGACCACCCGGTCGTTGCCGCGGTCGGCGATATAGACGCTTCGTTCCTTGTCGACCGCCACCGCCAAGGGCGTGTTGAGCCCGTCGAACGGCAGGACGGTCGGCGTGTTCGAGCCCGCCGGGAACTTCAGCACGTCACTCTTGTCGTGTTCGGTGACGTAGACGGTGCCGCTGTTGTCCACCGCGATGCCCCACGGCACGGAGACGTTCTGAAATGGCAACTCCGCCTGGGTATTCGAATTGGCGTCGAGCTTGACGATCCTGTTGTTGTCGGTGTCGGCGACGTACACGGTGCCCGCGGCGTCGACGGCGACACCGTCGGGATTCTTCAGTCCGTTGAACGGCAACTCGGTCTGGGTCTTGGAGCCCGCCGCCAGCTTCACCACCCTGCTGTTGCCGCGGTCGGCGACGTACACCGCGCCCTGGCTGTCGACCGCGACGCCCTCGGGGTAGCTCAGACCGGAAAACGGCAGCACCTTCTGGTCGTTGGAGCCCGCGGCCAGGCTGACCACCCGGTTGTTGAAATCGGCGACGTACACCGTGCCGGCGCCGTCGACGGCCAGACCCTGCGGCTGGTAGAGCCCGTGGAACGGCAGCACCGTCGTGGCGTTCGAACCGGCCGTCAGCTTCACCACGCGCCCGTACATGCCCTCGCTGGTGACGTAGACGTCGCCGGCGCTGTCCAGCGCCACCCCGCCCGGGGAGAGGCGGAAGTCAATCCCGTTGAAGGGCAACACACTTTGACCGGACGCCTCCTGCGGCGGCCCCGAGGACCGCGTGGACAGGTAACCGGCGACCGCCACGATGAACGCGACGAGGGCGACGAGCGCGATGGCGCCGACGATGATCCACTGCTTTCGCTTGCTGTCGATCGGCACGGCGGGACTCCTGAAGTCCGGCCCGGACCCGTAGGTGTGGCCGAACGTCGTTGGGGCGGGACGGATCAGCGAGGGGTGATGGCCGGAGCGCTCGGACCAGCCGGTGCCGACGGTCCTCGGGGCCACCGGACCGGCCATGGTCTCGGCCGCGGGCCAGGACTGCGGCTCGCGCTCCGGGCGTTGGGCCGACGCCTCCGCACGCTGGACCGCGTCCTCCCCTTCGCGCAGGATCGTGGTCGCCTTGCGCTGCTCGGACGTGGTCAGCGCGTCATGCGCGGCGGCGGCGAATTCGCCCGCGGTGCGATAGCGCTCCTCGGGACGTTTGGCCATGCCCTTGGCGATCACCTGATCCAGGGCGGGCGGAAACGCCCCGGGGCGCAGTTGGCTGGGTGACGGGGGTGCCTTCGTCAGGTGCGCGGCGACCAGCCGTTCGATCGTGTCGGCCCGATACGGCGGCGAGCCGGTCAGGCACTCACTCAAAACGCATGCGAGCGAATAGATGTCGGCGCTGTGGGTGACGGTGTCGTCGGTGAATCGTTCCGGCGCCATGTAGTAATACGTGCCGATCGCGGTCCCGAACTGGGTCAACCCCGGATCGGTTGCGGCCCGGGCGATTCCGAAATCCGCCAGGTACGCGAAGTCGCTGCCGGTGATCAGGATGTTGCCCGGTGTGACGTCGCGGTGCGTCACCCCGACGGCGTGCGCCGCGTCCAGCGCGGCGGCGACCTGGCTGATGATCGCGATCGCCCGCGGCGCGGCCAGCGGCCCGTCGCGGCGCAACAGCGTGCCCAGGTCGACGCCGTCGACGAGGCGCATGTCCACATAGAAACGCCCGTCGATCTCGCCGTAGTCGTGGATCGGCACCACATGCGGTTCGGTCAGCCGTCCGGCGATATCGGCCTCGCGCTGCAGGCGGGCACGGAACTCCGAGTTGCCGGAGAACTGTTGTGAGATCAGTTTCAGGGCCACCATGCGGCGCTTGCGGGTGTCCTCGGCCTCGTACACCTCGCCCATGCCGCCCTGGCGCAGCAGGCGCACCAGCCGGTAGGGCCCGAACCAGGACCCGGCCCGCGAGGCCGGTCCGCTATCGCTCACCGTCGAGTCTCCATGTCACGAAATCGCATTGACCGCGCCCGACAGCTTCGCCGTGAACGAGCTGGGCAGCGGGATGGAACCGTACTGGTCCAGCCCCTCCTGGCCCGGCCCGATCGCGGCCTGCATGAACGCCTTCACCGCCTTGCCCGTCGCCGCGTCCGGATACTTCGAACAGACGATTTCATAGGTCGCCAGCACGATCGGGTACGCGCCGGACTGTGTCGGCTTGTAGAACGACGAGGTGTCCAGCACCAGGTCGTTGCCCTGCCCCTTGAAGGTCGCCCCGGCGATCGTCTTTTCGACGCTGTCCTTGGTGATCGGCACCGCGTCCGGGCCCGCCGACGTGATGATCGACGCCATGTTCAGCTGCTTGCCCACCGCGAACGACCACTCGTTGTAGGTGATCGACCCCTCGGTGTTCTGCAGCAGCGCGGACGTGCCGTTGTTCCCGCTGGCGCCCTGCCCGACGCCGCCGTTGAACACCTCGCTGTCGCCCTTGCCCCAGGCGCCGTCCGACGCGCCGTCGAGGTACTTCTGGAAGTTGGCGGTGGTGCCGGATTTGTCGCTGCGGAAGATGACCGTGATGGGCGTCGACGGCAGGGCCAGGCCCGAGTTGATCGCCTTCAGCGCCGGATCGTCCCACTTGGTGATGGTGCCGTTGAAGATCTTCGCCACGGTGGGCCCGTCCAGTTTCAGCCCGCTCACCCCGGTCAGGTGATAGGTGACCGCGATCGGGCCGAACACCGTGGGCAGATCCCAGGCCTGCGAACCGCACCGCTGCGCCGCCCTGTCGTTTTGACCGGTGGACGGGTCCAGCGGGACATCGGAACCGGCGAGATCCGTTTGGTTGTTCAGGAATTCGGTCACGCCGGCGCCGGAGCCGTTGGCGTCGTAATCAAGCGTGTAACCCGGGCAGGCCCGAACGTAGGCGTAGACGAACTGCTCGATGGCGTTCTGCTGCGCGGTCGAGCCGCTGTCTTTGAGGACCTTCTTACCGCCGCAGTCCACCGACGCCTGCTTGCCGCTCGATCCCGACGACGAGTTGTTGTCGCCGCATCCCGCCAGCGCCAGGGCGACGGCGGCCACCACGCTCACGGCGACGCCAGATCGAGCGAACCTCACGAAACTCCTTCGATCGTCAACAAAAGTTAACCAATCGCGAATATACAAACCCTTGACAAAGAATAAGAGGTTAATGGCCGGTGACCGCGTGCCGGGCGCAGACACGTAGCATCGGTTGTCAATGCGTCGCGAACAACAGTTACCGGCCGCAGTTGCGGCTCCTGTCGCCGAGGGTGGCCAGCTCATGCGGGCCGTCGACCTCACCCTGGGGTTCGGCCCCAAAACGGTCCTCGAGCAGGTCAGCCTCGACTTCCCCGCCCGTTCCGTCACCACCCTGCTGGGGCCGACCGGCTCGGGCAAGACCACCTTCCTGCGCACCCTGAACCGGATGAACGACAAGGTCTCCGGATTCCGGCACAGCGGTGACGTCCTGCTGGGCGGGCGCACCATCTTCGCCGACCGCGACCTGATGGAGTTTCGCCGCAGCGTGGGCATGCTGTTCCAGCGTCCCAACCCGTTCCCGATGTCGATCATGGACAACGTGGTGGCCGGCGTGCGCGCGCACAAAATGGCGCCGCGCAAGCAATTCAAAAGCGTCGCCGAGGCCCGGCTCACCGAGGTCGGCCTGTGGGACGCGGTGAAGGATCGCCTCGGCGATTCGCCGTTCCGGCTCTACGGTGGCCAGCAGCAGTTGTTGTGCCTGGCCCGCGCGCTCGCGGTCAACCCGGACGTGCTGTTGCTCGACGAGCCCACCTCGTCGCTGGACCCGACCACCACCGAGAAGATCGAGGGACTGATCCGCTCCCTCGCCGACCGGCTGACCGTGATCATGGTCACCCACGATCTCGCGCAGGCCGCCCGTACCGGCGACCGGACCGCCTTCTTTTTCGAGGGCAGGCTGGTCGAGGAGGGGCCGACCAAGCAGTTGTTCCTGTCGCCGCAGCACGAGGAGACCGTCCGCTACTTCGCGCCGTTCCGGCCGGCACAGGGCTCGGATCGGGGTTCCTCGCAGACGGCCGGGGTCGCGGAAAGCGTCTCAGAAAGCCAATAGCGGGAAAGGGTCTCGCCGGGAAGAGGAAGCGGGGACGTGAGGAGTCGTCTGGGTACGCTGCTGGGTCTGGTGGCCATCGCGCCGCCGGTCCTCGGGATCGCGGCGTGCGGTTCGCACGCCGAGACCGCCGGGCGTGGTGCGTCGAGCACCGGCCCGGCCGCCGTCAGCGTCGCCACCGCCCCGGCGACGTCCACGATCGAGCTCTCCGAGACCGGCAGCACGCTGCTCTACCCACTGTTCAGCGAGTGGGGCGCCGCCTACCGCGCCAAGCACCCGAACGTCACCATCACCACCCAGGGCAGCGGCTCGGGCGCGGGGATCTCCCAGGCCGCCGCCGGGGCGGTCGTCATCGGCGCCTCCGACGCCTACCTGTCCGCGGGCGACATGGCCGCGCACAAGGGGCTGATGAACATCGCGCTGGCCATCTCGGCGCAGCAGGTCAACTACAACCTGCCCGGGGTGCATCAGCACCTCAAGCTCAACGGCAAGGTGCTGGCCGGCATGTACCGGGGCACGATCAAGACCTGGAACGACCCGCAGATCGCCGGCATCAACCCCGGCTTGCAGCTCCCCGCGACCCCGGTGGTGCCGCTGCACCGCTCCGACGGGTCCGGCAGCACGTTTCAGTTCACCCAGTACCTGTCCAAGCAGGACCCCGACGGCTGGGGCCGCTCGCCCGGGTTCGGCACCACCGTCTCCTTCCCGGCCGTGCCCGAAGCGCTGGGCGAGAACGGCGACGGCGCCATGGTGACCGGCTGCGCCGCGAACCCGGGCTGTGTGGCCTACACCAGCATCGGTTCGCTCGACGAGGCCGACCAGCACGGCCTCGGCGAGGCAAAGCTGGGCAACGCCTCCGGCAAATACCTGCTGCCCAACGCCAAGAGCATTGGAGCCGCGGCCGCCGGCGTCGCCTCGAAAACCCCGGCGAACCAGGCGATCTCGCTGATCAACGGCCCCGCCACGGATGGGTACCCGATCGTCAACTACGAGTACGCGATCGTTAACGCGGACCAGCGCGACGACGCCACCGCCCAGACGCTGCAGGCGTTCCTGCACTGGGCGATCACCGAGGGCAACGGCCCGTCGTTTCTGGACAAGGTTCACTTCCAGCCGCTGCCGGCCGAGGTGGTGACGCTGTCGGACGCCCAGATCGCCAAGATCGGCGGATGAGCGCAGAAAAGCAAAGGGACGCAAGGGACCTAAAGGAAAGAGAAAGGGAGATGGCCGTGAAAGTTCGTATGAGTAGGTTGCTGGCGATGGCCGCGACCGCGCCCCTGGTTTTCGCCGCCGCTGCGTGTGGTTCGAACTCGCAGACCGGTGCGCCGAGTCAGGGTGGCGGCGGCCCGGTCGCGACGACGCCGGCGTCGTCGCCGGTGACGTTGTCGGAGACGGGCAGCACGCTGCTGTACCCGCTGTTCAACCTGTGGGGCCCCGCCTATCACGACAAGTACAACAACGTCACTATCACCACCCAGGGCACCGGCTCCGGGACCGGGATCTCCCAGGCCGCAGCCGGGGCGGTCGCGATCGGCGCCTCCGACGCCTACCTGTCCGAGGGCGACATGGCCGCGCACAAGGGACTGATGAACATCGCGCTGGCCATTTCCGCGCAGCAGGTCAACTACAACCTGCCCGGTGTCACCGAACACATCAAGCTCAACGGCAAGGTGCTGGCCGGCATGTACAACGGCTCCGTCAAAACCTGGAACGACCCGCAGATCACCGGGCTGAACCCCGGCGTGAATCTGCCTGCCACACCGGTGGTTCCGCTGCACCGCTCCGACGGCTCCGGTGACACCTTCCTGTTCACCCAGTACCTGTCCAAGCAGGACCCCGACGGCTGGGGCAAATCGCCCGGCTTCGGCACCACCGTCGCCTTCCCGACGGTGCCCGGCGCGCTCGGGGAGAACGGCAACGGCGGCATGGTGACCGGCTGCGCGGACACCCCGGGCTGCGTGGCCTACATCGGCATCAGCTTCCTCGACCAAGCCCAGGGCAAGGGGCTCGGCGAGGCGCAGCTGGCCAACGCCTCCGACAAGTACCTGCTGCCCGACGCCAAGAGCATTCAGGCCGCGGCCGCCGGATTCGCCTCGAAAACCCCGGCGAACCAAGCGATCTCGCTGATCAACGGCCCGGCGCCGGACGGCTACCCGATCGTCAACTACGAGTACGCCATCGTCAACAGCGGACAGAAGGACGCCGCCACCGCCCAGACCCTGCAGGCCTTCCTGCACTGGGCGATCAGCGACGGCAACAACGCCTCGTTCCTGGACAAGGTTCACTTCCAGCCGCTGCCGGCCGACGTGGCGAAGCTGTCGGACGCCCAGATCGCCAAGATCAGCGGCCAGTAGGGGTTTGGTGACCGACATCGCGATGGGCGGCGCGCGGGCGCGGATCCGCGGCGCGCGCCGCCCGGGCCTGGCCATCCGTTCCCTGGGTGTGGCGGGCGCGGTGGTTCCGCTGCTCGCGCTCGTGTTCGTGCTCGCGACCCTGCTTCTCGAGGCGCTGCCCGCGATCAGGGTCAACGGGCTGCACTTTTTCACCGCCACCGAGTGGAACCCCGGCAACACCTACGGCGACGCCGTCGTCACCCGCGGCGTCCGCCATCCCGTCGGCGCCTACTACGGGGCGCTACCGCTGATCGTGGGCACCCTCGCGACCTCGGCGATCGCCCTGGTCATCGCGGTGCCGGTGTCGATCGGGGCGGCGCTGGTGATCGTGGAGCGGTTGCCGAAGCGTCTCGCGTCGGCCATCGGGATGGTGCTCGAATTGCTCGCCGGCATCCCCAGCGTCATCGTCGGCTTTTGGGGCGCAATGACATTCGGTCCGTTCATCGCCCACTACGTGGCCCCGGCGATCGCCCGCAACGCGCCCGACGTGCCGGTGCTCAGCTACTTGCGCGGCAACACCGGTAACGGGGAGGGCCTGTTGGTGTCCGGGCTGGTGCTGGCGGTGATGGTCATTCCCATCATCGCCAGCACCACCCGCGACCTGATCCGTCAGGTGCCGGTGCTGCCCCGCGAGGGCGCGGTCGCGCTGGGGATGACCGACTGGGAGTGCGCGCGGCGGGTCACCCTGCCGTGGGTGTCGAGCGGCATCGTCGGCGCGGTGGTGCTCGGGCTCGGTCGCGCGCTGGGAGAGACGATGGCCGTCGCCATGGTGTCGGGTGCAGTGTTGGGCGCGATACCCGCCAACATCTACGCGACGATGACCACCATCGCGGCCACCGTTGTGTCGCAGCTGGATTCGGCGATGACGGACTTCACCGACTTCGCCGTGAAGACCCTCGCCGAGGTGTCCCTGGTGTTGATGGTGATCACGTTGCTCACGAACGTCGCGGCCCGCGCGATGGTGCGCCGGGTGTCGGGCACGGCGCTGCCGGTGGGACGGGGTGTCTGAGATGGTCGGTACCCGACGCAAAATCGTCAACGCGCTGTTCTGGATCGGCTGCGTGTGCTGCCTGGCGGTGGTGGTCGTGCCGACGCTGTGGATGCTGGTCGAGGTCGTCGGGCGCGCCCTGCCGGTCTTCAAATGGAGCGTGCTCACCGAGAACACCCGCGGCAACGGCGGCGGGCTGCGCAACGCCATCATCGGCACCGTGGTCATCGGCGTCGGCGTCATGCTGGTCGGGGGCACCGTCAGCGTGCTGACCGGGATCTATCTCTCCGAATTCGCCGGCGGCAGAACGCGTTCCATCCTGCGCGGCGCCTACGAGATCCTGTCCGGCATCCCGTCGATCGTGCTCGGCTACGTCGGCTACCTGGCCCTGGTGGTGAAATTCCACTGGGGCTTCTCCCTGGCGGCCGGGGTGCTGACGCTCTCGGCGATGAGCATTCCCTACATCGCCAAGGCCACCGAGTCCGCGCTGGCGCAGGTGCCCACGGCCTACCGGGAGGGGGCCGAAGCGCTCGGGTTGCCGCTCGGCTGGACCCTGCGCAAGATCGTGCTCAAGTCGGCGATCCCCGGCATCGTCACCGGGTTACTGGTGGCGCTCGCGCTGGCGGTGGGCGAGACGGCGCCGATGCTGTACACGGCGGGCTGGTCGAACTCGGCCCCGACCGGCAAGCTCACCGACTCACCGGTCGGCTACCTGACCTACCCGATTTGGACGTTCTACAACCTGCCGTCGAAGGCGGCCCGCGACCTGTCCTACGACGCCGCGTTCCTGCTGATCGTGTTCGTGTTCCTGCTGATCATCCTCGGGCGGCTGATCACCTGGTTCGCGCGGCGGCACTCGGAATCCGGGTAGCCCGATTCGGTTGCGCCACAGTCTCGTTCAGGCCGTCGGCAGCCGCACCACCTGAACGAAGAACTCGTCGATCTGCCGGACCGCCTTCATGAACTGGTCCAGGTCAACGGGTTTGGTGACGTAGGCGTTGGCGTGCAGCTTGTAGCTCTTGAGGATGTCCTCCTCGGCCGAGGAGGTGGTCAGCACGACGACCGGGATCTGGGCCAGGTCGGGGTCGGACTTGATCTTCTCCAAAAGCTGGCGGCCGTCGTATTTGGGCAGGTTCAAATCCAGCAGGATCAGGTCGGGCCGCGGCGCGTCGGCGAACTCGCCGCGCCGGTACAGGTAGTTGAGTCCCTCCTCCCCGTCGTGCGCGACGTGCAGCCTGTTCTTGAGTTTGTTGTGCTCGAACGCTTCTCGCGTGATCAGCTCGTCCCCCGGGTCGTCTTCGACCAGCAGGATGTCGATCGCTCTTCCTTCGGGTGTCACTGATGCGCTCCTTCCAAAGCGACTGAGTCCTCTTCCTCGACGGGCCCGGGCATGGGCAACGTGAATTCGAATCGCGTCCCCTCCGTGTAGGACGTGTCGATCCGCACGGTGCCGCCGTGGTGCTCGACGATCTTCTTGACCAACGCGAGACCCACGCCGGTTCCCGCGTACACCTCCCGGCCGTGCAGCCGCTGGAAGATGACGAAGACCTTGTCGGAGAATTCCTCCGGGATGCCGATGCCGTTGTCCGACACGCTGAACAACCATTCGCCGTCGTGGGTGCCCTCGCCGGGTGCGCATTCGATGACGACGCGGGGCGGGCGATCCTTGTGCCGGAACTTGATCGCGTTGCCGATCAGGTTCTGCCACAGCATCGTCAGCAGCGTCGGATCCCCCACGATCTCCGGGAGCGGCTCCGTCGGGCGCACGATCTGGGCTTCGGTCTCCTCGATCGCGACGGCCAGGTTGGCCAGGCCGGCGTCAAGCGTCGCGTCGAGCTGCACCTCGGTCTCCGTGGTGCCCAGCCGGCCGACCCGGGAGAAGGTGAGCAGGTCGTTGATCAGCGCCTGCATGCGTTTGGCGCCGTCGACCGCGAATCCGATGTATTCGATGCCGCGTTCATCGAGCTTGTCGGCGTACCGTTTCTCGAGCAGCTGACAGAAGGAGGCCACCTTGCGCAGCGGCTCCTGCAGATCGTGCGAGGCGACATAGGCGAACTGCTCGAGTTCGGTGTTGGACCGGCGCAATTCGGCGGTCTGCTCATCGAGCAGGGTTTGGGCCGAACGGGACACGTCGAGCTCTTCGACCATGCGCTTGCGCATGTTCTCGACGTCGATGGCCATGTTGCGAATGTCCTTGGGCCGCTTGGGCGCCGAGATCACTTCGTCGAAATTGCCCTGGGTGATCCGGCGGCAGGCCGCGGCCAGGTTCGCGATCGGCCGGGTGATCGCCGCGCGACTCAGCAACCCCAACAGCAGGGCCGCGGCCAAAACGATCAGCACCATCGCGCCCAGCACCCAGTCGCGCCAGCCGTTGATGTCGTTGAGCTCGTCGACGGCGCTGGCCGCCGCGTCGGCCAGGTGCGTGTTCTGCGTGTCGAAAAGCACTCGCAGACGGTCGAATTTGGCCTTGCCGAGGTCGGCCATCGAGGTGCTGACGACGCTGGGAACCTTGGGGGTCACGGCCGCGATGACGGGTTCGGCGTAGCTGGTGCGCCAGTCCGCGGCGGCGGTTTCGACCGCCTCCAGGTCGGCGATCAGCTCCGCGCGCCCGCCCACCAGCCGCCGAATCTCGTCGGCGGCCGCCCGTTCGGCGCGTTGCCCGTCGTAATACGGCGCGAGGAACTGCCGGTCGGCGGTGATCAGGTAACCGCGCACGCCCGTTTCCTGGTCCCGCAGGGCCGCCTGCAAATGGGTCGCGGCGACGCGCGCCGGCTGGATGTCCTCGCCCACCTGGCGCGACACCTGGTCGGTGCGGTCCAGCAGCACCCCGCCGACGACCGCGCCGAGGAGCACCGTCGCACCCATGATCCACAGGACGAGGGCCAGCCACCCCCGCACGGTGAGCTGCGCGAGCCGAAGCGGAGCCGGTGGGATCACGTGGTGGTCCTCTCGATGCGGAGCACGGCGATGTCGTCGGTGAGGCCGCCGCGCGGCTCGGCGAGTTCCTGGGCGCCGTCGATGAGGGCGTCGACGAATGCCGGGCCGGGTCGGTTGGCGTGCGAGCGGGCCAGCTCGAGCAGGCCGTCCTCGCCGAGCCGCTCGGTCCCCTGCCCCGAATAGCCTTCGTAGAGACCGTCGGTCAGCAACAGCAGGCCGTGGCCGGCGGGCAGCTCCAGCTCGTGGCGCGGCCAGCCGTCGGCGCGCAGGCCCAGCGCCGGGCCGCCCGGCGGCTCCACCCACTGCACCGCGCCGCCGCCCTGCAGCAACATCCCCGGATGCCCGGCGCGGATGACGCTGACCTCCGGGCGCTCCGGGCAGATCTCGAGGCTGAGCACGGTCGCGAAGATGCCGGTGCCGGTGCGTTCCGAATACAGCACCCGCTCGAGCTGGCGCATCAGGTCGACGCCGTGCACGCCGGCGAAGGTGAGCGTGCGAAACGCGATCCGCAGCGCCGCGCCCAGGGCCGCCTCGTGCGGGCCGTGCCCGGCGACGTCGCCGATCAGGACGTGCACGATCCGGTCGGGCGTCTGGACGACGTCGTAGAAGTCGCCGCAGAGCAAAGCGCCTTCACGGCTGGGGCGGTAGCGGGCGACGATGTCGACGCCCGGGTCGTCCAGCAGCAGCGGGGAGGGCAGCAGTCCGCGTTCCAGCAGCGCGTTCTCCCGGGCCCGCAGCTGGGTCGCGTGCAGGTCGGCGGCGATCAGCTCGGCGCGCTTGCGCTCGATCGCGTACAGCAGCGCGCGGCGCAGCATCTCCGGCTCGACGCGGCCCTTGACCAGGTAGTCCTGGGCGCCGGCGGCGACGGCCGACGCCCCGAAATACTCGTCGTTGAGCCCGGTCAGCACGACGATCGGGACGGTGGCGTCCAGCTTGGCCACGCGGTCCAACGCGTCGATCCCGCTGGCGTCGGGCAGGTGCAGATCCAGCAGCACGCAATCGGGGCGGGCGGATTCCAGCTCGCGTTCGGCGTCCGCCATCGACTTGGCCCACACCACCCGGATGTCGGCGGCCGCGTCGGCGATCAGGTCTTCCACGAGCACCGCGTCGGCGCGGTCGTCCTCGACCAAGAGCAACGACAAGGATTGCCAACTCGCCGTCGGCGTGACCGGAGCACGTGCCGGAATCAATTCCCGGCCATCTGTGGACGGGTGTGGGAAGTCACGTTCTGCACTTGCAGACCCCCTGGCCGCGATAAGACCCTTGCTCGTTGGCGGTGGTCGGACGGGATAGCCGGTGCCTGTTTACCGACCGTCGGCTTGGACTTCACGCGCCGTGGAGATCCTATGCGGTGCGGGCCGGGTTTTCCCAATGGACCCGCGGAACGAATCAGCGCAGCAGCGCCCGCGACATCACCACGCGCTGAATCTGATTGGTGCCCTCGTAGATCTGGGTGATCTTGGCGTCACGCATCATCCGCTCGACGGGGAAATCGACGGTGTAGCCGGCGCCGCCGAACAGCTGCACCGCGTCCGTGGTGACCTCCATCGCGACGTCGGACGCCAGGCACTTCGACGCCGCCGAGATGAAGCCCAGGTGCGATTCGCCGCGCTCGGCGCGGGCGGCAGCGTGGTACACCATCAGCCGGGCGGACTCCACCTTCATCGCCATGTCGGCGAGCATGAACTGCACGCCCTGGTTGTCGCTGACCGGGCGGCCGAACTGCTTGCGGTCCTTGGTGTAGGCGATGGCCGCGTCCAGCGCGCCCTGGGCGATGCCGACCGCCTGCGCGCCGATGGTGGGCCGGGTGTGGTCCAGCGTCGCGAGCGCCGTCTTGAAACCGGTGCCCCGCTCGCCGATGATCCGGTCGCCCGGGATGCGGCAGTTCTCGAAGTACAGCTCGGTGGTCGGCGAACCCTTGATACCCAGCTTCTTTTCCTTGGGCCCGACGCTGAATCCCTCGTCGTCGGAGTGCACCATGAACGACGAAATCCCATTGGCGCCCTTGTCCGGATCGGTCACCGCCATCACCGTGTACCAGCTCGACTTGCCGCCGTTGGTGATCCAGCATTTGGCGCCGTTGAGGATCCAGTCGTCCCCGTCGGCCTTGGCCCGGGTCCGCATCGATCCGGCGTCGCTGCCGGCCTCGCGCTCGGACAGCGCGTAGGACGCCATCGCCGAGCCGTCCGCGATCGAGGGCAGCACCTGCTTTTTCAGCTCGTCGGAGCCGCGCAGGATCAGCCCCATCGTGCCGAGCTTGTTGACCGCGGGAATCAGCGACGCCGAGGCGTCGACGCGGGCGACCTCTTCGATGACGATGCACGCGGCCACCGAGTCGGCGCCCTGCCCGCCGTACTCCTCGGGCACGTGCACGGCGTTGAAGCCCGACGCGTTCAGGGCCTCCAGCGCCTCCTGCGGGAAGCGCGAGTTCTCGTCGACGTCGGCGGCGTGCGGGGCGATTTCCTTTTCCGCCAGCGCGCGGATCGCCGCCCGCAATTCGGTGTGTTCCTCGGGCAACTGGAACAGATCAAAGGTGGGATTTCCGGCCCATCCAGCCATCTCGAGCCTCCTACGCTCTCCTGTGGCGCCCTGCCGAACCGCCCGACTCCTGCGCGGGCGCGGCGCGCCTCGTCGCCAAGCTACTAGTCGGTAACTTTACCCCGGCGCTGCTGCAGCGCCTCATCCTTGGCCCGCACGGTCTCGGCCAGCTGCTGCTGGAAGTCGACGATCCGGGCACGCAGCGCCGGGTCCGACGATCCGAGGATGCGCACGGCGAGCAGGCCGGCGTTGCGGGCGCCGCCGATGGAGACCGTGGCCACCGGGACACCGGCGGGCATCTGCACGATCGACAGCAACGAGTCCAGGCCGTCGAGCCGCGCGAGCGGCACCGGCACGCCGATCACCGGCAGCGGCGTCGCGGACGCGACCATGCCGGGCAGGTGCGCCGCCCCGCCGGCGCCGGCGATGATCACCTCGATGCCGCGCCCGGCCGCGTCGCGGGCGTAGTCGAACATCACCTGCGGGGTGCGGTGCGCCGAGACGACCCGGACCTCGGCCGGCACGTCGAACTCGGCCAGCGCCGCCGCGGCGTCCTGCATCACCGACCAGTCGCTGTCGCTGCCCATGATCACGCCGACGCGAGCCTGCTGCTCACTCATGGTCATGGTCATTTGCGCCGCTCCTCCTCATCGACTGCGCTCTGCATCGTCGCCGGCGTGTGGATCCCATCCGTCCGTCCACTGCCCGTGTGACAACCAGTGTGCCGCCAGGTCGGCGCGTTCCCGCAGCTTCGCCACGCTTTCGCGGGCCGGGTCCAGGCCGACGAAGTTGATGTGGCCGACCTTGCGGCCGGGGCGCTCCTGCTTGCCGTACAGGTGCACCCGCGCGTCGGGCATCCGCGCGAACAGGTGGTGCAGCCGCTCGTCGACGCTCATCTGCGGGGGTGCCGCGGCGCCCAGCACGTTGGCCATCACGGTCACCGGCGCCAGCGCGTCGGTGTCGCCGAGCGGGTAGTCGAGCACCGCGCGCAGATGCTGCTCGAACTGGCTGGTGCGCGAACCGTCCATGGTCCAGTGCCCCGAGTTGTGCGGCCGCATCGCGAGCTCGTTGACGAGCAGCGACCCGTCACCGGTCTCGAACAGCTCGACCGCGAGCACCCCGACCACCCCGAGCTCGCCGGCGAGCCGCAACGCCAGCCGCTGCGCCTCGGCGGAGACGTCGCCGGGCAGGTCCGGCGCGGGGGCGATCACCTGCACGCAGATCCCGTCGCGCTGCACGGTCTCGACGACCGGCCACGCCGCCCCCTGCCCGAACGGCGACCGGGCCACCAGCGCGGAGAGCTCGCGGCGCAGGTTCACCTGCTCCTCGGCCATCACCGGCACGCCGTCGGCCAGGAAGGCGGCCGCGATCTCGCGGGCGTGCACCGGGTCGCGGGCCATCCGCACCCCACGCCCGTCGTAACCGCCGCGGATCGCCTTCACCACCACGGGCCCGGCGATCCCCCGCGCGAACTCGTCGAGTTCGTCGACGCTGCGGATCTCGGCGTAGCGGGGCACCGGCACGCCGAGGGCCTCCAACCGCCGCCGCATCACGAGCTTGTCCTGCGCGTGCACCAGCGCCTGCGGCGGTGGCGCCACGTTGATGCCCTCGGCGACGAGCTTGTCCAGCAGTTCGGTCGGCACGTGCTCGTGGTCGAACGTCAGCACGTCGGCACCCTCGGCCACCCGGCGCAGGTCCTCGAGATCGGTGTGCGAACCGATCACCACGTCGGGGGCGACCAGCGCGGCCGATTCGCCGGCGTCGGTGGCCAGCACCCGCAGCGTCTGCCCCAGGGCGATCGCCGCCTGGTGGGTCATCCGGGCGAGCTGACCGCCTCCGACCATCGCGACGACGGGGATGACCCCGGGGACGGCTCGGGCGGCCGGGGGGCGCGTTTCGAGGGGGGCTGCGCCCGGGGGGCGTGTACTCGGCACGGCCATCATCGTGTCACGGCCGCGCACACCGCCGCCAAGGCGTGTGACCGGCGCTGACACTGAATTGTTATGTACGATTTTGCGTCGAATTTGTGTCCGTCCGTACACTGACGTGTTGTGTCCTTCGCCGAAGCCACGATCGCGCGTCTGCCAAGGGTTTTGCAGCCCTATTTGCTACGCCACCACGAACTGATCAAATTCGCCATTGTCGGCGGCACCACGTTCGTCATCGACTCGGCGATTTTCTACACGCTCAAGCTGACAATTCTTGAACCCAAACCGGTCACCGCGAAGGTGATCGCCGGGATCGTGGCGGTCATCGCGTCCTACGTGCTGAACCGGGAATGGAGCTTCCGCAACCGCGGCGGCCGCGAGCGCCACCACGAGGCCCTGCTGTTCTTCGCGTTCAGCGGCGTGGGGGTGCTGCTGTCCATGGCGCCGCTGTGGTTCTCCAGCTACGTGCTGCAACTGCGCGTGCCGACGGTGTCGCTGGCGGTGGAAAACCTCGCCGACTTCATCTCGGCCTACATCATCGGAAACCTGCTGCAGATGGCGTTCCGCTTCTGGGCGTTCCGCCGTTGGGTATTTCCTGACCAGTTTGCCCGCACCCCCGACAAGGCCCTGGAATCCGCCCTCACCGCCGGCGGTATTGCCGAGATCTTCGAAGACGAGATCGAGGGCGGAAACGTCACCCTGCTGCGCGCCTGGCGCAATCGGGCCGGCCGCCTGGGTCAGCTCGGCGATTCCTCGGAACCGAGGGTGTCGAAGACTTCGTGATACAGCAGCGCGTGCACCTCGCGCAGCCGCGGAATGTCGTAGAACTCCAACGGATCTTGTGACGCCGATTCGATGATCAGCGTCCCGGTGCGAAACATTCGCTCGGTGATCCGGTCGCGGAATTCCACGCTGTTGATCCGGGCCAGCGGGATGTCGATCCCGGTGCGCGTCAACACCCCGTGCCGGAACATCACCCGCCGGTTCGTCACCACGAAATGGGTCGTCAGCCAGCTTCCGAAGGGCCACAACGTCAGCCACCCGACGATCACCAGCCAGATCCCCCAGATGACGCCGTGGATGATGTTCTTGGCGAGCTGCTCCCAGTGCGTCGAGTTGAGGTATCCCGAGCCGAACGCCGCCAGCCCGGTCACCACGATGAGAACCAGCACCGGCCAGATCAACCGCTTCCAGTGCGGGTGCCGATGCACGATGACGTGCTCGCCGGCGGCCAGCACATTGTCCGGATAGCCCATGCCCGCCGACCTTAGCCTCGCGGCGCGACGAACTAGCGCAAATGCACCACATCGCCGGCCGCGACGACGGCGGTCTGCCCGCCACTGTCCAGGCACAACCGGCCCTGATCGTCGATGGCGGTCGCGGTGCCGTCGATCTGCTTGCCGCCGGGCAGGTGCGCGCGCACCCGGTTGCCGAGGGTCAGGCTGCGCGCGCGGTAGTCGGCGGCCAGCGCCCAGTCGGCGCCGCGCGCGGCGCGCCAGGCCACGATGCGCCGCCCCAGCTCCCGCAGCAGGTCCGACACCAACCGCGTGCGGTCGGGTTCGGCCACGCCGAGATCGAGCAGCGACGTCGCGCCGGGGCCGTCGATCTCCTCGGCGGACTGAGTCACGTTGAGCCCCAAGCCGATAACCACCACCGGCTTTGCCACCTCGGCGAGAATCCCGGCCAGCTTGCCCGGCGAATCGGCCGGCCCGGCCAGCACGTCGTTGGGCCATTTGAGCCCCACCCGGGTCCCGGACCCCTCCAGCAGCGGCGCGACGGTGTCGACGACCGCCACCCCGGTGGCCAGCGGCAGCCAGCCCCACCCGGTGCTGGGGACGTCGACGACGCTGACGCCGACCGACATGGTGATCTGGGCGCGCGGGGTGGCCGACCAGCCGCGGCCGTGCCGCCCGCGGCCGGCGGTCTGGTGCTCGGCGATCAGCACGGCGCCGGCGACGTCGGCGCCCATTGAACCCCGGGCCGCCCGCGCCAGCAGGTCGGCGTTGGTGGATCCGGTCTGCTCGACGACGTCGAGCTGACGCCAGCCCAGCCCGGTGCCGATCAACTCGGCGCGCAGCGCGGCGGCGTCCAGTGGTGCTCGAAGTTGATCTCGGTCTGTCACCGGACCCAGCCTAGAACTCAGGACCGACGGTCGCGCATGTCCAGGACGGCCAGGTGGCTGAACAGCATGCTGGTTCCGATCGGGTTGCCCCCACCGGGATACGCGGTGCCGCTGGGCGCGGCCATCGTGTTGCCCGCCGCGTACAGGCCCGGAATCGGGTGGCCGGACGTGTCGAGCACCCGCGCCGCGGCGTCGGTGCGCAGGCCGCCTTTGGTGCCCAGGTCCGAGATGCCGAACGCCGCGGCGTGATAGGGCGGCGAGTCGATGGGCACCAGCGGCGAGGCGCCCGCCGAGAACGCACGATCGAACGCCTCGTCGCCGCGGCCGAAGTCCTCGTCGACGCCGGAGGCGGCAAAACCGTTGAACCGCTTCACCGTTGCCGCCAGCCGCTCGCCCGGCACCCCGATCTTGGCGGCCAGCTCCTCAAGGGTGTCCGCGGAGTGCCACAGGCCGGCGGCGACGTACTTCTCGGTCTCGACGATGGAGACGTTGGCCGCCTTGACCGGCGGCACCTCGCCCTCGGAGTCGTCGTAGATCATCCAGTACGGCAACGTGATTGAGCCGTCCTGCAGTTGCGCGATGATCTCGCGGCCGGCCCGGTCGTAGGCCCGGGACTCGTTGACGAACCGGTCGCCGTCCTGGTTGACGAAGATGCCGCCGGTGAACCACAGCGCGAAGGCGGACCGGCCGTCGGGGTGGGTCATGCCCGGCGACCACCAGGCCTGGTCCAGCAGGTCGGTGTCCGCGCCCGCGGCGATGCCGGCCTGCAGCGCCAGACCGCGACTTCCCGGGCCCCCCATGGTGTCTCGCGCGCTGCCCGGCACCCCGTACTTCCGCCGGAGTTCGTCGTTGCCCT
The DNA here is from genome assembly GCF_000709305.1 of Mycobacterium sp. TKK-01-0059. Classification (NCBI taxonomy): domain Bacteria; kingdom Bacillati; phylum Actinomycetota; class Actinomycetes; order Mycobacteriales; family Mycobacteriaceae; genus Mycobacterium; species Mycobacterium sp. TKK-01-0059. The sequence continues at coordinate 736,102 of NZ_KL446993.1, forward strand.
CGAAGCCGCCGGCGGCCAGCAGCACTCCCCGGCGGGCGCGGACGGCGCGGCGCTGCCCGGCGGTCTCGACGATCGCTCCCGTCACGCGGCCCTCGTCTACCACGAGGTCGACCAGTGCGGTGTCGCGCTGCAGCGACGCGCTCGGGTACTCGCCGATGGCCTTGAGGAATCGGGCGATCAGCGCGCGGCCCCCGACGTAGTAGTCCGACGGCGGTTCGGCGCCGAGCCGGTCGGTGTCCAGCGGGCCGCGGATCGCGTCGCGGAATTCGGGGGCGGCGGCCACCGCCAGAGGCTTGGCCGCGATGTGGCGCTGGCCGTCGAGGCGCGCCTTGGGCGCCTTGCCGTAGTAGTCGGGCCACGGCAGCGGCACGAACTTCAGGTTCGGGTCGGCCTCCAGGTACTCGATCAGCGGCGCGCCGCCGCGGACGTAGGTTTCCTGCAGCTCGCGCGGGGTGCGATCGCCGACCACGGCGCGGTAGTAGGTGAGCGCGTCCTCGATGGTGTCGTCGGTGCCGGCGCGCAGCAGCACCGGATTGCACGGGAACCACACGCCGCCCCCGCCGGAATACGCCGTGGTGCCACCGAATTTCGCGGTGGCCTCGACCAGGAGCACGTTGAGGCCTTCGCGCGCCGCGGTGTACGCGCCGGTCACGCCGCCGCCGCCCGATCCCGCGACCAGTACGTCGCATTCGGCCGTCCAGTCCGCGGGTCCCAAGAGGCGGGCGTCCATCAGCGGAGACTACCTCGCCGCGCTCACAGGTAGCGCTGCCGGCCGTGCGACGCGAATTCCGCGTCAAGCGAGCGCTTTTCGTCGGCGCTCATCCGGTGGTACGCGGGCGCTCCCCGCCCGGCCCACCGATACACCGGTTCGTCGGTATGCCAGCGCTGTCGTTGCAGCACGCGCTTGAGCACCTTGTTGGAGCCGGTGACGGGCAGGCTCGACGACAGCCGCAGGAACCGGGGAGCGCCCTTGCTGCCCAAATCTTGCTGGGCGGACAGGTAGGCGGCGAACCCGGCGGCGTCGAAACTCTCGGGATCGGCCACCTCGAGGGCCGCCATCACCTGATCGCCCGAGCGCGGATCGGGCACCGCGTAGACCCCGGCCGCCACCACGTCCGGGTGCCGGCGCAGCACACGCTCGATGGTCAGGGCGGACGTGTTCTCGCCGTCGACCCGGATCCAGTCGCCGCGGCGGCCGGCGAAGTACAGGAACCCCGCCTCGTCCCGGTACCCGAGGTCGCCGGTCCAATACCAGCCGTTGCGGATCCGCTCGGCGTCGGCGTCGTCGTTTTTGTAGTAGCCCTCGAACGTCCGGGTGCCGGCCTTGTCGACGATTTCGCCCACGGCCTCGTCGGGGTTGAGCACCCGGCCGTGCTCGTCGAGGAGCGCGGGCGGGCAGTCAGTCAGCGTCTCCGGATCGACCACCGCGACACCGGGGTGGGCCGGCCGGCCCAGCGCCCCCGGCGGTGCGTCCGGGGCGTGCGCGACGGCGCCGCCACCCTCGCTCGAGCCGTAGCCCTCCAGCAGCTCCGCGCCGAAGCGGCGCCGGAACTGCGCCTGGTCGTCCGGTGACGCCTCGGTGCCGAAGCCGCGGACCAGCGGGTTGTCGGCGTCGTCGGGCCGCTCGGGTGTGGCCATCAGATAGGCGAGCGCCTTGCCCACGTAGGTGAAGAACGTCGCGCCGAAGTAGCGCACGTCGGGCATGAACCGGGACGCCGAGAACACCGGCGTCAGGCACACCGTGGCGCCGTTGGCCAGCGCCGGCGCCCACAGCGCCATGATCGCGTTGCCGTGGAACAGCGGCATGCAGCAGTAGTCGACGTCGTCGCGGACATGCCCGAACTTCTCGGTGGCCGTGTGCGCGATCCAGGCCAGCCGCCCCTGGCTGCATTTGACCGCCTTCGACGCGCCCGTCGTCCCCGAGGTGAACAGCAGCAGGAACAACGACTCCGGGCCGACCCCGGGCGCGACGGCGGGTTGAGCGCGGTGGGCGTCCACGCGTGCGCGGTAGCCGGGGTCGTCGACCTGCAGAAAACGGTCCGCCGCCAGTTCCAGGCCGAGCCCGCGCAGTCGCCCCACGCCCGCGGCGTCGGTGACGATCATCTGGCAATCGGTGTGCCGGATCTCTTCGGCCAGCTCGGCGGCGCCGCGGGTCGGGTTGATGCCTACCACGGTCGCCCCCGCCAGCGCCGCGCCGCCGAGCCAGAAGACGAAGTCGGGCACGTTGTCCAGCAGCACCCCGATGTGAAACGGGCCGTCACGGCGCATCGATCGGGCCAGCGCGGCGCGCGCGGCGGATTCGCGGACCACCTCGTCCCACGTCCAGTCGCGGTCGCGGGTGCGCAGCCCGACGTGTTCGTCACCGAGGCGATCGAGGAGCATCGTCGCGATGTCGGCGGCCATCTCAGGCCGACGCGTGCACGAGGTCCAGGTACTCCTGCGGCAGCTCGTCGCGGGACAGCTTGGTCACGCTGACCACACCGGTGTTGTAGGAGTCCTCACCAATGATCTTGCCGCTCTTGTCGATTGGCCACAGCAGCAGCTGCCGGAACACCACCAGGTAATCCCCGTCGGGGTCGTCGACCGGCATCCCGAGGATGCGCGTCAGCTCCGCCGCCGGGTAGAGCTGCTTGAGCAGACCCTCGGTCACCAGGCAGTCGTCGTCGACGACGAGCCGCTGCGCCTCGAACTCGAGAATGTTGGTGCGGGTCGCCAGGAAGTCGACGTAGTAGCTGCGCACCCCGTCGGTGGTTTTCGCGCCCACATCCTGGGCCCCGTGCCAAAAGTGGTAGGCGGGATCGGGGCTCAGCGTCGCCATCAACCGCTCCAAATCCGGTGCGGCCTCGGCCTTCATATGCTCGATCACCACGCTCAGCACCGCCCGGTGCCGCTCGTTGGAGGTTTGCGCCAACCGCCTCTCCAGCGGTTCCCAGGTCCGGGTGGGGTCGATGATCGCCATGCGGTCATCATCACGAATCCGCCGGGCCGCGGTCATCCGCCAGCCGTCGCCCGTATTCGCCGATCCGCCCGACGATCGTCGGTCAGCCCTGTTCCGGTTCGCCGAGTTCGGTCGAGGACAGCGCGACCCGCCGGATCATGAGCACCAGCGTGGCGATGAACCGGTCCATCGGATCGTTGAGGTCCCACCCCATCTGCGACCCGACATGCGCGAGTCGCGCCGCGACGGTGCTGTGATGCAGATGCAGTTCGGCGGCCGTGCGCCGCAGCGACCCGAATACGAGGAAGGCCTCCACGGTGTCGACGTCGAGCGCACCCGTCGGCGTCGCGGCAATTTCGTTGATCCGCGACACATCTCGTTGCCGGCGCACCCGTTCCAGGGAGATGTCGGCCAACAGCTCCAGCGCGCTGAGCCGCTCGTAGGCCACGGCGCGCCTGCCGTAACCGGTCGACGACGCGAAGCGCAGCGCGCCCAGCGCCTGCTGCCACGAGGTGGCCGCGGCCAGCGCTTCGACGCTGGCGCCGATGCCGACCCAGGGACCCCGGTTCGCCCCCTCGGTCCGCCGACCCGGGAACGCGGTGGTGATCGCGCCCTCCAGTCCGTCGGAGAGCGCCCGGGTGTCGATGGGCCCCTGGCACAGCACGGCCGTCGCGTTCCCGATGGCGGTCGAGCGCACCGACGAGCCCGGAAGCTGGCGGGCGATGATCCGCAGCGCCTCGGGCGGCGAGTGCGCGGACACCGCCAGCACGCAGATGTTGCGCTTCTCGTCCAGCCCGAGCAGGCGGACCGCCCGCACCCGGTCCTCCCGGCGCTCCTTGCCGGACAGCACGACTTCGAGCAGCGCCGGGTCCCCGATGTGCAACTCGCCCGACGCCCCGGCGCGCGCCGGCACCGCGCGCAGGGTGTGGGCCAACCGATCGAGCAGCACCGGATCGAGGGCGTGCCCGGGACCGTCGCGCTCCAGCCACACGCTCGGCTCGTCCGCCGGTGCCGGCGGCAGCACATCCCCGCCCGGTTCCAGGCCGCCCGTCGCGTCGTAACGAATCACGGTGCCCGACGCCCACCGCGCGCCGACCGGGCACTCGGCCAGCAACGCCGCGCAGCGCACCACGGTGTCGGCGTCGGCCGCCGACTCGTGGAGCCGGTCGAAGTGGGAGATGATCCGCAGCACGGAGGCGGAATCGGAACCCAGTTGCGACATGCGCACCGGATCGGCGTTCATCAGCGGAGGTTACCGTCAAAGCCCTTCAAACCCCTTTAAAGCCCATGAAAGGGACGGGCTACCAGCCACGCTAAGCTCGACTCCCATGACGAGCGTTACCGACCACACCGCGGAACCCGCCGCCGAACACACCATCGACATCCACACCACCGCCGGCAAGCTGGCCGAACTGCACAAGCGCCGCGAGGAGTCGCTGCACCCGGTGGGTGAAGAGGCCGTCGAGAAGGTGCACGCCAAGGGCAAGCTGACCGCCCGCGAGCGCATCCTCGCCCTGCTCGACGAGGACTCGTTCGTCGAGCTCGACGCGCTGGCCCGCCACCGCAGCAAGAACTTCGGCCTGGAGAACAACCGCCCGCTGGGCGACGGCGTGATCACCGGCTACGGCACCATCGACGGCCGGGACGTGTGCATCTTCAGCCAGGACGCCACCGTGTTCGGCGGCAGCCTCGGCGAGGTGTACGGCGAGAAGATCGTCAAGGTCCAGGAGCTGGCGATCAAGACCGGGCGCCCGCTGATCGGCATCAACGACGGCGCGGGGGCGCGCATCCAGGAGGGCGTGGTCTCGCTCGGCCTCTACAGCCGCATCTTCCGCAACAACATCCTGGCCTCCGGGGTCATCCCGCAGATCTCGCTGATCATGGGGGCCGCCGCCGGTGGGCACGTCTACTCCCCCGCGCTGACCGACTTCGTGGTCATGGTCGACCAGACCAGCCAGATGTTCATCACCGGGCCCGACGTCATCAAGACCGTCACCGGCGAGGACGTCACCATGGAGGAGCTGGGCGGCGCCCACACCCACATGGCCAAGTCGGGCACGCTGCACTACGTCGCCTCCGGTGAGCAGGACGCCTTCGACTGGGTCCGCGACCTCCTGAGCTACCTGCCGCCCAACAACGCGACCGACCCGCCCCGCTACGCCGAGCCGCACCCGCCCGGCGCCATCGAGGACAACCTCACCGAGGAGGACCTCGAGCTGGACACGCTGATCCCGGACTCGCCCAACCAGCCCTACGACATGCACGAGGTGATCACCCGCATCCTCGACGACGACGAATTCCTGGAAGTCCAGGGGGGTTACGCGCAGAACATCGTCGTCGGGTTCGGCCGCATCGACGGCCGCCCGGTCGGGATCGTGGCCAACCAGCCGACGCAGTTCGCCGGCTGCCTGGACATCAACGCCTCGGAGAAGGCGGCCCGCTTCGTGCGGACCTGCGACTGCTTCAACATCCCGATCATCATGCTGGTCGACGTGCCGGGCTTTTTGCCGGGCACCGGCCAGGAGTACAACGGCATCATCCGGCGCGGCGCCAAGCTGCTGTACGCCTACGGCGAGGCCACCGTCCCCAAGATCACCGTCATCACCCGCAAGGCCTACGGCGGCGCCTACTGCGTCATGGGCTCCAAGGACATGGGCTGCGACGTCAACATCGCCTGGCCGTCGGCGCAGATCGCCGTGATGGGGGCCTCCGGGGCCGTCGGATTCGTCTACCGCAAGCAGCTTTCCGAGGCGGCCAAGGAGGGCAAGGACGTCGACGCGCTGCGCCTGCAGCTGCAGCAGGAGTACGAGGACACCCTGGTCAACCCGTACGTCGCCGCCGAGCGCGGATACGTCGACGCGGTGATCCCGCCGTCGCACACCCGCGGCTACATCGGCACGGCGCTGCGCCTGCTGGAACGCAAGATCGCCCACCTGCCCCCCAAGAAGCACGGGAACATACCGCTGTGAGTCGAGTGAGCGACGGGAACGAGACGAACAATTCGGCCGCTGTGAGTGACGAAAACGGTTCTGCGGCAACCGAAGCCGCGCCCGAGGCGCACGAGCCGCACATCCAGATCCTCAAGGGCGAACCCACCGTCGAGGAGGTGGCCGCGCTGGTCGCGGTGCTGGGCTGCGTCGGCGGTGCGCCCGAGCCCGAACAGCCCGAGGAGACCCGCTGGGGCCTCCCGGTCGACCGGCTGCGGTTCGCGATGTCGAACTACCAGCGGCTGACCATGCAGCAAATGACGCACATGAGGCGTTGACCCGCCTGGTGCTGGCGTCGGCCTCGGCCGGCCGGCTCAAGGTGTTGCGTCAGGCGGGCGTCGACCCGCTGGTCGTGGTGTCCGGCGTCGACGAGGACGCGGTCGCGGCCGCGCTGGGACCCGGCGCGGAGCCGCCCGACGTGGTGTGCGCCCTGGCCCGGGCCAAGGCCGAACGGGTCGCCGGCGGGCTGGACGGCGGCGTCGCGGCCGATTGCGTTGTCCTTGGCTGTGATTCGATGCTTTCCCTCGACGGCCGGCTGTGCGGCAAGCCCGGATCGGCCGACGCCGCGGCGAGCCAGTGGCGCCGCATGGGCGGGCGGTCCGGCGGGCTGCACACCGGGCACTGCCTGCTGCGGATGTCCGACGGCGCGATCACCCATTGCGAGGTCGAATCAGCTTGCACCACAGTTCATTTCGCCGAACCGACGGACGCCGATCTGCGCGCCTACGTGGCCGGCGGCGAACCGTGGCACGTGGCGGGCGGCTTCACCCTCGACGGCCTGGGCGGCTGGTTCGTCGACGGCATCGACGGCGACCCGTCGAACGTGATCGGCGTGAGCCTGCCGCTGCTGCGGCGCCTGCTGGGGCGGGCCGGGCTGTCGGTGGCCGCGCTGTGGGCCGGCGACTCGACCACCGGCGCCGGCGAGACATAAACCACGGCGATCCGCGACGGCGTGTCGTCGCCCTCGTTGATGTGTCGCGGCGGCCCGCGGCAACTAGTCGACGTTGGTGACGAAATCCCGGGATGAGTAGGCTCGGCAGCGTGGCATTACCCCCCGATCCAAGCCCGACACTGTCGAACTACGCCCACCCCGAGCGACTGGTCACCGCCGACTGGCTGTCGGCCCACCTGGGCACCCCCGGCCTGGTGATCGTCGAGTCCGACGAGGACGTGCTGCTCTACGACGTGGGCCACATCCCCGGTGCGGTGAAAGTCGACTGGCACACCGACCTCAACGACCCCCGGGTCCGCGACTACATCGACGGTGCGCAGTTCGCGGAGTTGATGGACCGCAAGGGCATCGCCCGCGACGACACCGTGGTGATCTACGGCGACAAGAGCAACTGGTGGGCCGCCTACGCGCTGTGGGTGTTCACCTTGTTCGGTCACCCGGACGTGCGCCTGCTCAACGGCGGCCGCGACCTGTGGCTGGCCGAACGCCGGGAGACCACGCTGGACGTCCCCACCAAGACGTCCACCGGCTACCCCGTCGTCACGCGCAACGACGAGCCCATCCGCGCCTTCAAGGACGACGTGCTGGGGATCCTCGGCAGCCAGCCGCTGATCGACGTGCGCTCGCCGGACGAGTACACCGGCAAACGCACACACATGCCCGAATACCCCGAGGAGGGCGTGCTGCGCGGCGGCCACATCCCCACCGCCCGGTCGATCCCGTGGGCCAAGGCGGTCGACGAAAGCGGCCGCTTCCGCAGCCGCGAGGAACTCGAGGAGCTCTACGGCTTCCTCGAGCCCGACGACAAGACCGTCGTGTACTGCCGCATCGGCGAACGGTCCAGCCACACGTGGTTCGTCCTGACGCACCTGCTGGGCAAGCCCGGCGTGCGCAACTACGACGGGTCGTGGACCGAGTGGGGCAACACCGTGCGCACCCCGATCGTCGCGGGCCCAGAACCGGGACAGGCCCCGACCGTTTCCGTCTGATGGGTGCGCCATGAGCATGCCCGCGCCGCTGGCCGAGGTGGTCTCCGACTTCGCCGAGGTCGAGGGCCAGGACAAGCTGAAGCTGCTGCTGGAATTCGCCGACGAGCTGCCGGACCTGCCGCCCGAGCTCGAAGAGCAGGCCATGGAGCCGGTGCCCGAGTGCCAGACGCCGCTGTTTCTGCACGTCGACGCCAGCGACCCGAACCGGGTGCGGTTGCACTTCAGCGCGCCCGCCGAATCGCCCACCACGCGGGGCTTCGCGTCGATCCTGGCCACCGGGCTGGACGAGCAGCCCGCCGCCGAAATCCTGGCCGTGCCCGAGGATTTCTACGACGACCTCGGGTTGGCCGCGCTGATCAGCCCGCTGCGGTTGCGCGGCCTGTCGGCGATGCTCGCCCGCATCAAGCGCAGGCTGCGCGAGTCGACCTGAAAAAAGGTGGACCGCCTCGTCGGGCCCAACGGCGCGGCGCTTAGACTTCCCGAGAACTCGTTGTAAGAAATTCTCTTAGAGAAGCCCCGCAGAAATACGTCTGCGACCGATGCCATACAGGAGGCGCTGTGGCCAGTCACGCCAGCTCGAGGATCTCCAAAGTCCTCGTCGCCAACCGCGGCGAGATCGCTGTCCGGGTGATCCGCGCGGCCCGCGACGCGGGCCTGTCCAGCGTGGCGGTGTACGCCGAACCCGACGCCGACGCGCCGCACGTGCGGCTGGCCGACGAGGCGTTCGCGTTGGGCGGACAGACGTCCGCGGAGTCCTACCTGGACTTCGGCAAGCTCCTCGACGCGGCGGCCAAGTCCGGCGCCAACGCCGTGCACCCCGGCTACGGGTTCCTCTCGGAGAACGCCGATTTCGCTCAGGCTGTGCTCGACGCGGGCCTGATCTGGATCGGCCCCAGCCCGCAGTCCATCCGCGACCTCGGTGACAAGGTCACCGCCCGCCACATCGCCGCCCGCGCCCAGGCGCCGTTGGTGCCCGGCACCCCCGACCCGGTCAAGGACGCCGACGAGGTGGTGGCATTCGCCAAGGAGTACGGCGTGCCGATCGCGATCAAGGCCGCCTTCGGCGGCGGCGGCCGCGGCATGAAGGTGGCCCGCACCATCGAGGAGATCCCGCACCTCTACGAGTCGGCCGTGCGTGAGGCCGTCGCGGCGTTCGGCCGCGGCGAGTGCTTCGTCGAGCGCTACCTGGACAAGCCGCGCCACGTGGAGGCGCAGGTGATCGCCGACCAGCACGGCAACGTCATCGTCGCCGGCACCCGCGACTGCTCGCTGCAGCGCCGGTTCCAGAAGCTGGTGGAGGAGGCGCCCGCGCCGTTCCTGACCGACGCCCAGCGCAAGGAGATCCACGAATCGGCCAAGCGGATCTGCAAGGAGGCCCACTACTACGGCGCCGGGACCGTCGAATACCTGGTCGGCCAGGACGGCCTGATCTCCTTCCTGGAGGTCAACACGCGCCTGCAGGTCGAGCACCCGGTCACCGAGGAGACCGCCGGCATCGACCTGGTGCTGCAGCAGTTCAAGATCGCCAACGGCGAGAAGCTGGACCTCACCGAGGACCCCACCCCGCGCGGGCACGCCATCGAGTTCCGGATCAACGGCGAGGACGCCGGGCGAGGCTTCCTGCCGGCTCCCGGCCCGGTCACCCGCTACGACATCCCGACCGGGCCCGGCGTCCGGCTGGATTCGGGCGTCGAGGCCGGTTCGGTCATCGGCGGACAATTCGACTCCATGCTGTCCAAGCTGATCGTGTACGGCGCCACCCGCGAGGAGGCCCTCGCCCGCTCCCGTCGCGCCCTGGACGAATTCCACGTCGAGGGGCTCGCCACGGTCATCCCGTTCCACCGCGCCGTCGTGAGTGACCCGGCGTTCATCGGTGACGGCGAGAGCTTCTCGGTCCACACGCGCTGGATCGAGACCGAGTGGGACAACACCATCGAACCGTTCACCGCCGGCGAGCCCCTGGACGACGAAGCCGACGCCCGGCCCCGCCAGAAGGTCGTCGTGGAGGTCGGCGGCCGCCGGCTCGAGGTGTCGCTGCCCGGTGACCTGGCGCTGTCGGGCGGGGGCTCCGGCGGCGGCGAGGCGGGTGTCATCCGCAAGAAGCCCAAGGCCCGCAAGCGGGGGGCGCACGCCGGTGCGGCCGCCTCCGGCGACGCGGTCACCGCGCCCATGCAGGGCACCGTGGTCAAGGTCGCCGTCGAGGAGGGCCAGGAGGTTGCCGCCGGCGACCTGGTGGTGGTCCTCGAGGCGATGAAGATGGAGAACCCGGTCACCGCGCACAAGGACGGCGTCATCACCGGGCTCGCGGTCGAGCCCGGCGCGGCCATCACGCAGGGCACGGTGCTGGCCGAGATCAAGTAGCGGCCCGACGGACTTCACCGGGATCACCGGGAGCGTTGTCGCCCCTGGCCACCACGAGTAGGGTGGCGGGCAAGGTTGAGTTCACAGCCGCCGCCCGGGGTACGTTGTTGGCGTGGGGACAGGCGAAACTCCCTGCTTCTGCGAACTTTTTGCAGTCGGCTGACGTATTCCACAGCAGGAATCCTCCGCACGGATGGAGTCAGCAATGTCTGTGGCGCAATCGTGGCAACAAAGCCGCACGGCGCAGTTCACCGCCCGGTGGGGCCCGACGGGCACCCTGATCACGGTCGAGGGTGAGCTCGACGCGGCCAATGCGGATCAGCTCGCCGCGTACGTCCAACAGAGCGTCAACCGCTCCCGGCGGGTGATCCTCGACCTGCGCGGCCTGAAGTTCATTGGCACCGCGGGCTTTTCGGCCCTGCACCGGATCAACGTGGTGTGCTCGGCCGCGCAGGTGTCGTGGGCCATGGCGCCGAGCCCGGCGGTGTCGAGGTTGCTGCGCGTCTGCGATCCGGACGGCACGCTCCCGGTGACCACGCCGAAGGCCGAGCCGCTGCTCGAGCCGCTGCGGGTCGATGAGGGCGAAAACCCCCGGCCGCTATTGCAATTGGTCCCGCAGCCGCGTTAGCGATTTCGCCAGTAGGCGCGAGACGTGCATCTGTGAGATGCCGACCCGCTCGGCGATCTGCGTCTGCGTCATCGACTCGAAGAACCGCAGCACCAACACCGTTCGTTCCCGCTCGGGCAGCGCCTCGAGCAACGGGCGCAACGATTCCTGGTCTTCGATGCGGTCCAGGCCGGTGTCCACGTCGCCGAGGGTGTCGGCGATCGCGCGAGCTTCCTCTTCCTCGCCCCCGCCCCCACTGTCGATCGACAAGGTGTTGTAGGAGCTGCCGGCGACCAGGCCCTCGACGACCTCTTCGCGGTCCATCTCGAGCTCGGCGGCGAGTTCGGTCGCGGTGGGCGCACGGCCGAGCCGTTGGGACAGATCGGCGGTGGCGGTGCCGAGCCGCAAGTGCAGTTCCTTGAGGCGCCGTGGCACCTTGACCGACCAGCTGTTGTCGCGGAAGTGGCGGCGGACCTCGCCCATGATCGTGGGCACCGCGAACGAAACGAAGTCGGAGCCGGCGTCGACGTCGAAACGCACCACCGCGTTGACCAACCCGACGCGCGCCACCTGGACGAGGTCGTCGCGTGGCTCGCCGCGGCCCTCGAAGCGGCGCGCGATGTGGTCGGCCAGCGGAAGGCAGCGCTCGACGATCTTGTCCCGTTGGCGCTGAAGTTCCATGGAGTCGGCCGCGACGGAGGCCAGCTCACGGAACATGTCCGGAACATCGGCGTACTCGTTCGGACGCGAGACCGAACCGCCGGCAGCTCGCGGTGTCACCTGCTGGAGGCCGCCCGTCGCGCCGTCAGTGTGATGCCGAAAACACTGCCGGTTTCATTGGGTTCGCGACCATCGTGAAAAGTCTGCACGTCGTCGGCCAACGACGTCAGCACATGCCAACTGAAGCTGCCGGGCGACACCACATCGTGGGTGTCGCATGCCGCGGAGGCCTCCACCACCAATTGGTCGTCCTGCGGATCGACCACGACGCTCAGCGTCGCGTCGGGAGTGGCCGAGCGAATCAACCTGGTGCACACCTCATCGACGGCGAGTCGCAGGTCCGCCACCGCATCGAAATCCAGGTCCTCGAAGGTGCCGATCGCGCCGACCAGGGTGCGCAGCATCGCGAGGTTCTCCAGCCGAGCTGCGACGTGAAGTTCGACGGCGCGATGGCCGCGCGGACGCTTGTTAGCGTGCGATCCAGCATCGTTCATATGGTCTCCCGGCATGGTTTGACTGACACTACTACTGCTCCGCAGCCCGCCGTGGACCGTGCGTTCGAGCCGGTCAGTCATGATCGCCGCCGGGTATCCGGCCCGCCATGGACGGGCCTGACGCGACCGATACAGACCGGACGCGCCGGCTTAGGCGCGTCGCAGTAATCGCCGGGGTCACGCTGATCGTCTTGCTGGTGGTCGCAGTGGGCATTTATGTCGGTGTGTTCGTGTTTCTGTCCCCCATGATGGGGTGACGCCATTTTTGTCCAAGCAAACGCAACCGTTTCGGCACTCATCATGGTGCACACCTGATACCCACTCGACGGCGCCCGTAATCTCGGATTCGGGTTTCCGGCAGGATCTGACCGCGGGCGACGTCGTGGCAGGTCACCCGGGAAAAGCGGGGCGCCGCATGCGCGGACGGCCCCCTAGCTGGCGGGCCTTTGCCGCAGCACCTCGGGATGTTCGGAGTACCAGCGATCCGCGAGCCTGCGTATCCGCCGGTGCTCCAAGCCCAGCCAGATCAGACCCAGCACCGCGGCGACGACGGCGGTGACGCCCGCGGTCATGCCCTCATGGTGGTGTCCGGTCGCGAAGGCCGCCAGGCTCCCGCAGGTGCCGATCACCCCCGCGACCACCAACAGGTACCCCGGCCAGTGCAGGACGTCGATCAGCGACTCGCCGGCGAGCGGCCGCGTGGTCCTGAGATGGTCGACGGGGTCGTGATAGGTGTCTCCCATGGCTGCTCCCTGCTCCTCAGCGCACCATCAACGTTAGATCCCGGGGAGGCAAACCTAAAGAGCCAGCACCGGACCGGCGATCGGGGCGACGCCCATGGCGACCATCAGCGCCATGACGGTCAGCAGGAACCACCCGGCGCCCTGCCACCCCCACCAGGTTCCGCGGGCCTTCCACACGCGGTAGGTGCGCACGAACGCCCAGATCCCGCCGGCCAGCGCGATCATCGGACCGCCGATCGCCAGCAGGGTGCGCTGCGGCGGGCCGCAGGCCACCGTGTCGACGCCCCCGGCCGGACACGTGCTCACCCACACCGCGGCGATCAGCAGGAAGCCGACGGCGCCGGCCGTCGCCGCGGCGGCGAACCGGACGGCGGCGAGCACCTCGCGGTCTTCCTGTCCCAGGCGGTCACCGCCTGGTCGCTGGCCTGCTTTCTGCATCGTCCTCACCTCCCCGGATTCGGCCCGCCTACGTTCATCGCTAGCCGCGTCGTTTTGGTTACAACCCTCGCGGCGACGCCCCCCGGCGGCGGGTCTAAGAAATACCCCCGGACAAACCGGGGCAAACGGCCCGGGGCTCTGGTCAGGCCGTCAGGGCCGGTCGGTCAGGGCGCCGCGAATGGCCCGCATCGCGGCGTCGATCTCGGCGCGCGTGACGGTCAGCGCCGGGCGGAACCGGACGCCGTCGCGGCCCGAGGGCAGCACGATCACCGCGCGCCGCCACAGCCGGCGGATCAGCTCGTCGCGGTCGGCGGCGCTCGGCAGGCTGAACGCGCACATCAGCCCGCGGCCGCGGGGCTCGAGGACGACGCCGGGGAACTCGGCGGCGAGTTGCTCGAGGCAGCCCAGCAGGTAGGCGCCCTGGGCGGCGGCGCGATCGAAGAGTTCGTCGGCCTCGATCACCTCCAGGATGCGGCGGGCGCGCACCATGTCGGCCAGGTTGCCGCCCCACGTGGAGTTCAGCCGGGACGGCACCGCGAACACGTTGTCGGCGACCTCGTCGACGCGGCGGCCCGCCATGATGCCGCACACCTGGGTCTTCTTGCCGAATGCGACCACGTCGGGTTGCACGCCGAATTGCCGGTAGGCCCAAGCGGTTCCGGTCAGGCCGCAACCGGTCTGAACCTCGTCGAAGATCAGCAGCGCATCGTGCCGGTCGCACAGCTCGCGCATGGCGGCGAAGAACTCCGGCCGGAAGTGGCGGTCCCCGCCTTCGCCCTGGATCGGTTCGGCCACAAAGCAGGCGATGTCGTGCGGGTGGGCCTCGAAGGCCGCGCGGGCCTGGGCCAGCGACGCGGCCTCGAGCGCGGCCACGTCGGCCCCCGGCCGGATATAGGGGGCGTCGATGCGCGGCCAGTCGAACGTGGGGAAGCGATCCACGGTGACCGGGTTGGTGTTGGTCAGCGACAGCGTGTAGCCGCTGCGGCCGTGGAAGGCGCCGCGCAGGTGCAGCACCCGGGTGCCCAGCGCGGGGTCGAGGCCGCGCGCCTCGTTGAACCGGCTCTTCCAGTCGAACGCCACCTTGAGCGCGTTCTCCACCGCGAGCGCCCCGCCGTCGACGAAGAACAGGTGCGGCAGCGCCGGGTCGCCCAGCACCCGGGCGAACGTCTCGACGAAACGGGCCATCGCCACCGAGTACACGTCGGAATTGCTGGGCTTGTTCAGCGCGGCGGCGACGAGCTCCGCCCGGAATGCGTCGTCGCCGGCCAGCGCCGGGTGGTTCATGCCCAAAGCCGAGGAGGCGAAGAACGAGAACATGTCGAGGTAGCGCCGGCCGTCGCGGGCGTCATAGAGGTAGGAGCCGCGCGAGCGGTCCAGATCCAGGACGAAGTCGAAGCCGTCGATCAGCATGCTGCGCGCCAGCACCTCATGGACGCGGCCGGGATCCCGGTCGGCGTCCGGGCGGCGACCGGCGCGGTCGAAACGTTCCAGGGCGGCCGTCATGACGCCCATGCTACGGGCATGACGCCCGCTTTTTACACTATCATGGCGCCATGCCAGGATAATTTATGGAATATGCTGCCTATCAGCGTAAAAAGTATTCAGGATGATGGTGCTGCGGGTCTTGACGTTCGCGGCCGTCCGGATCCGCTGCAGCAGGTCCTCGAGCGCCCGGGCGGACGCGACGCGCACCAGCAGGACGTAGCTTTCTTCGCCGGCCACCGAGTGACACGATTCGATTTCCTCGATGTGCTCGAGTCGGGCGGGCGCATCATCGGGTTGAGAGGGATCCAGAGGAGTGATGGCCACGAACGCCGACAGCAGGTGCCCGACGGCCTCCGGGTCGACGCGCGCCGAGTATCCGGCGATCACGCCGCGGGCCTCGAGGCGGCGCACCCTCGACTGGACCGCCGACACCGACAGCCGGGCGCTGGCCGCCAGCTCCGCCAGCGTCGCGCGCCCGTCGGCGACCAGCTCGCGCACCAGGATCCGGTCGACATCGTCGAGCGTCTCACTCATGGCCGGAGACTATCGCAGGAACGGCGCGCCGTGACCCGCGCGAAATGGCTGCCGGCGTGGCAGCTTCGCGCGTTGTTCGCGGCGGGCCTCTCGGCGATGTACGCCGCCGAGGTGCCCGCCTACGGCACCCTGGTCGCGGTGAGCGAGCAGGTCAACGCCGATGTCGTGGCGCGCCATCCCGACGCCGAACGGTTCGGCTCGCTGCGGCGCGTCACCGCCGAGCGGCACGGCGCCATCCGTGTCGGCAGCCCGGCCGAATTGGCCGCGGTCGCCGACCTGTTCGCCGCGTTCGGCATGCTGCCGGTCGGCTATTACGACCTGCGCTGCGCGGCCTCCCCCGTCCCGGTGGTGTCGACGGCCTTCCGTCCGGTCGATGCAAACGAGCTGTCGCTCAACCCGTTTCGGGTGTTCACCTCGATGCTGGCCACCGGAGACGCGCGCTTCTTCGACCCTGACCTGCGCCGCCGCGTCGAGGCCTTCCTGGCGCGCCGCCGGCTGTTCGATCCCGCGTTGCTCGCCGGCGCGCGCACCATCGCCGCCGACGGCGGCTGCGCCCGCGACCGCGCGCACGAGTTCGTCGCGGCGGCGGTGGCGGCGTTCGCCATGTCGGCCGAGCCCATCGACAAGTCCTGGTACCACGAGTTGTCGCGAGTGTCCGCGGTGGCCGCCGACATCGCCGGCGTCGGCTCCACCCACCTCAACCACCTGACGCCGCGCGTCCTCGACATCGACGATCTGTACCGGCGGATGACCGGGCGGGGCATCGCGATGATCGACGCCATCCAGGGTCCGCCGCGCACCGACGGGCCGACGGTCCTGTTGCGCCAGACCTCTTTTCGCGCCCTGGCCGAACCCCGCCGGTTCCGCGGCGCCGACGGCCGGATCACCGAGGGGGCGCTGCGGGTGCGCTTCGGCGAGGTGGAGGCCCGCGGTGTCGCGCTGACCCCGAAGGGCCGCGCGCGCTACGACGCCGCGATGAGCGCCGCCGACCCGGCCGCGGTGTGGGCGGAGCACTTTCCGCCCACCGACGAGCAGATGGCCGCCGAGGGGCTGGGCTACTACCGCGGCGGTGACCCGTCGGCGCCGATCGTCTACGAGGACTTCCTGCCCGCGTCGGCGGCGGGCATCTTCCGGTCGAACCTGGACAGCGACGCCGAAACCGCCGACGCGCCAGACGAATCCGGCTACGACGCGCAGTGGCTGGCCGGGGCGATCGGCCGCGACATCGCCGACCCCTACGCACTCTACGAGGAGGCCTGCGCATGACCACCGAACAGTTACGCGCCCGGGTGCTGGGGGCATTCGACGCGATCGGCGTCACCGCGAGCCTCGGCGAGCCGGACGCCCATGGGCTGCCGGCCAGCACGCCGATCACCGGCGAGGTGCTCTTCACCGTCGCCCCCACCACACCCGACCGCGCCGAGCGGGCGATCGCCGAAGCGGCCCAAGCGTTTTCGGTGTGGCGAACCACGCCCGCGCCGGTGCGCGGCGCGCTGGTGGCGCGGCTGGGCGAGTTGCTGACCGAACACAAGCGCGAGCTGGCCACCCTGGTGACCGTCGAGGTCGGCAAGATCACCTCCGAGGCGGCCGGCGAGGTGCAGGAGATGATCGACGTCTGCCAGTTCGCCGTCGGCCTGTCGCGCCAGCTGTACGGGCGCACCATCGCGTCGGAACGTCCCGGGCACCGGCTGCTGGAGACCTGGCACCCGCTCGGCGTGGTGGGGGTGATCACCGCGTTCAACTTCCCGGTCGCCGTGTGGGCCTGGAACGCCGCGCTGGCCCTGGTGTGCGGGGACCCCGTGGTGTGGAAGCCCTCGGAGCTGACGCCGTTGACGGCGCTGGCCACCCAGGCGTTGATCGCCCGCGCCGCGGCCGACGTCGGCGCCCCGCCCGCGGTGAGCTCCCTGGTGCTCGGCGACCGCGACCTCGGCGGGCTGCTGGTCGACGACCCCCGGGTCGCGCTGGTGTCCGCGACCGGTTCGGTGCGGATGGGCCGCGAGGTGGGCCCCCGCGTCGCCGCGCGGTTCGGCCGGGTGCTGCTGGAGCTGGGCGGCAACAACGCCGCCATCGTGACCCCGTCGGCCGACCTGGACCTCGCGGTGCGCGCCGTGGTGTTCGCCGCCGCCGGCACCGCCGGCCAGCGCTGCACCAGCCTGCGCCGGCTCATCGTCCACGAATCGGTGGCCGGCGAGGTGGTGGACCGCGTCGTGTCCGCCTTCCGGCGACTGCCCGTCGGCGACCCGTCCGCACCGGGCACGCTCGTCGGGCCGCTGATCCACGAGACCGCCTACCGCGACATGGTGGGGGCGCTGGAATCCGCGCGCGCCGACGGCGGCGAGGTCATCGACGGCGACCGCAGGCACCCGCCGGGTCGCGAGCACCCGAGCGCCTACTACGTCGCGCCCGCCGTGGTGCGCATGCCCGCTCAGACAGCCATCGTGGCGACCGAGACCTTCGCGCCCATCCTCTACGTGCTGACCTACGACCGGCTGGACGACGCGATCGCCCTCAACAACGCCGTGCCACAGGGACTTTCGTCGTCCATCTTCACCACGGACCTGCGCGAGGCCGAACGGTTCCTGGCCGAATCCGACTGCGGAATCGCCAATGTCAACATCGGCACCTCCGGCGCCGAGATCGGCGGCGCGTTCGGCGGCGAGAAGGAAACCGGCGGCGGGCGGGAATCCGGCACGGACTCGTGGAAGGCCTACATGCGCCAAAGTACCAATACCGTCAATTATTCCGGCGAGTTGCCGCTGGCCCAGGGCGTGGAGTTCGGATGAAGCCTGTGAATCCATTGTGGCCGTCGTCTCATGTCGTGTGAGTACTATCTGACACATGCCGACAGCCCGAAGGCGTCTATCCCCCGAGGATCGGCGCGCTGAGCTGCTCGCTTTAGGGGCAGAGGTTTTTGGGAAGCGACCCTACGACGAGGTCCGCATCGATGAGATCGCGGAACGCGCCGGGGTGTCGCGGGCCCTGATGTACCACTATTTCCCCGACAAGCGAGCGTTCTTCGCAGCGGTGGTCAAGGACGAGGCCGACCGCCTGTACGAGAACACCAACATGGACGACGTCACCGGTCTGACCATGTACGAGGAGATCCGGGTCGGCGTGCTGGCCTACATGGCCTACCACGAGCAGAACCCGGAGGCCGCCTGGGCGGCGTACGTCGGGCTGGGCCGGTCCGACCCGGTGCTGCTGGGCGTCGAGGACGACGCCAAGAACCGCCAGATGGAACACATCATGTCCCGGATCAACCAGCTGCTCACCGAGCTGAACACGAGCATGGAACCCGACGTCGAGCGGCACCTGCGGGTGATCCTGCACGGCTGGTTGGCGCTGACCTTCGAGATCTGCCGGCAACGGATCATCGACCCCACCACCGACGCCGACAAGCTCGCCGACGCCTGCGCGCACGCGCTGCTCGACGCGATCGCGCGGGTGCCCGAGATCCCGGAGCAGCTCGGCGAGGCGATGTCCACCTCGCGGCTCTAAGCGCGGCATGTCGGTCCCCGTTGGCACCATGGATGGGTGAGCACTCGCGCTGATTCCGGGCCGCCCGGCCCCGCCGACCCGCTGGGCCGGTTCAGCGCCGTCACCCGCGAGTGGTTCACCGGCACCTTCGACGCACCGACCACGGCGCAGGCCGAGGCCTGGGACGCCATCGCCGACGGTCACCACACTTTGGTGATCGCGCCCACCGGGTCCGGCAAGACGCTGGCGGCGTTCCTGTGGGCGCTGGACAGCCTCGCCGGCGCGGCCGACCGCCCGCCGGGCACCCGGGTGCTCTACGTGTCCCCGCTCAAGGCGCTGGCCGTCGACGTCGAGCGCAACCTGCGCACCCCGCTGGCCGGGCTCACGCGCATCGCCGAACGCCGGGGCCTGCCGCCGCCGGACATCAGCGTCGGCGTGCGCTCCGGCGACACCCCGCCCGCCACCCGCCGCCAGCTCATCAATCGGCCTCCCGACGTGCTCATCACCACACCGGAGTCGCTGTTTTTGATGCTCACCTCCGCCGCGCGCGAAACCCTGGCCGGGGTGCAGACGGTGATCGTCGACGAGATCCACGCCATCGCCGCGGGCAAGCGCGGCGCACACCTGGCGGTGTCGCTGGAGCGCCTCGACGCGCTGCGGGAGGACCAACCCGCCCAGCGGATCGGGCTGTCGGCGACGGTGCGGCCACCCGAGGAGCTCGCCCGGTTCCTGTCCGGGGGGCAGCCGACCACGATCGTGGCGCCGGCGTCGGCCAAGACCGTCGAGCTCACCGTGGCCGTGCCGGTGCCCGACATGGCCAACCTGGCGAACAACACGATCTGGCCCGACGTGGAGAACCGCCTGGTCGACCTGATCGAGGCGCACAACTCGACGATCGTGTTCGCCAATTCGCGGCGGCTGGCCGAACGACTTACCGCCCGCCTCAACGAGATTCACGCCGAGCGCAGCGGCGTCGAGCTTTCCACTGAGGCCAACCCGAAGGTGGCGGGCGGCGCGCCGGCGCACATCATGGGCTCCGGCCAGACCTATGGGGCCGAGGCGATACTGGCGCGCGCCCACCACGGTTCGGTCAGCAAGGAACAACGCGCCCTGGTCGAAGAGGACCTCAAACGCGGACTGCTCAAGGCGGTGGTGGCGACCTCCAGCCTGGAGCTCGGCATCGACATGGGCGCCGTCGATCTGGTGATCCAGGTGGAGGCGCCGCCGTCGGTGGCCAGCGGGTTGCAACGCATCGGCCGGGCCGGGCACCAGGTCGGCGAGGTCTCCCAGGGGGTGCTGTTCCCCAAGCACCGCACCGACCTGATCGGCTGCGCGGTCAGCGTGCAGCGCATGCTGGCCGGCCAGATCGAGACGATGCGGGTGCCGGCCAATCCGCTCGACATCCTGGCGCAGCAGACCGTGGCGGCCGCCGCGCTCGAGCCGCTGGACGCCGACAAATGGTTCGACACGGTGCGGCGGGCCGCCCCGTTCGCGACGCTGCCGCGCAGCGTGTACGAGGCCACCCTGGACTTGTTGAGCGGCAAGTACCCCTCCACCGATTTCGCCGAGCTGCGTCCGCGGTTGGTCTACGACCGCGATGCCGGCACGCTGACCGCGCGCCCCGGCGCGCAACGCCTGGCGGTGACCTCCGGCGGCGCCATCCCCGACCGGGGGCTGTTCACCGTGTATCTGGCCTCCGAGGCCGAAAAGCCTTCGCGGGTCGGCGAACTCGAAGAGGAAATGGTCTACGAGTCCCGCCCCGGCGACGTCATCTCGCTGGGCGCCACCAGCTGGCGCATCACCGAGATCACCCACGACCGGGTGCTGGTGATCCCAGCGCCCGGCCAGCCGGCCCGGTTGCCGTTCTGGCGCGGCGACGGGGTCGGCCGCCCGGCCGAGCTGGGTGCCGCGCTGGGCGCGTTCACCGGTGAGCTGGCCGGCCTCACCCGCGAGGAATTCGAAACCCGCTGCGCCGGACTGGGTTTCGATGCCTACGCCACCGACAACCTGGCCCGCCTGCTCGACGAGCAGCGTACCGCCGCCGGGGTGGTGCCCACCGACACCACCCTGCTGGTCGAGCGGTTCCGCGACGAGCTCGGCGACTGGCGGGTGATCCTGCACTCGCCCTACGGGCTGCCGGTGAACGGTCCGCTGGCGCTGGCGGTGGGACGGCGGCTGCGGGAACGCTACGGCATCGACGAGAAGCCCACCGCCTCCGACGACGGCGTCGTGGTGCGCCTGCCCGACACCGTGTCCGATTTCGCGTCGGACACGGGGATCGAAAAACCGCCCGGCGCGGACCTTTTCGTCTTCGACGCCGACGAGATCGACCCCATCGTCACCGACGAGGTGGGCGGCTCGGCGCTGTTCGCATCGCGGTTCCGCGAATGCGCGGCCCGCGCCCTGTTGTTGCCGCGCCGGCACCCGGGCCGCCGCTCGCCCCTGTGGCAGCAGCGCCAGCGCGCGGCCCAGTTGCTCGAGGTGGCCCGCAAGTACCCCGACTTCCCCGTCGTGCTGGAGACCATCCGCGAATGCCTGCAGGACGTCTACGACGTCCCCGCCCTGGTGGCGCTGATGACCGGCATCGCCCAGCGCAGGGTGCGGGTTGTCGAGGTGGAAACGGCGCGGCCCTCGCCGTTCGCCGCCTCGCTGCTGTTCGGTTACGTCGGCGCGTTCATGTACGAGGGCGACAGCCCGCTGGCCGAGCGCCGCGCCGCCGCGCTCTCGCTGGACAGCACGCTGCTGGCCGAGCTGCTGGGCCGGGTGGAACTGCGCGACCTGCTCGACCCCGAGGTCATCGCCGCCACCGCCCGCCAGCTGCAGCACCTCTCGGCGGAACGGGCCGCGCGCGACGCCGAGGGCGTCGCCGATCTGCTGCGGCTGTTGGGCCCGCTGACCGAGGAGGAGGTGGCCGCCCGCAGTGCCGTCGCCGACGGCAAACAGGTGGGGGGCTGGCTGGAGGGCCTGCGCGCGGCGCGGCGCGCGCTGACGGTGTCGTTCGCCGGCCGCAGCTGGTGGGTGGCCATCGAGGACATCGGGCGGCTGCGCGACGGCATCGGCATCCCGGTTCCGCTGGGCGTGCCGACCGCCTTCACCGAGGAGGTCGCCGACCCCCTGGGCGAATTGCTGGGCCGCTACGCGCGCACCCACACCCCGTTCACCACGGCCGAAGTCGCGGCCCGATTCGGCCTGGGGCTGCGGGTGACCTCCGATGTCCTGGGCCGGCTGGCCGCCGACGGGAGGCTGGTGCGCGGCGACTTCGTCGCCGAGACCCCGGGGCCGTCCGGCGGTGTCGCCGGGGCCGAGCAGTGGTGCGACGCCGACGTGCTGCGCATCCTGCGGCGGCGATCGCTGGCGGCGCTGCGGGCCCAGGTCGAGCCGGTCAGCACCGCCGCCTACGGGCGCTTCCTGCCCGCCTGGCATCACGTGGGCGCGGCCGAATCCCCGCGCGCCCCTGGCCATTCCGGGCTGGACGGGCTGATGTCGGTGATCGATCAGCTGGCCGGCGTGCGGATCCCCGCATCGGCGATCGAGCCGCTGGTGCTGGCCCCCCGGATCCGCGACTACTCCCCCGCGATGCTCGACGAATTGCTGGCCACCGGCGAGGTCACCTGGTCGGGCGCCGGGTCGATCTCGGGTAGCGACGGCTGGATCGCGCTGCACGCCGGCGAATCCGCGCCGCTGACACTGGGCGGGCCCGCCGACATCGAGCTCGGCGACGCCCACCGCGCCATCCTGGACACGCTCGCCGGGGGCGGCGCCTACTTCTTCCGCCAACTCGCGCACAGCGGAGTGCCCGACGCCGCGCTCAAAACCGCGCTGTGGGAACTGATCTGGGCCGGCTGGATCACCGGCGACACGTTCGCCCCGGTGCGCGCCGTCCTCGGCGGCGCCGGCGCCCGCAAGCGCTCGGCGCCCGCGCACCGCTCGCAACGCCCGCCCCGGCTGAGCCGGTACAGCGTCGCGCACGCGCAGTCCCGGCCCGCCGACCCCACCGTCGCCGGCCGCTGGTCCATCCTGGCGGCCCCCGAGCCGGATTCCACGCTGCGCGCCCACTACCAGGCCGAGCTGTTGCTGGGCCGCCACGGCGTGCTGACCCGGGGCGCGGTGGCCACCGAGGGCGTCCCCGGCGGGTTCGCCACCCTGTACAAGGTGCTGAGCGCCTTCGAGGACGCGGGCCGCTGCCAGCGCGGCTACTTCATCGAGTCGCTGGGCGGGGCGCAGTTCGCCGTCGCGTCGACCGTCGATCGGCTGCGCAACTTCAGCGAGGGGGTCGATCCGGAACGGCCGCAGTACCGGGCGGTGGTGCTGGCCGCCGCGGACCCGGCCAACCCGTACGGCGCGGCGCTGCCGTGGCCCACCTCCGGCGGCGAGGGCGCGCGCCCCGGCCGCAAGGCCGGCGCGCTCGTCGTGCTGGTCGACGGCGAGCTCGCCTGGTTCCTGGAGCGCGGTGGGCGCTCGCTGCTGACCTTCACCGACGATCCTGGGGCCCACCACGCCGCGGCGGCGGCCCTGGCCGACCTGGTCGCGTCCCGCCGCGTGGCGGGGATGCTGGTGGAGCGCATCGACGGGGTGCCGGCCCTGGCCCCCCGCGCGGAGGCGTCCGGCCCGCTGGGCGCGCTCACCGAGGCCGGATTCCACACGACGCCACGCGGACTGCGGCTGCGCTGAGATGCCCGAAGGTGACACCGTCTGGCACACCGCCGCCGTGCTGCGCGAGCACCTGGTCGGCGCGACGCTGACCCGATGCGACGTTCGGGTGCCGCAGTTCGCCACCGTCGACCTCACCGGCGAGGTGGTCGACGAGGTCGTCAGCCGCGGCAAGCACCTGTTCATCCGGGTGGGACGGGCCAGCATTCACTCGCATCTGAAGATGGAGGGCAGCTGGCGGGTCGGCGAGCGCCCGGTGCGGGTCGACCACCGGGCGCGCATCGTCTTGGAGGCCGGCACCGTCCGGGCCGTCGGCGTCGACCTGGGCGTGCTGGAGATCCTGGACCGCGACCGCGACGGCGAGGCCGTCGCGCACCTGGGACCCGATCTGCTGGGCGAGGATTGGGACGCCGCGCGTGCCGCCGCCAACCTGATGGCCGACCCGCAGCGGCCGATCGCCGAGGCGCTCTTGGATCAGCGGGTGCTGGCCGGGATCGGCAACGTCTATTGCAACGAATTGTGTTTTGTCAGCGGGCATCTGCCCACCGCCCCGGTGGGCGCCATCGCTGATCCGCTCCGGCTGGTCTCCCGCGCACGAGAAATGCTGTGGCTCAACCGCTTTCGATGGAATCGGTGCACCACCGGTGACACCCGCAGCGGGCGCCAGCTCTGGGTATACGGGCGCGCCGGGCAGCGCTGCCGTCGCTGCGCCGCCCCCATCAACGTCGACGACACGAAAGAGCGGGTGGCCTACTGGTGCCCGTCGTGTCAGCGCTAATCCTGATGGCGGCGACCCGCTGCGCCCGGCTTCGCCGCGCTTGCGATCGCCGCTAGTCCCGTGCGTGCGCGAGGAAAAACTGGGCGATGGCCTCCGACCCGTCGAGCGCGTGCGTGGTGGGCCCGATGACGGCCGCGGGCAGATATTGCTTGCCGCCCGGCCAGGTGTGCCCGCCCTTGTCGATCTTGTAGAACACCACCTCGGTGGACGCCGCACACGCCGCGGAGACAAACCGGCGGACGACCGTGCCGTCGCGGACGTCGGGCAGCAGCTCCATCGACGGTTCGCCGGCGCACCCGTCCGCCGCGCGCCACTTGGCCACCATGGCATCCGCCGAGATGGAATGGCTGAGCCCGCCACGGCCGCGGACCGCGCCACCCTTGAACGGCACCAGCGGGTCGGCGGTCCCGTGCGCCTCCCACACCGACACCGGCCGCGACGGGTTGCAGGCCACACCCACGCCCAGGGTGCCGGCCACCGGCGCCGCGGCGGCGAAGACGTCGGCCCGGTCGCAGGCCAGCCGGTTGGACATGAAGCCGCCATTGGACATCCCCGTGACGAAAACGTGTCCGGGCGCGATGTTGAAGTCGTTTCGCAGCTTGCCCACCAGCCCGACGAGGAAGGCCACGTCGTCGATGTGGCGGCGATCCGCGGGTGACGCGCCGCGCCCGTCGGCCCAGCTCTTGTCGTACCCGTCGGGGTAGACGACCAACAGGTCGTGGGCGTCAGCAACGGAGTTGAACCCCGTCAGCGCGCGCTGCGCGATCCCGGTTCCGCCGCCCCCGTGCAAACTGAGCACCAGGCCGATGGGGTCGCCCGCCGGCACGTGCAACATGTAGGTTCGGTCCATGCCGCCGGATCGGAACGTACCGGAAACGTCTCGAGCGCTCGCCGCCGACACGTGCCGCACGCCGCAGCCGACCACGCATATCGCCACCACAGCGAGCCACAGCCATCGCGCGTACGGCATGTTGTCAGGTCGCCGACGGCGCAGCGACGGACCACGAACGGTTACGCGCCGCCGAAGACAGAGCAAACATTGATGTGGCACGGACCGCATTATCGGCGATCCTCCATCGGGTAACGCCGCGGCGTGCGAGCATTCGAACTGGCCCCGCCCTCAGCAAGCTACGGCTCTTCTGTTCCACGGGAGTATCACAAATGACGAGCACCCAGATCCGCAAGCCCGGCCGGGCGCGGTCGCTCCTGGCTATCGGCGCCGTGCCGGTCGCCGGCCTACTCAGCGCCATGACGGCACCGGCGACCACGCATGCCACCTCCGCCGATGACGCGTTCCTCGCCGCGCTGAACGCCAAGGGGATTAATTTCGAGTCGCCCGAGGCGGTGGTCAACTCCGGTCATACCGTGTGCCACGAACTCGATTCGGGCCAAACGCCGGAACAGGTCGCCAACAACGTACTGTCCAGCAGTTCGCTGGACAGCTATCACGCCGGTTACTTCGTCGGCGTCAGCATCAAGGCGTACTGCCCCAAGTACGCGGCGGCGGCATCCGGGTCCTGAAATTTACAGCCGGTTGACAGACTGGTGACCAATTCGCGGCTAAAGTTGGAACATCCGAAACTGATGTGACGACCACAAGGCCAAAATGATTCCGAAACTTTTGGTCGGTGTTGCGGGTGTTGCCATCGTTCTTGGCGCTTCCGGCTGGACCGCAGCATCGGCCAGCACCGACCCTAATCCCTTCAGTCATCTCAGCTGCGCCTGCAAGGAATTGGATCCACCGGGCAGCTCCGCCCAGCGGGACAAAATCAGTCAGGGCATCCAGCACGGCCTTTCGGCCGCACCCCCCGTCGCACAGTGAGCGGGGTCTAGAGCCAGTCGCGACGTTTGAACATCACGTACAGCACCACCATCAGGACGGCTATCACGCTGGTGCTGGCGGCGAATCCGGCCGCCGTACCGAAGCCCGGGTAGGGGACGTTCTGCCCGTAGAACCCGGTGATCGCCGTCGGCACGGCGATGATGGCCGCCCATCCCGTCAACTTCTTCATGACGGTGTTCAGCCGGGCGTCCTGCAGCGACAGATTGGTCTCGAAAATCGTGGTGACCATGTCGCGCAGCGACTCCGTCCATTCGGACACCCGCAGCACGTGGTCGTAGAGGTCGGCGTACAGCGGATCGAGCTGGCGGTCGGCGCCGTCCGAAATGCGGTGGTGCTGAATCGAATTGACCACCTCGCGCATCGGTAACGCCACCCGCCGCAGGTTCACCAGGTCCCGGCGCAACCCGAAGGTGCGGCGCGCAAAGTCGCCCTTGCGCGACGTGCCGTCGAACAACTCATCCTCGATGGCCTCGATGCCGTCGTCGAGGGCCTCGACGGCGGCGAAATGGCTGTCGACCACGACGTCGAGCAGGCCGTGCACCAGGGCGCCGACGCCGTACGCCTGGCCGCCGATCTCCTCCCACCGCCGGGTCACCAGCGCCATGTCGAGGTCGGGCGTCAGGCGCACGGTGATCAACCCCTGCGGCAGCACGAACGCCGAGATGCGACGCATCGACAGCGTGCGACCGGGGGCGTCGACGACGTTCGTTGCGGCGCCGGCGATCTCGGCGGCGTACACGGTGAAGAAGGTGTGGGTCTCGTAGCCGGTGGCTTTGACCCGTTCGGCCGCCGCCACGGCGTCTTCCACCGCCCAGCGGTTCAGGCCGAGCTCGCCGGCCAGGCCGCCCAGGGTGTCGTGGTCGGGATTGCACAGGTCGGCCCACACCAGGGTGTCGGGCTCGGCGAGGTAGTCCGATATCTTGCCGAACTCGAAGTCGTCCTGCGCCTTGCCGCCGCGCCACACGCGGCCCTGGATCTGCGGAGCGGTCTGCACCAGGCGATCTTCTCAGCCCGCCGACGGCGGACGGTGCATCACCGTGCCCGGAAGCTCCGCGCCGTACTCGATGTCGTCGTAGTCGCGGCCCTTGCGGCGGCGAGTGCCGCTCGCACCCGAGCCGGGGCGCACCGGGGCCATCGGGAGCATGGGCGGCTCCGCGCCGCCCGGGGGAAGCGGCGAAGCCGCCGAGGCGAGCTGCACCGGCGCCTGCGAGGTCCCCAACATCCCCACCGTCGCGGGCGGCATGGTCAGGTGGCCCAGCGAAATTCCCACGCCCAGCGCCGCCCGGGGCGCCAGTGACGACCCCGCGGCGCCGATCGCGCCGACGAGCCGCGTCTCCGCCGACGCCAGCGCCGCGGCGCCGTCCGCCAAGCCCGGACCGATGTCCTCCCCCAGCGACGCAAACGCGTGCGCGGTGGCCAATTGCGCGCACACGCCCAGGATGTTGACGGGCATCCCACCCGCGATGGTCTGGTTCCCCCAGGTGCTCCAATACCCGAACCAACCGTCGTTGGGGTCGAAAGCGTCTGCGGCGCTTGACCCTTGGCCGATCGAGTCGGCGGCCAGGAGCTGCGCCCCGGAATTTCCCGTGGTCGCCGCGTGCACCATGGTGGCCTGCGCCGTGGCCCCCGACGGGTTGGTCACCTGGGGCGGCGGCGAGAACTGGGGCAGCTTGACCGCGCCCGCCGAGGTCGCGGCGTAGCGATACATGGCCGCGGAGTTGTTCACCCACATGGTGTGGTACTCGGCCTCGGTTTCGGCGATGGCCGGGTAATTGACCCCGAAGAAGTTGGTGGCCAACAACATCGCCAGGCGCGCCCGGTTGGCGGCGACCAGCGAGGGATGAACCACCGTCCAGTGGGTCCATTCGAACGCCGCGGCAACGACTTGCACCGACGCCGCGGTCTGCTGGCACTGCTGCGCGGTGAGGCGCAGCCAGGCGAGATAGGGTTCGAGCGCCTGGGCCATCGCCATCGACGACGGACCGTGCCACGTCGTGGACAGCCACGACAGCTCCGCGGTGTAACTACTCGCCGATTGCTCCAGCTCGGCGCTCAATTCCTGCCAGAAGCCGGCGGCTTCGATAAGTGACCAAGCGCCGGGTCCGGAGTGGATCAGCGCCGAGATTATCTCGGGCGGCAGTATCCCAAAATCCATGAACCTTTACCTTGGGGAAGAAGTGGGTGGGGCGAACGCCGCGCGTGTGCGCTGGTGCTGGTGGCCGCTGAGGGACCTGTCGGACCCGGCCTACCCGGTGAATGCGATCGGCGCCCGCAGTCGTGCGGCGCCACCGTCAATGTCATCCGGCCGACGGGTTTCGAGGCATCACTTTGCCTTTGACCTCTCGGCCCACGGCAACGTCCTCGTACTTTTGCTGTTTGCGTTTTCGCCAGCCGGTGCCCGCCGACGCGGTCGGCGGCGGCACCATCATCGGCATCATGGGAAATCCGGATTCCGCGGCGGGCAGCGGGGACGCCGCGGACGCGAGTTGGACCCCGGTCTGCGTGCCCGGCAGCAGGCCCACCACGGCGGGGGGCGCGGTCAATTTGCCCAGCGAGACGCCGACGCCCAGCGCGCCGGTCGGCGCCGACGCTCCCGCGCCGATGCCCTTGATCGCGTTGGCCAGGGTGGCCGAGGTCAGTCCCAGGCCCTCCGACAGGCCCGAGCCGATGTCACCGCCCACGGACGCGACCCCTTGCGCGGTCGCCAACTGCGCCCACACACCGAGCAGGTTGATGGGGAAACCCGACGAGATGAACTGGTTGCCCCAGGTGCTCGCCCAGCCGAACCAGCTGGCGTTGGGGTCGAAGCCGGTGACGCTGTCGCCGAGGCCGCCGAGCGCGTCCTGGACCTGCGGACCAAACGAGTCACTCGCGGCTTTCATCACCGCCGCCTCTTGGTTGGCCGTCCCGTCCGGATTGGTATCGGGAACCGGCGAGGTGAACCGGGACAGCTGCCCCGTCGCCTGCGACGTCGTCGCCTGATAGCGGGTCATCGCCGCGGCGTTGTTCGCCCACATGGTCTGGTACTCGTTTTCGGCCTCGGCGATCGCCGCGGTGTTGGTCCCGAACCGGTTGGTCGCCAGCAACTGCCGCAGGCGCGTCCGGTTGGCGGTAACGACCGAGGGATGGACCACCGTGGCCCGAGTGGCGCTGAAGGCCGAGGCCGCCGCCTCCGCCGAGGTGGCCATCTGCGCGGACTGCTGCGCGGTCTCGCGCAACCACAGCAGGTAGGGCTGGACGGACTGCAGCATGGCCGTCGCGGACGGGCCGTCCCACGATTCGATGAGCGAGGTCAACGTGGAGGTATAGGTGGAGACGGAATTCTCCAGTTCGACGGCCAGGCGCTGCCAGGCGCCGGCGGCCTCGATCAGCGAGCCCGCTCCGGGCCCGGTGTGGATGAGCGTCGAGGTGACCTCGGGGGGTGCTAGTAGATCCATCTCGTCTCACAATGCCCACGCTGAGAACGCCTCAGCAAATTTCCGTTGACCAGGCCGCGAAAAAGCCCCAAACTCTTGTACGTCGATGCCTGCTACCTGCGGTCGGTACCTCCCAGTTCGGCCGCGGGCCGCTAGGACACCCTATACCCCCAGCAACGCGCTCCTCTTCCCATTTAATCGAGCAGGGGACTAGGCCCCCGCCGCTGGTCGGGAGCGGGGGCCCTCTATCAGACGGTCACCGAGTCGCCGCGGTTCACCGTGACGATCCGGTCGCCCAGCCCGCGACGCTGCATTTGCCGGGTGAAGTCGGACAGCGACGACGCGAACACCGCGTAGTCGTCGAAGTGCACCGGGATGGCCTTCGGCAGACCCAGCATCGCGACGAGTTCGGCCCCCTGGCGACCGTCCATGGTTACGGTCAGCCCGAACGGAAGCCGCCGGCCGGCCGGCAGCCGGGTGCCGCCGAGGTGCAGCATGCCGACGTCGATCGGGTCGAACCGGGCCGGGATCTCGTTCAGCTCCTCAATCAGCAGGGTGTCCCCGGAGATGTAGAGCCGGCGCCGGGGTGCGCCGTCGGCGGAGCCGATCTCGACCATGGTGCCCATCACCGGCGGCAGCAGGCGCCGGCTCCACCCCGGCGCGTGGCGCCCGGGCAGCGACGTGAGCGTCAGGGCGGTGTCGCCCTTGGTGATCGTGTGCTGCTGCCAGGTGTGCAGGCCGCGCGCCTGTGCGAAGCCGCGGTGGCGCAGGCGCTTGGCCGCGTGCGGCGTCGTGACGATGGGCAGGCCGTGGTCGAGACCCCGCTGCGACACCCGGTCCCAATGGTCGCCGTGCAGGTGGGAGAGCACGATCGCGTCGACCGGCGGAAGCTCGTCGATGCTCCACGCCGGCTCCTTCAGGCGCTTGGACACCAGCCCGTGGCCGAGGTAGGCGCGTTGCCCGCGGTGCAGGAAATTCGGGTCGGTCAGCAGCGTCAGCCCGCCGACGGAAATCAGCGTGGTGGCGTTGCCGACGAACGTGACGGCGATGTCCATACGCGCGGGCTACCCGATCCCGGGCGGTCCACGCCCGCGGGTTGCCCGCCTCAGTCGATGTGCGACGGGGGGTCGGCGAACGCGAGGTCCGCCGGGCGCTGGTCGGGACCCATCACGTCGCAGTGCCCGTCGGGCACGAGGTAGGAACTGGCGCCGTTGGGAATCAGGCGGGTGACGGCCACGCAGCGTTGCCAGGTGCCGTCGGGCTGGACGGGCCCGTCGCACTTGCTGAGCACGCCTCCCCCGTACTGGCAGCCGGCGCTCACCGGCGGTGCCCAGGCGATGAGCCCGGCGGCCATCAGCAGGGCCGCCGATCCCGACACGATGCCGCGCTTCATGGTCGCCTCCCATCACCTCGCCCCTGGGGCCCTGCGGCGTTGCCGACTGCTCGTGACGCTACCGCTTGGGCACCCGGTCCGCGTGGGGATCAGCGCAGCGTGCGTCGGTCTTGGTGACGCAGCGGTAGAGCTCCTCGCCGTAGGGAACCGCGATCGCGGCGACGACCCCGGCGCCGACCGCGGCGAGGTAGCCGCCGGGCAGCCGGTTCCGCTTCCACCGCAGCCGCCAGGCGTCCCGCGACCGCGCACCCTCGAGCAGCTCGCGGACCTGACGCCAGCGCAGGCAACCCAGCGCCGAGGCCGCCATGATCGGCATGGATTCCAGGAAGCTGTGCACGTGCTGCTCGAAGGTGGTGACCTCGCGGCCGCTGCCCTCGGCGGTGCTGACGTCCCACAGCGCGGTGGCCTCATGCGCGGCGATGGACGCCGCGATCGTCGACAGCACCAAGGGGTTGACCTCGCACAGCAGAACCATCGTGAGCGGCAGGCCGACCTCGGCCATCATCAGCAGGTGGATCAGCGACTCGCGCGTACCCGAGGTGACCTCAATCCTGCTGCGCCGGTGCTGGTTCCAATCGAGCAGGGACGGGATGAACCAGGCCGGCAGCAAGCCGTACATGAGGTAGCGCAGCAACGCGGTCTCTGCGTCGTTGGCCCGGTCCGGAATTCGCAGTCGTCGTCGCACAGGCCCCGAGGTACCCCGGGCCCGGGGCGATCAAACGCTCACGGCTCGGCTCGGCGGCTGACGAACTCGCGCCGCACGCCCGAGCGCGGGTCGGTGAACTCGATGCGCCGTGCCAACAACCGCAGCGGTGTGCTGAAGTCGTCGGGCGCAACGTCAATCACGTTGGGGTACAACGGATCCCCCTCGATCGGTATCCCCAGCGAGGCCATGTGCACGCGCAGCTGGTGGGTACGCCCGGTGCGGGGGGTCAGCCGGTAGAGGCCGTCCGCGCTCACCAGCTCCACCAGCGTCTCGGCGTTGGCCGCTCCCGGCTCGCAGACCGCCTGCAGCCGGCCCCGGCGCTTGACGATGCGGCTTTCCACCACGCGGGGCAACCGCAGCGCCGGGTCGACGGCGGCGCGGGCCAGATACGTCTTGTCCACCAGGCCCCGCGAGAACAGCGTCTGGAACGCGCCGCGCACTTCGCGGCGCGCGGTGAACACCAGCACCCCGGCGGTCAGCCGGTCCAGCCGGTGCGCCGGGCTCAGCTCGGGCAGCTCCAGCTGCCGGCGCAGCCGCACCAGCGCGCTCTGCGCGACGTGGCGTCCCCGCGGCATGGTGGCCACGAAGTGGGGCTTGTCGACGACCACGATGTCCTCGTCGCGGTAGAGCACCGGGATCTCGAACGGCACCGGCACCTCGTCGGGCAGCTCGCGGTAGAGGTAGACGCTGGCCCCGGCGGGCAGCACGGTCGCGGCATCGATCACCGCACCGTCGGCGCCCACCACCTCCCCCGCCAGCACCTTGGCGCGGGCCGGCGCGCCGAACCGGGCGCTCAGCTCGGCCAGCACCGGTCCGCCCCGCAGCCGCACCCGCGCCGGGCCGAGCCCGTCGCGCACGGGAAGCGGGGCGGGCCTCACTTGAGCGGGACCGGCTCGAGGATCTCGGCGCGGGCCTCGGGCGCGCTGGCCCGCAATTCGTCGGCCGACACGTCGTCGGGCTGGGCCTGGGACAGCACCTCGGCCTCCACCCGGGCGGTGTAGTTGGCGACCTCGCGGTCGATGTCCGCCGCGGACCAATTCAGCACCGGCGCAACCACATCCGCGACCTCGCGGGCGCAGTCCACACCGCGGTGCGAGTATTCGATAGAGACGCGCATCCGGCGGGCCAGGACGTCCTCCAGATGCAAGGCCCCCTCGGCGGTCACGGCATAGAGCGCCTCGACCCGCAGGTAGCCCGGCGCCTCCTTGATCGGGTCGAGCAGGTCGGGGCGGTCGTCCGCCAGCGCCAGCACGTCACCGATCAGCGAGCCGTAGCGGTCCAGCAGGTGGCGCACCCGATAGGGATGCAGTCCCTGCAGCTCGGCGACGTGCTCGGCCTGGTTGATGAGCGCGAAGTAGCCGTCGGCGCCCAGCAGGCTGACCTTCTCGGTGATCGACGGCGCCACCCGTGCCGGAATGAATTGGGCCGCAGCGTCAATCGCGTCCGCGGCCATCACCCGGTAGGTGGTGTACTTGCCGCCCGCGATGGCCACCAATCCCGGCGCGGGCACCGCCACGGCGTGCTCGCGGGACAGCTTCGAGGTTTCCTCGCTCTCCCCGGCCAGCAGCGGCCGCAGCCCGGCGTACACCCCGTCGATGTCGGCGTGGGTCAGCGGGATGGCCAGCACCGTGTTGACCGTGGTGAGGATGTAGTCGATGTCGGCCTTGGTGGCCGCGGGATGGGCCAGGTCGAGATTCCAGTCGGTGTCGGTGGTGCCGATGATCCAGTGGCTGCCCCACGGGATGACGAACATCACCGACTTCTCGGTGCGCAGGATGATCGCGACGTCGCTGACGATGCGGTCGCGCGGCACCACGATGTGCACGCCCTTGGAGGCCCGCACCTGAAATCGCCCGCGCTGCTTGGACAATGCCTGGATCTCGTCGGTCCACACCCCGGTCGCGTTGACCACCACGTGGCCGCGGACTTCGGTGACCGCGCCGTCCTCGGAGTCGCGGACCCGCACCCCCGTCACCCGATCGCCCTCGCGCAGCAGGGCGACGACCTGGGTGGAGGTACGCACCACCGCGCCGTAATGCGCGGCGGTGCGCGCGACGGTCATGGTGTGCCGGGCGTCGTCGACGACCGTGTCGTAGTAACGGATTCCGCCGATCAACGAGCTGCGCTTGAGGCCCGGGCTCAACCGCAACGCGCCCGCACGGGTCAAATGCTTTTGCGCCGGAACGGATTTCGCGCCGCCCATCCGGTCGTAGAGAAAGATGCCGGCGGCGACGTAGGGCCGTTCCCACACGCGATTGGTCAGCGGGAACAGGAACGGCATCGGCTTGACCAGGTGCGGCGCCAGCGTGGTCAGCGACAGCTCGCGCTCGTAGAGCGCCTCGCGGACCAGGCCGAACTCCAGTTGCTCGAGGTAGCGCAGGCCGCCGTGGAACATCTTCGACGAGCGGCTCGAGGTGCCCGAGGCGAAATCGCGCGCTTCCACCAGCGCCACCTTGAGCCCGCGGGTCGCGGCGTCCAGCGCGCAGCCCGAACCCACCACGCCGCCGCCGATCACCACCACGTCGAACTGCTCGGCGCCCAGCCGGTCCCAGGCCGCCTGCCGCTGTTCCGGACCCAGCACGGACACCGGCGAGCTTCGCTGGGTGGACGCGTGGATGGGATCAGTCACGACCTGGACTCCTCACTGGGTTACTCGTCAGTAGGGGCGTGCTGCACCAAGGCTAACCGCTAGTCCAGATCGTCGTGCGCCATCAGCCGCCGCGCCGCCTCCGTGATCGAGCCGGACAGCGACGGGTACACGGCCAGCGTCTGAGCCAGCTCGTTGACCGTGATGCGGTTCTGCACGGCCACGGCGATCGGCAGGATCAGCTCGGACGCGATCGGCGCCACCACCACGCCGCCGATCACCACACCGGTGGACTTGCGACAGAACACCTTCACAAAGCCCTGCCGCAGCCCGGACATCTTCGCGCGCGCGTTGGTGCGCAGCGGCAGCATGATCGTGCGCGCGGACACCGAACCGTCGTCGATCATCGTCTGCGGCACCCCGACCGCGGCGATCTCGGGCCGGGTGAACACCGTCGCCGCCACCGTGCGCAGCCGGATCGGGCTGACGCCCTCGCCCAGCGCGTGATACATCGCGATGCGGCCCTGCATGGCCGCGACCGAGGCCAGCGGCAGCAGGCCGGTACAGTCGCCGGCGGCGTAGATGCCGGACACCGAGGTCCGCGACACCCGGTCCACGGTCAGGTAGCCGCCGCGGCCCAGCTCGATGCCGACCCGTTCGAGGCCCAGGCCGTCGGTGTTGGGCACCGAACCGATGGTCATCAGCGCGTGGCTGCCCTCCACGGTGCGCCCGTCGGCCAGGGTGACCAGCACGCCGTCCCCGGTGCGGGTGACCGACGCGGCGCGGGCGTTCTTCACCAGCTTCACGCCGCGCTCGGAGAACGCGGCCTCCAGCACCCGGGCGGCGTCGGCGTCCTCATACGGCAGCACCCGGTCGCGGCTGGCGACGACCGTCACCGGCACACCCAATTCGGTGTAGGCGTGCACGAACTCCGCCCCGGTGACCCCCGACCCGACCACGATCAGGTGCTCGGGCAGCGCCTCCAGGTCGTAGAGCTGGCGCCAGGTCAGGATGCGCTCGCCGTCGGGCTGGGCCGACGGCAGCACCCGCGGGCTGGCGCCGGTGGCGATCAGCACCACGTCGGCCTCGTACTCGCTGGTGGTGCCGTCCCGGGCGGTTGCCCTGATGTTGTGGCGGGCCAGCCCGGGCGTGGGGTCGATCAGCTCGCCGCGGCCGGCCACCACGCGCACGCCCACGCCGAGCAGCTGATCGGCGATGTCGGCCGACTGATCGGTGGCGAGTTGCTTGACGCGGGAGTGGATCTGCCGCAGCGAGAGCTTGGCGTCGTCGATGTCGATCTCGAAACCCAGCCGCGGCGCGCGGCGCAACTCGGTGCGCAGCCACGTCGACGCGATGAACGTCTTGGACGGCACGCAGTCGTCCAGGACGGCGGCCCCGCCGATTCCCTCGGACTCGATGACGGTGACGTGAGTCGTGTCGGGGTGGGAAGTGGCGGCCACCAGCGCGGCTTCGTAACCGGCCGGGCCGCCACCGAGGATCACGATGCGCGTCGCCACAGCCCTAACCTAACGAAGCCGGGCGCACGCCGCCCAACGCTCGGGGGAAGACCGGGCCAGCTCGGACGTCTAAGCTTTCCCCGTGCCGCTCTACGCCGCGTACGGGTCGAACATGGACCCCGAACAGATGCTGAAGCGCGCACCCCATTCGCCGATGGCCGGAACGGGCTGGCTGCACGGGTGGCGGTTGACGTTCGGCGGCGAGGACATCGGCTGGGAGGGCGCGCTGGCCACGGTGGTCGAGGATCCGGACTCCAAGGTGTTCGTCGTCCTCTACGACATGACACCGGCCGACGAGGTCAACCTGGACCGCTGGGAGGGCTCGGAGTTCGGCGTCCACCAGAAGATCCGCTGCCGGGTCGAGCGCATCTCGTCGGACACCACCACCGACCCGGTCCTGGCGTGGCTGTACGTGCTGGACGCGTGGGAGGGCGGACTTCCGTCGGCCCGGTACCTCGGGGTCATGGCGGACGCCGCCGAAATCGCCGGTGCGCCAAGCGATTACGTGCACAGCCTGCGCACTCGACCGGCCCGCAACATCGGCCCGGGCACCAGCGCCTGAAAAATCACTCGCCTCTGGGCGATCGGGAGTGTAGACAGACAGACCGAAAACGCACGCGTACTTCCACGGAAGGAATTCGACTGTCAATCCTGTCCGCACCGCCGCTCGCCGACGCACTGGCGCGGGCGTTCGCCGCCGCGGTCAACCCGGCCCCCAAGGCCGCCGTGCGCTTCCCCGAGGTTTCGGGCCGCACCAGCGAAATCACCGTCCCCACCCGGCACGGCCCCACCCGCGCGACCGTCTATCACCCGCCGGCCGGCACCACCGACCCGCCCGTCTATGTCAACGTGCACGGCGGCGGGTTCGTGGTCGGGCACCCCGAACAGGACGACCCGTGGTGCCGCTACCTGGCCGCCAACGCGGGCGTGGTGGTGATCAACCCCGACTACGCGCTGGCGCCGCGTCACCGCTTTCCCGCCGCGGTGCACCAGATCTACGACGTGGTGCGCTGGGCCGCCGGCCCGCAGCACGACTGGGACGGCGCGCGGCTGTGCGTCGGCGGCCAGAGCGCGGGCGGCAACCTGTCCGCCGCGGCGGCCCGGCTCGCGCGGGAGGACGGCGGCCCGCCCATCGCACTGCAGGTGCTGCACTACGCCCCGCTTGACCTGGTCACGCCCACCCGCGACAAGCCGTCCACGCTCGGCCGCCGGGCGATCATGAAGCCGTGGATGGGCGAGGTCTTCGACACCGCCTACATACCCGAGCGGGCGCAGCGGCGCGACCGCCTGGCCTCGCCCGCCTGGGGGAACAACGCCGACGACATCGCCGGCATCGCGCCGGCGCTGGTCGTGACGGCCGAGCACGACCGCCTTTGTGGCGAAGCCCGCCGGTACGCGGAGAAGCTGGACGCGGCAGGCGCGTTGGCGGAGTACTACGAGGTGGCCGGCGTCGACCACGGATACAACATCATGAGCCAGGCCGGCGACGTCACGCGCCGCGCGTACGCCCACATCGCCGGCCACGTCGTGCGCGCCACCAACCGCGGCGGCACCCGCTAAGAGCGCCCGAACGCCGCCGACTGCTCGACGATGTTGGCCAGCACCCGCACCCCGATCGCCAGGGCCCGCTCGTCGAGATTGAACGTCGGCTGGTGCAGGTCCAGCTGCGGCCCCACCCCCGGCCACACCCCCAGCCGCGCCATCGCGCCCGGGATTTCCTCCAGGTACCAGGAGAAGTCCTCGCCGCCCCCGGACTGGCGGGTGTCGGCCAGCGCGTCGGGGCCGACGGCCTCGATCGCGTGGGTGAGGATGCGCGTCGACACGTCCTCGTTGACCACCGGCGGCACGCCGCGGCGGTATTGCAGCGTGTGCTCGATGGCCAGCGGCGCCAGCAGCCCGGACACGGTCTCGCGGATGATCTCCTCGAGCCCTACCCAGGTCTGCCGGCTGGCGGTGCGCACGGTGCCGGCCAGCACGCCGGTCTGCGGGATGGCGTTGGCGGCCACGCCGGCGTTGACCGCGCCCCACACCAGCACGGTGCCGTTGCGCGGGTCGATGCGCCGCGACAACACCCCGGGCAGGCCGGTGATCAGCGTGCCCAGCCCGTACACGAGGTCGGCGGTCAGGTGGGGGCGAGAGGTGTGGCCGCCGGGTGAGTACAGCGTGATCTCGATCTGGTCGGCGGCCGAGGTGATGGGGCCGTGCCGGACCGCGATCTTGCCGACCTCCAGCCGGGGATCGCAGTGCAGCGCGAAGATCCGGGACACCCCGCTGATGGCGCCGGCCGCGATGGCGTCGATCGCCCCGCCGGGCATGAGTTCCTCGGCGGCCTGGAAGAGCAACCGCACCCCGATCGGCAGCTCGGGGACCGACGCCAGCACCAGGGCCGTGCCCAGCAGGATGGCGGTGTGCGCGTCGTGGCCGCAGGCGTGCGCGACGTTGGGCATGGTCGACGTGTAGGGGGCGCCGGTACGTTCGGCCATCGGCAAGGCATCCATGTCGGCCCGCAGCGCGATCCGGGGCTCGTGCTCGGGGCCGATGTCGCAGACCAGTCCCGTGCCGCCGGGCAACACCTTCGGGTTGAGCCCCGCTTCGGCCAGCCGCTCGGCGACGAACTGGGTGGTGGCGTACTCCTGGCGGCCCAGCTCGGGGTAGCGGTGGATGTGCCGGCGCCATTCGACCAGGTCTGCGTGATGAGAGGCCAGCCAGGATTCGGCGGCGTCGGCGAGTCTCATGCGCGCTCCCCGCCGCATCTGCGTTCGTGCGCCGCCATCACCCGGTCGCGTTCGGCGGGCGTCTGGGCCAGCTGGACCACCGTGCGTGCCAGCATGATCGCGCCCTCGATCACGGCGCGGTCGGCGCTGGGGTTGGTGGCGGCCTCGGCGAAGCCGCGCTGGTGCACCATGGCCCCGCCGGAGTCGAGCCCGATCACCGGGTGGATCCCCGGCAGCGCCTTGGTCACGTTGCCCATGTCGGTGCTGCCCATGGGCAGCGCCGCCTCGTACTCGCGGGCCACCGGCTCGCGGCCGAGCCGGC
Organism: Mycobacterium sp. TKK-01-0059; assembly: GCF_000709305.1. Classification (NCBI taxonomy): domain Bacteria; kingdom Bacillati; phylum Actinomycetota; class Actinomycetes; order Mycobacteriales; family Mycobacteriaceae; genus Mycobacterium; species Mycobacterium sp. TKK-01-0059. The sequence continues at coordinate 774,753 of NZ_KL446993.1, forward strand.
GCATCTCCTCGCGAAAGACGTCGGCCAGCCATTGGTCGGGGGTGAGTTCGTCGTAGGCGGGTGCCGGGTTGTCGATGTCGTATTCGCAGCCGGTGGCCAGCGCGCCCGCGGCGAAGCAGGCGTACATCCTGCCCTCGAGTTCCCGGAGCGAGTCGGCTTCGACCGCGCGCATCGCGTACTGAAGCGTCGCGCGCCCGGGGATGACGTTGACCGCCTGCCCGCCGTCGGTGACGATCCCGTGCACCAGCTGCCCGGGCGCCAGTTGCTGGCGCAGCAGCCCGACGGCCACCTGCGCGACGGTCACGGCGTCGGCGGCGTTGATCCCGAGGTGCGGCGCGACGGCGGCGTGGGATTCCGTGCCGCGGTACGTGATGGTCGCCTCGGACAGGGCCAGCGAGCGGGCCGCGGCGATATCCGTCGGCCCGGGATGGAGCATGACGGCGGCGGCGATGTCATCGAACACCCCCGCCCGCAACAACAGCGCCTTGCCGCCGCCGGCCTCCTCGGCGGGAGTCCCCAGCAGCGCCACCCGCAGGCCCAGCTCGTCGGCGACCTCGGCAAGCGCCAGCGCGGTGCCCACCGCCGAGGCGGCGATGATGTTGTGGCCGCAGGCGTGCCCGATCTCGGGCAGCGCGTCGTATTCGGCGCACACCCCGACGGTCAGCGGCCCGCTGCCGTAGTCGGCCCGGAAGGCGGTGTCCAGACCACCGGGGGCGGCGGTGATCTCGAAGCCACGCTCGGCGACGAGTGCCTGCGCCTTGGCGCAGCTGCGGTGCTCGGCGAACGCCAGCTCGGGCTCGGCGTGAATGGCGTGCGACAACTCGACGAGGTCGCCGCCGCGCCGCCGCACGACAGCTTCGACGCTGTCCAGCAGGCTGTCTAACGGGGCGGTGGGCACTCTCGCAGTATGTCACTCACCGGCCTACGGCCCTGAGGCCCTGAGGGCTACACCAGCCCGGCGATGAAACTCGCCGCCTGGCCCGGGTAGGGCGGGGCGGAGTAGTCGTGGTGCGCATCCCTGTCGCGACCGCCGACGACGCAGACGGGATCACCTTCGCTGCACAGGTCGATGGTGCGGCCGGCGAACGCGCCCGTCGACGACAGGGGTGTGTCGAAGCGGTTGCCGGGATTGCCGAACACCGCGACGGCCCTGATCTTGTTGGCCAGGGCGGGATCCAGCGGGGGCGCCGATCCGAAGTTCCCGATGCGCTGGCCGACGGGCGGCACCCCGGCGAGCATCGAGATCGCGGCGGCGCCCTGCGAGAAGCCGCCGAGCACCAGCCGCGTGGACGGGCACTGGTCGACCATCTCCGCGATGTGGTCGCGTGCGTCGTTGGCGGCGTCGGCGGTCGTCAGGAAGTTGTAGCTGGCCGGATAGTTCACCGCATAGGAATCGACGGTGCGCGACCCCAGCGCGGGCTGCAGGGCGGCGAACAGCGCGTCGCCCACCACACCCAGGCCCGGCGGCTCGGCGGTGCCGCGGGCGAAGATCAGTTGGACGTTCGGACAGTCCGCCTTGGCCGACGGCGCCGGGCCGAATGTGACCGAAACCACTGACAGCACAACACCAACGGCGATTGCAATGACCGGGCCAACCACCGGCCACCTACGAAGACTCATACGCCAGATCTTGACACATACCGGCGACACCGTCGCCGGGCCAGGTTCGATCGCCCGGCTCCTCACTCGCGCCTCAACGGCGCTCGCCGTCCCCGGGCCAGGTTCGATCGCCCGGCTCCTCACTCGCGCC
>NZ_KL446993.1:776702-780946 GCF_000709305.1 Mycobacterium sp. TKK-01-0059
ACTCGCGCCTCAACGGCGCTCGCCGTCGCCGGGCTAGGTTCGATTGCCCGACTCCTCACTCGCGCCTCAACGGCGCTCGCCGTCGCCGGGCTAGGCTCCGGCTGTGACCCAAACCTCGTCCGACCCAGGCGACCTCGCGCGCCGCGCCGCCGCGGTCATCGCCGAGCGCACCGGAATCGACGAGCATGACGTCGCCATCGTTCTCGGCTCGGGATGGTCGCCGGCGGTCGCCGCGCTCGGCACCGAGGCGATCGGGAAGACCGCCGTGCTGCCCCAGGCCGACCTGCCCGGCTTCCGGCCGCCCACCGCGATCGGGCACACCGGCGAGCTGTTGTCGATGCGCATCGGCGAACACCGAGTGCTGGTGCTCGTCGGCCGCATCCACGCCTACGAGGGCCACGACCTGTGCCACGTCGTGCACCCGGTGCGGGCGGCCTGCGCGGCCGGCGTGCGCGCGGTCGTGCTCACCAATGCGGCGGGCGGACTGCGCCCGGACATGGCCGTCGGCGAACCGGTGTTGATCAGCGACCAGCTGAACCTGACCGCGCGTTCCCCGCTGGTCGGCCCGCAATTCGTGGACCTGACCGACGCCTACTCCCCGCGGCTGCGCGAATTCGCCCGCCAGGCCGACCCGACGCTGACCGAGGGCGTCTACGCCGGCCTGCCCGGCCCGCACTACGAGACCCCCGCGGAAATCCGGATGCTGCGCACGCTGGGCGCCGACCTCGTCGGCATGTCGACGGTGCACGAGACCATCGCGGCGCGGGCCGCCGGCGCCGAGGTGCTCGGGGTGTCGCTGGTGACCAACCTGGCCGCCGGCATCGGCGGCGAGCCGCTCAGCCACGCCGAGGTGCTCTCCGCGGGGGCCGCGTCCGCCAGCCGGATGGGCGCCCTCCTGGCCCTGATCCTCGAGCGGCTGCCCCGGTTTTAGGACCATGACGCCCGAGGAGTGGATCGCCCACGACCCCGACCCGCGGACAGCCGCCGAGCTCGCCGCGTGCGACGCGGGAGAATTAGCCGCGCGGTTCGCCCGTCCCCTGAGGTTCGGCACCGCGGGCCTGCGCGGCCCGGTGCGCGGCGGGCCCGACGCGATGAACGTCGCGGTGGTGTCGCGCACCACCTGGGCGGTGGCGCAGGTGCTCAAGCGGCGCGCCCCGGCCGGAGGGCGGGTGATCGTGGGGCGCGACGCCCGGCACGGTTCGGCGGTATTCGCCACGGTGGCCGCCGAAGTGCTTGCCGATCAAGGGTTTTCGGTGCTGTTGCTGCCCGGTCCGGTGCCGACCCCGGTGGTCGCGTTCGCGGTGCGCCACACCGGCGCGCTGGCCGGGATCCAGATCACGGCGTCGCACAACCCGCCGGCCGACAACGGCTACAAGGTGTACGTCGACGGCGGCATCCAGCTCGTCTCCCCCACCGACCGCGAGATCGAGGCCGCGATGGCCGACGCCCCGCCCGCCGACCAGATCGGCAGGGCCCCCGTCGAACCGGGCCAGGCCGATCTGGTCGAGCGCTACGTCGAGCGCGCGTCCGGGCTGCGGCGCGGGGCCGGCTCGGCGCGGGTCGCCCTGACGGCCCTGCACGGGGTGGGCGGCGCGGTGGCCGTGGAGACGCTGCGCCGCGCCGGCTTCGCCCAAGTGCACACCGTCGCAGCGCAATTCGCTCCGGACCCGGACTTCCCCACCGTCGCGTTCCCCAACCCCGAGGAGCCGGGTGCCGCCGACGCGCTGTTGGCCCTGGCCTCCGACGTGCGCGCCGACGTGGCGATCGCGCTGGATCCCGACGCCGACCGGTGCGCCGTCGGCATCCCCGACAAAGCGGGGTGGCGGATGCTGTCCGGCGACGAAACCGGTTGGCTGCTGGGCGATTACATTCTTTCCCAGCCGCAGCGCGCCGAAACGCCGGTGGTGGCCAGCACCCTGGTGTCCTCGCGGATGCTGTCGGCCATCGCCGCGCACCGCGGCGCCGTCCACGTCGAAACCCTCACCGGCTTCAAATGGCTGGCGCGCGCCGATGCCGAGGTCCCCGGCGGCACCCTGGTATACGCCTACGAGGAAGCGATCGGGCACTGCGTCGACCCGGACGCCGTGCGCGACAAGGACGGCATCAGCGCCGCCGTCCTGGTGTGCGACCTGGTGGCCACGCTGCTGCGCCAAGGCCGTTCGGTCGTCGACCTGCTCGACGAGCTGGCGCGGCGGTACGGGGTGCACGACGTCGCCGCGATCTCGCGCCGGGTCGCCGACCCCGCCGAGGCGGCCGCGCTGATGCACCGGCTGCGGACCACCCCGCCGGCGACGCTGGCCGGGTTCCCCGCCGGGCTCACCGACGTCACCGACGCGCTGATCTTCACCGGCGGTGACGACCACACGTCGGTCAGGGTGGTGGTGCGGCCCTCCGGGACCGAGCCGAAACTGAAGTGCTACTTGGAGATTCGCTGCGCGCCTAGCGACGATCTGGATTCTTCGCGGCGGCGCGCCGATGCCCTGCGCGCTGAGCTGGTCGCTGCGATGCGGGGCTGGTGAACAGGTTCGGCCCGAACTGGCGGTCCCCCGCGTCGCCGAGGCCAGGCACGATATAGGCCGACTTGTTGAGTCCCTTGTCGACCGCGGCGGTCAACACTCGCGCGTCCGGCGCCGCTTTCTGCACGGCCGCAAGGCCTTCCGGCGCGGCGACCACGCACAGCGCGGTGATGTCGGTGGCGCCGCGGCGCTGCAGCAGGCCGATGGTGTGGGCCATCGACCCGCCGGTGGCCAGCATGGGGTCGAGGACCATCACCGGCCGGCGCGCGAGTTTGTCGGGCAGCGCCTCGAGATACGGGACCGGCAGGTGGGTTTCCTCGTCGCGGGCGACACCGACGAAACCCACCTCCGCCTCGGGTATCGCGGCCTGGGCGGCCTCGACCATGCCCAACCCGGCCCGCAGCACCGGAACCAGCAGCGGCGGGTTGACCAGTCGCGTCCCGGCCGTCGCGGCCACCGGGGTGCGGATCCTGACCGACTTTCGCGGCGCCTCCCGGCTGGCCTCGTACACCAGCATCAGCGTGAGCTCGCGTAGCGCGGCCCGAAACCCGGCATTGTCGGTGCGTTCGTCGCGCAGCACCGTCAGCCTGGCCGCGGCCAGCGGGTGGTCGATCACGCGCACGTCCATCCCATGAAGGGTATATAACGATCGGGCAAAGCCCTTCTGACACGCTTGCGTTCGTCCCGGCCATACCGCAGGCGCGTTCGTATACTCCCGGGGTGTCGCGCGAAAAACGAAGTCCGAGAAGCCTACTCGGCAGGGCGCATCGCCTCCTGCTGGCGCTCGGCGTGGTCGCATTGGTGGCACTGGCGGCAAGTCCGCTGACCCCGCGCATAGGCCTTGCGGCAGCGGCCATTCCGCAACCGGCGCACATCGTGATCGTGGTGGAGGAAAACCGTTCCGAGAACGCCATCATCGGCAACAAGTCGGCGCCCTTCATCACCTCCCTGGCCGCCAATGGCGCCAACATGACGCAGTCATACGCCGAAACCCACCCCAGCGAACCGAATTACCTGGCGCTGTTCGCGGGCAACACCTTCGGGGTGACCAAGGACCTGTGCCCGATCAACGCCGGCGCCGCCCCCAATCTCGGTTCCGAATTGCTGGCCGCGGGCCGCACGTTCGTCGGCTTCGCCGAAGGCCTGCCAACCGTCGGCTCGCCGGTGTGCACCGCGGGCAAGTACGCGCGCAAGCACGTGCCGTGGGCCAACTTCACCAACGTGCCGGCGGCGAACTCGATGCCGTTCTCCGCGTTCCCGATGGGCAACTACGCCAGCCTGCCGACCGTGTCGTTCGTCATCCCCAACAACGACAACAACATGCACGACGGGTCCATCGCGCAGGCCGACGCCTGGCTGAATCGCCAGCTGTCCGGTTACGCCAATTGGGCGGTGGCCAACAACAGCCTGCTGATCCTGACGTTCGACGAGGACGATAACGGCAGCCACAACCAGATCCCCACGGTGTTCTACGGCGCCCACGTCCGCCCCGGCAACTACAGCGAGCAGATCAACCACTACAACGTGCTTTCCACCGTGGAGCAGATGTACGGGCTGCCCAAGACGGGCTATGCCGCAAGCGCCGCGCCCATCACCGACATCTGGGGCTAGACCACTGGGCTGATGGTGGCGACCCGCTTCACCCGGCCCCGCCGCGCTCGCGATCGCCACTGGGCTGATGGTGGCGACCCGCTTCACCCGGCTCCGCCGCGCTCGCGATCACCACTG
>NZ_KL446993.1:781046-2385098 GCF_000709305.1 Mycobacterium sp. TKK-01-0059
CTCCGCCGCGCTCGCGATCACCACTGGGTCGATGGTGGCGACCCGCTTCACCCGGCTCCGCCGCGCTCGCGATCACCACTGCCCGGCGGCGCCTTGGCCGGTCGTCGCTATTCTGTGCCGCATGGCTGCTGACCTCGTGCCCATTCGCCTGAGCCTGTCCGCCGGCGACCGCTACACCGTGTGGGCGCCCCGCTGGCGTGACTCCGGCGACGAGTGGGAGGCCTTCCTGGGCAAGGACGAGGACCTGTTCGTCTTCTCCTCCATCGCCGACCTGGTGGCGTTCGTGCGGTCCGACACCGACAACGACCTGACCGACCACCCGGCGTGGAAGGCCCTGACGTCGGCGCACGCGCATGACTTCGAGCCCGCCGAGGACAAGCAGTTCGATCTGGTCGCGGTCGAGGAGCTGGTCTCCGAGAAGCCCACCGCGGAATCGGTGTCCGCGCTGGCGGGCACGCTGGCCATCGTGTCGTCCATCGGATCGGTGTGCGAGCTGGCGGCGGTGTCGAAGTTCTTCAACGGCAACCCCAGCCTGGGCACGGTGTCGGGCGGGGTCGAGCACTTCACCGGCAAGGCCGGCGCCAAACGCTGGCATGCGATCGCCGAGATCATCGGGCGCAGCTGGGACGACGTGCTGGGCGCGATCGATGACATCGCCACCACCCCCGACGTCGACGCCAAGTTGTCGGCCAAGGCCGAAGACGAACTGGCCGAGGAGCGCGAAGAGGCCGAGACCGAGGACGCCGTCGAGGAATCCGCGGCCGACGACATGGACGACGACGTTGACGACGACGTTGACGAAGACGACGAGGACGACGACACCGAAGCCCGGGCGGCCGGCGACACCGCGGTGCTCGGCGGCGACAAGGACTTCTGGCTGCAGGTCGGCATCGATCCGATCCGGATCATGACGAGCTCGGGCACCTTCTTCACCCTGCGCTGCTACCTCGACGACGACCCGATCTTCCTGGGCCGCAACGGACGGATCAGCGTGTTCCCGTCCGAGCGCGCGCTGGCCCGCTACCTGGCCGACGAGCACGACCACGACCTGTCCGATCTGAGCACCTACGACGACATCCGCACCGCCGCCACCGACGGGTCGCTCACGGTCGAGGTCACCGACGACAACATCTACGTGCTCACCGGCCTGGCCGACGACCTGGCCGACGGGCCCGAGGCCGTCGACCGGGAGCAACTGGAACTGGCCGTCGAGGTGCTCCGCGACATCGGCGACTACTCCGAGGATCCCGCGGTGGACAAGGCGCTCGAAACCAACCGGCCGCTGGGCAAATTGGTGGCCGCCGTGCTCGAACCCGGCTCGGTCACCAAGCCGTCGCCGCCGTACGCCGCGGCGGTGCGCGAGTGGGAAAAGCTGGAGCAATTCGTCGAGGGCCGGCTCCGCCGCGAGTAGGGCGTTTCACGGGCTAGGTTGGTGACGTGTCGCTTCCCGGAATCGGCCCGCTGCCGCTGTACGGGTTCCAGCGCCCGGCCATGTTGCTGTTCGGTTTGGTGCCCCTGGCCCTGCTGGCCGTCTACGTCGTGGTGCAGGCCCGTCGCAACCGACGGCTGCACCGCTACACCGACGCCCCCGTGGCGCAGTCGCCGTGGCGGCACCTGCCGATCGCCGCGTCGCTGCTCAGCCTGGCGTTGCTGACGATCGCGCTGGCCACCCCCACCCACGACATGCGCATCCCGCGCAACCGCGCGGTCATCATGCTCGTCATCGACATGTCGCAGTCCATGCGGGCGACCGACGTCGAACCCAATCGGCTCAAGGCCGCCGAACAAGCGGCGAGCCAGTTCGCCAGCCAGCTGACGCCCGGCATCAACCTCGGGCTGGTCGGCTTCGCCGGCACGCCCTACTTGCTGGTCCCGCCCACTCCGCAGCACCAGGCGACCATCGACGCGCTCAAGAAGCTGGACTTCGCCGACAGCACGGCCACCGGCCAGGCCATCTTCACCGCCCTGCACGCGATCGGCGCCACGGCGGTCACGGGGGGCGACAATCCGCCGCCGGCCCGCATCGTGCTGCTGTCCGACGGCCGCGAGAACAAGCCGTCGAACCCCAGCGATCCGCACGACGGTGTCTACACCGCGGCGCGCCTGGCCAAGGACGAGGGCGTGCCCATCTCGACGATCTCGTTCGGAACGAAGGGCGGCGAGATCGAGATGGACGGGCAGCGCGTCGCGGTCCCGGTGTCGACCGACCAGATGAAGACGATCGCCCGGCTCTCCGGCGGGCAGCCCTACACCGCCACCAACATCGGCGAGCTCAACAAGAGCTACAACGCGATCGAGAACGAGATCGGCTACCGCACCGTGCCGGGACCCGGCAGTTCCGGCTGGCTACGCCTGGGGGTGCTCGCGGCGCTGATCGCGACGGCGTTGGCGCTGTTGATCAACCGACGCCTGCCGACCTAGCGCCCGTCCACCGACCGAGCCCCGCCCGGCGGGTCAGGCGGGCAGCCTGCGGTTCAGCAGCAGGCCGGCCAGCACGGCGCCGGCCATCACGACGGCACCGAGCAGCATCCACGCCAGGCTCGCGTCGCCCTTGACGGTTTCGTAGCCGATCTGGCGCTGCAGCGTCGTGTACACGTTCTTCAGCGAGTCCAGGCTGTCGGCGTGGAACGCCTCGCCGTCGGTGATCTCGCAGATCTTCTGCAGGGTCTGATCGTCCACCGGGACCGGAATGGTGGCGCCCTCGTAGTCGACGGTCCCGTACGGGGTGCCGAACGAGATCGTCGAGATCTGCACGCCTTGGCCCTTGGCGGCCCGGGCGGCGGTGAACGCCCCCTGCGGAGCGTTGGGGTCCAGCGGCACGTTCTCGGCGCCGTCGGACTCCAGCACGATCCGCGCCGGCGGCGGGCCTTCGCCGCCGCCCATCACCGAGCCGACCGTCGCGATCGCCTGCAGCGCGGTGAAAATGCCTTCTCCCGTAGCGGTTTTCGGGGCGGGCTGCAGACTGTCGATGCCCGACTTCACCGCGCCGCGGTTCGTCGTCGGGGGCACCAGCAGCGTGGCGTTGGCCGCGAACTCCACCAGCCCCAGGTTGATGGCCGGCGTCAGCTGATCGGCGAACTGCTTGCCGGCCTCCTTCGCCGCGGCCAGGCGGTTGGGCGGAACATCGTTGGAGGCCATCGATTCCGAGACGTCGATGACGAGCATCACGACCGCCCGGTTGAGCGGGATCCGCACATCCGACGTCGGCCCGGCCATCGCCGTGGTCAGCAGCACCAGCGACGTGGCCAACAGGATGGTCGGCACGTGCCGCCACCGGCTCGGGTGCGGCGGGGCCACGCGCTCCAGCACCTCCATGTTGGCGAACCGCAGCACCCGGCGACGGCGGGCGAATTGCTGCACGACATAAAGGCCGATCACCAGCAGCACGGCCAGCAGCGCGAGGAAGAACCAGGGGTTCTGGAATCCAGTCAGCGACACCGGGCCCAGCAGCGGCACCTTCATGTCGAGCCACACTAGGCGTCGAATCCGGGCCCCGCATCGGGCCCCGGCTCAGCCCGCGGCGAGATCGCGGCGCTGGGTGAACTTGATGTCGAGGCTGCGCAGGTGGGTCTGCAGCCCGGCGTCCTGGACCGGGATCAGGTGGGCCGGCTCGTCGGTCTCGTTGTAGTGGGCGTGCCACATGCCCGGCGGGGTGGTGAAGGCGCCACCGGCCTGCCAGTCCACCCGGATCGGATCGACGATGTCGCCGCGCGCGTCGAGACGCGTGCCCAGCAGCGTGTAGCAGCCGGCCGCGGGCGCGTCCAGGATGAGGTCCAGCGCGACCGACTGGTGCCGGTGCGGGCGCTGGACCTGATGGGGCGGAAGCACGCCGAACATGGCCCACAACACGTGCGTGATGGTCAGGGTCTGCTCCTGCTCGGCGTTGGCCAGCAGGACACTGACGCGGCTCTTCTCGTTGGCGCCGGGCCGCGACGCGATCTCGGTCAGCTTGGCGACGGCGTCGGCGCGGCGGAACTTGGTCGCGCGGAAGCGGGGCCGGGTCGCGTCGGCGCCGAGGTAACGCATCAGGGGCTCGTCGTGCACCCAGTACATGGCCGTGTCCGCGCCGGCATAGAACACCGAGTGCGCGCCGGCGGGCAGCGTCACGAAGTCGCCCTTCTCCCACTCGATCAGGCGGCCGTTGACCGCCGCGAACCCCCGCCCGTAGAGCACGTAATACAGCTGCGAGGTGGCGTTGGGGTGGGTGTCGACGTGCTCGTTCGCGCGAATGGACACGAAGTTGGCCAGCAGCGCGGGGCTGGTCGCCGCGCCGGCCGGGCCACCCAGCTCGGCCGACAGGTCCAGCGGGATCACGCCGGTCGGCGCGTCAAGGTAGAGCTCGGGACCGAACCGCCGGATCGGCACCCGCGGGGTCAGCCCCGAGCCGATCGGGTTGGCGGCCCTGGAGTACTCGAAGTATTCGGCCTGCTCGGCCCACTCTTCGAACCGGCCCTCGAACGCGTACTCGGCGACGTTGACCATCGGCGCGGGGACCGTCGGGTCCAGGTTCGGGGTCGCTAGCTGCTGCATGTCGGTCTCCCTTGCCGCTCAGGTGTATCTGGTATCTAAATAGTATTTATCTTGTATCTAAGCGTCAAACGTCCCAGCTAGACGCGGTCGGTGTACGGTCAATTGGTCGGTTGAGATACGACTTAGCTACCAGAAGGGCCGGGTGTGGCGGCGAAGGACAGGCGGACGGGGACGGCCAAGGACCGCGCGCTGGACTACGTCAAGACGCGGGTGCTCACCGGCGAGTTCCCCGGCGGCGAGCTGATCAGCGAGGGCGACGTGGCCAGCGCGCTGGGGATGTCGCGCACGCCGGTGCGCGAGGCGTTTTTGCGGCTGGAGGCCGAGGGGCTGCTGCGCCTGTATCCCCAACGGGGGGCCCTGGTGGTTCCGGTGTCGCCCGACGAGGTGCGCGCGGTGATGGAGGCGCGGCTGGTGCTCGAGCAGTTCGCGGCGGGCAAGGTGATCGGGCGCGGCGGCGCCGCGTGCGCCGCCGTGTTCGGGCGCCTATCCGGCGAGCTTGCCCGGCAACGCGACGCGGCCGCCGCGGCGGACTGGCGAGAATTCGTGGAGGCCGACCGCGCCTTCCACGCCATCACGCTGCAGGAGTCGGGCAACGCCATCCTGTCCGGCTTCTACGCGTCCCTGCGCGACCGCCAGATGCGGATGATCGGCGAATCGACGCTGCGCGACCCCGACCGGGTGGCCACGATTCTCGAGGAGCATCGGGGTATCGCCGAAGCCCTGCGCGACGGCGATCGCGCGCGAGCGGCGACCGCGGTGCAGACCCACCTGGCCGGCACGGTGCGCGCCATCGGCCTGTCGGTCGACCCGGATCCGTTATGGGCTACCGGATCTGGCCGCGATGGAGCAGACTGATCGAATAACGCGGGGGCGCAGCGCTCCCGGTCCGCATATATCGGGGGGAACGATGACCTGGGTGACGGCCTCGCGGTTGCGCGGCACGATGACGAAAACGGTTGTGGCCCTGTCGATTCTGGGGGCGGCCACGACGATCCCGGCGAACGCGGCACCCGGCTTCGCGCGCACACCCGCCGCGCCGCTCGACGATCCCGATCCCGGCCTTCCCACCAACCCGTCGGATCCCCGATGCGCGGGGATGCCGGGGCTGGCGCAGTGCCAGGGCGGCCCGTACGCCATGGGCGGGGCACCCACCGGCCCCGCGGATTTGAGTTGCATCAGCATGCCCAGCGACCCGGTGTGCGCGGGTGGCCCGTACGCCCCGCCGCCACCGCCGCCCATCGCGCCGCCACCGGAACCGCCGGCGCCCATGGCCGCGGCACCGATGGCCCCGCCGCCGATGGTGGAGCCACCTCCCATGCCGGCGGCCGACCCGTCGATGGGGATGCCCGGGCACATCTGAGAACGCCGCACCGGCGGCTCAGCCGATCAGCACCGCGTACCGCGGCTTGATCACCTCGTCGATGATGGCCAGCCGCTCGTCGAACGGGATGAACGCGGACTTCATCGCGTTGATGGTGAACCGTTCGAGGTCGCTCCAGCCGTAGCCGAACGCCTCCACCAGGCGGAGCATCTCGCGGCTCATGAAGGTATCGCTCATCAACCGGTTGTCGGTGTTGACGGTCACCCGGAACCGGGCGCGGGCCAGCAGGTCGAACGGATGCTCGGCGATGCTCTTGACGGCGCCGGTCTGCACGTTCGAGCTCGGACACAGTTCCAGCGGAATTCGCTTGTCCCGCAGGATCGCCGCCTGCTGACCCAACCGGACCTGTCCGTCGGGCAGCACGTCGATGTCGTCGACGATCCGCACCCCGTGCCCCAGCCGGTCGGCACCGCAGAACGCGATCGCCTCGTGGATGGACGGCAGGCCGAACGCCTCGCCGGCGTGAATGGTGAAGCGCGCGTTGTGGTCTCGCATGTACTCGAAGGCATCCAGGTGGCGCGTCGGCGGGTTGCCGGCCTCGGCGCCGGCGATGTCGAAGCCGACAACGCCCTTGTCCCGGAACCGGATTGCCAGCTCGGCGATCTCGCGGGACACCGCCGCGTGCCGCATCGCGGTGACCAGTAGGCGCACCACGATCGGACGGCCCGCGCCGGCACAGGCCTTCTCACCGTCGGCGAATCCGGCCAGCACGGCATCGACGATCGCGTCGAAGGACATCCCGCGGTCGATGTGCAGCTCGGGTGCGAACCGCACCTCGGCGTAGACCACCGAGTCGGCGGCCAGGTCTTCGACGCACTCGTAGGCGACGCGGTGCAGCGCCTCGGGGGTCTGCATCACCGCGACGGTGTGGGAGAACGGCTCCAGGTAGCGCTCCAGCGAGCCGCTGTGCGAACGCGTGCGAAACCACGTCGCCAGCTCGTCGACGTCGGTGGCGGGCAGCTCGTCGTAGCCGGTCTGCCCGGCGATCTCCAGCACGGTCGACGGGCGCAGCCCGCCGTCGAGGTGGTCGTGCAGCAGGGCCTTGGGGGCCTTGCGGATCTGCTCGAGGCCCAGCGGCGCGGTCATTGCGAGATCCGATCGATGATCAGCGGACGCGAAGCCGGGGCGGCGTCGCCGACGCCGAAGGCGCCGTCCAGCTCGGCGAGCGCCGCGCCGAAGCGCTCCGGGGTGTCGGTGTACAGGGTGAACAGCGGCTCACCGGCCGTGACCGGCTCGCCGGGGCGGCGATGCAGCCGGATGCCGGCGCCGAACTGCACGCGATCGCCCGGACGGGATCTGCCCGCTCCGAGCCGCCAAGCCGCCAGCCCCACTGCCATCGCGTCGATATCGCCCATTGTGCCGCCCCGGGTGGCAGTCACGGTCTCGGCATGCCGAGCGATCGGCAGCGGCACCGACAAATCGCCGCCCTGGGCGGCGACGAGCTGGCGAAACCGGTCCATCGCGGTGCCATCCCGCAGTGTCTCGGCGGGATCGCGGCCGTCGACGCCGGCCAGCTCGAGCATCTCGGAGGCCAGCCGCAGCGTCAGCTCGACGACGTCGGGCGGCCCGCCCCCGGCCAGCACCTCGAGCGACTCGGCGACCTCGAGGGCGTTGCCGACGGTCGCGCCCAGCGGGGTGTTCATGTCCGTCAGCAGCGCGCGGGTGGGCACCCCGTGCGCGGCGCCCAGCGCGACCATGGCGCTCGCCAGGTCGCGGGACTGCGCTTCCGAGTCGGTGAACGCCCCGGAACCGACCTTCACGTCGAGCACCAGCGCGCCGGCCCCCTCGGCCAGCTTCTTGCTCATCACCGAGCTCGCGATCAGCGGCAGCGACTCGACGGTGGCGGTGATGTCGCGCAGCGCGTACAGCTTGGCGTCGGCCGGGGACAAGTCACCGGCGGCGAAGATGGCCGCGCCGAGGTCGCGCAGTTGGTCGCGCACCCGCCGGTTGGACAGCGCGGCGGTGAATCCGGCGATGGATTCCAGCTTGTCCAGCGTGCCGCCGGTGTGGCCGAGCCCGCGGCCCGACGCCTGCGGCACCGCGGCGCCGCACGCGGCGACGACGGGCACCAGGGGCAGGGTGATCTTGTCCCCCACCCCGCCGGTGGAGTGCTTGTCGACCGTGGGCACGCCGAGGTCGCTGAAGTCGAGCCGCTCGCCCGAGGCCAGCATCGCCGACGTCCACCGGGCCGTCTCGCCGCGATCCATGCCCCGCAACAGGATCGCCATCAGCAGGGCCGCCATCTGCTCCTCGGCCACCCGGCCGGCGGTGTAGGCGTCGACGACCCAGTCGATGGCGGCGTCGGACAACCGGCCGCCGTCGCGCTTGGTCCTGATCACCGTGGGCGCATCAAAGGCGGGCGGCATCAGCGACGCCCGGCGGCCACGTCGTCGGGACCGAAGGCATCCGGCAGCAGGTCGCCGAGCCGGCGCGGCCCGCGCGGATGGTCGATCAGCAACTCGGGACCGCCGTGTTCGAGCAGCACCTGCCGGCATCGCCCGCACGGCATCAGCACCGATCCGCGCTGGTCCACGCACGCCAGCGCGACCAGCCGGCCGCCGCCGGTGGAATGCAGGGCGCACACCACGGCGCACTCGGCACAGAGACCAAGGCCATATGAGATGTTCTCCACATTGCACCCGGTGACCACGCGGTGATCGTCGACCAGCGCGGCCGCACCCACTGCGAACCGCGAGTACGGCGCATAGGCCCCTTCGGATGCCTGGATTGCCTTGTCCCGCAACGTTTTCCAGTCGATCTCCGGCATCGCGCAACCCCGCTCGTCGGTGGCCGTTTCCGACAGTCACCCTAGCCGCAAAACGGCATTTCGCTTGACGGACATTGACGCAAGCCACACCGTGCGCGAGCTAAGCTCAAGTGCCCGGCGTGACTGTCGCGCAACGTCGCAAGAAGGTCGCAAGAAGGCTGGTGAGGACTGGGGTGACTACACAACCGACAACCGCGGATCCGGCGGCACCCGCACCGGCGACCTCGCGCAAACGCAGGCCGCCGCGGACCCTCTACCGGGGCGATCCCGGCATGTGGTCGTGGGTGCTGCATCGCATCAGCGGCGCGACCATCTTCTTTTTCCTGTTCGTGCACGTCCTGGACGCGGCGATGCTGCGGGTCAGCCCGCAGACCTACAACGCGGTGATCCACGACTATCAGATGCCCATCGTCGGCCTGATGGAATACGGCCTGATCGCCGCGGTGCTCTTCCACGGCCTGAACGGGATCCGGGTGATCCTGATCGACTTCTGGTCCGAGGGCCCGCGCTACCAGCGCCTGATGTTCTGGATCGTCGGCGTCGTGTTCCTGCTGCTGATGGTCCCGGCCGGCGTCGTGACCGTCATCCACATGATGGAGCACTTCCGATGAGCAGCCCCGACCTCCAGCTGACCCGCGGCCAGACGGCGCCGGTCAAACAACGCAGCTACGACCGGCCCGCCAGCCTGGACAATCCCCGCTCGCCGCGGCGCCGGTCCGGCATCCCCAACTTCGAGAAGTTCGCCTGGCTGTTCATGCGGTTCTCGGGCATCGCGCTGTTCGTGCTGGCGATCGGCCACCTGTTCATCATGCTGATGTGGGACAACGGCGTGTA
Organism: Mycobacterium sp. TKK-01-0059; assembly: GCF_000709305.1. Taxonomy (NCBI): domain Bacteria; kingdom Bacillati; phylum Actinomycetota; class Actinomycetes; order Mycobacteriales; family Mycobacteriaceae; genus Mycobacterium; species Mycobacterium sp. TKK-01-0059. The sequence continues at coordinate 790,559 of NZ_KL446993.1, forward strand.
CCGCATCGACTTCAACTATGTGGCGCAGCGCTGGGCGTCGCCGTTCTGGCAATTCTGGGACCTGGCGCTGCTGTGGCTGGCGCAGCTGCACGGCGGCAACGGCCTGCGCACGATCATCGACGACTACAGCCGCAAGGACAGCACCCGGTTCTGGCTCAACAGCCTGCTGTTGCTGTCGATGGGGTTCACGTTGGTGCTGGGCACCTACGTGCTGCTGACGTTCGACCCCAACATTCACGCCTGACGGAGGGAGGCTGACCCGTGATCCAGCAACACCGGTACGACGTGGTGATCGTCGGCGCGGGCGGCGCAGGGATGCGCGCCGCGGTGGAAGCTGGTCCCCGGGTGCGCACCGCGGTGCTGACCAAGCTCTACCCCACCCGCAGCCACACCGGCGCCGCCCAGGGCGGCATGTGCGCGGCGCTGGCCAACGTCGAAGAGGACAACTGGGAATGGCACACCTTCGACACCGTCAAGGGCGGCGACTACCTCGCCGACCAGGACGCGGTGGAGATCATGTGCAAGGAAGCCATCGACGCGGTGCTCGACCTGGAAAAGATGGGGATGCCGTTCAACCGCACCCCCGAGGGCCGCATCGACCAGCGCCGGTTCGGCGGACACACCCGCGACCACGGCAAGGCCCCTGTGCGCCGGTCCTGTTACGCCGCCGATCGCACCGGCCACATGATTCTGCAGACGCTGTACCAGAACTGCGTAAAGCACGACGTGCAGTTCTTCAACGAGTTCTACGCGCTGGACCTGGTTTTGACGCAGACGCCGAGCGGGCCGGTGGCCACCGGCGTGGTCGCCTACGAGCTGGCCACCGGCGAGATCCACGTCTTCCACGGGAAGGCGATCGTGCTCGCCACCGGCGGTTCGGGCCGCATGTACAAGACCACCTCCAACGCACACACGCTGACCGGCGACGGCATCGGCATCGTCTTCCGCAAGGGACTTCCCTTGGAGGACATGGAGTTTCACCAATTTCACCCGACCGGCCTGGCCGGTTTGGGCATCCTGATCTCCGAGGCCGTGCGCGGCGAGGGTGGCCGGCTGCTCAACGGCGAGGGTGAGCGGTTCATGGAACGCTACGCACCGACGATCGTCGACCTGGCACCGCGCGACATCGTCGCTCGCTCAATGGTTTTGGAAGTCCTGGAGGGCCGCGGCGCCGGCCCGCACAAGGACTACGTCTACATCGACGTCCGCCACCTCGGCGAGGACGTGCTCGAGGCCAAGCTGCCCGACATCACCGAGTTCGCCCGCACCTATCTGGGCGTGGACCCGGTCAAGGAGCTGGTCCCGGTGTACCCGACGTGTCACTACGTGATGGGCGGCATCCCGACCACCGTCACCGGACAGGTGTTGCGGGACAACACCTCCACGGTCCCGGGCCTGTACGCGGCGGGCGAATGCGCGTGCGTGTCGGTGCATGGCGCCAACCGGCTGGGCACCAACTCGCTGCTGGACATCAACGTGTTCGGCCGCCGGGCCGGCATCGCCGCCGCCAATTACGCACGGGGACACGACTTCGTGGACATGCCGCCGGATCCGGCGGCGATGGTCGTCGGCTGGGTGGGCGACATCCTCTCCGAGCACGGCAACGAGCGCGTCGCCGACATCCGCAACGCGTTGCAGCAGTCGATGGACAACAACGCCGCGGTGTTCCGCACCGAGGAGACGCTCAAGCAGGCGCTGACCGACATCCACGCCCTGAAGGAGCGCTATTCGCGAATCACCGTGCACGACAAGGGGAAGCGATTCAACAGCGACTTGCTGGAAGCCATCGAGCTGGGCTTCTTGCTCGAGCTGGCCGAGGTCACCGTGGTCGGCGCGCTGAACCGCAAGGAGTCCCGCGGCGGGCACGCCCGCGAGGACTACCCCAACCGCGACGACGTCAACTACATGCGCCACACCATGGCCTACAAGCAGGGCACCGACCTTTTGAGCGACATCGCGCTGGACTTCAAGCCCGTGGTGCAGACGCGCTACGAACCCAAGGAACGGAAGTACTGATGACGGACGTTGCAGAGCCGCAGGCCGAAAGTCTGGAACCGCCCCTTCCGCCGGTTCCCGACGAGGCGGTGATGGTGACCGTCAAGATCGCCCGGTTCAACCCCGACCAGCCCGATGCCTACGCGGAAACCGGTGGCTGGCAAAGCTTTCGGGTGCCCTGCCTGCCCAGCGACCGGATGCTCAATCTGCTGATCTACATCAAGAGCTACCTGGACGGGACGCTGACCTTCCGGCGCTCCTGCGCGCACGGCGTGTGCGGGTCGGATGCCATGCGGATCAACGGTGTCAACCGGCTGGCCTGCAAGGTGCTGATGCGCGACCTGCTCCCCAAGAAGGCGGGCAAATCGCTGACCATCACGGTCGAGCCGATCCGCGGGCTGCCGGTCGAGAAGGACCTCGTGGTCGACATGGAGCCGTTCTTCGACGCCTACCGCGCCGTCAAGCCGTACCTGATCACCACCGGCAACCCGCCGACGCGCGAACGCATTCAGAGCCCGACCGACCGCGCCCGCTACGACGACACCACCAAGTGCATCCTGTGCGCGGCGTGCACCACCAGCTGCCCGATCTTCTGGCACGAGGGCAGCTACTACGGCCCGGCCGCGATCGTCAACGCCCACCGGTTCATCTTCGACAGCCGCGACGAGGCGGCCGCCGAGCGCCTGGACATCCTCAACGAGGTCGACGGCGTATGGCGGTGCCGCACCACGTTCAACTGCACCGAGGCCTGCCCGCGCGGCATCCAGATCACCAAGGCGATCCAGGAGGTCAAGCGCGCGATCATGTTCTCGCGCTGACCGGCCGCGTCTGCTCGTCACACATCGCCGGGCTGTCTCGTCTGAGGGGTATGACACAGAAAACCCGCATCGAGCCCCTGCCCCCCAAGCGCGCCGGATTGCTGATCCGGGCCATGTATCGGATAGCCAAGCGTCGCTACGGCCAAGTTCCCGAGCCGTTCGCCGTGGCCGCGCATCATCGCAAGCTGATGACCGCGAGCGCCATGCACGAGGCGATGGTCGAGCGGGCGTCGAAAACCCTGCCGGCCAGCGTGCGTGAGCTGGCGGTGTTGTGGACCGCGCGCCAGATCGGCTGCTCGTGGTGCGTCGACTTCGGATCGATGCTGCAGCGTCTGGACGGCCTGGACGTGGAGCGGCTCAAGGAGATCGACAACTACGCCACCTCGCCGGCCTATACCGACGACGAGCGCGCCGCCATCGCCTATGCCGACGCGATGACCACCGATCCGCACACCGTCACCGACGAGCAGGTCGACGACCTGCGGGCCCGCTTCGGCGATGCCGGGGTGTTCGAGCTGACCTATCAAATTGGGTTGGAGAACATGCGCGCGCGGGTGAACACCGCGCTAGGCATCACCGAGCAGGGCTTCAATTCGGGTGACGCGTGCCGGATTCCCTGGGCTAGCGACGATCGCAAGCGCGGCGTAGCCGGGCGCAGCGGGTCGTCGCCAATTGGCTAGCGAACCAGGGCGTGGGCTGATCAGCCCTCCTGGGCGGGCTCGATCTCGATATAGGTGGTCGGAATACTGAGCGCCGCGCTGCCCTTGTCCAGAGTGCGCTCGAACAACTTCATCGGCAGGCTCCAGTTCGCCGCAATCACCTTGTACGCGTGGGCGTGTTCGGACTCGGGCAAGATCCTGGCCTTTCCGGCGACCGCTTGCCCTTTTGGCTTGCCCCGAAGACTGCTGGGCACCACAACGACACGCGGATTGTTGTTGATCCGCTTCACCTTTCCGGTGGACGCATCCGTTCGCACGTAGATCTTTCCGTCTGCGACACCGTGGTTTATCGGGCTCGGCATCGCCTCGCCGGAACGCTTGAACGTCACCAACAAGATTTGCCGCGTTTTGTCGAAACCGGTGAAGTCCTTACCTTGCGGGGACACAGCGCCGACGTCGAAGGCGCTGCGGTGGCGCATCATGTCCATACCGCGGAACATCAATTTGCCCATCGTTTCGGTGACGCTGCCGCCCATGTGCTCTCTCTCCAATCTGCGCCTGACTCGACTGACTTACGGCTGCTCGCGCCGCAGCGGAGAGCCGGTGAACTTCTCGGGATTGGCGACATCCCATAAGGCGCAAACCTTTCCGTCACGCACCGTCATCGCCATGATCCGCGGGCACATCTCGCGGTAGCCGTCGGCAGCGGGGAAGCCGGCGGTGTAGATGCCCAGCTCGCCGTTGACCAGTCCTGCTTGATAGGACGTGTAGAAGGCGGGCCCGTAGCGGTTGGCAAGGCCGAGCATGAACCGGACCACCTTGTCCGGGCCGTGGATGACGTGAACGGCCGTGGGCGCCTTGCCATTTGAATCGCCGGTGAAGATGACGTCCGGGTGCAGCAAGGAGACCACCGCCTCCAGATCGCCGGCGGCCATGGCGGCCAACAACTTTCCCACCACCTCGTTGTGCGATGGGTCGGGTTCGGGCGGCGGCTCGGCCGCGACGGCCTTGCGGGCCCGCGAGGCCAGCTGCCGGGCGGCGGCCTCGCTGGTACCCAGCGCCTCGGCAACCTCCGCGAACGGCACGTCGAACCCGTCATGCAAGACGAACGCGACCCGCTGGTCGGGCGAGAGGCGCTCCAGCACCACCATCGCCGCGAACCGGGCGTCCTCGCCGGCCACCACCGCGGACAGCGGGTCGGCTTCGGAAGCGGGCGGGCCGAATCCGGTGACGACGGGCTCGGGCAGCCAGTTTCCGGTGTAGGTCTCGCGCCGGTGCGCCGCCGAGCGCAGCCTGTCCAGACCAAGCCGGCTCACCACCGTGGTCAACCACGCCCGCAGGTCGGTGATCTGCGTTCCCTTGTCGGGGTCCTGGCGGTGCCAGCGCAGCCAGGCGTCTTGGACGATGTCCTCGGCGTCGGCGACCGTGCCGGTCAGCCGGTAGGCGACCGACATGAGATGCGGTCGCAACGACTCGAATTCGCTGACCTGTTGCGCTGAGGTCATATCGCCGAGCCTAGCCCGGCGACGGCGAGCGCCGAAACGGCGCGAGCGAGGAGTCGGGCAAACCAACCAAGCCCGGCGACGGCGAGCGCCGAAACGGCGCGAGTGAGGAGTCGGGCAATCCAACCAAGCCCGAAGCGGGCGCTACGCTCACCACCAATGACCGACAACCTGTGGCTGCACTTCTCCCGGCACGGCCCGGGAATCACGCCGCCGATCATCACCCGCGGCGAGGGCGTCACCATCTTCGACAACCACGGCAAGAGTTACCTCGACGGCCTGTCCGGGCTGTTCACCGTGCAGGTCGGTCACGGGCGGGCCGAGCTCGCCGAGGCCGCCGCCCGGCAGGCGGGCACGCTGGCGTTCTTTCCCCTGTGGGGATACGCCACCCCGACGGCGATCGAGCTCGCCGAGCGCCTCGCCGGCTACACCCCGGGCGACCTCAACCGCGTCTTCTTCACCACCGGCGGCACCGAGGCCGTCGAGACCGCGTGGAAACTGGCCAAGCAGTACTTCAAGCTCACCGGCAAACCCAGTAAGCACAAGGTGATTTCGCGGTCGGTCGCCTACCACGGCACCACCCAGGGCGCCCTGGCGATCACCGGGCTGCCCCGCTACAAGGCGCCCTTCGAACCGGTGACGCCCGGGGGCTTCCGGGTGCCCAACACCAACTTCTACCGGGCGCCGGAACCGCTGCGCACCGACCCGAAAGCCTTCGGGCAGTGGGCCGCGGACCGCATCGCCGAGGCTATCGAGTTCGAGGGCCCCGACACCGTGGCGGCGGTGTTCCTGGAGCCGGTGCAGAACGCCGGTGGCAGCATCCCGCCTCCCCCAGGCTATTTCGAGCGCGTGCGGGAAATCTGCGACGAATACGACGTGCTGCTGGTCTCCGACGAGGTGATCTGCGCGTTCGGCCGCATCGGGTCGATGTTCGCCTGTGACGACTTCGGCTACGTGCCCGACATGATCACCTGCGCCAAGGGAATGACGTCGGGCTACTCACCGATCGGCGCCATGATCGCCAGCGAGCGCCTGTTCGAGCCGTTCAACGACGGCGCGACGATGTTCCCGCACGGCTATACCTTTGGCGGCCACCCGGTTTCGGCGGCCGTCGGGCTGGCCAACCTCGACATCTTCGAGCGCGAGGCGCTCAACGATCACGTCCGGGCCAGCGCGCCGGCCTTGCGCGCCACCCTGGAAAAGCTCTACGACCTGCCGATCGTCGGCGACGTGCGCGGCGAGGGGTTTTTCTTTGGCGTGGAACTGGTCAAGGACAAGGCGACCAAGCAGACGTTCAGCGACGACGAGCGCCGGCCGCTGCTGGCGCGGGTGGGCTCGGCACTGTTCGATGCCGGGTTGTATTGCCGCACCGACGACCGTGGCGATTCCGTCATTCAACTGGCGCCGCCGCTGATCAGCGGCCAGGCCGAGTTCGACACCATCGAGGCCATCCTGCGTGAGGTGCTGCACGAGGAGTCGGCGCGGCTCTAGCCGGATGGTGGCGACCCGCTGCGCCCGGCTTCGCCGCGCTTGCGATCGCCACTAGCCGCTAGCCCGCTTGACCGCGTCGGCGGCCAGCATCACCTCGCGGGCGTGCGGGGCGCTCGGGTTGCGCCCGAACCGCGAGACGGCGTTGCACAACCATGCCAGCGCCGACCGCAGCTCCGGCTCGGTGGCGGCGTCACGGTGCAGCGTGAGTTCCGCCAGCACCTGATCGAGCCCGGAACGCCGCACCTGGGTCGCCTTCTCGACCTGTTTGAGCAGATCCTTCAGCGCGCGCGGGGTGACACCGGCCGCGCCGTCGCGCCGGCGCCGCAGCCTGGCCCACAATCGGTCGTCGGGAATGGCGAATCCTCTGAAGTCGGTGCGGGCGGGCGCTTTCCCGCGGACCGCGCGCCCAGCGTATCCCGGGGCCGCCGCCCCGGCTGAGTAACTTCCGTCTCATCCGTCACAGCGCGGCTCCTCGGATTCGGGCCCCCGATCGCTTAAGGTGCACAGACGATGAGCTTCCTACGTTCGATGTCGTGCCTGGTCGCAGCGGGTTTCGTGGCCTGGGCTCCCGCCACGATTGCCTTGCCGCTCGCGCTGCCACCCGCCAAGGCCGAACCCGGCGCCGAACCCAACGCCGCGCCCGCGAGCTGCCCGTACAAGGTGAACACCCCGCCGGCGGTGGACTCGTCGGAGGTCCCCACGGCCGGCGATCCCCCGATCCCGCTGGCGGTGCCCGCCAAGCCGGTCGGGGGTGACGCCCTGGCCAGTTGCGGCATTGTCGCCGCACCCAATACGCCGCCGCTCCCGGGCGACGTGTCCGCCGAGGCCTGGCTGGTGGCCGACCTGGACAGCGGCGCGGTCATCGCCGCCAAAGACCCGCACGGCCGGCACCGCCCGGCCAGCATCATCAAGGTGCTGGTGGCGATGGCCGCCATCAACACGCTCAACCTGAACAAGTCGGTCGCCGGAACCACCGATGACGCGGCCGCCGAGGGCACCAAAGTCGGCGTCCAGGAAGGCGGCGTGTTCACCGTCAACCAGCTGCTGCACGGGCTGCTGATGCACTCCGGCAACGACGCCGCCCACGCGCTGGCCATGCAGCTCGGCGGCATGCAGCAAGCGCTGGAGAAGATCAACGTGCTGGCCGCCAAGCTCGGCGGCCAGGACACCCGGGTGGCGACGCCGTCGGGGCTGGACGCGCCCGGCATGAGCACCTCGGCCTACGACATCGGGCTGTTCTATCGCTACGCGTGGCAGAACCCCACGTTCGCCAACATCGTCGCGACCCGGACCTTCGACTTCCCCGGCCACGGCGACCACCCCGGCTACGAGCTGGAGAACGACAACCAGCTGCTCTACAAGTATCCCGGGGCCCTGGGCGGCAAGACCGGCTACACCGACGACGCGGGCCAGACGTTCGTGGGCGCGGCCAACCACGACGGGCGGCGGTTGGTGGCGGTGCTGCTGCACGGGACGCGGCAACCGATCGCGCCGTGGGAACAGGCCGCCCACCTGCTGGACTACGGGTTCGCCACCCCGCAGGGCACGCAGGTCGGCTCGCTGGTCGCTCCCGACCCGTCGCTGGCGCCCGCCAAGAGCGACACCGCCGCCGACCGGCTCGCCAATAACGCTGCGGCCGGCGCGATCATCGGCTCGGCGGACGCCCTGCCGGTCCGGGTGGGCGTCGCTGTCATCGGCGCCATCATCGTGTTTAGCTTGATCATGGCCGCACGCTCGATGAACCGCCGACCCCAACACCGCTGAGCGCGGGTGGGCACCGGATCGCGGCGCGGCCTGCTGGTCGGGCTGACCGCCGCCAGCGTGGGCGTCATCTATGGCTATGACCTGTCCATCATCGCCGGTGCGCAGTTGTTCGTCACCGAGGATTTCGGGCTGTCCACCCGGCAACAGGAACTGCTGACGACGATGGTGGTGATCGGCCAGATCATCGGGGCGCTCGGCGCCGGTGTGCTGGCCAACGTGATCGGCCGCAAACGCTCGGTCGTGCTGATCCTGTTCGCCTACGCGGCTTTCGCGCTGCTGGCCGCGTTCTCGGTGTCGCTGCCGATGCTGCTGGGGGCGCGCCTGCTCGTCGGGCTGACCATTGGCGTGACGGTGGTGGTCGTCCCGGTGTACGTGGCCGAATCGGCGCCGACGGCGGTGCGCGGCTCGCTGCTGACGGCTTACCAGCTGGCGATCGTCAGCGGGCTCATCGTCGGATACGTGACCGGCTACCTGCTGGCCGGCACGCACAGCTGGCGGTGGATGCTGGGGTTGGCGTGCGTGCCCGCATTGCTGTTGGCGCCGTTGGTGATTCGGATGCCCGATACGGCCCGGTGGTACGTGCTCAAAGGCCGGGTCGACGACGCCCGGCGGGCGCTGCTGCGGGTGGAGCCCGACGCGCGGGTGGACGACGAGCTCGCCGATATCGGCCGGGCGGTCAGCGAAGGTGGCGGCCGGCTCTCCGAGATACTGCCGGAAATGGTTCGCAGGCCCTATCTTCGGGCGACTGTCTTCGTCGTCGTTCTCGGCTTCCTGATCCAGATCACCGGCATCAACGCGATCATCTACTACAGCCCCCGAATCTTCGAGGCCATGGGCTTCACCGGCAATTTCGCGTTGCTGGGTCTGCCGGCGCTGGTCCAGGTGGCCGGATTGGCCGCCGTCGGCACGGCGCTGCTGCTGGTCGACCGGGTGGGCCGGCGGCCAATCCTGTTGTGCGGCACCGCGATGATGATCGGCGCCGACGTCGTGCTGACGGCCGTGTTCGGCCGTGGGATCGGCGGCGCGGTCGCCGGGTTCGCCGGCGTGTTGCTGTTCATCTTCGGCTACACCATGGGTTTCGGCTCCCTGGGCTGGGTGTACGCCAGCGAAAGCTTCCCGTCCCGGCTGCGCTCGATCGGGTCGAGCACCATGCTCACCTCCAACCTGGTGGCCAACGCCATCATCGCCGCCGTCTTCCTGACCATGCTGCATTCCTTGGGCGGCGCAGGGACTTTCGCGGCGTTCGCCGCGCTCGCGTTGATCGCGTTCGTCTTCGTCTATCGGTATGCGCCGGAGACCAAGGGGCGCCAGCTCGAGGACATCCGCCACTTCTGGGAGAATGGCGGCCGGTGGGACTGATCGCCGCGGGAACCATGGTCGTGGACGGGCGGCTCTGCCGACCGGGCTGGCTCGAGACCGCTGGCGGGCGGATCGCGGCCGCCGCGCCCGGGCCGCCGCCGCGCCCGCCCGACCGCGACTACCCCGATTGCACTGTGGTGCCGGGATTTATCGACATGCACGTGCACGGCGGCGGGGGCGCTTCCTACACCGACGCCGACGCCATCGGCGACGCCGCCGCCTTCCACCTGCGTCACGGCACCACCACGACGCTGGCCAGCCTGGTGACCGCCGCTCCCCAGGAACTACTCGGCGGGGTGCGCGCGCTCACCGACGCCACCCGGCGGGGCACGATCGCGGGCATTCATCTCGAAGGCCCCTGGCTGAACCGGGCACAGTGCGGGGCCCATGACCGCACCCAGATGCGCGACCCGGACCCCGACGAGATCGAAGGGCTGCTGACCGCCGGCGGCGACGCGATCAAGATGGTCACCCTGGCGCCGGAGCTGCCCGGCACCGACGCCGCCATCAGCCGCTTCGTCGACGCGGGAGTCGTTGTGGCGTTGGGACATACCGACGCGAGCTACGAGCAGACCCGCCGCGCCATCGAGTTGGGCGCCACGGTGGGTACGCATCTGTTCAACGCGATGCCGCCGCTGCACCACCGCGAGCCCGGCCCGGCGCTCGCGCTGCTGCGGGACCCACGGGTGACGGTCGAGCTCATCGTCGACGGCGTGCACCTGCACCCAGACGTGGCGCGCGCGGTGATCGAGGCGGCCGGCGCGGACCGCGTCGCCGTGATCACCGACGCGATCGCCGCGGCGGGCCGCGCCGACGGCGCGTATCGGCTCGGCGCGGTGCGCATCGACGTGGTCTCCGGCGTGGCGCGGGTGCAGGGGACGTCAACGATCGCGGGCAGCACGGCCACCATGGATCGGCTCTTTCGCGCCGTGGCCGGGTTCGGCGCGGACCGCGACGCCGGGCTGGCCGCGGCGGTTCAGGTGACATCGGCGACCCCGGCGCGCGCGCTGGGGCTCGAACGGGTCGGCAGCCTGCGGCCCGGGTACGACGCCAATCTTGTGGTGCTCGACCGTGATTTGCGGGTGAGCGACGTCATGGCGCGCGGCGACTGGCTCTGAGCGTTAACATCGGAGACGTCAGCACCTGACACCGGACGAGGGGCCCCGTACCCGGCCAGCGACAAGACGGGCGCCGTGGAGGTGCGCAATGGCATGGCTCGTCTTGATCGCGTCGGGCGTCCTGGAGGCGGTGTGGGCGACCGCCCTGAACAAGTCCGACGGCTTCTCCCGGCTCGGCCCTTCGCTGGTCTTCGTTGTCGCGCTGGCGCTTTCGATGGCCGGGCTGGCAACCGCGATGCGCACGTTGCCGGTCGGAACCAGTTACGCGGTCTGGGTCGGCGTCGGGGCCGTGCTGACGGTGGGCTACGCGGCGCTGATCGGCGAGGAACCGGCGTCGTTGACCAAGCTGTTGCTGATCGGCGGGATCGTGGCCTGCATCGCGGGCTTGAAGCTGGTCAGCTAGCGGCCACGGCGGGCCAACCCGGCGATCCGCGAAAGCGCCAGCGCCCCAACGGCTCCCAGCCCCATCGCGGTGAGCGTCTGGCGGGTGCTCAGACCTTCATCCATGTGCACCCGCGGCGCGATGATCGCCGGGGCCGGGGGCTCCACAGGGCGGTCGCGCGGGTCGGTGGATGCCGTCGCCCCCCACGCGGTGCAGAACAACACGAGATAGGCGGTGATGTAGGCGAACACCATCAATCCCAGCACCGGGCCGAACGCCGCGCCCGCGGGGCTGCGCAACACCGTCTTCAAATAGATCGACCCCACCTGCTTGAACACTTCGAAGCCGACGGCCGCGATCAGCCCGGCCCGCATCGAATCGACGAAGCTGACCTTCTCCCGGGGCAGGCGCGCGATCATCCACGTGAACAGCAGCCACGACACCAGGGTCGCGATCAGGATCGAGAAAAGCCAGAACAGCCAGTCGAACACCGCGAATTGCGGTACGCCAAGCCATTTCAGCAACGCGGCCATGGGCGCGGCGTGGCCGACGGTGGTCAGCGCGACGGTGGCCACGATCACCGCGAACGTCCCCACCATCGCCAGCAGATCGGAGAACTTGCTCCGCACGAAGCCCGGCGACTCGAGGTGGGAGTCCCACCACATCTCGGTCAGCGCCTGCCGCAGGTGCGATATCCAGCCCAGGCCCGCCCATACCGCGGTGACCAGACCGATGACACCCACCGAAGTCCGGGCGTCGATGGCCGAGTTCATCAACTCCTGCAGCTGATTACCCAGCGTGCCCGACACCTGCGAGCGAATGTGGTCGTCGATCGTGCTCAGCAGGTGCGGCCGCCGGGCCAGCACGAAGCCGAATACCGCGAAACCGACCATGAGCAACGGGAACAACGCGAAAATCGTGTAATAGGTGAGGCCGGCGGCAAAGAAGCCGCCGTTGCGCTCGTCGAAACGCTGGTAGGCCCGGATGACATGGTCGAGCCACCCGTGCCGGGACCGCAGCCGATCAAGAAATCCCTCCTCGGCCGGCTCGCTCATGGTGAAACGTCTTACCTCCGTTGCGGAAGGAACCCAAGCCGATCGTAAACCCGCTGGACCGTTTTCCCGGCGACATCCTGGGCCCGTTCGGCGCCGGCCGCCAAAATGGCCTCCAATTCGGCCAAGTCGGCCGTCAGTTCGTCGACGCGGGCCTTGATCGGGGCGACGAACTCGACCACCGCCTCGGCGGTGTCCTTCTTCAGATCGCCGTAACCCTTTCCGGCATAGCCCTCGACAAGCTTGTCGACGCCGACGCCGCTGACCGCCGACTGGATGGTCAGCAGGTTGGACACGCCGGGCTTGGCGTCGGTGTCGAAGCGGATCTCGCGCTCGCTGTCGGTCACCGCCGACCGAATCTTCTTGGCCGACAACGCCGGATCGTCGAGCAGGTTGATCAGCCCGGCGTCGGTGGCCGCGGATTTGCTCATCTTCGACGTGGGGTCCTGTAGGTCGTAGATCTTCGCGGTCGCCTTGGGGATGAGCACGTCGGGCACCACGAACGTGTCCGGGAATCGGGCGTTGAACCGCTGCGCCACGTCGCGGGCCAGCTCGAGGTGCTGGCGCTGGTCTTCGCCCACCGGCACCAGGTCGGTGTCGTAGGCCAGCACGTCGGCGGCCTGCAGCACCGGGTAGGTGAACAAACCCACGGTGGTGGAGTCGGCGCCCTGGCGCAGCGACTTGTCCTTGAACTGCGTCATCCGCGACGCCTGCCCGAAGCCGGTGAAGCAGCCCAGCACCCATGCCAACTGGGGGTGGGCGGGCACGTGGCTCTGCACGAAGACGGTGCTGCGCGCCGGATCGATGCCCAGGGCCAGGTATTGGGCGGCGGTGACCAGGGTCCGCCGCCGCAGCGCCTCGGGATCCTGGGCGACTGTGATGGCATGCAGGTCGACCACGCAGAAGAACGCGTCATGGTCGTCCTGCAGTTCGACCCAGTGGGTGACGGCGCCCAGCGCGTTACCCAGGTGAAGCGAATCGGACGTGGGCTGCACGCCGGAGAAGATGCGGCTGGATCCGGTAGCGGTGCTCATGATGCACCGATCTTTTCACGCGCGGCCGCCCCGCCCGGTGTGCGGCCAGCCTCACCCTCGATGCCGAATGTGCTGCGCGCCGGACACCCGCGATGGGCCCGCCTTGCGATACCGGCGGTACCGCCTTTAATGTCGGGTTATGCACAACCTCGTCTGCTCGGCTCCTCGCTCGTGAGCCCCGCTCACTCGGCATCGCCCTCGGCCCGTCCCCCGATCCATCTCGGTTCCGGCGAGCCGGTCGTGCTGCTCCACGGGTTTTTGATGTCGCAGACGGTGTGGGAGCCGGTGGCGCCGCGGCTGGCCGACAGCGACCGTTTCAAGGGCCGCTACGAGGTCTTCGCCCCAACCATGGCCGGGCACAACGGCGGCCCCTACGCGGGCACCTGGCTGCTGAGCTCGTCGGTGCTGGCCGACCACGTCGAACGTCAGCTCGACCAACTCGGCTGGGAGAGCGCGCACCTGGTGGGCAACTCGCTGGGCGGCTGGGTGGCCTTCGAGCTCGAGCGGCGCGGGCGGGCGCGCAGCGTCACCGGCGTCGGCGCCGCGGGCGGGTGGACGCGCTGGAGCCCGGTCAAATTCGAGGTGATCAGCAAGTTCATCGCCGGGATGCCGATCCTGGGACTGGCCCGGCTGCTGGGCCCGCGCGCGCTGCGGCTGCCGCTGAGCCGCCGGCTGGCGACCCTGCCACTGAGCGCCACCCCGGAAGGGGTCAGCGACGAGCAACTGCGCGGTGTGGTCGACGACGCCGCGCACTGCCCGGCCTACTTCCAGCTGCTGATCAAGTCGCTGCTGCAGCCGGGCTTGCTGGAGCTGGCGCAGACCGCCGTGCCCGTGCAGCTGGTGCTGTGCGAGAAGGACCGGGTGGTGCCGCCCAGCAGGTTCAGCCGGCATTTCACCGACTTTTTGCCCGAGGGAACGAAGATCACCAAGCTCGACGGCGTCGGGCACGTGCCGATGTTCGAGGCGCCCGAACGCGTCACCGCGGCCATCGCCGACTTCATCGACGAATGCACCGCGGGGCCGGACCGGCTTTCCGACCGGCACCGGCCGCCGGCTAGCTAGCCAGTTCCTTTTCCAGGTTCTCCGCGATCGAGTCGAGGAATTCCTCGCTCTGCTGCCACTCCTGCTCAGGCCCGATCAGGATGGCGAGGTCCTTGGTCATCTTCCCGCTCTCGACGGTGGAGACGACGACGTTTTCCAGCGTCTGCGCGAACTCGACCACCTCGGGGGTGTCGTCCAGCTTGCCGCGGTGCGCCAGTCCCCGCGTCCAGGCGAAGATCGAGGCGATCGGGTTGGTCGAGGTGGGCTTGCCGGCCTGGTACTGGCGGAAGTGCCGGGTGACGGTGCCGTGCGCGGCCTCGGCTTCGACCGTCTTGCCGTCGGCCGTCATCAGCACCGAGGTCATCAGCCCCAGCGAGCCGTAGCCCTGGGCGATGGCGTCCGATTGCACGTCGCCGTCGTAGTTCTTGCACGCCCACACGTAGCCGCCCTCCCACTTGAGGCAGGCGGCGACCATGTCGTCGATCAGCCGGTGCTCGTAGGTCAGGCCCTCGGACTCGAACTGCTCCTTGAATTCCTCGTCGTAGATGCGCTGGAACTCGTCTTTGAACATGCCGTCGTAGGCCTTGAGGATGGTGTTCTTGGTGGACAGGTACACCGGCCACTTGGCGTTCAGGCCGTACTTGAACGACGCGCGCGCGAAGTCGCGCACGGAGTCCTTGAAGTTGTACATCCCCATCACCACGCCGCCGTCGTCGGGCAGGGACACCATCTCGTGGACCATCGGCTCGCTGCCGTCGGCCGGGGTGAACGTGATGGCGACGGTGCCGGGCTTGTCGACCTTGAAGTTGGTCGCCCGGTACTGGTCGCCGAACGCGTGGCGGCCGATGACGATCGGTTTGGTCCAGCCCGGAACCAGGCGTGGCACGTTGGAGATGACGATCGGTTCGCGGAAGATGGTGCCGCCCAAGATGTTCCGGATCGTCCCGTTCGGCGACAGCCACATCTTCTTGAGGTTGAACTCGGAGACGCGGGCCTCGTCGGGGGTGATCGTCGCGCACTTGACCCCCACGCCGTGCTTCTTGATGGCGTAGGCCGCGTCGATCGTCACCTGGTCGTCGGTGCGATCGCGGTGCTCGATGCCCAGGTCGTAGTAGTCCAGATCGATGTCGAGGTGCGGAAGGATCAGCTGGTCCTTGATCAGCTTCCAGATGACGCGGGTCATCTCGTCGCCGTCGAGCTCGACCACGCGGCCCTTGACCTTGATCTTGGCTTCTTTGGAACCCGGGCTCGACATCGGTGCCTCCCTGCGGCGTCAGCCGTGCGCGGCGGCCAGCACTTCGTTGAACGTCTTGCTCGGCCGCATCACCGCCGTCGTCTTCTCGCTGTCCGGGTAGTAGTACCCGCCGATGTCGACCGACTCACCCTGCACCTCGGCGAGTTCGGCCACGATGGTCTCCTCGTTCTCGCCCAACGACTCGGCCAGCGCGGCGAAGCGCTCGCGCAACTCCTCGTCGTCGTGCTGCGCGGCGAGTTCCTGAGCCCAGTACAGCGCCAGATAGAACTGGCTGCCGCGGTTGTCGAGCTCACCCGTCTTGCGCGACGGACTCTTGTTGTTGTCCAACAACTTTCCGATCGCGGCATCCAGCGTCTTGCCCAGCAGCTTGGCGCGCTCGTTGTCGGTCTTGATGCCGATATCCTCGAAACAGGCTCCCAGAGCCAGGAATTCACCGAGGGAGTCCCAGCGCAGGTGGTTCTCCTCGACGAGCTGGTGGACGTGCTTGGGCGCCGAGCCGCCCGCGCCGGTTTCGTACATTCCGCCGCCGGCCATCAACGGCACGATGGACAGCATCTTGGCGCTGGTGCCCAGCTCCAGGATCGGGAACAGGTCGGTGAGGTAGTCGCGCAGGATGTTTCCGGTGGCGGCGATGGTGTCCTGGCCACGCATCGCGCGCTCCAGCGTGTACCTCATGGCCCACACCTGCGGCATGATGTTGATGTCCAGGCCCTCGGTGTCGTGTTCCTTGAGGTACTCCTTGACCTTCTTCCGCAGCTCGACCTCGTGCGGGCGTTCGGTGTCGAGCCAGAACACCACCGTCATGCCCGAGTTGCGCGCCCGGGTGACGGCCAACTTGACCCAGTCCCGTATCGCTTCGTCCCGCACGATGGGCATGCGCCAGATGTCGCCGGCCTCCACGTTCTGGGTCAGCAGCACCTCCCCGGTGTCGAGGTCGACGATGTTGGCGACGCCGCCCTCGGGGATCTCGAAGGTCTTGTCGTGTGAGCCGTACTCCTCGGCCTGCTGCGCCATCAGTCCGACGTTGGGGACCGTGCCCATCGTCGTCGGATCGAACTGCCCGTGGGTCTTGCAGAAGTTGATGATCTCTTGGTAGATGCGGGAAAAGGTGGACTCGGGGTTGACGGCCTTGGTGTCCTTCTGCCGACCGTCGGCGCCCCACATCTTGCCGCCCGCGCGGATCATCGCCGGCATCGACGCGTCGACGATCACGTCGCTGGGCGAATGAAAGTTGGTGATGCCCTTGGCCGAATCGACCATCGCGAGCTCGGGCCGATGCTCGTGGCACGCGTGCAGATCGCGGATGATCTCCTCGTGCAGCGACGCCGGCAGCGACTCGATCTTGCTGTACAGATCGACCAATCCGTTGTTGACGTCGACGCCGAGTTCGTCGAAGAGTTCCTGGTGCTTGGCGAAGGCCTCCTTGTAGAAGATCTTCACGGCGTGCCCGAAGACGATGGGGTGGGAGACCTTCATCATCGTCGCCTTGACGTGCAACGAGAACATCACGCCGGTCTCGTAGGCGTCCTGCATCTGCTCCTCGTAGAACTCGACGAGGGCGTTCTTGCTCATGAACATGGAATCGATGACGTCGGCGTTGCGCAGCGACACCATCGGCTTGAGCACGATCGTCTTGCCGCTTTCGGTTTCCAGCTCCATCTTCACGTTGCGCGCGCGGTCCAGCGTCATCGACTTCTCGCCGTGGTAGAAGTCGCCGCCCTTCATGGTCGCGACGTGGGTGCGCGACGCCGGCGACCATGCCGCCATGCTGTGCGGGTGCTTGCGGGCGTATTCCTTGACGGCCTTGGGCGCGCGTCGGTCCGAGTTACCTTGCCGCAGTACGGGGTTCACCGCGCTGCCCAGGCACTTGGCGTAGCGGTCGCGAATTTCCTTGTCCTCGTCAGTCTTCGGACTCTGCGGAAAGTCCGGAATCTTGAATCCCTTGCCCTGCAGCTCCTTGACGGCGGCGATCAGCTGGGGCACCGAGGCGCTGATGTTGGGCAACTTGATGATGTTCGTGTCGGCCAGCTTCGTCAGCCGGCCCAACTCCGCGAGGTTGTCCGGGACCCGCTGCTCTTCGGTCAGGTGTTCGGGGAACTCGGCGAGGATCCGGGCGGCCACGGAGATGTCGCTGGTCTTGACCTCGATGCCCGCGGGTTCGGCGAAGGCACGCACGATCGGCAGGAACGCGTAGGTCGCCAGCAGCGGCGCCTCGTCGGTCAGCGTGTAGATGACGGTCGGCTTTTCGGCGCTCACGGTCCCTCTCCCGGCGGCAATGATGGGTTCGTATTTTGGGGGCTCAGCAATCTAACTGCCACGTTATCAAGGGTGTTTGGACAGGTGTCGACCTGCGTCTGCACCGCGACAGTTGGCAGCGGGTCGGCACAGTAAGATAGTCTTCGTATTGGTCATGAGCGCCAGCGACAAGCCCCGGCTTGCTGGCCGGCAACCCTCCAACCGCGGTGGGGTGCCCCGGGTGATGACCAGGTCTAGTAGCCACAGGCTGCGCGGCAAGCGCGGGTCCGCCATAACGGACCCCTGACTAGAGGGGACACGTGATGTGCTTCTGTCCAGCTCCTTGCGATCGTCGGCTCGCCTTGGTGGAGCCGCTGATGTGCGCGACCGTCCGCCGCTGCTAGCCGGCCGGCTGTAAGGCCCCGCTGAAGACCCGAGCCCATATTTCAGGAGAAAGCCAACCCACGTGAGTTCCGACAGTTCTTCTTCCAACGGCACTACCAGCGAGAACACCGATCCGACCGCGCATTGGTCGTTCGAGACCAAGCAGGTGCACGCCGGGCAGCAGCCCGACCCGGCCACCAACGCCCGCGCCCTGCCGATCTACCAGACCACCTCGTACGTCTTCGACGACACCACGCACGCCGCCGCCCTGTTCGGGCTGGAGGTGCCGGGCAACATCTACACCCGGATCGGCAACCCGACCACCGACGTCGTCGAGCAGCGCGTCGCCGCGCTCGAGGGCGGCGTGGCGGCGCTGTTCCTGAGCTCGGGCCAGGCGGCGGCCACGTTCGCCATCTTGAACATCGCGTGTGCCGGAGATCACATCGTCTCGAGCCCCAGGCTCTACGGCGGGACCTACAACCTGTTCCACTACTCGCTGGCCAAGCTCGGCATCGAGGTCAGCTTCGTGGAGGACCCCGACGATCTGGATTCGTGGCGGGCCGCGGCGCGGCCGAATACCAAGGCCTTCTTCGCCGAAACCATCTCCAACCCGCAGATCGACATCCTGGACATCCCCGGTGTCGGCGGGGTCGCCCACGACACGGGCGTCCCGCTGATCGTCGACAACACGATCGCCACGCCCTACCTGATCCAGCCGCTGCAGCACGGCGCGGACATCGTCGTGCACTCGGCCACCAAGTACCTCGGCGGCCACGGCTCGGCGATCGCGGGGGTCGTCGTCGACGGCGGCACGTTCGACTGGACGCAGGGCCGTTTCCCGGGGTTCACCACCCCCGACCCGAGCTACCACGGCGTGGTATTCGCCGAGCTCGGTCCGCCGGCCTACGCGCTCAAGGCGCGCGTGCAGCTGCTGCGCGACCTCGGTTCGGCCGCCGCGCCGTTCAACGCGTTCCTGGTCGCCCAGGGCATCGAGACGCTGAGCCTGCGCGTCGAGCGTCACGTCGCCAACGCCCAGCACGTGGCCGAGTTCTTGTCCGGCCACGACGGCGTGCTCTCGGTGAACTATGCGGGACTGCCCAGCTCGCCCTGGCACGAGCGGGCAAAGAAGCTGGCGCCCAAGGGAACCGGGGCGGTGCTTTCGTTCGAGCTGGCCGGCGGCATCGAGGCCGGCAAGGCCTTCGTGAACGCGCTGAAGTTGCACAGCCACGTCGCCAACATCGGCGACGTGCGTTCCCTGGTGATCCACCCGGCCTCCACGACGCACGCCCAGCTGTCCCCGCAGGAGCAGCTGAGCACCGGGGTCAGCCCGGGCCTGGTGCGGCTGGCGGTCGGCATCGAGGGGATCGACGATATCCTGGCCGACCTGGAGCTCGGCTTCGCCGCGGCGGCCAAATTCGGCGCGACCGCGGGAGCCTCGGGCACCGATCCGCACGCCGTGGCGGCGTTCTGAAGGAGACCGCTCCGATGACGATCCCCGACGTGCCCACCCAAACGCTGCCCGACGAAGGCGAAATCGGCTTCGTCCACATCGGCTCGCTGACCACGGAAAGCGGCGCGGTGATCGACGACGTGCACATCGCCGTGCAGCGCTGGGGCGAGTTGTCGCCCACACGCGACAACGTCGTGGTGGTGCTGCACGCGCTGACCGGTGACTCGCACGTCACCGGCCCGGCCGGACCCGGACATCCCACCGGCGGCTGGTGGGACGGCATGGTCGGGCCGGGAGCCCCGATCGACACCGACCGCTGGTGCGCGGTGGCCACCAACGTGCTCGGCGGTTGCCGCGGCTCCACCGGACCTAGCTCGCGGACCCGGGACGGAAAGCCTTGGGGCTCAAGGTTCCCGCGCATTTCCATCCGCGACCAGGTGGAGGCCGACATCGCCGCACTGGCCGCGCTGGGAATCGACGAGGTCGCCGCGGTGGTCGGTGGATCCATGGGCGGCGCAAGGGCTTTGGAGTGGATGGTCGGTCACCCGGACCGGGTCCGCGCCGGGCTGCTGCTGGCGGTGGGCGCGCGCGCCACCGCCGATCAGATCGGTACCCAGTCCACACAGATCGCGGTGATCGAGGCCGACCCGAACTGGCAGGGCGGCGACTATCACGACACCGGGCTGGCGCCGGGAACCGGGCTGGCGATCGCGCGGCGCTTCGCCCACCTGACCTACCGCGGCGAGGTGGACCTGGACACCCGGTTCGCCAATGACGCGCAGGGCGACGAGGATCCCGCCGCCGGCGGCCGCTACGCCGTGCAAAGCTACCTGGAATACCAGGGCGACAAGCTGCTCGAGCGCTTCGACGCGGGCAGCTACGTCGTACTGACCGAGGCGCTGAACACTCACGACGTCGGCCGGGGCCGCGGCGGGGTGGCCAAGGCGCTGCGCGGCTGCCCGGTGCCGGCGGTGGTGGGCGGCATCACGTCCGACCGGCTCTACCCGCTGCGTCTGCAGGAGGAGTTGGCCGAGCACCTGCCGGGCTGCACCGCTTTGCAGGTGGTCGACTCCCTCTGCGGGCACGACGGCTTCCTGGTGGAATCCGACGCGGTGGGTGAATTGATCCGCGAGACACTGGTTTTGGCCGGCGCGGACAGCAGGGAAGGCACGTCGCAACGGTGACCCGCTCGCGGCACGACCGCTCCTTGTCATTCGGCTCGGCGGCCGCGGCCTACGAGCGTGGCCGCCCGTCCTATCCCCCGGAAGCGATCGACTGGCTGTTGCCTGTCGGCGCGCGCCAGGTGCTCGACCTGGGTGCGGGCACCGGCAAGCTGACCACCCGGCTGGTGGAGCGCGGCCTGGACGTGGTGGCCGTCGACCCGATCCCGGACATGCTGGAGGTGCTGCGGACCTCGCTGCCCGAGACCCGCGCCCTGCTGGGCACGGCCGAAGAGATTCCGTTGGAAGACAACAGCGTTGACGTGGTGCTGGTGGCCCAGGCCTGGCATTGGGTGGACCCCGAGCGCGCGATACCCGAGGTGGCCCGCGTGCTACGGCCGGGCGGGCGGCTGGGCCTGGTGTGGAACACCCGCGACGAACGGCTCGGCTGGGTGCGCGAACTGGGGCGGATCATCGGCAGCGACGGCGACGGCGGCCGCACCCAAGTGCGACTGCCCGAGCCGTTCACCGACCTCGCGCAGCATCGGGTCGAGTGGACGAGTTACCTTACGCCGCAAGCATTGATCGACCTCGTCGCGTCGCGCAGCTACTGCATCACCTCGCCGACCGAGGTTCGCTCCAGAACGCTGGACGAGGTGCGCCAGTTGCTGGCCACCCATCCGGCGCTGGCGAATGCGACCGGACTGGCGCTGCCCTATGTCACCATGTGCACCCGGGCGACGCTGGCCGACTGAGCGCCCGCGTAGTGTCTCGTCGCATGGAGCAGCGACTGAGTCTGATCACCCTGGGCGTTGCCGATCTGGACCGCGCCCGCCGCTTCTATGAGTGCCTGGGCTGGCGCGGTCAAGTGGTGCAGGAGACCGTCTTCTTTCAGGCCGGCGGTCTCGCGGTGAGTCTGTGGGCGCGAGAGAAGCTTTCGGCCGATCTCGGCATCGCCGACCAAGGCGATGACGGTTTCGGCGGCATCGCCTTGGCTCACAACGTGCGGTCGCGCGCCGAGGTGGACGAGATCCTGGCCGCGGCAACAGATGCCGGAGCCACCATCACACGCGCCGCTGCCGAGACGTTCTACGGCGGGTATGCGGGTGCGTTCCGCGATCCCGATGGTCACGCGTGGGAAATCGCCCACAACCCTGGGTTCGCGCTAGCCGACGACGGCGCGATCACAGTGCCCGACTTCTCAAAAGCCTGATCACCTCGTTCAATTACTCCAGCCCGGTTACCACCCGTCATCGTCGTCCTCACGCAGCAGTTTCTCCGGATGGTGGAAGGTGTTGGTGCGTGGCCGATTACGCTCGAGGTGGGGTGGTGGTTTCCATTCGGTCTCGCCCTTGGCGTTCTTGCGGGTGGTCCAGCCGCCGGGGTCGAGCATGCGGTGATGCGGGCCGCAGGCGAAGGTCAGCTGGTTGATGTCGGTGCTGTGGCAGGTGGCGTAGTCGGTGACGTGGTGCACTTCGCAGTAGTAACCCGACACGGTGCAGCCTGGTGCGGTGCAGCCGCGGTCCTTGGCGTACAACACGATTCGTTGTCCCGGGGAGGCCAGCCGCTTGGTGTGATAGAGCGCCAGGGTCTTTCCTTTATCGAAGATGGCCAGGTAGTGATGCGCGTGACGGCTCAGGCGGATCACATCGCTCATGGGCAGGATGGTGCCCCCGCCGGTCAGGGCTCGCCCGGCGGCGGCGTCCAACTCGGCCAGGGTGGTGGTGACGATGATGGAGGCCGGTAACCCGTTGTGCTGACCCAAGTCGCCGGAGGCCAGCATCGCGCGCAGGGCGGCCAGCAGGGCATCGTGGTTGCGCTGAGCCTTGGAGCGGGTATCACGGTCGATGGCCTCTTGGCTGGGCGTCCCCTCCACGCACGGGGTGTCGTCGAGGGGGTTGCACATGCCCGGGGCGCCGAGTTTGGCTTCCACGGCTTCGAAGGTGGCGCGTAGTTCGGGGGTGATCAGCCCCCGCAACTCCGACATGCCGTCGGGTTGCTGGTTGCCCAGCGTCACCCCGCGGCTGCGGGCGCGGTCCTCATCGGTGAAGATGCCATCGGGGTTAAGCGCATTGGACATTCCGCGGGCCAGCTCGGTCAGGTGTTCGGGGCCGAACTGGGTGCCGAACCCGGCCAGTTGGGCTTCGGCGAACTCACGGGCCGCAGCGCTCACCCAGCCGGGTAGTTGGTGGTAGAACTTGCGGATCACGGCCACCTGACCCGCGCCCAGGTCTCCGGCGCGCTGGGCGGCCGCGGTGGCCGCCAGCACCGGCGGCAACGGTTCACCGGTCAGGCCGTGGCGCGGTCCCAGGTCGCGGGCCTCTTTGATACGCCGAGACGCTTCGTGGCGGCTGATCAGGGTGCGTTCGGTCAGCGCGTGGGCCAGCCCGCCGCCGAGCTCCTGCAAGGGGGCTTGGCGGGCCAGGGAATTGAGCAGCGGATGCTCGATGACCGGAATGCGCCGGCGCAGCCTCTCACAGCGCTCCAACACCGCCAGCTGCTGCTGCACGGTCAACGCGTCGAGCACCAACGCACACGCGCGGTCCACCTCAGCATCGAGCGCGTCGAACACCGCGTCGACATCGGGCAGACCAGTGGAACTCACACCGCCAAACTATCGAGGCCCACCGACAAAAAACCCCGGATTGTGACCACTGAAACCACAGTGACACAAGGGATTTCGCTATACGTTTCCGATATCCGAAAACGCGTCCGCTCGAGGGCGAGAGGGCCAACGGTGTGCCTCACGATACTTGACCCAGTCGCCCATCGAGAAAGTTTGCACCGCTTGGCATGCGGTGCCCGATAGTGTTCTCGGCGTAGTTGCGCCACGACAGCGCGGCGTCGGCGGGGCGGCGGCGGCCCGATCCGCCCTGCCGAACCGCTTGCTCAATAAGCCACATCGCGAACACACCCACCTCACGAAACGCTTATTGTGCGAACCTTTACCCCACCGTTTCGTAAACGTGACAGTGATAGATCAGAGTTCGTAGGCGTGATTCGAGTGCCGTCGGTGCACTCCATGCGGACGGGGAGGCTGGCGTGAAGGCACTTGCACGAACTCATCAATGGATCTGGGTCTTGCGCCAACAGCCGCTCACCATCCGCCTGCTCGCCGCGGCCGCCGGCCTGCTCACCGTGGCCTCGGCCTTCGCGGCGCCGGCCGAAGCGGAGGGCAACGGCGACGACTTCATCGACGCGCTCAATCACGCCGGCATCGACTTCGGCGAACCCGGAAACGCGATGGCCGTAGGCGAGTCGATCTGCCCGATGCTCGCGCAGCCGGGCGGCAGCTTCGCCGGGGCAGCGTCCAGCATCTCCGGCCGTGGCATGTCCCCGCAGATGGCGAGCATGTTCACCACGATCGCGATCCAGACGTACTGCCCCCAGGAGATGGCGAACATCGCCAGCGGCAACCTGTCCGGTGCCATGCCGCAGGTTCCGGGAATGCCCGGCCAGATCCCGGGGATGGGGGGCCAGATCCCGGGGATGGGGGGCCAGATCCCGGGCATGGCGGGCCAGGTCCCCGGAATGACGGGCCAAATCCCGGGCATGGCCGGCCAGATGCCGGGACAGGTTCCGGCGCTGCCGAGTTACTAGACGGTGCCCAGCGGGTCGATCGTCCAGGCGATGTAGTCCATCGCCGCCCCGACCGCCGCGGTGGTGAGGAAGTCGATTCCCTTGCCGCGCACCACCAATAGGCCGGCCCGCTCCTCGGATAGCACCAATCGCAGCAGCGCGGCCACGCCCACACCGATGCCGATCAACAGCGAGCCCCGCCGCCAGAAGTTGGCTCCCACCAATACCAGTGCCGCGGCAAAGATCAAGCCCACCAACAGAATCGGCCACTGGGCTCGCAGCACGGTCCGCGCGGTCATTCCCGTTCGGCCAGCTCGACGACGTTGGTCAGCAGGAACGCCCGGGTCAAGGGGCCCACACCGCCCGGGTTGGGCGATACGTGCCCGGCCACGTCCCACACGTCGGGGTGCACGTCGCCGACGAGTCCGTCGTCGGTCCGGCTGACCCCGACGTCGAGCACCGCGGCGCCCGGACGCACCATGTCGGCGGTCAACAGGTGCGGGACCCCGACGGCGGCCACGATGATGTCGGCCTGTTTGGTCAACGCCGGAAGGTCGCGAGTTCCGGTGTGGCACAACGTCACCGTCGCGTTCTCCGAACGGCGGGTCAGCAGCAGCCCCAACGGGCGACCGACAGTCACACCGCGGCCGATGACGACCACGTGCGCCCCGGCGATCTCGACGTCGTAGCGGCGCAGCAGGTGCACGATGCCGCGCGGCGTGCACGGCAGCGGGGCAGGGTTGTTGAGCACCAGCCGGCCCAGGTTGGTCGGGTGCAGACCGTCGGCGTCCTTGTTCGGGTCGACGCGCTCCAGCGCCGCGTTCTCGTCCAGGTGCTTGGGCAGCGGCAACTGCACGATGTAACCGGTGCAGTCGGGGTTCGCGTTGAGCTCGTCGATGGTCTCGTTGAGCGTGGCGGTGCTGATGTCGGCGGGCAGGTCGCGGCGGATCGAGGTGATCCCGACCTTGGCGCAGTCGGCGTGTTTGCCCCGCACGTACGCCTGGGAGCCGGGGTCGTCGCCCACCAGGATGGTGCCCAAACCGGGGGTGCGTCCCGACGCGGTCAATACGGCCACGCGCTGTTTGAGGTCGACGAAGATCTCGTCGCGGGTGGCCTTGCCGTCCAGCGTGATTGCTCCCACGCTGACAGTCTGGCACGCTCCCGGTATGTCTACCCCTCCGGACGTCTTCAGCCCCGCGAAGCTCGGTCCGATAACGCTGCGTAACCGCACCATCAAGTCCGCCACGTTCGAGGCGCGCACGCCCGAGGCGCTGGTGACCGACGACCTCATCGAATACCACCGGCTGCCGGCCGCCGGCGGGGTCGCCATGACGACCGTCGCCTACTGCGCCGTCTCCCCCGGCGGTCGCACCGAGGGCAACGGCATCTGGATGCGGCCCGAGGCCGTGCCCGGGTTCCGGCGGCTCACCGACGCGATCCACGCCGAGGGCGCGGCGGTCAGCGCGCAGATCGGCCACGCCGGCCCGGTCGCCAACGCCAAGTCCAACAAGGCGAAGGCGCTGGCGCCGGTCCGATTCTTCAACCCGATCGGGATGCGCTTCGCCAAGAAGGCCACCCGTGAGGATATCGACGACGTCATCGAAGGCCACGCGAACGCCGCCCGGCTGGCCATCGAAGCGGGCTTCGACGCCGTCGAAATCCACCTGGGCCACAACTACTTGGCGAGTTCGTTCCTGTCCCCGCTGATCAATCGCCGCGACGACGAATTCGGCGGATCGCTGCAGAACCGGGCGAAGGTCGCCCGCGGGATCGTGATGGCCGTCCGCCGCGCGGTCGAAAAGGAAGGCACGCCGATCGCGGTGACCGCCAAGCTGAACATGGCCGACGGCGTTCGCGGCGGCATCAGCACCGACGAATCGCTGACCACCGCCAAGTGGCTGGAAGAGGACGGTGGGCTCGACGCGATCGAACTGACCGCGGGCAGCTCGCTGGTCAATCCGATGTACCTGTTCCGCGGCGACGCGCCGCTCAAGCAGTTCGCGGGCGCGTTCAAGCCGCCGCTGCGCTGGGGCATGCGCATGACGGGCAAGAAGTTCCTGCGCGAATACCCCTACCGCGAGGCCTATTTATTGCGCGACGCCAAGCTGTTTCGCGCCGAGTTGAAGATGCCGTTGATCCTGCTCGGCGGCATCACCAACCGCGAGACGATGGACCTGGCGATGGCCGAGGGTTTCGAGTTCGTCGCGATGGCCCGCGCGCTGCTCGCCGAGCCTGACCTGATCAACCGGATCGCCGCCGAGGACGCCCAGCACCGGGTGCACTCCGCCTGCACGCACTGCAATCAGTGCATGCCGACGATCTACAGCCGGACGCACTGCGTCGTGACCGGCGCGCCCGACGCCGCGGCCGCTCCACGCTGATCCACAGGGCCGCAAGCTACAGTTGTGGCGATGTCAGCACCAGCCCCGCCAGCGCTAACCGTCCATCACGAAGGGTCCGAACGTACCTTCGCAGCCGGCCACGATGTGGTCGTCGGGCGCGATCTGCGGGCCGACATGCGCATCACGCATCCGCTGATTTCGCGGGCCCACCTGTTGCTGCGTTTCGACCAGGGCAAGTGGCTGGCCATCGACAACGGTTCGCTCAACGGAACTTTCGTTAACGGCCGGCGCGTGCCCGTCGTCGAGATCCACGACGGGCAGACCCTCAACATCGGCAACCCCGACGGGCCGCTGCTGACGTTCGACGTCGGCCGCCACCAAGGCATGGCCGGGCGCCCGCCCAAGACCGAATCGATGAACATCCCGGTGGCGGCCCCGCCGCAGCCGGCGGCGTGGTCGGCGCAACCGGGCCCGCCCGTCGCCGCTCCACCCGGGCCGCCGCCGCCTCCAGCCGGGCGCACGCCCAACTGGGTGGCGCCTCCGCGGCGGCCGCAGCCCGCTCCCCGGCCCGGACCGGCGGGGCAAACCATGTACGGCGCCGGCGGTGGGCGACCGCCCGCCTACCCGCCCGCCGCGCCACCCCCGCCGCACAATTCCCCCCTGCAAGCCCCCGTCCACAGCCCCCCGCCGGCGCAGCACATCCCCGCGCCCACCCGGGCCGCACCCGCCAACGCCAAGCCGCCCGAGGTGGCGAACCTGGCGACCAAGATGTTCCAGGCCCTGCGGCCGTCGCGGTCCGGCGCGATCCAGAAACCGGCCGGGTCGCAAACCATCGGGCGGGCCACCGACAACGACATCGTCATCCAGGACGTGCTCGCCTCGCGCCATCACGCGTTCTTGATCCAGACGCCGCTGGGCACCGAGATCCGCGACGCGCACAGCGTGAACGGCACCTTCGTCAACGGCGTCCGGGTCGGGTCCGCGGTGTTGACCGAGGGCGACGTGGTCACCATCGGCAACGTCGACCTGGTGTTCACCGGCGACGGCCTGGTCCGGCGCACCGAGGCGGCGACGCGGACCGGCGGCCTGGAGGTCAACTCCGTCTGCTACACCGTCGACCACGGCAAGCAGTTGCTCGACCACATCTCACTGACCGCCCGGCCCGGGACGCTCACGGCCATCATCGGCGGTTCGGGCGCCGGGAAGACCACGCTGTCGCGGCTGATCGTCGGCTACACCAGCCCCACGTCGGGCACGGTGACCTTCGAGGGCCACAACATCCACACCGAGTACGCGTCCATGCGCAGCAGGATCGGGATGGTCCCCCAGGACGACGTCGTGCACCGCCAGCTCACGGTCAACCAGGCCCTCAACTACGCCGCCGAACTGCGCCTGCCGCCCGACACCAGCAAAGAGGAACGCGCCCGCGTCGTCGCCCAGGTGCTCGAGGAACTCGACATGACCCAGCACGCCGAGACGCGGGTCGACAAGCTCTCGGGCGGCCAGCGCAAGCGCGCCTCGGTCGCGCTCGAGCTGCTCACCCAGCCGTCGCTGCTGCTGCTCGACGAGCCGACGTCCGGGCTGGACCCGGCGCTGGACCGCCAGGTCATGCTGATGCTGCGCCAGCTCGCCGACGCGGGCCGCGTGGTGCTGGTGGTGACCCACTCGGTGTCCTACCTGGACGTGTGCGACCAGATCCTGCTGGTCGCGCCCGGCGGCAAGACCGCGTTCTGCGGGCCACCCGACCAGGTCGAGGCGGCCATGGGCACCCGCAACTGGGCCGACATCTTCGCCAAGGTGGGCGCCGACCCGGACGAGGCCAACCGACGCTTCAAGGAGCGCAATCAGCAGTCGTCGCAGCCGCCGACCCCGCAGAGCCCGGCGGACCTGGGCGAACCACCCCAAACCAACCTGTGGCGGCAGCTGTCCACGATCGCGCGCCGCCAGGTTCGCCTCGTCGTGTCCGACCGTGGCTACACGATCTTCCTGGCGATCCTGCCGTTCCTCATCGGCGCGTTGTCGCTGACGGTGAAGGGCCCGCACCCCGGCCTCGGGCCGGCCGACCCGATGGGCCCCGCACCCACCCAGCCGCAGTACATCATGGTGCTGCTCAACATCGGCGCCGTCTTCATGGGCACCGCGCTGACCATCCGGGATCTCATCGGCGAGCGCGCCATCTTCAAGCGGGAGCAGGCCGTCGGCCTGTCGACCACCGCCTATCTGTTGGCCAAGATCGCGGTGTTCTGCGTCTTCGCCACGGGCCAGGCGGCGATCGCGACCATCATCGTGCGGCTGGGGAAGGGCGCGCCGACCGCGCACCCGCAGTTCTTCGGCAACTCCACCTTCTCGCTGTTCGTCACCGTCGCGGGCACCTGTGTGGCCTCGGCCATGCTCGGCCTGCTGCTGTCGGCGCTGGCGCAGTCCAACGAGCAGATCATGCCGCTGCTGGTGGTGTCGATCATGTCGCAGCTGGTGTTCTCCAGCGGGATGATCCCGGTGTATCAGCGCATCGGGCTGGAACAGCTGGCGTGGTTGACGCCCGCCCGCTGGGGCTACGCGGCGGGCGCGTCCTCGATCGACTTCCCGTCGCTGGTGAAGGTCAAGCAGATCCCCACCAACGATCCGATCTGGCAGCACTCGAAGCACATCTTCGTCTTCGACATGGCCATGCTCACGCTGCTCTCGATCGCCTACACCGGCATCGTGCGCTGGCACATCCGGCTGAAACGCTGAGGCGGCTCTCAGGCGGCGACCCTAATCTGGGATGCGATGACCCGACCTGCCCAGCCCCTGCTGACGGCGCGATCCGAGCACTCGCAGGGCAGCTTCACCGCCGGCCGCGACGTCGTCGTCGGCAACGACCTGCGCGCCGACCTGCGGGTCGCGCACCCGTTGATCGCCCGCGCGCACCTGCTGTTGCGCTTCGATCGGGGCCGGTGGCTCGCGGTCGACAACAACACGCTCAACGGCGTCTACCTCGACGGCCGGCGGGTGCCGGTCGTCGACATTCGCGACGGCCAGAGCATCAACATCGGCAAGCCCGACGGCCCGCGGATCACCTTCGAAGTGGGACGGCCGCCCGCACGCTCGTTTCGCCGCAGGGACGCCGGGCGCACCGCGCCGCAGCCGCCGGCCGACGCCGGGGAGTTCCCCACCACCCGGGTCGCCGTCGCGGGACCCGAAGCCGATCGCCGGCCGGTGACCGGGCGGGCCGCCTGGATCGGCCGCGCGCTCGACAACGACATCGTCATCCACGACGTGCTGGCCTCGCGCCGCCACGCCTTCGTGACGCCGACACCGGCCGGCCCCGAGATCCGCGACGCGAACAGCAGCAACGGCACCTTCGTCAACGGGGTCAGGGTCACCTCGGCGGCGCTGTCCGAGGGCGACGTGGTGACGATCGGCAACGTCGACCTGGTGTTGCGCGGCGGCGCGCTGGTTCGAATGCAAGAGGCGGCGACCCGCGCCGGCGGCCTCGAGGTGCGTGAGGTCAACTTCGGCATCGGTGACAAGCGCCTGCTGGAACGGATCTCGCTGACCGCCCGCCCCGGCACGCTGACCGCACTCATCGGCGGCTCCGGCGCGGGCAAGACGACGCTGTCGCGGCTGATCGCCGGGTACGCCACCCCGACGTCGGGCTCGGTCACCTTCGAGGGCCACGACATCCACACCGAGTACGCGTCGCTGCGCACCCGGATCGGGATGGTCCCCCAAGACGACGTCGTGCACCGGCAGCTCACGGTCAGCCAGGCGCTCGGATACGCCGCCGAGCTGCGCCTGCCGCCGGACACCAGCAAAGCCGACCGGGCCCGGGTCGTCGCCGAGGTGCTCGACGAGCTCGGCCTGACCGAGCACGCGAACACCCGGGTCGACAGGCTGTCCGGCGGGCAGCGAAAGCGCGCGTCGGTGGCGCTCGAGCTGCTCACCGGGCCGTCGCTGCTGATCCTCGACGAACCCACATCGGGCCTGGACCCCGCGCTGGACCTGCAGGTCATGACGATGCTGCGGCAACTCGCCGACGCCGGCCGCGTCGTGCTGGTGGTGACCCACTCGCTGACCTACCTCGACGTCTGCGACCAGGTGTTGCTGATGGCGCCGGGCGGCAAGACGGCGTTCCTGGGTCCACCCGGCCAGATCGGTCCGGCCATGGGAACCACCAACTGGGCGCACATCTTCGCCAAGGTGGGCGCCGACCCGGACGAGGCCAATCGCCGCTTTCTGGCCCAGAACAGACCGCCGCCCCCGCGGCGCACCCAGGCGCCGGCCGAGCTCGGCGCGCCGCCGCGCACCAGCAAGCGCCACCAGTTCTCCACCATCGCGCGCCGCCAGGTCCGGCTGGTGGTGTCCGACCGCGCCTATTTCGTGTTCCTGGCCGTGCTGCCGTTCGTCATGGGCGCGCTGTCGCTGACCGTTCCCGGCAGCGCCGGCTTCGGTTACGCCGACCCGGCCGGCGAGTCGGCGGGCGAGGCCGGGATGATCCTGACCCTGCTCACCATGGCGGCCGCGTTCATGGGCACCGCGCTGACCATCCGCGACCTCATCGGCGAGCGGCCGATCTTCCGGCGCGAACAGGCCGTCGGCCTGTCGACCACCGCGTACCTGCTGGCCAAGGTCGCGGTGTTCTGCGGGTTCGCCGTCGTCCAGGCGGCCATCGCCACCGCCATCGTGGTGCTGGGCAAGGGGCCGCCGACGCGGCCCGCGGTGCTGCTCGGTCCCTCTAGTTCGGCGGCCACCGTCGAGCTGTTCGTCGCCGTGGCGGCGACGTGCGTGGCCGCGGCCATGCTGGGCCTGCTGCTCTCGGCGCTCGCGCGCACGGGCGAGCAGGTGATGCCGATGCTGGTGGTGTCGCTGATGATGCAGATGGTGCTCTGCGGTGGGATGGTGCCGGTCACCGACCGGATCCTTCTCGACCAGGCGTCCTGGCTGATGCCGTCGCGGTGGGGATACGCCGCGCAGGGGTCGACCGTCGACCTGTGGGCGGTGTCGCCCGGCCCGCAGAGCCCGCGGGACAGTCATTTCCAGCACGCGCCGGCGGCCTGGCTGCTCGACATGGGCATGCTCGCGGTGCTCTCGGTCGGCTACGGGGCGCTGGTGCGCTGGCGCATCCGGCTCGCGCGCTGAACCTCAGCCGCTGATGGCTCAGTCGTGCGGGCCCCCATCCAGTCGAAGCCCGTGCGCCAGCGCGAAGGCCACGGCCTGGTCGACGTCGACGCGGGCGCCGGCCAGCGACGCGGTCGTCCACAACCCGGGGTCGGCGGTGGTGCCGCGCAGATCGGCGCCGTCGAGCCGGGCGCCGGCGGTCCGCGCGCCACGCAGGTCCGCGCCGCGCAGCACGGCCTTGCGCAGGTCGGCCTCCACCAGGCTGGCCTCCCTCAGCCGGCAGCCGCTGAAGTCGACGCCCCGCAGGTCGATGCCGGCGAGCACGGCGAGCGTGAAATCCACCTCGTCGAACGTGATCGGCCGCAGCCGGCACTGCACGAACACCGACCCCAGCATCGAGCATTGGGCGAAAGAGCTGTGCCACAACGACGTCCGGTGAAACGTGCAGTTGCGGAAGGCCGAGCCGCGGTGTTGCGACTCGGCCAGGTTGGTGCCGCTGAAATCGCATTCGGTGAACACGGTCCGCTCGGTCCGCAAGCGGCTCAGGTCTTCGTCGGTGAAGTCGTGGCCGTCGAACTCGCGGTCGACCCACTCCTCGCTCAATTGGGCGTCAGGGTGGCCAGGGCGTATTCGCTGACCGCGATCAGGGCGTCGGTCGCCGACCGGCGATCGCGGGCGTCGACCGTGATCACCGGGATGTGCGGGGGCAGGGTCAGCGCTTCGCGCACCTCGGCGACCGGGTAGCGCGGCGCCCCGTCGAACTCGTTGACCGCGACCAGGAACGGCAGGTTGCGGTGCTCGAAAAAATCCACGGCGGCGAAGCTGTCCTGCAGGCGCCGGCAGTCGACCAGCACCACCGCCCCGATGGCGCCGCGGACCAGGTCGTCCCACATGAACCAGAAGCGGCGCTGCCCCGGCGTGCCGAACAGGTAGAGCACCAGGTCTTCGGCCAGCGTGATCCGGCCGAAGTCCATCGCGACGGTGGTGGTCCGCTTGTCCGGGGTGGCCTCGAGGGCGTCGACGCCGGTCGAGGCGTCGGTCAGCATCGCCTCGGTGCGCAGCGGCATGATCTCCGACACCGCCCCGACGAAGGTGGTCTTGCCGGCCCCGAATCCGCCGGCGATCACGATCTTCGTCGACGCGTGGGCGCCGGAATCTTGCTGCACCTCAGAGTGCGCGTAAGCCACGCAGGGTCCTTCCTATGAGTTCGTGACGCTCATCGCGGGTCGAACGCTCGGACAACGTCCTATACACCCGAAGGTAGCCGGACAGCACCAGATCCCCGACCAGGACGCGCGCGACGCCGAGCGGCAGGTCCAGCCGGGCCGAGATCTCGGCGACCGACGGGCTCGGCGGACCCTGGCCGCACAGCTGGATGATTCTGCCCCGCGCGTCGTTGGGCGGATACCGGTGGGGTGCGCCGGGCTGCAGCGTCTGCAGCGGCGCCTCCAGGGGGAGCTCGACGTTCGTGTCGGTCCGGCCGGACGTCAGGGTGTACGGGCGGACCAGGTTCCCCTTACGGTGTGCGGGCCAGCTCTCGGGGGTGTCCATCGCGGCTCACGAGTGGGCGGCGGACCGGCGGGTCGACTGCACGACGCCCCCGACCCGTTCGACGAGGACAGCCATCTCGTAGCCGATCTGACCGATGTCGCACGACGTCGCGGCGAGGGTCGCGAGATGCGAGCCATCCCCGACGCGCATCAACAGCAGGTACCCGTTGGCCATCTCGACGACCGACTGCAGCACCTGCCCGCCCTCGAACAGCTGCGCGGCACCGGTCGCCAGGCTGGCCAGCCCGGAGGCGACGGCGGCCAGCTGGTCGGCGCGTTCCCTGGGCAGGTGCTCGCTGGCGGCGATGGGCAGCCCGTCGACGGACACCAGCAGCGCGTGCGCGACGCCGGGGACCTCGCGGGCGAACCTGGTCACCAGCCAGTCCAGTGAGTTGTCGGGGGAAGTCATTGTTGGTCGGGTCCTTGTTCCGTGTCACGGGCATGCGAGCGTCCGCTGCGCACGCCGCCGAAATGGTTGCTGAACGAGGCGCGCACCGCCTCGGGGTCGCGGGTGACGGCCGCGTGCTGCGGCTCCCGGTGCGATCTGCCGTTCTGGCCGTGCTCGGGCTCGTCCCGTTCGCCCAGGCCCGTTCCGTTGGCGCCGCCGGGCACCAGCCGGGCGCCGGGCGTGCGGACCGGCAGGCCGTGGTCGGTGGTGTGCGCTTCGACGGGCGTGTCCTCGGCGGCCGCCGCCAGGGTCCAGCCGCGGTCCCAGACCGACTGCCAGTCCAGGTCGGGGCTGTTGACCAGGTCGTGCGGGTCGCCCAGCATCTCCGAGAGCATCCGCCGGTAGATGACGTCATCGTCGGTCGCCGGGTCGGCGGGCTTGTCTTGCCGGGGTTCGCGGGGCCGGGCGGCGAAGAAGGCCGAGGTGTCCGATGCCGCCCGCACCGGCGGAGGCGGCGCCGGTTCGGGCGCGGGCTCCGGCGCGGGCTTGGCCTGCGGTGGTGGCTCCGGTGCGGCCTCGGGCTCGGCGGGCCTGGCGGCCGGCGCGGCCTGGGGCGCGTTTTCCCACCAGGGGGTCGCGAGCTCGCGGCGCCGCCGCGGGGGCGGTGGTTCGGCGGGCGGGGCCGGGACATCGGTGATGCCGCTGGAACCCGGGTTGCGGCGCGGCAGCAGGGTGACCGACGGCCCGGGCGCGGGCGCGGCGTTGCGGGCCGCCGGCTCGCGCGTGCCGTCGTGCCGCCGCGCGTCGTCGGCGGGCGGGGGCGCGGCGATCGCGCTGGCGAGTTTGGCGCTCGGAGACGACACCGCCCGAATGTGCCGGGGCGCAGCCGATTCCGCGGCTGCCAGGCCGGTGAGCACGGTCGGCGGCAGGTAGATCTCGGCGGTGGTGCCCGTACCCTTTTCGTTGGCCGCGGGGCCGCGCAGCCCCACCCGGATGCCGTGCCGGCCCGCGATCCGACCCACCACGAACAGCCCCATGTGCCGCGCGTTGTCGGGGCTGACGTCGCCGCCGGACTGCAGGCGCATGTTGGCGATGCGGCGGTCGGCGTCGTTCATCCCCAGACCGGAGTCGGCGATCCGCACCACGACCCCGCCTTGAGAATCTGAGCCGCTCCGCGACGCCGAGACCCGCACCGACGTCGTCGGCGGCGAGTAGCGCAGGGCGTTGTCGATCAGCTCGGCGAACAGGTGGATGGCGCCGCCCGCGGCCGCGCCCACCAGCGCGCACTCGGGCAGCCCGGCGATCTCGACGCGGCGATAGTCCTCGACCTCGGACACCGCGGCGCTGATCACCGTCGCCAGCGGCACCGGGTCGCGCTGGTCGCGCGCAAGCTGCGCGCCGGCCAGCACCAGCAGGTTGGCGCTGTTGCGGCGCAGCCGCGCCGCCAGGTGGTCCAGCCGGAACAGGCTGTCGAGGCGTTCGGGGTTCTCCTCGTTGCGCTCCAGCCGGTCGATGAGCGCCAGCTGCTGGTCGACCAGCGACCGGCTGCGCCGCGACATGGTCTCGAACATGTCGTTGACCAGCAGCCGCAACCGCGCCTCGTCGCCGGCCAGCAGCAGGGCCTGGGTGTGCAGTTCGTCGACGGCGTGGGCGACCTGACCGATCTCCTCGGTCGTGTAGACCGGCAGCGGCGTCGGAATCGGTTCGGCCCCACCGGCTTTCACCCGGGCGACCTCCTCCTCGAGATCGGTGTGGGCGACCTTGAGCGCGCCGTCGCGCAGGATGCGCAGCGGCCGCACCAACGCGCGCGCCACCAGCAGCACCACGACCAGAGCGATGACGATCGCCGCCAGCACCAACACGGTGTCGACGATCGCGGCGCTGCGCCGGTCTGCGGCCTGGGCGTGCACCGCCTTGGTCACCGAGGCGGTGACGTTCTTGATGACCTGGTCGGCGATGTCGTCGGTGGCTTGGACGGACCGCAGCAGGTCCGCGTTGTCGACGAGCACGCTGGCCGGGTCGGACATGATCGCCATCCGGGCCACCATCTGCTGTTGCAGCGTCTTGGCCTCGGGCGACCCGGCCCCGAGCACTTCGCTCATGCCGAACAGCGTCGACGGTTCGGTGCCCGCCAGGGTGGCCATCGAGGTGCGCAGCTGCGGCTCGGGCAGTTCGGCCCCGCGGGTGATGAGGATCTTCTGCATCGTCATCTGCCCGCGCGCGCCGACCGCCCGGCTCAAGCCCTGGGCCTGGGCCCGGATGTGCTCGTCGTCGACCCGCACCGAGGCGTTGATGACGTCTTCGGCCGTCAACAGGATCGGCGCGTACAGGGTCACCCGCTCCCGCAGACCGAGGCCGCTGTCCGACGCCTTGCTCACCAGCATCTGGCCGGCGTCGAGCAGCGTGTTGACGCCCGATCGGACATCGTCGGTGACGTCGGTGTCGGCCAGCCGGCCCTGCAGTTCGCCTTTGCGGGCCTCGTAGTTCTTTTTGGCGCCCTCGACGTCGCGCCCGGCGGAGCCGGCCTGCAGCGCGACGTCCAGGGCCGACATGTATTTGGTGATCACCGGGACCACGTCGGCGCGGGTGGCGGCCAGTTTCAGGCGCGCCGCGCTGTCCATCGCGGTGTGGATGCGAAGCACACCGAAAACCGTCACCAAGATCAGCGGCACCAGCACGATCGCCAGCACCTTCCAGCCGACCGGCCAGTTGCTCAGCGACCAGGCGGGCGGGCGTTTGGCCGCCGCGTCGGCGCCGGGAACCGGTGCGGGCGGGGCGGCATCCGCCTCGGCCGGGTCGGCCGGGCGGGCGAACATGGTCACGTCATCGCGGCCGCATGACCGGCCGCCGCGCTGACCCTGAGCGCTGAACAAAACGAGAGGCTCATGAAACTTCCTGCTTTATTTCCACCCGCCCCGCGCCAGATAGGCGCGCGCGTGTAAGTGTGGCAATCCGACGAGTATGACAGCCCGCGGCCCAGCCCACCAGGATCGTTACTGAGCAGACAGGTCCCTCCAAGGTGGCGCCGCGCGCCCGCGGTCGGCCCTGGCAAACACCGATCCCGCGAAAACGCTAGGCGGGGCGAAGGATTGCGACCAAAAAGTCGGAGTCGTCGGTGAACGGCCGCAGATCCCAGGTGGACAGCAGCACGTCGATCGCGAATCCCGCGTCGACCGCGTCGTTCAGAAACACGTCGAAGTCGTAGTCGCGCCCGGCGCCGAAGCCGATCGCCGCGCGGCCGTCGCCGGCGACGTGGGCGCGCAGCCGGCTCAGCACTCGGACCCGGGTGCTGGGCGCCAGAAACGTCATGACGTTGCCGGCGGAGACGATGACGTCGAACGGGTCGGCGATGCCGCGCGCGGGCAGGTCGAGCTCGGCGAGGTCGCCGACCAGCCAGCGCGGGCCCGGATGGTCCTGTTCGGCCGCGGCGATGAGCGCGGGGTCGACGTCCACGCCGACCACCCGGTGGCCGGCGCCGGCCAGGTAGCCGCCCAACCGGCCGGGCCCGCAGCCGGCGTCGAGGATGCGGGCGCCGCGGGGGGCCATGGCGTCCACGAAGCGGGCCTCGCCGGCCAGGTCGTCACCCGCGCGGGCCATGGCGCGGAATCGCTCGATATACCAATGCGAATGCCCGGGATCGGCAGCGACCTTCTGCATCCAAATGCTCTGCTCGACCATGCGACCATTATCGCGTTGTGTTCAAGCTGATGTTCTACTCCCCGCGCATCGCCCCCAACACGGGCAACGCCATCCGCACGGCGGCGGCGACGGGTTGCGAATTGCATCTGGTCGAGCCGATGGGCTTCGACCTGTCCGAACCCAAGCTGCGACGGGCGGGGCTGGACTACCACGACCTGGCTTCGGTCACCGTGCACGCCTCGTTGGCGGCGGCCTGGGACGCGCTGTCGCCCGAGCGGGTGTTCGCGTTCACCTCGCACGCGCCCACCTCCTTCGCGCAGGTGCGCTACCGCGCGGGCGACGTGCTGATGTTCGGCCCCGAGCCCACCGGGCTGGACGCGGCGACGCTGGCCGACCCGCACATCACCGGGCAGGTCCGCATCCCGATGCTGGCGGGCCGGCGCTCGCTGAACCTGTCCAACGCCGCGGCGGTCGCCGTCTACGAGGCGTGGCGGCAGCACGAGTACGCCGGGGCGCGATGAGTGTTGGACCGCACGTGGGTCAGCATTGATATGGCTACCTTCATCACCATCGGTTACGGAGACGAAGCCGGGTACAACCGCGCGAGCGACGACTGCAAGCGGGCCGCGCACGCGCGCGACGGCGAATTGCGTGCGGCCGGTGCCCTCATCGGGACCGCCGGGCGCCCCGTTCAGGTGCGTAATCCGGACAGCGCCGGCGTGCGGATCGAGCCCGGGCCCTATCTGCATTCGGCGTTGCCGATCGCCGGGTTCGCGGTCTTGGAGGCCGAGAATCTCGACGCGGCGATCGAGCGGGTGAGCCAGACCCCGTGTGCCGTCGCGCACGGGGTTGTCGAGGTGTGGCCGCTGATGTCCTGGCCGACCTAGCTCTCTACCAGCTGTTCCAGTGCGTGACCTGCTCGGCGGGCAACCGCTTGGCCGGGCGGAAGTCGGTGCCCTTGGTGTAGGCGATCGGGAACAGGCCGCCCTGGCTGTAACGGTCGCGCGGGATGCCCACGATGTCGGCGACCTGTTGCTCGCCGTCGCGCAGCAGGTGCAGCGTCGTCCAGCACGACCCCAGTCCCCGCGAGCGCAGCGCCAGGCAGAAGCTCCAGACCGCCGGGAACAGCGACGCCCAGAACGACACCCCACCCAACGGCGACTTGTCCGGGCGGCCCTCGAGGCAGGGGATCAACAGCACCGGCGCGGAGTGCATGTGCTCGGCGAGGTAGGTGGCGGAATCGCGGACCGCGCCCATCCGCTCGCCACGGGTGTCCCCGTCGGGGTACGCGGCCCCCGGGGCGCTGAGGTAGCCGCGGGCGTTGGCCAGGTAGACGTCGGCGATCGCCTTCTTCTTCTCGGCGTCCTCGACGAACACCCATTGCCAGCCCTGCGCGTTGGAGCCGGTGGGCGCCTGCAGCGCGAGTTCGAGGCATTCCCTCAGCACGTCGCGGCTGACCGGCTTGTCGAAGTCGAGGCGCTTGCGGACCGAGCGGGTGGTGGTGAGGACTTCGTCGACGGACAGGTTGAGGGTCATGGGTGGAGCCTACCGACTGCCGCGAAAGTGCAACTAGCGACACATTTCTCGAGTAACACCGTCAGCAGTTGCACTCTCGCGGCACCTCACCGGAAGTCGCGCGATTTCGAGCCGACCGCCAGGGTGATGCGGCCCAACCGCTCCGCGACGACGGTGATCGCGCCGGTGGCGTTTTGGACCTGCCCGCGCACCAGCAGCGCCGGCGCCGAGTTCGCCAGCTTGCGATGCCGCGCCCACACCCCCGGCGCGCAGAGCACGTTGACCATCCCGGTCTCGTCCTCCAGGTTCAGGAACGTCACCCCCTGGGCCGTGCCGGGGCGCTGCCGGTGGGTCACCGCCCCGGCGATCAGCACGCGGTCGCCGTCGGGCACCGATCCCAGCTTCTCGGCGGGCACCACCCCCATCGCGTCCAGGTCTTCCCGCAGGAACTGCGTCGGGTAACTGTCCGGGGAGATGCCGGTGGCCCACACGTCGGCGGCGGCCAGTTCCAGCTCACTCATCCCCGGCAACGCCGGGACGTGCGAGGACGAGCCCACCCCGGGCAAGCGGCCCGGCCGCTGGGTGGCGGCCGCCCCGGCCGCCCACAGACCCTCGCGCCGGGACATGCCGAAGCAGGCAAAAGCCCCGGCGGTGGCCAGCGCCTCGGTCTGCGGCACGCTCAATTGCAGCCGCGACGTCACATCCAGCAGGGAGGCGAAGGGCCCGTTGGCTTTTCGCTCCTCGACCAGTTGCTCGGCCAGGTCGTCGCCGATATGGCGGACCGCACCCAGACCGAGCCGGACGGCGTTTCCTGAGTCTTCCAGGGTGGCGTGCGCCAGGCTGGCGTTGACGTCCGGGCCGTGCACGGTCACGCCGTGCCGGCGCGCATCGGCCACCAGCGACTGCGGCGAGTAGAAACCCATCGGCTGGGCGCGCAGCAGCGCGGCGCAGAACGCCGCCGGGTGGTGCAGCTTGAACCACGACGAGTAGAAGACCAGCGACGCGAAGCTCAGCGCGTGGCTTTCCGGGAAACCGAAATTGGCGAATGCCTCCAGCTTTTCGTAGGTCCGGTCGATCACCTCGTCGGGCGCGCCGTGCAGCGCGCGCATGCCCTCGTAGAACCGGCCGCGCAGCCGTCGCATGCGTTCGGTGGAGCGCTTGGATCCCATGGCGCGGCGCAGCTGATCGGCCTCGGCGGCGGAAAACCCGGCGCAGTCGACCGCGAGCTGCATCAGCTGCTCCTGAAAAAGCGGCACCCCCAGCGTCTTTCGCAGCGCCGGTTCCATGGACGGGTGGTCGTAGACCACCGGGTCCTCGCCGTTGCGCCGCCGGATGTAGGGGTGCACCGACCCGCCCTGGATCGGGCCGGGGCGGATCAGCGCGACCTCCACCACCAGGTCGTAGAACACCCGCGGCTTCAGCCGCGGCAGCGTGGCCATCTGCGCGCGCGACTCCACCTGGAACACGCCGACGGAATCGGCGCGGGCCAGCATCTCGTACACCGCCGGCTCGGAGAGGTCCAGGCGGGCCAGGTCCACCTCGATCCCCTTGTGCTCGGCCACCAGGTCGATGGCGTAGTGCAGCGCCGAGAGCATGCCCAGCCCGAGCAGGTCGAACTTCACCAAACCGATTGCCGCGCAGTCGTCTTTGTCCCATTGCAGGACGCTGCGGTTCTCCATCCGCGCCCACTCCACCGGGCACACGTCGGCGATCGGGCGGTCGCAGATCACCATGCCGCCGGAGTGAATGCCCATGTGCCGCGGCAGGTTCCGGATCTGGTTCGCCAGGTCGATCACCGGCTCGGGGATGTCCTCTGGAACATCCAAATCCGGCGAGCCTCCTGCCAATCCACCCCAGTGGCTGATCTGCTTGCTCCACGCGTCCTGCTGGCCCTGCGAGAAGCCCAGGGCGCGGGCCATGTCGCGCACCGCGATCTTTCCCCGGTAGGTGATGACGTTGGCGACCTGGGCGGCGTAGTCCCGGCCGTATTTGTCGTAGACGTACTGGATGACCTTTTCGCGCTGGTCGGACTCGATGTCCATGTCGATGTCGGGCGGCCCGTCGCGGGCCGGCGACAGAAAGCGCTCGAACAGCAGCTCGTTGGCCACCGGGTCGACGGCGGTGACGCCGAGGGCGTAGCAGACCGCGGAGTTGGCCGCCGATCCCCTGCCCTGGCACAGGATGTTGTTGTCCCGGCAGAACCGGGCGATGTCGTGCACCACCAGGAAGTAGCCCGGAAACCGCAGCTGGGCAATGACTTTGAGCTCGTGCTCGATCTGGGAGTACGCGCGCGGTGCGCTCGGACCGTAGCGGTCACGCGCGCCGGCCATGGTCAGCTGCCGCAGCCAGCTGTCCTCGGTGTGCCCGTCGGGCACGTCGAACGGCGGCAGCTGGGGCGCGATGAGCGCCAGCCCGAACGCGCACTGCTCGCCCAGTTCGGCGGCCGCGGTCACCACGTCGGGGGCCCCAGCGAACAGCCGGGCCATCTCCGCGCCGGAGCGCAGGTGCGAACCGCCCAGCGGGGCCAGCCATCCGGCGGCGCAGTCCAGGGACTCCCGGGCCCGGATGGCGCCCATCGCCATGGCCAGCCGGCGCCGCGACGGCCCCGCGAAATGCGCGCCGGTGGTGGCGACGACGCCGACCCCGAAGCGCGGGGCCAGCGCGGCCAGCGCCGCGTTGCGTTCGTCGTCGAGCGGTTGCCCGTGATGGGTCAACTCGACGCTGACCCTTTGCGCGCCGAACCGGTCCACCAGGTCGGCCAGCGCCCGCTCGGCGGCGTCCGGACCCCCGTCGGAAAGCGCTTGGCGCACATGGCCTTTGCGGCACCCGGTCAGGATGTGCCAGTGCCCGCCGGCGGCCTCGGTCAGCGCGTCGAAATCGTAACGGGGCTTGCCCTTCTCGCCGCCGGCCAGGTGCGCCGCGGCCAGCTGCCGCGACAGCCGCCGGTAGCCCTCGGGGCCGCGGGCCAGCACCAGCAGGTGCGGGCCGGCCGGGTCCGGCCGCTCGGTGCGGGCCTCGCCGCCCAGCGACAGTTCGGCGCCGAACACGGTACGCATGTCGAGCTCGGCGGCCGCCTCGGCGAACCGCACCGCCCCGTACAGGCCGTCGTGGTCGGTGAGCGCCAGGGCGCGCAGGCCCAGCCGGGCCGCCTCCTCCACCATTTCCTCGGGCGTGCTCGCCCCGTCCAGGAAGCTGAACGCCGAATGCGCATGCAGTTCGGCATACGGGAGGCAGGTGTGGGTCGGGCGCGTGTCCCCCGGCGGCCGGTACGTGGCGCGCTTGCGCGACAGGGGGGCATCCTCGGGAAGGCCCGCCGGCTCACCGGCACGGCGCGGCTTGCTGTCGAGCACCCGCTCCATTTCCGCCCAGCTCGGCGGCCCGTTGAACCAGCCCACACCCGCAGTCTATCGAAAATATGTTCGATGGAGGTCGTCGTGAGAGGGTTGGCACATGCCGGTCATCATCGACCCGCGCCGCCACGACGCGGTGCTGTTCGACCTGGAAACCGACCTCGGCTCAACGCTGGCCGCGCGGCTGCGTGACGTCGGGGTGGGCACCGCCGTCGTCCCCGCGGACGGCCCGGCGCGGGCGGCCGCGGACCTGAAGGTGCGCCCGGGCCGCGCCGTCGTGGTCTCCGGGGCGACGGCCGGCGTCGAGGCCGCCCGCGCCGCGGGATTCGCGTCGGTGATCGGCGTCGGGCCGGCCGGGAGCGCCGGCGCGCTGCGTGACGCCGGGGCCGACGCCGTGGTCAGCGACCTCGGCGAGGTCGACGTGCGCACCGGGGACCTTCGGATGTCGCAACTGCCGGATGCGATGGCGGCCCTGACCGACACCGCCGATGGCCTGGCCGACCGGCGGCCGGCCGTGTTCTTCGACTTCGACGGCACGCTCTCGGACATCGTCGACGACCCCGACGCCGCGCGGCCCGTCGCCGGGGCCACCGAGGCGCTGGCGAAGCTGGCCGCCGGCTGTCCGGTCGCGGTGCTGTCCGGCCGCGATCTCGCCGATGTGACGAATCGCGTTGGCGTGCCGGACATTTGGTATGCGGGCAGTCACGGTTTCGAGCTGACCGCGCCCGACGGGACACACCATCAGAACGACGCCGCGGCCGCGGCCATCCCGGTGCTCGAGCAGGCGGCGGCCCGGCTGCGCGACCAGCTCGGCGGAATCCCCGGAGTGGTGGTGGAGCACAAGCGATTCGGCGTCGCCGTGCACTACCGCAACGCCGAACGCGACCGCGTCGGTGAGGTGCTGGCCGCGGTGCGCGCGGCGGGGCGCCGCGACACGCTCCGGGTGACCACCGGGCGCGAGGTCATCGAGCTGCGCCCGGATCTGGACTGGGACAAGGGAAAAACGCTGCGCTGGGTGATCGATCACCTGCACCGGGCCGGGTCGGGATCACTCACGCCGGTCTACCTCGGCGACGACATCACCGACGAGGACGCGTTCGACGCGGTACACGACGATGGCGTTCCGATCCTGGTGCGGCACAGCGACGATGGCGACCGCGCCACCGCGGCGCTGTTCGCGCTGGACAACCCCGCGCGGGCCGCGGCGTTCACCGACCGGCTGGCCGATCAGCTCGAAGCCTAGTCAGGCGTATTCCACCGCGCCGTCGTCGAGCACCACGCGAACCCCGGAACCCTCGGCGCCGGACGCCTCGGTGCGAAACACCGCCTTGCCCTCCCCGGTGCGCCAGATCAGCGTGGTCAGCGTCTCACCGGGGAACACCGGCGAGGTGAACCGCGAGGCGATCGAGGTGATGTTGGCCGCGACGCCCCCGCCGAGCTCGGCCACCAGCGCGCGACCCGACACCCCGTAGGTGCACAGCCCGTGCAGGATCGGCTTGGGGAACCCGGCGAGCTCGCGGGCGAACCACGGGTCGCTGTGCAGCGGGTTGCGGTCGCCGGACAGCCGGTAGATCAGCGCCTGGTCCTCGCGGGTGGGCAGCGCGATCCGCGCGTCGGGCTCACGGTCCGGGAACTCCGGCGCGACCGGCCGCTGGCCCGGCATCCCCCCGAAGCCGCCCTCGCCGCGGATGACCAGGGTGGTGAGCGTCTCGGCGATCAGCTGCCCCGAGTCCGGGTCGGTGCCCCGGCCGCGCAACACGAGGATCGCGTTCTTGCCCTCACCCTTGTCCTGGATGTCGGCGACCTCGGACACCACCGAGAGCTTGCCCGCGGGCGGCAGCGGCGCGTGCAGCCGGATGCTCTGCGATCCGTGTAACAGCATGGCCCAGTTGAACTTTCCGACCAGGCCCGCCGCGCCGAAGGCCGGGCAGCAGATCACCGCGTAGGTGGGCAGCACCTGCTGGTCGATGTCGTGGCTGTTCTCGGTGGTGAACGCCAGGTCGTCGATCCCGGCGCCGACACCGAGCGCATAGAGCAGCGTGTCCCGGTCGGTCCATTCGAAGGGCATGGGTTCGGTCACCGCGCCGACGGCACTCGGGTCAATCGCCATCAGGGCCTCCTTTTCCAGAAATCGATAGCTTTTCCGCACGTAACCATCGCAAACCCTTCCCACCGAAGCCGTCGGCAGGGCAGGCTATCTCCCATGCCCAAGCGCAGCTGGTTCCGGAAGGCCTCGGTGGCGGTCGCCGCCCTCACCGCAACGGTAATCGTCGCCGGCTGCGGCGGCGGCTCGCCGCAGGCGCGGTCGATCACGGTGACGTTCGTCCGGCACGCCCAGTCGGAGGCCAACGCCGCCGGCACCATC
This sequence comes from Mycobacterium sp. TKK-01-0059, assembly GCF_000709305.1. Lineage (NCBI taxonomy): Bacteria > Bacillati > Actinomycetota > Actinomycetes > Mycobacteriales > Mycobacteriaceae > Mycobacterium > Mycobacterium sp. TKK-01-0059. The sequence goes on from NZ_KL446993.1 coordinate 835,086, forward strand.
GACACCGACGTGCCGGGCCCGGGTCTGACCCCGGAGGGCAAGGGGCAGGCCGAACAGATCGCGCACCAACTCGGCCGCAAGGACTACGACAGCGTCTACGCCTCCACGATGACCCGGACGCAGCAAACCGCCGCGCCGCTGGCCGCCGAACTCGGCAAGCAGGTCGAGATCCTGCCCGGCATCCAGGAGATCAACGCCGGCTGGTACAACGGCAAACCCGAGTCGATGGCGAAGTCGACCTACCTGGTGGCCCCGGCGAACTGGATCAAGGGCGACGTGTCCTACAGCATCCCCGGCTCGATCAACGGAAAAGAGTTCAACGACCAGTTCACCGCGGCCGTCAACAAGGTCTACAACAGCGGCCACCGCAACCCGGTGGTGTTCTCGCACGCCAACTCGATCATGGTGTGGACGCTGATGAACACCCGCAACGGCAAGGAAAGCCTGATGAACACCCACCCGTTGCCCAACACCGGCCGCGTGGTGATCACCGGCAACCCGATGACCGGCTGGACGCTGGTCGACTGGGACGGGATCCGCGACTTCCACAGCTAGTCGGCAGATCGGCAGTTGACGTGGGCGGCTGCCGACGCCACCATGTCCTCATGCGGTATGTCGTTACCGGCGGTACCGGGTTTATCGGTCGCCGCGTCGTGTCTCGTCTTCTTCAATCCCGGCCCGACGCGCAGGTGTGGGTGCTGGTGCGACGGCGGTCGCTGGGCCGCTTCGAACGGCTCGCGGCGGCGTGGGGTGATCAGTGGGGCGATCGGGTCAAACCGCTGGTCGCCGAGCTGCCGGAGCTGGACCTGAGCGACGAGGTCCTCGCCGAGCTGGGCGAGATCGACCACGTGGTGCACTGCGCGGCGATCTACGACATCACCGCCGGCGAGTCCGAGCAGCGCGCCGCCAATGTCGAGGGCACCCGCGCGGTGATCACCCTGGCGCAGCGCCTCGGCGCGACGATGCACCATGTCTCGTCGATCGCCGTGGCGGGTGACTTCCGCGGCGAATACACCGAGGACGACTTCGACGTCGGCCAGCGACTGCCGACGCCCTATCACCAGACCAAGTTCGAGGCCGAACTGCTGGTGCGTTCGACGCCCGGCCTGCGCCATCGCATCTACCGCCCGGCGGTGGTCGTGGGCGATTCGCGCACCGGCGAGATGGACAAGGTCGACGGGCCGTACTACTTCTTCGGCGTGCTGGCCAAGTTGGCCGTCCTGCCGTCGCTGACCCCCATCCTGCTGCCCGACACCGGCCGCACCAACATCGTCCCTGTCGACTACGTCGTCGACGCGCTGGTCGCGCTGGCGCACGCCGACGGTCGTGACGGGCAGACGTTCCACCTCACCGCCGAGAAGACGATCGGCCTGCGCGGCATCTACCGCGGCGTGGCCAAGGCGGCCGGGCTGCCGCCGCTGCGCGGGTCGCTGCCCCGCTCGGTGGCCGCCCCCGTCCTCAACGTGCGCGGCCGGGCCAGGGTGCTGCGCAACATGGCGGCCACCCAGCTGGGCATCCCCGCCGAGGTGTTCGACCTCGTCGACCTGCCGCCCACCTTCGTCAGCGAGAAGACCCGAAACGCCTTGCGGGACTACGGGATACGGGTTCCCGAGTTCTCCTCCTACGCGCCCAAGCTGTGGCGGTACTGGGCGGAACACCTCGATCCGGACCGCGCGCGCCGCGACGATCCGCGAGGACCGTTGCACGGCCGGCACGTCATCATCACCGGCGCCTCCAGCGGCATCGGCCGGGCCTCGGCGATCGCGATCGCCGAGCGCGGCGCCACCGTGTTCGCGCTGGCCCGCAACGGCGCCGCGCTGGATGAGCTGGTCGCCGAGATCCGCGCCAATGGCGGTGCCGCCCATGCCTTTACCTGTGACGTCACCGATTCCGCGTCGGTGGAGCACACCGTCAAAGACATCCTGGGGCGCTTCGACCACGTCGATTACCTGGTGAACAACGCCGGCCGCTCGATCCGCCGCTCGGTGGTCAACTCCACCGACCGGCTACACGACTACGAGCGGGTGATGGCGGTCAACTACTTCGGCGCGGTGCGAATGGTGCTGGCGCTGCTGCCGCATTGGCGCGAGCGGCGATTCGGCCATGTCGTCAACGTGTCGAGCGCCGGCGTGCAGGCACGCAACCCCAAATACAGCTCCTACCTGCCGACCAAGGCCGCGCTGGACGCGTTCTCCGACGTGGTCGGATCCGAGGTGCTGTCCGATCACATCACCTTCACCAACATCCACATGCCGCTGGTGCGCACCCCCATGATCGTGCCGTCGCACCGGCTCAACCCGGTCCGGGCGATCAGTCCCGAACGCGCGGCGGCGATGGTGGTGCGCGGGCTGGTGGACAAGCCCGCGCGCATCGACACCCCGCTGGGCACGCTCGCCGAGGCCGGAAATTACTTCGTCCCCAGGACTTCTCGGCGCATCCTGCACCAGCTCTATCTCGGCTATCCCGACTCGGCCGCGGCGCGCGGGCTGGCACCCGCCGCCCAAGCGCCGCCGCCGGCCGTGCGCCGCAAGCCCAACCGGCCCGTCCGCGCCGTCACCGGCGGCCTGCGCACGCCGCGGGGCGTCAAGCGGCTGGTGCGCCGGGTGCCCGGCGTGCACTGGTGATCACTTCTGCAACGTGAACTGGTTGACGTCGACGTAGCCCACCCGAAAGGCGTCGGCGCAGCCGGTCAGATATTTCATGTACCGCTCGTAGACTTCCTCGGACTGCACCGCGATGGCCTGCTCCTTGTGGGCTTGCAGCGCGGCGGCCCAGATGTCGAGGGTCTTCGCGTAGTGCGGCTGCAGCGACTGGATGCGGCTCACGGTGAAGCCGTTCGCGGTGGCGCGCTCCTGCACCATCGGTATCGACGGTAACCGCCCACCCGGAAAGATCTCGGTGACAATGAATTTGATGAACCGAGCGAATTCGAACGACAGCGGCATGCCGCGTTCGGCCATCTCGGTCGGGTGCAGACCGGTGATGGTGTGCAGCAGCATGACCCCGTCGTCGGGCAGCAGGTTATGCGCCATGGTGAAGAACGCGTCGTAGCGCTCGTGCCCGAAGTGCTCGAAGGCGCCGATGCTGACGATCCGGTCGACCGGCTCGTCGAACTCCTCCCAGCCCTGCAGCAGGATCCGGGCGGAACGGCGGCTCTTCGACTGCGCGATCAGCCGATCGACGTGCTCGGCTTGGTTGCGGCTCAGGGTGAGGCCGACAACGTTGACGTCGTATTTCTCCACGGCGCGCATCATGGTGGCGCCCCAGCCGCAGCCGACGTCGAGCAACGTCATGCCCGGCTGCAGCCCGAGTTTGCCGAGGGCGAGGTCGATCTTGGCGATCTGCGCTTCCTCCAGCGTCATGTCGTCGCGCTCGAAGTAGGCGCAGCTGTACGTCTGGGTCGGGTCGAGGAACAGCCGGAAGAAGTCGTCCGACAAGTCGTAGTGGGCCTGCACGTCGTCGAAGTGCGGCGTTAACTCAGTGCCCTCCGGGGGCTCCGACGTTGTGGGCATCAGCTCAGCCTAATAGCCGTGATGGCTATGTTGTAGACAATGAACGCTCCCGTTTTCGTCGACGTCGACACCGGCGTGGATGACGCGCTGGCCCTGATCTACCTGTTCGCCAGCCCGGACGCCGAGGTGATCGGCATCGCCTCGACCGGTGGAAACGTCGGCGTGGAGCAGGTTTGCGAAAACAATCTCGGCCTGCTGCGGCTGTGCGAGGTCACCGGCATACCGGTTTCGAGAGGCTCCGATGAAACCCTGACCGGACCGATGTGTTTGCCGTCAAAAGTCCACGGCCCCAGGGGATTAGGCTACGCCGAGCTGCCCCCGGGTGGGGACGGGCTCACCGACTACGACTCGGCGGACGCGTGGGTGCGGGCTGCGAAGGCCCACCCCGGGGAGCTGATCGGCGTGGCGACCGGCCCGTTGACCAATCTGGCGCTGGCGCTGCGCGCCGAACCCGCCCTGCCGTCGCTGCTGCGCCGGCTGGTGATCATGGGGGGTTCCTATGACCACCGGGGCAACACCACCGCGGTCGCGGAATGGAACATCAGCGTGGACCCGGAGGCCGCGGCCGAGGTGCTGGCGGCCTGGGGCAAGGAAACCGTTGGGCGCCAACGGCTTCCGATCCTGTGCGGGCTGGACTTGACCCGTAAGGTCGCGATGACACCGGAGCACCTGGCCCGGCTGGCGGCCACCGCCGGGTCGACGACCACGCCGCTGAGCGAACACGACGAACGCGCAACCCGGTCCACGGCGTCCAACCCCCTGATCAGGGTGATCGAGGACGCGACCCGGTTCTACCTGGAGGCCTACCACGACCTCGGCCACGGGTATCAAGCACACATGCACGATCCGGTCGCCGCCGCCATCGCGCTGGATCCGGGGCTCGTGACGACCCGGCCGGCGACGGTGGACATCGAACTGACCGGGACCCTGACCCGCGCCATGACGGTGACCGACTGGTCGGGTCGTCGAGAACCCAACGCGCTCATCGGGATTGACCTCAAGGGTGGGACCGCAGCGGCGTTCTTCGATCGGTTCATCGAGCGGGTGGGCCCCTTCGCGCGCCGGTTAGCCGATACCCCATGAAGTTTCGTGCCATCGAGCTGATCCGGGCGGGGTGGGGCGGCGTGCTGCTGGCCGCCCCCGCCGAGGTGCTGAGCCACATCCACGGGGTACGGGTCGACCGCAAGGCGATCGTCGTCACCCGGATCCTGGGCGCTCGCCATCTGGTCCAGGCGGCGTTGTCGGGGGTCGACCCCGGGCCGGAGGAGCTGGCGGCCGGGGTCTGGGTCGACACGGTGCACTCGGCGACCGCGCTCGGCCTGGCCCTCGTCGACCGGCGCCGGGCCCGCGGCGGGGTGACCGACGCCGTGGTCGCGGCGTCGTGGGCGGGCCTGGGGTGGCGCCACCTGCGCACCGGCCAGGCCAGGACCGGCGCTCTGCGCGGCCGCGACCGGCTGGCCCGCGCCGTTCTGCGGGCGTTGCCGGGCGGCCGCGCCCTGGTGGCGCAGGCGCAGGCGGTACGCGCCGATTAACGCCACGCCCTTGACGTCAGGGACAATGAGGGTTTGTGTTGGCATGATTTGGTGGGATGAGTGGGGCTCGGCGTCAATTCGTTAGCAGCTCTCATCAAATGAAAGGTTTCGGAAGTCATGGCGGAGCTGGTTACGGGGAAAACGCTGCCGAACGTGGTCGTCACGGGCATTGCCATGACGACCGCACTGGCGACCGACGCCGAGGCCACGTGGAAGCTGTTGCTGGACAGGCAAAGTGGTATCCGCAAACTCGAGGACTCGTTCGTCGAGGAGTTTGACCTGCCGGTGCGCATCGGCGGTCATCTGCTCGAGGATTTCGACGGCGGACTCACCCGCGCCGAACGCCACCGGATGGGCTACCTGCAGATGATGTCGACCGTCCTGGGCCGGCGGGTCTGGGAGAACGCCGGCTCGCCCGAGGTCGACAGCAACCGGCTGATGGTATCCGTCGGCACGGGTTTGGGCTCGGCGGAGCAAATCGTGTTCAGCTACGACGACCTGCGCGCCCGCGGGATGAAGGGTGTCTCCCCGCTGGCGGTGTCCAAGTACATGCCCAACGGGGCCGCCGCGGCGGTGGGCCTGGAGCGGCACGCCAAGGCCGGGGTCATCACCCCGGTGTCGGCGTGCGCGTCGGGTTCCGAGGGCGTCGCCCAGGCGTGGCGCAACATCGTCTTCGGGGAGGCCGACATCGCGATCTGCGGTGGCGTGGAGGTCAGGATCGAGGCCGTCGCGATCGCGGCGTTCGCGCAGATGCGGATCGTGATGTCCACGAAGAACGACGACCCCGTCGGCGCGTGCCGCCCGTTCGACCGCGACCGGACCGGCTTCGTGTTCGGCGAGGCCGGCGCGCTCATGGTGATCGAGACCGAGGAGCACGCCAAGGCCCGCGGGGCCAACATCTTGGCCCGCATCATGGGCGCCAGCATCACCTCCGACGGCTACCACATGGTGGCCCCCGACCCCAACGGCGAACGCGCCGGACACGCCATGACCCGCGCCATCCAGCTCGCCGGGCTGTCCCCCAGCGACATCCACCACGTCAACGCCCACGCCACCGGCACCTCGGTCGGCGACGTCGCCGAGGGCAGGGCCATCAACAACGCCCTGGGCCCCCACGGCGGCAACGCCGCCGTCTACGCCCCCAAGGCCGCCCTGGGCCACTCCGTGGGCGCCGTGGGCGCCGTCGAATCGATCCTGACCGTGCTCGCGCTGCGCGACCAGGTCGTTCCCCCGACGCTGAACCTGGAAAACCTCGACCCCGAGATCGACCTCGACGTGGTGGCCGGCAAACCCCGCCCCGGCAACTACGAGTACGCGATCAACAACTCGTTCGGATTCGGCGGACACAACGTGGCGACCGTCTTCGGACGCTACTGACGCGCGCATAGCGAAGCGCCGTCCGCGGCGGACCCGTGGGCGGCGCAACGCCTGGCCCCCAATACCTTTCGTCGGCCGCGCTGACCCCGCCCTTCGGGCGCCCGCTGGGGTGCGACGCGGCGCACCCGATAACCGCGACGACCCGCCCGTTTGACCTCCGCTGCGGAGGGTAAGCAACCGATCGTGGCCGCCTGCAACCGTTGCCACTGGCACACCCGTCGGTGGACGGTCGATGGCGTTGATCCGGTTGATCCACACAGCCGAAGGAATCGAACGGCGAGCTGGCCGCTGGCCGGACCGGAGGAGGGATCATGCCGAAAACCGCAGACTTCATCGTCGATCGCCTGCGCCAATGGGGCATCCACCGAATATTCGGCTATCCCGGCGACGGGATCCTGTCGATGCTCGGCGCGCTGGATCGGGCCGGCGGCGACCCGGAGCTGATCCAGCCCCGTCACGAGGAGATGGCCGCGTTCATGGCGACCGGGCACGCCAAGTTCACCGGCGAGATCGGTTGTTGCCTGGCCACGTCCGGCGGCGGCACGATCCACCTGCTCAACGGCCTCTATGACGCGAAGCTGGACCACCACCCCGTCGTCGCCATCATCGGTCAGCAGAAACGGATGTCGCTGGGCGCGGCGTTCCAGCAGGAGATCGACCCGCTGTCGCTGTACAAGGACGTCTCGTCGGACTTCGTACAGATCTGCATGGCGCCCGAGCAGGCGCGGCAACTCGTCGACCGGGCGTGCAAGGTGGCGCTGAACAACCGCACGGTGGCGACGATCATCCTGCCCGAGGATGTGGGCGAGTCCGAGGCGGTCCCCTCGCCGCCCCGGATGCACGGCGCGGTCTACACCAGCGTCGGCTGGACCAAGCCCAGGGTGATTCCGCCGCAATCCGAGCTGGAGAAGGCGGCGCAGATCCTCAACGAGGGCAAGAAGGTGGCGATGGTCGTCGGGCAGGGCGCCGCCGAGGCCGTCGACGAAGTCATCCAGGCCGCCGAACTACTCGGCGCCGGCGTGGCCAAGACCTCGCTGGGACGCGCCGTGCTGGCCGACGACCTGCCGTACGTCACCGGACCGATCGGGCTGCTGGGTTCGACCGCCAGCCACGCCATGATGTCCGACGCCGACACCCTGTTCTTCGTCGGCACCAGCTTCCCCTACGCCGAATGGCTGCCCGAGGAAGGCCAGTGCCGCGGGGTCGAGATCAACCTCGACGGCCGGATGATCGGGACCAGGTACCCGATGGAGGCCAACCTGGTCGGGGACTCCAAAAACACGCTGCGCGAACTGGTTCCGCTGCTGCAGCGCAAGGACGACAGGTCATGGCGAGACCGGATCGAAAAGGAGGTCTCCGAGTGGTGGGCGGTGCTCGACAAGCGGGCGCACGACAAGGCCGATCCGCTCAACCCCGAGCTGGTGGCCCACGAGCTGTCAAAACGACTGCCCGACAACGCCATCCTGACCACCGACGCCGGTTCGGTCGCCAACTGGTGGGCCCGGCACCTCAAGATGCGCCCGGGCATGGCGGCGTCGCTGGCCGGAAACCTGGCGACCATGGGGCCGGGGACGCCGTATGCGATCGCCGCCAAGTTCGCGCATCCGGGCCGTCCGGTGATCGCGCTGGTCGGCGACGGAGTGTTCCAGATGAACGGGCTGGCCGAGATGATCACCGTCAAGCGCTACAAGGATCGGCTCTCCGACGGACCGCTGATCTTCTGCGTCTTCAACAACGAAGACCTCAACCAGGTGACCTGGGAGCAGCGCGCGATGGGTGGCGAGCCGAAATTCGAAGGCTCGCAATATATTCCGGATGTTCCCTACGCCGAGTTCGCCAAGCTGCTCGGGCTGACCGGCATCCGCTGCGACGATCCGAAAAAGATCGGCGAGGCCTGGGACCAGGCGCTGGCGGCCAGCGGTCCGGTGGTGCTGGAGGTGATCGTCGACAAGGACATCCCGCCGGTCCCGCCGCACATCAAGAAGATGATGGCGAAGAAGACCGCCAAGGCCGTCGTCAAGGATCCCGACCGGGTGAGCATCGCCAAGAAGGGCGCCAAGCAGAAGATGCACGAGTTCACCGAATCCATCAAGAGCGTCGGCGGTAGGGGCGACAACGAATGAGCCTGCTCAAGGCCGATCAGTCGCGGACCATCCCGGCCCGCCCCGATACGCGCTTCGTCGCCGGGATGGCCACCGTCGACAAGGTCAACGTCACCGGCCTGGAAAAACAGCTGCGCCGCCACGTCAGCGGCGAAGTGCGGTTCGACACGGCCACATTGGCGATGTACGCCAACGACGCGTCGAACTTCCGGCAGGTTCCGATCGGGGTCGTGGTTCCCAAGACGATCGAGGACGTGGTGCAGACGGTTCGGGCCTGCCACGCCTACCACGCCCCGGTGCTGTGCCGTGGCGGCGGCACAAGCCTGTCCGGGGAAACCGTCAATGTGGCGGTGGTGATCGACTTTTCGAAGTACCTCACCGACATCATCGACATCGACGCGCCACGCCGGCTGGCCACCGTGCAGACCGGGGTGATCAACGAACAGCTCAACAAGGCCACCGGCGAGCACGGCCTGGTGTTCGGCCCCGACCCCTCGTCGCATTCGCGGTGCACCCTGGGCGGCAACATCGGCAACAACTCCTGCGGGGTGCATTCGGTCCAATCGCGCTTCTACGGACCGGGACCCCGCACCTCCGACAACACCCACGCGCTCGACATCGTCACCTACGACGGCGCCCGGTTCACCGTCGGCGTCAACGAGGAGAAGGACCTCGACGCCATCATCGCCGCCGGCGGCCGCAAGGGCGAAATCTATGCCGCGCTACGGGATTTGCGTAACGAGTACGCCGACGACATCCGCAAGGGGTACGCCGACGTCGAAGAGGTGCCCCGGCGGGTGTCCGGCTACAACCTCGACGAGCTGCTGCCCGAGCGGGGGTTCAACGTCGCCCGCGCCCTGGTCGGCACCGAAAGCACCTGCGCGGTGGCCCTGACCGCGACGGTGATGCTCACCCCGGCCATGCTGCACCGCACGGTGGTGGTGGTGGAGTTCGACTCCCTCGGCGCGGCGGGCGACCTCGCGCCGGAGATGATGGAGTGGAAGCCGATCGGGCTCGAGGCCGTCGACCACATGCTCGTGCACGACCAGGAACTCACCGGAACCAATGCCGCCGGCCGGGCCGCGTTGCCGCGCCCGGACTCCCACGGCGCCTGGCTGATGATCCAGTTCGGCTCCGACGAGCCGCACGAATCACTCGATCGGGCAGAGGAATTCGTTCGCTGGCTGAAGAAGAAGAAGCACGTCGAGGACGACCGCATCGTGCTGGCCCGCAGCAAGCAGGACGGCGGGAACAGCGCCGAGCTGTGGGCGATCCGCGAAGCGGGGCTGGGCTCGACGGCGTTCCCGGTGGACAGCGGCAATCACTGGCCGGGGTGGGAGGACTCCGCGGTCCCCTGGCGGCGGGTCGGTGACTACGTGCGTGACCTGCAGCAGCTCTACGCCAAACACAACCTGCGCGGCGCCATGTACGGCCACCTCGGGGAGGGCTGCATCCACTCGCGGGTCGGGTTCGACCTGCGTCACAAGGACGGTCTTGTCAACTACCGCAACTTCATGGAGGAGGCCGGTGACCTGGTCGCGTCCTACGGCGGGTCGATGTCCGGCGAGCACGGCGACGGCCAGCAGCGCGCCGAGTTGCTGCACAAGCAGTACGGTCCGCGGCTGATGGAGGCCATGCGCAAGTTCAAGCTGATCTGGGATCCCGAGTGGAAGATGAACCCCGGCAAGGTGATCGACCCGTACCGGTTCGACGAAAACCTCAAGCTGGGCACGGATTACAATCCCCCGCGGCCGCAGGTGAAGTTCGCCTACGCCGAGGACCACGGCGACTTCTCGCATGCCGCGTTGCGCTGCGTCGGGGTCGGCAAGTGCCGGGTGCCCGAGGCGCAGGACACCATGTGCCCGAGCTACCAGGTGACCAGGGAGGAGAAACACTCCACGCGGGGCCGGGCGCGGCTGCTGTTCGAGATGCTGCGCGGCGAGGTGATCACCGATGGCTGGCAGTCGGACGAGGTCGCCGACGCGCTGGACCTGTGCCTGGCCTGCAAGGGCTGCACCAGCGACTGCCCGGTCGAGGTGGACATCCCCACCTACAAGGCGGAATTCCTCTACCACCATTTCCGGTCGCTGCGCCGCTGGCGGCCGCGGTATGCGTACGCGTTCGGGTTCATCGACCGGGCCGCGCGGTTGGCCAGTGCCATCCCCGAGGTGGCGAACTTCGCCACCCAGACGCCAGTGCTCTCCCGAATCGCCAAGGCGGTGGGCGGAATCGACCGCCGGCGGCCGCTGCCCACCTTCGCGCCGATGACGCTGCAACAGTGGTTCTCAAAGCGCCCCGTCGTCAACCCCACGGGGCCGCGGGTGATCCTGTTCCCCGACACCTTCAACAACCGCCTGCACACCGACGTCGGGGTGGCCTGCGTGGAGGCGATCGAGGCGGCCGGCTGGCGCGTCGTCATGCCCACCGGCCACATTTGTTGCGGCCGCCCCCTGTATGACTACGGCTTTCTCGACGTCGCCGAACACTATCTACACGATGTGTTACGCCAGCTGCGCAGCGAAATACGCGCCGGCACACCGATCGTCGGCATGGAGCCGAGCTGCCTGGCCGTCTTCAAGGACGAACTCAAGAAGCTGCTGCCGCACGACGACGACGCGGACCGCTTGGCGCGCAACAGCTATCACTTCGCACAGTTCTTCACCGAGTTCGACCTCGGGCCGCCCAAGGTGTCCTCCAACGGGTCGGCCGCCCGGGCGCTGCTGTGGGGCCACTGCCACCAGCGGGCCACCGGCGGTGTCGACGCAGACCAGCAGGTGCTGCAGAAGATGGGCATCGACGTGCAGCCGGTCTCCGGCGGCTGCTGCGGGCTGGCCGGCTCGTGGGGATTCGAGCAGGGCAAGTACCAACTCTCGCTGGACTGCGGCGAACAGGCGCTGCTGCCGACGATCCGACAGAACTCAGATGCCCTGGTCGTGGCCAACGGATTCTCCTGCCAGACGCAGATCCGCGACTCCGGGACGGCGAACGCGCTGCACCTGGGCCAGATCATGGCCATGGCGAACACCTCGGCCGACATCGGTTCCACGTCGCCGCCGGCCCGGCCCGAGCCCGACTCACGAACGCGCGCCACCCGGATCGCCGTGCCGGTGGCCGCGGCGAGTGCGGCCGCGCTGGCCGGTGCGGCCGTGGCGCGACAGCTCTGGACGACGCGGGGCGCGAGGGGCGCTTAGGGACCGGCACGGGGGCTTAAGCCGTTTGGTGCACGGGGTGCGGGGTACTGGACCGACTATGGCCTTCGCCGACTATCAAAAAGAGCTGTACGACCAGTCGCTGCACGGAAACCAGCCGCAGTACCCGATCAGGTTCGAGGACCTGGAGAAAAAGGCGGCGGCGGCGATGCCACCGAAGGTGCTGCAGTACGTCGCGGGCGGCGCCGGTGACGAGCACACCCAGCGCGCCAACTGCGCGGCCTTCAAACGGTGGGGGCTGTACCCGCGGATGGGGATCGCCCCCGAGGAGCGCGACATGTCCGTCGAGCTGTTCGGCATGAGGTTTCCGTCTCCGATCTTCATGGCGCCCATCGGCGTCATCGGGGTGTGCGACCCGGATGGCCACGGGGACATGCTCTGCGCCCGGGCCTCGATCCGCACCGGCGTCCCGTTCTTCGTGGGCACGCTCACCTCCGACCCGATGGAAGATATCGCCGCCGAACTGGGCGATACCCCGGCGTTCTTCCAGCTGTACACGCCGCCGGACCGCAAGATGGCCACCAGCCTGGTGCACCGCGCCGAGGCGGCCGGCTTCAAGGCCATCGCGGTCACCCTGGACACCTGGGTCACCGGCTGGCGGCCCCGCGACCTCAGCGGGGGAAACTACCCCCAGGTGCCCAGCGGGTGCCTGGCCAACTACACCAGCGATCCCGTTTTTCGCTCCCGCTTGAGCCGGGACGAAGACGCCACCGAGGCGGCGGTGCGCAAGCTGCCCATTTTCGGCGGCCCGTTCCGGTGGGACGACCTGGAGTGGCTGCGGGCGGAGACCGACCTGCCGCTGATGGTCAAGGGCATCTGCCACCCCGACGACGTTCGCCGCGCCAAAGACATTGGCGTAGACGGCATTTACTGCTCCAACCACGGCGGCCGGCAAGCCAACGGGGGGCTGCCCTGCCTGGATTGCCTGCCCGACGTGCTCGAGGCGGCCGACGGGCTGCCCGTGCTGTTCGACTCGGGCGTGCGCAGCGGGGCCGACATCATCAAGGCGCTCGCGCTGGGGGCGACCGCCGTCGGGATCGGCCGCCCCTACGCCTACGGGCTGGCCCTCGGGGGCGTCGAGGGCATCGTGCACGTGCTGCGCTCACTGCTGGCCGAAGCGGACCTGATCATGGCCGTCGACGGATATCCCTCGCTCAAGGACCTGACCCCGGAGGCGCTGCGGCCCACCTACTCGTAGCTGCCCTCGAGGTACCAGCGCCGCTGGCGATAGCACAACAGCAACGCACGCTCGCTTTCCAGCAGGATCTGGGCGCGGGCGGTGCGACCCGACCCTTGACCGGCCGCACCGCCCGCGGGCCGGTCGTCCCACCACCGCTCGTCGACCGGCCAGGGGCCGGCCCACCAGCACAGCCGCTCGTCTCGGCCCTGGCTGATCATGCGGGCGGGGTCGGCGGAGAACAGCCCGCGGTTGGTCACCCGTATCGGGTTTCCTTGGGCGTCAAGCAATTCCACCGGATCGTCCAGCAGTACCGCCGGTGACGGCTCGGGCAGCCGGCCGGGCCACGGCAGATCGGGATCGGCCCGCGGCACCGGCTCGTCGCCCAGCGGGATCAGCGTGATGCGCTCGGCCGGCCCGCGACCACCGGACAGCACCGGCACTCGCACCGCCTCCGGGCCGAGCAACCCCTGCACCCGCACCAGCGCCCGGCGGGCCCGCAGCCTGTCCTCCTCCCCCAGCCCACCCCAGAGCGGCAACTGCAGCGCCTCGGCGGATACCACCTCCACCGCCTGCAGTCGCAACAGCGTCACCGCGGCGGTGGGCCGTGGATCGCGCGCGGTGCGATTGCTCAGCCACCCGTCGAGCTGCCAGCGCACCCGGTCGGCGGTGGCGTCCTCGGTCAACGGCTCGGCGCACCGCCACACCCGATGGCGTTCTTCGCCGTTGGCGGTGACGGCGTGAATGGCCAGCCGGGTGCATCCCACGCCGGCGGCCATCAGCGCCTGATGCAGCGTTCCGGCCAGCGAGCGCCCGGCGAACGCCGCGGCGTCGACCCGGTCGATCGGCGGATCGCAGTCCAGCACGGCCTCGAGCTCGGCCGGCGGCTCCCGCCCGGAGGGCGGCCGTTCGGGCTCGCCGCGGGCCAATCGGTGCGCGGTCACCCCGTCGGCGCCGAACCGGGAGGCCACGTCGCTGCGCGACAGCGCGGCGAACTGCCCGATGGTGCGAATCCCCATCCGCCACAACAGGTCCGTCAGCTCTTCCCGGCCCGGACCGGACAGGCTCGGCTCGGTGGCGAGTTGGCGGATGGACAGCACCGACAAAAACCTCGCGTCGCCTCCCGGCTCGACGACACGGCCCGCCCGCGCCGCGAAGACCGCGGTGGACAACTGGTCGGCGATCCCGACCTGACACTCGGCGCCGGCGGCGGCCACGGCATCGATCAGTCGTTCGGCGACGACGGTCTCGGACCCGAAATAGCGGGCCGCCCCGCGCACCGGCAACACCAGGAGCCCGGGCCGCAGCACCTCGGCGCGGGGCACCAGATCGTCCACCGCCGCGATCACCGCTTCGAAGAAGCGGGCGTCGCGGTCCGCGTCGGCGGTGGTGACATGCAGCTGCGGGCACCGGGCCGCCGCCTCCCGGCGTCGCAGCCCCCGGCGCACCCCCACCGCGCGGGCGGCCGACGAACAGGCGACCACCCGGTTGGCCAGCGTGACCGCGACCGGGACGGTCGCGGACAGATCCGCGGCCGCCGCCGCCGCGACCGCGGGCCAATCCATGCACCAGATCGCCAAAACCCTTGAACCAGAGGGGGTTACCACCGGAGTTCACCCCGCTCGCGCTTGGGTCATCACCCGTCGTCCCGCACACATCCCGCTGACCTGCAGCCGCACCCCGCTGATCCGCCCGAATCCGGGGGCGGGCGTTCCCCAGTGCGGGGTGATCTCATAGCCACAGACCCGGGCCGCCAGCCGCGTCGGCGCGCCCTGCCAATCGCCTCCGGTGACCAGCAGGGTGCAGCCCTTGCTGCGGGCCCGCGCCACCACCGCCCGCGCCCGCGTCGGCGGCACCCGGCGCCCGCCCAGCCCGAGGACCACCAGATCCATGCCGTCGACGAGCACCGCGGCCACCTCGACCGGATCGGTTCCGGGATCCGGTATCACCGCGAGCCGGCTCAGGTCCGCCCCCATCTCCGCGGCGGCCAGCAGCCCGATGTCCGGTTGGCCGACGATCGCGGCGTTGCCACCGGCCGCCGTGACCGCGGCGACCATGCTCAACAACAGCGACCGGGCACCCGAGAGCACCGCCACCGTTCCCCGCGGCAGTGGCGCCGGCAGCAGGTCCGCCAGCCACTGCGGCAGCGCCAGCTGGGACTCCGAGTCAAGCAGATCGTCGGGGACGGTCGGCCCGGCCTTTTTCGAGGAGATGCTCGCCATCCGCCGTCGAAGCGATTCGAGCTGCTCAGCGCGGGTTTCTTCGCGGTGGCTGGAGGCAAAAGCCGCGGTCATGACCTGCCTCCTTCACCGAGTGTTCGAAAGTATGTTCGAAGTAAACACCGGCCCTCTGACAACCGTCAAGCAACGTGAGGGGCTGCTTTATGCGCTCGGTGCCGGTGTGGCTGATGGTGTTTTTGGGCGTGATTTTTTCGCCGGCAGCGTCCCACTCCGTCGACGTTGACCATGTCAATGGGACGGCCGCCGGCGGCCCCGGCGGCGGCCGGCGTCGCCCCACGTCTCGTCCCACAAGTCCCATCGGCCACACCAGACCCTGGCGGAGGGCGCACCGCGTGTGCCCACCTCCGAGCGACAACACGTTTCCGCTGGTCATGGGCCCACCCGAGATTGTCGCTCGGAGGTGGGCACAACGCCTGTCCGCCCGCGCAGCGACTCCTGTGGCGCCCGTTACCCATGTTGTGCGGCGCCGCTCCGCGGCCAGAGTTCTTCGCTTCCGACACCAGCTGTTCGAGCTGCACGCCGACGAGACGATCGCCCACAACGGCAGGCGGCGGCTCAGCCCAGCACACGCACCGGCACGTTGTTCCAGCCGATGACGTTGGTCATGGCAACCCGGCGCAGCCCCTCCCGCACGATCGCGTAGCGCGGCATGTGATCCAGCAGCTTGTTCAGCGCGACGGCGCTCTCCATTCGGGCCAGCGCGGCGCCCAGGCAGCTGTGCACCCCGTAGCCCAACCCCAGGTTCTGCGCCTGGCTGCGGTCCCGGTTGATGTCGAAGATATCCGCGTCGGTGAACGCCCGCTCGTCCCTGTTGGCCGAACCCACACAGAGCAGGACGGGGTTTCCGGCGGGAATCGTAGTGCCATGCAACTCAACGTCTTTCATGGTGTACCGCACCAGGTACTGTGCGGGCGCCTCCCACCGCAGCAACTCCTCGACCGCGGCGGGAATCCGGCTGCGGTCGTCGAGCAACATCTGCCATTGATCTGGGTGCTCGGCGAAAGTGACCACCGCGTTGCCCACCAACTTGGTGACCGTCTCGGCACCCGCCCCGCCCAACATCGAAGCGAAGCCGGCGATCTCGACGTCGTCGAGTTTGGTTGCCACACCGTCGCGCTCGACTTCGGCGGCGATCAGATCGCTGATCATGTCGTCCTGCGGATTGGCGTGCCGTTCTTGGATGATGTTGTAGTAGATCAGTCCGGTCTCGATGCCGGCCCGAACGCCCTCTTCGGGCGTCGCGACGTTGCCGTACTCCCGCTCCAGCGTCTTGTCCAGGAGAAGGCGGACCTTCTGGCGGAGCTCGGCGGGAACGCCGAGCAGCCGGGTGATCACTTCCACGGGAAACAACGCCGAAAAGTCCTGCACAACATCGAATTCGACGGGATCGGCCGCGGCGAGAAATCGTTCGATCTGTTCGACGACCAGCCGTCGCTGGCGTTCGATGGCGCGCGGCGTGAACACCTTGTTCACCAGGTTGCGCATCCGGCGGTGCTGGGGCGGGTCCATCATGATGATCAGGGGCGGCACGGGATTACCGGACTGCACCATCTCGAGATCGACCCCGCGCGAGGACGAGAATGTTTCGAAGTCTTTGATGGCCGCCGCGACATCGGCGTGACGGGTCAGCGCATAGAAGTCGTAATGTTCGTTGTAATAGACGGGCTCCTCGTCGCGCAGGCGCCGGTAGGTGGCATAGGGGGCGTTGAAGAAGTCGTTCGAAAACGGGTCAAAGACAACTTTCGAGGCGGTCAACGCGTCCCCCTGGATCCACCGCCGGGCAGACCGGCCGCGGCGCGAATCTCACGGCGGGCCACCGCCGGGTCGGTGTCCGGGAATACATAGTGGCTCAACGCGATTCGCGCGATCGCCCCGGCCAGGTTGCGGCTGTTGACCGCGGTGTCGAAGCCGTCCTCGCGAGCGCATTTCTCCAAGACGGGCAGCAGCCCTTCGATGATCATGGGTAACGCACGGGCCATCTGTTGATGGGCGAAGCCGGGCTCCAAGTCGAGCTGACGCCCGGGTGGCTGCTCCTCTACGAACGTCGCCACGACGTCGATCGCGGCTTCCAGTCGCGCGACTCCGGTCACCCCGATCATCGCCCTTTCCATTGCGGTGCTGAAGCGCCGGTACTCCTGCTTTCCCAGCGCGTCGATGAGATCCTCTTTGCAGTCGAAGTAGCGGTAGATCGTCGGCCGCGACACCCCCGCCAGCGCCGCCACGTCCGACAACGACAATTTCCGGGCGCCCGTCCGCAACACGAGCCGTCGCGCGGCGTCGAGTATCCGATCGCCCAGATCGCCGTGCTCGGAACCGGATCGGCGCGTTTCGGCTGTCGACGCTTTCATGCGGCCACCGGATCGAGCCGGCCGAGTTCGCGCAGCCAGGGGATCAGCAGGCGCAGCCCGTCGTCGAAGGACATCGGGTCGTAGCCCAGCCGCCTGGTGGTCAGGTTGTCGTCGGCTCTGGGCTTGCGAACGTCCTTGGCCGCGGCCTCGGCGATGGCCATCAAGGTCGGTCCGAACTCTGCCGTCAACGCTTGCGGATCCGACCGATAATCGAGATCTTCGACGCGGTGCTCGATTTCGGCGATCTCGCAGGCCCGGTTGATGCCCGCGGCGGTGCTGACGGTGTCCTGTGGCTGGCCGATCAACAGATAGCGCTCACCGGCCACCCCACGGTCCAACGCCGCGATCGAGCCCTTCGCGACGTCCCTGCCCGCCACCCACGTCACGGGAAACGCGAGATAGCGCTTGATCTTTCCGCGCATGCCGGCCAACAGCACCCGGTTGAAGCTGGTCCGGTGCAGGGCCCGCTCCACCACCGGCGCCGGCCCGAAGATCGCGCCGGGGTGACAGGTCAGCACGTCCTCGCCGGCGGCGGCACGTTGGTGCGCCTCGAGGAACGCGGCGAGTTTGGTGACCGTATAGGGGTCGTCGGGCGGGTGCTGCAGAACGGGAGCCTCTTCGAAGTCGAGGTCCGTGCTCAAATCGATGAACGTGGCCGTGCTCAGGGCGACGACCCGACGCATGCCATGGCTTTTCGCCGCGTCGAGCACGTTGGTGGTGCCGATCATGTTGACCGCTTTGAAATCCTCGAGGTCCTGACTGGCCCCGCCCAGCAGCGCCGCGCAGTGGATCGCCGCCTCGGCGCCCTTGGCCGCGCGAAGCACGTCGTCGGCGTTGCTGATATCGCCCTTGACCAATTCGACGCCGATGGCGGCCAGCGCCGCGGCCTCGTCCGGGTTGCGAACCAGCGCGCGGACGTGGTCCCCGCGCTCGATCAGCTGTTCGCAGACGTTGCCGCCGGTCTGGCCGGTGGCACCGGTGACGAAGATGGTGTTGCCCATGGCGGCGCCCCTTCCCCTGACTACATATACAACAGATCAAGTAAAAATCGTAACGCTTGACTTGCTATTACTCTATGATTAGTCCATGGCGCTCGATCCGGCAAGCATCCTTTTGACCGACCGTGTCGCCGTCGTCACCGGCGGCGGCGCGGGCATCGGTCGCGGCATCGCCGTCGGATTGAAGAAATTTGGCGCGAAGGTGGCGATCTGGGAGCGCAACCCCGAATCGTGCGCGGCGGCCGCGGCCGAGATCGGCGCGCTCGGCATCCCCGCCGACGTCCGCGACAGCGCCGCGGTCGACGCAGCACTGGCGCAGACCACGGCCGAACTCGGTCCGGTCACGATCTTGGTCAACAATGCCGGTGGCGTCTTCTGGTCCCCGATCCTCGACACCAGCGAGAACGGCTGGGACGCGCTGTACAAATCCAACCTGCGCCACGTCTACCTGTGCACCCAGCGGGTCGCGCGCGGCCTTGTTGAGCGGGGCCTGGCGGGCAGCATCATCAGCGTCACCTCGATCGAAGGCGTCCGCGCCGCACCGGGTTACGCCACCTATGCGGCGGCCAAGGCCGGGGTAATCAACTACACCAAAACCGCGGCCCTCGAACTCGCACCGCACGGGATCCGGGTCAACGGCCTGGCCCCCGACATCACCTTGACCGAAGGGATCATGCACGTGGCGCCCCCGGGCTCCGAAGAGCGGTTCGGGCTCACGGTCCCGATGGGACGTGCGGGCCTGGTCGACGAGATGGCCGGTGCGGCAGTGTTTCTCGCGTCCGACATGTCCAGTTACATCACCGGCCAGACGATCCATGTCGACGGCGGCACCCACGCCGCCGGTGGCTGGTACCACCACCCCGAGACCGGCGCCTACGCCCTGGGGCCCACCAACAGCTAGGACGAACCCATGCCACGCATCGCGCCGGTCCCGATGGATCGATTGAGCACGGCTTCGCGGCGCATCGTGGAGGCGGGCGTGGCAGACGGCCGCTACGCCACACCGGTGCCCTTGCAGATATTCGCTTACCGCAGTGCGCAATTGGCCCAGGTGGATATGGCTAGAACACACCTGGGGGCGGACACGCTGCTGGGTGGCCGGATATTGGAACTGCTGCGCATACGCAGCGCCCAGCTGGGCGAGTGCGAGCCGTGCAGCCAATCACGCAAGCACGAGTCGATCACCGAGGACGACGTGGCGTGCCTGCTGGCACCACAGCACGACTCGTTGACGCCGCAGGAACGACTGGCCGTGGAATTCCTGGACCGCCTGTCGGGCGACCATCATTCGATCGACGACGAGTTCTATCGGCGATTGGGCGAGCATTTCACCGCCGCCCAGATCGTCGAACTCGGCTTCACCTGCGCCTCGACGATGGGGCTGCACCGCTTTCTGCACACGCTCGACGTGTACGGCGAATCGATCCCGGTCATCGACTACTCCCCTGACCAGGTCGATGCTGCCCATCCGCAAGGGCAGCGCTGATCGCTTCGGGCGTCAACCCCAGGCCGCCGAGGCAGAAACGCTGCACGCGATCCCGGATCTGGTCGGGGTCCCGGCTCGCCGTCGCCCAGTGCCGTTCGACATTGGACCACACCACGCCCTGGATGGAGAGCGCCTCAACATCGGGATCGATCTCGGGAAACATGCCCAGATCCCTTCCGCGCGCGAGTTCTTGGACAAGCGGGTGCAGTATTTCGCGGTACGCGGGAGCAACGATTTCGGGGGCGGCGAACATCTGGCGTTGCGCCTCGATCGACATCTGGCGTAGGTCCGCCCGGATCTGCTGATTGAAGGCGAGGTCGAGTCGGCCGGCGATCCACGCCAACACCGCACGAACCGGATCGACTCCCGACATGCGTTGCTGCAGCCGCGCGACCTCACCGCGGGCCATCTCCAGGAACACCGCCGCAACCAGCTGATCCTTGGAGTCGAAGTGGCGGTAGAACGCCCGGGTGCTCAGCTGCGTCCTGCTGAGCAGCGCAGCGACCGACAGCGCCTGGACCCCTTCGGTCCGAACGACTTCGGCGGCGGCGGACACGATCGCGGCGTGTACCTGCGGATCGGGTTCGAGTTTCTGGCGCCCGCCGGTCCGGTCAGGCCGAAGCATCGTAGGTGGCCATGTAGTCGCTGAACGCTTCGTGCACGCGTTCCGGCGTCAACCCGTAGTCAGCCAGGTCGTAGGTGTGGGTGCCGCGGTGACCGGGTTTGTGTTCGTCCGCCCACTGGCGAACCTTGGCCCGCGCCGAGTCGGTGAACGTCAGACCGAGCTTTTCGTAGCTGTCGGCCACGGTCGCGACCGGGTCGGTTTGCAGGGCGGCAAACGACACGTCGACAAACCGGTCGTCACCGAACTTCCTGCGGAATTCCATGGCCCGCCGCATGCCTTCGGCCCACCATGCCAGCTGCTCGGCGCCGAGCTCTTCGGGATCTTTTCGGTCGCTGCTCCAGCTGCGGACGTGGGCGATGAGGCTGCACACCGACCCCAGCACCCTGGCCGGATCACGGTGGCTCCACAGGAATTTCGCATTCGGATACGCGTCGACGAACGCGTCGAGGGCGAACATGTGCACCGGGGTCCGCAGGTGCCACAGGTTCGGCTTGCAATGCCACTGCAGCAATTTGAGCACATCCTTGTGGAAGGCGTACGTCTCGCGCATGTCGCTTCCCAGCAACCACTCCACGTAGCGGGGAACGCGCACCACGCCGTCGAAGTGGAAGGTGCGAAAACTCATCCCCATCAGGTCCTGGCATTCGGTCGCGGCCTCGGGCTCGTTACTGTTCATGGCCCGGAAGTCGGGAAACATCTGCTCGATCATCGCGATGCCCTCGGCGGCCTGCGCGATCCGCGGGTCGCTGCGCTGCGTGGCCGCCTCGGGCGGCGGGGTGGGCGCCTGAGATTCCCACACCCGCAGCGACCTGAATTGTGGGTCGGCAGAAACCAATTGGCTCAGGGCGGTCGTGCCCGTGCGCGGCAGACCGAGGACGACGACCGGGCCCTCGACCACCTCGTCGGCGATCTCGGGGTGCTGCTTGTAGGTTTCCACGATCTTCAGCCGCTGGATGAGGGCGTTGCTGATGGTGGCGTGCTGCATGACGCGGCCGAGGTCGTTGAGTTCGGCTTCGGTGTTCAGGGCGTCGACGGTGCGCTCGAGGCCCTCGCGGTAGTAGGACGAGCCGAAGTCGTCGAGCCCGGTGGCCGCCCGCGCGCCGTCTTCGAGTGCGTCAGCGGAAAAGCTCATCGGTAGAACCTTTGGTGTACGGCGCGGCGGCGGGCGTCGATGACGTGCGCGCGTTCGGCGGACGTGGTCATCGTGGTGTCGGCCGGGAGCGCCGCCACGACGTCGTCGACCTTCACGATGCGCGTGTCCGGCACCGGCGCGGTTTTCGTTCGGACGCAACGCAAGAGCATCGCACCGTTGCTGTGGCCGGCGGTGTCGAGCCAGTTCGCCACTCCGGGATCCGTCGCGGAAATGACGGCGCGGAAGACCCCGTCGGGGTCGATGACCGCCTGATGTCCGTTGAGGCTGGACTGATGGCGGCCGTAGTGGATCGTCTCCAACCACGGGTTACCCAGCGAGATGCTCCAGTAGACCCCGTCGGGGGGTTGCACCTCCAGGATGAGCGCCTCGTCGGGCTCGAGCTCGAATCGCCCGACGACGGGCCGGTTTTCGGCTGCCGCTCCCATCTCCGTCATGTCCATTGGGGGAATGAATCCGTTGGCGGGCGGCATCGCACCGAAGTCGAGGAAGAACTTCAGGTTGTCGTGGACGAAGTCCCCCAGCGCGTAAAGCTGTTGGGCGACCGAGGTATCCAGCTCGACCGAACGGACTTCGGGTACCACTTCGTCGCCGACGCGCTCGATGCGCAGCGACGCGGGAACCTCGGTGTCCCAGTCGTAGAAGAAGTTCCGTACGGTCAGCGTCGGATGCTCCCCGGCCAGGAGCAACCAATTGCCTTCGTGCTCGTCGGCCGAGAGGATCGCCTCGAAGCGCCCGTCCGTGTCGACGTCGAGGTCGTCGACGAGGCAATTGGCGGTGGCCGCGATTCCGTCCATGGTTTGCAACCCGACGTAGCGGGCCGTCCCCCGGTTGCCGAAGAGCCGATAGGTCTCGCCCGCGCGCAGGCTCGCGTTCAGGTACACGCAGTCGGGGCATTCCAGGCCCCAGGTGACGACGTCGTCCATGCTGGCGCGATTGACGGCGAGCACCGGGTCGGGATCGGCGCGCAGCGCCATGTCCGTGCCGACCGCCAGGAGCACCATCAGGTGCCGCATCCCCGACGCATGGTCGAGGCGGTTCTTGTTGACCGGTGTGCTCCGGACGAGTTGTTCGGCCGCGTTCAGTCGCTCCTGCAGGTGCCCCCACGCCTGGGCGAGGTCGGCCGCCGGGCCCTCCCCCGGTGACAGCGCCGCCTCCGCGATCGAGTGCGGCAGCCAGGCCATCGGGTTCTTCCAGGCTGGTTGTGCCTGTTCACGGGTTTGCTCGGCCACGTTGTCCTCCAGCCGGCGTCGGCGCCACGACCAATTGAAAATGTTGTTTTCAATTGAGCCATGAGTACCACCCGGATGCGGGGACTGTCAATGGGGCGGCGCCGCGAGCCAGGCGCGTTACGGCCGGGCGGCTACTCCCACTCGATGGTGCCCGGCGGCTTGCTCGTGATGTCCAGCACCACGCGGTTGACCTCGGCCACCTCGTTGGTGATGCGGGTCGAGATGCGTTCCAGCACCTCGTAGGGGACCCGGGTCCAGTCGGCGGTCATGGCATCCTCACTGGTCACCGGCCGCAACACGATCGGGTGCCCGTAGGTGCGGTTGTCACCCTGCACGCCGACCGAACGCACGTCACCGAGCAGCACCACGGGGCACTGCCAGATCAGGGTGTCCAGGCCGGCGGCGGTCAGCTCCTCGCGCGCGATCGAGTCCGCCCGCCGCAGCGTGTCCAGCCGCTCCGCGGTGACCTCGCCGACGATCCGGATGCCCAGGCCGGGTCCCGGGAACGGTTGGCGCGCAACGATTTCCTCCGGCAAGCCCAGCTCGCGCCCGACCGCGCGCACCTCGTCCTTGAACAGCAGCCGCAGCGGCTCGACGAGTGTGAACGTCAGGTCGCCGGGCAGGCCGCCGACGTTGTGGTGGCTCTTGATGTTCGCGGTGCCGCTGCCGCCACCGGACTCCACCACGTCGGGATACAGCGTGCCCTGGACCAGGAACTCGACGCCGGAGCCGTCGGAAGCGTTGTCCCCCACGATGTCTCGCACCGCGCCCTCGAACGCCCGGATGAACTGGCGGCCGATGATCTTGCGCTTGCCTTCGGGATTCGTCACGCCGGCGAGCGCGTCGAGGAAGGTGTCGGCCGCGTCGACGGTCACCAGGTTGGCGCCGGTGGCGGCGACGAAATCGCGTTGCACCTGCGCGCGCTCGCCCTCGCGCAGCAGCCCGTGGTCGACGAAGACACAGGTCAGCCGGTCACCGATGGCGCGCTGCACCAGCGCGGCGGCCACCGCGGAATCCACGCCGCCGGACAGCCCGCAAATCGCATGGCCATCGCCGATCTGGGCGCGCACCTGCTCGACCAGCGCCTCGGCGATGTTGGCGGCCGTCCAGTCCGCGCCGAGCCCGGCGAAGTCGTGCAGGAAGCGGCTGAGCACCTGCTGCCCGTGCGGGCTGTGCATCACCTCCGGGTGGTACTGCACGCCGGCCAGCCGACGAGCCCGGTTCTCGAACCCGGCGACCGCCGCGCCCGCGCTGCTGGCCACCACCTCGAACCCGTCCGGCGCGGCGGTGACCGCGTCGCCGTGGCTCATCCACACCGGCTGGACGCTCGGTAAGCCCGAATGCAGTTCGCCGCCAAGGACTTTCAGCTCGGTCCGGCCGTATTCGCTGGTGCCGGTGTGGGCGACGGTCCCGCCCAGCGACTGGGCCATGGCCTGAAACCCGTAACAGATGCCGAACACCGGCACCCCGAGGTCGAACAGCGCCGGGTCGATCTGGGGCGCGCCGTCGGCGTAGACACTGGACGGCCCACCGGAGAGCACCAGCGCCACTGGGTCGCGGGCCTTGATGTCCTCGGCCGTGGCGGTGTGCGGAATGACCTCGGAGAAAACCCGCGCCTCGCGGACCCGGCGGGCAATCAACTGCGCGTACTGCGCCCCGAAGTCCACGACGAGCACCGGACGAGCGGTCGCTCCGGACGCGCCCGCCGCCTCGGTTGCCTCGATTTCCCTGGATTCGGCCACGCAGGCGAGTCTAATGGCCGCCTGCGCCGGCGCCGCCCGAGAGGCCCACGGCGAAAACGCGGTGCGTAACGCGCCGCCGCGGCGAATTCTATGCCTTTGGCATGAGGTCGGCGCCCGAGTATTGATAACGACAACCATTTTCAATTAACTGGTCCACGATTCTGCACGCCCGCCCCAGCCCAGGAGTTGCCGTGACGACGTCACCCGCCACAATCACCCCGCCGATGGCCGACCACGGGGCCGCCCGCCGATGACCGCGCCGGTGTGGATGGCGTCCCCGCCCGAGGTGCACTCCGCGCTGCTCAGCAGCGGCCCGGGGCCGGCGTCGCTGTTCGCCGCGGCGGCGGCGTGGAGCTCGATGAGCGCCGAATACGCCTCGGCCGCAGAAGAACTCGGCGCGCTGCTGACGTCGACGCAAGCCGGCGCGTGGCAAGGGCCCAGCGCCGAATCCTACGTCGCCGCGCACGCCCCGTACCTGGCGTGGTTGACGCAGGCCAGCGCGCACAGCGCCGCGGCGGCCGCCCAGCACGAGGCGGCGGGCACCGCGTATGCCGCCGCGCTGGCGGCGATGCCGACCCTGCCGGAGCTGGCCACCAACCACGTCGTCCACGGAGCCCTGGTGGCGACGAATTTCTTTGGGATCAACACCATTCCGATCGCCGTCAACGAGGCCGACTATGCGCGGATGTGGGTCCAGGCCGCCGGCACGATGGCGACCTATGACGCCGTCTCCACGGCGACGGTGGCGGCCGTACCGCCGACCGACCCCGCGCCGCCGATCCTGAAGTCCGAGGCCACCGCGCACCACGACCACGAGGAGGACGACGACCACCACGACCACGAGCACGGGTTCGACAGCCCGCTCAACCAGTTCGTCGCCCAGATCCTGCGGCTGTTCGGCCTCGACTGGGATCCGGTCGAGGGGACCCTCAACGGCCTGCCCTACGAGGCCTACACCAACCCCGGGGACCTGATGTGGTGGGTGGTCCGGGCCCTCGAACTGTTTTCCGATTTCCAGCAGTTCGGGGCCCTGTTGCAGGAAAACCCGGCGGCGGCCTTCGAGTTCATCACCCAACTCGTGCTGCTCGACTGGCCGACACACCTGGCCCAGCTCGCCAGCTGGCTCCCGACGCAGCCCCAGTTGCTGTTGCTGCCGATGCTCGTCGCCACGGCCCCCTTCGGGGCGCTGGCCGGCTTTGCCGGCCTGTCCGCGCCGGCGCCCCCGGCCCCGCCCGCCGCGGTGCCGGCCGCCCCGGCCCCAGGCGCACCCCCGAGCCTGCCGGCGGCACCCGCCATGGGCCCCGTCGCCGCGCCCGCCGCGGCCGTCGCGCCGGCACCCGCTCCCGCGCCCGCGTCCGCGGCGGCCACGGTGACCAGCCCGGCACCGCCCGCCCCACCGGCGCCGGGCGCGGTCCCCTTCACCCCTCCTTATGCCCTCGCGCCTCCCGGCATCGGGTTCGGTTCGGGTATGGGCGCGGGCGCCGGCGCCGGCGCGAAAAGGAAGGCGCCCGAACCCGATTCGGCCGCGGCCGTCGCGGCCGCGGCGGCGCGGGAGGCGGCGCGCAATCGCCGGCGCCGGCGGGCGCGGCAGCGCGGGCACGGCGACGAGTTCATGGACATGAACGTCGACGTCGATCCGGACTGGAACGAGCCGGAGACGACGGCGTCGCAGGGCGGTGCCGGAAACCTCGGCTTCGCCGGCACGGCACGCAAGGAACCCGTCGCCGCGGCGGGCCTGACCACCCTGGCGGCCGACGAATTCGGCGACGCACCCCGCATGCCGATGATGCCGGGCACCTGGCCCCGCGAGGACGGCAAGGGGGCGCCCGGCAGCGGGAAGTGAAGTTCATTGTCGACGTAATCGATTGCGGCGCAGCGTGATAATGCGTTTACGGCCAGCCCACCGCGTCCGCCGGTCCCCGCAGGCATCCGCCCCGCCGCGGCGGCGGGCACCGAAACGCTGGCGGCACGCATGGCGGACATGGTGGAGTGGGTATCGGTCAACCAGCCCCCGAGACCAGAAAGCGAGGACCGCCGGTGAGTTCAGAGCTGGGTCTGCCAGAAAAGGTGCGCGCTTGCCTGTTCGACCTTGACGGCGTGCTCACCGACACCGCCAGTGTGCACACCAAGGCGTGGAAGGCGATGTTCGACGCCTACCTGTCCGACCGGGCCCGGCGCACCGGCGACGAATTCGTCCCCTTCGACGCGGCCGCGGACTACCGCAAATACGTGGACGGCAAGAAACGCGAGGACGGGGTCCGGTCGTTTCTGGAAAGCCGCGGCATCGAACTGCCCGACGGCAGCCCCGATGACCCCGATGACGCCGAGACCGTCTACGGCCTGGGCAACCGCAAGAACGACATGTTCCAGAAGGTCCTCAAGCAGGACGGCGTCAAGGTCTTCGAGGGTTCGCGGCGCTACCTCGAGGCGGCGTCGGCCGCGGGCCTGGGCATCGCGGTGGTGTCCTCGAGCGCCAACACCCGCGACGTCCTCGAGGTCACCGGCCTGGACCGGTTCGTGCAGCAGCGGGTGGACGGCATCACCCTGCGCCAGGAACACATCGCCGGCAAGCCGGCGCCCGACTCCTACCTGCGCGGGGCGCAACTGCTCGACGTCCCCGCGGAGGCGGCGGCCGTGTTCGAAGACGCCTTGTCCGGGGTGGCCGCCGGGCGGGCCGGTAACTTCGGGTGCGTGATAGGTGTCGACAGAGTGGGCCAAGCCGAGGACTTACGCCGCAACGGCGCGGACGTGGTGGTCAGCGACCTCGCCGAGTTGCTGCAGTCATGATCACCGACGAAGCGTTTCCCGTTGACCCCTGGCACGTTCGCGAAACCCAGCTTGACCTCAACCTGCTGGCCCAGTCGGAATCCCTGTTCACCCTGTCCAACGGGCACATCGGGCTGCGCGGAAACCTCGACGAGGGCGAGCCCTACGGCCTGCCGGGCACCTATCTGAACTCCTTCTACGAGATCAGGCCGCTGCCCTACGCCGAAGCCGGCTACGGCTACCCGGAGGCCGGCCAGACGCTCGTCGACGTCACCAACGGCAAGATCATCCGGCTGCTGGTCGAGGACGAGCCCTTCGACGTGCGCTACGGCGAACTGCTCTCGCACGAGCGCGTTCTCGACCTGCGCGCCGGCACGCTGAAGAGAACCGCGCACTGGCGCTCGCCGGCGGGCAAAGAGGTCAACGTGGTCTCCACCCGGCTCGTCTCCCTGCCCCATCGCGGCCTCGCCGCCATCGAGTACGTCGTGGAAGCGGTCGGCGAATTCGTGCGGGTCACGGTGCAGTCCGAACTCGTCACCAACGAGGACCAGCCGCAGACCTCCGGCGACCCGCGGGTGTCGGCCATCCTGGAGAACCCGCTCGAAGAGGTCGACCACGAAAACACCGATACCGGTGCGGTTCTCATGCACCGCACCCGCAGTAGCGCGCTGATGATGGCCGCTGGCATGGATCACGAGGTGGAGGTCCCCGGACGGGTCGAGGTCAGCACCGATTCGCGCGCCGACCTGGCGCGGACCACCGTGATCTGCGGGCTGCGCGCAGGACAAAAGCTGCGCATCGTCAAATACCTGGCCTACGGCTGGTCGAGCATGCGCTCGCGTCCGGCGCTGCGCGACCAGGTCGCGGCCGCGCTGCACGGCGGCCGCTACAGCGGCTGGCAGGGACTGCTGGATTCGCAGCGGAAGTATCTGGACGACTTCTGGGACTGCGCGGACGTCGAGGTCGAGGGCGATCCCGAATCCCAGCAGGCGGTGCGCTTCGGGCTCTTCCACCTGCTGCAGGCCAGCGCCCGCGCCGAACGCCGCGCCATCGCCGCCAAGGGACTCACCGGAACCGGCTACGACGGGCACGCCTTCTGGGACACCGAGGGTTACGTGCTGCCGGTGCTGACCTACACCGCTCCGCACACGGTGGCCGACGCGCTGAAGTGGCGGGCCTCCACTCTGGATCTGGCCAAGGAGCGGGCGGCCGAACTGGGGCTGGAGGGCGCCGCCTTCCCCTGGCGGACCATCCGGGGGCAGGAGTGTTCGGCGTACTGGCCGGCCGGCACGGCGGCCTGGCACATCAACGCCGACATCGCGATGGCCTTCGAGCGCTACCGCATCGTCACCGGTGACGACGAGCTGGAAGCCGATTGCGGCCTGAAGGTGCTGGTCGAGACCGCCCGGTTGTGGCTCTCGCTCGGCCATCACGACCGGCACGGCGTCTGGCACCTGGACGGTGTCACCGGCCCCGACGAGTACACCGCGGTCGTCCGCGACAACGCCTTCACCAACCTGATGGCCGCGCACAACCTGCACACCGCCGCCGACGCATGCAACCGCCATCCCGACGCGGCCAAGGCGCTGGGGGTCACCACCGAGGAGGCGGCCGCGTGGCGCGATGCCGCCGACGCCGCCCACATCCCCTACGACGACGGGCTCGGGGTCCATCAGCAGTGCGAGGGGTTCACCACCTACGCCGAATGGGACTTCGAGAAGAACACCACCTATCCGCTGCTGCTGCACGAGGCCTACGTCCGGCTCTATCCCGCGCAGGTGATCAAGCAGGCCGACCTGGTGCTGGCGATGCACTGGCAGAGCCACGCGTTCACCCCCGAACAGAAGGCCCGCAACGTCGACTACTACGAGCCGCGCATGGTGCGCGACTCGTCGCTGTCGGCCTGCACCCAGGCGGTGATGTGCGCCGAGGTCGGGCATCTGGAGCTGGCGCACGACTACGCCTACGAGGCCGCCCTGATCGACCTGCGCGACCTGCACCACAACACCCGCGACGGCCTGCACATGGCCTCGCTCGCCGGCGCCTGGACCGCGCTGGTGGCCGGGTTCGGCGGCCTGCGCGACGACGAGGGCGTGCTGTCATTGGATCCCGCTCTGCCGGACGGGATTTCGCGGTTGCGATTCCGGCTGCGGTGGCGCGACTTCCGGGTCACCATCGACGTCAACCACGTCGACGTCACGTACACGCTGCGCGACGGGCCCGGCGGCGAGCTGACGATCCGGCACGCCGGGGAGGACCTCGAGCTGAGCACCGAATCCCCGACGACGGTCGCCGTGCGTCCCCGCAAGCCGCTCCTGCCGCCGCCGCAGCAGCCGCTGGGGCGCGCGCCCATGCACCGGCGGGTGCTGTCGCGGCCTCACTGAGTGTCGGCGGGCCCGAGCATCCGCTCCACTTCGGCGCCCACCGCGGCGCGCAATTCGGCGTCGGTCAGCTCTTCGATCCCGGTCGCCGAGCGCAGGACCGGCGCGAACAACCGCCAACCGAATTGCAGGGCAAGGGCATTGGCGACGGCGAGCCTCGCCTTGACCTCGTCGTCGTAGAGCGGCCGCACCCCGTCGAGCAGGGTGGCGATGTTGGGGAAGCGCTTCTGCAGCTGGCCCGCCGGATAGCCGTCGAGCACGGTGCGGGCCATCACCCGCATCTGGCGGTCCAGGGAGCGCTGCACCACCTCGGCGGGGGTGTCGGTTTCCAGCTGGGCGCTCAGGTCGTCCCCCAGGTGGTCGAGCACGGCGCCGACGAGTTGTTCCTTGGTGCCGAAGTGCCGGAAAACCAGCCCGTGGTTGACGTTGGACCGCGCGGCGATGTCGCGGATGGAGGTCGCCGCCGGGCCGCGCTCGGCGAACAGCTCGGTGGCGGCCTCCAGGATCGCCGCGGCCACTTCCGCCCGCCCGGTCGGGGGTTTCCCGCGGCCTCTTGCGGACGTTGTAGTCATCTGACTACACTACCAAACGTAGTCACTTGACTACACCCGTTTTGACTCGAGGAACACGACATGACTGCTCAAATCACCGTCACCAAGCTGGGAAGTCGCATCGGGGCCCGAATCGACGGCGTCAGCCTCGGCGGCCACCTCGACGACGCCGCGGTCGAGACGATCCGCCGGGCGCTGTTAACGCACAAGGTCGTCTTCTTTCGCCACCAGCACCACCTGGACGACGAGCAGCAGCTCGACTTCGCGCGCCTGCTGGGCACCCCCATCGGCCACCCGGCCGCGTCCGCCCTGGCCGCCAAGCACATGCCGGTGATCACGCCGATCGACTCCGAGTACGGCAAGGCGACCCGCTGGCACACCGACGTGACGTTCGCCGCCAACTACCCGGCGGCCTCGATCCTGCGGGCCGTCACCCTGCCCTCCTATGGCGGCTCGACGCTGTGGGCCTCCACCGTGGCGGCCTACCAGCATCTGCCGGAGCCGCTGAAGCACCTGGTGGAAAACCTCTGGGCGCTGCACACCAACCGCTACGACTACGTGTCCACCGAGGCGGTTCTGTCGATGAGCGACGCGCAGCGGGCGTTTCGGCAAGCCTTCGAGAAGCCCGACTTCCGCACCGAACATCCCGTGGTGCGGGTGCACCCGGAGACCGGTGAACGCGCGCTGCTTGCCGGCGATTTCGTGCGCGGCTTCGTGGGCCTGGACGACCACGAGTCGAGCGTGCTGCTCGAGCTACTCCAGCGGCGAATCACCATGCCGGAGAACACCATTCGCTGGGCCTGGGCGCCGGGCGACGTCGCCATGTGGGACAACCGCGCGACCCAGCACCGGGCCATCGACGACTACGACGACCAGCCCCGGCTCATGCACCGCATCACCTTGATGGGCGATGTGCCGGTCAACGTGCACGGCGAGCGCAGCCGGGTGGTCAGCGGCACACCGCTCGAGGTGCTGGCGAGCTAGCCGACCGAGCTGACCGGATCGACCGGTGACCAGCGCAGCGCGCCCGGGGCGGAGAGGGGCACCCGCGGGTGCGCCGGCGCTATCGGATCCAGCCGGCGATACGGCTCGCCCTGCGCAGGCCGCCGGTCGTTTTCGCCGTTGTTCGGCCACAGCGACGCGGCCCGCTCGGCCTGGGCGGTGATGGACAGCGACGGATTCACGCCCAGGTTCGCCGAGATCGCCGCGCCGTCCACCACATACAGGGTCGGGTAGCCGTAGACCCGGTGATAGGGGTCGATGACCCCGTGGTCGACGTTGTCGCCGATCACCGCGCCGCCGAGGAAGTGCGCGGTCAGCGGGATGTTGAGCAGCTCGCCCCAGGTGCCGCCGGCCACGCCGTCGATCTTGGCGGCGATGCGGCGGGTGACCTCGTTGCCCACCGGGATCCACGTCGGGTTCGGCTCGCCGTGGCCCTGCTTGCTGGTGTACCAGCGGATGCCGAGCTTGCCGCGTTTGGTGAACGTGGTGATCGAGTTGTCCAGGTGCTGCATCACCAGCGCGATCATGGTGCGCTCACTCCACTGGCGCGGGTTGAGCAGCCGCAGCATTCCGCGCGGATCTTCACGGGCGGTGTCCAGCAACTGCTTCCAGCGCGGCACGAACGTCCCATCGGGCCCTCCGGGCCCAGGGGGTCCGTCGGTCATCAACGTCTGCAGCAGCCCCATCGCGTTGGAACCCTTGCCGTAGCGGACCGGCTCGATGTGGGTGTCGGGCGTCGGGTGGATCGACGACGTGATCGCCACCCCGTGGGTGAGGTCCAGATCCGGAGAGACCTCCAGGCGCCCGGCCCCGACGATGGACTCGGAGTTGGTGCGGGTCAGCACGCCGAGGCGGTTGGAGAGCCGGGGCAGCCGGCCCTCGTCGCGCATCTTGAACAGCAGGTGCTGGGTGCCCCACGTCCCGGCGGCCAGGATCAGGTGCTTGGCGGTGTAGGTGCGCCGGTCGCGGCGCAGCCAACTGCCGGTGCGCACCGTGCGGACCTCCCACAGCCCGTCGGGGCGCTGCTCGAACCGCTTCACCGTCGTCATCGGAATGACTTGCGCCCCACCCGATTCCGCGAGATAGAGGTAGTTCTTCAGCAGGGTGTTCTTGGCGCCGTAGCGGCACCCGGTCATGCAGCAGCCGCACTCCAGGCAGCCGGTGCGCTCGGGTCCGGCGCCGCCGAAGTACGGGTCCGGCACGGTCTTGCCCGGCGCCTTGGTGCCGTCGGGGCCAAAGAACACCCCGACCGGCGTCGGCACGAACGTGTCGCCGCAGCCCATGTCGTCGGCGACCTCCTTGACGACGCGATCTGCGTCGGTGAAGGTCGGGTTCTCCACCACGCCCAGCATGCGTCGCGCCTGGTCGTAGTGCGGCATCAGCTCGTCGCGCCAGTCGGTGATGTGCGACCACTGCTGGTCTTTGAAGAACGGCTCCGGCGGCACATATAGCGTGTTGGCGTAGTTCAGCGAGCCGCCGCCCACGCCGGCGCCGGCCAGGATCAGCACGTTGCGCAGCGGGTGGATGCGCTGGATGCCGTAGCAACCCAGCTTCGGTGCCCACAGGAACTTGCGCAGATCCCAGGACGTCTCGGCGAAATCCTCGTCGGCGAACCGGCGTCCGGCCTCGAGGACGCCGACGCGGTAGCCCTTTTCCGTCAGCCGCAATGCGCTGACGCTGCCCCCAAAACCCGAACCGATGATCAGTACGTCGTAATCCGGCTTCATCGCACCAGTATGGCCTTACTCGCGGGTAACAAACCAGCGGCCTCCGCCGATGCGCGGGCGCCCGGCTGGCCGGGCGGTCGGCGTCCGGCGCCCGGCTGGCCGGGCACTCGCCGATGACGAGCTAGCTACCGACGGTCAGCCCGACCTTCTGGAATTCCTTGAGGTCGCAGTAACCGGCCTTGGCCATCGACCGGCGCAGGCCGCCGACCAGGTTGAGGCTGCCGAACGGGTCGTCGGACGGCCCGCCCAGCACCTGCCGCAGCGGCGGGCGTTCACCGACGGCGATCTGCAGCAGCGCCCCGCGCGGCAGCGACGGGTGCGCGGCCGCGGCCGGCCAGAACCATCCCTCGCCGAGCGCCTCGGCCGACTCGGCGAGCGGGGTGCCCAGCACCACCGCGTCGGCGCCGCAGGCGATGGCCTTCGCCAACTCTCCCGAGGTGTGGATGTCGCCGTCGGCCAGCACGTGCACGTACCGGCCGCCGGTCTCGTCGAGGTATTCGCGGCGCGCGGCGGCGGCGTCGGCGATCGCGGTGGCCATCGGCACGCTGATGCCCAGCACCTCGTCGCTGGTGGTCACGCCCCGGGTGGCGCCGTAGCCGACGATGACGCCGGCGGCGCCGGTGCGCATCAGGTGCAGCGCGGTGCGGTGGTCCTGCACGCCGCCGGCGACCACCGGCACGTCGAGCTCGGAGATGAACGTCTTCAGGTTCAGCGGCTCGCCGTCGCTGGCGACCCGCTCCGCCGAGACGATGGTGCCCTGGATGACCAGCAGGTCGATGCCGGCCTGCAGCAACGCCGGGGTGAGCGCCTGGGCGTTTTGCGGGCTGACCCGCACCGCGGTGGTGACGCCGGCCTCCCGGATACGGGCGACGGCCGAGCCCAGCAGGTCCGGGTTCAGCGGGGCGGCATGGAATTCCTGCAGCAGCCGGATCGCCGCCGAGGGTTCGGGCTCCTTGCTGGCGGCCTCGACCAGCTGGGCGATCTTGGCCTCGACATCGGCGTGCCGGCCGATCAGCCCCTCGCCGTTGAGCACGCCCAGCCCGCCGAGGCGGCCCAGCTCGATCGCGAACTCCGGCGACACCAGCGCATCGGTCGGATGCGCCAGCACCGGGATCTCGAACCGGTAGGCGTCGAGCTGCCAGGCGGTCGACACGTCCTGCGACGACCGGGTGCGCCGGGACGCCACGATGCTGACTTCGCTCAGTTCATAGCTGCGACGGGCGGTGCGGCCCATCCCGATCTCGACCATCTGGGCCTCAGCGCGCGTAGTAGTTGGGGGCTTCGACCGTCATCGCGACGTCGTGCGGGTGGCTTTCCCGCAGCCCGGCCGCCGTGATCCGGACGAACTGGGCCTGCTGCAGTTCCTCGATGGTCGACGATCCGGTGTACCCCATCGCCGCGCGCAGACCGCCGGTCAGCTGGTGGATCACCGAGGACAGCGGGCCGCGGAACGGCACCCGGCCCTCGATGCCCTCGGGCACCAGCTTGTCCTCGGAGAGCGCGTCGTCGGCGAAGTAGCGGTCCTTGGAGTACGACTTTCCGGTCCCGGAGCCCCGGCCCGCCATAGCCCCCAGCGACCCCATGCCGCGGTAGCTCTTGAACTGCTTGCCGTTGACGAAGATCAGCTCGCCGGGCGCCTCGGCGGTGCCCGCCAGCAGCGAGCCCAGCATGGCGGTCGACGCCCCCGCGGCCAGGGCCTTGGCGATGTCGCCGGAGTACTGCAGCCCGCCGTCGGCGATCACCGGCACCCCGGCCGGCCCGCACGCGGCGACGGCCTCCAGGATCGCGGTGATCTGCGGCGCGCCGACGCCCGCCACCACCCGGGTGGTGCAGATCGACCCCGGCCCCACGCCCACCTTCACGGCGTCGGCGCCGGCGGCGACCAGCGCGGCGGCCGCCGACCGGGTGGCGACGTTGCCGCCGATCACCTCGACGCGGTCGCCTGCCTCGGCCTTGAGTTTGCCGACCATGTCGAGCACCAGCCGGTTGTGCGCGTGCGCGGTGTCCACGATCAGCACGTCCACCCCGGCGTCGATTAGCATCATCGCCCGCACCCAGGCGTCGCCGCCGACGCCGACGGCGGCGCCGACCAGCAGCCGGCCGTCGCTGTCCTTGGTGGCCAGCGGGTGCTGTTCGGTCTTGACGAAATCCTTGACGGTGATCAGCCCGGTCAGCCGGCCGTGGCCGTCGACGATCGGCAGCTTCTCGATCTTGTGGCGCCGCAACAGGCCCAGCGCCGCGTCGGCGGACACCCCCTCCTGCGCCGTGATCAGCGGGGCCTTGGTCATCACCTCGGCGACCTTCTTGGTCTGGTCGACCTCGAACCGCATGTCGCGGTTGGTGATGATGCCGGCGAGCGCGCCCGACTCGTCGACCACCGGCAGGCCGGAGATGCGGAACCGCGCGCACAGCGCGTCGACCTGGGCCAGCGTGTTGTCCGGGCGGCAGGTGACCGGATCGGTGACCATGCCGGCCTCGGAGCGCTTCACCATCTCGACCTGGCCGGCTTGTTCGGCGACCGGCAGGTTGCGGTGCAGCACACCCATGCCGCCGGCGCGCGCCATCGCGATCGCCATCCGCGACTCGGTGACGGTGTCCATCGCCGAGCTCACCAGCGGCACCTTGAGCCTGATCTTCTTTGTGAGCTGGCTGGACGTGTCGGCGGTGGCGGGGACCACGTCGGAGGCCGCGGGCAGCAACAGGACGTCGTCGAAGGTCAGCCCCAGCATCGCGATCTTGTGCGGGTTGTCGCCCCCCGTGGGCACCGGGTCGTCGACCAGGCCGCCGACCCGCACATACGGACTGCCGACGAGGTCAGAGCTGGCTTCCAGGTGGGACGTGCCACGGGTCATCAGTGGGGCCCTCCATACGATGCGGCGTGAGAAAACCCATCCTATCGGCTCCCCTCCCGTGAGAGTTCGCTTGCTCGGGGCGCGCCGCGCACCCCGAACGGAACGGGAACGGCGGGCGGCTCCCTGCTGGCGTTATCCCGACCGGGCTGCGTAGGCTAGGGGCGTGCGCGACCACCTCCCACCGGGTTTGCCGCCCGATCCTTTCGCCGACGACCCCTGTGATCCGTCGGCGGCACTGGAAGCCGTCGAGCCGGGCCAGCCCCTGGATCAGCAGGAGCGGATGGCCGTCGAGGCCGACCTCGCGGATCTGGCGGTGTACGAAGCGTTGCTGGCGCACAAAGGCATTCGCGGGCTCGTCGTCTGCTGCGACGAGTGTCAGCAGGATCACTACCACGACTGGGACATGCTGCGGGCCAACCTGCTGCAGCTGTTGATCGACGGCACCGTGCGCCCGCACGAGCCCGCCTATGACCCCGAGCCGGACGCCTACGTCACGTGGGATTACTGCCGGGGCTACGCCGACGCCTCGCTCAACGAGGCGACGTCAGACGCCGACGGCTTCCACCGCCGTCACTGATTGGGCGCACCCGGCGTAGCCGCCGACGAGGGCAGCGTCGCGTTCGGGTTGC
This sequence comes from Mycobacterium sp. TKK-01-0059, assembly GCF_000709305.1. Lineage (NCBI taxonomy): Bacteria > Bacillati > Actinomycetota > Actinomycetes > Mycobacteriales > Mycobacteriaceae > Mycobacterium > Mycobacterium sp. TKK-01-0059. The sequence goes on from NZ_KL446993.1 coordinate 871,724, forward strand.
GCGATTCGACCTTGGCGTTCAACAGCTTCAGCTGATTCATCAGCTCCCGCTTGGCGACGGGGTCGTCGATCGACTGCACCAAACTGCTCACGTCGGTCAGCTGATTCTTGGCCTGCTCCCACGCGCCGCGGTCGATCGATTCCTGCACCTTGGCCAGGTCGGCCTTGGCGGCCAGCATTTCCTGCTTTTCGTGGACCCGCGGTTGGTCGAAGAACATCGCGTGCAGCCCGTGCAGGGGGGTGCCGGGACGGGCCTCGACCACCATGGCGCCGAAACCGCTGAGCGCGATCAGCGCGGCGGCGACCGAGGCGATGGCGGTCAGGCCGCGACGGCCCCGCCGGCGCTCGGCCAGTCCTTTCCGCAGCGCGTTGACGGCCTCCTCGGGCGTCACCAGCGCGCTGGCCGGCGGCCATCGCAGGTTGTCGCGCCAGTCCTCGAGCATCGTGGTCAGCACGTCGACGTCGGGGTCCTCGACGCTCACCGGCCGGCGCTGGGCCAGCGCATCGAGGAGCAGGTCGGTGCGGGCGAATTCATCCAGGGATTCAGGCACAGTCACCTGCCGCAATCATCTCGGACTTCAACCGCGACAACGCGCGGTGCTGGGCAACTCGGACCGCCCCCGTGGTGCTGCCGACCGCGGCCGCGGTCTCCTCGGCGGACAGGCCGACGACGACGCGCAGGATCAAGATCTCGCGCTGCTTGGCGGGCAGGATTTCGAGCAGTTCGCTCATCCGGCTCACCGAATCGGCTTCGATGGCAAGCTGTTCGGGCCCCGCGTCGGGCGACCACCGTTCGGGAATCGATTCGGTGGGATAGGCGAGGTCACGACCGGCGGCCCGATGGGCGTCGGCGACCTTGTGGGCCGCGATGCCATAGAGGAAGGCCAGGAAGGGGCGTCCGCGATCGCGATAGCGGGGCAGCGCCGTGATGGTCGCCAAGCACACCTCCTGCGCCACGTCATCCGCTGACAGGCCACCCCGATCGACCGTGCCGACGCGGGCCCGGCAATATCGCACGACGATCGGACGGATGGTCTCCAGCACCTCCCTCAGCGCGCCGTGGTCTCCGGTGACGGCCTTGGCGACCACGGCATCGAGACGTTCCCCTGCTGGAATTGTCATCGACGGTGATATCCCTAACGTTACGAACCGGACACATCGCGGGCCAACTGGGCTAACTAACGAAATGACAATAACGGGCGGGGGCCCGATTCAAGCGGAACGCCACGTTCCACCGGCGTGCCGCACCTGGCCTGCGCAGACATCCCGGATTTCGTGCAGTTGCTGTGCCGAAAACGTGACGCTTTCGATATCGATCAGCAAGCACGCCAACGCCCAACGCAACGGGAGCAGACCTAACCGGCCGGTGGTCTGCAGCGCGGCGTCCGCGACCGCGCGGGCGCGCTGGATGTTTCCCGAGCTGCACAGCGCGGCGGCCAGCACGACCTCGCTCTTGACTCGGTGCCGGGCCGACGGGACGCTCATGGCCGCCGCCAGCTCCACCGCCTCGCCGGCATGGCGGACGGCGACGTCACCCTCGCCGCGGGCCATCGCGAGCTCGGCGGCCACCCACCGCCGGCGCACCGGAATCCGGTCGGGCACGGGCGTTTTGGGGTCCGTGGCTGCCAGCAGCGGGTCGGCGCGCGCCAGCAGCGCCGCCGCGGCCGCGAAGCGCCCCACGCCCAGCGCGTCGGCCGCCAGCCCGATCAGGGCGTCGGCGCCCGCCTCGGGATCGGCGCCGGCCAGCGCCAGGGCGCGCCCGTCCCAGCGGCGCGCGACGGTGTGCCAACCGAGCTGGCGCACGAACGATCCCTGCGTGCTCATGCCCAGCGAGGCCAGCCGGCCGGCCGGCGCAGCGCGCCGCAGCGCCGCGAGGTCGCGCTGCGCGGCGCCGTAGCGCCCCTGTCCCCCGGCCGCGACGGCTCGCAGCCACAGTTGCGCGGGCGTCGTCGCCGACGGCAGCGGCCAGTCGCCGGGCCCGTCTCCGAACGCGGCGTCGGCCAGCCGCCGCTCAATCAAGGAAGTGTGACGAGTTTCAATCACAATGATGTAGTAAACAGTTTGTGGTCTTCCTGTTACCGAACAGTTAATCACTATAACCCATGGATAAATTCGGTCCGCGGGCGCGGTCGGCGCTGAGCTGGGAAATCTCGTTTCGGACAACCGCCTGGTAGCGCCCCGTCGGCGGCGCCATTTCATTCGAGATGAACGCAACGTTAATTTTGCACCAAGGAACACATACTTTGCCGGGCTAAGTGGCTATTGACGGAAATTAACCGTCGCCCCTAACGTCTACGCATGACGGGTAGTCATCGGGGACTCCACTCCACTTAATTTAAGTTGCACACAATCGCTTTCGCGAACCCGACCGCACGTGGGCGGGCCGTGCAGAGAGGGAACGAACCAATGCCACAGCCGGAGCAGCTACCTGGACCCAACGCCGACATGTGGAATTGGCAACTGCAGGGATTGTGCCGCGGCGTTGACTCAGCGGTGTTCTTCCACCCCGACGGCGAGCGCGGCCGCGCCCGCATGCAACGCGAACAGCGCGCCAAGGAAATGTGCCGACAGTGCCCGGTGATCCAGGAATGCCGTTCGCACGCCCTCGAAGTCGGTGAGCCCTACGGGGTTTGGGGTGGCCTGTCGGAATCCGAGCGCGACCTGCTGCTCAAGGGCGACATCGGCCGCGCCATCCGGCGCAGCGCCTGACCCCCGATCGACTTTCGCGGGCGGCGGCCTAGTTTTCCGGCCGTCGACGCGGCCTGGGCAGGTACTGCGCGCCGCCCTCGCCTTCCCAGCGGTGGATCTGCTTGTCCGGAACGTGCCACGGATCATGCTGCAGGAGCGTTGATTTCGCCTCGTGTCGTTCCGGGACGCCGCGTCGGGTTGCTTCCATCACCTTCATCACCGCAAGACCACCTGTGGCACAAGGCTTTTCGCCGCATGCATCTCGTACGGCAGGGCCTTAAGTACCGTCACGGACCGCCCCGTCCCACCCGGGATGGCGTAGAAACGCTGATCGCCGGGGCGGGCGCCGGCGATCGCGCGACCCAGCGGGGACGCCATCGAATAGGCCTTGATGCCGGCGGCCTCGGGGCACGGCCGGCCGAGCAGAAGCGTCTCCGTCTCGCCGGTGTCGTCGTAGCGGATGGTCAACACCATGCCCGCTTCGGCGACGGGGTCAAAGGCCGCCCCTTCGCCGACGACGACCGCGTGGGACAGCAGGCCCTCGATCTCGCAGATGCGCGCGCGTCGCACGGACTGGCGCGCACGGCGATTCGGGTTGTAGTCCATGAGGTCGTCGGGAACCTCGGCCCCGCGGCGCGAACGCAGCCCGGCCAGTTCGTCGTGCAATCGCGTGTAGTCCTGCGGCGTCATCCGGATGCGCTGGATGGTGGTCATGGCGCGTGGCGTCCTTTCGTGTCGGAGGGGTTGCCGCCAGGGGCGGGCGGGCCGGTGCACCGCCCCTGACGACTCGGGTCGCCCTGGGGGCGAAGTCTTCGTCCGTCGCTGATTCCATGGTCGCGTGGCCCGTCGCGCCGGCGCTTGCCCGAACCGGACAACGGCGCGGGGGTTCGTTGTCGCGCTCCGACAACATCGGTTTCGGTTCGATCAGCAGCCGTGAAAATGAACGATCCGCGTCCGCGGTCCGTGAACCAGACATGGACGCGGCGGGCCAGCCGCGGTCCAAAGCCGACGCGGCGTCGAGACGCGTTGCGCCGCGCCGGTCCCCGCACAACGGAGGGGATGCACTGTGGCACATGGGCGCACCACACTGGGACGACAAGCGTGGCTGGATCGGCCGAGCTACCGACTCGAGCACGTTCTCGCCTTCGTGTTCGCCGCGGCGGGTCGGCACCGGGATCGGATCAGCAATTTCTTGCACGGCACCTGGCTCGGTCACCCGCTGCATCCGGCTCTGACGTCGATTCCGATGGGAGCGCTGACGACGACGGTCGCGATGGATGCGGTCAGCGTGTTGCCGCGCCGGGCCGCGCAGTTGCACGACGCGTCGAGGTTTGCGCTGAGCGTCGGGCTCGCCGGCAGCGTCGGCGCGGCCGCCACCGGACTGACGGACTGGCAGCACACCCACGAACAATCGCGTCGAATCGGTCTCGTCCACGGCGCCCTCAATGCGATCGCGACGGGCCTGTACGCGGCGTCCTGGTGGGACCGCCGGAGCGGGCGGCACCGGCGCGGGATGGCGGCGAGCGCGCTGGGCTACGGGCTCACCCTCGGCGCCGGCTACCTCGGCGGCACGTTGGTGTTCGCATCGGGCACCGGGGTCGACCGCTCCGGCGCCCGGCTGAGCGGAGACCGGTGGACACCGGTGTTGCCGGTCGCGGCCTTGGATGGCCGGCCGCGGCGAATCGAGGTGGCCGGCGTCGGCGTGGTGCTCTATCGCAACGAAGGCCGGGTGCTGGCCGTCGGCGAGCACTGCCCCCACCTGGGCGCGCCGATGAACGACGGCTGGATCGACCGCGATCGAATCGTGTGCCCCTGGCACGGTTCCAGGTTCGCGTGCGAATCGGGAGAAGTGTTGCGCGGACCGGCAACAGCGGCGCTGCCGCGTTATCCGGTGCGGATCCGCGACGGACTCGTCGAGGTGCGCGGAGTAAAGCGATGAATGCCTACGACGTCCTGTTCGAGCACCACAGAGTTTTACGCGGACTCTGCGAGAGGATCACCGCGATACCGCCCGAGGCCGACGAGCGCCAGGCCGCCCTCGATGAGCTGCTGTTCGAGTTGGACATCCACATGCGCATCGAAGACGACCTGTTCTATCCGGCGGTAGCGGCGGCGAGCGCACTTGTCGCCATCGCCCACGCGGAGCACCGCCAAGTGTGGGATCAGCTGGCGGTGCTCCTGCGGACGGCGCCGACCGCACCGGATTACCAAGACGAATGGTCCTCTTTCGTCCGGGTCCTCGACGCCCACGCCAGCGAGGAGGAACGCGACTTGTGTCCGGCCCCAATAGATTTGAGTGAGGACTTGCTCGACAACCTCGGGAATCAAATGGTCGAGCGCATCGCCCGGCTACGGCAGTCGAGGCTCAACAGGCTGCGCGTCCGCGGCCGCGCGGCCCTGCTGCGGCGAGTCGCGCCCGTTTTTGAAATCGGCGAATTGGGTAGGCACCGCCCATGAACAAGGGCGCATCCTTCGCGGTCGCGGCGCTCACCGCGACCCTCGCACCGCTGGCCGGCTGCGCGAACCAGCAGGGCAGCCAACCCAATACGTCGCCGCTGACCAGCCCCGCCCCGGGCGCGGAGCGGCTGACCACCCAGCTCAAGACCGCCGACGGGATTCCGGTCGCCAATGCGACCTTCGAATTCGCGAACGGCTACGCCACGGTGACCGTGGAGGCCGGCCCCAACCAGGTGCTGAGCCCCGGTTTCCATGGGCTGCAAATCCATTCGGTCGGCAAATGCGAGGGCGACTTCGACTCCGCGGGAAGCGTCTACCAGGCGGCCGATCACACGGGCTACCCCGCCAGCGGAGACCTGACCGCGCTGCAGGTGCGCTCCGACGGCTCGGCGAAACTGGTCACCACCAGCAACTCGTTTACCGCCGCGGACCTGAGAAGCAGCTCGGGCAGCGCGCTGATCCTGCACCAGAGTGTCGACAACTTGGGCACCAGCCCGACCGCCGAGTCGAACAAGCGCATCGCCTGCGGCGTGATCGCCGCGGCGTCGGCGACGACGACCTCGTCGACCACCAGCGTCACGACCAGCACCACAACCGTCGCGGTGCCCCCGCCATCGATCAGCACCAGCACGAGCACGGTCACGGTCACCAGCACCCCGGCCGCGACGTCCACACCGACCACGACCGTTACGACCCCGCCGAGCCTGCCCCCGGGAACCCGCTGACCCTTTAGGCCCGAAAAACGGCGCCCGCCCCGCGGCGGCGAATTACTGTTCTGAGATGCAGACCGCGCTGTTCACCCTGGGTCTGGTCTTGTTTCTGCTCGGCCTGCTCACCGGGCTGGCCGTCCCCGCACTGAAGAACGCGCGCATGGGGTTGTCGAGCCACCTCGAGGCGTTGCTCAACGGCATGTTCCTCGTGTTGCTCGGTCTGCTGTGGCCACACATCCACCTGGCCCACGCGTGGGGAATCGCGGCGGTCGCGCTCATCGTGTACGCGGCCTACGCGAACTGGCTGACGACGCTGTTCGCGGCGGTGTGGGGCGCCGGTCGCAGATTCGCGCCCATCGCGGCGGGCGACTTTGAGGCCTCGGCCGCCAAGGAGAGCTTTGTCAGCTTCGGGTTGGTGTCGCTCTCGCTGGCGGTGGTGGTGGGCGTCGGCATCGTCATCGTCGGGGTCCTCGTGTGAAAGCCCTCGCCGACTTCTTTCGCGACACGGTCGGGGCGCGGATAGTGGTGGCCGCCGTGCTCGGAGTCGCCGTCGCCCTTGGGGTGGGGAACACCGTCGGCTGGCGGTTCGCGCTGGCCGGCTGGATCGTGACCGCCGGCGTCTACGTGGTGTGGACGCGGCTCATCCTGGGCGGAATGGATGCCGATCAAACCCGCGAATACGCGACCCGGGAGGATCCCACCCGGTGGGCATCCGACGCGGTCATCGTGTCGGCGAGCGTCGCGAGCCTGGGCGGGGTGGGTTACGTGGTCGCCGCGGCGTCGCGTTCGGGTCCCGGCGCCGTGGAAGCCGCCGTCGTCGGCATCCTGACCGTCGCGGCATCCTGGTTCGCCGTGCACACGCTGTTCACCGTCCACTATGCGCGGCTGTATTACTCGGACGAGCCGGGCGGAATCAACTTCCACGATCCGGAGCCACCGCGCTTTCGCGACTTTGCGTATGTCGCCTTCACCGTCGGCATGACCTATCAGGTGTCAGACACCGAGATCGGATTGACATCCATCAGGGCGACGGTGCTGCGCCAGGCGCTGCTGTCCTACCTGCTCGGCGCGGTCGTCCTGGCGGTCACCATCAACCTGATCGCGGGATTGGGTGCCAAGTTCTAAAGGCGAGGTCGTCGTAGCGCGCCGACCGCGGGGCATCCGTTCACTGGCTGGTGATGATGGCGGTGGTGGTGCCGGATTGCGGCCGCATCCTCACCCGAGGGGCGAGGTGCGCTGGCCGATCTTGTCGGTTGTCTCCATGGGGACCCTGTTGCCGTTGAGGAACAGGCTCAGCATGCTGAACCAGCCGATGGTGGCAATGTATTTGCGTGTCGTCGTGATCCCGAACGTGTCGAGAAGTGCTTGCAGAGTCCGATCGGTGAGGGTGCCGGACTTGAGGAGCTCGTCGGTGGCCGCGATCAACAGCTGATAGTCGGCATCGAGGCTTTGCAGGTCGCCATCCTCGGCGATCGTTTCGATTTCTGACGTCGTGAGGCCCGCGTTGCGGGCCATCTGTTCGTTCGCCTGCCACTCGTAGGGGCAGTTGAGCACCGAGGCCGCCCGCAGAATGATGACCTCGCGGTGCTTTGCGTCGATGTCGCGCTCACCGAAGACGGCTTGCACCATGCCGGCGAGCGCCGGGAAGAAGTCACCGGTGCCGCTCATCATCTTCATGACATTGAGCGCCGTATCGGGGTCATAGCCGTCACCGACCGCGCGGGCGATCTCGTCTTCCTCGGGAAGCGGGACAACAACGGAATATTGGTATGGCGTGGGCTTTCCCATGAGGTTGTCCTCTTCGGGTCGTTCCGTCGTACGGACTTCGGAACGAAAATACCCCCGGGCGTCGATCGGCCCGGGGGTATTCCGTTGCTACTCAGTGATGGTGGTGATGGCCGTGGCCGTGGTCATCGGCTTCCTCGGCGGGCTTGTCGACGACCACCGTCTCGGTGGTCAGCACCATCCGCGCCACCGACGCCGCGTTGAGCACCGCCGAGCGGGTGACCTTGACCGGGTCGATGACACCGTCGGCGATCAAGTCACCGTAGGTGAGCTTGTCCGCGTTCAGCCCGTGCCCGTTGGGCAGCTCGGTCACCTTGTGCACCGCGACCGCGCCGTCGAGCCCGGCGTTGGTGGCGATCCAGTACAGCGGGGCCGCCAGCGCCTCGGAGAAGACGTCGACGCCGAGCGCTTGATCGCCGGACAGCGAGCCGCGCAGCTGTTGAAGCGCCTTGCGCGTCTGCAGCAGCGCCGAGCCGCCACCGGCGACGATGCCCTCCTCGACGGCGGCCTTGGCGGCCGCGACGGCATCCTCGACGCTTTCCTTGCGCTCCTTGAGCGCGGTCTCGGTGGCGGCACCCACCTGGATCACGGCGACACCGCCGGCCAGCTTGGCCAGCCGCTCCTGCAGCTTCTCGCGGTCCCAGTCGGAGTCGGTGGACTCGATCTCGGCGCGCAGCTGCTTGATGCGGTTGGCCACCGCGTCCTTGGCGCCGCCGCCGTCGACGATGACGGTGTCGTCCTTGCTGACCACCACGCGGCGAGCCGAGCCCAGCACGTCCGTGCCGACCTCGCGCAGCAGCAGGCCGGCGTCGGGGTTGATCACCTGGCCGCCCGTCACGATCGCCAGATCCTCGAGGAACGCCTTGCGACGGTCGCCGAAGAACGGCGCCTTGACGGCGACGGCCTTGAGCGTCTTGCGAATCGAGTTCACCACGAGGGTCGCCAGCGGCTCGCCCTCGATGTCCTCGGCGATGATCAGCAGCGGGTTGCCGGATTCGGCGACCTTTTCCAGCATGGGCAGCAGGTCGGGCAGCGAGCTGATCTTCTCCTGGTGCAACAGGATCACCGGGTCGTCCAGCACGGCCTGCTGGGCGTCGAAGTCGGTCACGAAATACGCCGACAGGAAGCCCTTGTCGAAGCCGACGCCCTCGGTGAACTCGAGCTCGGTGCTCAGCGTGGAGGATTCCTCGACGCTGACCACGCCGTCGGTGCCGACCTTGGTCATCGCCTCGCCGACGAGCTCGCCGAGGAGCTGGTCACGCGACGACACGGTCGCCACCTGGGCGATCGCTTCCTTCCCGGAGACCGGGGTGGCCGACGCCAGCAGGGCCTCGGACACCGCGTCGGCGGCCTTGGAGATTCCCGCACCGAGTTCGATGGGGTTGGCGCCGGCCGCAACCAGGCGCAGGCCGCCCTTGACCAGCGCCTGGGCCAGCACGGTGGCCGTGGTGGTCCCGTCGCCGGCGACGTCGTTGGTCTTGGTCGCCACCGACTTCACCAGCTGGGCGCCCAGGTTCTCGAACGGGTCTTCCAGGTCGATCTCCCGCGCGACGGTGACACCGTCGTTGGTGACCGCGGGCCCGCCGAATGCCTTGGCCAGCACCACATGCCGGCCGCGCGGGCCCAACGTCACGCGTACCGCGTCGGCGAGCGTGTTCACGCCCGCCTCGATGGCGCGGCGCGCCGTTTCGTCGTACTCAATAATCTTGCTCATCAGGCTCCTTCACGCCCCAGCTCTGAGGCTCTAACGCATGCCGCCCCGGAAATCACCCGCGCGGACGCGGGGATCGCCGGGGCGGGACACGGTTCTTACTTGGAGACGACAGCCAGCACGTCGCGCGCCGACAGGATCAGGTACTCCTCGCCGTTGTACTTGATCTCGGTGCCGCCGTACTTGCTGTAGATGACGGTGTCGCCTTCCGAGACGTCCAGCGGGATGCGCTTCTCGCCGTCTTCGTCCCACCGGCCGGGGCCGACTGCGACGACGGTGCCTTCCTGCGGCTTCTCCTTGGCGGTGTCGGGAATGACCAGACCGGACGCGGTCGTGGTCTCGGCCTCGTTGGCCTGCACGAGAATCTTGTCCTCGAGTGGCTTGATGTTCACCTTCGCCACGATTGGAGCCCTCCAGTGTTTGGGTCGGGTCCGGGACGAGCCCGGACCGGGAGTTGGTGGCCGGTCCGGGGCGGGCCCGGAACCTGCCGAATTATCAGGTGTTCGGCATTCGTCCATGCCCGAGCGCCGTCGTCGCGGGTGCCGACACAGGGCGTGGCCGATTGCCACCTAGCACTCTATACACGGGAGTGCTAGCACTCAAGGGGGCCCCGCTGCTCCCCGCGTGTTCGCCCTCAGCGATCAGCTGACCTGCGCCTTCACCACCGGCAGGCCCGGGTCGCTGGGCGCGTCCAGCGGGGACGGCGGCGCCCCGGCCGCCACCAGATGCGCGGCGAACGACGCGATCATCGCCCCGTTGTCGGTGCACAGCCGGGGCCTGGGGATGCGCAACGTCAGGCCGGCCGCCGCGCAGCGCTGCTCCGCCAGCTCCCGCAACCGCGAATTCGCGGCCACTCCCCCGGCGATCAGCAGTGTCGAGACGCCGAGGCCCGTCGCGGCGCGCACGGCCTTGCGGGTCAGCACGTCGGCCACCGCCTCCTGGAACCCGGCGGCGACGTCGGCGTTCACCGCGTCCGGGTGGCTTTCCAGGTGCCGGGCCACGGCCGTCTTGAGGCCGGAGAAGCTGAACGCGTAGGGGTCGTCGCGCGGCCCCGTCATGCCGCGCGGGAAGGCGATCGCGTCGCGGTCGCCGGTGCGGGCCAGCTCGTCGAGCACTCTGCCGCCCGGGTAGCCCAGCCCCAGCAGCCGCGCCACCTTGTCGTAGGCCTCGCCGGCCGCGTCGTCGACGGTGCTGCCCAGCTCGACGATCGGCTCGCCGAGCGAGCGCACGTGCAGCAGGTGGGTGTGGCCGCCCGAGACCAGCAGCGCCACGCACTCGGGCAGTGGCCCGTGCTCGTAGACATCGGCGGCCAGGTGCCCGCCCAGATGGTTCACCGCATAGAACGGAACCCCCCAGGCGGCCGAATAGGCTTTGGCCGCAGCAACTCCCACCAAAAGGGCGCCGGCCAGCCCGGGCCCGATGGTGGCGGCGACGATGTCGGGCCTGTCCAGGCCCGCGGCCGACAGTGCGCGGCGCATGGCGGGCCCCAACGCCTCCAGGTGCGCGCGCGAGGCGATCTCGGGGACCACGCCGCCGAACCGCACGTGTTCGTCGACGCTGGAGGCCACCTCGTCGGCCAGCAGGGTGACGGTGCCGTCGGTGTCCAGCCGCGCGATGCCAACTCCCGTTTCGTCGCACGAGGATTCGATGGCCAAGATCGTCGTCACAGCGCCTCCCGCCGCATGGTGTAGGCGTCGGCGCCGCTGACCCGGTAGTAGCGCCGGCGCACGCCGATCTGCTCGAACCCGACACTGCGGTACAGCCCGATGGCCGCCTCGTTGTCGGTGCGCACCTCCAGGTACACGACGCCGCCGTCGGCGAACGTCAGCAGCTCGTCGAGCAACCGGCGGCCGATGCCCTGCCCCTGGTAGGCGGGGTCCACGCCGATGGTGTGGACCTCGTGCTCGTAGGGCGGTGTGCGGCCCAATCGCGAGATGCCGGCGTAGCCGACGAGCGTTCCGCCGACGCGCGCGCCCACGTAATGGTTGTGGGCACTGGCCAATTCGCGGTTGAACGCCGCCGCCGGCCACGGATCGTCGCCGTCGAAGAGCTGCGCCTCCAGCTCGGCGCAGCGCTGCGCGTCGGCTCGCGTCAACGCCCCGACGGTCACCGGCTCGGCGATCATTGCCGCGCCGCCAGGGGTTTGGCGTCGGGCCGACGCAGGTACAGGGCCACCAGCGGAGCCGGGTCATCGCGCCAATCCCCCACCGCGGCAACGAGTCCGGCCGGTGCCGGGTGGACGGGACCGCACACCGGCAGGCCGAACATCGCCGCGTGGTCGGGTGAGCCGGCCACCGCCTGCGCTCCGCCGTGGTCGACGTCGGCGGGGGCATCAACACCCGGTCCGCCGGTCCGGACGCCGTCGCGGTAGCGGGCCCAGTAGACCTCGCGCCGTCGGGCGTCGGTCACCACGAGCGCGTCCCCGGTGGTGTGCACGCCGATGGCGTCCAGGCTGCACACGCCGTGCACCGGGATACCGAGCGCATGCCCGTAGGCGGCGGCGGTGGCCATCCCGGCCCGCAGGCCGGTGAACGGACCCGGGCCGCAGCCCACCACGACGGCGTCGAGGTCGGCCATTGTCAGCCCCGCATCGGCAAGGGCGGCAAGCACATTCGGGGTCAGGCGTTCGGCGTGGGCGCGGGCGTCGACGGTGACCCGCTGCGCCAGCACGCACAGGTCCTCGCGCCGCACGATGCCGGCCGTCACCGCCGGGGTGGCGGTGTCGAGGGCAAGGACGAGGGTGCTCATGAACCGGCCCTGCTGTCGGCCCACCGCCAGGTCGCGATCCGCACGTCGGACCCGCTGAGGCGCTCCAGCCTGATGTCGAGGCGGCGTTCCGCGAGGCGCTCGACCAGGCCCTCACCCCATTCCACCACGACGACAGCGTCGTCGAGATCGCTGTCCAAGTCCAGCGAATCGAGCTCACCGAGCAGGTCGGCGCCCCGGTTGTCGGTGTGGTCGAGCAACCGGTACATGTCGACGTGAATCATCGCCGGGGCGTTTTCCCGTCGCGGCGGATGCACCCGCGCCAACACATAGGACGGCGAGGTGACCGGGCCATCGACGTCCATGGCCGCGGCAATCCCCTTGGCCAGCACGGTCTTTCCCGCACCGAGCGGACCGGAGAGCACCACCACGTCGCCCGCCCGCAGCTGCTCACCGAGCCGGGTCCCCAACGCGATCGTGTCCTCGACGCGCTCGCAGGTCGCGGTGCCCTCACCCCGCGGCGATCGCAAGCGCGGCGCAGCCGGGCGCGGCGGGTCGCCGCCATCAAACTCAGCCACGACGCCACAGCCTTTCCCGTATCCGCCGCAGCCGCAGCGCCGCCTTGGTCGGGGTGGCGCGCCTGACCAGCCGCACCAGGCCGCCGTTGATCGCCTCCGGCTTGTCCAGCAGCGCCAGGTGACTCGCGCCGACGACGATGACCAACTCGGACCGCGGCAGGCTGGCGGCCATCTTTCGCGAATACTCGTCCGGGGTCAGCAGGTCGTGGTCCCCGCAGGCGATCAGGGTCGGGACCCGCAGCAGTGTCCACAGCCCGGCGGTTTCGTCGTGCTTTTCCAACGCGTCCAGAAACCCCACCATGGTGGGTATCGGCGTGCTGTTCATCATCCGCTGCGAGAACGCGTCCAGGCTCCGGCTGACCTGCAGATCGCTGTAGGACGCGGCGCGCAGCACCGGGCCGATCAGCGAGCGGGATACGTTGCGGCCGCGGTGCATCAGGTTCGGCGCGGACCGCGCTGCGACCCGGACCGCTTCCAGCGCAGGGTTTTTCAGGATCTCGCCCAGTGGTGATCTCGCCACACCTTCGGCCGCCGAGGAAATCAGCGCGGCGCCCACGATTCGGCGCCCGTACTGTTCGGGGAACTGGCGGGCGTGCGACAACACCGTCATGCCGCCCATCGAGTGGCCCACCAGCACGATCATTCCGCGGGGCACCACCTCGTTCAGCACGGTCTGCAGGTCCCTGCCGAGCTGGGTCAGCGTGGAGGTCTCGGGCTCGGCCTCGCCGGATCGGCCGTGGCCACGCTGGTCGTAGAAGACCATGCGCACGTCGGGGCCCAACTGGTCGGGCAGCCGGGTCCGCTGAAAGTGGAAGGCCCCCATCTGCAGGCAGAATCCGTGCACGAACACCAGCGTCAGCGGCGCGTCGGCGGGGCCCGCGTCGCGGACCGCGAGCGGCACCCCGTCGGGCGTGGTCACCACCAGGCCGCGGTCGTCCTCGAGCCGGTTGAAATCCTCGTGGGCGTAAGGGTCTTCGACCGTGGCGCGTTGGGTGATCGAGCGGCGGGCCGAGGCTCCGATGATCGTGGCGATGGCCGTCAGCCCCGCACCACCCGCAAGCCATGCCCTGCCCCTGTAGCGCCTGCGGGTTCCGTCAGGGCTCAATGGTTCGCGCCTCGCGGTAGGTCCTGGTGATCCGCCCGCGGGGGCTGGTCACCACTTCGTAGTGGATGGTGCCGAGCAGATCCGCCCAATCCTGCGCGGTGGGTTCGCCATTTCGACCGGGCCCGAACAGGATCGCCTCGTCGCCCTCGGCGACATCGGTGGGGCCGGGTCCCAGGTCGACGACGAACTGGTCCATGCAGATCCGCCCGACCCCCGGTCGGCGCCGGCCGTTGATCAACACCTCCAGGCGGTTGCCCAGGGACCGGAAGACGCCGTCGGCATAGCCCACCGGCAGCAGCGCGAGGGTGGTGTCTCGCCGCGCGGTCCAGGTGTGCCCGTAGGACACGCTCTCGCCCGCACGAATCGACTTCACCAGTGCCACTGGGCATTTCACCGTCATCGCGGGAATCAGTCCCATGTCGCCGAGCTCGGGCACCGGGCTCAGCCCGTACACCGCGATGCCGGGGCGCACCATGTCGAAGGCGAGGTCGGTCCGCGACATCGTGGCCGACGAGTTCGACAGGTGCGCGGCCTCGTACCGCACGCCCTGATCGCGCGCCTGGGCGAGCATCTCGGTAAACCGTTGGGCCTGAAGGTCGTTGACCGGGTTGGCGGGTTGGTCGGCGTACACCATGTGCGACATCAGGCCGCGCAGCACGATGGCGTTCTCGGCGACGGCGCGGCGCAGCGCGGTCAGCATCGACGGGTAGTGCTCCGGCGGTACGCCGTTGCGATTCAGCCCGGTGTCGACCTTGACGGTGACCGTCGCGGTCCGGCCGGTGCGGCGCACGGCGTCGAGCAGCTCGTCGAGCTGGCGCTCCGACGACACGGCGATCTGTATGTCGGCCAGCAGCGCGGGCGCGAAGTCGAAGCCGGGCGGGTGCAGCCAGGCCAGCACCGGCGCGCGGACGCCGTCGGCGCGCAGCGCCAGCGCCTCGTCGACGGTGGCCACACCCAGCTCGGCGGCCCCCGCGGCCAGCGCGGCGCGCGCCGTCTGGGCGGCTCCGTGACCGTACCCGTCGGCCTTCACGACGGCCATCACCTGCGCGCCGCCGGCCTGCTCGCACAGCAGCCGCACGTTGTGCGCGATGGCGCCGAGGTCCACCAGGGCCTCGGCGAGGAGGCCCGGTGTCAGGGATATCGGCGTAGCGGCCCGCCCGGTCATGGGCGCCATTGTCCCAGAACCGCGCCACCCGCCGCCGAGCGTGGACTTGTTGGCGAGATTTCGGCGTGATCGGCGCGACAACTCCACGCTCGACGGCGCGGCGCCACCACCTCAGTGCGCGAAGTGCTGATCCGCGTAGTGGCCGCCGGGCCGGAGCTTGTCCAGCGAACTGAGCGCCGAGACGGCGTCATCGTGCAGGGCCCGGGCCAGGTCGGCGGACAGGCCCTCGCGCACCACGATGCGCAGCACCGACACGTTGGTGGCGTTGTCCGGCATGGTGTAGGCGGGCACCTGCCAGCCGTAGGTCCGCAGCTCGTGGGAGACGTCGAACTCGGTGTAGCCGCGGTCCTTGGACAGCCGGAACGCGACCACGGGGATCGCCGAGCCGTCGGAGACCAGCTCGCAGTGCTCGCTGACCCGCAACTGCTCGCCCAGCCAGCGCGCCGTCCCCGACAGCGCCTGCATGACCTTCGTGTAGCCCTCCCGGCCGAGCCGCAGGAAGTTGTAGTACTGGCCGACCACTTGGTTACCGGGGCGGGAGAAGTTCAGCGTGAAGGTCGGCATGTCGCCGCCGAGGTAGTTGACCCGGAACACCAGGTCGCCGGGCAGGTACTCCTTGCTGCGCCACACCACGAACCCGACGCCGGGATAGGTCAGTCCGTACTTGTGGCCGCTGACGTTGATCGACACCACCCGGGGCAGCCGGAAATCCCACTTGAGCTCGGGGTGCAGGAAGGGCACCACGAACCCGCCGCTGGCGGCGTCGACGTGCACCGGGACGTCCACACCGCCGCCGGCGGCCAGCTTGTCCAGCGCGCCGCAGATGTCGGCGACCGGCTCCAGCTCGCCGGTGTAGGTGGTGCCCAGGATCGCCACCACGCCGATGGTGTTCTCGTCGACGGCGTCGACGACCTGTTCGGGGGTGATGACGTAGCGCCCCTCCTCCATCGGCAGGTAGCGGGGCTCGACGTCGAAGTAGCGGCAGAACTTCTCCCAGACCACCTGGACGTTGGACCCCATCACCAGGTTCGGGGTGCGGCCCTTCCAGTCCTTGCCGATTTTCGCGCGCCACCGCCACTTCATCGCCAGCCCGCCGAGCATCACCGCCTCGCTGGAGCCGATCGTGGACACCCCGCACGCGCTGTAGGGGTCGGCGTCGTTCAGGCCGTCGGCGTGGAACAGGTCGGCCACCATGCACACGCAGCGCTGCTCGATGGCCGCGGTCGCCGGGTACTCGTCCTTGTCGATCATGTTCTTGTCGAACGTCTCGGCCATCAGCTTGCCGGCCTCGGGGTCCATCCAGGTGGTGACGAAGGTGGCCAGGTTCAGCCGCGAGCTCCCGTCGAGCATCAGCTCGTCGTGGATGAAGCGGTAGGCGGCGTCGGGATCCATTGATTCGTCGGGCATCCGCAGTGCGGGGACCGGCGCGGTGAACAGCCGGCCGGTGTAGGCGGGGGCGATGGAGTGCGTGGGCAGCGAAGGGTGTTGTGGCACTGGGGAATCCTCTCGATAGGTCTACAGGGCGGCCAGGGCGGCTCGGATGTGTGGCACCATGCGCGACGCGGAGGTGGGCGCGTCGCCGGGGCCGGGGTCGGCGGCCGAGCTCGCCGCCGCGCGCGCGTGGACGAAGGCCGCGGCCGCGGCCGCCTCCCCCGGCGGCAGGCCCGCCGCCAGCAGCGCGCCGATCATGCCGGCCAGCACGTCGCCGGAACCGGCGGTGGCCGCCCAGGACTGCCCGGCCGGGCTGAGGTAGACCGGACCGCCCGGATCGGCGACGACCGTGACGTTCCCCTTGAGCAACACCGTGGCGCCGAACGCGTCGGCCAGCTTGCGGCACGCACCCACCCGGTCATCACCGGGGGGGTTACCCGCGAGGCGGGCGAATTCACCCGCGTGCGGGGTCAGCACCGTCGGCGCGGTGCGTTCGGCGACCAGTTCGGGATGGGCCGCCAGGATGGTCAGCCCGTCGGCGTCCACGATCACCGGCAGGTCGGTATCGAGCGCGAACCACAGCGCCGCGGCCCCGGCGTCGTCGGTGCCCAATCCCGGCCCGACGACCCAGGACTGCACCCGCCCGGCCGACGCGGGGGTGGGCGAGGCGATCACCTCGGGCCAGTGGTCGAGCACCTCGCGGTGCGCGCTGCCGGCGTAGCGGACCATCCCGGAGGTCGCCGCGACGGCGGCGCCGGTGCACAGCACGGCCGCACCCGGGTACGTCGACGAGCCGGCCATCACCCCGGTGACACCCTGGGTGTACTTGTCGTCGTGGGGTCCCGGCACCGGCCAGCGCCCCGCCACGTCGGCGGCCTCGAAGCCCAGCACGTCCGTGGCGGGCAGGTCCAGGCCGATGTCGATCAGCCGCACCCGCCCGCACTCGCCGAGCGCGTGCACGGGTTTGAGCCCGCCGAAGGTGACGGTCGCCGCGGCGCGCACGGCGGGGCCGCTGGTGGCCCCGGTGGCCGCGTCGATGCCGCTGGGGATGTCGACGGCAACCACCGGGATCCCCGCGTCATCGACCGCGGCGAACACCTCGGCCGCGGCGGGCCGCAACGCCCCCGAGCCGGAGATGCCCACCACCCCGTCGATGACGAGATCGGTTGCGGGCGAGACGCTTTCGACGATCCTGCCGCCGGCCCTGCGGAACGCCGCCAGCCCCTTGCGGTGGGTGCGCTCGGGGTTGAGCAGGATCGCGTCGGCGGCCGCGCCACGACGGCGCACGAAGGTGGCCGCCCACAGCGCATCACCGCCGTTGTCTCCGGAGCCGACGACCGCGCACACCCGTCGCCCGCTCACCCCGCCGGTGCGGGCCGCCAACTCGCCGATGATCTCGGCGGCCAGCCCGTAGGCCGCGCGCCGCATCAGGGCGCCGTCCGGCAGGCTGGCCAGCAGCGGCGCCTCGGCCTGGCGGATCGCGTCTACGGAGTAGTAATGCCGCATCAGAGCCAGATTACGTGTCGCCGTCGCGGGGGCTTGGCGCCCACCATCTTTCGCCGCGGCCCGCCATCAGCTCGGGGGCACGCTGCGGCGCGCCATGGCCTTGAGTCGCGCGGGACTCAATTGCCGGCTGCGCCGGGACCGGGTGCGGGTCATCGGGTAGAAGCACAGGCCGATGAGGATCGAGGCGAAGTGCCCGATCGCGGTGAAGTCGAGGTCGACGCGGTCCATCGTGATCAGCGGGAAGCCGAAGATGATGAACAGCACCCCGAGATAGCCCCAGCGCCAGGGCCGGGCGATGTGGTAGGCCAGCACGGCCATCACGCCGACGAGGAAATAGCTGACCCCGATGTCGCGGGCGTGCACGAGGCGTTGCGACGCATCGCGTTCCTCGATCGCGAAGTAGAGGATGCCCTCGCTGATGTAGGTGGCCAGGATGTGAGAGCTCAATCCCACACTGAGCCAGCGCAGCTGACCGAGCCAATGCTCGGCCGGCGCGAGAAACAGCGTGAACAGCAGCAGGTAGGGCTCGAAGCTTTTGCCGTCGATCCACAGCAGGCTGGAAAACAGTACGTGGAGTGGATCCTTGCCCAACTCGTGAATGTTGGTGGAGCGGTGCAACAACACCGAGTGCAACTGCCGGCCGGTGAGATGGTTCTGGATGATCGTCGTGACCATCAGCACCAACAGCCAGCCGTAGGTCAGCGGCGCGGTGCTGACGAAATGCCACACCGCCAGCGTCATGCTGCGCACTCGTGCTCGAACCGATGCAGGCGCCACGACATCAACCTTCGCACGCGGGGCGCCGCGCCCCTACGACTTCGGCGGCTAACACGCCGCCACCCCTCAGCTACCCGATGGCGCGGGGACCTCGGCCGGTGGCGCGGCGGCGGGCGCCGGCGGTGTCAAATGTCGCCACCAGCAGCCGATGTAGAGCACCATCGAGGCCACCAGCGCGACCAGGACCCAGATCACGACGGTGATGTCGACCCAGCTGCCGAAGGGTGGTGAGCCGGGCAGGGCGTTTCGCAGCGGAACCACCGCGAACAGCATTGCCGCGTACCAGGTCGTCATCGGTGGCTGGAACGGCCGCCGGTCCCGCGCGGTCTGAACCGCAACGAACACAGCCAGACTGGCGATCGTGATGAGCACGCCGAGGATGACGATGGCGAACGCCGCGGTGCTCAGCGACCGCCGCAGTTGCAGCCGGTAGGGGCCGTCCGCCTGGGGCCTGGTCGCGGTGAGCTGCCACCCCGAGAGGTGGTCGACGAACGTGACGGGCACGTGTGCGGGCGCGCGGTCGGTGTCGGGGCCGTAGAAGATCTCGACTTCGATCAGCCCCGAGCGGTATTGGTCGAACGGCCAGCGTTCGATCTGCCCGGCGATGGTCAGCGGGACCGACATCAGGCCGGGGAGCATGCCCTTGGTCCAGGTGTGCCGGGACGGCATCGCCGAGGATCGGACGCGGAGGCTGAGATCCTCTTTGAGATGGTGGGTTTTCGGATCCAGCAACGCCGATCCCGGATTGAAGGCGAGGTTGACGGCGAGCACGCTGTAGTTCGACTGGATCTCTTCGACGTTGATCGTCGCCGAGGGCTCGTCGGCGCTCACGACCGGGGTTATGCCGTCCAGACGCCGGACGGCATCGCCTTGGGCGTACATCATGATCGACCCGATGTATGCCGCGACGATGAGCACGACGAGGCCCACGACGACGTATCTGATGCCGCCCGATCGCATACTTCCTCCCGCACGGACGCCGTGACCAGCTGGCCGAAATGCTTCCCAGGGCAATGTAATGGATCGGCCGCGGGTCCGTCGCCGATACGCGCGAAGCGGTGCGCGCTGCCTACTCGACGGTGACGGACTTGGCCAGGTTGCGCGGTTTGTCCACGTCGTAGCCGCGCGCCTGGGCCACGGACGCGGCGAACACCTGAAGCGGGATCGTCGACAGCAGGGGCTGCAGAAGCGTTGACACGGAGGGGATTTCGATCAAGTGGTCGGCGTAGGGACGCACGGTGTCGTCGCCTTCCTCGGCGATCACGATGGTGATCGCCCCGCGCGCCTGGATTTCGCGGATGTTGGACAGCAACTTGGCGTGCAGCACCGCGGACCCCTTGGGGGACGGCATGACGACGATGACGGGCAGATCGTCCTCGATCAGCGCGATGGGGCCGTGCTTGAGCTCGCCGGCGGCGAACCCCTCGGCGTGCATGTAGGCCAGTTCCTTGAGTTTGAGCGCACCTTCCAGCGCCACCGGGTAGCCGACGTGGCGGCCCAGAAACAGCACCGTCGGCGACTGGGCGAATTGGTAGGCCAGCGCGGCCACCGGCTTGATCGTCGCGAGGACCCGCGCGACGACGTCCGGCATGGCTTCCAGCTCGTGGTACTCGCGCGCGACCTCGTCGGGGTACTTGGTGCCCCGCGCCTGCGCCAGCGCCAGGCCGACCAGATAGTTGGCGGTGATCTGCGCCAGGAACGTCTTCGTCGACGCCACCCCGATCTCCGGGCCGGCGCGGGTGTAGAGCACCGCGTCGCACTCGCGCGGGATCTGCGAGCCGTTGGTGTTGCAGATCGCCAGCACCTTGGCCTTCTGCTCCTTGGCGTGCCGCACAGCCTCGAGCGTGTCGGCGGTCTCGCCGGACTGCGAGATGGCGACCACCAGGGTGCTGCGGTCCAAAACCGGGTCCCGGTAACGGAATTCGCTGGCCAGCTCCACCTCGACCGGCAGCCGCGTCCAGTGCTCGATCGCGTACTTCGCCAACAGCCCGGAGTGGTACGCGGTGCCGCAGGCCACCACGAACACCTTGTCGATCTCGCGCAGTTCCTGATCGGAGAGCCGCTGCTCGTCGAGCACGATCCGGCCGTCGACGAAATGGCCCAGCAGGGTGTCGGCGACGGCGGCGGGTTGCTCGGCGATCTCCTTGAGCATGAAGTACTCGTAGCCACCTTTCTCGGCGGCGGCCAGATCCCAATCGATATGGAACTCGCGGTATTCGACATCGTCGTTGCCGTCGAAGTCGGTGATCCGGTAGCCGTCCGCGGTGATCACCACGGCCTGGTCCTGGCCGAGTTCGACGGCGTTGCGGGTGTGCGGGATGAAGGCCGCGACGTCGGAGCCGACGAACATCTCGCCGTCGCCGATGCCGAGCACCAGCGGGGTGGAGCGGCGGGCGGCGACGATGGTGCCGGGGTCGTCGGCGTTGGCGAACACCAGCGTGAAGTGGCCGTCGAGGCGGCGCAGCACCGCGAGGACCGACGCGGGGAAATCGCCGGCGGTCTCGCCGTGGCGGTAGGCCTGCGCCACCAGGTGCACCGCGACCTCGGTGTCGGTGTCGCTGGCGAACTCCACGCCCTGGGCCTCGAGCTCGTGGCGCAGGTTCGCGTAGTTCTCGATGATGCCGTTGTGGACCACCGCGATCTTGCCGGCGGCGTCGCGGTGCGGGTGGGCGTTGCGGTCGGTGGGGCGCCCGTGGGTGGCCCACCGGGTGTGGCCCAGGCCGGTGGTGCCGGTCAGCGAGTGCCGCGGCATCTGGGCGACCGCCTCTTCCAGGTTGGCCAGCCGGCCGGCGCGGCGGCTCACCGTCAGGGTGCCTGCCGAGGGGCCACTGCCGTTCGCCAGCGCGATGCCCGACGAGTCGTACCCGCGGTACTCCATCCGGCGCAGCGCGGCCATGACGACGTCACAGGCGGGCTGCTGCCCGACATAGCCGACGATTCCGCACATTCTGACCAGGGTAGTGCAGGCGGCACACCGAACCCGCAATCCGGCGCTATGGTTAGGCCGCCCACCTGCGCCGAAGGCGTGCCCGGGCACCGCTACTGGGACGGCCTCGGGTGGACGTCCTGGACCAATCCGCCCAGCCCCCAGCCATTCACGTCACCGTCATAACCGGCGGAAATTCTTTCATCTGATGTGCGCGCGACGTTTTCGTTCACGTCATCGCCCCCGGGATGAGGACCTCTAGCATTCGAAATTGTCAGCAAAGATCGTCACCGACCGAAGGACGAGCTGCGTGGGGCTGCCCGGAGTTTCTGGCTACCTCGATTCCCGTTTTTGTCGACACATGAATTCAGCCGTCGATGGTTGTTCACCGGGAATTGTGCAGCGGGTCGCATTGAAATGCGTAACTTGCTCCGACCGACAACCGTGCGCCATGAGGAGGCAATCATGACCGCAGTTCGGTACGACGAAGTGGTGCCCGCCCCCTCGGCGCCGGCCCCCGGGCACGCCGCCCGGCCACGCCGGCACCCGTCCGCGGGCTCCGGAAACGCCTTGATGGACTTGACCACCCACGTGCTCACCGCCACGCTGCACCAGCTCTACGCGGCGCTGTGGCGGGCGGGGGTCATCGAGGTCACGGCCTAGTCATCTGCGCCGGCGCGCGATTGGGATGCGCTAACGTCGACGCGTGGCCCGCATCCGCAAGCTCGTCGCCGCTCTGCACCGCCGTGGTCCGCACCGGGTTTTGCGGGGTGACCTGGCCTTTGCCGGTCTGCCGGGTGTGGTGTACACCCCGGAGGAGGGCCTGAATCTGCCCGGCGTGGCGTTCGGCCACGAGTGGCTGGCCGGCGCCGCCCGCTACTCGAATCTGCTCGAGCATCTGGCGTCGTGGGGGATCGTGGCCGGCGCTCCCGACACCCAGCGGGGTGTGGCCCCCTCGGTGCTGAACTTCGCCTTCGATCTGGGCACCGCCCTGGACATCGTGTCGGGTGTGCGCCTCGGGCCGGGCAAGATCAGCGTGCATCCCGCCAAGCTCGGCGTGGTCGGTCATGGTTTCGGCGGCTCGGCCGCGGTATTCGCCGCCGCGGGAATGCCCGCCAAGCTCGCGGCGGTGGCGGCGATTTTCCCCAGCGTCACCAGCCCGCCGGCCCAGCAGCCCGCCGCGACGCTCAAGGTGCCGGGACTGATCTTCACCGCGCCGGGTGATCGGACGACGTTGAACTCCAACGCGCTGGCGCTTGCCGAGGCGTGGAAGCCGGCGACGCTGCGCATCGTCAGCAAGGCCGAGCCCGGCGGGCTGGTGGAGGGTCGGCGGCTGGCCACGGTGCTCGGCCTGCCCGGCCCGCACCGGCGTACCCAGCGGTCGGTTCGGGCGCTGCTGACCGGTTACCTGCTCTACACGCTCGGCGGCGACAAGAGGTATCGCGATTTCGCCGACCCGGACGTGCACCTGCCCGGGACGGACGCCATCGATCCCGAGGCCGAGGCGATTCCCTTGGAAGAAAAGATCGTCGCCCTGCTGAAGTGAGGTGGAGTTGATGTCGAGCGCGCACGCGTTGTACGGCCGCTGGATCACCGAACTCTGGAACGGACGGCCGGTCGCGGCCGAGCTGGTCACCGACGACTTCGTCGGTCACTGGCCCGGCCGGGAGGTACAGGGACCGGACGCGCTCGCGCAGATCATCGAGCAGACACGAAACATGTTCTCGGACTTGAGCTTCGCCATCCAGGTCGGCCCGTTGTCCGAGGGTGAGCTGGTGGCCGGGCGCTGGGTGGGCACCGGCCACGGCCCGCACGGCCCGGTCTCGTTCACCGGCAACGACATCCTGCGCCTGGCCGCCGACGGCCGGCGGTTCGCCGAGTACTGGACGGGCACTTCCGCGGGCTGAGCGCCCGGTCCCGCACGGGCGCGTGGTAAGTGTCATGGATGCGAATCGGGATCGCTCTCAACTATTCGGGCGGCTTTCACGAAGCCGTGGACCGCGTCGTCGAACTCGAAAAGTCCGGCATCGAGGTCGCGGTGGTGGCCGAGGCGTATTCGTTCGATGCCATCAGCCAGCTGGGATACCTGGCCGCCAAGACCAACACGGTCGAACTGGCGTCCGGGGTGCTTCCGCTCTACATCCGCACGCCGTCGCTGCTGGCGATGACGGCCGCGGGCCTGGATTTCGTGTCCGACGGGCGATTCCGCCTCGGCATCGGCACCTCCGGGCCGCAGGTGATCGAGGGCTTTCACGGGGTCCCGTTCGACGCCCCGCTCGGGCGCACCCGCGAGATCGTGGAGATCTGCCGCAAGGTGTGGCGCCGCGAGCGCGTGCAGTACGCCGGCAAGCACTACCAGCTGCCGCTGCCCGCCGACCGCGGAACGGGTCTGGGCAAGCCGCTGCAGCTCATCAACCACCCTGTGCGCGAACGCATTCCGATCAGCATCGCCGCGCTGGGTCCCAAGAATGTCGAGCTCACCGCCGAGATCGCGGAGGGCTGGCAGCCGGTCTTCTATCTTCCGGACAAGGCCGCGTCGATCTGGGGTGAGCCGCTGGCCGTCGGCGCCGCCAAACGCGATCCCGCGCTGGGTCCGCTCGACGTCATGGTGCACGCGTCGCTGGCCATCGGGGACAACGTCGACGAGCGGCTGGCCTGGGTCAAGCCGCAGCTCGGGCTCTACATCGGCGGGATGGGCGCCAAAGGCCGCAATTTCTACCACAATCTGGCGACGCGTTACGGGTACGGCGAGGTCGCCGACCGGATACAGGAGCTGTATCTGTCCGGCCGCAAGCAGGAGGCCATCGACGCCGTGCCCGACGAGCTGGTGCGGGGCATGTCGCTGATCGGGCCGCGCGGGTATGTGGCCGAACGGATGGCCGCCTTCGCCGAGGCCGGGGTGACCACGCTGTTGTTGAGCCCGCAGGCCACCGATCGCGACGAGTCCATGCGCTTCGTCGAGGAAGCCCTGCAACTGCGGCCCTGAGCGGTCACTGCCCGGCCTGCGGAAGCTGGTCCGCGGCAATCTCGCACGGCGTCGACCCCTCGCCCGCCGCGGGTGAGGGATCGGCGGCCGGCGCTGCCGCGGGAGCCGGCGGCTCGGCCGGTGGCTCGGCCGGTGGCGGGGTCTCGCCCGGTGGCGGCACGTCGACCGGTTGGGCTTGCTGATCGGGCTCCGGCCCGCTGGGTTCGGCGGGTTCGGCGGCGTCCTCGACCGCGTCCTCGACATCGCCCGCGTCCTCCGTGCCCTCCGCGTCAGTCGGATCCTCGGCGTGAAAAGGGTTCTCGTCGAACGCGTTTCCGTCCGCCGAATCGCCGAGGACGGCCGCGCCATCCGACCCGTCGCCCGCCGACCCGAGCAGATCGCCCATCGCGTCGACGATCCTGCCGGCGAGCCCGAGAAGACCGCCGCCACCCCCACCGAGCCCACCATTACCGAGGCCGCCGCCGAGCCCACCGCTGCCGAGGCCGCCGCCGAGCCCACTGCCGAGCCCGCCCAGATCGCCCAAGCTTTCGGCGGGCCACCCCGACGCGTCACCGAGGCCGCTACCCCAGCCCGCGACCGGCGCCGGCAGGGCCGGCAAGGGGGCGACCGGCGCCGGCGCCGCGGCCGCCACCGTCGCCGCGGGGTCGTCCACCCGCGGTGCGGACTCGGCGGCCACCGGCGGGGCGAGCTGCACCGGAACGACGCCCGCCCCGAGATCACCGGGAAACTCGAACCGCGCCGCCGGGGCGGCCGCGGCCCTGTCGATCACCATGGCGTAGGACGTCTGGACCCCGTCCGACGTGGACCGCATCGCGGCCAGCCAGTCGTTACGAATGTCGTTGTCCACGTAGGGAATCACCTGATGCCGCACCACATCCTCGGCGCCCCGCCGGTCCCCGGCCGTGACCGCGGCGGCGGCGGCCAACCAGGCCGGCCGCTGCGCCTGCGCGCGGTCGTCGACGGCGATGGCCGTCGCGACTTTCGAATCGACCAGGTGCCACAGGTTGTCGCGCAGCGACTCGCATCGCTGGGCCGCCGCGCGCAGTTCGCCGACGACCGCGTCCGCGCTGTCGCAATGCCGCTGCAACAGCTGCACCGCGGCGTCGCCGCCCGCGCCCTGCCACGCCGCGGCCAGCTCGGCCACCTGGGCGCGCTGCATGCGCAGCGCCTCGGCGGCCACCACGCCGGCGGCCCGCAGCTCCGCGCAGTCACGGTCGAGCGCGCGCAGGTCGAGTCCGTCCTCGCTCGCATACCATTCCCGGATCTGCGCGGGATGCGCTGTCAGGTCGGGATGTTGGTAGCCGAGCGCGTGGGACGCATGCACGTAGGTCTGGGTGTGCTCGACGGCAACCCGGCCCTCGGCGAGGCGCGCGTCCACGTCCAACCGGTCGGCCACGAGCTACGCGATCCGCGCCGCGGCATACAGTTCGGCGTCGGCGTAGCGCTCCGCGCTGGACCGCAGGGCGGCGGCGATCTCGGAGGACGCGCGCGACCACTGCGTCACCTGCTGCGTCAGGCGCACCAACTCGACGCGGAGCGCGTCGCCGCGCGCGGTGTGCGCCCGCCCGGCGCAGGCCCCGCCGAAGGCCAGCCTGGCCAGGTGATCGCTGACCGCGCGGTCGAGAAATTCCGCGGCCATGGCGAATTGGTTAGCGACCCGGTGCGTGGCCGACGCGTCGATCTGGGCGCGGGCAGCGGCGACAGGCCGTGTTCCCCCAACGAATTTCATGCCTAATCCGACGCCGGTAGGCGGGTCGGGGTTCCCGGCGCTGCGGGATCAGTGCGCGGCGCTGACCGCATCGGCGACCCGGGTGGCGATCCGCGCAGCGATCTCCTTTTCGGGGGCCTCCACCATCACGCGGATCATGGGCTCAGTTCCCGACGGGCGCAACAGGATTCGACCGGTGTCGCCCAGCTCGGCCTCGGCCTGCCCGACCGCGGACTGCACCGACGGCGCGGCGGCGGCCGTGGCCTTGTCGGCGACCGTGACGTTGATCAACACCTGCGGCAGCGTCTGCATGGCCGAGGCCAAATGCGCCAGCGACGAGCCGGTCTGCGCCATCCGGTTCATCAGCCGCAGCCCGGTGACGATGCCGTCGCCGGTCGAGCCCAGCGCGGGCATCACGATGTGCCCGGACTGCTCGCCGCCCAGGCTGTAGTCGCCGGCCCGCAGTTCCTCCACGACGTAGCGATCGCCGACGCCGGTGGTGCGCACCGTGATTCCGGCCGAACGCATGGCCAGATGCAACCCCAGGTTGCTCATCACGGTGGTCACCAGCGTCCGCGAGGACAGTTCGCCGGCCTCGTGCATGGCCAGCGCGAGCACCACCATGATGTGGTCGCCGTCGACGAGGTTGCCGTCGGCGTCGATGGCCAAGCACCGGTCGGCGTCCCCGTCGTGCGCCAGACCCAGGTCGGCGCGGTGCGCGACGACCGCCGCGCGCAGCGAATCCAGGTGCGTGGAGCCGCAGTTGTCGTTGATGTTGAGCCCGTTGGGCTCGGCGTTGATCGCGATCACCCGCGCGCCGGCCGCGCGGTACGCGCGCGGGCCCACCGCCGAGGCCGCGCCGTGGGCGCAGTCCACCACCACGGTCAGCCCGTCGAGGCGCAGCGTGCTGGCCTTGCTCAGGTGACGCAGGTAGCGGTCAGCCGCATCCTCGGCGTCGACGACCCGCCCGATGCCGGTTCCGACCGGGCGCGGCCCCGGATCCCCGACGAGGGCTTCGATCTGGTCCTCGGTGCCGTCGTCGAGCTTGCGGCCGCCGGGCCCGAAGATCTTGATGCCGTTGTCGGGCATCGGGTTGTGGGAGGCGGAGATCATCACCCCGAAGTCGGCGTCGTAGGCGCCGGTCAGGTAGGCCACCGCGGGGGTGGGCAGCACCCCCACCCGCAGCGCGTCGACGCCCTGGCTGGTCAGCCCGGCGATCACCGCGGCCTCCAGCATCTCGCCGCTGGCCCGCGGATCGCGGCCGATCACCGCGACGCGGCGACCCGGCGCCGACGCGCTCGCCAGACGCCGCGCCGCCGCGGAACCCAGCGCCAGCGCCAGCTCGGCGGTCAACTCGCGGTTGGCGACCCCACGGACACCGTCGGTGCCGAATAGTCGACCCATGCGAACAAACCTCTCACAGTTGTCGGGCTAGCACCTAACGTGCCCGTTCCTTTGTGGCCGAAACGGGGCGCGGGTGGGCGCAGACACGCCGCAACCGGCCACAACTTGTGCACCGCGATGCCAAGTTGTGGCCGGAAAGCGACGGCCGATCAGCGCTTGCTGTACTGAGGCGCCTTGCGGGCCTTCTTCAGGCCGTACTTCTTGCGCTCGGTGGCGCGCGGGTCACGGGTGAGGAACCCGGCCTTCTTCAGCGCGGGACGGTCGTCCGGCGAGGCCACGATGAGCGCCCGCGCGATGCCCAGGCGCAGCGCGCCGGCCTGCCCCGAGGGGCCGCCGCCGTGCAGGTGGGCGTAGACGTCGAAGCTCTCCACCCGGTCCACGGTGACCAGCGGGGCCTTGATGAGCTGCTGGTGCACCTTGTTGGGGAAGTAGCCCTCCAGGGTGCGGCCGTTCAGGTTGAACTGGCCGGTGCCCGGCACCAGCCGCACCCGCACCACGGCCTCCTTGCGGCGGCCGACGGTCTGGATGGGCCGCTCGAACACGTAGGGCTCGGCGGGCGCGGCGACGTCGGCGGTCTCCGAGGCCTCGACCGGGGCTTCGGTCACCTCGGCGACGGCCACTGTTTCCTCTGCGGTCTCTGGGTTGTCCGGGTTCTCTGGGTTCTGAAGGCCCTCGGGCGTTTCGGTCACTGGGCCACCTGCTTGATCTCGTACGGAACGGGCTGCTGTGCGACGTGGGGGTGGGTCGGGCCGGCGTAGACGTGCAGCTTGCGCGCGATCTGCCGGGCGAGCTTGTTCTTGGGCAGCATGCCGACGATCGCGTCCTCCACGACGCGGTCGGGGTGCTTGGCCATCAGCTCGCGGATGGTGCGGCTGCTCAGACCGCCGGGGTACCCCGAGTGGCGGTACGCCAGCTTCTTGTCCAGCTTCTGGCCGCTGAAGGCGACCTTGTCGGCGTTGATGACGATGACGAAGTCACCGCCGTCGACGTTGGGGGTGAACGTCGGCTTGTGCTTGCCGCGCAGCAGGTTGGCTGCCGCGACGGCAAGGCGGCCAAGCACCACGTCCGTGGCGTCGATGACGTGCCACGACCGCGTGGTGTCACCCGCCTTTGGCGTGTACGTAGGCACAGCGCTTACCACTCTTTCTCTGCGAGCCTCGGTTCCGAGGCTGTGGATCCCGGTGTGACCGGGTGCCGGTCAGGCGTCCGCGGTAAGGGCTTGGTCTCGGCGACCGACGTTGACCCGAGGCCCTGGCGTACCGCACGCCAACGGAGCAGCTTACCGACCGCCATCCCCGCAGGTCAAAATGACTGTGTGGTCCCGACGGCTCTCCTCCGTCAGGACCACACAGTCTCACGCGCGGCCAGGCCGCGCGGTGTCTCGTCGGCCGCTACCGCGCCCACACGCCGGCGGCGCGGCGGTCGGCGTTGGCCACCTCGTCCGCGCCGTCGCGGACCGCGTTTCCGAGCGCGGCCAGCATCTCGTTGAGCGCGGTCGCCGACTGGTGCCATTTCACCTGCTCGGCCTGGTAGGCGGCGGCCGCTTCGCTGGTCCAGAGCTGCTGCAAGGGCGCGATGTGTGCTCTCAGCTCGTCGAGCGCGGCATTGAAACGGGCCGATGTCGAGTGAATTTCCTGGCGCACCGAGTATTCGATTTCACCGAAGTTGTAGGACAACACCGAATCCACGGGGATCTTTCCTCCTCACAGGTTTCCGCCGGCGGCGGCGATGCGGTCGGCGTGGCTTTGGCCGGCCTCCTGCAGGGTGGCCGCGTTCTGCCGAATGGTGTCGGCGATGGCGTGTAGGGCGTGGTAGAGGCGCACCGACTCGGCGTTCCAGCGATCGATCACGTCTTTGAAGCGCGTGGCCGCCGGCCCGCCCCACGCCGACGGCGGCACGCCGCTCATCCGGCCGATGAACGCCTGCAACATTGCCCTGATTTCCTCGTTGCGCGCGTCGGTGGTGCCCGCCACCGACCGCATCAGGTCGACGTCGGCGCTCAGTGGGTTTGGTGCAGCCATACCTATTACGACCGTGGCAACCGCCGTTCGGTTCCACGAATTGTCATCCGATCGCGTGGGCGGATCTGACCGCCTGCTCGCACGCATCGCGGACCCCGCCCTCGTCGCCGGGTCTGCTCTGGCATCCGACGCTGATCCGCACGGGACCGTCGAGCAGCACCGTCCAGCGCACCTCATGACCCGGGCGCACCTCGCGGTAGGTCACCGCCGACCGGCCCGCGCTGGTGCCGGACGGGTTGAAGTCGACGAACACCCCGGCGGGCTCGGCGTCGATCGCGCGTTTCAACCGTTCGGCGGTGCCGCTGAGCGTCTCGCCGGCCACCGGCGACTGGGTGATGTGCAGCGCGACCTCGGGATCGGCCGGAGACGTGACCTGCACCCGCGCCGAGCCCGGCCCGGTGACCACCCGTCGCGTCGGCCATGTCGCCGGGACCGACAGCGCCACCCGGCCTTCCAGCAAAAACGTCGTGGGCGTGGCCTCTACTCGCGTCGGGGACACCCCGCCGGGCCGGTCCGGCGCCATCGCAGCCGGCGCCGCCGCGGCGACGACGATGGCGGCGGCCCCCAGTGTGCCCAGGGCCCGCACCCGCGACGGGCGGGCGGTGGGACGCGCCCCCGACGGCACCGGGCGCTGCGGGATGGTCGCCCGCGCAAGCCGCGTGAAGCGAATATCGTTGATTTCCAGCACACTTGGTGCCGACGGCCCGCTCCCGCCTAGCGCGTGGATGATCGACGCCGCCAGCGCCGACGCCCCGGCGACCGTGCTCGGGGTGTCGATCAGCACGGACGCGGGGGCCGCGCCGTCGATGACAGCCGCGACGGCTTCGGCGACGGATTGGGGGTCGGCGTTGCGCGGTACGGCGGCGACCTCGCTCGCGGTGACCGCCACCAGCCGCTCGGCGATTTCCACCGCCACCGTCGGTTCCGCGCGAGACGCCCGCGTCAGCAGCCACGATCGCGGGCGCGCCCGCACCCCACCGGCCACCCTCGCGGCGGCCGCGGTCACCACGCCCACGCGCGGGGAGGACCACCAAGACGGGTGCACGACGACCATGCCGGCGGCGGTTCCGCAGGTTGCCGTCCGTAGCGCGGCCTCCCACAACGCGTCGACGGTTACCGGCCGCTCCCCCACCAGCGTGACCTGGTCGTCGATCGCGTCCAGGGCGGACCGGATGACGTCGGCCGTCTCGCCCTCGTCGATCGTTCCTGTGCCACAACATAACCGGCGGATTGTGCCCGGCCCGGCCTCGATGATCGGACGGTGTTCGCTCACGGCGGGCTCCAAGCCACCTGGACGAGGTCTTCGTCGCCGGTACGGTTGGTCAGCAAGCCGCGACCCGGCGGCAATTGCGCCGGCCGAGCGCGGCCGAACGGCGCGCCCTCGCTGGGAGATCCGCTCATCATCAGCGACATGCAACCGAGGTCACGCAGAGCCGCGAGCACAGGCTCGAACATCGCGCGTTCCGCCCCGGCGCCGCGGCGGGCGACGACGAGGTGCAATCCCAAATCTTGTGCATAGGGCAGGAATTCGGTGATCGGTCCCAGCGGATTTCCCGTCGGCGTGGCGACCAGGTCGTAGTCGTCGACCACGACGTAGATCTGCGGCCCGGACCACCACGCGCGGCTGCGCAACTCGGCCTGGCTCGCGTCGGGCGGCGGCATTCGTGCGCTCAGCAGGGCGAGCACGTCGGGCAGCAGCGCGGCCAACGCGGCCGGTGACATCGCATACCCGCGGAGATGCTCCGACTCGACCACGCCGAGCAGCGTGCGCCGGAAGTCGACGATCAACAGCTGCGCTTGCGCGGCGGTCTTCGTCCGGACCAGCTCACGGCACAAGGTACGCAGCGTCGCCGTCTTCCCGCACGCGCTGTCGCCGAGGATCACCAGATGCGGCTGACCATCGAAATCGATTGCCGCCGGGCGCAGTTCGCGCTCTCGCAGGCCGAGTAGCACTCGGGCGCGAAGCTCGGCCCCCGACCCGCGCACCAAGGTCTCGAGGTCCACGTGATCGGGCAAGAGCGGTAACGGCGGCGCAACCGAGTTACCGGCGAGCACCTCGGCTACGGGCCTTGCGACCACCATGTGCAGCCCGTCCCGGGACAGCCCCCGGCCCGGGCTGTCGTGCGGGACGTGCGCGGCGGCCTTGCGGTCCAGTTCGGAGTCGGCGGGATCGCCGAGCCGTAACTCGACGCGGGTGCCGAGCTGATCCCGCAGCGACGGCCTGACGTCGGCCCAGCGCGACGCCGACAACACCACGTGCACACCGAACGAAAGCCCATGGGTCGCAAGGGCGGTGATCGAGGCCTCCAGCGTCTCGAATTCCTGGCGCACGGTAGCCCAGCCGTCGATGACGAGGAAGACGTCGCCGAACGGATCATCGTTGGCGACGCCGGCCGCGGCCCGCCGGCGATAGTCGGCGATCGAGCCGATCGCGTGCTCACCGAATATGGCTTCACGCCGCCGCACGACCGACTCGCATTCGGCGACGATCCGCCCGACGAGTCGGGACTCGGCCCTGCCGGCGACGGCGCCGACGTGCGGCAACGACCGCACCGACGACAGCGTCCCGCCACCGAAATCCAAGCAGTAGAACTGCACCTGGCTCGCGTCGTGCGTGGCCGCCAGGGCGGTGATGAGTGTGCGCAGCGCCGTCGACTTGCCGGATTGCGGCCCACCGACGATCGCCGCGTTGCCGGCGGCGCCGGACAGGTCGACCATCAGTGGCGTTCGGCGCTGTTCGAAGGGGCGGTCGACAAGGCCGATGGGGACGGCGGTCAGGCCGGCCGGCGTGGGCTCCGCGCCGTGCAGCAGGGTGTGCAGCTGCGGCGCCGGCCCCAGCGGGGGCAGCCAAACCCGGTGTGCGGGCGGCCCCTGGCCGCGCAGCCGGTCCAGGACCGCATGGTAGATGGCCGGCGGGGAAGTCACGTTCGCCCGGTGGGTGCGGCGGACCGCGCCGGTGACCCGGGTCGTGAACGCCTGGACCGAGCGCGCCGCGGCGGGGGCCGCGTCCGGGGAAGCGTCCGTCCGCAACGGTTGCGAAACCGAGGCGGCCTGGAAGCGAATCGGTTCGCCGCCGCCGATCCGCAGGAAGCCGGCGCCGGGCGCGGCGGGCAGCTCGTACGCATCGAGATTGCCCAGCACCGTGCGGGATTCGGCGGCGGACAACGTCTTCAGGCACAGGCGGTACGACAGGTGGGCCTCGAGCCCGCGTAGCCGGCCCTCGTCGAGGCGCTGGCTGGCCAGCAGCAGGTGCACGCCCAGGGATCGGCCGAGACGACCGATCGCCACGAAGGTGTCGGCGAAATCTGGTTGCTGGCTGAGCAATTCGGAGAACTCGTCGACGATGACGAACAGCGTCGGCAGGGCCGGCAGCGCCCCCGGCGGGTCGCCGCTGCGGCGCGCGCCTTCGTAGGCCTCGACGCTGACGCAGCCCGCCGTCCGCAGCAGCTGCTGGCGACGATTCATCTCGCCGGCCAGCGCGTCGCGCATGCGGCTCACCAGCGGCGCGTCGTCGGCCAGGTTGGTGATCACGGCGGCCACGTGTGGCGCTCGCGCATAGTCGAGAAAGGTTGCCCCGCCCTTGAAGTCGATGAGCAACAGGTTGAGCGTCAGCGGGGAGTTACGGACCATCATGCCCAGCGCGATCGTTCGCAACAGCTCCGATTTTCCCGACCCGGTGGCACCGATGCAGAGCCCGTGCGGGCCCATCCCGCCCTCGGCCGGCTCTTTGATGTCCAGCTCGAGCGGTGCGCCCTGCATGGTGGTGCCGATGGGGACGCGCAGGCGGTCGCGGCGCGCCTGGCCGCCCCATAGCGTCGCCGGGTCGAAACGTTGCGCGTCGCGCAGACCGACCAATCCGGGCCAACCGGGATCACCGCGCCCCACGCTCCCCCGATGCCCGGCCAGCCGGAGGGCGCACACCAGCGCGTCGACGGGCTCCATCCGGTCGGGGCACGAAACCGGCGCGGTCTCGCCGGGCTGCCGGATGGTCAGCGGCGCACCGTCATTGCCGCCGCCGATCGCGATGGTGCTGGCGCCGTCGACCGCGGTGGGACCCTCGTCCAGCTCGGCGACCACCACCACCCGGGTCGCCCTAACGCCCGCGAGCGCGCCCTGCGCCTGCGCGGCATCCGAATAGACCATCCGCGCCGGACCGGCCGCGTCGGATTCGCCGGGATGTTGGTTGTGCGGCAACCATTTCAGCCATTCCCAGTGGGCGCGATGCGGGTCGCTGACCGCGGCCGCGACCCGCACCTGATCGGGCGCATGCTGCACGGCGAGCTGGCAGATCATCGCGCGTAGCAAGCCACGCGCGGCCCTCGCGTCGCCGTCGATCGTCACCAGCGATCCGTCCCGCAGGTCGATCGGCACCGGCGCGACGACCGTCGAATACGCGTGGAGGAACCGGCGCAACGCCGTGTCGGTGACCGGATCGCGTAGCTCCTCGGCGGCGAGCTCCGGCGCCACCAAACGACGGGCGAGCGGCTGGGGGCCCATGCCCACCCGCACGACGCAGAAGTCCGCGTCGCCCGGTCCGCGCTGCCACATCCGAGCGCCGCCGATCAACGTCCACAGTGTGTCGGGATGGGGATGACGCCGAATGGCGCACGCGCGCTGCGCCATAGCGACCTCGGATACGGATTGGCTGAGCCGACTCAGGTAGTCGAGATACCGTCCGCGGTCGGCATCGATGCCATCGCCGCGCCGGCGCGCCCGGCCGGTCAGCCCGGACGCCAGGGCCGAGACCAGCATCATCAGCGGAAAGGCCAGGAACACGGGGTTGCGGGCCATGGCGGTCCCCGACGCGAACGCGGCGGCCATGATGCCGATGCTCACCACGGAGATCGCCACCGGCAGCAGGCGGGGCAGCAGGCCGGGCCCCGCCGGTGGCGGCAGGTCCGGTGGCGCCTCGACCACGATCGGCGCCTGTTGTGCCTCGGGCAACAACATCTCGGTCATCGCATCGCCTCCAGTTCGACGACGGTAGGCAGCACCGAAAATGGCGACAAGTCACCTGTGGACAGCCGGATGCCGGGGCGTCGAAACCCGGCTATGTTCGCCAGGATCCGACCGAAGGGATCGCCGTTGGCTGCATCCGATACCGGGCTGTGCCGGGTCCGCGTTCATTGGGGCACCGCCGTCGCCGATCTGGCGCTTCCCGCCGGAGTGCCTGTCGCGGTGTTGATTCCGTCGCTCATCGACGCGCTCGGGGTCCGTCACGCCGACCAGGAGGCGGTGCGCTACCAGGTGTCGATTCCCGGCGCGTCCGCGCTGGACCCGTCGACGACGTTGGCGCAGAACCGCATCGGCGACGGCGCGGTGTTGGTGCTGAGCACACCCTCCGTGCCGTTGCCCGCGCCGCGTTACGTCGACGTCGCGCGGGAGGTGGCGGCCGCGCTGGAGGGGCCCGCTCGGTTGCGTGGCGGTGCCGCGACCCGGCGGGTCACCCGGCTCTGCGGAGCGACTGCGGCCGTCGTCCTGACGGCGGTGGGCGGGCTGGCTTTGGTCCGAAACACCTTCAGCGACGACCACCCTCGAGACGTTGGGATGACGGGCGCCGCTTTGGGATCGGCCGCCCTTGTCGCGCTCGGGCTTGCCGCGGTCGCGCACCGGGCCTACCGAGACCCGATCGCCGGGCTGGCGCTGAGCGTGATCGCCACCGTCTTCGCGGCGGTGGCCGGGTTTGTGATGGTGCCCGGTGGCCCAAGCGTTTCCAACGTGTTGCTGGCCGCGGCGGCGGCGGCCGTCACCGCCGTGCTGGCGATGCGGCTGTCGGGCTGCGGCGTCGTCGCGTTGACGGCGGCGGCGTGCTTCGCGGCGGCCGTCGCCGCGGCGGCGCTGGTGGGCGCGATCACCGCCGCGCCTTTGCATGTCGTCGCGTCGGCATCCGCGGTCCTGTCGCTCGGTCTGCTCGGGGCGGCGCCGCGCATGTCCATTGCGCTGGCGGGGTTGTCGCCCCGATTTGCGACGACGGACTTCGCTGACCCCGAACCGAGTGGCTCGCGGGTGCCCGCGCAAGCGATCCGCGCCGAGCGGTGGTTGGTGAGCCTGCGCGCGGGGCTGTCGTCGTCAGCCGGCGTCGGCGCCGCTCTCACCGTGCTCGCCGGCGCTCCGCGGCTGTCCTGCATGGCATTCGGGACCGTCACCGCCGCCCTGTTCCTGCTGCGCTGCAGGTCCGGCGCAGGCGCCGGGCTGCTGAGCTTTGCCACCGGCGGAACCCTCATCGCGGCAACGACCTTCGGCGTCACGGTACTGCGAATGCAGATGCCCGGACCGCTTCTCGCGGCGGCGACGGCGCTGGCCGCCGCCGCGATGTACCTCGGGTTAGCCGCGACATCCTCCTCGCCCGTCGCGCTCCGATGTGTCGAAGTGCTGGAGTGGCTGGCGTGGTCGGCACTGGTCCCGCTGGCCTGCTGGATCAGCGGACTCTACGGCGCGGTCCGGGGATTGAATCTCACGTGAGGAACTCGCACGTTGGGCGCGTGCTCGCGGTGTCGGCGCTGACGATGTTCGCCGCGTTCGGAACGCCATCGGCGCAGGCGGTTTCGCCACCCGGCATCGACGACAAGTGGCTGCCCGAGCCCGCCTTGCCCGCGCCGACGCGGCCGACCGTGCAGCGCGAGGTCTGCGCGGCGCTGACGCTCGACTCGAGGCCGGGCCGTAACCAGCCGCCGGGGGCGTTCGATCTCTCGGAGGTGTGGCGCCTCACCCGCGGCGCAGGGCAACGGATCGCGGTCATCGACACCGGAGTCTCGCGGCACCGCCGGCTGCCCGACGTGGTGCCCGGGGGTGACTACGTGTCGACCGGCGACGGCACGCAGGACTGCGACGCGCACGGCACCCTGGTCGCGGGAATCATCGCGGCCGCACCGGATTCCAAGTCGGACGGCTTCAGCGGGATCGCTCCGGAGGCCACGTTGATCAGCATTCGGCAGTCCAGCGCGAAGTTCGCGCCCGCCACCGACCGGTCCCGCTCCGGGGTGGGTGACGTCGACACCATGGCGAAAGCCGTTCGGACCGCAGCGGATCTGGGCGCGTCGGTGATCAACATTTCCTCGGTGGCGTGCGTTCCGGTGGCCGCCGCGCTCGACGACCGTGCGCTGGGCGCCGCGCTGGCCTACGCCGTCGACGTCAAGAATGCCGTCGTGGTTGCGGCGGCGGGGAATACCGGCGGCGCCGCGCAGTGCCCGCCGCAGCGACCGGACGCGACCTGGCAGACCATCACGGTCGCGGTCAGTCCCGCGTGGTACGACGACTACGTGCTGACCGTCGGTTCGGTGAACGCCGAAGGGGCGCCCTCGGGTTTCAGCCTTGCCGGGCCTTGGGTCGATGTCGCCGCGCCCGGCGAGGCCGTGGCCTCCCTCGCGCCGGATCCGGTGTCGGGCACGAGTTATGCCGCCCCGGTGGTGAGCGGGCTGGCCGCGCTCATCCGGGCCCGCTTCCCGGCGCTGACCGCGCGGCAGGTGATGCAGCGCATCGAGTCGACCGCACATCATCCGCCCGCGGGGTGGGATCCGCTCGTCGGCAGCGGCACCATCGATCCGCTCGCCGCGGTCAGCACCGGGACGGGCCGGCCCGCCGCCACGCCCAAGCCGCCTGCCGCGGCGCCGGCCGCCGTGTCGCCGCCGACGACCCGATCGCGCGATACCCGCGCCCGGGACACCGCGGTGCGCGGCGCCGCGGTTTGCCTCGTCGCACTGACGGTCGCGCTCGCCGCCGGAGGGGTCAGAAGCCGGTTACGGGGAGGCCGCGACCGCGTCCCGGGCGATTGACGCGCCGCGTCTGCTCAGCTCCGGTCCCGCCGGCAAGAGCGTGAGGATCGGCCAGGGCGCCGGGGTCGGCTCGGAGAGGCCGAGATCGTGCGCGGCGTCGTCGTCGGGGATGGCGAATCGCACCCCGGTGTCGACGATCAGGTAGCGGGTGCCGGCTTTGTCGCCCGCCCGCACGTAGGCGCTGCGGCCGGTCGGCACGTACGCGGCATCCAGCGCGGGGCCGCGGCCGTCCGCCTGCGCCAGCGTCACCGCCGCCTGACCGGGCGGCACCGGCAGCCGGCTCCCCGCCAGCAAAGCCACCCCCGCTCGCCCGCCCGCCCAGCTGGCGCATAACGTGCCGGCGGCCTCCGGCAGCGTCGGCGCGCGGTCGGGGAAACCGGCTACGGGCAGCTCGGCGACGACGGGCGCGGCCCGGATCGCCGCGGGCGCGACGGTGATGGGACTGACCGTGCCCTGCGAGCCGCTAAAGCGCATCAGGTCGGCGGCGACCTGGCCGATCCGCTGGACGCCGGCGGCCAGCACCGCGTAATACTCGTCACCGTCGGTGCGTGTGACGCGAAGCACACTGCCGACGTGAAACCCCGGCAGCCCGGGCGCGGCGGCCCCGAGGCCGCGGATGCGGGGCGCCGAGATCGGTGGCGCCTCGGGCATGGCGTTCAGCAACGCTTGCGAGATGAGCCGCGGCGCGCGGCCCTCGAGGCGGAGCGCCCGCACGACCGCGGCATCTTCCAGGTCCACGATGGCCCGGTGCCCGTCGTAGAGCAGATAGGCCGGCGAACCCGAGGAGACGGCGGCCAGGATGGCCTGCCCGGGGGGCATGCGGGTGACCGCGTTGTCGGCGAGGGGGCCGACGATGACCGTCGTGCTGCTGGCGCCATCGCTGTCGCACATCGAGAAGGCCACGTCCTGTGCGGGCAGGGGCCTGCCGACGAACTGCGGTGCACCCGGGATGCCCAGCAGCGGGCCGCGTTTGGCGCGCTCCAGGTCGGCCTCGCGGATCGGCTGCGGATCGGCGGCCGTCCCCGCGATGAGCCGCGCGGAGGCCAGGTTCGGCACCGGATGCCAGACATCGCCCACTCGAACGAACAGCGCACCCGAATCCCGGGACACCACGATCTGCGCCCGATCCAGCGCGACGTGCGGGCTCAGCAAACCCAACAGCGCACAGCCCGCCAGCGCGAGGACCGTGACCACGCAGCCGGCTGCCAGCGATGCCGACGGCATCCGCGCCCGTGGACCGGTCGGGTATATCGCCTCGCCCAGCAACGCGCATTCGGTGCGGCGCACGAGGTACCGGTGAGCGCTGACGCGCAGCCACGTGGTCGGCTGACGCGGCACTGATCCCCCCACCCTGCGAAATCCGTCTGGGCCCACGGTAGGCCGCCGAACGGCCCCGCCGGAGCGCTTATCCACAGGTCGTAGGAGTTTCGCCCCGGCCGAAATTGGGTAAAATTGCCCGGTGAAAACTCACCGTGCAGCTCGCCTCGTCGGCCTGGGCGCTTCCGCCCTGGTGACCGCCGCCGGCCTCCTCGCCGCACCGGCCGCGACGCCGGTCGCCTCCGCCGATGACTGCCCGGACGTCGAGGTCATCTTCGCCCGCGGCACCAACGAGCCGCCCGGCCTGGGCCGGGTTGGCGACGCCTTCGTGGACTCGCTGCGCCAGCAGACGGGCGGGCTGAACATCCTGCCCTACGGCGTGAACTACGCCGCCAGCAAGCTGCAGCTGCACGGCGGTGACGGCGCCAACGACACCATCGACCGCGTGAAGAAGAGCGTGGAGAAGTGCCCGAGCACCAAGATCGTGCTGGGCGGCTACTCGCAGGGCGCCTCGGTGATGGACATCGTGGCCGGCGTGCCCATCGGCGGCATCAACTGGGGCAATTCGCTGCCGCCGCAGTACGCCGACAACATCGCGGCCGTCGCCACCTTCGGCGACGTGGCCGACCGCGCCGGCGGCACGCTGCCCAGCCAGAGCAAGCTGCTGGGCTCCAAGGCCATCGACCTGTGCAACCCCAACGACCCGATCTGCCACGCCGGGCCCGGCAACGAGTGGAGCGGGCACACCGAGGGCTACGTCCCCGTCTACACCACCCAGGCCGCGGCGTTCGTCGCGTCCAAGCTCGTCGGCGCCGGACAGTCGGTGCCCGGGTACGGCCCGTCCTTCCCCGGTGCCGGCCCGCAGCTCCCCGGCCAGCCCGGCTACGGCCAGCAGACGCCCGTGTACGGGCAGACCCCGCCCGGGTCGGGCCCCTCGATCCACGGCGGCACCGGCACCGCCCCCGCACCCGCGCCGCTCGCGCCCGGGCCGGCCACGTCCGTACCGCAAGCACCTCTCGTCTAAATCGTTACCGGCGGGTTATCAAGGCGCGCTTAACATCTCTGTGTGAGGCTTATCCCTTTAGGGCTGGGCGTCGGATTGCTCGCGGGGGCAGCGTTGTTGGTTGCCCCGCAATTGGTTCCCCGTGCATCGGCGTCCTGCCCCGGCGTAGAAGTGGTCTTTGCCCGGGGGACGGATGAGGCGCCCGGTGTCGGGAAGGTGGGCGGGGCGTTCGTCAACTCGCTGCGCGAGCAGACCCGCAAAAGCGTTGGCGCATATGGCGTGAACTATCCCGCCGACAAGGACTTCCTGGCCGCCGCGGACGGCGCCAACGACGCGAGCAGCCACATCCAGCGCATGGCGGTGAACTGCCCCAACACCAAGCTGGTGCTGGGTGGCTACTCGCAGGGGGCCGCCGTCATCGACATCGTCACGGCCGCACCGGTGTCCGGCTTCGGGTTTCGCAGGCCGTTGCCGCCCGCGGCCGCCGATCACGTCGCCGCCGTCGCGCTCTTCGGGAATCCGTCCGGACGGGCGGGAAACCTGATGAGCGCGCTGAGCCCGAATTTCGAGGGCAAGACCATCGACCTGTGCAACCCGGGCGACCCGATCTGTTCGGGCGGCCTGCGGTGGGCGTCGCATTTGAGCTACGTGCCCGGATTGACCAACAAGGCCGCGAGTTTCGCCGCGGCGAGGGTCTAGCGCGAGCGCACGTCCCGGGTGATGAGGTTGCGCGCGGCCAGCTGGTCGTCGGGTGGGTAGTCGACGCCGACCAGTGTCAGCCCGTGCGCCGGGGCGGTCGCGTAGTCGCTGGATCGGGCTGTGGCGGACAGCAGTTCGCGGCACCAGGAGACGGGACGGCGGTGTTCGCCGACGGCCAGCAGCGCCCCGACCAGGGAGCGCACCATCGACCAGCAGAACGCGTCGGCGCTGACCCGTGCGAAGATCAGGTCACCCTCGCGCGTCCACTCCAGCCGCTGCAGATCGCGGATGGTGGTGGCGTTCTCGCGGTGACGGCAGAACGCGGCGAAGTCGTGCAATCCCAACAGGTCCCGCGAGGCGGTGGCCATGGCCTCGACGTCGAGGGGGCGCGGCCAGGCGGTGACGTAGCGGGCCTGCTGCGGATCCACCCCCCACGGCGCCGTCGACAACCGGTACACGTAGTGACGCCGCAGCGCCGAGAACCGGGCGTCGAAACCAGCAGGGGCGCGGACGATGTCGACGACCCGGACGTCGGCGGGCAGGAACCGGCCCAGCCGGCGCAGCAACGGCAGAAACTCCGCCTCACCGACGTGCGGCGCACGCGAGTACGCGTTCGGCAGGGCCGCCGCGGGCACGTCGACATGGGCCACCTGCCCGGTGGCGTGGACTCCGGCATCGGTGCGCCCCGCCGCCCGCAGCCGCACGGGCGTGCGGAAGATGGTCGTCAGCGCCTCGTCGAGAACCCCGGCCACGGTACGCTGGCCGGTCTGAGTGGCCCAGCCTGCGAAACCTGTTCCGTCGTAGGCGATATCGAGCCGCAGACGGACGTCCTCGCTAACTCTCGTCAGCCTCGTCGTTCGCCTTCTCGGCGGCCTCGGCTTCGGCCCGCGCGGCCACGGCCTTGTCGGCCTTGTCTTCGGCCTCGGCCTGGGCCTTGGTCGGCTCGTCGGAGGCCTCGGAGGCCTCGGTCTCCCCGGCCTCGGCGGTGGCTTCCTCGGCCGTCGGGCCGACGGCTTCGGAGGGCTCGACGGCGGCCTGAGGCGCCGCCGCCGCCGCGACAGGAGCGTCGGACTTCTTGGACGCCTTCACCCGGCGGGCCCGATCGGCCTCGGAGGTGACCGTCTTCTCCCGCACCAGCTCGATCACGGCCATGGGCGCGTTGTCGCCCTTGCGCGGCTCGACCTTGATGATCCGGGTGTAGCCGCCGTTGCGGTCGGCGTAAAACGGCCCGATCTCCTCGAACAGGGTGTGCACGACGTCCTTGTCGCGGATCTTCTTCAGCACCTCTCGGCGGTTGTGCAGCGCACCCTTTTTCGCGTGGGTGATCAGCTTTTCCGCATACGGCCGCAGCGCACGCGCCTTGGGCTCGGTCGTCTTGATACGGCCGTGCTCGAACAGCGACGTCGCCAGGTTGGCCAGAAGGGCCTTCTGGTGCGATGACGACCCGCCGAGGCGAGGGCCCTTGGTGGGCTTGGGCATTGCGACTTCTCCTAATTGGGGCCGGTCCCCGTATCAGGTAGGACCGGGACGGACTTTCGCCAGTTGTGTCCGGTTCCTCAGCTGCCGCTGCACGGCCGCATCGTCACCGGACGGCCTTTA
Organism: Mycobacterium sp. TKK-01-0059; assembly: GCF_000709305.1. Classification (NCBI taxonomy): domain Bacteria; kingdom Bacillati; phylum Actinomycetota; class Actinomycetes; order Mycobacteriales; family Mycobacteriaceae; genus Mycobacterium; species Mycobacterium sp. TKK-01-0059. Next base: position 913,777 of record NZ_KL446993.1, read on the forward strand.
GAGCTGTTCGGTTTCCGCGTAGTCCTGGTCGTCGTAGGCGGCCTCGGTGGACCAGGTGCCGGTGGCGACGTCGTAGCCCGCGACCTGCGAGGGGTCGAAGCTCGCCGGGCTGTCCTTGAGCGACAGGCCCAGCTGGTGCAGCTTGACCTTCACCTCGTCGATGGACTTCTGACCGAAGTTGCGGATGTCCAGCAGGTCGGACTCGGTGCGCGACACCAGCTCGCCGACGGTGTGCACGCCCTCGCGCTTGAGGCAGTTGTAGGACCGCACGGTCAGGTCCAGGTCGTCGATCGGCAGCGCGAACGACGCGATGTGGTCGGCCTCCGCCGGCGACGGCCCGATCTCGATGCCCTCGGCCTCGACGTTGAGTTCGCGTGCCAGGCCGAACAATTCGACCAGGGTCTTGCCCGCGGACGCCAGCGCATCGCGGGGGTTGATCGAGCTCTTGGTCTCGACGTCGAGGATCAGCTTGTCGAAGTCGGTGCGCTGCTCGACGCGGGTGGCGTCCACCTTGTAGGTGACCTTGAGCACCGGCGAGTAGATGGAATCGACTGGGATGCGGCCGATTTCGGCGCCCGAGGCCCGGTTCTGAACGGCCGGCACGTAGCCACGGCCACGCTCGACGACCAGCTCGACCTCGAGCTTGCCCTTGTCGTTCAGCGTCGCGATGTGCAGGTCGGGGTTGTGCACCGTGACACCGGCTGGGGGGACGATGTCGCCCGCGGTGACCTCGCCCGGACCCTGCTTGCGCAGGTACATCGTGACGGGCTCGTCCTCCTCGGAGGACACCACCAGGCTCTTGAGGTTCAGGATGATCGCGGTGACGTCTTCCTTGACGCCGGGGACGGTGGTGAACTCGTGCAGCACGCCGTCGATGCGGATGCTGGTGACGGCCGCGCCCGGAATCGAGGACAGCAGCGTCCGGCGCAGCGAATTGCCCAGGGTGTAACCGAATCCGGGCTCCAGCGGCTCGATGACGAACTGGGAGCGGTTGTCTGTGAGGACTTCCTCCGACAGTGTGGGTCGCTGAGAGATCAGCATGGTGTTTCTTCTTCTCCTTCTCGGCACCCGCTATTTGATGCCGTTGGGTTTTCGGGCCGGCCGGCCCGAAAGTCACTTACTTCGAGTAGAACTCGACGATGAGCTGCTCGGTGAGCGGGACGTCGATCTGTGCCCGCTCGGGCAGCTGGTGGACGAGGATGCGCTGACGCTCCCCCACCACCTGCAGCCAGCTCGGGATCGGCCGGTCGCCCGCCGTCTCCCGTGCGATCTGGAACGGCACGGTGTTCAGCGAGGAGTCCCGCACGTCGATGATGTCGTACTGCGACACCCGGTAGCTGGGGACGTTCACGTGGACGCCGTTGACGCTGAAGTGTCCGTGGCTGACCAGTTGGCGGGCCATCCGGCGGGTGCGCGCCAGCCCGGCGCGGTAGACGACGTTGTCGAGCCGGCTTTCCAGGATCCGCAGCAGCTCTTCACCCGTCTTGCCGGGCTGCCGCACGGCCTCTTCGTAGTAGCGGCGGAACTGCTTTTCCATCACGCCGTAGGTGAAGCGGGCCTTCTGCTTCTCCTGCAGCTGCAGCAGGTATTCGCTTTCCTTGATCCGCGCGCGGCCGTGCTGGCCGGGCGGGTAGGGGCGCTTCTCGAACGCCTGGTCGCCACCGACGAGGTCGGTGCGCAGCCGGCGCGACTTGCGGGTGACGGGTCCGGTGTAACGAGCCATGAGTATCTCCTAGACCCTTCTGCGCTTCGGGGGGCGAACGCCGTTGTGCGGCTGGGGGGTGACGTCGGAGATCGCACCGACCTCCAGTCCGGCGGCCTGCAGCGACCGGATCGCGGTCTCCCGGCCCGAGCCCGGTCCCTTGACGAACACGTCGACCTTCTTGACGCCGTGCTCCTGCGCCTTGCGGGCCGCGTTCTCGGCGGCCAGCTGCGCGGCGAACGGCGTCGACTTCCGCGAGCCCTTGAACCCGACGTGACCCGACGACGCCCAGGCGATGACGTTGCCCTGCGGGTCGGTGATCGTCACGATCGTGTTGTTGAACGTGCTCTTGATGTGGGCGGCGCCGTGCGGGACGTTCTTCTTTTCCCGGCGACGGGTCTTCTGCCCCTTCTTGGGGGCGGACGCTGCCTTCTTGGCTGGTGGCATGGGGGGTTACCTGGCCTTCTTCTTGCCGGCGATGGTGCGCTTGGGCCCCTTGCGGGTGCGCGCGTTGGTCTTGGTCCGCTGGCCGCGCACCGGCAGGCCGCGGCGGTGCCGCAGGCCCTGGTAGCAGCCGATCTCGATCTTGCGGCGGATGTCGGCCTGGACCTCGCGGCGCAGGTCACCCTCCACCTTCAGGTTGGCTTCGATGTAGTCGCGCAGGTGGGTCAGCTGGTCGTCGGTGAGGTCCCTGGTGCGCAGGTTCTTGTCGATCCCCGTCGCTTCGAGAATCTCGTTCGAACGGGTCCGGCCGACGCCGAAGATGTACGTCAGCGCGATCTCCATCCGCTTGTCACGCGGCAGATCGACGCCTACTAGTCGAGCCATAGGTGGCGTTTCCTCTTTTTCTCGGCGGAGGTCTGATCCCAGCCCGTTCCCGATCTATCCGGGGCCCGGCCTCCGTCCGGGCGTGGGTGAGCGACGTATTCGCTCAGTGGTGCTGGGAGGTCTGCATTCAGTTGTAGTTGGTACCGCGCGGCGCCTGGCTCAGCCTTGGCGCTGCTTGTGGCGCGGATCGGAGCAGATCACCATGACCCGCCCGTGCCGACGGATCACCCTGCACTTGTCACAGATTGGCTTGACGCTCGGGTTCACCTTCACGGCTGTTCGATCCTGTTCTGTGTCGTTCGTAGGTTGTTCTGATCGGGCTTGTTACTTGTACCGGTACACGATGCGGCCCCGGGACAGGTCGTAGGGAGACAACTCCACCACCACCCGGTCCTCGGGCAGGATGCGGATGTAGTGCTGCCGCATCTTGCCACTGATGTGGGCAAGCACCTTGTGACCGTTCTCCAGCTCAATGCGGAACATCGCATTGGGCAGCGGCTCGACCACGCGGCCTTCGACCTCGATGGCGCCGTCTTTCTTGGCCATAACTAGTTAAGAATCCTCATCGTTTAGTCTCGTTCGCGTCTGCGCCCAGATCGGCGCGACATGGCGCACCGACTTGCAACGTGAGCCGGTGACAGGAAATTCCTAGGACTGGACACACAAAAAGTCGGCGCGGATGCCGCACCGTCGTTCCACGATACCTGGTCATCGGCGTCCACCAAAATCGCTGTCGGCGGAAGGCGGGCCGCCCGCTCGACCTCCCACACGCCCGCTGACGAGCGCATACTTAACGCCAGTGACTACACCCGCCAACCCCTCAAGCCAGCGCAAGCCCGTCATGCTCACCGTCGACGACGACCCCTCGGTTTCCCGGGCGGTCGCGCGCGACCTGCGTCGCCATTACGGCGAGGACCACCGGATCGTGCGCGCGGAGTCGGGGCCCGACGCGCTGGGCACCCTCAAGGAGCTCAAACTGCGCGGCGAGACGGTCGCGCTGCTCATCGCCGACTACCGGATGCCGCAGATGAGCGGCATCGAGTTCCTCGAGCAGGCGATGGACCTGTATCCGGCGGCGCGCCGCGTGCTGCTGACCGCCTACGCCGACACCCACGCCGCCATCGACGCGATCAACGTCGTCGACCTGGACCACTACCTGCTCAAGCCGTGGGACCCGCCCGAGGAGAAGTTCTACCCCGTCATCGACGGGCTGCTGGACGCCTGGCGGGCCGCCCCCGAGCACCCCGTCCCGCACACCAAGGTGATCGGCCACCGCTGGTCGGCGCGGTCCTGGCAGGTGCGCGACTTCCTGGCCCGCAACGGCCTCTACTACACCTGGTTCATGGCCGACGAGCCCGCCGGCGAGCGGCTGCTCAACGCGGCCGGCGAGGACGGCCTGCGGCTGCCGGTGGTGGTCACCCAGCGCGGCGACACCCTCGTCGAACCCACGGACGCACAGCTGGCCGAGACCCTGGGCCTGACCACCACGCCGTCGCAGGAGTTCTACGACCTGATCGTGGTCGGCGGCGGGCCCGCGGGCCTGGCCGCCGCGGTGTACGGCGCCTCCGAGGGCCTGCGCACCGTGCTCATCGAGCACATCGCGACGGGCGGTCAGGCCGGGCAGAGCTCGCGCATCGAGAACTACCTGGGCTTCCCGGACGGGGTTTCGGGCGGCCAGCTGGCCGACCGCGCCCGCCGCCAGGCCGAGAAGTTCGGCGCCGAATTGATCACCGCCCGCAAGGCGACCGCCCTCGAGGTGAACGGGTCCAAGCGCACCGTGCGCTTCGCCGACGGCGGCTCGATCGACGCGCACGCGGTCATCCTGGCCACCGGCGTCGCCTACCGCCAGCTGGACGCCGAAGGGTGCGCCGAGCTGACCGGCTGCGGCATCTACTACGGGGCGGCGGTCTCGATCGCCGCGGAGTGCGAAGACGAAGAGGTCTACGTGATCGGCGGGGCCAACTCGGCCGGGCAGGCCGCCATGTACCTGTCCCGCACGGCCAAATCGGTCAACATCGTGGTGCGCGCCCCCTCCCTGGAGGCGTCGATGTCCTACTACCTGATCCAGCAGATCGAGGCCAATCCCAAGATCAACGTGCTGACCTGCACCGAGGTGCAGCGCGCCACCGGCGACGGCCACCTCGAGCAGCTGAGCCTGGTCAACAACCGGACCGGCGAGACCGAGGACGTCACCTGTGGCCGGATGTTCATCTTCATCGGGGCCGCCCCGCGCACCGACTGGCTGGACGGGGTGCTGGCCCGCGACGACCACGGCTTCATCCTGACCGGCCCGGACCTGCGCAACGTGTGCGGCTGGACGCTGGATCGCCCGCCGCATCAGCTGGAAACCAGCGTGCCGGGGGTGTTCGCCACCGGCGACGTCCGCTCGACGTCGGCCAAGCGGGTCGCGGCGGCCGTCGGCGAAGGGTCGATGGCCGTGATGCTGGTCCACCGCTACCTGGCCGAATCATGACCGGCGCCGAATCGATCAAGGTCCCCTGCGAGCCCGACGAGCTGCGCAGCCTGTTTCTGTTCGAGGCGCTCACCGACGAGCAGCTTGCGGTGCTGTGCGCGGCGGGCCACATCGAAACCTACGAACCGGGCCCGATCTGCGTCGAAGGCGAACCGGCGACCTGCTTCTACGTGCTGATCGAGGGCGAGCTGATGATGTCCAAGCTCTCCGGCGGCCAGGACATCGAGACCAACCGCACCTCGCAGCGCGGCGTGTACTGCGGGGCCTGGCGGGCGTTCACCGGCGGAAAACAGAAGAGCTACGACGCCTCGGTGCACGTGACCCGGCCGTCGCGGTTCTTCGTGATGGACGCGCCGGTGTTCGCCCAATTCATGCGCGACCAGTTCCCGATGGCCGTCCACCTGCTCGACGGCATCGCCGTCGGCACCGACCGGACCCGCCGCATCATCGACAACCGGGAGAAGCTGCTGGCGCTGGGCCGCCTGTCGGCCGGGCTGACCCACCAGCTCAACAACCCGGCCGCGGCGATCTCGCGGGCCGCGTCGGATCTGCGCGAACGGGTGGCCAGCATGCGGCACAAGCTGGCGATGCTCGCCGACGGCACCGTCTCCCCCGAGGCGCTCAGCGCCCTGGTCCGGCTGCAGGAGAGGGTCGCCGAGCAGGTCGCGAAGTCCGCCTCGCAGCATCTGAGCGCGCTGGAGACCGCCGACCGCGAGGACGCCGTCGGCGACTGGCTGGAGGCCCACGGCATCGACGGCGGCTGGGACATCGCGCCGACGTTCGTCGAGGGCGGCATCGACACCGATTGGCTGGAGCGGATTTCCGCGGTCAGCGAGGAGCTCGCGTCGACGTCGGCGGAGCAGGCGATCCGGTGGATCAACTACACCATCGAGAGCGAACTGCTGATGAACCAGATCCTCGAAGCGAGCAAACGGATTTCGGCCCTGGTCGCCGACGCCAAACAGTATTCGCAGCTGGATCGCGCGCCGTTCCAGGTGACCAACGTGCACGAGCTGCTGCGCAGCACGCTGGTGATGTTCGCCGACCGGCTGACCAAGGACGGCGGCAAAAACTCGCACGCCATCGCCGTGGTCAAGGACTTCGACCAGTCGCTTCCCGAAATCCCTTGCTATCCGGGTGATCTCAATCAAGTGTGGACCAACATCATCGACAACGCGATCGCCGCGATGCGCGATACCGGCGGCACGCTGACCATCCGCACCTGCCGGGAAGGCGAGCACATGGCCCGCGTCGAGATCTGCGACACCGGCCCGGGCATACCCGAGGACGTGCGCGAGCACATCTTCGAGCCGTTCTTCACCACCAAGCCGTTCGGCGAGGGCACCGGCCTGGGCCTGGATCTGGCGTTCAACATCGTGGTCAAGAAGCATCGCGGGGACCTGCGGGTGGAATCGGCGCCCGGCGACACCCGATTCATCGTGCTGCTGCCGCTGCAACCGCCCGCCGCCGACGTCGCCCCCGACCTCGACGGCCCGGAAGAAAACGTCACGACCCCGGAATAGGACTGGAATAGGGCCGCACCGCGCCCGGTTGGGAAGACCATGACCGATGCAGCAAGCAAGCCCGATCTCGGCCGGTTCGGATCGTTCGGACGCGGCGTCACACCCCAGCAGGCCAAGGACATCGAGGCGCTGGGCTACGGGGCCGTCTGGGTCGGCGGGTCGCCTCCCGCCGAGCTGTCCTGGGTCGAACCCCTCCTGGAAGCCACGACGACGTTGCAGGTGGGCACCGGCATCGTCAACATCTGGACCGCGGCCGCGGGGCCCGTCGCCGAGTCCTTCCACCGCATCGACAAGGCGTACCCGGGCCGCTTCCTGCTGGGCATCGGCGTCGGCCATCCCGAGGCTCACACCGAGTACCGCAAGCCCTACGACGCCCTGGTGGACTACCTGAAGCAGCTCGACGACTACGGGGTGCCCGCCAACCGCCGGGTCGTCGCCGCGCTCGGGCCGCGCGTGCTGCGGCTGTCCGCGGAGCGCTCCGCCGGAGCACACCCCTACCTGACCACGCCGGAACACACCGCGCGGGCCCGCGAGATCATCGGCCCGTCGGCGTTCCTGGCCCCCGAGCACAAGGCGATCCTGACCACCGACGCCGAGAAGGCACGGGCCGTCGGCCGCAAGGCGCTCGACGTCTATTTCAATCTCGCCAACTACCGAAACAACTGGAAGCGGCTGGGTTTCGGCGAGGACGAGGTCACCCGGCCGGGCAGCGACCGGCTGGTGGACGCGGTGGTGGCCTATGGCACCGTGGACCAGATCGCGGCGCGGCTCACCGAGCACCTCGAGGCCGGCGCCGATCACGTCCCGGTGCAGGTCCTGACCAAGGATGAAAACCTGATCTCGGCGCTGGCCGAACTGGCGGGGCCACTGGGACTGAATCCGTCCTGACGACCGGCAGGGGGAGCTGGATGACCGAGGGAGTTTCGCTCAAGCCCGACCTGGGCCAGTTCGGCGTGTGGCTGCCGACGCGATCCATCCAACCCGAGTTGGCGGCGGGGATCGAATCGCTGGGCTACGGCGCCGCCTGGATCGGCGGCTCGCCGGACGCCGAGTTGTCCTGGGTCGAACCCGCCCTGGCGCGCACCACGTCGCTGCAGCTGGCCACCGGAATCGTCAACATCTGGTCGGCGCCCGCCGCGGCCGTCGCCGAGTCGTTCCGCCGCATCGAAACTCACCACCCGGGAAGGTTTTTGCTCGGCGTCGGGGTCGGCCACCCCGAGCACACCGGAGAGTACGTCAAACCGTACGACGCCCTGGTCTCCTACCTCGACGAACTCGACGCGGCGCTGGTGCCGACCAGCCGCCGGGTGGTCGCCGCGCTCGGGCCGCGGGTGCTGCGGCTCGCCGCGCGACGCAGCGCCGGCGCACATCCCTACCTGACCACCCCGGAACACACGGCCAGGGCGCGCGAGTTGCTCGGCGGGGCAGTGTATTTCGCGCCCGAGCACAAGGTGGTGCTGAGCACGGACGCCGAACAGGCCCGCGAGATCGGCCGCCAGACCGTCGAGCATTATCTGGGCCTGAGCAACTACGTGAACAATTGGCTGCGGCTGGGGTTCACCGAAGCCGACGTGCGCACGCCCGGCAGCGACCGGTTGATCGACGCGGTGGTCGCCCACGGCACCCCGGAGGCGATCGCGGGCCGGCTGCGCGAGCACCTGGACGCCGGGGCCGACCACGTGGCCATCCAGGTGCTGGGCGGCTATTCCAAAGAAACCCTGCTACCTGCGCTGACCGAATTGGCCGGCGCTCTGGGGCTAACTGCCGCAAACTGACCCATCGGCTCGGTTAGGGTTTGGGGCATGCGGTTACTGGTCACCGGCGGCGCTGGTTTCATCGGCGCCAATTTCGTGCACAGCACCGTTCGCGAGCACCCCGAGGACTCCGTGACCGTGCTCGACGCCCTGACCTATGCGGGCCGGCGCGAGTCACTGGCCGGCGTCGAGGACGCCATCGAGCTGGTGGTCGGCGACATCACCGATGCCGAACTGGTGTCGCGGCTGGTCGCCGAATCCGACGCCGTGGTGCACTTCGCCGCGGAGAGCCACGTCGACAATGCGCTGGAGGGCCCCGAGCCGTTCCTGCACACCAACGTGGTCGGCACCTTCACCATCCTCGAAGCGGTGCGGCGTTACGGTGTGCGGCTGCACCACATCTCGACCGACGAGGTCTACGGCGACCTGGAGCTCGACGACCCCCAGCGGTTCACCGAGGCGACGCCGTACAACCCGTCCAGCCCCTATTCGGCGACCAAGGCCGCCGCCGACATGCTGGTGCGGGCCTGGGTGCGCTCATACGGGGTGCGCGCGACGATCTCGAACTGCTCCAACAACTACGGGCCGTATCAGCACGTCGAGAAGTTCATCCCGCGGCAGATCACCAACGTGCTCACCGGGCGGCGGCCCAAGCTCTACGGCGCCGGCGCCAACGTCCGGGACTGGATCCACGTCGACGACCACAACAGCGCGGTGCGGCGCATCCTGGAGAAGGGCGAGATCGGCCGGACGTATTTGATCAGCTCCGAGGGCGAGCGCGACAACCTGACCGTGTTGCGGACGCTGCTGCAGATGATGGGCCGCGAACCCGACGACTTCGACCATGTCACCGATCGCGCCGGCCACGACCTGCGCTACGCGATCGACCCATCGACGCTGTACGACGAATTGTGTTGGGCGCCAAAGCATACCGACTTCGAGGAGGGGCTGCGTGAGACCATCGACTGGTACCGCGCGAACGAATCATGGTGGCGCCCGTTGAAGGACGCCTCCGAAGCCCGCTACGAAGAACGTGGGCAGTGACGTGGAAGTTCGCGAGCTGAAAGTTCCCGGCGCCTGGGAGATCACCCCCGCCGTTCATGGCGATTCGCGGGGCCATTTCTTCGAATGGCTGACCGACAAGGGATTCAGGTCCTTCGCCGGTCACCGGTTGGATGTTCGACAGGCCAATTGCTCGGTGTCATCGGCCGGCGTGCTGCGCGGCCTGCACTTCGCCCAGGTACCGCCGAGCCAGGCCAAGTACGTGACCTGCGTGCGCGGGGCGGTATTCGACGTCGTCGTCGACATCCGGGTGGGCTCACCGACATTCGGTCAGTGGGACTCGGTGCTGCTCGACGACACCGAGCACAGGACGATCTACCTCTCCGAGGGCCTCGGACACGGTTTCCTGGCGCTGCAAGACAATTCGACGGTGATGTACTTGTGCTCGGCGGAATACAACCCGCAACGCGAACACACCATTTGCGCAACCGATCCGGCGCTGGGGATCGATTGGCCGCTGGTGGACGGCGCACCGCCCACCCTGTCCGACCGCGACGCCACGGCCCCCAGCCTCGACGACGTACGCGCCTCCGGCCTGCTCCCCACCTGGGAGGAGACGAACGCGTTCGTCGAGGGTTTGCGGGCAAAGCCCGCGAATTGACGCGGGCGAGCGGCGTCGCCCATTCGAGCGATGTGCGTTATCCCGCACCATTGTTGACGCGCGCGGCGCGCAAAATCATTTTCACCGCCTGAGCTGCCTATTAGACGCATATCTATTAACGTTCCCATTGCGGGCGCCGAATTGGACCAGTACCGTAAACCGGCCCAATTCAGTATTCGGTGGCGCTAGGATTGCGCCGATGATGCCGATGACGCCCTGTTCAAATGGCGGGAACCGTCAATGAAACTCGGGCAGGTGTTCGATCCGCGCCGCAATGCGCTGAACGCATGGCGGTTAGCGCTCGCGGGCGAGGTCATTTTCTGGCACACCTACCCGATCCGGGGTCATCTCCCTTCGGTGCGGGCGGTTCTTCAACTGCTGCTCTGCGTCGGCGTCGACGGATTCTTCGCGATTTCGGGATTCCTCATCACCGCGAGTTGGATCAGCAACCCTCGGCTCCGCGAGTATCTCGCCGCTCGCGCCCTTCGCATCCTGCCCGGCTTCTACGTCTGCATGATCGTGACCGCGTTCGTCTTCGCCCCATTGAGCGTGGCGATCCAGGGCGGCTCGGCGGCAAGGCTGCTCTTCTCGTTCGCTCCGTTCGAGTACGTGCTGAAGAACATCGCCGTGATGTGGCTCAAATTCGATGTCGGAGGCACTCCGCACGGGATCCCCAATGCCGGCATCTGGAACGCTTCCCTGTGGTCGCTCTTCTGGGAAGTGATGTGCTATGTCGTCGTCGCCGTCATCGGCGTGGCCGGGCTCGCCAATCGCCGATGGGTTTCATTAACGATTTTGGTGGTGGCGGCGATCGGCGCGTCACTCATGCCGCCCGTCCGGTTCCCCGACGTGTTCCATCACCCCGAGGGCAACATAGCGACCACTCTCATCTTCATGGCGTGCCGCGCCGCCATCATGTTTGCGGCTGGAGCGTTCTTGTATCAATGGCGGGACGTGATTCCCGCTCGCTGGTCGCTGGTCGCGGTGAGCGTGGTCATCGTGCTGGCGGCCGGCCAGCTGCCGGACTACCGGGTGGTCGCCGCCATCCCGCTCGCCTATGCCGTCGTCGTCTCGGGCTCCCTGCTGCAAAGCAAGCGGTTGAGATTGCGTACCGACCTGTCCTACGGCATGTACATCTACGCCTTCCCGATCCAGCAGTTGCTGCTCGTCCTCGGGTTGATCAGCCTCACCCCCATCGTGTTCTGCCTCACCGTCGCGGTAGCGACCCTGCCGCTGGCCGCGGCAAGCTGGTTCCTCATTGAGAAACCGGCCAGGTCCCTGAAGTCGCGTTTCAAAGGGAAACCTTTGGCCTCCCGGTCGCAAGCGCCGGTCGCATTGCCACCAGAGGTCTCGGGTGCTGCTTAGCACCGGTCACGGCCTGTATCGACGTTAGGTCACCGGTCCACCGGCACGTCGTTTTGGTCATTGTCGCCCGACCGAGCCCGCCTATGTCGCCCGACCGATACGATGGCGCCCGAGGGAGCGCGGCGTACACGTGGACGGAGGCCGATGAAACTCGGGCAGGTATTCGATCCGCGCAAAAACGCGCTGAACGCACTGAGATTGGCGCTGGCGGCCGAGGTGATGCTGTTCCATTCCTGGCCGATCACCGGCCACATGCCGCCGAAATCTACCCTGCAACTTTTCTTCTCGGTGGGTGTTGACGGATTTTTCGCGATCTCCGGCTTCCTCATCACCAGGAGTTGGATCAGTGATCCGCGACTGCGCGACTACCTTGCGGCCCGCGCGCTTCGTATCCTTCCTGGCTTCTACATCTGCCTGATCGCGACCGCGTTCGTTTTCGCCCCGCTCAGCGTGGCCATCCAGGGCGGCTCGGCCGCCAAGCTGCTCGGGTCCACCGCGCCACTCGAGTACGTCGTGAAAAACGCCGCTGTCGCCTACTTGCAGGTCGATGTCGGCGGCACCCCGCGCTTCGTGCCGGGCGGACCGACCTGGAATGGCTCGCTGTGGTCATTGATCTGGGAACTGCTGTGCTACCTCGCCGTCGCCGTGATCGGCGTAGCCGGATTGGCTAATCGCCGGTGGATTTCTGCCGTGATCCTGGCCCTGGCTACGGGTCTGGCGCTGATACTTCCGCCGCTGACATTTCCGGGCGTGTGGACCATCCCGCAGCTCGCGGTGCGCGCAGCCATCATGTTTTCGGCGGGCGCGGTCATGTACCAGTGGCGAGACCTGATCCCAGCTCGCTGGTCACTCGTCGCCATCAGTCTCGTGATCGTGGCGGGCGCCGGGTTCCTGCCCGACTACCGGGTCGTTGGTGCCCTGCCCCTGGCCTACGCAGTCATCGTGTCGGGTGCCCTACTGAAGAACGACCGGTTGAGACTGCGTACGGATCTGTCCTACGGCCTGTACATCTATGCATTCCCGACCCAGCAGTTGCTGGCCGTCTGCGGGCTCGCGACTCGCCTCCATCCCGCGGTGTTCTTCCTCGTCGCCGTCGCGGCCAGCTTGCCGCTGGCCGCTGCAAGCTGGTTCCTCGTCGAAAAACCCTCGATGTCGCTCAAACGCCGGCTCAAACGGAGGTGGTCCGCCCCCGTAACCTCCAGCTCCGAGGAGCCGCCCCCCGCCAGCAAAGCCGACGTCATTGGCGACCGGCCCGGTCCGGGTTTGAGCGAAACCGCCTAGCTCCCAATGACCTTCAAAAACAGCTGAAAACGCCAGTCGTCCCGGCAGAGTGACATAGACTGCCGCCGACAGCTGGGGGCAACGGGTGGAGGTCTATGAAGCTCGGGCAGGCATTCGATACGCGCGATAACGCACTCAACGCATGGCGGTTGGTGCTGGCGATTTCGGTGATCCTCGGGCACTCGTTTACTGTCACGGGCCGCCCGTCGCCGACCGGGATCGTCGGACATCTGCTTGGCGCCGGAGGGGTCGACGGGTTCTTTGCGGTCTCGGGATTCCTCATCACCGCTAGTTGGCTGCGCCAACCGCACCTGCGGGAATACCTGACGGCGCGAGCTCTTCGCATCCTGCCCGGGTACTACGTGTGCCTGATCGTCACGGCCTTCATCATCGCTCCCGTCGGTGTGGCAATTCAGGGTGGCGCAGCGCTGAAGCTCCTCTTCTCAGCCGCGCCCTTCCAGTACGTCTTGATGAACATCGCGGTGGCGACGCTCAAGGTCGACGTCGGCGGAACACCAACTGGGATCCCTTATCCGGGAACGTGGAACAGTTCGCTGTGGACGCTTATGTTCGAGATCGCCTGCTACTTCGTCGTTGCCGGCCTCGGGGTGGCCGGGCTCGCCAATCGCCGCTGGGTCTCGCCCACGATCCTGGTGACAGCGGTAATCTGCGCAGCGTTGGTGCCGCCCTTCAAACTGCAGGCGGAATTCACGCTCCAATTTGCCGCCGCCAGCGCCCGCTTCGCCATCATGTTCGCGGCGGGAGCGCTCCTCTACCAGTGGCGAGACGTCATTCCGGCGCGGTGGTGGCTCGTCGGGGTGAGTGTCGCAGTCGTCCTGCTGGGCGGGACCGTACTGCCGGATTACCGCAGGCTCGGCGGCATACCGCTTGCGTACGCGATCATCGTCTCGGGCGCACTCATCCGAAACAAGCGCTTGAGGTTACGTACGGATCTCTCTTATGGCGTGTACATCTACGCGTTCCCGACTCAACAGTTGCTGGTGATCTGTGGGGTTGGCGTTCTGAATCCGAACGTGTTCTCGATAGTGGCCACACTGTGCACCCTTCCGCTGGCCGCGCTGAGCTGGTTCGTCATCGAAAAGCCTGCGATGTCTCTCAAACGCCGACTCAAAAAGAGGTGGTCCGGGCCCGCCGCGGCCGAAACGGACCCCAGGGTGGCAGAGACCGACACAGAACGTCCCGCTGCCACGGCCGATGCGACGGCCGACCGGCCGGCCCCGAACGGCACCGGCGCCGCCTAGCCGGGTTCGGCCCTCTGACAAAATAAAAAGGCTCAATCGTCCCCGCTCCAACCGCGGTAATATCCGCGAAGCGGGGGGTGCACGACGGGCGGTGGCCGATGACCCTCGGACAAGCTTTCAATGGGGGAAACAACGCGCTGAACGCGTGGCGGCTGGTGCTGGCTGCCGAGGTGATGCTGTGGCACTGCTGGCCCATCACCGGCCGGATGCCACCCGCGGCGACGCTGCAACTTCTGTTCTCGATAGGGGTGGACGGCTTCTTCGCGATCTCGGGGTTCCTCATCACCAGGAGTTGGCTCGACGACCCGCACGTGCGTGACTACCTGACCGCCCGCGCCCTTCGTATCCTGCCCGGCTACTACGCGTGCCTCATCGTGACGGCGTTCGCCTTCGCCCCCCTCAGCGTGGCGATCCAGGGCGGCTCGGTCGGCAAGCTCGTGTGCTCCGGCGGGCCGCTCGAATACGTCCTGAAAAACAGCGCGGTGGCGTACGTCCATCTCGATGTCGGCGGAACACCAAGCGGGATACCACATTCCGGGCTCTGGAACGGTTCGCTGTGGTCGCTGGTCTGGGAAGTGATCTGCTATCTCGCCGTCGCCGGTGTCGGTATGGCGGGCCTGGCCCATCACCGCTGGGTCTCTCCGGCAATACTCGTCGTGGCTACGGGTCTGGCAACGGCGATGCCGCCGATGACGTTCCCCGGGGTATGGACCATTCCCCAGATCGCCGTGCGTTCGGCGATCATGTTCGCGGCCGGAGCCGTCCTCTATCAATGGAGAGAGGTGATCCCCGCTCGGTGGCCGCTCGTCGGGGTCAGCGTCGTCATCGTGCTGGCGTCCAGCATGCTGCCCGATTACCGCACGGTCGCCGCCCTTCCGTTGGCCTACGCGATCATCGTGTCCGGCGCCTTGCTGAAGAGCAGCCGCTTGAGGCTACGCACGGATCTGTCCTACGGCGTCTACATCTACGCGTTCCCGACCCAGCAACTCTTGGCCGTGTGCGGCCTTGCGCGTCTTCAACCCGTTGCGTTCTTTCTCGTCGCCGCCGCGGCGACGCTACCCGTGGCCGCGGCGAGCTGGTTCCTCATCGAAAAGCCCTCGATGGCTCTCAAGCGCCGGCTCAAACGGAAGTGGTCTGACGCCACGAAAGCCGAAGGCGGCCACCCCGCCACCACAGCAGCAGGATGACCACTTCGGCGGCCACGCTGATCGCCGCATAAGGCGACGGATCCCAGCCCCGTTCGGAGAAGCCGAAGAGCCCCACGGTGCGCGACAGCGCGAAGGCGACCAGAGATCCGGCGGCCATTGCGGCACCGGCCCAGCGCAGCCACGCGGGACCGCCGGCCACGATCAGCAGAGCGATCGCCGATGACACACTGGCCTGCACCAGGAATCCCGTGCCGATGGCCGGAATGCGTTGGTAGCCATGGACATAGAGGTAGGCGTGGCTGACGGCGCTGAGGGCCAACGACGCGGCGAATCCGAACCGCACCAGGGCGCCGATCACCGCAACGCCCGTTCTTTCAGCGCCAGTGCGGTCTCTCCCGTGGTGTAGCCGACCTCGCGGATACCCAATGCGTCGCGCAGCTTGCCGGCCGGCAGCGTCACCGGTTTGGGTGCCGGCCCGTCACCGGGTCTGGGCAGCGGGTACGCGGTGGCAGCGCCGCTGTGAAACGTCACATTGTCCTCCGTTTTGGAAAACAGCTGGTGGACATGGCCATTGAGGCACGTGACGGAGGAGAACCGGCGCAGGTAGCTCAGCGCCTGGGCGGCGTCGTCGGTGCCCCAGCCCCATTGGGGGTACATCGCGAACAAGGGGATGTGACTGAACACGATGATCGGGGTGTCGCTCGGCAGATGGGCGACGTCCTTCTTGACGAACTCCAGCTGATCGACCCCCAGATGGCCTAGCTTGCGCAGGTTCAACGTGTTGACGAGCGCGATCAGGTGCACACCGGCGATGTCGAAGCTGTACCAGCCGTCGCCAACCGCGCCCGCGCCGAAGGTGTTTCGGTACTTCTGTCCCGCGTCGTCGACGGAGTCGTGCTCGCCCGGCACGGTGAACACGTGGCGCGTCTTCAGACCGCTCATCATCTGCTTCGCCTGGTCGAACTGTTCGGGGCTGGAAAGGTGAGTGAGGTCGCCGGTGTGGATGACGAAATCCGGTGTGTAGCCGAGGCTGTTGACCTTGTCGATCGCGTCGCTGAACGTCGCCGCGACGTCCCTGTTGGGCGCACCGGTGAAGCCGAGGTGGCTGTCGCTGATTTGGGCGAACCGCAGGGTGGGCCGGACGTGCGCGCGCTGAGCCGCCGCTTCCCCGGCGACATGCGAGATGACCTCGCCCCCGGCCACGGTCAACCCGACCGCCGCCCCGAACCACGCCGTGTGCCGGAGGAGCTGGCGCCGGGTCATGGCATCGTCGCCCGGGCGGCCGGTCATCCCGTCACCACCACGGTGCCGCGCATCATCGGATGAATCGAGCAGACATAGTCGAAAGTCCCAGGGGCGGAGAAGGTGTGGGCGAAGGTCGCTCCCGTTCCCATGCCGGGCGAGTGAAAGGAGCCGTCATTCGCGGCGACCGTATGGGGTTCCTCGTCGCGGTTGGTCCAGGTGACGGTGGTCCCGGCGGGCACCGTCAGGTTCGGCGGCGCGAAAGCGAAGCCGTCAATGGTGACCTGGTTGGCGCCGGCTGCCTGGAGCGGCGCGGTGATCGACACCCCGGTGGTGGGCGCGGCGGTGGGCGCGGGGCTGGTCGCCACGGGGCGCGGTCGGCCACAGCCGGGCGATGAGAGCACGCTCGCGGCCAGCACGGCCGCCAAAAGCCTTCGACGCAGGGCGATATCCATGCCCACAGATAGGGCGGCGGGTTACACCGTTCAGGCGCCGCGCCCCGGGGCGAACACCTCGATGACACCGTCGACCTCACGAACCATCAATTCGGGCAACGGTTTTGGTGCGATCGGCAACTGATGGGTGAGCACTTGCCCGCTGGGCGAGAACGACGTGGTGTGGCAGGGGCAGCGCAAGGTGTCATCGGGCGCGTCGAACCACAGCTTGCAGCCTTGATGGGTGCACACCCCCGATATCGCGTGCACCTTGCCGTCGATGCGCCGGACGAATCCGGTCACCGAACCCAGATCGAAGGCGTGCGTGGCCCCGTCGGGCACGTCCGAGCTGGAGGCGAGGCGCTGCCAGCTTCCCTCGTTGGGGGTGAGTCGCCCGGCGGCGTTATCCGGGGCACTCGGTCGCCGTTGGCGACCGGAGATCACGGCGCGATCGAGCGAAACCGCGGCGACCGCGGCCGTCGCCGCGGCCGACGTGCCGACGATGACCTGGCGGCGCGTGCCGGTGCGCCCGGGCGGGGTTCGCGTCGGCGTGCCTGACATCTGTTCGCCGATGCGACGGTGCAGATCGGCGAGGAATTCCGGGCGCGGCGCGTCATCCCCGCTGCGGGCGGCCCGCAGCTCGATGGCGGTGCGCAGCTGCGCCGCCTCGAAGTCGTCGGGCGCGAACGGCCT
This sequence comes from Mycobacterium sp. TKK-01-0059, assembly GCF_000709305.1. NCBI lineage: Bacteria > Bacillati > Actinomycetota > Actinomycetes > Mycobacteriales > Mycobacteriaceae > Mycobacterium > Mycobacterium sp. TKK-01-0059. Next base: position 931,145 of record NZ_KL446993.1, read on the forward strand.
GGGCCGGCGCCCCCGCAACAGATCGTCGACATAGCGTCGTAAGCCCCGCGCATTCATTGCTTGCCCCCATCGTTGACCTGCGCCGCCAGCCGCAGGGCGCGGTGCTGGAGCACTTTGGCATTGGGCACGCTGATTCCGAGTTCCGCGGCCGACTCCTTGATCGAATTGCCGCGCAGAAAGCGCGATTCCAGGATCTGGCGATACCGATCCGGCAGGGCGTCCAGGACGCGCGCCACCCGCTGCGGCGCGGTGCTGATCGCCTCCTCGCTGTCGGCCGGTTGTTCGATGTCCTCGATCGAGGTGATCTCCCGTCCCCTCGATCGAGGTGATCTCCCGTCCCAGGGTCTGGCGCCAGTGTGCGGCCAGCACCGTCCTGGCCGTGGCCCGCAGGTAGGCGCGCACCTCGGCCACGCTCACGGTCAGGCGCAGCGGCCGCAGCGCGGCGAGGAACACCTCGGCGGTGAGGTCTTCGGCGTCGGTCCGGTTGCCGACGCGCGCGAACAGCGTGCGGTACACCCACCCGACGTTGTCGGAGTACACCGCCTCCCAGTCCGGGTAGCCGGCCTCATGCCCGGCGCCGGGTACCGCGCGCAGGGGTCGCGGCCCGACGGGATCGCTTCTTGCCGCCACATGCCTCCTTCACCCGATCAATATCGGCTCGGGTTACACGGGTCAGCGCGCGGCGAGCGCGGCTTCGGCGGCCATCAGCTCGTCGAGCTTGGTGGCGGTGGCGGAAAACACGGACTTGGCGATGCCCAGTATCCGCTCGCGGACCCGGGGCTTCGCCGACGCCGACGGCAGCAGGTGGCCGATCAGGTGACCGAACAGATCCAGGCGCGCCGTCGACAACCACGACATCAAGCCCGGGTCGTCGAACCAGCGCAGCTGGTTGCTGTAATCGGCCCACGCCAGCCGTAGCCAGTCGACATCGGTGTCCGGATGCGGCAGCGGCACACAAAGCTCGTTTTTCTGCGAGTCGTCGCGGTACGCGGCCTCCACGTGGGCGATCAGCGCCGCGCTGAAGATCTGTTGGCAGCCCCGGACGCTCTGCAGGGTGATGCGGTTGGAATCGAATATCGGTGTGGCGGGCCGCTTTTCGGCGCCGTCGGCGGTGCAGTCGAGATAGAGCTCGCGGCCGCTGACCGCCACGGCGCCCCGGTCGAGGACCATCGTGTCGGCCTCGATGGCCCGCAGGTGCCCCATCCGCACGACGTCGGTGATCCGCCGCAGCTGCTCGAGTTCGAGGCGGGTGACGGTGGCGCAGCGGTACATGGCGGGACGGATCGCCGGGTCGATCCGCAGCAGCAGGCCGGCCTCTTCGAGGCGGTCGAACAGATCCCGCACCGACGCCGCGTCGTTGATGGCGCGCAGTTGCGCGGTGAAGCCGGCCTTGATCTTCTCGGCGAACAACGCGCCGGGCTGCATGGTCTCGCGGTCCAGCAGCCAGGAATCGCGCGGCATGATCCAGGTGAGCCGACCCGGCTCGACACCCTGGCCCAGTAGCCACAGGCAGGTGTCGATGCCGGTCTTGCCCGCCCCGACGATCACGTAGCGCTCGTGGGCGCCGCGGCGTGGCAGGTCGCCGGGCGGGACGCAGTCGATGCCGGGCGCGACCCGATACGGCGGCGGGCGCATCGCGGGGACCGTGACCCGCATGTAGGTGGCGTCGACGATGCGGCGCGCCACCCGGACGGTGTAGTCGGCGCCGGCGAGCGTGCGGAACCGGGCTTCACCACGGTGTTCGCCGAGGTATTCGCTCATCGGGAAGTAGCTGACCCGCCCGCTGGGCAGCAGCCGCCGGCGCATGATGTGGTCGTAGTAGGCGCAGATCTCGCCGGCGGTGGCCAGTTCGTAAAGCCCCCGGTTCCAACCGACTTTGTCGATGGCGTCGCCACCCAGCGGCAGGGAGTTGACGCCGTAGAACGCCGAGGGCTGGTGCAGCCGCACGAATGGGTAGGCCATGGTCCAGTGCCCGCCGGGCGCGTGGTTGCGGTCCACCACCACGACGCGGGCCTGCGCCGCTGAGGCTTCGGCGACCAGCGCGTCGATGAACGCCATGGCCATGGCGCCCGCCCCGACCACCAGGTAGTCGGCCTCGATGGTGTGCATACCGCTGTCAGGCTAGCCCGCCACCCACCTTGCCAAGGCCCGAACCGGGTTACTAGGATATGCAAGTATCCGCTTGAGCGCGTCAACCACATCCGAGGGCCCCATGACCACACAGATTCCCCACTTCATCGACGGTCGGCGCACCGCCGGCCAGCCCGGCCGCACCGCCGACGTCTTCGACCCCAGCACCGGGAGTGTCCAGGCCCAGGTGCCGATGGCCGGCCAGGCCGACATCGACGCCGCGGTGGCGTCGGCCCTCGAGGCCCAAAAAGGTTGGGCCGCAACGAATCCGCAACGCCGCGCGCGGGTGATGATGCGTTTCATCGAGCTGGTCAACAAACACAACGACGAGCTGGCCGAGCTGCTGTCGCGCGAGCACGGCAAGACCCTGGCCGACGCCAAGGGCGACATCCAGCGCGGCATCGAGGTCATCGAGTTCGCCATCGGCATCCCGCACCTGCTCAAGGGCGAATACAGCGAGGGCGCCGGTCCGGGCATCGACGTCTATTCGCTGCGCCAGCCGCTGGGCGTGGTCGCGGGCATCACGCCGTTCAACTTCCCGGCGATGATCCCGTTGTGGAAGGCCGGCCCGGCGCTGGCCTGCGGCAACGCGTTCGTGCTCAAGCCCAGCGAGCGCGACCCGTCGGTCCCGGTGCGCCTCGCCGAACTCTTCGTCGAGGCCGGCCTGCCACCGGGCGTGTTCCAGGTCGTGCACGGCGACAAGGAGGCCGTCGACGCCATCCTGAACCACCCGGACATCCAGGCGGTCGGGTTCGTCGGCAGCTCCGACATCGCTCAGTACATCTACGCCGGGGCCGCGGCCACCGGCAAGCGTTCGCAGTGCTTCGGCGGCGCGAAGAACCACATGATCGTGATGCCCGATGCCGACCTGGACCAGGCCGTCGACGCGCTGATCGGCGCGGGATACGGCAGCGCGGGCGAGCGCTGCATGGCGATCAGCGTCGCGGTCCCGGTCGGTGAGCAGACCGCGGACCGGCTGCGCGCCCGGCTCATCGAGCGGATCAACAACCTGCGCGTGGGCCACAGCCTGGACCCCAAGGCCGATTACGGTCCGCTGGTGACCGAAGCCGCCGTGGCGCGGGTGCGCGACTACATCGGCCAGGGCGTCGACGCGGGCGCCGAATTGGTCATCGACGGCCGCGAACGCGCCAGCGACGACCTGACTTTCGGTGACGCCAACCTCGAAGGCGGCTTCTTCATCGGGCCGACCCTGTTCGACCACGTCACCCCGGACATGTCGATCTACACCGACGAGATCTTCGGGCCCGTCCTGTGCATCGTGCGCGCCCACGACTACGAGGAGGCCCTGCGTCTGCCGTCCGAGCACGAGTACGGAAACGGCGTGGCCATCTTCACCCGCGACGGCGACGCCGCCCGCGACTTCGTCTCCCGCGTGCAGGTCGGGATGGTCGGTGTCAACGTGCCGATCCCGGTGCCGGTGGCCTACCACACCTTCGGCGGCTGGAAGCGCTCCGGCTTCGGCGACCTCAACCAGCACGGTCCGTCGTCGATCCTCTTCTACACCAAGACCAAGACGGTGACGTCGCGGTGGCCGTCCGGCATCAAGGACGGCGCCGAATTCGTCATTCCCACAATGGATTAGAACCGAGAAGGAATTCCGGCCTCACTATGTTTACCCTTGACGACGACGAACGGGTGATCACCGAGACGGCCGCCGCGTTCGCCGCCAAGCGCCTTGCCCCGCACGCCCTGGAATGGGATGCGGCCAAGCACTTTCCGACCGACGTGCTGCGTGAGTCGGCGGAGCTCGGCATGGCGGCGATCTACTGCCGCGAGGACGTCGGCGGCAGCGGGCTGCGCCGGCTCGACGGGGTCCGCATCTTCGAGCAGCTGGCGATCGCCGACCCCACCACCGCCGCGTTCCTGTCGATCCACAACATGTGCGCGTGGATGATCGACACGTTCGGCACCGCCGAACAGCGCAAGGACTGGGTCCCGCGGTTGGCCTCGATGGACGTCATCGCCAGCTACTGCCTCACCGAGCCGGGCGCCGGCTCCGACGCCAGCGCGTTGAGCACCCGCGCGGTCAAAGAGGGCGGCGATTATGTCCTCGACGGGGTCAAGCAGTTCATCTCGGGCGCGGGCGCCTCGGACGTCTACGTGGTGATGGCCAGGACCGGCGGCGACGGCCCGCGCGGCATCTCGGCGTTCGTCATCGAAAAGGACAGTGCGGGGCTGAGTTTCGGCGCGCCGGAGGAGAAGATGGGCTGGCATGCCCAGCCCACCGCCCAGGTGATCCTGGAGGGCGTGCGGGTGCCGGCCGAGGCGATGCTGGGTGGCGCGGACGGCGAGGGCGCCGGATTCGGCATCGCGATGAACGGCCTCAACGGCGGCCGGCTCAACATCGCCGCGTGCTCGCTCGGTGGCGCCCAGGCCGCCGCCGACAAGGCGGGAACCTACGTTCGCGATCGGCAGGCGTTCGGCAAGTCCCTGCTCGACGAACCGACCATCCGGTTCACCCTGGCCGACATGGCGACCGGCCTCGAGACGTCGCGCATGATGTTGTGGCGCGCGGCCAATGCGTTGGACACCGACGATCCCGACAAGGTCGAGTTGTGCGCGATGGCCAAGCGTTACGTCACCGACACCTGCTTCGAGGTCGCCGACAAGGCCCTGCAGCTGCACGGCGGCTACGGCTACCTGCGCGAGTATGGTCTGGAAAAGATCGTGCGCGACCTGCGGGTGCACCGGATCCTGGAAGGCACCAACGAAATCATGCGAGTGGTCATCGGTCGGGCAGAAGCCGCACGGTTCAGAGCTTCTCCGGCAACCGCATAGAAGGGTCTTCAGATGACCGAGCACGTGACCGTGGCTTTCCTGGGGTTGGGCCACATGGGCGGGCCCATGGCGACGAACCTCGTTGCGGCCAACCACGCGGTGCGCGGATTCGACCCGGTGCCCGCGGCGCTGTCCGCGGCCGCGGCGGCCGGCGTCGCCGCCTTCGACACCGCCGTCGACGCGGTGGCCGGTGCGGACGTGGTCATCACCATGCTGCCCAACGGCGAGTTGGTGAAGCGCTGCTACGCGGAGATCCTGCCCGCGGCGCGGCCCGGTGCTCTGTTCATCGACAGCTCCACGATCTCGGTCGCCGACGCCCGCGAGGTGCATGCGCTGGCGGAGTCGCGCGGCATCGCCCAGCTGGACGCGCCCGTCTCGGGCGGGGTGAACGGCGCGGTCGCCGGGACGCTGGCGTTCATGGTGGGCGGTGACGACGCCGCCCTGCAACGCGCGCGGCCGGTGCTGGAACCCATGGCGGGCAAGATCATTCACTGCGGCGCCGCCGGGGCGGGCCAGGCCGCCAAGGTGTGCAACAACATGGTGCTGGCGGTGCAGCAGATCGCGATCGGCGAGGCGTTCGTCCTGGCCGAAAAGCTCGGCCTGTCGGCGCAGTCGCTGTTCGACGTGATCACCGGGGCGACCGGAAACTGCTGGGCCGTGCACACCAATTGCCCTGTGCCGGGCCCGGTCCCGACGTCGCCGGCCAACAACGACTTCAAGCCGGGGTTTGCGACCGCGCTGATGAACAAGGACCTTGGACTGGCGATGGATGCGGTGTCCTCGAGCGGTTCGACCGCCCCCCTGGGCCGCCACGCCGCCGAGATCTACGCTGAGTTCGTTGCGTCGGACGCCTCCCACGGTGACAAGGACTTCAGCGCGATCATCGAGACGCTGCGTTGACCGCGCGCCGAACGTCGACTTGTGGCGGGAAATAAGCCGATTCGCCGCAACAACTCGACGTTGGGGGCGCGGGACGACGAGCTCAGAAGTCGCCGGCGTTGCGGCGCAACGTCTCGATCGACGACGCGAGGTCCTGCGATTCGGCGTCGGACATCCCGAGATCGGCGAACACCTGCTTGTTGAGCGTGATCGTCGCGTCCTCGACCGTCGAGCGGCCCAGGTCGGTGATCTGGACCAGCGTGGTGCGCCCGTCGGTGGGGTGCGGAACCCGCTGCACCAGCCCGTCGGCCTCCAGCCGGCGGATCGCGTGGGTGACGCTGGTGACGTGAACCTGCAGCCGGTCGGAGGCCTTGGTGATGGGTAGCGCGCCGGAGCGGCTGAACGCCAGCAGCCGCAGCAATTCGTACCGGGAGAAGCTGAGGTCGTAGGGCCGCAGCGCCGTCTCCACGCGGGCCAGCAGGATCTGGTGCGCACGCATCACCGACGTCACCGCGACCATGCCCGGAGCCACGTCACCCCACCCGGCGCGCTCCCAGTTGGCCCGCGCCGCGGCGATCGGATCACGCTTGTCCGGTCGTGAGTCGGCCACGCCCCTTCTTACCGCACTTGGAGCCCGAGCGTGGCCTTTCCCAACGCCGACAGCACCGCCGTCGTCGATGCGCGACCGCCCACGGTGATCCGCGCGGCACCGTCCGCGTAATACCGCACGCGCGGAGCGTCGTCGCCGAAAGCCTCACGCCACGACCAGCCCTGTTGAGACGGCAGATACATGAAGTTCGCGTGCGCGTCGGCCGTGTAGATCCCCAGCGCGCTCAGGCGCATCCGGAGATAGCGGCGTTCGGCGGTGATCAGCCGGATCCGGCGCAGCAGTTCACCTTCCGCGGCATACGACGCCGCGACAGCGAGCAGGCCGGTGATCGCGATGCCGAACGGCAGCTGCTGGGTCCACAGCGTCGGCGCCAGCTGGTGGGACGCCACCGCGTAACCGATTCGCAGCCCGGCCAGGCCGTAGGCTTTGGAGAAGGTCCGCACCACCACGACGTTGGGAAAACGCGTGACCAGTGCCGCCACGTCGAAACGGTGCTCGGGAGCGGTGAACTCGATATAGGCCTCGTCGAGCAGCACGACGGTGTCGTGCGGCACCCGGCGCAGGAACCGGAGTACGGCGGCCGCGGGCTCCAGCGTGCCGGTCGGATTGTGCGGCCGGCACACCACCACCACACGGGCGGCGCCGGCCGCCTCGGCCAGCGCGTCGAGGTCGTGCTGGCCGTGCGCGTCCAGCGGGACGAGCGACGAGTTCAATCGTGCCAGTTGCGCGACGATCGGATAGCCATCGAACGTCGGCGACGCCATGGCGATCGTGTCGCCCGGCGCGGTCAGCGCTTGCAGCGCCTGCAACACGACGCCCGTCGCCCCGGCGCCCAGCACCACCCGGTCGGCGGGCACACCGATGTGGCCGGCGATCAGGCCGCGCAACCGCTCCGGCAAGAACTCCGGATACCGGTTCGCCGCGGAAACGGACCGAATCAACGCCGAACGCACCGACGGTAGCGGCGGAAACGGATTCTCGTTGAGCGACAGGGCGAACGGATCCACCGCGTTGGGCAGCGCATCGCAGATCTGGCCGGCAACCGGGGCCGGAACCGCGTGCATCAGCCTCGTCCGCCCCAGCGCACCGCGGCGGCGCCGGCGAAGTCGCCGGCATGCGCGAAGGCCGCCATCATGACCACTTCCCCGGCGCCCAGCTGGCCGTCGGCGATCGCGCGGTCCAGATTGATCGGGATCCCGGCACCGAACAGGTTGCCGCACTCGTCAAAGGTGTCCCGATGGCGTTGCGGGGGCAACTCGAGCGCGTCGCGCCAATTGCGCAGAAACGCCCGGTTGGGCTGGTTGGTGACCAGCAGGTCGAGGTCCTTGGCGGCCAACCCGATTCGGTCACACACCGCCAGCGCCACTTCCGGAACCTGCCGGTTGCCGCGGGCCAGCACCTTGGTGATCTTGCTCTCCGTGAAACCGATGCTGCCCTCGCCGGGGCCGGCCTGCCACCACTTGCGCGGCGGGTCGTAGGACAGCGTCATTTCGCCCGCATACTCGCCGTAGGTGCGGCACTCGACATCCAGGATGGGCGAGTGTTCGCTCAGCGCGACCAGTCCCACGGCGGCGCCGTCACCGGGCACCGCCGACTGCGCCTTGCGGCGGATGGTCGGTTGATCGAAGAATTGTCCGGCCGCGTTCTGCGCGATCGCGATGAGCGCGGTGCGCCCCTGGCCCGCGGACAGCAATGTGCGGGCCACGTTGAGCGCCAACACGAATGCGGCGCAGCCGCCGTTGTTCAGGTCGAGCACCCAGGACGGCCGCATGCCCAGCCGATGCGCGATGCCGCCACCCTGGCCGTAGAACGCCATGTCGGGTACCTGGGTGTGGGTGATCAGCACGTCCGCACCTTCGACGACGTCGTGGCCGTGCCGTTCGATCAGCCCCCGGGCCGCACGCTCGATCATGTCGACCGAGCTCTCGTCCGCGCCGACGTGATGGCGAAACTTCGGGGCGCGGAACATCACGTTGTCGCGCAGGTCGTCGGATTCGGCGAATCGGGCGTAGTAGCCGGCGGGAATCGGCTCGCCCGGCAGATAGGTGGAAACGTCGATCAGGCTGACAGTCGGCTTAGCCATGGTCTGCTCATCTCATCCACACCGGCGTCACGGGCAGGCCGTTGCGGTGGCGGTACTCGGCGATCGCCTTGAGGTTGCGCAACTCCAGCAGGTGGCCGGCGGCGAACATGTCCCAGAAGTCGCCGACCCACACGGGCCGCTGCGCCGGAGCGGTCTCCGGGTACGGGTTGTGGTCGTAGAAGGGGTGGTGACAATTCGTCCACAGCACAACCGATCCCGGCTTGTCGAGGACGGTCTGGGCGTCGACGACACGCATCAGGTAGATCATCCACAGATGCTTGCCTTGATCCCAGGCGCAGTGGTAATCCACGGTCCGCGCCTGGGCGTTGGCGACGGTGCGTGTGTAGATCTCGGTTTCCGAGCCGAGCCGGTCGTGCGCCAGCCATAATCCGGGCTCGTCGGTGGGGGTGAACCCGCGCAGGCTGTACGTCCACTCCTCCAGGCTGCGGGTGTCGGCCATGTACTCGTAGAGCTCGTCGGGCGGGCAGTCGACGTAGTCGTTGACGGTGCAGTACTGCCCGAAGACCTGGTCGTGCGGGTACACCGACCGCATCATGTCCATGATGATCGGCGTGGCCTTCTCCCTGGGGCTGGTTTCGATGCGGGTGACCCCATCGATGAGGTCCGGGATATCCTCAAGCGCTGGCAGCGACATTGGTCAAGTTCTCCTCAGCATGTGAAATCTGGTCCACCCCATGGCCTTTGGCGGGCGCGGCGGTGAGAAATGGTGCGAACGGCGGGATCTCGTCGGCGGCGCACTCGACACTGACCACCGCCGGGCCGTCGATGTCGAGCGCCGCGCCCATGGCCGCGGCGAATCCATCGGCGTCGCTGACGTCCACCGCCGCCAGGCCGGGGAACATCGCCGCCAGGCCGGCGCCGAGCCGGCTGGGACGAAACCGGTTGTAGCTGTACAGGTCGTCGTAGAACAGCTGCTCGCGGGTCACGCACATGGCGTGCGCGTTGTTGTTGAACAACACGAACGTCATCGGTAGCCGGTACTGCACGGCCGTGTGCACCTCCATGCCGTGCATGAAGAACGCGCCATCACCGGCGATCACCACTGTGCGGCCGGCCGGGCGGCCGGTGTTGGCTCGCCCCAACGTCATTCCGATCCCGGCGCCGAAGCTGTAGCCCATGCCGCCCATGCCGAGCGCGACGGCGAACCTGCCGCCGCGTCGCACCGGGAGATAGTGGATGGCCGCGGCGCCGGTGTTGCCGGCGTCGACCACGATGTCGGACCCGTCGGGCACGACATCGTCCAGCACCGCCATGGCCTCGCGGTACCGCACGCCCGGCCCGGTGAAGGGCGGGGGCGTCATTTCGGCGGGCCGGCCCGCGCCGGGGATGCGCGGACCGGCCGGCCGCCCGCGGTGGCGAACCGCATGGGTCAGCGCGCGCAGCGAGCCGCGCAGATCATCGGTATGCACGTGGGTGCAGGGCAGATACGGCGGCGCCGAACCGATCGAGACCGTCCGCACCGCCGCCAGCGCCTCGTCCAGGCCGCCGCGCGCGGTGACCGCCAGCCGGGTGCCGACGATGAGGCACACCGCGCTGGCGGCCACCGCCTCGGCCACGTTGCGGTGACCCATGACACCGGTCACCCCCAGCGCGGCCGGTCCCCCGTCTGCAGCAGCGACATCCTTCGCGTCCGGGACGGTCGCCACCCGCGCGTGCAGCAGCGCGCGTAGCTCTTCGAGTTCGGCGCGGGCGTCGTCGCGCGCCACCTGCTCGCCGGCCAGGATCGTGACCCGCCCCTGCACCCGCCGCAGCTCGGCCGCGATCGGATGCGGGTTGCCGATCGCGGCCCGCATGCCATCCGCGTCATCGTCGTCACGCCCGGCGTCGAGATGGGCCTGCTGAATGTCCTTGGGCAGCAACAACACCGCCGGTCCGCCGGTGCGCGCCGCGGCGATGGCCCGGGGCAGCAGCGAGACGATGTCGGCCGGCGTGAGCAGCCGCTCGCAGAACACCGATACCGCCGAGAACAATGCCTCGGCGTTCAACGATCCGTTTGCGCCGCTGGTGTCCTGAAAGCTGCCGCGGCCGTCCATCGTGCGGGCGGGCTGGCCGACCAACGCCAGCACCGGAACCCGGCTCGCCAGCGACTCGCCCAGACCCGCAACGAGGTTCAGCGCTCCGCCGCCCGAGGTCGCGGCCACCACGCCCACCCCGGCCCCGCTTCGGCTGTACCCGTCGGCCATGGTGGCCGCGGAGAACTCGTGCTTGGCCAACACCGCGTCGATGTCGGGGCAAAAGTGCGCGGAGTCGTACACGTCCTCGATGTTGGCGCCGTCCACACCGAAGATGTGATCGACTCCGATCGCCGCGAGGTGCCCGACGATGTGGTCGACCACCCGGTGCCTGCCAAGCATGCCTGAAGAAACGAGGTAGCGGCCCGGTCGGTTCATCGTCGTCCAGATCCAGTACATGAACCGTTCACCGCCGGTCATCGTGATGTCTGAATGACGGTCGAACTTTGCAACGTCGTGCGCGAATACCGGGTCGGCGGTCAAACGGTGCGGGCGCTCGACGGCGTCAGCCTGCGGCTGGCGGACGAGCAGTTCGTGTCGGTCGTCGGGCCGTCCGGGGCGGGCAAGAGCACGCTGTTGCACCTGCTCGGCGCCTTGGATTCCCCCGATTCGGGGTCGATCGCGTTCGACGGCGAGGAAATCGCCCGTCTTGGCGATGAACAGCAGTCGCGGTTCCGCCATCGGCGGGTGGGTTTCATCTTCCAGTTCTTCAACCTGCTGCCGACGCTGTCGGCCTGGGAGAACGTGGCGATCCCCAAGCTGCTCGACGGAGTCCGGTTGGGCAGCGCCAAGCCGGATGCCATACGCCTGCTGGACCGGGTCGGGCTCGGCAACCGGGCGCAGCACCGGCCGGCGGAACTGTCCGGCGGTCAAATGCAGCGGGTCGCGGTCGCGCGTGCCTTGATGATGAACCCGCCGCTGATCCTCGCCGACGAGCCGACCGGAAACCTGGACTCCGCGACGGGCGCGTCCATTTTGGCGCTGTTGGCGGAGGTGGCGCACGAGGAGGGTGGGGGTCGGCTGGTCGTGATGGTGACCCACAACGCCGACGCGGCCGCGGCCACCGACCGGGTGATCACGCTGCAGGACGGTCGCGTCGGTTCGGACGTCATGGCGGTCGCGGGGTGAGGCCCGGGGCGCGGCGCGGCTTCAAGCTCGCGGCCGCGGCGAGCAGGCTGCGCGTGTTCAGCCTGCGCGAGCTGGCCGTGCATCGGCGCCGCACGTTCGCGTCGATCGCCGTAATGGCGGTCTCGGCAACGTATTTGGTGGCGATCTTCGGCATCTTCGGGTCGATCACCGGGTCGGTGGGCCGGCTGGCCGACGGGATCGCCGGCGTCGCCGCGCTCGAGGTGTCCGGCATCACCGACGGCGGATTCCCCGACTCGATACTGGCCGACGTGGCCGGCGTTCCCGGCGTAGCCACCGCCGCACCGATGATCCGGGCGTCGGCGTCCACACCGTCGGGGCCGGTGCTGCTGCTGGGCGCCGACGCGAGCACCGCCGCCCTGGGCGGTGCCCTCAAGGACGTGGTCACCCGGCCGGTGCAGGCGCTGTCCTCGACGCCGTCCGGCGTTCAGGCCGGACCTCGCGTCGGCTATGCGAAAGGCCAGGCGTTTCAACTGGGTTCGGCGTCGGTCACGGTGACCGAGGTGCTCGCGGGCAAGCGATACGAGGACCTCAACGGCGGGCACTACGTGCTTGCGCCACTTGCCTTGGCGCAGAACGCCACCGGCCGCACCGGTCAACTCGACTCGATACTCATCACCATGAAGCGGGGCGCCGACCCCGGCGCCGTCCGCGCCGCGGTCACCGCCGCCGTGCACGGCCGTGCGGTCGTCGCGGCCCCGAGCTTTCGGGCGGCCCGCGCCGGCGACGGCGTCAAGCTGATGAACTACATGGCCCTGCTGGGCGCCGCGGTCGCGTTGGTGGTTGGCGCGTTTTTGATCTACACCACGATGACGATGGCGATCACCGCGCGCCGGCCGGTCATCTCGATGCTGCGGGCGATCGGCGGCCGGCGCGCCAGCATCGTCGGCGACATGCTGGCGGAGGCGGCGGTGCTCGGCCTGATCGGCGGGGCTATCGGGTCCGGCATGGGAATTGTGGCGGGCCACATCGCGATTGGGCGCTTACCCCCGGCGATGACACAAGGGCTCGAAGCCCGCGTGCAGTATTGGCTGCCCGGCTATGCGATACCGCTGGCGCTCGCGGCGACGGCGCTGACCAGCGTGGCGGCCTCGGCGATGGCGGCGCGGCAGGTGTACAAGGTCTCGCCGATCGAGGCGCTCGCGCCGGTCGGGGCCTCGGCGGCCGACACGGTGCCGGGGTGGCTGCGCATCGCCGGCGGGGTGGGTGCGGTGGCGGTGCTCGCGGTGTCGACGCCGGTCGTCACCGGCCAGCGCGGCAGCTACGCCATCGTGGCGATGGCCGCGGTGCTGGGTGCCGAGATCGCCCTGGGCTTCGCGCTCACCGCGCCCATCGTCCACGCCACGGCGGCGATGGCCCGCACGTTCGGGTCGTCCGGGGCGCTGGCCGCGGCGACGATCCAGCGTGCGCCGCGCCGGGTGTGGGCGACCGTGATGACCGTGCTCATCGGGGTACTCACCACCGTCGTGATCACCGGCACGAACGCCGACATGATTCGGTCCGCGCGGGACATCTTCGCACCGGTCACCGATACCGACGTGTGGGTGAGCGCGGACCCGCCCGACAGCTACCCCACCGACGCTCTGCCACAGGGGCTTTCCGCGAAGGTCGCCGCGCTTCCCGGCGTGGCACGGGTGACCGAGGGAGCGTTCGGTTTCGCCGTGGTCGGCGGTACCCGCGTCCTGCTCGACGGGTTTTCCGCCGGCAGCAACGATGCGCTCTTCCGGGCGCTCGACGAACGGGTGCGCACCGAGGTGCTCGCCGGCCGCGGTGTGGTGCTGACGCGGAATCTGGGCAACACTCTGCACGTCCGGGCCGGCGACCAACTGCGGCTCCAAACGCCGCACGGCCCGCGGTCGGTGACCGTGCTGGGCCTGGTGCCGTTCTTCTCGACCGTGATCGGCACCGTCGGAATCGACCTCGACCAGATGCGGGCCTGGTTCGATCGCCCGGCGGCGACGACACTGCAAATCGCCGCCGCCCCGGGGGCGAATCGGCAGCGGCTGCTGGCCGGCGTCCGCGAGGCGGCGCCGGCCCCGAACCACGTGTACGACGGCCCCACCGCGCTGGCGGGGCTGCAGGCCCCGCTGCGTCAGAGCATGTTCATCGCCAACGCGGTGTGGGTCATCGTCGTGGCGGTGGCCGCGGTCGCACTACTCAACACGCTGACGCTCTCGGTGAACGAACGCCGCCGCGAAATCGGCGTGCTGCGCGCCATGGGATCCAGCCGGCGGTTCACCTTGCGGATGGTGCTGGCGGAGGCGGCCGGAATCGGTGTCGTCGGCGGCGTTTTGGGGCTGGCGCTCGGCCTGACCGACCAGTGGTTGTTCAGCCGCATCAGCGGGGACATCATGAATTTCGAAGTCGGCTTCCACCCGAGCCCCCCGGCGCTTGCCTTCACGCTCGGGGCGCTGGCGATCAGCCTGCTCGGCTCGGTGCCACCGGCACGGCGCGCGGCGCGCCTGTCCATCATCGAGGCGGTCAGCGTCGAGTGACGGTGGCGAATCCCTGCAGATGGGGTTTGCACGGGAAGGGCACCGGCGTTCGGATGCTGCGCACCGCGGCGGTGTCGAATCCGGCGGCGGCGATGGCCTCGAGGGTGCGCCGGTTCGGCTCGCAGCCACCGGCCAGCCACGACCACGGCTTGGCGATCAGATCCTGGAACCGGCCGGTCGCGCCGCCACCGCGCACGTGCTCGAGGACCACGAGCCTGCCGCCGGGCACCAGCACCCGCCGGATCTCGCCGAGGGTTGCGGCCACGTCGCCGACCGAGCACAACACCAGCCCGGCGTGGACGGATTCGAAAGAGTTGTCCGGGAAGGGAATCGACTCGCCCGTTCCCTCGACGAGGTCGACCGCGATGCCGCGGCGTCCGGCGAGCCTGGCGGCCATCCGCCGGAACGGCGCCGCGGGCTCCACGGCGGCGACCGACGTCACCGTGTCGGGCAGAAACATCAAGTCGGTTCCCGGCCCCAGCCCGAGCATCAGCAGCCGGCCGGTCGCGTTACTCAGCGCCGCCCGTCGGTAGCGGTGGTAAAAGAGCCGGTCGAAAAGCGGCTGGCCGAATCGGTACACGTAGGGGAACGCCCTGCTTCGCAGGGTCATCGGGCGCCCAAATCCATTCGGAACGGCGGGTATTCGTCGCGCATCAAAGACACGTACACCGCCACCCGGTATCGCCAGCGGACCATGCCCATGAGCAGATCGAACGCGCCCGGTGGGATCGTCCCGGTGAACAGCAGCGCCAGCGCGGCGATGACACACAGCACCTGCAGCGGCGCCTCCATCGACCAGCACAGCAGAACCTGGGGGATGGCCAGCAGCCACTTCACCAGCACCGCCCAGTTTTTCAGCCGCTCGGGATAGTCGACCGCGAGATCGCCGGGGTAGTCGGGCCGAGACGCCAGCGTGAAAGGCGGATACCTGTCGGTGCTGTTCATCGGGAAGCGGTAGTTCATCACCCGCCACGACCAGCGCAGCACGCCGACGTTGAATGCGAACAGCGGCCGCGGATAACGCCCGGTGCACAGGATGGCCACGCCGGCCGCCACGGTCGAGAACGGATAGATCAGGTAGAGCAGTATCAGTATCGGGTAGTGCGGCACGGCCAGCACGCACCACTTCACCAGCCAGAGCCAGCGCGAGGGCGCGTCGAAATCGCCTCGCACTCTTACGGAATCGGCCGGGCTGTTCACGGGCTGGACGGGACCGTCGCCGCTACCCCCAAGTTTCGGCTGATTTCGGCGGACATCCGGCGGTGACTGGTAAGGCGCAGAAACGTCGTCAGCGCGCCGGCCTGCAGCCGGTCGGAGATCAGCGCGGCAGGTCGCAGCACGAACTCACCGTGCGACACCGGCAGTGACGCTACCCAGGACACGGCCATGACTTTGCGTCGACGGGTCCTCTCGTACCACCGCAGGGCGGCCGAGACATCGGCGCCGCCGTTGGTCCCACCGCGAAAACCCCTCAGCGCCTTGCACAAAACCATCGTGTCGAGCAGCGCCTGGTTGGTCCCCTGCGCCAGGGTGGGCGGCATGGCGTGCGCGGCATCGCCGAGCAACGTGACGGGGCCGTGCCCCGGGCCCGGAATCGGATGGCGAAAATGCGGGAACGGCGAGCCCGCCAGGTCTTCGTCGCTCAGCGTCGCGAGCACCCGGTCGACAGAGTCGGACCATCCGGCGAAGTGGGACCGGATCATCTCGATCGGGCGCTGCGGTCGGACGAAGCCATGCGACCACGGCAGGTCGAACCACCACTGCACCTCCGACCCGCCGGCGGGCCACAGGCCGAGGTTTCCGCGCGCACCGATGATCATCAGCGCGGCATCGGAATCCGCGATCTCCGGGACAGTGGCAAGCCCCTGCCAACTGCACCAGCCGGTCGGCTTGGCGGCTTGCGCGCCAACGCAATTGCGCACCATCGAGTGCAGACCGTCGGCACCGATCACCACGTCCGCATCAGCCACGGTGCGGTCGCCGAACTCCACGCAGACACCGACGTCCGTACGGTTCACCGCGATCACCGGGGAACCGCACCGGATGCGCTCGGCGTCGAACCCGTCGAGAAGGCGTTCCAGCAATACTCGGCGCGGAACCATCCGCACGGGTGCGCCCAGCCGCCGCACCATCGCGGTGACGTCCAGCGTGGCCAGCGGCCGGCCGCGGGACGTCACGGCCCGCACGGTGGCCAGCAGCCGGCCGGCGCCGCCCATGTCGACACCCAGCTGGTTCAGCACCGCCTCGCCGTTGGACCAGATCGTCACCGCACCGCCGGGCGCCCGCACGTCGGGCCGGCGCTCGAAGACGGTGACGTCATGTCCATCCCTCACCAAGCCGCGGGCGACGGAGATGCCGGCCACGCCGGCGCCCACCACCAGCACCCGAAGCGGACGCCCGAACACGCTGGCTCCGATCTCTACAGCGAACGCTGCAACAACACCTTGCCGCTGTCGGCGGCGACCACTTGCACGGCGGCGATCTGGTCGACCGGGGTCGAGATCGCGCCCACGGGTGTCGCCGTGTGACCGGGCACGGCCACCCAGGTCGCCAGCCGGGTTTGGCTGCCGTCGCGACCCACCACGACCATCGCCAGCGTGTCATGGTGCGCGTTCAGCGGGGCCAGGCACACGCACCGAAGCGCGATGGATGTGCCCCAGTGCTGGCCGGTGACCTGGACGCTGGAGGTCAGCAGCGAGGTGCCCACCTGCGCCATCGGCTCGGCCGACGCGGTCACCTGCTGGGCGGGAGTCGACGACCACGCCTGCAGGCCGACGAACACCCCGATCGCCAGCACCGCGGCCGCCGCGGCGGAGGCCACCCAGGTCACCACCCGGGTGCGCCGCCGGCGCCACCGCACCGCGGCCAGCAACGACGGCAGCATCTCCTCGGACATCTCCGGCGCCGGACCGGACTCGTCGATCGCGGCCACCTCGTCGCGGTCCAGTTGCGAAAGCAGGGCCGGCACGCCGCTGAGGTCGGCGACCGCCTCACGGCAGGCCGGGCAGCGCGCCATGTGCGTCTCGAATTCGCGGCGTTGCGCGGCCGACAGCGACCCCAGCACGTATGCGGCATCCCACATCGCGTAGCGGTCTTCGGGAGGGCCGATATCGGCCACCGGCGTGTTCATTTCATCCATGTCCTTCACCCCTCAAGCCTTCGGAGCCCCTCATCGGGTAACCCCAAGTTCCTGCAGAGTGAGTCGCAACGCCCGTACGGCATAGTGTAGTCGCGACTTCACCGTTCCCTCGGCGATGCCGAGGTCTGCAGCGATCTGCGTGGTGGTCCAACCGCGGTAGTAGGACCGTTCGATCACCGCTCGGTGATCGGCGGACAACTGGGCCATCGCGTCCGCTATCAGCAATCGGTCCAGGGCCGCGTTGACCTCGTCCGGCGTGGACTGTTCGGGCGCCCCCGAAACGTCGGTCGAACCGACGACGTTGCGGTACCGCGCGCTGCGCCGATCGTCGATGATCATGTTGCGGGCGACGGTGAACAACCACGCCCGCGCCGAGCGCTCGGTGTCCCCGACGACTTCGGGATGCTGCCACGCCCGCAGCAGCGTTTCCTGGACCACATCCTCGGACTGGCTCGTGTCCCCCGTCAGGCGCAACGCGTAGCGCCACAGAACCGCGGCGTGTTCGTCGTAGAGCGCCTTCATCAGAGCGGCTTCGGCAGCCGCTGACGCGTTCCGGGTGCCAGCCACACGAGCCACTCGATCACCTCCTGCCCGGGAAACGAGCAGAGCAGAGGTTTAGTTCACCAGGGTCAGGATGCGCGGCCCCGCGTCGGTGACCGCGACGGTGTGCTCCCAGTGTGCCGCCCGCGAGCCGTCGGTGGTGACCACCGTCCACTGGTCGTCGAGCACGACGGTCTTGCCGGTTCCCAGCGTCAGCATCGGTTCGATGGCCAGCACCGACCCGGGGGCCAGCTGCGGGCCGCGCCCGGGTGAGCCCTCGTTGGGCAGGAACGGGTCCATGTGCATCTGCCGGCCGATGCCGTGGCCGCCGTATCCCTCGACGATCCCGAAGGACCGCGAGTGGCGGGCCTCGGCCGCGCGCGTACCCATCTCGATGGCGTGCGATACGTCGGTCAACCGGTTGCCGGGCACCATCGCGGCGATCCCGGCCTCCAGCGATTCCCTGGTGGCCTGCGACAGCGCTTCGTCGGCCGCATCCAGCGTCCCGATCCCGAAGGTGATCGCGGCGTCGCCGTGCCAGCCGTCCAGCACGGCGCCGCAGTCGATCGATACCAGGTCACTGGAGCCCAAAACCTCTGCGGCCGAAGGGATTCCGTGGACCACCCGCTCGTTGACCGACGCGCAGATCGATGCCGGGTAGCCGTGATAGCCCAGGAACGACGGCACCGCGCCGGCGTCCCGGATCACCGATTCGGCGATCTCGTCGAGGCTCAGCGTCGACACGCCGGACACCGCGGCGGCGCGGACGGCCTGCAGCGCGGCCGCCACGACCGCGCCCGCCGCGGCCATCGCGTCGAGTTCGCCGGCGCTGCGCTGCGGCACCACCTTGCGACTCCGCAGCCGCGCCAGCGGGGTCATGTCTACTTGCCCAGCGCCTGCAGCGCGCGGGCGAACACTTCGTCCATGGTGCCGATGGCGTCGACGGTCTTGAGTTCGTCGCTGTAGTAGTCCAGCAGCGGGGCGGTCTCGTCCCGGTAGACCTTCATCCGGTTCAGGATGACGTCGTCGGTGTCGTCGGCGCGGCCGCGCGACTTGAGGCGCGCCAGCAGCTCGTCCTGGGAGACCCGGAACTCCAGCACCGCGTCGATGTCGGTGCCACGGCGTTCGAGCATCTCGTGCAGCGCCTTGGCCTGCTGCAGCGACCGCGGGAACCCGTCCAGGATGAAGCCATTGGCCGCGTCCGGCTCGCTCAACCGGTCGTCGACGAGCTGGTTGGTCAGCTCCGAGGGCACCAGATCACCGGCGTCCAGGTAGCGCTTGGCCTCCAGGCCCAGTTTGGTGCCGTTCTCGATGTTGCTGCGGAACAGCTCACCGGTGGAGATTTGCGGGATCCCCAGCTTTTCGGAGAGCTTCTGCGCCTGCGTCCCCTTGCCCGCCCCCGGCGGACCCAGCAAAACGACTCTCACTTGAGGAACCCTTCATAGTTGCGCTGCATGAGCTGACTCTCGATCTGCTTGACCGTATCCAAGCCCACGCCAATCATGATCAACACCGCGGTGCCGCCGAACGGCAGGTTCTGTACCGCCCCGCCGTTGCCGATCTGCAAGAACAGGTTGGGCAGCACCGAGATCGCACCGAGGTAGATCGAACCCGGCAACGTGATCCGGCTCAGCACGAACCGCAGGTAATCGGCGGTCGGCTTGCCCGGCCGGATCCCAGGGATGAACCCGCCGAACTTCTTCATCTCGTCGGCGCGCTCGTCGGGGTTGAAGGTGATCGACACGTAGAAGTACGTGAAGAAGATGATCAGACCGAAATAGATGCCGATGTAGACGGGATCGCTGGGGTCGGACAGGTAGCTGCCGACGAACTTGTCCCACCAGCTGTTGCCCACGCCGCCGCTGCCGCTGCGGATCAGCTGGGTGATCAGGTGCGGGATATAGATGAGCGAGGACGCGAAGATCACCGGGATGACACCGGCCTGGTTGACCTTGAGCGGCAGATACGTCGAGGTGCCGCCGTACATCCGGCGGCCGACCATGCGCTTGGCGTATTGCACCGGGATGCGCCGCTGGCCCTGCTCGACGAACACCACGCCGACGATGATGATCAGCGCGGCGATGAGCACGGCGGTGAAGATCATGCCGCCTCGGCTGTCCAGGATGGTCTTGCCCTCGGCGGGGATGCGGGCCGCGATGCCCACGAAGATCAGCAGCGACATGCCGTTGCCGATGCCGCGTTCGGTGATCAGCTCACCCATCCACATCACCAGGGCCGCGCCGCCGGTCATCACCAACACGATGACGATCAGCGTCAAGATGCTCTGGTCGGCGATGATGTCCAGCGAGCAGCCCTGCAGCAGCCCCCCGTTGGCGGCCAGCGCCACGATGCTCGTGGCCTGCAGGATCGCCAGCGCGATCGCCAGATAGCGGGTGTACTGCGTCATCTTGGCCTGGCCGGACTGGCCTTCCTTGCGCAGTTCCTCGAACCGCGGGATGACCACGGTGAGCAGCTGCACGATGATGCTGGCGGTGATGTAGGGCATCACGCCCACCGCGAACACCGTGAGTTTGAGCAACGCGCCGCCGGAGAACAGGTTGATCAGCGAATAGATCTGTCCGGCCGCGCCGCCGCTGGCCTCTTTGATGCACTGCTGGACGTTCGGATAGTTGACGCCCGGGGACGGCAGCGCGGCGCCGACCCGATACAAGACGACGATGCCAAGCGTGAAGAGGATCTTCCGTCTCAGGTCGACTGTCCGCAGCGATGAGATGAAAGCGGAAAGCAACTCTTCCTCCTGCGCAGCCGGGGGTTTCCTGCATCACGCGCCCAACTCCCGCAGGCCAGGACGTACGGCGTCGCGCGTCGAACCGTGTACGAGACTAACAGCTGGTCCGGTCAGGTCCGGTCAGGGCCTTTCCCGCGGCCACCGGAAATGCTGCGACCGGGCCCCGGAAAAAGCACAGGAAGCCGTCAGGCCGGGGGCGTAGAGTGCGGCTGTCTCGTTGCATTTGCTAAGTAACTTGGGAGCAGTATGACACGCACCGACCAAGACAGCTGGGACTTGGCGTCGAGCGTCGGCGCCACGGCCACGATGGTCGCCGCGGCCCGCGCGCTGGCCAGCGGGGGAACCAATCCGATCATCAACGACCCGTTCGCCGCGCCGTTGGTGCGGGCGGTCGGCCTGGATTTCTTCCGCCGCCTGGTCGACGGCGAGGTCACCGAGCCGAAGGGCGACGGGGCGGCCGGAGGCGGCGCGAAGGAGCTGGCGCTGGAGACCGATTCGATGGCGGTGCGCACCCGCTTCTTCGACGACTTCTTCCTCAACGCCGCCCGCGACGGGATTCGCCAATCGGTGATCCTGGCCGCCGGCCTCGACGCACGTGCCTACCGGCTGGGCTGGCCGCCCGGCAGCGTGGTGTACGAGGTCGATCAACCCAAGGTCGTCGAGTTCAAGAGCGCCACCCTGGCCAGCCTGGGCGCCGCCCCGGCCGCGGACCGGCGGACCGTCGGCATCGACCTGCGCGAGGACTGGCCGGCGGCGTTGCGCGGCAGCGGTTTTGACGTGACGCGACCGACGGCGTGGAGCGCCGAGGGCCTGCTGATGTATCTGCCGCCCGACGCGCAGGACCGGCTCTTCGACAACATCACGGCGCTCAGCGCGCCCGGCAGCAAGCTGGCCACCGAATTCCACGCCGACAACGGGACGACGATGATGCAACGCGCCCGGGAGTTCAACGACAGGTGGGCCAAAGTCGGCTGCGACATCGACCTTTCGGGGCTGTTCTTCGACGGCGAGCGCAGCAACGTCGTCGACTACCTCACCGGCCTTGGGTGGCAGGTGGCCACCCGGGCGCGCCGCGATCTGTTCGGCGACTACGGCCTGGAATTCCCCGACGACGACGGGTCGTCGCCGCACCCCAACATCGTCGCGGTCACCGCGACATTGGGCTCATAACCGCGGCCACGCCCAGCGCTCAGCCCGGGGGCTTGGCCGCCGGGGCGCGCACGACCATCGGGACCGCGGGGAAACACCACGCCATCTCCGAGCGCGACTTGCGCAGCGCGGCGGTGCCGTAGCCCCGCTTGCGGTAATCGGGGTGGATCCAGATCCGCACGTTGACCTCGCCGCGGACCAGCTCGCCGAACACCATGCCGACCTTCTGGCCGGAGTCGACGGCCACGAACCACGCGGCCTCCTCGTCGTCGACGCGCCCGAGGGCCGCGCTGATCTCGTCGTCCAGGCTGCCGGCCGGCCCGCCCGAGCCGTCGCCGGCCGCGCCGATCTCCTCGGTGCGCACGGCGAAGATGTCGCGGTCGGTGGCGGCGGAGAAGGGCCGCAGCTCGAGGGTCTCCCCCGAGCTCGCCGGGCGCTCGCCGAGGGTGAAGCTCAGCTGCTTGTTGAGGTCTTCGAGTTCGGCGAGGATCTTGCGGCGCGAGTCGATCGTGAGCTGATCGAACGACATGCCCATCACCGCCTCGGCGGCCAGGTGGGAGGTGTCGAGCAGCCGGACGATCGCCTCCACCGCGGCCGCCCTGTTCTCTGATTCCACGATGGCGTCGGCGATTTCGTGCCGCCGCTCCACGGCTTTCGACAGGGCGTCGGCGATTTCCCGGCGGGTGGCTTTGCGGTCGTGGTCGGTCATTGCACCAGCCTAGAACGGCGGTGGTGCCACCGCGCCACATCGGCGGTCTGCCATCTGTAGGAAGCGGTGGTAGCGGTCCTCGACCGCCGCCGCCCACGCGGGATCGGGCTCGACGACGCGCTCGGTGCGCACCCACCGGGCGGCGTCGGCGATCGTCGTCTCCAGGCCGGCGGCCATGCGGGCGAGGAAGGCCGCCCCCAGCGCGGCCCCCTCCGCCACCGCGGACACCTCGACGGGGCGCCCGGTGGCGTCGGCGATGGCCTGCAGCCACGGCCCGACCCGGGTGCCGCCGCCGGTGGCCACGATGCGCGACACCGGCGCGGCGGACAGTTCGATGAGCTGGCGCACCACGAAGCCGGACGCCTCGTAGGCGGCGCGCCGCAGCGCGGCGGCGTCATGGGTCAGATCCAGCGCCTCGAGCAGGCCGCGGCGGTCCGGGTCGTGCAACGGGCTGCGCTCGCCGCGCAGGTAGGGCGACCACACCGGTACGCGGCCGGGTTCGACGGCCGTCGGATCCGCTTGCGCCACAACGCGATCCACCCAGCCGAGGAAGAGCCCGCCGGCGTTGCTGGCCCCGCCGATCTGACTCTTGCCGGGCGTGGTGTGGGGAATGGTCCACAGCCCGGGCATCTGCCGGGGCTCGGAAATCGTCGTCCACACGATCAGCGTGGTGCCGCACATCACCAGCACGTCGCCGTCGCGGTCGGCGCCGGCCACGATCTGTTCGCACAGCGCGTCGATGGCGCCGGTGGCCAGCGCGGCGCCGCTGCCGCGCACCTCCCCGACGACGGCCCCCATGCTTTCCACCCGCGGCATCTGCTCGACGCGGGCGCCGCGCTCGGCGCAGGCGGCGGGGTCCCAGCCGGTCCCGTCGAACAGGGGGAACGCCGTGGCGGCGGTGGCGATGTCGATCACGGCGTCGCCGGCCAGCGCGTGGTTGGCCACCGCCGGCGCGGGCCAGTAGCCGGCGGCGTCGGGCGCCTGCGCGGCCGTCCACCGCAGGAACTCCGCCGCCTCGCCGAGCGCGGGCAGGGGCTGCGCGTCCCCGCCGGGGGTGCGGCCCCGGCCGTCGCCGTACAGCAACCCCGGCGTGATCGGCGTGCCCGTGGCGTCGACGGCGGTCATCGACGGCACCATCGCCGAGACGGCCACCGCCGCGACGTCGGTCCGGTGGGCCAGTTCGGCCAGGGCCGCCGACGGCCCCCGCCGCCACGCCTCGTCGGCGTCGTGCTCGAGGCGGTCGGCCGCCGGGACCCGCAGCGCGTGGGGGATGCGCACCCGCGCCGCCACGTTGCCGTCGGCGTCGGCGGCTATCGCCTTGACCGCGGTGCTGCCGACGTCGATGCCGATTGTGACGTCTTTGCGTGACACGGGCGTCACCGTACGCCAGCATTGGCATTCGTGACGTCCAAACCGCGCGCCTTGGTCACGGCCCCGATGCGGGGCCCGGGCTTCGCCAAGCTGCGGGAACTGGCCGACGTGATCTATGACCCCTGGATCGAGCAGACCCCGCTGCGCATCTACAGCGCCGAGCAGCTGGCCGAACGGATCGCGAGCGAGGGCGCCGAAATCGTGGTGGTGGAAAGCGATTCGGTGCGCGGCCCGGTGTTCGCCCAGGGGTTGCGCGCGATCGCCTCCACCCGCGGCGACCCCAACAACGTCGACATCGCCGGGGCCACCGCGGCCGGCATCCCGGTGCTGAACACCCCGGCCCGCAACGCCGACGCCGTCGCCGAGATGACGGTGGCGCTGCTGCTGGCCGCCACCCGCCACGTACTGCCCGCGGACGCGGATGTGCGCAGCGGCAACATCTTTCGCGACGGCAGCATCCCCTATCAGCGTTTCCGCGGCGGCGAGATCGCGGGGCTCACCGCCGGGCTGGTGGGCCTGGGCGCCGTCGGCTGCGCCACCCAGTGGCGGCTGTCCGGGCTGGGCCTGCGGGTCATCGCGCACGACCCGTACAACCCCGACGCGCGCCACAGCCTCGACGAGCTGCTGGCCGAGGCCGACGTCGTGTCGCTGCACGCGCCGGTCACCGACGACACCGCCGGCTTGATCGGCGCCGGGCAGTTCGCGGCCATGCGCGACGGCGTGGTCTTCCTCAACACCGCCCGCGCCCAGCTGCACGACACCGACGCGCTCGTCGACGCCCTGGTCGCGGGCAAGGTGGCCGCCGCCGGCCTGGATCACTTCGCCGGCGAATGGCTGCCGGCCGACCATCCGCTCGTGGGGATGGCAAACGTCGTGCTGACCCCGCACATCGGCGGCGCGACCTGGAACACCGAGGCCCGGCAGGCGCAGATGGTGGCCGACGACCTCGAGGCGCTGCTGAAGGGTGACGCGCCCGCCCATCTCGTCAACCCGGAGGTACTAGGCCCATGAAATTCGTCGAGAACGCGGAGACCGCGGTGCTGGACGCGGCCAAGGACATGCTGCGCCGGGGCCTTGTGGAGGGCACCGCCGGCAACATCTCGGCGCGCCGCGCCGACGGCAACATCGTCATCACCCCGTCTTCCGTCGACTACCGCGACATGCAGCTCGACGACCTCGTGCTGGTCGATCCGGGCGGCTCGGTGCTGCAGGCGGCCGACGACCGGTCGCCGTCCTCGGAGATGCAGTTGCACCTGGCCTGCTTTGCCGCGTTCGACGACATCGGCAGCGTCATTCACAGTCATCCGGTGTGGGCGACCATGTTCGCCATCGCCCACCAACCGATCCCGGCGTGCATCGACGAGTTCGCGGTGTATTGCGGCGGGGACGTCCGGTGCACCGATTACGCCGCGTCCGGGACCGCCGACGTGGGTACCAACGCGGTCGCCGCGCTCGAGGGCCGCGCCGCCGCCCTGATCGCCAACCACGGCCTGGTGGCGGTGGGACCGCGGCCCGACAAGGTTTTGCATGTCACCGCGCTGGTGGAGCGCACCGCCCAAATCGTGTGGGGCGCACGCGCTCTCGGGGGGCCGGTGCCGATCCCCGAGGACGTCAACAACAACTTCGCCGCGGTCTACGGTTATCTGCGGGCCAACGCCTGATGCGGGGGTCCCGGCTCGGCCGCGCCACCCTGGCGCGGGTAGTCGAACTGCGATTCTCGTTGGACGCCAAGTCCTTTCCCCGTACCCCGCCGTCGGGGTGGCACGACAATGCCGACCTGCTGGTGCCCGACTTCTTCGATCCCGACACCGATCAGTGGCACATCGCGATCCAGAGCTGGGTCATTCAGATCGACGGCCTGACGGTCATCGTCGACACCGGCGTCGGCAACGATCGGCTACGCCCGCACATGCCGCCCCTGGACCACCTGAACACGGCGTTCTTGGCCGCGCTGCGCTCGGCGGGCGTCGAGCGCGACGCCGTCGACGTGGTGGTCAACACCCACATGCACTCCGACC
Organism: Mycobacterium sp. TKK-01-0059; assembly: GCF_000709305.1. Classification (NCBI taxonomy): domain Bacteria; kingdom Bacillati; phylum Actinomycetota; class Actinomycetes; order Mycobacteriales; family Mycobacteriaceae; genus Mycobacterium; species Mycobacterium sp. TKK-01-0059. The sequence goes on from NZ_KL446993.1 coordinate 956,995, forward strand.
ACGTCGGCTGGAACACCATGCTGGACAACGGCAACTGGGTGCCGACGTTCCCCAACGCCCGGTACCTGCTGCCCGCCGCCGACTATCGCCACTTCGAACCGGACGGGCCCGCCGCGCGGCGGTTGCCGCGCACCGAAGCCGAAGCTGCCCAGCAGCGCGGCGACCAGCTGGTGTTCGCGGACAGCGTGTTACCCATCGATGCTGCGGGGCAACTGATCCGGTGGTCGGACGACTACACGGTCAGCGATTCGCTGCGGCTGCGGCCCGCCCCCGGGCACACGCCGGGCTCCTCGGTGCTCTGGCTGGACGCGGGCCAACCCGCGGTCTTCGTCGGTGATCTCACCCACAGCCCGTTGCAGGTGCGTCGCCCCGGCGACGCGTGCGCCTTCGACATCGACGCCGCCGCGGCCGCAGTGACCCGCCGCCGCATCTTCACCGAGGCCGCGCAGGCGACAGCGACGGTGATACCCGCGCACTACCCCGGCCGCGGCGGCGCGACGATCCGCGCGGTCGGCGACGAATTCGAAGTCGGTGAGTGGCTGGACATTCCAGCCCTGTGACGTGCGAGGTCACCGCTGATCGATCGCCACCTTGACCGCGCCGCTCTCGCCCTGATCGGCGAGCGCCCAGAAAGCGTCGCGCCACCGCGCCAACCCGAAGGTATGGGTGAGCATGGGTCGCAGGTCGACGCGTCCGGCGCCGGCCAGGTCGAGGTAGTGGGCGATGGCGTGCTTGCGTTGCCCGTCGACCTCCTCGACGCCGAAGGCGTTGGAGCCCACCAGGGAAATCTCTTTGAAGTAGAGCGGGCTGTCCTCCCAGCGCCCAGGCGCGTGGACGCCGGCCTTCACCAGGGTGCCCCGCGAGCGCAGGACCCGGACGCCCACCTCGAAGGTCTCGGGCTTTCCGATCGTGTCGTAGACGACGTCGACCGCGCCGGGGTGGGCCATCGGCAGGCCCAGCAGCGGCCGGCGCAGCCGGCCACCGCCCCACGCCACGAGCTCCTCGATGAGGTCCGAACGCGGCTCGTGGGCAAGGACTTTCGCGGCGCCGAACCGGCGGGCCAGCTCGGCCTGGGCACCGAAACGGGCCACCGCGGCCACGGCCACGCCGGGATACAGCGCCCGCAGGATGGCGACCGCGCACAAACCCAGCGAGCCGGCCCCGTACACCAGCACCGAGCCCGTATCCGGCGGGGGGTGGCGGGTGACCGCGTGCAGGGACACCGAGAACGGGTCGGCGAACACGGCCACCTCGTCGGGGATCGAGTCCGGCACCGCGAACAGCATGCTGTCGTGGGCGGGCATCAATTCGGCGTAGCCGCCCGTCACGTCGGCCGAGACGCCGGTATGGATGCCGGGGCTGAGGGCGCCGTCGGTGAAGCTCCAGCACAGGCTGTAGTCGCCGGCCTGACACGCCGGGCAGGGCGGCGCGATGCCCCGCGGCCCGCAGGACAGCCACGGGTTGAGCACCACCCGCTGCCCTACCCGCAGGCCGCGCGCCCTGGGGCCCAGCGCCACCACGTCGGCCACCACCTCGTGGCCCAGGACTTGCGGAAACGAACAGAACGCGGACATGGCGTTGTCGGCGTCGCCTTCGCCGAAGTCCATCAGGATCTGCTTGGAATCCGACCCGCAGATGCCGGTCAGCCGCGGCCGGGTGAGCACCCAGTCCTCCTGCGGCAGTTGCGGATCGGGCACCTCGCGCAGCGCGGTCGGGGTGCGGGCCAGGTTCTGGGTGAGCGCGTTGGCGCGCTCGGGCACCTCGAAGGGCTCCGGTGGCACGCCGTAGACCAGCGCCCTCATGGCGCCGCCAGCCCCGCCGCCCCGGCGATGAACGCGTCGAGGTCGGCGTTCTTGGCGTCGACGACCGGTTTCATGTCCGGCACGTAATGCTCGAAGCCCTCGGTGCCCAGGGCGGCGAGGATGCCGTCGGCCACCTCGTCAGCGGAAACCTTGGGACCCCGGTAGAGGGGTTCCTCGCTGCCCGGGTGATCCCAGATCTCGGTGTCCACCGGGCCGGGCTCGATCAGCTTCACCGCGATCGGTGTGCCGTGCAGGTCCACGGCCATCGCCTCGCTCCAGCCGCACAGCGCGAATTTGCTTGCACAGTAGGCGCTTTCGTGGATTATCCCGAGCCGGCCGCCGACGCTGGACACGTTGACGATCATGCCCGATCCCCGCTCGCGCATCCGCGGCAACAGGGCCAGCGTCAACCGCATCGGGGCGAAGAAGTTGACCCGCATGACCGCTTCGACCTCGTCGGGATCCAGCGCGTCGACCGGGCGCCGCTTCGGGACGGCCGCGTTGTTGATCAGCACGTCGATGCCCCCGAGCCTGTCCCAGGCGGTCGCCGCCAGGTCACGCAGCGCGGAGGTGTCGGCCAGGTCGGCGACCCACATCGCCGATCCCGGGGCGGTGCGCCGGCAGTCGGCCAGGACCTCGTCCAGCCGATCCCGGCGGCGCGCGACCAGCCCGACCACCGCGCCACCGCCAGCCAGCCGCCGGGCCAGGGCCGCGCCCAGACCCGACGAAGCGCCCGTGATCAGCACCCGCTCGTACGCCATCAGTAAAGGTTGCCGCGAATCGCGGGAAGCGTACAGTGGGGGAAGCTTGTTATATCGGCTAAATATTAGATTGACTACCTCCGATAGGGGCACCACCATGACTTCCACCAGGTACGAGGGCGACACCTGGGACCTCGCCTCCAGCGTCGGCGTGACCGCCACCATGGTCGCGGCGGCCCGGGCGATGGCCACCCGCGCCGAGCGCCCGCTGATCAACGACCCGTTCGCCGAGCCGCTGGTCAAGGCGGTCGGGGTCGACCTGCTCTCCCGGCTGGCCGGCGGCGAGCTCGACCCGGCCGAGCTGAACGACGTCCACGACGGCGCCGCCAGCTCCGCCGGGGCGATGTCGCGGATGGCCGACAACATGGCCGTGCGCACCAAGTTCTTCGACGAGTTCTTTGTGGACGCCACGAACGCGGGCATCAAGCAGGCGGTGATCCTGGCCTCCGGGCTGGACGCGCGCGCCTACCGGTTGGCATGGCCGGCCGGGACGGTGGTCTACGAGGTGGACCAGCCGCAGGTCATCGAATTCAAGACCCGCTCGCTGGCCGAGCTGGGCGCCGCCCCCACCGCCGAGCGGCGCGTGGTGGCCGTCGACCTCCGCGACGACTGGCCCACCGCGCTCAAGGACGCCGGATTCGATCCCGCCCAGCCGACGGCGTGGAGCGCCGAGGGCCTACTCGGCTACCTGCCGCCGGAGGCGCAGGATCGCCTGCTGGACACCATCACCGAGCTCAGCGCGCCGGGCAGCCGGCTGGCCACCGAGAGCGCGCCCAACCCCGAACCCGGCGACGACGAGAAGCTCAAGGAGCGCATGCAGGCGATCTCCGAGCGCTGGCGCGCGCACGGCTTCGATCTCGACATGGCGGGGCTGGTCTACTTCGGCGACCGCAACGAGGCGGCCCCCTACCTGGCCGCTCACGGGTGGCGCCTGAACAGCGCCAGCATCCGGGATCTGTTCGCCGCCAACGGGCTTGACCCGCTCGGCGACGACGACATGCGGATGGGCGAGATGCTCTACACGAGCGGCACCTATGAGTGAGGGGCGCGCCGAGGGCGACAGCTGGGGGCCGGCACACAGCGTGGGGGCGACGGCGACCATGGTCGCCGCGTCCCGCGCGGTCGCGTCGAAGGGTCCCGACGCGCTGCTCGACGATCCGCTGGCCGACCCGCTGGTCCGCGCCGTCGGCCTGGATCCCTTCATCCGGATCATCGACGGGGAGATCGACTTCGAGGACGACCCGCTGTTCAACCGCAGGGCGCGGGCCGAGCAGATCACGGTGCGCACCAGGTTTTTCGACGACTTCTTCCTGGACGCGACGAACGCGGGCATCAAGCAGGCGGTCATCCTGGCCTCCGGCCTGGACACCCGGGCGTACCGCCTGCGGTGGCCGGCGGGAACCGTGGTCTACGAGATCGACCAGCCCGACGTCATCGCCTTCAAGACCGACACGCTGGCCGGCCTCGGCGCCGCCGCCACCGCGCAGCGCCGCACGATCAGCATCGACCTGCGCGACGACTGGCCGGCGGCCTTGCGCGAGGGAGGTTTTGACGTCACCCAACCGACCGCCTGGAGCGCCGAGGGGCTGCTGCCCTACCTGCCGCCCGAGGCCCAGGACCGGCTGTTCGACAACATCACCGCGCTTTCCGCACCGGGCAGCCGGGTGGCGACCGAACACGTGCCCGACCCCAACGCGTTCTCCGACGAACGCCTGCGCCGCATCTCCGAGCGTTGGCAGCGCTTCGGCTTCGACCTGAATGCGGCCGACCTGTTCTACCGGGGCGAGCGCAACGTCGTCGTCGACTACCTGAGCGGCCATGGCTGGCAGGTGAGCGCGCACCCCGCCCGGGAACTATACGCCCGCAACGGGTTTGAATTTCCCGCGGAAGATATGACGGCCACCTTCGGCGACCTGAGCTACGTCGCCGCGACGCTCGAGTAAGGTTTTTCCCATGCCACGCACTCACGACGACAACTGGGATCTGGCGTCCAGCGTCGGCGCCACCGCGACGATGGTCGCGGCGGGGCGGGCGATGGCGACGAAGGATCCGCGGGGCCTGATCAACGATCCGTTCGCCGAGCCGCTGGTGCGGGCGGTCGGGGTGGAATTCTTCACCAAGATGATGGACGGCGAGCTCGACATCGATGCGATCGAGAACGCCTCGTCGGTGCGCGTTCAGGCGATGATCGACGGAATGACGGTGCGCACCAGGTACTTCGACGACTATTTCATGGACGCCGTCGGCGCCGGGGTGCGTCAGGTGGTGATCCTGGCCTCCGGGCTGGACGCGCGCGCCTACCGGTTGCCGTGGCCGGACGGCACGGTCGTCTACGAGATCGACCAGCCGCAGGTGATCGAGTTCAAGTCCAGCACGCTGGCCGGTATCGGCGCCGAGCCGACCGCCGATCGGCGTACCGTCGGCATCGACCTGCGGGCGGACTGGCCGACCGCGCTGGCCGGCGCCGGGTTCGATACGGCGGCACCGACGGCGTGGCTGGCCGAGGGCCTGCTGATCTACCTGCCGCCGGACGCCCAGGACCGGCTGTTCGACAACATCACCGCGCTCAGCGCGCCCGGCAGCACCATCGCCACCGAATTCGTGCCCGGCATAGTGGATTTCGACGCCGAGAAGGTGCGGGAGATGTCCGGTTCGTTCCGGGACCACGGTGTGGACATCGACATGGCGTCACTGGTCTACACCGGCGACCGCAACCATGTCGTGGACTACCTGTCGAGCACCGGGTGGCACGCCGAGGGCGTGACCCGCACCGAGCTTTTCGAGCGCGGCGGCTTCGACGTGCGCGCCCCGGAGGACGACGACCCGCTCGGTGAGATCGTCTTCATCAGCGGCAGGCTCGGCGGCTAGCTAAACCCTAGAGCCGCCAGGGCCCCGCCCACAGCGCGCTGGCGCCGCTGACCGACCGTCCGACGTTGTCCACGATGCCGCCGATGGTGCGGCCCAGCAGCGCGCCCAGCGCGTCGGGCAGCGACGCGGCGGCCGGCTGCGAGGACGCCCGGGGCCGAAGCATGTCCAGCAGCGAGCCGCCCGGGTAGGTGACGATGCGCACGTCGGCGTCCTCGTCCAGTCCGGCAAGGATTTTCGCGCGCCGCAGCGCGGTTCGGAACCCGCCCAGCTCGTCGACCAGGCCCCGCTCCAGCGCGTCGGCGCCGGTCCAGACCCGGCCCCGCGCGACCCGGTCGACGGCGTCTTTGGTCAGGTTGCGCCCTTCGGCCACCCGCTCCACGAAGTCCGCGTACAGCAGGTCGGCCTCGGCCTCCCGGTGGGCGCGCTGCTCCGGCGTGAACGGCGCGTCGATCGCCCAGGCGTCGGCGTTGGCGTTGGTGCGCACGGTGTCCGAGCCGACGCCCAGCCGCCCCAGCAGATCACGGATCACCAGCTTGCCGGTGAGCACGCCGATCGAACCGGTGATCGTCGCGGGGCTGGCGACGACCGCGTCGGCCGCCACGGCGACGTAGTAACCGCCCGAGGCGGCGACCGACCCCATCGACGCCACCACCGGCTTGCCCCGTTTGCGGGCCTTTTTCACCTCGCGCCACAGGGTTTCCGACGCGGTGACCGAGCCGCCGGGGCTGTTGACCCGCACCACGATCGCCGACACCGAATCGTCGGCGGCGGCTTCCCGCAGCGCCGGCGCGATGGTGTCGCTGCCGACCGTGGAGGTGCCGAACGGCAGGAACTGGGGTCCCCCGCGACCGTCGACGATCGTGCCGTCGACGTTGATGACGGCCACCGTCGGCTTGGGCCGGCGACCGGGCACCGACGGCGCCGGCGGGATCAGCCGCGACCGTGCGGCGCCGGCGTAGCGCGACAGATACAGCCGCGGCGGCGCATTCTCCTCCGAAACATCTTTCACCCCAACCAGTTCCGCGATGCGGTCATAGGCTTCGTCCCGGAATCCGATCCGGTCGACCAGGCCCGAGGACACGGCCTCCTCGCGCAACAGCGGGGCGCGATCGGCTAGGGCGTCCAGGGCAGCGGCGTCGAGCTTGCGTGATGTCCCCACCGCTTCCCACACCTGCTCCCGGATGCTCTCGAGCATCCGGGTGACGGCCTCGCGGTGGGCCTCGGTGAAGCCGTGCTCGGTGAAACGGTTTGCCGCCGACTTGTATTCGCCGCGCGCGACGACTTCGGCTTCGATGCCGGCCTTGTCGAACGCGTCGCGCAAAAAGGTGGCGTTGCTGGCGAATCCGATCAGCCCGACGCTTCCCGCCGGCTGCATCCAGACCTCGCCGAAGGCCGAGGCCAGGTAGTACGACAACGTGCCCGGGTAGGTCTCGGCCCAGGCCAGTGACGGCTTGGCGGCGGTGAACGCGACGATGGCCTCGCGCAGTTCCTGCACCGCGGCCGACGGCGACGCCGTCAGTTGCACGCGGGCGATCAGCCCGGCGACCCGCGGATCCTCGGCCGCCCGGTAGATGGCGGACACCGTGTCGCGCAGCGACACCGGACGGCTCCCGCCGGTGATCATCGCCAGCGGGTCGAACCCCGACGTCTCCGGCGGCATGGAGCGCAGATCCAATTCGAGCACGCAGCCGTTGGGCACGCCGTGATGACGTGCGGTGTCGACCCGGTCGGCCAGCGCGCGCACCTCGTCCGCGCCTTTTGACAAACCGGGTATCGAGGGCAGGAAAGCGAACATGCCTGCAGACTACCGACCGGCCACCGTACGGTGGTCCGGTGAGGTTTTCCATCGCCATCCCGCAGTTCGACTACGAGACGTTCGACGCGGCGGGGCTGCGGTCCTTTCTCACCCGCGCCGAGGAGCTCGGGTTCGAGGGTGGCTGGGTGCTCGAACAGATCATCGGACCCGCGCCGCTGCTGGCCCCGATGGAGCTGCTGGCCTATTGCGCCGCCTGCACCGAGCGGCTGCGCCTGGGCGTCGGCGTGCTGGTGACGTCGCTGCACGAGCCGCTGCAGCTGGCCTCGGCGATCACCGCGGTCGACCGGCTCAGCCACGGCCGCCTCGACGTGGGTGTCGCCCCCGGTGGCGGGCGGCGGAAATTCGCCGCCTTCGGCGTGGACAAGGACACCTTCATCTCGTATTTCACCGAGGGCCTGGAGCTGATGAAGGCCGCCTGGTCCGACGACCCCCGGGTGACGTTCCACGGCCGCTTCCGCGAGGTCGACGACCTGCCCGTCGCGCCCAAGCCGGTGCAGCGACCGCACCCGCCGATCTGGTTCGGGGGCCTCGCCCCGAAGGCCCTGGCCCGCGCCGTGCGGCACGGCGATTCGTTCCTGGGCGCCGGCTCGTCGACCACGGAGGCGTTCGCCGGAGCCGTCGCCGTCGTGCGCCGTGAGCTCGACGCGCAACACAAGGACCCCGCCGGGTTCACCATCGCCAAGCGGGTCTACCTGACGGTCGACGACGACGCCGCCAGGGCGCGGGAACGCGCGCTCGCCGGGCTGGATCGCATCTACGGGCGGATGCCCGGCGTGCAGGACGTGCCGGTCTCCGGCACCCCCGACGACGTGGCCCGCGGGCTGCGCGAGGTCATCGACGCCGGGGCGCAGATGCTGTTACTGAACCCCGTCGGCATCGACGCGAGCGAGAACCGCGAGCAGATGGAACGCCTTGCCGCGGAAGTGATTCCGCAGCTGAGTTAGGACAGCTCGGTGGCCGAGCCGCCGGCGGCGGTGATCTTCTCGCGTGCGCTGCCGCTGAACTTGTGCGCGGCCACCTCGACCTTGACGGTCAACTTGCCGTCGCCGAGGACCTTGACCAGCGAGTTCTTGCGAACGGCGCCCTTGGCCACCAGCTCGTCCACGCCGATCGAACCGCCTTGCGGGAAAAGCCGATTGAGGTCGCCGACGTTGACGATCTCGTACTCGGTGCGGAACCGGTTGCGGAACCCCTTGAGCTTGGGCAGCCGCATGTGGATCGGCATCTGACCACCCTCGAAGGTGACCGGCACGTTCTTGCGCGCCTTGGTGCCCTTGGTACCGCGGCCGGCGGTCTTGCCCTTGGAGCCTTCACCGCGACCGACGCGGGTGCGGGCGGTCTTCGAGCCGCGGGCGGGTTTCAGGTCGTGCAGCTTGATAGTCACTGTGTTTTCCCTTCGGGCGCCGACTCCACCTCGACCAGGTGGCTGACCACCGCGATCAGGCCGCGGGTCTGCGGGTTGTCCTCGCGGATCACCGAGTGGCGGATCCGTCGCAGGCCGAGGGTGCGCAGGGACTCACGCTGCTTCCAGCGGGCCCCGATGGTGCTGCGCACCTGGGTGATCTTCAGTTGACTGCTCATGGTTGGGTCCCCGAAATCTGCGCCTCACGTGCCGCCGCACTCGCCAGCGCGTCGCTTTCCCGTCGCGCCTTGAGCATTCCGGCCGGCGCAACGTCCTCGATGGGCAGTCCGCGGCGGGCGGCAACCTCCTCGGGGCGCTGCAGCAGCTTGAGCGCGGCGACGGTCGCGTGCACCACGTTGATGGCGTTGTCACTGCCCAGCGACTTGGCCAGGATGTCGTGCACGCCAGCGCATTCCAGCACCGCGCGGGCGGCGCCGCCGGCGATCACACCGGTACCCGGGCTGGCCGGGCGCAGCAGCACCACGCCGGCGGCCGCCTCACCCTGCACCGGGTGCGTAATGGTCCCGCGAATCAGCGGCACCCGGAAGAAGCCCTTGCGGGCCTCCTCGACGCCCTTGGCGATGGCGGCGGGAACTTCCTTGGCCTTGCCGTAGCCGACGCCGACCATGCCGTTGCCGTCACCGACGATCACCAGCGCGGTGAAGCTGAATCGCCGACCACCCTTGACCACCTTGGAGACGCGGTTGATGGCGACGACCCGCTCCAGGTAGTTGCTCTTGTCGCCGTCGCGGTCGCGGCCACGACCGCCGTCGCCGCGCCGACCGCGGCTGTCGCGGTCACCGCGCGAGTCACGGCTGTCGCCGGCGCCTTGTCCGCCGGCGGGCTGCTCCGCCATTATGCGGTCCTTCCAGTCGTGTACACGTTCTCAGTCATCAGAATTGCAATCCGTTCTCGCGTGCGGCATCGGCCAGCGCCGCGATCCGTCCGCCGTAGGTGTATCCGCCGCGGTCGAAGACCACGCTGTCGATGCCGGCGGCCTTGGCGCGCTCGGCGATCAGCTGGCCCACCCGCACGCTGCGGGCTTTCTTGTCCCCCTGCAGGCTGCGCACGTCGTCCTCGATCGACGACGCGGCGGCCACGGTGGTCCCGTTCTCGTCGTTGACCAGTTGCACGTGAATGTGTCGCGCGGACCGGTTGACCACCAGCCGCGGACGCTGCGGCGTGCCCTCGATCTTCTTGCGCAGCCGGGCGTGCCTGCGCAGCCGAGAGACGCGCCGAGTCGCGGAAACGCTCTGCCCCACCGGCTTTCGCGCGGCGGCGCCAGCTTGTGATTGCGCCATGATTACTTACCTGTCTTTCCGACCTTGCGGCGGATCTGCTCGCCCTCGTAGCGCACGCCCTTGCCCTTGTACGGGTCGGGGCGACGCAGACGGCGGATGTTCGCCGAGATCTGGCCGACCTTCTGCTTGTCGATCCCGGTGATGGTGAACTTCGTCGGCGACTGCACGGCGAACGTGATGCCGTCCGGCGCCTCGATCACCACGGGGTGGCTGTAGCCCAGCGCGAACTCGAGGTTGGAGCCCTTGAGCTGCACGCGGTAACCGACACCGAAGATCTCCATCTTGGTGGTGTAGCCCTGCGTCACACCGGTGACCAGGTTGGACACCAGGGTGCGGGACAGCCCGTGCAGCGAGCGGTTGCGCCGCTCGTCGTTGGGGCGGGTGACCACGATCGCGCCATCGTCGTTGCGCGCCACGGTGATCGGCTCGGCCACGGTCAGATCCAGCGTGCCCTTGGGGCCTTTCACCGAGACCTTCTGACCGTCGATCGTTACGTCGACTCCGGCGGGAACCGGAACCGGCTGCTTACCAATACGCGACATCTTTTACCCCCTCACCACACGTACGCGAGGACTTCGCCGCCCACGCCCTGTCGGGCTGCCTGGCGGTCGGTCAGCAGGCCCGAGGAGGTGGAGATGATCGCCACACCCAGGCCGCCGAGCACGCGCGGCAGATTGGTGGATTTCGCGTACACCCGCAGGCCGGGCTTGGACACGCGGCGCAAGCCGGCGATGCTGCGCTCCCGGCTCGGCCCGTACTTGAGCTGAACGATCAGCGACTTGCCGACCCGGGCATCCTCGGTGCGGTAGTCGCTGATGTAGCCCTCGCTCTTGAGGATCTGGGCGATGTTCGCCTTGAGCTTCGAGTGCGGCAACGTCACCTCGTCGTGATACGCCGAATTGGCGTTGCGCAGACGTGTCAAGAAGTCTGCGATCGGGTCCGTCATAGTCATCGAGCGCCACTCCTCTTCATCGCTGCGCTCTGCATCGTCGATGTCGCAGTCATGACAGTGTCTGTCACCTTCCTCGCGGTGGTTCCCGGTCCGGGCCTGTCGCGCACTTTTCTGGGTTGGTCTTAGGGGGTCGGGCTGTTACCAGCTGCTCTTTTGCACGCCGGGCAGCTCGCCCGCATGCGCCATCTCGCGCAGGCAGATCCTGCACAGGCCGAATTTGCGGAAGACCGCGCGCGGCCGGCCGCACTTGTTGCAGCGCGTGTAGCCGCGCACCGCAAACTTCGGCTTGCGTGCGGCCTTGTTGACCAGTGCCTTCTTTGCCATTTACTCAGTTCTCCTTGAAGGGAAAGCCGAGGGCCCGCAGCAGCGCTCGTCCTTCTTCGTCAGTCGTCGCCGAGGTGACGACGTTGATGTCCATGCCGCGGACCCGGTCGATCTTGTCCACGTCGATCTCGTGGAACACCGACTGCTCGGCCAGCCCGAAGGTGTAGTTGCCGACACCGTCGAACTGCTTGGGCGAAAGGCCGCGGAAGTCGCGGATACGGGGCAGCGCGATCGAGGTGAGACGGTCGAGGAACTCCCACATCCGGTCCCCGCGCAGGGTGACCCGCGCGCCGATCGGCATGCCCTCACGCAGTTTGAACTGCGCGATGGATTTGCGGGCGCGACGGATCTCGGGCCGCTGCCCGGTGATCAGCGCCAGGTCGCTGACGGCGCCGTTGATCAACTTCGCGTCCCGGGCGGCGTCGCCGACACCCATGTTGACGACGACCTTGGTCACCGTCGGGATCTGCATGACGTTGCCGTAGCCGAATTCCTTGTGCAAGGCATCGCGAATCTCGTTGCGGTAGCGCTCTTTCAGGCGCGGCTGCACTTTCTCACTGGCCTCTGTTGTGGTCATCAGATGTCCTTGCCGTTGCGCTTGGAGATGCGGACGCGCTTGCCGGTCTCCTCGTCGACCCGGTAGCCGACGCGGGTCGGCTTGCCGTCCGAGTCGACCACCATCACGTTGGACGCGTCGATCGGGGCTTCCTGGGTGACGATTCCACCCGACTGGGCTCCGCGCTGGTTGGTCGAAATCGCGGTGTGCTTCTTGATGGCGTTGACGCCCTCGACCAGCACCCGGTTGCGTTCGGGGTAGACCTTGAGCACCTTGCCTTTGGCGCCCTTGTCCTTACCCGCGATCACCAGGACGGTGTCGTCCTTTTTGACCTTCATCTACAAAACCTCCGGAGCCAGCGAGATGATCTTCATGAACCGCTTCTCGCGCAGTTCGCGGCCGACGGGCCCGAAGATGCGCGTCCCGCGTGGGTCGTTGTCGGGCTTGATGATCACCGCGGCGTTCTCGTCGAATTTGATGTAGCTGCCGTCGGGGCGCCTGCGCTCCTTGACCGTGCGCACCACGACGGCCTTGACGACGTCCCCACGCTTGACGTTGCCGCCGGGGATGGCGTCCTTGACGGTGGCGACGATGACATCGCCGATGCCGGCGTAGCGTCGCGACGAACCGCCGAGCACACGGATGCACAAGATCTCCTTGGCGCCGGTGTTGTCGGCGACCTTCAGCCGCGATTCCTGCTGAATCACTCGATCTCCTGACCTGGTTGCGTGTGCACGGCAGGAGAACCCACCTGGGTGGGCATTCGGCGGGCATGACCCACCAAAAAACCTGACGTGCGCGGTCTTTGTCACCGAAGGGCACGCGGGGCCGATTCGCACCGGCCGAGGTCTGCCCAAGGCAACCCCTAGAGTCTAGGGGACGACCAGCTCAGAGCCAAATTCTGCTTCGGCGGCATCGAGATCAGGAAATTCTGCACCTAAAACGGCGGCGGATCGTCGTCGGGACCGTAGACGGTGGGCCAGGAGCACGTCGCCGGCAGGGCCCGCCGGGCCAGCCGGGCGTCGCGGTTGTGTTTGCGTTCTCCGGCGATGCGGGCGGCGCGGTCTTGGGTGCGGGTGCGGCGGCGTTGGGGCATCATCGCGGTGCGCTCGCCGCAGGGTTCGGGCCGCGGCGCAGCGGGCGCGGGGAGGTCGCCGGTGGGCGCGCACAAGCTGGGAAACAACAGCGCACTACCCGGGGTGGTCACATAAGTCTGACCCGCCGGGGAGGTGAAGATCAGCGTGCCATCGGGCAGCTGTTGGTCACGCCAGCCCCAAAACGTTTTCACCAAATGATGCGTACGACACAGCGCCTTGAGGTTCGAGGCATGCGTGGGCCCACCGGCGGCGTACGGGATGGTGTGGTCCACATCGCAGGCGGTGGCCGGGCGATCACAGCCGGGCCAGCGACACGTCAGATCCCGACACCGCACGAAATCGGCCAACGCCCGCGAGGGCACATACCCCGCCTCCGGCGGCGCATCGGCGGGATGGGCCAACGGCACCAGCCGCGCCGAGGCCGCCAACTCGGCCAGCACCTCCGGCGGGATCAATCCCTCGGCACCGATCTGCACGCCCGGCGCCCACCCCGCGCTGGTCTGCGGGGCGATCACATGAATCACCACCGGGCCCGCGGCCCGGCCCCCGGCCGCACAATCCGAGCGGCCGCAACGACACCCCAACCAGTCGGCGTCGGCGGCCAACGCCCCCAACGCATCAGCGCGGCGCTGCTCCCGAGTCCGTGGGTCATGCGCACACACCGTGGCCGCCAACGCATCCAGGCGCCGATCCAACGCGTGCGCATCCGGGGCGTACAGGGTGCCCTCCAGATGCGCCAGCCCATCGCCCATGTCGGCCATCCACACCTGCCGGCCGGCCACGCGCTCCTGGCGCCGGCGCACCGCATCCACATCCGCCTTGGCCACGATCTTGTCGACCTGGGCGGCCAACCGGCCCTGACTCAACGACGGCCAGCGGCCCACCGTGGCCGCCAACACCGCGTCCACCGAACGCAACACATCGAGGTCGGTAATCAGATCCGTGCGGAACACAATGGTCTGAAACATCCGGTAATCGATATCCCCGGCGGCAAACACCGCCCCCACTTTCGGCAGGCGTTCGCGCATCGCGCGGGCATAACGCACCCGGCTCGCGGCCAGGCCCTGGCCGATCCGCAACTGCGCGCCCACCTCCGCGGCCACCGCCGCCTCGGTGTCCACCGCCCACTCCTCGCTCTCCGCACAGCGCGAGAGCCGATAGGCAAACAACTCCCCGACCGCCACCAACTGCGCCGCCGCCGCCCGATTCTCCACGCGCGCCACAACCCCGATCTGTTCCAACAGGGCCGCCGACTCCGGCGTCGACGACGGATGACACCGCTCAACGAGCTCATCAAGCTCCGCGATCACCGCACGCCGCCGCACCTCATCGAACATACATTCGACTATGCCACAGGGGTCCGACAAGCCGCCCGGCCTAGCCCGACCGCGAATCCGCCACGCAGCGAAACCCGATGTGGGTGGTCGCGGAGTCCTGCGATTGCGGGGACCGGGCCGCCGGCCGGTATCGGTGGCAGTACTCCGGCGCGCACAGGTGGCTGCCGCCCTTCAACGTCTGGCTGACGGACGGGTCGGCGGGGCCCGGCGGGGTGCAGCACGCCTTGGGCGGCGAATGGAGCCGATGGTGCGGCGAGAATTCGGTGGCGGTCCATTCCCAGACGTTGCCGATCATGTCGACGAGGCCGAACGCGTTGGGCGCAAACGTGCCCACCGGCGAGGTCCCCACCCAGCCGAGCGCCCCGTCATTGCGGTAGGGGAAGCTGCCCTGCCAGGTGTTGGCCATCAGCCGGCCATCGCTGGTGACCTCGTCACCCCACGAGTACGTCGTGGTGCTTCCGGCGCGGGCCGCGTACTCCCACTCGGCCTCGGTCGGCAGCCGCCGCCCCGCCCAGCGCGCGTAGGCGGCCGCGTCGGGGTAGGCGACCTGCACCACCGGGTGATCGCCGCGGTCGGCCACGTCGCTGTCGGGCCCGAACGGATGACGCCAGCTCGCGCCCGGCACCCACTGCCACCACTGTCGCCAGTCACGCAGGTCCACCGGCCCCGGCGTCGGCCGGAAAACCATTGCGCCCGGGCACAGATCGTCGGGATCCGCACCGGGAAACAGCGCCGGGTCGATCGGTTGCTCGGCCACCGTGAGATACCCGGTGGCGTCGACGAATTCGGCGAACTGCGCATTGGTCACCGGGTGCCGTTCCACCGCAAGGGGACCGATGGTGACCGTATGGATCGGCGCCTCTTCCGGGTAGAAGCTGGTCGAGCCCATGCGGAATGACCCGCCGGGGAGGTCGACCAGTTCGCTCAGCACCAGTCCAGGGTATGACGAACCCCGCTCGATCGATCCAGGCGTCGCCGGCGCTCGCTCGCGCGGCCGCGTCAGTCGCGCGAAAAGGCCAGCGCGATCTCGGTTTCCACGTCCCGATAGGGCCGGCCGGACAGGTCGACGGTGACCTGGGCAATGGTCCCGCCGGTGAACGCGAACGGCGCCTTGAAGCGACTGGACACACCCGATCCGCCGTTGCGACCGACGGTGATGCCGGCGCCCGCCAACCCGAAGGTGCCGGGGTGGGTGCTCACCCCGGCGAGCGTGCCGACGACCTCGTCATCGATGAACAGCGTCAGGTCACCGAGCGGCGTATGACTGTTTTCGACCGTGCCGGTCCGCGAATAGCTGGCGCCGAACAGATGCCTGCCCAACGGCACGGCCTGCGCCGAGGAGACCTCCTGCTGGCGCTCGCCGAGGAAGTTGTACACGTAATGCAGCCGCCCGTCCTGGATGAACAACACGTGCCCGCCGTGCGCGCCGCCCTGCTTGAACAGCACACCCTCGGCGCCGGTGGTATCGATGGTCACCTCGGCCAGCACCGAGAACGAGCGGCCGCGGATCTCGGCGGCGGCGCCGATGCTCACGTCCGCGCAATCGGGATAGTAGACGTAGCTGGACCGTTCGCCGACCAGATACGGCCGCGACCGCCCCAGGGTCTCCAGGATGTTGAAATCCGAGAGCGGCAGCCCGTTGTACTTGGCGGCCTCCGAGAACCACAACGCCTTGAGTTCCTCGAGTTTCTCCGGCTTTTGGGCCGCAAGGTCGTGGCACTGGCTGCGGTCGGCCTCGATGTGGAACAGCTCCCAGCGATCGGCGTCGAAATGCGACCAGCCGGCCGGTGTGGCCGCGTGCACCGTGTTGGCGAACCAGCCCTCGTGCCAGATCCCGCGGGTACCCAGCATGGTGTAGAACTGGGTGTTCTTGCCGGTGGTGGCCTTCGGATCGTCAAGTGCCGCTTTGAAACTCACGCCATCCAGTGGCTTCTGTGCGATGCCCTTGACCGTTTCCGGCGGTGTCAGGCCGAGCAGGTCATAGACGGTCGGCGTGATGTCGCAGACGTTGATGTAGTTGTCGCGGACCTCGCCGTGCGCGGCAATCCCGTTGGGCCAGGAGATGATTGCGGTGTCGGCGATCCCGCCCTCGTGGGAGGCGTAGCGCTTGTAGAGCTTGTAGGGCGTGTTGAACGCCATCGCCCACCCGATCGGGTAGTGGTTGTAGGTCTGCGGCCCGCCGAGATGCTCGAACAGCTTCATGCTTTCTTCGACCGTGTCGATGTAGCCGTTGAAGAACTTGCCCTCGTTGACCGAGCCGTTGGGCCCGCCCTCGCCGCTGGCGCCGTTGTCGGAGATCACCACGATGATGGTGTTGTCGAGCTGGCCCGATTCCTCGAGATAGTCCAGGATCCGGCCGATCTGGGCGTCGGTGTAGCTCAGGAACCCGGCGAACACCTCGGCCATCCGGGAAAACAGCCTCTTCTCGTCGTCATTCAGGGAATCCCAGGGTCGCACCGTGTCCTGCAGGGGCCACTCCTGGCCGTCGGGACCCTTCACGTCGAGGTACGGGTTGACCGGCGACAGTTCGGTGTCGCCCGGCACGATGCCCATCGACTTCTGCCGCTCCAGCACGATCTCGCGGTAGCGCTCGTAGCCCATGTCGAAGCGGCCCGCGTAGCGGTCGGCCCATTGCTTGAAGACGTGATGCGGCGCGTGCCCGGCGCCGGGGCACACGTAGGAGAACCACGGCTTTTCCGGCGCAATCACTTTGGCGTCGCGGATGAATTCGATCGTCTTGTCGGCGAGGTCCTTTGACAGGTGGTAGCCGTCCTCCGGGGTGGCCGGCGGGCTGACCGGGTGGTTGTCGTACACCAGGTCGGGATACCACTGGTCGGTCTCCCCGCCCAGGAACCCGTAGAACCGTTCGAAGCCGCGCGAGAGCGGCCAGTGCCGCTTTGTCGACGCCAGGTTCGATTCCTCCAGCGGCGTCAGGTGCCACTTGCCCACGCAGTAGGTGTTGTATCCCGCCTCGGCGAGGGCCTCGGACAGCAGGGCGGTGTCGAACGGGATGCGACCGTTGGCGTTGGGG
The DNA here is from genome assembly GCF_000709305.1 of Mycobacterium sp. TKK-01-0059. NCBI lineage: Bacteria > Bacillati > Actinomycetota > Actinomycetes > Mycobacteriales > Mycobacteriaceae > Mycobacterium > Mycobacterium sp. TKK-01-0059. Next base: position 974,242 of record NZ_KL446993.1, read on the forward strand.
AAGCCCTCGGTGAACTCCTCGATGGTGGCCATGCCGACGGTCGTGGCGTTGCGCCCGGTGAGCAGCGACGCCCGGGTGGGCGAACACAGCGCGGTGGTGTGAAACTGCGAAAGCCGGACGCCGCGTTCGGCGATACGCGACATGGCCGGCATCTCGACCAGGCCGCCGAAGCAGTCCCAGGTCGCGATGCCGGTGTCATCCCAGACCAGATAGAGGACGTTCGGTGCGTCCTGCGGCGCGGTCGGCGCGGCGTAGGGACCCCAATCCGGTTCGGAATCCCGGATATCGAGCTCGATCTTGCCGTTGAAGGCTCGCGAGTCAGTGGACATGCGCCGAGCGTAACGCCACCGCGAGAATTCGGCCGTTCTTTCGCAGTGAGGTCACGCTCGGCGAACGCACATACGCGTGAGGGCTTACTTCGCCTTTTCCAGAATCTCGACGAGCCGCCAGCGCTTGGTCGCCGACGTCGGGCGCGTCTCCATCAGCGAGACGCGGTCGCCGATCCCGGCGGCGCTGTTCTCGTCGTGCGCCTTGACCTTCTTGGTGGTCCGGATGATCTTGCCGTACAGCGGGTGACGGACGCGGTCTTCCAGTTCGACCACGATTGTCTTCTGCATCTTGTCGCTCACCACGTAACCGATGCGCATCTTGCGGCGGCCACGCACCTTCGGGTTCGCGGGAGTGTGCTTGGGGCCCTTGTCCTTCGACGCGGCTTGGGCTGCGGCGGCCTTCTTGGGGGCGGCCTTCTTGGCTTCTGCCATCACGATTCCTTACCATCCGGCCCGGAAGCCAGGCCGAGTTCTCGTTCGCGCAGCACGGTGTAGACGCGCGCGATCTCCTGACGCACGGTGCGAAGCCGGCGGTTGTTGGTGAGCTGGCCGGTCGCCATCTGGAAGCGCAGGTTGAACAGCTCCTCCTTGGACTCGCGCAACCGCTCGGTCAGCTCCTCGTCGGTGAGCTCGCGCAGTTCGCCCGGCGAAATTCCCACTGCCATCAGAACTGATCCTCTCGAGTCACGATGCGCGCCTTGATCGGCAACTTGTGGATTGCGCGGGTGAGCGCCGCGCGGGCGATCTGCTCGTTGGGGTAGCTGAGCTCGAACAGCACCCGGCCCGGCTTGACGTTGACGACCCACCACTCCGGCGAACCCTTACCCGAACCCATCCGGGTTTCCGCGGGCTTCTTGGTCAGCGGGCGGTCGGGGAACACGTTGATCCACACCTTGCCGCCACGCTTGATGTGCCGGTTGATGGCGATACGAGCGGACTCGATCTGCCGGTTGGTGACGTACGCGTGCTCCAGGGCCTGGATGCCGTAGTCGCCGAAGTTCACCGCCGTGCCACCGCTGGCGATGCCGCGCTGGCGGGGGTGGTGCTGCTTGCGGTGTTTAACTCTGCGTGGAATCAACATGATTCAGCTCTCCGTGCTTTGCGGTTCTGCAGCGGGTGCGGCGGCCGCGGCGCCCTCTTCGGCGCTGGCGGCCCGGCCGGCCTCGGTGCTGGTGGCCGTGGTGCCTGAGGCGCCACTGCGGCGCGGGCGGGTGCCCGACGGGCGCTCGCGGCGGGAACGCTCGGCGCCCGCGGGGGCGGCGGCGGCCAGTTCGCGCTTGCCACCGACGATGTCGCCCTTGTAGATCCACACCTTCACGCCGATCCGGCCGAAGGTGGTCTTGGCCTCGTACAGGCCGTAGTCGATGTCGGCGCGCAGCGTGTGCAGCGGCACCCGGCCCTCGCGGTAGAACTCCGAGCGGCTCATCTCGGCGCCGCCGAGACGGCCGGAGCACTGCACGCGGATGCCCTTGACGTTGGGCTGGCGCATCGCCGACTGGATGGCCTTGCGCATCGCCCGGCGGAACGCCACGCGGTTGCTCAGCTGCTCGGCGACGCCCTGGGCCACCAATTGCGCTTGGGACTCAGGGTTTCTGACCTCGAGGATGTTGAGCTGCACCTGCTTGCCGGTCAGCTTCTCCAGGTCGGCGCGGATCCGGTCGGCCTCGGTGCCGCGGCGACCGATGACGATGCCCGGGCGCGCGGTGTGGATGTCCACCCGGACGCGGTCGCGGGTGCGCTCGATCTCCACGTCGGCGATCCCGGCCCGCTCCAGGCCGGTCGACAGCAGCCGCCGGATCGCGACGTCTTCCTTGACGTAGTCCGAGTACTGCTTGTCGGCGTACCAGCGGGACTTCCAGTCGGTCGTGATGCCCAGCCGGAAGCCGTGCGGATTGATCTTCTGGCCCACTAGTCTGAGCCTCCCTTCGCGTCAGAAGTCTCAGACGTCTTGGCTTCGGCCTTCGGTGCGGCCTTCTTCGCGGGCGCTTTTGCCGCGGCCTTCTTGGCGGGCGCCTTGCTGGCCGGCGCCTTGGTGGCCGGGGCCTTCTTGGCGGCGGCCTTGCTCGCCTCGGCGCGGCGGGCCCGGGTCGACTTCGCCGACCGCTGGTCCTTGGCCGGGCGGCTCTCCACCACGACCGTGATGTGGCTGGTGCGCTTGCGAATCCGGAACGCGCGGCCCTGGGCGCGCGGCCGGATGCGCTTGGCGGTGGGGCCCTCGTCGGCGTAGACGGTGGCGACCACCAGGGTCGACGGGTCCAGCCCGTTGTTGTTCTGCGCGTTGGCCGCGGCGCTGGCGATCACCTTGGCCACCGGCTCGCTTGCGGCCTGCGGCGCCCAGCGCAGGATGTCGAGCGCGTCGGCCACCGAGCGGCCGCGCACCAGGTCGATCACCCGTCGCGCCTTTCTCGGCGACACCCGCACGAAGCGCGCTTTGGCCACCGCCGAGGGAAATTCAGTCGTGGTCATCGCCGTTTGGCCTTCCGGTCGTCCTTGATGTGTCCCTTGAAGGTGCGGGTGGGGGCGAATTCACCAAGCTTGTGGCCGACCATCGACTCGGTGACGAACACCGGGACGTGCTTGCGTCCGTCGTGGACCGCGAACGTGTGGCCGATGAAGTCAGGAATGATCGTCGAACGGCGCGACCATGTCTTGATCACCTGTTTGGTGTTCTTCTCGTTCTGCGTATCCACCTTCTTGAGCAGGTGGCCATCGACGAACGGGCCCTTCTTCAGGCTGCGTGGCATGTGCTACTCCTGACTTCCCTAGCGACCGTGCTTCTTGCCGGTGCGCCGGCGTCGGACAATGAGCTTGTTGCTGGCCTTGTTGGGATGGCGGGTGCGGCCCTCGGGCTTGCCCCACGGGCTCACCGGGTGGCGACCACCGGAGGTCTTGCCCTCACCACCACCGTGCGGGTGATCCACCGGGTTCATGACCACACCACGGACCGAAGGGCGCTTGCCCTTCCACCGCATGCGGCCGGCCTTCCCCCAGTTGATGTTCGCCTGCTCGGCGTTGCCCACCTCGCCGACGGTGGCGCGGCAACGCACGTCGACGCGACGGATCTCGCCGCTGGGCATACGCAGCGACGCGTAGGTGCCCTCCTTGCCGAGCAACTGAATGCTCGCGCCGGCCGACCGCGCCAGCTTGGCGCCACCGCCCGGCCGCAGTTCCACGGCGTGGATCACGGTACCGGCCGGGATGTTGCGCAGCGGCAGGTTGTTGCCCGGCTTGATGTCCGCGTTCGGACCCGTTTCCACCACGTCGCCCTGCGAAAGTCCCTGCGGCGCAATGATGTAGCGCTTCTCACCGTCCAGGAAGTGCAGCAGCGCGATGTTGGCGGTCCGGTTGGGGTCGTATTCGATGTGGGCGACCTTGGCGTTGACGCCGTCCTTGTCGTTGCGACGGAAGTCGATCACCCGGTAGGCGCGCTTGTGGCCGCCACCCTTGTGGCGGGTGGTGATGCGGCCGTGCGCGTTACGCCCACCGTGGCCGTGCAGCGGCCGAACCAACGACTTCTCCGGGGTGGAACGGGTGACCTCGGAGAAATCGGACACGCTTGCGCCGCGACGGCCGGGGCTCGTCGGCTTGTACTTACGAATTGCCATGTCTAATCAGGTCTTCCTCGTCGTCGGGCTAGCTCGGTGCGCCGAAGAGATCGATCGGCTTGCTACCCGGCGCCAGCGTGACGATGGCCCGCTTGGTGCTCTTGCGCTTGCCGAACCCGGTCCTGGTGCGCTTGCGCTTACCCTGCCGGTTCGCGGTGTTCACCGATGCGACCTTGACGGAGAAGATCTTCTCGATCGCGATCTTGATCTGCGTCTTGTTCGAATCGGGGTGCACCACGAACGTGTACACGTTGTCATCGAGGAGCGAATAGGACTTCTCCGAGATGACCGGGGCCAAGATGATGTCGCGGGGGTCAGTGACGGTCGCCATCAGGCCGAAACCTCCTCGGGAGTACCGGTGTTGGCGCTGATGTAGGCGTTGAGGGCCTCCACGGAAAACACCACGTCGTCGGAGCGGAGCACGTCATAGGTGTTGAGCTGGCCGGGCGTCAGGATGTGCACACCGGGCAGGTTGCGCACGCTCTTGGCGCCCGCCTCGTCGCTGCGTCCGATCACGACCAGCACCTGCTTGCGGTCGGTCAGCGCGCCCAGGAACGCCTTGGCGCTCTTGGTCGACGGGGTCTGGCCGGCGACGATTTCGGTGACCGCGTGGATGCGCCCGTTGCGCGCCCGGTCGGACAGCGCACCGCGCAACGCCGCGGCGATCATCTTCTTGGGCGTGCGCTGGCTGTAGTCACGCGGCTTGGGGCCGTGCACGACGCCACCACCGGTGAACTGCGGGGCCCGCGTGGAACCCTGCCGGGCGCGGCCGGTTCCCTTCTGCCGGTAAGGCTTACGGCCACCGCCGCTGACGTCGCCGCGCGTCTTGGTCGAGTGCGTGCCCTGGCGCGCCGCCGCCCGCTGGGCGGTGACGACCTGGTGCATCAGCGCGATATTGGCCGGGGCGTCGAACAATTCGGCCGGCAACTCGATCGAGCCTTCGACCTTGCCGGCCGGTGTCTTGACGTCGATCTTGAGCGTCTTGGAACCTTGTGCTGCCATCACTTCTCACCTCGTTTGACCGCGCTGCGGACCACCACGAGTCCACCGGTGCGGCCGGGGACCGCACCCTTGATCAGCAGCACGCCGTTCTCGGTATCGACCTTGTGCACCAACAGGTTTTGGACGGTCACCCGGTCGTTACCCATCCGGCCCGCCATCCGCGTGCCCTTGAACACGCGGGCGGGGGTGGCGCAACCACCGATGGAACCCGGGCGACGGTGCACCGCCTGGGCACCGTGACTGGCGCCCTGACCACGGAAGCCGTGGCGCTTCATGGTGCCGGCGAAGCCCTTCCCCTTGGAGGTTCCGGTGACGTCGACGTAGCTGCCGTCGGTGAAGATCTCGGCCGTCAGCTCCTGGCCGACCTGGTATTCCGCCGCCGCGTCCGGGTTGTCCAGCCGCAGCTCGGCCAAGAACCGGCGCGGGTTGACGCCCGCGGCCGCGTACTGACCGGTCACCGGCTTGTTGACCTTGCGCGGACTGATCTCGCCGTACGCCAGCTGCACGGCGCTGTAGCCGTCCTGCTCCGGCGTGCGGATGCGGGTCACCACGTTCGGCCCGGCCTTGACGACCGTCACCGGCACAATCCTGTTGTTCTCGTCGAATACCTGCGTCATGCCCAGCTTGGTACCGAGAATGCCCTTACGCGCCATTGCTCTGTAACCCCCTACTGGATGTTGACGTCGACACTGGCCGGAAGGTCGATGCGCATCAGCGCGTCAACGGTCTTCGGCGTCGGGTCGAGGATGTCGATCAGCCGCTTGTGCGTGCGCATCTCGAAGTGCTCCCGCGAGTCCTTGTACTTGTGCGGAGAGCGGATGACGCAATACACATTCTTCTCGGTCGGCAGCGGCACCGGCCCTACGACGCTGGCACCCGTGCGGACGACGGTCTCGACGATCTTGCGCGCCGACGCGTCGATAGCCTCATGGTCGTAGGCCTTAAGCCTGATGCGGATCTTCTGTCCCGCCACGCTTCTCCTACCCTCGCTCCTGTTGAGGCCCGGTTTCCGGGCTCAAATAATCCATGTCCTCAGTGCCACCGGCGCGCCGATCGGGCCGGCCGATGTTGGCCGATCGAGCGTTGCGCCGGATAGTGCGCCGCTGTTTACCTGTCGTGGTCCACCGGCCCCCGCGGTCGGGTGTGTCACCCTCACGCGGCCTCGGCGCGCCGATTTCACGATCGAAATTCGTCGCACTCGAAGGATGGGACCGGACGCGCCCGTTTGGACGCTGGTCGTATGCCCGACCAGGCGCAAACCCGGCTCAAGGCAACCTGAACAGTATGCCCTAGATCGGGGCCCGAACAAAATTCGGGCGAGATGCCGGGCCCAATCCGCCACGGCCGGCCCGGACGTCGTCGCTACGCGACGCTAACGCCCAGGTCAGAGGCCTTGAGATGGCCGGTGCCGGGGCCAAGACTAGTGCCATGAGCACACCGACCGTCGATCCGGAAACCGCGCAGGCCGTCAAGGTGTTCGCCGACCCCACCGCGTACGCCGACGAGCCGCGGCTGCATGCGGCGCTGACGCACCTGCGCGCGCACGCACCGGTGTCGTTGGTCGACTGTCCGCCGTACCGGCCGTTCTGGGCGATCACCAAGCACGCCGACGTCATGGAGATCGAGCGGGCCAACGACCTGTTCCTCAACGAGCCGCGGCCGTTGCTGGCCCCCGCCGAGGCCGACGACTTCGCGCGCGCCCAGCTGGACGCCGGGATGGGCCTGCGCACCCTGATCCACATGGACGACCCCCGGCACCGGGTGGTGCGCGCGATCGGTGCCGACTGGTTTCGACCCAAGGCCATGCGCGCGCTGAAGGTCAGGGTCGACGAGCTGGCCAAGAGCTACGTCGACAAGATGATGGCCGCGGGCGGCGAATGCGATTTCGTGCAGGAGGTCGCCGTGAACTATCCGCTGTACGTGATCTTGTCGCTGCTGGGCCTGCCGGAATCGGATTTCCCGCGGATGCTCAGACTCACCCAGGAACTGTTCGGCGGCGACGACGAGGAATTCAAGCGGGGCACCACGCCCGAGGAGCAGATGCAGATCCTGCTCGACTTCTTCAGCTACTTCAGCGATCTCACCGCGGCGCGGCGGGCCCGCCCCACCGACGACCTGGCGTCGGCGATCGCCAACGCGCGCGTCGACGGCGAGCCGCTGTCGGACGTCGACACGGCCTCCTATTACGTCATCATCGCGACCGCCGGGCATGACACCACGAGCGCCACCATCGCCGGCGGGCTGCAGGCGCTGATCGAAAACCCCGACCAGCGCGCCCGGTTGACCGCCGACCCCGCACTGATGCCGCTGGCGACCGAGGAGATGATCCGCTGGGTGACGCCGGTCAAAGAGTTCATGCGCACCGCGGTCGCCGACACCGCCGTTCGCGGGGTGCCGATCGCCGCGGGCGAATCGGTGTATCTGTCCTACGTGTCGGCGAACCGCGACGAGGAGGTGTTCGACGACCCGTTCCGGTTCGATGTCGGCCGAGACCCCAACAAGCACTTGGCCTTTGGCTACGGCGTGCACTTCTGCCTGGGCGCCGCGCTGGCCCGCATGGAGGTGAACAGCTTCTTCACCGAACTGTTGCCCCGGCTGGAGTCCGTCGAGTGCGCCGGGGAACCCGAACTCGTCGCCACCACGTTCGTGGGTGGTCTCAAGCACCTGCCGATTCGGTATTCGCTGCGTTAGCCCGATTGGTCTGGACGTGGAGGAAGCCGTCGACCGCCGCCAGCGCGCATTCGCGGTAGTCGAAATCGGGCAGGGTGGACAGGCGGCCCAGCACCAGGGGTCCGATGAGCATGGCGATCGCCCGGGATCGGTCCACCTCGCCCAGCTCGGCGGCCTCCGGGCTGTCGAAGATGACGTCGAACGGCTCCGCGTACTGCTGAGCGATCCGCTCGCGCAGGGTGGTGATCGCCGCGCTGTCGGCGTTGGCGCTGTGCCGGGGTTCGGGCAGCCCCTCCAGGTCACGCCCCAGTGCCAGCCAGGACATCGCCGTCATGAGGGTGGGCGCGTGGGCCACGGATTCGGCCTGGGCCAACACCACCGCGACCAGCCGGTCCCGCAGCGACCCCTCGGCCGGCGGGGTCGGTGACGCCGGTATCAGGCTGTTGAAAGCCGCTGCCAGCAAGTCGTTTCCGCTCGGGAAGTGGCGATACAGGGTCGCCCTGGCCACGTTGGCGGTGCGGGTGACCGCGTCGACCGTCACCGCGCTGGGACCCCCGGCCCGCAGCAGCGTGACGGCGGCGTCCAGCAGCCTGGCCCGCGACCTCGCGGGGCGCGGGTCGGTCGTCCCGGCGGTAATGGCGACCACCTCCTGTCTGAGACGAGACTATCGGGTCGAAACGAATTCTGACGCCCGGTGCCCGATCATCACGATGGTGGCGTGCGGACCGCGGCTGGTGATCGCGGGCAGGACCGAGCCGTCGATCACCCACAGGTTGTCGATGCCATAGACCCGGCACCGGGGGTCGACGACGGCCCGCGGGTCGCCGTCGACCCCCATCGGCGCGGTGCCGCACAGATGCTGCGAGGTGGACCAGACCGCCGACGCGGAACCGATTGTGCTGCCGGCCAATTCGTGGGCCAATTCGATGCCCCGGCGCAGGTCCGCGACGTCGTCGGGCTCGCTGTCGTAACGGTGCTCGATGCGCGGCGCCACGTCGGGATCCGACGAGACCAGCGTGATGCGGCCCCGCGCGCGCGGTTGCATGAGGGCCACCCCGATGTGCGGCCAATCGGCGTGCCCGGCGGTGCCATCGCCGGTCATCGCCACGAATCCACCGGTGTACGGCCTGATCTCGAGGCCGTCGGCCGTGCTGAGCACCACCTCGAGCACCGGGCGCCCGGGGGCCACCGTCCAGTCGGTGGGCAGCACCCACTCGGCGTGATCGCTGAACGACGCCCCCACCGGCAGCGGCGCGACCACCGGCACCCCGGCGGCCGCCAGCGCGTCGGGGTCGCCGATGCCCGACAGCATGAGGAGGTGCGCCGTTTCAATGGCCCCGCCGCACAACACGATTCGGTCGGCGGTGAACGCGGTGTGGCCGTGCGGCCCGATCGCGTCCACGCCCACCGCGACGCTCCCGGCGAAGCGCAGCCGCACCGCCCGGGTCCGCGCGTGCAGCCGCAGGTTCGGCCGGCTCAGCGCCGGGATGAGATACCCGGCGCCGGACCCCCTGCGCACTCCGTCGACGATGTTGAGCGGGACGGCGCCTATCCCCGAAACCGGTTCCGCCGCAACGTCGTTGAGGTCGGCGATCCAGCCGAATCCGGCGCGCTGGGCGGCGGTGATGAAACGGTGCGTGGTCCCGGTCATCTCGTGGGTGCGGCGCACCAGGATGGGTCCGCTGTCGCCGTGGGCGGGACCGTCGAAGTCCAGGTCGGTCTCGATGGCCCGGAAGCTGTCCAGCACCTCGGACCATCCCCAGCCCGGTAGGCCGATGCGGTCGAAGTCGCGGGGCAGCCCGCGGCAGAAGTAGCCGCCGTTGATGGCTCCCGATCCGCCCACCGTGGCCCCCCGCACCAAGGGGTGCTGGCGGACGGGTTCGTCGGTGAGGTGGGTCTGATAGCGCCGGACCAGGGGGCTGCCGACGCCGATCGGCAGCTGCAGCCCGTTGGCGGTCTGGGCGAGCAGGCCCGGATCGTCGAGGGCGGGGCCCGTCTCGAGGACGGTGACCGTGCGGTCCGCGTCGGCGGAAAGGCGTTCCGCGACAACCGATCCAGCGCTGCCGGCGCCGACGATCAGCACATCGCTGTGCGTGACGGCTGCGGTCAAGGCGGCGGCTAACTCCGGATCTGGGGTTTCAGGGCGCGCAAGTTGCGCTCCCGTAGCACACCCCACCACAACCCCAGGCCGTACGCCAGGTCGTCGATGCGCTTGAGCACCAGATAGGTCGGCAGCCCGATCGGTTCGACGTCGTCGCCGACGGCGTCCCGGCGGCGCAGCCAGTCGACCACCCCGTCCATGACGGCCGCGACCAGTACCACCCGCCGGAAGTGCCGCGACATGGTCGCGGCCATCAGCGCCAGCGGCCAGTAGTGCCGGCACAGCGCCGACGCCAGCTGCAGCGCCGCCGACCACAGGCCGCGGCCCGCGATCATGGCGACATCGGTCATCGACGTCTCCGCGCTACGCATCGCCCGTGCGATGCGCCGACCCGTCAGGACGGCCAGCACGATGGACGCCAGCCGCGACAGCGTGGACCCGAAGGCCATCAGCGTCCAGGTCATCAGCGCCCAGCCGGAGATCACCACCGGCGCCGTCTTGTCCGGGTGGCGCACCGACAGCGGGGCGGCCGAGCCGCCGTAAAACGCCTTGCGCGCGAGCCAATCCCGCAATTCGGTGCGGTGGTCGTGGGCCACCAGCGCGATCGGCTCGTAACGCAGCCGGACGCCCGACTCGATCAGCCGCCAGCACAGGTCGACGTCCTCGCCGGACTGCAAAGTCTCGTCGAACCCGCCGACCTCCCGGATGGCCGAGCACCGACAGATGATCGCCGCGCTGGGGACATACGACACCGTGCTGTGGGGCAATACCGGGGCCTCGCGCTCACCGAGGTCGAGCGAGGAGTGCACGGCCTCGTAGCGCGCCACCACGTTCTCGTTGTGCGTCAGGCCGACAATGCGCGGCGCGACCAGGCCGACGGTGGGGTCGCAGAAGTGACCGAGCAGGGCCTCCAGCCAGCCCCGGCGCGGCGCCACGTCGGAGTCCAGGAACGCCACGAAGTCCGTCCGGCAGGCCGCCAGCCCGGTGTTGCGGGCCGCCGCGGGGCCCTTGCTGCGGTGGTGGCGCAACACCTCGATGTCGCAGTGCGCGCCGACGAAGTCTTCGGGCTCGACGGCGTGGAACGAGCCGTCGTCGACCACGACGACGCGCAACCCGCGCAGCGAGCTCACCAGCCGGCGCACGCCAGAAATGTTGTTGCGCACCGGAATTACCACGGTCACGTCGTGATGCGACGGGCCGCCGGCGGGCCTGGGATGCGCGACCGTGGCGTCCAGGAGGGTGCGGGCGAGCTGGGCGGACAGGTCGTCGCGGACCTTCAGCCGGCCGTCGCAGAGCATGTCCTGTGCGGCCGGGGCCAGCTTCAGCAGCCGCGTCGGCGAACCGCCGAGCAGCGCCGAGCCGTCGCCGAGCACCCGCACGCGGCGGTCGACCTGGACCGCGAAGCCGTCGGGCAGCCGGGGCGCCGAAGAGGTCATGTCAGCATCCCGTCGGGGCCGGGCCCCCAGCGGGCGACGCGGCGGACACACTCGTCGACCATCTCGGCGACGATGCGCTCGCCCTCGGCGGCGGTGGCGGTGGTCGGGTCGCCCAGCACGCCGACCGGGCTGACCGCCGCGACTCCCCCGCGGCGCATCGACCCGAGCAACTCCGGCAACGGTGCGGTGTTGCCGGCGCGCCACCGGTCGGTCCGGACATCGGCCGGCGAGATATGGAGCAACACCGATGTTTCGGTATGCCCGGCGTGGGCGTCACCGCCGGGGGCCACACAGGGGCACCACCCGGCGTCGCGGCCCTCGGCGCGCAGCCTGGCCACCGCGGCGCCCAGCGCGGCGACGTTGCCGCCGTGGCCGTTGACGAAGACCAGGCGCCGGGCCCACGTGCCCGCCGACCTGCCGTACTCGACCAGCAGCAGCGTCAGCGCCTCGGTGCCGAGCGAGATCGTCCCGGCAAAGCTCTGGTGCTCGCCGCTCGCGCCGTAGGCGATGGCCGGCGCCACCAGCCACCCGTCGCCGAGGCGCGCGCGAGCGCGCCGGGCGACCGCCGTCGCGATCCGGGTGTCGGTGTCCAGCGGCAGGTGCGGCCCGTGTTGCTCGGTCGAACCCAGCGGAATCATGACCGATGCCGCCGTGCCGGACAGCTGGCTCGACGTCGCTGTTCCTAGTTCGCCGAGTACGGGCACTCGGTGATGGTAGGACGAATTCACCTGGCGTGCACCAATTGTTGAAGCTTGAAAATAACTTTTTTTCCGCGCCGTTCATCGGTCATTCGAATTGTCGGCTCGTTCGTCACGGTTACCCCGCCCGTACCACGATTTCCGTGGCCGTCAAATAATTCCGACAAAGCCGCCCTGGATAGCCCGGCTTTCGTTATCCGCCGGCCGGCGGCACACCCAGCGCCCGGGTGAAACCGGGCGGCACCAGGATGTCGCCGGGCCCGAGGTCGTGGATCGAGGAATGTCCCAGACCCATCAGGGCCGAGTCGATGCCGCCACGCAAAATGTCGAGGACGTTCTCCACGCCCGGTTGGCCCGCCGCGGCCAGGCCCCACAGGTACGCCCGGCCGATCATCACCGCGCGCGCCCCCAGCGCCACGGCCTTCACGACGTCGCTGCCGCGCCGGATGCCGCCGTCGAGCAGCACCTCGACCTGATCGCCGACGGCCGCGGCGATCGCCGGCAGGGCGCGGATCGAGGCCGGGGTGCCGTCCAGGTTATTGCCACCGTGATTCGACACCGAGATCGCCGAAACCCCCGCGTCCACAGCCCTTTTGGCGTCATCGACGCGGATCACGCCCTTGAGCATGAACGGCCCGCCCCACAGTTCGCGAAGCCAGGCGATGTCTTCCCAGGTCGGCGGCGGGGTGCCCATCCACTCGCCGTAGGCCGCGAAGAAGGGGGGCCCCGGTTCGCCGCGGCGGCCCTGGTTGGGTACCCGCAGCTCCGGCGGCCGCATGGTCTTCGCCCACTGCAGAAACCACCGCGGCTTGGTGATCACCTCCGGGCTCATCTTCAGGATGGTCTTGAGATCCATCTTCTCCGGGATCGAGGGGCTGCCCCAGTCCCGGCCGTGCGAGAAGCTCCAGTCGGTGGTGACGATCAGGCCCGCCGCGCCGGCCGCCCGGGCGCGCTCGACCCGCGCCGCGATCGCGTCGCGGTCACCCAGCCAGTACACCTGGAAGAACAACTTGGGGTTCGCCGCGATGACCTCTTCGATCGGCTTGCTGGCGAACGAGGACAGGCCCATGGCGGTGCCGCGGGCGGCGGCGGCGCGCGCGACGGCCACCTCGCCTTCGGGGTGCACGGCCTGCACGCCGGTCGGTGAGATCAGGACGGGCATCGAAATGTCCTGCCCCATAACGCTGGTCGACATGTCGCGCTTGGCCGGCGCGCCGACGACGTGGGGGGCGAAACCGAGTTCACCGAAGGCTTCGACGTTGTCGGAAACCGTGATTCCCTTTTCGCTGGCCGAAATCAACGACGAATAGGCCGATTTCGGCAGCCGGCGCTTGGCGCGTTGCTGCGCGATGGCAACGGTCTCAAACCATTTCTCGGCCATTGTCACACCGGGCTTTCATTACACAGGCGCGCCGGCGGCGCCGCGGGCGTGACCGTCGGTGGCCGCAGCGACAGCGTGAGCGGCACCGGTTGGCGGATGCGCTTGCCGCGGGAGTGGTCGGCCCGGGGGCGCGGCGTCTCGCGGTCGTGCGCCAGCGCCGACGCGCTGTGGCCCTGGACGCATTCGGGGTCCGGCCCGTCCAGCGGCAGGCCGGTGAAGAACTTGGCCGCCATGCAGCCGCCCCGGCAGCTGTCGTAATGCCCGCAGCTGCCGCAGGCGCCCGCCGACTGCGGTTCGCGCAGCTCGCGGAACAACGGGGCGTTCTTCCACACATTGTCAAAGCCGCCGTCCGACAGCACGTTTCCGGCCAGGAAGCGGTCATGGATGGCGAACGGGCAGGCGTACACGTCGCCGACGGGGTCGATCAGGCACACGACGCGGCCCGCGCCGCACATGTTCAGGCCGGCCAGCGCGCCGGACTGACCGAGCGGGGCCAGGTGGAAGAAGGAGTCGCCGGTGAGCACCCGCTCGCCCTTGGCGACCAGCCAGTCGTACAGCTGGACCTGCTGGTCGGCGGTGGGGTGCAGCTCCTCCCAGACATCGGCGCCGCGCCCGGACGGGCGCAGCCGGGTGATCCGCAGCGTGGCGCCGTAACGGCTTGCCAGCGCGGCGAATTCGTCGAGCTGGTCGACGTTGTGCCGCGTGACGACCACCGAGATCTTGGCGTCTTTGAAGCCGGCGTCGGCCAGATTTTCCAGCGCCCGCACCGCCATGTCGAACGACCCGGGTCCGCGCACCGCGTCGTTGACCTCGGCGGTGGCGCCGTCCAGCGAGATCTGGACGTCGACGTAGTCGCTGGCCGCCAACCGCGCGGCGACCTCGGGCGTGATCCGGACGCCGTTGGTGGAGAACTTGACGCCGACGTGATGGGCGGTCGCGTAGTCGACGAGCTCCCAAAAGTCCGGGCGCACAGTGGGTTCCCCGCCACCGATGTTGACGTAGAACACCTGCATGCGTTCCAGCTCGTCGATGATGTCCATGCACTGACGGGTGGACAGCTCGCGCGGATCCCGCTTGCCCGACGACGACAGGCAGTGCACGCAGGCCAGGTTGCAGGCGTAGGTGAGCTCCCAGGTGAGGCAGATGGGCGCGTCGAGCCCGTGCTCGAACTGCTCGATCAGCCGCGGTACGGCCGCTTGGGTCGGTGCGGTCATTGATGGTCCTCCCGGGGCACCAGCATCTTGGAGTCGACGAGCACACCCAGCGCGTGCAGGTAGGGAACCTGCCCCGCGTCGTCGATGCCCGCCGAGCGAAAAGCGGAGCGGACGTCGGGGTGCTCGGCCAGCGACTGCACCACCGTGAGGATGGTGCGGTTCTTCAAAAACGACAGCTTGCGGGTGCCGAAGTGATAGAGCAGCGCGCCGAACGGTTCCGGGCGCACCGCGACCTGCGGGTGCAGTCGCCAGCCGCGATCAGGATCGAACACGGTGTCGCCGGTAGGGCGAGCCGTTTCGGCCTGCGCGGGCGCAGGCACGGTCAGTAGACCCCGCACATGCCGTCGATGGACACCTCTTCGACCAGGGTCTCGGTGACGAGCTGGGTGTCAGTTTCGGTCTCGTGGTCCACGGGGCCTTGCCTTTCGTCGGGTCTTGACAACGATGGGGTCTGAGTCACACTCGCCGCCAGAATATGGCATCGAGTGCCGAAATGGAAGGGCGGGGTCCGAAGATGCCGCAGCAGCGGGTGGGCAGGCGCCGCTCGACCACGCCGGCCCACATCACCGACGTGGCCATCGACCTGTTCACCGCCCGCGGTTTCGCCGACGTGAGCGTCGACGACGTGGCCCACGCCGCCGGCATCTCCCGGCGCACGCTCTTTCGCTACTACGCGTCCAAGAACGCCATCCCCTGGGGCGATTTCGACACTCACCTCGCCCACCTGCGGGACCTGCTCGACAACGTGGATTCCCGGGTGCGCCTGGGCGATGCCCTGCGCGCCGCGTTGTTGGCGTTCAACACCTTTGACGAGTCCGAGACCGCCCGCCACCGCCGGCGGATGCGGGTGATCCTGCAAACCGCTGAGCTGCAGGCGTATTCGATGACGATGTACGCCGGCTGGCGCGAGGTGATCGCCGGGTTCGTGGCCCGCCGTTGCGATTGCAAGACCACCGACCTGCTGCCGCAGACCGCCGCCTGGACGATGCTGGGGGTGGCGCTGTCGGCGTACGAACACTGGCTCAGCGATGAATCCGTCCCGCTGCCGGTCGCCCTCGGCAATGCCTTCGACGTGGTCGGCGCGGGGCTGAACGAGCTGGACACTTGAGCGTCGAGCACCTGGCGCACACGCTGCGCGCCCAGGGCCGGTTCTGCGCCTCGTCGGGCTCCGCGATGTACGGCGAGCTGTTCGAGCTGGTGGCCGCCGACGTCGAAGCCGGCGGCGTGTTCGCGGCCATCCTGTCCGGACACCGCCACGCCCCCTCGCGCGACGCGGTGCCGCTCCGGCTGCTCGGCGGGCTGCACCGGCTGGTGCTCGACGGCCGGGCGCCGCACCTGCGCCGCTGGTACCCCAGCACCGGCGGGAGCTGGGACGCCGGACCGGCCTGGCCTCAGATCCGCGACGCCGCGGCCGGCCACGCCGATGCGCTGCGCGCGGCGCTGGATCAACCACCACAGACCAACGAGGTGGGCCGATCGGCCGCACTGATCGGCGGTTTGCTGCACCTCAATCAATCCGGTTTGCCGATAAGGCTTTTCGAGATCGGGGCGAGCGCCGGGCTGAATCTGCGGGCCGACCACTACCGCTACCGGTTCGCCGGGAGCCAGTGGGGGCCGCCCGACTCGCCGGTGGCCATCGATGACGCGTGGCGCGGCGCGCTGCCGCCGGGGGGCGACGTGCGGATCGTCGAGCGGCGTGGCTACGACATCGCGCCGATCGACGTCGGCGACACCGACGGGGAGCTGACCGTGCTGAGCTACGTCTGGCCCGACCAGGCCGCGCGGCTCGCCCGGCTGCGCGGGGCCATCGAGGTCGCCCGCCGGGTCCCGGCCCGGCTCGAACGCCGGACGGCGGCCGGCGCGGTCGCCGGCCTGCGGGTGTCCGACGGCGCGCTCACCGTCCTCTGGCATTCCATCACCTGGCAATACCTGTCGGCCGGCGAGCGCGACGAGGTGCGCGCGCACGTGGACGCGCTGGCCGCACGGGCCGACGCGCGCTCACCGTTCGCCCACCTGACGATGGAGCCGGCGCGCTCTCGCCCCGGCGGGCCGATCAGGTTCGAGGTGCGCGCCCGCAGCTGGCCGGACGGCGAGACGCGCGTGCTGGGCGACTGCCATCCGCACGGCCCGCCGGTGCACTGGCACTAGGGTTTTCGCGAACCTCTAGGTCCCCATGAAGGTCATCGGATCGTGCAGCACCCGGGTGCCGTCGTGCAATCCGTCGATGGCCTCCATGTGCTGAGGCTCCAAGGTGAAGTCGAACACGTCCAGGTTCTGGGCGACGCGCTCGGGCTTGGACGACCGCGAGACGACCACGTTGTCCAACTGCAGGTTCCACCGGACCAGCACCTGCGCCGGCGTGCGGCCGTACTCGGCGGCGATCGCCGTCACGGTCGGGTCCTCGAGCATCTTGCCGACGCCCAGCGGGCTGTAGGACTGCGTGGTCACGTCGTGCTGGGCGTGCGCCTGGCGCAGCTCGGCCTGGTTGAGGCGCGGGTGCAGCTCGACCTGGTTCACCGCGGGCACCTCGTCGGTCTCCTCGATGACGTTCGCCAGCAGTTCCTCGGTGAAGTTGCAGACGCCGATCGAGCGGACGTGCCCCTCGTCGCGGGCGACCTTCATGCCCTCGAAGCTCTCCACGTACTTGCCCAGCTTCGGCGCCGGCCAGTGGATCAGGTAGAGGTCGAGGTAATCCAGCCCAAGACGGTCCAGGCTCTCCTTGCACGACTCCTGGGCACTCTGGAAGCCCTGCCTCGAGGTGCCCAGCTTGGTGGCGACGAACAACTCCTCACGCGGGATGCCCGACGCGGCGATCGCGCGCCCGACGGCTTCTTCGTTTCCGTACGAGGCAGCGGTGTCGATGAGGCGGCAGCCAGCCTCCAGGGCCGCGAGTACCGAGCTTTCCGTCTCCTCATCGGACAATTTGGCTACGCCCAAGCCGAGTACGGGCATCTTCGCCTCGTCGTTGAGAGCGACGGTCGGAATCACGCTGGAAGCGCTGTATATCTCATCAATCACTGTCACTTTTCAATCACCTGCCTGCCAGGTTGGGGTGTGGGGTTTCTTCGACGTAAACGATTCAGGGACAACACACCAGGCGGCTTATGCCAACCCCTTCTGGTGCGTATGGGCCCCATTCATCGTTCGCTTGGAGACAATAACCGAGCCGGGCGGATGCCGCCCGGACCGAGGCGGTCGACGTCGCATTAGCAAAAAAACGCGAGCTCAGAAGTTACGTCTTTCCAGCACAATAAGATTGGCGATGGAATTTTGGCAATTTTGTGACACCGCAGACACGAGCGCCCGGTGCCCTCGACGAAGACAGACGAAACCTCAAACCGATGTGATGTGCAACACCATCGAATTGCGTTGTGGCGCATCACCAATTTCAGCGTAATCATCCCTGGGCCAGGGGCCTCACCGGCGAAAACACCGACAATGGTGCGTGTTTCAGTCCTGGGGAACGGACATAGCTGCGTCGTGATGCGAACGTGATATACCGTGATGCGACTGTGATGTGAAATCACCTGTCCCCTATCCTCGAGAGACGCGACCACGCGCTACCCCTGGAAGCGAGGCAAGTCTGTCGCATGAAGGCAATGCAAGAGCTTTTCGAAATTGCCTGGCAAGCAACGCAAATCGGTGCCGCCACGCTCAAGAAATCACAGCCGAGCTCGGTGCAGCACAAGGGAGACCGTGACCTGGTCACCGACATCGACCTTGCGATCCAGCGTGACATCGCCGACTACCTGGCCCAAACCACACCCGAGATCCCACTGTTGGCCGAAGAGTCCGAGCAACAGCCGGACATCGAAACCTCCGAGTGGCTCTGGGTGCTCGACCCCATCGACGGAACGTCGAACTTCGTCCACGGGCTGCCGTTGTGCGCCGTATCACTGGCGCTGATGCGCACCGGGCGCACCGTGGTCGCGGTCACCCACGCTCCCCTGCTCGGCAAGACCTACCACGCCATCGAGGGCAAGGGCGCTTTTCTGGGCGGCCAGCGGATCAACGCCAGCGCCGCCGACAGCCTCAGCGGGGCCATCGTGTCGCTCGGCGACTACGCCGTCGGCCACGACGCCGGCAGGCTGAACGAGCACCGGCTGGCGCTCACCGCCGAGCTGGTGCCGCGGGTCGAGCGCATCCGCATGATCGGGGCGGCGACCCTGGACCTCGCGTTCGTCGCCGAGGGCGCCCTGGACGCCTGCGTGATGATGTCCAACAAGCCCTGGGACACCGCGGCGGGGACCCTGATCGCCCGGGAAGCGGGGGCGCAGCTCACAGACGCCCAGGGCAATCCCCACACCCACAAGTCCGCGTCGACGGTCATCAGCGCGCCGGGCATCGCCGAGCAACTCGCGACGGTGATCCGCAACACCGAGAACGTCGGCGACCGGTACGCGACCGCCGTCGGCTAGCGAAGGCTCAGCCCAGCACTTCCGAAATGGGCACGGCCGCAGCGATTTTGGCGCGCATCTTCATGACCTTGCCGGGCATCCCGCCGCCGACCACGCCGGCCAGGGCGCCGTCGCGTTCGTAGTAGGCCAGGAACTTGCGACCGTCGTCCTCGACGACGTGCACGATGTCGTCGGCCTCCGGCTCGCCCAGGCACTGGATCTTGACGTCGTATTGGTCGCTCCAGAAGTAGGGAACCACCACCGCGGTGGGCACGTCCTGCCCCAGCATCGCGGGCACCACGGCGCGGGCCTGATCGGCGACATTGCTCCAATGTTCCACGCGCCCTTGGTGTCCCGTCGCGTCACGCCACGACGCGACGTCCCCGAGCGCCCACACGTTCGGCGCGCTGGTGCGCCCGGCCTCGTCGCAGATGACGCCGTTGTCGACGTCAACTCCGCTGCCCTCGAGCCATTCGGTCGCCGGGCGCGACCCAATGCCGACCACCACCACGTCCGCCGGCAGCTCGGTGCCGTCGCTGAGCACCACCGCCTCGACGCGCGTGTCACCGCGCACCTCCGCCACGCCGACCCCGAGCCGGACGTCGACGCCTTCGGCGCGGTGCAGCCGGGCCACCAGCTCACCGATCTGTTCGCCGAGCACCGCGGCCAGCGGAGTGGGCTGGGGCTCCACCAGCACCACGTCCACCCCCAGGCTGCGCAGGCTGGCCGCCACCTCGCAGCCGATGAAGCCGGCGCCGATGACGACGGCGCGCTGCGCCGCGGACGCGTGCTCGCGCAGCGCCAGGGACTCGTCGAACGAGCGCAGCACCCGGATGCCCTCGAGGTCGGGGATCGACGGGATGCGTCGCGGTACCAGCCCGGTGGCGATGACGAGTTCGTCGTAGCGAAGCGTCGTCCCGTCGTCGAGCGTCACCGTCTGCGCCGCGGTGTCCAGGCGTGTCGCGGCCGATCCCAGCCGCAGGGTGATGTCGTTCTCGTCGTACCACTCGCGCGGTTTGAGCGCGGTGTCGTCGACCTCTTTGCGCAGCACCTCTTTCGACAGCGGCGGGCGGTCATAGGGCAGGTGGACCTCGTCGCTGACGAGCGTGATGGGCCCGGAATACTCCGATTTCCGCAGCTGCTCGGCGGTGCGGGCGGCGGCCAATCCGCCGCCGACGATCACGATTCCGTTGGTGGCGCTCGCGTCAGTACTCACGTGGAGTTCTTAGCACGATGGCGCCTCAGTACTTTAGGGCACCCTTATCTACCGGGATCTGCGTGCCGGTCAGTGTGCCGGACCCGTCGCCGGCGAGCCACGCCACGACGTCGGCGACTTCGTCGGCCGTCATGAAGCCGTTGGGCTGCACCGGCATCGGCGGGAAGCTGTGCACGAAGCTGGGATGCCTGCCGAAGATCTCCATCATCGCTTCGGGCTCGATCATCGGGGTTTCGACGGAGTACGGATGGATCGAGTTGACCCGGATGCCGTATTCGCCGAGCTCGATCGCGAGGGTGTTGGTGAGCGCGGTGAGCCCGTGCTTGCTGGCCGAGTAGTGGCCGTTGCCCGGTGTGGCCTTGAGCCCCGCCGACGAGCTGACCACGACGATGGAACCGCCGTTGCCCGCCTCGATCATCGCGGGCACGGTGGCGCGCAGCGTGCGCCAGGTGCCGGTCAGGTTGACACCGATGACGGCGTCCCACTGCTCGTCGGTGAGCTCCCAGACGCGGCCCCAGCTCAGCACTCCGGCGTTGGCGACCACGATGTCGAGCCGGCCGAACTGTTCCATCCCGTCGGCCACCAGCTCCCGCAGCGCGGCGTCGTCGCGGACGTCGAGGATGCGGGTCAGGATCTTGCGCCCCTGCCCCTCCACCAGGCGCGCGGTCTCGTCGAGGTCCTCGGGCGTGGCAGGCGGGTAGGTCACGCTGGCCGATGCCGGCGCGCAGATATCGAGCGCGATGACGTCGGCGCCCTCGGCGGCCAGCCGCACGGCGTGCGATCGCCCCTGGCCGCGGGCGGCCCCGGTGATGAATGCCACCCGCCCGTGCAGTGATCCAGCCACGTGTAACCCCTTCGACCGCCGACAGACCAAACCAGGCTAGCAGCGGAACTGAAACGTGTTCTAATTCGCCCGCCGGTGGCCGGACGAGCCCCTAGATTTCGGCGATGATCGCAGCGCGGCGGCTGTTGTATTCCTGGTCGGTGAGCGCCCCGCTCGCGTGCAGATCGTTCAGCTCCTGCAGGCGCGCGGCGATCGACGGTTCGGGCGGCGTGACGACCGCCGACGGCGCCGCGCCCTGCTGGACGGCAGGAGCCGGCGGGGCACCCGGCGCCGGTTGGGCGGCCGCTGACTGCTGCTCGACGGCCCGGCGCACCACCGCCTGGATCTGGCCGCGCAGCGCCGGGTTCGACCGGATGTCGACCATCCGGTTGAGGGGAACGTTGTTGGCCTTGAGGATCTGCAGGATCTCCATCAGCGGGCCCGCCTGCCCGCTCAGGTCGTAGGTCCGGTTGTCCTCGGCCACCGTGAACTGCGCGGGCACCAGGCCGTTGACCAAAGCGCTTCGCTCCCAATCGATCCGGTATTCGTTGGTGGTGGGGTTGACCAGGACCACCACCTTGCGGGCGTTGAGGTTGCCCAGCCGGGTGACGCTGGCGATCACGCGGTCTTCGCTGTCGAACGGCAGGAGCCCGGGCCCCGCGATGTGCAGGTGCACCTTGACGACCTGCTGGTTGTTGACCCACGTGCCCGTTTCGGTGATGCCGGTGATCTGCGCGAGCGCCAGCACGCCGCTCTGTTCGAGGGCGGCCACCTTCGCCGACGTCTTGGCGCCGTAGTTGGCCAGCGCGAGCGCGATCAGCACGTCGGCCGCGGTGATCAGCAGGCCGACGTAGAACATCCACTGCAGCAGGCTGTCGAGCCCCATGACGAAATACACGACCAGGAAAATCGGCCCCACGAGGCCTCCGCACAGCAAAACGACCAACTGTGCCTTCAGGTAGCGCGCTAACACTTGCCCCTCCTTGGCTTGCTGGGGATTTGTGTCAGATTAGCGCTCGGGGGCTCGCCGCGAACCCGATACGCGCAAAGCGGGTTCGGCCGCGATCAGGCCAGCGATTCGGGCGGGACGATCGGCACCCGGCGCACCGGAGGCGCCGCGGGCTGCGTGCCCGCCGGCGGGTGCGGGGCGGTGCGCGGCGATACCGGCAGCGTCGTGGCCGGGGAGGCCTGCGGCGCCACCTGTGCCGGCGGCGCGGCGGACGTGCCGGTCGGTGCCGACGCCGCGGGCGCGACGGTGCTCGCGGGCCCGGCCGGTGCGTAGGCCGGCGTCGCCACCCGCGCCGGTCCGGCCGGAGCGGTGGCCGAGGCCAGCGTCGCCGACCCCACCGGCGCCGCCGCGACCGGCGTGCCGGCCGGTGCGGGCACCGCGGCCGCCGGGGCCACCGCCGCCGCCAGGGGCCCCGCGGGCGCGGTCGGCGCCGAGGCGCTTATGGCGCCGGCCGTCATCGTCGGTACCTGCGCGGCCATCGATGCGGGCGCTGCCGCGGTCTGCAGCGGCGTCGCGTTGGCCGCCTCGGCGGCGGCATACTGCATCGCACCGCCGTTCATCAGCTGGACGAACTGGCTGTGGAACGCGGCCGCCTGGGCGCTGAGCGCCTGATAGACCTGGGAGTGGGCGTCGAACAGGGCGGCGATGCTCGCCGACACCTCGTCGGCGCCGGGGGCGAGCACCGCCGACGTCGGCCCCATCGCCGCCGTGTTGGCGGAGGTGATCGTCGTCCCGATCCTGGCCAGGTCCGTCGCGGCAGCCGCAACGAATTCGGGAGTCGCTTGAACGAACGACATCGGCACCTCCCCGCCACGCCTCACGGTCACCGAGAACTATGCCGAAATCCTAGTGCAGGGCGCTCTGCGGCCGCATCATTTCCGCGCCGGTCCGGCAAGGCGGTGCGCACAGCAGACGAAGCCCGGATTGCCGTGTGGGCAATCCGGGCTTCGACCTGACTCAGTAGCGAACTACTTGATGATCTTGACGACCCGGCCGGCGCCGACGGTGCGGCCGCCCTCGCGGATCGCGAACCGCAGACCGTCGTCCATGGCGACGGGCTGGATCAGCTTCACCGAGATGTTGGTGTTGTCACCGGGCATCACCATCTCGGTGCCCTCCGGCAGCGTCACCACACCGGTCACGTCGGTGGTGCGGAAGTAAAACTGCGGACGGTAGTTGTTGAAGAACGGCGTGTGCCGGCCGCCCTCGTCCTTGGACAGGATGTAGACCTGACCCTCGAACTCGGTGTGCGGCGTGGTGGTGCCGGGCTTGGTCACGACCTGGCCGCGCTCGACGTCCTCACGCTTGATACCACGCAGCAGCAGACCGACGTTGTCACCGGCCTGGCCCTGGTCGAGCAGCTTGCGGAACATCTCCACACCGGTGACCGTGGTCTTGGTGCTGGTCGGGCGGATGCCGACGATCTCGACTTCCTCGTTCACGTTGATCACACCGCGCTCGACACGGCCGGTGACCACGGTGCCACGCCCGGTGATGGTGAAGACGTCCTCCACCGGCATCAGGAACGGCTTCTCGGTCTCGCGGACCGGGTCCGGGATCGACTCGTCGACGGCCTCCATCAGCTGCTCGACGGACTCGACCCACTTGGCGTCGCCCTCGAGCGCCTTGAGCGCGGAGACCCGCACCACCGGGGCGTCCTCGTCGAACTCCTGGGCGGCCAGCAGCTCGCGGACCTCCATCTCGACGAGCTCGAGGAGCTCCTCGTCGTCGACCATGTCGGCCTTGTTCAGGGCGACCAGGATGTAGGGCACACCGACCTGACGGGCGAGCAGCACGTGCTCACGGGTCTGCGGCATCGGGCCGTCGGTGGCCGCGACCACCAGGATCGCGCCGTCCATCTGGGCCGCACCGGTGATCATGTTCTTGATGTAGTCGGCGTGACCCGGGGCGTCGACGTGGGCGTAGTGACGCTTGTCGGTCTGGTACTCCACGTGGGAGATGTTGATGGTGATACCGCGCTGACGCTCCTCGGGCGCGTTGTCGATCTGGTCGAACGCGCGGGACTCGTTCAGGTCCGGGTACTTGTCGTGCAGAACCTTGGTGATAGCCGCGGTCAGCGTGGTCTTGCCGTGGTCAACGTGACCAATGGTCCCGATGTTGACGTGCGGCTTCGTCCGCTCGAACTTCGCCTTCGCCACTTCTGTGTCCTCCTGGACTAGTTGGTGCTTGTTAAAGCAGTGTTGGTGTTTTCAGTTGTGCCGCGCCCAAGGCATTCCAATGACCCGGCAAGATTACTCCGAGCGAATGTTTACTGGCCCGTCGCCTTCGCGATGATCTCCTTTGACACGTTCGCCGGCACTTCGGCGTACGAGTCGAAGACCATGGAGTAGTTCGCCCGGCCTTGGGTCTTGGACCGCAGGTCGCCGACGTAGCCGAACATCTCCGACAGCGGCACATGCGCTTTCACGACGCGCGCACCGCTCCGCTCCTCCATGGCCTGGATCTGGCCACGGCGGGAGTTCAGGTCGCCGATCACATCGCCCATGTAGTCCTCGGGCGTGGTGACCTCGACGGCCATGATCGGTTCCAGGATGACTGGCTGCGCTTGCGCCGCAGCCTTTTTCAGCACCTGCGAACCGGCGATCTTGAAGGCCATCTCCGACGAGTCGACCTCGTGGAACGCCCCGTCGAGCAGGGTGACCTTCATGTTCACCAGCGGGTAACCGGCCAGGACACCGTACTGCATGGCGTCCTGCGCGCCCGCGTCCACCGACGGGATGTACTCACGCGGGATGCGCCCACCGGTGACCTTGTTCTCGAACTCGTAGGTCGCGCCGTCCTCGCCGGTGAACGGCTCGAGGTTGATGATGACCTTCGCGAACTGGCCGGAGCCGCCCGTCTGCTTCTTGTGGGTGAACTCGACGTTCTCCACCTTGCGGCGGATGGTCTCCTTGTAGGCCACCTGCGGCTTGCCGACGTTGGCCTCGACCTTGAACTCGCGGCGCATCCGGTCCACCAGGATGTCCAGGTGCAGCTCGCCCATCCCGCCGATCACGGTCTGGCCGGTCTCGTGGTCCAGGTGCACCTTGAAGGTCGGGTCCTCCTCGGCGAGCTTCTGGATCGACAGCGACAGCTTCTCCTGGTCGCTCTTGGTCTTGGGCTCGATGGCCACCTCGATGACCGGGTCGGGGAAGGTCATCGACTCCAGCACGACCTGCTGGTTCGGGTCGCTCAGGGTGTCACCGGTGGTGGTGTCCTTGAGCCCGATCACCGCGTAGATGTGACCCGCCGAGGCGGTCTCCACCGGGTTCTCCTTGTTGGAGTGCATCTGGAACAGCTTGCCCAGCCGCTCCTTCTTGCCCTTGGTGGCGTTGATGACCTGGCTGCCGGAGTCGACCTTGCCGGAGTACACCCGGACGTAGGTCAGCTTGCCGAAGAACGGGTGCGTGGCGACCTTGAACGCGAGCGCGGAGAACGGCTCGTCGGTCGACGGCTTGCGGGTGACCTCTTCGTCCTCCTTGCCCGGCGCGTGGCCGACGGCCGGTGGCACGTCCAGCGGCGAGGGCAGGTAGTCGATCACGGCGTCCAGCATCGGCTGCACGCCCTTGTTCTTGAACGCGCTGCCGCACAGCACCAGGTAGGCCTCGGAGCTGATGGTGAGCTTGCGCAGCGCACCCTTGATCTCGTCGACCGACAGTTCCTCGCCGCCCAGGTACTTCTCCAGCAGCGCCTCGTCGGTCTCGGCGACCGCCTCGAGGAGCTTGGTGCGGTACTCCTCGGCCTTCTCGGCCAGCTCGGCCGGGATGTCGATGGTGTCGTAGGTCTCGCCCAGCTTGGTCTCGCCGCGCCACACCTTGGCGTTCATCTCGACCAGGTCGACGATGCCCTCGAAGTCACCCTCGGAGCCGACGGGCAGCTGGATCGGGATGACGTTGGCGCCGAGGCGCTCCTCCATGGTGCGCACGGAGAAGTAGAAGTCGGCCCCGATCTTGTCCATCTTGTTGACGAAGCAGATGCGCGGGACGTCGTACTTGTCGGCCTGCCGCCAGACCTGCTCGGACTGCGGCTCCACGCCCTCCTTGCCGTCGAAGACGGCGACGGCGCCATCGAGGACACGGAGCGAGCGCTCGACTTCCACGGTGAAGTCGACGTGCCCGGGGGTGTCGATGATGTTGATCTGGTTGTCTTTCCAGAAGCAGGTGGTGGCCGCGGAGGTGATGGTGATCCCCCGCTCCTGCTCCTGCTCCATCCAGTCCATGGTGGCGGCGCCGTCGTGCACCTCACCGATCTTGTAGCTGATACCGGTGTAGTAGAGGATGCGCTCGGTCGTCGTCGTCTTGCCGGCGTCGATGTGCGCCATGATGCCGATGTTGCGGACCTTGGTCAGGTCGGTCAGCACGTCCTTCTGTGCCACAGAAGTCTTCCCACTCTTTCGATTGCTTAATTGCTGTCTGTCGCGGTCAGGCCAGCGCCCCGGCGCGCGGGCCGCAAAGACCTACCAGCGGTAATGCGCGAAGGCGCGGTTGGCCTCGGCCATCTTGTGGGTGTCCTCGCGTCGTTTGACGGCGGCACCCAGGCCGTTGCTGGCATCCAGGATCTCGTTTGCCAGGCGCTCGACCATGGTCTTCTCCCGGCGTTGCCGCGAGAAGCTGACCAGCCAGCGCAGTGCCAGCGTGGTGGACCGATCCGGACGCACCTCGACCGGCACCTGATAGGTGGCACCACCGACGCGGCGGCTGCGCACCTCCAGGGCGGGCTTGACGTTGTCGAGAGCACGCTTGAGCGTGATCACGGGATCGGTGCCCGTCTTGTCCCGGGCTTGTTCGAGCGCACCATAAACAATGCGCTCGGCGAGCGATTTCTTCCCCTGCAGCAGGACTTTGTTCACCAGCTGGGTGACCAGCTGCGACCCGTAGACCGGGTCGTTGACCAACGGGCGCTTCGGCGCGGGCCCCTTGCGCGGCATCAGCTCTTCTCCTTCTTGGCGCCGTAACGGCTGCGAGCCTGCTTGCGGTTCTTGACGCCCTGGGTGTCGAGCGAACCGCGGATGATCTTGTACCGGACACCCGGCAGGTCCTTCACCCGGCCACCACGCACCAGCACCATCGAGTGCTCCTGCAGGTTGTGTCCCTCGCCGGGGATGTAGGCCGTCACCTCAACCTGGCTCGTCAGCTTCACGCGGGCGACCTTCCGAAGAGCGGAGTTCGGCTTCTTCGGAGTGGTGGTGTACACGCGGGTGCATACGCCACGGCGCTGCGGGCTGCCCTTGAGGGCCGCGGTCTTGACCTTGGCGACCTTGTCCCGGCGACCCTTGCGGACCAGCTGCTGAATGGTTGGCATCTACCGGCTTTCTCTGTTCGTGTTCGGCATATTTCTGGCGTCTTCAAGTCTGTGTACTGCAGTTATGACCGTCCGCTTCACCCCGCGGCCGGGTGTGTCGCATGCGCTGCGCACCGGACGTAAGTCCGATGCATGGTGGACACGCGAATTCGCCCGGCATTCACTTCCTTACGGTTAGGCGCCGTAAGCCGCCAGGCACGAGGAACCACAATACCCGCCGCCGGTCTCGCAGGTCAAAGCGGCGGACCAGCGGGGA
The DNA here is from genome assembly GCF_000709305.1 of Mycobacterium sp. TKK-01-0059. Lineage (NCBI taxonomy): Bacteria > Bacillati > Actinomycetota > Actinomycetes > Mycobacteriales > Mycobacteriaceae > Mycobacterium > Mycobacterium sp. TKK-01-0059. The sequence goes on from NZ_KL446993.1 coordinate 1,001,680, forward strand.
TCGCAACGGGGCCTAGCCCCTGGCGCCGTCGTGGGCGGTGCGCCGTTCCAGACCCGCCGCCAGGCGCAGCACCATGTCGGAGAACAACACGTCGGTGTCGATGTCGTCCATGACGCCGGTCATCTCGAGCAACACGAAGCCGTGCATCGCGGACCAGAACTCCAGCGCGGCGTGGAAGGCTTCGGCGCCGTCGAGCCCGTAGGAGGACAGCACGGCGATCACCGGGGCGGCCGCGCTGCGGGTCGCCGCCGCGTACTCGGCGTCTTCGCCACCCAGCGGCATCCGGGTGAAGGCCGAGTAGCGCCCCGGGTGGTGGTGGGCGTAGCTGCGGTACGCGCCGGCCATGACGAGCACCGCGTCGTCGCGGGCGCGGCCCTCGCCCACCCGGTTGAGCATCATGATGATGTCGTCGATCACCCGGATCCGGACCGCCCGGCGCAAGTCCTCCAGGCTGTCCACGTGGTTGTACAGCGACGGCCCCTTGGTGCCCAACTGCGTTGCCAGCGCGTTGATGGTCAGGGCGTCCCAGCCCTCGCGGTCCAGGAACGTCAGCGCGCCGTCGATGATCCCTTCCCGGCTGAGCTTGGTCGGGCGCGAACCGGGCCGTCCCGCGCGTTGGCGCCCGGCCGCCGACGGCGATTCCGGTTGAGCTGCCATGGCGGTCGCCCTTCGATCGCGGGAACGGGTTGCGGTTAACTAATGACTCTAGTTGACGCCCGGTCAGACATTAATCTCCCCGGAGGCGCATGAGCTCCCGGCAAACCAAAAGAAAATCTGCCATCGGGCGGGCGAATGCACGTAATGTCATGCTTGGCTCATTCGAGCAGACGACCCGTCCAAGAGGGGGCCCGCAGTGAAGTGGACAACTGTCGCCGGGTCGTTGGCCACGTGCGCCGTCGCCATCGTGGCCTGTTTCGCGGCCGTGCCGGGGCTTGCGCAGGCCAAGAACGGCGACACCCATGTCATCGGGGAGGACATGGAGCAGACGGTCGACTGCAACGACGCCACGCTGCTGGTCAACGGCTCGTTCCTGACGGTCACCGCGCTGGGCAACTGTTACGCCGTGACGGTGATGGGTTCGTCGAATGTCGTTATCGCCGACTCGGTTTCGCACGACATCACGGTGTACGGCCACGACCAGACCGTGCTCTACAAGGGCGGTCAGCCGTTCCTGTGGGACCGGGGCCGCGAACTGGGCATGACCAACCGGCTCCAGCAGGTGCCGGGCTGAGGCACCATACCGAGGGGAATCAAACAACGATGCGTGTGCACACCTTCGCCCTGGCACCGGCCGCCGCGATCCTGGTGCTGGCCGGCTGCAGCTCGACGGCCAACCCGCCGGCGGGCTCCTCCTCCACCACCACGACGAAGAGCAGCCCGACGACGAGTGCCGGCGCCGCGCCGACGACGGGATCGAGCGGAGCGAGCACCACCGCGTCCCTCGAGATCGGCAACGCGGTGAACTACGGGTCGATGGGCACCACCACCAACCTCGACTGCGCCACCGGCAAGTCGTTGAACGTGGCCGGTTCGGACAACACCCTGACCGTCACGGGCAGCTGCTCGACGGTGAACATCGGCGGCACCAACAACAAGATCACCCTCGACAAGGTCGAGAAGCGCATCACCGTGCTCGGGATGAACAACACCATCACCTACAAAGACGGCGATCCCAAGGTCGACAACCTCGGCTCGGACAACACGATCAACAAGGGCAGCTGACCGGCGGCTCACCGGCCTTGATCGGCGGCGAACTCGCCCTCAATCGGCGGCCGCGCCGTGACGCCCCGCGCCGGCGGCGAACCGCCCGGCCCCTTCGTTCGCCTCCGCGGCCACCCGGGAGATGCTGGCGAATTCGAAGTCGAGCGCCTCGGATTCCGTTGCCCCCCATTGGTGTAGCGCCGAGAGCCGGTCCGAGCGCAGGCACTGCTGCGGCAGTGCCGACAGTTGTGCCGCCAATTCCTCTGCGGCCCGGCGCGATTGGCCCTTGGGGACCACTCGGTTCGCCAGCCCGATGGCCTGGGCTTCGTCGGCGGCCACGGCGCGGCCGGTGAGGATCATGTCCATCGCGCGGCTGTGGCCGATCAGGCGCGGCAGCCGCACGGTGCCCCCATCGATCAGGGGAACGCCCCAGCGCCGGCAGAACACCCCGAACACGGCGTCCTCCTCGACCACCCGCAGATCACACCAGATGGCCAACTCGAGGCCGCCGGCGACGGCGTAGCCGCTGACCGCGGCGATGACGGGCTTGGACAGCACCATCCGCGTCGGGCCCATCGGGCCCGGGCCACTCCGGTGCACGGCGTTGGCGTCCGGTGTGCCGAACGCCTTCAAATCGGCTCCGGCGCAGAATGTTCCGCCGTCGCCCCACAGCACGGCGACCGACGCGGTGTCGTCGCGGTCGAACTCCTCGAACGCCGCATACAGCGCGGCGGCCGTCGGGCCGTTGACCGCGTTGCGCGCCCCCGGCCGGTCGATGATCACGGTGATCACCCGGCCGTTGCGCTCGACGCGCACCGGATCGCTCATCTCGCCTCCGCACATAGTGGTTCGCGCCGCCGCAGCAGCTCAGCGGCGAAGTCATGGTAGGCCGCCCGCAGCCGGGCCCCGGGCCAGTCGGCCGGCAGGAGTTCGTCGGGCAGGACCGGGTCGGTGAGCAGGTGCCGGACGGTCGCGGCGGCCACCACGAAACGGCCGGGAATGTCCGGCGCGGCGGCCATGTCGTCGAGCAACCGGTGCCCGGCCCGCGCCCAGGCGGGCAGGTCCCACAGCTGCGCGGCCAGCTCGGCGGGGTCGTCGTCGCGCGCCCGCAGCACCCGGACCCTGGCCTTTACGTCGGGGCCGAGCTCCGCGTCGAGGTTGTCGGGGCGCATCCACACCCCCTCGCGCAGCTCACCAAAACGCTTGTCGTGCATGGCGGTTCGCAGCGCGGCCCGGGTGCGTGCGTCGTCTCCCACGCTGGTCACGACCAGGGTGACCCACTCCCCGCGCCAGGGACGCACGCGCGGGTCGATGGCATCGTCCTGGCGCCGCTGGCGGGCGAGCAGGCGATCCGAGAGTTGGTAGCCGTCGACGTTGCGGACCAGGTCGCCCGCGCCGACCATCCGGGTCAGCGCCACTCGCAGCGTCGACTCCTTGATGCCGAAATCGGAAGTGAGCCTGACCAGTTCGCTGGCGCGGGCGCGCGCCGGGTGGGCGCCGAGCAGCACGCTGAGCACCACCGACCGCGCCGTCAGGTCCGGCATGGCTACACCCCGGACGCCCGGCGGCCGTGGTCGCCGAAGGGTTCGTCGCGATGCCGCACCGCCTCACGGAATCCGTGCTCGACCGCGTCGGCGACGAACGCGTGGCCCTCGGGCGTGTGCCGGGCGACACCGTCGAACACCGTGCTGACCATTCTGCTGGTGGCCACACCCTGTTGCAGCAGGGCGGAATTCAGCGCGAGCTTGACCATGATCAGCTGATTGACCGGCACCGCGGCGATCCGCTCGACCAGCCGCTCGGTGCGCTCGTCGAGATCCGCCGGATCCGGCGCCTCGACCGCCCATCCCCACTCGGCGGCCTGAGCGCCGGTGATGCAATCGCCGGTGAACAGCAGCCTTTTCGCGCGCGCGTCGCCGAGCCGGTGCGCCCACAGGCCGGCCGCCGGCACGCCCCACACCCGGGTGGGCGGGTAGCCGATCTTGGCGTCGGCGGCGGCGATCACCTGGTCGGCGTGCAGCGCGATATCGGTACCCCCGGCCACGCAGTAGCCGTGGATCTTGACCACCGTGGGCTTGTCGGCGTGCATGAGGCTGGAAAAGCCCCGGACGAAGCGGCTCATCATCTGGTAATCGATCATCGGGTCCCACGGCTGATCCGCCAGATGGTTGACCGCCTGGGTCTTTCCGTCCAGCACGGTGCCCGCGTACGCGCCGGTGCCGCCGGCCGACCCGGTGCGGTCGGCGTAGGCGCTCAGGTCGAATCCGGCGCAGAAGCCCTCGCCGCGACCGGACACCAGGATGACGTGCACATTCGGGTCGAGGTCGGCGCGCTCCACCAGCGCCGAGAGCTCCAGCGGCGTGTCCGCGACGATCGCGTTGCCCTTCTCCGGCCGGTTGAACGTGATCCGGGCGACCCGGTCGGTGACCTCATAGGTCATCGTCTTCAGGTTGTCGAAGTCGACCGGCCTGATCGCGTGAGTCATCCCTTTACTAGAGCACGCTCGAGAATCGGCGCGAGGTCGAGCCCGTCGGGCATGGTGCCGAACGCGCCGCCCCACTGGCGGTCGAGCCGGGTCGTCAGGAACGCCTCGGCGACGGCGGGGTGCCCGTGGCGCACCAGCAGCGAGCCCTGCAGCGCCAGGCAGATGTCCTCGGCGACCTTGCGGCCGCGGTAGGCGATGGTCTCCAGGTTGGCCAGGTCGGCGCGCAGCCGCGCGACATGGTTGCCCAGGCGCGGGTCCTGGCCCGCGCTCTCGGCGATTTCGCCGAACAGCACCTCGACGCATTCGGGGCGAGTCGCCATGGCGCGCAACGTATCCAGCGCGCTGACGTTGCCCGAACCCTCCCAGATGCCCATCAGCGGCGCCTCCCGGTACAGCCGCGGCATGCCCGAGTCCTCCACATAGCCGTTGCCGCCCAGGCATTCCAGGGCTTCGGCGGCGTGCGGGGTGGAGCGCTTGCACACCCAGTACTTGCTGGCGGCCAGGCCGATCCGGCGCAGCAGCGCCTCGGTCTCGTCGCCGCGCACCGCCTTGTCGGTGGCGCCGGCCATCCGCATCGCGACCATGGTGGCCGCCTCCGCCTCCACGGCCAGGTCGGCCAACACGTTGCGCATCAGCGGCTGGTCAATGAGGTAGGCGCCGAAGGCCTTTCGGTGCTGGGCGTGGTAGATCGCGCGGGTCAAACCGGTGCGCATGCTGGTGGCGCTGCCCAGGGTGCAGTCCAGCCGGGTGAGGTTGACCATCTCGATGATGGTCGGCACGCCGCGGCCCTCCTCGCCCACCAGCCACGCGATCGCGCCGTCGTATTCGACCTCGCTCGAGGCGTTGGCGTGGTTGCCGAGCTTGTCCTTGAGGCGCTGCAAGAACATCCGGTTGCGGGTGCCGTCGGGCAGCACACGCGGCAGCATGAAGCACGACAACCCTCCGGGTGCCTGCGCGAGCACCAGGAAGATGTCACACATCGGCGCCGAGGTGAACCACTTGTGGCCCGTCAGGCTGTAGGTGCCGGAGGCGTTGGGGCCAATGGGGATCGCCTGCGTGGTGCCGGCGCGCACGTCGGAGCCGCCCTGCTTCTCGGTCATCGACATGCCCGCCGTGATGCCGGGCTTGGCGGTGGCCGGCCGGAGTTCGGGGTCGTATTCGCGGGAGGTCAGCAGCGGCTCGTAGACCTTGGCCAGCTCGGGGTTGTAGCGCAGCGCGGGCACCACGGCGTACGTCATCGAGATCGGGCAGACGTGCCCCGGTTCGACCGTCCACACCGAGGTCTTGGCGGCCCGCACGACGTGCGCACCCGGCCGCTCGTCGGCCCAGGGCGCGGCGTGCATGCCATGGGTGATCGCCGCGCGCATCAGCTCGTGGTACGCCGGGTCGTATTCGACCTCGTCGATCCGGTGACCGTTGCGGTCGTGGGTGTGCAGGATGGGGCGGTTGCGGTCGGCGAGCTCGCCCCATCGCTGCGCCTCGCGGCTGGCCGACAGGGCGCCGACCTCGTTCACCTCGTCCAGGCCCCACTGCCCTCCCTCGCGAATCAGGGCCTCGATGAGCACCGCCGAGCTGGCGGGGTTGTGGTCTTCCAGGGGCGGGACCTGGTTGGTGACGACATGGGTATCCGGCATGGGATCAATGTTACATTTTTCCGACAGTTGCACAAGAGGTGTAATGATCAGCGTGGGTGCGCGGCGAAGAAGTCCCACAGTTGTCGCGTCGCGAAGTCGGGCCACTCGTGGTCGCCGTGGTCGACCGTGATGAGCACGACCCCGCGACCGTCGGCGCATCCCGCGGTCGAGGTGGTGATCGGGCCGTCGGTGGTGGCCGACGGGGCGCCGCACTGATCGACGTTGCGCCAGAAGGCATTCACGTCCGGCACGGGCGGGCCGTTGATCACGCTGTAGCCCGGCCCGCCGCCGTAGGGCACCAGCTCGTCCGCGGTGCCGTGAATGTGCATGACCGACATCGGATGCGGCGTGCGGCAGACGTTCAGCTGGGTGCCCGCGACCGGGCCGATCGCGGCGAAGATCTCCGTGGTGCAGGCCAGCGTGTAGGACATGATGCCGCCGTTGCTCATGCCGGTGGCGTAGACCTTGGCGGTGTCGATGCCGACGTTCTTGGCGATGTCGGCGACGGCCGCGCTGATGAAACCGACGTCGTCCACGCCCTCTCGCCCGGACCGGCCGCAGCAGGTTTGGCCGTCGACGTTCCAGGCGTGGTCGAGGCCGTCCGGGTAGGCGACGACGAACTTGCCCGAATCGGCCAAACCGTCCCAGTGGTAGTCCTTTTCGGCTTCCCTGGCGCTTCCCGACACACCGTGCATCATGACCACGAGCGGGGCCGAGGCCGCCACTCCCGCGGGCTTGTACAGCCGATAGCTGCGATCGAGATCGCCGACCTTGAGGTGGTGGACGCTGGTGCCGGTCACGAAGCCCGTCGGCGCGTTGGCGACCCCGGGGAAGCAGCCCGCGAGCACCAGGACGACACCCGAGATCGTGGCCAGCCGGCGCAGCATGGATCAAAGGTAAGCGCTGGCCCGCGCTCAGCCGCCCGTTTTCTCCCGCAGGAACGCGATGTCGTCCTTGCGGCCCTCGTCGGCGGTTTCGCAGATCACCGGGGCGTCGGCGGCCTTGACCACCGCGGCGAGCAGCTCGGGATCGATCTGGCCGGTGCCGAAGTTGGCGTGCCGGTCGGCGCCGGAGCCCGCCGCGTCCCTCGAGTCGTTGCAGTGCACCAGGTCGATGCGGCCGGTCAGCGCCTTGATGCGGTCGACCGCGTCGATCAGCCGCTCGCCGGCGGCCCAGGCGTGGCAGGTGTCCAGGCAGAACCCAATTCCCTTGTCGCCGATGTGATCCCACAACCGGCCGATGGTGTCGAAATGGCGGGCCATCGCGTGGTCGCCGCCGGCGGTGTTCTCCAGGTAGACCGGCACGTCCGTTTCCAGGTAGTCCAGCGCCTTGACCCACCGTTCGAAGCCGGCGTCCATGTCGTTATCGTCGGCGTGGCCGCCATGCACGATCACCGCCGTCGCGCTGATCGCCGCGGCCGCGTCGCAGGTGTCCTGCAGAATCTTGCGCGACGGGATGCGGACCCGGTTGTTGGCCGAGGCCACGTTGATCAGGTAGGGCGCGTGGATGTAGAGCGGGATGGTCGACGCCTTGAGCGCCTCGGCGTCGTCACGCGGCTTGGGCTTCTTCCAGCTCTGCGGGTTGCCGAGGAAGAACTGCACGACGTCGGCGCCGTCGGCCTGCGCGGCGGCCAGCGGGTCATCCTGGTGGACATGCGAACCGATGAGCACGGTGGCCAGTGTAGTGAGGGGTCCTGACGGCGGCGAGAGTGCAACCTCCCGCCAGTCGAACGCCCGGCTGGCGGGGCGTTCGACTGGCAACGCCCGGCTGAACGGGCGTTCGGTCGGACAATCAACAGCCGCCCCACGCAACGAGAAAGCCCCGGGCGAAACCCGGGGCTTTCTCGTTGTCGCAGAAACTACCGGTAGTCGCTGTAGCCGTAGTCGTCCAGCGGCACCGCGGCGCCGGTGGCCTGGCCGAAGTCCGGGCTGTAGTACTGATCCTCGTAGGACGGGATCGTGTACGCGGCGGCCCGGGCCTCCTCGGTCGGCTGCACCTGGATGTTGCGGTACCGGTTGATGCCGGTCCCGGCCGGGATCAGCTTTCCGATGATCACGTTCTCCTTCAGACCGTTGAGCTTGTCGCTGCGGCAGTTGATCGCCGCATCGGTCAGCACTCGCGTGGTCTCCTGGAACGACGCCGCGGACAGCCACGAGTCGGTGGCCAGCGACGCCTTCGTGATACCCATCAGCACCGGACGGCCGGCGGCGGGCTCGCCGCCCTCGGCCACCACCCGACGGTTCTCCGCCTCGAACTCCGCGCGGTCGATCAGCGAGCCGGGCAGGAACTCCGTCGAGCCCGAGTCGATGATGGTGACGCGGCGCAGCATCTGGCGAACGATCACCTCGATGTGCTTGTCGTGGATCGACACACCCTGGGCGCGGTAGACCTCCTGGACCTCGCGGACCAGGTGGATCTGCACCTCGCGCGGGCCCTGCACGCGCAGCACCTCGTGCGGGTCGGCCGAGCCCTCCATCAGCTGCTGGCCCACCTCGACGTGGTCGCCGTCGGACAGCACCCGCTCGGACCCGTCCTCGTGCTTGAAGACACGCAGCCGCTGCCGCTTGGAGAGCTTGTCGTAGACGACCTCCTCGCTCCCATCGTCGGGAACGATGGTGATCTTGTAGAACCGCTCGCCGTCCTCGAGCTGGACCCGCCCGGTGACGTCGGCGATCGGCGCCTTGCCGCGCGGCACCCGGGCCTCGAAGAGCTCCTGCACCCGCGGCAGACCGCCGGTGATGTCCTCACCGACACCACCCTGGTGGAAGGTACGCATCGTCAGCTGCGTGCCCGGCTCACCGATGGACTGCGCGGCGACGATACCGACGGCCTCGCCGATGTCGACCAGCTTGCCGGTCGCCATGGACCGCCCGTAGCACGTCGCGCACACGCCGGTGCCCGTGGTGCACGTCAGCACCGAGCGCACCTTGACCTGCGTGATGCCCGCCGCCAGCAGAGCGTCGATCTCCGGGTCGCCCAGGTCCTCGCCGCGGGCGACGACGACGTTGCCCGCCTCGTCGACCGCGTCGGTGCCCAAAGTCCGCGCGTACGCCGAGGTTTCGATGTACGGGTCGCGGATCAGCGTGCCGTCGGGCTGGCGCTCGGCCAGCTCGACCAGGATGCCGCGCTCGGTCTCGCAGTCGTGCTCGCGGACGATCACGTCCTGGCTCACGTCCACCAGACGACGGGTCAGGTAACCCGAGTCGGCGGTACGCAACGCGGTGTCCGCCAGGCCCTTTCGGGCGCCGTGCGTGTTGATGAAGTACTCCAGCACGGTCAGGCCCTCGCGGAACGACGACTTGACCGGACGCGGGATGAACTCACCCTTCGGGTTGGTCACCAGGCCCTTCATGCCGGCCAGCGTCCGGGTCTGGGTGAAGTTACCGGTGGCGCCCGAGTCGACGATCGTGATGATCGGGTTGTCGCTCGGGTAGTGCTCGCGCAGCGCCTGACCGACCTCGTCGGTGGCTTCCTTCCAGATCTCCACCAGCGCCTCGTTGCGCTCGTCGTGGTTCAAAGCACCACGCTGGAACTGCTTTTCGACCTTCTCCGCCCGCTCCTCGTAGTGGTCGAGGATCTCCTTCTTGCGCGGCGGAACCAGCACGTCGGCCATCGACACGGTGACACCGCTGCGGGTCGCCCAGTAGAAGCCGGCGTCCTTGAGCTTGTCGACGGTCTGCGCGACCACGATCATCGGGTAGCGCTCGGCCAGGTCGTTGATGATGGCGGCCTGCACCTTCTTGTGCATCTGCTTGTTCACGAACGGGTAGCCCACCGGCAGCAGTTCGTTGAACAGCACCCGGCCCAGCGTGGTGTCGGCCATCCAGGCGTCGCCCGGCTGCCAGCCGTTGGCGCCGAACAGCTCCGCCTCGATCTCGGCGGGCGGACGCAGCTGCGTCAGTCGCACCTTGATCTTGGCGCGCACCGACAGGACGCCGCGGTCGGCGGCCATGATCGCCTCGGCCGGCGAGGAGTACACCCCGACCTCCGGCTGATCCTTTGCGGCGGGCTGGAATTCGCCCAGGGCGGCGTCGACCTCGGTGGTCAGGTAGTACAGCCCGGTCACCATGTCCAGACGCGGCATGGCCAGCGGGCGCCCCGACGCGGGCGACAGGATGTTGTTACTCGACAGCATCAGGATGCGCGCCTCGGCCTGCGCCTCCGCGCTCAGCGGCAGGTGCACCGCCATCTGGTCGCCGTCGAAGTCGGCGTTGAAGGCCTCACACACCAGCGGGTGCAGCTGAATGGCCTTGCCCTCCACCAGCATCGGCTCGAAGGCCTGGATGCCCAGCCGGTGCAGGGTGGGTGCGCGGTTCAGCAGCACCGGGTGCTCGGCGATGACCTCTTCCAGGACGTCCCACACCTGGGGGCGCTGGCGCTCCACCATGCGCTTGGCGCTCTTGATGTTCTGCGCGTGGTTGAGGTCGACGAGCCGCTTCATCACGAACGGCTTGAACAGCTCGAGCGCCATCAGCTTGGGCAGCCCGCACTGGTGCAGCTTGAGCTGCGGGCCGACCACGATGACCGAACGGCCGGAGTAGTCGACGCGCTTACCGAGCAGGTTCTGGCGGAACCGGCCCTGCTTGCCCTTCAACAGATCCGACAGCGACTTGAGCGGACGGTTGCCCGGCCCGGTGACCGGGCGGCCGCGGCGGCCGTTGTCGAACAGCGCGTCGACGGACTCCTGCAGCATCCGCTTCTCGTTGTTGACGATGATCTCGGGCGCGCCGAGGTCGATCAGCCTCTTGAGCCGGTTGTTGCGGTTGATGACCCGGCGGTACAGGTCGTTGAGGTCGCTGGTGGCGAACCGGCCACCGTCGAGCTGCACCATCGGCCGCAGCTCCGGCGGGATCACCGGGACGGCGTCGAGCACCATGCCCATCGGGGAGTTACCCGACTGCTGGAAGGCGGCGACCACCTTGAGCCGCTTGAGGGCGCGAAGCTTCTTCTGCCCCTTGCCGTTCCGGATGACGTCACGCAGCGAGTCGGCCTCGGCGTCGATGTCGAAGTTCTCGATCAGCTTCTGGATCGACTCCGCGCCCATGGCGCCGGTGAAGTACTCGCCGTAACGGTCGACGAGCTCGCGGTAGAGGTTCTCGTCGACGATCAGCTGCTTGGGGGCCAGCTTGGTGAAGGTGTTCCAGATGTCCTCCAGCCGGTCCAGCTCGCGCTGGGCGCGGTCCCGGAGCTGGCGCATCTCGCGCTCGCCGCCGTCGCGCACCTTGCGACGCGCGTCGGCCTTGGCGCCCTCGGCCTCCAGCTCGGCCAGGTCGGCCTCCAGCTTCTGGGCGCGGGCCTCCAGGTCGGCGTCGCGCTGGTCCTCAACGGCCTTGCGCTCCACCATCATTTCGGCCTCGAGCGTGGACAGCTCGTTGTGCCGCATCTCGTCGTCGACCGACGTGATGACGTACGCCGCGAAGTAGATGATCTTCTCGAGATCCTTCGGGGCGAGGTCGAGCAGGTAGCCCAGGCGCGAGGGCACGCCCTTGAAGTACCAGATGTGCGTGACGGGGGCGGCCAGTTCGATGTGGCCCATCCGCTCCCGGCGCACCTTGGCGCGGGTCACCTCGACGCCGCAGCGCTCACAGATGATGCCCTTGAAGCGGACGCGCTTGTACTTGCCGCAGTAGCACTCCCAGTCGCGAGTCGGTCCGAAGATCTTCTCGCAGAACAGCCCGTCCTTCTCCGGCTTGAGCGTGCGGTAGTTGATCGTCTCCGGCTTCTTGACCTCGCCGTAAGACCATTGCCTGATGTCCTCCGCGGTGGCCAGGCCGATACGGAGTTCATCGAAGAAGTTGACGTCGAGCACGTAACTCCCTTTCCCCTTGCGGGTTTAGTGACTAGAAGTGATTAAGCCAGGTCCTCAACGGACGCGGATTCGTTGCGGGACAGGTTGATTCCCAAGTTGGCCGCGGCCCGCTCGAGGTCCTCGTCCTCGCCTTCGCGCAGTTCGATCGCCGCGCCGTCCGACGAGAGCACCTCGACGTTCAGGCACAGCGACTGCAGCTCTTTGAGCAGCACCTTGAACGACTCGGGGATGCCCGGCTCGGGGATGTTCTCGCCCTTGACGATCGCCTCGTACACCTTGACCCGGCCGACGGTGTCGTCGGACTTGATGGTCAACAGCTCCTGCAGCGTGTATGCGGCGCCGTAGGCCTGCATGGCCCAGCACTCCATCTCGCCGAACCGCTGGCCACCGAACTGCGCCTTACCACCCAGCGGCTGCTGGGTGATCATCGAGTACGGGCCGGTGGAGCGGGCGTGGATCTTGTCGTCCACCAGGTGGTGCAGCTTCATGATGTACATGTAGCCGACGGTCACCGGGTACGGGAACGGCTCACCGCTGCGGCCGTCGAACAGCACCGCCTTGCCGTCGCCGTCGACCATCACCTCGTTGTCCCGGTTCGGCAGCGTGCAGGACAGCAGCCCCTGCAGCTCCGCCTCCCGGGCGCCGTCGAACACCGGCGTCGAGACGATGGCGTTCGGCTGCGCGTGCAGCAGGTCCTCGGGCAGGTTGGCCGCCCAGTCGGGTGAACCCTCGATATTCCAGCCGGACTTGGCCACCCACCCGAGGTGGGTCTCCAGGATCTGGCCGATGTTCATCCGTCGCGGCACCCCGTGGGTGTTCAGGATGATGTCCACCGGCGTGCCGTCCGGCAGGAACGGCATGTCCTCCTGCGCCAGGATCTTGCCGATCACGCCCTTGTTGCCGTGCCGGCCCGCCAGCTTGTCGCCGTCGGAGATCTTGCGCTTCTGGGCCACGTAGACGCGGACCAGTTCGTTGACGCCGGCCGGCAGCTCGTCGTCGTCCTCGCGGGAGAACACCCGGATGCCGATGACCTTGCCGGACTCGCCGTGCGGCACCTTCAGCGAGGTGTCGCGCACCTCGCGGGCCTTCTCGCCGAAGATCGCCCGCAGGAGCCGCTCCTCCGGGGTCAGCTCGGTCTCACCCTTCGGGGTGACCTTGCCGACCAGGATGTCGCCGTCGCGGACCTCGGCGCCGATGCGGACGATGCCGCGCTCGTCGAGGTCGGCCAGCACCTCATCGGAGACGTTCGGGATGTCCCGGGTGATCTCCTCGGCGCCCAGCTTGGTGTCGCGGGCATCGATCTCGTGCTCCTCGATGTGGATCGAGGTGAGCACGTCCTCTTCGACCAGGCGGTTGGAGAGGATGATCGCGTCCTCGTAGTTGTGGCCCTCCCACGGCATGATCGCCACGAGCAGGTTCTTGCCCAGCGCCATCTCGCCGTTCTCGGTGCACGGACCGTCGGCGATGACCTGGCCGGCCTCGACCCGGTCGCCCGCGTCCACGATCGGCGACTGGTTGGCGCACGTGCCGTGGTTGGAGCGCTCGAACTTGCGCATCCGGTAGGTGTGCCGGGTGCCATCGTCGGCCATCACGGTGATGTAGTCGGCCGAGACCTCCTCGATCACCCCGGCCTTGTCCGCGACGACGACGTCACCGGCGTCGATCGCGGCGCGCAACTCCATGCCGGTGCCCACCAGCGGCGCCTCGCTGCGCACCAGCGGGACCGCCTGGCGCTGCATGTTGGCGCCCATCAGGGCACGGTTGGCGTCGTCGTGCTCGAGGAACGGGATCATGGCGGTGGCCACCGACACCATCTGGCGCGGCGACACGTCCATGTAGTCCACCTCGGACGACGGCACGTACTCGACCTCGCCGGCCTTCCGGCGGACCAGCACGCGCGACTCCTCGAACCGGCCGCTCGCGTCGATCGGCGAGTTGGCCTGCGCCACGACGTGGCGGTCCTCCTCGTCGGCGGTCAGGTAGTGGATCTCGTCGGTGACCACACCGTCGACGACCTTGCGGTACGGCGTCTCGATGAACCCGAACGGGTTGACCCGCGCGTACACCGACAGCGAGCCGATCAGGCCGATGTTGGGACCCTCCGGGGTCTCGATCGGGCACATCCGGCCGTAGTGCGACGGGTGCACGTCGCGCACCTCGAGGCCGGCCCGCTCACGGGACAGACCGCCCGGGCCCAGCGCCGACAGGCGGCGCTTGTGGGTCAGACCCGACAGCGGGTTGTTCTGGTCCATGAACTGGGAGAGCTGGCTGGTGCCGAAGAACTCCTTGATCGCGGCCACCACCGGCCGGATGTTGATCAGGGTCTGCGGCGTGATCGCCTCGACGTCCTGGGTGGTCATCCGCTCGCGGACCACCCGCTCCATGCGGGACATGCCGACCCGGATCTGGTTCTGGATCAGCTCGCCGACGGTGCGCAGCCGGCGGTTGCCGAAGTGGTCGATGTCGTCGGTCTCCACCGGCACCTCGATGCCGCCGGGCACGGTCATGACGGCGGGGTGGCCATCGGTGCGGGCGTGGTGCAGGCGCACCAGGTACTCGATGGTCGCGACGACGTCTTCCTCGGTCAGCGTGGACGACGTGATCGGCTCGCCGGCGTGCAGGCCCAGCTTCTTGTTGACCTTGTAGCGGCCGACGCGGGCCAGGTCGTAGCGCTTCTCCTTGAAGAACAGGTTCTCCAGCAGGGTCTGCGCGGACTCCTTGGTCGGCGGCTCGCCCGGGCGCAGCTTGCGGTAGATGTCCAGCAGCGCCTCGTCGGTGCCGGCGGTGTTGTCCTTCTCCAGCGTGCCCATCATGATCTCGGAGAAGCCGAACCGCTCGTGGATCTGCTCGTTGGTCCAGCCCAGCGCCTTGAGCAGCACGGTGACCGGCTGGCGGCGCTTGCGGTCGATGCGCACGCCGACGGTGTCGCGCTTGTCGACGTCGAACTCCAGCCACGCGCCGCGGCTGGGGATCACCTTGACGCTGTGCAGCAGCTTCTCGGTGGACTTGTCGATGGTCTCGTCGAAGTAGACGCCGGGCGACCGCACCAGCTGGCTGACGACGACGCGCTCGGTCCCGTTGATGATGAAGGTGCCCTTCTCGGTCATCATCGGGAAGTCGCCCATGAACACCGTCTGGCTCTTGATCTCGCCGGTGTTGTTGTTGATGAACTCGGCCGTGACGAACAGCGGGGCCGCGTACGTCATGTCCTTGTCTTTGCACTCGTCGACCGGCGCCTTGACCTCGTCGAAACGCGGGTCGGAGAACGACAGCGACATCGAGCCGGAGAAGTCTTCGATCGGCGAGAGCTCCAAGAGCACCTCTTCGAGGCCACCCACCGGCTTGACGTCGCCGCGGGCGGCCGCGGCCTCACGCCAGCGCGGCGAGCCGATCAACCACTCGAAGGAGTCGATCTGCACGTCGAGCAGGCCGGGAACCTCGAGCGGTTCGCGGAGCTTGGCGAAGGAAACTCGGTTGGGGGCTCCGGGCACGGAGCCGTTTGAGGAACTTCCGTTTGAGGAACTCTGTGGGCGATCCGTTTTGCTCTGGCGAGAATCAGCCAAGATGCATCCTTCCAGCACCTCGTGCGACTCACGAAAACCGGGACCACCGGTCTGTTCGCCGCGAATTGTGTCGGTTAGGCCGGCGAACGATCTGTCCGAGTCTCACGCGCACAACTAAAGAACTAAGCCACTAGAGGGGGCTCAGGCTTAGACCACGGTGTCAAGTGGTGGGTGAGGTGGGCAGGAAGTAGCCAGCGCAACGTCCAACAATAGCGCAGGGCGGCGCATTCCTCAACTGTCCAGCACAGGCCATCCAGGGACATCGGCGCTGGCTGGCATCTCGACTTTCCGCTGGATACATGCTGCCCAACAGACTGGCCCGTTTACGCCCCGTCGTCAAGGGGGCGGGCCGCCGAGTTACACGAAGTTATCGCGAATCCTCGGGGCGGGCCTCCTAGTCGCCGACCTCGTGCGCCCGGTACTTGTGCGTGCCCTCCATGTCGTCGATGATCGCGGCCTGGGCCTTCTGCGGCAGGGTGTGCAGGATCTCGCGGACCCGCGCCTGGCGGCGGGCGACGGCCTTGCGCTCCGGCATCCCGGGGGACGCCACGATCTGCGGAGGCACGCCCTCGATCTCCTCGACGCCGCCGGCGTGCTGCCCGGCCTCGAGGGCGGCCTGCTCCTCGGCCATGGTCGACTCGTCCTTCTCCTCGGACATGCCGATCGGCCCGATGCGGCGGCCGTTGAGGAACTGCCGCACCACCGGCTCGTCACTAGTCAGGAGCACCTCGCGGGGGCCGAACATGACCAGCTTGCGGCGGAAGAGCATGCCCATGTTGTCCGGCACGGTCCGGGCGATGTTGATGTTGTGCGTGACGATCAGGACGGTGGCGTCGATCTGGGCGTTGATGTCGAGGATCAGCTGGCTCAGGTAGGCGGTACGCACCGGGTCCAGACCCGAGTCGGGCTCGTCGCAGAGGATGATCTGCGGGTCCATCACCAGGGCGCGGGCCAGGCTGGCGCGCTTGCGCATACCGCCGGAGATCTCGCCGGGGAACTTCTTCTCGTCGCCACCCAGACCCACCATGGTCAGCTTCTCCATGACGATGTCACGGATCTCGCCTTCCTTCTTCTTGGTGTGCTCGCGCAGCGGGAAGGCGGCGTTGTCGAAGAGGTTCATCGAACCGAACAGGGCGCCGTCCTGGAACATCACGCCGAACAGCGTGCGGATCTCGTAGAGCTCCTTGGCCGAGCACTGCAGGATGTCGGTGCCGTCGATGACCACCGAGCCGCGCTCGGGGCGCAACAAACCGATCAGTGACTTCAGGAAAACCGATTTGCCGGTACCCGACGGCCCCAGCAGGACGCTGACCTCCCCGGCGGGGATTTCCAGCGTCACGTCTTCCCAGATTCTCGAGGAACCGAAGGACTTCGTGAGTCCATTCACCTCGATTGCGACGCCCATGGGAAATCCTTCCGTCGACACTCATGCCTGCCACCTGCCCTTTTGTGTGGCATGAGTCACTGTAGCGCACGCCTGCCACACGGCATCAGGGTTGCGGCACACAGCGGGGAAAAATTGGCCTTCCCGAGATCAGCCGGAAGCCGCGATGGCGCAACTTATTTGACGCACGTGTTAGCCAGCGGGCGCCCAGTTGCCGTGGAATCCCATCGGCACCCGCTGCGGCAGATGCACGGTGGCGACGTGCTCGAGCGTCTGCGCGTCCAGCAAGACCAGTCGGCCCTCGTCGCGGTCGCGGTGATAGCCGAACCCCATGAGGATGCCGTCATCCTCGGCGCCCGGTGCGGGATTGGGCACAAACGACATCTCGCCGAGCAAAAGGCCCGCATCGAGATCGGCAGCGGTGGCGGATCCGGTCGCGTAGTCGTGCTTGTACACGGCGGTCGACATCTCGGATCGCCCGCCGGACAGGTAACCGCCCTCGGTGCCGATGGTGTAGCCATACCGGTGCGGCCCGCCCAGCAAGGCCTCGTTGATGCGCGGGAATTCTTGGGGGCGATCGTCACGGCGTTCGCTGGTCACCGTCCCGGTGGCCAGGTTGACGGTCCAGCGGTCCAGCGTCGGCCGGCTGTCGCCGGGACCGCGCAGGTCACGGTCGAACATCCGCGCGTAGCGCACCACGTCGAGCACCAAAACCTCTGTGCCGTCGCGCATCTCGGAGTAGGCGTTGAGCGGGTGGTAGACGTAGCAGGGCTCGA
The DNA here is from genome assembly GCF_000709305.1 of Mycobacterium sp. TKK-01-0059. NCBI lineage: Bacteria > Bacillati > Actinomycetota > Actinomycetes > Mycobacteriales > Mycobacteriaceae > Mycobacterium > Mycobacterium sp. TKK-01-0059. The sequence continues at coordinate 1,019,032 of NZ_KL446993.1, forward strand.
TGTCGAACCAGCGCACGTCCCGATTTCCGCCCTCTCGGGGCATCACCCCGATGCGCGCCGGGTAGTTGTCGTCCCACCGGTACGGCATCCGGCTGGTCGGCCGCTGGTTGCGATTGATCGCCGTCGCCATCGGGCTGGGCAGCCGCACGCGCCCGATGAGCGACTGCATCACCAGGCGGGCCGGTAGGCTCAGCCAACGGGGCACGTTCGCCGGCATCACCTGGACGGGGTCGAACGTGACGGGCAGGTCGTAGATCACCACGTACTTGTCGGTCAGCGAGAAGTCGTGCATCATCGGCGACCCGCCCACCTCGATGTCGACGGTGCGCCGCGCCCGGCCCTGGGTGTCGATGACCGAGTACTGCACGGTGCGCCCGCGGGTGAACGAGTAGGACACCGCGTGCAATTCGCCGGTCCGCGGGTCGGCGTGCGGATGGGCGGTGTATCCCCCGAACAGGGTTCCGTCGAAGTCGCAGGGCCCCTCGGTGTCCAGCTCGTCGGTGAGGCGGTAGTTCGCCCCGCCCCCCTCGACGAGCGCGAGCGTGTGGCCGGCGTGGCTGAGGACGTTGGTGTTGGGGCCGACGGAGAGCATGCCGGCCCGCGGGTTCAGCCCGCTGGGCGCCGGCTCGCCGAGTGCGGCGCAGACGTGGGCGGTGCGCACCCATCGGTTGCGATACCAGCGGGCCTGCCCGCCTTGCAGCGCCACGCCGTGCACCATGCCGTCGCCGCTGAACCAGTGGTAGACGGCGGGGTCCACCTCGGCGACGGGGTTGGGCCCGTTGCGCAGGTAGCGCCCGTCGAGGTGTTCGGGAATGCGTCCGGTGACCTTGAGGTCGGTGGCGGTGACCTCCGCGCTCACCGGCGCCAGGAAGTCCTCGAGGTAGGGGTTGCCGGGCTTGGCGGTTGTCGTGGTCGCCATGGCTGAGCTCCTATAACATTGTTATTTCAGCGTTATTGGCACCGTACGCCCCCGATGAGAAGATGGCAATGTGTCTTCCGAGATGACTTCGCCGATTCAGCGCAGCGTTCGCGAGGAGATGCTGCGCGCCGCGGTCGGCCTGCTCGACGAGCACGGCCCCGACGCCCTGCAGACGCGCAAGGTGGCCGGCGCCGCGGGGACCTCGACGATGGCGGTCTACACCCACTTCGGCGGGATGCGGGGGCTCATCGCCGAGGTGGCCGAGGAGGGCCTGCGCCAGTTCGACGCCGCGCTGACCGTGCCGCACACCGCCGACCCGGTCGCCGACCTGTTCATGATCGGGGCCGCCTACCGCCGCTACGCGATCAAGCGCCCGCACGTGTATCGGCTGATGTTCGGCAGCACCAGCGCGCACGGCATCAACGCGCCCGCCCACAACGTCCTGACGCTGACGGTCGCCGCGATCGAGCGCGACTACCCGAGCTTCGCGCACGTGGTGCGCGGGGTGCACCGGTGCATGCTGGCCGGCCGCATCAAACCCGCGGGCGCCGTGAAAGACGGTGTCGACGACGCGTCCGTGGTGGCGACCGCGGCGCAGTTCTGGGCGTTGATCCACGGCTTCGTCATGCTGGAACTGGCCGGCTACTACGGCGACGACAGCTCGGCCGTCGTCCCGGTGCTGGGGTCGATGACGTCGAACCTGCTTGTGGCCCTTGGTGATTCACCGGAGCGGGTGGCGCAGTCGCTGCAGACGGCGATGGGCGCCCGCTGAGCGCACGAAGCCCCCGGGACCTCGATCCCGGGGGCCTGCGCGCAGTGACTTACTTGACGGTGACGGTGGCGCCAGCGGCCTCGAGCTTGGTCTTGGCCTCGTCGGCGGCCTCCTTGGCGACCTTCTCCAGCAGCGGCTTGGGCGCGCCGTCGACCAGGTCCTTGGCCTCCTTGAGGCCCAGGCCGGAGACGATCTCGCGGACCACCTTGATGACGCCGATCTTCTTGTCGCCGGCGGACTCGAGGATCACGTCGAATTCCGACTGCTCCTCGGCGGCCTCGGCGGGCGCGCCACCGGCGGCCGGGCCGGCCGCGGCGACGGCGACCGGGGCGGCGGCGGTGACCTCGAAGGTCTCCTCGAACTTCTTGACGAAGTCGGAGAGCTCCAGGAGCGTCATCTCCTTGAACGCGTCGAGCAGGTCGTCGGTAGACATCTTTGCCATGGGTGTGGGTCCTTCCTTGTTTTTCCCAGGTTCCGGGGTGGTTGTTATTCGGCTTCGGCCGGGGCTTCCGCAGGCTCGGCGGGTGCTTCCGAAGCGGGTTCCGGGGCGGCTTCCGCGGCGGGCTCAGCGGAAGCTGCTGGCCCCGCCGATCCCTCTGCGGCCTTCTTCTCTTGCAACGCGGCCGCGAGCCTGGCGACCTGCGACGCCGGGGCGTTGAACAGCCCGGCCGCCTTGGCGAGGTTGCCCTTCATCGCGCCGGCCAGCTTGGCCAGCAGCACCTCGCGCGATTCGAGGTCGGCGATGCGCTCGACTTCGGCGACCGTCAGCGCGCGGCCGTCCATGTAGCCGCCCTTGATGACCAGCGCCTTGTGCTCCTTGGCGAAGGTCTTGATGGCCTTGGCGGCGTCGACCGGCTCCCCGGTGATGAACGCGATGGCCGTCGGGCCGGCGAAGAGTTCGTCGAGGCCGTCGACCCCGGCTTCCGACGCAGCCCGCTTGACCAGCGTGTTCTTGGCCACCGAGTACGTGGCCGACGCGCCCAGCGAGCGCCGCAGCTCGGCCAGGTTGGCGACCGTCAGGCCGCGGTACTCGGTGACCAGGGCAGCGGTCGATTCCTTGAACTGCTCGGCGATGTCCGCAACGGCGGTGGCCTTGTCAGCCCTGGCCATGCCTACCTCCTGAAGTGAAGTCATGCGACGTGTCGTCTCGATTCCCCCGAAAACGACGAACGCCCCGGCGCAGGAAACGGCCGGGGCGTACAAACACGCCGGCGCGAGCCGGCGTCGTGCCTCGTCCTCCTGCGTGGGCCGCCGGGATACCTCCCGGACCTTCGACCGATTGCTCGGTCACCGACGGTCTTCGGTGGAACGGCTAACACAATAGCGTGGCCTGCGCGGTCAGCCAAAACGGCGACCCCGGACGCCGGCTCAGATGACCGCGCGGGTGACGCCGAGGGTCAGCAGGACGAACACCGCCAGCAGCAGGGCCACCCGCAGCCGGTGCAGCCGATCCCACCGGGCCGCGAGGTCACGCGAGAGCTCACCGGCGGCCGGCCACTTGGCGATGCGGTTGTTGATCGGCACCAGCAGCGTGACCGTCAGCAGCACGACCAACACCATCAGGGCGCCGGCGGCCCCGTACAGCCAGTCGCGCGCCGCGCCCCGCTCCTTGATGGCCAGCGCCACCAACAGCAACAGGCTCAGCGCGTACCAGAACGGCATCGTCGTGCCCAGCGATCGGGCGGCGCCGACGCGGGCCGCACGGAAGGCGTCGTCGGGCAGCCGCGCGATGAGCGGGTGGAAGAACACCGCGACCGCCAGCTCCACACCCACCAGCAGGCCGATGATCACGACCGCGAGCGCGTCGATGCTGTGGTTCATGCCAGTCAGCGTAGAAAGCCGCGTGCGGCGTGCGGCGCGTCAGCCCAGGGCCGCGAGGCGGGCCGCGCCGATCAGGCCGGCCGCACCGCCGAGCTCGCCGGGCACCACCCGCAGCCCGGACAGGAAGTCCAGCCCCGCGTAGTCGGCCAGCTTCGCCCGCAGGGGGTCGAAGAGCAGCGGCCCGGATTTGGACACCCCTCCCCCGATCACGACGAGGTCCAGATCGCAGACCGCGCCGACCGAGGCGATCATCGCGGCGAGCGCGTTGGCCGATCGGTGAAAGGCCCGCCGGGCCACCGGGTCTCCGGCCGCCGCCGCGACGGCCAGGTCCCTGGCGCCCGCGCCGGGCGGCGCCGCCCACCCGTTATCGCGCGCCCAGCGCACCATCCACGGCCCGGACGCCACCGTCTCCACGCAGCCGCGGCCGCCGCACGTGCACGGCGGCCCGTCCAGTTCGACGACGATGTGCCCGACGTGGCCGGCGTTGCCGGTGCGCCCGGCGTAGGGGACGCCGTCGAGCACCAGACCGCCGCCCACCCCGGTGGAGACCACCATGCCCAGCAGGAACCGGGCGTCCGGCCCCGCGCTGCGGCCCGCCCCGATCCAGTGCTCGCCCAACGCCATACACAGGCCGTCGCCGCCCAGCACCACCGGCACCCCGGGCACCGCGCTGGCGACCCTGTCGCGCAGCGGGAATCGGTCCCAGCCCGCGATGTTGATCGGGCTGACCGATCCGGTGTGCAGGTCGATCGGCCCGGCCGAGGCGATGCCGACGGCGGTGATCGGGGCGTCGGCCGCGCGCACCGCGTCGGCGATCATCGCCTCGACGACGGCCCACACGTCGCCGGCGGCGGTCGTGACCGGGGTGGGGCGGATCGCGCTGTGCACCAGCGCGCCGGCCGAATCGACCAGTGCGGCGGCGATTTTGGTGCCGCCGATGTCCAGGCAGAGGGTTGGCATGGTCTCAGTGCCGGTGGGTGTTGTCGGGTTGGCGGGGGTCGCCGGGATGCTCGTAGCCGGGCGCGAGCCGCACCAGCTCGGCGCGGCGGGCGTGCAGCCACAGCCGGAAGGCGCGCCGCCGGGCGGCGCCGCGCAGCTGCTCGGCGATCGCCGATCGCACCTCGGCCAGCGGTGGAGCGGCCAATGCCGTTGTGCGCCAGCCGCTTTCACCCGGCCGTGCCGCGGCGAAGCGCAGCGGGTTGCGGGCGTGATAGGCGGCCACCTCGTCGTCGGTGACGTGCACGTCGGCGGTGACGTCGGCGAACAGCGCCCGGGCGCGCGGGTCGGCCAGTACGGCCGCGGCGATGCTGCCGATCTCCAGCCGTGCGGTCACGTCGGGCAGCAGCTCCGCCTCGGTCGGGGCTTCGCGCGGGTCCAGCCCGCACGCGTCCGCCTCGGCGGCGACCACCCGCCGGGTCACGATGAGCTGGGTCAGCCAGCGCCGCAGTTGGCGGCCCTCGCCGGTGCCCGCGGCCGGCAGCGCGCCCGCTCCCCGCCCAGCGCGCAGCCGCGTTTCGGCCGCGTCGACCTCCGCGCACGACACGGGGATGCCGGCGACGGTCGCGACAGGGTGGCCGCTCATGTCACCGTCACCCGGACCGCGGGCGAGTAGACCAGCCGCCCGGCGCAGCCGATGCGGACCAGCGCCCACCATTGCCCGGGTCCCAGCCAGGCCGGCGGGGTCACCCGGAAGCCGAGGCCGACGGTGCCGCCGGCGGGCAGGACCGCGCCGAGGGCGGCGGGTCCCATCCATTCCCACGTGCCCCAGGGGCTGATCAGATGCGCCTCGAGCGCCAAATCGGCCCGGGCGTGGGTGCCGACGGTGACGGTCACCTCACCCGCTTCGCCGGGTCGCAGCGTGACCTCGCGCGGCCCGTCGGCGAGGTAGACCAGCCCGCCCGGGTCGACCGCCGCGCCGCCCACCGCGACCACGCACACGTCCTCGACCGCTTGCCGCCAGGGGGCGGGGATGTGTTCGCCGGTGAGGCGCAGCCGTGCCCGGACGGGGTAGAGGCCCGGTTCTGCCGTCGGCGGGATCGACACCACCACGTCGGCCTCCAGGTGGCCGCCGCTGCACAGGGTGAAGGGCAGCTCGGCGGGCGTGGCCGACCAGCCGTCCGGGCACGCGAGGACGACCCCGCCGCGCAGCGTGGCGTCGCTGCAGTCGCTGGCCGCGGTCAGACGCACCGTCACGTCGCGGCCGGGCTGCGCACTGATCTGCGACGGGTGCAGGTGGGCGACCGCGGGCAGGCCCCCGAGCGGCGCGGGCCCGCGGTTGTGCAGCCAATAGCGGGCGTAGAGCGGCTGGGCGGCCTCGGCGTTCGGCGCCAGGGCGGCGGCGTCCGCGAGCGTCGCGGGCAGGTCGAACCGGGCCAGCACGGTCGCCACCTGGTAGCCGTGCAGGTCGACCGAATCCAGCCGCCCCTCGGGAGCCTCCAGGAGGTCGGCGGCCCGCAGGTCGCTGATCGCCGCGACGTCCGAGCTAAGCGTCACCCGCGCGCCCGCCCCGGTCGTCTCCACCAACCGCAGGGCGACCGAGTGCGGGTCGACCGGCGCGGCGCGGCCCGCGGTCAGCGGATCGCCGGCCGCCTTGAGGGCCGCCAGGTGGACCGAGTCGGCGAGCTCGACGCGCAGCAGCGCACCGACCGGCGGCAGCGCACCGGGCCGCCGGCCCCCGGCGACGGCGAGCAGCGGCTGCGCGAACTGCGCGCTGCGGGTGGGGATGTCCGCGCGCCGCCAGTCGCCGTCGCCGCTGACCAACGCGTAGTCGAAATCGTGGGTCCAGTGCTGCAGCTGGAAGTTGGAGCCGTCCGGCGCGGTGCGGCGGGGGTCATCGATCCAGATGCCCGACGGCCAGCCGGTGCACGAGCGCATCAGCGCGGTGTGCAGGGTGCCCTCGGTGTCGACGGCGAAGCTGGGCACCCCGCGGTTGAGCAGGGCGACGGTGCGGTCCTCGAACGCCTCCGTTCCCGACGCGGGCCGCTGCGCGACGATCTCGGCGTCACCGAGATCGTCGGCCAGCGCGGCGATCTCCGCGCGCAGGTCCTCGTCGGCGCGGCCGTCGACGACCAGCACCGGCAGCGCCCGCAGTCCACGCAGGTCGGCGCCGGGCACCCACACCGCGGCCAGCGGCGTCTCGGCCGGCACCCAGACCCGGGCCCGGCCGGTCGCCGCCAGCTGGCGGTCGAGTTCCCGGGCGTACACCGCATCGGCGTGGGCCAGCACCGCCTCGGTGAAGGCGTTGCGGTCCGGCCCGCCCAGCGCGATCCGCACGTCGGGCAGGTTGGAATCCACCTCCAGGTGGCCGTAGCGGGGCTTGTCCGCGGCGCTGCAGGTGGCCGTGACTCCGGCGCGGACCAGCGCCACCATCAGCGCGCGCGCCAGCGGCCCGGACACCGCCTCCGCCGGAGACACCACCTCGGCGACCGAGATCGCCCGCACCCCGGCCCCCGACACCCGGACCCGGGCGGCCGAGGACAGGCCGAACCAGCCGTACGCCGGGTTGTCCAGGGCCCACAGGTGCCGGGCGGTGTCCACCGCGCGCGGCCCGTCGTGCAGCAGCGCGAAACCGCGGCCGACGACGGCGTCGCCGACTTCGCTGACCGGCATGGCGCCCGGCACCGGGCACGGCCAGCGCAGCCGCACCAGCTGATCGGCGCCGGTGAAGTCGTCGATGGTGGTGCGGCAGTCCACCCGCGCGACGCCCCGCCACAGCGTCAGGGTCTGGGTGTAGCGCAGCAGCGTGCCGATCCGACCGCGGACCACCACCCGCTCACCGAGGGGTCCGCGAAAGGCCCGCACCCGCGCCGGCGATTCCGACGAGCACACCACCGGCCCCTTGGGCAGCAGGTGCCACGGTCCCTCGCCCTGCGTGGGGTGCGACGGGTATTCCTCGTAGACGGCGAGCTCGTTGCCCACCCGGCCCTCGGCGATCAGCTCGCGGCCCCCCTGGGCAGACAAGTCGATCAGCGAGGCGACGGCCCCGCCGCGGGCCTTGTCGACCTCGAGCCGGTAGTGCTCGTTGGCGATCACCGATCCCGGCACCGCCGCCCAGCCGGCCGCTTGGTCGGCGGGTGCCAGCCGGTAGGCCCGCCAGCCCAGCGACCCGACATCGCGGGCCAGCCAGGTGACCGAGCTCCCGTCGTGCTCGACCAGCGCGGGCAGTTCGGCGCCGTCGGCGTCCAGCACCCGCACGCCCGCGGGCAGCGGCGGATCGATGCGCGCGGTGACGAGATCGGTGCGTGGGTGCGCCAGGGGGTTCCACACGACGACGTCGCCCTCGATCGCCCCGGACAGCAGCGCCAGCGAGGCGTCCCGGGCCGTGCGGCCCAGCTCCCACGCGTCGCGCCAGCCGGTCAACAGGTCGAGGTAGACCTGGTCGGATTCCGACCCGGTGATCGCGTCGTGGTGCGCGCCGTAGGCCAGCTGCACCCACGCCTTGGCCAGGGCCGCATGCGGGTAGTCGGCGCCGGTCGCCAGGGCCGCGAACACCGCGAACCGCTCGGCCGCCAGCACGGCGTTCTCGGCGGCCCGGTTGGCTTGTTTGGTGTCGATGTAGGACACGTCCTTGCCGGTGTAGATCGGGTTCATGTCCCGGGTCTGCGGCGACGGCTCACACCCGCGCTGCGCCAGCTCGGCGCGCACCGCCGCGAAGAACTCGCGCGGCAGCGCGCACACGAATCGCGGCCAGGTGTAGCGGGCGGCCCAGTCGCGATGGATCGCGGTGACCCATGTGTTGGGCGGCGTGTAGTCGGTGCCGACGGGCAGCAGCACGTTGCGGGTCAGCGCCACCGTTTTGAGCTGATCGAACAGCTCGTACGTGGCGTCGGAGGCCTCGCGCAGCGTGGTCGCGGAGTCCATCCACCACCCCGCCGAGTAATGCGCGGGCATGTAGTGGGTGAGCAGGCCGCGGCCCGACGGCGAGATCCACTCGAACTCGCTGCAGAACTGCATGCCGCCCAGTCCGCCGTCGCTGTGCATCGGGCCCCACTGGTGGTGCGGTCCCCGGGCCCACGAACTCGACGTCAGGCCGGCGTCGGCGGCCAGGCCCGGGAACTGCGGGTCGTGGCCGAACACGTCCAGCTGCCACGCGGTCGCCGGGTCGGCACCCAGGACGTGGCGCTGAAAACCCATGCCGTGCACCAGGTTCCGGATGGTCGTTTCCGGGCTGGTGAGATTGGTGTTCGGTTCGTTGTAGGTGCCGCCCAGCACCTCGACACGGCCCTGCGCGATGAACCGGCGCAGGTCGGCGCGGTCCTCGGGGCGGGTGTCCCAGTACGGCTTGAGGTAGTCCACCTCGGCGAGCACGAACTTGTACTCGGGCTCGCGGCGGGCCATCTCCAGGTGGGCGTGCACGAGCTCGAAGCCGTTGGTCTGCCGGGCCCGCCCCGGCGGATCCTCGGTCCATTCGCTGGTGTAGGCGCCCTGGGTGTTCCACCACACCGGGTCGTAGTGGAAGTGACTGACCATGAACATGGTCCAGCCGGGCTCGGCGACCGTGAACTCGAACGGCAGGTCCGCGCGCCCGGCGCGCACCCGCGCGGACCGTCGCTCGCCGACCACCGGACGGTCCAGGGTGACGGGGACCTCGACGAGCTCGTCGCCGATATCGGCGACCGCCTCCCCGGTCAGGCCGTCCCCGTCGATGCGGACCCGCCTCGGCTCGCCCACCCCGGCGACGGTGACGCGCGCCAGCTGCAGCGGGGCTTCCGGCGGCCCGACGAAAAGCTCCGTCGACTCCGCCGAAACCAGCTGCATCCCCGCACTTTACGGCGGCGCGGCCAACCGAGAAACCCGTCGCCTGACCGCGAACCCGTCGCATTGGTGGAAAGCTCGGTGCCATGGCAGATCTGAGCGCCCAACTGGCCGACCAACTCGACTGGCACTGGCGCAACCAGCTGCGCCCTCGCCTGGGCGGCCTGACCGACGACGAGTACTTCTGGCAGCCGGTGCCCCACTGCTGGACGGTGCACCCGGACGGGTCGATCGACTTCGCGTTCCCGGCGCCCAGCCCGGCATCGTTCACCACGATCGCGTGGCGCATGGCACACGTGATTGTCGGGGTGTTCGCGATGCGTGCCCATCACCATTTCGGTGGACCGTCCGCCGATTACCAGAGTTGGAACTACGCCACCACCGCCGCCACCGCCCTGCGGCAACTGGACGAGACGTACGCGGTGTGGATCAACGGTGTACGGTCGCTGTCCGCCGCCGACCTGACCCGCCGCTGCGGCGCGGCCGAAGGGCCGTACGCCGACTACCCGCTGAGCGCGCTGGTCTTGCACATCAATCGGGAAGCGATCCACCATGGCGCCGAAATCGCTTGCCTGCGCGACCTTTACGTTCACAACAGGATGGATTGACAATGCCCGCCCTCGCACCACCGGTGTCCGATGAACGCAGCGCCCTGCGCGAATTCCTGGCGTTCCACCAAAGCGCGTACTTCGCCGTCAGCTACGGCCTCACCGACGAACAGGCCCGCTCCACGCCGTCGGCCAGCGCGCTGTCGATCGGCGGGCTGGTCAAGCACGCCACGGGGATGCAGCACAGCTGGATGACCCGCGTCGCCGCCGCGCCCGACGCGCCGCCGAAGGACACCCGTCCGTTCGAGCAGATCAGCAAGGAGTTCGCCGACCAGCATGTGATGGGTCCCGACGAGACGCTGGACGGGCTGCTGCGGGCGTTCGAGGCGCAGAACGCGACGTCGCTGCGGCTGGTCGAGACCGCGGACCTCGACGCCGCGGTGCCCGTGCCGCGCGACATCCCCTGGTTCCCCAAGGACCAGCGGGCGTGGTCGGTGCGCTGGGTGATCCTGCACGTGATCAACGAGCTGGCGCGGCACGCCGGTCACGCCGACATCGTCCGGGAGACGATCGACGGCGCGACCATGTACGAGCTGATCGCCGGGCACGAAGGCTGGGCGATCGAGGGGTGGGTGCAGCCGTGGCGAGGCGGGCACCGGCACCAGTAGAGATTGGGACTTGCCAGCACCGGTTTGGCAGACTGCTGGAATGAGTTCTACCAAGCATCGAGAGGTGGCCAAGCTCGACCGGGTGCCGTTGCCGGTCGAAGCGGCCCGGGTAGCGGTGACCGGTTGGCAGGTCACCCGCTCCGCCGCTCGCATCGTCACCAAGCTGCCCGGCAGGGGTCCGTGGCAGCAGAAGGTGATCAGGCAGCTCCCCCAGACCTTCGCCGACCTGGGACCGACGTACGTCAAGTTCGGGCAGATCATCGCGTCGAGCCCGGGGGCGTTCGGCGAATCGCTGTCCCGGGAGTTCCGCGGCCTGCTGGACCGGGTGCCGCCCGCCGACCCCGGCGAGGTGCACAAGCTGTTCATCGAGGAGCTCGGCGCCGACCCGTCCGAGCTGTTCGCCAGCTGGGACGAGGAACCGTTCGCGTCGGCGTCGATCGCCCAGGTGCACTACGCGACCCTGCACAGCGGCGAGCAGGTCGTCGTCAAGATCCAGCGGCCGGGCATTCGCCGCCGGGTCGCCGCCGACCTGCAGATCCTCAAGCGCTTCGCCCAGGCCGTCGAGGTGGCCAAGCTCGGCCGCCGGCTGTCCGCGCAGGACGTCGTGGCCGACTTCTCCGACAACCTGGCCGAGGAGCTCAATTTCCGGCTGGAGGCGCAGTCGATGGAGGCGTGGGTCTCGCACCTGCACGCCTCCCCGCTGGGCCGCAACATCCGGGTGCCGCAGGTGTACTGGGACTTCACCAGCGACCGGGTGCTGACCATGGAGCGGGTGTCCGGCATCCGCATCGACGACGTCGCCGCCATCCGCAAGGCCGGGTTCGACGGCGTCGAGCTGGTGAAGGCGCTGCTGTTCTCGCTGTTCGAAGGTGGGCTGCGGCACGGGCTGTTCCACGGCGACCTGCACGCGGGCAACCTTTACGTCGACGATCAGGGCCGGATCGTGTTCTTCGACTTCGGGATCATGGGCCGCATCGATCCCCGCACCCGGTGGCTGCTGCGCGAATTGGTGTACGCGCTGCTGGTCAAGAAGGACCATGCCGCGGCGGGCAAGATCGTGGTGCTGATGGGGGCCGTCGGCACCATGAAGCCCGAGGCCCAGGCCGCCAAGGATCTGGAAAAGTTCGCCACCCCGCTGACCATGCAGACGCTGGGCGACATGTCCTACGCCGACATCGGCCGGCAGCTGTCGGCGCTGGCCGACGCCTACGACGTCAAGCTGCCCCGCGAGCTGGTGCTGATCGGCAAGCAGTTCCTCTACGTCGAGCGGTACATGAAGCTGCTGGCGCCGAAGTGGCAGATGATGTCGGATCCGCAACTGACGGGGTATTTCGCGAACTTCATGGTCGAAGTCAGCCGCGAGCACTCCTCGGACGTCGAGGTATAGGCGTGCAGGTCCGCACGGGATACGCCATATCAGGCGACCTGAAGCTGTACTACGAGGACATGGGCGACGTCGACGACCCGCCCGTCCTGCTGATCATGGGGCTGGGGGCCCAGCTGCTGCTGTGGCGAACCGCGTTCTGCCAAAAGCTGATCGACCAAGGGCTGCGCGTCATCCGGTACGACAATCGAGACGTCGGCCTGTCCAGCAAGACCCAGTACGGCAGCTCGGGACAGCCGCTGGCGACGCGGTTGGTCCGGTCCTGGCTCGGTCTGCCCAGCCGGGCGGTGTACAAGCTCGAGGACATGGCTGACGACGCGGCGGCCGTGCTCGATCATCTGGGCATCGAACGCGCCCACATCGTCGGGGCGTCGATGGGCGGCATGATCGCCCAGATCTTCGCCGCGCGATTCCGCGAGCGGACCCAATCCCTGGCGATCATCTTCTCCAGCAACAACGCGGCTCTGTTGCCGCCGCCGGCACCGCGCGCGCTGCTGGCCCTGTTGAAGGGGCCGCCGCCGAACTCGCCGCGCGAGGTGATCGTCGACAACGCCGTGCGGGTCGGCAAGATCATCGGCAGCCCGCGCTACCGGGTGCCCGACGAGCAGGCCCGCGCCGAGGCCGCCGAGGGGTACGACCGCAATTACTACCCGCAGGGCGTGGCGCGGCACTTCGCCGCGGTGCTGGGCAGCGGCAGCCTGCGGCGCTACAACCACGGCACCGTCGCTCCGACCGTGGTGATCCACGGCCGGGCGGACAAGCTGATGCGGCCCTTCGGTGGCCGCGCGGTGGCCCGGGCCATCGACGGCGCCCGATTGGTGTTATTCGACGGGATGGGTCATGATCTGCCACAGCAGTTGTGGGATCAGGTGATCGGCGTGCTGACTAACAATTTCGCCAGGGCGTGTTGAGCCAAAAGGCATTCCGCAGAAACATTTCCCCGCATTTTCAGTCCATGCCGCAGGGTTGTACGGTTGTCGAAGGAGGGTGGGTGTCGCAATGGTGAAGCTGGAGCCGTATTACGAAGAGTCGCAGGCTACCTACGACATTTCGGACGACTTCTTCGCGTTGTTCCTCGACCCAAACATGGTCTACACCTGCGCGTATTTCAAAGACGACGACATGACCTTGGAACAGGCGCAGCTGGCCAAGCTGGACCTGGGGCTGGACAAGCTGAACCTCGAGCCGGGCATGACGGTGCTCGACGTCGGGTGCGGCTGGGGCGGGGCCGTGGTCCGGGCGCTGGAGAAATACGACGTCAATGTCATCGGCATCACGCTCAGCCGCAACCATTACACGCGCACCAAGGCGCGGCTGGCCGCGATCCCGACGACGCGGCGCGCCGAGGCCCGGCTGCAGGGGTGGGAAGAATTCGACGAGCACGTCGACCGGATTATCAGCTTCGAGGCCTTCGACGCGTTCAAAAAGGAACGCTGGCCCGCGTTCTGGGACTGGGCATATGAAACCCTCCCCAACGACAGCCGGATGCTGATGCACAGCATCTTCACCTACCCGCAATCGCACTGGAAGGAAGTCGGCATCAAGATCACGATGTCGGACCTGCGCTTCCTGCACTTCCTCGGCAAGGAGATCTTTCCCGGCGGGCAGATGTGCGGCGAAGCCGACATCGTCGACCTTTCGCGAGCCAGCGGTTTCGGCCTCGAGCAGACGCAATACCTGCAGTCGCACTACGCCCGGACGCTGGACACCTGGGCGGCCAACCTGGAGGCCAACCGCGACCGCGCGATCGCCATCCAGTCCGAAGAGGTCTACGACCGCTTCATGCGCTACCTGACGGGCTGCGCGAACCTTTTCCGCAAAGGCATCTCGAACGTGGCCCAGTACACGCTCACCAAGTAGCGTCGGCGGAAAGTAGAGTTTGGCTGCGCGGTCGGGCCCGCGACGCGCACTCGCACCCTTCGGAAACGACGCCTCGACGTTGGGTATCGTTGCTGCTCACACCGGACCCCTCGATGCGCGCGACTAGAGGCAGCGAACGTCATCGAGGAGAACAGGACGAAAATGGCTGAGCAACCGACTGGCCCGACGAAGACGCGGACGCGCTCGGAAGACATCCAGGCGCATTACGACGTCTCCGACGATTTCTTCGGCCTGTTCCAGGACCCGTCACGGATCTACAGTTGCGCCTACTTCGAGCGCGACGACATGACCCTGGAAGAGGCCCAGTACGCGAAGATCGACCTCAACCTCGACAAGCTGGACCTCAAGCCCGGCATGACCCTGCTCGACATCGGCTGCGGGTGGGGCACCACCATGAAGCGCGCCGTCGAGCGGTTCGACGTCAACGTCATCGGCCTGACGCTGTCCAAGAACCAGCACGCCCGCGCCGAAGCGTTGCTCGGCTCCATCGACAGCAACCGCTCGCGGGAGGTGCGCCTGCAGAACTGGGAGGACTTCTCCGAGCCCGTCGACCGCATCGTGTCGATCGAGGCCTTCGAGCACTTCGGCCACGAGAACTACGACGACTTCTTCAAGCGGACCTACGACATCATGCCCGACGACGGCCGCATGACCGTCCAGAGCAGCGTCAGCTACCACCCGTACGATCTGGCCGCGCGCGGCAAGAAGCTGAGCTTCGAGACGGCGCGGTTCATCAAGTTCATCGTGACCGAGATCTTCCCCGGCGGCCGGCTGCCCTCCACCCAGATGATGGTCGACCACGGCGAGAAGGCCGGTTTTGTTGTGCCCGAACCGCTTTCGTTGCGACCGCACTACATCAAGACCCTGCACATCTGGGGTGACACGCTCGAGTCGAACCGGGACAAGGCCATCGAGGTCACCTCCGAAGAGGTCTACAACCGCTACATCAAGTACCTGCGCGGCTGCGAGCACTACTTCACCGAGGAGATGCTCGACGTCAGCCTGGTGACCTACCTCAAGCCGGGCGCGGCCGCCTGAATTTCTGCGGCGCCTGTCGGATTGGCGCTGCGCGGTTCGTCGAGTAGGTAGAGAGTGGAGCAGACGGCTTCGCTCACTACCGGAGGTGACGACCATGCAGTACTTCGCCTTGTTGATCAGCAAGGAACAGGACCGTGCGCCCGACGATGCCGCCGCCGCGATGGCCGCCTGGGAGAACTTTCATGCCAAGGCCGGGCCGGCGATCAAGGCCGGTGACGCCCTGGCGCCCGCCGCGTCCGCCGTGGCCATTTCCGGCGGCCCGGACGCGCCGACGGTCACCGACGGTCCCTTCGCGGAATCCGCCGAAGTGGCTTGCGGCTATTACGTGTTCGAGGCCGAAAACCTCGACGAGGCGCTGGCGCTGGCGCGCGACGTCCCGGTGGCCGAGTTCGGGGCGGTGGAGCTGTGGCCGGTGGTCCACGCCGTCGAGCCGTCCCGCGCACTCACCGGCAACGACTGGCTCGCGCTGCTGCTCGAGCCCGCCGAATCCGCGCACACACCGGGCACGCCGGAGTGGGAGGCGGTGGCGGCCAAGCACGTCGAGCTGCACGCCGCCGCCGGCGATCACGTGATCGGCGGCGCCGCGCTGCACGACCGGTCCACGGCGACGACCGTGCGGGTGCGCGACGGCGAGGTCCTCATCACCGACGGGCCGTACGTGGAGGGCGCCGAAATCGCCACCGGCATCTACCTGTTGAGCGCCGCCGATCGTGACGAGGCGGTCAAGATCGCCTCGATGATCCCCGCCTCGTCCGTGCAGCTGCGCCAGTTGGCGGGCGTCTCCGGCCTGTAGCCAGATGGCCGACCTGGACGGCGTCTTCCGCCGGGAGTGGGGCCCGGCCGTGGCCGCGCTCGCGCGGTGGTCGGGTGACCTCACCGTCGCCGAGGACGCCGTCCAGGAGGCCTGCGCCGAGGCGCTGCGCACCTGGCCGCGCGACGGGCTGCCCGCCAACCCGGGCGGGTGGCTGGTGACCGTCGGCCGTAATCGGGCCCGTGATCGCTTGCGCCGCGAATCGGTGCGCCCCGGAAAGGAATTGGCGGCCGTGTTGGACGACATCAGGGCGCGCACCGAGCACACCGACCCGCACCCGGTTCGCGACGACGAGTTGCGGATGATGTTCACCTGCGCGCACCCGGCGCTGGACCGGCAATCGCAATTGGCGCTGACGCTGCGGCTGGTCTCGGGCCTGACCGTCGGCGAAATCGCCCGCGCGCTGCTGCAGACCGAGGCGGCGATCGGCCAGCGAATCACGCGCGCCAAGAACAAGGTTCGGCACGCCAACATCCCGCTGCGCGTCCCGCCCGCCGAGCTGCTGCCCGAGCGCACCCCGCACGTGCTGGGTTGCGTCTATTCGGTGTTCACCGAGGGCTACTGGTCGACGGCGGGCCCGTCGGCCATCCGCGACGACCTGTGCGACGAGGGGATCCGGCTGGGCGGCGAGCTGTGCGCGCTGCTGCCCGCCGAGCCGGAGGCGCACGCGCTGTCCGCCCTGATGCTGCTGCACGATTCGCGACGCGCGACCCGGGTGGACGAGTCCGGGATGCTGGTGCCGCTCGAGGACCAGGACCGCCGCCGGTGGGACCGCGCGCGCATCGCCCGCGGGCTCGAGCGGTTGCGTCACGCCCGAGGCTCGACGGGCGCCTACCTGCCCCAGGCGGTGATCGCCGCGCTGCACGCCACGGCCCCGTCCTGGGAACGCACGGACTGGGTCGCCATCTGCTCGGCCTATGACCGGCTGTGGCAGCTCACCGGGTCCCCGGTGGTGGCCGCCAATCGCGCGCTGGCGATCGGCTTTCGCGACGGGCCCGACGCCGGGCTGGCCGCCCTGGACGATGTGGCTGGCGATCCGCGGCTCGCCCGCTCGAACCTGGTCGCGACCGTGCGCGCCGACCTGCTGCGCCGCGCGGGCCGGCCGGCCGATGCGCTGACGTGGTACCGAGCGGCGTTGGAGTCCAACGGGTCTGAGCCGGGACGCGCGTTCCTGCGGCGCCGCATCGCCGAGTGCGGGGGGTAATTCCCGCCGAACGTCGACTTGTGGCGCCGATTACTTGGGTGATCGCGCCACAAGTCGACGTTCGACCAGGAGAGAGATCAGGCCTCGGAGAAGTTGCGGGTGACCGACGGGTCGACCGGAATGCCCGGCCCCGTCGTCGTCGACACGGTGATCTTCTTCAGGTAGCGGCCCTTCGACGCGGACGGCTTGAGCCGCAGCACCTCGTCGAGCGCGGCGCCGTAGTTCTCGGCCAGCGACTTCTCGTCGAAGGAGGCCTTGCCGATGACGAAGTGCAGGTTGGCCTGCTTGTCGATGCGGAAGTTGATCTTGCCGCCCTTGATGTCGGCCACGGCCTTGGCGACGTCGGGGGTTACGGTGCCGGTCTTCGGGTTCGGCATCAGGCCGCGCGGACCGAGCACCCGCGCGATGCGGCCGACCTTGGCCATCTGGTCCGGGGTCGCGATCGCGGCGTCGAACTCCAGCCAGCCGCCCTGGATCTTCTCGATCAGGTCGTCGCTGCCGACGATGTCCGCGCCGGCGGCCTGCGCCTGCTCGGCCTTGTCGCCGACCGCGAACACCGCCACCCGGGCGGTCTTGCCGGTGCCGTGCGGCAGGTTCACCGTGCCGCGGACCATCTGGTCGGCCTTGCGCGGGTCGACGCCGAGCCGGATCGCCACCTCGACGGTCGCGTCCTGCTTGCTCGACGACGTTTCCTTGGCGAGCTTGGCCGCCTCCAGCGGGGAGTACAGGCTGTTGCGGTCCACCTTCTCGGCGGCGGCGCGGTATGCCTTGCTGTTCTTGCTCATTGATTCATCCAATCTGGTGTTGGGTCGTGGTTATCGGGCCGAAGCCAGCCCTCCCACGGTGGTGGTGCGGGGTATTACTCGACGGTGTCTTTGCGTCGATTCGTCCTTCCCATACCTACGCTGGGCCTCGTTCCTCGCCCCGCTTCGTCATGCTCGGACTACTCGACGGTGATACCCATCGACCGGGCGGTGCCGGCGATGATCTTGGCGGCCGCGTCGATGTCGTTGGCGTTCAGGTCGGCCTTCTTGGTCTCGGCGATCTCCTTGACCTGATCCCAGCTGACCTTGGCGACCTTGGTCTTGTGCGGCTCGGCCGAACCCTTGCCGACGCCGGCGGCCTTGAGCAGCAGCTTGGCGGCGGGCGGGGTCTTGAGCGCGAAGGTGAAGCTGCGGTCCTCGTAGACCGTGATCTCGACCGGGATGACCTGGCCGCGCTGGTTCTCCGTGGCGGCGTTGTACGCCTTGCAGAACTCCATGATGTTGACGCCGTGCTGACCGAGCGCAGGCCCGACCGGCGGCGCCGGGTTGGCCTGCCCCGCCTGGATCTGAAGCTTGATCAGCCCGACGACTTTCTTCTTCGGGGCCATGAGATGTTGTTCGTTCCTTCCTGGTTTGTGCCCGGCGGAGGCGCCGGTTTAGAGCTTGGAGACTTGGCTGAAGGTCAATTCCACCGGGGTCTCGCGGCCGAAGATCGACACCAGCACCTTGAGTTTCTGCTGTTCGCCGTTGACCTCGCTGATCGTGGCCGGCAGCGTCGCGAACGGGCCGTCCATGACCGTGACCGATTCGCCGACCTCGTAGTCGACCTCGATGGCCGGGCGTTCCAGCCCCCCGGCCTCGGCGGCGGTGGCGGTGGTCGCCGCCCCCTTGGCGGCCTTCTTCGTCGCGCCGCGCGGCAGCAGGAACTTCACCACGTCGTCGAGCGTCAGGGCCGACGGGCGCGACGTCGCCCCGACGAACCCGGTGACGCCGGGGGTGTTGCGCACCGCGGCCCACGAGTCGTCCGTCAGGTCCATGCGCACCAGGATGTAGCCGGGCAGCACCTTGCGATTGACCTGCTTGCGCTGGCCGTTCTTGATCTCGGTGACCTCTTCGGTGGGCACCTCCACCTGGAAGATGTAGTCGCCGACGTCGAGGTTCTGCACCCGCGTTTCGAGGTTGGCTTTGACCTTGTTCTCGTATCCCGCGTAGGAGTGGATGACGTACCAGTCGCCGGGCTTGCTGCGCAGTTCCGCCTTGAGCGCGACGGCCGGGTCGACCTCTTCGGCCGGCTCGTCGGGCGCCCCGGCAGCGTCGGCGGCCTCGTCCGCGGTCGCCTCGTCCGTGGTCGCCTCGGAAACCTCGGAGGTCGCCGTGTCGTCAGAAACCTCGGCAGCTTCCGTGGTCTCTTTCAGGTCGACCGCGTCACCCGCGGACGGGTCACCGTCGAAGCTAGTCACGGTGTGAGTCCTCTCTGTCACTTTTCACAGCGGCGTCGCTCGCTCAGCCGAACACCAACAGCACCAGCTTGGTCAGGCCGAAATCCGCCAGGCCGACCAGCGCCACCATGAAGGCCAGGAAGGCCAGCACGACGGAGGTGTACGTGAGCATCTGCTTGCGGTTGGGCCAGATGACCTTCCGCATCTCCGCAACGACCTGCTTGAGGTAGTTGTAGACGAACAGGAACGGGTTGGCCCGGCTGTCCGCGGATTTCTTCGGCTTGGCGGCCTTCTTGGCTTTGGCGCCCTTCTTGGCCTTGTCCTTGCCGGAGGCTTCGATCTCGTCCGGCGACGCGGCGTCGACATCCTCGCCGGCGTCGGCCGCCTTCTGGCGGGACCGCTTGCCGGTCGGGCGTTGTGGCCGCGTCACCACCGCCGTCCGGACACCGCTCGCGCGGCCCTCCGTCGTGTCAGTGCCGTCGCTTGCGGCGTCGTTGGCAACGTCGCCTTCGTCGCTCACCGCACGCTCCTTTGTTTGCTAGTACCCACCAGAACCGTCCCATCGGTGGCGGCGCACCTTCCAGTGTCCACCATGGCACATGCTCATGCCCATGGTCCGGCTCCGTCCGTCTTCAGCAGGGGCGACAGGACTTGAACCTGCAACCTGCGGTTTTGGAGACCGCTGCTCTGCCAGTTGAGCTACGCCCCTTCGCGGTTGGCAGGCCAACCTGCGCTTACCTACCGGGGCTTACATGACACGCGCGCCTTCCGATTGCTCGACTCACGGAAAGCGCGCTGATGCTGGGAAAACCCCGAGGTCCGAGTGTACATCGACGCGGGAGTCAGATACTAATTACGCCGTTCTGACGACCTGGCCGGACTCCGAGTCCCAACGCAGGTTCGCGGAGTTGTCGCTGAACTGGCTCATCAGCGTGGTGTAGGCCTCCAGGACCACCTCACCCTTGTCGTTGGTGCAGATGTTCTTGGTGACGACGATGTCGGCGCCGAAACGCTCGTCCACCGAAACGATGTCCATCCGGGCCCACAGCTTGTCGCCGGCCTTGATCGGCTTGGAGAACACGAACCGCTGGTCGACCTGGACGATCACCAGCGTCTCCATGCCGATGTCGACGTGCCGGAAGAAATCCAGCTGGACCAGTTTGGCGAAGATGGTCCCGAAGGTCAGCGGCGCGATGATCGCGTCGTGGCCGAGTTCGGCGGCGGCGTCCTCCTCGAAGTGGGCCGGGTGGCGGTTCTTGATGGACAGCGCGAACTGGCGCAGTTGTTCACGGCCGACGACGAAGTAGTCCGGGTAGCGCCAGATCATCCCCCTGATGTCTGTCTTGAGCGCCATGCGCTATGCCAGGGTCGCGGACGCGATGGCCCTACCGAAGATCTTCTTGCCGCCGGTGGTGGCGGTGAGCGCGATGGTCACGGACTTGGTTTCGGGATCGGCGGACTTGACGCGGCCGTTGAAGACCAGCTCGGCGCCCTTGCCGTCGTTGGGCACCGGCACCACGGCGGTGAACCGCACGTTGTACTCGGTCACCGCGCCGGGGTCACCGATCCACGCGGTGACGTAGCCGCCGCCGATGCCCATGGTCAGCATGCCGTGCGCGATCGCGGTCTCCAGGCCGACGACCTTGGCCATCTCGTCGTCCCAGTGGATCGGGTTCAAGTCGCCGGAGACGCCCGCGTAATTCACCAGATCCTGTCGGGTCAACGGGTAGGTCTTCTCCGGAAGCTGGTCACCCACCTTCACGGAGCTGAACTCACGCAGTGGCATCAGAAAATCCCTCTTCTCCATCCTCGCCGGCACGGCCCGCCAGGGTCGTATAGGTCTCTTGCACGACGTCACCCGCCTCGTTGGTGATGACGTTCTTGGTGACGATGATCTGGGTGCCGTGCGACACCCGCACCGAGTCCACGTAGACGTCGCAGTAGAGCTTGTCCCCGGCGACCAGCGGCGCGAAGAACTTCAGCACCTGGTCGACCTGCACGATCTGGGCGTCCTGGACGGCGACGTTGGCGTGCTTGAAGAAGGCCGTCTGCGCCGTGTAGCCGAACACGCAGACGAAGGTCAGGGGGGCCGGCAGCCCCGAGTAGCCGAGGTCGGCGGCCGCCTTCTCCTCGAAATACGCCGGGTCGTCGTGTTTGACGGCGACCGCGTACTCGCGGATCTTCTCCCGCTCTACCTCGTAATGATCGGGGTAGCGGTAGTGCATCCCGACGATGCTCTCGGTTAACGGCACGGTTCTTAAACTACCTAGTCAATCGGAGTAAACGCTGGCGGGGCGCCGCTAGCGTGTCTCTCGATGCGCCTGGTGCTTACCGCAGTTGGGGCAGAACTTCTTCAGCTCCAGTCGGTCCGGGTCGTTCCGGCGGTTTTTCTTGGTGATGTAGTTGCGGTGCTTGCACACCTCGCATGCCAAGGTGATCTTCGGCCGTACGTCGGTACTGGACGCCATGACGGTTCTCTCTCGATTCTTGAAAAGATCTCTGCTGTTCTGTTGTAGCGATGGCCGGACTCGAACCGGCGACCTAACGATTATGAGTCGTTCGCTCTAACCGACTGAGCTACATCGCCTCTGGCCACCCCGTTTTGGGGTCGGGCCGCCACGCCTGCTCGGCGTCCGCCGAGCCCCCTAACGGAATCGAACCGTTGACCTTTTCCTTACCATGGAAACGCTCTACCGACTGAGCTAAGGGGGCCGTTCACCCGAAGCGATCAGTCGCGCGGGCCTAAAAGAGGGTACAACCTGGCTCGCAGCGGCACCAAACCACGAGTACCGATGGACGGCGACCCGCGGTGGTCACCCGAAATGCCCGGCTCACCCGGTCTCGCTGGAGCGGCGAGGCCGCCACGCGTTGAGGTCGCTGAATTCGTCGTACTCGTCGTCCTCTTCGTAGGAAGCTCCCTCACGAAGCAGGGTGCGCAACGCGAGATTGACGGCCTCACGCGCGTCGGCGACACGGAAGCGCTGGATCGCCTCGTCGACCAAATCGAGGTCGACCTCGATTTCGACCTTCTTCCTCATGCGCCAACAATACCCACTGGCAACGGACCCAACCCGGTGCTCCGAAGGGGTGTCGCGCCGCCGCCGGGCGGCGCGAACAAAGTGGTGGCGGACTACCCGCCGGGCCGCCGCGATCCGGGTCCTAGTCTGGTCACGTGTCAGATGACCGGCTCTACTTCCGTCAACTGCTCGCCGGCCGCGACTTCGCCGCCGGCGACATGTTCGCGACGCAGATGCGCAACTTCGCGTACCTGATCGGCGACCGGCAAACCGGGGACTGCGTGGTCGTCGACCCGGCGTATGCCGCCGGTGATCTCCTCGACACCCTCGAGGCCGACGGCATGCACCTGTCCGGGGTACTGGTGACGCACCACCACCCCGACCACGTCGGCGGATCGATGATGGGCTTCTCGCTGGCCGGCCTGGCCGAACTGCTGGAACGGGCGCCGGTGCCGGTGCACGTCAATACCCATGAGGCGCTGTGGGTTTCGCGAGTCACCGGGATCGGGGTCGGCGACCTGACCGCGCACGAGAACCACGACAAGGTCAGCATCGGCGACATCGAGATCGAGTTGCTGCACACCCCCGGCCACACCCCGGGCAGCCAGTGTTTTCTGCTCGACGGCCGCCTCGTCGCCGGTGACACGTTGTTCCTGGAGGGCTGCGGGCGCACCGACTTCCCCGGCGGCGACTCCGACGAGATGTACCGCAGCCTGCAGCGGCTCGCGACCCTGCCCGGGGACCCGACGGTGTTTCCGGGGCATTGGTATTCGGCGCAGCCCAGTGCCTCGCTGTCGGACGTCAAGCGGTCCAACTATGTGTATCGGGCCGCGGACCTTGACCAATGGCGAATGCTGATGGGTGGGTGATCGCTCGATGGCGCCCCTTCGGCGTCCGGCCCTGTGATATAAGCGGAGGGTGGATTCCATGGGTTGGATCCAGGACAGCTGGCATGGGGTCACGCACGTCGGGTCCAGCACCTGGATAGCGTGGGCAGCGTGGGCGGCGATCGCCCTCGCCGTCGTCACACTGGTCTTCACCAACAGCCAGATCACCCGCAACCGCCGCACCGCCGCGGAGCAGACCCGCCCGCACGTCGGGGTGTTCATGGAGCCGCATTCCGCCGACTGGCACGTGATCGAACTCGTGGTCCGCAACTTCGGCCGGACCGCGGCCTATGACATTCAGTTCTCGTTCGACAATCCGCCGACCGTGGCCGAATACGAAAGCGCCACCGACGGCTACGCCGACGTCGTCGAACTGCGCCTGCCCCGGGAGCTGCCGGTGCTGGCGCCCGGCCAGGAATGGCGCCTGGTGTGGGACTCCGCCCTCGACCGCGCCGAGATCGGCAGCGGCATCGAGTCGCGTTTCACCGGGACCGTCAGCTATTACGACCGCCCCGACCAGCCGCGCGGATGGCGATTCTGGCAGCGCGAGCGTTCCCCCCTGCGCACCGACGTCGTCCTGGACTGGGACGCCCTGCCACCCGTGCAGCGCATCGAGTTGATGACCACCCACGACCTGGCGAAGCGGGAGAAGGAAAAGCTGGAGCTGCTGCGCGGCCTGCTGACCTATTTCCACTACGCCAGCAAGGAGACCCGGCCCGAGGTTTTCCGCAGCGAGATCGAACGGATCAACGCCGCGGTTCGGGAGACCCAAGACCGCTGGCGCACCCGCCAACTCGACGAACCCACCGATGTGAGCCTGCGCTGGAGTAACGCCGAAGACGATCTGGGCAAACACCACAACCAGTCCGCCTGACGGCAAGGAGCAGGAGCACCCATGACCGCCCCGGTCCACTACAGCACCAAGGACTCCCTCGCCGTCATCAGGATGGACGACGGCAAGGTCAACGCGCTGGGCCCGACCATGCAGCGGGCTCTGGGCGACGCGATCGACCAGGCCGAGCGGGACAACGCCGGGGCGCTGGTGATCACCGGCAACGAGCGGGTGTTCAGCGGCGGCTTCGACCTGAAGATCCTCACCTCCGGCGAGGTGCAGCCCGCGATCGACATGTTGCGCGGCGGGTTCGAGCTGGCCTACCGGCTCCTGTCGTTTCCGAAGCCGGTGGTGATGGCGTGCACCGGCCATGCGATCGCGATGGGGGCGTTCCTGTTGTCGTCGGGCGATCACCGGGTGGCGGCCCACGCCTACAACATCCAGGCCAACGAGGTCGCGATCGGCATGGTCATCCCGTATGCCGCGCTGGAGATCATGAAGCTGCGGCTGACGCCGTCGGGGTACCAGCAGGCCGCGGGGCTGGCCAAGACGTTCTTCGGCGAAACCGCCCTTGCCGCAGGCTTTATCGACGAGATCGTGCTGCCCGAGATGGTGCTGGACCGCGCGCAGGAGGCCGCCGCCGAATTCGCCGGCCTCAATCAGCGCGCGCATGCCGCCACCAAGCTGCGCGCCCGGGCCGACGCCCTGGCCGCCATCCGCGCCGGCATCGACGGGATCGAGGCCGAATTCGGGCTCTAGCCCGCTGATTTGCCCCTGGCTGAAGTGGTTTCGGGGCCCGCTGCCGGGGAAGTCCACGCCTGTGGCCACAGATCGCATCGCGGATCCCTGGGGGGCGCGCACCCCGTACGAACCCGGCACCCCATGGCCGGACCGGGTCGACACCTACCTCGCCGACGGCATCACCGCCGAGTCGGTGGACCGCTGGGTGCAATCGGCGGCGGTGCTGCACTCCAACGGCGACGGTCTGGACATCGCCGTCAAGGACGGCCGCATCGTGGGCGTGCGCGGGCGCGCCGTCGACCGCGTCAACCACGGGCGCCTCGACCCCAAGGACCTGTTCGGCTGGCAGGCCAACGCCTCCGCCGACCGGCTCACCACCCCGATGATCAGGGAGCGCGGCGAGCTGAAGCCGTGCGACTGGGACACCGCCATGCAGCGGATCGTCGACCGCAGCAAGCAGCTGCTCGACGGCTACGGCCCCAGCTCGATCGGCTTCTACACGTCCGGACAGTTGTTCCTGGAGGCCTACTACACGCAGGGCGCCATCGCGCACGGCGCGATCGGCACCAACCACGTCGACGGCAACACCCGGCTGTGCACCGCGACGGCGGCCGAGGCGCTGAAGGAGTCGTTCGGCTGCGACGGGCAGCCGGGGTCCTACACCGACGTCGACCACGCCGATGTCATCGCGTTGTTCGGGCACAACGTCGCCGAGACGCAGACGGTGCTGTGGGCGCGGATGCTGGACCGGCTGGCCGGGGCCTCGCCGCCGGCGATCGTCTGCGTCGACCCCCGGCTGACGCCGGTCGCCCGGCACGCCACCGTTCACCTGGCGCCGGTGCCGGGCACCAACGTCGCGTTGATGAACGGGCTGCTGCACGAGATCATCGGCAACGGCTGGATCGACCGGGACTACATCGACTCGCACACGGTCGGTTTCGACGAGCTGCGCGGCCGGGTCGAAGAGTTCGGACCCGAGCGGGTCGCCGACATCTGCGGCGTGCCGGCCGAGGACATCCGGCGCGCCGCGCAGCTGCTCGGCACCGCTAAGCGGCTGCTGTCCACCGTGCTGCAGGGCTTCTACCAGTCGCACCAGGCCACCGCGGCGGCCGTGCAGGTCAACAACATTCACCTGGTGCGCGGCATGCTGGGTAAGCCCGGCTGCGGGGTGCTGCAGATGAACGGGCAGCCGACGGCCGAGAACACCCGCGAATGCGGCGCCGACGGCGACCTGGCCGGTTTCCGCAACTGGTCCAACGACTCCCACGTCGCCGAGCTGGCCGCGTTGTGGAACCTCGAGCCCCTGCAGATTCCGCACTACGCCCCGCCGACGCACGCCATGCAGATGTTCCGCTTCGCCGAGGAGGGGACGCTGCGGATGTTGTGGGTCACCGCCACCAATCCCCTGGTGTCGCTGCCGGAGCTGGCCCGCATCCGCGACATCTTCTCCCAGGAGCGGCTGTTCCTCGTCGTCCAGGACATCTTCCTGACCGAAACCGCCGCGCTGGCCGACGTCGTGTTGCCCGCCGCGGCGTGGGCCGAGAAGACCGGCACCTTCACCAACGCCGACCGCACCGTGCACCTGTCCGAAAAGGCCGTGGATCCACCAGGTTCCGCGCGCCCGGACCTCGACATCTTCCTGGACTACGCGCGCCGCATGGACTTCCGCGACTCCGACGGCCAACCCTTCCCACCCTGGACCGATGCCGAGTCGGCGTTCGAGGCGTGGAAGCAATGCAGCGCGGGGCGGCCGTGCGACTACACCGGTCTGAGCTATGCGAAGCTGCGCGGCGGCAGCGGCATCCAATGGCCTTGCAACACAGAACATCCCGACGGCACCGAGCGTCTCTACGCCGACGCGAAGTTCTGGGCGGAACCCGACTACTGCGAGGCCTACGGCAAAGACATGATCACCGGCGCCCCGCTGCAGCCCGACGAGTACCGCTCGATGAACCCCTACGGCAGGGCGATCATCAAGGCGGCCCAATACGTTCCTCCCCATGAGCGGACCAGCCCGGATTTCCCGTTCGCGCTGATCACCGGACGCACCGTCTACCACTTCCACACCCGCACGAAAACCGCGCGGGCACAGCAACTTCAGCGGGCCGCCCCCGAGGTCTGGGTCGAGGTCTCGGCCGGCGACGCGCGCCGGCTGGGCATCGCCGACGGCGACCTGGTCGAGGTGAGCACGCCGCGGGGCTGCATCAGGTGCGCGGCGCGGGTCTGCGGTATCCGCGACGGCGTGTTGTTCGTGCCCTTCCACTACGGCTATTGGGATGCCGGGACCAACGGGCATCACCGGGCCGGCAACGAACTCACGCTGACCGATTGGGACCCGGTGTCCAAGCAGCCGATCTTCAAGACGGCCGCCGCCCGGCTGCGCAAAAGCCGGATGCGGCGAGCCGGCGGGAACGGCGCCGCCGCCCCGCCCGCGGCGGTTGCCGAAGCCTTGGGGGGTCAGGCGTGAAGCTCAAAATGGCGCTGCGCGAACTGCACCGCTCCGAACGCAAGCTGGCCCACGAACTCAACGTGGTCGCCGCGCGACACCACAGCGACCAGGACGTCAGCCACCTGGCGCAGGACCTGGCCGGCTGGTCACGCCATCACCTCGCCGAGCTGGCGCGGCACGGCCGCCACTACGGCCTGCACCTGTCCACCGATCCCCGCACCGGCGCGGTCACCGGTTTCCTGCAATCGCGCCTCAGCGGCCTGCTGCGGCACCGGCCGGAGCCGGGGCTGATGCTGCTCGCCGACCTACGCCGGATTCACCGCCTGTCCGCGGGGGTGTCGCTGGACTGGGAGCTGCTGGCCCAGGGGGCGCAGGCCGCCAAGGATTCCGAACTGCTGAGCCTGGCCTCGCGCTGTCATCCCGAGACGCTGCGCCAGATGCGCTGGGCCAACGCGATGCTCAAAGAGCTTTCGCCGCAAGTGTTGATGAACTGAAACGGCGAACGCGGTGACCGCCATCGGCGGCCACCGCGTTCCTCTCGCCTCCTCGCCGCCAGTCTGGCACGTGCGCGACGAGCCGTCACTTCACCCGGCGGGGCGACGGCTTACCGGAACCGGTCCAGATAAGCCGGCCAATCCCACGTCGACAGGAACGCCTGCGCCGCCGCATAGCCGCTCTCGTACAGCTCTTCGAGGCGGCCCTTGGGGATGTCGAAGTCGAGCACGCCGACATCGGTCGACTCGACCGCGATGGCGCGGGCCGCCACCCACGGCCGGCTGAGATGGGTCTGGTCGTGGCCGGCCAGCATGGTGGTGACCAGGCTTTCCAGCAACGCCGTCTGTTCGAAGAAGCGCAACGGTTTCAGGGCCGGCATCACCGCGCCGATGCCCTCGGTGAGCCTCGGCAGCACCGTGATCCCGAACGTGGGCCAGCGCGGGGCCCTGCCGTCGGGGCGGTCGAAGGTGTCGATCGGGAAATTCGACAGCACGCCGCCGTCGACCAGGGTGGACGTCGAGCCGTCGGCGCCCGTCAGCTTGACCGGGCGATAGAAGAACGGGATCGCCATCGAGGCGCGCACCGCGTCGGCCACCGGCTGCTCGTCGGGGTCCAGGCCGTAGAGCCGCCGAAAGTCCCACGGGAACCGCACCAGCTGCGCCGCGGTCAGGTCGGCGACGGTGACCACCAGCTTGTCGCGCCGCCCCTCGAGCAGGCGGTCGTCGTCGAGGTGCAGATCGCCGAAGCGGGTGACCCCGAAGTTCTTCAACTCGCTGCGGATCCAGTCGTAGGCCACGTCGCCGCGGTACATGCTGGAATCGGTGACCAGCCCCCAGGCCGCACCCAGGTAGGGCACGGGTCCGGCGTCGCGCCACTTACGCAGGGGGACCGAGAACGCGAGCTCCTTGACCTGCGCGCCGGTCAGCTGCCCATCGGTGGATCCGGCCGCCAGGATCGCCGCGACCACCGAACCGGCCGAGACCCCCGACACCCGCTTGATCGAATACCCGGCATCCATCAGCGCGACGATGGCGCCCACCAGCCCGATGAACTTGACGCCCCCGCCGGAGAGCACCAGATCGACGGGCTTCGGCTGGTGTGCGGTGGATTCCATCTACCGCTCCGACGAAACCCATTGATAGGGAAGGAATTTCCCGTCGAACGTGACCACGACGCGGTCACCGGACGGGTGCGGCTTCTTCTGGATGTCGACACTGAAGTTGATCGCGCTCATGATCCCGTCACCGAACTGTTCGGCGATCAGCTCCTTGAGCGCTCCGCCGTAGACCTGCAGGGCCTCGTAGAAGCGGTAGACGGTCGGGTCGGTCGGTACGGCGGTGGGCAGGCCGCCCCGCATGGGCGCCGCCGCCAGCACGGGCACCACCGACTCGTCGAGGCCGAGCAGCTCGGCCAGGGTCTTTGCTTGCTCGACCGGAATCGGGTGCTGCCCGAGCAACGCCGAGGTCGTCCACACCACCGGCCTGTCGATGGCGTCGGCCAGTTGTTGCCACGTCAGCCCCTTCGCCAGGCGCGCGACGACGATCTGTTCGGTGAGTTCGGTTCTCGTCATGGGTCCCAGCATGCACGCCGGCCCGATCGCGCCTCAGCCCGGTTTGGTCGCGGTGACCAGCCGCGTGGAGAACCACGGGCCGCCGTACCACATCCGCCAGCCGAGGTTGCGCCGCCGCACATTGCGCCAGCCCAGTTCGCGCAGCCGCTCGGCGTGCTGACGCGTCTCCCAGAGGTCCGCGATCGCGAGCCGGCCGCCCGGCCGCAGCACCCGCGCGGCTTCGTCGAGCGCCCGCCGCCGGCCGGCGTGGCCGTCGATGTTGTGGATGGCCAGGTTGCTCACGATCACGTCGACGCTCTCGTCGGCCAGCGGCAGCGCGGTCATGTCGGCGGTGCGCACCTCGACGCGGTCGGCGACGCCTTCGGCGACCGCATTGGCCAGCGTGGCCTGCCGCGAGTTGTCCGTCTGGTCGGCCTGCCACAGGTCGACACCGATCGCGCGGCCCCGCGGCAACCGCTTGGCCGCGGCCAGCAGCACCGCGCCGCGCCCGCACCCGAGGTCGAGCACCGTCTCGTCGCCGGCGAGCCGCAGATCGCGCAGAACCCGGTCCCACACAACGAATTTCCCGGACCGCGTCGCGTACATGTACAGGAGCGCGTTGCCGGCGATGCCGGCGCTCGACACCGCCGCCAGCCCCGCCCGGAGCCGCTTGCCGCGCGCCCAGCTGATCGCGGCCCAGACGGCCAGGGCGACAACTTGAGCGCCGACGCCCAGCGCCTGGGTTCGCGCCGAGAACTTGTGAAACGAACCGTCGACTCCGTAATCGCCCTGGTGGTCATGCATGCCCCTTAGCTTACGACTCAGCAAGTCGCCGAAGGTTTTTCACGCGTCTCACCACCGGCCGTGATGCACCACCTCGGAAAACGGCCGGCGATTCGGTGTGCGGATCGGGCGCAGCGGGCGATCGGCGGGATAGCCCACCCCGAGCAGGAAAGCCACCAGGTGATCGTCGGGAACACCCAGGATGGCGCGCGCCTTCTCCTGATCCCCGACCGACGAGTGGCCGGTCCCGATTCCCAGGTCGGTGGCCGCGATCATCATCGCCATGGTGGCCTGGCCGATGTCGTAGTTGTCGGTGACCACCCGGCGCTCGTCGGGCGGCACCGGCGCCACGATCGCGATCGCGGCCGGCGCAGCGGCGATGTGGCCGGCGCCCCGCCAGACGGTGGACAACTCCTGCAGCTGGGCGCGGTCGGTGACGATGACGAAGTCCCAGGGCTGACGGTTTTTGGCCGACGGCGCACGCCAGCCGGCTTCGGCGATCCGGTCGAGGTCCTCGTCGGAGATCGCCCGCGGCTGATACTCGCGCACATTGCGCCGCGCGCAGATCGCGTCCCAAGCATCCATCAGATTCCCTCCCTGGCGGCTGTTCCCCCAAGTATCGGCGAAGCCCGCCGAAGTTTGCGTACGGCCGAATCGGGAAAGTCGTGGTGACGTGGTGAACCACCCGGGCGGGCGGCTCGTGAACAACTGAATGCCCCAAGTCAGAAAGGCGGGTGGCCGCCGTGGCAGAGCACCTGACGCCGCACTTCGAAGAGGTCCAAGCCCACTACGACCTGTCGGACGACTTCTTCCGGTTGTTCCTCGACCCCACCATGACCTACAGCTGCGCGTACTGGGACCGCGGCCGAGATATCACGCTGGAAGAGGCCCAGCTGCGCAAGATCGACCTCTCGCTGGGCAAGCTGGGCCTGCGGCCGGGGATGACGCTGCTGGACGTGGGCTGCGGCTGGGGCGCCACGGCGCGCCGCGCGATCGAGAAGTACGACGTCAACGTCATCGGCTTGACCCTGTCGGCACACCAGGCCGCCCACGTGCAGAAGCTCTTCGACTCGATGGACACCGAACGCAGCCGCCGCGTGCTGCTGCACGGCTGGGAGGAGTTCGACGAGCCGGTGGACCGGATCGTCTCCATCGGCGCCTTCGAGCACTTCGGGTACGACCGCTATGACGATTTCTTCGCGATGGCGCACCGCCTCCTGCCCGACGACGGGGTGATGCTGCTGCACACGATCACCATGCTGACCCCGCAGCAGATCGTCGAGCGGGGCCTGCCGATGACCGAGGAGCAGACCAGCTTCAACGAATTCATCGCCACGGAGATCTTCCCGGGCGGGCAGTTGCCGGCCATCGAGATCGTCGAGTTCCACGCGTCCAAGATGGGTTTCAACCTCAAACGCCGGCAGTCGCTGCAGCTGCACTACGCCCGGACCCTCGACCACTGGGCCGAGGCCTTGGAGGCCCACCACAGCGAGGCCGTCGCGATCCAGTCCGAAGAGGTGTATCAGCGCTACATGCGCTACCTGACCGGCTGCGCCGACGCGTTCCGGGCCGGCTACATCGACGTCAACCAGTTCACCCTGGCGAAGTAGGCACCCCTCCCCGGGCGCCGGGGTTTATCGTGACAGCGCAATGCCGCTTCATCTGCACCGCGCCGAGCGCACCGATCTGTTGGCCGACGGGCTCGGCGCTCTGCTGGCCGATCCCCCGGCCGACCCGTTCGCCCCCGAGCTCGTCGTGGTCCCGGCGCGCGGGGTGGAGCGCTGGCTGAGCCAGCGGCTGTCGCACGTGCTCGGTCGGGCCCGCGGCGCCGGGGTTTCCGGCGGGGTGTGCGCCGGGGTTTCGTTCCGCAGCCCCGGCTCGCTGATCGCCGAGATCGCCGGCACCGCCGACGACGATCCGTGGTCGCCGGAGGCCATGGCGTGGCCCCTTCTGGAGGCGATCGACCACTCGCTGGACGAACCGTGGTGCCGCCCGTTGGCGACCCATGTCGGTCACTTCCACACCGGCGCGGAGGCCGAGCTGCGCCGGGGGCGGCGGTACGAGGTGGCGCGCCGGTTGGCCGGGCTGTTCGCCTCCTACGCACGGCAGCGCCCGCAACTGCTGATCGACTGGCTGGGCGGCGAGGTGGGCGATCTCGACGAGGACCTGCGCTGGCAGCCGGAGCTGTGGCGGGCGCTGGTGTCGCGGGTCGCGGCCGATCCCCCGCACATTCGCCACGCCAAGACCCTCGCGCGGCTGTCCGAGGCGCCCAGTGACCTGCCCGCGCGGCTGTCGCTGTTCGGGCACACCCGGTTGTCGCGCACCGACTCCGAGCTGCTGGCCGCCCTGGCCATCCACCACGAGCTGCACCTGTGGCTGCCGCACCCCAGCGACCGGCTGTGGCGCGCGCTGGCCGGCACGCGCGGGGCGATCCCCCGCCGCGAGGACACCAGCCACCGCGCCGTGGGCCACCCGCTGCTCGCCACCCTGGGGCGGGACCTGCGCGAGCTGCAGCGCGGCCTGCCGGCGGACGCGCAGACCGACGAATACCTGCCCGGCGAGGCGCGCCCGGACACGCTGCTCGGCTGGGTGCAGTCCGACATCGCCGCCAACGCCGTGCGGCCGCAGGGGCGCGCGCTGGCCGACGACGACCGGTCGGTCCAGATCCACAACTGCCACGGCCCGGCCCGCCAGGTCGATGTGCTGCGCGAGGTGCTGCTCGGCCTGCTGGCCGACGACCCGACGCTCGAACCGCGCGACATCCTGGTGATGTGCCCGGACATCGAAACCTATGCGCCGCTGATCGTGGCCGACTTCGGACTCGGCGACGTGGTGCACGGCGCGCACCCCGCCCACCAGCTACGGGTGCGCCTGGCGGATCGCTCACTGGTCCAGACCAATTCGCTGCTGGCTGTGGCCTCCCAACTGCTGGGGCTCGCCGGCGGCAGGGTGACGGCCACCGAGGTGCTCAACCTGGCACAGGCCGCCCCGGTGCGCGCCCGGTTCGGGTTCACCGACGACGATCTGGAGGCCATCACCCGCTGGGTGCGCCAAGCCAACATCCGGTGGGGATTGGACCAGGAGCACCGGCGGCCCTACCACGTCGACTTCGTGCACAACACCTGGCGTTTCGGCATCGACCGAATATTGGCCGGCGTCGCGATGTCCGACGACTCGAACGCATGGATCGACGCGACGCTGCCGCTCGACGACGTGAGCAGCAACCGGGTCCCGTTGGCCGGACAGTTCGCCGAATTCGTCGCCCGGCTGCACCATGTGGTCGACTCCCTCACCGGCACAAGGACATTGACCGAGTGGCTGGCCACCCTCGCCGACGCCATCGCCTTGTTGACGCGGGTGCACGAATCCGAGGAGTGGCAGACCGGTCAGGTGCAACGGGAGTTCGCCGCCGTCCTGGCGCAGGCCGGGTCGCGGGGCGACACGGTGCTGCGACTGCCCGACATCCGCGCGCTGCTGACCCGGCACCTCGCCGGGCGCCCGACGCGGGCCAACTTCCGCACCGGCACGCTGACGGTGTGCACCATGGTCCCGATGCGCTCGGTCCCCCACCGGGTGGTGTGCCTGGTCGGCCTGGACGACGGGCTGTTCCCGCGTCTCGGTGTCGTCGACGGGGACGACGCGCTGGCCCGCCGCCCGGTGACCGGGGAACGCGACATCCGTTCGGAGGACCGGCAATTGCTGCTCGACGCGATCGGCGCCGCCACCGAGAAACTGGTGATCACCTACACCGGCGCCAACGAATATTCGGGGCAGCCGCGCCCACCCGCAGTGCCGCTGGCCGAATTGCTGGACGCCCTCGACGTGACGACGCCGACGAAGGTGCGCCACCGCATCGTGATCGAGCATCCGTTGCAGCCGTTCGACGTTCGCAACGTCATCCCCGGCGAACTGGTGCCGAAGGTGCCGTTCAGTTTCGACCCCACGGTGCTGCGCGCGGCGCGCGCGGCCACCGGCGAACACACCGAACAACCCAAATTCGTTGCGGCGCCGCTGCCGCCCCCGCCGGCCGACGACGTCAACCTCGCCGACCTCGTCGGCTTCTTCAAAGACCCGGTGAAGGGCTTCTTCCGCGCCCTGGAATTCACGCTGCCCTACGACGTCGACGGCGTCCAAGACGCCATGCCGGTCGACATCAACGGCCTCGAGGAGTGGGCCGTCGGCGACCGGATGCTGGGCGACATCCTGCGCGGGATGAGCCCCGACGACGCGCGGCAGGCCGAGTGGCGCCGCGGCACACTGCCCCCCGGCCAGCTGGGCTGGCGCAAGGTCACCGAGATCCGCGACCAGGCCGCCGCGCTGGCGCTCGAGGCGCTGCGGCATCGGCGAGACCACCGATCGGCCGCCGCCTATGACGTCGACGTCGACCTGGGCGCCGGTCGCCGGCTCACCGGCACGGTGTCGCCGGTCTACGACGACGCCCTGGTGTCGGTGACCTATTCGAGGCTGGACGGCAAGCACCTGCTCGAATCGTGGATTCCGTTGCTGGCGTTGGCCGCTCACGACCCCGGCCGCGACTGGTCGGCGGTGTGCATCGGCCGGATGCGCCGCGGCAGAAGCATCCGGGTCGAGGGGCTGGGGCCGCCGGACGGCGATCCCGTCGAGGTGCTGCGCGAGCTGGTGACGATCTACGACGCGGGACGGCGGGAACCGATCCCGTTGCCCATCAAGACGTCCTACGCATGGGCGGCGGCCCGGCACGGCGGCGACGACCCGGCGGCCGAGGCGCGGCGCCGGTGGAAGACCAGCGACCGCTTCCCGGGCGAGGACCAGGCGCCGGCGCACGTGCGGGCGTGGGGGCGCGGCGCGCCGTTGGACGATCTGATGCAGCCGGTGCGGCCGGGCGAGGAGTGCGACGGCGAGGACAACCGGCTCGGCGCGTATGCGGCCCGGCTGTGGCTGCCGATGCTGCGCGCCGAGCGGAAGCTCATCTGATGCAGCGCTTCGACCTGTTGGGCCCGTTGCCGGCCGAGCGCTCCACCACCGTGCTGGAGGCCAGCGCGGGCACCGGCAAGACGTTCGCGTTGGCGGGCCTGGTGACGCGGTATCTCGCGGACGGCGCGGCGAGCCTCGATCAGATGCTGCTCATCACGTTCGGCCGCGCCGCCAGCCAGGAATTGCGGGAGCGTGTCCGCTGTCAAATCGTCGACGCGGTAAGGGCTTTCGCCGACCCGTCGACGGTCGGCGACAACCAGCTGGTGGCGTACCTGCTGGACGGCACCGACGATCAGCGCGTGGTGCGCCGGCAGCGCCTCCGCGACGCGCTGGCCGGCTTCGACGCGGCGACCATCGCCACCACCCACCAGTTCTGCCAGCTGGTTCTGCGCTCGCTCGGCGTCGCCGGCGACACCGCCGGCAGCGTGACCCTGCTGGAGCGCCTCGACGACCTGGTGACCGAGATCGTCGACGACCTCTACTTGGCGCACTTCGGGCAGGAGCGCGACGACCCGGCGCTGCCCTACTCCGAGGCGCTGCGGCTGGCCCGCGAGGTGGTCAACAACCCGTCGACCCAGCTGCGGCCGCGCGACCCGGACCCCGATTCGCGGGCCGCCGTCTGCCTCCGGTTCGCCAACGACGTCCTGGCCGAGCTTGATACGCGCAAGCGCCGGCTGGGCGTCCTCGGCTACGACGACCTGCTGACCCGACTGGCCGACGCGCTGGCCGCCGACGGCTCCCCCGCCCGGCTGCGGATGCACCAGCGCTGGCCGATCGTCATGGTCGACGAGTTCCAGGACACCGACCCGGTGCAATGGCAGGTCATCGACCGCGCGTTCAGCGGGCGCTCCACGGTGATCCTGATCGGCGACCCCAAACAGGCGATCTATGCGTTTCGCGGGGGCGACATCGTGACCTACCTGCGGGCGGCCCAGACGGCGGGTGAGCGCAAGACGCTGGACACCAACTGGCGCAGCGATTCCGCGCTTGTGGCGCGGCTGCAGGTGGTGCTGCGCGGCGCCCAGCTCGGTGACCCCGCGATCGTGGTGAACGATGTCGGCGCGCATCACCGCGGCCACCGGCTCGCCGGCGCGCCCCGCAACGACCCGTTCCGGCTGCGCGTCGTGTCGCGAAAAACCCTGGGACGCCGCGGCATTCAAAACCTTCCCATCGACGAGCTGCGCGAGCACATCGGCGCCGACCTCGCCGCCGACATCCGCGCCCTGCTCGCCGCCGGCGCCACGTTCGACGGCGAGCCCCTGCAGGCCCGCGACATCGCGGTCATCGTGGAACGGCACCGGGACGCGCACGCCTGCTTCAAGGCCCTGTGCGACGCCGGCGTTCCCGCGGTCTACACCGGCAACACCGACGTGTTCACCTCCGAGGCCGCCGAGGACTGGTTGTGCCTGCTGGAGGCCTTCGACCAACCGCACCGGCCCGGCATGGTCCGCGCCGCCGCGGCGACGATGTTCTTCGGCGAGACGGCCCAAACGCTGGCGGCCGGCGGCGACGCCCTGACGGACCGTATCGCGAAAACGCTGCGGGAGTGGGCCGGTCACGCCCGTGAACGCGGCGTCGCGGCCATCTTCGAGGCCGCCCAGCTGCTCGGGATGCGCGATCGCGTGCTCGGCTGGCGGGGCGGCGAGCGGCACATGACCGACCTGGCGCACGTCACCCAGCTGCTGCAGGAGGTCGCCCACCGCGAGCATTACGGACTGCCGGCGCTGCGCGACTGGCTGCGCCGGCAACGCGACGAGCGCGGCGGCGCCCCCGAACGCAACCGCCGGCTCGACAGCGACGCCGCCGCCGTGCAGATCATGACCGTCTTCGTCAGCAAGGGCCTGCAATATCCGATCGTGTACCTGCCGTTCGCGTTCAACCGCAACACCCAGGACAGCGACGTGGTGCTGTTCCACGACGAGGACGGCACGCGTTGCCTGCACGTCGGCGGCAAGGACAGCCCCGACTTCAAAACCGTTGAGCGGCTGGGCCGTAAAGAGGATGCCAGCGACGACAGCAGGCTGACCTACGTCGCGTTGACCCGGGCGCAGGCACAGGTGGTGGCCTGGTGGTCACCGGCGTACTTCGAGCCCAACGGCGGCCTGTCGCGGCTGCTGCGCGGGCGCCGGCCCGGCGATCCGGTCGTTCCGGACCGATGCGAACCCGCGAAGGTCTCCGACGACGACGCACTGGCCCGGTTGCGCGAATGGGAGGCCGCGGGCGGGCCCGTCATCGAGGACTCCGTGGTGGCCCCCGCGCCGTCGCTGCCGCCCGCGCCGGTGCCCCGGCACCTGGACAGCCGCCACTTCCACCGCGCCATCGACACCACGTGGCGGCGCACCTCCTATTCGGGACTGATCCGGGTGGCCCAGGCCAGCGGGGTCAGCAGCGAACCCGACCTCGTCGCCGGGCTCGACGACGAGGTCGGCGATATCCCGTTGTCCTCCAAGGCCGCCGGGCCGGACGTGCCTTCGCCGATGGCGGACCTTCCGGCGGGCGCGACGTTCGGCTCCCTGGTCCACGCCGTGCTGGAGACGGCCGACCCGTTCGCCGCGGATCTGACCGCCGAGCTCGAGGAGCACATCCGGGAGCATTGCGCGTGGTGGCCGGTCGCCGCGACCCCCGAGGAGCTGGCCGCGGCGATGGTGCCGATGCACGACACCCCGCTGGGACCCTTGGCGGGTGGGTTGACGCTGCGCCGCATCGGGCTCTCGGATCGGTTGCGGGAACTGGACTTCGAGCTTCCGCTGGCCGGCGGCGATCGGCCGTCGGTGGGGCCGGAGGCCCGCCTGGCGGACCTGGCGCCGCTGCTGCGCGAGCACCTGCCGCCCGACGATCCGCTGGTGTCGTATGCCGACCGGCTGACGGACCGGGCGCTCGGTGACCAGTCGTTGCGCGGGTACCTCACCGGCTCGATCGACGCCGTGCTCCGGATTCCCGACGGCGCGGGGCACCGCTTCGTGGTGGTGGACTACAAGACCAACTTGCTCGGGGATCCCGAGCGGCCGCTGACGGCCGCGGACTACGACCGGCCGCGGATGGCGGAGGCGATGCTGCACTCGGATTATCCGCTGCAGGCGTTGCTGTACTGCGCGGTGCTGCACCGGTTCCTGCGGTGGCGGATACGCGATTACGACCCGGACCGGCACCTCGGCGGTGTGCTCTACCTGTTCGTGCGCGGCATGTGCGGCGCGGACACCCCGGTGCGCGACGGGCACCCGTGCGGCGTCTTCAGTTGGCGGCCACCGCCGTCGTTGATCACGGCCCTGTCGGACCTGCTCGACGCCCGGGAGGTGCCCGCATGACGGCAGACGTGATGTTCGCGACCGGATTGCTGCGCACGTTCAGCGATGCCGGCGTCTTCGAGGCGGCGGACGTCCATGTGGCGCAACGGCTTACCGCGCTCACCGGCGAGTCAGACGAACGGGTGGCCCTGGCGGTCGCGCTGGTGGTGCGCGCGCTGCGGGGCGGTTCGGTCTGCGTCGATCTCCGCGCGGCGTCCGGGCTGCTCGGCGACGCCGAGCTGCCGTGGCCCGGCGCCGACGACTGGCTGGCGGCGGTACGGGCCAGCGCGTTGGTCGGGCCGCCGCCGGTGCTGCGGTTTTTCGGCGATCTGCTGTACTTCGACCGGTACTGGCTCGAGGAGGAGCAGGTGTGCACCGACCTGCTGGCCCTGTCGGCGTCGCCGATCGGCATCGAATCGTCCAGTTACGAACGGCTTTTCGAGCCCGGGTACGAGGAGCAGCGGGCCGCCGCCGAAATCGCGGTGTCGCAGGCGGTGACCGTGCTGAC
Organism: Mycobacterium sp. TKK-01-0059; assembly: GCF_000709305.1. Taxonomy (NCBI): domain Bacteria; kingdom Bacillati; phylum Actinomycetota; class Actinomycetes; order Mycobacteriales; family Mycobacteriaceae; genus Mycobacterium; species Mycobacterium sp. TKK-01-0059. Next base: position 1,057,533 of record NZ_KL446993.1, read on the forward strand.
CGGCGGCCCCGGCACCGGCAAGACCACCACGATCGCGCGGCTGCTCGCCCTGCTCCTCGAGCATGCCGAGCGGGCCGGGATGCCGCCGCCCCGGATCGCGCTGGCCGCACCGACCGGCAAGGCGGCGGCGCGGCTGGCCGAGGCGGTGGCCGCGGGAGCCCGACGGCTCGGCGCGGCCGACCGGGCGCGGCTGGCCGGCCTGTCCGGGACCACGCTGCACCGGCTGCTCGGTCCCCGGCCGGATACGTCGGTGCGGTTCAAGCACAATCGCGCCAACCGGCTGCCGCACGACGTCATCGTGGTGGACGAGACGTCGATGGTGTCGTTGACGATGATGGCCCGGCTGGCCGAAGCGGTCCGCCCGGACTCCCGGTTGATTCTGGTCGGCGACCCGGACCAGTTGGCCTCGGTGGAGGCGGGCGCCGTGCTGGCCGACCTGGTGGACGGGCTGTCCGCCCGCGGCGACGTGCGGGTGGCCGCCCTGCGCACGCCGCACCGATACGGCACGTCGATCGGCGCGCTGGCCGAGGCGATCCGGGTCGGCGACGCGGACCGGGTGGTGGAGCTGCTGGCGGCCGGGGGCGAGCACGTCGAGTGGGTGGATGCACAGCGCCCGGCCGATCGGCTGCGCGAGGTGCTCGTCGCGCACGCGCTGCGGCTGCGGTCGGCCGCGCTGCTGGGCGCGGCCGACGAGGCGCTTGCCACGCTGGACGAACACCGGCTGCTGTGCGCGCACCGCGAGGGCCCGTACGGGGCGACGCACTGGAACACGTTGGTGCAGAAGTGGATTGCCGACGCGACGGGGCAGCCGGCATGGTCGCAGTGGTACGCCGGGCGCCCGCTGCTGGTGACCGCCAACGACTACGGCCTGCGGCTCTACAACGGCGACACCGGTGTGGCGGTGGCCGGCGCGGAGGGCCTGCGGGCGGTCATCGCCGGCGCGAGCGGGCCGCTAGACTTCGCGACCAGCCGCCTCGGCGAGGTGGAGACGATGCACGCCATGACCATCCACAAGAGTCAGGGCAGCCAGGCCGACGAGGTGACCGTGCTGATACCGCCGGAGGATTCGCGACTGCTGACGCGGGAACTGTTCTACACGGCCGTGACCCGGGCGCAGACCAGGGTGCGGGTGGTCGGGCCCGAGGCCTCGGTGCGCGCGGCGATCGAGCGCCGGGCGATGCGGGCCACCGGATTGCGGCAACGGCTGCGGGCCGACGCCGCCGCGACGTGACGGACGGCGGGGGCGCGGGCGACCGGCCCGCCCCGGCGTCCCAACCCGTCTCGCGGCGGGGCCCGGTCGTGCGGCTCGCGGTGTTCGCGGCCTTCCTGGCCGTGGTGTTCTACCTGGTGGCCGTCGCGCACGTCATCGACATCGAGGAGATCCGGCGGGTGGTGTCGGCCACCGGGCCTGCGGCCCCGCTGACCTACGTCGTGGTCTCGGCGGTGGCCGGGGCGCTGTTCGTGCCGGGCTCGATTCTGGCCGCGGGCAGCGGATTGTTGTTCGGTCCGCTACTGGGCGTGTTCGTCACGCTGGGCGCGACGGTGGGCACCGCGATCGTGGCGAGTTTCGTCGGCCGGCGGGCGGGCCGCGACAGCGCCCGGGCGCTGCTGGGCGCGCAGCGCGCCGACCGCTTCGACGCCCTGATCGGGCGCCGGGGGCTGTGGGCGGTGGTCGGGCAGCGTTTCGTCCCCGGCATCTCGGACGCGCTGGCCTCGTACGCGTTCGGGGCGTTCGGAGTTCCGTTGTGGCAGATGGCCGTTGGCGCGTTCATCGGTTCGGTTCCGCGGGCCTTCGTCTACACCGCACTGGGCGCCTCGATCGGCAACCGGTCGTCGCCGCTGGCCTACGCGGCGATCGCGGTGTGGTGCGTGAGCGCCATCGTCGGCGCGTTCGCCGCCCACCGCGGCTACCGGAGATGGCGCACTCACGCCGGCCGTGACGCGGACACCGGTTCGCCAGAGCCGGGATCCGAAGCCCGCTAGCGAACCAGCCGGGCGAAGCGGGTCGGCGCGATCTGACCTAGCGGCGATCGCAAAATGTGTTATGCCGCGCCGGGGTTGTCGGCTTCTTCGTCGTCGTCGTGTTCGTGGTGGAGGAGTTTTTCGGGGTGGTGGTAGGTGTTGGTGCGGGGTTGGCCGCGCTCGAGGTGGGGTGGTGGTTTCCATTCGGTGTCGCCGCGGGTGTTTTTGCGGGTGGTCCAGCCGCCGGGGTCGAGCATGCGGTGGTGGGGTCCGCAGGCGAAGGTGAGCTGGTTGATGTCGGTGCTGTGACACTTGCTGTAGTCGGTGGTGTGATGGACTTCGCAGTAGTAGCCCGACACCGTGCAGCCTGGGGCGGTGCAGCCGCGGTCCTTGGCGTACAACACGATTCGCTGCCCCGGGGAGGCCAGCCGCTTGGTGTGATACAACGCCAGGGCCTTGCCCTTATCGAAGATCGCCAGGTAGTGATGCGCGTGGCGGGCCAGGCGGATCACCTCACTCATCGGCAGGATGGTGCCCCCGCCGGTCAGGGCTCGCCCGGCGGCGGCCTCCAACTCGGCCAGGGTGGTGGTGACGATGATGGAGGCCGGCAACCCGTTGTGCTGCCCCAACTCCCCGGAGGCCAACAGCCCACGCAGGCCGGCCAGCAGGGCGTCGTGGTTGCGCTGAGCAGCCGAGCGGGTATCACGGTCGATCGCGGCCTGGCTGGGCGTCCCCTCCACGCACGGAATGTCGTCGTCGGGGTTGCACATGCCCGGGGCGCCGAGTTTGGCTTCCACGGCTTCGAAGGTGGCGCGTAGTTCGGGGGTGATCAGGCCCCGCAACTCCGACATGCCGTCGGCTTGCTGGTTGCCCAGCGTCACGCCGCGGCTACGGGCCCGGTCCTCATCGGTGAAAATGCCATCGGGGTTAAGCGCATCGGTGAGCCCGCGGGCCAATTCTTTGAGGTGTTCGGGGCCGAACTGGGTGCCGAACCCGGCCAGTTGGGCTTCGGCGAACTCACGGGCCGCGGCGTCGACCCAGCCGGGTAGTTGGTGGTAGAACTTGCGGATCACGGCCACCTGACCCGCGCCCAGGTCTCCGGCGCGCTGGGCGGCCGCGGTGGCGGGCAGGACCGGCGGCAACGGTTCACCGGTCAGGCCGTGGCGGGGTCCCAGGTCGCGGGCTTCTTTGATACGCCGAGACGCTTCGTGACGGCTGATCAGGGTGCGTTCGGTCAGCGCGTGGGCCAGCCCGCCGCCGAGCTCCTGCGAGGGGGCTTGGCGGGCCAGGGAATTGAGCAGCGGATACTCGATGACCGGAATGCGGCGGCGCAGCCTCTCACAGCGCTCCAACACCGCCAGCTGCTGCTGCACGGTCAACGCGTCAAGCACCAACGCACACGCGCGGTCCACCTCGGCATCGAGGGCGTCGAACACCGCGTCGACATCGGGCAGACCAGTGGAACTCACACCGCCAAACTATCGAGGCCCACCGACAAGAAACCCCGGATTGTGACCACTGAAACCACAGTGACACAAGGAATTTCGCTATACGTTTCCGATATCCGAAAACGCGTCCGCGTCAGGCGTCGCGACGGCTTGGCCAAGGAGAGAAGGCGACTCGGGACCCTAACCCGCCGCCCGCTGCGCCGCGACGAACAGGTTCCCGGGCACGTAGTCCCGCACCTCCTTGGCCGCCGCCCGGCCATAGCCGGCCATCAACTCGTCGGACGGTGTCACCGTCACGTCCCAGCCATGACGGCCGAACCACTCGCCGACGTCCTCGCGCTCCTCGAAGTACCACAGCTCGTCGGTCCTCGGCACCTGCCGGTCGGGATCGACCTCGGCCATCAGCGCCGCGATCCGATCCATCCGCTCCCGGCGCCTCGCGCGAAGCTGGGGGTCGAGGAACTTGGGGCCCAGCGCCTCCACGGCCACCCGGCTGCCGGGGACGGTGAGTCCCTGAACGCGGTCGAACAACAGCTCCTGCGCCGCGGCCGGCAGATAGGGCATCAAACCCTCGGCCGACCACACGCTGGGCGCGCTGGCGTCAAAACCCGCCTGCCGCAACGCTTCCGGCCAATCCTGGCGCAGGTCCACCGCGACGGGGACGCGGCGACAGGCGGGCTGCGCGCCGTGCTCGGCGAGCGTCGACGCCTTGAAGTCCAGCACCCGGGGCTGGTCGAGCTCGTAGACCGTCGTCCCCGCCGGCCAGGGCAACCGCCACGACCGTGCGTCGAGTCCGGCGGCCAAGATCACCGCCTGCCGGATGCCGGCGGCCGTCGCGTCGAGGAAGAACTGGTCGAAAAACGCGGTGCGCGAGGCCATGTAGCCGACCATCGACTGCATCTGCAGCGGCAGCGTCGGTTCGGCTTCGACGACCGCGTCAGGTAGTCGCCCCGCCGAATGCCAGTTCCACACGCCGTCACCGGCGGCGTCGAGGAAGACCTGGGCGAACGGATCGCTGATCAACGGGTTCTCGCTGCGGGTCTCCGCAGCGCGGGCGGCGGCCACGCCCAGGGCGGTCGCCCCCACGCTCTCGGTGATCTCCCAGCTGTCGTTCTCGGTCCTGGCCACGCGCACGTCCTTCCCACTTCGCTAGCAGGGCTACGTACCCGACCCTACGCGCGGCGGATGAGTGGCAGCTGTCCCCGAGCCGGGTATTGAAGTTAACTTGTCGGCGAGCCCATCGGCAGGGGCGAATCCGAAGGATCGTTGATACATGCGAGTTGACGGGCGCGACATCCCCGTTTCCGGCAGCCTGCTGCAGCCATTGACCCGGCGGACCAACGACATCCTGCGGCTCGTCCTGGCCTCGCTCTTCTTGGCACTGGTGATCACGGGTTCGGTGGTCACCCGCCCGCAGTGGATCGCGCTGGAGAAATCCGTCTCGCAGATCGTGGGCGTCCTGTCCCCCACCCAATCCGACGTGGTGTACCTGGTGTACGGGCTGGCGATCGTGGCCCTGCCGTTCATGATCCTCATCGGCCTGATCGTCGCCGGGCAGTGGAAACTGCTGGGCGCTTACGCGACCGCGGGGCTGAGCGCGATCGTGCTCTTGTCGATCAGCGGCACCGGCCTGGCGGCGCCCCGGTGGCACTTCGACGTCCACGACCGGCTGAGCACGCTGCCGGCGCAGTTGCTCGACGACCCGCGGTGGATCGGGATGCTGGCGGCGGTGCTGACGGTGTCGGGGCCCTGGCTGCCAGCGCGCTGGCGGCACTGGTGGTGGGCGCTGCTGTGGGCCTTCGTCCCGATCCACCTGGTGATCAGCGCCGTCGTTCCGGCGCGATCGCTGGTGGGGCTGGCGGTCGGGTGGGTGGTCGGCGCGCTGGTGGTGCTGGTGGTCGGCACCCCCGCGCTCGAGGTGCCGCTGGACGCCGCGGTGCGCGCGATGGCCAAAGCCGGCTTCGTCGTCTCGCGGCTCACCGTGGTCCGGCCGGCCGGGCGTGGCCCGCTGATTCTTTCGGCCGACGGCGACGACGATCCCGGCCGGACGGCGCTGATCGAGCTGTACGGCCCGCACCAGCGCAGCGGCGGCGCGCTGCGCCAGCTGTGGGGGAAGCTGAAGCTGCGCGACACCGAGACCGCTCCCCTGGTGACGTCGATGCGCCGCGCGGTGGAGCATCGCGCGTTGATGGCGATCGCCATCGGTGACGCCGGCCTGGCCAACACCGCGACGGTCGCCCTCGCCCCGTTGGACCGGGGATGGATGCTGCACTCGCACCAGCCCGCTCGGGGCACACCCATCGACCGCTGCGCGGCGACGACGCCCGTCGTCCGGCTGTGGGAAGCGCTGCGGATCCTCAACGACCGCCAGATCGCCCATGGCGATCTGCGCAGCCAGCACATCACGGTCGACGACGGCGCGGTGTTGTTCGGCAGCTTCGGCAGCGCCGAGTACGGCGCGACCGATGCCCAGCTTCAGTCGGATATCGCGCAGCTGCTGGTGACGGCGTCGGCGCTGTATGACCCGAAGTCCGCGGTGCGCGCCGCGATCGACGTGTTCGGCGCGGACACCATTTTGTCGGCGTCCCGCCGGCTCACCAAAGTCGCTGTGCCGCGGTTCATTCGGCGTTCGGTGCCGGACGCCGGCACGGTCATCTCCGCCGCGCGCGCGGAGGTGAAGCGCCAAACCGGCGCCGATCAGATCAAGCCGCAAACCATCACCCGCTTCACCCGCAGCCAGATGATCCAGCTGGTGCTCTTCGGCGCGCTGGTCTATGTCGCGTATCCCTTCATCAGCACGGCGCCGACGTTCTTCTCGGAGCTGAAGACGGCGAACTGGTCGTGGGCGCTGGTGGGCTTGCTGGTGTCGGCGCTCACCTACGTCGGTGCTGCCGCGGCGTTGTGGGCCTGCGCCGACGGCATGGTGAACTTCTGGACGCTGTCAATCGCCCAGGTGGCCAACACTTTTGCCGCGACCACCACGCCCGCCGGCGTCGGCGGGCTGGCGTTGTCGACGCGGTTTCTGCAGAAGAGCGGCCTGTCGGCCATGCGGGCGACCGCGGCGGTGGCGCTGCAGCAGTCGGTGCAGGTGATCGCCCATATCGCGCTGCTGGTCGTGTTCAGCGCCGCCGCCGGCGCCTCGATGAATCTCTCGCATTTCGTGCCGAGCGCGACCTTGCTGTACCTGATCGCGGGTGTGGCGCTGGGCATCATCGGGACGTTCTTGTTCGTGCCCACGCTGCGCCGGTGGCTGTCCACCGAGGTGCGCCCGAAGCTGAATGAGGTGGTCGGCGACCTGGTGAAGCTCGCCCGCGAGCCGCGGCGGCTGGCGCTGATTCTGCTGGGCTGCGCGGGCACCACCCTCGGCGCGGCGCTCGCGCTGTGGGCCAGCATCGAAGCCTTCGGCGGGGGAACGACATTCGTCGCCGTCACCGTCGTCACGATGGTCGGTGGGACGCTGGCCTCGGCCGCCCCGACACCCGGCGGCGTCGGTGCCGTCGAGGCGGCGCTGATCGGTGGCCTGGCCGCCTTCGGCGTGCCGGCCGCGATCGGTGTGCCGTCGGTGCTGCTGTACCGGATGTTGACCTGCTGGCTGCCGGTATTCGTCGGGTGGCCGGTGATGCGCTGGTTGACCACCAACGAGATGATCTGAAGGAATCCCGGTCAGGGGCTGCCGGATTCGGCCTGCGTGACCACCAGAACCGTTGACCTGCGCGCGCTTTCGCCGGCCGTGGTGGTCAAATACACCAGGTGGTAGTCCTCGGGCACCGACTGGGCCACCGTGATCGGGACGGAAGCCGTGGCCGAGCCGCCGTTGCCGAAGCGGCCGGGCGTGGGCGCCACGGTGATCCCGGCGTCGGTGGACGTGCCGGAAACCGTGTAGCCGTCGGGAACGTCGGGGCCGTCGATCATGCGTTGCGCGTCGAGGGTGACCGTGCCCGTGTGCCCCGGCGCGATCGTCACGACGGGTTGAGCGACGTTGACGGTCAACGCCGAGCTGCCCGCCCCGAACGACGGCGGCGCGTCCGCCTCGGCTGTGCCCCAACGCTTGTCGGGATAGGCGGCGAGCGAGAACGTCAGCGTGCCGCCGGTGGTGATGATCGACTCCGGCAGTGACGTGTGCTCGGCGGGCCGGCCGTCGACCTTCAGGCCGCTGATGTACTTAAGGTGGTGCGGTCCCGACGCGCCCGGCGCGGCGATGCGGAGGGATTTGCCTGCGGGCAAGGCGATTTCGATTCGGTCGAACAGCGGCGCGCCCACGGTGAGGATCGGCGTGCCCGGGGTCGCCGGGTACAGGCCCAGCGCCGCCCACACGTACCAGGCGGCCAGCGCGCCCAGGTCGTCGTTGCCCGGCTCCCCATCGGCGGTCGGCGCGAACAGTCCGCGCACCCGATCGACCGTGCGCTGGGTCTTCCACGGTTGGCCGATGTAGTTGTACAGCCATGGCACACCGAAACTCGGCTCGTTGCCCGCCCACAGGTAGGGCTGGTTGGGGCCGACGTTGAGCTTCTCGGTGAACCGGTCGAGCCGGTCGGCCACGGCCGCGCGGCCGCCCAGGGCGGTCACCAGGCCCGCGACGTTGTGCGGCACCGACCAGACGTACTGCTCGGCGTTGCCCTCGTCGTACCCGACCTGGCCGAAGTTCTCCGGGGACACCACGACCGCGGGGCCGGGGCGGAAGAACCCGCTCCAGCTGCGGGGCACCACGGATCGGGTGGTGGGATTGAACAGGTTCTGCCAGTACTGCGACCGATTCTGGAATTCGGCGGCCGTCGCGGCGTCCCCGAGCGAGTCGGCGAATCGGGAGATGGCGAAGTCGTCGACCGACCACTCCAGCGTGATCGAGGCGTCGGCGATCCAGCCGTTGCGGCCGAATACCAGGATGAACGGCGCGTAACCGAACCGCAGGTAGGTCTCGATGCCCGGCCGCTCCACGTAACCGGCCAGCCCCGCCCCGCCCTTGGTCGCTCCGTCCACCATGTAGCGCAACGCGGCACGGACGTCGAAGTCCTTGGCCCCGAACGTGTTCAGGCTGACGAGCAGCGGCACCACGCTGTCCCCGGTCATCTCGCCGGTCGCGGCGTTGGCGAACGCCCAGCGCGGCAGCGAACCACTCTGCTGGGCGTCGTTGACCAGCGATTGCGCCATGTCGCTGGCCCGGTCCGGAAACAGCAGCGCCTGCAACGCCGCCAGGCACCGGTAGGTGTCCCAGTCGGAGAAATTGGCGTACTGGGTGTGGCCCGCGGCCACGGTGTGGATAGCGCCGTCGAACCCGACGTAGCGCCCGTCGGCGTCGTTGAACATGTTGGGGTGCAACAGGGATCGGTACAGGGAGGTGTAGAAGGTGGTCAGATCGTCGACGTTCCGGCCGGCCACCGAGATGCGGGACAGCGCGGCGTTCCATTCCCGCGAGGCGGCGGCGCGCACGTCGTCGAAGCCGGCGCCGTCCTCGGCCGCCAGGTTGGCCCGCGCGCCCTCGATGCCGACGTAGGAGATGGCGGTGCGCATCTCGAGCGTCGTGCCGGCCGGGAATTCGACGTAGCCGCCGCTGTACGGCGCGTTCGCGCTGCGGGCCCCGGCGTAGACCGTGGCGCCGTCCCAGGATCCGTAGGAGGTGAAGGGCCGGCTGAATTTCATGGCGAAATACACTGTGTAGGCGTTCGGCTTGTCGCAGAACCCCCCGCTGGTGGCCCAGCCGGTGATGGTGGTGTTGTCCTCCCCGATCTGGATGGTCGCGCGGGAGTTTCCCGCCAACGACGAGCCCGACCGGACCTGCAACAGGGCGGGGCGGCCGTTGCGCGGGTAGCTGAATCGCCCGACGCCCGTGTGCGCGGTGGCGGTCAGTTCGGCCCTCACCCCGGTGTCGGGAAACCGCACGGCATAGTAGCCGGGCACGCCCTGCTCGGTGTCGTCGTGGGCGATCGTCTCCCAGGCGTTCCAGGGTTGCGGGCCGACGGCGCCGGTGGCCGGCAGCATCGAGATGTCGCCGAACGCAGCGCATCCCACCGACGCGTGGGTCATGCTGAACCCGGTCGAGCGCGGGTTGTCGTAGTTGTATCCGGCGTAGTTGCCGACGGTGTCCGGCGAGTACTGCACCATCCCGAACGGCACGGTGGCGCCGGGGAAGTTGTTGATCTCGCCGACGGTCTCGCCGCCCGTGCCGGTGCCGATGAGCGTCGCGACGTGGTCGACCGGATTGGCCACGAAGACGGGCGGGCCGTCATAACCCTTCGGCGGGGCCGCGGCGATGAAGGTCATGAAGACGGCCACCGCCGCGATGACCGCAATCAGCGCCCTTCGTGACCGCATAGAAGTCTCTTACTCCGATACGACCGCGCAGCGGCGCATTGCGGTGGCGTTTCCCCCGGGAATTGGCAAACGATCGCCCGACAACCGGGACGACGGCAAAATAGGCGAAAGATTCTGGCAAACATTTATTGCCTTTCGGCTACTGTCGTTTCAGCGTGGCCGGCGCAGGTATCGGCCCCATTTTCGGGAGATGGGATTAATGAAACATTTGACCCTAGCAACCATTTCCGTGGCGCTGAGTTTGGCGCTCGCCGGTTGCGGACACGACCACAAATCCGGTGACAAAACGTCCACGCCGACGACGTCGTCGACGAGCCCCTCGCAAACCACCGCGGCACCGGCGGCGAAGGCCAAATACACCATCGCCGACTACGTCAAGGACAACAACATCGCCGAGACGCCCGTCCACCACGGCGATCCCGGGCCGAACGTCGACCTGCCGGTGCCCACGGGCTGGCAGCTCAACCAGAACTCGGGCACCTCCTACGGCGGCATCGTGCAGACCCAGCCCGCCAATCCTGCCGATCCGCCGTCGGTTTCGGCGCTGTTCTCCAAGCTCACCGGCAACGTCGACCCGGCCAAGCTCATCCAGTACGCCCCGGGCGAGGTGCAGAATCTGCCCGGATATCAGGGCGGCGGGGACGGCTCCGCGTCCACTCTCGCCGGGTTCCAGGCCTGGCAGCTGGGCGGCACGTACCAGAAGAACGGCAAGACCCGCGTCATCGCCCAGAAGACCGTGGTGATCCCCAGCCAGGGCGCGGTTTACGTGCTGCAGCTCAACGCCGATGGCCTGGAGAGCGATCAGGGGCCGCTGATGGACGCGACCAGCGTCATCGACCACCAGACCACCATCACGACCGGCTGAGTAGTAGGCCGCGGAGCCGGAGGGCCCTACATAGGAGAAACGGATGACAGAGCGGTCATACGCGGTAGATGCCGGGCATCCGCCGTCGGCGTTATTGCGTCTCGTCAACCCGGTGATGGGGCTTTTGCTGCGCAGCCCCTTTGCCGGCGCCGCGCGCAAGCAATTCATGGTGTTGAGTTTCACCGGACGCAAGACCGGGCGTCCGTACTCAGTTCCGTTGAGCGCGCATGTGATTGACGGTCAGCTCTACGCGCTGACGGGCGCGCCGTGGAAGCAGAACTTCCGCGACGGCGGCCCCGTCGACGTGGTGTATGACGGCACGACGACGGCGATGCGTGGCGAGCTCATCCGCGACCGGGCCGTCGTTTCCGATCTGTTGCTGCGCGCCGCCGAGTCTTATGGCGTGGCGCGCGCGCAGCGCATGATCGGGCTGAAGTTCCGCGATCGCCGCATCCCGACCCGCGACGAGTTCGCCGAGGCGGTCGACCGGCTCCACCTGGGGGCCGTCCGGCTGAGTGCGGTCGGCTAGCCGCTCAGCCGGCGGGGTCGTCGGGCGCCCGCAGGTGCGCGGCGCGCAGGCACCGGTCGAAGCGCGAACGCGCGGTGATGACTTCCTTGCCCAGCGCCGTGAAGTCGTCGGCGATGCGTTGGGCCAGCACCCCGAGCTTCGTGTTTTTCGATTGGGACAGCGATTTGAGCATGGTGAACGCGGCGTCCTCGTCGATGCCGTAGATCAGCATCAGCATCCCCTTGGTGCGGTCGATGACGCCGCGGCGCCCGACGATCTCGGCGACCTTGGCGCTGATGGAATCCTCCCGATTGCGCGCGGGCGGCGGCGTGACCTCGATGTAGAAGCCGTGGGTCCCGACGACCTCGTCGTTGTCGTCGCAGAACCGGTCCCCCACCACGATGACGTGGTGGATGAGGCCGCGGGTGTCCACGATGCGATGCCGCACGCTGAACGCCTGACGACGCCTGATCATGTCGTTGATGCCGTCGATCACCTGGGGGCGATCGGCCGGGTGTTTGTGCGACAGCACCAGCTCGGTCGTGGGGGTCACGGTGCCGGGCTCGTAACCGTGCATGCGCTGGACCTGGTCGGACCATACCCAGCGGTGGCCCTCGAAGTAGAAGCGGAACCAGCCCGCGCGCTGCGGGACGGCGCCGGCCAAACCGCGCTCGATCGCCGCGGCCTGGCGGTCTAATTCCCAAGCCACGGTGGGTTTTTCGCGTCGACGGCAAGCGGACCGGTAACAGCGTGCATCGGCGATCTCGAATGGATCGCCGACCCCCGGGCGGGAAATCCGGAACTGCACATGCAGGAGTGAGATACCCCCATGGCCGTGAGGTTACAGTTTCTGACCGGTGGTCACCGCGGAAATCAGGAAATTGCCGGGCGAGTAAGTTTTCGGCGCGCTCATTGGCACAAACCCGCGCCGGCGGACGCCCGGGTCCGGGTGATAACGGGCTCTTCGGCGGGCTGTTCGAAGCCGGCGTCGACCACGGCGCGTCGCACCGCCTCACCGACCGCCCCGGCGCGCGCGATCGGCACCAGCGCGATCACGCAGCCGCCGAATCCGCCGCCGGTCATCCGCGCCCCCAGCGCGCCCGCGCGCACCGCGGCCGCCGCGATCACGTCGATGCGTTCGGTGGTGATGTCGAAGTCCTCACGCATGGAGGCGTGCGAGGCGGTGAAGATCCGCCCGGCCTCGGCGTAGTCCCCATCGCCCAGTGCCGCAACGCAATCGATGACCCGCTGGTTCTCGCTCAGCACGTGGCGGGCGCGACGGGCATCGACCGGGTCCCGCACGGCGCCGAGGTCGGCGGGCCCGCGATCGCCGACCTCGCGCAGCGACGACGCCCCGAGGTCGGCGGCGGCGCGCTCGCACGACAGGCGCCGCGCCGCGTAGTCGCCGCCGGCATGGCTGTGGCGCTCCCGGGAGTCGATCAGCAGCAGGGCGACGCCGGCGGCGTCGGGGTCGAAGGCCACCGGCGTGACGGCGAGGTCGGCGAAGTCGATCAGCACCGCCGTCGCCGGCCGGCCGAACAGCGAGGCGAGCTGGTCGAGCAAACCCGTTGGGGCGCCCACGTACTCGTTCTCGGCGCGCTGGGCGAGCCGGGCCTGGTGCTTGCGGTCGATGCGCACGCCCGCGGCCGAGGCGATCGCCCCCAGCGCCGCGCATTCCAGGGCCGCCGAGGAGGACAGGCCCGAGCCCATTTCCACATCGCTGGTGATCGACATCGTGCCGCCGGGCACCGGGTAACCCGCCTGGCGCAGCGCCCAGACCACCCCGGCCACGTAGGCCGCCCAGCCGGTGACCTCCCCCGGGGCGGTGCCGAGCGCAATGCGCACCGGGGTGTCCGCGCGCTCACTGGTCACGGTGATCGCGTCGCCGGGGCCGGGCGTGAACGTCGCCACCGTGCGCTGCGGCAAGGCGATCGGCAGCGAGAAACCCAGGTTGTAGTCGGTGTGCTCGCCGATCAGGTTGATCCGTCCCGGCGCGCCGTAGCGCACCGTCACTGCAGTTCCCGTAACCGCTGCGCGACGCTTTCGGGGGTGACGTCACCGATGAAGGCGTCCATCGCCGATTCGGAGGCCGCCAGGTACTTGAGCTTGGTCGCGCTGCGGCGGATGGACATCAGTTCGACGTGGAAGTACCCGTCCGCCTGGACCCCGGCCCCGGAATACTGGTGCACCGCCGAAATGTAGGGCAGCGGCGTGGAATACATGCGGTCGAAGCGCTGTAGCACATCGAGGTAGATGGCCACGAACCCGTCCAGCTCGTCCTCGTCGAGGCCGATCACGTTGGGCACGAACCGGTTCGGGTAGATGTGCACCTCGACCGGCCAGCGCGCGGCGAAGGGCACGAACGCGGTGAACAGCTCGTTGCGCGCGACGATGCGGCCACCGTCGGCGACCTCGCGGGCCAGCAGATCACCGAACAGGTTGCCGCCGTGCTTGTTTCGATGCGCCCGCGCCTGCTCCAGCATGGCGACCGTCCGCGGCGTCAGGTAGGGATAGCCGTAGATCTGGCCGTGCGGATGGGTGAGGGTGACCCCGATCTCCTCGCCGCGGTTCTCGAAGCAGAACACCTGCTCGATGCCCGACGCGGCCATCAGGTCGGCCGTGCGGTGGCGCCACGCATCGACCACCAACCGCGCGTGCGCCGGCGTCAACGCCGCGAAGGAGCCGGTGTGATCGGCCGAAAAGCAGATCACCTCGCAGCGCCCGGGCGCCGGGGTCGACACGAAGCCGTCGGCGTCGCCGGGATCGGGAAGCGGCGTCGCGGCGCCCGACAGGCTGGGAAAGCGGTTCTCGAACACGACGACGTCGTAGTCGGGCGCGGGCACCTCGCTGGTCAGCCCGGTCGGGCCCGGGCACAGGGGGCACGCATCGGGCGGCGGCTTGTAGGTGCGGTCCTGGCGCAGCGCCGCGACGATCACCCACTGCCCGGTGGCCCGGTCGAACCGCAACTGCGACTGTTCGGCCGTACGCGGCGGCAGGGGCCGGCGGTCCTCGACCGGCGCCGGACGATGCCCGGGCAGCGAGAAGAACAGCAGGTCACGGCCGTCAGCCAGCTTCGCTCGCGTCGGCGCAGTCACGATGTCGAAGACTAGCTTGGTCGCCGGCACCCGGTTCGGGTAACCATGGGGGTACGCGATAGAGAGGCGGTCACCGGAATAACTGTCCTGTACGAACGCGCCCGCAACTGGGTGATTGGCTCCGATCCGGGCTTGCTTCGGCTGCGGATGGCGACTCGGACAACGGCCGCGCTGGGCCTTTCGCTGCTGATCCTTTTCGTCCTCACCAGGGCGACGGGACAACCCCTGACCGTCGCGCTGCTGGGCGTCGTCATCACCATGGTCGCGTCGCGGTCAGTCAACGAGCCCGACCCGCGCCAGCAACGAATCACCATGGCGCTCTTGCCCGTTCCCGCCGCGCTGGCCATCACCGCTGCCGCGCTGCTGGCCCCGCACGTGGTGGCCAGCGATGCCGTCTTCGTGCTGATCGTGTTCACCGCGGCCTACATCCGCCGCTTCGGGGCGCGCGGCAGGGCGCTGGGGATGGTGGCGTTCATGTCGTACTTCTTCACGCTGTATCTGCGGGCCCGAGTCTCGGAGCTGCCCTGGATGATCGGGGCGGTCGCGGTGGGCACGGTGTGCACGTACGTGATGACCGCCTACGTGCTGCCCGACCGCCCCGAGCGGGTGCTGCGGGCCACCATCCGGGCGCTGCGGGCGCGGATGGCGATCGTCATCGACACCACCGCCGAAGCGGTGCGGACGGGCCGGCTCGACGAACGGCGGCGCCGCCGCATGCGGGCGCGCACCACGCGGCTCAACGAGACCGCCCTGCTGGTGCAGAGCCAGATCGAGGACAAAGCCGATCCCGGCGCGCTGTGGCCCGGCGTCACCGCCGAACAGCTGGCCCCCTGGCTGCTGGACGCCGAGTTGGCCATCGAATGGGTCGCCACCGCCGGTCGGCGGGCCGCCGCCGTGGCGGGTGAGGCCCCGGAATCCATCCCGATCGGCACGCGGGTCGCGCTCGTCGACGCGCTCTCGCAGCTGGCGCGCGCGATCCGCCTGCCCGAACCGGAGGGGCTGCGGCGGGCGGCCGCCAGCGCGCAACGGCTGCTGGGCGAGCGGCCCGAGGTTACAGCCGCGGCCGAGGACGACCCGGGCGCCACCGCGGTCCGCCGCCTCGCCCTGGCGATCATCAACGCCGCGGGGGCGACGTCCGACGTGCGGGCGATCGTCGACCGGATGGCCGCCGGCGCCCCCCTCGACGAAACCGGCGGCGATACCGGCGGCGAGCGGCCGGCGGCCGCCGAGCGCGCCGCGCCGGAGGAGGCCGCCGACGAGGCCCACCCCGCCGGGCTGCTGCCGACCACCCGGCAAGCCATCCAGGTCTGTATCGCCGCCTCGCTGGCCATCGTCACCGGGGAGCTGGTCTCGCCGGACCGGTGGTATTGGGCGGTGATCGCCGCGTTCGTGATCTTCGCCGGCACCAACTCGTGGGGCGAAACCCTGACCAAGGGCTGGCAACGCCTGCTCGGCACCCTGCTCGGCGTGCCCGCCGGCGTGCTGGTGGCCACGCTGCTGACCGGCCACGAAATTGGCGCTCTCGCCGGCATTTTCGTGTGTCTGTTCTGCGCCTTCTATTTCATGACGGTCACCTACAGCCTGATGACCTTCTGGATCACTACGATGCTGGCGCTGCTGTACGGCCTGCTCGGCCAGTTCTCCTTCGGCGTGCTCATGCTGCGGATCGAAGAGACCGCGATCGGCGCCGTCATCGGGGCGACGGTGGCCGTCGTCGTGTTGCCGACGAACACCAGAACCGCGATCCGCGCCGACACCCGCGCCTTCTTGACGAGCCTGTCGGCGCTGATCGAGGTGTGCGCCGCCACCATGTGCGGGGAGGGCGGCGCCAGCCCGTCCGAGCAGGCGCGTCAGGTCGATCGGGATCTGCAGCAGTTCCGGGTCACCGCCAAGCCGCTGTTGGCGGGCGTCGCCGGACTCGCGGGGCGGCGCAGCATCCGCCGCGCCCTGGGCATCTTCGCCGCGTGCGACCAATACGGCCGCAGCCTGGCACGCAGCAGCGAGCAGTATCGGGACCCCGTCGGGTCACCGCCGCCGGCCTCGAAACTGGCGCAGGCGTTTTCGGCGGCCGCCGCCCAGACGCGACGCAACATCGAGGCGTTGCAGGAGGCCATCGAGGGGGGTCACGCACCGACCCTGGTCTCGGCGGCCGACGACCTCGACGCCGCGGAAACCCTGGCGCGACAACAGGACGGCGACGGCCACGGCGCCGAGCCACGGCCCGAGACCCGGCGATTCCTCACCGCGGTGCACGCCCTTCGCCAGATCGAGCGGGCCGTCATCACCGCCGCCACCAACCTCGGTGGACGCGAACGCGTGCGGACGGCCGAGCCCGCGTCACGCTGAGGCGCTTTGCTACCGATCGCGCGCGGCCGCGGCTACCATCGTGCTGACCGCCGCGGTCCGTAGCCACAGCCGAGGAGAAATCCCATGGCCACACCGAACCTTCCGCAGGGCTTTGATTTCACCGATCCCGACATCTACGCGCACCGGCTACCGGTGCGGGAGTTCGCCGAACTGCGCGCCACCGAACCGGTCTGGTGGAACGAGCAGGCGCCGGATAAGGGCGGGTTCGGCGACGGCGGCTACTGGGCGGTGACCAAGCATCGCGACATCCGCGACGTCTCGCTGCGCAGCGACGTGTTCTCGTCGGCCGCCAAGTCGATCGTGCCGCGTTACCGGGAAGACTTGGCGGCCAGGCAGATTGAGGCGGGCCGGGCGTCGATGATCATGATGGACGACCGCGAGCACAGCCGGTTGCGCAAGATCGTGTCGCGGGCCTTTACACCGCGCGCGGTCGAGCGGTTGCGCGCCGAACTGTGCGAGCGGGCCCGGCGCATCGTCGCCGAGGCCGCGGCGGCGGGGTCGGGCGACTTCGTCCGCCAGGTGGCCTGCGAGTTGCCGCTGCAGGCCATCTCCGCGCTGCTCGGGGTCCCGCACGAGGACTACGACAAGCTGTTCGACTGGACCAACAATATGATCGGCAGCGACGACCCGGAATTCGCCGGCAACGACGCGCTGACCTCGGCCGGCGAATTGATGTGGTACGCCATGCAATTGGCGGCGCGCAAGGCCGAAGAACCTGGCGACGATATCGTCACCACCCTGATTCAGGCCGACGCCGACGGCCAGCGCCTGTCGGAGGCCGAGTTCGGCATGTTCGTGGTCACGCTGGCCGTCGCGGGAAACGAGACCACGCGCAACTCGATCACCCAGGGGATGATGGCCTTCACCGACCATCCGGACCAGTGGGAGTTGTTCAGGGCGCGGCGACCCAAGACCGCGGCCGACGAGATAATCCGTTGGGCCACACCGATCACCGCGTTTCAGCGCACCGCGCGCGAGGACACCGAGCTCGGCGGTGTGGCCATCAGAGAAGGCCAGCGGGTGGTGCTGTTCTACCGCTCGGCCAACTTCGACGAAGAGGTCTTTGACGACCCGTTCACCTTCGATATCCTGCGCAGCCCCAACCCGCACCTCGGTTTCGGCGGCACCGGGGCGCACTACTGCATCGGCGCCAACCTGGCCCGCATGACGATCGATGTGATGTTCAACGCGCTGGCCGACCGGCTGCCCGACCTGGCCCCGCTGGGAAATCCGGAGCGCCTGCGGTCGTCGTTCATCAACGGCATCAAGCACTGGCCCGTCGATTACCGAGGCGGCCACCCGGTCGCCTCATGAGGATCGCCATCAGCGGTGCCGGCGTGGCCGGGGCGGCGCTCGCCCACTGGCTGCATCGGACCGGCCACACGCCGACGCTGATCGAGCAGGCGCCGCACCTGCGCACCGGCGGCTACATGATCGACTTCTGGGGTGTGGGCTACCAGGTGGCCAAGCGGATGGGCGTCGAAGGGCCGATCCGCGCCGCCGGATACGAGATGGAACGGCTCCGCTCGGTCGGCCCGCGCGGCGAGATCAGGGCGGACGTGGACGTCGACGTCTTTCGCCGCCTGCTCGGCGCCGACTTCACCAGCCTGCCGCGCGGCGATCTGGCCGCGGCGATCTACGCCACCATCGAGGACGAGGTCGAAACGGTCTTCGGCGACAGCCTCTCGTTCGTCGACGAGCGCGACGACGGGGTCCGACTCGGGTTCGAGCGCGGCGGCGCGCGCGATTTCGACCTGCTGATCGGCGCCGACGGGCTGCACTCCAACGTGCGCCGCCTGGTCTTCGGGCCCGAACGAGAATTCGAGCGCTACCTGGGCTGCAAGGTGGCGGCCTGCGTGGTCGACGGTTACCGGCCGCGCGACGAGCTGGCCTACGTCACCTATGCCGAACCCGGCCGCCAATTGGCGCGTTTCGCGCTGCGCGGCGACCGCACCACGTTCCTGTTCATCTTCCGCGCCGACCACGACGGCACCGAAGCGCCGCCGAAAGACCAGCTGCGCAACACCTTTGCCGACTGCGGCTGGGAAGCCCACGACATGCTGGCCGCGCTCGACGACGTTGACGACCTCTACTTCGACGTCGTCAGCCAGATCCACATGAACCGCTGGTCGCGGGGGCGCGTGCTGCTCATCGGGGATGCGGCCGGCTGCATTTCGCTGCTCGGCGGTGAGGGCACCGGCCTGGCGATCACCGAGGCCTACGTGCTGGCCGGCGAACTCGCGCGCGCCGGGGGCGACCATCGCCGCGCGTTCGACGCCTACGAGACGCGGCTGCGTCCCTTCATCGAGGGCAAGCAGTCCGGCGCGGCGCGGTTCATCGGGTTCTTCGCCACCCGGACCCGATGCGGGCTGTGGTTGCGCAACCTGGCGCTGCGCACCATGAATTTCGCCCCGATGACACGGCTTCTCGCGCGCGACGTGCGCGACGACTTCGAGCTGCCCGACTACGGCATCTAGCCACCGATCACAAGCTCGGCTGCGGACTTTGTGTGTCGCGGCGCTCGCCCGTGGCGATGAAGTCCTCGATCAGCTCCACCACCTGGTTCGGCGCCTCCACCTGCGCGAAATGACCGACGTCGGGCAGGATTTCGAGCCTGGCGTCGGTGCGAGCCTTGTGCGCGGCGTACGCGTGATCGACGGGGATGATGCCGTCGCGCTCTCCCCAGATCGCCATGACCGGCAGGTCCGCACGCAGCGAGAGTCTGTTGAGCGCGCTGACCGCCTGGCCCCGGTAGTCGACCACCGACCTCAGCGTCCGCAGGAACGACTGGCGCGTCTCACCGTCGGACAACGACGAGTAGGCGCTCCACAGCTCGGCCCCGCGCGGCGACTGGATGCCCGCGCTTGTCAACCAGGACCTGAGCTTGTTGCCGACGGACAGGACGGGCGTGGGCGCGATGATCGGCAACACCAGCTCCGCCCCGGGGGCCGAGAGCAGCCGCAGCACCCATCCGACGTCGGGACCCAGGCCGCCGCTGCTGATCAGGATCAACCGCTTGGCGTAGTCGGGGTGCTGATAGACGAACTGCATGGCGACACCGCCGCCGAGCGAATGACCGACCACGGTGGCCTGGCTGATACCGAGTTCGTCGAGGAAATCACGAAGCCAGACCGCAAACGCGCCCAGCGAGTAGTCGGTGCGGGGCTTCGCGGACTGGCCGTGGCCCAGCAGGTCGGGCGCGACGATCCGGAACTTCTTCGACAGCTGCGGTATCACGGATCGCCAGGTCTCCGAACTCCCCGCCATACCGTGGATCAGCAGCAACGCTTCGCCGTCACCCTCGTCGCGATAGGCGATGCGATCCCCATGTAACTCGAGAAACTTCATGTCACTCATTGGGGCTGTGTACCCGCTTTGGCCCTGCTGACGACGCGGTCAGGGCAAATGCCCGCCCGTTGAGCAATGATCAAGGGCATGACCGAACCGGTTGCGGCCCGCGTGGCCGTCTACCTCGACTTCGACAACATCGTGATCTCGCGGTACGACCAGATACACGGGCGAAACTCGTTTCAGAAGGACAAGGCCAAGGAGCTCGAGCAGCATTCCGAACGGTTGGGCCAGGCGACGGTCGACGTCGGCGCCATCCTCGACTACGCGTCGTCGTTCGGGACCCTGGTGCTCACCCGCGCCTACGCGGACTGGTCGGCGGATATCAACGCCGGATACCGCGGGCAGCTGGTGGCCCGCGCGGTCGACCTGGTGCAGTTGTTCCCCGCGGCGGCCTACGGCAAGAACGGCGCCGACATCCGGCTCGCCGTCGACGCGGTCGAGGACATGTTCCGGCTGCCCGACCTGACCCACGTGGTGATCGTGGCGGGCGACTCCGATTACATCCCGCTGGCCCAACGCTGTAAGAGGCTGGGCCGGTACGTGGTGGGCATCGGGGTGGCCGGGGCGTCGAGCCGGGCGCTGGCGGCCGCGTGCGAGGAGTTCGTCGTGTACGACGCGCTGCCGGGGGTCCCCGCGCTCGACCGCGAGCCCGGGCCGACCGGCACCGCCCCGCCGAAGCGGCGCGGCGGGCGCACCAAGGCGGCACAGGCCGAGGAGCCCGAGCCGCCCGACGCGCAGGCCGCCGCCACCGCGCTGCTGACGCGCGCGCTACAGATCGGCCTGGAGAAAGACGACGTCGACTGGCTGCACAACTCCGCGGTGAAGGCGCAGATGCGGCGCATGGATCCGTCGTTCAGCGAAAGGTCTTTGGGTTTCCGGTCATTCAGCGATTTTCTGCGGTCGCGTTCCGACATCGTCGAGCTGGACGAGACGTCGACCACGCGGATGGTGCGGCTGCGCGCCCGCGATTGAGCGGCGTCGCCCCCGCGTCGTGGCAAATCATCTTCTCGCGGGTGTATGGCGTTCTGCCCGATGTGCGGGGCGAGATCGTTGACAGCGACCCGGGGTGGCCATACATTGTCTGAGAGTCGTCCGCTGGTGGGGGATCGATGAGGAGACCGTCATGACCGTCGGTGCCGCTCCCCCAAGCGTTTTCGACGCCGACCTGCCCACCCTGTCCTATCTTGACGACGAAACACCCGCGGAGGTCTACCCGCGCCTGCGGGAGGCGCAACGGCATGCGCCCGTCGCGCTGGGACCGCACGGCCCCGAGGTCCTCGGGTACCACATGGTCCGGTCCGTCCTGCGGGACACCCGATTCCAGATCCCGCCCGGCCTGAATCTCCTTGTCGGCATCACTTCGGGCCCACTGTGGGACAAGGTGGTCAACAGCCTGCTGTGCCTCGAGGGCGACGCGCACCACCGGCTGCGAAGCCTGACCTCCAAGGCGTTCACGCCGAAGGCCACCCTGCGCCTGCACGACACGATGGTCGGCGTGCTCAACGAGTTGGTCGATCGGGTCGCCGGCGCCGGGCGATGCGACGTCGTCACCGACATCGCGCGCCCGTATCCCGTCCCGATCATCTGCGCGCTGCTCGGGGCGCCCCGCGAGGACTGGCAACGGTTCTCGCTGTGGGCGGACGACGTGTTCAAGGCGTTCAGCTTCACCGCCGACCTGACCGAAGTGGAGCCCGTCGTGATGCGCGCGTGGCGCCAACTCGACGCCTATGTCGACGAGATGGTCGCCGGGCGCCGCCGCAGCCTGACCGACGACCTGCTGTCCGACCTGATCCGCGCCGAGGACGAGGGCGACCGCCTCGACGCGGCCGAACTGCGCATGCTGGCCGGGGGGCTGCTGCTGGCGGGGACGGACACCACCCGCAACCAGGTCGCCGCGTCGGTGCACCTGCTGTGCGAGCACCCGGAACAGTGGGAGCTGCTGCGCCGGCGACCCGAGTTGGCGATGCGCGCGGTCGAGGAGACCATGCGGCACTCGCCGATCGTGTGCGGGACGCTGCGGCTGGTGGCCGAGGACGCCGAGGTCGACGGCTACGTGTTTCCCGCCGGCACGATGGTCCTGCTCAACACCGGGGCGGCGAACCGCGACCCCACCGTCTACGACGACCCGGACCGCGTCGACATCACCCGCGAGGGCGCCCCGCCGATCCTGACGTTCGGCGGCGGCGCGCATTACTGCCTGGGCGCCAACCTGGCCAGGCGCGAGATCGCCGAGGCGCTGACCGTCTTGACCGCCCGCCTGCGCAATCCGCGCATCGCCGGCCCGGCTCCGTGGAAGCCGATGGGAACGCTGAGCGGCCCGCTGAGCCTGCCGCTGGAGTTCGACCGCTAGGCATCCGGCGCCGCTCAGGGATTCGGGTGTGAGCTCGCGGATTCGGGTGTGAATCCACGGCTTTGACTGTGCGCTGAGGGCGACGACACGCCGAGCGCGGCCGCCGTGGCTTCACAGTCAAAGCCAAGGCTTCACACCCAACGCGACGCCGTTGGCAATCCGCCGAGTCGCGGTGGCGCCGGGGCGGCCTTACGCTGCGGGGGTTACACGAACTTCACGGGGGTTTTCGATGCGCGCAACCTGGGGACCGGCGGCCGCCGCGGTCGCCTGCCTGGCGCTGTCGTCCTGCTCGGAAACCGTGTCGGCGCCCCCGCTGACCCCCACCGCGCCGACGTCGGCGTCGAAAACGACCACCCGTGCGGGACCCGCCCCGATCACGGGCCCGCTGGAAAAGGACTGGAAGAGCTACGGCGGCACGGCGTATTTCGGCTGCCCGCAGACCTTTTCGGCCGGCAAATCCGCACTCGACGACATCCGGCCGAAGATCTTCGACCCGAAGACGGGACAGTACGTCGCGCCGGCCATCCCCACGATCGCCGCCGGCGAGAACCTCACCGGCGCCATGTGCGCGCTGACCGGCGCCGCCGCCGACCTCAAGGTCGTCTACGTGGTCACCACCGTCAAGCCCGCCCAGGCCCCGGCGCCCGAAATCTCAAGGACCACCGCGTATTCCTACGACTGGTCCTCGGGCCACCAGGTCGCCACCAAAGAACTGCAGCCGCCGACCCCCGGCCTGAGGTTGGCGGCGCCGAAGGAATGGGGACTGGCCCCGACCGCCTCGGGCGTGGCGTGGGTGAACGCCTTCACCGACGGGCACGCCCCCGCGTCGCCGCCCCGAACCGTGGTCCTGTCCGGCGCCGACCTGTCGATCATGTGGGACGATCCCCAGCCCGCCCGAGTTTGGCAGGACGTCATTGCGTTCCCCCGCAACGCCGATCCCGGCAAGGCCTCGGGGGCCGAGCTGCGCCGCCCGAACGGGGAGGCGATCTACCAGGACGACGACGCGCAATCCGTGGACGCCGAATTGGCCGAGGGCCCAGACAAACCTGTGAAGATCACCCACCGGGAGTCGCGCAACCCACCGGCCGTCTCCACGATGTTCTATGACCTCAACGCCAAATCCCTCATCAAGATCGGCGATTCGGACCGGATCTCCGGCGGCGGGCTGAGCGCGGCCCTGTCCGACGGGAAACTGTTTGTCGACGGGCACAATTCGGAGAACTCCTCGTTCGGGTTCGGGGTGTGGAACCTGCGCAGCGGGCGGTGGGACTTGCTCAAGAGCCGCGACGACGCCAAGAAGATGTCGATTTCGAAGCTGGCGTTCTTCGAAGACCACCTCTACCTCACCGGCAGCGGCGGCACGTTCTCGGTAATCGCCCTTCCTGCAACGGATCCCGTCGCGTCCGGCTGGTCGACACGCCCGTTCGAGCGGATATCCGGATGGACGCTGGTGTGCCGCGGCGAGACCGCGCCGTCGTCCAACGGCGAGTGCAAGGAGATCGTCATGGTGCAAGACCAGGACGGCCACTACCCCGGGCCCTGGTTCTGACGGTCGCCCGCGGTCAGATCCAGCCGAGGGCCTGCGGAACCATGTACAGGCCGAACCCGATGGTCACGAAGCACAGCGCGCGGGTGACGTATTTGTGCAGCCCGCGCATGCGCCACTGCTCGGGCAGGGCCCTGGCTTCCAGCGCGAGCAGCAGGCCCAGCACGATGGGCAGCAGCAACGCGTTCATGACTTCGACGTCGACGGCCAGATTGACCAGGTCGACGCTGGCCAGCACCAGCACCGCGCCCACGATGTGCGCCAGCGAATACGTGATGTAGAACCGGGCGGTGGCGCGGTTGGGCCGCTCGTTCAGCGTGTGCTTCCAGCCGAACACCTCCGCGAGCCCCCACGCGCCCGCGAGCGAGGCGACGATCGCGGCCACCAGCGCCGCGCCCAGCATGCCGAGCCCGAACAGCACCGTCCCGCCGACTCGGCCGAGGTAGGGCGTGAGCGACTGGGCGATCTGGCCGACGGTCTCCAGTTCCGCGCCGCCGCCGTGCGCGCCGCTCGTCCCAATGGTGGACGCCATGGTGACCACCACCGCGATCATGATCAGCTGGGTCAGCACCGCGCCGAAGGCGGTGTCGTAACGGGCCTGGCGAATCGTGTTCTCCGACAGGCGCTTATCGACCACCGCTCCCTGCTGGTAGAAGATCATCCACGGCATGATGACCGCGCCGACGTTGGCCGCGACCAGTAGCAGGTATGACGAGTTGCCGAGCGGCATCGACGACAACCCGTCCACGAGGGCTCTCGGGTCGGGCCGGGCCATGACCATCGCCACCAGGAAGGCCAGTTCGGCGGCACCGACGACCAGGCCGATGCGCTCGACGCGCCGGTAGCTACCGGTCAGGGCCAGCGCCAGCAGCGCGACGGTCGCGACCGGAATGCTCACCCAGCGCGAGACGCCGAAGAGTTCGCCCACCCCGGCCACCCCGGCAAACTCCGTCAGCAACGCCCCGATCGCCGAGGCGAACAGGGTGAACGCCGACAGCCACGCCCAGCCGCGGCCGAACCGCTCCCGGATCAGCGAGCCGTGGCCGCGCCCGGTGACGATGCCCAGCCGCACGGTCATTTCCTGCACGACGTAGAGCACCGGCATCAGGATCAGCTGCGGCAGCACCATCCGGTAGCCCCACTGGGCGCCGGACTGCGACGCGGTGATCAGCGACCCGGCATCGGTGTCGGCCAGCATCACCACCAGGCCGGGGCCCCACACCGACAGCAGCCCCCATCGCAGCCAGCGGCCACGGGTGCGCAGCGGTATTTGCGGCCGGTCCTCGGATTCGTCCGCCACCGGCTGGGTGGTCGTATCGGTCACCCCGGGATCCTAACTAGGGGCCGCCTAACCACGGGTGTTTGCCGGAGAGCGCCATTGGCCGAAAATGTGCCGCCATTCTCGAAAATGCGATAGGCGTTCTCGAATTGCGAGAGTACGTTGCCCAAGTATGCAAACGGTGCGTAGCTTCTGCCGCGTCTGCACCTCCGTCTGCGGCATCCTCGTCGACGTCGAGGGTGACGAGGTGCTCCGCGTTCGCGGCGATCAGGAGCATCCCTTCTCCCGCGGTTACACCTGCCCGAAGGGCCGCGCCCTGCCGCAACTGCACCACCACCCCGACCGGCTCGAACGCCCGAGGATGCGGGCGGACGGCCGCCTGCGCGACACCACATGGGACGCCTGCCTCGACGACCTGGGCACGCGGCTGAAGGACATCATCGACCGGCACGGGCCGCAATCGGTCGCGTTCTACTTCTCCACCATGGAAAGCGCCGGCTTCCGCATGGCCGAGGCGCTGCACGCCGCGATTGGCACACCGGCCAAGTTCAGCCCCCTGACCATCGACGGCACCGCCAAGCCTTTGGTCTCGGATCTGGTCGGCGGATTCATGGGGCTATCGGGCCGGACCGACCTGGACAACGCCGACTTCCTGATGCTCGTCGGCGTCAATCCCGTTGTCTCGCATGGACATGCGATCTCGATGCCCAATCCGACCGGCACGGTGCGCGAGATCGCGCGGCGCGGGCAGGTGTGGGTGATCGATCCCCGTCGCACCGAGACCGCCCGGCTGGCCACCGCCCATCTGGCGCCGCGGCCCAGCACCGACCACGCCGTCCTCGCCTACCTGGTGCGCGAGATCCTGCGCGACGGAATGAAATCCGACGTTCCCGTGCAGGGCATCGACGAGCTGGCGCGTGCGGTCGAGCCGTTCACGCTCGAGCACACCGCGAAGCTGGCCGATGTCGCCGAGGCCGACCTGGCCCGGTTGTTTGCGGGCGTGCGGGCCGCCAAGTGCGTCGCGGTCGAAACCGGCACCGGCGTCACGATGACCGCCGAGCGCGCCAACGTCACGCAGTGGCTCGCCTGGGTGCTGAAGATCCTCACCGGCGCGATGAACCGGCCCGGCGGGACGTGGTTTCACCCCGGATTCGCCTACCAGCTCGAGACTTTCGGCGAGTTTTTGCCCGTCACGCCGATCGAGGGATCCTTCGGTCCGGGACCGCGCAGCCGCCCCGAGGCGCAGGCGTTCATCAACGAGTGGCCCTGCGCGGCGCTGCCCGACCAGATCGCCGCGGGCAACATCCGCGCCCTGATCAACGTCGGCGGCAGCCTGGTCACCTCGTTCCCCGAGACCGGCAAGCTGATTCCGGCCCTACAGAGCCTCGAGGTGTTCGCGACCACCGAGATCATCAACAACGAGACCACCGAGCTGGCCACCCACGTCCTGCCCACCAAGGACCCGCTGGAACGCCCCGACATCACCATCCACGACATCCTGAGTTCGCATGTGTCCGTGCAATACAGCCCGGCCGTCGTCGAGCCGGTCGGCGAACGCCGCTCGATGTGGTGGGTGTTCGCCGAACTCGGCCGCCGGCTCGGCTACGAGCTCGGCAATCTCGGCGATCCCGACACCAGCACCGACGACGACGTGCTCGCCGTCCTGTTGGCCGGCGCCCGAACGGGATTCGACGAGGTGGCGGCGGTGGGTTGGGCCGAGGCCCCGCGCGAGCTGCCCGCGGCCTGGGTCGACGAGCACGTCGCGCGGATGGGCGGCTGGCGGCTGGCGCCGCCGCTGCTGGTGGACCAACTCGCGGGCCTGAAACCGCCCGCGCCGCTGGTGCTGGTGCCGCGCCGGCAGCGCCGAAAGCTCAACGGGCAGCTGGATTTTCTCGGTGAAGCCCCCGAGGTTCTCATCCACCCCGAGGACGGCGCCGCCGCGGGTGTCGCCGACGGGCAGAAGGTGACGGTGCGCAGCGCGAACGGCGAACTGACCGGCATCGCCAAGGTCGACGACTCCATTCGGCGCGGGGCGGTGTCGATCCCGCACGGCCACCACGCGGCCAACGTCAACCGCCTGACCAACAAGGACGACATCGACGTGGTGACCGGCATGGTGCGCTACTCGGGGGTGCCCGTCAGCCTGCATCCGGCCTGAAACACGCTGTCCTGGTTGGGCAGAAGACACCCTCCCGGTCGATGGGTTGGAGGAGTCGAACCGGGAGGGTGCCTGGCTTGGCGTTGGCGCTCGAAGGTCACTGCCCGGCGCGCAGGTCGCATTGGACGACGAAGCAGAGCCGGTCGGCGAAGGCGATGGTATCGGCGATCTTCTCGGCCAGCTCGGCGGCGCGGGCCTTGCGGACGCCGGCCAGCCCGGCCTGCGCGGCGAGGGCCGATTCGCGCGCCGTCGCCAGTGCCGTGCGGCAGTCGCGGAGTATTGAGAGTGTGGCGGGACTGATAGACATGTCGCCCCCTACAAATCGCGCTCTCACAGCGATACCCGCCCCGGGGCCCGCCACACCGACGTGGCGCAAATTTTTACAACCAATTTGTAGAAATTGCGCACGTGTCGCACAACGTCGCCGCCGGCCCCTGGTCGGCCGGCCGGAACGCGGGCGCAGAGCAAACCGAAATTCACGGTGTGCGACGGCGCGCGGGCCTACCAAAAATTGTGGTGGCAGGTACAGGATTCGAACCTGTGAAGCTTTCGCGACGGATTTACAGTCCGCTCCCATTGGCCGCTCGGGCAACCTGCCGCCAGACAGGTTACAACGAGCGAGTAGACAAAGCACAAACGCCTATCACCGGATGAAGGGACGGAATGCATGGCGGACTCATCGTTCGACATCGTCAGCAAAGTGGATCGCCAGGAGGTCGACAACGCGCTCAACCAGGCCGCAAAGGAGCTGGCCACGCGGTTCGACTTCCGCGGCACCGACACCACGATCGCCTGGAAGGGCGACGAGGCTATCGAGCTGACGTCGTCCACCGAGGAACGCGTCAAGGCGGCCGTCGACGTCTTCAAGGAGAAGCTGATCCGCCGGGACATCTCCATGAAGGCCTTCGACGCCGGCGAGCCCCAGGCCTCCGGCAAGACCTACAAGGTCAGCGGCTCGCTCAAGCAGGGCATCAGCAGCGAGAACGCCAAGAAGATCACCAAGCTGATCCGCGACGACGGCCCCAAGTCCGTCAAGACCCAGATCCAGGGCGACGAGATCCGGGTCACCAGCAAAAAGCGCGACGACCTGCAGGCCGTCCAAGCGCTGCTGAAGCAGGCCGACCTGGACGTGGCGCTGCAGTTCGTCAACTACCGGTGATCGCCGCTCGCGAGCGTGACGGTGCGGCCCGCGCGGTTTCGCGACTTCCTAGCCCGACCAACCGGTGGGTCTCTAGGCTAGTGACGAGTCCCACAATTTGAGCGAGGTTCACGATGACCGTGACGCCCCAGGAGGCCGCCGGCGACGGCGGGACCGAGGCCGACTGCTTCGATGTCATCATCGTCGGAGCCGGCATCTCCGGCATTGACGCCGCCTACCGGATCACCGAACGCAATCCCCAGCTGACCTACACCGTCCTGGAGCGGCGCGCGCAGATCGGCGGGACGTGGGACCTGTTCCGCTACCCCGGGGTGCGCTCCGACAGCAGCATCTTCACGCTGTCCTTCCCGTTCGAGCCGTGGACCCGCGAAGAGGGCGTGGCCGACGGCGTGCACATCCGCGAGTACCTGGCCGCCACCGCGCGCAAGTACGGCATCGACCGCCACATCCGGTTCGACAGCTACGTGCGCTCGGCGGACTGGGACTCCGCGACCGACACCTGGACGGTCACCGTCGAACAAAACGGGGAGCGCAGGCTCTACCGCGGTCGCTTTCTGTTCTTCGGCAGCGGCTACTACAACTACGACGAGGGCTACACCCCCGACTTCCCGGGCATCGAGGAGTTCCAGGGCACGGTGGTGCACCCCCAGCACTGGCCCGAGGACCTGGATTACGCCGGCAAGAAGGTCGTGGTGATCGGCAGCGGCGCGACCGCGGTGACGCTGCTGCCGTCGCTGTCGGACCGCGCCGCCAAAGTGACCATGCTGCAGCGCTCGCCCACCTATCTCATCTCGGCGTCCAAGTACGGCACGGTCGCCGCCGTCGCGCGAAAGCTGCTGCCCCGCAAGCCCGCTCATCTGGTCGTCCGCATGTACAGCGCCCTGACCGAGGCGGTGTTCTTCGCGTTGTCGCGCAAGGCGCCGGGGTTCGTGCGGTGGCTGCTGCGGCGCAAGGCGATCAACAGCCTGCCGGCCGGATACGACGTCGACACCCACTTCAAGCCGCGGTACAACCCCTGGGACCAGCGGATGTGCCTGATCCCCGACGCCGACCTGTACGAGGCCATCAGCGCCGGGCGCGCCGACGTGGTCACCGACCACATCGACCATTTCGACGCGACCGGCATCGCACTCAAGTCCGGCGGGCACCTCGACGCCGACGTCATCGTCACCGCCACCGGCCTGCAGCTGCAGGCGCTGGGCGGGGCCACGATCAGCCTGGACGGCAACGAGATCAAGACCAGCGACCGGTTCGTCTACAAGGCGCACATGCTCGAAGACGTGCCGAACCTGTTCTGGTGTGTGGGCTACACCAACGCGTCGTGGACGCTGCGGGCCGACATCACCGCCCGGGCGACGGCAAAACTCATGGAGCACATGGCCTCTCACGGCTACACGCGCGCCGCCCCGCACCGCGGCAACGAGCCGATGACCGAGAAGCCGTCGTGGGACATCAACGCCGGCTACGTGTTGCGCTCGGTGCACGCGCTGCCTAAGTCCGGCACCAAGCGGCCGTGGAACGTGCGGCAGAACTATCTCGCCGACGCCATCGACTACCGCTTCGACCGCATCGAGGAGGCAATGGTGTTCGGCCGGACCGCCGACCGCACCGCGCTGGCCGGATAGCCACGCACGGGAGTTCGTGAACTACTCCCAAATCTCAGATGTCGGCAATACGCTGATCGCCATGGCATCTGAGAAGCGCGAACCCAAAGTCGTTGTCCTCGGTGGCGGCAGCTGGGGCACCACCGTGGCCTCAATCTGCGCGCGCCGCGGGCCGACGCTGCAATGGGTGCGCTCCGAGGAGACCGCCCGCGACATCAACGACAACCACCGCAACAGTCGCTACCTCGGCAACGACGTCGAGCTGAGCGACACCCTGCGCGCCACCACCGACTTCGCCGAGGCGGCGAACTCCGCCGACGTCGTGGTCATGGGCGTGCCCTCGCACGGCTTCCGCGGGGTGCTCACCGAGCTGGCCCGGGAGCTGCGGCCGTGGGTGCCGGTGGTGTCCCTGGTCAAGGGCCTCGAGCAGGGCACCAACATGCGCATGTCCCAAATCGTCGAGGAGGTGCTGCCCGGGCACCCCGCGGGCATCCTGGCCGGTCCGAACATCGCGCGCGAGGTCGCCGAGGGTTACGCCGCCGCCGCGGTGCTGGCCATGCCCGACCAGCATCTGGCGACGCGGCTGTCCGGGCTGTTCCGCACCAGGCGCTTCCGCGTGTACACCACCGACGACGTCATCGGGGCCGAAATGGCCGGGGCTTTGAAGAACGTGTTCGCCATCGCCGTCGGCATGGGGTACTCGCTGGGCATCGGCGAAAACACCCGAGCGCTGGTCATCGCCCGCGCGCTGCGGGAAATGACGAAGCTGGGCGTCGCGGTGGGTGGGGACCCGGACACCTTCCCGGGGCTGGCCGGGCTGGGCGACCTGATCGTCACGTGTACCAGCCAGCGCAGCCGCAACCGTCACGTCGGTGAACAACTGGGGGCGGGCAAACCGATCGACGAGATCATCGCCTCGATGAACCAGGTCGCCGAGGGGGTCAAGGCCGCCAGCGTGATCATGGAGTTTGCCAACGAATTCGGCCTCACCATGCCCATCGCCCGTGAGGTCGACGCCGTGATCAACCACGGCTCGTCCGTCGAGGAGGCCTACCGCGGCCTGATCGCCGAGGTGCCCGGCCACGAGGTGCACGGCGCGGGCTTCTGACCTGGGCGTCGCGGGCTGGCCAAATTCAAATCTTTGCGTTCTCTATGGGCCGCTCACGTCCGCTTGACCCCGGTTTGCCAGCAAAATACCGTCAGACCAGGTAGTCAGTGATTTTCCGGTTGCGATCCTGCTCGTCGTCCGGATGTAATCCGCTGCACGCCAACCCGTTACGAAGATGTAACTGGCCGCAAGAAGGGCGGATATCGGAACATCCCCCGCAAACTCCCAACGAGGGACGTGACCGATGCAAGACATTGAACGGGCGGGCGATCGGCTCCCCACCGCGTCACGCGCCGACCGGCTGCGCGGCATCATCCGGCACGACCTGCCCTCCTCGCTGGTGGTCTTTTTGGTCGCGCTCCCCCTGTCGCTGGGAATCGCGATCGCCTCGGGCGCCCCGGTGCTCGCCGGCCTGATCGCCGCGATCGTCGGGGGCATCGTCGTCGGCAGCGTGGGGGGCTCCCCGCTGCAAGTCAGCGGCCCCGCGGCCGGGCTGACCGTCATCGTCGCCGGGCTGGTTTCCGAGTTCGGTTGGGGCATCACGTGTTTGATCACCGTCGCCGCCGGGACCCTGCAGGTGCTGTTGGGGCTGAGCCGCGTGGCGCGCGCCGCCCTGGCGATTTCACCGGTCGTCGTGCACGCCATGCTGGCCGGCATCGGCATCACGATCGCCCTGCAGCAGGCGCACGTGTTGCTGGGCGGAAAATCCAAGAGCACCGCCTGGCACAACCTGATCGGCCTGCCCGGGCAGGTCGTCGGTGCGCACCGGCCGGGGGTCATCCTGGGCGTCCTGGTGATCGTCATCATGGTCGCCTGGCGGTGGGTGCCCGCCAAGGCTCGCCGGGTACCGGGTCCCCTGGTCGCGATCGTGGCGGTCACCGCGCTCTCGGTCGTCTTCGGATTTCACGTGCGCCGGATCGACCTCGAGGGGTCACCGCTGGACGCGCTGAGGCTGCCCGACCTTCCCCACGGCAACTGGGGCGCGTTCACCGTCGGGGTGATCACCGTCGCGCTCATTGCCAGCGTCGAGAGCCTGCTGTCGGCGGTGTCGGTCGACCGGATGCACAACGGGCCACGCACCGACTTCAACCGGGAGCTGGTGGGACAGGGCGCCGCCAACATCATCTCGGGGACCGTCGGCGGGCTGCCGATCACCGGGGTCATCGTCCGCAGCTCCACAAATGTCAACGCGGGCGCCAAATCCCGGGCGTCGGCGATCATGCACGGCGTCTGGATCCTGCTGTTCACCATTCCGTTCGCCGGACTGGTCGAGCAGATCCCCACCGCCGCGCTGGCCGGTCTGCTGATCGTCATCGGCGTCCAGCTGCTCAAGCCGGCGCACATCGAAACCGCAATGAAGCACGGCGATCTCGCCGTGTACGTGGTGACCGCCGTCAGCGTCATCTTCCTCAATCTGCTGCACGGCGTGCTGATCGGCCTCGCACTGGCCATCGCGCTGACCGGATGGCGAGTGATCCGGGCCAAGATCGAGGCGGAGCCGGTTGGCGACGAATGGCGGGTGACGATCGAGGGCGCGGCCTGCACCTTCCTGGCGCTCCCGAGGCTGACGCGGATGCTGACGTCGGTTCCGCGGGGCGCGACGGTGACGGTGGCGATCTCGGTCCATTACCTCGATCACGCTGCGCACCAAACGATTACCGACTGGCAGCGGCAGCACGAGGCGACAGGCGGGACCGTCGAAATCCGGGGTGTGATGGAGACGGGTCACCGCGCCGCGGACGAACCGCTGGTCGAGGCCCAGGCGCCCGGGGCCGCAGCGTAATTGCGCGCCCCGCGCTTATAGCGCGCCGCGCGCTCAGTCGACGTCGATCCTGATGTGCAGCCGCTTGCCGCACACCTGCGCCAGGCGCTGCAGCACGTCGACGCGCGGCACCTCGTCCCCGCTCTCCCACGCGGCCACGGCCTCGCGGGTGGTGCCCAGTGCGTGCGCCAGTTGTTCCTGGTTCATCCCGGCACCGGCACGGGTCTCGAAGACCAAATCGGGCAGATTCAGCGCCAGCCCGGCTTCGTGAATATCGATCGAGTCAGAGTGCGACATCGCCATCACCGCTTCCATCAATGGAAAGCCTAGGATTACAGCTAACTCCGATGTTACGTGCGGTTCGGCCGGTGTGCACGCGGCGTTTTACCGCCGTTTCCTACCGCCCGGCCATCTGCTCGAGGCGGCGGATGCGGTCCTCGATCGGCGGGTGCGTCGAGAAGAGCGACCCGATCCGCTCGCCGGCTCGAAATGGGCTGGCGATCATCAGGTGTGCCTGGCTGGCCAGCTGGGGCTCGGGCGGGAGCGGGGCCGCCTGGACCCCACCGGAGATCTTGCGCAGGGCCGACGCCAGGGCCAGCGGGTCCCCGGTCAACACCGCGCCCGATTCGTCCGCCTGGTATTCCCGCGACCGGGACACCGCGAGGCGCACGACCGTCGCCGCGATCGGGCCGAGCAACGAAACCAGCAGCAGCGCAAAGGGATTCTCGCCGTCGCGGCTGTTGCCGCCGAACATGCCGGCGAACATCGCCATGTTGGCCAACGCGGTGATCACCGACGCCATCGCACCGGCGATGCAGGAGATCAGGATGTCGCGGTTGTAGACATGCGACAGCTCGTGTCCCAGCACGGCGCGCAGCTCGCGTTCGGTGAGGATGCCCAAAATGCCGGTGGTGCAACACACCGCGGCGTTGCGCGGATTGCGGCCGGTCGCGAACGCGTTGGGCGCGTTGGTGTCGCTGATGTACAGCCGGGGCATCGGCTGGTGCGCGGCGGTGGCCAGCTCCCGGACGATCCGGTACATCGCCGGCGCCTGGAGCTCGGAAACCGGCTGCGCATGCATCGCCCGCAGCGCCAGCTTGTCGCTGTTGTAGTAGGTGTAGACGTTCATGCCGATGGCGAACAGCACCGCGAGAAACATCGCGGTCTTGCCGAACAACGAGCCCACAAACACGATCAACGCGGACATGCCGACCAAGAGGGCAAACGTCTTGAACCTGTTGGCATGCGGATGCCAGGTCATCGGTGTCCTCCTAGGACATTCCGGAGCACACTCCGGAACACTCGTTCATTGTCGACTATTGAACGCCCGAGACGGCCGAAGGAGTTCCGTGACGCGCTAGCCGTGCCGGCTGATGGTGTAGTCGACCAGCGTCTGCAGCGCGTGCCGGCCGGGCACGTCGGGCAGCAGCGCCAGCTCCTGGTGTGCCTGCGCCGCATAATCCTGCAGCGACCGCTTGGCCTTGGCCATGCCCTCCGACGCCCGCAGCAGCGCCAGCGCCTCGGCCACCGTCTCGTCGTCGTCGATGGGCCCGACCAGCAGCTCGCGCAGCCGCGCCGCGTCGGGGCCGGGTTCGCGCAGCGCGTAGACCATCGGCAAGGTGTGCACGCCCTCGCGCACGTCGGTGCCGGGCAGCTTGCCGGACTCGCGGGAGTCGCTGTCGATGTCGATGATGTCGTCGGAGATCTGGAAGGCGGTGCCCACGATGCCGCCGAGGCGGCTCAGCCGCTCCACCTGGTCGGCGTCGGCGCCCGAGAACATCGCGCCGAAGCGGCCCGCCGCGGCGATCAGGCACGCGGTCTTCTCGTAGACCACCTTCAGGTAGTGCTCGATCGGGTCCGCCCCCTCGGCCGCCCCCGTCAGGCCGCGGGTCTCGCGCATCTGCCCGGTCACCAGCTGGGCGAATGTCTCGGCGATCAGCCGCACCGCCTCGGGCCCCAGCCGGGACACCAGCCGCGAGGCGGTGGCGAACAGATAGTCCCCAGCCAGGATCGCGACGTTGTTGCCCCAGCGCACGTTGGCGGTGGGCGTGCCGCGGCGCACCTCGGCCTCGTCCATCACGTCGTCGTGATACAGCGTGGCCAGGTGCACCAGCTCGATCACGGCGCCGGCGATCGTCACGTCCGCGGCGTCGGGATTGGGCCCCAGCTGCGCCGACAGCACGGTGAACAGCGGCCGGAACCGCTTGCCGCCGGCCTTGAACAGGTGGGTCAGCGACTCGGTCATGATCTCGTCGGCGCTGCGCAGTTCGGTGTCCATGAGCTGCTCGATCCGCCCGACACCGTCGCGCACCGTCGCCGCGAAGGCCGCGTCGCCGAGATCAACGCCCGCCACCACCGTCGCCGGAGTATTCACGGGACCAAACATACTGGTGTGCATGAACACGGGAGCGACCCGAGCCCACGTGGTGGTGGTGGGCGCCGGACCCGCCGGTTCGGCGGCGGCGGCGTGGGCCGCGCGCGCAGGCCGCGAGGTCCTGGTTATCGATTCGGCGAGCTTCCCCCGCGACAAGGCCTGCGGTGACGGGCTGACCCCGCGCGCGGTCGCCGAGTGCGAGCGCCTGGGGCTCGGGGACTGGCTGGACGCCCGCATCCGGCACCGCGGGCTGCGGATGAGCGGGTTCGGCGGCGAGGTGGAGGTGGACTGGCCCGGCCCGTCCTTCCCGTCGACCGGCAGCGCGGTGGCCCGCGTCGAGCTGGACGACCGGATCCGCAAAGTCGCCGAGGATTCCGGAGCGCGGATGCTGCTGGGCACCAAAGCCGTTGGCGTGCAACATGACTCATCGGGACGGGTGACATCGTTGACCTTGGCCGACGGCACCGAAGTCGGGTGCCGGCAGTTGATCGTGGCCGACGGCGCCCGTTCGTCGCTGGGGCGCAAGCTGGGCCGGCGCTGGCACCAGGAGACGGTGTACGGCGTGGCGGCCCGCGGGTACCTGAGCACGCCGCGCGCCGACGACCGCTGGCTGACCTCGCATCTCGAGCTACGCGGACCCGACGGCTCCAAGGACACGGTGCTGCCCGGCTACGGCTGGATTTTTCCGCTCGGCAACGGCGAGGTGAACATCGGCGTCGGGGCGTTGTCGACGTCGAAACGGCCCGCGGATCTGGCGCTGCGGCCGCTGATCGACCACTACACCGACCTGCGCCGCGACGAGTGGGGCTTTGTCGGCCCGCCCCGGGCGGTGTCGTCGGCGCTGCTGCCGATGGGCGGCGCGGTGTCCGGGGTGGCCGGGCCCAACTGGATGCTGATCGGCGACGCCGCGGCGTGCGTGAACCCGCTCAACGGCGAAGGCATCGACTACGGGCTGGAGACGGGCCGGCTGGCCGCAGAGTTGCTGGATGGCTGTGGCCTGTCTCAAGACCTGTCGCAGGCGTGGCCGTCGCTGCTGCGGGGGCACTACGGTCGCGGCTTCTCGGTG
This sequence comes from Mycobacterium sp. TKK-01-0059, assembly GCF_000709305.1. Taxonomy (NCBI): domain Bacteria; kingdom Bacillati; phylum Actinomycetota; class Actinomycetes; order Mycobacteriales; family Mycobacteriaceae; genus Mycobacterium; species Mycobacterium sp. TKK-01-0059. The sequence goes on from NZ_KL446993.1 coordinate 1,093,844, forward strand.
GCGCGCCGGCTGGCGCTGCTGCTGACCTTTCAGCGGTTCCTGCCCGCGACCGGGCCGATCGCGATGCGCTCGACGACGCTGATGACCATCGCCGTGCGGGTGATGGCCAACCTGGTCACCGACGAGGACGCGGACTGGGTCGCGCGCGCCTGGCGGGGCGGCGGCCGGCTGTCCCGGCTGATCGACCGCCGCACCCCGTTCAGCTGAGCCGCGGCCGCATCGCCGCTGGTCGGAGGGCGCCGCCGCCCTGCCGGGGCGCGCTATCGGCGCCCGCCGTTTGTCGGCGCGGCCGGAACCGGGCGTGTATAGTCCAGCTAATGAAGGGAACGATGCTGGCTACTATCGGTGCCGCTGCCGCTGCTGTTGCTGCTTTCGCGCTGGCCGCGCCGGCGCCGCTCTCCGCGCCCGCCCAGGCGGACCCGCCGCCGACGGCGCCGTACCCGACCCCGCGGACGCCGTCGCCCCCCAGCGACTACGACGCGCCGTTCAAGAACACGGTCAACGGGTTCGGCATCTACCAGCCGCAGGACCAACTGGCCTGGCTGGGCAAGATCACCTGCGACCGGATCGACCACGGCGTCGACCACGACGCCCACCAGTCCGCGACGTTCATCCAGCGCAACCTGCCGCGCGGCACCACCGAGGGCCAGTCGCTACAGTTCCTCGGCGCGGCGGTCGACCACTACTGCCCGGAGCACATCGACGTCGTCCAAGCGGCCGGCAACCACTAAGTCCGTCTCAGCGCGGGGGTAGGTGCCCGGCGTGTAGGGCGACGATGCCGCCCGTCAGGTTGCGCCACCGCACTCCCACCCAGCCCGCCCGGGTGAGCTGCTGCGCCAACCCCTCCTGATCGGGCCACGCCCGGATCGACTCCGCCAGGTACACGTAGGCCTCGGGGTTGCTGGACACCGCGCGCGCCACCCGCGGCAGCGCGCGCATCAGGTACTCCTTGTAGACGGTGGCGAACAGGCCGTTGGTGGGGGTGGAGAACTCGCACACCACCAATCGGCCGCCCGGGCGGGTGACGCGCGCCATCTCGCGCAGCGCGGCCTGGGTGTCGACGACGTTGCGTAGCCCGAAACTGATTGTGACGGCATCGAATACGTCGTCGGCGAACGGCAGCCTGGTGGCGTCGCCGGCGACCTTCGGCACGTGGCGCGCCGCCCCCGCCGCCAGCATGCCCACCGAGAAATCGGCGGCCACACACCACGCCCCGGATTTCTTCAGCTCGACGGTCGATACCGCGGTGCCCGCGGCGATGTCCAGCACCCGCTGGCCCGGCCCGATCTCGAGCGCCGCCCGGGTGGCCTTGCGCCAGTGGCGGTCCTGGCCCATCGAGAGCACGGTGTTGGTCAGGTCATAGCGCCGGGCGACACCGTCGAACATCGACGCGACGTCGCGGGGGTCCTTGTCCAACTCGGCGCGGCTCACCACACGGACGGTACCCCCAGGGAATTCCGCGGCGACAGCAGCGTTGCAACTCTGCGTGACTGACAAAGTGTGGTTCATCACCGGTACATCGCGCGGCTTCGGACGGGCGTGGGCGATCGCGGCGCTGGAGCGGGGAGACAGGGTCGCCGCCACCGCGCGCGATACGGCGTCGCTGGACGATCTGGCGCGCGAGCACGGCGACGCGCTGTTGCCGATCCAATTGGACGTTACCGACCGCGCCGCGGACTTCGCGGCCGTCAAGCGGGCGCACGACCACTTCGGCCGCCTCGACATCGTGGTGAACAACGCCGGCTACGGGCAGTTCGGGTTCGTCGAGGAACTCTCCGAGAAAGACGCCCGCGACCAGATCGAGACCAATGTCTTTGGCGCACTGTGGATCACCCAGGCCGCGCTGCCGTACCTGCGCGAGCAGGGCAGCGGCCACATCATCCAGGTTTCCTCGATCGGGGGCATCACCGCGTTCCCGTTGGTCGGCATCTACCACGCGTCGAAGTGGGCGCTGGAAGGCTTTTCCCAGGCGCTGGCCCAGGAGGTCGCCCCGTTCGGTGTGCACGTCACGCTGATCGAGCCGGGCGGCTTCGACACCGACTGGGCCGGCGCCTCGGCCAGGCACGCCGCGCGGCTGCCGGCCTACGCCGACCTCCGTGCGGCCGTCGAGGCCGAACGCAGCCGGCGGTGGGCCAGCCCGGGCGACCCGTCCGCCTCGGCGGCCGCGCTACTGAAGGTGGTCGACGCCGAAAAGCCGCCGCTGCGAGTCTTTTTCGGCTCGTCCCCGCTGGAGACGGCCAAGGCCGACTACGAGAGCCGGCTCCGCAACTGGGAGGAATGGCAGCCCGTCGCCGAGCTGGCGCAGGGCTGATCGCGCCGTCACTCCCCCTGCGCGTACCGCCTGGCCGACAGCCGGCGCCGCTCGAACGGCGACAGCACCGCCTCGTAGTGGCCGAGCAGCTCGTCGCAGATCACCGACCAGCTGCGGCCGACGACGCTGCGCCGCGCGGCCGGCGCATAGCGCGCCCGTTCGGCGAGCAGGTGCGCGACCGCCTCGGGCAGCCGGGCCTCGAACTCGTTGACCCCCAACAGCAGACCGGTACGCCACGGGGTGACGAGGTCGCGTGGGCCGCCGGCGTCGGGGGCGATGACCGGCAACCCCGACGCCAGCGCTTCCTGCACGACCTGACAAAACGTCTCGTGCTCACCGGGGTGCACGAACACGTCCATGCTGGCGTACGCCGCGGCGAGCTCGTCGCCGTAGAGCGCACCCGTGAAAACCGCTGTCGGCATTGCCGATTGCAGTTTGTCGCGGTCGACGCCGTCGCCCACGATGACGAGCTGCACCCCGCCGCCGGCGGCCAGCCCGGCGAGCCGCTCGACGTGTTTCTCGGGCGCGAGCCGGCCCACGAACCCGACGATGGGCTTGCCGTGCGGTGACCACCGCCGCCGCAGCGCCTCGTCGCGCGCCGACGGCGCGAACCGCAGCACGTCAACGCCGCGCGCCCACTGGTGCACCCGTGGAAAACGGTGGGCGACAAGGGCTTCCATCGTCACCGTGGACGGCGCCAGCGTGCGGTCGGCGAGGCCGTGCAGGTGCCGGAACCAGGCCCACGCGGCCCGTGCCGTCATCGGGATGCCGTAGCTGGCCGCGAAACCCGGGACGTCGGTCTGATACACCGCGACCGTCGGCACCCCCAGCCACCGCGCCGCGCGCACGCCGCCATACCCCAGCAGCGCCGGCGAGGCCAGATGCACGACGTGCGGGTCGAATCCGCGCAGGACGCTCACCAGCCGGGGCGTCGGCACGCCGAGCGGCAGCGTGGTCACCTTCGGGAACATCCGGGCGGGCACCCGGTGCACGCGGATGCCGTCGTGAATGCGCTCCGCCGGCGGTTCACCGGGTGGCGTGCCGGGGGCGATGACGAGGGCCTCGTGGCCGGTGCGGCGCAGGTGCTCGAGCACCCGGATCACCGAGTTGCTGACACCGTTGACTTCCGGCAGGAAAGATTCCGCGACGATGGCAACGCGCACCCCATCACCGTCTCAGCGCCGCCTGTCGACAAGGTTGCCTCCGGGCGTCCGTCACGCGAAATTTGCAGGTTCGGCGGTTTCGGTGCCTTCGGCGCGGCGGTCCAGCCATTTGTCTCCCAGTGCCAGCGCCGCCAGCAGCGCCGCCGCCCCCAGCCAGGCCACCACCGCGATGGATCCCGCCGGGATGATCGCGAGCCCCGCGTTGCGGTGTTGCACGCGGACCAGGTTCGGGTCGTTCTTGTTGTACTCGACGTAGATTCGCATCCCGGTGGCCAGGTGGGACGGGTAGAGCACCCCGAGTTCGGGGCGGTAGGTGACCCGCTCGGGGGTGACGAATTCGATGGTGGAGCGGCGCGGCCCGGCGCTGAGCACCTCCGCCTGCGCGACGCCCATGTTGTGGGTGATCGCAAGGTCGTTGCGCCACGCGCCGGCCACCAGCAGCACCGACTGCAGCGTGACCAGGCCGGCGACGATCAGCACCGCGATCCGGGCCCATCGCAACGCGATCCTGGCAGGTGTTTTCGGAGGTTCGTCGCTGCGTCCGTGAATCAGTAAGTGCAGCAACATTTTTGGCGTTGGCGCCATCTACAGCGCCGCCTTGATGGCGGCGTGCAGCTGCCGCAACGAGGAGCGGTCCGCCTTGACTTCCAGCACCCGCATCCCGGGGCCGGGATCGTCGAGGGCGGCGTGCAATTCGCCGACCTCGATCTGGCGGCTCTCCACGTGATACGCGCGGCACAGCGCCCCCACGTCGACGTCGTGCGGGGTTCCGAAGATCCGCGACGACACGTCGGAGAACCGCGGGTCGCCCTGCTCGAGCAGTTCGAAGATGCCGCCGCCGTTGTCGTTGGAGACCACGATGGTCAGGCGGCGCGGGGTGGGTTCGGTGGGGCCGATCAGCAGCCCGGAGCTGTCGTGCACGAAGGTCAGATCGCCGATCAGCGCGACGGTCCGCGCCGGGTTGTCCGGGTTGCCCTCGCGTTCGTGGGCGAGTGCCGCCCCGATCGCGGTGGACACGGTGCCGTCGATCCCGGCGACCCCGCGGTTGGATCGCACCCGGATGCCGTGGGTGTCCAGGCCGACCAGCGCCGCGTCGCGGACCGGGTTGGACGCCCCGAGCACCAGCTGGTCGCCGGGCCGCAGCGCGTCGGCCACCGCCGCCGCGACGTGCAAACCGGTGGTCAGCGGGTGCGCCGCGAGCTGGCCCCGCACCGCGTCGTTCGCGTGCCGGTTCGTCTCGGCGCACCGGTGCAGCCACGCCGGGTTCGGCGCCCCGGTGGTGACCGCCCGCGTGCCGGTGGCCTGCGAGTTTCCCGAGACGTCGGGCCAGCGGGGGCCGGTGGTCAGCGCGAACACCGGCACCTTGGGGTCGGCCAGCAGCGCCGACACCGGGCGGTGCAGGGTCGGGCGGCCGAGCATGATCACCTGCTTGGGCCGCAGCAACGGCAGCGCCAGGGGGTGCAGCGGGTTAGGAGGGGGCTGGCCAGAAAATGAAGTCGGTTCGGCCACGGTGGGCAGCTGGGCGAGGGCGGGATGGGTGCCGGCGCCGTGGCCGGCGATGACGACCGTGTCGGGCGTCAGGTCGATCTCCAGCGGCTGGTCGAAGGTGACCGGCGGGGTGTAGGTCCATGGCCGGCCGCCCGGGCGGCCCGGCGGGAGCACCGCGCCGCGGGGTTCGGGATCCGGCACCAGCGGTTCGCGCAGCGGGATGTCGAACTGGACGGGTCCGGCGTTGGCGGTGCGCGATCCGGTGGCGGCCGCCAGCACCCGGCAGGTGGCCGAGCGCCAGGTGGCGTTGTGCGCGTCCAGCCGCTCGGGGGCGTCCTCGGCGAGGCCCAGGCTGATGGTGGCCCGAACCTGGGTGCCGAAATAGCCCAGCTGCTCCATGGTCTGGTTGGCCCCGGTGCCCAGCAGTTCGTAGGGCCGGTTGGCCGACAGCACGATCAGCGGCACCCGCGCGTAGTTGGCCTCCACCACGGCCGGGCCCAGGTTGGCCACGGCCGTGCCGGACGTCATGGCGACGCACACCGGCGCGCCGGCGGCGATCGCCAGGCCGATGGCCAGGTAGCCGGCGGTGCGTTCGTCGATGCGGACGTGCAGCCGGATCCGGCCCGACCGGTCGGCGTCCTGCAGCGCGAAGGCGAGCGGCGCGTTCCGCGAACCCGGGCACAACACCACGTCGCGGACGCCGCCGCGAATCAGCTCGTCAACGACCACGCGAGCCTGGGTCGTCGAGGGGTTCACTCCTACAGGGTGTCACAGCCCGCTTAGCACACGTCGAGCGTGGAGTTGTTGGGGCAAATCGCCGCGATTTCGCCCCACAAGTCGACGCTCGGCGCCTGCCTCGGCTCGGCGAGGGCGCCTACCTCGGCTCGGCCGGGCGCCTATCGCGGCTCGGCGAAGAACTTGAGCATGGCGGCGTTGACGGCGTCGGGCCGCTCGAAGAACCCGAGGTGCCCGGTGTCGGGGATCTGCATGTAGCGGCCGTTGGGCAGCGCGTCGGCGACCTCCCGGCCCAGATACGGCGGCGTCAGGACGTCGTCGGAGAAGCCGATCACCAGCACCGGCGTCGCGATGCTGCGGTACGCCGACAACCGGCTGGTGTAGGGCGCGACGTCCAGCTGGGCCCGCATGCCCGGCGTGGGCTTGACCGGCCAGGTGGAAAACATCGCGATCCAGTCGGCGACCGCGGTGTCGTCGTTGAGCGTCTTGCGGGAAAAGTTTTCCAGCAGGCGGATTTTCGCCTCGTAGGCGGCCGGCAGCGTGACGCCGGCGTCGGCCAGCTCGGCCTCGGCGTCGCGGAAGAACTGCCGCGCACGGTCCATGCGGCCGCGGGTGCCCATCAGGACCGCCGCGCTGACCAGATCGGGCCGGGCGAGCATGAGTTCCTGGGTGATGAAGGCGCCCATCGACATTCCGACGATGCGGGCGGGGGCGGCGTTCAGCCCCTCGATCAGCGCCACGGTGTCGGCGACCATCGTTTGCGTCGAGAAGCCCTCGGCGTTCTCCGTGGCGCCGATCCCGCGATTGTCGAAGGTGATGACGCGGTATCCGGCCGCCAGGAACGCGGGGACTTGATAGGGGTGCCAGGTCCGTCCGGCGCCGCCGTGGCCGGCGATAAAGACCACGGGCTCACCGGAGCCGCGGTCGTCGTAAGCCAGGTTGATCACCCGGACGACGGTACAAGCAACCGATGGCACGCCTTGACCCGGTCGATCCACCACTGCCGACGCTCGGGTGGTGCCGCCAGCGCGGCCAGCCGCGCCGGATCCGGCGTCACCGGCCCGACGGCCAGGTGCCCGTCGACGGGCGGGGCGGTCTCGGCCACGTCGTCCACGAACAGCCCGCCGGTGCCCAGCCCGCAGGCGTGCCGAAGCCGCGGCAGGGCCGCCGCGGCGGTCAGCCCGGTGCCGATCCCGACCGCCGAGTCCAGCGCGCTGGAGACCACGACGGGGATGTCGATCTGGTCGGCGATGGCGAGCAGGGCCGAAATCCCGCCCAGCGGGGCGACTTTGAGCACCGCGATGTCGGCCGCCCCGGCGCGGACCACGGCCAGCGGGTCCTCGGCCTTGCGGATGCTTTCGTCGGCGGCGATCGGCACGTGTGGCATGTCCGGGCGGCGCCGCAGCTCGGCGAGTTCGCCGACCGTCGCGCAGGGTTGTTCGAGGTACTCCAGCGGGCCGTCGGCCGTCAACGCCGCGGCCGCCTCGACCGCCTGCTCGACGCTCCAGCCGCCGTTGGCGTCCACCCGCACGGTCGGCACCAGGTCGCGCACCGCGTTGACCCGCGCGACGTCGTCGGCCAGTGTCTGGCCGGGCTCGGCGACCTTCACCTTGGCCGTCCCGGCGCCGGGAAAGCGGGCCAGCACCTCTGGAACGTCGGCGGCGGGCACGGCCGGCACCGTGGCGTTGATCGGGATGCGGTCCCGGCGGACCGGCAGCGGCTGGCGGTAGGCGGCCTCGATGCCCGACGCCAGCCAGTGCGCGGCCTCGGGCGGCTGGTATTCGACGAAAGCCCCGAACTCCCCCCAGCCGGCCGGGCCCTCGATCAGCGCGACCTCGCGGGTGGTGATGCCGCGGAACCGCACCCGCATGGGCAGGGCCACCACGTGCAGGCGGTCCAGCAGGTCCTCGAGGGGCGGCGTCACGCGCTGTAGACCTGGCGGCCCGCCAGATAGGTCGCCCGCACGTCGAGGTCGGCGATCCGCTCGGGCGCCACGGTGCGCGGGTCGGCCGAGAGCACCACGAGATCGGCGTACTTGCCGACCTCGAGCGAGCCGATCACGTCGTCGGAGAACAGCTGCCAGGCGGCGTCGATGGTCTGGGCGCGGATCGCCTGCTCGACCGTCAGCCGCTCCTCGGGTCCGAGCACCCGGCCGCTGGGCGCCGTGCGGGTCACCGCCACGCTGATGTTGCGCAGCGGCTCCTCGGGCGTGACCGGCGGATCGTTGTGCAGCGAGATCCGCATCCCGGTGGCCACCGCGGATCCCGCTGGCATCCAACGGGTTCCGCGCTCCTCGCCGAACAGCCCGTCGACGATGACGTCGCCCCAGTAGTGGATCTGGTCGACGAAGATGCTGCAGGTGACGCCGAGGTCGTGGGCGCGCCGCAGCTGCTCGGGCCGGATGGCGCCGACGTGTTCGAGCCGCAACCGGTGGTCGTCGCGCGGATGGCGCCTGACGACATCTTCGTAGACGTCGAGGATGGTGTCGACGCCGGCGTCGCCCTGCACGTGGCAGGCCATCGGCCAGCCGAGCGGGAAGTAGGCGCCGACGATCTCGTGCAGCTGCTCTTTCGTGTAGTTGGCGCAGCCGCAGGACCCGGGCGCGACGCCGATGATTCGGGTGGCCTCGGTGTCCAGGTACGGGAACGAGAGGTCGATGTTGCCGATCCAGGGCGAGCCGTCGACCCAGATCTTGATGCCGACCTGGCGCACGATGTCGTCGCCCTGCCCGGGTGTGGCGTCGGTGGACATTTGCGGGTTGGAGATCTCGTAGGTCCGCAGCCGGACCGTCAGCTGGGAGCGCAGCCCTTCCACCAGCGGCCGAAAGCCGGGGTCGAAGGCCATCTCCGAGCAGGTGGTCAGCCCGGCGCGGTTGAGCCGGGCACATTCGGCGAGCAGCATCCGCGGATAGTCGGCGAAGTCGATGACCCCGCCCAGCAGCGGGAACACCGCGCCGGTCTCCTCGGCGGTGCCGTCGAGTTCGCCGTCGGCGTCGCGGCCGTATTTGGCGCCCTTGGGGTCGGGGGTGTCGCGGTTGAGGCCGTGCAGCTGGGCGGCGCGCGAGTTGAAGTACGCCTTGTGCCCGGAGTTGTGCATGATCACCAGCGGGGTGTCGGGCGCGATGCCGTCGAGCCAGCCCAGCGTGGGTTCGGGAAGTCCGTTCTGCAGCAGCGGATCCCAGCCGTTGAGGTAGGCGCCGTCGGATCCGCGCCGCGCGACCTCGGAACGCACCGCGGCGACGACGTCGTCGGCGCTGCGCATGGTGACCGGGCGGATGTCGACGAGGCGGTCCGACAGGGCGACGGCCTCCATCAGCGGATGGCCATGGGCCTCAACGAATCCCGGCATGACGCAGCCGTCACCCACGTCGACGGTCTGGGTGTCCGGGCCGGTGAACTCCGCGATTTCGGCGCGGGATCCGACGGCGATGATCTTGCCGTCTTTCACCGCGAGGGCCTCGGCGGTGGGCCGCGCCTCGTCGACGGTCAGGATGGTTCCGGTCACGACGAGATCTGCCTGCCCCATGGGGAAGGATCCTAGTAACCGGGTGGCATTTTATGCACGAGTTCTCCGGCGGCAGTATGCAACGGATTGTTCCTGCTCTTGCCAAATCGTTGTCGCAAAATGACAGCATTGGTCGGTGACTGTGACATTCACGGCCGAGTTCGGAGGATGCGCGAATACTTTGACCAATAGAGGGTGTGCCGATCTCTATTCTGGGTCCCTATCGAAAGGCGAGTTGCTGGGGCGGGCCGCAGTGACTGGCAGACGCGTGACGTACGTGCCTACACTCTCGTCTGTGCAGCAGACGTTGCGTGTTGATACCGCGGGTTTGCAGGCGATGGCCTCCCGCTGGGGTTCTTCAGTGGAAGGACTAAACGCGACGGTAGCTCCCGCGGCGCGAGGGTTGCCGTGTCAGGCCAGCGCGGCCGCAGTCAACGCCGCCCACATTGATGTCACCGCGTTCAGCGCGACGCTTGCCACACATATGGGCACGCACGTGACCGGCGTCGCCCAAGGCAACACCTCTTACCTCACCGCAGAAGCTGATTCGGCCGCCAAACTCGCAGCGGTGGCTCACCCGGTTACCAGCGTGTAGCGATGGCAGCGGTCGTGGGGGTGCCCGGCCTGTCGACGCTGTTGGCTTGGCCCACTGAGCATCTCACCGATGCGGCCGCTCACTGGGAGGACGTAGGCGAGCGTAGCTATGGTGTGGCACACCAGATCTGGCGAGATGCGCTCGCAGTGGATTGGCACGGTGAAGCCGCCGAGAAGCTGCGCTCCGCGACGCATGCGGACCTGCGAACTACCAACGCATCAGTCGACCAGCTTCAGGCGGCCGCGCGCGTCGCGCGCGATGGAGCATCGGATCTGTATGCGGCCCGCTCTCGAGTGCACTACGCCGTCGAGGATGCTCGCACAGCCGGATTCGGAGTCCGCGAAGATCTTTCGGTCACCGACTGCATGACCGGCGGATCAGTCGCCCAAAGGGCTGCGCGGCAAGCGGCAGCCCAAGCCTTCGCCAGCGACATTCGTCTGCGCGCCGCACAACTGGTAAGCCTGGATCAACAAGTCGCCGGAAAAATCACTGCCGCCATAGCCGGAATACGCGATACCTTCCCACAAAGCACCGCCCCTGTCGCCTCTCGACCGGCACCCAACGGCCATATCCAGGCTGTCGACCACACGTGGAAACGAGATGGTGGCAACGGCCAATCGGATCCGCCCCCGCCTGGTCCTCCCGCCCGAGGGTTACCGCCCGAGGGCGTTCATCCACCGGTCGATGGTCCCCTGACGCCAGGGCCGGCCAGCCGCCCCAGCGAACGAAGTGTCGGCGGCCAAAGTCTGTGGGATGAGCACGGTGGAGAATGGCGCTACTTCCCGGGCGACAAATGGCACAATCCGCACTGGGACTACAACCCCCATTCGAACCCAAATTCTCCTTGGGACAATATTCCGATCAATGGTCTTCCCCCTCGCATCGGTGGCGCTCCGCCGATCATCTCTGGGCTGCCGCCGTGGCTTCAAAACCCTGCGGCGGCGGGGGTGCCCGGACCGCCACAGAACCCACTACTGGCGCCGTTCCCTGGTGCGACCATGCCCACTCCCCCACCCGCACCTTCCCCGCCCCCAGGCCCGGGCTTGATGCCGCACATTGACCTGCCCGCACCGGGCCCGGGTGACCTGCAAACGGCGGGCGGCGAGACCGCAGTGGTCGCCGGCGGGGGTCTGCTGCTGCTGATATTGGGGGCGCTGGCTCTTGCCTGAGAACCGAACTGATACGACGCGCCGGCCCTTCGACCCCGCCGGGGTGTCGTCACTTGCGGAAGTGCTCGCCGAGCACACTGGCGGGCTGACATTCGTTCCCCCAGCACACCTGCCGCTGTGGCTACCCGACCTCACCGTGCCACAGGGATGGGACCTTGGGGCGGTCGAGGGTCCCACTGCGACGAGGATGCTCCTGAGGCGACTCGGTAGTGGGGACAACTGGGATGGCTGCGAGGTCCTAAATCTCTATCGTGTGTCAGGCACAGTGCCCGAAAAACTGGTATTCGACAACGCCGACCGCACGTTGCGCGACAGCGGCGCCGATTCCATCCACACACACCACATCGATACGCCGCCGCGGTATGGCGTGATCGCTATGCGTTCATCAGGCCTGCTACATATCGGCGCGCGCACGGTGCACAGCCAATACACGTACTACGCGATCAATACCGCTGCTGGCGGCGCGCTCATCGAGCAGGCGGTGATGGTCGGCAGCGACGCGCAACCCACGCTAAGTGGCGAGGCGGCGAAGCTCACCGACGATCTGTACCGCGCTCTGCTAGCGAGCATCGACCGCGCCCCGGCGCCGAGCCCACGAAACACAGGCAAATACGCCACTGGCCGGCGCCCAGCCCCTAGCTCGTCGTCAACGACCCCAATCGCAACAGGACCAGCGGATACCGGCCGTAAGTGGAGACCCATGAGCATCATTCGCGTCAACTTTCTTCCTGAATTTTATTTTGGCGACGACGCTGTTTTATTGACTTTGGACGGCGGCGGAGTCGACAAACTCAAAGCCGCACTCAGTGACGCCAAGCAGCACGGGGCATCGCGACTCGAGCATGACGGAGTTACGCATGAGTTCCATATTGAGTCCGACGCAGCCGATATCGAACTCGGCCCTATCCACGTTGTGTGGCGGCTCGACGAAGCAAAGGCGGCCGAGATCATTGCAGACCTCGCTGTTCTCAGCGACGAGGGCACCGTAGGTCGTCCAACCAGTGGCCACTTCTACGTCGACATGTCCACGCCCACCAAAACCCTCGTCGTGTCCCGGGACGAATATGTCGATGTGGTCTACCCCTGGCAATCACCGGCCTAGCTCCGGGACCTCGTTATTGCGATGGATCTGTTCTTGTGCTGATGCGAGACAGGAACTGGCAATCCTCATCCCCTTACTTTTGAGTCGGCCGACTAGAAACCGGAGACAAATGGTCGTTGTTGGCTGAAATATCGTGGTTGGATTCAGCTCAGCCTACGAAGGGGCCGGGATTATGCTCGCCACAGCTATTTCTATTGCATCTGCCGTGATCGCAATTGCGTCGGCAGTTAGCTCAGCCCGAACTAGCTACCAGGTTAACGGGAGCGGCTTCAAAGCTTCCCAAGCCCTGCTAACGGACCTCGCCACCTTGCTCGCGGCTCTGCGGTCGATAGCTGTCAAGGGTGCAATGGCGATGGGCGAGCAGCGTAAGACGCCGATCCCCATCGACGTGGAGCTGGCTACCGTGCGCGCGTTTATGACTAATACGAGTGGTCTCGCACTTTCTCTCTACGCCGGAAGAGTCGGAGCGGCCGGTGCACCGGATGATCCTGTGGCAGCCTCATGGCGCGTATTCCGCATGCAGCTTACAAACCTAGCAACGACGACCGTCACGAAGCCATCAGACAATCAAACCGCCGGCATGCTGGCACTCGAGCTTGAGCGCACCTTAAGCGCTCTCGACAAGAAGGCGATCAAACAGATCCGGCGCGAGATCAAAAATATGCCGAATGTCCTGTCATCCCTAACGAATTCACGGCAGAACGACGTTCTTCTAGTAGCGCTGGAAAGCGTTGTCTCAGATCAAAAAGCTATAGCAGGTCTAGGTGCCGCGGGGAAACGACTGCGTCAACTCAAGGCTTCCGGTGTAGAGGACGCAGACATTGACCTGTGGTTAGCAATGGAAGATGAAGATCTCGAGGCAGCAAAAAACGCTCTGGAGCGGGGCGCCGATCCAAGCAAGTCCCTTGGGGAAGTCGTTGATAGGTACGAGAACATGAACTTGGACTGAGCCGCGGCCGGTTCGACTCGCGTCATCGCGTCCCGGGGTCTTCGAGGGTGCGGCTGACCCAAATTGCAACACGTTCTAGTCTTGCCACATGAGTGACGAGCTGCTGCGCAACCCGACCCACAACGGCCACCTGCTCGTGGGCGCCCTCAAGCGCCACAAGAACAAGCCGGTGCTGTTCCTCGGCGACACCACGCTGACCGGTGGTCAGATGGCCGAGCGGATCAGTCAGTACATCCAGGCGTTCGAGGCGCTCGGCGCGGGCACCGGTGTGGCGGTCGGACTGCTGTCGCTCAACCGCCCCGAGGTGCTGCTGATTATCGGCGCCGGCCAGACCCGCGGCTATCGGCGCACCGCCCTGCACCCGCTGGGCTCGCTGGACGACCACGCGTACGTGCTCAACGACGCCGGCATCAGCTCGCTGATCATCGACCCCAACCCGATGTTCGTCGAGCGCGCGCTGGCCCTGCTGGAGAAGGTGCCGGGGCTCAAGCAGATCCTGACCATCGGACCGGTGCCCGAGGCGTTGAACGGTGTCGCGGTCGACCTGGCGGCCGAGGCGGCCAAGTACGACCCGCAGCCGCTGGTCGCCGCCGACCTGCCGCCGGATCAGGTCATCGGCCTGACCTACACCGGCGGCACCACCGGCAAGCCCAAGGGCGTGATGGGCACGGCGGCTTCGATCTCGTCGATGACCCAGATCCAGCTTTCGGAGTGGGAGTGGCCGGAGGATCCGCGGTTCTTGATGATCACTCCGCTCTCGCACGCGGGGGCGGCGTATTTCCTGCCCACCCTGATCAAGGGCGGCGAGATGCACGTGCTGCCCAAGTTCGACCCGGCGGATGTGCTGAAAACCATTGAGGAGAAACGCATTACGGCCACGTTCCTGGTGCCGTCGATGCTGTACGCGCTGATGGACCACCCGGATTCGCACACCCGCGACCTGTCGTCGCTGCAGACCGTCTATTACGGCGCGTCGGCGATCAACCCGGTGCGGCTGGCCGAGGCGATCCGCCGGTTCGGCAAGATCTTCGCGCAGAACTACGGGCAGTCCGAGGCGCCGATGGCCATCACCTACCTGGCCAAGAACGAGCACGACGAGAAGCGGCTCACCTCGTGCGGGCGCCCGACGCTGTTCGCGCGGGTGGCGCTGCTGGGCGAGGACGGCAAGCCGGTCCCCCAGGGCGAGCCCGGCGAAATCTGTGTCAGCGGACCGCTTTTGGCCGGCGGTTACTGGAACCTGCCGGAGGCGACGGCCGAGACGTTCAAGGACGGCTGGCTGCACACCGGCGACATGGCCCGCGAGGACGAGGACGGCTTCTACTTCATCGTCGACCGGGTCAAGGACATGATCGTCACCGGCGGCTTCAACGTCTTCCCCCGCGAGGTCGAGGACGTCGTCGCCGAGCACCCGGCGATCGCCCAGGTGTGCGTGGTCGGCGCGCCGGACGAGAAGTGGGGCGAGGCCGTCACCGCGGTGGTGGTGCTGCGCCCCGACGCGCCCCGCGACGACGCCGCGATCGAGAAGATGACCGCCGAGATCCAGGCCGCGGTCAAGGACCGCAAGGGCTCGGTGCAGTCACCCAAGCGGGTGGTGATCGCCGACTCGCTGCCGTTGACCGGGCTGGGCAAGCCGGACAAGAAGGCCGTGCGCGCGCAGTTCTGGGAGGGCGCCGAGCGCTCCGTGGGCTGAGGCTGCCGCGCGTCGCGCCGAGCGCCCGGGTGGCCGGGCACTCGCGGCCGGGCGCCCGGCTGGCCGGGCGCTCGGTCAGGTCGCCGAGACGCCCGCGACGAGCAGGTCGAGCATGCGGCCGGTCTGCTCCGGTGAACCGCTGACCAAAAAGATGCCGATGAGGCTGGACACAACGTCGTCGGCGCGCACGTCGGCGCGCAGGCTGCCGTCGTCGGCGCCCGCCCGCAACAGCAGCTCGACGGCGCCGACGATGCTGTCGCGGGTCTGGCTGGGTTCCATTGCGCCAGAATCGAAGATCGCCTGCAGGGACTCGGCCATGCCGCGCTTAGCGGCCACGAAGCTTGCGTAGCGGTCCATCCAGCGTCGCAGCGCCGTCGTGGGCGGATGCCGCCCGAGCAGCTGCCCGGCGGCCTCGGCCACCTCGGCGAGCTCGGCGCGGTAGATGGCCTCGACGAGGGCCTCCCTGTTGGGGAAATGGCGGTACAGCGTGCCGATCCCGACGCCCGCGTCGCGGGCGATCGACTCGAGCGAGGCCGCCGCGCCGTGCTCGGTGAACGCCGCGGTGGCCGCCTCCAGCAGCCGCTCGCGATTGCGGCGCGCATCCGACCTTCCCACCAAAGCGGAGGCACCTCCGTTTTCTGCTACGCTGACGAAAGCGGAGGACCCTCCGCATTTCTCCAGTGTCTCACGATCAAGGGAGCACCATGACCGATCTCAACCCCGGCGGCATCGGCACCATCGGATCGCATCCCGTCGCCCGCATGGGCTACGGCGCCATGCAACTGTTCGAGACCTCCCCGCAGGACGCGGCGGCGGTGCTGCGGCGCGCGATCGACCTCGGCGTCAACCACATCGACACCGCGTCGTTCTACGGTCCCGGCGAGGTCAACCGCCGGATCCGCGCGGCGCTGGCCCCCTACCCGGACGACCTCGTCATCGTCAGCAAGGTCGGCGCCCGCTACACCGGCGAGCAACCCATCCCGCTGGCTCCAGCGCAACGGCCCTCCGAGCTGCGCGCCGCCGTCGAGGACGACCTGCGCCAGCTCGGCCTCGACCGCGTCCCGGTGGTGAACCTGCGGCGGCTCGACTCGGGCATCGGCATGGCCGCCGAGGGCGATCAGATCGTCGACCTCGACGACCAGCTGGCCGAGATGATCGCCCTGCGCGACGAGGGCAAGATCGGCGCGATCGGGCTCAGCAGCGTGTCGCTCGACGTGCTGCGGCGGGCGCTGCCCGCCGGCATCGCCTGTGTGCAGAACGCCTACAGCCTGCTGGACCGCTCCCAGGAAGCCGCGCTCGAGCTGTGCGTCGACGAGGGCATCGCGTGGGTGCCGTACTTCCCGCTCGGCTCCGCCTTGCCCGGATTCCCGAAGGTCGCCGACGATCCGGTGGTGGCCGGCATCGCCGGCGAGCTGGGCGTCTCCGGCGCCCGGGTCGGGTTGGCCTGGATCCTGGCGCATGCGCCGAACACGTTGCTGATTCCGGGCACCCGGTCGATCGCCCACCTCGAGGAGAACATGGCCGCGGCCGACGTCACGCTGAGCGCCGAGGCGATCGCCCGGCTCGACGCGGTCGCCACACCCGGCGTCGACCCCTGGGCGCAGGGCGCCGAGCCCTTCCGGGAGGCGTCCCGGAGCTGACTAGTGTGTCAGGCATGGCACGCGCTGACGGGCTCAAGCCGCCCTGGTGGCTGAAGCCGGCGAACAAGGTGTTCATTCAGCTCTCCCGGCTGGGCCTCAGCTTCGGCGGTGAAAGCCCGGTGGTGTTGACCGTGCCGGGCCGCAAGTCCGGCACGCCACGGTCGACGCCGGTGACACCGATGACGGTGGACGGCAAACGCTATGTGGTGGGCGGGTTTCCGGGCGCGGATTGGATCCGCAACGTCCGCGCCGCCGAGCACGCGACGCTGGCCCGCGGCCGGCACCGCGAGCGGGTGAGGATGGTGGAGCTGCCCGCCGACGTGGCGCGCCCGTTCCTGCGGGCGTTTCCCACCGAGGTGCCCACCGGGGTCGGCTTCATGAAGCGCTCGGGGTTGGTCACCGACGGCCGCCCCGAAGAGTTCGAGGCGCTGGCCGGCGTGTGTCCGGTATTCCGGCTGGACCCGGCATAGGAGTTCAAAGACGTTGAGTGACAACCCGTTTGATGCCGACCAGTGGCGTCCCGTTGAGGGCTTCGGCGACCTGACCGACATCACCTATCACCGGCACGTCGACGACGCCACGGTGCGGGTGGCGTTCGACCGGCCCGAGGTGCGCAACGCGTTCCGGCCGCACACCGTCGACGAGCTCTACCGGGTGCTCGACCACGCCCGGATGTCCGCGGGAGTCGGCGTGGTGTTGCTGACCGGCAACGGCCCCTCGCCCAAGGACGGCGGCTGGGCGTTCTGCTCCGGCGGCGATCAGCGCATCCGCGGGCGCAGCGGCTACCAGTACGCCAGCGGCGAGACCGCCGACACCGTCGACCCCGCCCGGGCCGGACGGCTGCACATCCTCGAGGTGCAGCGGCTGATCCGGTTCATGCCCAAGGTGGTCATCTGCCTGGTCAACGGGTGGGCGGCCGGCGGCGGGCACAGCCTGCACGTGGTCTGCGACCTCACCCTGGCCAGCCGCGAGCACGCCCGCTTCAAGCAGACCGACGCCGACGTCGGCAGCTTCGACGGCGGCTACGGCAGCGCCTACCTGGCCCGCCAGGTGGGCCAGAAGTTCGCCCGCGAGATCTTCTTTCTGGGCCGGGCCTACACCGCCGAGCAGATGCACCACATGGGCGCGGTCAACGCCGTCGTCGACCATGCCGAGCTGGAATCCGAAGCCATCGCATGGGCGCGCGAGATCAACGCCAAATCCCCTCAGGCGCAACGCATGCTGAAGTTCGCGTTCAACCTGCTCGACGACGGCCTGGTGGGCCAGCAGCTGTTCGCGGGCGAGGCCACCCGGCTGGCCTACATGACCGACGAGGCCGTCGAGGGCCGCGACGCCTTCCTGGAAAAGCGCAACCCCGACTGGAGCCGGTTTCCCCGGTACTTCTGAGCCCGCCCGCCCGCCTAGACTCGCGTCCCGTGAGCAAGAGTCCGCTTCGCCGGTTCACCGACCAGCTGGTGCTGGCCACCATGCGACCGCCGATGGCCCCGCAGGTGCTGGTCAACCGGCCGCTGATCAAGCCGATCGAGCTGGCGGGCAAGCGCATCCTGCTCACCGGGGCGTCGTCGGGCATCGGCGAGGCCGCCGCCGAGCAGTTCGCCCGCGAGGGGGCCACGGTGGTCGTCGTGGCCCGTCGCCAGGAGCTGCTGGACGCACTGGCCGAGCGGATCACCACGGCGGGCGGTGACGCCACGGCGATCGCCTGCGACGTCTCGGACATGGACGCCGTCGACGCGCTGGTCGCCGACGTCGAGAAGCGGCTCGGCGGCGTCGACATCCTGATCAACAACGCCGGCCGGTCCATCCGCCGGCCGCTGGCCGAGTCGCTGGAGCGCTGGCACGACGTCGAACGGACCATGGTGCTCAACTACTACGCGCCGTTGCGGCTGATCCGCGGCCTGGCGCCGGGAATGATCGAACGCGGCGACGGCCACATCATCAACGTCTCGACGTGGGGGGTGCTCTCGGAGGCGTCGCCGCTGTTCTCGGTGTACAACGCGTCGAAGGCCGCGCTGTCGACCGTGAGCCGGGTCATCGAAACGGAGTGGGGCGAGCGGGGTGTGCACTCCACGGCGCTGTACTACCCCCTGGTGGCCACCCCGATGATCGCGCCCACGAAGGCCTACGAGGGCGTGCCGGCGCTGACGCCGGAAGAGGCCGGCGAGTGGATGATCACCGCCGCCCGCACCCGCCCGGTGCGCATCGCGCCGCGCATGGCGATCGCGGCCAAGGCGCTGGACACCTTTGGCCCCCGCTGGGTCAACGCCGTCATGCAGCGCCAGAGCATCCAGCCCAATCGCAAGGGCGACCGCTGACCGGACCGGCGCGATCGGGCCCGTGTGATAGACACGAGTTATGGAGATCCTGGCCAGCCGGATGCTGCTCCGGCCCGCGGACTACCAGCGGTCCCTGGCCTTCTACCGCGACGAGATCGGCCTGGCGATAGCGCGTGAATACGGCGGCGGCACAGTGTTTTTCGCCGGGCAGTCGCTGCTGGAGCTGGCCGGGTACGGCTCCCCGGACCATTCCCGCGGCCCGTTCCCGGGCGCGCTGTGGCTGCAGGTCCGCGACCTCGAGGCGACCCAGGCCGAGCTACGCGGCCGCGGCGTGTCGATCGCCCGCGAGGCGCGTCAGGAACCCTGGGGCCTGCACGAGATGCACGTGCTCGACCCCGACGGCATCACGCTCATTTTCATCCAGATCCCCCCGGACCACCCGTTGCGCCGCGACACCCGAGGTGAACGGCAGGGAAATTCCGGTTAACTGAGAGGTAACATCTGGCGACGACTCAAGGTACACCCGCGTTTCATGTCATGCCGCATTCGACAATGGATTGCCCCTACCACCAGAATCAGGCCCTGTGAACATCCAATTGTTCCTCTTGATCATTGTCGTAATCACGGCACTGGCTTTCGATTTCACCAACGGCTTTCATGACACGGGCAACGCGATGGCGACCTCGATCGCCAGTGGCGCGCTCAAGCCCAAAACGGCGGTTCTGCTCTCGGCGGTACTGAATCTGGTGGGCGCGTTCATGTCCACCGCCGTCGCCGCCACGATCGCCAAGGGCCTCATCGACTCCAACATCGTGACGCTGGAGCTGGTGTTCGCCGGCCTGGTCGGCGGCGTCGTCTGGAACCTGCTGACCTGGCTGCTCGGCATCCCCTCGAGTTCGTCGCACGCCCTGATCGGCGGCATCGTCGGCGCCACGATCGCTGCCGTCGGCGCGCACGGCGTGATCTGGAAGGGCGTGATCTCCAAGGCCATCATCCCGGCCGTCGTGTCGGCGATCCTGGCCATCGCGATCGGCGCGGTCGCCACCTGGCTGGTCTACCGGATCACCCGCGGCGTGCCGAAGGCCCGCACGGAGGCCGGTTTCCGGCGCGGCCAGATCGGTTCGGCGTCGCTGGTCTCGCTCGCCCACGGCACCAACGACGCACAGAAGACGATGGGCATCATCTTCCTGGCGCTCATCTCCTACGGCTCGGTCAGCAAGACCGCCACCATGCCGCCGCTGTGGGTCATCGTGAGCTGCGCGCTGGCCATGGCGACCGGCACCTACCTCGGCGGGTGGCGCATCATCCGCACGCTGGGCAAGGGCCTGGTCGAGATCCAGTCGCCGCAGGGCATGGCCGCCGAATCCTCCTCGGCCGCGGTGATCCTGCTGTCGGCCCACTTCGGCTACGCGCTGTCGACCACCCAGGTGTGCACGGGTTCGGTGCTGGGCAGCGGGCTGGGCAAGCCCGGCGGCGAGGTCCGCTGGGGCGTCGCCGGCCGCATGGGGGTCGCCTGGCTGGTCACCCTCCCGCTGGCGGGGCTGGTCGGCGCCTTCACCTACGGCATCGTGCACCTGATCGGCGGCTACCCGGGGGCGATCACCGGTTTCGCGCTGCTGGTCGCGGTCTCGGCCACCATCTACCTCCGGTCGCGCAGGGTCAAGGTCGACCACCACAACGTCAACGCCGAATGGAAGGGCGATCTGACCAGCGGGCTGCAGGCCGCCGACCAGCCGCCGCCCGGCGATGACGGACCCACGCTCGGCGGCGTGTCCGCCCGGTACGACTCCGACGACCCGTCGCTGAAAGCCAACGCCTCATGAGCCACATCGGCGACTGGTTCAACTACCAGGCGAGCCTGAAGATTCTGGTCTTCGCGATGCTGGCCGGCGCCGCCCTGCCGGGGCTGTTCGCCCTCGGGATCCGGCTGCAGTCCGCGGGGGCGGGCGACATCAGTCTGGACGGCGCCAGCAACGGCTCCGCCCCGCGGCGCAACCCGATGCTGACTGCGTTGGCGTGGAGCATCTACGCGCTGGTCATCGCGGTGATCGCGCTGGCGTTGCTCTACATTGCCCGCGATTTCATCGCCCATCACACCGGCTATCCGCTGCTTGGAGCGAAACCCAAGTAGCATCGTTTGATGCCCATCGAGTCGGCGAACCGGACGCCGGGGAGAGCTGTATCCGCGTGAACGGATTTCTCAATTCCATCGTCTCGTGGCTCCGCGCGGGCTACCCCGAGGGCGTGCCACCCACCGACACGTTCCCGGTGCTCGCGCTGCTGGCCCGCCGGCTGTCCAACGACGAAGCCAAGGCCGTGGCGTGCGAGCTGGTTCGGCGCGGCGAGTTCGACGACGTCGACATCGGCGTGCTGATCACCCAGATCACCGACGAGCTGCCGTCGCCGCAGGACGTCGAGCGGGTACGGGTGCGGCTGGCGGCCCAGGGCTGGCCCTTCGACGACGCCGATCAGGCCGGGGATCCGGCATAGCCGTACTGCGCGCGCTGCACGTCCCGCCGGGCGCGGCGGCCGAGACGCTGCTGCCCGCCCTGGCGGGCGTGCTGGAGGGACGCGACCCGGCGCTGGTAGCCGTCGGCGACGATCGCGAGTCGGCGGCGCTGCGGGCGGGGCTGCGCGTCGGGGAAACCATCGACGACGACGTGGCCCTGGTGGCGGCGACGTCGGGCACCACCGGCAACCCGAAGGGCGCCCTGCTGACAGCGGCCGCCCTGCGGGCCAGCGCCGCGGCCACCCATGACCGCCTGGGCGGCCCGGGCAGCTGGCTGCTCGCCCTGCCGCCACACCACATCGCCGGGGTGCAGGTGCTGGTCCGCAGCCTGCTCGCCGGCACGTCGCCGGTCGAGATGGATGTCACCGGCGGCTTCGATGAAACCGAATTGCCCAGGGCCATCGGCGCTTTGGGCCCCGGCAGGCGGTACACCTCGCTGGTCGCCGCGCAGTTGGCCAAGGCGCTCGCCGACCCGGCGGCCGCGGCCGCCCTCGCCGAACTCGACGCCGTGCTGCTCGGCGGCGGGCCCGCGCCGCGTCCGGTCCTGGACGCCGCGGCCACGGCCGGAATCACCGTCGTGCGCACCTACGGCATGAGTGAGACCGCCGGCGGGTGCGTCTACGACGGCGTCCCGCTGGCCGGGGTGCGGCTGAGGGTGGCCGACGGGCGCATCGTCATCGGGGGCGCGACGGTGGCCAAGGGCTACCGCGACCCCATCGACCCCGACCCGTTCGCCGAGCCCGGCTGGTTCGTGACCGACGACCTCGGCGCCATCGACGGCGCGGGCGTGCTGACGGTCCTGGGCCGCGCTGACGACGCGATCAGCACCGGCGGGCTGACGGTGTTGCCGCAGCCGGTCGAGGCGGCGCTGTGCAGCCACCCGGCCGTCCGCGATTGCGCGGTGTTCGGGGTGGCCGACGAACGCCTCGGGCAGCGGGTGGTCGCCGCGATCGTGGTGCACGACGGCCGCGTGGCGCCGACTGTGGAGGCGCTGCGCGCGCACGTGACGCGCGCCCTGGACGCCACCGCGGCGCCGCGCGAGGTGCACGTCGTCGACGCGCTGCCGCGCCGCGGCATCGGCAAGGTCGACCGCGCGGCGCTGGTGCGCCGCTTCGCCGGCGCGAGCGATCAATAGGCTGTGCGTCCGTGAGGCGGGGTCGACGGCAGGCGGTGCGCGACGCCGTCGCGGTGTCGATCGGCGCGGCGCTGGTGGCGGCGGCGTTCGTGCTGCCGCGGATGAACGTGGGGGTCCGGCCGCGCCTGGATGTCGGGGCGGAAAAGTTCGCCACCCACGCCGGGTCCGCGCCGATCTTCGGCGAGTGGCTGATCCACGCCGGCTGGGGAACCGGGCCGGCCATCGCCCTCGCCGTCGCCGTCGTCGCGTGGGGACCGACTCTGGCGCAACGACTTTCGTGGCGGGCGCTGACGCTGGGCAGCTGGGCCGTCGCCGGCGGGTGGGCGTTCGCGCTGGCGATGATCGACGGCTTGCAGCGCGGCTTCGCCGGCCGGCTGACCACCCGGGACGAATACCTGTCGCAGGTGCCGGGCATCACCGACATTCCAGCCACGCTGCGCACGTTCGCCGGCCGGATCGTGGACTACCAACCGCATTCGTGGACCACCCACGTGTCCGGGCATCCGCCCGGGGCGCTGCTGACGTTCGTCTGGCTGGACCGCATCGGTCTGCACGGCGGCGCCTGGGCCGGGCTGCTGTGCCTGCTGGCCGGCTCGAGCGCCGCCGCCGCGGTGGTGGTCGGCGTGCGCGCACTGGCCGACGAGGCGACCGCGCGGCGGGTAGCCCCGTTCGTGGCGCTGGCGCCGACGGCGATCTGGGTGGCCGTCTCCGCCGACGGATACTTCGCCGGCGTGGCCGCGTGGGGCATCGCGCTGCTGGCCGTGGCGGTGCACCGCCCGGTCCGCTTCCCCGCCCTGACCGCCGCCGCGGCCGGGCTGCTGCTGGGCTGGGGCGTGTTCTGCAACTACGGCCTGATGCTGATGGGGCTGCCGGCGGCGGCGGTGCTGGCGTCCGCGGCGGACTGGAGGGCGATCCTGCGGGCGCTCGGTCCGGCGGCGCTGGCCGCGATCGGCGTGGCGGTGGCCTTCGCCGTCGCGGGATTCTACTGGTTCGACGGCTATCACCTTGTGCAGCAACGCTATTGGCAGGGCATCGCCAAGGACCGGCCGTTTCAGTACTGGAGCTGGGCCAACCTGGCGTGCGTGGTGTGCGCGATCGGGCTGGGTGGCGTCGCCGGGCTCGGGCGGGTGTTCGACGGGGCCGCCGTCCGTCGCCGCTCCGGTCTTCACCTGCTGTTGTTGGGCGTGCTGGCCGCCGTCGTGTGCGCGGACCTGAGCATGCTCAGCAAGGCCGAGGTGGAACGCATCTGGTTGCCGTTCACCATCTGGCTCACCGCGGCGGCCGCGCTGCTGCCGGTGCGCTCGCACCGGATCTGGCTGGCGCTGGGCGCCGCCGGCGCCCTGGCGCTCAACACGATCATCCTGACGAACTGGTAGGTCCGGTTCGAGTGTGAGCTGAGGGCTTCGAGCGTGAATCCTGGGCTTTGAGTGTGAACGAGCGGCGGGATTTCAGCGGGCGATTTTTCCGCCCTGGCTGCACTTCCAAGTCCAACGATTCACACTCAAAGCGCCAGACGCACCGCCGATTCCGCGCTCAGAGCCCGGCCGCGCGGGTGACCCGCGCGAAGCGGCTGTCGGGCCCGCAGGCCTCGCGCACCGCCGCGACGTCGTCGACGACGTCGACGTCAGCCAGCGTCTGCACCGTCGCGACGTCGATGCCCGTGTCGCGCAACGCTTTCAACGTCAGTTCCCCGGTGTCGGGCGCCGACATCGGTACGGTGCGCAGGCACTGGGCCATCGCCGGTGCGCCAACGCCCAGCACCCACCAGCCGCCGTCGCGGGCCGGCCCCAGCACGGCCGGCGCCTCGAGCAGCCGGCGCGCGCAGCCGGTCAACAGCTCGGCGGTGACCTGTGGGGTGTCCATCCCAATCTGCAGCACCGGCAGCCCGTCCGACGAGGCGTCGGCGTGCGCGTTGGCGAGCCGTGCGGCGAAATCGTCGCCGCGCTGGGCGATCACGGTGAAGGACGCCAGTCGCCGCCGGATATCGGCGGCGCTCGCGGCGCGGCCCAGGTCCCCGGTGAGGGCGACGACCCGCGCCGCCACGGGCGCGTCGGCCACGGCGTCCAGCGTGTCGAGCAGTGCGGCGGCGGCGATCTCGGCGGCGACGCGGTCGCCGACGCTCGCCGCGAGCCGCGTCTTGGCCCGGCCCGGCTCGGGCGCTTTGGCGACCACCAGCAGCGTCACCGGCAGGGCGGTCACGAGATCACCTTCCAGAAGTCGAGGATCGCGGTGATGCTGCCGCGCAGCGATCCGCTGACCTTGGACTTGCCGCCCGTGCGCGGGCCGTAGCTGACATCGAGTTCGACGACGCGCCAGCCGGCGGCCGCCGCGCGCACCAAAAGCTCGAGCGGATAACCGGATCGGCGGTCGGCGACGCCCAGCGCCAACAGCGCCTCGCGCCGGGCCACTCGCATGGGAGCGATGTCGTGCACCGGCAGGCCGTGGCGGGTGCGCAGCCGCCAGCTCATGACGACGGTCCCGATGCGGGCCACCCACGGCCAGTGCAGCCCGGGCACCGGCCGGCGCCGGCCGGTCACCAGGTCGGCGCCCTGCTCGAGCGCGGCGACCAGCCGCGGCAGGTCGGCGCCGTCCATCGAGCCGTCGGCGTCGATGACCGCCACGATCGGGGTCGTCGCGGCCATCACGCCGGCGTGCACGGCGGCGCCGTACCCGGCCCGCGGTTCGGCGACGACCCGGGCGCCGTGGCGCGCCGCGACGCCGGCGGTGTCGTCGGTGCTGTTGTTGTCGACCACCAGCGCTCGGTAGCCGGCCGGGATGGCGGCCAGCACGGCCGGCAGCGACTCCTCCTCGTTGAGGCACGGCAGGACCACCGTGACCAGGCCGTCGGCGTCGGGCACGCGTCAGAACCCGCGGTGGGTGCGGGGCTCCTGCGGGAACAGCGGCTGCTGCGAGTGCGTCGGCGGCGCGGTCTGCTGGGTGTGCGTCTGCACCGGCGGTTGGGTGGTCGCCTTGGTGCTCGGCGGCGCATACGTCGTCGTCGGGGGTGCGTGCGTGGTGGTCGGGGGCGAATACGTCGTCGTGGGGGGCGAGTACGTGGTCGTCGGCGGCGAGTACGTGGTCGTCGGCGGTGAATACGTCGTCGTGGGGGGCGAATACGTCGTCGTCGGGGGCGAATACGTGGTCGTCGGCGGCTGGGACGTCGTAATGGTCGGCGGCGTGTAGGGCGTCGTCGGGTTGTACGGCGGGTTGTAGGGCGGTTGCCACCCCGGGATCGGAATGGGAATCGGAATAGGAACCGGCACAATAGGATTCGGCCGCGGCGCCCAACCCGGATCGGGGTTTGGCACGACACCGGGGTTGCTCGGCGCCTCGGGAACGGGAGCGACCTGCGGGCCCCCTCCGGACGGGGGCGCAACGTGTTCGGGAGCCGGGACGGTGCCGCCCTGGAACCCGGCGTTGGGCGCCTCGGGCGGCGGTGGGGGCAGCGGCGCCTGCTGCTGGCTCGGCAGGATCGGCATGAACTTGCCCGGGGTGCCGTTCTGCACGCCCACCACCGGCTGCTGGGCGGCGGTCGGGCGAACGGCCACCGCGATCGCGGTGGCCAGCGACGCCAATCCGATGACCGCGAAGGCGATGACGGCGTTGCCGATCACCAGCGATCGCCGCGACAGCTTCGTCGGCGCGTCCTCGCCGGCCTCGGCGTCGTCGCCGAACTCCGGGCCGTAGTCGTAGTCGTCGAATTCGGGGTCGTACTCGTCCATCTCGCCCGGATAGACCCCGCCCTCGTCAGCCATCGAGTACGCCAGCTGCGGCTCCTCGGCGTCCGGCGCGGGCACGACCGTCGTCTCGTCCCCGCTGAGGCCGGCGGCGGGGGCCATCGCGGTCGCCTCCCCGACCGCGGGCGCCATCGCGGTCGCGTCACCGGTCAGGCCGACGGCCGGCGCCATGGCCGTCGCATCCGGCGCGGACGCCGCCGCCGCGGCGATCGCGGCGCCGCGCGCGAGCGCAAACGTGGGGTCCTCGGCGACCTGCACCCGCATGGTGGACGCGTCGCGCAATTCGTCGGCGACCCGGTTGAGGTCGGGCGAGGCGCCGAGCAGATACACCTCCCCCGGCGCGTCGGGATGCGTGCCGAGGTTCGCCATCATCGTCTGGAACGCGGCGGTAGCGTCCGGGCCCGCGGCGCCGGTCAGCGGCTGGCTGGCCAACACGGTCGGCGGCGCGTCGGGGTCCCCGGCGTCCGGGCCCACCACCGACAGGGTGGCCGTCGCGTCGTCCATCACGAGCGCGGCGCCGGGCCGCCCGGCCGCCCGCATGAGGGCGGCGACGGCCTGCGACTCCGAGAGCACCGCGACGTTGTGAACGCCGGAGTCCTCCAGCGCCCGCCGCAGCTGGTCAGCCCGTGGCTCGTCGGACCAGCACAGGCGCGTGCCGACCAACCGGTGGTTCTCGTCGGCCAACAAGCGATTGGTTCCGACCACGGTCTCGGTGAGCGTGCCGAGCGGGTTGTCGGCGAGATCGACGACGGATTGGTCGATCACGGCGGTGCCCTGGGCGCCCGACCCCAGGAGCGCCAGGCGGGCGACGGGACCGGTGACCGCGACCCCCAAAACGACGTCCATCCCGCTTCTCCTTCACCCTGGCCACCCCGCACCAGCAATGTCCCGGCATCATTACACTTGCGATACCGTCGGCAGTATCAGTCATTCGGCGACAAGGTTCGCCACTAGCGCAGCGTAACCAGCTTTTCGAAGGACAGGACGGTCGCCGCGGAATCGCCTCCGCCCAGCGGCCCATCCCAGCCACTGCCACGGCAGCCGAACGGAGAATATGTTCGCAAGCGAGCAGCGCATGTGGCTCGGCAGGGCATTCCCCCGCCGGACACCGGCAGCTGCGCCGAAAGTAGTCGTCCTTGAATCCCGGGGGGCATGGTGAGCCAGAGCAGCGACGACACGCCAACCGGCCCCATCGGGGCCCGGGCCCAGCAGGCGCCCGCGCCCCGCATCATCCGCCCGCACGCCACCGGCGGCACGACACCCGTTGCCGGGGGCACGGGACGGCGCCGGGCCATCGTCGGCGACGCGACGGCGGTGGTGCTGTTGGTGCTCGCCGTGTTCTTGCCGTGGAATCTGTACTTCGGTGTCGGGATTCCCGGCAGCAGTCCGGCCCTGTTCGCGGTGCTGGTCGCCGTGACGGTGCTGGCCGTCGCCGCCGTCGCGGTGGCCGGTTCCTGGCGGTCGGGCGGCGAGCGGTTCAACCCGGCGTCCGCGGCGCGGCTTCGGTTGGCGCTCAACGCCCCCTATCTGCTGCTGGTGCTCGCCGTCATCGCGTTCGACGCGTACGAGACCGTCCGGTTCGGGGGCACGGTCACCGTGCCCGGCGGGGTGGGGCCCGGGGCGTGGGTCGGCGTCGCCGGCTCGCTGCTCAGCGCCCAGGCGGTGCCGGCCGGGCCGATCCCGGCCGACGACGAGTACACGGGCTGGCATCGCTCCGCCCGGATGATCGGCGGGCTGTCGATGCTCGCGGCGGTGCTCAGCTTCGGGTTCAACCTGTACTGGCGGGCGCGCTACGCGCTGCAAAGCACCGGCGGCGCGGCGGAATTCGGCAAGCAGAACATCGCGGTGATCGCCACGGCGGTGGTGTACGGGGTGGTGGCGCTGGTCGCGGTCCTGGTCGCGTCCAGGTGGCTGCTGCAGCGCACCCGGGCGAGCCGGCTGACCACCGTCGCACTGGGTGCGTCGGCGTTGGCCGCGGGGATCCTGGTGTGGATCCTGCCCGTCGGCCGCGACCTCGATGCGTTCCACGGCATCGCCCAGAACACCTCGACCGCCGGGGTCGGGTTCGAGGGTTACCTCGCCTGGGCGGCAGGGGCGGCCATCTTCGCGCCGCGGGCCCTGTTCGGTCACCGCAACCCGTCGCCGACGGAGGAATCCGCGTGGCGGTCCACGACCCGAAATGGCTTGCTGCTCATCGCCGTCTGGGCCGTGGGGTCGATCGCGATGCGGCTCACCGACCTTGTCGTCGGCATCGTCTTGAACTATCCGTTCTCCCGGTACGACAGCGTGGTGCTGGCCGCGTTCGACCTGGTGACCGCGGCCCTGGCGATCTGGCTGCGCCGCCGCCTGGCCAGCCTCTCGCCGCGACTGGTCACGTCGCTGTGCGGGCTCACCGCCGCCCTCAGCGTCGCCCGCGTGATCGTTGGCGTCGCGCTGGCGCCGCGGTTCGCCGACTCGCCCAATTCGCCCGCGCGGCAACCTGTCTACGGCAACGACCTCGCCCAGCAGATCACCAGCACCTTCGACGTGACGCTGTGCGGGCTGGCGCTGGGCATCCTGGCGGCCGCCGTCGTGGCCGGCCAACTGCACGGGCGGCGCCTGGCTCGCCGCGCGGCACGCAAGCGCGCGGCCGAAGCGAATGCGGCGGCGCCGACCACCCGGGTCCGCGTGGGCCAGGCCGCCGGGCCGTCGGCCGCGGCCACCAACCGCATGCCGACCGGGGGGCCCGGCGCGGAGAGCGACCCGCCCACCGCGGAGATCCCGCCGCTGGCCGGCTCGCCCCGGATCTTTCGCGGCGACGACTCCGGCACGCGGCAGATACCGGTGCGGGGGCCCCAGATCTTCCGGCCGCCGCAAACGTAGGGGTTCACCGAAGGGGCGCGAACGCGAACTCGCGCAACCCGTCACCCGGTAAGACCGCCGCGCGAAACCCCAGCACCTCGGCCGCCCGGGCCGGGTCGGCGACGATGTGGCGCACGTCGCCGCTGCGGTACTGGCCGGTGACCACCGGCGACAGCGAACCGCCCCGCGCGTCGCACAGCGCCGCGGCCACCTCGAAGATCGAAATCGGCCGCCCCGAGCAGACATTGGCCGCGAGGAAACCGTCGTCGTGCGCTAGCGCCGCGACGTTGGCGGCGGCCACGTCGTCGACGTGCACGAAGTCGCGCATCTGGCCGCCGTCCTCGAAAACCCTTGGCGGCTCGCCCTTTTCCAGTGAAGACCGGAAGATCGCCGCCACGCCCGAGTACGGGGTGTCGCGCGGCATGCCGGGGCCGTAGACGTTGTGGTAGCGCAGCGCCACCACCGAGCCGCCGGTGGCCTCCGACCAGGCCAGCGCGTAATGCTCCTGCGCGGTCTTGCTGGCCGCGTACAGGCTGCGGGGGCGCAGGCAGGCGTCCTCGTCGACGAGGCGCCACGCCAGCTCCTCCCCGCCGACCGGGCACCGGTGCTCGAAGGTCCCGGCGGCGAGGTCCGCGCGCCGGCGCGGCAGCGGGTCCACGCGCCCGTGCCGTCGGCAGTGATAGTTCCCCTGCCCGTAGACGACCATCGACGACGCCAGCACCAGGCGCCGCACCCCGGCGGCGAACATCTGCGCCAGCAGCACCGTGGTGGCCAGGTCGTTGTGGCCGCCGTAGGCGGGCGCGTCGGCGGCGTCCACGCCGGCGCCCACCATCGCCGCCTGATGGCACACCGCGTCCACGCCGTCCAGGAGCGGGGCCAGCGCGTCGGCGTCGCGCACGTCGACGCGCTGACATCCCTTCGGCAACACCGGGTTTGGGCCATGCGCGGCGGGCAGCAGGACATCGACGGCGACGACGTCGTGGCCGGCGGCGCGCAGCGCGGCGCCCACCCGCGAGCCGATGAACCCGGCCGCGCCGGTCAACAGCACCCTCATGGCAGCTCGATGGGCAGCGTCACCCCGGTGTGCGGCAGGCAGTGGGTGCAGGTGCGGTCGGCGGCGACCCGGCCGATGGCCGCGCGCACCAGCGCCTTGAACGGCCCGATGTTGCGTTCGAATTCGGCGAACACCTCGACGGTCCGCACGCCCTCCCCGGCGCTCACGCCGGCGTCCAGGTCGGTCACCAAAGCGATTGCCGCATAACAGATTTCGAGCTCGCGGGCGAGCACGGCCTCCGGGTATCCGGTCATGTTCACCAGCGAGAACCCGGCGGAGGCGAACCACCGGCTTTCGGCGCGGGTGGAAAAGCGCGGCCCCTGAATCACCACCATGGTGCCGCCATCGACGACGCGAGGGAGGTCGGTGACCGCCGCGCGCAGGGTCGGGCAGTACGGATCGGCGAAGTCGACGTGGATCCCGCCGGAGTCGAAATAGGTGTCGGCGCGGCCCCGGGTGCGGTCGACCAGCTGATCGGGCACCACGATGGAGCCCGGGCCGAGTTCGGGTTTGAGGCTGCCGACCGCGCACGGCGCGAGCACCCGCCGCACGCCGAGTTTCCGCAGGGCCCACATGTTGGCCCGATACGGCACGGTGTGCGCGGAGAATTCGTGCTTGGCGCCGTGGCGGGGCAGGAAGGCGACGTCGTGTCCCTCGATGGCGCCCACGGTGACCGGGGCGCTGGGCGCTCCGTAGGGGGTGTCGACCGTGACGTCGTCGGCGTCGGATCCGAAGAAGGTGTAGAAGCCGCTGCCGCCGATGACTCCGAGCATCCGACCATTGTGGTGCATGACCACGCGGTGATCGCGGGGCCTGGGGAGCGGCGGCCCGCATCCTGGCAGGATGGCGTTGTGGCCAATCTCGGGCAGTGGGTTTCGGGTGCGCGGCCGCGGACGTTGCCCAACGCGGTGGCGCCGGTCGTCGCCGGCACCGGCGCCGCGGCCTGGCTGGGATCCGCGGTGTGGTGGAAGGCGCTGCTGGCGCTGGCCGTCGCGCTCGCGCTGACCGTCGGCGTCAACTACGCCAACGACTACTCCGACGGCATCCGCGGCACCGACGACGACCGGGCCGGCCCGGTGCGCCTGGTCGGCTCGCGGCTGGCGGCTCCGCGGGCGGTGCTGGGCGCCGCGGTCGCGAGCCTGACGATCGGGGCGCTCGCCGGGATGGTGCTGGCGCTGCTGTCCGCGCCGTGGCTGATCGCGGTGGGCGCGGCCTGCATCGCCGGGGCGTGGCTGTACACCGGCGGCTCGAAACCCTACGGCTACGCCGGTTTTGGCGAGGTCGCGGTGTTCCTGTTCTTCGGGCTGGTCGCCGTGCTCGGCACCCAGTACACGCAGGCGTTGCGGGTGGACTGGGTGGGGCTGCTGCTGGCGGTGTCGGTGGGGGCGCTGTCGTCGTCGGTGCTGGTGGCCAACAACCTGCGCGACATCCCCACCGACGCGCGGTCGGGCAAGATCACCCTCGCGGTGCGGTTGGGCGACGCCCGCACCCGCGTCCTGTATCAGGCCCTGCTGGGCACCGCCGGTGTGCTGACCCTGGCGCTGATGGTGGCCACCCCGTGGTGTGCCGCCGGGCTGGTGGCCACACCGCTGGCCCTGCGCGCCATGGCCCCGGTGCGATCGGGCCGCGGCGGCCCGGAGCTGATCCCGGTGCTGCGCGACACCGGCCTGGCGATGGTGGTGTGGGCGATCGCGGTGGCGGCGGCGCTGGCGATAGGTACCTAGAGTGCGAGCAGAGGCAAAGGCCCCCGAAAACGGCGCTGGTGGGGTACTTTTGCGTCTGCCCCGGGGATAGCGAAGGACCGCAATGAAGCAGATTTCCGCGACCAGCGGGCCCACCAACATCGGCTTGCTCAGCGTCGGGTCATACCGCCCCGAACGCGTGGTGACCAACGACGAGCTCTGCGAAAACATCGACTCCTCCGACGAGTGGATCTATTCGCGCACCGGGATCAAGACGCGCCGGTTCGCCGCGCGCGACGAATCCGCCGCCTCGATGGCGACCGAGGCCGGGCGGGAGGCGATCGCCAAGGCCTCCCTCGAGGCCTCCGACATCGACTGCGTCATCGTGGCCACCAGCACCCACCTCCTGCAGACCCCCGCGTGCGCGCCCGCGGTCGCGGCGGCGCTGGGCGCCACCGGCGTGCCCGCCTTCGACATCTCGGCGGGCTGCGCCGGCTTCGGGTACGCGCTGGGCGTCGCGGCCGACATGATCCGCGGCGGGACCGCCGCCAGGGTGCTGGTCCTGGGCTCGGAGAAGCTGTCCCCCACGATCGACATGCAAGACCGCAGCAACTGCTTCATCTTCGCCGACGGCGCGGCCGGCGTGGTGGTGGGCGAGACGCCCACGCAGGGCATCGGGCCGACCGTCTGGGGTAGTGACGGCAACCAGGCCAGCGCCATCCGCCAGGACATCGACTGGCTCGACTACCTGGAGAATCCCACCGGCCCGCGCCCCTTCCTGCGGCTCGAGGGCAGCGCGGTCTTCCGCTGGGCGGCTTTCGAGATGGGCAAGGTCGGCCAGCAGGCCATGGACGCGGCGGGGATCCGGCCCGACGAGATCGACGTCTTCGTGCCGCACCAGGCCAACAGCCGAATCAACGAGATTCTGGCCAAGAGCCTCGAGTTGCGGCCGGACGCGGTGATCGCCAACGACATCGAGCACACCGGCAACACCTCGGCGGCGTCCATCCCGTTGGCCATGGCCGAGGTGCTGGCGACCGGGGCGGCCAAGGCCGGCGACCTGGCCCTGCTGATCGGTTACGGCGCCGGCCTGAGCTATGCCGCCCAGGTCGTCCGGCTGCCCAACGGCTGAGCCCTCACCCGTCCTCGCGCGCCTCGTCGGGCGGGGCGTCCCCGTGCAGCCGGGCCTGCAGCCGCTCGCGCTCCCGTCGGCGCCGTTCGCCGGCGATCGCCAGCGCCGCGGTGGCGCGCCGGCGCAGCGGCCCGAACACCCAGATGCCCAGCGGCATCGCGATGATCAGCGCGAACAGCGCGGCCACCACGAGGGGGAACTGCGCGATGCCCGCCAACCGCGCGACGCCGTAGATGACGGCGGTGAGCACGACCGCCAGCAGCAACCGCGCGGCCATGTATGCCAAAACGGGGACGACGACGTGGTTTTCGGCGCCCGCGCCGTTTCCCGGGCCCCCGGTGCTGTTGTCGCTACCTTCGTGTGACACAGCCAAAGCCTACGGCGCGGGTATATTCGCCCGAAGGAGGTGTTGTGTGGTCTACCTGCTGCTCGTCGTGATTTTGGGAACGCTGATCTACG
This sequence comes from Mycobacterium sp. TKK-01-0059, assembly GCF_000709305.1. Classification (NCBI taxonomy): domain Bacteria; kingdom Bacillati; phylum Actinomycetota; class Actinomycetes; order Mycobacteriales; family Mycobacteriaceae; genus Mycobacterium; species Mycobacterium sp. TKK-01-0059. The sequence continues at coordinate 1,127,012 of NZ_KL446993.1, forward strand.
TCGGCTGGCGTGCCGCGCGATCCCAGGTCCACCGACCGAAGACGCGCGTCATCGGGCCCGACGACGATCCGGATTTCCTGCGGCGGCTGGGCCACGGCGATAACAACCCGCGCTAGGTTATGGCGACGGCCCGCCGCGCCCGGCTCCGCCGCGCTTGCGACCGTCGCGCCAGTTAGCCGAGGACGCCCGGGTTGCGCTGGTCGCCGGGGAATCCGTCGGCGACGATGGCGGCCAGCTCGGTGAGCGCTTCGCGAGTGGGCCGCCGCAGCCGCTCCAGGTCGATCTCGGCGCCCTCCTCGAGGTGCGGGTCGAAAGGCACCAGCTGGACCGCGCGGCAGCGCCGGGAGAAGTGCTCGATCACCTTGTTCATGTCGACCTTGCCGGGGCGCGGGCGCACCCCGTTGATGACCGCGATCGAATTGCGGACCAGGTCTTCGTGGCCGTGGGCGTCCAGCCAGTCCAGCGTGGCCGACGCGCTGCGCGCGCCGTCGATGGAGGCCGAGCTGACCACGACCAGGGCGTCGGCCCTGTCCAGCACCGACTTCATCACCGAGTGCAATAGTCCGGGGCCGCAGTCGGTGAGCACCAGGCCGTAGAACCGTTCCAGGATGTCCAGGATCCGCCCGTAGTCCTCGGCGCTGAAGGCCTCCGAAATCGCGGGGTCGGTCTCCGACGCGAGCACCTCCAGGCCGCTGGGACCCTTCGAGGTGTAGCGGCGCACGTCGCTGTAGCGCTCGATAGTTCCGGCGTCGTGCAGCAGCTGACGCACGGTCGCGGCGGTCTCCAGCGGGATCTTCTGGCTCAGCGTGCCGCGGTCGGGGTTGGCGTCCACGGCCACCACGCGATCGCCGCGAATGGAGGCGAAGGTGGCGCCCAGCGTCGCCGCGATCGTCGTCTTGCCGACACCGCCCTTCAGCGACAGGAACGCCACCCGATACGAGCCGCGCAATGGCCGGTTCACCTGGGCGACCAGGTTGTTGTAGCGACTGGCGCGGGGGCTTTCGCCCAGGTTGATCAGCCCGCCGGACATCTTGTACAGCAGCAGCCGCCACCCGTCGGACGGCGGTGGCTGGACCGGCCGCAGCAACATGCCGGTGGACAGCTCCGGATACGGCGTGTGCGGCAGGTGCTCGGGGCGCTGCGGCGCCCCCTGCATCTGGGTGGGCGGGGCGTCCGGCCCGGCGTAATAGGCGCCGTAGGCGGTCGGGTCGACGCGCGGGATGCCGGTGACCGGCGTGGAGTCCCACGGCGGCATGGCGCCGGGCCGCGGCGCGGTGGGCGGGGCCGCCTGCTGGTGTTCGGGAGTGGGGACGCGGCGCTCGGTGCGGAATCCGGCGAAGGCGCGAGTCGGGGCGTCCCCGCCCGACTCCGGTTGCGGTTCGGCCGCGTCCTGCTGGGCGGGCGCCGATGACGTCTGTGGGGGAATTTGCGTGGTTGGTTGTTCGGGCGCCCCCACGCCCGCCGTTGGATGCTCGGACACTGCATTCCCCCTTGTTGTGCGCTTTGTCGTGCGCTATTCCGTTGTGTGCGCTATTCGGGGCGGTTGTTCGCTCTCACCCGACGCCCGCATACGAATGCAGGCCGACAGTCACCAGATTAACGAAGAACAAATTGAAGACCATCGCCACGAACCCCGCGACGTTGATCCAGGCGGCTTTGCGGTCCCGCCATCCGGCGGTCGACCTGGCGTGCAGGTAGGCGGCGTATATCACCCACGCGACGAAGGACACGGTCTCTTTGGGGTCCCAGCCCCAATACCTGCCCCAGGCCTCTTCGGCCCAGATGGCCCCGAAGATGACGCCGAACCCGAAGACCGGAAACGCGAAGATCGTCGTGCGGTAGGCGATGCGGTCCAGGGTTTCCGCGTCCGGGAAGCGCCGCACCAGCCGGGCCGCGGCGCTGTCGGTATCGGGGTCCCCCAGCCGCGAGGTGCGCAGCAGGAACAGGATGCTGGCGATCCCGGCGACCAGGAACACCCCGGATCCCAGGCTGACGACCGACACGTGGATGGGCAGCCAGTAGGACTGCAACGCGGGCATCACGGGCGCGGCGTTGGTGTAGAGCCAGCGTCCCGACACCGTGAGCAGGATCAGCACCGGCAGCAGCAGAAAGACCCACAGCGGACGGTATTGGGGGCGGCGCAGCACGACGGCCCCGGCGATCAACCCGCACAGGCAGGTCAGGTTGATGAATTCGTACATGTTGCCCCACGGCACCCGCACCGTGGCCAGCCCGCGCAGCACCAGGCAGGCGAACAGCAGGCCGATGCCCAGGTACACCACGGACAACCCCGCCCGCCCGACGCGCTCGTCGAGCGGGCGCTGGGCCGGCTGTTCGACCACGCCGGGGGTGGCGGAGTCGGCGCTCACCGCGCCCGCCAACACCCGGGCGCGCTGGTCCGCGCGGCGCCCGCCGGCGTACGCGAGCTCGAAGGCCAGCAGCAGCAGCGCGATGACCAGCGCGACGACGGCCGACGTGAACGCCCAGTCGGAGTAGCGCGCCAGCTCGACGTTGACATGCAGCGTGTTCATGTGACGTCCACCTGAGAACTCCTTTGGGACGCGGGGGGCGTCTCGGCGCGGCCGGCCCCGCCCAATCCGTCCAGCAACCGCTCGGTCAATCGCTCGAACTCGTCGCCCCACCCGGAGTTGTCGGTGCGCGCCAGCCCGCCCAGCTCGACGTTCACCGTACCGGGTGTCCCGCCGGCGTCGGGCGTCAGACGGACCCACACGCGGCGGCGGCGCACCAGCAGCGACACCAGCAGACCGCCCATCATCGTGATCGCGAAGACGAGCACCCAGGTCTGGCCGGGGTCGTGGGAGACCTGAAGGTTGACGAACGGAACGGCGCCGACGAAGCGGATCACGGTGCCGGCGGCCGGTCCCTGGTCGATCCGGACCGCCTGGCCCGCGCGCAGGTTGACCCGCTTCTCCTTGGTCAGCCGGCCCTGCTCGATCAGCCGGGGATCGAGGGTGAACAGCGACTGGGGCCGCCCGGTGTCCAGGCCGGTGTCGCCGCGGTAGATGTCGACGGCCACCGCGGGGGCGTTCAGGGCCGGGAACCGCGACGACAGCAGCGTGCCGTCCAGCTGCTCGGTCGGCGCGAGCAGGCCCTGGATCGCGATCTGGTGCGAGCGGCGCTCCGCCGGGGTGGGATAGCTGCCGGCCGGCGGGTCGATGCGGGCCACGCCCGAGGAGAGCAGGGTCTGCGGATTGTCGGGTCGCCACTGCACGGTCGACGTGCGGACCTGCCCGTCCGGGAACGTGACGCTGAAGGTGGGCGCGTAGCCGTGCCCCTGCAGGTACACCCGGTCACCGCCGAGCCGCAGCGGGTGGTTGACCTCGAGCCGGTAATGCCGCCAGGTGTTGGCGGTCAGGTCCTCGCCGGACTGGTAGGCGATGTTCGCCGCGAACGAGGTGGCCTGCCCGGACGGCAGGTAGTGCGCCGCGAAGTCGTCGACCCGGATGCACAGCGGGTGCAACGAGGTGCCGTCGACGGTGTTGCCGGCCCGGAACGAGTCGAACGCGGCCGGCGACGCGGAACAGAAGCCGGGGCCGCCGTCGGCGATGACGATCACGTTGCCCTCGTAGCCGAACAGCTTGCCGACGGCCACCGCGACCAGCAGGCCCAGCAGCGAGAAGTGGAAGACGATGTTGCCGAATTCGCGGAGGTAGCCCTTTTCCGCGGACACCTCCACGACGTCTGAAGCCGCGCCGTCTTCGTGGCGGATGGCGGTGCGCCAGCCGCGCAGCCGGTCGGTGATCGCGTTGGCCAGGGTGTTGAGCTCTTCGGCGCCGGCCCGGATCTGGTGGCTGGCGTGCTTGGGCAGCCGGGCCAGGTTGCGCGGGGCGGCGACCGGGGTCGACCGCAGGCTGCGGACGTGCTCGATCATCCGTGGGGTGAGGCAGCCGACCAGGGACACGAACAGCAGCACGTAGATGGCGGTGAACCAGAAGCTGGAGAACACGTTGAACGCCTGCAGCCGGTCCAGCCAGGGCCCGATCACCGGGTGGGCCTTGAGGTAGTCGTCGACCTTGCCGGCGTTGAGGTTGCGCTGCGGCAGCAGGGCGCCGGGGATGGCGCCGAGCGCGAGCAGGAACAGCAGCACCAGCGCGGTGCCCATCGAGGTCAGCGCGCGCCAGGTGTTGCGGGCTTTTTGCGCGAACAGACGCAGAATCGCACTGGGGCCGGTCTTTTTGTGCGATTCTGCGTCTGTTCGCGGCTCTACTGGTGCGCTCAAATCGGGAGCCTCACGTCGGACACGAACGCGTCGCGCAGCCAGGAGACGAAGTCGTTCCACACCCCGGTGACCAGCAGGGCGCCGACGGTGATGAGCAGCACGCCGCCGAACACCTGGATGGCCCGGGTGTGCCGGCGCAGCCAGCCCAGGCCCGCCACGGCGCCCGCCGAGCCGAATGCCAACAGCACGAACGGGATCCCCAGCCCCAGGCAGTACGCGATCACCAGCACGATGCCGCGCGCCACGCTGGCGCCGTCGGTGGCCGAGGCGACGGTGATCACGCCGGCCAGCGTCGGCCCCAGGCACGGCGTCCAGCCCAGCGCGAACACCGCGCCCAGCACCGGGGCCCCGGCGACCGTCGTCAGCTGCCGCGGGCTGAACCGGGCCTGGCGCTGCAGGGCCGGGATGAGCCCGACGAACACCAGGCCCATCACGATGGTCAGCACGCCGCCGGCCCGCTGCAGCAACAGCTGGTTGGTGATCAGGGTGGTCGTCATGCCCAGGACGGCGACGGTGCCCAGGATGAACACCGCGGTGAACCCGGCGACGAACAGCGCCGCCGATCCCGCGACCCGCCAGCGCGCACCCGGCGGGGCTTTCACGGCGCCGGGGGGCGGTTGTTCGTCCACGCCGACGACGGCGGCCAGGTACGACAGGTAGCCGGGCACCAGCGGCACCACGCAGGGCGAGGCGAACGACACCAGCCCGGCCAACAGGCACGCGCCGAGCGCCACCAAAAGCGGTCCGGCGGCGGCGATCTGGGTGAAACCGGTCACTCGTGGGCCAATCGTTGCACCACCGGCTGCAGGTCGCCCGCCAGCATCTCGCGCAGGAAGACCGCCGCGACGCGGTGCTGACGGTCCAGGACCAGCGTGGAGGGGATCACGGTGGTGGGGTACTTGCCGCCGAACGCGATCAGCGTGCGCATGGCCGGGTCGTAGATCGACGGGAACGTGACCTGGCGGTCGTTGACGAAGTCCAGCGCCGCCTGCCGGTTGTTGTCGCGAACGTCGATGCCGAGAAACGACACCCCGGCGCCGCGGGTGGCGTCATACACCTGCTGCAGCTGGGTGACCTCGGCGCGGCACGGCCCGCACCACTGCCCCCAGACGTTGATGACCACCACCCGGCCGGCGAAGATCGGATCGTCCAGCGACAGCGTGTGCGCGGGGTCGGCCAGGTCGGGGCCCGCCAGGGTGCCGGGGCGGCCACGGCTGGACGGCGGGTCGTAGGAGATGTCGGTCTTGCCGCCGGGCGAGACGAACTCGAAGGTGCCGCCCTGGGCGACCGCGTCGTGGCCCGAGGAACAGCCGGCGAGCAGGCCGGAAACCAGGGCCGCCAGCGCGGCCCCGGTCATCGCCAGCCCTCGTATGTTCAAGGGGCCGCCGGCTCGGAATACTCGACGCCGGCCAGCCGGTCGCCGTCGTAGACCAGGGTGGTCACCGACGCGAGGCCGCATTGCCGCCGCCGCGGGTCGTGCCACAGCCGCTGACCGGTCAGGTGCAGGCGCAGCGTCCACACCGGCAGTTGGTGGCTGACGCACACCACCTCGTGGCCGGCGCCGCGGGCGCGGGCCTTGTCCACCGCCGTCTCCATCCGGGCCGCGATCTCGGTGTAGGGCTCCCCCCACGACGGCCGGAACGGGTTGCGCAGCTGCCACCACACCCTGGGGTCGCGCCAGGCGCCGTCGCCGGGGCTGACGCGCCGGCCCTGGAAGAAGTTGGCGGACTCGATCAGGTCCGGGTCGGTGTCGACGGGGAGGCCGTGCTTGGCGGCGATGGGCGCGGCGGTTTCCTGGGCGCGTTGCAGGGGCGAGGCGATCACCGCGACGATGTCGCGGTGGTCGAGGGCCTCGGCCACCGCGGCCGCCTGCGCCCGGCCCGCCTCGGACAGGTGAAACCCGGGCAGCCGCCCGTAGAGGACGCCGCTCGGGTTGTACACCTCGCCGTGCCGCACGACGTGCACCCGGGTCTGCTCGGCCATCAGGACTTCCCCTCCTCGGCTTCGGCGGCGGCCCGCGCCGCGGCCGGCAGCGCCTCGGCGATGCGGTCGAAGGCGCCGTCGTCGAGCGCGGTCGAGACGAACCACGCCTCGAAGGCGCTGCACGGCGGGTAGACGCCCGCGTCCAGCAGCGCATGAAAGAACGGTGGATAACGCCAGGTCTGGCTGGCGCGCGCGGAGCCGAAGTCCGTGATCGGAGTGTCGGAGAAGAACACGCTGAGCATGTTGCCGGCCCGCGGAATCTGGTGCGCCACACCGGCATTCGTCAACGCGTCGGAAAAGAGCCCGGCCAGGCGGTCGGCGTTGGCGTCCAGCGTCGTGTAGGCGGCGGCATCGGCGTTGCGCAGTGTCGCCAGCCCGGCGGCCATCGCGACCGGGTTTCCCGACAGCGTGCCGGCCTGATACACCGGGCCCAGCGGCGCCAGCCGCTCCATCACCTCGGCCCGCCCCCCGAAGGCGGCGGCCGGCAACCCGCCGCTCATCACCTTGCCGAAGGTGAACAGGTCGGCGTCGACGGGATCGATTCCGTACCAACCGCTTCGGCTGACACGGAAGCCCGTCATCACCTCGTCGATGATCAGCAGCGCGCCGTGTTCGGCGGTGATGGTCCGCAGTGCCGCGTTGTAGCCGGGCGCGGGGGGAACCACCCCCATGTTGCCGGGACTGGCTTCGGTGATCACCGCGGCGATCTGGTCGCCGAACCGGGCGAAGGTCTCGCGCACGGCCTCGATGTCGTTGTAGGGCAACACGATGGTGTCGGCCGCCGTCGCCCCGGTGACGCCCGGTGAGGACGGCAGACCCAGCGTCGCCACCCCGGAGCCCGCGTCGGCGAGCAGCGCGTCGACATGGCCGTGGTAGCAGCCGGAGAACTTGATGACCTTGGCCCGGCCGGTGAAGCCGCGGGCCAGCCGCACCGCGCTCATGGTGGCCTCGGTGCCGGAGTTGACCAGGCGGACCCGGTCGACCGGTGCCACCCGCCCGATCATCTCGGCGGCCAGCTCGCTCTCCGCAGGCGTGGGCGCCCCGAACGACAGGCCCGAGGCGGCGGCCTTCGCGACGGCGTCGACCACGGCGGGGTGGGCGTGGCCCAGGATCATCGGGCCCCACGAGCAGACCAGGTCCACGTAGCGGTTGCCGTCGGCGTCGGTCAGCCAGCAGCCGCGCGCCTGCGTGATGAACGGCGGCGTCCCGCCGACCGCGGTGAATGCTCGAACGGGAGAGTTCACGCCGCCCGGAATGACGGCGCAGGCGTCCTCGAACAGCCGCGCCGAGGCCGCCGTGGCCCGAGGGGCTCCGGTGGCGTGCGCGGTCGCCCGATCACTGCTTCCCATGACGACTAGTGTCCCAGCCTTCGCGGCCCGTCCAACTACAGGGTGTAGCAGGGCAGGCCGGTCGGCCGGTCAGGCCCCTTGCCGTTCGGCTTCCTGCGCCTTTTGATAGTCGTGGCGCGCGGCGTCGCGTTCCTTTTCCGCCGCGCGCTGGTGCGCGGCGACATCGCCGAGGCGCTGGGCGACCGCGCGCTCATGGACTTCGGCGGCCCGCTCGTGCGCGACGGCGGCGTCGTAGTGGCGCTGCACTCCGCGGCGGTGAGCCTCCTCGTCGCGCTCGTGCGACGCCTCGGCGCGCTCGGCGGCGCGGCGCGCGTCGTCCACGGTGACGGCCTTGCCCGCGGCGAGTTCCTCCCCCCGGCGCACCAGCTCCTCCGCGCGCCGGGCGGCCTCGTTACCTGCCGCCTGCCCCATGAGACGACATTAGACCCGTGGCCCCACAAAGATCGGGTTGTCCTGGCCCGGGGCCTGCGAGTTGGATGGGAGGATGCAACTCCCCCAAGGACTTGCCCGGTTCAACCGTCACGTCACCAACCCGATCCAGCGGATGTGGGCCGGTTGGCTCCCGTCCTTCGGGATCCTGGAGCACGTGGGGCGGCGCTCGGGCAAGCCGTACCGCACACCAGTGAACGTGTTTCGCACCGAGGTCGACGGCAAACCCGGGGTGGCGATCCTGCTGACGTATGGCCCCGACCGGGATTGGCTGAAGAACCTGACCGCGGCGGGCGGCGGGCGCCTACGCACCCGGGGCAAAACCGTGGGTGTCGCCGATCCGCGCGTGGTCTCCAAGGCCGAGGCGGCGGCGCACGTGTCCCGCGGCGTGCGACGGGTTTTCGCCAGGCTGCCGTTCGAGCAGGCGGTATTGCTCACCCTGACGTCCTGAACGCGCGGGTGATGCGGATCGCGGCGATCGTCGAGCGGGCGGTCGGCCTCGAGGGCGGTCGACGCGGCGGGCCCGCCAACGCGGTGGTCAACTTCTCCGGTCACACCGTCTCATTGGTCGCGGTGATCGCCGACGTGATCCGGGGCGGGCGGCCCGTGGCGGGCGTGGCGTTCAACTCGATCGGGCGGTTTGCGCAGAGCGGGATCCTGCGCGACCGGATGATCCCGCGGGTAATGGCCGCCTCCCCCGACACGCTGCTGGATGCGTCCGGGTTCCTCGATCCGGCCGCGGTCGTGGCGCGCGCGCTGGCCGACGAGAAACCCGGCGGTCATGGGGACCGGGCGGCCGCAGCGGGAGCGCTGGAACTGGCGTGCTGGGACCTCAACGCCAAGCTGCGCGACGAGCCCGCGTGCGTGACGATCGCCCGCCACGCCGGGCGGGATCCCGCGCCGGCGGTGCCGGTGTATGCCGCCGGCGGCTACTACTACGCCGAGGGCGGCGTCGAGAGGCTGCGCCGCGAAATGCGCGGGTACCTCGACCTCGGCTATGACGCGGTCAAGATGAAGATCGGCGGCGCCGCGCTGGGCGAGGACCTGACGCGGATCGAGGCCGTCGTCGACGCCGTCGGCGACGCGGGACGGGTCGCGGTCGACGCGAACGGCCGCTTCGTCCGCGCACAGGCCACCCGCTGGGCGGACGCGCTGGCCCCCTACGGCCTGCGCTGGTACGAGGAGCCGGGTGATCCCCTCGATTACGCGCTGCACCGCGCGGTGACGGACCGCTACGACGGCGCGGTGGCCACCGGCGAAAACCTGTTCTCGGTGCCGGACGTCACAAACCTGGTTCGCTACGGGGGCATGCGGCCGAATCGTGATGTCTTCCAAATGGATCCGGGGCTGAGCTACGGGCTGGGCGAGTACATGCGGATGCTCGACGTCCTGGAGGCTCATGGTTTCGATCGCCGGTTCGCGTTTCCGCACGGCGGGCACCTGATCAACCTGCACGTCGCCGCCGGGCTCGGCTTGGGCGGGTGTGAGGCTTACCCGGGAGTGTTCGCGCCGTTCGGCGGCTATTCCGATGCCTGCGTGGTCTCGGGCGGCCGGATCGCGCCAACGGACGCAGCCGGGTTCGGCCTCGAGGAGAAGGCCGGCCTGGCCGAACTGATCGCGGAGCTGACCGGAGGGTGCGGATGAAGATCGCGGTAATCGGTTGCGGGGCAATGGGTTCCATTTACGCCGCCCGGCTGGCGACCGCGGGTAACGACGTGCTGGCCATCGACCGCCACGAGCCCAGCGTCGAACGGATCAGCCGCGACGGCCTGCGGGTCACCGGCCCGGGCTACGACCGGGTGGTGCCGCTGCGGGCCAGCACCACCGCGCCGGACGAGCCGATGGATCTGATCGTGCTGGCGATCAAGGCGGCCGACGTGACAGTCGGTGCGCGCCAAGCCCTTCCGATGCTGGGGCCGGCCACACCGGTGCTGACCATCCAGAACGGTTTGGGATCGGCGGAGACGGTCGCCGGCATCGTCGGCGCCGAGCGCGTCGCCGTCGGCATCGCCAGCGGGTTCGGGGCGTCGCGGGTGGCCCCCGGCCATGTGCATCACAACGCCATGCGGGCGATGCGCTTCGGCGCCCACTCGTCGCTGCCGCATGCGACGGTCGAAACGATCGCGCGGGCCTGGACCGACGCCGGATTCGACGCCGCCGCGGTCACCGACATCGCCGCCATGCAGTGGGAGAAGCTCATCTGCAACGCCGCCTACAGCGCGCCGTGCGCGCTGACCGGCATGACCGTCGGCCAGGTGATGGACGATCCGGAGATGGCTCCGGTCAGCCGGGCCGCCGCCACCGAGGCGTGGACCGTCGCCCGCGCGTCCGGCATCGCGGTGGCCGTCACCGACCCTGTCGCCCACGCGCGCGACTTCGGCGCGCAGATGCCCGACGCCAAACCGTCGGCGCTGCTGGACCACGAGGCCCGCCGCGTCAGCGAGATCGACGTCATCAACGGCGCGGTGCCGCGCCAGGGCGCACGGGTCGGCGTCGCGGCGCCGGTGAACGCGACGCTGACCGCCTTGATCAAAGCGATCGAACGGCAGTGGGGCTGACCGGGCTCCGCTAGAACGGGCCAGGACGGGTATACGGCACCGGCACGCGCCGCGATGAGAGGAAGCCGCCGATGACCGACACCGTCACCGACTCGGGCCGCGAGCAGCGCCTGACCGAGCGCGTCGAACAGCGCACGCGGGCTGAGGGACCGCGCGCCGGTGTGTGCTCAGTCGCCGGGAGCCACGCCGACGCGTCCGCGCCGCCGGGCGACGACGTAGAGCCCGATCACCACCGCCCAGGACAGCAGGCCGAGCCACAGCTGACTGCGCGCCCGCTGATCGAACGCCATCTGCACCAGCACCGCGGTGATCCCGGCCAGGGTGAGGATGGACAGCACCGGGAAGAACCACATCTTCACCGTCAGCTTGTCCGCGGGTGTGCGGCGGCGCAGGACGATCTGCGACAGCGCGATCAGCCAGTAGACGAACAGGATGACCGCGCCAGATGAGTTGAGCAGGAACAAGAATACCGTGTGGGGCGCGACCCGCGCCATGATGACACACCCGAATCCGACGGCCGACGAACACAGGATCGCGAGATAGGGGACGCCGCGGCCGCTCAGCCGGACCAACCGCTTCGGCGCCTCCCCCCGATCGGCGAGGACGAACAGCATGCGCGACGCCGTGTACAGCCCGGAGTTCAAACACGACAGCACCGCGGTGAGCACGACCGCGTTCATCACCTGATCCGCTCCGGGCAACCCCATGTGCTTGAGCGCGGCCACGTACGGCGAGCCGCCGAGTTGCACCGCGTCCCACGGCAGGATCGCGACGAGCAGGAAGACCGAACCGACGAAGAAGATGCCGATGCGCACCACGACCGACCTGGTCGCCCTTTGGACTGCGAGCTCGGGGTCGCGGCTTTCCGCCGCGGCGACGGTGACGATCTCGGCGCCCACCATCGAGAAGATCACCACCACGATCGCGGCGAACACCGCGCCCACACCGTGAGGAAAGAACCCGCCGTGTGCGTGCAGGTTGGCCAGGCCCCCGGGATGGCCCGGCACCAGGCCCAGGACGTACGTCGAGCCGACGGCGAGGAAGATCGCGATGCTCGCGACTTTGATTCCGGCGAACCAGAATTCGAACTCCCCGAACGACGTCACGGAGAAGAGGTTGGTCGCGGTCATCAACACCATCAAACCCAGCGACAGCGCCCAAAGCGGCGCGTGCAACCAGTAGGTGAGGACTTTACCGCCGGCGACCGCCTCGAAGCCCACCACGATCACCCAGAAGTACCAATACAGCCAGGCGACCGAAAACCCCGCCCATCGGCCCAGGGCGCGGGCCGCGTAGTCGGCGAACGAACCCGTCGACGGGTTCGCGGCCGCCATCTCGCCCAGCATCCGCATGACCAGGACGACGAGCAGGCCGCACAGGGCGTAGGTGAGGAATGCGGCCGGCCCGGTGTCCTTGATCACCACGCCGGATCCGACGAACAGGCCGGCACCGATCACGCCGCCGAGCGCGATCATGCTGAGTTGGCGCTGCGACAGGCCTTGGCGCAGTTGCGAAGTGCCAGCCATGACCAGCCACCCCCTGCGCGCATCCCGGTGTTGGTTATCAACCACAGCACATCGAGCGCCGCGACACCAGGTCCGCGCCCCTAAAGATACAGGTCGCGCTCGCGGATCAGCGCCGTGGCGACCACGCTAATGACCGCTGTCGCAACCAAATACCCGCAGGCTAGCCACGGCGCACCGCGGCGGGCGGCGATCAGCGCGGTCAATATCATCGGGGTGACCCCGGAGGCGTAGATCCCCGAGACCTGGTAGGCGAACGACAGCCCGGTGTAGCGGGTGCTCGTGGGATACAGGGCGGAATACAGCGTGCCCTGTGCCCCGTAGAACAGCGCGTGCACGACGCCGAAGACGATGATCATCGCCAGGCCGAACCACAGCAGCTTCTTGGTGCCGAACAGGGCGAAGGCGGGGAAGGCCGTCAGGCCGTAGCAGGCGATGCCCACCAGGTACACCCGTCGCGCACCGAAGCGCTCGGTCAATCGTCCCGAAATCGGCAGCAGCACAGCCATCAACAACGCGGCGATGGTCACGGCCACCAGGACCGACACCCGGTTCAGCCCCAACGCTCCCGTCGCGTAACTGATCGCGAACACGCCCCAGGTGTTGAAGGCCGAGCCTTCCGCCCAGCGCGACAGCAACCCGAGCAGCGTGTTGCGCCGCGAGCGGGGCTCGCGAACGATGTCCCGCAGCGGCACGGTGGACGCGGCCTGCAGGTCTTGCAGCTCCCGGAACGCGGGAGTCTCGTCGACCCGCAACCGCACCACGATGCCGATCACCACCAACAGCAGGCTCAGCAGGAACCCGATGCGCCAGCCGTACGCGAGGAATCGGTTCGGCCCCAACACAATCTGCAAGAACGCGAATATGCCCGTACCCATGGCCAGTCCGAGCGCCAGCCCGACTTGTGGGACGGCACCATAGCGGCCGCGCCGGTCGTCGGGGCTGTGTTCGACGGCCAACAGCACCGCGCCGCCCCACTCGCCGCCGAGCGCGAAACCCTGCAGCACGCGCAACACCAGCAGCAGTACCGGTGCCCACGCCCCGATCTGCGTAGCGGTCGGCAACAGCCCGATCAATGCCGTCGCGCCGCCCATGATGAGCATCGTCAAGGCCAGGCTGCGCTTGCGACCGATCCGGTCACCGATGTGACCGAACACCACGCCCCCGATGGGCCGCATGACGAACCCGACGGCGAAGGTGGCGAATGCCAATAGTGTCCCCACCAAGGAACTTTCATTCGGAAAGAACACCTTGTTGAAGACCAGTCCGGCCGCGGTGGCGTACAGGAAGAAGTCGTACCACTCGACCGTGGTCCCCAACAGGCTCGCCGCGACGACGATGCGCAACCGCCGACGCCGCTGGTCGGATCGCTCGGCGACCGGATACGCATCGGCCAGCCCGGCGGCGGGTGCCGATGCGGGCAACGTGGCGGCCATGGCCCTTAGTGCGCCGACGCGACCGCGAAGGGCGTCGCCGCGGCCGGATGCGACTGGCGGTTGGGGTGACGCCACAGGCCCATCCGCTCCAGAATCGGCAGCACGCCCTCGCCGAACCAGTAGGCCTCCTCCAGATGCGGATATCCCGACAAGATGAACTGGGTGATCCCCAAATTGGCGTATTCGGCCAGCCGTTCGGCGACCTCGGCGTGCGACCCGACCAGTGCGGTGCCCGCTCCCCCACGCACCAGGCCCACACCGGCCCACAGGTTCGGCGCGATCAGCAACTTGCTGCTGTCGCCGCCGTGCAGCTCCCGCATCCGGCGCTGGCCCTCGGATTCGCTGCGTGCCAGGCTGTCCTGAACCCGTGCGATGTCGGCGGGGTCGATGGCGGCCAGCAACCGGTCGGCCTCCGCCCATGCCTGCGCGGACGTGTCACGGCTGATCACGTGAATCCGCAAGCCGTACCGCAGGATTCGTCCGGCGTCAACGGCCAGCCCACGGACCCAGTCCAACTTCTTGGCGACCGCGGTCAGCGGCTCGCCCCAGGTGAGATACACGTCGGAGTGCTTGGCCGCCACCGGCCCCGCGGCCGCCGACGACCCGCCGAAGAACACCGCCGGTATCGGATCGGGCGGGTTGTTCAGTTGCGCGCCTTCGACCCGGATGTGCTCGCCGGAGAAGGTCACCGGCTCCCTCGAGGTCCACAGCTGCCGCACCACGTGCAAGAACTCGGCGGTGCGGGCGTAGCGCGCCTGCTTGTCCAGGAAGTCCCCGTAGGCGCGCTGCTCGTGCGGTTCGCCACCGGTGACGACGTTGAGCAGCAGGCGTCCGGCCGAGTGCCGCTGGAAGGTCCCGGCCATCTGGGCCGCCAGGGTGGGACTGAGCAGCCCGGGCCGAAAAGCCACCAGAAATTTCAGGGTCGCGGTCGATTCGACCAGCATCGCCGTCGTCAACCACGCGTCCTCACACCACAATCCGGTGGGGGTGAGAACCGCCTCGAATCCGTTGTCTTCGGCGGCCGTACAGATCTGGTGCAGGTACCGCAGCGTGGCGGGCCGGTCGCCGGACATCGGCGTGCCGTGCCCGCCCGCGACCAGATTCCGCGAATCGCCGTAGGTCGGCAGAAACCAATGAAACGCGAGACTCACGTCACAATCCTCTTTCGCCCCTGTGCACAGAAAGCTCCATCCTTCGCAATCCGCAGCCGTCGGGCGAGGGTTGAAACCTTCGAGATTGCATTCCCGGCGCGGGGGTCTGCCGCTGCGCCAGAAGGCAATACGATCGCAATGTTTCCGGTGGTGGCAAGACTCGTCGCCACCGCTACGATGTGAGCCGACGCCGCAACCCGTCGCGGAGGCCCCCTCCCGCCGGGCCGTCCGTGTCGCCCGTAAAGATCACCGCATCGTGACCGAAAGGTCACGCCAGATCACACAATGCTTCCAATACGGCGTGGCTCGGCGGGTAATCCCCGCTACGGGCGGCATCATTGCGATCATGCCTGACCTCACACGCCGGGCGGTGCTCCGGATGGGCGCCGGTGCCAGCCTCGGAGCCGCCGGCGTGTACGCGTTCAGCTCGCTGCTGGCCGCGGAGACGTCGCAGGCCGCGACGCTGCCGCAAGCTCCCGCCCCGTTCGAGCCGCCGACGGCGGGCAGCGCCCTGCCGAACAGGCTGACCGGGTCGTTCGTGTCGGCGGCCCGTGGGGGCATCAAGACCAACTACGTGATCGCCATGCCGCCCGGCCAGAGCAAGATGCTGCGTCCGGTGATCGCGCTGCACGGTGTGGACGGCGACGCCAACCAGATGATCGACATGGGCGTGCCCGACGGGCTGGCCCGGCTGGCCAAGGAGGGCAAGCCGCCGTTCGCGGTCGTCGGCGTCGACGGGGGCAACACCTACTGGCACAAAAGGACTTCCGGCGAGGACTCGGGCGCGATGGTGCTCGACGAGCTGCTGCCCATGCTGTCCACGATGGGTTTCGACACGTCCCGGGTCGGCTTCATGGGGTGGTCGATGGGCGGATACGGGGCGCTTCGTTTGGGCGCCAAGTTGGGCCCGTCCCGGACCGCCGGAATCTGCGCCATCAGCCCGGCCCTGTACACGTCGTACGCGACGAGCGCCCCGGGCGCGTTCGACAGCAACGAGGACTTCGTGCAGAACAGCGTGATGGGTGTGCCGGCGCTGAATTCCATTCCGCTGCGCGTGGATTGCGGCAACTTCGACCGCTTCTATTTCGCCACAAAGCAATTCGTCTACCAGTTGAAGACGCCGCCGGCGGGCAGCTTCTCGCTCGGCGGTCACGACGTCGCCTACTGGCGCAGCCAACTACCCGGCGAACTCGCCTGGATGGCGACCTGAGCCAACGATGACACTTCGGGAGGAATCAGTCGCCGGCAGCCCACACCGCGTGGAGCGGCGGATTACCCGAAGGGGATTCCGGCCCGACATCGAGGGGCTGCGCGCCGTCGCGGTGATCGCCGTCGTGCTCTACCACGCCGGCATCCCCGGGGTCAGCGGCGGCTACATCGGGGTGGACGTCTTCTTCGTCATCTCCGGCTTCCTCATCACCGGGCTGCTCTTCCGGGAGGCGGCCGCCACGAATACCGTTGCGCTGGGCCGCTTTTACGGCGCGCGAGCCCGGCGGCTGCTGCCGGCCGCGGCCATCGTCGGCACCGTCACCGCCATCGCCGCCGCCGCGGTGCTGCCGCCGCTACAGGCCCGCAGCGTGTTCCTCGACGGCATTGCCAGCGCGCTGTACGTCGGTAACTATCGGTTCGCCCTGCGCGGCACCGACTACCTGACCACCGACGCGCCGTCGCCGTTCCAGCACTACTGGTCGCTGGGCGTCGAGGAGCAGTTCTACCTCGTGTGGCCGGTGCTGATCATCGCCATCGCGTGGTTGGTCCAGCGCGTCCCGCTCCTGCGCGGCGCCGCTAAGCGGGCGGCGCCGTACGCGGCGGTCCTCGCGGTGGTCGCCGTCGCGTCGTTGACGGCGGGAGCGCTGTGGACCCGGACGTCGCCGTCGTGGGCGTTCTTCTCGCTGCCGAGCCGGGCCTGGGAACTGGCGGCCGGCGGCCTGGTGGCCCTGTCGCTCCAGCAGTGGCGCCGCCTGTCGCTGCTGACCGCGTCGATCGCCGGGTGGGGCGGCCTGGTGTTGATCCTGCTGACCTGCACCCAGCTGGGCGCCCACACCCCCTACCCCGGCGTCGAGGCGCTGCTGCCCGTGCTGGGCACCGCGCTGATCGTCGGCGGCGGAGCCGTCACCGGCGGGCTCGGGCCCGGCCGGCTGCTGTGCCGCCCGGCGATGCGCGCCATCGGCCGCATCTCCTACTCCTGGTACCTGTGGCACTGGCCGGTGCTGCTGCTGATGCCGGCGCTGCTCGGCGAGCCCGCCGGGCTGCCGGCCCGTCTGAGCGCGACGGCCGTGTCCGCCGGGCTGGCCGTCATCACGCTGCATCTGGTGGAAAACCCGGGCCGCTTCGCCGCGGCCCTGCGCCGCTCGGCGAAGGTCAGCCTGGCCGTGGCGGGCGGGGCCAGCGCCGCCACGGCGTGTGCATGCATGCTGCTGCTGAACGTGATCCCCGCGCCGGTGGGCCACGGCGTCGCGGCGCCGCGGGCCAATATCGTCGCGGCGCCCCCGGCCGGCGTCGCCGCCGTCAGCCCGCAGGAAGCGGCGGTCCGTCAGGCCTTCGACCAGGCGCGCGTCGTGCTCGCGGGGGCGGCCGGCCTGCGCGCCGTCCCGTCGAACCTCGACCCCCCGCTGGACAAGGCGCCGGCCGACAAGGCCGCCGTGTTCGTCAACGGCTGCGTGCGGTCCTGGCGCGACGTCGGCCAAAGCGAATGCGCGACCGGCGATACCGCCTCGCCGACCACCGTGGCCCTGATCGGCGACTCGCACGCCGCCATGTGGAACCCGGCGTTCGAGCAGCTCGCCGAGCAGCGGCACTGGCGGCTGGAGACCCTGGCCAAGGTGACATGCCCGCTGCAGGACCTGCACATCGTGAGCCCGTATCTGGGCCGCGAGTACACCGAATGCGAGCAGTGGCGCGCCGACATCATGGGCCGGATGAACGCCGAACACCCGCGCCTGGTCGTGCTGGACATGAGCCGGCGTTACGGCGGGGACTTCGGCTTCACCTCCTACGATCCGGCGTGGATCGACACCCTGGGACGCACCGTGGCGCAATTGCGCGCCACCGGCGCCACCGTCCTGGTGCTGGGGCCCGCCGCCGATCCGCACTCGCCCGCCCCGACCTGCCTGTCCGCCCACCTCGACGACGCAACCGCTTGTGCGCCAACGCGTTCCGCGGCCGTCAACGACGATGGGATCGCCGCCGAGCGCGCCGCGACCGTCGGCAACGGCGGGCATTACGCGGACCTGACCGACCTGTTCTGCGCCCCCGACCGCTGCCCGCTGATCGTCGGCAACACCCTGGTGTTCCGCGACGACAACCATGTGACGACGCAGTACGCGCGGCTGCTGGCGCCGGTGATGGGTGTGCTGGTGGACCGCGCCGTGGCGGACGGGTGAACGGCGATGAACTTCTCGCGGCGGACGAACGTCAGATCAGTGAAGGGTTTTTGGAGGGTTTAGCTCATGTCTCCACTGCTGCTGGTCTGCATCGCGGTCGCCGCGCCCTTCGCCGGAGTCGGCCTGCTCCACCTGCAAGATCGCCTGGAGCGGTGGGACTACGAGCGCCACGCGGAGGACTAGGCGGCCCGTAGCAAAGGAACCTTGCGAGTAAATCCGCATGGCGTATGTCTGGTTCTACGCGTTTGCGCTGATGTTTTTACACCCCTGGCGCCCGCATGCTGGCTAACATGATCAGCATTGATCCGCCGGCCGACATGCCGCTGCTGAACTGGAGCGAGCAGATCGTGAGCGAGCTGCCCACTGGAACCGTGACGTTGCTGCTCGCCGACGTCGAAGGCTCCACGCGGTTGTGGGAAACCCAGTCCGAGACCATGACAACCGCGCTCGAGCAGCTCAACCACACCGTGAACGATCTGGTCGCCCACTACGGCGGCGTGCGGCCCGTCGAACAGGGCGAGGGCGACAGCTTCGTGGCCGCGTTCGCGCGCGCCAGCGACGCCGTCGCGTGCGCACTGAAGCTGCAGCTAACCGTGCAGCCGCCGATCCGCATCCGCATCGGCCTGCACACCGGGGAGATTCAATTGCGCGACGCCGGCAACTACGCCGGGCCCACCATCAATCGGACCGCGCGGTTGCGTGACCTCGCCCACGGCGGGCAGACCGTGCTGTCCGGCGCGACCGAGCCGTTGGTGATCGACCGGCTGCCGACCGACGCGTGGCTGACCGAGCTGGGTGAGCACCCGCTACGGGATCTGCCGCGGCCGGAACGGGTCGTCCAACTCAACCATCCCGGTCTGCGCAACGACTTCCCGCCGTTGCGCGTGGCGAATGACGGTGCCAGTTCCCGTCTTCCGAGCCAGTTGACCAGCTTCGTCGGGCGCGGCACCCAGATCAGTGACATCGGGCAGGCCCTGCGCGACAACAGGTTGGTGACCCTGACCGGCGCGGGTGGGGTGGGAAAGACGCGGTTGGCGGTGCAGGTCGCCGATGTGATAGCCGGGGAGTCCGCCTGCGGGGCTTGGTTTGTCGATCTCGCCCCGGTGACCAACCCCCTCGTCGTGCCCGTCACCGTGGCGCGCACTCTGGGTCTTCCCGACCAGCCGGGCCGCTCCACCATGGAAACGCTGTCGAGGTTCGTCCGCAATCGAAAGATGCTGCTGATCCTGGACAATTGCGAGCACCTGCTGGACGCCAGCGCGGCGCTGGCCGTGGCCCTGCTCGACGCGGGCCCGGATGTCACCGTGCTGGCGACCAGCCGGGAGCCGATCGGCATCGCCGGAGAGCTCACCTGGCGCGTGCCGTCGCTGTCGGTGGATGGCGAGGCCGTCGAGTTGTTTATCGACCGGGCCCGCCGTACACGGCCGGATTTCCGTCTGTCCGAGGACAATTCGGCCGCGATCGTTGAGATCTGCCGGCGCCTGGACGGCATGCCGCTGGCGATCGAGCTCGCCGCCGCGCGCACCCGCACGCTGTCGCTGACCCAGATCGTCGATGGTCTCCACCACAACTTCCGCCTGCTCGCCGGAGGCGCGCGCACCGCGGTCCGCCGTCAACAGACGCTGCGCGCCTCCATCGACTGGTCGCACGCCATGCTCACCGAGCCCGAACGCATCCTGTTTCGCCGCCTGGCCGTGTTCATGGGCGGCTTCGATCTCGATGCCGCCCACGCGGTGGGCGCCGACGCGGACGTGGAGCACTTTCAGCTCGTCGATCAGCTCGGACTGCTCGTCGACAAATCGCTGATCGTCACCGAGGAAGTCGACACGATGATGCGATACCGCCTATTGGAGACCGTCCGCCAGTACGGACTGGAAAAGCTTGCCGAATCGGGCGAGGCCGAGGCGGTGCGGACCCGTCACCGCGACCACTACACCGCGGCCGCCGCGACGCTGGAATCGCAGACCCGCGGCGACGGGACGCCGTTGGTCCCGTGGGGCGAGCTCGAGATGGACAACCTGCGGGCGGCGCACGCGTGGAGTTGTGACGCCGGTGAGTTCGGCCCTGCGCTGCAATTGGTTTCAGCGTTGCAGCGACTGTGGGTGACGCGCGGGCGGTTTCGGGAGGGCGTCGCGGGGTTCGAGGCCGTCTTCACCGACGAGCGGTACCGCGACGACGACGTCGCTCCCGAGACCTGGATACGCGCCGTTGCCGACGCCGGATTGCTGGCGGTCTGGTTCTCCGTCCCGGCCAGCCTGCAGCGGGCGGAAGAGGCGTTGGCCGCCGCCCGCGAAGTCGGCGACCGGACGCTCGTCGCGCACTGCCTAATGACCTGCGGCATGCTGGCCATCGGCAACCCCGAGTTGGCGGAACCGTATCTCGCCGACGGCGTACAACTGGCTCGCGCGTCGAAAGATGCTGCGGCGCTTTGTCACCTGCGCGCCTATCAGAGTTTCGCCGAGGGCGTCGCCGGAGACCCCATCGCTGCGCAGGCGGCCGGCGAGGAGGGACGAGACCTCGCCGACGAACTCGGTGACAGCTTCATGTCCCGGTACAGCCGGACGTTCCTTGGGACTGCGCTGGCAACACAGGGCAAGCTGGCCGAGGCGCTCTCTGTGGCCCGTTCGCTGGTCGAGGAGGCGCGGGCCGCCGGGGACCGACCGATGGAAACGTTCGGCCTGATCGTATTGGCGCAGGTGCTCGCGTTCACCGACCCCGCGGCGGCGAGCACGGCGGCCGAAGCCGCCCTGGAAGTCGGAGCCGCCTTGGGTGGATTCCACGAGGATTCGGCCTACGTATCCCTGGCCAATGCCGCGCTGGCCAGAGACGATGCCGTCGCCGCCAAACAGGCCTGCGACGCCGCCTTGCGGCACACCTACCCGCTGAAGGAGCTGTTGACCCGAAGCACGCTGCCGATGGCCGAGGCGGCCATGGGCTGTGGTGATCTCGTCGCTGCCCGTCGTTGGGCCGACGACACGGTCCAGACCGTTCCGGGCTGGCATCGGCTGATGGCGCTGATCGCGCGCGCCCGGGTCGCCGTCGCGCAGGGCGAGCCGCAGCAGGCCGACCGCGACCTGCACGACGCCCTCGAAGTCGCCGAGCGCACCGGCGGATACCTGCACCTCCCGGACACGCTCGAATGCCTCGCCGCGCTGGCCGCCGCCACCAACCCCGAGCACGCCGCGCGGCTTCTCGGGGCGGCCGAAGCCGTGCGGCAGCGCCACGCCGAGGTTCGCTTCAGGGTCTTTGATGCGGATTACGCTGCTTCACTGGCGGCCATACGTAAAGCATTGGGGCAAACAAACTTTGAATCCGCCTGGTCCGAAGGCATGGCGCTGTCCACCCCCGAGGCCATCGCGTACGCGCAGCGGGGTCGCGGCGCGCGCGGCCGGCCGGCCAGCGGATGGGAGTCACTCACGCCGACCGAGCGCGATGTCGTTCGGCTCGTCAGCGAAGGGTTGCCCAACAAGGACATTGCGACGCGCCTGTTCGTCTCACCACGCACCGTGCAGACCCACCTGACACACGTCTACGCCAAACTCGCCGTGTCGTCGCGGGTGCAACTCGCGCAGGAGGCGGCCCGTCACGTCGACAGCTGAGTACGGATCAGCGGCGCGATCTTGTCCGCCATGTACTGGTGCCCCGCGTCGTTCGGGTGCACGCCGTCGGGGCCGATCAGGTCGGGCCTGCCGACGAACCAGTGCTCGGCGATCGGGTCGATGAACGTCGCCCCGGCGGCCCCCGCCGCGCCGCCCAGGACGTCGCGAATCAGGAACATCGCTGGCGGAACGTCGGCGGTCGGCCACGGCGGACCGATCACCAGCAAGCGCGCGGCCGGCGCAAACCGGCGCGCCAGATCCAAAGCGGCGTGGGTCTTTTCGGTCAGCAGCAGGGGATCGATACCCTGGTCGTTGCGGGAGCCGAAGAACACCACCAGCGCGTCATCGGGGTGGACGGCCCTGGCGGTCAGGTCCTCGAAGGTGCTGCCGTGGTCGCCGGGCGCGGCGTAACCGGCGCGGCCCTCGGCCGCCACATCGGCCGAAACCCGCGAGCCCCGCGCACCGAGCGCCTGCCACGCGCGCGACGGCCACGACCGCGCGCCCAGGCCGCCCTCATCGGTACCGGTGGTGTACGAATCGCCGATGACTGCCAGGTGATTCAGCCGGAAGTCCAGCGTCAGCGTCGCGTAGGTGCGCACCTGCGGTGGGTATGCGATGCCCACGCCCCCCAGAAAACTCAACCCAATGAGAAAGGTGGCCAGACGACTCACTCATACCTCCACTGTCAACGGCATGGTCGGGTGCCGCCGTGTTCTCATCGAATATTGCCCGTGACTCGCGGCCGGGCGCAAAAGCAGCCATCACACCGCGCGGACCGAAATCGCTTCCAGCGGACGGTCGATCGGATGGGGCTTGCCGTTCGTCGACTCGCCAGGATCACTCCTCGCGTTCACGGCCCGGACGTCGACCATCTTGCGCATCCAGCGGCGGGCGGGCTCTTCGACGGCGTGATACAACACGATCGAAAGGACCACGGCAATCGCGAGCAGACCGATGACGTTCCATTTCCACGGATTGTCCTGCGTTGCGAGCTCGAATTGTTCCACGGCCCAACCCCAGGACGTGTGCACCAGCTCGTGAACCATGTACAGGCAGAACGAGATCTGACCGCCGTACACCATCACCCGCGTCGACAACATCCTCGGCAGGCTCCCCAAGCCGACGGCCAGCGAGATCACCAGCGGAACGAACAACACGTCGACGACGCCGCCGCTGTCGTTTTCCACCACCCCGGATATCGGGTGTGCGCCAAACCAATACAGGACGCCCACCATCGCGGCCAACAGAAGCAGCGAGATGTACCCCGCGACGCGGCGGCCGCGGTCGGTCAGCCGCAATCTGCGCACGGCGGCACAGGCCAGCGCGCCAGCGGTGAACTGCGTGACGATCCGCGGCAGCCAGCTCCACGGCGTGTAGAAGTGCCCGCTGGCCAGCAGCATCACCACCGGCGGCAACGACGCCGCGAATGCCAGCACCATGAGGCTGCGCGCCCGCGTCGCCTGCTTCATCCGCAACAACACCAACACCAGCAGGGCGAAAAGCACGTACGCCAGCCATTCGGCGCTGATCGACCAGGCCGGCCCATCCCAGCTCGAGTCGTCGAAGAACGGCACAAACCACAACTGCACCAACAGGATCTGCCGCACGTAGCTGACCGCGGTGAGCGAGGCGGCGTCCGGCGACGGCACGTGGCCCACGTGCAGGGTGAAGATCACCCACAGGGCGGCGAGGTGCAACGTGACCAGGTACACCGGCCATACCCGGGCCAGCCGCAGCCACAGGAAGTGCAGGGTGGCACGGGTCGACCAGGACCGTCCCATCCGGTCGAGGTAGTTGTACGTCAGCACGAAGCCGCTGAGGATGAAAAAGAGGTCGACGCCCTGGGCGCCACAGTTGAGGACGGGGGCCAGCGCGTCGCGGAAATCGGGCGACGCATCCCCGAGCATCGGCCGGAAGTGAAACAGCACCACCCAGAGCGCGGCGACAATACGGAGTCCCGTCAGGGCCTTGATTTCGCCCCGGATCTCTCCGCCCCGCACGCTGCTCTTCCCGTCTGGATCCTGCCGTTCCGTTCTCCTGCTATCGGCTGAGCGGGCGATCTCGCCATTTCGCAAGCCCCCCCGACTAGCAACCGGCAGCCA
The DNA here is from genome assembly GCF_000709305.1 of Mycobacterium sp. TKK-01-0059. NCBI lineage: Bacteria > Bacillati > Actinomycetota > Actinomycetes > Mycobacteriales > Mycobacteriaceae > Mycobacterium > Mycobacterium sp. TKK-01-0059. The sequence goes on from NZ_KL446993.1 coordinate 1,150,765, forward strand.
TGGCAGCCTAGCAGCGCAATCGCCGACATGCGGGGACGGTTGTGGTGTGGCACACGGCCTTCAGGGCCGCCCGGAATGCGCGACGTCGATTATGGAGGTTTGCTCGCCGCGAAATCGCATTTTGCTTCTTAGCAAAGCGTTAGGCGCGGCTACCGGTGTCCTTAGGCTTGCGGCCTAGCGTTTAAGGCAGCTTTGGTGAGCGGGGAGGCGCGCCCCAAGGCCAGCGCGAGCGACACGGAGAGTGAGGGGTCCTCATGACGATCGCAGGCACCGGGAGTCGCCACGACAACTGCGTCTTTGAGTGCGATGGCGCTCAGGTGCGGGCGCACTACCGCCACTTGGCGACAGTGGTGCATATCCGCGGCGAAATCGACGACGCCAATGTCGACCGCGTCAGTCGCCACATTCGGCGTTTCACGCTCGGGGAAAACCCTGTGGTGCTCGATGTCGCCGATGTCGGTCAATTTGCTGAGGCCGGTATTTCGCTCTTGTATGCGTTCGATGCCGATTGTCGGGCCGCCGGTGTGGATTGGACGCTGGTGGCCAGCTCGGCGGTCATCGCGGTGCTCGAGGACACCGATCATGACGCCAATTTCCCGCTGATGCGCTCCGTTCAGGAGGCACTGCGCGACCGGGCCGACGCCATCAGGGTCCGCCGCACGATGGCGTTGCCGCTGGTCAGGAAGACGTCGTAGCGCCGGAGCGGGCACGCCGCAGCCTGGCCGCGCCGACGACCACCAGCACGCCGGCGCTCGTCAACAGCACGAGTGTCAGAAGCAACAGCTGCGGGTCATAGACCACCGACGTCGTAAAGGGCTGCCCCTCCGCGATGGGCGCGACGGCCACCGTGTGATGCGAGCGCGTCCAGCTATATCCCGAGCCCGCGAGGGCGGCGACCGCCACGGCGAGCTCGACCAGCGCTCGGTAGCTGGCGATCATTGCGCGGGCCCGGCCTGATCGCCGGCGGGGTCGTCCGGATCGCCGTCGATGACGTCGGTGCCGGTGGGCTCCACCCGCTCTTGGACCAGCGGAGTCAGGGCCGCCCGCAGCTGGCGATGACGGCGCGCCCACGCCTGGGCGGTGCGGCCGTTGGTGAGCTTGAGGCCGATGCCGATCCGTCCGCGCGGCACCCCGACCAACTCGCCGAGCGCCCGCGCCGACTGCCAGCGCGCCAGCTCCTTGCCGGAGGCTTCGTGGTTCTCGGGCTCGGGATAAACCCTGACGATCTCGCGGACCAAGATGGTCTCGGTGCCTTGGCGCAGGGCGTCTTCGGTCAGCTCGACCGAGACGTGGATCCGCGCCGCCTTCACCTGCAACCCCACGAACGCCGACACCAGGACGAAGAAGATCGCGGGGACCACGAGCGACACCTTGGCACCGCTCCAGATTTCGATCAGGACCATGGCCGCCGCCGAGGCCGGGCCGCACGCCACCCACCACCAGGTGGCGCCGGGTTCGTAGAACAACGGCTTCGGTTGGGTATCGCTTCTGGTCGTCTCTGATGTCAACGCAAGCCCCGTCTCACGAAAGCCACCCTGCCGCATCCGCGGCCCAATAGGTGAGAACGATATCGGCTCCGGCGCGCCGGATGCTCGTCAATGATTCCAGCGCCGCCGCGCGCTCGTCGATCCAATTGTTCGCGGCCGCAGCGCAAATCATCGCGTACTCCCCCGACACCTGATAGGCGGCCACCGGCACCGGCGAAATCGAGGCCGCCGCCGACACAACGTCCAGATAACCCATCGCCGGCTTCACCATCACGATGTCGGCGCCCTCGTCCAGATCGAGCTGGATCTCGCGGAGCGCCTCGCGGGAATTGCCCGCCTCCTGCTGATAGGTGCGCCGGTCGCCGGAGAGGCTGGAACTGACCGCTTCGCGGAACGGGCTGTAGAACGCCGATGCGAACTTGGCGGCGTAGGCGAGGATCGCCACGTCGGTATGGCCGGCCGCGTCCAGCCCGTCGCGAATCGCGCCCACCTGACCGTCCATCATCCCGCTCGGACCTACCACGTGCGCGCCCGATTCCGCTTGCGCCACAGCGAGTTTCACATATCGGGCCACGGTCGCGTCGTTGTCGACCCGACCGCGGTCGTCGAGGACGCCGCAGTGGCCGTGATCGGTGAACTCGTCCAGGCAGGTGTCGGCCATCAGCACGGTGGCCTCGCCGAGGTCCTTGGCCAGGTCGCGCAGGGCGACGTTGAGGATGCCGTCGGGATCGGTGCCGGCCGACCCCACCGCGTCCTTGTCCTCATCACGCGGCACACCGAACAGCATCAGCCCGCCCACCCCGGCGGCGACGGCGCTGGCGGCGGCGCCGCGCAACGAATCGCGGGTGTGTTGGACCACCCCCGGCATCGAGGCGATCGGCCGGGGTTCGTCGATGCCGTCGGCGACGAACATCGGCAGCACCAAATGCCTTGGCTCCAGCGACGTTTGCGCGACCAATCGGCGCAACGCCGGGGTTGAGCGGAGCCGACGCGGACGCTGCCGCGGGTAGGACACTAGCGCCTGCGGCTCTTTTTGCGCGGCGGTGGCAGCGCGCCCTCGGCGCGCAACCGCGCGGCGTGTTCGGCCAAAGCGTCGACCAGCGGACCAACCGCGGCGGTCTCGGGCTGGACATCGACCCGCAGACCGAACTCGGCGGCGGTCTCGGCGGTCTTGGGGCCGATGCAGGCGATGATCGTCCGCGCGTGCGGCTTGCCGGCGATACCGACCAGGTTGCGCACCGTCGAGCTGGACGTGAAGCACACCGCGTCGAACCCGCCGGTCTTGATCATTTCCCGCGTCTCCGCCGGCGGCGGCGCGGCCCGCACCGTCCGGTAGGCGGTGACATCCTCGATCTCCCAACCACGTTCGCGCAGGCCCTCGGCCAGCGTCTCGGTGGCGATGTCGGCCCGCGGCAGCAAGACCCGGTTCACCGGATCGAAAACGCTGTCGTAGGGCGGGAAGTCGTCGAGCAGACCCAGCGAGGACTGCTCACCGGCCGGCACTAGCTCGGGGCTGATCCCGAACGCCCGGACCCGGTCGGCGGTCGACTCGCCCACGCATGCGATCTTCACTCCGGAGAACGCGCGCGCGTCCAGCCCGAACTCGCCGAACTTCTCCCACACCGCACGCACCGCGTTGGTGGAGGTGAACACCACCCACTGGAAGCGGCCGTCGACCAATCCCTTGACGGCCCGTTCCATCTGCGCGGGGCTGCGTGGCGGCTCGACGGCGATGGTCGGCACCTCGATCGGCAGCGCGCCGTAGGACGTCAGCCGCTCGCTCATTTCGCCGGCCTGGTCCTTGGTGCGGGGCACCAGCACGGTCCAGCCGTACAGGGCGCGGCTCTCCCACCAGTTCAGCTTCGCCCGGCTCGACACCGTCTTGCCGATGGTCACCACCAGCGGACCGGTCAGGGGGCCCGCCGGGTCGGTTCCACCCAGCACGGCCGAGTCGGTCAGGCCGTGCAGCGTCGTCTCGATGGAACGCTGCTGGCAGGTGGTGCCCTGCGCGGTCACCACGCACGGCGTGTTCTCGGCGAGCTCGTGTTCGATCAGGGTGCGCGCCGCGTCGGCCAGATGCGACGACGTGGCCTGCAGGATCAGCGGCCCCGGCGCCGCGGCCAAAGCCTCCCAATCCACATTGGGGTCGCGCACGTCGGCCACCGTGTGGGAGGAGCCCAGCGGCAGCCCCGCGTACGTCGGGACGGCGTTGGTGGGCGCCAGCCCCGGCACGATCTCGATGTGCAGGTGGCTCCGCGCGATGGCGTTGACCTCGGTGATGACGGCGTCGACCGTCAGCGGGTCACCGGCCACCAGGCGGACCACGTCGACGCCCGTCCGCGCCTCGTGGGTCAGGGTCTTGGCCACCTCGGCGGGGTCACCCAGCGCCGGGCGGATGTCGGGGCCACCGGAGATCACCGCGGGCTGCGTCTGGCCCTGGTCGGCGCCGTCGCCGCTGGAGGCGGCCGGGTCGGCCGGGGCCGGGCCGGAAACCGGCGGCAGGTCTTTGCCGATCAGCGCCAGCACCGGCTCGGGCACGTCAGGGTCGGTGAACACCAGAGCGGCGTTCGTCAGCACCGCCGCGGCCCGGGTCGTCAACAGTCCCGGGTCACCGGGGCCGGAGCCCACGTACGTGATGCGGCCGGGTGTCGGCTTACGCCCTCGCGTCGTCATTGTCGCTCCCACGTAACTCGCATTTAATTTCCTCGCGTCGGGTCTTGCCGCGCTCCGCGCATCAGCTCCCGGGCGCCAAGTTCGAACAGCTCCGCGGCGACCGAAAGCCCAAGCTCTCGTGCTCGACCGGGAGTGCCGATGCCGGACGCGCGGATCACGTCGGACCCGTCCAGCGCCGCCACGCAGCCACGCAGCGACAGCTCTTCGAAGATCCGGCCTTCCTCATCGATGGACTCGACCACTTCAGCGATCGCGCCCACCGGTGCGGAGCAGCCGGCCTCCAGTTCGGCCAACAGAGTTCGCTCCGCGGTGACCGACGCGCGCGTGTCCGCGTCGTCCAGCTCCGCCAGCACCGCCGCCAACCGGGTGTCATCGGCACGGCATTCGACGGCGAGCGCGCCCTGAGCCGGTGCTGGCAACATCTGCACCGGCTCTAGCGTCTCGGTGACGTCATCGAGGCGACCGAGTCGGGCCAGACCCGCCCGGGCCACCACGATCGCGTCAAGATCACCACTGCTTACCCTGTTCAACCTGGTATCTAGGTTGCCTCGTAGGGGGCGGATTTCCAAACCGAGACCCAATGCTCTAAGCTGCGCGGCCCTCCGCGGCGAGGAGGTACCCACCAGCGAACCCGGTGGCAACTCCCCCAGCACCAGTCCGTCCCGGGCTACCACCGCGTCACGCGGGTCGTTGCGCACGGGTATGGCGGCCACAGCAAACCTCGGGTCGTCGGCCGTCGGCAGGTCCTTGTGGGAGTGCACCGCGGCGTCCACGCGGCCCTCTTCCATGGCCTCGCGCAGCGCGGTGGTGAAGACACCCACCCCCAAGGATTCGATGGGGCCCGACGACCGGTCCCCGGCCGTGGTGATGGTCACCAGCTCCGCCGGGTGACCCAGCGCGATGAGGGCGTCTCTGACGACGCCGGCCTGGGTGGTGGCCAGCAGGCTGCCCCGCGTGCCTATCCGGATCACGTTCGCCAATCGGCTACTCGGCAGGTTGCTGCGGGGGGCCCGCGTCGAAACCGTTTGCGATGACTGGCAATTCGCCCGCGGCCACGGCGTCGACGGCGGTCTGGTCGAGTTCGAAAAGCTCGCGCAACGCCTCGGCGTAGCTGTCGCCGCCGGGGGCGCTGGCGAGCTGCTTGATGCGCACCGTGGGGGCGTGCAGCAGCTTGTCCACCACCCGCCGCACAGTGCGGGCGACCTCTTCGCGCTGCGCGCTGGCGAGCCCGGGGAGCCGGTTGTCCAGGCGCAGCAGCTCGGCTTCGACCACATCGGCGGCGCGCTGGCGCAGCGCCGTCACCGTCGGGGTGACCTCGGCCATCCGCTGGCCGGCCAGGTAGGCGGCAACTTCGGTGGCCACGATGGTGCGGGCCGCGTCGACGTCGGCCGCCGCGGCGTGGGCCGAGGGCTCGTGCTGCACGCGGTCCACGTCGACGACCCACACACCGGGCAGACCGGCCACCGCCGGGTCGACGTCGCGCGGCATGCCCAGGTCGCAGATCACCAGCGGGTCCGTAGCTTCGTCCCGGTTCGCGGCCGCGAGCGCGTGGTGCACGTCGGCCAGCGAGACCACCGGGCTCACCGCCCCGGTACAGCTGACCACCACGTCGGCACCCGCCAGGACGTCGGTCAGCCGCTCCAATGGCAGCGCGTCGGCCCGCACACCGGTTTCGCGGATCTTGCGGACCAGGCGCTGCGCCCGGGACAGCGACCGGTTGAGTACGTGGACCTGGGTGATACCGGCGCGAGACAGATGCGCCGCGGCCAGGGCGCCCATCGCCCCGGCGCCGACCAGCACGGCGGTCCGGCCCGACAGACCGCCCAGCCGGCGTTCGGCCATGTTCAGGGCAACCGACACCACGGAGGCGCCGGCGGCGTCGATGGCGGTCTCGGAATGCACCCGCTTGCCGACCGAGAGCGCGCGTTGGGCCAGCTCGTGCAGGACGCGGCCGACGGTGCGATTGGTCTCGGCGGTGGCGTACGCGCGGCGCACCTGACCGAGCACCTGCTGCTCTCCGATCACCGCCGAATCCAGGCCGCTGGCTACCGCGAACAGATGCTCGACGGCGGCCTCGCTGTACCGGACGTAGGCGTATTTGGTGAGGTCGGTCATCGACATCCCGGAATGCTCCGAGAGCACCTGTCCGATCACCGCGAGCCCGCCGTGGAACGCATCCACCACCGCATAGACCTCGACCCGGTTGCATGTCGACAGCACCATCGCCTCGGTCACCAGCGGCGACTGCAGCACCCGGTCGACGATCTTGCCTTGATCGGACTCGTCGATGCTGAGTTGTTCCAGGACGGAGACCGGCGCACTGCGGTGCGAAACCCCGAAGAGCAAGACGCTCACGGCAGCATCACCTGGCCAGCTCCCTTGCATCTCCCAGTAACTGAACTGCTGTCCACGGTAAACGTTTATCAGCTGGGCTACCAAATAATTGCCCCGCGGCCACCCGGCCGCCTCGTCAGCGGGCGAGATCCGCGCGCAGCCGGGGCTCGTCGAGCTCCCAGTAACTGTGTTCGCGCCCGTCGAGCAGGACCACCGGCAGCCGGTCACCGAACTCGGCGCGCAGCGCGGGGTCGCCGTCCGCGGCCGCGGCGTCGACGTCGGTCGTCGACAGATCGAAGCCCAGCTCACCGGCCAAAACGACCAGCCGGGCGTGGATGCGCTCGCAGATGGTGCACCCGTCGCGGGTCAACAACTCCACCTGCGGGCGGCCGGTCGCTCGGGTCATGGGAATCAGTGTGTCATCAGCGACTTGTGGGGGCGTCTACCAGGAGTTATGTTCCGGCTATGGCCGACAACACGGTGCGGGTCGATCCGGTGGTGATGCAGGGCGCCGCCGTCTCGCTGAGCGGTGCGGCCGAGCATCTTTCGGCCCAGCTGTCCCAGCTCGACGATCAGGTGGGCCAGATGCTGGGTGGTTGGCAGGGCGCGGCCGGGGGGGCCTATGCCTCGGCATGGGAGCTGTGGCACAAGGGCGCCCGCGAGGTCGAGATCGGGTTGTCGATCCTGGCGCGCCTGGTGGGCCAGGCTGGGGGCGCGTATGAGAGCAACGAGTCCGCCTGCGCCCAGGCCGAGCGGGCGGTGCGCGATGGCTGAGGCGTTTCGGGTTGATCCGCAGGCGTTAGCCGACGCGGTGCAGCGGATGGCGGCGTTTCAGCGCTACGCCGAAGATATGGTTGCCGAAATCGATTCTCGCGTAACGCGTTTGCATGGGACGTGGACGGGAGAGGCCGCGGCGGCCCATGCCGAGGCGCATCAGCACTGGGTGCGCGGCGAGGCGATGATGCGCGAGGCGCTGGCGCAACTGGAGAAGGTGGCCACGACAGCGCACGGCAACTACACCGGCGCGATGTCGACGAATCTCGGTATGTGGTCGTGAATACATGGCGCCGCTGGCGTGTGACCCGACTGCCCTAGATCGCGCCGGCGCCACGGTACTGTCCACCGGCGAGTCGCTGGGATCGGTGATCTCGGGCCTGACCACGGCGCTCGCCGGCAGCGTGGGCATGGCCGGTGACGATCCCGTCGGTGCGGCGCTGGGCCGCACGTACAACGGCGCAGCGGCAAAGGTCATCGAGGCGATGACCAGTACCCGCAACGGACTCTGCAGCATCGGCGACGGCGTGCGGATGTCGGCACACAACTATGCGCACGCCGAGGCGATGTCGGATGTGACGGGCCGCGCCGAAGGCTTGCCGACGCCGCCGGTGACCGCGCCATTGAGCGCGCCGTCGCATCCGCCGTCGGCGGTGGGCGCCGGTAGCAGTGCCCCGGCGGGCTGGAGCTGGGTTGCGCCGTACATCGGAATGATCTGGCCCACTGGCGATTCGGCGAAGTTGCGTGCCGCTGCGGCGGCATGGACGACGGCGGGCGTCAACTTCATGACGACCGAGATCGCGGCCGGTGGCGGGAGCATGGCCGCCATTGCCGGGCAGCAGATTCCCGAGGCCGCGGCCATCAACAAAGCGTTGGCCGATGCGTCCGGAGCCACGGCCAGCGTTGCGCAGCAATGCCAAACGATTGCCGCGCAACTCAACAGTTACGCGGCCCAGATCGACAAGGTGCACGCGGCGATCCTGGATTTGTTGTCCCGCATCTGCGACCCGATGACTGGGATCAAAGAGGTGTGGGACCTCCTGACCGATGAAGACGAAGACGAGATCAAGAGGATCGCCGACGACATCCGGACCGTCGTCAATAACTTTGCGCGGGAAGCCGAAACGCTGGGCGGCCAGATCGAGGCCACGATGTCGGCGGCCGAAACCGCCGCGAAGGATATGGCCCACTGGGCGGATAAAGAGTGGGACCACTTTCTGCACGGGACGCCGGTCGGCAGGGCCCTCAATCAAGTGGGCCAGACCCTGAAAGGCGTCGGCGTCGAGGGCTACGACTTCCTTGAGCAGCTCGCGAAGTTCAGCCCGAACCGGCTCCAGACCGATCCGATCGGCTACGCCAAAGACGTATACGGCATGGTCTCCGGGGCCGCGCCGCTCGTCGGCTTGGGCCCCGACGGAGGGCCCGGCGTCGCCGACTCGTGGAAGGCGCTCGGTAAGGACGTCACTCACTGGGACGAGTGGGGGTCCAACCCCGCCGAAGCGCTCGGCAAGACCCTTTTTGATGGATTGACCTTGGCCTTGCCTGGCGGACCACTCTCCAAGGTGGGCAAAGCGGGAAGCCGGGCGGCCGATGTGCTGAAGGGTTTGAAGAAGCCGCCTGAGATTCCTCAGCCTCCGTCGATCAAGCCGCCGGAGGTCAAACCGCCGGAGGTCAAGCCGCCGGAGCCGGGTCGTCCCGCGCCGGCTCCTTCGGGCAAACCGGCACTGGGCCCCGCCGACGGCCCCCTGCCGCACAGCCCGACGGAATCCAAGCCGCCGGTTGGCGGGACACCGCACAGCGCCGAACCGAAAACGCTTGGGGTCCCGCCGGAATCGGGGGGAAAGCCGCCGGTATCGGCGCCCGCGGAAGGCACGCCACCACATCCGCAGTCGCACGAGGCTGCGCCTACGCGGCTACCACCCGCGGAGCCGGCAGCGGCCGCGCCCGCCGCTTCGGCGCCCGCAGCTTCGATGCCGGCGGCCTCGGCTCCTTCGATGCCATCGATGCCGGAGCCGCCGTCGCTTCCCTCTATCCCAGCGGGCGGCCTCCCTGCCGAAGCACCTCCCGGCCTCGGCGAGGTGCCTCATGGCGGAGAACCCCCTGCCCATCCGCCCGAGCCGCCTGGCGGCGGTTCACACCCGCCCGGCGATGGGAACGGGGCTGACCTTCCTGGTGACGGGGCGCGCCCGTCGGGCTCCGGCCCCAATGAAACTTCAAAGGAGCCGCCATACAGCGGTGACCAACCGCCCGACCAAGGCCAGCATCAACCGGGGGAACTTCCCGGTCACGGGATTCCGCATGACGAGATGCCGCAAGGCGAGAGGCACACAATAAGCGGACATGGAAGTTATGATCCCGACAGCGGTTTCTTTACTGTGCCGAAAGGCTCAAGTATTACGACTTTTGCGGAACACGGCTCGACCATCACTGACTCATTGGGCAATCTCATCGAGACCGGCGGAGACACCTCCGGCGTTTATTCCAAGACTTTTAAAGCCGGTGAGCTTATTCCAAACTACACAATACATCCGCCGGACGGGTTAAACATTTTGGGAGCACCACAAACTGTGACGAGCCCTACCCTCATCAGTAATCTCATCCACGAAAACATGGGCCCCGTCGATTTAGCAGTATGCACATTTGACCCAACTTCGCCGACTGGCAAGGTGTATCACGTGCACGGAATATATGATAAATTCAATGACAAGTTCACGCCATACGAAAGGCATAAACATTGACGGCACCCCACAACGCTGGAATCGATGAACTGATTGATTTCGCTGCTCAACAAAAGTCGCCGCAGGCAGATCGACGTCTTTTTTTGGCACTTCGTGGTATCGAATTGTTTTTCCCTCGAACGACTGTTGAGCACGAGGGAAAGCAACTGAACGCCACCCCGTTGCTCCGATTGCCCGACGGTACAAATGCCATGATGCTATATACATCGGAAGACCACCCAGACCTGCCCAACACCTTCGCCGGAGGTGCTTTCGAAGATGCGCTTGCCGCAGCGCTCGACATGCCGGACCTAGACTGGGTGATCGTCTGCAATCGTACGTCGCAGTGGGTGGGAATTAATAAACAACAAATAACCGAAGTCCTCGATGTTCTGCGATCTAGAGAAACTCACGTGAATAAACTCACTGACCGTCCGCCGGATAACGAGAATGCGGTCGAAGATCTGATAACACGCGCTCTTCACACGCCGCCAGAAAAACTTTCGCCGTCGATCGGGTCTGTCCTGCGAGGACGCGAGCTATTCATTGAGCTAGCGAAAGCGCAAAGCGAAGACGGCCAACCGATTATGAAAACGTTTGCCGTCCAGCACATGCCACGGGTAATACGCGCATACACGACGCGAACACGTCCAGGGATCAGATACGGGGGCATGAAGTGGGAGGCGCTCAAGGATATGCTCAGAACCACCACCGAGCTCGACGGGGTCCAGATCGTCAACAACGCCGATGACTGGGTGATCTTCGATCGTGAATCACTGACCGCCAACGGAACAGACGAATCATAAACGTCTTTGCAGCAGACGCGTCCACATAACAATCAGTCGCCCGCGGTGTCCTCGGCTTCGTCTACTCTCAACCCTGGTGCCAGCTGTTCGGGCAGCTAGGACGATTATCGAAATGATCGAACGCTGACTAGCTGTTGACTCGCACCTCCTTGTCATGATGGGAGTCCTCAATGAGCAAAAGGATTGCCGGTAAGACGTTTTCGACGCCAGAAGAAGCCGGTGTCAGCGCGCCAACAGAAGAAGAATTAGCGCGCGCAAGAAACGCCTTCGACGAATTTCAGGCCAGAGTCGACGCTGTTGCGCCAGAAGACCGCAAAACAGACGTCTCGCCGAAATTTTGGGATGACACATCCGGTACCGAGTGGGATCCCAACAAGGAAGCTTAAGGCCGTTTCCTGCACTGACGCCCACGGACAAGTCTTGTCGCGCCCCGACCAACCCGGCCTGCCCAGCCACGAGTGTGACGGTGCAGTCACACTCGGCGTCGAACGTGACGCCAGCGTCACGTTCGGCAGGCCGAGGCATCAGCCCGGCAGCCATAACCGCCCCCACGCCAACTGCCCGATAGGGTTGGATATCGGGCACCCGCCGGGTCACCAGGCACCACAGCGATCTAGGAGGTTGGGCGATGACTTCCTTTGACCCGGTCAACGCAGACCACACCGGTTACGTTGACTTGGAGTCGCTGGGCGCGGACGCCAGCGCGGCCCGCGCGATCGAGGGCATGCAGGAGGAAGCCGCCGCCACCCCGGACCGTCCGCAACCCCCGGTCGACCTCACCGCCGCCGCCTTCTTCGACGTCGACAACACCTTGGTGCAGGGCTCCTCGGCGGTGCATTTCGGCCGCGGGCTGGCCACGCGCAACTACTTCACCTATCGCGATGTGATCGGATTCATCTACGCCCAGGCCAAGTTTCAGGTCCTTGGCAAGGAGAACAGCAACGACGTCGCCGCGGGCCGGCGCAAGGCGCTCGCCTTCATCGAAGGCCGGTCGGTCGAGCAGCTGGTGGCCCTGGGCGAGGAGATCTACGACGAGATCATCGCCGACAAGATCTGGCCCGGCACTCGCGAGCTGACCCAAATGCATCTCGACGCCGGCCAGCAGGTGTGGCTGATCACCGCCACGCCCTACGAGCTCGCCGCGACCATTGCGCGACGGCTCGGCCTGACCGGCGCGCTGGGCACCGTCGCGGAATCGGTCGACGGCGTCTTCACCGGCAGGCTGGTCGGCGACATCCTGCACGGCACCGGCAAGGCGCACGCGGTGCGGTCGCTGGCCATCCGCGAGGGGCTCAACCTGAAACGCTGCACCGCCTACTCCGACAGCTACAACGACGTGCCCATGCTGTCGCTGGTGGGGACCGCGGTCGCCATCAATCCCGACGCCCGCCTGCGCGCCCTGGCCCGGGAGCGCGGATGGGAGATTCGCGACTTCCGCACCGCTCGCAAAGCGGCCCGGATCGGGGTGCCGTCGGCGTTGGCGCTGGGCGCGGCCGGCGGTGCGCTGGCCGCGGTGGCCTCTCGACGGCAATCACGCTGATAGGCTGCGCCGCGCAGACATCTTCGAGCGGAGAGCACAGCGGCATGACAACCCCCAAAGAAGCCGAAGGACTCATCGGCAGCCATTACCGCGCACCTGACTACTTCGAGGTCGGGCGCGAAAAGATCCGGGAGTTCGCCCTGGCGATCAAGGACGACCACCCGGCGCATTTCGACGAGAATGAATCCCGGAAGGCCGGGTATACCGACATGGTGGCGCCGTTGACGTTCCTCGCGATCGCCGGGCGCCGCGTTCAGCTGGAGATCTTTACCAAGTTCAGCATCCCCATCAACATCGCCAGGGTCATTCACCGCGACCAGAAGTTCAAGTTCTACCGCCCGATCCTGGCTCACGATAGGCTTTTCTTCGACACCTACCTAGACTCGGTGATCGAGTCCCACGGCACCGTGCTGGCGGAAATCCGCAGCGAAGTGACCGATGCCGATGGAAAGCCGATCGTCACCAGCGTTGTCACAATGCTGGGGGAAGCCGCAAACCAAGCCGAGACCGAGGCAACCGCCGCGGCGGTCGCATCAATATCCGCAGGAAAGTTAGGGGCGTTGTAAATGTCACTACAGGGGGAAACCGGAACGCAGCTGCACCCGCCGGTCGAGGCGGTGCGATCGCACTACGACAAGTCGAACGAGTTCTTCAAGCTGTGGCTTGACCCGTCGATGACCTACAGCTGCGGTTACTTCGACGAAAACCCGGACCCACAGAATCTGACCAAGACGCTGGAAGAGGCGCAGTACGCCAAGCGCAAGCTCGCGCTGGACAAGCTGAACCTCGAGCCCGGCATGACGCTGCTCGACATCGGCAGCGGCTGGGGCTCGACGATGCGGCACGCGGTGGCGGAGTACGACGTCAACGTAATCGGGTTGACGCTGAGCGAGAACCAGTACGCCCACTGCGTGGCCGAGTTCGACAAGATGGACAGCCCCCGCCGTAAAGAGGTGCGGATCCAGGGCTGGGAGGAATTCCCCGGCGACGTGCCGATCGACCGGATCGTGTCGCTGGGCGCGTTCGAGCACTTCGCCGACGGCGCCGGTGACGCCGGGTACGAGCGCTACGCCACCTTCTTCAAGAAGTACTACGACCTGCTGCCCGACGACGGCCGCATGCTGCTGCACTCGATCGTGGTCCCCACCCGCGAAGAGGGCAACGCGATGGGCTTGAAGGTCAACATGACCCTGCTGCGGTTCATCAGCTTCATCTTGAAGGAGATCTACCCGGGCGGAAAGCTGCCCCAGGTCGACCTGGTCGACAAGTACGCGACGGACGCGGGTTTCAAGATCGAGCGACACCACTTCATCGGCAAGAACTACGTGCCGACCCTAACCGCCTGGGGCGATGCGCTCGAGGCGCACAAGGAAGAGGCGATCGCCCTCAAGGGGCAGGAGACCTACGACATTTACCTGAAGTACCTGAGGGGCTGCTCGGATCTGTTCCGCGACGGCTACACCAACGTCTGCCAGTTCACCATGGTGAAGTAGTCGACTACTTCAAAGGTCAACGCCGCCACGGGTTTCCGTGGTGGCGTTTCCTTTTGGGCGCGCCGCGGCTCAGCCGAAGAAGATGTTGCGGCGGCCGGCCAGCAACCGGTACAGCGTCTGCTGGATGGTCTCGCGCACCTGATCGGTCAGCTCGAAAGTGACCATCGGGTCGTCGGCGTCGGAGGCCGCGTAGTCGTCGGTGTAGATCGGCTCACCGAAGGCGATGTGCCATTTCGACGGCAGCGGCACCAGGCCCATGGGCCCGGCCAGCGGGAACAGCGGCGTGATCGGGAAGTACGGCAGTCCGAACAGCCGTGCCAGCAACTTGACGTCGGTCAGCATCGGGTAGATCTCTTCGGAACCGATGATCGAGCAGGGGATGATCGGCGCCTTGGTCCGCAGCGCGGCGGTGACGAATCCACCGCGGCCGAACCGCTGCAGCCGGTAGCGGTCCTCGAAGCGCTTCCCCAGCCCCTTGTAGCCCTCGGGGAACACGGCGGTGAGCTCGCCGGCGGCGAGCAGCCGGTGCGCGTCCGTCGTGCAGGCCATGGTGTGGCCGGCTTTGCGAGCCGCTTCGCCCACCACGGGCAGGTCGAACACCATGTCGGCGGCGAGCAGCCGCAGCTCGCGGTGCGCGGGGTGCTCGTCGTGCACGGCCACCGACAGCATCAGCCCGTCGAACGGCAGCACCCCGGCGTGATTGGCGACCACCAGCGCGGCGCCGTCGGCGGGCAGGTTCTCGATCCCGCTCACCTCGACCCGGAACCAGGACCGGAAGAACACCCGCAACAACGGCCGGACGATCGCGCTGTTGAAGTGCGGATCGAAACCGAACTCGTCGACGCTGTAGTCACCCGTCAGCCGCTGGCGGAGGAATGCGGCCACCGACGCGACGCGCTGCGCCAGCTCATTCAGCGGTGCCTCGCCGGGCGATGCCCCCGCGGCACGGCGGTGCTCGTCGATTTCGCGAACCACCGCGGCGATCTGCTCCGCCGAGGCGCGGCCGCGCGGATCGGTCAGTAACGAGGGGTGCTGGCGGGCTGACTCTGCCCTCTGGTCGGCTCTCCGACGCGCTGCGACACGGCCCCGATTCGTATGCAGTGGAATGACATTCGCTCTGGTTTCACCCGCCACGATACCTACCTGACCCCACCCCACGGAATTGGATTTCGGCTACCCCAGCGCTGGGCTAGAGATATGGCGCGACTCTCCAAGGAGCGTACCCGATGTGGGTCGATTATGGGAGTCAGGCCTCGGCCGCGAACATAGTCGTCAAAGGCCTCCGCCGTCGTCCATTTCGGCTGGTAGTTGAGTTCCGAGCGCATCCGGCTGGTGTCCATGACGCGGCCGTAACTCAAATAATCGAACTGATCGCGACTGATCTCGTTGTAGCGGTTGGCGCGGCGCAACGAGTCCAGGGCCCAGACACCGAAACCCGGTACGGGCAAAGGGATTCGGCCCGCCCGACGGATCGCCTGCGACAGCATGATGATGCCGTCGGCGCCGATGTTGAACGTTCCCGCCTTGCCGGCCATGGCCGCGCGCTCCAGCGCGCCGAGGGCGTCCTGCTCGTGCAGCAACTGCAGCCGGGCGTCGCGGCCGAACATCGTCGGCACCAACGGCCCGGCAAGATAACGCGACAGCGTGGTGTCCATCGCCGGGCCGATCATGTTGGCCAGCCGCAAGATCGTCACGGCGATGTCGGGCCGGCGCCGCCCCAATCCGCGCGCATAGGCCTCGATGTCGAGGCTGTCCTTGGCGAAACCGTCGCGGAACGGACGACGGCTGGTGCTGTCCTCGGTGAACATCACCGGATCGTGGGCGCTCGAGCCGTACACCTCCGACGTCGACTTGAGCACCACGCGGCGCACCGAGGGCGCCTTTTGACAGGCCGCGAACAGCTGCATCGCGCCCATCACGTTGATTTCTTTCAACGCCGCGGTGCCGCCGGACCGCGGAGCGTACGACGTGGCCGCCGCGTGCACCACGGTGTCGACGTCGCCGTTGCGAATCACCTTGGCAATGAAGGGATTACGGATGTCGGCGCGGACGAACTCGGCGCGCCCCATCCGGCGCAGCATGTCCTTGCTGGGGGCGATCGCGTCCACCGCGATGACCCCTTTGATCATCGGGTTCTGCGCGAGCCGAGCCGTCAGGTAGCCGCCCAGAAACCGGCAGGCACCGGTGACCAGCACGATTTTGGGGTAATGCGCCGCGTTGCCGGCGCTATCGTCCGGCCCGGTGTTCTCCCCATTCGACCCATCCACCCGGTCAGCCTAGCGGTCGGCGAGACGGCGGCACTATGGCGCGAAGCGACCAGTTAGGGCCTTTTTACGGTGGCCTTATGGCGGCCTTAGGAAGGCCGCCGCGGGAGTTACTTGCCGAGTTTTCTGCGCTGCACCCGGGTGCGACGCAGCAGCTTGCGGTGCTTCTTCTTCGACATACGCTTGCGCCGCTTCTTGATTACTGAACCCATGAACTCCGCTATCTAGACCGAGACCTGCTTCAAAGAATGGACCCGGACACTTTACCCAGCCGGACGCACCCAACGCCAAACCGCGTCGCGTGATCGCCGCCGAGCCGCGAAGCCAGGTGCCGCCCGCGAGCGGCCACCGGTTCGGGTCAGCCCGCGTCGAAGTAGGACGTCTCCAGCATGTCGTGGACGGCCTTGGCGTGCACCCGGAAGGACCGACCCACCCGGACCGCGGGTAGTTCGCCGTTGTGCACCAACCGGTAGACCGTCATCTTGGAGACCCGCATCAACGCGGCCACCTCGGCGACGGTGAGAAATTGCGTCCTGCCCTGCTGGCCATCGACGGAACCGGTGTCCCGCGGCTTACCTGCAGAATCTCGCGTTGATGGCCCATTCGTAGACGTCATCGCTACCCAATCGTGTCAGGCACGCGCATGCCAGCGGCTTCCCCTCCGCTGGCACCGACACGTGCTTACAAAGAGGAGAATAGCGGGACTGATGGGGTTACTGGTACTGGTGGGGGACAATCAGTTGAAAAATCTTGGATTACTCTGATGTAATTCTTAGCTGCTCAGAGCGCATTTTGGCGGCCTGAACCGCCGCATCCACGGCCGCTCGCAGGCCTCCCCGTTCCAGCTCACGCAGGGCCGCCGCGGTGGTGCCGCCGGGGGACGTCACGGTCGCCCGCAGCTGCGTCGCGGTGGCGTCCACCCGCATCCCGGACGCCTCGGCCTCGGAAAGCCGGCGATCGGCGTCCATCCGTTCCAGCAGCATCGCCGCCGCGCCGGCCATGGTCTGCGCGGTCAGATCGCCCGCCACCTCGCGGCTCAGCCCCGCCGCAACGCCGGCGTCGATGAGCGCCTCGACCATCAGGAAGAAATACGCGGGACCCGAGCCCGACAACGCGGTGACGGCGTCCATTTGGCCCTCGGGGACGCTCAGCACCCCGCCGACGGAGTCGAACAGGGCCGAGACGCCCTCCAGCTGCGGCGGGGTGACGAACCTGCCCTTGGCCAGGGCCGTGACGCCCGCGCCGACCAGCGCCGCGGTGTTCGGCATGGCCCGCACCACCGGCGTTCCGGCCGGGAGTTTGGCTTCGAAGTAGGCGATGGTGACACCGGCCGCGACCGTGACGAAGACCTGCTCGGCGGTATCGCTCTCCGCCGCCGCGGCCGCCCGCGCGACCTCCGACATCACCGACTCCACGTCGGCGGGCTTCACCGCGACCACGACGAACGACGCGTTTTCCACCGCCTCGGCCACCGACGTGATCAGCACCGAATAGGTGTCGGCCAGATACTTGGCGCGCTCGGGCACCCGCTCGACCACCACCAGGTCCTTGACCTGCCGGCCCGCGCGCAGCAGACCCGACAGCAGTGCCTCCCCGATGCTGCCGCCACCGATGATCGCGATTCTTGCCATGCCGGACAGCATCGCAGACACCGCCGGCTAGCGAGCGGCAGGGACCAACGCCAGCTGGCGGGCCTGCACCACCAGGCGCCCGAGGCTGTCGACGACCGTGTGGTCCTCGTCGAACCAGTCGTGCCCGATCTCGGTGCAGGTCGCGATGATGCGCAGCCAGCCGTCGGCGGGTAACCCCCGCAGGAAGGCGGTGAGCTGGATGGTGGGCGCCCAACCGGTGCGATCCACGGCGAAGGTCACCGGCGCCGACAGGTCGCCGCACATGAGCGCGAACAGCGCGTCCGGGGCCACGCCGCGGGGGCGCGCCCACATCTGGATCACCGGCGGGCGCCCGTCGTCGCGGACCTGCATCGTCGACAACACCGGCCGCACGTCGCAACCCTCGCCCAGGTGCACCAGGCCGGCCAGCGGATGCCCGGGGCCGATCGGCTCGATGTCGTCGGGCGGTTCGGGCGTCATCAGGTCGGCCACCGGGTTGGCCGACAGCAACGGCTTCACCGCGCCGTCGACCGGGTAATGCTCGGGCTCGCCGAGGTTGACCACGGCGTGCACCGCGGTGCGGTCACCCTGGGTGAGCTCGACATCCACGACACTGATCCGGCGGCCGCGCTTGCGGATCGACGTGACCAACTGCACCGGCCCCGGATCGGGCGCCCACAGGAAGCTCGCGGACACGGCGACCGGTTGCAGGTCCGGCCCGGCCGGCTGTCCGCCGCAGGCGGTGCGCGCGGCGTTGGCGCACAGGGCCAGCATCGCGCCGCCGTGCACCTTGGGACCGATGGTCCAGCGCTTGTCGAGCTCCCCTTCGTAAACGCCGGAACCGGCCTCCCGCAACGACATTGCGGTGGTGAATAACGCGTTCATGGACTTTTGCGGGTCTCCTGAATGATCAGCGGAGCAGATGCGTGCGGGCGAACTGCAGCGACTCGGCGAGCATGGCTTCGCGCTCATTGGCTGAGCGCGCGCTGGACGTCGACACCTCCAGGATGACGTGCCCGGCGAACTGGCCGCCGGCCAGCATCTGGCACACCTCGGCGGTGGGTTGGGTGCCGCGCCCGGGCACCAGGTGCTCGTCGGCGGGCAGACCATTGCCGTCGCACAGGTGCAGGTGGACCAGGCCGGCACCCATCCGCTGGGCCATGTCCAGCGAGTCGGTGCCCGCCGTCGCGGTGTGGGACAGGTCCAGCGTGTAGTGCGCGTGGTTGCCGTCGAGCGGGTCGTAGGAGGGCGCGAACGCCGAAATCGCCGGGCCGGGGCCGCCGCCCCGCCGGCGCATCCGTTCCAGCGACTGGCCGGCCCCGAAGAGCCGGTCCGCCCGGAACGGGAACATGTTCTCCACCGCGACCATCACGTCGCTCGACGCTTCCAGCTTCGCCACCTGCTCGCTGAACCCCTCGGCGTAGCGCCGCTGCCAGCGAAATGGCGGATGCACGACGACGGTCTGCGCGCCCAGCTGTTCGGCGACGCGCACGCTGCGGTCCAGCTTTGGGATCGGGTTGGGGCCCCACACCCGTTGCGAGATCAGCAGGCACGGCGCGTGCACCGACAACACCGGCACGCGATAGCGCCTGGACAGCTTCTTGACCGCCGCGACGTCCTGGCTCACTGACTCGGCCCAGACCATCAGCTCGACGCCGTCGTAGCCGAGCCGGGCTGCGTACTCGAAGGCGGCCTCGGCCCGCAACGGATACACCGAAGCCGTGGAGAGGCCGACTTTGATGGCTGGGCGCACTGGATGTGGGCGCCGCTAGCCCGACTGCAACGACAGCGCCAGGGGCCCCAGGGTGATCAGCGCACCCACCGCGACCGCGATCAACGTGCTGGCGATGTCCTCGGTTTTGCGGACCACCCGAACCCCGACCACCAGGCCGAGGATGACCAGCACCGAGAGCACCAGCGCCACGATGCTGTTCCAGCGCCACAGTTGGTCGAAGGCCACGAACAGCCCGCCGCCGAACGCGACCGCCAGGATCGACTGCAGCACAACCACGGCGCCGCGCCACAGCGCGTCGAGCCTCCCCTCCGCCGGGTGAGAGTCGGCGCCCTCCGCATGAGCGTCCTCGTCCTCGAGGCCGAGCAATCCGGTGTCGAGCGACCCCGCGCGCGCGGCGTCCCCGTCCTCGCCCAGATCCTCGTCCAACGAGCCCGAGGACCGCAGGTAGGAGCGCACGTAGGCGGAGTCCTCCAGTGCGGGTTCGGCTTCACGCACGTCGGAATCCATCACGTCGACGGGGATGTCGGCGTAATGGTCCATCGGATCAGGACTCATGTCCTCGGCGCCGGAGGGCTCCTCGGGCCGGGCGGTCCCGTTGGCCAAGGGCCGCGGGTAGGCGCTGCGCTCAGGGCCCGGCACCCGCTTGGGCTGCGGCGGCGACTTGGGCCAGCGCGGCTCGGGCTCGGACCAGTAGGCGGTCTTGGGCTTGTCTTCGGTCACCGGCTCGGCGGCGACGTCCTCGGCGGGTTCGACGGCCTCGATGGTGTCGCTAGCGCCGTGTTCGGCGTCGTCGTCGTCGCGGACCACCGGGATTTCGCCGGTGAGCTCGGCGACGGTCACCGCGTCGCTGTCACCGCGGCGACGGCGGCGCCGCCGGGTGACCGCCGGGGCGCCGATGGTCCCGTTTCTGGCCAGCAATTCGGCCACCGAGATCGGCCGAGTGCCCGGGCTCTCGGTCTCGGAGTGCGGTCCGGTCATGGTTTGTCGCCTCTCGATCGGTGCTGATTCCGATCAACTACCTGACCTCCAGCATTACGCACCGACGGGCCCATGAGGGCAGTTCCGTCGGCTTCACTGTCGAGTTTGCGCAGAATGAGACCTTCCCGTAATGCCCACGGGCAAATATCCACCACTTCGATCGACAGCGCTCGCATGCTCGCCTCCGCCACCAGCGCACCCGCCACAATCTGCGGGGCGCGCTCGGCGCTCACTCCTTCCAGTTCCGCCCGGTCAGCGGTCGTCATCCTAGAGATGAAAGATATGAGTTGCCTGAGGCCGTTTGCTGTCAGCGTCCTCTTGACCCGCGGTCCGGCGCCCGACGGGGCAGCGCCGGTGAGCCGCGCCAACGAGCGGAACGTCTTCGACGACGCCACCGCCAGGTCGGGACTGCCGGCGTCGAGGATCTTCGCGCTGGCCTCGGCGAGTTCGGCGTCCAGCCAATCCCGCAGCATCGCCACCCGGCGCCGCCCGGGCGGATCGTCGGGCAACCACTCGCGGGTCAGCCGGCCGGCGCCCAGCGGCAGCGACATCGCGACTTCGGGCTCCTCGTCCAGGCCGCTGGACATCTCCAGCGAGCCGCCACCGATGTCGAGGTTGATGATCCGCCCCGCGCTCCACCCGTACCAGCGGCGCACCGCCAAAAAGGTCAGCCGCGACTCGTCGACTCCGGTCAGCACCCGCAACTCGACGCCGGTCTCCTTGCGCACCCGGCTCAGCACGTCGTCGGAGTTGCCGGCGTCACGGACCGCCGAGGTGGCGAAGGCCATCAGCTCCTCGCAGCCCGAACTGTCGGCGATCTTGGCGAATTCGTCGATTGTGGAGATCAGCTTCTCGGCACCACGTTTGGTGATCTTGCCGGCGCTGTCGGTGGCCTCGGCCAGCCGCAGGGTGGCCTTCGTCGAACTCATCGGCGTCGGATGACCGCCCCGGTGGGCATCGACCACCAGGAGATGCACCGTGTTGCTGCCCACGTCGAGAACGCCCAATCGCACGTAGACAACCTAACGGGGCGTCGCCGGCAGGGTTTTGCGCGACCCGGTTAACCCACCGTGATCACGGCCATACCGGCGGCGAGTGTCAGCGGCGCGGCCGCGCCGAAATGTGGTCTAACGTGGACTCCGTGGCGAATTCGCACCCAGAACCCGGACAGCCGGGCCACGAGGTCGAACTGGATTTCGCCCGCGAATGGGTGGAGTTCTACGACCCCGACAACCCCGAGCACCTGATCGCCGCCGACCTGACCTGGCTGCTCTCGCGGTGGACGTGTGTGTTCGGCACGCCCGCCTGCCAGGGCACGGTCCAGGGCCGCCCGGACGACGGATGTTGCTCACACGGCGCGTTCTTGTCCGACGACGACGACCGCGCCCGCCTCGACGACGCGGTGAAAAAGCTAACCGCCGCCGACTGGCAGTATCGCGAAAAAGGCTTGGGCCGCAAGGGATATCTCGAGCTCGACGAGCATGAGGGCCAGCCCCAGTACCGCACCCGCAAGCACAAGGACGCGTGCATTTTCCTCAACCGGCCCGGCTTCGCGGGCGGCGTCGGCTGCGCGTTGCACAGCAAGGCCCTCAAGCTCGGTGTGCCGCCGCTGACCATGAAGCCGGATGTCTGCTGGCAGTTGCCGATCCGTCGCAGCCAGGAGTGGGTGACCCGGCCCGACGGCACCGAGATCCTCAAGACCTGGGTCACCGAATACGACCGCCGCGGCTGGGGTTCCGGGGGCGCCGACCTGCACTGGTACTGCACCGGCGACCCGGCCGCCCACGTCGGCGCCAAGCAGGTGTGGGAAAGCCTGGCCGACGAACTCACCGAACTGCTGGGCAGCAAGGCCTACGCGGAGCTGGCCGCAATGTGCAAGCGCCGCAGCAAGTTAGGACTCATCGCGGTGCACCCGGCGACTCGCATCGCCGAGTAGCCGCTAGCCCTCCAGCTTGTAGCCCAGGCCCCGCACCGTCACCAGGTGCACCGGGTTGGCCGGGTCGGCTTCGATCTTGGACCGCAGGCGCTTGACGTGGACGTCGAGCGTCTTGGTGTCGCCGACGTAGTCCGCGCCCCATACCCGGTCGATCAGCTGCCCGCGGGTCAGCACCCGGCCGCTGTTGCGCATCAGGTACTCGAGCAGGTCGAATTCCTTGAGCGGCAAGGTGATCGTGTCGCCGTTGACCGACACGACGTGGCGTTCGACGTCCATCCGCACCGGGCCCGACTCGAGCACGCCATCGCTGATCTCGGAGTCGTCCTCGCCGCCGCGGCGCAACACCGCCCGGATCCGGGCGATCAGCTCGCGCGCCGAATAGGGCTTGGTCACATAGTCATCCGCGCCCAGCTCGAGACCCACGACCTTGTCGATCTCACTGTCGCGGGCGGTCACCATGATCACCGGCACGCTGGAACGCGCCCGCAGTTGCTTGCAGACGTCGGTGCCAGACATTCCGGGCAGCATCAGGTCGAGTAGGACGATGTCGGCGCCGGCGCGGTCAAACTCGGCGAGCGCCGCCGACCCGTCGGTCACCACGGTGGCCTCAAAGCCCTCCTTGCGGAGCAGGAACGCCAGCGGATCGGCCAGCGACTCCTCGTCCTCCACGATCAGCACACTGGTCATCAGCGCGATTCCTCCTCATCGCTACGCTCTGCATCGTCATACGCGCGGGTCATCAGCGCGATTCCTCCTCGGCATCGTCGTACGCGCGGGTCATCGACTTAGTTCTTCCTCTCGTTGGGACCGGTCGGGCCGCACGTCGCGACCCTGCGCCTGCTCGGATTCGCCCTCGTCTCGAGGAGACGGCTTGGCCGCCGGAATGGACAGCGTGAATGTCGATCCGGTTCCCGGTTTGCTCCACACGCCGATGGTGCCGTTGTGGTTAGCCGCGACGTGTTTGACGATGGCCAGGCCCAGCCCGCTGCCGCCGGTGGCCCGCGAACGCGCTTTGTCGCCCCGGAAGAAGCGCTCGAAGACCCGCTCCTGGTCTTCGAGGGCGATCCCGATCCCGCGATCCGTGACGGCGATCTCGACGTTCTCGCCGCGGCGGCGACGGCTGATCGACACCGGCGAACCCGGCGGCGAATAGGCGATCGCGTTGGAGACCAGGTTGGCCAGCGCGGTGGTCAACAGCGTTTCGTCGCCGAGCACCCGCAAACCGCTGGGGGCATCGGTGCGGACCGCGATCTTGGTGTTCTCGGCGGCCACCTTGTGGCGCGAAATCGCTTCGCTCACAACCTTATCGACGTCGACGTCGACGACGTTGGGCAGCGGTTCGGCGCCCTGCAGCCGGGACAGCTCGATCAGTTCGGCGACCATGTCCCCCAAACGGTTGGCTTCGACGAGCACCTTCTCGGCGAACCGCCGCACGGTTTCGGAGTCGTCGGCCGAGGCCAGCAGCGCCTCGGCGAGCAGGGCCATCGCACCCACCGGGGTCTTGAGCTCGTGGCTGACGTTGGCGACGAAGTCGCGCCGAGTCGCTTCCATCCGCGCGTAGTCGGACTGGTCGTGGGCGAAGACCACGGCGAACCGGCGGTCCTCCTCGCTGAGCAACCGGGCCTGCCCGTGCACCGATAGCCCGGACCGGGCGCCCGTCCGTTTCGAGGGCTGCAGGTCGAACTCGACGTCGACACCGGTCAGCGCCTGCTGCGCCGCCTCCCAGGCCTGGTCATCGAGCTGACGATCGCGCACCAGGCCGAGCTCCTTGGCCCGGTCGTTGAGGTAGACGACGTCGCGGTGGACGTCCACCACCGCCGCGCCCACCGGCATCAGCGCCACGATGCATTCCAGCATCTGTCCGACGGTGATCCCGGTCCATTCGGTGCTCACCCGCTGCCGGCGCTGCATCGCGCGCGGCGACAGTCGGACCCCGACCGCCACTCCTGCGGCCAGTGCCAGCACGGACAACACCCCGGCGAGCAACAGCGCCGAGAACACAGTCACATAGCAAATCCTACAAATCTTCCTGAACGCTGCCCTAGCAGAACGAGGCCAAAATCGGACAAGTCACACCTTGCGTCACAGGTGTTCCGCTCCCGTTCACGTGATGTTTGGCTAACGGGGCGTTCGCGCGACGGATTGCGCCGGGCGCAAACGTCAGCCGCGTCCCTGGCCGGCGACCGCGGCGGCACCGGCGGCGGCCGCCTCGGGGTCCAGATAGGTGCCGCCGGGCACCACCGGCCGCAGGTTGGCGTCCAGGTCGTAGCGCAGCGGGATGCCGGTCGGGATGTTCAGGCCCACGATGTCGTCGTCGGACATCCGATCGAGGTGCTTGACCAGGGCCCGCAGCGAGTTGCCGTGCGCGACGATCAGCACCGTCTTGCCGCTGCGCAGGTCCGGGACGATGACGTCGGTGAAATACGGCAGGAAGCGGACGACCACGTCGGCGAGGCACTCGGTCAGCGGTCCGCCGCCGATGTCGGCGTAGCGGGGATCGGTGTCCTGGCTGTAGGTGCTGCCCTTCTCGATCGGCGGGGGCGGCGTGTCGTAGCTGCGTCGCCAGGCCATGAACTGGTCGTCGCCGTAGCGCGCCTTGGTCTCGGCCTTGTCCAGGCCCTGCAGCGCCCCGTAATGGCGTTCGTTGAGCCGCCAGGTGCGCCGCACCGGGATCCACAGCCGGTCGGCGGCGTCCAGCGCCAGGTGCGCGGTGGAGATGGCCCGGCGCAGCAGCGAGGTGTAGAGGATGTCTGGCAACAGATTGTGTTCGGCCAGCAGCTCGCCGCTGCGCACCGCCTCGGTGCGGCCCTTGTCGGTCAGCCCGACGTCCATCCAACCGGTGAACAGGTTCAGCGAATTCCATTCGCTTTCACCGTGACGGAGCAGGATCAGCGTGGCGGAGTCACCCATGCCGGTTAGTCTCTCACGCGCTCATTCAGCGGTCGTCGTCGTCCGCATCGTCGTCGTCGCGCCCGATGCTCGACTCCTCCTCATCGCGCTTCGCGCTCTGCATCGTCGTCTTCGTCGATCAGGTGGGCGAACGCCTGCAGATTCTTCAGCGACTCGCCACGCGATACGCGCCACTCCCACTCTTTCTGGATCGACGAGCGAAAACCCAACTCCAGCAACGTATTAAAGTCCGAGTCCACCGCTTCGAGCACCTGGCCGAGCACCCGGTCGATCTCGTCGGCGTCCACCGACGGCAGCGACATGCGGCCCACCAGGTAGATGTCGCCGACGTTGTCCAGCGTGTAGGCCACGCCGTAGAGCCGGCGATTGCGCTTGAGCAGGAACCGGTACACGCCCTCGTGGTTCTCGTCCGGCTTGCGGCACACGAACGCCTCGACCCGCACCGAATGCTCGCCCACGCTCAGGATGGTGTTGGTCTTGAGCTTGCGCTCACCGGGCAGTTCCACCACCAACCCCGACGGACCGCCATGCGCGCCAGCGTGTTTCGAGTAGTTCAGCCCGCTTGCCCGCAGGGCATCCTCGATCACCCGCGACACACCGGTAGAGGAACTCATGCGCCCACCTCGCGGCGCTCGGCGGTGTACTCGCGGATCGCGCGGCGATAGCTGGCCAGCAGCGCATCGGTGGTGTGATCCCAGGAGAAGGTCGCCGCGTGGGCGACGGCCGCGCGGCCCATCTCCCCGGCCGCCGGCGCCGGCCTGCGCAGCAGCCCGTCCAGGGCGGCCGCCCATCGATCGACGTCGTGCCCGGCGACCAGCGTGCCGGTGACCCCGTCGCGCACGGCCACCGGCAGCCCGCCGACCGCGGCCGCCGCCACCGGGGTGCCGCAGGCCTGCGCCTCGAGGGCGACCAGGCCGAAGGACTCCGAATAACTCGGCACCGCAACGACATTGGCGGCCTGGAACAAGGTGGCCAGGTTCGACCGCGACTGCGGGGGCAAAAAAGTCACCCGCGCGGTGATGCCCAGCTCGTCGGCCAGGCGGGCCAATCCGTCCGGGGAAGCCAGGCCACTGCCCGACGGTCCGCCCGCCACGACGATCCGCACCCCCGGCAGTTTCGCCGCGGCACGCAACACGATGTCGGGGGCCTTCAGCGGCTGGATCCGGCCGACGAACGCCACGATGGGTTCGTCGGGTGGCAGGCCCAGCGCGGCCCGGGCGGCCCGACGATCGCCGGGCCGGAACACGTCGAGGTCCACGCCGGGATGGACGACGTCGATCCGCGCCGGGTCGGCGTGGTGAATCGTGATCAGCTGCCTGGCCTCGTCGTCGGTGTTCACGATCAGCCGGTCGGCCTCGTCGACCACCTGCTGCTCCCCCACCGTGCGCAGCGGCGGCTCGGGCGAGTCCCCCTCGGCCAGCGCCGCGTTCTTGACCGCCGCCAGGGTGTGCGCGGTGTGCACCAGCGGCACCGCCCAGCGGTCGCGCGCCAGCCAGCCCACCTGCCCGGACAGCCAATAGTGCGAGTGCACGATGTCGTAGTAACCGGGCTCGTGGGATGCCTCGGCGCGCAATACGCCGGCCGCGAACGCGCACAGCTGGGTGGGCAGATCGTATTTGTCCAGCCCTTCGAACGGCCCCGCCACCACGTTGCGGACCAGCACCCCCGGCGCCACCCGCGCGACCGGCGGGTCGGCGGACGCGGTCGCCCGGGTGAAGATCTCCACCTCGATGCCCCGGCGCGCCAGATGCAACGCGGTCTGCAGCACGTAGACGTTCATGCCGCCCGCGTCGCCGGTGCCGGGCTGGGCCAGCGGGGAGGTGTGGACCGCCAACACTGCGACCCGGCGCGGTTCGTTCAGCCGGAAAACGTCATCGTGGCGCACCCTGTCATCTTTACAGGACGGCTCAGGCGGACGACTCGTCCCGGGTGACCTCGTGCAGCCGGGCGTCGAGCGCGCCCGCCCGCCGCATCGCGCCCAGCGGGTCGGCGTACAACCCGGACAGCGACACGGTCCCCGCGCCGGCCTCCTGCACCCGGTTGCCGAACGCGGTGAGGCGGATGTCGCGCGGCCCCAGCACCGAGCGTGCGGCGAACGCCGCCTCCACCTGCTCCATCGCCTCGGGGTATTCGGTGAACGCCTGGCCACCGACGACCAGTTCGTCGGGGTTGAGCATGTCGCGCAGCAACGCCACCGCCTCGCCGAGCACCCGGCCCCGCTCGGCGAGCAGATCCTTGGCCTGCTGGTTGCCGGCGCGCGCCACCCGCAACAGGTCGGCGATGCCGGTGGCGGGCCCGTTGGCGCGGTTCGCCGGGGCGAACGGCAGGATGCGCTGCTGGCGGGCGACGGCCACCACGGCCTCGTCACTGACGGTCGATTCCAGCTGACCGGTGCCGCCGAGCAGCTCGGACTGGGCCGGCAGGCTCGCGATGGTGCCCGGCCCGCTGGACGGGCAGTGCACCCGCCCGCCGATCACCAGCGCGTAGCCCACGGTCTCGCGGGCGTAGACGTACAGGCTGGTCGGCGAGCTGGGCAGGAACCGGCGCATGCCCAGCAGCAGCTCGGCTCCGGCCATGGCGTCGACGTGCGAGGCCACCGAAACCGGCAGGCCCAGCGCGTCGGCCAGCACCTGGCCGACCGGCGCCTGCCGCCAGCCCAGCCGCGGGTGGTCCACCTGGCCGGTGGCGCCGTCGACGGTGCCACCGATGGCGACCCCGACCCACAGCGGCCGCCGCCGATGCCAGCGCCGCAGGTATCGCCGGGCGCTGTCGGCCAGCGACGCCAGCGCGGGCCCGGCCGGGTTGCGCGGCGTCGGGGTCTCGACGGTGTCGAGGGTGCGGCCGAACAGGTCGGTGGCCACGATGCTGGTGGTGCGCGCACCGATGTGGATGCCCAGCGTCACGAACGGCTCGTGGTTGACCTCGACCGGCACGCGCGGGCGGCCGATCGCGCCCGAGACGGCCAGGTCGGCGCGCTCGCGCAGCAGGCCCGCCTCCAGCAGGGCGATGACCTGACGGTTGACCGTCGCGATGCTCAGCGAGGTGACGCCGGCGATGACGTCACGGCCGACGGGACCGCGCAGCCGGACGGCCCGGAACACGGAGGCCGCCGCGGAGTCGGGGATGTGCAAGGCCGGCGGCACGATCTGCCGGCGCACCGAGCGGTGGCCCTTCTGGCCGGAGTAGCCGACGACGCGGCCGGCCGAAAGATGGGTATGGGTGAGGGTATTGGTGGGCACGAGCGTCCTTTTGTCCGAATTTGCTGGCCATCTTGGCCACACCTGGCATGGGGTCAGGAGCGGCAAAGTGCGCAGCAACAACACGCACCCGCCGCGCACAGACACGCGGCGGTGGTGATGTCGGACAGGGCGCTGTGAAGCACACGGAAAATTTAGCACGTTCACTAAGGTTGTTTCGATGGTTGAAACTGGCAGGAATGAACGCGTCGCGGTGATCACGGGAGCCAGCTCCGGAATCGGCGCGGCGACCGCTCGAACCCTGGCTGCGCAGGGCTTTCACATCGTCGCGGTGGCGCGCCGCGCCGACCGGATCCACGACCTGGCCGAGGAGGTCGGCGGCACCGCGATTGTGGCCGATGTCACAGACGACGCGTCCGTCGACGCGCTGGCGAGCAAACTGAGCCGCGTCGACGTGCTGGTCAACAACGCCGGCGGCGCCCGCGGACTGGAACCCGTCGCCGATGCCGACCTCGACCACTGGCGGTGGATGTGGGAGACCAACGTGATCGGCACGCTGCGGGTCACCCGCGCGTTGCTGCCCAAGCTGATCGAGTCCGGTGACGGGCTGATCGTCACCGTCACTTCCGTTGCGGCACTTGAGGTTTACGACGGCGGCGCCGGCTATACGGCGGCCAAACACGGCCAGGGCGCGCTGCACCGCACGCTGCGGGGCGAACTACTGGGCAAACCGGTGCGGCTGACCGAGATCGCCCCGGGGGCCGTCGAAACGGAATTCTCGCTGGTGCGCTTCGACGGCGACCAACAGCGCGCGGATGCCGTCTACACCGGCATCACCCCGTTGGTGGCGGCCGATGTGGCCGAGGTGATCGGATTCGTCGCCTCGCGCCCGGCCCACGTCGATCTGGACCTGATCGTGATGAAGCCGCGCGACCAGGCGTCGGCCAGTCGCTTTAACCGCCGGGGGTAGCCGGACCGGTGGTGGCGGGCGTCGTCGTGGTCGGGGTGCCCGACAGGGTCGGGGCGTTGGACGGCGTCACGGGCGCGGTGACCGGGATCTGCGTTGACGGCGGGTGCGCGGTGGGCGGCGGCAGGGCCGACATGGCCACCCAGGTGTCCCAGTCCACGGCCCAGTCCCAGATGTCGCCATCGGAGTAGGACAGCTGGATCGAGCTCCCGGTCACTTCGACCGGGTCGCCGTACATCGCCGACTGGTAGTACTGCTCGGCGTCGCTCGTGGACAGGTTGATGCAGCCGTTGGTGACGTTGGTGTTGCCCTGCGCGCCGGCGCTCGCCGGGTTGGCGTGGATGAACTCGCCGTTGTTGGAGATCCGCACCGCCCAGCGTTCGTGGATGTGGTTGTAGCCGGCCGCCGGGTTGGACATGTAGAAGTCGGCGTACTTCTCGCTGACCACGTGGATGCCGTTGCGGGTGACGTTGCGCGCCTTGTCGGCCTCGCCGTAGCTGCACGGGAAGTCCATGACGACGCCCTCGTCGCGGACCACCTGGATGCGGTGCGACGAGACTTCGGCCTTGACCACCTGCCGGCGGCCGATCTGGATGTTCAGCGAGATGTCCTCGGCGCCGTACGCGCTGTCGCCGAAGGGCAGGCCGTACAGCTTGGCCTCGACGCTGACCGTGGTGCCCGCCGGGTAGTACTCGCGGGTGCGCCAGTGCGCGCGGGCGCCCTGCGCCTCGTCGGGCAGCCAGGCCCAGCTGCCCTCGACGGGCGGGTTCGTCGTGACGGTCAGCGCCTTTTCGACGGCGGCCTTGTCGGTGATCGGGGCGTCGAACTGCAGGATGATCGGCGCCGCGACGCCGACGGTCTGGCCGTCGGCCAGCTGGAACGCCCCGCCGATCTTCTTGCTGGGCGAGACCGTGGTGAACTTCCCCGCAACCGGGACCGGCTTGCCGTCGTGCCCGACGGCCGAGCCGCTCCACGTGTAGGTCATGTCGTAGCCCAGGGGTTCGGAGGTCGTGTAGACGGTCCGGTCCTGGTTGAACGTTCCGGCGACGGCCTTGCCCGACGAATTCGACAGCGTGACGTGCTGGAACCACCCGTCGCTCACCTGGACGCTGACCGGGGCGATCGGCACCACGTTCTGGGTGGCGTCGGCGGGCTGGTACTTCAGCTGCAGCGCCGGCTGCTCCTTCTTCTCGGCTTGTTTCGCGGACGTGCCACCGCATGCGGCCAGCGCATTGGGGGCGAGCACGCCGAGCCCGAGGGTCGCCAAAGCAACGCGCCGGTTGAACGGCCGCGGGGCGCGGGACGGGGTCACGAAAATCAAAGATACCGGGGAAAATCCGCCGACCCGCCCGCGACAAATGGGGGTCTGGCCCGCGTCGGCAAATTTTGCGGCTACAGCCTGCACCCCAGCAGGACGGGCTCGGGCATCAGTGTGACACCAAACACGTCCGCGACGCCGTCGCGGACGGCGCGGGCCAGCGCGATCACGTCGTCGGCGCGGGCGCCCCCGCGGTTGGTCAGCGCCAACGCGTGCTTGGTGGACAGCCGGCAGGGCGCTTCGCGTCCGCCCGGTCCCGGCTCCGGATAGCCCTTGGCGAAGCCGGCCCGCTCCACCAGCCAGCCGGCGGCCAGCTTCACGCCGTCGGGCGCCGGGTAGTTCGGGACGGGCCCGTCGACGGTCGCCGCCAGCCGCTCGTAGACCTCGGGGGCGACGACCGGGTTGGTGAAGAACGAGCCCACGCTCCAGGTGTCGTGGTCGGCCGCGTCGAGCACCATGCCCTTGCGCGCCCGCAGGGCCAGCACGGCTTCGCGGACCGCCCGCGGCTCGGCACGCTCCCCGACGCCGACGTTCAGCGCCGCCGCCAACTCCGCGTAGCGCACCGGCGCGCTGCGCCCCGATGCGTCCAGCGCGAACTCCACTTCCAGTACGACGGAAGGGATTTCGAAGCCGCCGGCGCCACCGCGTTTGAACACGCTGGTGCGGTAGCCGAAGCCCAGCTCGCCGCCCGGCACCCAGCGCACCTCGCCGGTGCCGCGGTCGAGCACCTTTACCCGCGTGATGGTGTCGGACACCTCCGCGCCGTAGGCACCCACGTTCTGCACCGGGGTGGCCCCGGCCGAGCCGGGGATGCCGGACAGGCATTCCAGCCCGCCGAGGCCGTGCTCGATGGCGGCGAGCACGACGTCGTCCCACACCGCGCCCGCCTGGGCGCGGATCAGGTTGCCGTCGACCGTGATGCCGTCGTTGGCCAGCTTCACGGCGGTCAGGTCGGCGCACGTGTCGGAGATCACCAGGTTGGAGCCGCCGGCGAACACCAGCACCGGGCCGCCTTGTCCCGCACGCGATTCCGCGTCCAGGTGCCCCAGCGCGGCGACGACCTGGTCGCTGTTGGTGCACGTGACGAGGCGCCGTGCGATCGGCCCGACCCGCAGGGTCGTCAGCGGCGCCAGTGGCACCGAATCGGCCACCGACGCGCCGGCGAACACCGAACCGGCACCGCTGGATTTCATGGCCCGTAACGGTAGCCTGACCTGCTATGCCGCGTTCATTCGACTTGTCGGCCGACTACGACGGCAGTGTTGACGAGGTGCACCGGGCCTTCACCGATGCGAACTACTGGCGGGCCAGGCTGGCCGAATCCGGGGCCGACGTCGCCACGCTGGAGTCGATGCGGGTCGGCGGGCAGTCCGGCGACGACGACACCGTCGAGGTCGTCACCCTGCAGGTGATCCGCAGCGACAAGCTGCCCGGGATGGTCACCCAGCTGCACAGCGGCGACCTGCGCATCCGGCGCGAGGAGACGTGGGGGCCGGTGACCGACGGGGCCGCGGCGGGATCGGTCATGGGCTCGATCGTGGGTGCGCCCGTGAGCCTGGAGGGCACCGCCGTGCTGGAACCGATCGGACGGACCGGGGGCACCCGGCTGACGTTCCGGGCCACCGTCCACGTGCGCGTCCCGATCATCGGCGGCAAGTTGGAGAACATCATCGGCGCGCGCCTGGCCGAGCTGATCGCCGCCGAACAGCGCTTCACCACGGAGTGGATCGCCAAAACGGCCTGAGACCTCACCGGGCCTTCGCTCTAAGCTGGCCTTCATGCGAATCGCCCTGGCGCAGATCCTCAGCGGCACCGATCCCGCAGCAAATTTGCAGCTGGTGCGCCAATACAGCCGCCGGGCCGCCGATGCGGGCGCGAAGCTGGTGGTGTTCCCGGAGGCCACCATGTGCCGGTTCGGCGTCCCGCTCGGCCCGGTCGCCGAGCCGCTCGACGGCCCCTGGGCCGACGGGGTGCGCAGCGTCGCGGCCGAATCGAAGATCACCGTCGTCGCCGGCATGTTCACCCCGGCCGGCGACGGGCGGGTGAAAAACACGCTGCTCGCCGCGGCACCCGATGAGCCGGGCGACCACTACGACAAGATCCACCTCTACGACGCGTTCGGCTTCACCGAATCGCGGACGGTCGCGCCGGGACACGAACCCGTGGTGATCACGGTCGACGGCGTCGGCGTCGGGTTGACCGTTTGCTACGACATCCGTTTCCCGGAGCTCTACACCGAGCTGGCCCGCCGCGGTGCCCAGGTGATCGCCGTGTGCGCGTCCTGGGGAGCGGGCCCGGGCAAACTCGACCAGTGGACGCTGCTGGCCCGCGCCCGCGCGCTCGACTCGATGAGCTACGTCGCCGCCGCCGGTCAGGCGGACCCCGGTGCGGCGCAGGCGGAATCCGGATCGGGCGCACCCACCGGGGTCGGGGGGAGCCTGGTCGTTTCGCCGCTGGGCGAGGTCGTCGCGTCGGCCGGTGCGGAGCCGCAGCTTGTGGTCGCCGACGTCGACGTCGACAGGGTCGCCGAGGCGCGCAAAGCCATCGCAGTCCTCAGCAACCGCTCGGCCTTTGCTCAGGTGGATAGGGCAGAATCGGTACGGTGACGAACCCACAAGGACCCCCGAACCAGGACCCGTCGAAGTGGGCCCGTCCCTCCAACCAGGGACCGTTCGGGCAACCTCCCACGGAACGGCCAACCGAGCGGATCAGCACAGGCGGCCCAGGTCACGTGCCCCCGCCGGCACCGCCACCGCCGCCCGCTCAGGGTCCCCCGCCGGGCCAGACGGAGCGGTTCGGGACGCCCCAGCCCAACATGCAGCAGCGCGGCTACCCGCCGCCGCCCACCCCGCCCGCCGGCCCGACCGAGCGGCTGGCCACTGCGCCCGGCGATGACGCCACGCCGGGGAAGAAGAAGCGCCGCTTCGGTCGTGATCCGGTCTCGGTCCTGCTGATCTTCATCATCGTGTTCGCGCTGATCATCGCCGGGCTCATCGGGGCCGAGCTGTACGTGCGCCACGTCGCGGACACCAAGGTCGCCGAGGCAGTGGCCTGCGAGGTCAAGGACCAGGCCACCGCGTCCTTCGGGGTGACACCCCTGATGCTGTGGCAGCAGGCGACCAAGCATTACACCAACATCTCGGTGCAGACTGCCGGCAACAACATCCGCGACGCCAAGGGCATGAAGCTCTCGCTCAACATCAACGACGTCCGGATCAAGGACACGGCCAACTCGAAGGGCACCATCGGCTCGCTGGACGCGACCATCAGCTGGACGAGTGACGGCATCAAGGAATCGGTGCAGAACGCGATCCCGGTGCTGGGGCCGTTCGTCACCAACACCGTGACCACGCACCCCGCCGACGGCACGATCGAGCTCAAGGGCATGTTGGACAACATCACCGCCAAGCCGGTGGTGGAGGGCACCGGGCTGAAGCTGCAGATCGTCAGCTTCAACGCGCTCGGCTTCACGATGCCCAAGGAATCCGTGCAGTCGACCCTGGACGACTTCACCTCGAACCTGACCAAGAACTACCCGCTGGGCATTCACGCCGACAGCGTGCAGGTCACCGACAAGGGTGTGACCAGCCACTTCTCGACACGCAACGCCAGCATCCCCGCCGGCGACAACAACAACCCCTGCTTCGCCAACCTCTGACGCCCGGGCTCGGGCGGTTTCAGCCGAGCCCGTCGAGCACTCCCCGGGTGCCCGAGAGGCCCAGCCGGGTCGCGCCGGCATCCAGCATCGCGAGCGCGTCCGCGGCGGTGCGGATGCCGCCGCTGGCCTTCACGCCCAGCCGGCCACCGACCGTCTCGGCCATCAGCGCGACGGCCCGCGCGGACGCGCCGCCGGTCGGATGAAACCCGGTCGATGTCTTGACGAAGTCGGCGCCGGCGTCTTCGGCCGCGCGGCACACCCGCGCCAGCGTGCGCTCGTCGGCCAGCGCCAGCAGCGCTGAGGATTCCACGATCACCTTGAGCACCGCGCCGCCGACGGCGTCGCGCACGGCCTGAATATCGGAGCGCACCGCATCGACGTCGCCCGCCAGCGCCGCGCCGACGTCGATGACCATGTCGACCTCGCAGGCGCCGGACGCCACGGCCAGCGCGGCCTCGTGCGCCTTGACCGCCGAAACATGCTTGCCCGACGGGAATCCCGCGACGCTGGCCACCCGCACCCCGGCGCCGGCGTGCACCGCGACGGGAACCATCGAGGGCGAGACGCAGACCGCGTACACGCCGAGTTCGGCCGCTTCGGCGACCAGGGCGGTCACGTCGGCGGCGGTGGCTTCGGGTTTGAGCAGGGTGTGGTCGACGAACGCCGCCAACTCCGCCCGGGTGGGGTGGCCGGTCATCCGAACGATTCTTCCCCACCGCCCGGATTGCAGTCGGAGGCAACCATTTCGGCATCGTCGACGACCGGCCGCCAGGGCTCCAGATTCCAGCTGGTCTTGCCGGGCCGCGCCAGTTCGGCGAACTGCCAGTGGCACAGGAACTGCCCACGCATCCCCGGGGTGTCGGCGTCGGGCGCCAGGGCGAGCACCTCGGACCAGGCCTCGTCGGCCCAGGCCATGCTCGTGGGCGTGCGGGAGGCGGTCCGGCCGGCCGGCGTCGGGAAGACCCGCAGGCTGCTACGGCCCTGCCACTGCGCCCATTCGGTGTGGTCGACCAAGGGTTAGGGCGCGGCGATCGCATGCGGGGGCGGGCAGCACAGCGCGACGAGCGCGGCGGCCGGCGCCGTCAGCAGCAGCCTCATCCCGCTAGCGCGACTTGCCCTGAATTTCCAGGAGTTTGGGCCGCACGTCGACCAGGTACACGCCGGCCGCGCAGGCCGCGATCGCCATGCCCAGCACGCCGAAGACGAAGCCCAGGATGGATGTCAGGGCCACGGCCCCGGCCAGAATCAGCAACCACACGGGCTTGGTCAGCTTGTCGGCGGCGGTGTAGGCGTCGGGTCGCTGCAGCGCGGCGTGCACGAACGCGTAGATCGCCGTGACCAAGACGGCGATCTGCAAAACCAGCATGACGGTACCCACGAGGTGGTTCACGCCTCAAGCGTAGGCGGGCACCCTCCAAAACGTCGACTCCGAGTCACCCGGGGGCGACTCGGAGCCGAACGTCGTGTGAGCGTCGTACTACTTCTGGGTGACCTTCTTGGCCGCCGCCTTCTTGGCGGGAGCCTTCTTGGCCGGAGCCTTCTTGGCGGGCGCCTTCTTCGCGGGCGCCTTGCCGACGGCCTTCTGGGCCTTCTTGGCGGTCGCTTCGGTCTTGCCGGGCAGCTCGATGCCGACCAGCTTGGCGGCGCGCTCGCCGACCGCGCGGGTCTGCGACGCGACGGTGCCCAGCGCCTCCTGGGTCAGCTCGACGGCCTGGTCGACGTAGCCCTCCGCACGCGCGGAGGCGTCCTCGAACGCCGTCTGGCTGCGCAGCCGCTGCAGAGCCGCCTCGCCGCGCTCGACGAGCTCGTTGTACCGGCTGGTCGCCGCCTCGAGGTAGCCCTCGGCGGCCTTGCGCAGCTCGTCGGCGGTGAAGCGGTCGCGCAGCTCGGTGAACTGCTCGGGCAGGTCCTCCTGCAGCTTCGTCAGGCGAGCGCGGCGCTCTTCCACCCGGGTGCGGGTTTCGACGCGGGTCTCTTCGGCGCGCTCGCGCAGGCTGGCGATCAGGTCGTTAACCGTGGCCAGGGCCAGGTCGGCCGCGCCCAGGGCCGCGAGCAAAGGAGCCCGCAAGTCTTCGATGTTCGAGTTTTCCGCCATGGTTTTTCCTTTCATGGTGTGGTTTGGCATTTGGTGTTTTCCGTTGTCAGGTGTCTGGTCGGGAAGTTAGGTGCAAACGTCTCCTTCGCAACTGGGGCCGCCAGAACCCGGGGTAGCTCGCCCAGCACGTGGGCTGGAATCGGTAAATCCCTCTTTGTGGGGTAACCCCGGCGGCCGGTCGTCTATACATCACCGACCCGAGAGCGACTGTTCACTCGGTGTCGGATTGGGTCGAACACTCCTCATCGGTGGATTCGTTTTGCTGGGTGAACGATGCGTAGATGTCGAGCAGGATCTGCTTTTGGCGCTCGGTGATCGCAGTGTCGGTGACGATCGCGTCCCGCACCTGACTCTTGTCGGTGGGCTCGAGAATCCCGGCGCGCACATAGAGAACCTCGGCGGAAACCCGGAGGGCCTTCGCGATCTGGTTCAGGACGTCGGCGGAGGGTTTGCGCAATCCACGCTCCACCTGGCTCAAATACGGATTGCTGACCCCGGACTTCTCGGCGAGTTGCCGCACCGAAACCTGCGCGAGTTCACGCTGGCTGCGGATGAAGCTGCCGATGTCGGAGGCCATATCGGAGGCAGCGTTGGACACCTTGGCGGAGAGCTTCTCCTCGGGCGCCATGCGTGCTCCTGGGTCGGGCGGTTGATCTTGAC
This sequence comes from Mycobacterium sp. TKK-01-0059, assembly GCF_000709305.1. Taxonomy (NCBI): domain Bacteria; kingdom Bacillati; phylum Actinomycetota; class Actinomycetes; order Mycobacteriales; family Mycobacteriaceae; genus Mycobacterium; species Mycobacterium sp. TKK-01-0059. Next base: position 1,187,917 of record NZ_KL446993.1, read on the forward strand.
GCCACCAGGGTACAACAAGTGCTTGCTATTGCAAGCACTTGTTAGCACTACTAGAAAAGCAGCTGCGCGACGGCGTAGATCACCAGGCCGGCCAGCGAGCCGACCACCGTTCCGTTGATCCTGATGAATTGCAGGTCACGGCCCACGTGGAGTTCGATGCGCCGGCTGGCCTCCTCGGCATCCCAGCGTTCGATGGTGTCGGTGATGATCGCTGTGATCTCCACCCCATATTGCGAGACCAGGTGCTGGGCCGCCCGCACGAGCCAGTTGTCGACCTTGTCACGCAGGTCGACGTCGTCGCGCAGCGACTCCCCGATGCGCACGACCGTGTCGGCGATGCGCGTGCGCAGCGTGCTGGACGGGTCGTCCACGCCCTCGAGCACCAGGCGTTTGAGCGTCGTCCACGCGGTCGCGGCGGCGTTGGCGATCTCGTCGCGCGCCATGAGCTGCTCTTTGATGGCGTCGGCCCGCGCGATGGTGTCCGGGTCGTGCTGCAGGTCGTCGGCGAATTCGAACAGGAAGCGGGTCGCCGACCGGCGCAGCTCGTGGTCGGGGTTGCGGCGCACCTTGTCGGTGAAGTCCATCAGCTCGCGGTGGATGCGATCGCCGACCAGATGGTCGACGAACCGCGGCGACCAGGTCGGCGAGTCGCGCTCGACCACCCGCTGGATGACCTCACCGGCGTTCAGCGACCACTGAAAGGCCCGGTCGGCCAGCAACTGGATCAGCGCCTCCTGCCGGTTCTCGGCCAGCAGCGTCGCCAGGACCCGGCCGACGGGCGGCCCCCATTGCGGTTCGGCGATGCGGCGCACGATCATCCGGTCGATCACCTGCTGGACGTCCTCGTCGCGCAGCAGCTCGACCAGCACCCGCAGCACCGTGGCCGTCTCGCTCGCCACCCGCTCGGCGTGCGCGGCCTCCGACAGCCATTTCCCGAGCCGGCCGGACACCTCGGCGTCGCGCAGCTTGGTTTCCACCACCGCCGGGGACAGGAAGTTCTCCCGCACGAACGCGCCCAGGCCCTCGCCCAGCTGGTCTTTCTTGCGCTTGATGATCGCGGTGTGCGGGATCGGTATGCCCAGCGGGTGCCTGAACAGCGCGGTCACGGCGAACCAGTCCGCCAGGGCGCCCACCATCCCGGCCTCCGCGGCGGCACCGACATACCCCACCCAGACGCCCGCGCCCGCATGCGCCTGGGCCCACCGGCAGGCGAGGAACACGCCGGTGGCACCGATCAAAAAGCTCAGCGCGACCATCTTCATCCGGCGCAGCGCCACCCGACGCTGCGCGTCGGCCTCACGATCGGCTCCCGCGAAGGACTCGGCAAACGAGGTGCGTCCCCGGGCCGCGGCCGTCAACGGCGTCGCCGAACTGGGCCTCGCCGTCGGCGGGCCGGATGCGTCGCCTCGCACCGAGGCTCTGTGTGCCACCACTTCATCATCTATGTTCCCGGCGATTGGTGTGACGACACTGGTTGCCGAGCCCCTCAAACGCCGCTACATGCCCGGCCAGGACCACAAACCGACCTGTCCACGCCGTAGTATCGAGGGCGTCTAGGGAATGGGAACTCGGCGACAGTGACAGAACAAATCACGGTTGTGCGCGTCAAAATGGATGGGCGCAAGCGGCGCTGGCATCAGCACAAGGTGGAGCGTCGTAACGAACTCGTTGACGGCACGATCGACGCGATTCGCCGCCTCGGCGGCGCCCTGAGCATGGATGAGATCGCCGCCGAGATCGGCGTCTCGAAGACGGTGCTCTACCGCTATTTCGTCGACAAGAACGACCTCACCACCGCCGTGATGATGCGGTTCACCCAGACCACGCTGATCCCGAATATGGCTGCGGCGCTGACGTCTAACCTCGACGGCTTCGACCTGACCCGCGAGGTCATCCGGGTATACGTCGAAACGGTCGCGAACGAACCCGAGCCCTATCGCTTCGTGATGGCCAACAGTTCCGCCAGCAAGAGCAAGGTCATCGCCGACTCCGAGCGGATCATCGCCCGCATGCTCGCGGTGCTGATGCGCCGGCGCATGCAACAGGCGGGCATGGACACCGGGGGCGCGGAGCCGTGGGCGTACCTGATCGTCGGCGGCGTGCAGCTGGCCACCCACTCCTGGATGTCCTATCCGCGGATGACTCGCGACGAGTTGATCGACTACCTGACGATGCTGAGCTGGAACGCGCTGAAGGGGATCGTCGAGGTCGGCGGGTCGCTGGAGAAATTCCGCGAGGAGCCGCACCCGTCGCCGATCGTCCCGCCCCGGGACGACGACGACGCGGCCGCCGGCTGAGACGGCCCGGGCGGCGCTTTTGGAATCCTGTCGGTCTCATGTGAGGCTGGGACGCAGCCCCTGGGTAGGACGACTTCGCCTGCCTCAGGGATTAGCATGCAGGAAGCGTCGGGGGACATAGCGGGGTTCTTGTCGGCTGTGCGCCCCTGCCCCTCCGCAAAAAGAAAGGCTCGTGTCGACATGTCTGTGCAGCTCACGCCGCATTTCGGAAACGTGCAAGCCCATTACGACTTGTCTGACGATTTCTTCCGGCTGTTCCTGGACCCCACCCAGACCTACAGCTGCGCCTACTTCGAGCGCGACGACATGACCCTGGAACAGGCGCAGCTCGCCAAGATCGATTTGGCGCTGGGGAAGCTCAAGCTCGAGCCGGGAATGACGCTGCTGGACATCGGTTGCGGCTGGGGCGCCACCATGCGGCGAGCCATCGAGCGCTACGACGTCAACGTCGTGGGCCTGACGCTGTCGGAGAATCAGGCCGAGCACGTGCAGAAATCCTTCGACCAGATGGACACCACCCGCACCCGCCGTGTGCTGCTGGAGGGCTGGGAGAAGTTCCACGAGCCGGTGGACCGCATCGTCTCGATCGGCGCGTTCGAGCACTTCGGCCGCCAGCGCTACGGGCGCTTCTTCAAGATGGCCTACAACGCGCTTCCGCCCGGCGGAATCATGTTGCTGCACACCATCGTTCGGCCGTCGTTCAAGGACGCCCGGGCCAAGGGCCTGAGCCTGACCCACGAGATCGTCGAGTTCTCGAAATTCATCCTGGCCGAGATTTTCCCGGGTGGCTGGCTTCCGACGCCCCAGACCGTCGGCGAGTACGGGGTCACGGTGGGCTTCGAGCTCACCCGCGTCCAGTCGCTGCGGCTGCACTACGCGAGGACGCTGGACCTGTGGGCCGAGGCGCTCGAGGCCAACCGCGAGGAGGCCCTCGCCATCCAGTCCCAAGAGGTCTACGACCGGTACATGAAGTACCTGACCGGCTGCGCCGAGCTGTTCCGGGATGGGTACACCGACGTCAACCAGTTCACGATGGAGAAGAAGTAACCCGCTCCACGAAAACAATCAGCCCCGAACGGATCACCGTTCGGGGCTGACTCGACTGGGCTATTTGACCAACGTGAATTGCCCCACGTTGCTGATGCCCTTGCGGAAGAAATTCTCGCACCCGGTCAGATAGTGCATGTACTTGTCGTAGACCTCTTGGGATTGGACGGCGATCGCCTTTTCCTTGTTGGCTTCCAGATTCGCCGCCCAGATGTTGAGGGTCCGCGCGTAATGCTCCTGCAGCAACTGCACCCGCTCGACCGAGAACCCGGCGGCCTCGCCGAACTTGAAAATGTCCTCCTGCGCCGGCAGTTGGCCGCCCGGGAAAATCTCCTGGCCGATGAATCGCGCGAACCGGATATCGCTCATCGTCAATGTGACGCCGAGCGCGGGATATTCCTGCCATTGATACATCAGAATGGTGTGCAAAAGCATCCGGCCGTCGTCGGGAAGGATGTCATAGGCGAGGTCGAAAAATGCGGGATAGCGCTCCATCTTGAAGGCCTCGAAGGCGCCGATCGTCACGATCCGGTCGACCTTGTCCTCGAACTCTTCCCAGCCCTGCAGGCGCACTTCGATGTTACGGTCCGTCGGCAATCCGGCCAGCATCTTCTTGCTGTACTCGAATTGGTTGCGGCTCAGCGTGATTCCGATGACGTTGACGTCGTAGCGCTCGACGGCCCGTTTGAGCGCGCCGCCCCAGCCGCAGCCGATGTCCAGCAGGGTCATCCCAGGCTCGAGGTTCAGCTTTCCCAGCGCCAGGTCGAATTTCGCAATCTGGGCCTCTTCGAGGGTCATGTCGTCGCGCTCGAAATAGGCGCACGTGTAGGCCATCGTCGGGTCGAGAAACAATGCGAAGAATTCGTCCGAGACGTCGTAGATGGACTGCGACTCCTCGTAATACGGCTCAAGCCTCGTCATCCGCGGTACATACCTTTCGTCGTATTAAACGCACGCATACTAGCCGACGGCATAGCGGCCAGCGTGTCACGCGCCCCGCGGTATGTCACCCGCGAGTGGTCAGTACTTGTAGAAGCCCTGGCCGGTCTTCTTGCCGAGCCGGCCGGCCTCCACCATGCGCAGCAGCAGCGGCGGCGGCCCGTACTGCGGCTCCTTGAACTCCTCGAACATCTTGTCCGCGATCAACTTCAAGGTGTCCAGGCCGACCAGGTCGGACAGGCGCAGCGGGCCCATCGGGTGCGACAACCCGGCCACCACAGCCTTGTCCACATCCTCGACGGTGGCAAATCCGGCCTCCACCATGCGGATCGCCGACAGCAGGTAGGGCACCAGCAACGCGTTCACCACGAAGCCGGACCGGTCCGAGCAGCGCACCACCTGCTTGCCCAGGACCGCGCTGGCGAACTCCTCGGTACGCGCGGCGGCGGCCTCGTCGGTGACCAGCGTGCTGACCAACTCGACCAGCGGCAACACCGGAACCGGGTTGAAGAAGTGCAGACCCAGCACGCGTTGCGGGTTCTTGGTGGCCGCGGCGATCTTCATGATCGGGATGCTGGAGGTGTTGGACGCCAGCACCGCGTCGGGATCGGTGATCACGCGGTCGAGTTCGGCGAAGACCTGCGCCTTGACGGCGTCGTCCTCGATGATCGCCTCGATGACCAGTTGGCGGTCGGCGAGGTCGTTCAGGTCCGTGGTGAAGGTGAGCTTGCTCAGCGCGCGGTCACGTTCGCGCTCGGTGACCTTGCCCGCGCTGACGCCGCGCTCCAGCGACTTGACGATGCGGTTGCGTCCCGCCGTGATGAGGGCCTCGGTGGTCTCGAACACCGTCACGTCGACGTCGGCACGGACCGAGACCTCGGCGATGCCGGATCCCATCTGGCCGGCCCCGACTACGCCTACTCGCTGAATCGCTGCGTCACTCACTTCAATTCTCTCCGGTTCTCTGCGGTGACCGTATCGTCTTGCACCGCAATAGGCCCCGCCCAGGGTTGGCCTGGGCGGGGCCTACGCTACTTCATCTCATTTTCGGTGCGACGAGCGTGTACTCAGGGCGAAAGTTCGGCCGAATTCTCGCCACCGATGCACGCTCGGCGCGCTTGCGGCATGCGCCGCCCGGGCTCAGCTCAGCTCAGTGAAACTGGCCCTCTTCGGTGGAGCCGGTCAGCGCGGTGGTCGACGAGCTCGGGTCGACCGTGGTGGCGATGCGGTCGAAGTAACCGGCACCCACCTCACGCTGGTGCTTGGTCGCGGTGTAGCCACGCTCCTCGGCGGCGAACTCGCGCTCCTGCAGCTCGACGTAGGCGCTCATCTGGTTGCGGGCGTAGCCGTAGGCCAGGTCGAACATCGAGTAGTTCAGGGCGTGGAAGCCGGCCAGCGTGATGAACTGGAACTTGAATCCCATTGCGCCAAGCTCCTTTTGGAACTTCGCGATGGTGGAGTCGTCCAGGTGCTTCTTCCAGTTGAACGACGGCGAGCAGTTGTAGGCCAGCATCTGGTCGGGGAACTCGGACTTGACGCCCTCGGCGAACTTCGCGGCGAGCTCGAGGTCCGGAGTGCCGGTCTCCATCCAGATCAGGTCGGAGTACGGCGCGTACGCCTTGGCCCGGGCGATGCAGGGCTCCAGGCCGTTGCGGACCCGGTAGAAGCCCTCCTTGGTGCGCTCACCGGTGATGAACGGCTGGTCGCGCTCGTCGACGTCCGAGGTGATCAGGGTGGCCGCCTCGGCGTCGGTCCGGGCGATGACGACGGTCGGCACGTCGCACACGTCGGCCGCCAGCCGGGCCGAGGTCAGGGTGCGGATGTGCTGCTGGGTCGGGATCAGCACCTTGCCGCCCAGGTGACCACACTTCTTCTCCGAAGCCAGCTGGTCCTCCCAGTGCGAGCCCGCCACACCGGCCGCGATCATGGCCTTCTGCAGCTCGTAGACGTTGAGCGCGCCACCGAAACCGGCCTCACCGTCGGCGACGATGGGGGCCAGCCAGTTCTTCACCGAGGTGTCGCCCTCGACCTTGGCGATCTCGTCGGCGCGCAGCAGCGCGTTGTTGATCCGGCGGACCACCTGGGGCACCGAGTTGGCCGGGTAGAGGCTCTGGTCGGGGTAGGTGTGCCCGGACAGGTTCGCGTCCCCGGCCACCTGCCACCCGGACAGGTAGATGGCCTTCAGGCCGGCGCGCACCTGCTGGACGGCCATGTTGCCGGTCAGCGCGCCGAGCGCGTTGATGTACTCGAGGTCGTGGAGCTGCTCCCACAGCACCTCGGCGCCGCGGCGGGCCAGGGTGGCCTCCTCGACGACGGTGCCCTGCAGGGCGACGACGTCCTTGGCGCTGTAGGTGCGGGTGACGTCCTTCCACCGCGGGTTGGTGTCCCAGTCCTTCTGAATCTGTTCGGCGCTCTTGGGGGTGCCAACGGCAGACATGGGCATGCTCCTTCACGATCTTCACTACTGGGTTGCTGAACGCCTCACCGGCGGTAGCTAGCGGCTCAACTTCACTGGTGTGCTAACTCGAAGATGGCACAGCTCAGGGGGGCCGGTCCACCCGTTTCAATTGCCAATTTCAGCAACGGGAACGGGCAAATTTGCGAATCTTGTTAAGTTGCTAACTTGCTTGACCGTTTCAGAAGCTACCCGTCAGTAACCCCAAAGCCGCAGGTCAGAGGGCAATTTAACCGGGACGCTTGTCCTGTTACCTAGCAAAGATCGACGCGACGGCTTTCGTCTCGTCGCCGACGGCGTATGTGAGCGTTGTAACAGTGCGATCGGCCAGGTCGGGACCGAATTGCTCGGTCGATCCGGCGGGGTGGATGTGCGAGATGATCTCCAGCTTGTCCCCCAGCGCCACCGGCGCCTCGTGCTCGATCGTGATGCGCAACGGCGCCTGCATCAGCTCGGTGTGCGAGGCCAGGTAGTCCTCGACCACGCTCCAGTACACCGAGTTGTTCATGTGGTCGAACAGGTCGATGTCGGTGACCCGGACGGGAAACTCGTGGATCTCGACCGCGTCGTCCCGGCTGCCCGGCTTCAGATAGGACTTCCATCGCAGCCGGTCGACCGACGTGGTCTTGTGCAGGCCCGCCAGGAAGTCGTCGGCGATGCGCGAGGGCATCTGGGTCTCCCGGTTGATGTTGATCCAGAAGGCCTCGGACTCGATGAGCCCGCCCTTGCGCTTGCCGTCGATGCGGACCCGCATCTCGCACCAGCGATTGGAGGTGCCCGAGCACCATCTGCGCATCCGCAGCATGTCGCTGAACTCGACCGGTCGGATCAGGTCGATCATGGTGCGCCGGACGATCCACAGCGGATGCGTCTCCTCGAAACCCATCTCGCGCAGCTGGTCCTGGCCGATGTCCTGGATGTGCCGGCACGCGGCGTCCAGTCGCAGCCGGCCCGTGCGGTCGATATCCCCGACCCGCAACGGCCACTGGCGGTCGAAAACGTCCGGGTGACCGTCGGGCACCGGCATCAGTTGTTTATCCAGGCTCACGGTGCGCTCCCCGTTTCCTCCTCGCGGTCACCCCAGGTTAAGGCCCAAGGCCCCGGTCGAATAATGCCAACGAGGGCCATCGAACACCAATCGCGACGCGCGAGACCCGGTGCCAACTCTGCGAACCAAAGCTTCGCAAGGCCGGTAACCTCGGTGAGGTGTCCAAGACGTTCGTCGGCTCGCGGGTCCGCCAGCTGCGCAACGAGCGCGGGTTTTCCCAGGCCGCGCTGGCTCAGATGCTCGAGATCTCCCCGAGCTACCTCAACCAGATCGAGCACGACGTTCGCCCCCTGACGGTGGCCGTGCTGTTGCGCATCACCGAGGTGTTCGGGGTGGACGCCACGTTCTTCTCCTCGCAGGACGACACCCGGCTGGTCGCCGAGCTGCGCGAGGTCACCCTGGACCGCGACCTCGACATCGACGTCGACCCGACCGAGGTCGCCGAGATGGTCAGCGCTCATCCCGCGTTGGCGCGGGCGGTGGTCAACCTGCACCGCCGTTACCGGATCACCACCGCGCAGCTGGCGGCCGCCACCGAGGAGCGGTTCTCCGACGGCAGCGGCAGCGGATCGATCACCATGCCGCACGAGGAGGTGCGCGACTACTTCTACCAACGGCAGAACTACCTGCACGAGCTGGACACCGCCGCCGAGGAGCTCACCATCAAGATGCGGTTGCACCACGGCGATCTGGCCCGGGAGTTGACGCGCCGGCTCACCGAGGTGCATGGGGTGCACATCAACCGCCGCATCGATCTCGGCGACACCGTGCTGCACCGCTACGACCCCGCCACCAAGACGCTGGAGATCAGCAATCACCTCTCGCTGGGGCAGCAGGTGTTCAAGATGGCCGCCGAACTGGCCTACCTCGAGTTCGGGGACCTGATCGATGACCTGGTCGCGCAGGGCAAGTTCACCAGCGACGAGTCGCACACGCTGGCCCGGCTCGGTCTGGCCAACTACTTCGCCGCGGCCGCCGTGCTCCCCTACCGCCAATTCCACGACGTCGCAGAGAATTTCCGCTACGACGTCGAACGGTTGTCCTCGTTCTACTCGATCAGCTACGAGACCATCGCGCACCGGCTCTCGACGATGCAGCGCCCGTCGATGCGCGGGGTGCCGTTCTCCTTCGTCCGGGTCGACCGTGCCGGCAACATGTCAAAACGCCAGTCCGCCACCGGTTTTCATTTCTCCTCCAGCGGCGGCACCTGCCCGCTGTGGAACGTCTACGAAACCTTCGCCAACCCGGGCAAGATCCTGGTCCAGATCGCGCAGATGCCCGACGGCCGCAACTACATGTGGGTGGCCCGCACCGTGGAACGACGCGCGGCCCGGTATGGTCAGCCCGGTAAGACCTTCGCGATCGGTCTGGGCTGCGAGCTTCGCCACGCGCACCGGCTCGTCTACTCGGAAGGACTCGACTTGTCGGGGGAAATCTCCACACCGATCGGCGCGGGATGCCGGGTCTGTGAGCGCGACAACTGTCCGCAGCGCGCCTTCCCGGCGCTCGGGCGCGCGCTCGATCTCGACGAGCATCGCAGCACCGTGTCCCCGTACCTGGTGACGCAACCGTGAGTCCCGGCGGCCGCATCCCGCCGGGGCGATTCCGCCAACTGGGACCGATCAATTGGGTGATCGCGAAGCTGGGTGCGCGCACCGTGCGCGCACCGGAGATGCACCTGTTCACCACCCTGGGCCAGCGCCAGTTGCTGTTTTGGACGTGGCTGGCCTACGGGGGCCGGCTGCTGCGCGGCAAGCTCCCGACCATCGACACCGAGCTGGTGATCCTGCGGGTCGGACACCTACGGGCGTGCGAATACGAACTGCAGCACCATCGCCGGATGGCGCGCAAGGCCGGGCTGGACGCCGACGCGCAGGCCGCGATCTTCGCGTGGCCGCAGCAACTGGACCCGGTCGAGGGGCGCCTGACCGTGCGTCAGCAGGCGCTGCTGGCGGCGACCGACGAGTTCGTCAACGACCGCGCCGTCACCGACGCCACCTGGCGCGAGCTGGCGACTCACCTGGACCGGCGGCAGCTGATCGAATTCTGCTTGCTGGCAAGCCAATACGACGGGCTGGCCGCGACGATGGCCACGCTCGAGATTCCGCTGGACAACCCGCGGCAGCTATAGGTAGACGTCGGCCAAAATGGCCAGCGTCAGGACCACGGGAAGTACCGGCAGGCCGAAGGCGAACGCCGCCCAGCCCCGCTTCCCGCGTCGACGCTGCCAGGCACCCCAGATGCCGGCGCCGATTCCCAGCACCACCGAGGCCAGCAAGACCAGCGGACCCCACTGGCCCGCCGTCGCGTTGTCCCCCGTCGAAATGCCCAGCAGCCACACGACATAACCGGTCGCCAGGCCGGCGACGGCGCCCGCGATCGTCTGGGGCGTGACGGTGCGAATCATGCGCGGCTCAGAAATTGATCATGTGTCCGGTCAGGCCGTGGAAGCATTCCTGCAGCGCCTCGGACATGGTCGGGTGGGTGTGCACGTTGCGGGCCAGCTCGGTGGCGGTCAGATCCCACTTCTGCGCCAGCGTCAGCTCCGGGAGCAACTCCGAGACATCGTGCCCCACCAGGTGACCGCCCAGCAGCTCACCGTATTTCGAGTCGGCGATCAGCTTGACGAACCCGCTCGGGTCGCCGACACCGTGGGCCTTGCCGTTCGCGGTGAACGGGAATTTCGCCACCACCACGTCGTGGCCTTCCTCGCGGGCCTGCTCCTCGGTGAGGCCGAAGCTGGCCACCTGAGGCTGGCAGAAGGTCGCGCGCGGCATCATCCGGTAGTCACCGAGCGCCAAAGTCTCTGCGCCGGCGATGGTTTCGGCCGCCACGACGCCCTGGGCCTCGGCGACGTGGGCGAGCTGCAGCTTCCCGGTGACATCGCCGATGGCGTAGATGTGCTCGATGTTGGTGCGCATGTAGTCGGTGATGCCGATGGCCTTGCGGTCGGTCAGCGCGACCCCGGCGGCCTCGAGGCCGTAGCCCTCGACGTTGGGCGCAAAACCGATGGCCTGCAACACCTTCGCGGCCTTGAGCTCCTGGGTGTTGCCGTCCTTGCTGACGGCCACGGTCACCTCGGCACCGTTGTCGGAGATCGACTCGACCTTGGTGCCGGTGAGGATTTTGACGCCCAGCTTCTTGAACTGCCTCTCGACCTCCTTGGACACCTCGGCGTCCTCGTTGGGCAGCGCGCGCGCCAAGAACTCCACGACGGTCACGTCGACCCCGTAGTTGCGCAGCACGTAGCCGAACTCCATGCCGATCGCTCCGCAACCGGCGATGATGATCGACTCAGGCAGCTCGCGGGACAGGATCAGTTCCTCGTAGGTGACCACGTTGGCGGACAGCGAGGTGCCCGGAACCAGCCGGGTGCTGCTGCCGGTGGCGATGATGGCGTTGTCGAACGTGACCGTCTCGGTCCCGCCGTCGTTGAGTTCGACCGAGATGGTGTTCGCGTCGGTGAACCGGCCGTAGCCGTGGATCTCGGTGATCTTGTTCTTCTTCATCAGGAAGTGCACGCCCGCGACGCGGCCCTCTGCCACCTTGCGGCTGCGGTCGAAGGCGACGCCGTAGTCGAAGGTCGCCTCTCCGGTGATGCCAAAGGTCTTGGCCTCTTTGGTGAAGATGTGCGCGAGTTCGGCGTTGCGCAGCAGCGCCTTGGACGGAATGCAGCCGACATTGAGGCAAACCCCGCCCCAGTACTTCGGCTCGACGACCGCGGTGGAAAGGCCGAGTTGTGCGGCGCGAATGGCCGCGACATATCCGCCGGGGCCGGCCCCGAGGACGACGACGTCATAGTGAGAAGTCACGTGCCCACCCTAGTGGGCCATGCCCCCTGGTGGCCGCCCGGGCGAGGCGTCAATAGGGAATGACGCCGACCAGGCAGTGGCCCACTCGCTCGCAGTAGTAATAGCCGTACAGGGGTGCCGCGCCGGCCACGGCGGCGAACGGCCCGGACATCAGCGCCACCGACAGCGCGGAAACCAGCGGCCTGCCGTGCACCATCGCGAGCATCACGCCGCCGACCACGCACACCGCCACGTAGACCAGCACCGCGAACAGCGCCGGGGTCTTGTCGATCGAGTCGTACCACCACGAGAACAAACCCAGCCCGACCACGGCCGCGGCGGCCCACACGCCCAGGAGCACCAGGGCCAACTTCCACCACTTGACGTAGAAGTAGCGACCGGGGACGGTGACCGACTGCACCGGGACGGCGGATCCGGTGGCGACCTCCGGTTCGGGCTCGCCGGCTTTGGGCTCGGTGGCCGCCGGCCGCTCGCCGGTGTCCGCGATCTCGGAGTCGGAGTCGTCGTCGAAATCGGGGACCCAGGACTGGGTCCCGGTGTCCTCGGTCTCGCGTTCATCGTCGGAGAAGTCCGGCACGAAGGCCTCGGTCCCGGGGCTCGCGGCGTCCTTGTCGTCAGGCACCGGCGGTCACCCGCAACGCGACGAGCACACCGAACCAGCCCGGCGCCGCCGCCAGGATGAACGCGCCCAGCGCGGTGACCCAGCGGCGCCCGGAGAACAGGATCATCGTCAGCCCGACGACGCTGGGGATGCCGACCACCGACGCGATCGCGATGTCCGGGCGGACGCTGGCGTGGACCACGACGGTGTACGCCACGCACGCCAGGGCCCCGACCGCGCTTCCGATCAGCATGGCGCCGGCCAGTAACCAGGGACGGGGCAGGGGAATCACTTTCTCGACTGTACTGCGGTCACCGAGGCGCAGGGCAGGTCTGCGCGCCCGCGTCGGCCACCACCGGACCGCGTGTCGCGGGCCGTTCACCCCGCTCGTAACCGGCGCCCGTGATGACCGGCGCGCCGGCCAAGGACGCTTGCTCTTCGGCGGTGAAGACGCGGCCGCGGGACAGGAACCGGACGCCGTCGGGCGCCTCCAGGCTGAACCCGCCGCCGCGGCCGGGCACCACGTCGATCACCAACTGGGTGTGCTTGTCGCGATAGTGGGCCGCATACTGCGGGCCCGAAATCCACACCGGCACCCCGTCGGGTCCGACGTCAAGCACGCCGAGCAGGACGTCGCGATCGCCGACGAGGAAGTCGCCGAGCGGGTAGCACATCGGCGACGAGCCGTCGCAGCAGCCGCCGGACTGGTGGAACATCACCGGGCCGTGCGCCGCCTGCAGCCGCGCCAGCACCTCGGCGGCCGGGGCGGTGATGGCCACTCCGGCGGGCGCGAGACCCTTGGCGCCGCTCCTCCTCATCGCTTCGCTCTGCATGGTCGCCGGCGCGTCAGAAGAACCCTTGCGCCTTCTCGGAGTAGGACACCAGCATGTTCTTGGTCTGCTGATAGTGGTCCAGCATCATCTTGTGGTTCTCCCGGCCGATGCCGGACTGCTTGTAGCCGCCGAACGCCGCGTGGGCGGGATAGACGTGGTAGCAGTTCACCCACACCCGGCCGGCCTGGATGTCGCGCCCGGCCCGGTAGGCGGTGTTGCCGTCGCGGCTCCACACCCCCGCCCCCAGGCCGTAGAGGGTGTCGTTGGCGATCGACATGGCGTCGTCGTAATCGGAGAACGACGTCACCGCCACCACCGGCCCGAAGATCTCCTCCTGGAAGACCCGCATCGAGTTGTCGCCGCCCAGGATGGTGGGCTGCATATAGAAGCCGCCGGACAGGTCGCCGCCGAGCTCGGCGCGTTCGCCGCCGGTGATCACCTTGGCGCCCTCGTCCTTGCCGATTTCGATGTAGGACAACACCTTTTCCAGCTGGTCGTTGGACGCCTGCGACCCCAGCATGGTCTCGGAGTCCAGCGGGTCGCCCTGCCGGACCGCCTTGGTGCGGATCGCGGCCAGCTCCAGGAACTCGTCGTAGATGTCGGCCTGGACCAGGCTGCGCGACGGGCAGGTGCACACCTCGCCCTGGTTGAGGGCGAACATCGTGAAGCCCTCCAGCGCCTTGTCCTGATAGTCGTCGGCCTTGGCCATCACGTCGGAGAAGAAGATGTTGGGGCTCTTGCCCCCGAGCTCGAGGGTGACCGGGATCAGGTTCTGCGACGCGTACTGCATGATCAGTCGCCCCGTGGTGGTCTCGCCGGTGAACGCGATCTTGGCGATCCGATTGCTCGATGCCAGCGGCTTACCGGCCTCGGCGCCGAACCCACTGACGACGTTGATCACCCCGGGCGGCAGCAGATCGCCGATCAGCGACATCAGGTAGAGCACCGAAACCGGCGTCTGCTCAGCGGGTTTGAGCACCACCGCGTTGCCGGCGGCCAACGCGGGCGCCAGCTTCCAGGCGCCCATCAGGATGGGGAAGTTCCACGGGATGATCTGCCCGACCACGCCGAGCGGCTCGTGGAAGTGGTAGGCGACGGTGTCGTCGTCGATCTGGCTCAGCGAGCCCTCCTGGGCGCGCAGCGCCGCGGCGAAGTACCGGAAGTGGTCGGCCGCCAAGGGGATGTCGGCGGCCAGCGCCTCGCGGATCGGCTTGCCGTTGTCCCAGACCTCGGCCACCGCCAGCGCGGCGGTGTGTTCGTCGATGCGGTCGGCGATCTTGTTCAGGATCGCGGCGCGCTCGGCCGGCGCCGTCTTACCCCACGCCGGCGCGGCCGCGTGGGCGGCGTCGAGCGCCTTGTCGACGTCGGCCTCATCCGAACGGGCCACCTCGCAGAACGTCTGGCCGGTGACCGGTGTCGGGTTCTCGAAGTAGCGCCCCCGCGCCGGCGGAACCCACTGCCCCCCGATGAAGTTCTCGTAGCGAGACTCATACGACATCAACGCCCCGGCGGCACCTGGACGTGCGAAAACGGTCACTGCTCTCACTCCTCGTTCGGCTGTGTAATACACCTCACAGTACCGCCGTGGCCACAATGGCTTCCATGGCTTCCAACGCTTCCACGACGCCGCACGCGCGCACCGACCCTCAGGACAGCGAAGACCCCTACCTCTGGCTCGAGGACGTCACCGGCGACGAGGCGCTGGATTGGGTGCGGGCGCGCAACGAGCCGACGCTGGCGCGCTTCCGCGACACCGATTTCGAGCGGATGCGCACCGAGGCGCTCGAGGTGCTCGACACCGACGCCCGCATCCCCTACGTGGTACGCCGCGGCGAATACCTCTACAACTTCTGGCGTGACGCGGCCAACCCCCGCGGGCTGTGGCGGCGCACCACGCTGGACAGCTACCGCACCGATACCCCCGAGTGGGACGTGCTGATCGACGTCGACGAACTGGGCCGGGCCGACGGCGAGAAATGGGTGTGGGCCGGCGCCGCCGTCATCTACCCCGAGTACACCCGCGCGCTGGTCAGCCTCTCCCGCGGCGGCTCGGACGCCTCGATCGTGCGCGAATTCGACATGCTGACAAGGGAATTCGTCACCGACGGATTCGAGCTGCCGGAAGCCAAGTCGCAGGTCAGCTGGGAAGACCCCGACACCGTCCTGGTCGGCACCGACTTCGGGCCCGACACGCTCACCGACTCGGGCTACCCGCGGGTGGTCAAGCGGTGGCGCCGGGGCACACCCCTGGCCGAGGCCGAGACCGTCTTCGAGGGCGCCCGTTCCGACGTGAACGTGGCGGCCAGCGCCAGCCGGATCCTTGGGTACGAGCGCACCCTGATCGGGCGGGCGCTGGACTTCTGGAACGAAGAACTCTACGAGCTGCGCGGCCCGGAGCTCATCCGCATCGACACCCCCACCGACGCCAGCGTGAGCCTGCACCGCGAATGGCTGCTGGTCGAGCTGCGCAGCGATTGGTTCTTCGGCGACACCACCTATGGCGCCGGGTCGCTGCTGGCCGCCGACTACGAGGAATTCCTCGCCGGCACAGCGCAATTGCAGGTGGTCTTCGAGCCCGACGACCACACGGCGCTCAACCACTACGCGTGGACCCGCGACCGGCTGGTGATCGTCTCGCTGGTGGACGTGGCCAGTCGCGTCGAGATCGTCACGCCGTCACGGCCATCGGGTGACGACCCGCTGCGCCCGGCTCCGCCGCGCTTGCGATCGTCACGGGCATCCTGGCGCCGCGAACCCGTGGCCGGGATCCCGGCCGCCACCAACACCGTCGTCGTCTCCGCCGACGACACCGGCGACGAGTTCTTCCTGGATTCCAGTGGATTCGACACACCGTCCCGGCTGATGCGGGGCACCGACGACGGGGCCCTCGAACAGCTCAAGTCCGCCCCGGCGTTCTTCGATGCCGAAAACATCTCGGTGACACAGAACTTCGTGAAGTCGAAGGACGGCACGCCGATCCCCTACTTCGTGGTGCGGCCCGCCGGCCCGGCGTCCGACGGACCGGCGCCCACCCTGCTCTACGGCTACGGCGGATTCGAATCATCGAACACGCCCGGTTACAGCGGCGTGCTGGGGCGGCTGTGGCTGGCCCGCGGCGGCACGTACGTGTTGGCCAACATCCGCGGCGGCGGCGAATACGGCCCCGCGTGGCACACGCAGGCGATACGTGAGGGCCGGCACAAGGTCGCCGAGGACTTCGCCGCCGTGGCAACCGATTTGGTGGACCGCGGTATCACACGCGTCGAGCAGCTCGGCGCGCAGGGTGGCAGCAACGGCGGTCTGCTGATGGGCATCATGCTGACCCAGTACCCGGAGAAATTCGGCGCACTGGTGTGCAGCGTGCCGCTGCTGGACATGAAGCGCTACCACCTGCTGCTGGCCGGCGCGTCGTGGGTGGCCGAGTACGGTGACCCTGACAACCCCGACGATTGGGAATTCATCGCCGAATACTCGCCCTACCAAAACATTTCGGCGACGCGCCGGTACCCGCCGGTGCTGATGACCACGTCCACCCGCGACGACCGGGTGCATCCGGGGCACGCCCGCAAGATGACCGCGGCCCTCGAGGCCGCCGGCCACCCGGTGTTCTACTACGAGAACATCGAGGGCGGCCACGCCGGTGCGGCCGACAACGAGCAGGTCGCCTTCAAGTCGGCGCTGACCTACTCGTTCCTATGGCAGATGCTGGGCGGGCGCACGCAGTCATAGGATCGACGACGTGTCAGCGGCGCAGCGCATCGAACTCACCCTGTTGGCGACCGGGCTGATCTTCATCCTGGCGTCGGCGGCCCAGGCACGGTACCGCTTCATCAACGACCGCCGCGCGGGCCGGCGGTTCTACTGGGCGACCGCGATCATCGGCATCGCCTGCTTCGCGGTGGGGACGGGCCAGCTGTGGCCCAACGGGGTCGTCGTGGCCGCGATCTTTTCGGCCATCGTCGCCTTCTCGGCCTACCTCACCACGCCATATCTGAAGATCGCCGGGCGGATCTACGCCTCGTCACCGGAAAACCGGCAGCCCGACCCCTAAGGACGCCATGCCAAGCAGCGACTTCCAGACCGTGCTCTACCGCACGGCCGGCCCGGTGGCCACCATCACGCTGAACCGGCCCGAGCAGCTGAACACGATCGTGCCGCCCATGCCCGACGAGATCGAGGCCGCGGTCGGCCTGGCCGAGCGCGACCCGGCCGTCAAGGTCATCGTGCTGCGCGGGGCGGGCCGGGCGTTCTCCGGCGGCTACGACTTCGGCGGCGGTTTCCAGCACTGGGGCGAGTCCATGATGAGCGACGGGAAGTGGGATCCCGGCAAGGACTTCGCGATGGTCAGCGCCCGCGAGACCGGGCCGACGCAAAAGTTCATGGCCATCTGGCGGGCGTCCAAACCGGTGATCGCCCAGGTGCACGGCTGGTGCGTGGGCGGGGCCAGCGACTACGCGCTGTGCGCCGATCTCGTCATCGCCAGCGAGGACGCCGTGATCGGCACCCCCTACAGCAGGATGTGGGGCGCGTACCTGACCGGGATGTGGCTCTACCGGTTGAGCCTGGCCAAGGTGAAGTGGCACTCGCTGACCGGGCGTCCCCTGACCGGCGTGCAGGCCGCGGAGATCGAGCTGATCAACGAGGCGGTGCCCTTCGAGCGCCTCGAAGCGCGGGTGGCCGAGATCGCGGCCGAACTGGCGCAGATCCCCTTGTCGCAGTTGCAGGCGCAAAAGCTGATCGTCAACCAGGCCTACGAGAACATGGGCCTGGCCTCCACCCAGACGCTGGGCGGCATCCTCGACGGCCTGATGCGCAATACGCCCGACGCCCTGGGCTTCATCAAGATCGCGGAGGACGAGGGCGTGCGCGCCGCCGTCGAGCGCCGCGACGGCCCATTCGGGGACTATAGCCAGGCCCCGCCGGAGCTGCGGCCGGACCCGTCACACGTCATCGCCCCTGATCGGGACTGATACTGAGACAGGCTAGAGATCCCCTGGCAGTCAGCTGGGAAATATCCGCGTCCGGCCAAAAAGTGCTACCGTAACTGCTATGTCTCGGCTGAGTACCGGCCTGCGTGCAGGCGCTGTGTTCCTTGCTCTGGGTGTTACCGCTGCGATCTTCCCGTCGACCGCGGTAGCCGACTCCACGGAGGACTTCCCGATCCCCCGCCGGATGATCAACACCACATGTGATGCTGAGCAGATCCTGGCGGCAACCCGGGACACCAGCCCGGTGTACTACCAGCGCTACATGATCGACTTCAACAACCACCCCAACGTGAACCAGGCCGCCATCGACAAGGCCCACTGGTTCTATGCGTTGTCGCCGGCCGACCGCCGGAACTACTCCGAGAACTTCTATGCGCCACAGGCCGATCCGCTGTGGTTGGCCTGGCCCAACCACATGAAGATCTTCTGGAACAACAAGGGCGTGGTCGCCAAGGCCACCGACATCTGCAACACCTACCCGCCCGGCGACATGTCGGTGTGGAACTGGTCGTAATCCTCACGGCATAAGCGGTATTCACCCACCCAGCGCCCAGGAATCTCCTCCTGGGCGCTGAGTTTTTTGGTGTGCCCTGCTGCCGTTTCACCACTGAAAGGTACGGCCCGCACCGGAGAACCGGTGCGGGCCGCGTGGCTGTCGGTACACCCACCGACACGAATTACGGTACCTCGGAACAAATTATTTGGCTACCCGAAATCTCGCGGTATGTTCGGACGACAGCCCACACCGACGAGGGAGAGCCATGCCCCACTACGTCCTGCCCGACCTGACCTATGACTACGGTGCGCTCGAGCCCGCGATCAGCGGCGAGATCATGCAGCTGCACCACGACGCGCATCACGCCGCCTACGTCAAGGGCGCCAACTCGACCGTCGACCAGCTCGCCGAGGCGCGTGCCGAGCGCAACCTCGCCCACTTGCCGGGCCTGGAGCGGACGCTGGCGTTTCACCTCGCCGGCCATGCCTTGCACTCGATCTTTTGGACGAATCTCTCGCCGGAGGCCGCCGAAAGGCCCGAGGGGGAACTGGCCGCCGCCATCGACGAGTTCTTCGGCGGATTCGAGGCGTTCCGCGCCGAGATGACCGGGGCCACCTCCAGCGTGCAGGGTTCGGGGTGGGGTGCGCTGGCGTGGGACCCGATCGGGCGTCGTCTGGTCGTGCACCAGATTCACGATCACCACGTCAGCGTGGCGATCACCAGCACTCCGCTGCTGGTGTTCGACGCCTGGGAGCACGCGTTCTACCTGCAGTACCGCAACGTCAAGGCCGACTACGTCGACAGGCTGTGGTCCATCGTGAATTGGGCCGACGTCGCCGTCCGCTTCGAGGCCGCTCGCCGCGGCGACCTGTCCGGGCTACACAGCAGCGACGAGATCGGCGGCGCGCGATGAGCATCCGATCGGTGGATCGAATGCGGGCGGTCAACTGGAATCGCCTGCCCGACCCCAAGGACGCGCAGGTATGGGATCGGCTGACGGGCAACTTCTGGCTGCCGGAGAAGGTGCCGCTGTCCAACGACTCGGCGTCATGGCAGACGCTGACCGCGCAGGAGCAGCAGACGACCGTGCGAGTGTTCACCGGGCTCACGTTGCTCGATACGACGCAGGCCACCGTCGGCGCGGTGTCGATGATCGCCGATGCGGTCACGCCCCACGAGGAGGCGGTGCTGACCAACATCGCGTTCATGGAATCGGTCCACGCCAAGAGCTACAGTTCGATCTTTTCGACGCTGTGCTCCACCCGCCAGATCGACGACGCCTTCGACTGGTCCGAGCGCAATCCGCACCTGCAGCGCAAGGCTCAGATCGTCGTCGACTATTACCGCGGGGACGACGCCCTCAAACGCAAGGCGGCGTCGGTCATGCTGGAATCGTTTCTGTTCTACTCCGGTTTCTACCTGCCGATGTACTGGTCCTCGCGCGGCAAGCTCACCAACACCGCCGACATCATCCGGCTAATCATCCGCGACGAAGCCGTGCACGGCTTCTACATCGGCTACAAGTGTCAGTGCGGACTCGCCGAGCTTTCGGAATCAGAGCGGTCCGGCCACCGCGAGTACACCTACGAGCTGCTGAATGCGTTGTACACCAACGAGATTGATTATGCCCACGATCTGTACGACGGCCTGGGCTGGACCGACGACGTACTGCCCTACATGCGGTTCAACGCGAACCGGGCCCTGGCCAACCTCGGGTACGAGCCGATGTTCGGGCCCTCGGACTGCCGGGTGAACCCAGCGGTGCTCTCGGCGCTCGATCCCGGCGCCGGCGAGAACCATGACTTCTTCTCCGGGTCGGGCAGCTCCTATGTCATCGGCTCCCACCAGGCCACCGAGGACGCGGACTGGGACTTCTGACCACCCGCAGCGGGCTGCTCACGCTTTGTAGGATCAGCGCGGCTGTACCAATCCGCCCGGCGGGTGCTCCTCGACGTCGTTGAGGATCAGCTCGCGCACCGCGGGACGCGGTCCGTACGGTCGCAGCATGGTGCTGGCCGGCCGTGGCCGCACGTGCTGCGGCCACCAGAACCAGCGCCCGAGCAAGGTGGCCAGCGACGGTGTCATGAACGACCGCACGATCAAGGTGTCGAACAGCAGACCCAGCGCGATCGTCGTACCCACCTGGGCCATCACCAGCAGCGGGCTGAACATGAACGTGGCCATCGTCGCGGCGAACACCAGACCGGCGGAGGTGACCACCGAGCCCGAACCGGCCATCGCGCGGATCGTCCCGGTCTTGAGCCCGGCGTGGATTTCCTCTTTGAACCGCGATATCAGCAGCAGGTTGTAGTCCGAGCCGACCGCCAGCAGCAGGATGACCGCCATCGCCAGCACCATCCAGTGCAACTTCAAACCCAGGATGTACTGCCATAAGAGCACGGAGAGTCCGAACGAGGCGCCCAGCGACAGCAACACCGTGCCGACGATCACGACGGCCGCCACGACGCTTCGGGTGATCACCAGCATGATGACGAAAATCAAAGTGGCCGCGGCGATTCCGGCGATGATCAGGTCGATGTCGGAGCCGTCGTGCATGTCCTTGTACGTCGCCGCGGTGCCGCCGAGGTAGACCTTGGCGCCCTCCCAGGGGGTGCCCTTGATCGCCTCGTGCACGGCCTGCTTGATCGGCTCGATGTGGTTGATGCCTTCGGGGGTCGCCGGGTCGCCTTCGTGGGAGATGATCAGCCGGACGGCGTGCCCGTTCGGCGATATGAACTGCTTGAGACCCCGCGCGAAATCCGGGCTCTTGAACGCCTCCGGCGGAAGGTAGAACGTGTCGTCGTTCTTCGCCTTGTCGAAGGCATCGCCCTGCGCGGTGGCGTTGTCGGCCTGCGCTTTCGCCTGTTCGTTAAGTCCCTGTGTGATCGCGTAATTCGACATGATGGTGTCGAGGTTGCGCTGCTGGCTCTCGATCTGCGGGGGGATCAGCGCCACCAGCTTGGGCTGGATCCGATCCAGCTTGTCCAGGTTCGCGCTCAGGTTCACGATGTTCTCGGCCACCTGGTCGATGCCGTCGAGCGCGTTGAAGACCGACCGGAGTGCCCAGCAGGCCGGGATGTCGTAGCAGTGCTTCTCCCAGTAGAAGTAGCTGCGGATCGGCCGGAGGAAGTCGTCGAAGTTGGCGATGTCGTCGCGCAACCTCTCGGTGATCTGCACGGTTTCCTTGGTGAGCCTGGTGGTTTCGTGCGTGGTGTTGCTCAGATCCTGGGTCACCTGCATCTGCTCGTGCAGCGTTGCCATCGTCTTGTGCAGCTCGTCGGCCTGCTTGAGCAGATTGTTCGCCTGCTCCTCTTGGTAGTGCTGGGTCTGGATCCGCCCCGCGGCTTGCGCGCCCATCTGAAACCCGAGGGTGCTGTGGTCGAGCGGCGTGCCCAACGGCCGGGTGATGGTCTGCACCCGGCCGATACCCGGGATGTGGAACACCGCCTTGGCGACCTTGTCCAAGACCAGGAAGTCGGCCGGGTTACGCAGGTCGTGATCGGTCTCGATCATCAACAGCTCGGGATTGAGCCGAGCCTGGTCGAAGTGCCGATCCGCGGCGGCATAACCGACATTGGCCGGGGTGTCCGCCGGCAGGAAGTGGCGGTTGTCGTAGTCCGTCTTGTAACCGGGCAGGGCGAGCAGACCGACCAACGCGACCGCGATGGTCACCGCGAGAACGGGTGCGGGCCAGCGGACCACCGCGGTGCCCATGCGACGCCAGCCCCGGGTCTGCAGCTTGCGCTTCGGGTCCATGAGCTTGAAGAACGACGCCACCGTCAACACCGCCGGGCC
The DNA here is from genome assembly GCF_000709305.1 of Mycobacterium sp. TKK-01-0059. NCBI lineage: Bacteria > Bacillati > Actinomycetota > Actinomycetes > Mycobacteriales > Mycobacteriaceae > Mycobacterium > Mycobacterium sp. TKK-01-0059. Next base: position 1,210,228 of record NZ_KL446993.1, read on the forward strand.
CAGCGTCAACGCCGCTAGAACCGCCACCAGCATGCCGACCGCGCACGGCACGCCCAGCGTCTGGAAGTACGGCAGCCGGCAGAAGCTCAGGCAGTACATCGCGCCGGCGATGGTCAATCCCGACCCGAGCACGACATGCGCGGTGCTGTGGAACATGGTGTAGAACGCTTTTTCGCGCGATTCGCCCAGACCACGGGCCTCGTGGTAGCGGCCGACCACGAAGATCGCGTAGTCGGTCCCGGCAGCGATCGCCATCAGCACCAGCATGTTGTTGGCGAAGGTGGAAAGCCCGATGATCCCGTAGTTTCCCAGGACCGCGACGACGCCACGGGCCGCCGCCAGTTCGATGAACACCATGACGAGCATGATCAGCATGGTGATCGCCGACCGATAGACGAACAGCAGCATCAAGATGATCACCAAGAACGTGACGAGCGTGACCTTCGCTACGCCCTTCTCACCCGCGTGGGATTGATCGGCGAACAGCGGACCCGCGCCGGTGACGTATGCCTTGATTCCCGGCGGCGCGGGTACCGAGTCCACGATCTTGCGGACGGCCGCGGCGGACTCGTTCGCCAGGCCGCCGCCCATGTTGCCGGCGAGGTAAACCTGGACGTACGCGGCCTTTTGGTCGTGGCTCTGGGAACCCGCCGCCGTGAGCGGATCGCTCCAGAAATCCTGGACGTGCTGGACGTGTTTCTTGTCTTGCTCGACGCGCCTGACGATCTCGTCGTAGTAGCGGTGCGCTTCGGCCCCGAGTGGCTTGTCGCCCTCCAGCAGGATCATGGCCGAGTTGTCGGAGTTGAACTCTTTGAACGTCGACCCGACCTTCATCATCGACTGGAAGGACGCCGCGTCGGTCGGACTCATCGACACCGAGTGGGTTTTGGCGACGACCTCCAGCTGCGGGGCCACGGTGTTGGTGACGAACACGATGCCCAACCACACCAGGACGATCGGCAGGGCCAGCTTGTGGATCATCCGCGGCAGGAACGGCGGGATCAGCGGCTGATCGACGCGCGGCGGAACCTCGCCCGGCTCGCTCATGCGGACTTGTCCAGGCAATAGACGAAGGCGTTCACGGTTTGGTTGGGATCCGAGCGATTCGGCGTCTTGATGACGTCACCGCTTCCGTCGTGCTTGTTCACCACGAACTGGCAGGCGATCCAACTGCCGTCGCCTTGCGCCACCAGGTTTGCCGGGATGCCGGGCTTCGTTGAACTCAATACTTTGCTCCAGGGCAAGGGCACGTTGAGGGCCTGCTGCGGATGGGAGTTTTCGTCGAGGTAGTTGATGGTCGCCGTGCTGCCCGGCGGGCCCCAGACCTGGAGCGTGATCGTCTTGGCGTTGAACTCGTCGAGGACCTCTCCCGAGGTGCCACCACCGAACGAACCGCGGTGAACGCCGAAGACGCCGTGCAACCGGTACACGACGAAACCCGACAGCGCGACGACAGCCGCGATCGTGAGCACCAGCCAGAAACGCCCCAAAACCCCCTTTTTCTTGGCGCGCTGCGGAGCGGCCTTTTCGCCCTCCCCGCCGGCGGAGCCCTGCTGCTGCAGCGGCTCGGTCCTTGGCTCAGTCGTCGTCATGGGCGCTCCAAGTCCCTTCCCGTGTTCACCGGTTGAAGATCGCCAAGCCACAGCGTTACCGGCCTCCCTCCCTGAGTTCATGCGGCTTCCGCGATGAGCCCGATGCACGTGGCAGTCAGCAGGCGCGTCAGCGCGGTCGCGAAGTCCAGATTCCACTCCGGCGGAGCCACTTCCGGCTCCTCGGCGTAGACGTCAGTGAGATCCGCCGGCGGGTTCGCGACCTGCCACAGGGTGGCCGCCAGCGAGTACGCGGCCAGCAGGATGTCGAGCGACCCCGACCGCCCGAGCTCGGGCAGCGCCCTCTCGATGGCATCGGCGAGCGAGCGCGTGGCGGCGGTGCTGATGCGCCTGACCTCGATGACCCGCTCCGCGTCCACCTCGTGCTCCAGGTGCAGGTGCAGGTTGGCCAGCAGGTCGCAGAACAGCGGATCGTCGGCCAGCGCCTCGGCCAGCGTCCCGGCGATGCGCGACGGCGATTTGGCGCCGGGCTCGGCCAGCTTGTCCGACACGGTGTTCGACCACCGCACCCACCCCTCGGCGGACAGGCGCAGCAGCACTTCCTTGTGCGAGGTGAAGTAGCGGCGCACCGCCGAATAGTGAATTCCGGCGCGGCTCGCCACCGCGGTCAGGGTGACCGACGCGACGCCCGTCTCCATCGCCAGCGAGCGTGCGGCTTCCACGAGGGCCTCCGCACGTTGGCGCTTCTTTTCCTCGGTGCGGGCACGCTGGAATGTCAGTTGCGCCACCGGAAGAGCGTAACGCACGTCGTGTGATTTGTATAACGCACGTTGCGTGATTTGTGCGAGGTCACTCTCGTCGGCGGCGCGAACGGGTAAAGCTGGAACCATGCTCCCGTCGCGTCCTTGGAAATAGCGCGTGCAGACCATCGCCCTGATCGGGTTTCTCGGCGGGCTGATCACCGGCATCTCGCCGTGCATCCTGCCGGTGCTCCCGGTGATCCTGCTGTCCGGTGCGGGCGGTACCCGAGCCGACTCCCGCCGCGTGAGTTCGGTGTCCCGCCCGTATCTGGTGATCGCGGGGCTGGTGTGCAGCTTCAGCCTGGCCACCCTGCTCGGCTCCGCGCTGCTGACGGCGCTGCACCTGCCGCAGGACGCGATCCGGTGGGCCGCCCTGGTGGTGTTGACCCTCATCGGCCTGGGGCTGATCTTCCCGCCGGTGCAGCACCTGATCGAACGGCCGTTCGCCTACCTCCCGCAGCGCCAAATCGGCGCCAACGCAGACGGTTTCGGTCTCGGTCTGACGTTGGGCGCGCTCTACGTGCCGTGCGCCGGTCCGGTGCTCGCGGCGATCGTGGTCGCCGGCGGAACCTCGTCGATCGGTCCGGGCGCGCTGGTGTTGACCGCGACCTTCGCCCTCGGAAATGCCGTGCCGCTGTTGGCCTTCGCGCTGGCCGGGCGCCGCGTCGCCGAGCGCGTCGCCGCGTTCCGCCGACGGCAGCGTGCGATTCAGATCGCCGGCGGGATCGCGATGATCGTGCTGGCCGTGGCGCTGGTGTTCAACCTGCCGGCGATGCTGCAGCGGGCCGTCCCCGACTACACGACGGCGATGCAGAACAAGCTGGGCGCCAACGACATCGGGCACAGCCTAAACCCCACCCCCGCGCAGCAGCCGAACCGCGGCACCGGGCTGGCGCTGAGCCCGCCCAGCGTCACCGTCGAGGGGGCGCTCAGCGACTGCTCCAGCGGTTCGGACGAGCTGCAACAGTGCGGGCCCGCGCCCGCCCTGACCGGCGTCACCGGGTGGCTCAACACCCCGGACGGCAAGCCGCTGGACCCCGCCGAGGTGCGCGGCAAGGTCGTGTTGATCGACTTCTGGGCCTACTCGTGCATCAACTGCCAACGCGCGATCCCGCACGTAATCGATTGGTACAACAGGTATCACGACGCCGGATTCGTCGTCATCGGGGTGCATACGCCGGAGTACGCGTTCGAGCGGGTCCCCGAGAACGTGGCCAGCGGCGCCGCCGACCTGCACATCCCCTACCCCATCGCCCTGGACAACGACTACGCGACGTGGAACAACTTCCACAACCTGTACTGGCCGGCCGAATACCTGATCGACGCGAACGGGCAAGTGCGGCACACGAAGTTCGGGGAAGGCGACTACGACGGCACCGAAAAACTGATCCGCCAACTGCTCGCGGACGCCCACCCCGGCGCGCCGCTGCCCGCGCCGACGAGTTCGGCCGACACCACCCCGCAGACCCGGCTCACGCCCGAAACCTACCTCGGTGTCGAAAGGTCCGGAAACTACGGCGGCACCGGCGATTACACGTCGGGCACCGTCACGCTGAGCTTTCCGCCGACCCTGGCCGACGACAAGTTCGCCCTGCGCGGGCGCTGGACCCTGGACGATCAGGGCGCCACCGCCGAGGGCGACGACGCCACCGTCCGGCTGAACTACACCGCGAAGGACGTCTACGCCGTCATCGGCGGCACCGGCACGCTCACCGTGACCCGGGACGGCACGACCACCACCACACCGATCGGCGGGGCGCCCACGTTGCACCGGATCGTCGCCGACGACTCCGCGCACCGCGACCAGCTGGACATGCGGGTCAGCAAGGGCCTGCAGGTCTTCTCGTTCACGTTCGGGTAGCGGGGCGGCTCACGACTTCTTCCACAGACTGCCGACCATCGCGACGACCACGCCGAGTCCCACCAGGGCGGCGCCGGCCAGCAGCGTGACGTTGAGCCATTGGTGCAGACCGGCTTCGGCGTGTCCGACCATCGCCTCGGCGACGCGCCGGATGTCGCCGGTGGTGCGGTTGAGCGCCTTGTCGACGTAGCGGCCGGCGACCTCGAGGCCGGCCCACCCGGCCGCGCCGACGAGCAGGGCGGACACCCCCAGGCTGCTGAGCGCCTTGCCGCGCCGGCGCGCGGCGGCCAGCGTGAGCAGCGCGCAGACCCCGCACAACGCCGCCGCCCCCACGCTCACCCACGGCCCCCAGGTGGATAGCCGGCTCAGCCGCCCCTGACGCATCGCTTGTGGCATCGAAACCGTCAGCGGGACAGCCAGTTTCGCGGGAACCGTCACGTTGTAACGGCTGAGCAGCGGCCGGATCGAGTCGTCGCCCAGCATCGGGGCGACGTCGACCGCCCACTGATCGCCGTTCTCGCCGCCCCCCGGGTCACCGAACAGCCAGCCGTGCGCCGCGCGGTTGGCCTGGGCGAACAGCGGCGGGAAGGTTGGCCCGGCGGTGAAAGCGCTGGCGGCATCGTGCACGTCGGAGCTGTCGACGGGATAACGGCCCCCGCCGTGTTCGGCGATGAGAGCCATTGCCCGCGTGGTCAGTTCGGCCGCCATGGCGGACTGCAGGTCCGGGTCGGCCGCCGCCCCGCGCGCCAGCGCCGCGTAGCCGTCGGCGTCGACGACGTGCAGCTGCGTCCACGCCGCGGGGATGGCCACCGCCAGCGCCAGCGTGGTGATGAGCCACAACAGCACGCTCGCCGCGAATCGCACGCCTGCGAATCTACGCAATCCCCCGCACGTACGCGGCCTGCCCGAGGTGCTGGGCGCAGTCGTCGATGATGCTGACCAACCGGGCGCTGGCCGTCACCGGCGGATCCCAGTTGGTGTCCACGACGCGGGCTAGCTCCTCGGCGGTGATCCCGCTGAGGTATTCGAGGGTGAGCTCGTGCACCGCGTGGTAGTAGCCGGACAGCAGGTCCGCGGGCGCCTTCACCTTGGCGACGTCGTCGGGCGAATGCCCGTAGCCCATGTCGCCCTGTGGCAGGTCCAGTCCGAACCGGTCCACCCACCCGTCGCGCAGCCAGACCTGCTCGACCCCGGCCACGTCGGCCAGCTGGAGGTCCTGCACCCGCGCGCTGTGCCAGAGCAGCCACGCGATGCTGTTGGCGTCCGGGGTCGGCCGATAGGACGACACCTCCTCGGTCAATCCCTCGGTGATCTCGTCGACGTGTTCGATCAACCGGGTGAAGGCGTCGCGCAGGAGGTCTTGGATTACGGCGGCATCGTCGGTGCGGGCCATACTCGCGACACTACGGGAGCGCGCCGTGGAAGACAGCCTCGACGTTGTTGCCGTCGGGGTCGCGCACGAACGCGCCGAAGTAGCCGGGGTGGTATTCCGGCCAGAGCCTCGGCTCGTGCAGCGGTTCGGCGCCCAACTCCACGGCCACCCGATAGAAGGCGCGCACGGCGTCCTCGTCGGGCGCCTCGAACGCCAGGTGAACCTCGCGATTGGGTCCGGCCAGCGCGCCTGAGATCCAGAAGGTCGGCTTGCCCCCACGGCCATACCCGATGGCGGGGCCCACATCCAGCTGCCGGGAGAAGCCCAGCGTCTCCAGCACCGCGTCGTAGAACCGCTGGGACTTTGCGTAGTCGGCGCAGTTGATGCCCACGTGGTCGATCACGGAGAAGATCCTGGCACGAGCCGCCGCCACGGTCGTAGATTGTTTGGATGACTTACGACCTCATCATCCGCAACGGCACCATCGTCGACGGGCTGGGGGGTGAGCCGTACGTCGGTGACGTGGCGGTGGCCGACAACGTCATCAAGGCGGTCGGCGACGTGAACGGCGCCGCGGCGAACCGCGAGATCGACGCCACCGGGCTGTTGGTCACGCCCGGCTTCGTCGACCTGCACACCCACTACGACGGCCAGTCCATCTGGTCGGAGCGGCTGACGCCGTCGTCGGCGCACGGGGTGACGACGGTGGTGATGGGCAACTGCGGGGTCGGCTTCGCGCCGTGCCGCCAGTCCGACCACGACGTCCTCGTCGACGTGATGGCCGGCGTCGAAGACATCCCGGGTGTCGTGATGACCGACGGCCTGCCGTGGACGTGGGAAACCTTCCCCGAATACATGGACGCCCTCGATGCGGGCAAGCGTGACATCGATGTGGCCGCGTACCTGCCGCACTCGCCGCTGCGCGTGTACGTGATGGGGCAGCGCGGCGCCGACCGCGAGCCGGCCACCGAGGACGACCTGGCGAAGATGCGGGCGCTGGCCAAGGAGGCGATCGAGGCCGGCGCGCTGGGCTTCGCCTCGTCGCGGTTGACCATCCACAAGACCGAAAGTGGTTCGCCCATACCGAGTTACGACGCAGCCCGCGAGGAGATCGAGCAGATCGCCCGCGGCGTCGTGGACGGCGGCGGCGGCCTGCTGCAGTTCGTCCCCGACATCCCGGCCGGCGGCTACCAGCCCGTGCTGCAGACGGTGTTCGACGTCGCCGAGGACGTCGGGCTGCCGCTGACCTTCACCCTCGTCGTCGCCAATTCGGGCGACCCCTCGTGGCCCGACGCCATCACCATGATCGAGAAGGCCAACGCCGCCGGCGGGGACATCACCGCGCAGTTGCTGCCGCGGCCCATCGGGTTGATCATCGGGCTGCAACTGTCGGCGAACCCGTTCGTGCTCTACCCCAGCTACCGCGAGATCGCGCACCTGCCACTGGCCGAGCGGGTCGCCGAGATGCGCAAGCCCGAGGTCCGCGCCCGCATCCTGGCCGACAAGCCGGGGCAGGGCCACCCGATCCTGTACGTCGCCCAAATGTGGGACTGGATCTACCCGCTGGGCGAGGACCCCGACTACGAGCCCGACCCGTCGACCAGCATCGGCGCCCGCGCCCGCGCCAAGGGTGTGGAGCCGATGGAGGAGGCCTACGACAGGCTGCTCGACGACGACGGCAAAGCCATGCTGCTGGTCGCGACCAGCAACCTGCAGGGCAACTCGCTGGACACCGTCGGGGAGCTGCTGCACCGCGACGACGTGGTGCTGGGCCTCGGCGACGGTGGCGCGCACTACGGGATGATCTGCGACGCCAGCTACTCGACGTACTTCCTGACGCACTGGGCGCGGGACCGCAAGGCCGGACGGTTCACGGTGCCCGAGGCGGTTCGCGAGCTCACCTCGGTGCCGGCGCGCATCGCCGGGCTGCGCGATCGCGGCCGTATCGCCGTGGGCTACAAGGCCGATCTCAACGTCATCGACCACGCCGCCCTGCGCCTGCACAAGCCGGTCATCACCTACGACCTGCCCGCCGGCGGGCGGCGCCTGGACCAGACGGCGGACGGGTATGTCGCCACGATCGTGTCCGGGGAAATCATCGCTGAACACGGCGTCCCCACCGCCGCCCGTCCGGGCAAGTTGGTGCGGGGCCGTCAGCCCGCTCCGGCGCCCTTGCAATAACGCCACCAAAAGTGGCATATACCAGCTAAGTTGGGTCCCGTGACGAACCCGCATTTTGCGTGGTTGCCGCCGGAAGTCAACTCGGCACTAATTTTCTCCGGTCCTGGTCCCGGGCCGCTGCTTGCTGCCGCGGCGGCGTGGGACGGGCTCGCCGGAGAGTTGGCGTCGTCGGCGTCGTCCTTTTCTTCGGTGACGTCGGATCTGGCCAGCGGGTCGTGGCAGGGCGCGTCGTCGGCGGCCATGATGACCGTCGCCAGCCAATACGTGAGTTGGCTGTCCGCGGCGGCCGCGCAGGCGGAAGAGGTGTCCCACCAGGCCTCGGCCATCGCGACCGCGTTCGAGGTGGCGCTGGCGGCCACGGTGCAGCCCGCGGTGGTGGCGGCCAACCGGGCCCTGGTGCGGGCGTTGGCGGCCAACAATCATCTGGGCCAGAACACCCCGGCGATCGCCGACATCGAGGCGGCCTACGACCAGATGTGGGCCTCGGACGTGGCGGCGATGTTCGGGTATCACGCCGACGCGTCGGCGGCCGTGGCGAAGTTGCCGCCCTGGAACGAGGTGCTGCAAAACCTCGGGTTCTCCAACACCACCACCGCGGTCACGCGGCCCGCCAGTTCCGGCGCCGTCGCCCGCGGCTACACCTCGCGCATCGCCGGGTTCCTCACGCCCCCGGCGCCGCACTAGCGCGGGGCCGCATCGGTTCGCGCCTATCCTGGAACATCATGCGCAGCAAGAAGAAGGTCGATTTCGCGGCGCTCGCCGACGCGCTCGTCGATTACCCGTACGCGTACCTGATCACCGTCGACGACGAATACCGCTCGCACACCGTGACGGTCGAACCCGAGTTGCGCGGACAGGCCCTCGAGGTCGGTCTCATCGGCGGCCGCACGCAGCAGAACCTGGCCCGGCGCCGCGACGTCACCCTGCTGTGGCCCCCGGCCGAACCGGGCGGCTACTCGCTGATCGTCGACGGCGCGGCCGAGGTGTCGCCCGAAGGCGGAGCCGGTGACGCGGTGCGGCTCACGGTGACGCCCACCCGCGCGCTGCTGCACCGCGACGCCGACTCCCCCGATGCGGCGAGGGGCTGCCTGCACGACTGTGTGGTGTTCTCGCTGCCGGCCTAGCGGCGATCGCAAGCGCGGCGAAGCCGGGCGCAGCGGGTCGCCGCCATCGGCCTAGCGGGGCGCAGGGGGTCACCGCCATCGGCCTAGGGCCGTACAGTCTCATCCGTGAGCCGCATCGCGCCCCTCGCCCCGCCGTGGAGCGAAGAGGATGCCGCCGGCATCAACAGCTGGGGCCACCCGGACCGCACCTACGAGCCGCTGCTGTTGGTGCGTTGCCTGCAGCGGCATCCGGCGCTGGCCTCCCGGCTGCGCAAGCTCGGTGAATCCCTTTACACCGCAGCGCTTTTGCCGCCCCGGACGCGGACCATCGCCATCCTTCGCATCTGCGCGCTGCTGCGCTGCGCCTACGAGTGGGGCGGGCAGGCCGCCTTCTGGGGTCCGATCGCCGGCGTCAGCGACGACGAGTGCGACGCGCTAGTGTTGGCCGGGGCCGACGACCCGCGGTGGGGCCCTGCCGAGCGGACACTGATCGCGGCGGTCGACGAGTGCGAGCGCACCGGCTCGTGGTCGGAGGCGACATGGGAAGCGCTCGGCGACTTTCTTGACGACGAGCAGCGCATCGAATTGCTCACGGCCGTCGGTTGGTACCGCACGATCTGCACGCTGTGCAACGCGCTCGCGCTTCCGGTGGAGGGCTGGATGCGGCCCTGGCCGGGCTCAGCCGGCTGACCGGTCCCTGCGCAGGCTCGGATGCTGATTCTTCAACAGCGGCAGCAGCACTCGTCGCGGCATGAACTGGAACAGGCGGGTGCTGATCTGGCTGGGCAGGCCGGGGATCACGGTTGGGCGGTCGCGGTCGAGCGCGTCGACCCCGGCGCGCGCCACCTCACGCGAGGGCTTCCACATGAACTTTGGGAACGCGTCGGCGAAGTCGCGCTCGTCCATGCCGGCGCTCTTCACGAACTCGGTGCGCACCGGGCCGGGACACAGCAGCGCGACGGTGACGCCGGTGCCGGCGAGTTCACCCCGCAGCCCTTGGGTGTAGTTGTTGACGAACGCCTTGGTGGCCGCGTACCCGGCCTGCCCGGGGAAGGGTTGGTAGCCGGCGGTTGAGCCGACGTTGAGGATCGCGCCGCGGCCGCGCGGCACCATCCGCTGGACCGCGCGGGTGCTCAGGTCGATGACGGCCTCGACGTTGACCCGCACCTGCGCGATCTCGTCGGCCACGGGAATTTTCGTCACCGAGCCCATGGTGCCGATGCCGGCGTTGTTGACCAGGATGTCGACCGTCAGGCCGCGGCGCTCGACCTCGTCGAACAGGCCGGCGCGGGCGGCGGAATCCGCGACGTCGCAGGCGATCACCTCGACGCGCACCCGGCCGGCGAGTTCGTCGGCCAGATCCCGCAGCCGGTCTTCGCGGCGGGCGACGAGCGTCACGCCGTGGCCGCGGTCGGCCAACTCGCGGGCGATGTCGGCGCCGATGCCCGACGACGCGCCCGTCACGACGGCGGTGCTGGTGGGTGAGGGAGCGGGAAGCGCCACGCGTTCAAACGTACAAGGCCGGCCAGGCGCCTCGAGTGTGCACTCTGGGCGTCGAGTGTGAGGCCAGGGCTTCGCGAGTGAAACCAGGGCGGGAAAATCGCGAAAAGCTCGCCGTGAGCTCACACCCAAAGCCCTGAGCTCACACTCGATGCGCGCCGCGGCGGCGTACCCGCCGAACGTGAAACCAGGGCGGGAGAATCGCGAAAAGCCCGCCGTGAGCTCACGCTCGGCGCCATCGCCACGAAAAAACCCGGCCCCTTGTGAGGGCCGGGTTTTTTCGTTGGCGACTTTTTAGAAGTCCATGCCGCCCATGCCACCGGTCGGGTCGCCGACGGGAGCGGCGGCCTTCTCCGGCTTGTCAGCGACGACGGCCTCGGTCGTCAGGAACAGGCCCGCGATCGACGCGGCGTTCTGCAGCGCCGAACGGGTCACCTTCACCGGGTCGGCGACGCCGGCCTTGAGCAGGTCCTCGTACTCACCGGTGGCGGCGTTCAAGCCGGTACCGGCGGGCGAGTTGCGGACCTTCTCGGCCACCACGCCGGGCTCCAGACCACCGTTGAAGGCGATCTGCTTCAGCGGAGCCTCGAGCGCGACGCGGACGATGTTGGCGCCGGTCGCCTCGTCACCGGTGAGCTTCAGCTCGTCCAGCGACGGGGTGGCGTGCAGCAGGGCCACGCCACCACCGGCGACGATGCCCTCCTCCACGGCCGCCTTGGCGTTGCGCACCGCGTCCTCGATGCGGTGCTTGCGCTCCTTGAGCTCGACCTCGGTCGCGGCCCCGGCCTTGATCACCGCAACACCGCCGGCCAGCTTGGCCAGGCGCTCCTGCAGCTTCTCGCGGTCGTAGTCGGAGTCGCTGTTCTCGATCTCGCTGCGGATCTGGGCCACCCGGCCGGCGATGGCGTCCGAGTCACCGGCGCCCTCGACGATGGTGGTCTCGTCCTTGGTGACGACGACCTTGCGGGCCTTACCCAGCAGGGCGACATCGGCGCTCTCGAGCGACAGGCCGACCTCTTCGCTGATGACCTGACCACCGGTGAGGATGGCCATGTCCTGCAGCATCGCCTTGCGGCGGTCACCGAAGCCGGGGGCCTTGACGGCCACCGACTTGAAGGTGCCGCGGATCTTGTTGACGACCAGGGTGCTCAGAGCCTCACCCTCGACGTCCTCGGCGATGATCAGCAGCGGCTTGCCGGCCTGGATGACTTTCTCCAGCAGCGGCAGCAGGTCCTTGACCGTCGACACCTTGGAGCTGACCAGCAGGATGAAGGGGTCCTCGAGGACCGCTTCCTGACGCTCGGCGTCGGTCACGAAGTAGCCCGAGATGTAGCCCTTGTCGAACCGCATGCCCTCGGTGAGCTCGAGCTGCAGGCCGAAGGTGTTGGACTCCTCGACGGTGATGACGCCCTCGTTGCCGACCTTGTCCATCGCCTCGGCGATCAGGTCACCGATCGACTGGTCGCCCGCCGAAATCGCCGCGGTGGCAGCGATCTGGTCCTTGGTCTCGACCTCCTTGGCCGACTTGAGCAGGGTCTCGGTGACCTTCTCGACGGCCTTCTCGATGCCGCGCTTGAGACCCAGCGGGTTGGCGCCGGCGGCGACGTTACGCAGGCCCTCGCGGACCAACGCCTGAGCCAGCACCGTGGCCGTCGTCGTGCCGTCACCGGCGACGTCGTCGGTCTTCTTGGCGACTTCCTTGACCAGCTCGGCGCCGATCTTCTCGTACGGGTCCTCCAGCTCGATCTCCTTGGCGATGGACACACCATCGTTGGTGATCGTGGGGGCACCCCACTTCTTCTCCAGGACGACGTTGCGACCCTTGGGGCCCAACGTCACCTTTACCGCGTCGGCGAGGGCGTTCAGCCCCCGCTCGAGGCCGCGGCGGGCCTCTTCGTCGTACGCAATTGTCTTGGCCATTGCGAAGTGATTCCTCCGGATTGGGGATGACACGTTCTGGCCGGGTGCAGTGCCCGCGACGGACGACCGGGCTGTCGTTGGACCTGGTCTCACCGTCCCGACCTAGCACTCACTGGTCGCGAGTGCCAAGTCATTCTTAGCACTCGCCTATGCCGAGTGCAAGAAGTAGCGGGGCTCAGGGCAGGTCGAGCAGCTGCTCGTAGAAGCCGCCGAAGCCGCGCGGGCGGTCGACCAGATGGATCTCGAGGATCCAGTGGCAGATGCGCCCGCGCGGGTCGGTGCGGCGCATCGGCTTGTCCGAGCCGGGCATGATGTACCACTCGATGCCGGGGCCGGCGATCTTCTTGTGCGGGAACTCCCCCACCAGGTGCCCGGCGATCCGGCTGGCCCACGCGAAGCCCTCCGCGTGGGCCGCCCCGACGACGAAGTCGAACAGCTCGGCGCCGGTGACGTCGGGATTGCCGGCGAAGTAGTCGCGGCCGGCCTGCCACACGCGGGGCAGCGCGTCGCGGACGGCCCTCTTGTGTGGGTCGTCGCCCAACAGGAAGGTCCGGCCGAAGTCGGCCTCCCACTCCTCGAAGATCGGCCCCAGATCCAGGAAGACGATGTCGTCGTCGACGATCAGCCGGTCCGGCGGGCGCTCGTGGAACGGTTGCAGCGTGTTCTCCCCGGCGCGCACGATCCGCCGATGCCAGTGCCGGGTCACGCCGAACATTTCGCCGGCCAGATCGTGGATCTCATCGGAGAGCTCCTTCTCCCCGACCCCGGGCCGAATCATGGCCCGCCGCTCGATCTCGTCGAACAGTTGCGCCGCTTTGCGTTCGGCGTCCAGCAGCCGTTCCACGCGCAGTTCCTCCGCGGCCTCCATCCACGCGATGTTATGCGCACACTGGAGCCATGTCCCTCGTCGTGCCGCCCTACCCGCCGGCCCGCTACACCGCCGAAGAGCCGGAGATCAACGCCTGGCTCAAGCGGGCCGACCAGCCCCCGGACTACGAGACCTCCGGCGTCAAATACCACTACCTGGCCAACCAACAGGACACCGCCGGCGACTACGGCCTCTATCGCGTCGACATCGCCCCGGCCGGCGGCGGTCCCCCGGCTCACTTCCACCGGGCCATGTCGGAGGCCTTCTTCGTGCTCTCCGGGACGATGAAGCTCTACGACGGCACCGAGTGGGCCGACGGGCACCAGGGCGATTTCCTCTATGTCCCCCCGGGCGGCGTCCACGGCTTCCGCAACGAGGCCGACGAGCCGGCGTCGATCCTGATGCTGTTCGCGCCGGGCGCCCCCCGCGAGGCCTACTTCGAAGGCTTCGCGGCGCTGGCCGACATGACCGACGAGGAACGCCGGGAGTGGTTCGTCCGCCACGACAACTACTGGGTCTGACCGCCCAGGTCGCCGTCGACGTAGCGCTGCAGGTTGGGGGCGATCGCGGCGATGGCCTCGTCGTCGGTCATCGAGGCGACGGGCTCGATCTTCCACACGTAGCGCATCAGCGCGAACCCCATCATCTGTGACGAGATGAGGCCGCTGCGGATCAAGCGGTCCCGGTCGTCGCTGCCGAGCCCCGAGACCCCCATCAGGCTGCCCTCGACCACTCGACGGAGTTTGTCGCGGGTGACGGGGTCGTGCGCCGCGGTCTGCAGGATGGCCCGCAGCGTCGGCCCGATCTCGTCGTCGGCCCAGCTGGCCAGCAGCAGCTGCAGCAGCGCGGCGCCGAGCCGCTCGACCGGGGTGGCCCACACCTCGGCCACGCGGTCCAGCCACTGCTGGGGCGGGTTGGTCGCGGCGTCGAGCAGCCCTTCCTTCGACCCGAAGTAGTGGTAGACCAGCGCCGGGTCGACGTCGGCCCGCCGCGCGACCGCCCGGATCGTGGTGCCGGCCCAGCCGTGCACGGCGAATTCGTCGCGCGCCGCCGCGGCGATCCGCGCGGCGAGCACCCCCCGTTTGTCCCGGGGTCCAGGCGTCGTCGCCGTCTTCGCCACGAGTTTCATCGTAGCGTGAATTTCTCCTTGCGTTGAAACTAATTTCATCGTAGCGTGAGACTAGTCTCAACGGTCCGTGAAAATCTTGAGGAGCGGTCCCATGTACACCTACGACATCGATGCCGCGGCCATGTTCGACGACCGCACCGACCAGTTCGCGAAGTTCGGCGTTCCGCTCGAGGACATCGAGCGGGTCCGCTCCGCCGTCGACGACATGTGGGACGACGCGCCGGGCGGCTGGGTCTACGAATGGTCGCGGGTGGCAAGGGATTACGCCGAGCGCGGGGACCACCGGATGGCGTCCCTGGTGTATGGGTGCGCCAAGTTCCCCTGCCTGACGGACGCCGCCCGGGTCAAGGCGCTGCAGCACCAGCTCGAGCAATTTCAGTTGGCGGCCAACGGCTTTCCGGTGCACTTCGAGCGCCGCATCGTCGCCGTCGGGTACCGCGGCGGATCGGTCGAGGTGCCGGTGCACCTGTATTCGGCCGACGGCCGATACGTGGACCGGGCGGTGCTGATCGCCAGCGGCGGTGTGGACACCTGGAAGATGGACATCCACCCGTGGTGGGTCGCATTCACCCAGGGCGCGGGCGTGACCACGCTGGCCTTCGACCATCCCGGCACCGGCGAGACGGACATCCCGCTCGATGAACACGCCGACGAGGTGATCCGCGGCCTCATCGGCTACGCCCGGACGCTGGGCGACGGCCGGGTCGCCCACTTCGGCGCGTCATTCGGCGGGAACTTCGCCGCGATGTCCGGGCTCACCGGAATCGTCGACGCCGCAATCGAACTCGGCGGCCCGGTGGTCGACGCGTTCGCCGTCGAGAACATCGCAAAGCTGCCCTACGGCATGCGCGACATCGTGGGCAACGCCATGCACTGGGATCACTCCCCCACCCTCGAGGAGCTCAGCGTCGGCCTCAGCCGACTCAACCGACGGGATCTGCTTGCCCGGCAAGGCAATTCGGAAATGTTGGTGATCAATGGCGCCGACGACTACTTCGTCCCGCAGTCCGACACGCTCGTCTTCCAGGGCCGCCCCGACACCGAGGTGCACCTCATCGAGGGCACCGGCCATGTCGCCATGAGCAAGGCGCCCGAGGTGGTGCCGCGGGTCATCGCCTGGCTGCGCGCGCAGATGACAACCGAGCGATGACGCGCCCGGCAACATCCGGCCGGGGTGAGTATGTTTTGGGCCATGGCTTCCAACGACAAAGAAACCCGCGCCTGGTCGGAGAGTGACGTCCCGGATCAGAGCGGGCGCGTCGTCGTCATCACCGGCGCGAACACCGGCATCGGGTATGAGGCGGCCGCCGTGCTGGCCCACCGCGGCGCCCACGTCGTGCTCGCGGTGCGCAACCTCGAGAAGGGCAACGCGGCGCTGTCGCGCATCGTCGCCGCCGGGGGGCAAGGGTCCCGAGAAGTAGACGTCACGCTGCAGCAGCTAGATCTGACCTCGCTGGACGCGGTCCGGTCGGCCGCCGACGCGCTGCGCGCGGCCTACCCGCGCATCGACCTGCTGATCAACAACGCCGGGGTGATGTGGACGCCCAAGCAGGTCACCGCGGACGGATTCGAATTGCAGTTCGGCACCAACCATCTGGGCCACTTCGCGCTGACCGGGTTGCTGCTCGACCACCTGCTCCCCGTGCGGGATTCGCGGGTGGTGACCATCAGCAGCCTCGGCCACCGGCTGCGCGCCGCGATCCACTTCGACGACCTGCAATGGGAACACCGGTACGACCGGATCGCCGCCTACGGGCAATCCAAGCTGGCCAACCTCCTGTTCACCTACGAGCTGCAGCGCCGGCTGGCGGCCACGCCCGACGCGAAGACGATCGCCGTGGCCGCGCACCCCGGCGGCTCCAACACCGAGCTGACCCGCAACCTGCCGGCGATCTTCCGGCCCGCCGCCGCGGCGCTGGGCCCGGTGCTGTTCCAGAGAGCGGCCATGGGTGCGCTGCCGACGTTGCGGGCCGCCACCGATCCGGACGTCCAGGGCGGGCAGTACTTCGGCCCGGACGGATTCCTCGAGCAGCGTGGCCACCCGAAGCTCGTCAAGTCCAGCGCCCAGTCCCACGACGCGGAACTGCAACGCCGGCTGTGGGCCGTCTCCGAAGAGCTCACCGGCGTCCGCTTCCCGGTCTGACGCGCGGATAATGGCCCCGATGCGATCAGTCGCGGAACATCAGCGCGTCGTCACCGATTTGATTCGTCCGCGGCCGCCGGTTTCGGTCGCGCTGACCGACGCCCAGGGCCTGGTGCTGGCCGAGGACGTCATCGCACAGCTGGCCCTGCCGGTCTTCGACAACTCCGCGATGGACGGCTACGCGGTGCGCGCCGAGGACACGGCGTCCGCGACGCCGGAAAACCCGGTGGTGTTGCCGGTCGCCGAGGACATTCCGGCCGGGCGCACCGACGAGCTGACGCTGCAACCCGGTACGGCGCACCGGATCATGACGGGCGCCCCGCTGCCGGCGGGGGCGACGGCGATCGTTCCGGTCGAGGCCACCGACGGCGGGGTGGACGTCGTGTCGATCCGCGAGCCCCGCGAGGCCGGCAAGCACATCCGGCGCGCGGGTGAGGACGTCGCCCCCGGCACCACCGTGTTGCGCCGCGGCCAGGTCGTGACGCCGGCGGTGCTCGGCTTGGCCGCCGCGCTGGGGATCGCCGAGCTGCCGGTGATCCCGCGCCAGCGGGTGCTGGTGATCTCGACCGGATCGGAGCTGGTGACCCCGGGCGTCCCGCTGCGGCCGGGGCAGATCTACGAGTCCAACTCGATCATGCTGGCCGGGGCGGTCCGGGATGCGGGCGCCGATCTGGTCGCCGTCGCGACCGCGGAAGACGATGTGGCCCAATTCAGTTCGATCATCGACCGGTACGCGGCCGACTCCGATTTGATCATCACCAGCGGCGGTGTCAGCGCCGGCGCCTACGAGGTGGTCAAGGACGCCTTCGGGCGCGAGGGCGATCAGGGCGTGGAATTCGTCAAGGTTGCGATGCAGCCCGGGATGCCGCAGGGCGTGGGCCGGGTGGCGGGCGCGACGATCGTCACGCTGCCCGGCAACCCGGTCAGCGCGCTGGTGTCCTTCGAGGTGTTCATCCGGCCGGCGCTGCGCACGGCGATGGGCCTGCCCGACCCCGAACGCCCGCACCGGTCCGCCGTGCTCGCCGAGTCGCTGACCTCGCCGCGGGGCAAGCGGCAGTTCCGGCGCGCGGTGCTCAGCGACGACGCGAGCTCGGTCACCAGCTACGGGCCGCCGGCCTCGCACCACCTGCGCTGGCTGGCGTCGGCGAACGGGCTGCTCGACATCCCCGAAGACGTCGTCGAGGTGCCCGAGGGAACGCGGCTGCAGGTCTGGGATCTGCGCTAGCTGTACTGACCGGGGACGTTGGTGACCTAGCCCGCGGGCGTGGCCACGTCCCGGTGGAATTCGTCGGCCTTGTCGAAGGCCGGGTTGTAGCGGATCGCGATGCCGACGATCGACATCATCACCGGGATGGTGGCCAGCGCCGCCGACAGCCCCACCCAGCCGGACAGGTGACCGATCAGCGGCGGGCCGAGCAGGTAGCCCAGCCAGCCCGTCGCCGCCACGATGGCGATCGCCGATCCCGCTTCGCTCGCGCCGTAGGCCGCGCTGAACGCGGTGGGCACCAGCAGCGCCACGCCGACGCCCAGTGCGGCGAAACCGAGCACGCCGACGGCCGCGTTGGCGGTCGCCAGCGTCACGCTCATGCCCGCCACAGCCACCACCGCCAGGGCCGGCAGCAGCCGGCGACTGGGAACCCGCGCGTGCAGCCGGGGCGCTCCGAACCGGGTGATCACCATCGTCAGCGTGTAGGCCGCGTAGCTCAACGCCGAGACGCTCGGGCCGGCGCCCACGACGTTGCGCAGGTAGTTGGCCGACCAGTCGGTGGCCGCGCCCTCGCACAGAAACGACGCGAACGAGACCGCGGCCAGGATCGCCACCGTCGGCGTCATCCAGGCCCGCCGGCCTTGGGGGGTGGGTCCCGAAGACGTGTCGGAGTCATCTGCCGCATCGGGGATCAGGCGACGGGTGAGCGTTCCCACCACGATCAGCACGACCGCCCCGAGGACCGTCAGCTGGGCGGTCAGCCCGATGCCCGCGCCGACGCACGCCGCGCCGATGACGGCCCCCACCAGCGTCCCGACGCTCCACATGCCGTGGAACCGCGCCATGATCGGCGCCCGGGCGGCCCGCTCGACGGTCGCGGCCTGGGTGTTCATCGCGACGTCCAGCGCGCCCTGGAACGTCCCCCACAACGCCAGCGCGCCGAAGAGGGCGGCCCCGGATTTGGCCAGCCCCACCGTCGTCCCCGCGACCGCATAGCCGGCGACCATGACCGGGATCAGGCGGTGGCTGCCCCAGCGGCGCAGCGCCCAGTGGCTTGCCAGCGTGGCCACCACCGATCCCAGCGGGGCGCCGAACAGCGCCGTTCCCAACGCCGCGTCGGAGAGGCCCAGCTCGTCCTTGACCCGCGGAATGTGGGCGGCCCACGACGAAAACACCAGACCGTGGGCGATGAATGCGGCCGTGACACCGCGTTTCGCCCGACGCACCGGTGTCGCCCGCCGATCAGCACTGTGCGGTTGCATGTCGAAGGTGAACGTTCCCTCTGCGGGCGTCCACGAATCAATCGCGGGCTCCGTAAGATGGCCGCGTGGCACGACGCCCCCGCACTATCGGCCCCACGGCTTCGGACCCGGGCTTCAGCCCCCAACACGCGCTGGAGCTGGTGCGCTCCGCCGTCCCGCCGGTGCACCCGGCCGGGCGGCCGTTCATCGGCGCCGGGCTGGCGCTGGCCCTGGCCGGCCGCCGTCACCGCTGGGTGCGACGGGCGGGCCTGCTGGCCGCGGGGGCCTGCGCGGGGTTCTTCCGGCATCCCCCACGGGTGCCGCCCACCCGGCCCGGGGCCGTCGTCGCCCCCGCCGACGGCGAGATCTGCGTGATCGACTTCGCCACCCCGCCCGCCGAATTGAGCATGGGCGACGCGGCGCTGCCGCGGGTCAGCATCTTCCTGTCGCTGCTGGACGCCCATGTGCAGCGCGCACCGGTCAGCGGCGAGGTGATCGCCGTGCAGCACCGGCCGGGCCGCTTCGGGTCGGCCGACCTGGCCGCCGCCAGCACCGAGAACGAGCGGACCAGCCTGGTCATCAGCACCCCGGGCGGTGCCGACGTGGTCGCGGTGCAGGTCGCGGGGCTGCTGGCGCGGCGGATCATCTGCGACGCGCACGTCGGGGACAAGCTGTCGATCGGCGACACCTATGGGCTGATCCGGTTCGGCTCCCGGCTCGATACCTACCTGCCGGCCGGCTGCGAACCGCTGGTGAAAGTCGGCCAGCGCGCGATCGCCGGCGAGACCGTGCTGGCCGAGCTGCCATGATCAGCAAGCCGCGCGGCCGGGCGGTCAACCTGCAGATCCTGCCCAGCGCGATGACGGTGCTCTCGGTGTGCGCGGGCTTGACCTCGATCCGGTTCGCCCTCGAACACCAGCCCAAGGCCGCGATGGCGTTGATCGCGGCGGCGGCCATCCTCGACGGTCTGGACGGGCGGGTGGCGCGCATCCTGGACGCCCAGTCGCGGATGGGCGAGGAGATCGACTCGCTGGCCGACGCGGTGAACTTCGGCGTGACGCCGGCGATCGTGCTCTACGTGACGCTGCTGACCAACTCGCCGGCGGGCTGGGTGGTGATCCTGCTCTACGCCGTCTGCGTCGTGTTGCGGCTGGCGCGGTTCAACGCGTTGCAGGACGACGGCAGCCAGCCCGCCTACACGCACGAATTCTTCGTCGGCATGCCCGCGCCGGCCGGGGCGATCTCGATGATCGGCCTGATCGGGCTCAAGCTGCAGTTCGGTGACGGCTGGTGGACCTCGCCGCTGTTCCTGTGCATCTGGATCACCGGGACCTCGATCCTGATGGTCAGCAAGATCCCGATGCGCAAGATGCACGCGGTCGCGGTGCCGCCGAGTTGGGCCGCCCCGCTGCTGGCGATCCTCGCGATCTGCGCGGCCGCGGCGGTGCTGGCGCCCTACGTTTTGATCTGGGTGATCATCATCGCCTACCTGTGCCACGTGCCGTTCGCCATCCGCAACCAGCGCTGGCTGGCCGCCCACCCCGAGGCGTGGGACGACGAACCCAAGCAGCGTCGCGCCACCCGCCGCGCGATCCGCCGGGCGCAGCCCAACCGTCGATCGGTCGCGCGGCTGGGCCTGCGAAAGCCGGGCAGGCGCGTGCCGTGACGGCCGGCGGGTCCGGCGACGATGCGGGCCGCTCCGGGCCGCTGAGGAGCGGAGCCATCAATCCCGCGTCCCGTCAGCTCACCTTGACGGCTCGGCTGAACACCTCGGCCGTCGACTCCCGCCGCGGCGTCATCAGATTGCATCCGAGCGCCGTTGCCGCCCTGGGGATTCGGGAGTGGGACGCGGTGTCGCTGATCGGGTCGCGGACCACGGCGGCGGTCGCGGGCCTGGCCGGCCCGGGCACGCCGGTCGGCACCGTGTTGCTCGACGACGTGACGCTGTCGAACGCGGGGCTGCGGGAGGGGTCCGCGGTGGTCGTCGGCGCGGTCACGGTCTACGGCGCGCGGTCGGTGACGCTGTCCGGCTCGACGCTGGCCACCCAGTCGATCACGCCGGACACGCTGCGCCAGGCCCTGCTCGGCAAGGTGCTCATGGTGGGCGACGCCGTGTCGCTGCTGCCCCGCGACCTGGGACCCGGCACGTCCACCTCGGCCGCCACCCGGGCGCTGGCCACGGCGGTGGGCATCAGCTGGACCTCGGAGCTGTTGACCGTCACCGGTGTCGACCCCGTGGGGCCGGTCAGCGTGCAGCCCAACTCGCTGGTCACCTGGGGCACCGGCGATGTCGCGTCCGGCGCCGCGACGCCGTCGCGGATCTCGGTCGAGGTCGCCCGGCCGGAGATGGTCGTCGAGGAGCTCAAGGGCACCCAGCCGCAGGCCGCCAAGCTCGTCGAATGGCTCAAGCTCGCGCTCGACGAACCGCACCTGCTCAAGACCCTGGGCGCCGGCACCAACCTCGGGGTGCTGGTGTCCGGCCCGGCCGGGGTGGGCAAGGTGACGCTGGTCCGCGCGGTCTGTGGCGATCGCCGGCTGGTCACGCTGGACGGCCCGGAGGTCGGCGCGCTGGCCGCCGAAGACCGCCTCAAGGCGGTGGCCTCGGCGGTGCAGACGGTGCGCGACGGCGGTGGCGTGCTGCTGATCACCGACGTCGACGCCCTGCTGCCGGCCGCCGCCGACCCGGTGGCCTCGCTGATTCTGGGCGAGCTGCGCACCGCGGTGGCCAGCGACGGCGTCGCGCTGATCGCCACCTCCGCGCGACCCGACCAGCTCGACGCCCGCCTGCGGGCGCCCGACCTGTGTGACCGCGAGCTGGGCCTGCCGCTGCCCGACGCCGCCACCCGCAAAGCGCTACTGGAGTCGCTGCTCAAGAACGTCCCCGCCGGCGGGCTGGATCTCGACGAGATCGCCTCACGCACACCGGGTTTCGTCGTCGCCGACCTGGCCGCGCTGGTGCGCGAGGCTGCGCTGCGGGCGGCGTCGCGGGCCAGCGCCGACGGCCGGCCCCCCGAGCTGAACCAGGAGGACCTGGTCGGCGCGCTGAGCGTCATCAGGCCGCTGTCCCGTTCGGCCAGTGAAGAAGTCAGCGTCGGCGACATCACCCTCGAGGACGTCGGCGACATGGCCGAGGCCCGCCAAGCGCTGACCGAGGCCGTGTTGTGGCCGCTGCAGCATCCCGACACCTTCGCCCGGCTGGGCGTCGACCCGCCGCGCGGCGTGTTGCTGTACGGCCCGCCCGGCTGCGGCAAGACATTCGTCGTGCGCGCGCTGGCCAGCACCGGGCAGCTGTCCGTGCACGCGGTCAAGGGCTCCGAGCTGATGGACAAGTGGGTGGGCAGTTCGGAAAAGGCGGTGCGCGAACTGTTTCGGCGCGCCCGGGATTCGGCGCCCTCGCTGGTCTTCCTCGACGAGGTCGACGCGCTCGCGCCGCGGCGCGGGCAGAGCTTCGACTCGGGCGTCACCGACCGGGTGGTGGCCGCGCTGCTGACCGAGCTCGACGGCGTCGATCCGCTGCGCGACGTCGTCGTCCTGGGCGCCACCAACCGCCCGGA
This sequence comes from Mycobacterium sp. TKK-01-0059, assembly GCF_000709305.1. NCBI lineage: Bacteria > Bacillati > Actinomycetota > Actinomycetes > Mycobacteriales > Mycobacteriaceae > Mycobacterium > Mycobacterium sp. TKK-01-0059. The sequence goes on from NZ_KL446993.1 coordinate 1,232,657, forward strand.
TCTCATCGACCCGGCGCTGCTGCGTCCCGGCCGGCTGGAGCGGCTGGTCTTCGTCGAACCCCCCGATGCCGCCGCCCGCCGCGACATCCTGCGCACCGCAGGCAAATCGGTTCCGCTGAGTGCCGACGTCGACCTCGACGAGGTGGCCGCCGGGCTCGACGGCTACAGCGCCGCCGACTGCGTGGCGCTGCTGCGGGAGGCCGCCCTCACGGCCATGCGCCGATCCCTCGATGCCACCGACGTGACGGCCGCCGATCTCGCGGCGGCGCGCGAAACCGTCCGCCCCTCATTGGATCCCGCGCAGGTCGAGTCCCTACGGGCGTTCGCCAAAGCTGTTTAGCACGGCCAGCGCCGAGGCGGCGACGTCCTTTTCGAGCCAGGACGGCATCGGGTCGTCGTGGGCGTGGCGGCGCACCACCGCGTAGGGCAGGTCGGCGACCGCGCGCGCGACGGCGTCGACGGAGCGCGGCCTGGCGTTCCCGTACAGCTGCCGGGCCAACACCGCGATCCGCTCGGTCAGCGGGGCGTTCATCGCGGTGAGCGTCTGCCGGAATGCCGCGTCGGGCTCCTCGTCGAGCAGGTCGCCCGGGCGGATCGTCAATAACAGCCGGGCGTCCTCGGGCAGGGCGCGCGCGAAGCCGACGGCCGCCACCGCCATCGCCACGGCCGTGTCCGCCGGCGTGTCCCCGTCGGCTGCCAGCGCCCGCGCCTGGAAGCGTTCCAGCGCCCGCAGCCACGCCGCCGTCAGGACGCCGTCGCGGTTGCCGAAGCGGTGATACAGCGTGCCCGCCGGTGCTCCACTGGTTTTCGCGATGGCGGCGACGCTGGCCGCGCGCGGTCCGCCGTCGAGCACCAGCGCCCGGGCGGCGTCGAGGATCACATCGGTTTCATGCTTCCGCGGAGGCGCCATGATCTAGTACAGTCCTTCTATATGGAACGATTACCCTATATCGACGAGCATGCCATAACCCTCGACGCGAACCGCGCAGACACGTGGTCGGCGCTGCTGCGGGTGATGTGCCGCGACCCGCATGACGCGACGACGGTGCCGGTCGGCTTCGTCCTGGACGAAGCGCGCGCGCCGGCGCGGTTCGCGCTGAAGGGCCGCCACTGGTTCGCGATCTACCGGTGGGTGTTCGAGCTCGACGAACTCGACGGCACCGCCCGCACCCGGCTGCGCGCGGCGACCTGGGCCGCGTTCCCGGGCATCCACGGGAAGGCGTATCGGGCGCTCGTCATCGGCACCGGCGCGCACCGCGTCGCCGTAAGGTGGACGCTGAAACGCGTTGCGGCAAGGGTTCATTCACGTAGTACGCCGGTTCCGTGACGCCGGGCCTGACGTGGGGGGTCAGGCCCTGGGAGCGAACGACACCGCTGCCCTGCGACGGCGTCCTGCCCTCGGCCGGCGTCCGGGCCGACCGCGCGATCAGCATCGCCGCGCCCCCGTCGATCGTGTTCGGTTGGCTGTGCCAGTTGCGCGTGGCGCCTTACAGCTACGACAGCCTCGATAACCTCGGGCGCCGCAGCCCCCGCCGGCGCGACCCCGAGCTGACGCGACTTGCGGTCGGGCAGCGATTCATGACCATCTTCGTCTTGCGGTCGTTTCTCGACGGTCGGCAGATCACCTTGCGGTCCAAGGGTGTGGCCGTCACGTATGCGATCCGCCCCGAAGGGGAGGGCTCGCGGCTGCATGCGCGCGTGTTGTTCGCCGGGCCCCGGCTCCTCGCTCAGGCCCTGGCGCTGGGGGACCTGCTGATGATGCGCAAGCAGTTGCTCACGCTGAAGTCATTGGCCGAGACCGAAGCCGGCCACCGTCGGATTCCAGCTCTCACACCAGCGCGCTCCCATCCCAGAACGGGCTCAACCCACCCCAGACCCGGTTGGTGATGTGGTGGTCGAGGGTCCGCGTCGCATCGATGAGTGGGTGATCTTCACCGAGCACACGACCACCGTCATCGATGAGCTTTCGGGTGCGCGCCGCGGCCGGGTCGAATTCGTGGCCGTTCCATAGCCACCAGGCGAGGTAGTACCTCCATTGCAACGTTTCGATGTGATCGTTGCCCAGCGTGCGGGCGCAGCGGGCGAGCGCCCTTTTCACCTCCACCGCGTGTTCCATGAGATCCACGCGCTCGGAGCGTTGTTCGTCGGCGTCTTCGGCGACTTTGGCCACGGCGTCGTCGTCGAGATTGCCCGGGTCCATCCAGTCCCGCCCGGGCATGACATCGATCTCGCGGTCTTCGGATTCGGCGTCGACGAAGAGATCGAAAGCAATGTTGCGGGTCTCGTTGACGCTGTCCTCCCATTCGGCGCGGGCGGCGCCGAGTCTCTGGGCAGCCTCGACCGTCACGGGATGCTGCTCGCCGAGAACGCGCGCGAGATCCTCGGCCAGGACCTCCCATTCGGAAACTCGCTCGACCTCGTCGGCAGTCTCCGGTGTCCAGACAGCGCGGTTGTAGCGCGCGATCAGCGTGTGCTCGTGGTCGTGGCCGAGCGTGTTCTGCAGGGCCACGATCAGCTCGTCGAACTCGTTGAGGGTGTGATCATTGATACCCTCGGCCTCCCCCAGCCACGTCAGCCGCGACAGTTGCGCGGCCAGCGTGTGGGGATGATGCTCGCCGAGCAGACGCCGGCGGTAGCCGACGACGATCAACGCGTCGGTGCTGGCGCCGAAGGGGTCTCCGAGGTCGTGGCGTGCTTGTGCCACCCCGAAGGCGGCCGCCAAGGTCAATTCGTTACGGGGGCCGAAGACCCGAGTCTCGGCGCCGCACAACTGCACCCAGCGCAGCAGCCGGGCGGCGGGATCACCGCCGGCATCCTCGGCGGCGGCCAAAGTGTGGGTGACCCACAACGTGTCCGCTTGCTCGGCGCCGAGTACCCGGGTCATCACCGGGACGAGCTCGCGCAGCTCATCGACGCTGCCCTCGTCGCCGCGGTGGTAGCGCCAAATCGCGACCAGCCCCGCCACGCCAAGGGTGGAGGGATGTTCGTCTCCGAGTGTTTCGCGCCTGACGGCCAGCACCTGGCCGGCATCGTGGACGGCACCGAGGCTGTCCCCGGCGGTCCAGCGCGCGGACGCCAGCGCGAGCAGCGCGGTCAAGGTTGACTCGTGATGGGGCCCGAATGTGGCAAGCGCCGAGCGCCATTCCGTGTCGGCGCGCGCAACCGGATCGGCCGCGTCGGCGGGTTGATCTGGGCCGTCAGACATGTGCACTCCTTTTCGTCATGCCAGTCTCCGGCTCCCGAGCCCGCGCCGCCAGTCACCGGCGGTAAGGACTTCGCAGCCGCGAACCAGCCGCGTCGATAGGTTGGACCGCATGACCGAGCATCCAACGGCACTTCAGATCGTCGAGGGAATCGATTTGTCCGGCAAGACATGTGTGATCACCGGCGCGTCGTCGGGACTGGGCCGCGAGTCGGCCCGGGCGCTGGCCGCCGGGGGCGCGCACGTCATCCTGGCCGCACGCAACCCCGAAGCGCTGGCGGAGACGGCCCGGTGGATCGCGTCCGAGGTTCCGGCTGCCCGGACGTCGACGGTATCGCTCGACCTCACCGACCTGTCCAGCGTGCGCGCGGCGGCGAGCGCGGTCGCCGGCATCACGCCGGTCGTCGACGTGTTGATGAACAACGCCGGCGTGATGTTCACACCCTTTGGCCGGACCCGGGACGGCTTCGAACTGCAAATCGGGACAAACCATTTCGGGCATTTCGAGCTCACCCGGCTGCTGATCCCCCAGCTCACCGCCGCCGGCGCCGCCCGGGTGGTGATCCTGTCGTCCGGTGGCCACGTGATGGGTGACGTCGACGTCGACGACCCCAACTGGGAGCGTCGCGAATACGACAAGTTCGCCGCCTACGGCGCCTCCAAGACGGCGAACGTCCTGCATGCGATCGAAGCCGACCGGCGCCTGCGCGACGCGGGAATTCGCGCCTACGCCGTGCATCCGGGCACCGTGGCGACCGCGCTCGCGCGGTACATGTCGCGCTCGGACTTCTCCGCGCTGCGCAGCCTCGTCGCCGAAAACAGCCGCGAGCCCTCCGACGGCTTCCTCGATTTCGTCATGCCCGAACACGGTGCGGCAACGCAGGTATGGGCCGCGGTAAGCCCCGACCTCGCCGGCCGCGGCGGCCTCTACCTGCAGGACTGCGGGATCGGTGAGGCAGCGCCGCACGCTCGCGACGAGCGGCGCGCGGCGCAACTGTGGGAGCTCTCCGAAAGGCTTTGCGCCGCGCACTGATTCGGTCACGGCTCGGGAAGCGGTGTCCAATCTTGCGACAGCCGCGCGGTGAAATTCGGCGGGCGGCGGTCCAGGAAGGCGGCGACGCCCTCAGCGGCGTCGGCGCCGCCCATCACCCGCTCGTGCAACCGGGTCTCCAGCGCGGCGACCTGCCGTGGCGTGTAGTGATGGATCGCGCTGTCCCACAGCAGGCGTTTACACAGCGCGGCCGACATCGGCGCCACGTTGAGCGCGATGTCGCGGGCCACCGTCAGCGCGTCGTCGAGGACCCGCTCGCCGGGCAGGGCCCGGTTGGCGATCCCGAGCGTCACGGCCTCGGCCCCGCCGAACGTCCGGCCGGTGAGCAGGATGTCGGCGGCCACCCCCAGGGTGGTCAACTGGGCCAGCGTCCAATGCGCCATGCAGTCGGGGATCACGCCCCGCCGTACCTGCACCACACCGTATTTGGCGTCCTCGGCCAGGATCCGGATGTCTGCCTGTAACGCGATCGTGAGGCCGATTCCGATGGCGTGGCCGTTGACCGCGGCAATCACCGGTTTGCGCAATTCGAAGGCCGCCGGGGTGATCGGCGACGCCGAGAACGTGCCGTCAGCGGCGGGCGCATCGAAAGGGCTTGCGTCACCGGAGAAGTCGGCGCCGGCGCAAAAGGCGCGCCCCGCCCCGGTCACCACGATGGCCCGCACGTCGTCGTCCTCGTCGCACTCCCGGTACGCGCGGCTCAGCAGGGCGCCCATCTCGGCGGTGTAGGCGTTGAGCTGTTCGGGGCGGTTGAGCGTGAGTACCGCGACGCCCGAGTCGATTTCGACCGTCAGGTCATCGCTCATGGCAGGGCCGGCGCCCGGTGCAGGGCCCCGATCAGGTCGGCGATGTCGGCGTCGCGCGGCGTGTAGCCGGGGAAGTAACAGCACACCTCCCCCGCGTGCTCGCCGAACCGGCCGGCGATCTGCCGCGCGCATTCCTCGGGCGTTCCGACGATCCCGATCCGGGCCACCATCTCGTCGCTGACCAGCCGGCGCATCTCGGCGAAGCGGCCCTGCTTGGACAGGGCGTTGAGCTCGGGCTGGACATCGTCCCAGCCCTCGACCTGCAGCACCGGCAGGTAGGCCGGCGTCGAGCCGTAAAACGCGATGAGGGACGCCACCCCGTTGACCGCGGCCGCCAGATCCGCCTCGTCGCGGCCGACGGCAACCATGGCCTGGGCGATGACGGTGAACTCACCGAACGCCCGGCCCGAACGGCGCAGCCCCTCGGCAATCGCGGGCACGGTGCGTTCGGCGAAATGGCGGGCGCTGTTGAACGGCATCACCAACAATCCGTCGGCGACCTCGGCGGCGGTGCGGGTCATCACCGGGCCCAGCGCGCCCAGCAGCACCGGCGGCGGGCCGAACGGGTTGGGCCCGGGGTTGAAGTTGGGCGCCATCACGGTGTGCGTGTAGAACTCGCCGCGAAAGTCCAAGCGGCCCTGGTTTTCCCACGCGGCGAAGATCGCCTTGATCGCGGCGATGGCCTCGGCCATACGGGCCGCGGGCTTGTCCCATTTACTGCCATAACGCTTTTCGATGTGCACCTTGATCTGGGAGCCGAGGCCGAGGCGGAACCGCCCGCCGCTATAGCACTGCAGGTCGTAGGCCGAGTGCGCCAGGTGCAACGGGCTGCGCGGCGGCGCGATCGCCACGTTGGTCATGAGGTCCAGGCCGGTCGTGCCGGCGGCGAGGAGCAGCGGGAAGAAGACGTCGTGCTGGCCTTCGAACGTGAACAGGCCATCCGCGCCCGTCGCGGCTATGTCGGCGGCGCTGGCCGCCGCACCCGCCGGTGAACCGTCCACCTGCAGGTGAACCTTCATCGTAAGCTCCTGTCGCGCAGTTCTATTCGGAGAGCTGAAACTCGACCACCTCGGCGACCGCGTCCACGGCTTCGCTCAGCGCGGCGAGGCGCTCGGCGGCCGTTGGGGCCGCCAGCACCGTGTAGCGGTCGGCCGTGCCGATCGGGATGCGCGAGGCCAACGCGAACAGGCGCTCCCCCGCCGGGGCCTGGGGGTCGTGGCCCAACAGCACCTCGCGGCCGGGCAGGGTGATCCCGCGCGCCTGCGCGATCCGCTCGAACAGGGCCACCGCGCGGTCTTCGACGTCGAGCAACTGGGCCGGCGAGACCTCGGGTCCCGGCTCGTCGGGCCATAGCGTGATCCGCGCCCGCGGATAGGGATCGTCGGGCAGCCATTCGCGCACCCGGATCCGTTCGCCGGTCCGGCAGCGCAGCGCGTACAGGCCGGCGCCCTGGTCGACGCATTCGGTGATCCGCGACAGCACGCCGACGTCGCAACGCTCATCACCGCCGCCCACCTCGCGCCCCCGCGCGATCAGCACCACCCCGAACGGGTCGCCCGCGTCCACGCAATGCCGCACCAGCGCCCCGTAACGGGGCTCGAAGATCCGCAGCGGCAGGTCCTGGTCGGGCAGCAGCGCCGACTCGAGCGGAAACATCGCCAGCTCAAGGGATTCCATCATCAGATTTCCAGCTCGGACACCAGGGCGTCGACGACCGCGCGCAGGTCGCCGTCATGTTCCTCGGCCACCCGGCGCTGGCGCTGGTAGGAGGCGCCCTGCCGGGGTATCTCGGCCACCGCGGCGAGCTCGTCGACGCAGTTCAACTTCTTCGCGACCGGCTCCAGCCGGTTCAGCACGTCGTCGAGATCCTCGGTGACCAATCGCTCGTTGCTGTCGGCGTCCAGGATGATCACCGCGTCCAGGCCGTAGCGCGCCGCGCGCCATTTGTTCTCCTGGTTGTGCCACGGCGGCATGCTGGGCAACGACTCGTCGGCTTCGAGCCTGCGGTCCAAATCGACCACCAGGCAATGCGTGAGAGCGACCAGCGCGCCCAGCTCCCGCAGGTTGGACACGCCGTCGCAGATCCGCATCTCGAGCGTGCCCAGGTGCGGGGAAGGCCTGATGTCCCAACGGACTTCGTCGACGTGGTCGATGATGCCGGTCTTCTTCTGGTCGTAGACGAATCCCTCGAACTCCGACCAGGTCTGGAACTGAAACGGCAGCCCGGCGGTGGGCAGCTGCTGAAACATCATCGCCCGGTTGCTGGCGTACCCGGTGTCCACGCCGGTCCACCACGGTGAGGACGCCGACAGCGCCAACAGGTGCGGGTAGTAGTTCAGCAGCGACGTCATGATCGGCATCACCTTGTTCGGCGAGGAGATCCCGACGTGCACGTGCACACCCCAGATCAGCATCTGCCGTCCCCACCACTGGGTGCGCTTGATCAGCTCGGCGTAGCGCGCGCCGGCGGTGAGCTTCTGGGTGGTCCACTGCGCGAACGGATGTGCGCCGGCGCAGAAGAGCTCCATGCCCCGATCCCGCACGATGCGTCGCGCCGGGCCCAGGGTCTGCCGCAGGTCCTCCATCGCTTCGCCCGCGGTTTGGCAGATGCCGGTGACGACCTCGACGGTGTTGCGCAGCAATTCCTTGTGCACACGCGGGTTTTCGCCGATCTCGGCGATCACCGCGGTGGCTTCGTTGCTCAGGTCGCGGGTCTGCGCGTCGACGAGCGCGAACTCCCACTCCACCCCGATGGTCGGCCGTGACGAACGGGCGAAATCGATGCGCGCGTCACGCCTTTTAGCCGGCACCGATGACACCGCATGCCACCCGCTTGCCGGCGTCACCGGTGCTCTTCGTCGTCTCGTCGGGGCCCGGCGTGCCGTTGGTCTGGTTGTAGCGCTCGGCGGGGATGTTGGCGAAGTTGTCCGCGTCGGCGTGAATGATGATCGCGGTCTTCTGCCCGGTGAGCAGGTCCTCCATGGCGAAGGCATCGGTGGTGGTCACCAACGTCCCGGAACCGTCTTTGCGCACCTGCAGGGAGGTCAGGTCCCCGCTGGCGGGTTCGGTGGCGTGTCCGGGCACCTGGAAGTGCCCACCGGCGGACAGGAAGTCGCCGGGCGCACCGCCGTTCGGGGCGACCGAGTTGGGCTCGCACTTGCCCACCTTGTGGATGTGGACGCCGTGAAAGCCGGGCGCGAGTACGCCGTTGGCGGTCGTCTCGATGGTGACCGTCGCGTAGCCGTTGTTGAATTCGAACTTGGCGATCGCGACCTGGGTGCCGTCCGGTGCCTTCAGGTGCGTGGTGACGGTGGGCACCTCCGCCGGCCCCGCCTCTGCGGCCTTGGCGCCCGACGGCGACGGCGATCCCGTCCAGATCGCGGGCGTGGTGCCCGGGACGGACGACGCGTACTGCGGCGTCGAGCAGGCGCCCAGCAGCGCGGCGCAACCGGCCAGAACCAGGGAGGGGGGCAGCTTAGGCATAGCCAGCAGCCTATCGCTTATCTAGCCCGCGACGAGGACGATGACACCCGGCGGCTCCCCGCTCAGCGCGGGAATGCGCGGTTCGACGGGGGCGCCCAGCTTCTTGCCGATCGCGTCGGCGGTGGCGTGTTCGTCGTCGGCGTCGGTGTAGTAGACCGTGGTGGCCGAGACGTCGGGCACGGTCATGTTGTCGACCTTGGTGACCTTGAAGCCGGCGGACGTCAGCTGGTCTCCGGTGCGCGCGGCGACGCCCTCTTTGGTGGAGATGTTGTACACCTGCACCTCGGCCTGGGTGGCGGCCGGCTTGTTGCTCGTCGACGTGGCCGACGCGGTGGCGGTCGCGCTCGGTACCGGCGACGCCGAATCGTCGTCAGAGCTCCCGGAGGTGCCCAGCGCCTGCCAGCCGAGCAGCAGGAAGATGACGCCGAGGAACAACAGCACCATCACCATGGCCCGCAAGGGCAGCCCAGTGGAGTCGGGAACTCGTTCTTTCATCGAGCCCTACTGTAACGAGTCAGGTCACCTCGAAGCCGAGACGCCGCGCCGCCCGTGCCTTCTGCCTGCTGGCGCGCAGCCGGCGCAGCCGTTTCACCAGCATCGGATCGGCCGCCAGCGCCTCAGGCCGGTCAACGAGCGCGTTGAGCACCTGGTAGTACCGCGTCGCCGACATCGAGAACAACTCCTTGATGGCGTCTTCCTTCACACCGGCGAACTTCCACCACTGGCGTTCGAAGGCCAGGATGTCGTGTTCGCGGCGGGTAAGGCCATCGGCGACCTCAGAATCGTCCCCCGATCGATTTGCCCGCGCCATGGCGCTGTCCATATTGCTTCCCCTGGACCCTTTCGGCGAATTCCGAACTGCTCGAATGACTTGACTTAGCTAAGGGCGTGTTTCGGCGAATATTGAAACACGCCCCAAACCCTCAAGCCGTCATCCAGACCCGCGAGTCGGCCGATTGGCCTAATTGCCCACCCCGAAGATCGGCGGCTGAGCAGCCCACGGGCGTGCGGTAGCTTAGCCGACCATGGCAGTCGTTCCGATCCGCATTGTGGGAGATCCCGTCCTGCATACCCCGACGAAACCGGTGCCCGTCGCTGCCGACGGTTCGCTGCCCGCCGAGCTGCCGGCGTTGATCGCCGACCTGTACGACACCATGGACGCCGCGCACGGGGTCGGCCTGGCGGCCAACCAGATCGGGGTCGGCTTGCGGGTCTTCGTCTACGACTGCGCCGACGAACGCGGGCGCACCGAGCGCCGGCGCGGCGTCGTCGTCAATCCGGTCCTGGAAACCTCCGAGGTACCCGAGACCATGCCCGACCCGGACAACGACGACGAGGGCTGCCTGTCCGTCCCCGGCGAGTCGTTCCCCACCGGCCGGGCGAAGTGGGCGCGGGTCACCGGGCTGGACGCCGACGGCAACCCGGTCACCCTCGAGGGCAACGACCTGTTCGCCCGCATGCTGCAGCACGAGACCGGACACCTCGACGGCTTCCTGTATCTGGATCGCCTCGTCGGCCGGCATGCCCGCAGCGCGAAACGCGCCGTCAAATCCCACAACTGGGGCGTCCCCGGCCTCTCCTGGATGCCCGGCGAGGGACCGGACCCGTTCGGTCACTGATGATCTCGTGGCCGGCCCTGGGAACGCGGGTGATGGTTCGTTACCGGCTCGCCGAAGGATCGGTACCGCCGTTGACCGACGCGGTGGGACACCTGCTGGCGGTCGACCCGGTAGTGCGGCTGCAGACCAAAACGGGCGCGGTCGTCGAATGTTCGCCCGCCGATGTGGTGATGCTGCGGGTGCTGACCTTCGCCCCGGTGCGCACCTCCGACATCCGCGCGCTCGAGCACGCGGCGGCGATGGCCTGGCCCGGCGTCGAACACGCCTGGCTTGAGGGCTGGCTGCTGCGGGCCGGCTCCCCAACCGGCAAGGGCACCGAGCTGCCCGCGAATTCGGCGGTGCCGCTGGATCTTTCGGCTCGCCTGGGTACCGTACCGGCGATCGTGGACTGGTACGAGCGCCGCGGCCTGACACCGCGGCTGGCGATACCCGATCGGTTGTTGTCGGTGCCGACCGGTTCGACGGGCGAACAGCCCGAAAGCGTGCTGGTGCGCGACGTGTCGGAAACGGCCGCGCGCGAACCCGACCCGTCCGCCGGCCTCTCGGCGCGCCCCGACGATGCCTGGCTGTCGATTTTCGGGCCCGAGGTCGACGTCGACGTGCTCACCGCGGTGGGCAACGGCGAGCTCATGTTCGGGACACTGGGCGGCGCGGCGGTCGCGCGTGCCGCGGTGACCGACGCCCCCGACGGCGCGCGCTGGGTCGGGCTGTCGGCGATCCGCGGCGACGACCGGGCCGCGACGGCCTTGTGCGAAGCGTTGTTGGCGTGGGGCGCCGGTCGCGGCGCGGCGCGCGGCTACGTCGCCGTCCCCGACGCCGAGGCCGACACCGGGTGGCTGGGCTTCCGGCTGCACCACCACCGCCGCTACTTCCCGGTCCGGCAGGGCGCCTGAAATGCGGCTCGCCACCTGGAACGTCAATTCGATCCGCTCCCGGCTGCCGCGCGTCCTCGACTGGCTGGCCCGCACGGACGTCGACGTGCTGGCCATGCAGGAGACCAAGTGTTCCGACAGCCAGTTCCCGACCCTGCCGTTCTTCGAACTCGGCTACGAGGTCGCCCACGTCGGTTTCAACCAGTGGAACGGCGTGGCGATCGCGTCCCGCGTCGGCCTCGAGGACGTGCAGATCGGATTCGACGGCCAGCCGACCTGGAGCGGCAAGCCGGAGGTCGCCGCCGTCGCGGAGGCCCGCGCACTGGCCGCCACCTGCGGCGGCGTGCGGTTGTGGAGCCTCTACGTTCCCAACGGCCGCGCGCTGGGCGACCCGCACTACGCGTACAAGCTCGATTGGCTTGCCGCGCTGCGTGATTCGGCGGAAGGATGGTTGCGCGACGACCCCGGCGCCGCGATCGCGCTGGCCGGCGACTGGAATATCGCTCCGCAGGACGACGACGTGTGGAGCATGGAGTTCTATGCCGGCGCCACGCACGTCTCCGCACCGGAGCGCCGCGCGTTCAACGCGATCGTCGAGGCGCAATTCACCGACCTGGTACGGCCTTTCGCGCCGGGGCCCGGCGTCTACACGTACTGGGACTACACCCGGCTGCGGTTCCCGAAGCGGCAGGGCATGCGCATCGACTTCATCCTGGGCTCACCGGCATTGGCGAGTCGCGTGACCGACGCGCGGATCGACCGCGAGGAACGCAAAGGCAAGGCCGCCAGCGATCACGCGCCCGTGCTCGTCGATCTGCGCGTCGACTGACGCCGCGACCCGGCGTAGGCTAACTGGCAGCGCAATTCCGTAGATCCCCTCAACTGTGCGATCCACGGTATACATGAAAACAGCGAACGCGAATTGCATGAATACGAAATTGGGCCAGGGAGTCAACATGGGTGTCGTCGACGGAGCGGTTCGCAGCGTGGGGCGAACACTGAATCGTGCGGCATCGGTCACCACCTCCACTGCCGGCGCGGTCGGCGGAGCGGCGGTGAACGGTGTCGTCGGCGGCATCAAGGGCGCCGCGGACGGCATTCAGCAGGGCATCAGCAAGGGCAGCAAATCGACGACGGCCGCCGCGGTGGGCCTGGGAGCGCTCGGCGCCATCGGCCTGATCGAGTGGCCGGTGCTGCTCGCGGTCGGCGGCGGGGCGCTGGTGTTGCAGCGGATCGCCCGCCAGCAGAAGGAGTCGGCCCCGCCGTCCAGGGCAAAGCTGACGACGGTGCCGACCAAGCCCGAACCCGAGCCCCAGACGCGCAAATCGCCGCCGCAAAAGGCCCCCACCAAGCGGGCGGCCGCCAGTAAACCGGCCAAGAAGGCCACCGGCCGCCGCGCCGGCAGCGCCGCGCTGCGCAGCACCAACTGACACGGAATCCTTACTGAACCCTTGAGTATCACAACGTCTCTGCGACGGTCGCTGCCGTCGCGACTGATTTCTGCGGGCCTACAGGCGACAACCGAGCTGGCGCGAGCCGGGATCGAAACCGGTATCGACGTCGCGACGATCCCCCTGCGCGAGGGGGCCAAGGCGCTGTCCGGCGAACTCTCCCGCGCCACGTTGCGCCGGCATTGCTGGCGTGGCAACGGCCGCGCGTGGATCGAGGTACGCGGGCTGGCGGACGCGGCCGACGGCCCACTCGGTCCGACCGTGCTCGAGGCGATCCTGGCCCATCCCGGCGTGGCGTCAGCAAAGCTGAATCGTCCCCTGTCCCGGGTGGTCGTGGACCTCGACGACCCGGACACCTCGCTGAGCGACCTCTGCCGCGTCGTCGAGGAAGCCGAAAACCGTTGCCCGACAACGCAAGATGCCGGCCAGGCGTCGGCGAGCCTGCCGGGCGACGGCCTGGTGCTGGCGACCAGGGCGGTCACCGTGGCCGCCAATGCGGCCGGGCTGGGTGTCGCGCTCTTCGGCCGGGCCACGCGGCTACCCCGGCTGCCGGTCACCATCGCCGCGGGCATCACGTTCTTCGACTACCAGCCCTGGCTGCGCCGTCGGCTCGAAGACCGCATCGGCGGCCCCGCCACCGACACCGTGATGACGCTGGTGCAGGCGACCAGCCAGACGCTCTCCCAGTCGCCGACGTCGCTGTCGCTGGGGCTGACGATGCAGTCGCTGAAGGTCGCCGAGTGCCGCGCCGAGGCACGAGCCTGGGAACAGCATGAGCCCGAGCTGGCGCGCCACGCCGACCAACCGCTGTCCCCCCGCTCGCCGCGGCCGCAGCCGTCGAGGGGCATGGAGCGCGCGCCCGGTCGCTTCGCCCTCCTTCAGGCGCTCAGCGCCGGCGCGATCGGCGCCGGCACCCGCAACCTGAACATGGCCGCCACCGCGGTGCAGGTGACCACCCCCAAGGCCAACCGGACCACCCCCGAGGCGTTCGCCGCGACGCTGGGCCGCGGCCTGGCCGAGCGACATTCGGTGTTGCCGTTGCGGCCCGAAAGCCTGCGCCGGCTGAACAAGGTCGACACCATCGTCATCGACCCCCGCGTGTTGTGTACCGACACGTTGCGGGTGTCCCGCATCCGCGGCGCGGACGACAGCGAGCTACCCGCGGCCTGGAATCGCGCCCAGCTCATGCTGGAGAACAGCGGCCTGCGCGCCGGCTGGCGCAAGGTGCCCGGCATATCGAGCGGCCGGTCCGGTGCACAGGTCAAGGCGCTGTTCCTGCCGGCCCACGATCCGCTGGCCTCCGCCGTCGTCGGCGAGGCCAACCGCGCCGGGGCGCAACTGGTGACGGTCGACCACGAGTCGCTCGACGAGTTGCGGCCGGCGTTCGACGAGGTCCGGCCGCTGAAGAGCGGGACCGACAAGTCCATCGACGACGCGCTGGCCGCCGCGGTGGACGACCTGCAGGAGGCCGGCCGCACCGTGGCCGTGCTGTCGTCGACTGCCGCACAAGCCATTTCGTCGGCGCATCTGGCGCTCGGCGTGTTGCCGCAGGACGGCGTGGGTGCCCCGCTGTGGAACGCTGACCTGCTGTTGCCGGACCTTCAGGCCGCCTGGCGGGTGCTGCACGCGCTGCCCGCGGCCGCCGCGGCGACCCAGCGCGGCATCGGGATTTCGGCCGGTGCCACCGCGATGGGGTCGCTGTTCATGATCCCGGGCGTGCGGGGCAACCTCGGATCCGAAACGGTGAACGTCGGCGCGGCGGCCGGTCTGCTCTCGGGATACCTGCTCGCCCGCGGGGTCCTGGGCGCGGACACCCCACGCCCGGCGGCCACGCACGAATGGCACGCGATGTCGGTCGAGCAGGTCCGTAAGGCGTTGCCCGAGCAGGATTCCGCGGCGCCCGTCCCGACGGAGCGAGGCACCCCCGCGGCCCTGCGGCTGGCGGAGACGCCCGCGCAGGCGGTGTGGCAGCTCGCCAAGGCGGTGCGCGCCGAATTGTCCGACCCGCTGACCCCGGTGATGGCGCTCGGCTCGGCCGCCAGCGCCGTGCTCGGTTCGCCCGTCGACGCGATGTTGGTCGGCACCGTGCTCACCGGCAACTCGATCCTGGCCGCCGCGCAGCGGCTGCGCGCCGAGAAGCGGTTGAGTTATCTACTGGCCCAACAGACTCCGCCCGCCCGGAAGGTCATCGGCGGCCCGGACGGCGCGCGCACGTACACGCTCGTCGACGCCGCGCAACTGCGGCCGGGCGACGTCATCGAGGTGCGCACGCACGAGGTGGTGCCCGCCGACGCCCGCGTCATCGAAGAGGTCGACGTCGAGGTCGACGAATCGGCGCTCACGGGCGAATCGCTGTCGGTCGAGAAGCAGGTCGAGGCGACGCCCGGCGCGCCGCTCGCCGAGCGTCGCTGCATGGTGTTCGCCGGGACCACCGTGGTGGCCGGTACCGCCCTGGCCCTGGTGACCGCGGTCGGGCCCGACACCCAGCAGCGCCGCGCCGCCGACCTCATCTCCGGCGAGCTGTCCTCCGACATCGGTCTGCAGCACCAGCTCGGCCAGCTGACCACCAAGGCGCTTCCGGTGAGCATCACCGGCGGCGCGCTGGTCGGCGCGCTCGGGCTGTTGCGCCGCCTCCCCCTGCAGCACGCGGTCGGCAGCGCCATCGCCATCGCGGTCGCCGCCGTCCCCGAGGGAATGCCGCTGGTGGCCACGCTGGCCCAGGCGTCGTCGGCGCGACGGCTCACGAAGTTCGGTGCGCTGGTGCGGGTTCCGCGCTCGGTGGAGGCGCTCGGCCGCATCGAGGTGGTGTGCTTCGACAAGACCGGGACGCTCAGCGAAAACCGCCTGCGCGTCTCGCAGGTCCATCCCGCGCCCGGGTACTCGCGCGAGGAGGTGCTGCGCTGCGCCGTGCACGCCGCGCCGGTGACCAACGGCGGCACCCAGGTGCACGCCACCGATGTCGCCATCGTCGAGGCCGGTTCGGCCGTTGACGGCTCGGCGTCCGCACCGCCGACCGCGCACCTGCCGTTCCGCTCCGGCAGGTCCTTCTCCGCCTCGGTGACCGGCACCGAGCTGACCGTCAAGGGCGCGCCCGAAGTGGTCCTGGCCGCCAGCGGGGACACCGGCGCGATGGAAGGCACGGTCGCCGAACTCGCCGCCGGCGGCCTGCGCGTCATCGCGGTGGCGCGCCGCGAGCTGACCGCCCAACAGGCCCGGGCGATAGCGGAAAACCCCGATGACATCGCCGAGTACTGCACCAGCGGGTTGACGTTGACCGGCTTCCTCGGCCTGTCCGACACCCCGCGCGCCGAGGCCGCGAAATTGCTCGCCGACCTCGGCGGCCTCGGGGTGGGCGTGAAGCTGATCACCGGTGACCATCCGATCACCGCCAAGGCCATCGCCGCCGAGCTGGGGCTCAACGTGACCGCCGATCAGGTGATCAGCGGCGCCGAATGGGAGGCCTTGTCGCGCAAGGACCAGGAGCGCGTCGCGGCGGAGCGGGTGATCTTCGCCCGCATGACACCGGAGAACAAGGTCCAGGTTGTCCAGGCGCTGGAGAACGCGGACGTGCGGACGGCGATGGTGGGCGACGGCGCCAACGACGCCGCCGCCATCCGGTCCGCCACGGTCGGCATCGGCGTGGTCGCCCATGGCAGCGACCCGGCGCACCTGGTGGCCGACGTGGTGCTGGTCGACGGCAGGATCGACGCGCTCATGGAGGCCATCCGGGAAGGACACCAGCTGTGGCGGCGGGTGCAGTCGGCGGTGTCGGTGCTGCTCGGCGGCAACGCCGGCGAGGTGATCTTCGCGATCATCGGCAGCGCGATCACCGGCACGTCGCCCCTGAACACGCGCCAGCTGCTGCTGGTCAACACGATGACCGACGCCCTGCCGGCCGCCGCGCTCGCGGTCAGCAAGCCCAGCGGCCCGATCGACCCGCGGCTGCGCGGCGCGGATCAGGCCGCGCTGTGGCAGGCGGTCACCATCCGCGGCGTCACCACGGCGGCGGCGACGACGGCGGCGTGGGCGATGGCGGGCCTGTCCGGCCCGCTGAGTAGTCCGCAACGCGCCTCGACCGTCGCGCTGGTCGCGCTGGTGGGGACCGAACTGGGCCAGACGCTGGTGGAGTCTCAGGCCCCGCTGGTGGTGCTCACCGCGCTGGGTTCACTCGGCCTGGTGGGGGTCCTGATCAGCACGCCAGGCGTCAGCCAGCTGCTCGGCTGTACGCCACTCGGACCGTTCGGCTGGGCCCAGGGCCTGGGCGCCGCCGCGGCGGCGACGGTCGCGACCGGCGTGCTGTCACGTGCGCTGACGGGTCGGGACAAATCAAACCCGGAGCCGCCGCCGGATCCCGCCGAGCCTCCCGCTCCGAGTTCCGAATCTCGACCACCCCGGCGCGCCACAACAGCGCATAGAGTTCCAGTAACGGCACCCTGAGCACCGAAGCAATCGACGAAACTAGCGGATCGCCCCCGGTGCCTGTCATCGTCGACATAGGTCCGACGTTGTACGCGTGACCCAGCGAGGCGGGAAACCCTTCGTTACCGAAAGGCAAATGATGGCGGAAAAGAAGTCGCGGCGCCAGACGTCCCAGCGCGATGCGGTGGAGAAGATCCGCGAGGGCGAAACGTTTGTGGTGAACCTGCCGGCGATCGGCCAGGTGCAGATTCCCCGGCCCGAGCAGTTGGCCTACTTCGGGGGGTTGGCCGCCCTGGCGGCGTTCGAACTCATCGACTGGCCGGTGGCCGTCGTGATCGCCGCCGGACACCTGCTGGCGAGCAACCACCACAACAAGCTTCTCGAGGAACTCGGCGAGGCGATGGAGGAGGTCTGACCTCGTAACGCGCCGGCAGCGTCGGACCTGTCGCCACAGCCGACGTCGAGATCCTAGTCGGCGGGCCTGGGCGAAATCCGTTCGTGCACGGTCAGCAGCAAATGGTCGAACTGGCTTTGCACGGCGGTCGACGGCGCCGGCAGGCCGGCCATTTCGTCGAGCAGCTGCTTGGCCAGCGCACGCAGTTTCACGTTGGTCTCCTGCGAGCGCCACTGCAGCACGCGGAAGGCCTGTTGTGCGCTGACCCGGTAGACGGACATCAGCACGCCCTTGGCCTGTTCGATGGCCGCGCGGCTCTCGACGAGATCCGGCAGCGCCTCGTCGAGCACCTCCTGGCGGGTCTCGTCCAGGGTGTCGGTGAGGTCGATGTAATAGCCCTCGGTGCCCAGCACGGCGCCCGACTCGTCCAGCATGCGGTCAGCGACGACGATCGCGTCGTGCACCGTGCCCGCGGTGTCGAGGAATCGGTGCCGGCTCGAGAACGAGCCCTCCGACTGCAGCGCGTAGTCCAGCAACTCCTGGACGTGCGCGCGGTCGTCGGGATGCTTGTGCGACAACAGCAGTTGGGTCGTCGGCTCCACGTCGTTGGGTTCGTAGCCGTGCATCCTGGCGACCTCGTCGGACCATTCCCAGCGTTGTCCCCCGAACCAGAAGCGGAAGGTGCCGATGTTCAGGTATTCGGACGGCCCACGGGATCGCGCGTCATCGCCGTTCGTGGATGGGTCGCCAGCTTGCACGTTTGCATCTTTCCACTCGGGGGACGTCCTCGGCTACCGCCCCGGAAGATGGGCCGTCGCCCTGCCATGTGTTCCGGGGTGGGGGTAACGTCGCGTGCGGACCCATCCATCAACGCGGGAGCGCATGCCGAGTGCGCTGAGAGGACGGCTCGGGGCCGTCGACCGTACGAACCTGACCGGGTAATGCCGGCGTAGGGAGATGAAAAATGACCGAGACCCTATCGGGAACCGCTGCACCCTCCGTGACCACCGGCCCGATTGCGGGCAGCCACAAGATCTATCGCGATGTCGCCGGCGGGCGGGTTCCGTTCCGCCGGGTGGACCTGTCCAATGGCGATCACTTCGATCTCTATGACACTTCGGGCCCCTACACCGATCCGGACGCGACGATCGACCTGGCGGCCGGGCTGCCGGCGCGGCCGGGTGTGGTTCGCGACCGCGGCACTCAGTTGCAGCGCGCCCGCGCGGGCGAGATCACCGCGGAGATGGCGTTCATCGCCGCGCGCGAGGGCATGCCCGCCGAGCTGGTGCGCGACGAGGTCGCCCGGGGGCGCGCGGTGATCCCGGCCAATCACAACCACCCCGAGATCGAGCCGATGATCATCGGCAAGGCGTTTGCGACCAAGGTCAACGCGAACATCGGCAACTCGGCGGTGACGTCCTCGATCGCCGAGGAGGTCGACAAGATGGTGTGGGCCACCCGGTGGGGCGCGGACACCATCATGGACTTGTCCACCGGCAAGAACATCCACGAAACCCGCGAGTGGATCATGCGCAACTCGCCGGTGCCGGTGGGGACCGTGCCGATCTACCAGGCGCTGGAAAAGGTCAAGGGGGATCCGACCGAGCTGACGTGGGAGATCTACCGCGACACCGTGATCGAGCAGTGCGAGCAGGGCGTGGACTACATGACGGTGCACGCCGGTGTGCTGCTGCGCTACGTGCCGCTGACCGCCAAGCGCGTCACCGGCATCGTGTCGCGCGGTGGCTCGATCATGGCCGCCTGGTGCCTGGCGCATCACCGGGAGTCGTTCCTGTACACCAACTTCGAGGAATTGTGCGAGATCTTCGCCCGCTACGACGTCACCTTCTCCCTCGGTGACGGGCTGCGGCCGGGCTCGATCGCCGACGCCAACGACGCCGCGCAGTTCGCCGAGCTGCGCACCCTCGGTGAGCTGACCAAGATCGCGAAATCCCATGGCGTGCAGGTGATGATCGAGGGCCCGGGCCACGTCCCGATGCACAAGATCGTCGAGAACGTGCGGCTGGAAGAGGAGTGGTGCGAGGAGGCCCCGTTCTACACGCTGGGCCCGCTGGCCACCGATATCGCCCCGGCGTATGACCACATCACCTCGGCGATCGGCGCGGCGATCATCGCCCAGGCCGGCACCGCGATGCTGTGCTATGTGACGCCCAAGGAGCACCTGGGGCTGCCGGACCGCAAGGACGTCAAGGATGGGGTGATTGCCTACAAGATCGCCGCCCACGCCGGCGACCTGGCCAAGGGGCATCCGCACGCCCAGGAGCGCGACAACGCATTGAGCCAGGCGCGCTTCGAGTTTCGCTGGAACGACCAGTTCGCCCTGTCGCTGGATCCCGACACCGCGCGGGAGTACCACGACGAGACGCTGCCCGCCGAACCCGCCAAGACCGCGCACTTCTGCTCGATGTGCGGGCCGAAGTTCTGCTCGATGCGCATCACCGCAGATGTGCGGGCGTACGCGGCGGAACACGGCCTGGACAGCGAGGAAGCGATCGAGGCGGTCATGTCCGAGGGCATGGCGGAGAAGTCTCGCGAGTTCGCCGAGCACGGCAACCGGGTGTATCTGCCGCTGGCACAGCAGTGACCGCAAGGGCGGCCGCGGCGCGCCACCATCTGGCGCAGTGACGTTCCTTCCGGTTCCGCCGCCGGGCACGACGCCCCTGCGGGTGTTGTCGATCGCCGGGTCGGACTCCGGGGGCGGCGCGGGCATCCAAGCCGATATGCGCACCATGGCGCTGTTGGGTGTGCATGCTTGCGTCGCCGTGACCGCGGTGACCGTGCAGAACACCGTGGGAGTCAAGAGCTTTCACGAGATTCCCGACGACGTCGTCGCCGGCCAGATCGAGGCCGTGGTCGGCGACATCGGCATCCAGGCCGCCAAGACCGGGATGCTCGCGTCGCCACGCATCATCGACACCGTCGCCACCACGTGGCGCCGGCTCGGACTGACCGTCCCGCTCGTCGTCGACCCGGTGGCGGCCTCCATGCACGGCGACGCGCTCATGGCGCCGGCGGCCCTGGATTCGCTTCGGAATCAATTGTTTCCGTTGGCCACGCTGGTGACGCCGAACCTTGACGAAGTAAGGCTACTGGTGGACATCGACGTCGTGGACCCGGCGTCGCAGCGGGCGGCGGCCAAGGCCCTGCATGCGCTCGGCCCGCAGTGGGTGTTGGTCAAGGGCGGCCACCTGCGCTCGTCGGACCACAGCTGTGACCTGCTCTATGACGGCACCTCCTACCACGAGTTCGACGCGGAGCGGATCGCGACCGGCAACGACCACGGCGGCGGGGACACCCTCGCCAGCGCGGCGGCTTGCGCACTCGCGCACGGCCTCACCGTGCCGGAAGCGGTCGGTTTCGGGAAGCGGTGGGTCACTGAATCTCTGCGTGCCTCCTATCCCCTGGGCCACGGCCACGGCCCCGTCTCGCCGCTGTTTAGGCTGTCATGATGGCTCGCCCCCTCGATCAGATCGCGGGCATCGTGCACGAACCGGACGATGCAAGTCGCCCAGAAGGGGTCGTGGTTCTGACCCACGGCGCCGGTGGCAATCGGGATTCTCCACTGCTGCAACAGGTTTGCGACGAATGGGCCCAACGGGGCTGGCTGGCGGTGCGCTATAACCTGCCCTACCGCCGCCGGCGCCCCACCGGGCCGCCATCCGGGTCGGCCGCCACCGATCGCGCCGGCATCGTCGAGGCGATCACGGTGTGCCGCGACCTCGCCCCCGGGCCGCTGATCGCCGGCGGGCATTCCTACGGCGGCCGGCAGACATCCATGGTGGTTGCCGCCGGCGAGGCCCCGGTGGACGTGCTGACGCTGTTCTCCTACCCGCTGCACCCGCCGGGCAAGCCGGAGCGCCTGCGCACCGAGCATCTGCCCGACATCACGGTGCCGACGGTGTTCACCCACGGAACCTCGGATCCCTTCGGCACGCCCGACGAGCTGCGCACCGCGGCCGCGCTGATCGGCGGAACGACCGCCGTCGTCGAGATCGCCAGCGCCCGACACGATCTGCGGTCCAAGACGCTGAACGTCCCGGCCCTGGCCGTGGATGCCGCGCTACAGCTGCTCGGACGGGAATAGACAGTCCGAACTGGACAGTTTTGGCTGTCTAATTTAGAGTGGTGCCGTGGATGGCATCAGCGACTCCGCGGCAGCGGCGGCACGCGATATCCGGGTGGTGTTCAGCAGGCTGCGGCGCCGGTTGAAGGACATCGCGGTCGACGGTTTGACACCGTCGCAGACGGCGGTGCTCACGCGGCTTTGGAAGGAGGGGCCGTCGTCGGCCAGCGCATTGGCCGGCGCGGAACAGGTGCGTCCCCAGTCGATGGCCACCATCCTGGCCGGATTGGGGCAGCGGGGGCTCATCGAACGCTCCCCGGACCCGAATGATGGTCGGCGACAGGTGGTCTCGCTGACCCCGGCGGGGAGAAAGCGCGCCGAGAGCGACCGTCGGGCCCGGGAGGAATGGCTGGCCCGGACCATCCAGGAGCGCTACACCGAGGCGGAGCGGCGCGTCATCGTCGACGCGCTGTCGCTACTCGAGCGCTTGACCGAACACTGAGAAAGGGGCGTCATCGCAATGGAATTGGGATTGCATTTCATCGACTTTCTACCCGGAGACCCGGCGCGACTGGGCCCGACGCTGGCCGACGCGGCCAAGGCCGCCGAGCAGGGCGGCGCCACGTTGTTCACCCTGGCCGATCACTTCTTCCAGATGGAAGAGCTTGGCCCAGCGCAGGACCCGTTCCTCGAGGGCTACACGTCGCTGGGGTTCTTGGCCGCCCAGACCGCCACGATCGACCTGACCCTGCTGGTCACCGGGGTCACCTACCGCCACCCGGGCGTGTTGGCCAAAACGGTCACCACCCTGGACGTGTTGTCGCAGGGCCGATCGATGCTGGGGCTGGGTGCGGCCTGGTACGAGCGCGAGCACACCGCGCTGGGCATTCCGTATCCGCCGCTGAGCGCGCGCTTCGAAATGCTCGAGGAGACGTTGCAGATCTGCCGGCAGATGTGGAGTGACGACGACGGCCCGTATGAAGGCGCGCACTATCGGCTGGCCGAGACGATCTGTGTGCCGCAACCGATTCGGCGTCCCCCGATCCTGATCGGCGGGGATGGCGAGAAGAAGACGCTGCGCCTGGTCGCGCAGTATGCCAACATCTGGAACAGCATGTCGAATGACGTCGAGGAGCTCGAGCACAAAATCGACGTGTTGCACCGGCACTGCGACGCGGTGGGCAGGAACCCCGCCGACATTCGTAAGACGTCCGGCGGTCTCGCGACGACGGACCCGTTCGAGAACATCGACGAGTACCTGAAGACCGTGGAACGCTACGCCAGGCTCGGTGTGGACATGATCAATGTCGGCCCGCTGCCGGGCAACCCGGACCCGGTCGGGTTCGTCCGCCGCCTGGGTGACGAGGTGATTCCCCGGCTGGCCGAAATAGGCTGATCCGCGGGGTCTTTCGTTATCCCGGATAACGGGAATAACACGCGTCCGCGTTGCCGGTCACGCCGCCACGGAACGCGGCGATGCGGGTGAAGCCGGCGGGGACGCTGGTGCCGTCCGCGTCGCTGGCCACCAGGTGATTGGTGAGCAGCCCGGCGACCGCTTCGTCGAGATCGCCGGCGGTGAGCTGCAATTGGTTGTGCGAGGGCAGCTCGATGGGTTCGGCCATCTTGCGGTGCACCACGCCGGTCAGGCATGCGGTGCGCAGCGCGGTCCACGGGCTCTGCATCGGCAGGCCGCGTTCATGCTGCACCGCCAGTGCGTATCTCGACATCACGAGGGACAGGGCCGTGTCGTCGCCTTGCGGCAGGGACTGTTCGCTCTCGTCGGCGACCCTGCCCATGACGGCAAGCTTGGGCAGGTCGACCGCGATGGTGTTGGTGCCCGGACAGTAGGACGCCGGTGGGGTGGGTTTGGCGTCCGGGCAATTGGCGGGCTGGTAGGACAGCACCGGCGGATTGGCCGGGGCGAAGATCTTGCCCAGCAGTTCCATCAGGGTCGACAGGGTGTCCTGGTTGATCGGGACCTCGCCGGTCTCCGGCGTTCCGGTGCTGAAGTCGACCCGCAGGGCGTTCGGCAGATCGCCGCGGCGCTGCTCGATCTCCCTGCGGTCGATCGCCGCGCACGCCGAGGCGCCGGTGAGGAAACCCATTTGGAAGGCGCTGATCCGGTCCAGGGCCGAGCCGTGTGCGTCGTCGTTTTCGGCCTCGCTGTCCATCACCGGGTCACGCGTGGTGATGATTCCGGCCAGCACGTGGTCGAGGCCGTCGGCGGTGCTCAGCGTGAAGCGCGGCGATTTGCCGTCGGCGACCCAGAACAGATAGACGCCGGCGAAGCAGTCGGCCTGCTGTTCGTGGACGATGGTCGGGTCCCGTCTGGTCACCAGCTTCGCCATCTGCTGCAACGCGTGCCCGAATTCGTGGGCGAGCACGCCGGTAACGGACATGTCGCCGAAGTACTTTTGCGCGACGGGCATGAACACGCCGCGGTCCCAGGCGATCAGGTTGCAGCGCGACGTGTAGAAGGCGTTGACGAGCTTGTAGGTGTCGTTGTGGCACACGATCGGGCTGCTCGGGTCGTTGGAGTCGTAGGACACCATCTTGCTGACGGGAGCGAAGGTGCCCTTGAGCGATCGGCTGTACGCCGACTGCCAGTAGTCCTCGATGTCGTTGACCGAGAGCAACGCCAACCTGTCGATGGGGCCGTTGTCGGTGTTGAGCACCTTGCCGGTGGGGCTAGGCGCGTTCGAGCGGATCCCGCTGGGCCCGTTGGTCGCGGGCAGCCCGCCCACCAGGAAGGGGTCGTTGAGCATCGACAGCGCGCGCCCGTCGACGAATGTCGTGCAGCCGGCCACCACCAGCACCGCCGCCGCCCAGACCAGTGCCGACCTGAGCGCATGGCTATTCATGACCAACCTCATCCCGACCGGCGACACGGCAGCACCAAGGGGACTCATTCTAGAGGTGCCGACCGTCCGCGGCGGGCGAAATCGAGAGACCCAGCAAACCCCGGCCGGACGCGGCCGCGCTAGAAAGGCGGCGGCTCGCCGTCGCCTTGGCTGACGGCTCGGCGTGTGAAGGCCTCGCGATGGTTACGTAAGCCCGGCTATATTGACGGTCATGTGGACGGTGCCACTGAAGGCCAAAGACACCACAAAGCCATTCGGATCGACTGCCACGCGAAATCGCCGCTGCAGTGGTTGAAACCGCTCAGCGCGCGGATCTTGGCGTGGCGTTCGACGAACTCGATGCCAAGATCAACGCCGGCATGGACGCCTACGCGATTCCGGGCGTCGCGGTTGCTATCTGGGTCGACGGCCAAGAATTCGTCAAGGGCTACGGGGTTACCAATGTCGACCATCCGTTGCCTGTCGACGGTGACACGGTCTTCCGAATCGGTTCCACCACAAAGACTTTCACAGGAACCGCGATGATGCGCCTGGTCGAGCAGGGCAAGGTAGACCTGGATTCACCCGTGCGCAGCTACATCCACGACTTCGCGGTGGCCGACGAGTCGGTCGGCGCCACGGTGACCGTCCGTCAGCTTCTCAATCACACCGCGGGCTGGGATGGCCGCAACGGCCAGGACTTTGGGCGTGGCGATGACGCGGTGGCGCGCTACGTCGACGCGATGACACACTTACCGCAGCTGACGGCTCCGGGAACCGCGTTCGCGTACAACAATTCGGGTCTCGTGGTGGCGGGGCGCATCATCGAGCTTGTCACGGGAACAACCTACGAGTCCGCCGTGCAGAAGCTGGTACTTGATCCGCTGCAGCTTGCCCACACCCACTACTTCTCCGACCAGATCATCGGTCTGAATGTGGCGGCGCCGCACGCCGTGGTCGGCGGAAGACCCATTGTCGAAAGCGAGTTTTGGGCGTTTCCACGCAGCTGTAATCCCACCGGTGGGTTGATGTCCACGGCGCGAGATCAGCTGCGCTACGCGCGGTTCCACCTCGGCGACGGCAGCGCGCCGACCGGCGAGCAGATTCTGAGCCGACGGTCGCTGGAGGCGATGCGCTCGAACCCGGGCGCGGGCGGCACGCTTTGGGTCGAGCTGACCGGGATGGGGGTGACCTGGATGCTGCGGCCGTCCGCGGAGAATGTGACCATCGTCGAGCACGGCGGTACCTGGAAGGGGCAACGTTCCGGTTTTTTCATGGTGCCCGATCGCGACTTCGCCATGACCGTACTCACCAACTCTGACGGCGGATTTCATCTGATCAACGACCTTTTCGCCCGCGACTGGGCGTTGCGAAGATTCGCCGGAATCAGCAACCTGCCCGCCGCACCGCAACGCCTCGGCCCCGCCGACCTGGCGCCCTACGAGGGCCGGTACGTCGCCGGGCAAGTCTCGCAAAATGGCAATTTCGAGCAAACGGTCATCGAATTCCGGGCGAGGGACGGCCAGCTCGCTGGAACCCTGACTGATGCCAACCCGGACGGCCCGGATGCCGCCGAATTGGGGCTCGCCTTTTACCGGCCCGATTACGGGATCGACATCGGACCCGACGGCAAACCCACCGGCAGTCGGTCCAACTTCGTCCGCGGGCCGGACGGCAACATCGCCTGGTTCTGCACCCTCCATGGGCGCCTGTTCCGACGCCAATAGCACAACGAGGACACGGCTAAGGTGGCCTGATGCCGCGCACCGACGACGACAGCTGGGATCTGGCGTCGAGCGTCGGCGTCACCGCGACCATTGTCGCAGCCGGGCGCGCGATGGCCACCAAGGATCCGCGCGGTTTGATCAACGATCCGTTCGCCGAACTTCTGGTCCGTGCGGTGGGATTGGATCTGTTCACCAAGATGATGGACGGCGAACTCGACATGTCGGCGATCGCAGACGTCTCACCGGCCGTGGCCCGGGCGATGGTCGACGGAAACGCGGTCCGCACGAAGTACTTTGATGACTACGCCCTCAGCGCCACCGGCCGCGGGATTCGACAGGTGGTGATCGTCGCGTCCGGGTTGGACACCCGGGCCTACCGTCTGCCGTGGCCGACCGGGACGGTGGTGTACGAGATCGACCTACCACAAGTGATGGAGTTCAAGGCGACGACCTTGGCCGAGCTGGGCGCCCGCCCCTCGACCACCCTGCGCGCCGTGTCCGTCGACTTGCGCGCGGATTGGCCGACGGCGTTGCGCGCCGCCGGCCTTGACTCGGCGGCACCGACGGCGTGGCTGGCCGAGGGGTTACTGATGTATCTGAGGCCAGAAGACCAGGACCGGCTGTTCGACAACATCACGGCACTCAGCGCATCAGGAAGCAGGGTAGCCACCGAATTCGTCACCAGCATCGTGGATTTCGACGCCGAGCGAGCGCGGACCGTCTCCAACCCGTTCCGCGACCATGGCGTCGACATCGACCTGGCTTCCTTGGTCTACACCGGCCAGCGCAACCACGCCCTCGACTACCTCGGCGCCAAGGGCTGGCAGCTCGAAGGTGTGCCGCTGGCAGAACTGTTCCGGCGCAGTGGCCTCGACGCGCCCGCTCCAGACGACGACGACACCCTCTTCATCAGCGGCGCTCTGGCCTGACTTGGCTCACGTATCGGGATTGGCGGCCCGGTGTTGTCGGTGGTCGCTGTGATGATGTGGTCATGTCGTCGATCGGGTCCGCTGAGCCCGTGGTGGTCACTGCGAGTGACCGCCTGGAGGTGCTGTTCGGGGAGTTGGCGGAGTTGGCGGGTCAGCGCAATGCGATTGATGGGCGCATTGTGGAGATCGTGGCCGAGATTGATCGTGACGGGTTGTGGGGTGTGACCGGGGCGCGCTCGGTGCCGGCGTTGGTGGCCTGGAAGCTGGGCTGTTCCTCGGGCAACGCCCACACGATCGCCACCATCGCTGGCCGGCTGACCGAGTTTCCCCGCTGCGCCGCCGGCATGCGGGAGGGTCGGTTGTCGGCCGATCAGGTTGGGGTGATCGCCGCCCACGCAGGCGAGGGATCTGATGAGCATTACGCGCAGCTGGCCGCGGTCGCCACGGTCAACCAGTTGCGCACCGCGGTCAAACTCGAACCGCGACCCCAACCCCAACCGCGGCCGTGGTCGGGGCCCGAGCGTTCGATCACCACGACCACCGACGAGGCGGGCAGCTGTTACCGGATCAAACTTCCGCACCACGACGCGGCGAAGTTCGACGCGGCGTTGGCGTCTCATCGTGATGCGCTGATCGCCGAGTGGAAGCGCGATCACGACAATGGCGAGCACGCCGGTGCTCAGCGGCCGCCGTTGCCGACCACCGTCGATGCGTTCATGCGCTTGGTCGAGGCGGGTTGGGACGCCGAGGCCACCCGCCGCCCGCATGGGCAGCACACCACCGTGGTGGCCCACCTCGACATCGAACGGCGCGCTGCGGCGCTGCATCTGGGTCCGCTGCTCTCAGATGCCGAGCGCCGCTTGTTGACCTGTGATGCCACCTGTGAGGTGTGGTTCGAACGCCACGGGCAGCCCATCGGGGCGGGCCGGACCACCCGGGTGATCAACCGGCGGCTGCGCCGCGCCCTGGAGTACCGCGACCGCGCGTGTGTGGTGCCCGGTTGTGGGGCCACCCGTGGTCTGCATGCCCATCACCTGTGGCATTGGGAAGACGGTGGCCCCACCGAGTTGGCCAACCTGGTGCTGGTCTGCCCCTATCACCACCGGGCACACCACCGCGGCGACATCACCCTCACCGGACCCGCCCACGACCTCACCGTCACCGACGACACCGGCCGACCACTGAGCCCGGGATCACTGGCACGCCCACCCAGCCTTCCCCCGCCCGCGGTGCCGCCGTGTCCCGGTCCTACCGGGGAACGCGCCGACTGGTGGTGGTATGACCCCTTCCAACCCCAACCACCACCGACAAACAACTAGCCCGGCCACCGGGCGCCACCGGCACAGTGATGGCGATCAAACACGCTGGGGCATAACGGGATTAGTTCACACCACCCGGCCGCCTAGCTCGTCGTGCACCTCATCAGCATCCACGGTCAGCGCGCGCGCCAATGTGGCGGTTGTCGACCTGCGTTTGTTGGCGCCGGTTCGCGTTGGCGCGATTGCAGACTCCCGATATCCGGGTTCCCACATACCCCGGAGGTTCGCGAGCAGGGCAGCGCCCCTTGCCAATCGGTCCAGTCGCCCTCGGCTCATTGGGTTTCGGGCGAATAGCGCCACCCAACACCTCGTTTGTATGCGATTCTTTGGCCAGAGTGGTGCGGAATGGCGGAGGAAAAGGTTCGGATTGGTCGACGAATTCCCGGGGGCGGCGGCGCGAGCGAAAAGGGAGGATTGGCGGTGCGGAGAGACGACGATAGCTGGGATCTGACCAGCCATGTCGGCGCAACCGCAACGCTGGTGGCCGCGGGCCGTGCCAGAGCCACCAATTCGGCCGAGCCGTTGATCGAGGACCCGTTCGCCGAACCGTTGGTCCGCGCGGTGGGTATCGAATTCCTCATCAGATGGGCCACCGGAGAGCTCCACGCGTCCGACGTCGACGATCCCGAAGCGGCCTGGGGCCTACAGCGAATGACCACCGAGTTGGTGGCCCGCACCCGCTACTTCGATCAGTTCCTTAAGGACGCCACAGCCACCGGGATCCGCCAGGCGGTGATCCTGGCGTCCGGCCTCGACGCGCGCGGCTACCGACTGTCGTGGCCGCCCGGGATGACGGTGTATGAGATCGATCAACCGGATGTGCTGCAATTCAAGGCCGAAACGTTGGCGCAGCTGGGTGCCGAGCCGACGGCGCGTCTGCGGATGGTACCGGCCGACCTGCGCCACGACTGGCCGGCCGCGCTGCTGCGTAGCGGATTCGACCCGGCGCAACCGACCGCCTGGATCGCCGAAGGACTGTTCGGTTATCTGCCCCCGGAAGCCCAGGATCGCCTGCTGGACAATGTCACCCATCTCAGCGCGCCGGGAAGCCAGATGGCCATGGAGACGTTCGTGGGATCGTCGGAACTGGACTCCCAGCGGGTCGAAGAGATCATCCGCGGTGCGACTCGCAGCTGGCGCGACCATGGATTCCATCTCGACATCTGGTCGCTGAACTATTCCGGGGCCCGCAGCGACGTTTCCGACTACCTCGACAACCACGGTTGGCGCTCGGTGGGGACCACGGCCGCGCAGCTGCTGGCCGATCACGGCCTGCCCGCGATGCCCGGCAATCACCGCCCGCCTTCCGACAAGCCCAGCTACTACATTTCGGTTCTCGCGTGATAGACGCGACGTAGAGGACAGCAGGATGCGGATTCTGGCGGTAACGCGCGCCCACAATGCCGGGGAAACCTTGGCCGATACCTTGGACTCGCTGGCCGCCTTCAGCGACGAGATCTACGCGATCGACGACCGCAGCACCGACGAGACCGCCGCGATTCTCGCGAACCATCCCGCGGTCACCAATGTTGTTCGCGCCCGGGCGGATCTACCGTCCACGCCATGGTTGATCCCCGAGTCCACCGGCCTGGATCTGCTCTACCGGATGGCCGATTTCTGTCGCCCGGACTGGATGGTGATGGTCGACGCCGACTGGGTTTTCCAGATCGACGTCGACATCCGTGAAGTGCTTGCCCGGACACCGGAGGACGTGGCGGCGCTGATGTGTCCGATGGTTTCCCGCTGGGATGACCCCGACTACCCGGACATGGTGCCCGTGATGGGCACCGCCGAGG
Organism: Mycobacterium sp. TKK-01-0059; assembly: GCF_000709305.1. Classification (NCBI taxonomy): domain Bacteria; kingdom Bacillati; phylum Actinomycetota; class Actinomycetes; order Mycobacteriales; family Mycobacteriaceae; genus Mycobacterium; species Mycobacterium sp. TKK-01-0059. The sequence continues at coordinate 1,262,649 of NZ_KL446993.1, forward strand.
CGCTGCGCGGGCCGTTTTGGCGTTGGTACCCGGGCCTGTATGCGGGCTCCAAGTTGATGCACAATTCGCACTGGCCGGCCAACATCACCGACCACGGCCGGATAGGGCGGCTGGACGGAATCCGCTTGACGCACAACGGCTGGTCGACGCTGGAGGAACGGATCGCACGCGTCAGGCACTACATGCGGCTGGATCCCGATTTTCGGCACAACTTCGGTGTCGCCTATGACCGATCCCTGCTGTTCGGCTACGCACTCGACGAGGTCGACGTCCTCAAAGCGGACTACCGGCGGCGGGTGCGTGGCGACTTCGACCGGACCGAACCGGGGGCGCGCCTGCCGATCGAGGCGGAGCCACGCGCGATCGGGCGCGGATACGGACCCCGCGCGGACGGTTTCCATCCCGGGGTCGACTTCGCCGCTGACCCCGGCAGCCCGATCTACGCCGTCATATCCGGAACTGTTTGCCGCACAGGCGAAGTCGATCACCTTTGCTCGGTGATCATCTCGGACGGCGACTCCGAAATCCGCTACGTGTTTCGGCCAGGTGGCGCCACGCACATCGCGGTCGGTGATCGAATCAATGCGGGAACCCAAATCGGCAGCATCGGCGCGGAAGGTCAATCAGCGGACGGCTACCTGCATTTCGAGACGCGGGTTCGGGGCGCACACGTCAATCCGCTGCGCTTTCTGGGCAACATGGGCCTGCGGCCCTGGCCGCCGCCGGGGCGGCTGCGCGCGGTATCGGGCAACTACCCGCCCGCCACACCGTGCACAATCACCGCCGACGGGTAGCGGTGAGTTGGGCGGCCTCGACGCGTTCCAGCAGGCTGCGGCCGGCCCGGATCGTCGAGCGGACCTCCTGCAGCAGTTTGGCGGGATGCTGCAGGTCCATGTCGTGCAGTCCTTCGTAGCGGTCGATGCCGAAGCCCACCGTCTCGATGCCAATTCCGAACGGCAGGGTCAGAGTCCGCAGCGCGTCAAAGTTCTGATAGGGGACGAACGGCTGACCGGTCACCAGTAGGCAACTCGATCGCTGCATATCCAGGCTCCGCGCGGTAAAGGTGAAGGTATCCGCGGAGGTGGCGCGGCGGTTGTTGGGGTCCGGCGACGGCGCCTCGAGCAGTGTGATGGGCAGCCCGACGTCGTTGCTGTCTTCGCTGAAGCGCCAGACCATCTGGCCCCGATGCGGGTCGCCGACTCGCTGCCGCCCATGCCGTACCGCTTCGCGGGTATCCACCCCGAACGCGTCGGTCGCGGCGGCCGCCAACAACTCGAACTCGGTACGCGCGCCCGGCGCGCAGGACGCGGCCGCGTCGTGTTCGGACGGCAATAGCTGCCGAGAAGCGGCGGCCAGCACGATATGACCGACGCGATTCTCGGCGGCCAGATCCCGCGCCCACCGGGCCCGAAGCATGTTCGAGTAGCGTCCGGTGCCGATCACCAGCATGTAGTCGAACGTTGCGTCAGTGCGCCGTGATTCGTCGGTAAGGCCAAGCTGTCGCGCCAGCGTCGTGATCGTGTCGAGTTGCCGGTCCGGCAGGTCCAGGCGCGGGATCATCCACCGCGCCCCGCCGTCGGCGTCTTGGCACCGCACCTGCTGTCCGCCCCGACGCGCCCTCGCCCGGCCCCGGTAATCCCATACCTCACTGAACTCGTCCAGGGCGGCCAACCGGGCTGCCAGGTTGGCGTGCCGCGGGAAAACTCCGCCGAACATCGCAACCAGCTGCGCCAGCGCGTCATGCGCACTCCACGCGTCGACCTCCTGGCGCAGCGACGTCAAAAACTCACCATCAAACTCGCCGCCACGCATCGACACTTCAGCCGGACTGTTCACTTCAAGGTCCTTGCTCCGCGAACACGTAACACCGAGCCATTTGTGGGATGGAAGCTTTCACCAGCCTAACGGCGATGTGCTGGGCAAGATGCACTTTTTGAAAGATCGGTAATCGCCGGACTCATAGGGGCGACAAGACGCCGCTGACCCCGTCTTGTTGGTAGGAGTATTGTGGCTGATCCTTGGCCCATTGGATGTAGCGGTCGATGCCTTCCCAGATACCGACTTCGGGCTTGAATCCGAGGCTTTTCGCGAAGTCGATGTTGGCGGGGAAACGAGCGACTTCGCCGGCGCGTGCTTCGCGACGTTCGATTTTGGCGTCGAACTTTCCGGCGACATATTCGACGATGTCTTTCACCCGCGTGTTTATGCCGCTCGCGAAATTGATCGCCCGTCCACGAAGCGCGCTGTTTTCCAATACCAGGTTGTATGCGCGCACGATATCGCTGACGTACAGGTAGTCGCGCGTTGCCGAACCGTCGCCGAAGATCGTCAGGTTTTCGCCGTTGATGGCCTGCCGGACGAGTCGTGGAATCAGCGCACCGAAGCGCCCGGTTTTCTGGCGCACCCCGAAGATGTTGAATGGCCGAACGATCGTGACGTCAAGCCCATAGGAGCGGTAGTAGGAGTAGCACAACCGATCCGCCGCCGCCTTGGAGGCGCCGTAGGGGCTGTTCGGTTTGAGCTCAGCTGTCTCGTCGAGAAGCTCGCCGTCCCGCAGATTGTGTCCGTCGCCGTACACTTCGCAGGTTGACACGTAGATCAACCGGTTCTTGTAGCGCCTTACCGCCTCGAGCACGCGGTAGGTACCCATGACGTTGGTTTCGAGAAAGCTCTCTGGATCACCCAAAGACTGGTCCACGTTGATATTGGCGGCCAGATGAAAAACGACGTGGTGCTCCCGGACCGCGCGATGGACAGTTTCGCCGTCGGTCACCGAGCCCGAGATAAAGGCCGCTCGCGGGTGCGAACGAAAGTCATTGGTGTTTCGGTTCGCGCTCTTCGACGACGTATTCAGGACGGTGACCCAATGCCCGTCGGCCAGTAGCGACTCGCATAGATGGCTTCCCTGAAAGCCTGCGCCCCCCGTGACAAGTATTTCCATCTGGTTCGTCCCTCGCCTGCTACTGGTAGGGCGAGAGCTTAATCGATACGCGCGGGCCCGGTGGGCAATCCGGCTTGATAGTGGAAGCTCTTATGTTCTCAGGAAAGGAGTTCGATGATTCTGCTGCTGGGATCGCGGACGCCTGCTAAACTCCCGCGAGCGATATAGCGCTTGGCGCAGCGCATTATTTTGCAGTGTCCGACAAAACGCCCCTACGGCATTCGGGTGCGATGCCTCTTGTCGTGTGCCGGCACGCCGTTGACCCCGCCGATGGACTCGGCGTAGCTGCCGACCGCGAAACCGACGCCAGAACCCATGATCCCCAAGGCTTCCCGGTTGATGTTGTCGACGGTGTCGCGCGGGCTCTGGAAGTTCGGATCGAACGGCACGCCGGCCTGGCCGCCCCACAAGCGCGCCTGCACGGTGGTCTTCGTCTGGGAGGAACCGGTCGTCAGCCCGCCGATCGGCACGCCCGCGACCATGAAGGGGTGGTAGTCGGCCCGGGAATTCAGCGGCATGTCCGCGGGACGCTTGCCGGCCAGGTTCAGATAGCCGGCCAGCGTGCGCTCGATGCCCGCCGAGCCTTCGGGGACGTCCGCGGCGAAGACTCCGGGTCCGGGCGGGCCGGATTGATCGCCGTCGTCGGTGAAGAAGCCCGCGTTGGGCGAGCCCAGCATGGTGAAGTTCAGATAGAGCGCGATGTCGTTGAGCTGATCACGGTCCATGCCGAACACGTAATCCATGACCCCGTTCGGCCCCTCGGCTTCGGCGCCCCAGAACACGAACCGCACCGCGTTGTTCACCGGGGCCAGCGGTCCCAGCTGACGCGCCGTCTCGAGCACCGCGGCGACCCCGGAGCCGTCGTCGTTGATGCCGGGTCCGGCGCGTGAACCGTCGAGCTGCGCACCCACCACGACGACGTCGTGCGGAGAACCGGTCTTGGTCTGTGCCACGACATTTCGGGAGGTGATCTTGGTGTTGACGGCGTCGAGCACCAGGCGGATCGGTGCGGTCACACCGGTCAGCGCGGAGGCGCCGTACGGGTTGACGACGGCAACCGGCACGGTCAGCTGCTTGAAATAACCGGGACTGAACAACGTGGGCGGCGCCCCTCGCCCGGTGGGGGCGCTCAGCACGATCAGCCCGCTCGCCCCGTTGGCCAGCGCGGCGTTCTGCTTGTCGACGACCGAGCAGCGGGTGTCGTCGACGACGGCGATCGCGCCCTTGGGCATCGCGGCCGGGTAGTCGTGGGCGGCGCAACCCGATGGCTGTGCCGGCCGGATCGGTTGCCCCGTCAGGCCGCCCGGGGGCGTTTGGACCAGCAGCGACGCCTGGTCGACGGGATAGGTGCGGCCCGCGACGGTCAGCGACGGCTTACCCATCGACACGGTGTACAACCGGTCGAACTGCGGCGTCTGCACGTCAAACCCCTTGTCGCGCAGCGCTTTGGCGACGTAGTCCACGCTAGCGTTGAAGCCCGGCGTGCCGTCCGCGCGGTTGCCGCCGTTGGCGTTGGCGATGTCCTGCAGGGCGCGCAGATGGGTGAGGATGCCCTCGACGGTGATCTTTTTGGCGAGGCCGTGCCCGAGGTCGGGTGTCGCGGCGTGCGGGGCGGGCCGCGTCGACGAACACCCGGCCACGAGCGCCGCGATCAGCAACAGCGTTGCACCCCAGCGGGGATTCATGACTTGGCGAGGACGTGCCGGACGCGGTCTTCCATCGCCGGGACCCCGTTGTGTCCGCTGAGGTCCTGTGCGTAGAACCCGAGCGCGTAGGCCACCCCGCCGCCGTTGATTCCCAGCGCGGTGCGGTCGATGTGGTCGAGGGTGTCGCCTTTTTGGTGGTAGTTGGGGTCGAACGGTTGGTCGGCCGTCCCGCCCCACAGCTTGGCCTGGTCCGCGGACATCTTCCCCTCGGCGCCGGAGAACAGGCCGCCGGCGGGGATGCCCGCCAGGGTGAATCCGTCGTAGTCGGACCGGCCGTCGAAGGAGGTGTCCTGCGCGGTCTTGCCGGCCGACTTCAGGTAAGCGACCAGCGTGCGCTCGATGCCGGCCGAGCCTTCGGGGACCACCGGCTTGCCGCGGGCGTCCATGGGCAGCGATTGGTCCCCGTCGTAGGTGAAATAGCCGGGGTTCGGCGATGCCAGCATGTCGAAGTTGAGGTAGAGCGCAATGTTTTTGAGCGCGGCCAGGTCCAGCGACTCGACGTAGTTCCGCGACCCGATGAGCCCGAGTTCCTCCGCACCCCAGAAGCCGAATCGCAGCTTGTTGTGCACCGGCGGCGAACTGCCCAGCCGCACAGCGGTTTCGAGCACCGCCGCCACTCCCGATCCGTTGTCGTTGATCCCGGGCCCCTCGGGCACGCTGTCCAGGTGCGCCCCCGCCATCACCACGTTGGCGTCCGAACCGGTCTTGGTCTGTGCGATCACGTTGCGGGCCTTGAAGCTTTGCGCGCTGGCATCGAGCTTGATCGTGGTGGGCCCCGGCTGGCCGCGCAGCTGCACCCCGGTGGATTTCGTCACGCTGAGCACCGGGATCTTCACCTCGGTGGTCGGCCCGAGCGTGCCGCCCATCTGTTCTTCGTCGACGTTGTCGGCGATGATCATCGCCACGGCTCCGCGCTGCGCCGCGGCGTCTTCCTTCTGAGCGAACGGGCAGGTGCCGCGATCGACGAGCACCACCGCGCCCCGCACCGGGAGATCGCCGTAGTCGGCGGCCGCGCAGCCCAAGCTGTTCGCCGGCGCGGCAACCAGCGGCCCGCTCACCCCGCCCGGTGGGGTTCCCAGGCTGAAGTCCAGCGCGCGCGCCTCCACCGGCCTGCCGTCGACGGTCAGCTCCGGCTTCTCGGCATGGAACACTCGCGCCGAGAACTCGGGCGTCTGCACATCAAAACCGCTGTCGCGCAAGGTATTAACCACATAGTCGACACTGGCTTCGTAGCCGGGGGTCCCCACCGCCCTGGTGCCGTTGTTGGCGTTGGCGATGTCTTGCAGCTTGGACAGGTGGGCCATCATGGCGTCGATCGTCACCTTGCCCTTCAGCGCGGACGCGAACTCGGCCGCACCCGTCGTTTGCTCCGAGCCGGACCGGTGGGAGCAACCGGTCGAGAATGCGGTCAGGGCGATCACGGCGAGCGCCGCCGGCAACGTCGCGAGTTTGTTCACCATCGCGCCCAGGTTAGACCGCGGTCCGAGCGGGCGGGATCAGGACACGTCGGGATCAGACATACAGCGCAGTGAAGGGGGCGAAGGGAATGTTGCGCACCACGAACCACGCCAGCACCAATGACAGTGTCACCGCGGCGGCCCAGCGGCGGTGTTGCCAACTGCGGACCCGCCGGCCCACCAGGTGTCCGTAGGTCCAGGCCAGGTACGCCCACACCAGCAGCACGACCGCCGCCAGGCCCAGAGCGTTGAACCTGGCGGCCGCCAACACATTGCCGTGCATGAGGGAATACAGCATGCGCAGGCTGCCGCAACCGGGACAGTCGATCCCCAACAACGCCTTGGTGGGGCATACCGGCAGCGGGCCGTTCGGGGTGGTCGGGTCACCCGCCCAGATGGCGGCGCACATCAACGTCGTGGATGCGGCCACCACCAGTGGTGCACCCAGGCCCGCGTGCGCCGCCCCCCGGCGGGTCACCAGCATCGAGATCCGGGCTTAGAACATCGCGGCGAGCGCCGCGTTCGTGTTCGTGTTCAGCGCGCCGACCGACATCAAGATGACGTAGATGATGCCGACGACGACGCCGATGGCCGCCGACCAGATCGCCCATTTCTTGGCGCTCTCGGCCGATGCCTGCGCCTCGGCGTAGCGGCCCTGCGCCCACAACCCGTTGACCTGGCTGGATTTGACGATCGCCACGATCCCGAACGGAAGGCAGCAGAATAGGGTCACCAGAATCGACCACACCAGATAGTTGTTCGGCGCTTGGGCGGCCGGCTGCTGCGGCGGGTAACCGGGAGGCGGCGGCGGGGGCGGCGGTTGTGTCATGGATTCTCCACTCAGAGAAGTTAGCTGGCGTAAAGCGGTGCTAACCATACCCGCTCGGCGTCGCGTCGGCACTAGCAATGAAAAAATCTGATCCGCGCAACGACGGCCGCGGTGCGTCGGCGGCGTCGGCGCATCGGCCCGAAGTCCCGATTGTCGCCCGGCCTCAACGTCATTCGATATTCGACGCATCGAAATGCCCGTGCGGTCCGTTGCCCTGGGGCTTTGCGGGCGACGCCCCGAACTAATGCCCACACAGACAATTGCCGCCGGAACGTGTTGCATTACCACGACATAGCCCTACTATCCGTGTTAGCAACGGCCGTTAAGGAGCCATTCATGTCTGATTTCAGCAACGCGCTGAAGACGGCGATGGCAATGGCGCTCACGGCCGGTTTCGCGTTAGCGGGCGGCGTCACGGCGGCCGCCGACCCCGCCGGCACCGGCAACTCGTCGGACATCAACACGCTCGCGGCCACGCTCTCGAAGGGCTACGGCTTGAACAACTGCACCGCCCAGAACATCGACCGCGGCAGGCAACTGGCCGTACTCACGTGCGGACAAAGCCCCGATCCGAAAGGACCGGCACAGGCCAAGTACGTCCTGTTCACCAGCGCCGAGAACCTGGCCACCGCGTTTCGGGCCACCATCAAGGAGGACGTCCTGACGCCGTGCGGGGACGCCAACCAGTCGCCGTCCAGTTGGCACAAGGACGGTTCGGCCGCCAACGCCGGGCAGGCGGCGTGCGGCACGTACCAAAACGCCGCCGAGATCATCTGGACGACGGACGCGAAAAACACGCTGAGCTACCTGCGTGCGTCCAACACCGACGTCAACGCGCTCTACCAATGGTGGCGCGCCAACGGTTGACAATCTTCTTGGGGGGCAAGGGGTTTCTGCATTAACCACCCACAACCGCAGGGAGTCAAAATGTCACATCTGATCACCGCGCTGCGCGTCGTATCGGCCGCAGCTGTCACGGGCGGTTTGGTTCTCGCGGGCAGCGCCACCGCGGTCGCCGAACCCAACACCGGTAGCGCCACGGACATGAACACGCTGGCGGCTTCGCTGTCGAAGGGCTACGGCCTGAACAACTGCAAGCCGCAGGAGCTGACCGAAACCGGCGAACTGGCCGAACTGCTGTGCGGGCAGAGCCCCGACTCCGGCGGACCCGGCTCCGGCGTCTACGCGCTCTTCTCCAACAGCACGAACCTGGGCTCCGCCTTCAGTTCCACCATCAAGGATGTGTCGCTGGCCGCGTGCGGGGACGCCGGGCAGTCACCGGGAACGTGGAAGCAGAACGGCCAGACCGGCGGCCAGATCGCCTGCGGCACCTACAAGAACTACGCGACGTTGACCTGGACCACCGACGCCAAGAACGTGCTGGGTCACCTGACCGCGGCCAACGCCGACGTCAACGCGCTCTACCAGTGGTGGCGCACGAACGGCTGACGTTTACAGCTGAGCCGCAATCAAATCCGCTACCGCGCGCATCCCGGCGGGGTTCGGGTGCAACGGTGCGGGGCGACCCGGTAGCGGAACACCGTAGCGCGCCGGCAGCGTCGTCCACGGCTCCGCCGACCAGGCGTGGTGCTCGCGGCTGGCCGCGGCGGCGTGGACGATTCCGCAGCCGGTCGCCGCGGCAGCGTCGGCCGTCATCCTTTCCAGCGTGGCGGCCACGTGCCGGCCCAGGTCGGCGTCAGCGGGCGACAGCGGTGGGGCCGGCGTGCCCGCGGGCGGCAGCATCGTCAGGTAGTCGACGAAGAAAATCCGCGCCCCTGCGGATCGTTGACGCACCGCGCGGCCCACCGCGCACAGCGATTCGAACACCGCGTCGAGGGCCCGATCTCGCGCGTCGGGATCGAGCAGTTCGCGGATGCGGTCGCCCAACAGTGGCACGCGCCGCAGCGGGCGCGGCAGTGCGGCCGCCATCAACAGCGGTACGTAGCCGACGTCGTTGCCGCCGATGGTGATGGTGACCAGACCCTCCGAACCGTCCAGGGCGTCGACTTGCGCCCGCGCGCCGCGTTGACGCTCGGCGAGCACGTTCGCGGTGGTCGCACCGGAAAAGGTGACGTCGACAAGGTCGTAGCCGTATCGCCGGGCGATCAGGTGGGCATAGTTGCGGGCGGACCGGCCCGACCAGCGCGGGGCACCCGCGGCGCGCGGCCGGATACCGGGACCGGCGGCCATCGAACTGCCCAGCGCGACATAGCGTTTCATCGGCTCAGGCTCGATTGCCCGGCTCCTCGGTGGCCCGCTGCGCGGCCCGCATCGTCGCCGCGCCAGGGCTCGAGGCCTGCGCCCAGAACCGCTTCGGGATCCGCCCGGCGCGCCGGGCCAGATAGCCGGCGGTGACGGCGGCCGACATCGCGGCGGCCATCGCGGCGGGATCGGCGGCCCGGGTCACCGCGGAGGCCAACAGCACGGCGTCGCAACCCAATTCCATGGCCAGCGCGGCGTCGCTGGCGGTGCCGATGCCGGCGTCGAGCACCACCGGGACATGGGCCCCGGCGACGATCATCTCGATGTTGTGCGGATTGGTGATGCCCAGCCCGGTCCCGATCGGCGATCCCAGCGGCATGACGGCCGCGCATCCGGCGTCCTCCAGCCGGCGCGCAAGCACGGGATCATCGTTGGTGTAGGGCAGCACGACGAACCCGTCGTCGACCAATTGCTCTGCCGCGCGCACCAATTCGACCGCGTCGGGCAGCAGCGTGCGCTCGTCGGCGATCACCTCGAGCTTGATCCAGTTGGTGTTCAACGCCTCGCGCGCCAGCTGAGCGGTGAGCACCGCCTCGGCGGCGCCGCGGCATCCCGCGGTGTTGGGCAGCGGCGTGATTCCGAGCCGGCCCAGCAGATCGAGCAACCCGGTGCCGCCCTCGGCGTCGACCCGGCGGATCGCGACGGTGGTCAGTTCCGTGCCCGACGCGACGAGCGCCTCTTCCAGCACCGCCAGGTTGCTCGCTCCCCCGGTCCCCATGATGAGCCGCGAGGCGAAGCTGCGGTCCGCGATGGTCAGTTTCGAGTCAGCCACCTTGCACCGCCGTCACCACCTCGAGACGCACGGGAGCGCCGGGAAGCTCCGAAAGCTCCGTCGCCCATCGTGATCGCGGCAGCACCGCGTCGTCCATCGCCACGGCGACGCCGCGGTCCGGGAAGCCCAGGGAATCGAGCAGCGCCGACACCGTGGTGTGCGCGTCGACGTCGACCTCTTTCTCGTTGACCAGGATGATCATTGCGCGGCTCCCACCGGTGCGAGTTCGGAAACGATCTGTTCTGCCGTCCAGGGCGCCAGCAGGAACCCCGACCGGCCGTGACCGGCGGCGACCAGCGTGCGCGCGTCCAGGCGATGCACCAACGGCAGATTGTCGGGTGTCATCGGGCGCAGCCCGGCGCCGCACTCGGCCAGCTCGTATTCACCGAGCGCCGGCAGCACCGCGCAGGCGTCGTCGAGGAGGTCACGCACCCCCGAGACGACCGGGGCGGTGTCGCGCCCGTGCTCGTATTGGGTCGCGCCGACCACCACGCCGTCCGCGCGCGGCACCAGGTAGACCTGCCGGCCGTGCACCCGGGCGCGAATCACCCGCCGCGGCAACGGCATACAGCCTTTGCGCCACCGCAGTCGCAGCACCTCGCCCTTGACCGGGCGCACCGGCAGCCCGGGCCACAACGCCGGCGCGTCGATGCCGTTGGCGATCACCACCGCGTCGGCCTCGACCGCCGACAGGTCGTGCACCGGCGGCGCCCACCGCACCAAAAGACGTTCGCACTCCGCCTCGAGCGCGTCGAGCACCGCCCGGTTGTCCACGGCCAGCTCGGTGGGCGCCCGAAAGCCGTGCCGGATGCCCTGCGCGAGTAGGGGTTCCACGTCGCGGGCGGCCGACTCCCAGACCACGGGGTGTCCCTGTGCGGACAGCCAGTCCGCCACGGTGCGTAGGTCGGCGGCGTCGGCGCGGTCGACGGCCACCACCAGCGACTCGCAGGCGGTGACCACCCCCGCCGGCAGGCCGTCGAGGAAACCGCCGTCGCGCCACAGCCGCAGGGATTCCAGGCCCAGCCGCAGCAATCGCTCTTCGCCCGGCCAGCCCTCGCTGTGCGGGGCGAGCATGCCGCCGGCGACCCAGGATGCGCCCCGCTCCCCGCTGCGGTGCACCCGCACCGACCAGCCGGCCTGCGCGGCGCGGCGCGCCACCGCCAGCCCGATGACGCCGCCGCCGATGACGGCCAGCGACCCCAGCGGTGGGCCCGAGGGCATCCCGGTCATTGTCGAGCCTCCCTTCGCCGGCATGATCCGGATCAGGTGTGACGGTAAGGGCAGGTCCTCGCGGCTGTGCCCACTCTCAGCCCCGCTCCCGGGACTCCCGTGTCTGGTAATTCTCTGCGCTCCACGCTAGCGCGCTAGCGTCTCGGTGTGCAGCGTCCCTGGGATAGACGACCCTCCGTCCTGGCCACCGCGCGGCTGTACCTGTGCACCGACGCGCGCCGCGAGCGCGGCGACCTGGCCGAGTTCGCCGACGCCGCCCTGGCCGGCGGCGTGGACATCATCCAGCTGCGCGACAAGGGGTCGGCCGGCGAGCAGCGGTTCGGGCCGCTGGAGGCGCGCGAGGAGCTGGCCGCCTGCGAGATCCTGGCCGACGCCGCCCGCCGGCACGGCGCCCTGTTCGCGGTCAACGACCGCGCCGACATCGCCCGCGCGGCGGGCGCCGACGTGCTGCACCTCGGGCAGGGGGACCTGCCGCTGGACGTCGCGCGCGACATCGTCGGTCCGGACGTGCTGCTCGGGCTCTCCAGCCACAGCGCCGACCAGGCCGGCGCCGCGGCCGTCAGCGAAGCGGACTACTTCTGCGTCGGCCCCTGCTGGCCGACGCCCACCAAGCCGGACCGCGCGGCGCCGGGCCTGGGGCTCGTCCGCGCCGCCGCCGGGCTGGGGACCGACAAACCGTGGTTCGCGATCGGCGGCATCGACGCCCAGCGGCTGCCCGAGGTGCTCGATTCCGGCGCCCGCCGTGTGGTGGTGGTGCGCGCGATCACCGCGGCGTCCGACCCGCGGGCGGCCGCCCGGCGGCTCAGTTCGGCGCTGGCAGCAGCGAGCTGATCCGTCGGCTCAGCTGCGACGGGACCTCGTCGGCGTCACCCGGCATGCACCACACGAAGACGCCGGCCTCGACCTCGATCGTGCGGGGCAGATACTGCCGGCGTTCGTCGCCGTCGCCCAGCGGCACCAGCGCCGTCGCGGTGCGCAGCCGTTGCCAGCTGGCCGCGAAACCCGGATGCAGCGGCAGGTCGGCCACCTCGTCCTCGGCCACCCACCGCATTTCCGCGCTTTCCCGGTTCGGGACGGTGTGCAGCAACTCGTCGGCGTCGGCGACGACGGTCGTGTAGCTCCACCGCGTGCCGCCGATCCCGGCGACCTCGGCGGTGACCAGCGTCGCGCGCACGGCGAGCCGGTCGACGAGCAGCCCGGCCTCCTCGTTCGCCTCGCGGACCGCCGTCTGCTCGGGCGTCTCGTGGCTGTCCCGGGCCCCACCCGGCAGCCCCCAGGTCCCGCCCTGATGGCTCCACACCGCCCGATGCTGCAGCAGCACCGCGGGCGTGCCGTCGTCCCGCGGGGCGCGCAGCAAAAGACCGGCGGCGCCGTACCGACCCCAGTAATGGGCGCCGCGCTCCGAGATCACCCAACCGTCGCCGTCGCCCTGCACGGATCAAGGATAGGCAGACTTGGTTCTTGGCGGTCTTCGGCGCGTCGGCAATTGCGTCGGCCTCCACCCATCCACCCGAACATGCTCTTAGACTTCGCTTATAGAGGTCCGTGCAGCGAAATCCAGTGGCCAAGAGATGAGGGCTGATCAGACGTGACGGTTGAGCTGGCGCACCCGTCGACCGAGCCGCAGGGATCGCGGTCACCGGCCGAACCAGCCCATCCCCGCTGGTGGTTCATCTCCACGACGCCGGGCCGCATCCTGACCATCGGCATCGTGCTGGCGGCCCTCGGCGGGATCAGCGCCTTCGCCACCTCGACCACCATCAACCACCGGCAACAGGTGCTCACCACGGTGCTCAACCACACCGAGCCGCTGTCGTTCGCGGCCGGGCGGCTCTACACCACGCTGTCGGTGGCCGACGCCGCCGCGGCCACGGCGTTCATCGCCGAAGCCGAACCGCCGCCCGTGCGGCAGCGCTACGAGCAGGCCATCACCGACGCGGCCGTGGCCGTGACCAGGGCCTCCAGCGGGCTCACCGACGAACCGCAGGTGCAGCTACTGGGCCGGATCAACGCCCAGCTGGCCGTCTATACCGGCCTGATCGAGATCGCCCGGACCAACAACCGGGCGGGCAACCCGGTCGGTTCGTCGTACCTGTCGGAGGCATCGGGGCTGATGCAGTCGACGATCCTGCCCGACGCGGCGCGGCTGTACCGGGCCACCTCGGAGCGGGTGGACGTGGAAACCACGGCGTCGACCCAGATTCCGGCGCCGGTCATCATGGTCGTCGGCACCACCGTCGTCTTCGGCGCCTTCTCGCATCGCTGGCTGGCCCGGCGCACCCGGCGCCGCATCAACCCGGGCCTGGTCGTGGGCGCTCTCGCTATCCTCGTCATGGTGGTGTGGGTCGGGACTGCGCTAACCATCTCTACGACGGCAAGTCGTAGCGCGAAGGACACCGCCGCGGAGTCCCTCAAGACCGTCACCAACGTCGCGATCACCGCCCAGCAGGCGCGCGCCGACGAGACGCTGTCGCTGATCCGCCGCGGGGACGAGGAGAAGCGCAAGCAGTCGTTCTATCAGCGGATCGACTCGATGCACCGCCAGCTCGACCAGTACATGTCCCGCAGCGACGCCGTGGACAAACCGGACCTCGAGGGCGCCGACCAGCTGCTGCTGCGCTGGCGTCAGGCCAATGACCGGATCAGCTCGTACATCTCGGTGGGGAACTACCGCGCCGCCACCCAGGTCGCGCTGGGCAGCAGCGAGGAGGATTCCACCCCGGCGTTCGACAAGCTGGAAGACGAGCTGGTCAAGGCCATGGACCAGGGCCGCATCCACCTGCGCAACGACGTCATCAACGCGCGCAGCGGGCTCTCCGGCGCCCAGGTGGGCGGCGTGGTGCTCAGCCTCGGGGCGGCCATCGCGGTGGCGCTGGGCCTGTGGCCGCGGCTGAAAGAGTATCGATAATGATCCGCCTGCCCCTGCTGCGCCGGGCGTGCACCGTGGCCGCCACGGTTTGCGTGCTGGCGGGTTGCGGGCACACGGAATCGCTGCACGTCGCCAGCGTCCCGACGTTGCCGCCGCCCACCCCGGTCGGCATGGAACAGCTGCCGCCGCAGCCGCCGCTACCGCCCGACGGCCCCAATCAGGACTGCGACCTGACGGCCAGCCTGCGGCCCTTCCCCACCAAGGCCGAGGCCGACGCCGCGGTCGCCGACATCCGCGCGCGCGGCAGGCTGATCGTCGGGCTCGACATCGGCAGCAACCTGTTCAGCTTCCGCGACCCGATCACCGGCGAGATCACCGGGTTCGACGTCGACCTCGCCGGCGAGATCGCCCGCGACATCTTCGGCGCGCCGTCCCACGTCGAGTACCGGATCCTGTCGTCGGACGAGCGGGTCACCGCGCTGCAACGCGGCGAGGTCGACATCGTGGTCAAGACCATGACCATCACCTGCGACCGGCGCAAGCTGGTGAACTTCTCCACCGTCTACCTCGACGCCAACCAGCGCATCCTCGCCCCGCGCGACTCGTCGATCGTCAAGGTGAGCGACCTGTCGGGCAAACGCGTGTGCGTGGCCAAGGGCACCACCTCGCTGCACCGCATCCGGCAGATCGACCCGCCGCCGGTCATCGTGTCGGTGGTCAACTGGGCCGACTGCCTGGTCGCGATGCAGCAGCGCGAGATCGACGCCGTGAGCACCGACGACTCGATCCTGGCCGGGCTGGTCGAAGAGGACCCCTACCTGCACATCGTCGGCCCCAACATGGCCACCCAGCCCTACGGCATCGGCATCAACCTGAACAACACTGCACTGGTGCGGTTCGTCAACGGGACCCTGGAAAGGATCCGCCGCGACGGCACGTGGAACACGTTGTACCGCAAGTGGTTGACCGTGCTGGGCCCCGCGCCGGCCCCGCCCACACCGAGGTATCTGGACTGATGGCCGAGCCGGACAAGCACTCCGAGAAGCCGGAATCGGGCCCGGAAACGGTGGAGGACGCGAACCCCGGCACCCAGCCGGCGGAGGTCCAGACCGGCGCCTCGACGGGGCGGCTGCAGGCCACGCAGGCGCTGTTTCGGCCCGACTTCGACGATGACGACGACGACTTTCCGCACATCGCGCTGGGCGCCCTGGACACCGACACCGGCGACCGCATGACGGTGGCGACGCGGGCGCTGCCCGCGGTCCGACAGCTCGGCGGTGGACTCGTCGAGATCCCGCGGGGACGCGACATCGACCCCCGCGAAGCGCTGATGACCAACCCGGTGGTCCCCGAGTCCAAGCGCTTCTGCTGGAACTGCGGGAAGCCGGTGGGCCGGTCCAGCAAGAAGAGCAAGGGCACGTCGGAGGGCTGGTGCCCGGCCTGCGGCAGCCCGTATTCGTTTCTGCCGCAACTCAATCCCGGCGACATCGTTGCCGGCCAGTACGAGGTCAAGGGGTGCATCGCGCACGGCGGGCTGGGCTGGGTGTATCTGGCCGTCGACAAAAACGTCAACGACCGGCCGGTCGTGCTCAAAGGCCTGGTCCACTCCGGCGACGCGGAGGCGCAGGCGATCGCGATGGCCGAACGGCAGTTCCTGGCCGAGGTGGTCCACCCGCAGATCGTGCAGATCTTCAACTTCGTCGAACACAAGGACCAGCACGGCAATCCGGTTGGCTACATCGTCATGGAGTACGTCGGCGGGCAGTCGCTCAAGCACGGGAAGGGCGAGAAACTTCCGGTCGCCGAGGCCATCGCCTACCTGCTGGAAATCCTGCCCGCGCTGAGCTATCTGCACTCCATCGGCCTGGTCTACAACGACCTGAAGCCGGAGAACATCATGCTCACCGAGGAGCAGCTCAAGCTCATCGACCTGGGCGCGGTGTCGCGGATCAATTCGTTCGGATACCTTTACGGCACACCGGGTTTCCAGGCGCCCGAGATTGTGCGCACCGGCCCGACGGTCGCCACCGACATCTACACGGTGGGCCGCACGCTGGCGGCGCTCACGCTCAACCTGCGCACCCGCAACGGCCGTTACGTCGACGGCCTGCCCGAGCACGACTCGGTGCTGAGCACCTACGACTCGTTCCACCGGTTGCTGCGCCGCGCCACCGATCCCGACCCGCGTCGCCGGTTCGCCAGCACCGAGGAGATGTCGGCACAGTTGATCGGCGTGCTGCGTGAGGTGGTCGCCCACGACACCGGGGTGCCGCGGCCCGGCCTGTCGACGATCTTCTCCCCCAGCCGCTCCACGTTCGGAGTGGATCTGCTGGTCGCGCACACCGACGTGTACCTGGACGGGCAGGTCCATTCGGAGAAGCTGACCGCCCGCGAAATCGTCACCGCACTGCAAGTGCCGCTGGTCAATCCGGCCGACGTCGCCGCGTCGGTGCTGCAGGCGACGGTGTTGTCGCAGCCGGTGCAGACGCTGGACTCGTTGCGAGCGGCCCGGCACGGGACGCTGGACGCCGACGGCGCCGAGCTGTCCGAGTCGGTCGAGCTACCGCTGATGGAGGTGCGCGCGCTGCTGGATCTCGGCGACGTCGCCAAGGCCACCCGCAAGCTCGAGGACCTGGCCCAGCGGGTGGGTTGGCAGTGGCGGCTGGTCTGGTACAAGGCGGTGGCCGACCTGCTCACCGGTGATTACGATTCGGCCACAACACATTTCACCGAGGTGCTGGACACGTTCCCGGGTGAGCTCGCACCGAAGCTGGCGCTGGCCGCCACCGCCGAGCTGGCCGGCGACGTCGACGAGCACAAGCATTACGAGACGGTGTGGAAGACCAACGACGGCGTGATCTCGGCGGCCTTCGGGTTGGCCAGATCGCTGTCCGCGGAAGGTGATCGGGCCGCCGCGGTGCGCACGCTGGACGAGGTGCCGGCCACCTCGCGGCACTTCACCACCGCGCGCCTGACGAGCGCGGTGACGCTGCTGTCCGGCCGGACCAAGAGCGAGATCACCGAGGAGGACATCCGGGACGCGGCGCGACGGGTGGAGGCGCTGCCGCCCACCGAACCCCGCGTGTTGCAGATCCGCGCGCTGGTGCTGGGCTGCGCGATGGACTGGTTGGAGGACAACAAGGCCAGCACGAATCACATCCTGGGCTTCCCGTTCACCGAGCACGGGCTGCGGCTGGGCGTCGAGGCGGCGCTGCGCAATCTGGCCCGCGTCGCCCCCACGCAGCGGCATCGCTACGAGCTGGTGGACATGGCCAACCGGGTGCGGCCCACGAGCACGTTCTGAGGTCTTTGCGGGTTTGCCGGTTTGCGCCGCCTGGCGGTTTTCCCGTGTCGGCCCTTCGCGCGTCGGCCTTTCGCGCGTCGGTCTTTCCCGCGTCGGCCTTTCCCGCGTCGGCCCTTCGCCGTCGAGTGTGAATCCTGGGCGTTCAGTGTGAACCCTGGGCGGCGACACGCCGACAAACCCCGACGTGGGTTCACACTGAAAGCCGTGAGTTCACACTCAAAGTCGGTGATTCACAGTCGATTTAGCCGGGGCCTCGCGGACCCGGCGTCAGCCCGTCCGGCGGCTTGCCGTCGCGTGGCCCGCCCTGTGCACAGACGCACTCGCCGACCGTGGTTGACGTGCAATCGTTCGCGGCATGAGACGAGTGCCGTTCATCGGCAGCGAGGAGTTGGCGTCGGGAAGTCTCAGCCGCCACCAGCTGCGGATGTCCTACCGAGCGGTGTTTCCGAACGTCTACGTGCCGACGCATGCCGAGGTGCCGCTCGAATTGCGCATTCGGGCGGCCTGGCTGTGGTCGGGGCGGAGGGCGGTCATCGGCGGAGCCGCCGCGGCCGCGCTGCATGGCGCCCAGTGGATCCCCGACAACGTCCCGGTCGAGCTGATACACACCAACACTCATCCTCCCCGCGGCGTGCTGACACGCCGGGAAACGCTGTGCGCCGGCGAGACCCAGATCCGCGACGGGCTCGCCGTCACCACTCCGGAGCGGACCGCTTTCGACATCGGACGGCGCGGCGCGGTGCGCTCGGCCGTGGTGAGGCTGGACGCGCTCGCCCGGGCAACGGGTTTCAAGGTCGACGACGTGCTGGATGTTGCGGCGGCGCATCCTCGCGCACCCGGCGTGCGGCGATTGGAGGTCGCGCTCGACCTGGTCGACCCCGGCGCTCAGTCCCCCAGGGAGAGCTATCTGCGACTGCTCCTCATCGACGCCGGCCTGGCCCGGCCGCAGACGCAGATCCCGGTGCTGGGCGCCGACGGCCTACCGTTCGCCTACCTGGATCTGGGCTGGGAGGAATCGCTGGTGGCTGTCGAGTACGACGGCGATCACCACCGCACCGACCGGCGCCAATTCGTCAAAGACCTCCGGCGCATGGAGATGCTCGAGGAGATGGGCTGGACCATAGTCCGGGTGGTCGCCGAGGATCGCCCGGCCAGCATCCTGCGCCGGGTGCGCGAGGCGCTCGCGAAATCGAGTGTGAACCTGGGGCTTTCGGTGTGAACCTACGGCGTCGATTATCGGCGTGTCGCCGCCGACGGTTCACGATCAAAGCCCAGGATGCACACTCGACGCCCGCTAGGAGCCCGCCAGCACGTTTACGCAGTCGCGGGCGATGGCGAGCTCTTCGTTGGTCGGGATCACCAGGACGGCGATCGGCGAATCGTCGGCGGAGATCTGCCGCGCACCCTTGCCGCCACCGAGGTTGCGGCGCTCGTCGAGCACGATGCCCAGCTCCTCCATGCCCGCGACCGCGTCGCGGCGCACCGCCGCGTCGTTCTCGCCGATCCCCGCGGTAAAGCTGATGACGTCGGTGTGCCCCAGCACCGCCAGGTAGGCGCCGACGTACTTGCGCAGCCGATGCGTGAACACGCTATAGGCCAATTGCGCTGACTCGTCACCGGATTCGATCATCCTTCGCAGCCGGCGGAAGTCGCGCTCACCGGACAGGCCCAGCACCCCGGATCGCTTGTTGAGCATGGTCTCGACGTCGTCGACGCCCATCCCGGCGGTGTGGGACAGGTAGCTGACGACGCTGGGATCGATGTCCCCGCTGCGGGTGCCCATCACCAGCCCCTCCAGCGGTGTGAGGCCCATCGAGGTGTCGATCGGCCGGGTGCCGGCGATCGCCGAGGCCGAGCAGCCGTTACCCAGGTGCAGCACAATCTGTTTCAGGTCGCCGGGCGGCCTGTCCAGGAAGGCGGCGGCCTGCTCGCTGACGTAGCGGTGCGAGGTGCCGTGAAACCCGTACCGGCGGATCTGATGCCGCTGCGCCAGGTCGCGGTCGATGGCGTAGGTCGCGGCGGCGGGCGGCAGGTCGTGGAAGAACCCGGTGTCGAAGACCGCGATGTGCGGAATGTCGGGCAGCAGCCGCCGGGCGACCTCGATTCCCTTGAGCGAGGGAGGGTTGTGCAGCGGCGCCAGGTCCGACAGTTCGCCGAGCCGGGCGATCACCGCGTCGTCCAGCGGGGTGGGCTCGTAGAAGGCGTTGCCGCCGTGCACCACTCGATGGCCGACCGCGACGACGCCGCATGTCTTGAGGTCGATGCCGTCGTCGGCCAGCGTGTCGAACGCGCGGCGCAGCGCGGCGTCATGGTCGGGGACGGGAGACCCCTCTTCGCCGATGCGTTCCACGAGGCCGGTCGAGAGCGCCGTGCCCGAATCGGGATCGACCAGCTGAAACTTCACCGACGACGAGCCGGAGTTGATCACCAGCACCAGGCGCGCGCTGCTACTTCCCATCGGGGCCGCCCTGCGCCTGAATCGCGGTGATGGCAACGGTGTTCACGATGTCCTCGACCAGCGCGCCCCGCGACAGGTCGTTCACCGGCTTGCGCAGACCCTGCAGCACGGGTCCGATGGCGAGGGCTCCGGCGCTGCGCTGGACCGCCTTGTAGGTGTTGTTGCCGGTGTTGAGGTCGGGGAAGATCAGCACCGTGGCGCGCCCGGCCACCGGCGAGTCGCGCAGCTTGGTGGCCGCGACCGACGGTTCGATCGCCGCGTCGTACTGGATGGGGCCCTCCACCGGCAGGTCGGGGTTGCGCTCTCGCACCAATTGCGTTGCCGTTCTGACCTTGTCGACGTCGGCACCGGCGCCGGAGTCGCCGGTCGAGTAGGACAGCATCGCGACCCGCGGTTCGATGCCGAATTGTGCGGCGGTGCGCGCCGAGGAGATTGCGATGTCGGCCAGCTGCTCCGGTGTCGGATTGGGGATGATCGCGCAATCGCCGTAGGCCAGGACACGATCGGGCAGGCACATCAGGAAGATGCTGGACACGGTGGACACGTCCGGGACGGTCTTGATGATCTCGAACGCGGGCCGCACGGTGTGCGCGGTGGTGTGGGCAGCGCCGGACACCATGCCGTCGACCATCCCGTTGTGCACCATCATGGTGCCGAAGTACGTTGTGTCGCGCATGATCTCGCGAGCCTGCTCGACGGTGACCCCCTTCGCCTTGCGCAACTGCGCATACTGGTCGGCGAACTCGTCGCGCAACCGGCTGGCGCGCGGATCGATCACCGTCACATCAGCCAGGTCCACCCCGAGTTCGCCCGCGCGCTGGCGGATTTGGGCCTCGTCGCCCAGGATGGTCAGGTCGGCGACGCGGCGTTGCAGCACCCGCCCGGCCGAGCGCAGGATGCGGTCGTCGTCGCCCTCGGGCAGCACGATGTGCCTGCGATCCGAACGCGCCTGCAGCGTCAGCTGATGGATGAACATCTGCGGCGTGGTCACGGTGGGGATCGGAATGGCAAGCTGCGCCAGCAGATCGGTGATGTCGACGTGGCCGTCCATCAGCTCGACCGCGGTGTCGATCTTGCGTTGCGACGCCGCCGTGACGCTGCCCCGGGCGGAGGCCGCCGCGCTGGCGGTGTCGTAGGTGCCCAGCGCGGTGGCGACGATCGGCAGCCGCAGCCGCAGCCCGGCGACCAGGGCCGCGATGGACGGGTGCAGCTCGAAGCCGCCGTTGAGGACGATGCACGACAGGGACGGAAACCCTTCCGCGGCATGGGCGCTCGCGACGGCGAGCACCACGTCCGAGCGGTCGCCGGGGGTGATGACCGCCATTCCGTCGCGCAGCCGTTCCAGGACGTGGTCGGCGGTCATCCCGGCCACCATCACACCGGTGACCTCGCGTTCGCGCAGCGACTCTTCGCCGCTGACCGGCGTCCCGCGCACCGCGCTCTGAAGCTCGGCCACCGTCGGCGCCGACAACAGCGGTTCGTCGGGCAGGACGTAGCTGCGCAGGGACGATGGCCGCAGCGCCTCGTCCAACTTCTTCCGGATGGCGTCCAGCTCGGCCGGTTCGCAGCGGTTGGCCACCACCGCCGCGGTGTGGGCGTGCTGAGCGTCCAGCTCGGCCAGGCACACCTTGACGACGTCGGCCACCTCACCGGCGGTGCGGCCCTTGCCGCTGACCGTCAGCAGCAGCGGCGCGCCGAGGTTGACCGCGATGCGCGCGTTGGTGGAAAGCTCCGCGGGTCGAATCGCCTGTCCGAGTTCGGAATAATCGCTGCCGACGATCACCACGACGTCGCACTTCTCGGCGACGGCGTGGTAGGCGTCGACGATGGCGGCGATCGCCGCGTCGCCGTCCGCGTGCAGCTGCTGGTAGGTGACGCCGACGCATTGCTCGTACGACAGGCCCGCCGTGGTGCGCGACAGCAGCAGTTCCAGGATGTAGTCGCGATTTTCCAGGTCCTGCGGCGACCCGCTGCGCCCGGCTTCGCCGCGTTGGCGATCGCCGCCATCTGAACGCGTAATGGGCCGGAACACACCGACTTTCGCGACCGTCGCGGTCAGCCGGTGCAGCAGGCCCAGCGCGATCGTCGACTTTCCGGTCTCCGGCTCGGGCGCGGCGATGTAGATTGCCGTTGCGGCGCCCGAGACCACTCGTCCGCCCCTCAGGCCAGCCGCCGCAGCCGCGGCGCCAGGTCCTTCTCGAAGAGGTCCAGGAACCGGCGCTGGTCGTGACCGGGCGCGTGGAACACCAGGTGGTTGAGGCCCCACTTCACGTACTGGCCGACCTTTTCGACCGCCTCGTCGGGATCGGATGCCACGATCCAGCGCTTGGCGACCTGCTCGATCGGCAGCGCGTCGGCGGCCTTCTCCATCTCGATCGGGTCGTCGATGCTGTGCTTCTGTTCGGCGGTCAGCGACAGGGGCGCCCAGAACCGGGTGTTCTCCAGCGCCAGTTTGGGATCGGGGTCATAGGAGATCTTGATCTCGATCATCTTGTCGATGTCGTCGACGTTGCGGTCGTTGATCGCGGCGCCCTCCTTGACGGCGGGGATCAGCTTGTCCTTGTAGAGCTCCTCGCCCTTGCCGGAGGTGCAGATGAAGCCGTCGCCGGCGCGCCCCGCGTACTTGGCGACCGCGGGGCCCCCGGCCGCGACGTAGATCGGGACCCCGCCCTCGGGCACGTCGTAGATCGAGGCGCCCTTGAGCCGGTAGTACTCGCCGTCGAAGTCGACGCGGTCGCCGCGCCACAGCTCGCGCATCAACCGCACCGACTCGCGCAGCCTGGCGAACCGCTCCTTGAACTCTGGCCAGTCGCCCTCGTATCCCGTGGCGATCTCGTTCAGCGCCTCGCCGGTACCGACCCCGAGGAAGATGCGGTCCGGGTACAGGCAGGCCATGGTGGCGAAGGCCTGCGCGATGACGGCGGGGTTGTAGCGGAAGGTCGGGGTGAGCACGGAGGTGCCCAGCGTGATCCGCTTCGTGCGTTCGCCGACCGCGGTCATCCAGGCCAGCGAGAACGGCGCGTGCCCGCCCTCGTGCCGCCACGGCTGGAAATGGTCACTGACCGTTGCGCTGTCCATGCCGTGACCTTCGGCGGCGACGGCAAGCTCGACGAGCTCGCGCGGTGCAAATTGTTCGGCGGACGCTTTGTATCCGAGTTTCAGTTCAGCCACGAGTTCTTTCTACTCCTGTGCCGATGGTCGCGACCCGCCGCGCCCGGCTACGCCGCGCTTGCGATCGCTCCGTGCCGATGGTCGCGACCCGCCGCGCCCGGCTACGCCGCGCGTCAGACCTACACTCGCGGGCATGGGACCGGCGCCAACTCTTGTTCAAGCCACCGACACGGTGCACCTCGCCCGGGGCGACGCCGTCAACTGGACGATCGTCGCCGACGACACCGGCGTGATGCTGATCGACGCCGGCTATCCCGGGGACCGCCCCGACGTGCTGGCATCGCTGCGCGAGCTGGGCTTCGACGCCGGCGACGTGCGTGCCATCCTGCTTACCCACGCCCACATCGACCACCTGGGCTCGGCGATCTGGTTCGCCAACGAGCACGGCACCGACGTGTATTGCCACGCCGACGAGGTGGGGCACGCCAAGCGCGAATACCTGGAGCAGGCCTCGGTTTTCGATGTCGCCCTTCGCATTTGGCGGCCGCGGTGGGCGGCGTGGGGGTTGCACGTGGTGCGCAGCGGCGGCCTGATCCGCGACGGCATCCCGTCGACGCGGCCGCTGACCGCCGACGTGGCCGCCGGCCTGCCCGGGCATCCGATGGCCGTTTTCACCCCGGGGCACACCAGCGGGCACTGCTCGTATGTGGTCGACGGGGTCCTGGTCAGCGGCGACGCCCTGATCACCGGCCACCCCCTGCTCAAGCACGACGGGCCACAGCTGCTGCCGGAGGTGTTCAGCCACAGCCAGCAGAATTCGCTGCGCAGCCTGGACGCGTTGGCCCTGCTCGACACCGAGGTGTTGCTGCCGGGGCACGGCGACGTGTGGCGCGGCCCGATCCGCGAGGCGACGGCTCGGGCCATCTCGGTGGCCGGCGGTGGGTAGGTGCCGTTAGGCGGTGAAACCCGTTGCGGCGCCGGCTATGCCAGCCACTTCTCGAAGGCGATCGGGATGAACGGCCCCCAGGACGGCAGCGGGTCCGGCGCCACCCGGGTATAGCCCGTCGCGTCGTAGAGCGCCTCGGCCTCGGGCTGCCGGTTGCCGGTGATCAAGTAGAGCCGCCGGTACCCGCGCGCCAGGGTCTCGGCCTCGAGCGCGGCCAGCAACGCCCGCGCATAGCCGCGGCGCCGATGGGCGGCGTCGGTCCAGATCCGCTTGAGTTCGGCGGTGTGGGCGTCGTAGCGGCGAAACGCGCCGCCGGTCACCGGCACGCCGCCCACCACGCCGATCAACAACCCGCCGTCCGGCGGTGCCAGTTCGGCCTCCGGCACGGGCAGCCAGGACAGATGCGTGCTCGGCGTGCCGCCGTAGCGCTCCGCATACTCGACGGCCAACTCGGCCAACAGCGGTTGGGCCAGCGGATCGTCGTGGGGCGCCGAGACGAACCGCAACCGGCCGTCTGGCGGAATGGATTCCGGCATCATCGAAAACTCAAACGCGTGTCGCGGTGACGTATTCTGGGATGAACTCCGCGTCGCCTCGCCCGGTGCGCCGCCGCTTGCCGAGCCCCATGGTGCGCAGCAAGTCGGCGATGTCACGCCCGCGCGTTTCCCAGCCGTGGGCCGCCAAATACTCAGGGACATAGTGGTATTCGCCCGGATAGGTCAGGCTGGCCAGATCGACGTCGAGGCCGCGCCGCCGCCAACCGTCGACGAAGGCGCGTTCGGCCCCCAGCTGCAACGGATTCCAGGTGGGCATGTGATCGGCGGCCAACCGGCTGCCGAGGGCGCTCGCCGCGGTGACGCCGCGCAGCAACCGGCTCTGCTCCTGGGGCGGCAGATACCCGACGAACAACTGCTCGGCGACCCACACCGTGGGCTGGGCGGCGTCAAAACCCACCCGTCGCAACGCCGCCGGCCAATCGTCGCGCAGGTCGATGCCGACCGCGCATCGGTTGGTGGCCAGGGTGGCGTCCAGCCCCCGAAGCACGTCGGACTTGAAGTCGAGGACCTGCGGCCGATCGATCTCGTAGACGGTCGTCCCCCGCGGCCACCACAGCCGGTAGGCCCGGCTGTCCAGGCCCGACGCCAGGATCACCACCTGGCGAATGCCCGCCCGGCCCGCGTCGGCCAAAAATTCGTCGACGAAGCGGGTGTGCGCCGCCAGCGCGTCCATCAGCGCCGTCATCGCCGCGTCGTCGCCGTCGTCGGCCGCGAACGCGTGGTCCTTGATCGCCCGGGTGAGGTAGTCGATCCCGACCGCGCACAACAACGGTTCGGCGAACGGGTCGTTCAGCAGGCCCTTGTCGGTGGCCACAGCCCGCGCGGCGGCCCCGAACGTCGCGGTCACCTCCACATCGGCCGTCGGTGCCATCGCGCGCTCAGACGTCGGAGCGTCGCCGCAGGGTAAGCCCCACGGCCACTCGCCAGCCCAGCAACAACAACGCGGTGACCGCCGTCGCCACCACGACGAAACTGGCGGCCACGCCCGCAGACGTCGCCTTGCGCAGCACCATGCCGACGACGACGGTGGACAACCAGACGACGACCCCGGTGGGCGCCACGGCGGTGGGCCGCCGCCAGCCGCGTGCGGCCAGCCAACCGACGGCGGTGCCGGTGAGAAACGGCCACGCCGTCGTGGCGATGCCGGTGAGGTTGAGCCCTTCGTCATGGCTGCGGCGCCCCAGGGCGCAGAACACCAGCACGCCGACGACGTCCACGGCCAGCCAGCCCAGCCACCGGAGCCTAAGCATGCAGCGAGACTACCGGGGCAGGGCCTCGATCCTTGACCCGGCGGCCGCGGTGAACCTAGATTCGTCAGCAATGAATACCCATTCACCTGATGGCCTCGCGGTGGTGACCGGCGCCGGTTCCGGCATCGGCAGGGCGATCGCGCTCGGACTCGCCGCCCGCGGCGACCGCGTGGTGGCCGCGGACCTCGACGAGGCGGCGGCCTCGGCCACCGCCGGGGAACACCCCGACAAGATCACCGCGCTGCCGGTGGACGTGGCCGACCCGGATCAAGTCAACGCGCTGCGGGATCGCATCAACGCCGACCTCGGGGTGCCCAACATCGTCGTCAACGCCGCCGGATGGGACCGCACTGACCAATTCCTCAATGCCACGGCGGAATTCGCGCAGAAGGTGGTCGCGATCAACTACCTAGGGCCGGTGCATGTCTGCTCGGCGTTCCTGCCGGGGATGATCGAGACGCACGGCGGCGGGCGCGTGGTCAACCTGGCCAGTGACGCCGGCCGGGTGGGCAGCGCGGGCGAGAGCATCTACGCCGGCGCTAAGGGCGGGGTGATCGCCCTGACCAAGTCGCTGGCCCGCGAGATGGCGCGTCACCAGATCACGGTGAACTGCGTGTGCCCCGGACCGACCGACACGCCGCTGTTTCACGCGCAGCCCGAGAAGCTGAAGGAGGCACTGGTCAAGGCAATCCCGTTCCGCCGCCTGGCCCGGCCCGACGAGGTCGCCGCGCCGGTGTTGTTCTTCGCGTCGGAGGCCGCCTCGTTCATCACCGGACAGGTGATCAGCGTCAGCGGCGGTTTGACGATGGCCGGCTAGTGGCAGGCTGACGTCTATGAGCACCAAGACGCCGCCCGCCTTCGACCGCTACGACCCGCTCGGCCTGGACGCCTCCCTGTCCGACGACGAACGCGCCGTGCGCGAGACCGTCCGGGAATTCTGCGCCGAGCACGTCCTGCCCCACGTCGCGGAGTGGTTCGAGATCGGCGACCTCCCGGTCCGCGAACTCGCCAAGGGGTTCGGCCAGCTGGGTCTGCTGGGCATGCACCTGGACGGGTACGGCTGCGGCGGGGCCTCCGCCGTGCACTACGGCCTGGCCTGCGTCGAGCTCGAGGCCGCCGACTCCGGCATTCGATCGATGGTCTCGGTGCAGGGCTCGCTGGCGATGTTCGCGATCTGGAATTTCGGATCCGAGGAGCAGAAGCAGGAATGGCTCCCGGGCATGGCCACCGGCGAGCTGATCGGCTGCTTCGGGCTGACCGAGCCCGACGTCGGATCCGACCCCGCCGCGATGAAAACCCGTGCGCGACGGGATGGTTCGGACTGGGTGCTCACCGGCCGCAAGTTGTGGATCACCAACGGCTCGGTGGCCGACGTCGCGGTCGTGTGGGCCAACACCGATGACGGGGTCCGCGGTTTCATCGTGCCCACCAAGACGGCGGGCTTCAGCGCCAACACCATTCACCACAAGCTGTCGTTGCGGGCCTCGATCACCAGCGAGCTGGTGCTCGACGACGTGCGGCTGCCCGCCGAGGCGATGCTGGCCGAGGCCAAGGGGTTGCGCGGGCCGCTGTCGTGCCTGTCCGAGGCCCGGTACGGAATCATCTGGGGCTCCATGGGAGCCGCGCGCTCGGCCTGGCAGGCGGCCCTCGACTACGCCACGCAGCGCACCCAGTTCGGCCGCCCGATCGCCGGATTCCAGTTGACCCAGGCCAAACTCGTCGACATGGCCGTCGAACTGCACAAGGGCCAGCTGCTGTCGCTGCACCTCGGCCGCCTCAAGGACAGCGTGGGCCTGCGTCCCGAGCAGGTGAGCTTCGGCAAGCTGAACAACACCAGGGAGGCGATCGAGATCTGCCGGACCGCCCGAACGATCCTGGGCGGCAACGGGATATCGCTGGAGTATCCCGTGATCCGGCACATGGTCAACCTGGAATCGGTGCTGACCTACGAGGGCACACCGGAGATGCATCAGCTGGTCCTCGGCCAGGCGTTCACCGGCAGCGACGCCTTCCGCTGATGAGCCGACTGACCTACACGCACGAGCATCACCAGTTCCGGGAACTGGTACGGGATTTCGTGCGGCAGACGGTCGCGCCCAACCACGAGAGCTGGGAGCGCGACGGCCAGTGGGACCGCTCGCTGTTCATCGAGGCGGGCAAGCTTGGGCTGCTGGGCTTTTCGGTGCCCGAGCATCTCGGCGGCCCGGGGGTGGACGACTTCCGCTACAACGCGATCGTGATCGACGAGTTGCAACGGGCCGGGGCGGCCGCGGAGGCCATCGCCTTCACGCTGCAAAACGACGTGGTGCTGCCCTATCTCACCGACTTGACGACCCCGGAGCAGCAACAGCGCTGGCTGCCCGGCGTGGTCACCGGCGAGACCGTGCTCGGCATCGGGATGACCGAGCCTGGCACCGGCAGCGATCTGGCCGGGATCCGCACGACCGCGGTGCGAGACGGCGACGACTACGTCGTCAACGGCGCCAAGACGTTCATTTCCAACGGTCAGGTCGGGGACCTGTTCGTCATCGCCGCGCGCACCTCGCCGGATCGCCATCAGGGACTGTCGCTTCTGGTGGTCGACGCCGACACCCCGGGCTTTTCCCGCGGCCGCAACCTGGAGAAGATCGGCCTGCACGCCCAGGACACCAGCGAGCTCACCTTCACCGATATGCGGGTGCCGAAGGACAACCTGCTCGAATCAGAGGGCCGCGGCTTCTATCAGTTGATGAAGAACCTGCCCCAGGAGCGGCTCGCACTGGGTGTGGGGGCGGTGGCCGCCGCGGAAGCGATCCTGGCCGCAACCCTCGACTACGTCCGCGATCGCACGGCCTTCGGATCACCGATCGCCAGCTTCCAGCACAGCCAATTCGTGCTCGCCGAGTTGGCCACCGAAATCGACGTCGCGCGAACGTATCTCGACGACTGCCTCGCCGAGCACCTCGAGGGCGAGCTGACGGCAGCCCGGGCCGCCCGGCTGAAATGGTGGACGACCGACCTGCAGGTGCGCACCGCCGACCGCTGCCTGCAGTTGCACGGCGGGTACGGCTACATGCGCGAGTACAGCGTGGCGCGCGCGTTCGTCGACGCCCGCATACAAACCATCTACGGCGGCACCAACGAGATCATGAAGACGATCATCGCCAAGGACCTGGGCCTGTAGGGACAGCCGATGGCCACCGACGTCGCCGACTACAGCGCCCTTCCCGCCGAGGAGGCGGTGCGCGCCGCCCGCGTCAGCTCGCGGCGTCGCCAGGTGCTCGATGCCGCGGTCAAAGTCATGGGCAGGACCGGGTTTCACCAGATGTCCATGCAGGACCTGGCCACCGAGGCCGAGGTCAGCGTCGGCCTGCTCTACAAATACTTCGGCGGCAAGGAAGACCTGCTGCTCGCCACGATCGTGCGGATCCTCGACGCGTTCCGCGATCAGCTGGCGCCGGTCATCGCCGCCGCCGGCGACGACGTCGTGGACCAGCTGACCGCGGGGGTCCGACGCTACATCCAGATCGTCGACGAGAACCTCGACGGCGTGGTCCTGACCTACCGGGAGAGCCGAACCCTCGGGGCGCCCGGCCGCACCCAGATCAAGGACCTCGAAATCGCCACGGCCGCACCGCTGCGCGCGGTGATCGAGGCCGGCGTCGCCCAGGGCGTCTTCCGCGGGGTCGACGTCGACCTCGCCGTGTTCGACATCATGCTGCTGGCCCACGGCTGGGCGCTGAAGCACTGGCACTTCGGGCCGACCTACACCCTCGACGAATACATCGCGTTGCAGATCCGCCACGTGCTGGGCGGATTGATCGCCGACGACCGCCGCGTCGACTACGCGCACGTGCTGGAATGAGGGGCATGGGAGTCACCGCACGCCGCGTCCGCGGCACGATCGCCTTGTTGGCCCTGGGAGCCGCCGCCGGCCTGCCCGCGGCGGGCGCCGATCCGGCCGCGGCGCTGCCCCCGATGGCGTCCAGCGGCAGCGGGCCGATCATCGGCGGGGGTTCCGCGGCGGCGCAGGGAATCGCCCAGCAGCTCTTCAGCTTTGGCAATCCTAACGTCGTTCAGGAGGTCGACGGCTCGGACGCGGCGCAGTTCATCACGTCAGCGGCGGGAGCCGCCGACCCGCAACTCGCGGGGCCCTTCTCGCTGCTGCGCCGGGCGTTGGCGTGCCAGACCGACAATTCGGGATTCGGGGCGCGCGCCTATCGCCGCACCGACGGGCAGTGGGGCGGCGCGATGCTGGTCGCGGCCAAGAGCGCGACGCCGAGCCTCGACGGCCTGGTGGGCTGCGTGAAGACCAATTGGCGAAGGACCGCCGCGGGCGGCGAAACCGCCATGTGCAACAACGGCTGGACAACGCCGACGTCCTACGACAGCCGCCGCGGCGAGACCTATTACATCCTGCTCGCCGGCACCGCCGCCGACTTCTGCAGCGACCTCAACGCCAAGTACAAGAGCGACGCCGGCGCGTGGCCGTTCTGAGCGGCCGCGATGCCCTCCCACCCGTCGCTGAAACAAATTGCCATCCCGACGGTTTCGCCGCGCATCGGGCGGCGCGAGCTCGGGACGTATTTGAATTCATATCCAATTTGCGCAGCCGCGCCGCCGAGCGGCGGGTAAATAGCGATCCAATATAGCCGCGACATGGGCCCCGCGCAGGATAATTCCCATTCACCGGGCCACCGGATTTTGCTGAATTCCGTTCGCGGCCAGGCGGATGGATCCGAGCTGGGTTCGTCGGTCATCCGTTTGACGAATTGGTCGGAAATATTCGCGAAATCGCTTATCTGCGAGCGATTGACAACGTAAGCTCGCCGACATCGGGCCTTAGAATGTCGTCTCCCAGACGTAGGGGGTTCTAATGTCACGTCGTACTAGCAAAATCGTCGTCGCTGTGGTGCTGGCTTTCGCAGCGCCAATGACCTCGGCGTGCACGATTCCGCTCGTAATCGACTGTGGACCCGGTTTGACCTGCACCGGATAGCGGTAACCGAACGGGCCCCGAGCTCAATTGGGGCCCGTTCACTCACATCACGCTTCGCGTAGCGAAGACCACAAGGTGATCGGCCCGGGCCGCAGCATGCCCTGATCCGCGACGCGGCCCGGCCGGGATCCGTTACCACACACGTCATTTCGGGTTATGGCGTCCGTAGAGATGTCGAGATCGGCTTGGCCGCAGGCATTTTCGGCCTCTGCGGCTCCTTCTGCCGGCCCGGTGGCTCCGACGCGCCGCGCATCCGCGCGCACGCCGGCCTCGCCTTTCGTGGGTGCGGCGTCGTACGGTGGAGGCATGTCGCGCCATCGTGTGGTCATCATCGGAAGCGGTTTCGGCGGGTTGACCGCGGCAAAGGCGCTCAAACGCGCCCCCAAGGGCACCGAAGTCGAGGTCACCGTGATCTCGAAGACGACCACGCACCTTTTCCAGCCGCTGCTGTATCAGGTGGCCACGGGCATCCTGTCCGAAGGCGACATCGCGCCGACCACCAGACTGATCCTGCGCCGGCAGCGCAACGTCCGGGTGCTGTGGGGCGAAGTCTCCGCCATCGACCTCACCGCCAAGACGGTCACATCGCACCTGATGGGCATGGAGACGGTGACGCCCTACGACAGCCTGATCGTGGCCGCCGGCGCACAGCAGTCCTACTTCGGCCACGACGAGTACGCCGCCTTCGCGCCCGGGATGAAGAGCATCGACGACGCCCTGGAGTTGCGCGGCCGCATCCTCGGCGCCTTCGAGGCCGCCGAGGTCGCCACCGACCCGGCCGAGCGCAAACGCCGCCTGACCTTCGTGGTGGTCGGCGCCGGGCCCACCGGCGTCGAGCTGGCCGGCGAGATCGTCCAGCTGGCCGAGCGCACCCTGGCCGGCGCGTTCCGGACGATCACCCCCAGCGAGTGCCGCGTCATCCTGCTCGACGCGGCGCCCGCGGTGTTGCCGCCGATGGGCACCAAGCTGGGCCTCAAGGCCCAGCGGCGGCTGGAGAAGATGGACGTCGAGGTCCAGCTCAATGCGATGGTGACCGCGGTCGACTACATGGGCATCACGATCAAGGAGAAGGACGGCGGCGAGCGCCGCATCGAATGCGCGTGCAAGGTGTGGGCGGCCGGCGTGCAGGCCAGCTCGCTGGGCGCGATGCTCGCCGAACAGTCCGACGGAACCGAAACCGACCGCGCCGGAAGGGTGATCGTCGAACCCGACCTCACCGTCAAGGGGCACCCGTATGTGTTCGTCGTCGGCGACCTGATGTCGGTGCCCGGCGTGCCCGGGATGGCGCAGGGCGCGATCCAAGGCGCGAAATACGCCGCCACCGTCATCAAGCACGCGCTCAAGGGTGAGGACAATCCCGCCGACCGCAAGCCCTTCCGGTACGTGAACAAGGGCAGCATGGCGCTCATCTCCCGCTACAGTGCCGTCGCGCAGGTCGGCAAGGTGGAATTCGCCGGGTTCTTCGCCTGGCTGGCGTGGCTGGTGCTGCACCTGTACTACCTCATCGGCCACCGGAACCGGCTGGCCGCCATGTTCGCCTGGGGGATCTCGTTCCTGGGCCGCACCCGCGGCCAGATGGCCATCACCAGCCAGATGATCTACGCCCGGCCGCTGGTGAACTGGGTGGAGCAGCAGGCCGCCGAAGGCACGCTCG
Source organism: Mycobacterium sp. TKK-01-0059 (assembly GCF_000709305.1). Taxonomy (NCBI): domain Bacteria; kingdom Bacillati; phylum Actinomycetota; class Actinomycetes; order Mycobacteriales; family Mycobacteriaceae; genus Mycobacterium; species Mycobacterium sp. TKK-01-0059. The sequence goes on from NZ_KL446993.1 coordinate 1,294,973, forward strand.
CGGCCGCCGAGCGCGCCGAGACGGCCGAGCAGAAGGCGGCCGGCTAGCTCAGGGCCCGATCGATGTCGGCGATCAGGTCGTCGGTGCCTTCCAGGCCGACGGAGATGCGGACCACGCCGTCGCCGAGCCCGATCGCCGCGCGGCCCTCCGGGCCCATCGCCCGGTGAGTGGTGGTCGCGGGATGTGTGACAAGGGATTTGGCGTCGCCGAGGTTGTTGGAGATGTCGATCAGCGTCAACTTGTCCAACACCTCGAAAGCCCGCTGTTTGGCAGAGTTTTTTGAGCTGTCCGGCACTTCGAGCGCGAAGGTGATCACCGTTCCGCCGCCCGACATCTGGCGCTTGGCCAGGTCGTATTGCGGGTGTGAGGACAGATAGGGGTAGCGCACCCAGCTCACCGCCGGATGGGTCTCGAGGAATTCGGCGATCCGGTACGCCGAGGAATTGCTGTGCTCGACCCGGATGGCCATCGTCTCAAGGCCTTTCAGCAACACCCAGGCATTGAACGCGCTCATCGCCGGGCCGGTGTGCCGCATCAGTTTCTGCACCGGGCCGTCGATGTACTCCTTGTCGCCGAGGATGGCCCCGCCCAGCACCCGGCCCTGGCCGTCGATGTGCTTGGTGCCCGAGTACACCACCACGTCGACGCCGAGCGGGACGCCCTGCTGCAGCAGCGGTGTGGCGAAAACGTTGTCCAGCACCACCTTTGCGCCCGCGGCGTGGGCCAGCTCGGTCACCGCGGCGATGTCCACCAGCGACTGCATCGGATTCGACGGGGTTTCGAAGAACACTGCTCGAGTGGGCTTGGAGGGGTCGGTCAACGCCTGTTCCCACTGGGACAGGTCGTCGCCGTCGACGAAGACGGTCTCGACACCCCAGCGCGGCAGGATCTCGTTGCACACCACGAAACACGAGCCGAACAGGCTGCGCGACGCGACCAACCGGTCCCCCGCGCCCAGCAGCGCGCCCAATGACGTGAACACCGCCGCCATGCCGCTCGCGGTGGCAAACGCCGCCGGTGCCCCTTCGAGCAGGCGCAGCCGCTCCTCGAACATCGTCACAGTCGGGTTGCCGTACCGCGAGTAGACGAAGCGGTCAACCTCGCCGGTGAACGACTGCTCGGCGACCGCCGCGGTTTCGTAGACGTAGCCCGACGTCAGGTACAGCGCCTCGGCGGTCTCGTCGAACCCCGAGCGCAGCAGCCCACCGCGCACGCCGATGGTCGCCTGGCTGACGCCTTCGGGCAACGGTGCGGGAGTGCGAACCGAGTCGTGTTCGGCGGGCGTCATGCCCGGATCAACCTTGCTTCCAAGGCAATCCGATCGCCCGCCACCCCGACTCGCCGCGATGACCGTTGGCGTCCAGCTGGCCCTCGAAGCCGTCCAGGATGTTGTAGGCCGGCGTGATGCCCAGCTGGGTCGCCACCTCGGCGGCGCCGATGGAGCGGTTTCCGGAGCGACACAAAAACAGCACCGGGCGATCCGCGCCGGTTTCGGCCGGCGCCACCTGCTCGCGCAGCTGGTCGGCGAAATTCGCGTTGGGCCTGCCGTCGGAGGAATTCCATTCGAGGAACAGCACCTCGCGGCCGAGGCTGGACAGATCGGGCACCCCGACGAATCGCCATTCGGCGTCGGTGCGCACGTCGACCAGCACGGCGTTCGGATTGTCGCTGAGCAGTTTCCATGCCTCCAGGGGCGAGATGTCGCCCGCGTAGGAGTGTCCGCGCTCTGTGCTCATGCTCGTATTCCCTCGTCCTTCGTACGCATCGTCAGCCACCCCGGCGAGATTGCCCCCGCGCGGCGCTACCTGACCTGCGATCGTATCGAGACCGGCGCCGCGCGCATCTCGGGGCTCAGCCGCGGGGCGCCGGGGCGGTCAGCCGTTCGGCGGCCTGGCCGGCGCGTTCGCGGGCCGCCGTCACCTCCGGCGCGGTCGCCAGCGCCCGGAACCCGCTGCCGGAGACGCGCAGGTCGCTCTCCGGGACGCTCAGCGCGCCGATCAACGCGGCGGGGTCATGGGGACCGGCCGGGCCCGCCACCCGGGCGGCGGCCGGCGACACCATCATGGTGTCCACCGGCAGGCCCAGGATGGTGCGGGCCTGCAGCTCGAACGCCGAAAGTCGCTGGCTGCGCAGGGTCACCCAGGCGCTGTCGGCCGGGCGCGACGTGACGTCGGCGAAGTACACCTCGTCGCCGTTGACCATCAGTTCGACCCCGAACACGCCACGCCCGCCCAGCGCCTTGACGATCCGCGCGGCGATCGACCTCGCGGCATCCGTCGCGGCCGCGCTCATCTTCTGCGGCTGCCACGATTCCAGCACCTGCCCGTCGGACGCGCGATGCCCGATGGGTGAGCAGAATTCGATCGCCGGCCCCGACGGGCCCTCGCTGCGCACCGCCAGCAGGGTCACGTAGAACTCGACCTCGACCACGGTTTCGGCCAGCACCCGGGCGGAGGACTGGTCGCCCACCGCGCGGCGCCAGGCGGGTTCGATGTCCTCGCGGCGCGCCACCACCGACTGCCGCTGCCCGGTCGGCCCGGCCACCGGCTTGACCAGCAGCGGGTACCCGGCGTGCGCGCCGACCGCCTCGAGTTCGCCCAGCGATCCGACGAACCAGAACGGCGCGGTGGGCAGCCCCAGCTCGTCGGCGGCCAGCCGGCGCAGCCCTTCGCGGTCGGCGGTGAGCCGCACGGCGCGGGCGCTGGGCACCAGCTCGCCGTCGAGGGCGTCGAGGGCCCCGGTGGCGACCGCGTCGGTGGTGGTGACGACGAGGGTGGGTTGCAGCCGCCCGATCGCCTGCGCCAGCTCGTCGGCGTCGGTCATGTCGAGCACCAGCGCCTGGTCGGCGACCCCGTGCGCGGGCGCGTGGGGGTACCGGTCGGCGGCGATCACCCGGGCCCCGAGGCGTCCCAGGGCGATCGCCAGCTCCCGGCTGATCTCGCCGGAACCCAGCAGCAGCACCGTCGGGCGCGCGTCGGCGGGGGCCGGTGGGGGCACGACGAGCGCCGTCGTCTCGTCGTCGCGTCCGTCCGTCACGCCGTCAGTCACGGCTCAAGGATAGGTCGGTTCGGCGAGTGCTAGGGCTGACCGGGAAGCAGCCGCACCATCAGGCCGTTGCCCTCGGCCAGCACGGTCTGCTCCTCGTCGACCAATTCGGCGGAGACGAACGCCTTGCGGCCCTCGGTGCCGGTGACCCGGCCACGCACCAGCAGCGGCACGTCGATCGGGGTGACCTTGCGGTAGTCGACGTGCAGGAAGGCCGTGCGGCTGATGGGCCGGTTGGCGGCGTGGGAGATCATGCCGAACATGTGGTCGAACAGCAGCGGCAGCACGCCGCCGTGCACCGCGTGGTTGCCGCCGACGTGGAAGCGGCTGAAGTGGCCGGTCATTTCGACGCCCTCGGGGTCGTACCGCGTCAGCACCCACGGCGGCAGCAGCAGGCTGCCCATGCCCGGCAGGTCGGGGGTGCGGCCCGCGGGCGCCTGGCCCTCGGCCTCGGCCTGAAACGGCCCCAGCAGCTCGGTCAGCGCCGCGACCCGGTCGGCGGCGTCGTCCCAGACGTCGTCGCCCGGGTCGGCCGACACGGCGAGGTCCTGCAGCCGGCGCATCGAGGCGACGAACCGGGCGAAGCCGGGTCCGGGGCTGGCGGGCCCGTACTCCGGGAAGCCGCCGTGGTGTTCGTATTCGGGATCGAGGTCGATCGGGTTCGGTTCCGGGTCCGTCACGCGCGGGCCGCCAGGACGTCGCGGCGCACGATGGTCTGTTCGCGCCCGGGTCCCACACCGATGCACGAAACATGGGCTCCCGCAAGCTCTTCGAGCCGAAGCACGTAGTCGCGGGCCTTGGCGGGCAGGTCGTCGAACTCGCGGGCGTGCGAGATGTCCTCCCACCAGCCGGGCAGCTCCTCGTAGATCGGCTCGGCGCGGTGCAAATCGCTTTGGGTCATCGGCATCTCGTGGATGCGTGCCCCGTCGATCTGGTAGCCGACGCACACGGGAACGGTTTCCAGGCTGGACAGCACGTCGAGCTTGGTCAGGAAGTAGTCGGTGATGCCGTTGACCCGGGTGGCATAGCGGGCGATGACGGCGTCGAACCAGCCGCACCGCCGGCGCCGCCCGGTGGTGACGCCGAATTCGCCCCCGGTCTTGGACAGGTATTCGCCGTTCTCGTCGAACAACTCGGTGGGGAACGGGCCGGAGCCCACGCGGGTGGTGTAGGCCTTGAGGATGCCCAGCACCGCGGTGATCCGCGTCGGCCCGATCCCCGAACCCACCGCCGCCCCGCCCGCCGTCGGATTCGACGACGTCACATAGGGATACGTGCCGTGGTCGACGTCGAGCAGGGTGCCCTGCGAACCCTCCAGCAACACGGTTTCGCCGGACTCCAGCGCGGTGTTGAGCAACAGCCGGGTATCCGCGATGCGGTGCGCGAAACCCTCCGCCTGCTCGAGCAGGGCCTCGACCACCTGGTGCGGGTCGAGCGCCTTGCGGTTGTAGATCTTGACCAAGATCTGGTTCTTCAGCTCCAGCGCGGCCTCGACCTTGTGGGTCAACACCTCCCGGTCGAGCACGTCCGCGACGCGGATTCCGATCCGGGCGATCTTGTCCTGGTAGCAGGGCCCGATGCCGCGGCCGGTGGTGCCGATCTTCTTGTTGCCCATGTAGCGCTCGGTGACCTTGTCGATGGCCACGTGGTAGGGCAACAGCAGGTGCGCGTCGGCGGAGATCAGCAGCCTCGAGGTGTCGACACCGCGGTCTTCGAGGCCTTTGAGCTCGTCGAGCAGCACGCCGGGGTCGATCACCACACCGTTGCCGATGACGTTGGTGACGCCGGGCGTGAGCACGCCCGACGGGATCAGGTGCAGGGCGAAGTTCTCCCCCGTCGGCAAGACGACCGTGTGCCCGGCGTTGTTGCCACCCTGGTAGCGCACCACCCACTGCACCCGCCCACCCAGCAGGTCGGTGGCCTTACCTTTGCCCTCGTCGCCCCACTGGGCGCCGATCAGGACGATTGCCGGCATGAGTTTGCTCCCGCCTGCCTACTGTGGTTCTGCTGGCAGAACGCCAGATCTTGCACCTCTGCAACGGTTTTCGACATCGCCCGATGGCTCGCACTGCCGTCGGGTGACGGCGCCTCGGTTGGCCGCGTCGTGACCGTGCGCGTAGCTGCACGCGTCTTTGCTTGCCGCGCTCACGTGGCGATCCTAGACGTCGGGCCTCGCATGGTGCTCAGGGGCTTGCCGCCACCGGCGGCTTCGCCGCGCACACGCCGTTGCGCGACGGCGCGTCCAGCATCAGGCACAGGCCGTTGGCGTCACGGTCGTATCGCTTGGCCGCCCAACCGGGCCACGCCGGTTTCCCGTTCCAGCTGACCAGCGTCCAGCCATCGTGGGGATTGCCCTGGATCTCGACGATGCCGGTGTTGGGCAGCGGGTCGAAAAGCAGGAGCAACTGTTCGGGGTTTGTGACGGTCGTCATCGTCCCGATGCCGATGTCGAATTCGCTGGAGAACGCGACCTCTCTGATCCTGCCGTCGGACGCGCGGACCGGGTTGGCCAACGCGCTGCCGTACATCCTTGCGAGCATGTCGTTGAAGCCGCTCGCGGTCGTCGCCGCGTTGCCGGACATCGTCTGGAGCGCGCCGCTGAAACGCCTGTGGAACTCGTACCCGTTGGGGTCGGCCGAGCCCGGCGCGAGCATCGGCACGACGCGCAGCCCGAGCAACCACGCGACCGGTGCCAGCAGGTACGCCAGCCCCGCCAGGCTGAACTGCGGCATCCCGTTGAAGATGCCCGCGTCGATCTCGTTGAGCCCGGGCAGCACCTGCACATTCATCCCCAACGCCGCCGCCAACGGCGCCGCGGTCTGCTGCGTCCTGATCAACTGCGACGCGAAGATCGCGGCGACCGGGCCCTTCGCCGCGAGCACATTGGCGACGTCCTGCGCCTGTTGTTGGCCAAGCGCGGTGAGCGCGGCCCCGGGCACCGCCGTATCGATCACCCTCGCGGCGTTGGCCACCGACTGCCCGTGGCGCACCAAATCGATCACGATCGACTCGTCGGCCGACGCCCGCGCCGATGCGAGGCACAGCAGGACGGCCGAAAGCAGCACGGCGCCAAGGCGACCGAGGTGCGTCGTCAGCAACGGAGGCGGGCGGGGCCGGCGCCGTACCCGAGCGGCGCGGGCCGCACGGCGGAGAAAATGGGGGTGAGGCGGCGAATGGTCGTTCTCCGTTCTCTCAGCCACTCGTTGGCGGGATTCCGCACAACGTAGGCCCTGTGGCAGGAGTAAAGTATCCGGGTGTTTCCAGGCGGCGCCGCAACAACTTTCGCAGTCCGACACCATGTTGTGACTGTGTCGTTATGGCCCATTGATCGAGCCAGAGTCGTTGGAAGTCAAACAGATTGGATCAGCTTGATTGGATAGCTTGTGACACAAGACGATCCGGCCGCCGCGGTCCTGGTGTTCACGCACGGGCGGACCTACGGCCCGTTGCGGGGGTTGCGCGCCCACCGCATCGCCGGCGAACCCGACCTCGACGCCGCGATAGGCCCCTTCCCGCGCCTGGTCGTGGTGGGCGCCGACGCCGACCTGGCGGCGGTGCTGACCCGGCTGCTGCGCGCGGAGCGGCTCGACGTCGAGGTGGCCTACGTGCCGCGGCGGCGCACCCGGGCGACCCGGATCTATCGCCTGCCCGCTGCGCGCCGGGCGGCGCGCCGGGCCGTCCGCGGTTCCGCGCAACGGGTGACGCTGATCCGCGACGAGACCGGCTCGGTGGTCGTCGGGCGCGCCGCCTGGGTGCCGCCGGACGGCGAGCGGGTGATCCACGGCGAGGCGGTCGTCGACGACACCACGTTGTTCGACGGCGACGCCGCCGGCGTGCTCGTCGAGCCGACGCTGGCCATGCCCGGCCTGCGGGCCTCGCTCCAGGGGCGCTGGCGCCGGTGGGTCACCGGCCGCGCGGCCCAGCTCGGCAGCACGGGCGTCGTCGTGCTGCGCGACGGCGTCCCCGCCCCCCGGCCCGGCCGCCGCTCGGCGTTCTACCGCAACATCGAGGGCTGGCTGCTGGTCCGATAGTTTCGTGCGGTGAGCTTCCCCTCGCCCCAACGCGAATCGGTCCGGCCCAGCCCGATCTTTTTGGCCCTGCTCGGGTTGACGGCGGTCGGTGGTGGACTGGCCTGGCAGGCCGGCTACAGCGCGCGGCCGCTCGCCTATGTCGGGGTGTTCATCTTCGTGATCGCCGGCTGGCTGGTGTCGCTGTGCCTGCACGAGTTCGGGCACGCGGTCACCGCCTGGCGGTTCGGCGACCACGACGCGGCCGTGCGCGGGTACCTGACGCTGGATCCCCGCCGCTACGCCCATCCGGCGCTGTCGCTCGTGCTGCCGTTGGTGATCGTCGCGCTGGGCGGGATCGGCCTGCCCGGGGCGGCGGTCTACGTGCGGACGTGGTTCATGACGCCGGCCCGTCGCACGCTGGTCAGCCTGGCCGGGCCGGCGGCCAACCTGGTGCTGGCGGCGCTGTTGCTGGCGCTGATCCGGTTGTTCTTCGACCCGACGCACGTGGTGCTGTGGGCCGCGGTGGCGTTCCTGGGATTCCTTCAGCTCACCGCCGTCGTGCTGAACCTGCTGCCCATCCCCGGGCTGGACGGCTACGACGCCCTGGAACCGCACCTGAACCCCGAGACGCAGCGCGCACTGGCCCCGGCCAAGCAATGGGGCTTCGTCATCCTGCTGTTCCTGCTCCTGGCGCCGGTGCTCAACCACTGGTTCTTCGGGATCGTGTTGTCGCTGTTCGACCTGTCCGGCGTGCCGGACGTGCTGGTGAGCTGGGGCAACGGGCTGACCCGCTTCTGGAGCCGCTGGTTCTGACCCTTGCCATATATGCGTCGTCACGCATATATTTCCGGACATGGGCGCCGGCCACAATCACACCCCGGCCGAGACGGACGACGCTCGGCTGATCCCGCGCATGGTCACCGCCGCGGCGATCCTGGCGGCGTTCTTCGTCGTGGAACTGGCGACCTCGCTGCTGATCAACTCGATCGCGCTGCTGGCCGACGCCGGCCACATGCTGACCGACGTGGTCGCCGTGTTCATGGGGCTGGCCGCCGTCACGCTGGCCCGCCGCGGCAGCTCGTCGCCGGCCCGCACGTATGGCTGGCATCGCGCCGAGGTATTCACCGCCGTCGCGAACGCGGGCCTGCTGATCGGGGTGGCGGCGTTCATCCTCTACGAGGCCGTCCGGCGGCTCAGCGAGGCGCCCGCCGTCCCGGGCGTGCCGATGATCGTCGTCGCGCTGGCCGGGCTGGCCGCCAACTTCGCCGTCGCGCTGCTGCTGCGGTCCCACTCGTCGGGGAGCCTGGCCGTCAAGGGCGCCTACATGGAGGTCGTCGCCGACACCGTCGGCAGCCTGGGCGTGCTGATGCAGGCATGGTCACCGTGACGACGCACTGGCCCTACGCCGACGTGGTGGTTGCCGTGCTCGTCGCGCTCTGGGTGCTGCCCCGGGCGATCGCGCTCGCACGCGACGCGCTGCGGATCCTTTCCGAATCGTCACCGACCCACATCGACGTCGAGGAGCTGCGCAGCGCCCTCGGCGCCGTCGACGGCGTGACCGGGGTGCACGACCTGCACGTGTGGACGCTGTCGCCGGGCAAAGACATGTGCACGGCGCACCTGACCAGCACCGGGGACCCCGCCCGGGTCCTGCATGACGCGCGGGCGGTGCTATCGGCCCGCGGGCTGGAACACGCCACCGTTCAGATCGACTGCCCCGACGACACCGATTGCTCGGAAAGCTTTTAAGGCGTTACAGCCCAAGCGCTTTGCGCGCCTCGGGGTCGCAGTCGTCGAGCAGGTCCAGGCACCGTGCGTACTCGTCGGTTTCGCCGATCGTGTCGGCGGCGCGCGCCAGCGCGGCCACACAGCGCAGGAAGCCGCGGTTGGGCTCGTGCGAATACGGGACGGGGCCAAAACCCTTCCAGCCGTTCCGCCGCAGCTGGTCCAGGCCGCGGTGATAGCCGGTGCGGGCGTACGCGTACGCGGTGATCGCCTGGTCGTCGGCCAGCGCCTGCTCGGCCAGCGCCGCCCAGGCCAGCGACGCCGTCGGATGCGCGGCGGCGACGATGCCCGGCTTCTCGCCGGCCAGCAGCTCCGCCTCGGTGTCGGGGTCCCCGGGCAGCAGGATCGGGTCGGGCCCTAGCAGATCCTTCATCGGCGTCATGGCTCTATTCTGCAGCTCGCCCGTTTTGCCCGCAGGACGCACCTCGGCCATCGCCCCGGGCCGGGGTCTCGGTCGCTAAGCTCTGCAACTACCCCACTCGACAGCGGGAGGACAGTAGTACTTATGCCCAACCCATCCGAGCCCGACCGCGGCGGCCCGCCGAACCGGCCCGGGTTCGATCCACGCGAGTCTCGCAACGATCCGAGCGACGAGTGGGGGGCCGAATCCGGCCCCGAAGCCGGCTTCGAGACCGGTGACGACGCCACCGAGAGCGTGCCCATGGTCCCCAACGACGCCGAGACCGAGACCGTGGTGATCAACAAACCCGATCCGCGCAGCGGTCCCCAGGAAGTGCCGGAGGCACCGCAGCGCGAGCGTCGCTTCACCGCCCCGGGGTTTGACGCGAAAGAGACCACCATCATCTCCACCACCCCGGAGCCCGCCACCGAGGTCTTCGCCACGCCGGGACAGGACGGGACCGCGCAGTTCGGGGCCCCGCCCAAAGCCGCTGTCCCGCAATCGATCCCACCCCGGCTCGGCGGGAAGCTGCGCACCTCCAGGCAATTCAACTGGGGGTGGATACTGGCGATCGTCGTGATCGTGCTGGCGCTCGCGGCGATCGCGATCCTGGGCACGGTGCTGCTCACCCGGGGCAAACACACCGGCGTCTCGCAGGAAGACCAGGTCCGGCACACCATCGGCAACTTCGACGTCGCGATTCAGCGGGGCGACCTGACCACGCTGCGCACCATCACCTGCGGCACCACCCGCGACGGCTACGCCGATTACGACGAACGTTCCTGGGACGAAACGTACCGGCGGGTCTCGGCGGCCAAGCAGTATCCGGTGATCGCCAGCATCGACCAGGTCGTCGTCAACGGCCAGCACGCCGAGGCCAACGTCACCACGTTCATGGCCTACGACCCGCAGGTGCGCTCCACCCGCAGCCTGGACCTGCAGTACCGCGACGACCAGTGGAAGATCTGCCAGTCCGCCAGCGGCTGACCCGCTAGCCCGCCCCTGCCCGCCGAACGTGGAGTTGTTGCGCGAAATGGGGCGGATTCAGCCGCAGAAGTCGACGCTCGACGGGGTCAGGCGATCGACGTTCCGGCGCAGTGCAGGTCCGTGCACGCCTGGACCACCCGCTCGGACATCGACGCCTCGGCCTTCTTGAGGTAGCTGCGGGGGTCGTAGGCCTTCTTGGCCCCGACGTCGCCGTCGACCTTCAGCACGCCGTCGTAGTTGGTGAACATGTGGCCGGCGATCGGGCGGGTGAACGCGTACTGCGTGTCGGTGTCGACGTTCATCTTCACCACGCCGTAACGCAGGGCCTCCTCGATCTCCGACTTCTCGGATCCGGAGCCGCCGTGAAAGACGAAGTCGAACGGTTTCGTGTCGTCGGGCAACCCGAGCTTGGCCGCCGCCACCTTCTGGCCATGGGCCAGGATGTCGGGGCGCAGTTTGACGTTGCCGGGCTTGTACACGCCGTGCACGTTGCCGAACGTGGCGGCCAGCAGATACTTGCCGTGCTCGCCGTGGCCCAGCGCGTCGATGGTCTTCTCGAAGTCCTCCGGCGTGGTGTAGAGCTTGTCGTTGATCTCGTTGGCGACGCCGTCCTCTTCCCCGCCCACCACGCCGATCTCGATCTCGAGGATGATCTTGGCGGCCGACGCCTCGGTGAGCAGTTCCCGGGCGATCGCCAGGTTCTCGTCGATCGGCACCGCCGACCCGTCCCACATGTGTGATCCGAACAACGGCTCGCCGCCCCTGCTGACCCGCTCGGCCGAGATCGACAGCAGCGGGCGGACGTAGGTGTCGAGCTTGTCCTGGGGGCAATGGTCGGTGTGGAGCGCGACGTTGATCGGGTACCTGGCCGCGATGGATCGGGTGAACTCGGCCAGCGCCACCGCCCCGGCGACCATGTCCTTGATTCCGAGGCCGGACGCGAATTCGGCTCCGCCGGTGGAGAATTGGATGATTCCGTCGCTGCCGGCATCGGCGAAGCCCTTGAGGGCGGCGTTCACCGTCTCCGACGAGGTGCAGTTGATCGCGGGGAAGGCGTACGAGTGCTCCTTGGCGCGGCGCAGCATCTCGGCGTAGACCTCGGGCGTGGCGATGGGCATGGCAACTCCCTTCTGCCCCTTCTGCGGCCGGGTCCACCCAGTATCGTCCAGGTCGGCGGGCGGCTCACCGCGGGCCGGTATGTTGATGGATCATGAGTACCGCCGTGACGGCCCTGCCCGCCATCCTCGACCCGATGTATTGGTTGGGCGCCGACGGCGTCTTCGGGTCGGCGGTGCTGCCCGGGATCCTGGTCATCGTCTTCATCGAGACCGGGCTGCTGTTTCCGTTGCTGCCCGGCGAGTCGCTGCTGTTCACCGGCGGTCTGCTGGCCGCGCATCCGCACCCACCGGTCAGCATCTGGGTGCTGGCGCCGTGCGTCGCCACGGTCGCGGTCCTGGGCGATCAGACCGGATATTTCATCGGGCGGCGGATCGGGCCCGCGCTGTTCAAGAAGGAAGACTCGCGGTTCTTCAAGAAGCACTACGTGACCGAGTCACACGCGTTCTTCGAGAAGTACGGGCCCTGGGCGATCATCCTGGCCCGGTTCGCGCCGTTCGTGCGGACGTTCGTCCCGGTGATCGCCGGGGTGTCCTACATGCGCTATCCGCTGTTCTTGGGGTTCGACATCGTCGGCGGCATCGCCTGGGGCGGCGGCGCGACCCTCGCGGGCTACTTCTTGGGCAACGTGCCGTTCGTGCACCACAACCTGGAAAAGATCATCCTCGCCATCCTGTTCGTGTCGATGATCCCGGCGTTCATCGCTGCCTGGCGCGGCTATCGGGGCCGCCGCCGCGTGACGGAGACCGCCGACAGGGAACCCGAGAAGCTGCCGGCCTCCGAGTAGCGGCCCGCGCGCGGCTCAGACCGCGACGGTGAAATCGCAGCCGGTCTTGGCGCGGACGTCCTCGACCGTCACCCCGGGATGCAGTTCCGTGAGCACCAGCCCCTGCCCCGGCTCGACGTCGAAGACGCACAGGTTGGTGATGATCATGTCGACGACGCCCTTGCCGGTCAGCGGCAACGTGCATTGCTTGAGGATTTTCGGGCTGCCGTCTTTCGCGGTGTGGTCCATGACGACGATCACCCGCTTGACACCCGACACGAGATCCATTGCGCCGCCGGGCCCTTTGACCATCTTGCCGGGCACCATCCAGTTGGCCAGGTCGCCGTTCTCGGCCACCTCGAGCGCGCCCAGGATCGACAGGTCGATGTGGCCGCCGCGGATCATCGCGAAGGAGTCGGCGCTGCTGAAAAAGCTGGAGCCGGGCAGGCTCGTGATGGTCTGCTTGCCGGCGTTGATGAGATCGGGGTCCACGCTGTCCTCGCTCGGGTAGGCCCCGATGCCGAGCAAGCCGTTCTCCGACTGCAGCGTGACGTTGATGTCGTCGGGAATGAAGTTGGCCACCAACGTCGGGATGCCGATGCCCAGGTTCACGTAGTAGCCGTCGCGCAATTCGCGGGCCGCGCGCTGGGCCATGAGCTCGCGAATAGGGCTGTCGTTCTTCAGCGCTGCGCCGCCGCTGGTGGTGCGGAACTCGATGCGCTTCTCGTAGCCGGTGCCCTCGATGATGCGGTCCACGTAGATGCCGGGGGTGTGGATCAGGTCCGGATCCAGCTCGCCGACCTCGACCAGCTCCTCGACCTCGGCCACCGTGACCGCCGCGCAGGTGGCGATCATGGGGTTGAAGTTGCGCGCCGTCTTGCGGTAGACGAGGTTGCCCGCCGTGTCGCCCTTCCACGCCTTGACGAGCGCCACGTCCGCCCGGATGCCTTCTTCCAGAACGTATTCCGTACCGTCGAAGACCCGGGTGTCCTTGCCCTCGGCGAGATTGGTGCCGTAGGCCGTGCGCGTGTAGAACCCGGGTATGCCGGCGCCGCCGGCCCGCAGCTTCTCCGCCAGCGTGCCCTGGGGCGTGAGCGCGAGGTCGAGCTCGCCGGCCAGCACCTGCCGCTCGAACTCCTTGTTCTCCCCCACATAGGAGGCGATCACCTTCTTCACCTGCCTGCCCTTGAGCAGCAGGCCCATGCCGAAATCGTCTACGCCGGCGTTGTTTCCGACGATGGTGAGATCCTTGATGCCGCTGTCCACCAGGGCCCGGATCAGCTTCTCCGGGATGCCGCACAGGCCGAAGCCGCCGGCGGCGATGGTGATGCCGTCCTTCAGCAGGCCGTGCAGCGCCGACTCCGCGTCGGGGTGGACTTTCTTCACAGGGCGCTCCTGTCCTCGTGCGACGATTCGGCGGAGACGTTACAGGCGGCCTCCATGAGCATCCACCCCGACAGCTGCACCGACAGGTCCCGCTCGGCGACCTCGGAGGCCATCACCGCGCCCTCGACGAACTCCGCCTCTTTGCCGTCCGCGGTGGGCACCTGGGCGTCGCGATCCCAGAACGGGCCGAACACCGGCAGCCCGTCCACCGTCTGGCGGTAGTCCCACGCCGACTTCCCGCTGGCCAGCACGATCTGGCGGGCGGTGTCGCGGGCCATCGCGTCCTCCGGCGAATCCCCCGGCAGCGTGGTCGCCACCAGCGCCAGGTAGCGGGCGGTCACACCGGCGAACAGGCCGCCGTCGCCGCCGCCGGTGCCGACCAGCACGCCCGCCGGGGCCATGTGCTCGCGCACCGCCGCGACCAGCCGATGCACCCGCGCGGCGTGCCGGGCCCTCACCTCCACCCCGGCGCGGGCGGCCAGCTCGGTCTCGAGCCCCAGCACCACGCCCTGGCAGTACGTGTACTGCGCGCGCACCAGCGACCCCGCCTTGATGCCGTCGAACACCAGGTGCGTCTCGGGGTCGATGAGCGTCGCCTCGATCCAATTCGCCATCTGCTCGGCACGTTTCAGGTGATCGCCGTACCGGGCGAGGAAGATCCCCGCGGGGCCGTTGGCGGGGGCGTTGAAGAACTTGTCCTGCTTGCGCCAGGGGATGCCGCCGCCGTCCTCGGGCGACCACGCCGTCAGGAATTGGTTCGCCAGCTTGGGCAACGCTTTTCGGCGCTCGACGCCGGCGATGCGCGCGGCACGTTCGAGCGCCAGCGCCAGCCAGGCCATGTCGTCGTAGTAGTTGTTGATCCACGAGAAGTTGTTGCGCAGCCGGTGCGAACGGACCTGCCGGTTGATCTCGGTGTGCCGGTGGGGCTGGGGATCACGCTGCTGGGCGTCGATGAGGCAGTCCAGCAGATGCGCCTGCCACCAGTAGTGCCAGGTCCCGAACAGCCGGTCTTTGCGCTGCGCCGGCCAGGCCACCACCCCGAGCTGTGTGGCGGGTAGACCCCACAGCCGCTTCAGGTGCCGTTGTGTGACAGCGGCTTCGCAGCTGGCCGCCCGGTTGGCCCATAGCTGATCCATACCTGCCGATCCTGCCCCATGCGTGTGAGCGCGCGGCGTCGAGTGTGAACGCAGGGCTTTCGGTGTGCATGTGCGGCGGCGACACGCCGAGCTGGCCCGCCGTCAGCGCACAATCAACGCCGCCGGTTCACACTCAACGCGCCCGGCGGGTGTCACCAGGCGCGGGACAGGTCGGCGTGCTGCTCCACCCAGGTGTGCATGGCGATCCCCGCGGCGACGCCGGCGTTGATGCTGCGCGTCGAGCCGAACTGGGCGATCGACACCGTCAGGGTCGCGCCGCTGCGGGTGTCGTCGGTGATGCCGGGCCCCTCCTGACCGAACACCAGCAGGCACTCGCGCGGCAGCGCGGTCTCCTCGAGCCGCGCCGCGCCCGGGACGTTGTCGACGGCGACGACGGTCAGGCCGGCGTCCGCCGCGAAGTCGAACAGCTCGGCGGTGCTGTCGTGGTGGCACAGCCGCTGATAGCGGTCGGTCACCATGGCGCCGCGGCGATTCCACCGCCGCCGCCCCACGATGTGCACGGTGTGCACGGCGAAGGCGTTGGCGGTGCGCACCACCGAACCGATGTTGGCGTCGTGACCGAAGTTCTCGATCGCCACGTGCAGCGGATGCCGTCGCCGGTCGATGTCGGCGACGATGGCTTCCCGGGTCCAGTACCGGTAGGCGTCGACGACGTTGCGGGTGTCGCCCTCGCGCAACAGGATCGGGTCATACCGCGGGTCGTCGGGTGGTTCGCCCGGCCAGGGCCCGACGCCGGCGGGCGGGGTCGCGGACCATTCGGTGGGCCCGGGTCCGCTCATCGCTGGGTCCACACCCCGGCGTGCGTGCCGTCGATGGCCAGGGTCGCGTAGAGCAGCGCGTCGTTGATCTCTCCTTGGGTGCACAGCGAGGCGTTGACGTGCACAGCGTCCAGCGACGCGTCGGGCAGGATCAGCACCGACGAGCCGTAGGTCGCGCAGGCGGGGTTGAGTCCCGGGGCGGGCAGCGTCGGCGAGGCCAGCAACATCATCGGGCCGCCGCGCTTGGCGGACTCGTCGCGGTAGCGGGCCGCGATGGCGGTGGCCTCCAACCCGAGCAGCATGTAGCCGTTGCCGGTGAACGCCCCCGGATCACCCAGTTGCGCCTTGGTCACCGGTTTGCCGTCGGCCCGCCACGCCGTCAGGCTGGCGGTCTTGACCGCCAGCCCGCCGCTGTCGTTGGGGTTGGTCGGCAGGAGGCCGACCGGGAAGGCGACCGGATAGGCCGACGAGCTGTTCGGGATGCGGTCGCGCGGCGAGTAGCCGTAGATGCCGCGGACCTGACTCCGATCCTTCAGCGGCCCAAGGCAAACCGTGCCGGTGAGCCGGTCGGGCGGCGCGGACAGCGGTGCGCGAATGTCGTGCACGCCGGTCTTCGCGTTCTCGCAGCTGCCCAGGCCGTCGGCCTCCATGGGGTGGGCCAGCGCGCCGTACAGGCCGAAGCGGATGTCGGTGGGTTTGGCGTGCGGGGCTTGCGCGTCCTTGGCGGACGCGACACTGGCGTCGACGTCCACCAGCACATAGTCGCCGTCCCAGCGCAGGTTCGACACGGACATGTTCCAGCCCAGCAGCGCCAGCGATTCGCCGAGCCGCGCGCCCTGGGCCCCGTAGGGCGCGGCGGCGGGGTTGGTCGATGAGCAGCCGGCCAGGCAGAGCGCCAGGCACGCGGCGATCGCAAGGACGGCGCGCATCGAATCAGCGCCTCGGGGTCGGACCCGAACGCATGGGCCACGCGAGGCACATGCGGCACAGCAGTCCCCGCCGGAAGGGAGTGGCGAATTGCCCACCTCCGAGCGACAAGTCGGGCGCCTGCGCGCCTCGACGCCGTTGTCGCTGCGAGGCGGGCACCACGCACATCGCCCCGGCCAGGGACCGCTGCGGCGGGTGTGGCAATCGGTGCATCGAAAAAGTCGCCGGCACCTAGCCCAGCCCCAGCTCGGCCAGTCCCAGCACGCTGCGGTACGGCAGCCCCTCCGCCTCGATGGCCTCGGCGGCGCCGGTGGCGCGATCCACCACGGTGGCCACCCCCAGCACCTCGCCGCCCGCGTCCTGCACGGCGCGCACCGCGGTGAGCGCCGAGTTGCCGGTGGTGCTGGTGTCCTCGACCACCAGCACCCGCTGCCCGGAGACCTCGGAGCCTTCGATAAGTCGTTGCAGCCCATGGGCTTTGGCGGACTTGCGCACAACGAACGCGTCGATCGGCCGGCCCGGCGCGTGCATGATGGCGGTGGCCACCGGGTCGGCGCCCAGGGTCAGCCCGCCCACCACCGCGTAGTCCCAGTCGCTGGTCAGCTCGCGCATCAGCTTGCCGATCAGCGCCGACGCGCGATGGTGCAGGGTCGCCCGGCGCAGGTCGACGTAGTAGTCGGCTTCCTTGCCGGACGACAGCGTGACCCGGCCGTGCACCACCGCCAGGCGGCGCACCAGCTCGGCCAGCTCCTCGCGCTCAGGTTCGGCCACGGCCACCACCGACTCGTTTGGTGACCGCCCGCATCAGGGTCCGCGGGATCATCCGCTCGGCGGCGATGATCGCCTTGTACTGCAGACCGGGAATGCTGATCACCTTGCCGCGGGCGATGTCGGCGAGGCTCTGGCCGACCACGTCGTCGACCTCGAGCCACATGAACGACGGCGACTTGGACATGTCGATGCCGGCGCGGGCGTGAAATTCGGTGCGCACGTAGCCCGGACACACGGCGTGCACCGAAACCCCGGTGCCCTGCAGCCCGACGGACAAGCCCTCGCTGAACGAGATCACCCACGCCTTGGACGCCGAATACGTCGAGCCCCGCCCGGGCACCAGCCCGGCGACGCTGGCGATGTTGATGACCGTGCCGGCGCCCGCGTCGAGCATGCCCGGCAGCGCCGCCCGGGTCAGGTGCATGACCGCGGTGACGTTGACGTCGAGCTGGGATTGCAGCACGGCGGGGTCGGTGGACCAGAAGTCGCCGGACGTCGCGAAGCCGGCGTTGTTCACCAGGACGCGCACTCCGGCGGCGAGGCGACCGCACACCCGTTGCCGGTCGGCCGCATCGCCCAAGTCGGCGGGGAGAACCTCGACGTCGCCTGCGGTGCTCTTCAATTCGTCCGCCAGCCGGTTCAACCGTTCGGCGTCGCGGGCGACCAGCACCAGGTCGTAGCCGTCGCGGGCGAAGCGTCGCGCGTACCCGGCGCCGATCCCGGAGGTGGGCCCGGTGATCAGGGCGACGGGGCGGGGCATGAGCGCCATCCTAGTGACGGCGGCCCCACCGGCCTCCCGGCTACCCGCCGTCAGCGCTGATAGTTGGTGGCCTGGTGGCCGTTGCGCCCGGTCGGGGGCGGGCGGCGCAGCGTATCGGGGCGCGGCTCCGGTCGCGGCTGGTCGCGGCGCACCGGCTCGGCCGCGCGGCGGCCCGGCGCGGCGTCGGGCCCGAGCAGGCCGGCCACATCCTGCTGCGCGCGCCGGGGCGGCAGCTCGGCGCGGCCCGCCGGCGCCAACGGGCGGCTCGGCGACGCGTTGCGCGGTCCCGCCGGTGCCCCGGACTCCTGCGGGGTCTCCTCCGGCAGCGGCGGCAGCACGCGCAACAGGTCGTTGAACTGCCGCACGGTGCGCAGACCCTCGTCCCACTGGGTGCGGGTGCTGGTGATCGGCATGGCGACCAGCGTCCAGTTCTGCTCGTTCCACATGATCTCGGCGGAATCCGGCGCGGTGTGGGCGAAGGTGACCATGCGGCGGTCGCAGGCCCGGCGGGCGGCGTCCAGGTTGGTGGAGTACACCATCCGCGGCCCGATCGCGCCCAGCAGCCAAATGTCGCTCTCCCGTGGCTCTTTGAGCCCCTTGAGCCGCAGGTCCACCACGACGTTGGTGCCAACCTTGCGGTGCAGCGCGATCACCGTGGCGACCTCTTCGAGGTCGAAGATGTAGACCGCCTCGCCGCGGATCTGGCCCAGCACCACGTTCTGCGCGGTCACGTCACCCACCGTCGACATCACGCCGCGCTTCCAGCGCTTGAGGATGTCGGCCGATTCCCGCTCGTAGTCGAATCCGTGCGACCGCGCCCACGACTTACGGCGCCTGCTGCGTCCGCGCCGACGGTCGACATCGACGTACAGCAGCACCCCCGCGCCGACGAAGCACAGCGCGGAGAGCGTGAACCAGAGGGGGACCATCCAAAACAGCGTATCTGCTATTGGCCCGGAACACAGAAGGCGACCAGGTCACAACCCAATCACAGGATGCAGTGCGGCCCGGGCGGGCGTCAGCGCCGGCGGGCGAAGTACTTCTTGGAGTCCTCGGCCGCGGCCCGCAGTTCGGGTTCTGCCTGGAACTTCGGCTCGAATTTCGCCCACGCCGCCTCCCGCTTGGCGGGGAAGTACTCCGTCGGCCAGTACGGATGCTGCTGCGGGCTGTAGTCGCGCAGCAGGCGCCGGGCGACGGTGGCCTTGTGGACCTCGTCGGCGCCGTCGGCCAGCCCCATCGTCGGCGCGCTCGCATACATCGCCTGCAGCGGCGTCAGGTCGGTGGTTCCGAGTGACCCGAGGATGTGCAGGGCGTTGTACGACACGTCGCGCAGCACCTTGGCCATCGTGAACTTGACCGTCGCGATGTCGGTGCGGGCCTCCTTGGTGCTGGAATTGTCGATCTTCCACGCCGTTTCGAGCACCAGCAGCCGCAGCATGCGGATCGCGGCGTAGGAGTCGGCGATCTTCTCCTGCACCATCTGATGCTCCGCGATGACCTTGCCGTGCGACTCCCGCGACAGCGCCCGCTCGCACATCATGTCGAACGCGAGCCGGCACTGGGCGATGGTGCGCATCGCGTGGTGGATGCGGCCACCGCCGAGCCGACGCTGGGCCAGCGTCTTGGCGCCGTCCTCGGGGCCGAGCAGGTGGTCGAGCGGAACCCGGACGTCGTTGTAGATGATGTGGTTGTGGTTGCGCGGCTCGGGCTGGATCTCGACGCCCGGGGTGCGGCGCGGCACGACGAACATGCCGTTGGTGCACATCACGAAAAGGATGTCGGCCACCCGTCCCGCCGAGGTGAACCACTTCTCGCCGTTGATGACCCATTCGTCGCCGTCGCGCACGGCGTGGGTCTTGAACAGGCTGGGGTCGGATCCGCCCTGTGGCTCGGTCATCGAATACGCCGAGAACATGTCCTGGTTGAGCAGCGGCTCGAGCCACCGCTTCTTCTGCTCCTCGGTGCCGAACGCGGCGAGCATCTCCATGTTGCCGGTGTCGGGTGCGGCGGCGCCGAACATCTGCGGGGCCTGCGGGTAGCGGCCGATGACCTCGTTCAGTAGCGCCAGCTTGAGCTGACCGAAACCGGGGCCACCCAACTCCTCGTCGAGGAAGATCGCCCACAGCCCCTGGTCCTTGATCTGCTGCTGCAGACCGCGCACGTAGGCCTTCACCCGGGGATCGGGCGAGCGCACCGCGTAGGGGAACACGAAGTCCAGCGGCTCGATCTCCTCGCGGCAAAAATCCTCGACCCAGTCGAGCTTCGCCTGGAAATCCGGCTCGGTGCTGAAGTCCCACGCCATGTTGGCCTCCGATCTGCCGTCGGTGGGACGCTACCAATGCGCGTCCAATCGCCGAACGTCGACTTGTTGGGCGGTTTCCGGGGAAAGAACCACAACAAGTCGACGTTCGAGCGCGCGGCTCAGCCCAGGATCAGGGAGTCGCCGTCGGGGCTGACGTTCACCGGCACGGTGTCGCCGTCGTGCACGTCGCCGGCCAGCAACAGCTTGGCCAGCTGGTCGCCGATGGCCTGTTGCACCAGCCGGCGCAGCGGCCGCGCGCCGTAGACCGGGTCGAATCCCCGATGCGCCAGCCACTGCTTGGCCGGCAGCGACACCTCGAGGGTGAGGCGGCGCTGCGCCAGCCGCTTCTGCAGCTGCGCCAGCTGGATGTCGACGATGGCCACCAGCTCACCGGGCTCCAGGCCGGCGAAGACGATGACGTCGTCGAGCCGGTTGATGAACTCCGGCTTGAACGCCGAGCGCACCGCGGCCATCACCTGCTCCTCGGTGCCGCCCGAGCCCAGGTTGGACGTCAGGATCAGGATGGTGTTGCGGAAGTCGACCGTGCGGCCCTGCCCGTCGGTGAGCCGGCCCTCGTCGAGCACCTGCAACAGCACGTCGAACACGTCCGGGTGCGCCTTCTCGATCTCGTCGAACAGGATCACCGTGTACGGACGCCGCCGCACCGCCTCGGTCAGCTGACCGCCCTGGTCGTAGCCGATGTAGCCGGGAGGGGCGCCGACCAGCCGGGCCACCGAGTGCTTCTCGCCGTACTCGCTCATGTCGATGCGGACCATCGCGCGCTCGTCGTCGAACAGGAATTCCGCCAGCGCCTTGGCCAGCTCGGTCTTACCGACACCGGTCGGGCCCAGGAACATGAACGAACCGGTCGGCCGGTTGGGGTCGGCGACGCCCGCGCGGGCGCGCCGCACGGCGTCGGACACCGCCGTCACCGCCTTGCGCTGCCCGATGACGCGCTTGCCCAGCTCGTCTTCCATGCGCAGCAGTTTGGCGGTCTCGCCCTCGAGCATCCGTCCGGCCGGGATGCCGGTCCACGCCGACACCACGTCGGCGATGTCGTCGGGGCCGACCTCCTCCTTGAGCATTACGTTCTCGCGGGCCTCGGCCTGCGGAAGCGCGGCGTCGAGTTTCTTCTCGACCTCGGGGATGCGGCCGTAGCGCAGCTCGGCGGCCTTGGCCAGGTCGCCGTCGCGCTCGGCGCGCTCGGACTCCCCGCGCAGCGCCTCGAGCTGCTCCTTGAGCTCGCGCACCACGTCGATCGCGTTCTTCTCGTTCTGCCAGCGCGTGGTGAGCTCGGCGAGCTTCTCCTTCTGGTCGGCCAGCTCGGAGCGCAGCTTCTCCAGCCGCTCTTTGGACGCCTCGTCCTCTTCTTTGGCCAGCGCCATCTCCTCGATCTCGAGGCGGCGAACCAGGCGCTCGACCTCGTCGATCTCGACGGGCCGCGAGTCGATCTCCATCTTCAGCCGGCTGGCGGCCTCGTCGACCAGGTCGATGGCCTTGTCCGGCAGGAACCGCGCGGTGATGTAGCGGTCGGACAGCGTCGCCGCGGCCACCAGGGCCGAGTCGGTGATGCGGACACCGTGGTGCACCTCGTAGCGGTCCTTGAGCCCGCGCAGGATGCCGACGGTGTCCTCCACCGACGGCTCGCCGACCAGCACCTGCTGGAAGCGGCGCTCCAGCGCGGCGTCCTTCTCGATGTACTTGCGGTACTCGTCGAGCGTGGTGGCGCCGACCAGGCGCAGCTCGCCGCGGGCCAGCATCGGCTTGATCATGTTGCCGGCGTCCATCGCACCCTCGCCGGTCGCGCCGGCGCCGACGATGGTGTGCAGCTCGTCGATGAAGGTGATGATCTGCCCGGCGGAGTTCTTGATGTCGTCCAGGACGGCCTTGAGGCGTTCCTCGAATTCGCCGCGGTACTTGGCGCCGGCGACCATCGAGCCGAGGTCCAGGCTGATGACGGTCTTGTCGCGCAGGCTCTCCGGCACGTCGCCGGCGACGATGCGCTGGGCCAGGCCCTCCACGATCGCGGTCTTGCCGACGCCGGGCTCGCCGATCAGCACCGGGTTGTTCTTGGTGCGCCGGCTCAACACCTGCACGACGCGGCGAATCTCGTTGTCACGCCCGATAACCGGGTCGAGCTTGCCCTCGCGGGCGCGCGCGGTCAGGTCGGTCGAGTACTTCTCCAGCGCCTGATAGGTGGCCTCGGGGTCGGCGCTGGTGACCCGGGCGCTGCCGCGGACCTTGACGAACGCCTCCCGCAACGCCTGCGGCGACGCGCCGTGCCCGGTGAGCAGCTTGGCGACGTCGGAGTCGCCGGTGGCAAGGCCGACCATCAGGTGTTCGGTGGAGACGTATTCGTCGTCCATCTCGGTGGCCAGTTGCTGGGCGGTGGTGATTGCGGCCAGCGACTCGCGCGAGAGCTGCGGCTGCGAGCTGGCGCCGCTGGCCTGCGGCAGCCGCTCGAGCAGGCGCTCGGCTTCGGCGCGGATGGTGGCGGGCGCGACCCCCACGGCCTCCAGCAGCGGCGCGGCGATGCCGTCCGCCTGGGTCAGCAACGCCATCAGCAGGTGGGCGGGCCGGATCTCCGGGTTACCGGCGGCCGAGGCCGCCTGCAGCGCCGAGGTCAGCGCCGCCTGGGTCTTGGTGGTCGGGTTGAAAGAGTCCACGACGCCTCCATTCGGGTCGAAAGGGAGCTGGCAAAAATGCTTGTCTGCTTGTTCAACGTCGTCAATGTTGAGTCTGTTCCGCTCAACTCTACCGAGTTTTGGGCACTACGCCGTACGGGGTACCCCCGTAGCGATGACGCAGACGATGCAACACCCCGACCAGGCCGCCGACCCCACCCGAACCCCGCGCCGGGGCAGGAGCTTATGGCTGGCCGCCCTCGCCGGAGTGGCGGTCGCGGGCCTTGTCTCGGTCGGCCTGCATACCGACCTCGCCCACGGCAGCCAGTCCAGTGAGGTGCCCGACGCCGGGACGCTGCAGGTGAGCGGCGCCGGTACGACGAAGACGCTGCCCTGCCACGCCGGCTACCTGTCGGTGAGCGGAAAGAACAACACGATCACCCTCACGGGCCACTGCACCAGCGTCACCGTCTCCGGCAACGACAATCGCGTCGCGGTCGACAGCACGGACGCGCTGAGCGCATCCGGAGCCGGCAACGTCGTTGTCTACCACTGGGGTTCACCCAAGATCGTCAGCGCCGGGACAGCCAACGTCGTCCGGCAGGGCTGAATCCACGGAATCCGAGCCTAGAATCGGGGCCCGTGAGCCTCGAGGACGTCCAAGCGCTGGCCGTGCTGCGCGACGCCTTCGAACCGGACGCCGCGGGCCGCTCGGGCTCCCAGGGTGATTCCGGCGAGCTGGTGCACCGCTTCTACACCCATTGGTTCGCCCTCGACGCCTCGGTGCGCGATCTCTTCCCACCCGAAATGAGCGCCCAGCGCGCCGCTTTCGGCCACGCGTTGCACTGGGTGTACGGCGAACTGGTCGCGCGGCGCGCGCGGGAGCCGGTGGCGTTTTTGGCCCAGCTCGGGCGGGACCATCGCAAATACGGTGTGCTGCCGCATCATTACGACACCCTGGGCCGCGCATTGCTGGCGACGCTGCGCTCGCATCTGGGTGCGGCCTGGACCGGCGCGGTCGACGACGCGGCCAGGCAGTCGCTGAACCTGATCACCGGGGTGATGAGCGGCGCCGCGGACGCCGAGGAGGGACCCGCCTGGTGGGACGGCACCGTCATCGAACACCTGCGGGTGTCGCGGGATCTGGCGGTCGTGCGGCTGCAGCTCGACCAGCCGATGCACTACCACCCCGGGCAATACGTCAACGCCCATGTGCCGCAATGCCCGCGCCGCTGGCGGTATCTGAGCCCCGCCATTCCCGCCGATCCCAGCGGCGGGATCGAGTTCCACGTGCGCCTGGTGCCGGGCGGCCTGGTCAGCACGGCGATCGTCAACGAAACCCGCATCGGCGACCGGTGGCGGCTGTCCAGCCCACACGGCGGCCTGGGTGTCGACCGAGACGGCGGCGACGTGCTGATGGTCGCCGGCAGCACGGGCCTGGCGCCGCTGCGGGCGCTCATCATGGACCTGTCCCGCTACGCGGTCAACCCGCGGATACATCTGTTCTTCGGCGCGCGCTACCGCTGCGAACTCTACGACCTGCCCACCCTGTGGCAGGTCGCGTCGCACAACCCGTGGCTGTCGGTGTCGCCGGTCTCGGAGTACAGCGCCGACCCGGCGTGGGCCGCCGACTATCCCGACGTCACGCCGCCGCGGGGCCTGCACGTGCACCAGATCGGCCGGCTGCCCGACGTGGTGACCAAGTACGGCGGCTGGGGCGACCGTCAGATCCTGATCTGCGGCGGGCCAGCGATGGTCAGCGCCACCAAGTCCGCGCTGCTCGCCAAAGGCGCTCCGCCCGAACGCATTCAGCACGATCCGCTCTGGAGGTAGCCATGCACGTCGTCACCCTGCGCGATCCTTCGTCGCCACTGGTTGCCCAGTTCGTTCCGGACGCGGGGATGATCGGCACGTCGCTGCGCGACGCCGACGCGGAGTTGCTCGGCCAACGTCGCGGTCTGGACGCCTATGTCAGCGACGGCAAGACGATGGGCATCCCGATCCTGTATCCGTGGGCAAACCGGTTGGGCGGGAACACCTATACCGCGCAGGGCGCGACGGTGGACCTGACGCCGGGTGAGAACGGGGTGCGCGCCGACCCCAACGGGTTGCCGATCCACGGCGTCCTGGCCGCCTATCCCGGCTGGCGGGTGACGGACGAGTCCCCGAACGAGCTGACCGCTCTATTGGATTTCGGTGCCGATCCACGACTGCTGGCCAGCTTCCCGTACCCGCATGTGCTGACGGTGACCGCGCGACTGGCCGATCGCGCCCTGACGGTGCGGACCACCGTCGCCGCCACCGGCGACTCGGCGGTGCCGCTGTGCTTCGGGTTTCATCCCTACCTGCAGCTGCCAAACGTGCCCCGCGGTGACTGGGTCGTCGAGACGCCGGCGCTGCGGCACCTGAATCTTGACGACAGGGGGCTGCCCACCGGAGAGACCGAGCTGCAGCCGGCACGCGAAGAGGCGTTGCGCGACAAGGCCTTTGACGATGCCTGCGACGACGTCACCGAGGACGCGGTGTTCGCGGTGTCCGGGGGCGGACGCCGCATCGAGGTGCATTTCGAGCGGGGCTATCCGGCGGCGCAGATCTTCGCGCCGCCGGTCGACGATCCGTCCAAGGCCATCATCTGTTTCGAGCCGATGGCCGCACCGACCGACACGCTGCGCCGCGGCGGCTATCGCTGCGCTTCGCCGGATGAGCCGGTGGTGACGCAGTTTTCGATCCGGGTGCGATCACAGTGACCACCTGGGTCACCGCAATCGCTGTCTGCTGATCACCAGGAGCATGCGAAAAGCGCTAGCACATGCGCTAGCGCTTTTGCGAATGTTGTGTGCCCCGGAGACAGGAACCCTTGGGGCGCAAGCGAACTTCCCGACGATTAACGCCCCCGGCGCGGCTGCCACACCACCAGCGCGGTGCTCTTGGGCACCACCGCCACGTCGCGGCGCTGGCTGGCGCGCAGCTGCGCCAATTCCTCGTTCAACTCTTTGATCCGTGCCTGCAGCGCCTCGACCTGGTTGGTCAGCTCGATGATCCGCTTGATGCCGGCGAGGTTGACCCCCTCGTCCTGCGAGAGCCGCTGCACCTCACGCAGCAGGTCGACGTCGTGCTCCGAATAGCGGCGTCCCCCACCGGAAGTGCGGCGCGGGCTGACCAGGCCGAGGCGGTCGTAGGTGCGCAGGGTTTGGGCGTGCATACCGGCCAGCTCGGCGGCGACCGAGATCAGGAACGTTCGGGCATCCTCATTTCTTGAATTGCTCGAGCCCTTGGCCATCAGCGATTACCCGCCCATCCTGCCCGGGGGTCAAACCCGCTGGAGCGCTCGGCGGCGGCGTACGCCTCCAGCGCCTCCTGGGCCGCGCCCTCCAGATTCGGTGGCACGGCGACCTTTACGGTGACCAGCAGGTCGCCGTTGCCGCCGCTGCGCTTGGGCACACCGCGTCCGCGCACTCGCAAGATCCGGCCGTCGGAAGTTCCCTTGGGCACCCGGACACCGACTTTGCCGTCCAGCGTAGGCACCGAAATGGTTGAACCCAAAGCCAATTCGGTGAAGCTGACCGGAACGGTGACGGTCAGGTCGTCGCCGTCGCGGCCGAACACCTTGTCCGGGCGCACATGCACCGTCACGTACAGGTCACCCGACGGCGCGCCGCGCAGACCGGCCTCACCCTGGCCGGGCAGCCGGATGCGCTGTCCGTCCTCGACGCCGGGCGGGATGCGCACGTTGATGGTGCGGGTCCGGGTGGTCACCCCGGTGCCCTTGCACTCCTCGCAGGGGTGCTCGATGATCGAGCCGCTGCCCCGGCAATCGGTGCAGGGCTCGGAGAAACCGAACGCGCCCTGGTTGCGGTTGATCACGCCGGAGCCGTTGCAGGTGGGACACACCTTCGGGCTGGTGCCCGGCCGCGCCCCGCTGCCATGGCAGTTGGTGCACGGCGCCGGGCTGGTCAGCCGCAGCGGCATCGCCACACCCTTGGCGGCCTCGACGAAATCCAGCTGGGTCTCGGTCTCGAGGTCGTTGCCGCGGCGCGGCCGGCTGGGCCGGCCGCCGGCGCCGCGCCCGAACAATCCGCCGAACAGGTCGCCGATGTTGGTGCCACCGCTGCGGCCGGCGGCATCGAACAGATCGTTGAGGTTGAACTCCGCCCCATCGCCGCCGACGTTGAAGCCACCGAAGCCGCCGGTATCGAACCGGCGCCCGCCAAAACCGCCGCCGGCGAACAGCCTTCGGGTTTCGTCGTATTCCTTGCGCTTGGCCGGATCGGACAACACGTTGTGCGCCTCCGACACGGCTTTGAATCGTTCACCGGCGGCGGGATTGTCCGGGTTGGCGTCCGGGTGCAGATCGCGCGCCAGTTTGCGGTAGGCGCGTTTGATCTCTTCGGGACTGGCGTCAGAGGAGACGCCCAGCTCCTTGTAGAAGTCTTTTTCGACCCATTCACGCTGGGCCATGTCGCGTCACCCCCTCACCTGTGGCGTTGCGTTGTGCTGATTGTGTGGTCTAGTCACCGGACGTGCCGGCGTTATCGTCCGATTCGACCGGCGCGGTTTCCTCAGCCTCACCGGCCGAGGCCGATTCGTCGCCGTCGTCGACCGTGTCGACGACGCCGACCATGGCGTGGCGCAGGATTTGATCGCCGAGCTTGTAGCCCTGCCGCATGACGGTGCCGATCACCGGGCGAGATCCGTCGCCCTCGTGCTGGACGGCTTCGTGCAGCACCGGGTCGAAGTCCTCGCCCTCCTCGCCGAACGCCGTCAGGCCGAGCCCGGTCAGCGCGCCCTCCAGCTTGTCGGCCACCGCCTTCAGCGGGCCCGACTCGAGGTCGCCGTGCTTGCGCGCCCGGTCGAGATCGTCGAGCACGCCCAGCAATTGGTTGACGACGGCGGCCTTGGCCCGGTCCGCCGCCGCCTGCTGGTCGCGCAGCGCCCGCTTGCGGTAGTTCGCGAAGTCGGCCTGCACGCGTTGCAGATCGGCGGTCAGCTCGGCGAGCTTGCCCTCGCCCTGAACCGCCGGCTCGTCGGCCGGGGCCGGCCCTCCCGGCGTATCGCCGGGAGGGACCTGCCGTACTTCACCGGTCTCAGGATCGATTCGCCGCTTGTCGGTGACGGTCACCTGTTCTTGTGGGTTTCCTTCTGTCACTTGGACTCCCGGTCGTCGTCGACCACCTCCGCGTCCACGACGTCGTCAGCGGAGCCAGCCTGCCCACCACCGGTCGCGTCCGCCTGCTCGCCCGCGGCCTGGGTGGCCTCGTAGATGGCCTGCCCGAGCGCCTGCGACTCCTGACCCAGCTTCTCCATCGCCGACTTGATCGCGGTGATGTCGGTGCCGCCCAGAGCCGTCTTGGCCTCGGCGATCGCGGCGTCGACCTTGGACAGCGTGTCCTCGGGAACCTTCGACCCGCCCTCGGCTTCGCGCTGGTCCTTGACGAACTTCTCCGTCTGGTAGACCAGCGATTCGGCCTGGTTGCGGACGTCGGCCTCCTCGCGGCGCTGGCGGTCCTCCTCGGCGTGCGCCTCGGCATCCTTGATCATCCGGTCGATCTCCTCCTTGGACAGGCCGGAGCCCTCCTGGATTTTGATCGTGTTCTCCTTGCCGGTGCCCTTGTCCTTGGCCGTGACGTGCACGATGCCGTTGGCGTCGATGTCGAAGGTGACCTCGATCTGCGGGACGCCGCGGGGCGCCGGCGGGATGCCGGTCAGCTCGAAGGAGCCGAGCAGCTTGTTGTGCGAGGCGATTTCGCGCTCACCCTGGTAGACCTGGATCTGCACCGACGGTTGGTTGTCATCGGCCGTGGTGAAGGTCTCCGACCGCTTGGTCGGGATCGTGGTGTTGCGCTCGATGAGCTTGGTCATCACGCCACCCTTGGTCTCGATACCCAAGCTTAGCGGCGTAACGTCAAGCAGCAGAACGTCTTTCACCTCGCCCTTCAACACGCCAGCCTGAAGAGCGGCACCCACGGCCACCACCTCGTCGGGGTTGACGCCCTTGTTGGGCTCCTTGCCGCCGGTGAGCTCCTTGACCAGTTCTGTCACCGCGGGCATCCGGGTGGAACCACCCACCAGGACCACGTGGTCGATCTCGGAGACCGAGATGCCGGCGTCCTTGATCACGGACTGGAAGGGCTGACGGGTGCGGTCCAGCAGATCCTGTGTGATGCGCTGGAATTCGGCGCGCGTGAGCTGCTCGTCGAGGAACAGCGGGTTCTTGTCCGCGTCGACGGTGATGTAAGGCAGGTTGATCGAGGTGCTCTGCGAACTCGAGAGTTCGATCTTGGCCTTCTCCGCGGCCTCACGCAGCCGCTGCATCGCCATCTTGTCCTTGGTCAGGTCAATTCCGCTGGTGCCCTTGAACTTGTCGACGAGCCAGTCGACGACGCGGTCGTCCCAGTCGTCCCCACCGAGGTGGTTGTCACCGCTGGTGGCGCGGACCTCGACCACGCCCTCGCCGATCTCGAGCAACGACACGTCGAACGTGCCACCACCGAGGTCGAAGACCAGGATGGTCTGCTCCTTCTCGCCCTTGTCCAGGCCGTAGGCCAGCGCGGCGGCGGTCGGCTCGTTGACGATGCGCAGGACGTTCAGGCCGGCGATCTGGCCGGCTTCCTTGGTCGCCTGACGCTGGGCGTCGTTGAAGTACGCCGGCACGGTGACCACCGCGTCGGTGACGTCCTCACCCAGGTATGCCTCGGCGTCGCGCTTCAGCTTCATCAGCACGCGGGCGCTGATCTCCTGGGCGGTGTATTTCTTGTCATCGATCTCGATGGACCAGTCGGTGCCCATGTGCCGCTTGACCGAACGGATGGTGCGGTCGACGTTGGTGACCGCCTGGTTCTTGGCGGGCTGGCCGACGAGCACCTCGCCGTTGCGCGCGAACGCGACGATGGACGGGGTGGTCCGCGAGCCCTCGGAGTTGGCGACGACGACGGGGTCACCGCCTTCGAGGACTGCGACGACGGAGTTGGTGGTCCCGAGGTCGATACCGACCGCACGAGCCATAGTGATTCCTCCTGATTGTGTAGAGCTTGTCTGGTGCCACTATGCTGAGTGAACCCCGCTCAAGCCTGCCCCCGAGGGCGATAGGCTGTCAACCTAGTCTTGAGCCTGGTTCACTCAACTTGTCGATCATGTTAACGGCCCGCGGTCCCGTGTTGTTCCCGGGGCCAGCGGTGGCGGCGCACAGTCGCCCCGCGAGTCGGTCACGCGGCGGTAAAGCTTCACCATCGGCGCCGCATCGATAGGCACTCGAGTGCAGCGACTGTCGTCGGAGGGTGGGTAACCTGAGTGCCGCCATTCGAATCGTCTGGGGAGCGGCGGGTGCGGTTTTCGGATAATGCGCGGCGGAGCCTGGCCGGTGGTTCGCTGCTGCTCGTAGCCCTGTTCGCCGGCCCCGGGCTGGTGTCCGGCTGCAGCTCCGTCATCGGCGGCCGGCCGGTGGCTTCGCCCGGGGCGGGCGCGAGCGAACCGTCCTTCCCCACGCCTCGATCCACGCCGTCGTCGCCGTCGGCGACCGCCGCTCCGGTCCCGACGGCTCCGGCCGCGCCGACCGGCCCCACGAATCCGGCCGGGGCCATTCCGCTGCCGCCCGACCAGAACGGCTACGTCTTCATCGAGACCAAATCCGGCGTGACCCGCTGCCAGATCAATAAGGACACCGTCGGCTGCGAGGCGCCATTCACCAACTCCCCGCTGCAGGACGGTGAGCACGCCAACGGCGTCAGCATCACCACCGGCGGCAAGGTGCAGTGGGTGCTGGGCAACCTGGGGGCCATCCCGACCGTCAGGATCGACTACCAGACCTATGCCGCCCAGGGCTGGACGATCATCGCCAATACCGACGGCACTCGCTTCACCAACGACCAGACCAAGCACGGCATGTTCGTCAGCATCGAGAAGGTCAACACGTTCTAGGGCGGTAACCTTGTCGACGGCGTGGCGGGGGATCGGTCTGCCGCGTGATGTCGCCGACCAGCTACCGGTGCTCGCTCAGGCCCGGCCTAACCAAGAAGCCCTGACGATTCCATGCAACTGCGCTACATCAGTGTCGCGGCGCTGATCGCCGAGGCCGGTGGTGATCCGTGGGCAATCAATCAGAGCCTGCAGGCCGGTAACCCGTTTCAGATATCTCAGCTGGCGGAGGCTTTCCTCAAGGCGGGCCGATGCACCGCCGAGGCCACCAATGCGTTCGACCAGGCCCGCAGCCGCTTCGACGCCGCCTGGAACCATCAGAACGGGGACCATCCGATCACTGGGTCAGACGAGGTCCAGCGAGTGACGAAAGCCCTTGGGGCGCAGTCCTTGCAGCTGCCCAAGATCGGTGCCGACCTGGAAAACATCGCCGCCAACCTGGCCGAGGCGCAAAAGGCCGCGGCCGGACAGATCGCGGCGCTCGAAGGTCAGTTGCAGCAGCTGGACGGCTTCATCGGTCAAGCGGTGGAGCTGGAAAAAGATCCCACCCTCACCGCGGAGGACCGACACGCGCTGGACGCGTTCATCAGCGGTCGCGAAGACGACGCGATCCGCGACACCAAAGCCGCGCTGGGCCAGCTGCAATCGACCCGCGACGGCTACGCCAACTCGTTTCAGAACGCGATGGGGACCCTGCACGCGGACGGTTACGACCTCACACCTGCCCCGGCGGCACCCGCACCGGCGGGTGCCGACCCGGCACCGGCCGGCCAACCCGGCGGTGGACCCGCCTTGGCCCCGACGAAGGGCGAGGTGCTGACCGGGACCGCGGGCGCGATCGCCGGTGGTACCGCCGACGGCGTGCGTGGGGCGACGACCAAGCTGATCGCCGAGTCGCCGGGCACGGGACCCGGTAAGGCTGACCCGGGCTTATTGAAGTGGTTCGAGGACCCGAAGATCGGCGGCATCGAGCTGAAGGGATTCTCCCGCGTCGGCGGGGTGGTTGCTGCCGCCAGCGCGGTACCCGCTGTCATGTCCGATATCCACGACGGGAACTCGGTTGCGGAGGCCGTCACCCGGGAGGGTGCGGGCGTCGCCGCCGGTCTGTGGGCGGGCGCGCAGGCTGGTGCGCTGGTCGGTTCGATTGTTCCGGGCGCAGGGACTGCGGTTGGTCTGGTGGTGGGTGCCGGTGCCGGAGCAATCGCCGCCTTCGCGGCGTCCAAAGCGGTCGAAGTGAGCTGGGAGCCAGTTTCGGATGCGGTCGGGAGCGTGGTGCACGGCGTCGAATCCGTCTTCGGCTTCGGATAGGACGACCGCGATGCGATTCGATGAGTTCACCAAACAGCATGGCCTCGCTGTGTCTCCGGTCGATCGGTTTGCCAGATTCCTTGTTGAGGTGGGGGTGCCACCACGTTGGGAACTCTTCGATTCCGCCATCGGTACACGGGTCTGGGTTTGGCGCGACGACCCGCTCATCGACGTGTTCTGCGCCAACGCGGTGTTGACGATGCATTGCGTCGAGACCCCCCTGGATCCCGACGGAGTGTTCGCCATGTTGTCCGAGCAGCAGTCGCAGTCGGTGCCAAAATGTCATGAACTACATCGAGAATTCACCCGAGCCAAAGAGGGCGTCGGTATGGTGGGGGCGCTCACGATGCAGATCGCCCATGAGCTCGGCACCATCGACAGCGCGTCACAGTCCCGGATCATCACCGCCGAACAGGAGACCTTTATTGCGCAGCTGACGGTAACCGCGCTACACGATTCGCCGGTGGATCGGGCACATATCTGGCTGACCGCCCGACCGGGTCCGGCGGCAAATCCGGCGCCCCCCAGTCAGCAACGCGCCCGGGTGATCGGAACGCGAGAGGGGCCGTGATGGCCGGCGGCAAGGCAAAGGGCCGCTGGCGGGTGCTGCGCTATTCCTTCGGTGGCGCCTTGTGCCTGTTGGCCGTTATCAACGTGCTGGTCGGATCTAGTTGGTCTCTTTCTCTCGCCGTCGCTGCGACCGGAGGCATCATCCTCATGGGTCAGCGCCGGATTTTTCGCGCCGCGGTCAGCCGGACCGTTGACACGATCGTCTGCCGCTACATTCCCTGGTACGAGGGCAACGCCTACAGCACGACAATGTTGCTCCCGCTGATGGGAGTCGCGTCGGTCGCCTTGGGGTTCGCTCCCGGCAATCCGGCATGGCTGCGCTTCACCGGATTCCTCCTTCTTGGTGTGACCCCATTGACGGTGTGGGGCGTCGTTCGCATGTGGCGACGTTGCCTCCTCTGCTTCAGCTCGCGGATGTTGACCGTGCGATTGGCCGAGGGTAAGGGCGACTTGACCGAAATCCGGCGTGAGCTCGTTGAGTCGATCGAGCCCAGGCACCTCCCGCAGCCGGCAGGTGGTACGTCGTTACAGGTCGCCATCACTTACCAACCCGCGGACGCCGGCGGGGATGTCAAGACCGTGCTGCTTGGCCTGCGGCTGACTGTTCAGCCGATCAACCTGCTCAACGCGCTCGTCGCCTGGAAAGACGGCGCCCACCAAAACCCGAGCGAGCTGCTGGACCGGGTCGAAGGGATTCTTCGAGGCAATCCACAGTGACCGCCCGACCGGGGCCGACGTGCTCAGTGTCTGTGGGTCGGCACCCCGACCCCGTAACCGCAACACGAGACGGTCACTGATGGCCGACGGCACCGCGAAATACCGTCGGAGGCGGGCGCTGCGCCATTCCTTCGGTGGCGCCTCGTGCCTAATGGCGGTCATCGGCCTAATGGTCGGAGCCAGTTGGTCTTTGTCTGTCGTCCTCGCTGCGATCGGCGCGGTCATCCTTATCGGTCCGCGGCGGATTTTTCGTGCCGCGGTCAGCCGGACCGGCGATGAGATCGTCTGCCGCTACATTCCCTGGTACGAGGGCAGCGCCTACAGCACCACACTGCTTCTCCCGCTGACAGGAATCGCCATGGTCGATTTGGGGTTCAGACCGGGCAATCCGGCTTGGCTGTGGTACGGCGGGGTCATCCTGCTAGCCATCTCCGCCTTATTGATGGGAACCTCCATCTGGATCTGGCGCCGATCACTTCTTCGTATCACCCCGTCGGTGTTGACTGTGCGAATAGCAGAGCGCGGCAGCGAGTTGACCAATATTCGGCGCGAGGATGTCCGTTCGATCGAGCCCAAGCTCGTTCCGAACGCGGCGGCTGGTACCGAGCGGTTGCAGGTCGAAATCGCCTACCAGCCCGCTGATGTCAGCAACGAGACGACCGCGACGGTGATGCTCGGGATGTATCTGACCGTTCAACCGATCAACCTGCTCAAGCCCTCGTCGCCTGGAAAGACGGCGCCCACCAAAACCCGAGCGAGCTACTGGACCGGATCGAACGAATCCTTCGTGGCCAGTCAACGGGCGGCGCGTGATCGCGTCGGACAGCCCGAAATAACCTGCTCCGCAACTGAATTCGTCATCGCGAGAAGTCTGAAGGTCGAAATTTCCCCTCCGCCAGATTCTTTTCGATTTCCTCCAAGCTTTTACCGGTGAGGTCGGGCATGCGGAAGAACACGAAGATCCACGCCGCCACGTTGAACAGCGCGTAGAGCCACATCGAGGGGCCGGGCCCGATCGCATTGATGAGCGACAGCAGCGTCAGCGTGATGAGCAGGTTGGTCCCCCACAGCGTCGCCGAATGCACGGCGGTGCCCTCCGGTCGCACCGCCAGCGGATAGGTCTCCGAGCCGGTCAGCCATCCCATCAGCTGCAGGCCGCCGGCGTTGAACACCATGAAGGCGATCAGGCAGATCATGATCTGGGCGATCACATCGTGACCGCTGTCGGCGGTGACGAAGAGCAGGCCGAGCGCGAACAGGCTGATCGCTGCACCCGGCACCATGATGAGGGTGAGCCGGCGCCGGCCGACCCGGTCGATAATGGCCAACCCAACCAGTTGGGCGATCACGTACGTCGCACCCAACGCCAGCGACACCAGCAGAGCCATGGACCTGTACACACCGCTGTTGGTCAATATGGTCGGCGCGTAATAGATGATCATCTCGATGCCGCTGAGCTGAGTGAACACCGCGATGCCACAACCCAGCACCAGCGCCGGACGCACCCACGCGTCGCGCAGCCCAGCCCACCCGCGGGTAGTGGCCTGGCGTTCCATGCGCGCGAGTTCGGTCGCCTCGTCCAGCTCGGCACCCACGTCGTAGCCGTCGGGCCGGACCCGCTCCAACACGGCTCGTGCAGCGTTTCGATCGCCTCGCTTGACCAGCCAGCGCGGACTTTCCGGTAGGCGCAGCAACAGCCACAACATGATCGCGGCGGGGACGCACGCGATCCCGGTCGGCCCCCGCCAGGAGACCGAGTCGGAGATCCCGACGAGGTTGGCGACCAGGATGCCCACCCCGATGGCGATTTGGAAGCACAGCACCAACCGCCCCCGGTAGGCCGTCGGCGAAAGCTCGGCAACATACATCGGTGCGGTCTGCGTCGCCCCGCCGACCGCGAAGCCCAGGACCAGCCTTCCCAGCGACAGCACCACGACATCCGGCGCGTCGGCACACCACAGCGCGCCGACGATGAACACCACCGACAGCATCAACAGGGTGCCGCGGCGGCCGAACCGATCGGAAAGCCAGCTGCACGCCAATGCCCCGATGATGGCGCCGAGCAGGATGCTGGCGGCGACCACCTGCTTCCAGGCCGCGGTGATGTTGAACTCCTCGGTGAGCAGCAATAGGGCCCAGGAGATGA
Source organism: Mycobacterium sp. TKK-01-0059 (assembly GCF_000709305.1). Classification (NCBI taxonomy): domain Bacteria; kingdom Bacillati; phylum Actinomycetota; class Actinomycetes; order Mycobacteriales; family Mycobacteriaceae; genus Mycobacterium; species Mycobacterium sp. TKK-01-0059. Next base: position 1,330,419 of record NZ_KL446993.1, read on the forward strand.
CACCGGTGTTGTAGCCGTAGAGCATGCCCGAGATCGCCGAGACGAGGGCGATGACGACCACGGCGCTCGTCAGTTGGTTTCCCGCCTCCGCGCCGGCGCCGGCTGCACCGTGCGACGCTTCCTCGTGAGCCGCATCTGCGCACTTTGCCGGGTCGGTCCCATCGCGCAATTCCGCCTCGCGATGCCGCCCGTTCGCCGCGGTCGGGGCGTCATCGCCGGCTTCTGACCACCATTCGCGGTCTGTGGGATCGGCGGCCATTAGCAGGACCGATCGTTGTAGCTCAGACGACGAACCCGGGGCGCATGGGCGGGCCGGCCGGGCATCGTGATCGCCTCCCTACCCTGCGCTCGGATTGCATGGCCGCTCGCCGCGGCGCTAGGACCCGATGCCATACCGGGCGTCGCTGCTGTGACGGCGGGTACGTGTTGGTCGCTGGCGGCTTACTCGCCGGCCTGCCCAGGCCCGGGAGGCGCCGCGCTCGATGTGGGCTTGCCGTTCGACTTCCACATCGATTCGGGAAAAGAGACTGTCACGAATATGTTTGTAAGTCAAAAGCGATGGGGCGGTCGAATTGTGCTGAACTGCAATATCATTCGGCCGGAAATGGTGTTGCGGGTGTGTTGAGCGCCACAGTCTGGCGGTAGGCTGTGGACCCTGAGTGCACGCTCTGTGTGGGCACCCGCACCCCTCCTTCTGAGCGACGCGACCGCCCCCTTAGGGGTTGGCATCAGCAGGCTGGCAGGTGCGGTCAGTACCATCGGTGCCGTGGCATCCAACGGTCCACGCGATGGCTTCCACAATCGGCCGACGCAGCATGCCGACTTCGGCATGAGCGAGCCGCCGACCGGTGAAGTCCCGCCACCGAATTTCCCGCCCCAGCCGCCCCACGGGTTCGAGCAGCCCCGCGGCATCGACCCGTTCGACCAGGAGCCCGAGCCGACGCCCTGGTACCGCAAGCCCGCGATGCTCATCGCCTGGCTGATCTCCGTCGTCATCCTGATCGGCCTGATCGTGTTCGGCATCATCGAGCTCATTCACGACGACCAATCCGTCAACCACGTCCCCAAGTCGACGACGAGCACCACCACGACAACGACAACAACGACGCCGACGACCACCACGACCACGACGACCACCACCGAGTCCAGCAGCAGCGCCGAAGAGCAGCCGCCGGCCCAGCAGCCGACGCAGCAGCAGCCCACCGGGCAACAAACGCAGCAGCCCACGCATCGCCACCATCTGCCGCAGCTGCCGCCGGTGATCACCATTCCGCAGGTGCCGACGGTCATCACGGTTCCGCCGGGCCTGCGTTAGCGAGTCGGCGGCAGGCCGATCACGCTCGGCGACGCGGCGCCGGCGGCGCCCTAGACTCGCTGCAATCCACGGGACTACTGACACAGGGGTGCGGACATGAGCCAGTCGCTCGGGCTATCGATCGGGGTGGCCAATCTGGTGGCGGCCCGCGCCGGCAGCGCCCCGGTCACCCGCAGCTCGGTGGTCACCCTGTTCGAGCACCGTCCCACCGAAGTTGGCCTGCCGGAAGAGAACCCGAACCTGACCACACCCGGCCTGGTGCTGCGCGGCTTCGTCGAGCGGGTGGGCGACCGCGCGCCGTTGGTGGCGGCCGACGGCACCAAGTACCTGGGCGCGGCGCTGACGGTCGAGGCGATCGAGGCGATGGCCCGCTCGGTCGGCTACGGAACACCGATCAGCATCGCGGTCCCCGCCTACTGGTCCGACGAACAGTTCACGGCGCTGCGCGAGGAGTTCTTCGCCCAGTCCGACCTCGCGCGCGGCGGGGCCGCGCCGATGCTGGTTTCCGACGCCACGGCCGCGGTCGCGGCCCTGCGAGGCACGCCGGGATTTCCGGGCGACGGCGTGGTCGCGCTGTGCGACTTCGGCGCCGGCGGCACCACCGTCACGGTGCTGGACGCCAATGCCGGCTTTGCGCCCGTCGCCCCGGCCATGCGGCACACCGACTTCTCCGGCGACGCGATCGATGCGCTCATCGTCGATCACCTGCTGGCCTCCGATGTCAGCACCGCCGTCCTGGGCGGCGGCGCGCGGATGGGATCGCAGACCCGCCTGCTGGCCGCCTGCCGGCGCGCCAAGGAACAACTGTCGACCGCCGCGGTGAGCACCGTCGCGGGGGCGTCCGGGGAGGCCGCCCAACTGACCCGCACCGAGTTCGAGCAACTGATCTCCCCACCGCTGGACCGGTTTGTCACCTCGCTGCAAGACACCTTGCGGCGCAACGGAATTCCGAACACCAACCTGCGCGCCGTGGCGATCGTCGGCGGCGGTGCAAGCATCCCGCTGATCACCGCGCGGTTGTCGCAGCGCTTCGGGGTCCCGGTCCGCAGCGCGGCGCAGCCGGCGTCACTCGCCGCACTCGGCGCCGCGGCGCTCGGTGCGCAGTACGCAGCGGGGGGCGCCGTGGAGACGCCGACCGAAATGGTCGGCACCGCGGGAATCGGGGCCACCCAGGCCGCGTGGGCCGCCCAGGCCACCGATGTGGACGACGCCCTGGCGTGGTCGCAAGACGCCGACTCCTACGAGCCGGTGCCCTATACCGGCCGCGACGCAACCGGCGAATATGCCAGCGAGGCACGGGAATTCGAGTACGCCGAGCAGGGCGGGCTGCCCTGGTACAAGCGCACGGCGCTGGTGTTGACCGTCGTTGGGGCGGGGGTGGCGGTGCTGGTCGCTGCGGCACTGGCGATCGGCCTGTTGATGACGAAGTCCACCCCGGCCCCCCCGAAGTCGCCGTCCAGTCCACCGCCGCCGCCGCAGACGGTGACCATCACCGGGCCGGACGACAGCACCACCGTCACCGTCGTTCCGGCTCCGCCGCCACCGTCCAGCGAGGCGCCGGCCACCACGACCACCACGACACCGCCGCAGGAGCCGTCGACCACGACGACGACACCCCCGCCGAGCACCACGACGACCACCACCGCGCCGCCCACCACGACATCGCAGGCGACCACCACGTCCGCGGCGCCGACGACGACCACCCGGGTGCGACCCCTGCCGCCGATCTTCCAACCCCCATTCGGGCGCTGACGCGAACGATTGCGTCTGGCCGGAAAAGGGCTCCGAAAAGGGTCATTTAACGAAATTTGGTGGCGCTGGTCACTCCGACAAACGTCACACCCGGCGAGCGGGTATCAACGAGCAGGCCAGAGGCACCGACGAACCCGAAGTTAGGGCAGCCTTTCTCGCGCCGAAAGCCGCGAAGATGTAACTATGAGCGGGGCTTAAGCAGGCAAATAAAGCACAGGCCGAATTATCGATGCATTGGGGAGACCTTCTGTGACAACGCAGATGCTCATCAGGCTGGTCGTGGGCATGGGCATGACGCTGGTCGTGGCCGCGCTCGCCGCACGACGGGTCCTGTGGCTGTTCAAGCTGATCACGTCCGGCAAGCCGGCCCCGGGGCACACCGACGAACCCGGCAAACGAATCTGGGCCGAGCTCTCCGAGGTCTTCGGGCAGCGCAAGCTGTTGAAGTGGTCGATCCCCGGCCTGGCGCACTTCTTCACGATGTGGGGCTTCTTCATCCTGCTCACGGTCTACATCGAGGCCTACGGGCTGCTGTTCCAGGACAACTTCCACATCCCGTTCATCGGGCGGTGGGACGCGCTGGGCTTCCTGCAGGACTTCTTCGCCACGGCGGTCTTCCTCGGCATCGCCACCTTCGCGGTCATCCGGTTGATGCGCAGCCCGAAGGAGATCGGCCGCTCATCCCGGTTCTACGGCTCGCACACCGGCGGCGCCTGGCTGGTGCTGTTCATGATCTTCAACGTCGTGTGGACCTACGTGCTGGTGCGCGGATCCGCGGTCAACAACGGCACGCTGCCCTACGGCAACGGGGCCTTCCTGTCGCAACTGTTCGGCGCGATCCTGCGGCCGCTGGGGCAGCCCGCCAACGAGATCATCGAAACGGTGGCCCTGCTGCTGCACATCGCGGTCATGCTGGCGTTCCTGATCATCGTGCTGCACTCCAAGCACATGCACATCTTCACTGCGCCGATCAACGTCATCTTCAAGCGGCTGCCCGACGGTCTCGGCCCGCTGCTGCCGCTCGAGCACGACGGCAAGCCGATCGACTTCGAAAACCCGCCCGACGACGCGACATTCGGGCGCGGCAAGGTCGAGGACTTCAGCTGGAAGGCCATGCTGGACTTCGCCACCTGTACCGAGTGCGGGCGCTGCCAGTCGCAGTGCCCGGCGTGGAACACCGGCAAGCCGCTGTCCCCCAAGCTCGTCATCATGGACCTGCGCGACCACTGGATGGCCAAGGCGCCCTACATCCTGGGGGACAAGGAGAGCCCGCTGGAGAGCACGCCGGCGGGCGGGCTCGGCGAGGAGCTGTCCGGCGAAGAGCACGCCGAGGCCCACCACGTTCCCGAGTCGGGCTTCGGCCGCGTCATGGGCTCGGGCCCGGAGCAGGCCACCCGGCCGCTGGTCGGCACCGAGGAGCAGGGCGGCGTCATCGACCCCGACGTGCTGTGGTCCTGCGTGTCCTGCGGCGCCTGCGTCGAGCAGTGCCCGGTGGACATCGAGCACGTCGATCACATCATCGACATGCGCCGCTACCAGGTGATGATGGAGTCCGAGTTCCCGTCGGAACTGTCGGTGCTGTTCAAGAACCTGGAAACCAAGGGCAACCCGTGGGGCCAGAACGCGTCGGACCGCACCAACTGGATCGACGAGGTCGACTTCGACGTGCCGGTCTACGGCGAGGACGTCGACAGCTTCGACGGCTACGAGTACCTGTTCTGGGTCGGGTGCGCCGGCGCCTACGACGACAAGGCCAAGAAGACCACCAAGGCCGTCGCCGAGCTGCTGGCCATCGCCGGGGTGAAATACCTGGTGCTCGGCACCGGCGAGTCCTGCAACGGCGACTCCGCGCGCCGCTCGGGCAACGAGTTCCTGTTCCAGCAGCTGGCGCAGCAGGCCGTCGAAACCCTGGACGGGCTGTTCGAGGGCACCGAGACCGTCGACCGCAAGATCGTGGTGACCTGCCCGCACTGCTTCAACACCCTGGGCCGCGAGTACCGCCAGCTCGGCGCGAACTACTCGGTGCTGCACCACACCCAGCTGCTCAACCGGCTGGTCCGGGACAACAGGCTGGTGCCGGTGACGCCGGTGTCCCAGGACATCACCTACCACGACCCCTGCTACCTGGGCCGGCACAACAAGGTCTACGAGGCGCCGCGTGAGCTGATCGGGACCTCCGGGGCGAACCTGACCGAGATGCCGCGGCACGCCGAGCGCAGCTTCTGCTGCGGCGCCGGCGGCGCGCGGATGTGGATGGAAGAGCACATCGGCAAGCGGATCAACCACGAGCGCGTCGACGAGGCGCTGGCCACCGGGGCCACCACCATCGCCACCGCGTGCCCGTTCTGCCGGGTGATGGTCACCGACGGTGTCAACGACCGGCAGGAGGAGGCCGGGCGCAGCGGCGTCGAGGTGCTCGACGTCGCCCAGATCCTGCTCGCGTCCCTCGAGTACGACAAGGCGACGCTGCCCGAAAAGGGCACGGCCGCCAAGGAAGCCGAAAAGCGGGCGGCCGCGGCGCCCAAGGCCGCGACGGCCACGGCGACCGCTCCAGCCGAAGAGGCCGAGGAGGCGCCCGCCGAGGCGGCCCCGAAGGCCGCGGCCGCACCCGCCGCTCCCGTCAAGGGGCTGGGGATCGCCGGCGGCGCCAAGAAGCCCGGGGCCAAGAAGGCGGCGCCCGCCACCGAAGGCAGCGAAGGCAAGGCCGAAGCGGCGGCGCCGGTCAAGGGGCTGGGCATCGCGGGCGGCGCCAAGAAGCCCGGGGCCAAGAAGGCGGCACCGGCCAAGGCCGAGGCACCTGCCGAGGCGGCCGCGCCCGACGCCGAGACCGAGGCCAAGGCACCCGCCGCGCCCGTGAAGGGCTTGGGCCTGGCCGCGGGCGCCAAGCGACCCGGCGCGAAGAAGGCGGCCCCGAAGGCTGAGGCCCCCAAGGCCGAAGCGCCCGAGGCCGAGGCGGAAGAGGCACCGGAAGCGAAGACCGAGGCCAAGGCGCCCGCCGCGCCGGTGAAGGGCCTGGGGATCGCCGCGGGCGCCAAACGACCCGGCGCGAAGAAGGCGGCCCCGAAGGCCGAGGCACCGAAAGCAGAAGCCCAGCCCGCCGAACAGGCGCAGGCAGAACCGGCACCGAAAGCGGAGCCGGCAAAGCAGGCCGACGGCGACGACGCATCGTCGCAGCCGCCGGTCAAAGGCCTGGGCATCGCCCGCGGGGCGCGTCCCCCGGGCAAGCGCTGACCTGCGATTTTTGCGCTTGACAGCAAATTTCAGTGGACAGTGATGGCACCATTGGTGATGTGACCACCCACCAGCTGCCCCATCAGCTGCCACCGCACCCGTCGGCCCACCACCGGCAGCAGCGCACTTTCGCGCAGTCGTCGAAGCTTCAGGACGTCCTGTACGAGATCCGCGGCCCGGTACATCAGCAGGCCGCGCGGCTGGAGGCCGAGGGTCATCGCATCCTCAAGCTCAACATCGGCAACCCGGCGCCGTTCGGCTTCGAGGCGCCCGACGTGATCATGCGCGACATGATCCAGGCCCTCCCGTACGCGCAGGGTTACTCCGACTCGCAGGGCATACTGCCGGCCCGCCGCGCGGTGGTCACCCGCTACGAGTTGGTCGACGGATTCCCCCGCTTCGACGTCGACGACGTCTACCTGGGCAACGGGGTCTCCGAGCTGATCACGATGACGCTGCAGGCCCTGCTCGACAACGGTGACGAGGTGCTGATCCCGTCACCCGACTACCCGCTGTGGACGGCGTCGACGTCGCTGGCGGGCGGCACCCCGGTGCACTACCTGTGCGACGAGACGCAGGGCTGGCAGCCCGACATCGCCGACATGGAGTCCAAGATCACCGACCGCACCAAGGCGCTGGTGGTGATCAACCCGAACAACCCGACCGGCGCGGTGTACACCAGCGAAGTGCTCACGCAGATCGTCGAATTGGCACGCAAGCACGAGCTGCTGCTGCTCGCCGACGAGATCTACGACAAGATCCTCTACGGCGACGCCAAGCACATCAACCTGGCCTCGCTGGCGCCGGACATGTTGTGCCTGACGTTCAACGGGCTGTCCAAGGCCTACCGCGTGGCCGGGTATCGGGCCGGCTGGCTGGCGATCACCGGGCCCAAGGACCACGCCGGCAGCTTCATCGAGGGGATCAACTTGCTGGCAAACATGCGGCTGTGCCCCAATGTCCCGGCGCAGCACGCGATCCAGGTCGCCCTCGGCGGCTACCAGAGCATCGACGACCTCGTCCTGCCCGGCGGCCGGCTGCTCGAGCAGCGCGACGTCGCCTGGACCAAGCTCAACGAGATTCCGGGGGTGTCCTGCGTCAAGCCGGACGGCGCTCTCTACGCCTTCCCGCGTCTGGACCCCGAGGTCTACGACATCGACGACGACGAGCAGCTCGTCCTCGATTTGCTGCTGCAGGAGAAGATTCTGGTCACCCAGGGCACCGGCTTCAATTGGCCCGCACCGGATCACCTGCGCATCGTGACCCTGCCGTGGGCCCGCGATCTGGCGGCGGCCATCGAGCGGCTGGGCAACTTCCTCGTCGCCTATCGCCAGTAAGCACCCAGGAAACCGCCTCTACGCTCGACCGGGTGACGCACTCCCACTCGCACAGCCTGCCACCGGGCCCGTCCGGCATCGATCCGTTGCCCGCCAGGATCGTCGTCGGGCTGCTGGTCGCGATCGGTGTGGCGGTGGCCGTCGGCGCGATCCTGTTGTGGCCCAGTCGGCAGCGCGTCGACATCCCGATGCCGCTGCAGAACGCGTCCGGCGGCGCGGTGAGCACGCAGGCCGGGCACGTGCTGTCCAGCGGGTTGGGCGACTGCGGCAGCCCGTCGGTCAGTCAGGTCCTCACCGGCCCGCCCCAGCCCGCCGCGCCCGGCGCCGGGCGCTGCGTGTTGACCCAGGTCGCCGTCGATTCCGGGCCGAACGCGGGCGCCACCACCCTGCTCGAGTCCTCCCCCGGGCCGGGTCAACCGAAATTCGCGGTGGGCGACCGCATTCGGGTCGTGCGCCAGGTCGACGACCAGGGCGCCACCAGCTACGCGTTCTACGACTTCGAACGGGGTTGGGCGCTGGTCGGTTTGGCGATCGCGTTCGCGGTGGTGATCGTGGCCGTGGCGCGCTGGCGCGGGCTGCTCGCGCTGGTGGGCATCCTGGTCGCGTTCGTGGTGCTGGTCATGTTTCTGCTGCCGGCCCTGCGGGACGGCGCCCCCGCGGTGCCGGTGGCGCTGGTGGCGTCGGCGGCGATCCTCTACGCGGTCATCTATCTGGCCCACGGGGTCAGCCTGCGGACCAGTGCCGCGCTGCTGGGCACCCTGTCGGCTCTGCTGCTCGCAGCCGGATTATCTTGGGCGGCAATACAATTGGCGCAACTCACCGGTCTGTCGGACGAGCAGAACACCACCGTCAGCGCGTACCTGGGCAACGTGTCGATCGGTGGCCTGCTGCTGGCCGGTTTCATCATCGGGTCGCTGGGTGTGCTCAACGATGTGACGGTGACCCAGTCCTCGACGGTGTTCGAGCTCGCCCGCCTCGGGGGCTCGCGGAGGGCGATCTTCGTGGGCGCCATCCGGGTGGGGCGCGATCACATCGCCAGCACGGTCTACACGCTGGTGCTGGCCTACGCGGGCAGTTCGCTGCCGCTGCTGCTGCTGTTCAGCGTCGCCAACCGCTCGCTGACGGACGTGCTGACCGGGGAGAGCGTGGCCATCGAGATCGCCCGCTCGGCGGTGGGCGGGATGGCGTTGGCGCTGTCGGTCCCGCTGACCACGGGGATCGCGGCGGTGCTGGCGAAGCCTAGCGACGGTCGCAAGCGCGGCCGTGGCGATCGCAAGCGCGGCGAAGCCGGGCGCAGCGGGTCGCCACCATAGGTTGAAGCCGCGCGCCGGGGGCACCTCCCGCTTGCGGGGGACGGGCCGCCGCCACCGGCCTAGTGAAACCGGCTCCGCTCCAACAGGTTCAGCAGGTAGGAGCCATACCCGGACTTGAGCAGGCTGTGCGCGCGCTGCGCCAATTGCTCATCGGTGATCCAGCCCTGCTGCCACGCCACCTCCTCGGGCACGCTGACCTTGAGACCCTGGCGTCGTTCCAGCGTGCGGACGAAGTCGCTGGCGTCCAGAAGCGAGTCGAACGTGCCCGTGTCCAGCCAGGCCGTGCCGCGGGCCATCACCTCGACCGAGAGCCGGCCCCGGTTGAGATAGATCTGGTTGACCTCGGTGATCTCGTACTCGCCGCGCGCCGATTTCTTGAGGCCCTTGGCGATTTCGATCACGTCGTTGTCGTAGAAGTACAAACCCGGCACCGCGTAGTTGGATTTCGGTGTCTTGGGTTTCTCTTCCAAGGACAGCGCCAGGCCGTCGTCGCTGAATTCGACCACACCGTAGGCCGACGGGTTGGCCACCCAGTACGCGAAAACTGCTCCCCCGCTTATGGTTTGGAATCGGCGCAAACTGGTGCCCAGTCCCGGTCCGTAGAAGATGTTGTCTCCCAACACCAAAGCCACCGACTCGTTGCCGATGTGGTCGGCGCCCAGCACGAACGCCTGGGCCAGACCGTCGGGCCGGTCCTGTGTCACGTAGGTGATGTTGACGCCGAATTGCGAGCCGTCTCCCAGGAGCCGCTGAAATCCCGGCGCGTCATGCGGGGTGGTGATCACCAGGATGTCGCGGATTCCGGCCATCATCAGGGTGGACAGCGGGTAGTAGACCATCGGTTTGTCGTAGACCGGCAGCAACTGCTTGCTGATGCCCGTGGTGATCGGATGCAGGCGGGTGCCCGACCCGCCGGCCAAGATGATTCCGCGCATGGATAGCTCCTGGTGCCTGTGGTCCTGGTCTGGCCCTAGTCGACGGCGTCGGATTCGGTGAGCTCGGTGGCCGCCAGCGCCGACGCCAGGCTGTCGTGCCGGAACACGGAGGTGACGTGGTCGCGCACCACCCGGAACGTCAGCGCGGCGTCGTTGGCGGCCCCCGGATCGGCGGTGCTGCCGGGTTTGAGTTCGACGGCCACGACACCGTCGTGCACATACATCCGGCCGAGCTCGGTCGCCGGCCGGTGCGAGGCGGCCCAGCTGCGCAGCGCCTCGTGACCCTGTGCGGCCCCGTGCGCGTCGCCCATCTCGATGTCGTCGCTGGACAGGGAGGCCAAGGTCTCGATATCCGCGGCGTTGAGGGCGTCGTGCCATGCCAGAACGGTGGCGATCTCCGATGTGGTCATGGTGTGCAAATTACCGTGCGGCGCCGCGGCTAGAGCGGCGTACGGTCCAACCAGCGCTCCCACACGGCTTCGTCGCCGAACAGTTGGACGCCCGTGTCGGCCAGCGGGCGTCGGCGCAAAATGGCCAGCAGCAGCTCGGTGGCGCCGCCGCGCAGTGCCACGCTGCCCTTGCCGTGCTCGTGCGACCACGTGACCCGGCCCTGATCGACGGCGGCCGTCCACTCCCCGGCCTCGCCGAGGCCGGGGTCGGTGGCATGCAGGTGCAGGGTGGTCCCGTCCTCGAGGGGAAGCGGCGCCCCCTGGCCGCGCGCCTGGATCGCGACCCGCTCCAGCCATTCGGTGATCCCGTCGGCCGCGATGTCGGGTTCGAGGGCGAAATCGGTGCCCAGCGCGATCGCGGCGTCGGCCCGGTGCACGGCCACCTCGTGCAGCCGGCGCCGGATCCACCAGTTCGCCGGGCGCGGCCCGAGGAACGTCCAGACCGGCGTCTCCACCCCGGTCAGCTCGACGGCGTCCACCAGCCGTTGGGCGCCGCCGTGGAGCCAGGAGATCGCGTCGGCGGGGTCGGGCGGCGGCTTGCCGCCCTCCACGGTGCGGGGGTCCAGGTAGCTCTCGAGCCGGTCGCGCACGATCTGGGCCGCCCAGCGGTCGCCGCGCCCGACGTGGCGGAACAGCTGCCGCAGGGTCCACTCCGGGCAGGTGGGCACCGGCGTCGACTCGTCGGCACCGTCGAACAGCTCCGCGAAAGCCCGGTTCTGGTCGAGGAATGCGCCAGCGTAGTCCACGCCGGTCAGGCTACTCGCGTGGGCCGCGCACGCTCGCCTTGCCGTGGGGATCCCGCGCCCTGCAGACTGTCGTCGATGACGAGACGATGGACCAGGTGCCGTGCTTGCTGACAGCGCGGGCCTCCCGGACGCGCACGCGGCAATCCGCGCTTTTTGGGAGCGCGAGGGTGCGGAATATGACCAGCGGGCCGCGCACGGAATCTCCTCGGAGCCGGAACGTCGACTGTGGACGGCGGCGCTCAGCGCAATCCCCGAGCGTTCGCGGGTGCTCGATATCGCCACGGGCACGGGCTTTGTCGCGTTGTTGCTGAGCGAGCTCGGCCACCGGGTGACCGGCATGGATGCCTCCGAGGCGATGTTGGCCCGGGCCCGCGCCAAGGCCGCCGCCACCGCCGCGACTGTCGAGTTCGTGGAGGGTGTCACCGAAGAGCTGCCGTTCCCCGACGCCAGCTTCGACGCGCTGACGGCGCGGCACTTCATCTGGACCTTGCTCGAACCGGAGAAGGCCTTCGCGGAGTGGCGCCGGGTATTGGCCCCGGACGCGACGCTGATCGCCGACGTCTCGCTGAACCCGCATGTGGCGAGCCACCATTACGCCGACGACGTCGCCGCCGCGTTGCCGTTTCGCGCACTCTCCGACGCTGCGCCGGTGGCCGACGCGCTCCGGTCGGCCGGGTTCGAGCACGTTCGGATCGACCTTTCCCGAGATGGCGGGGAATACCCCCGAGCCATGCTGCACGCCCGGACCGGCCAATAGCGCAGAGCCGCAACATATTTCATGACTGTGGCGCTGGACGGCGGGCGCCGGGTTCCTCCGAAATCGGGTTGTGCCGCGTAATCAGTTGCTTTCAAGCTGATTTCAACCGTCGTCAATCGCGCCCGATGGCGCTGAACTGGGCAGGGGCTCCGGACGGTCGTACTCGCCGCGATGCCCCACTCGCGCCGGTCATTTCGATCGCCGGCGCGGGTGCGCGGAGCTTGACCGGCCGACCATTCGGAGACCTCGATGACGATCGCAGAACAGGAAAGCAGCCGGGCGGTGACCCCGCTCGAAGAGGCGGCGCCAGTCCCGGGCATGCGCCGGGTGGCGCTGGCCCGTCTCGCGGGCAGCGTGCTGGAGTGGTACGACTTCTTCCTCTACGGCTTCGCGGCCACCCTGGTCTTCGGTCCGCTGTTCTTCCCGCGCGCCTCGGCCACGGCCGGAGTGCTTGCCGCACTTGGCACTTTCGCGGTGGGGTTCGTCGCCCGCCCTTTGGGCGGGGTCGTCTTCGGGCACTTGGGTGATCGCCTCGGTCGCAAGAAGATGTTGGTGGCAACGCTTTTGATCATGGGCATACCGTCGTTTCTGATCGGGTTGCTGCCCAGCTACAGTGCGATAGGGTGGTCGGCGCCCGCGCTGCTGGTGTTGTTGCGGTTTCTTCAGGGGGTGGGGCTCGGCGGCGAATGGGCCGGCGCGGTCCTGGTGGTCACCGAGACCAGCCCGCCACACCGCAGCGGTTTCTGGGGATCGCTGGTGCAGACCGGGGCGACCCTGGGCCAGGGGTTGGCCACCGGCTCGCTGTTCATCCTGGCCTCGTTGCTGAGCGAGCACAGTTTCGTGACTTGGGGTTGGCGGGTGCCGTTCCTGTTCGGGATCGCGCTGAGCGTGGTCGGCCTGTTCATCCGGCTGCGGGTGATGGAATCGCCGGAGTTCACCGCGCTGCGCCGCAGCGGCGAACTGTCGCGTTTCCCGTTGCGCGAGGCGGTGCGTCAGCACGGCCGCACCATGCTGGTCTGCTTCGGGGTCTATTTGGGCGGCGTGACCGTCCCGTTCTTCGTCGAGACCGTCTTCCTCACCGACTACGGCACCAAAAGCCTTGCCCTGCCGGCCTCTTCGGTGCTGCTGGGCATCTCCGCCGTGCACGTCACCGTGTTCTGGGTGCTGACGCTGCTGGGCGGCTGGCTCGCCGATCGGGTCGGCGCGCCGCGGGTGGTCCGCGCAGGCCTACTCGGATTGCTCGTGTTGCCGACGGCGGGGGTGCTGGCGGTTCTCTCCGCCTCGTCGACTGTGGCGGCGCTGCTGATCACCGAGACCTTGATCGGCGCGCCGATGTGGGTCGTGTGGGGCGCATTGCCCAAATACCTCGCCGAGTCCTTCCCGGCCCGGGTCCGCTACACCGGAATGTCGTTGTCCGGCCAGAGTTCCACCATCATCGGCGGGCTCATCCCGTTGCTGCTCACCTCGGTGGTCGCCCAGGTGGGCGGGGCGTTGTGGCCGGTAGCGCTGACCACCACCGCGGTGGCGGCGTTCGGGCTGCTCGGCCTGCTGTGGTCGCACCGGAGCCCGTGAGGTCGGGTCCACGCCCTGTCAGGCGGCCCCGAAGAACTGGCCCTCCAACGGCTCCGATGGGCGCCCGTCCGGGCCGACCGGGATGTCGCCGACCAGCGTGATCCGATGCAGCACGCGCTCGTGATCGAGATGCTCGAAGTCGCGCGGCGCGAGATGCAACGTGGCCCGATTGTCCCAGAACGCAACGCTTCCCGGCTCCCACTTGAATCGAACCGAATACTCCGGGCGGGAGATCTGCTCGAACAACAGGTCCAGGACGTGACGACTCTCCCGCGGGGACAGGTCGACGATCTCCTTGGTGAAGAACTGGTTGACATACACCACGCGCTCGTTGGTCTCGGGGTGCACCCGAACCACCGGATGGATTGCCGCCAACGGCTTACCGCGAACCAGCTCGCCGATCTTCTCGGCGCTGCGTTCGAAGGCCAGCGTGGCGCCGAACCGGTGCTCGGCGCGAAGCCCGTCGATGAACCCACGCACCAGTGGTGAAAGACCTTGGTAGACAGTAGCGACATTGGTGAACAGCGTGTCGCCGCCATAGGGCGGGACCACTTCGGCGCGCAGTATCGAATGCGACGGCGGATTGATCAGCGGCGTCACGTCGGCATGCCAGTTCGGCCCGTTCCGATTCTCCTTGTGCCGGTACTCGGATCCGTACCGGCGGTCGTAGGCGGCCGGCGACACCGTGTGGATCTGCGGGAAACCCGCAGGGGCGGAATCGCCTTCGTACGGATGGGCGGCGGTGACCTTGCCGAATTGCGCGCCGAAGGCGATCTGCGCCGCATGGTCGAGCTGTTGATCGCGGAAGAACACGACCTTCCACTTGTGCAGCGCCGTGCGGATGACATCCTTATCCGCGTCGCTCAAAGGGGCGGAGATGTCCACGCCGTCGATCAGGGCGCCGGTCCACCCGGACAGGGGGATGACCTCGATGCCGGTTTTGGTGGAAGCGGTCGCGGTCAGATCGGTCGTCGTCAAGGCGCGTGATTCCCCTCGGTAGTGAAAACACCTACGGTGTCGGACTTTTGAGGGTAACGACGATCCGATCCCGCGAGAGGGGTTGAAATCGAACTGAAGGAAAGCCCGCTCTTGTGTCCCTACGGTCGCGGCGCGCCGAGCCGATACACCCGCCAGCCCGCCCGCTGCCACCGGGCGGTGTCCAGGCAGTTGCGGCCGTCGACGATGACGCGGGCGCGCACCCCGTCGGCCAGGTCGTCGGGATCGAGGTCGACGAATTGCCGCCACTCGGTGAGCACCAGCACGGCATCCGCGCGCTCGCAGGCCTCTTCGACCGAGACCGCATAGTTCAGGGTCGGGAACAGGCGCTGCGCGTTGTCCAGCGCCTTGGGGTCATAGACGTTGACCGCGGCGCCGTTGAGCTGCAGTTGCCCCGCCACATTGAGGGCGGGCGAGTCGCGCACGTCGTCGGATTCGGGTTTGAACGCCGCGCCGAGCACCGCGACGTTGGCGCCCAGCAGCGATCCGCCGCACGCCGCGCTGGCCAGTTCCACCATCCGGGTGCGGCGACGCATGTTGATGCTGTCCACCTCGCGCAGGAACGTCAGCGCCTGGTCGGCCCCGAGTTCGCCGGCGCGCGCCATGAATGCCCGGATGTCCTTGGGCAGGCAGCCACCGCCGAAACCCAAACCGGCGTTGAGGAATTGGCGTCCGATGCGGGGATCGTATCCGAGCGCATCAGCCAGCAGGCTGACGTCCGCGCCGGCCGCCTCGCACACCTCGGAAATGGCGTTGATGAACGAGATCTTCGTCGCCAGAAAGGCATTGGCGGAGACCTTCACCAACTCCGCGGTTTGCAGATCCGTCACCAGGAACGGCACCCCCGCGTCCAGCAGTGGGCCATACAGCTCACGAACGGCGGCCTCGGCGCGCACCGAATCCTGGTGTATCCCAAGCACAATGCGGTCCGGGCGCAGGGTGTCCTGCACCGCGTAGCCCTCGCGCAGAAACTCCGGATTCCAGGCGATTTCGACGTCCACCCCGCGCGGCGCCAGCGCGGCGGCGCGTTGGTTCAACTCGGCCGCGGTGCCCACCGGGACCGTCGATTTGCCCACCAACACCGCCGAACTGGTCAAACGGGGCACCAACTCGTCGATCACGGCATAGACGTGGCGCAGATCGGCGCCGTATTCGCCCTTCTTCTGCGGTGTGCCCACGCCCAGGAAGTGCAGGTCGGCGAAGTCGGCGGCCGCGTCGTAGTCGGTGGTGAACCGCAGTCGTCCCGCAGCCAGGTTCTCGTTCAACAACTTTCGCAAGCCTGGCTCGTAAAAGGGGATGTCACCCCCGGCGAGCTTGGCCACCTTGCCCGGGTCGATGTCGATCCCGAGGACGTCGTGTCCGAGCGCCGCCATCCCGACCGCGTGGGTGGCACCGAGGTATCCCGTGCCGAACACGGTGCATCGCATACCACTGGTGTAAGCGACCCCGATGAGCTAACCGCGTCGCCGGGCTAAGCGGGAGGCAAACGGAAGATGACGGGTGGCCGCCGCTCTGCCGGCCTGTTAAATCCCCGGGATGCCCGGAATGTTGATGCGTGGGCCACCACCGCCGAAACCGCCGTGACCGTGGCCACCGCCGAAACCGCCGCGCGGACCGCCGCCGAAGCCGCCGCGCGGACCGCCGGGGAAGCCGTCGTCGTGGTCCCCGTGGCCTCCACCGTGACCGGGGCCCCACCCGCCACCGGGCGGACCGCCGATGCCTGGGATCGGCAGCGGGATCGGCACCGGAACGGGTGCCACCGGCGGCGGAGCGGGCGGCGGGGCCGCCGGAACCGGGATCGGCGCGGGCGCCACCGGGGCCGGAGCCGGAGCGGCCGGAGCCGGCGCGGGAGCCTCTGGAACGGGCGCCGGCGCCGGGGCCTCCGGGGCGGGCGCGGGAGCCGCGGGCGCCTGGGCAGGCGCCGGAGCCGGGGCCGCGGGCGCCGGGGCGGGCCGGGTCGGCGCGACCACGACGTTCTCGTTCGGGCTGGGCCGCACGTTCGCGGTCGGGCGGATGGCGATGGCCAGTGAGACGACCAGCGCCACCACGCCGATGACGAAGACCGCCGCCACGGCGCTGCCCACCAACTTGAAGTTGCGCCCGCGATAGTCCGCGCCGACGAGCTCGGTCGCGGCGGTCTGCGAGCCGGTGAAGAAGTCGTCGGGGTCGTCGGGCACGGCGCTGTACGCCAGGGCATCTACCCCGGCGTCGCCAGGCGCGTCGAAGTAGCCGGGCGCCACGGCCAGCGGATTGATCGCGCCGGTGCCGGGATCCTGCGCGTACGCCAGGGCCGCGGTGGACGACGCGAACAGCGGAGCATGCGCCGATGCCAGCGCGGCGCCCCGGGCCAGCGCCGTTTCCGGTTCCTCGGCCGCCGTCAACGGCAGAGTGGTGGCCGCCTCCAGCGCTGGCTTGATCAGCGGGATGTCGATGCCAGAGCCGACGACGAACACGGCGTCCGGGCGGCTTTCCATGTTCTCCGCGCCGGAGACCAGGCGCGTCAGCTCGGCGACGGCCGCCTCGTCGTCTTCGGGGAGGACTTGGCGCCGGACGTCGGCGATGGATCCGTCGGCGCTGTCGACGATCGCCAGCGTCGCGGTGTCGGGCTCGATGTAGAGCAGCGCGGTCTGCGCGTAGTTGGTCCGGTGGCCGACCGCTTGGGCCAGCGCGGCCGCGGCCAGGAAGGCCGAGACCAGCATCACATTTTCGACCTTGTGGGCGGCGAGCTTGTCGCGCAGCGCGGCCGCCTCGACGGGGTCGGTGAAGGTGACCCCGGTCGACGCCAGTTGGTAGCCACCCTCCGCCGCGCCCTGACGCGTCCCCAAGATGGCGGAGACTACCTGGTCCGAGGCGGTGACAGTTGCTGCGTCAGTGGACGTCGTCACGTCGAAATTGTCTTCATCGACGGTCGCACCGTCGCCGTTTTCCCCCTCGACCAGCACCATCCGGACTGCGGTCGGCGCCATCGACACACCAAGTACGGTGTCCAAAGCTCCTCCAATAGTCGGTTGCTAGTCATTCGCGGTGAGGGCGTCGCCGTCGCACGAAATGATGGCGCGTGACATCGCTGAGTCCCCACCGTTATTCCCCTAGTGCCCCGATTTTACGCGTGTTCGGCGGCCGGGGGGTGGGCCGGGACCCGTCCGCGGCGGGGTTACGGGACCGGGAAATCGGGCCCCAAATGGCGATGCAGCCAGTCGTCCCAGTGTGGGTGGTCGCCGGATTGCGGCGGGGACGGCGCAGGTGCCTGGGGCGCTTCGGGCGCCGGCGCTTCGGGCGGCGCCGGCGCAGGGGCCGACGGAGGGCGCGGGCCGGTGTTCGGGGGCGACGGGGGCTGCGGAGCGACGACGTTCGTGCTGACCTCCGGTGGTTGGTCCGTGCCCGGATCGCGGCCGAAGAGGAGCGCGAGCGCCAACGCGACGAAGCCGGTGACGAAAATGGTCATCACGAGCGCGACGGTGGCCGCCGGCTTTCGGCTGTGCCGCTCGCGTGACCGGGCGGCCCGCGCGTCGGGGTTGTGGGCGGACCCGGCCGCCTCGGTCGAGGAAATCCGCGCGGACGGCATCGTGATCGTCCGCGGCGCGCCCAACCGTGCGTTCGCCGCGGCCAGCGAGGCACCCCGGGCCAGGGCCATCTCGGGTTCCTCGGGCGTGGTCACCGAGAGCGACGTGGCGGCCTCGAGCGTTGGCTTGATCAACGGGATGTCCACGTCCGAGCCGACGAGGAACAGCCCGTCAGGCCGCGCCCGCATTGATTCGGCGCCCGAGACCATCGCCGTCAGCTTCGCCAGCGCGACGTCGTCGCGGCCGGGCAGCGGGTGCCGGTGCACGTCGGTGACGGTCCCGTTGGAGGTGTCGACGACGGCGAGGGTCGCGCTGGTGGGTTCGACGAGCAGCAACGCGGTGCGGGCCCAGTTGGTTGCGCTGCCCATCGCCTGCGCCAGCGCCGCGGCGGCCATCACCGCCGAGACCAACATCACGTTCTCGATCCTGCGCGCCGCCAACACATCTCGCAGGGCCGCCGCCTCGGCCGGGTGGGTCCAGCTCACTCCGCTCGATTTGAGCTGGTAACCGCCCTGGGCCGCGCTGTCGCGAGTGCCGAGGATGGCCGCGACGACGTGATCCGCGGCGGCAGCTGGGGTCGGATCGCCGACGACATCGAAGCCGTCCTGATCGACGGTCACCCCGCCCGCGGCCGCGCCTTCGACGAGCACCATGCGGACTGTCTCCGGTGCCATCGACACACCGAGTACGACCTCCACCGCTCCTCCAAATCGCCAGACGCTTGGTTGCTGTGCTGCGCCAGCACAGCCGCGCCGGCGCCGCATGGGGGTTCGCGACGCCACCCTAGCTTGCTGAGTTATCGGTGGCCGTGACCGCCGAAGGTGTGCCCCATGCGCCGCTTGGTGGGGGGAGGTTCGGCAAACCGAGGCTATTTGTGGCCGCCGCCACCGCCGCCGTGACCGCCGCCGAAGCCGCCACCACCGTGACCACCGCCGAAACCGCCCAGGCCGCCGCCGCTGTGGCCGCCGCCGAAGCCACCCAGGCCACCGCCGCTATGCCCGCCGCCGAAGCCACCGCCGCCTTTAGGCGCCGGCGCAGCGTGGCCACCGCCGAGTCCTCCGCCGGGCGCAGGAGCGTGCCCGCCGCCGAGTCCTCCGCCGGGCGCAGGAGCGTGGCCACCGCCGAGTCCTCCGCCGGGCGCAGGAGCGTGGCCGCCGCCAAGTCCGCCTGGGCCTCCCCCACCAGGCTTCGGTACATGGCCGCCGCCCGAACCGGGCGTTGGAACGTGGCCGCCACCCGAACCCGGGGTCGGGACATGGCCACCGCCGGAACCACCCGAACCCGGCGTCGGAATGTGGCCACCTCCAGAACCGGGCGTCGGGACGTGGCCGCCACCGGAACCACCTGATCCGGGCGTCGGCACGTGGCCGCCACCGGAACCACCCGAGCCGGGCGTCGGGACATGCCCACCACCGGAACCACCCGAACCCGGCGTCGGGATATGCCCACCACCGGGACCCCCCGAACCCGGCGTCGGGACGTGACCGCCACCGGAGTTACCCGGAGCGCCCGGCTTGGGCGGGGTGCCTTCACCGGGAGGCGTCTGATGCGGTGGCGACTGCGGAACGGTGCCGCCCACCTTCGGGGGCGTCGGCGGCTGAGGAATTTGCACCGGCTGTTGGGGCCGCGCCGGTTGAGGGATTGACACACGCGGCGGCGCCTCGAACAACGGGGGCCTTACCACCGGGTTGGGAACAGGGATGCGCACCGGCACCGGAACGGGAACGGGCGGAACCACGACGGGAACGGGGACCACCGGCGGCGCCGCCGGTACGGGAGGGGCTTCCGGCGGCGGAGGCGCGGGCAGCGGCGCCGCGACCGGGGGGTTCAACGGCTTGGGGGCCGCCACCGGGGCCGGCAGGCTGATCTTCGGCTCCGGCGCGGACGCCTGCACGGGCGCCGGCGCCTGCTCGGTGGGAACGATCAGGTGCTGGTTCGGGGTGGGCTGCAATGCGACGGTGCCCGTCGTGCGGATCCCGATCGCGAGCGCGATCTCGAGCGCCAACACCGCGCTGATGCCCGCCACCGCCAGCCCGCTGCCGATCAGCAGGGCCGGCCGCCGCTGCGGCTGACTGTCTTCGGGGAGGAAGAGCCGTTCGATGACCACGGTCGGCGAGTCGGCGTCCTCATCGGCCACCGCGCTGTAGGCGAGCTCGTCGTCGCCGGCGTCGGGACCGAACGGGACATAGAGGTACTCGGGCAGGGAGTGCTGGTCGACGGCGCCGGTGCCGGGGTCCTGCGCATAGGCCAGCGCGGCGGTCGAGGAGGCAAACAGCGGGGCGTTCGCCGACGCCAGCGCCGCGCCGCGGGCCAGCGCCGTCTCCGGCTCCTCGGCCACGCTCACGTCGAGCGCCGTCGTCGTCTGCAGCGCCGGCTTCAACGAGGCGACATCGACGCCCGAGCCCACCACGAACAGCCCGTCCGGGCGGTATTCCAGCTTCTCCAGCCCGGCGACCATTCCGCTGAGTTGCTCGGCGGCGGCGCCGTAGGACTCGGCACGGATCTGCTGCTTGTACACATCGGGGATGGAGCCGTCGGAGGTCTCCACGACGGCCAGCGTGGCGGTATCGGGCTCGACCAGGAGGACGGCGGTGCGTTCGTAACCCATTGCGCCGCCGACGTTTTGCGCGAGTGCCGCCGCGGCGAGAAACGCCGATACCAGCATCACGTTGTCGAGCCGGTGAGCGGTCAGCGCGTCGCGCAAGGCGGCGGCTTCGAACTGATCGGTCCACGTCACCCCGATGGACGACAGCTCGAGGCCGGCATCGGCGGCACCCTCCCGGGTGCCCAAGATCGCCGAGATCACTCGGTCGGACGCGCTCACGGTCGCCGCGTCGTCGGCGCCGGTGACGTCGATCGCGTCCTCTTCTACCGTGGCGCCGTCGGCGTATTCGCCTTGCAGGACAACCATTTGGATCGACGACGGTGCCATCGACACCCCGAGCACGATATCCAAAACAAACCCCTCCAAAGGCATTGCGGTGAACCACGGCCAGGCGGAGGTAAAAACCATGGCTAACTAAGTATCGCCCAGAACGGGGGCAAGCGGGCCCCGCAGAACCTATGTAGACGATATGAAGTTCTGATACGAGCGCGACGGCGTGGGTCCTCGCTGGCCCTGGTACTTCGAGCCCACTCGCGAACTGCCGTAAGGGTGTTCGGCCGGGCTGGTCAACCGCAAGATGCACAGCTGCCCGATCTTCATGCCCGGCCACAGCGTGATCGGCAGGTTCGCGACATTGGACAGTTCGAGGGTGATGTGACCGCTGAAGCCGGGATCGATGAAGCCGGCGGTCGAGTGCGTCAGCAGGCCGAGGCGGCCCAGCGACGACTTGCCCTCCAGCCGTCCCGCGAGGTCCTCGGGCAAGGTGATGAGTTCCAGCGTCGAACCGAGCACGAACTCGCCGGGATGCAGCACGAACGGCTCCCCCTCGGCCGGCTCGACCAGGGTGGTCAGCTCGTCCTGCTGCTTTGCCGGGTCGATGTGGGTGTAGCGGGTGTTGTTGAACACCCGGAACATGCAGTCGAGGCGAACGTCGATGCTGGACGGCTGCACCAGGGCGTCGTCGAAGGGGTCGATGCCCAACCGGCTGGCGCTGATTTCGGCCCTGAGGTCGCGATCGGAGAGCAGCACGCGACGAGCCTATCTGCTGCGCAGCGGGTTCAGCGGAGATAGACCTCGTCGCCGGTCGGATATCCGCCGCCGGTGGTCGTGACGTGCACGTGGTCGTAGTGGCCGAGCCGGCTGGCCTGCGCTCCGCCGGGTGTGTAGTAGACGCCCCGCCAGATCGCGTCCTGGATCCCGAACCGGGTGGCGTTCTGCATCACGTAGGCGACGATCGAGTCGCCCAGCGCGATGCCCTCGGCGCTGCCAGGGTTGGGGATCATGACGTCGAGCGCCAACCCCCGGGGATGCCAGGGCAGCGAATCCGGCCGCACCCCACCGATCTCGTGGATCTGGGGGAACTCCGCGCTGATGCTGCGCTCGACCAAGATCGTGCGGACCTGAAGGCCCTGCTCCGGCGCGACGCCGGCGGGCAGGAAGCGCGATCGCGTGTGGTAGCGCGATGCCGCGGCGGGCTCGCCGTCAACCAGCCCTTTAGCGGGCCGCTTCGACGCGGCTGTCACGATTTGCACGCAACAGGGGGCGGGCTCGCTGATCACGGGTTTGGCCTGGTTGTGCGGTGCAAATGGATGGACATCGGCGGACACCGCGAAGAACACCGCCGCGGGGGCGAGCACCGCAGCCAGGGCCACTGACGGTCTACGTCGCTTCCTGGCTAATTCGTGTCGACCCACCCGGAGCACATTACGTTGCGATAACGAAATAATAAATCTGAGCGTTATGAGAATAGTTAGATAGGCGTCTTAGATTTCGTGGTCGCGCTCCTGGGCCGGGTTGTCGGGGGAGGTCAGGCCGCCCGGGCGCGCCTGCCGGCCCGGTGATGGATGCTAGCCTTCTGAGGCGACTGTGCCGATGTAGTTCAATGGCAGAACATCAGCTTCCCAAGCTGAATACGCGGGTTCGATTCCCGTCATCGGCTCCACGACTACCTGCGGTGATGCACTCAATCGCTCGACGCCCCAACCTCCGTGTTGCGCTCAATGTTGCAAGTAGTCAATGGACGTCGCAGCGAGCTTCAAGGCGTCGTCCTGGGAGTGCGCGTAGAGCTTCATCGTGAGCGATGCGTCCTTGTGTCCGATCCACGCTGCGATCACAGCGACGGGCACCCCATCGAGGTGCATCAGCGTGGCCGCGGTGTGTCGAGCACCGTGCAGCTTCAGATGTCGCATGCCCACACGGGCGAGCGTGTCGCGCCAGTATCGGGATAGCACAGCGGGCGAGTAGGGATCACCCACCTCGTTGGAGATGACATAAGCGCCTGAGCGATACGCAGTGCCGGCCTCGATGCGTTCCTGACGTTGACGCTCGCGCGCATCACGTAGGGCGACGACGAGGCGTTCTGGGAGCGGGAGCGTGCGCCTTGACGTGAACGATTTCGGGTCGTTCTCGACCGCGCGCCCGCCAGCAGAGACGCGATTGTTGGCGATGGTGAGCGTGCCGCTATCGAAGTCGATGTCCGACCATCGAAGCCCAGCGATCTCGCCACGACGCAGACCCGACAATGCCAAATGCCAAGCGTGGGCCAGACGGTCATCCTTCAATGCAGCGAGCAGACGTTGTACCTCGCTTTGGGTGAAGGTGTCGAGCGATTGGTGAGACGACGCCACGCGGGTCACGCCCACGGCGACGTTGCGGGGCACGAAGCCTTGGCGGTGTGCGTCCTCGAGCAATCGGGCCGTGGCGGCGATCACTTTGTTTACGGCCTTTGGTCCCCACGGCTTGCGCGTGCGGCCTTTCGGGAACTTCGGGCTGCCTGGTGTGGTCGTCCCGCCTTCTACAAGCGAGCGCACCATCCGGTCGATGTGAGCCTTTGTCAATTGTTGGAGGTTCATGTCGCCATGGAACTGCTTGAGCACGTCAAGGTCGTAGGTCAGCTTCGACAGCGACGTGGCGCGCAGATTGTGACGGGCAGCGATGTAGTCGTCTACGGCCTCTGCGACGGTGAGTTTCCTACGGGCCACGAACGTGCCCCTGGACGCTTCGTGCAGAACCTCGGCGAGGGCATCGCGGGCTTCGCGCTCAGTCTTGAATCGCCGTCTCACGTGTCGGCGCTTGCCGGTGGTCGGGTCGTCGCCAACAGTGGTGAACAGCTCGTAGCGCGTCAGAGCGTTTCCACTGCGTCGATGCTTGATCTCGACTTTCTTGATTTGAGGCGGGAGCTGTTGCCTACTCATCGACAACCCAACTCCACATGCTGCGGCCCTGGTCGAGGATCTCGTCGGCGCGGACCTCGACCTCGTAGGCCGCGTCGGTGTTGCCGCGCTTCTCGTAATCGCGCTGACGTTCACGCTCGCGCTCGTAATCCCAGTAGGTGCGCAGCGACGTGTGGGCGTCCTCATCGCGGCCGCAAAACCACTTGACCGCTTGCACGGACGGCACGTGGTGGTTAGGCGTGACTTCGACCTCACCGTCGATCATGTCGGGGTAGATCAACGACAGAGGTTCCACACCAAGCGCTTTCGCAAGGATCACTAGCTCTGACGTGTCGAGCTTGCCAAGGCGATTGTTGCTCTCGATCTTCCCAATGGCCACCCGATGGATCGGATATCCCAATGCAGCGGTTGCCTCCGCGAGCTGCGTGACGGACATCTTCAGTTTCGCTCGGCGCTCCCGCACTGCGCGCCCGATGCGTGCTGCGGTCGCTTCCTGCCAGCGCTTAGCGCCCTCGTCAATCTTCGGCATCATGCCATCCTAACTTCACTTTAGTCGCATAGCCGCACATTTGAACTCCGTCCGGTCGTGTTCACGATACGACATGTTATCGTTAATGCGTCCGCGATCAAACTTTGTAGTCGTATTCCAGAAACTAGGAGATCACATGACGACGATTGACCGCCTGTACACCCCTGATCAGGCCGCACGGCTCCTCGGGTGTGGGCGCACGAAGGTCTACGGGTTCATGAGGAGCGGCGCGCTGCGGAGCGTGAAGCTCGGCGGGTCACGACGCATTCCGCGCAGCGCACTCGACGAGTTCATCGAAAGCCTTCAAAATGCCACCGCCAGTTGACCTACTCGCATGAAGACCAACGCCCACGGCCCGAATGCGTGGCTTCGCATCCAGAGACGAACGCTGGCGCGCAATCAGCGAAACAACGACGGTCGATGCCAAGCGGGATTCGACGGATGCCTCGGTGTGGCCAGGGAGGTTCACCACGTCATCGAGCGCGTCAACGGCGGCACCGACGACGACGGGAATCTTGTTGCGATCTGCGAAACCTGCCATACCCGACTGACGGTCGAGGCGAACCAGGCACGAGCCTACGCACGCCGTGAAGCCGAGAAAGCTGCCAAGCGCAAGAACCATCCAGGACGACGGGACCGACATGAGTAGACCTCAAACGCGTTGTGCGCGAACTAGAAAAAGCAACCGGAGGAATGGACACGTGACCGACACAGCTAGCGCTGAGCACCGACCTGAGAGCCCACTGGGACGGTACGCAGCGATCAAGTACACGTACGGCCAAGACGAAACCGGCAACATGACCATCCTCGAGGAACAAGTGGTGTCGACTATGCCGCGACCAGGCAAGCCCAAGCACAAGGACTTCTGGGAGAGCCGCAAGAATCTGGACTATGTGCGTCGGTTCATGAACTCGCACGGTGCGTCTGAGTGGGCGGGCCTGGGGTCGATGCTCGAAGTCGTGGCACAGACCATCCCCTCAGACGTCGTGCTCCCAGACCACACGGGCGACTTCGGATCGCTGAACGCCATTGCGGGTTTGGGTGGTCGATCCGGTGGGGGCAAGAGCACGGCGATGAAGCTCGGACGTCGAGTGCTGCACGTAGCGAACTTCGAACTCAACCCCTTGAAGATCGGCACGGGCGAGGGCATCCCAAGGTTGTACGGCGATTACATGGGCAAGGACGAGGGGGTCGTCTACACCCGTGATGCGGCCATGTTGACGGCGCCCGACGTGGCGACTCTATACGCCCAGATGAAGCGGTCGGGCGCGACGCTGTTGGGGGAACTGCTCTCTGCGTGGGATGGAGACAACGTCGGTCATTCCGTGGCTGCGAAGGACAGGCGCGTGTTTCTTGGGCAGCATCGCTACCGTTGGGCGCTCGTCATGGGCATTCAGTTTCTCGAAAGCCAACAGTTGCTCGACACCGAAGGTGCGGGCCTGATGCAACGCATCTTGCTGTGGCCCACGACGTTTACGGATCCCATCGACCGTTCACAGCCGCGGGCGGAGCCGCTCGACTTCGTGCCGCCGCGACGACTGAATCTCGCTGACGAAGCAGAGGACGCGTACTACCAGTCGATGGGAGTCAATCGCCCATGGTCGGAGCTAAAGGCCATCGGCGTGCCTCAGTGCGTAGTCGATGACACCGACGACTTCGATCTTCGGCGACGGCGCGAGGACTTCACCGACCCTCTGGATTATCACCTGAATCTGCTACGCCTAAAGCTGGCGGCTCGACTTATGTGGTTCGACGGTCGAGAAGACATGAACGTCGAGGACTGGCAACTCGCGGGGTACGTTATCGACCGCATCCACAAGCCCACACGCGAAGCGTTCCGCGAAGGCGCGGCTGAAGCTCGACAGAAAGCGATGTCGCGTCAAGAAACTGATCGAGCGCTGGCGCGTGGGTCTGCGGGTGACTACGCGCTGAAGGCCGCGCACCTGGCAGACAAGCTGTACGACAAGGTTGGCGACAAAGAAGTCACCGGCGGCCAGTTGAAGCGTTGGGCGTCGAGGAATCCGGCGTTGGATGACGCGATCGGACTGCTCGTCTCGTCGGGCAGGTGGGCGAAACGGCGCACGGACACCGCCCGTGAGGGATGGCGATACCGGCGACCGTGAGCAACCGGCCATCGAAGTTTGCATGTTTGCATGTTTGCATCGTTGTCGCGGCCAAAATGGTGTTCAAAGTTATTCACGTGTAAATAGCACCCATCTTTTTATCTATTTCTGCACGTCACGGCTGGTGTGGACATTTTTGTGCTGAAACCTTGTCGATTTTTCGTCAATACGATGCAAACAACAAACAATGCAAACTTTGAGGTGGTTGCAAACAATGACGACGCCATCGAGATACGCATTCTTAGAATCGTCGTATCGAACGTCACGGAGGTTGATATGTACGAAATGGGGCCCAATGCTCAAGTGGTCAGTGACAACGGTTCCCTGACCGGAAACGTCATGTACGACTACGAAGGCCGACAGATCAGCGTGCCATTGGACTACCTGTGCTTGGACTGCTCATCGCCGACCATCGAGGTTGACGAGGACTACGAAGGGCACTTCGACGTCTTGGCCGCTTTTCACGATCCGACATGCCCACAGCGATGGGACGTGGTGGACAGGTGGCAAGCATGACGTACGACGAGCGCCTGCTCAAAGCTGACCACGTCAATCTCAAGGACGGATTCACGTCCGATGCCGATGGACGGATTCTGTCCGTACGCGAGGACACGAAGATCCCCCTGAAGCCGTTCAACCCGCTCGACGCGCCCGAGGAAATTTTACTTCCCGAGGACCTGCAAGATTTGAACGACGATCTACCCCCGAACGAGCACGCACTCGCCGAGTGGCGCGCTCACAAGCAGCGTTAGAGGCACCTCAGCGTGACGCTGCGCGACTCTTGATCGTGTGACGTGACAATCGTTGCAGCGCAATAGATCAGGACTATCACGACGCTTACGAGTCGCCATTGAGTCTTGAATTAATGGCGCGTAACGTCGCTGGCACGCCTACCAGCGCGGCAAGCTGGACGTCCGACGGGACGTAAAACACGGAATGTGCCGACGGGCCTCGTACGGATATCTCCAATAGAACCTCTCCCATGAGCGCATCCGTGCACTGCGCTATGACCCGCTGACGATCCAGCAGCGCTTGGCAATGGGAATCCCCTAACACTCCCCGAGCACGCGACGCGTGTTCTCACTCAAAGGAACTCACAACCATGTCCAAAGTAATTACCCCTACTAGCCCCGAAGCTTGGGCGCTCGACGTACTAGGCGTTGCTCCCGAGCAGACGATCCCGCAGTCGATCCTGATTCAGGCGACGACCAAGGCCGGCGATGTCGAAGGCGATGATGTCTTCGTCCGCGTGCCGATGATCAACCTGGATGCCGATACGGGCTTCGTGCCCGAGGGCAACGACATTCCCGAGGCTGACCCCGACCTGTCGGAATTGGTCATCGCCACGGGCAAGGTCGCTGTCCTGGTGCGGATCTCGCGTGAGCAGTTGGTACAGCCCGCTGCTTCGGAGGTCGTCAGTGCCGAGATTCGACGGTCGGTGCTCAAGAAAGTCGACTGGGCATTGCTGCAACAGCCCGCTCCGACTGCACCGGCGACATTCCCGCCCGCAGGACTGATCTCTCACGCGGTGTACTCGGGTGTGGTCCAGGACAACCTGGATGCGGTCGTCGATGCCGTCGCGTTTATCGAAGGGCTGGGCGGGTCGTGCACCAACATCATCGCGGCACCGGATGCGTGGGCCAAGCTGGTCAAGCTGAAGACGGCGACGGGATCGAACCAGTCGCTCATCGGTGCAGGGACGGAATCGGCACAACGAACGCTGTTGTCCATTCCAGTCAACGTCACCAGTGCGATGACCTCGGGGCAGATTCTCGCGGTCGACAGGAGCAAGACCCTGTCTGCGTATGGGTCGATCCAGATCGCACGAAGTGAGCACGCCTACTTCAACTCTGATTCGTGGGCGCTGCGCGCCACGCTGCGATTCGGAGCCGGATTCACTGAAGTCGGTGCGGGCTTGCTGCTCGACGTCGGTCCGGTCGAAGAGACCCCGTAACAACTGAATAGCTGCACCCTCGTGCTGCACAGGCGGTGGTGCGCCGACCTCGAAGGGCGATGCTTCCCCAACCCACGGGCATCGCCTTTCTTGGTAGGTACATCAACCTGTCAGGCGTGAGTAGTACCTCGTACACGCGCTGCACGCTTGGAACGTAACCTGTTGTAGCACAGTAAGATCCATGTGTAACGCTGTTGGGTTGTGTTGTGAAGTCTCTTAGAATTGATGCATGACGAACACGACGAACACCCTCGAAATCTACTCGATCAACGATGCCGAAGACTCCGATCCTGATCCCATCTACGAAGGCGACGACGACGGGATGATCCGCGCCTTTGGTGATGTGTCGCTTGATTTTCTGTTTCACGATGACGACATGGGCACCAACGTCTACAACGTCGTGCGTGCTGATGGTGTCGTGATCGCCGTCGCATACCGCGACTGACTACACCCACCCGACCGCCTGCACTCGCGCCTCACGCGTGCGTGTGGGCGTTCTTCTATGCGTGTGGGCATTCTTCTATTCGCGCGAGGCGAATCGCTGCGCGTCGACCCCCTGCGCCCCACCCCCCACAGAGCGCTTCAGCTCCGCGTAGAGGCTTTGACGCTCGCGCTGTGTACGAGTTCCCCAGCTTTAATTCAAAAGGCTTCGTATATGCACGATTCCGGCCGCGACCTCGCCACATGCACTTTCAAACGCGCTATTGCACCCTCAAATTAGCTGCGGTATACGCGTATGCGCGTGTGGGCCGCGCCTGCGCGTCCCCGTAGACGTCCGCGCGTTGCGTCGCGTGCAATTGCGTCGGGCGCGTCACGCGTGGACGCCGTACGCGTCTTCGGCAGGCCCACAGCGGCACCGAACGACGACCACCGCGCGCTTCCGTTTTACGGGTTCGCCGGTTCATCGCCGGACGGCTGTGGCAGTCTTACCTCCGTTGTCCAATGAGGGGGTGACACGGGTGCCAGAGCGTTCGGAGATCGTGTCGCGGCTTCTCGCGCGTTTACGGACCGCTCGGGAAAAGGCCGGCATATCGCCTGAAGACCTGGCGGCCGACTTAATCCTCGGCCCAGGGTGGATCGAGCGATTCGAGTCCGGAGAATCAATACCCGACATCGACACTCTCTTTGTGCTCATCGACCGCATCGGTGTAGATCCCGCGAGCATCTTTGCCGACGTCCACGATGAGAGCGCCGAAGCTAGCGCCGCGGAGCTCAGTCGGCTTATCCGCGCCGAGGAAGACGGATCAGACCTCATCATCCATTTCGCGTATGCAAACTATGACGCGCAATACCGGCTACCTAAGGCGACATTAGAACAGTTCGAAGAAGTGCTCCTTACGCTTCGTAATGGTCTAGCAAAACTTGTGTCAGTCACCGGAAATGCCAGCGCCGAGAGTCAGATCAAAACGTCAGCTGTTGCTTCCGCCTTCATGAAAGCTGTTTCGCTGTGGCCAAGCGCCAATCCCTCAGATGTGTGGTGGTTCATCATTTATCGCGCGTATTGCGATCCGTATAACCACCCAGCAGAATTCGCGCGCATGTCATTCGAGCAATCGTGGAAGCGAACGGGCGGATGGGCGTTAGAGGAAATTTGCGTTCGTCACTATGCACCGGAACTTAAGAAGCACGGCATTACGATTGAGATTGCAACCGGCCAACGGAAGCAGACATTACTTTCTAAGCTTGAGATTGGTCGCCGTCTTATCGTTGACAAAGTTGACGTTATTCTCACAGGTCCAAAGGACGTCGTATTCGGCGTAGTGCACGTGAAGGCCAGTTTCGCAGAGCGGCGAACCGATGATGTACCGATGTCGGAAGCCTTAGTGCGGAGTGGCTATTTCTCACCTCTATGGACCATGGATTGCAAGTCGGGACCGAGCACTCATCCCCATAACCGTGGCGAACTCGGATCCGCCACAGGCAACCGAAGTGAAAAACGCATCGGCATCGAAGACGAGGCTGAATTCAGCGCCTGCTACTCCTACAATCGGAACACATTGCCGACGGTGCATCCGCCCAAAACGAAAGCCGACATCGTGATCTGTGACTTCAACGATCCCGACGACCTGTTCACGAAGGGCGTTTTAGACGGTTGGAAGAGGTTCAAGTCAACCCGGAAATAGCTGGGGACGTGACTCGGCAGCTACTAGGCGCTCATTCGAGGCTTCTACTTGCTCAGCGTCGATTTCAAAACCCAAGTAGGAGCAGCCAAGGGAAAGTGCCGCGAGGCCGGTTGTGCCACTGCCGGAGAACGGATCCAGCACCACGACCTCATCGCCCGTCCGACCAAGCGCGTCGATACATTGACGCGGTAGCGCCAAGGGGAACCGCGAATAGTGCGCAAGCCCGTCGATTTTCTCGTTAGGAAATTCCCAAACGCTCTTGACAGGAGGTGACGTCGTGAATGCGTGCCGCTCATCGCGAGCAAATAGGTAAATGGACTCGTGTGCCCGGTGCGGCCTACGGCAGCGGCCCTCGGGCATGGGATTCTTCTTGCGCCAGATGACTTCGCCGCGGAATAGCCAACCATCGTCACACATGCCGATTACCATGCGATATGTCAGAGCTAGAAGATTGCCATAGGTTAACCACGGGGTGTCCTTCTTTAGGAAGGCCTTTCGTTTGGCGCGTGGCTTAACGTACGCGGAGTTTGTCTCATTGAGGCCAACCTTGTCGGGCCCCAAGGAGCTATACGCGTGGTCGTCCAGCCGCCAATTGACAGGTGTGTTGTAAGCGTCGCCGATGTTGATCCACACCAGCCCGTCTTGCTTTATCTTCGGCTGGATGACGCGGAAGATCTTCGTCAGTGCCTCGACGTAGTCACGAGGATCGTCTTCGACCCCCATCCCGTCCGACATCCGCTGACCCCAATAGGGGGGCGAGGTCACGAGTACGTCGATGCTCTCGTCGGGCAGGTTTGCCGCGAGTTCGGTGCAATCGCCCTGCACTACGCGGTTGCGCACGTACGGGCCGATTTTGTCCTGATCGGTCACTGATGGCCTTTCGTCGGTTTGAGTGAATGCTACGACCGACCGACGACACTCTGCTGCATCCGCGCAGCGCGTGTGGATAAACGGCCACCCGGGCACGAGGGTCGTCGGTCGGTGGTGTTGTCAGGCGCTCTTGGCCTCGTCTTCCTTCGCTTTCTTCGCGCCTTCGCGCTCAGCGGCCCACTTCGTGAACTTGGCCTTGAGCGGTGCAACGTCCTTGTTCGTGAACGTGTAGCGCGATCCTGACCCGACGCCTTGCGACGTGGCACGCAGGAACACGCGCAGGGTCTTGGGGTCGGTGTCCAGTCGTTCGGCGACGGCCTTGGTGGTCAGCGAGTTGTCGGCGGGTGTGGTCATTGGTTCCTCCTGCTTAGGTGTGCTAACGAAAGCATCGTAAGAGGACCAGCGCTCAAACCTAACCCCCTACTGGCGGTAGGCCTTGCGACGTGCGAGATTGTCGCACCGATGTTGCAAGTCGTGCTGAACAGCAACGGATCGCTCCGAACGCCGCCGGACGATAGTGCCAGCAAGACAGGCATTTTCTGAACCGACGTGAACGCTTCCGGACTGACTCAGCCACCTTCCCAAGCTGAATACGCGGGTTCGATTCCCGTCATCGGCTCCACGATGACAGCTCAGGCTGCGGCAGCCAGCGTCCGCGCGTAATTCACTTGCTGGGTGACACTGATCGTCGCCTGAGGTCCCGCAGCGGGAAGCAGTGTCGAGTGGAAGAACCCGTCGCCCTGAACGGTGACCTGGATATAGCCCGTGTATCTGCGGTCCTTCATCAGCAGGAAGAGCAGTCCCAGCAGGCAAAACCAGACGAAGATGATGCAGAGGACAATGCCGGCGGTGGAGATGCTTTCCGAATAGTGCGACATGTCGGTCACGGTCCACACCGTGCCCTTTATCGGGTGCACGCCGGCCGGCGTTGCTACCCAATGCTGCGAGAAAGAGATGTCGCCGAGTGTCCCCAGCCATTGCTCGGGCTCGCCACCCTGGTACTTGATCGGGTCTGCCACTCGGCGATTAAAACACGGACACTCCGCTGGTAAGAGCCGAATTTGAATTGACTCTGCCAGCGGGGCGGGGCGCGCGTCTCGCGGCTTCACAATTGCCCCGGTCGCCCGTCTCGTCGCCAGGCCGCCGAACTAAACGTCCGTATCCAAAACGTGACCGTTGCGTGGCCAAATATCCACGTGCCCTTGCGCTTTCGCAGGTCAGACGCCATTTATCATCCCTATTGCAACGATGTCAGTTAAAAGGGAATTGAGGCCATGCGGACCGGTGTTCGGTGTGTTCTTGGGGTCGTCGGGGTCGCTGCCGGAATGGTCGTAGCGCCGGCCGGTGTGAGCCTCGCGTCGGCCAACCTGTCGCATGGCCCGGCCATCGCATCGGTTTCACCGACGCGCGGCGAGGTCGTCGGCGTGGCGCATCCCGTGGTGGTGACGTTCCGTGCTCCGGTCATCGACCGGCGCGCCGCCGAGCGGGCGGTTGAGGTCAAGTCGACGCCCTCGATGACGGGCAAGTTCGAATGGCTCGACAACAAGGTCGTCCAGTGGGTGCCCGACCGATACTGGCCGGCGCACAGCACAATTGCGCTGACGGTGGGCCAGGCGACCTCGGAGATCAAGACGGGCCCCTCGATCATCGGCGTGGCCAGCATCTCGCAGCACACGTTCACCGTGAGCATCGACGGAGTCGAGGCGGGACCGCCGACCCAACTCCCGGCGCCGCATCATCGGCCGCACTTCGGGGAGCAGGGCGTGATGCCGGCCTCGCTCGGCAGGCCGGAATACGCGACGCCGGTCGGCTCGTACACCGTGCTCTCGAAAGAGCCTGCGGTGACCATGGATTCGAGCAGCGTCGGCATCCCCGTCGACGACCCCAACGGCT
This sequence comes from Mycobacterium sp. TKK-01-0059, assembly GCF_000709305.1. Taxonomy (NCBI): domain Bacteria; kingdom Bacillati; phylum Actinomycetota; class Actinomycetes; order Mycobacteriales; family Mycobacteriaceae; genus Mycobacterium; species Mycobacterium sp. TKK-01-0059. The sequence continues at coordinate 1,363,655 of NZ_KL446993.1, forward strand.
ACCTGCTCACGGTCAACTACGCCGTCCGCATCACCAACCGCGGACTATTCGTGCACTCGGCCCCCTGGGCCGTCCAATCACTGGGGCTCGAGAACGTCAGCCACGGCTGCATCAGCCTGAGCCCCGATGACGCCGAGTGGTACTACAACCACGTCAACGTCGGCGACCCGGTGATCGTCCAGGAATAACCAAGGCGCAATCTTCACGAAGCTCCGCACCCACATGCACGACGGGTGCGGAGCTTCGATTACGTTGAGGGTACAGGCTTTCCGCAACGCAACGGGCCCGCTGGTAGGAACCAGCGGGCCCGCACACGTTCGAGCTCAGCTCGCGGGGCCCGGGCGAATCGGCTGACCGGACGTCGGCCCGCCGGTGGGCGCCGGGCCGGTCGGCGCGTCCTTCACCCCGGCCATGTCGATGATCGGAGCGGCGGCCTCCAAGGGAGCGCCCGCCACCGGCCCGCCCAGGGCGATCAGCGGCGCACCGGCGGGCACCACCGGCACCGGCGGCACGACCGGGACGGGCGGCGCAAGCGGCAGCGGCGGCACGATCGGCACCGGAGCACCGAGCGGCACCGGTCCGGGCACGGCCATGGGCACGCCGGACATGTCAGTGAGCGGCGCCGCGCACATGTCCGCCGGCGCGCCCGCGGCCACGGGACCTCCGGCGGCCGGCGCCGCATCGCCCGCTTGCCCCTGGATGCACGCGTGGCCGCCCGTTATCAGCGGGGCGGCCGCCGCGTCGGGGCTCAACGCTATAGCTGCTCCGCACAACCCAGCGCCGGCAACTACTTTCATGTTGAACCGATCGACGATCGCCATCAGCGCCAACTCTCCTTCATTCACGCTCAGCTATTTCCGCAATCAATCAGTGCAGCAGGCCCGCCTAGCCGTACCGAGGCCGTCCTTCACGACCGGGCCAATTGTCAGCAGCCGACACGCGACACGAGCCACGCCGCACCGCGCCGTTTCCAAATGGTGACGTCACAACGCTGTCACGAATCGGAACACCGCCGACGGACATCCCTGACCTGCGCCGACACGCGTGCGTTCCGGAGCTTCTCCCGGGCCGGCCGCCGACTTCGAATCCCGCGGACTTTATTTACCCGCAGGTCATTCACAGGGAATTTTTGATGCACAAAGTCTGTCCAGGAGGTTACATAGAAGTGAACACCGTGAGAGCAACCGTTGACAGACAGAGGGGAAGGGCATATGTCACCACGTCGTCTAGCTGGCGGTTTCATCGCCTCGGCGCTGTTCGGTGCCCCGCTTCTCGCCGGCCTCGTCTGGGCCAGCCCCGCGCAGGCCGACGCGGCCAGCTTTCTCAATGACATGCACAAGGACGGGATCCACGCCGTGACCGGCGGCGACGCCGCACTCCTGCAGGCGGGCCTGAACATCTGCCAGCAAATTTCCTGGGGCGCCCCGCCCGCGCAGCTCGAGGGCCTGGCGCTGCAGCGCTCCGACGAACGACAGGGAGCCGGCGGCCTCAGCCCCCAGCAGGCCGGCGACATCGTCGTCTTCGCCATGCGCGATCTGTGCCCAAGCTAGCCACGCCGAGCTGAGTCCTCGCACACCGCGCGCGCAGCCGCGCGGCCAGTCTTCGCCGACTATTCATCCTCCGGATCTCCCGCGCGGCGGTCCATGCACTTTTGTGTAAAGGTGCATCATCCGCATCGCGCAGAGACACAAGGAGAACGTGGGATGGCGGCACGCAGGCTGCACGGCCGGTTCATCGGAGCGGCGCTGACGGTGGGTCCACTTCTGATCTCGGGGATGGCCTGGGCCGGCCCGGCGCGGGCCGACCAGGCCGCCTTCCTCAACGACCTGCACAACGCCGGGATCCACGCCGTCGACGGCGGCGACGACGCGCTGTTGCAGATGGGCGCGGATCTGTGTCAGCAGCTTTCGTGGGGCGCTTCGCCGCAGCAGCTGGAGCTGCTCGCGCTGCAGCGCTCCGATGCCGACCAGGGCTCCGGCGGGATCAACGGCCGCCAGGCCGCCGACGTGGTGATCTTCGCCCTGCGCGACCTCTGCCCCAACGCCTAGCAATCAGCTAGCCGCAGCGGGGTCCGCGCTAAGGTGACACTCGAGTGAAGCTGAACGCACGGAACCTGACCGGTCTCGACATCCCCGTCCCGACCTATGACCGCAGCCAAATCGGCATCGGCATAGCGCATTTCGGTGTCGGCGGCTTTCACCGTGCCCACCAGGCCTGCTACGTCGACCGGCTGCTCAACGCCGGGCTCGCGCGGGACTGGGGCATCTGCGGTGTCGGCGTGCTGCCGGGCGACCAACAGATGCGCGACGCGCTGCGCGACCAGGACCACCTGTACACGCTGACCCTCGGACACCCCGACGGCACGCGGGAACCGCGGGTCATCGGCTCCATCGTCGACTTCCGTTATGCGCCTGAGGATCCCGACGCGGTCATCGAACTGCTCGCCGCCCCGGCGACCCGGATCATCTCGCTCACCATCACCGAGGGCGGCTACCAGCCGCCCTTGAGCGCGGTGTTCGGGTTGGTGACCGAGGCGTGCGACCGGCGCCGGGCCCGCGGCCTGCCCTCCCCCACCGTCGTGTCCTGCGACAACATCGTCGGCAACGGGGACACGGCGCGGCGCGCATTCACGTCCTACGCACAGCGCATCAATCCCGAACTCGCACAGTGGATGAACGAGAAGACACGCTTTCCCAACTCGATGGTCGACCGGATCACGCCCGTGACCACGCCGGACGTGGCCGAGCGGCTGGAGGCCGAATACGGCGTGCGCGACGCCCGGCCCGTGGTGGCCGAGCCGTTCGCCATGTGGGCGATCGAGGACGACTTCGCCGACGGGCGCCCGCCCCTGGACCAGGCCGGTGTGCAGCTGGTCGACGACGTCGCCCCGTACGAGGCCATGAAATTGCGGTTGCTCAACGCCGGCCATCAGGGCCTGTGCTACTTCGGATACCTGGCCGGATACCGCCTGGTGCACGAGGCCGCCCAGGATCCGGTGATCGCCGAATTCCTGGCCCGCTACCTGGATTCGGAGGCCATGCCGACGCTGACACGAATCCCGGGGCTGACCGAGTTCCGCAACGAACTCCTCCCCCGGTTCGCCAACGCCTACGTGCGCGACACGGTCGCCCGGCTGTGCGCCGACTCCTCGGACCGCATCCCGAAATGGCTGCTGCCGGTCGTGCACGACAATCTGCGCACCGGCGGTCCGGTGCGGCTGTCCGCGGCGATCGTCGCGAGCTGGGCCCGCTACGCCGAGGGCGTCGACGAACAGGGCCAACCGATCGAGGTGATCGACCGGCTGTCCGACACGTTGGTGCCGCTCGCCCGCTCGCAACGCGACGACCCGGACGCGTTTCTGGCCAACCGCCCGGTGTTCGGCGACCTCATCGACGCCCCGCGCTTCCGCGACGCCTACCGGTGGGCACTGGACTGCCTGCACCGCCGCGGCGCGCGCGCCACGCTGCGGGCCCTGATCGGGGACGACGCGTCATGACGCTGGTCGCCGGGATCGACTCCTCGACGCAATCCTGCAAGGTGCTGGTGTGCGACGCCGAGACCGGCGCGGTGGTCCGCGAGGGCCAGGCCGGCCACCCGAACGGGACCGAAATCGACCCGCACGCTTGGGAATCCGCCGCGCGCGACGCCATTGCGAACGCGGGCGGGCTGGACGGCGTCGATGCTGTGGCCGTCGGCGCGCAGCAGCACGGCATGGTGTGCCTGGACGAAACCGGCGCGGTGGTGCGGCCCGCGCTGCTGTGGAACGACGTGCGCTCGGCCGACGCCGCGCACGCCCTCGTGCGCGAGCTGGGCGGGGCGCGCGCGTGGGCCCAAGCCGTCGGCGTCGTGCCGCTGGCCGCGATCACCGTGGCGAAGTTGCGCTGGCTCGCCGACCACGAGCCGCGCCACGCGGACCGCACCGCGGCGGTCTGCCTGCCCCACGACTGGCTGACGTGGCGGCTGCACGGTGACGCCGACATCGCGGCGCTGACCACCGATCGCAGCGACGCCAGCGGCACCGGCTACTACGACGCCGCCACCGGCGACTACCGCCTCGATCTGCTGGAGCTCGCGCTGCGCGGCCGCCGTCCGCGGCTGCCCACCGTGCTGGACCCATCCAACGGAACAGGCAGTGGCACAACACTATTCGGCGCGGGTCTCGGGGACAACGCCGCCGCGGCGCTGGGCCTCGGCGCCGAAGAGGGCGACGTGATCGTCTCGATCGGCACGTCGGGGGTGGTGGCCGCCGTCACCGCGGATCCGGTCCGCGACGACGCGGGCTACGTCGCCGGATTCGCCGACGGCACCGGGCGCTACCTTCCGCTGGTGTGCACGCTCAACGGCGCGCGGGTGCTCGACGCCGCGGCCGCGATGCTGCGGGTCGACCACGACGAGCTGTCGACGCTCGCGCTGTCGGCGTCCCCGGGCAGCGAAGGTGTGGTGATGGTTCCCTACCTGGAGGGTGAGCGAACGCCCAACCGGCCCAACGCAACCGGGGCTGTGCACGGCCTGCGGGTCTCCAACGCGAACCCGGCCAACCTGGCCAGGGCCGCGGTGGAGGGACTGCTGTGCTCGCTCGCCGACGGCGTCGCGCATCTGACCGCGCGCGGCGTCGTCGCGCGCCGCATCCTGCTGGTCGGCGGCGGCGCGCAATCCAGGGCGCTGCGCGAGATCGCGCCGGCGGTGTTCGGCATGCCGGTGCTGGCGCCCGCCCGGGCTCAGTACGTCGCGGCGGGCGCGGCGCGGCAGGCGGCCTGGACGCTGAGCGGCTCGCCCCGGCCGCCGGCGTGGGAGCCGCCGCCGACGCACGAATACACCGCCGACCCCTCGCCCGAGGTGCCCGCCCGCTACGCGCGGGTACGCGATCTCACCGAGGGGGCCGCGCGTCGGGAAGCGGACGAAACACCGGAAGGATCCGGTATTTCGCGGTGAAGCGGGCCTGGTCGTATTTGTCCCCGACCTCACCGTCGCGGGCAACGGTCGTGGGACCGTCGACGGCGCTGAAGCTGAATTCGGGCACCTGCAACTCGTGGTAGAGCGGGCTGCGTTCCAGCCGGCCCAGCGCCAGCGCGGTCAGGATCCGGGTCCTGGCCCACGGCCGGCCCGCCTCCAGGATGCGGACATCGATCAGGCCGTCGTCCATGCGGGTCCGCCGCGCCGGCGCGAAACCGGTGGGCAGGTACAGCGAATTGCCCAGGAAGAACAGCGAAGTCAGCAGGGTCTTGTTGTCGTAACAGATGCGCACCGGCTCTTCCTTGCGCAGCGTGCGCAGCATCGCGTAAAGACCGGCCAGCGGCTTGCCGATGCGCTTCTCGAGCTTTTCGCGCCGCCGCACGAACGCCGGGTAAGCGCCGATGCTGGCGGTGTTGAGCACCATCTGAGAGTCGTTGAGGCACACCAGGTCCACGCACGCCACGCTCCCGCGCCGAATCGCGTCGACGGTCTTGGCCACGGTGTCGCAGCCGATGTCCTTGGCGAAGTGGTTGAACGTGCCGGCGGGGAAGACCGCCAGCGGGAGCCCGGCGTCGATGGCCACCCCGGCCGCGGCCGCCACCGTGCCGTCGCCACCGCCCACCGCGAGCACCTCGGCACCGGCGGCCGCGCCGCGCAAGACCTCGACAGGGTCGTCGTCGGGACCCAGCTCGCGGATGTCCACCTTCGGCAGCTCGGCGCGCACCTCGTCGAGCACGCGGGCCCCGGTGCCGCTGCCCGACTCCGGGTTGATGACCAGGACCACGCCGGCACCGTCGGGCCGCGGCGGCGTCTCGACGCGCAGCGGTTCCGTTCGCGGAAGGGCGGTTTCGACGATCGGCGGCACGAGCCGGCCACCCAGCACGGCCAGGCCGGACCCGATCCCGAACCCGGCGATGACATCGCCCGGGTAATGCGCGCCGGTCGCCACCCTCGACAGGCCCACCAGCCCGGCCAGCAGCGCCAGCCCGAAGCCCAGCGGCGGGTTCTCCAGGCCGACCCCGACGGCGAACGCGGCCGCGCTGGCCGAATGCCCCGACGGCAGGGAATTCGACGTCGGGCGGCGGCGGACCTGCCGGACGAGGGGCACCAAGTCGTAGCCGGGACGCGGGCGCCGCCGGATGCGCTTGGCGAACTGATTGGTGACCAGGCTGGTGGCGGCCAACGTCACCAGCCCGCGGGTCGCGCCGCGCTGCGCGCTTTGCCTGCCGGTGGCCAGCAGGGCCGCGCCGATGGCCAGCCACAGCTTGGAATGGTCGGCCGCGCGCGTCAGCGACGGCATGACCGTGTCCAGCAGCGGGGTGTCCGTCTCGGCGATCGCGTCGAACAGTTCGCGATCCAGCGTGCCGAGCCCTCGGGTGATCTGTTTGATGCCGCGCGCGCGTCGCCAGGGCCGCCTGTTCATTCGCTCCACCCTAACCATGGGTGACAATCGTCCGGAAAGACATGGACGCACAGGGCTATTGCACGAGGTGGCGGGAGAACGCCGAACGCCGCGGCGTGCCCCCGCACGCGGTCGCCGAGATCAGCCGGCGCCACGACATCACGCGCGCCAGCTTCGTGGTCCTCGCGAGGATGCAAGAGATCAAGGACCCGGCCGGCCAATCCTTCTTCCTGCTGCCGCCCAGCGTCCGCGGGGGCGACGCCCGCGCGGCGGCGCTGATGACCTACATCCTGAACGCCGGCACCGACTACGGCGCGGCGGGCAAGCGACCCACCGACTTCCCGGCCACCCCCCACTGCGCCGCCGAGGTGACCCGAATCCGCTTGCGACAGCAGGCAAACGGCTGGAGCTACACCCGCGACGTCCCGTTCGTGCACCGCAACGGGGGGCGCCTGGTCACCACCCCCAACGGCATGCTGATGGGGTTGGGCGGCAACTGGATCCAGCGGCTGTTCAGCCAGCGGGGCGGCACCACGTGGGGCGACATCTTCATGGTGAACCTGGGCCGGCTCGGCGACCCGGCAGAGCAGCTGCGCCGGGTCGTCGCCTCCGGGCACACCTGGTGCCTTGACGGGCACGGCGCGCCGCGCTGCACCCGGCTGGACCTGGACCGGGTGCTGCACCACGAAGAGCGGCACGCGCAGCAATGGGCGGCCCGCGGCTATCTGGGCATGCTCACCGGCTACGGTCGGGAGTTGTTCCGCGAGTTGGCCTTTGGGGCGACCAACAGGCTCGAAGCCGACGCCGGCCTGGCCGACGGCGGCTACAGGGCGTGAATCCCGTGGTAGAGCACCATCGCGCCGATCACCACCAAGACGGCCGCGAGCAGGGCGGCGTTGTTGCTGTCCATCCAGTCCTTGAGGCGCGCCAGCGTGTCGTCGAGGCGGCTGCCGGCGGCCACGTAGGCCAGGATCGGGATCGCGACGCTCGACGCCGCGATGGCGACGAAGAACGCGGCGGCCGCCCAGTCGCCGGCGACGCCGAGCCCGCTGGTGCCGATCCCCAATCCGGCCGGGACGCAGATGAGCGCCACGTCCGGGCGCACCAGGGCCAGCACCGCGCCCGTGATCCCGGCGCGCGCCGGGGTGATGTTGGCGAACGAGCGCATCCACGCCGGCGACTCGGATTGGTCGTTTCGGCGGAGCCACCGGAAGACGCCGAACGCGATCAGCGCCGCGCCCAGCACCACGCGCAGCCACGACGACCACCGCGGCGGCGCCTTGTCCAAGCCGCCGAGCAGCCCGGAGGCCGCGACGGCCAGCGCCGTCAGCGCGGAGAGGCTGAGCAGCCAACCGCCCAGGAACGCCAGGCTGCTCGGCCGCGGCCGCGGCGCCTGCAGCACCAGCACCGCCGGGATGACCGTGAGCGGCGACAGCGAGATGACCAGTCCGAGCGGAACGAGCCCGGTCAGCACCGTGCCCCAGCTTCCTGCCATGGGCGGCATCCTCCCATTGCCGCGGGCGAAGTGACGCGCAAACGCGCCGGAGTCGGCCGAACGCGGGTCAGGCGAGCGCGCGAATCCCGTTGTAGAGCACGATCAACCCGATCAGGAACAGGATCACGGCCAGCATCGCGTCGTGGTTGGCCTCCATCCAGGCCTTGAGACGTTCCAGCGTTCCCTCGAAGCGGTCACCCGAGCCGGCATAGGCCAGGATCGGGATGGCCACCGTCGACGCGGCGACGACGACGAAGATCGCGGCCGCGACCAACTCGCCGCCGGCGCTCAGGCTGCTGTTCCCGACGGCCAAACCCGCCGCCGCGCACAGGATGAGCACCTCGGGCCGCAGCGGCACCAGGACCGCCCCCACCACCCCGGCGCGCGCCGGGGAGAGCGTGGAAAACGACCGCATCCACCGCGGCATGCTGCGGTTGCGGTGCCGGGTGAACCAGTGGAACGCCGCCAGCGCGAGGAGCGCCACCCCGAAGACCAGGCGCACCCAGGACGCCCATTTCGGCGGGGTCGCATGGAAGCCGCTGAGCGCCTCCGAGCCGGCGACGAACGCCGCCGTGAAGGCGACCAGCCCCACCAGCCAGCCGCCGAGGAAGGCGAGACTGGCCGGGCGCGGCCGGGGCGCGTGCAGCACGAGCACCGCGGGGATGACCGTGATCGGCGACAGCGCGATGACGGCCGCCAGCGCGACGAGCTTGCTCAGGACCGAGGCCCAACTTGCGTCCACGGGCAGCAATCATCGCATTGCGCGGTGCGGTCAGGCTTTGCGGCGCAGCGTCCAGGCCGGCACCCAGTGCGTCACGGTCTTGCGCCGGGATCCGTAGGCGACGGGGTAGGTCACCAGCCCCCACCAGTCGCCCTGCTCGCACAGGGCCCAGCAGCTCAGCCGGCCCTCGACGACCTTGTGCAGCTGCAGGCCGTTGGGCTGATAGCGCCCCGACCGGTGCGGCTCGCGCGGGAACAGCACCGTCAGGTCGACCAGGACGGCGATCGGCGGGCGGACCGCGCGAAACGGGTCACGAACCGGTTGCCCGTTGTACCCGATCGGTGCGAGCCGTCCCATTGATCGATCATACGTTCGAATCAAGGGCCCCGGTCGGCCGATCGCCCCGGGCCGTTCTGGCACCATAGGCGTGTGTTCAGCCCCGGCGTGCTCGGCAGCCGCCGGCCTGCCGTGGCGGCCGCGCTGGACCCGTTGCTCGTCGCGGCGCTGGCCGTCGCGGTGAGCATGGCCGGGGCAGCCCGGCCCTCCTTCTGGTACGACGAGGCCGCGACCATCTCGGCCTCCTACAGCCGTTCGCTGGCCCAGATGTGGCACATGCTGGGCAATGTCGATGCCGTCCACGGGCTGTACTACCTGCTCATGCACGGCTGGTTTCAGGTCTTTCCGGCCACCGAGTTCTGGTCCCGCGCGCCCAGCGGCCTGGCGGCGGGGGCCTCGGCGGCCGGCGTCGTGGCGCTGGGCAAGCAGTTCTCGTCGCGGACCGTCGCGATCGCGTCCGGCGTGTTCTGCGCGATCCTGCCCCGCACCACGTGGGCGGGCATCGAGGCGCGGCCCTATGCCCTGTCGATGATGGCCGCGGTGTGGCTGACCGTCCTGCTCGTCCACGCCGCGCGCCGCGACACCCGGCGGTTGTGGCTGGGTTACGGTGTCGCGCTGGCCCTCTCGATCGTGCTCGACGCGTATATCGCGCTGCTGCTGGGGGCGTACGTCGTCTTCGTCGTCGTCTTCCACCGCGGCCGAACCGTGTTGGCGCGCTTCGCCATTGCCTCGGCCGTGGCGGTGGGTGCGGTGTTGCCGCTCCTGTTGACGGTCGCCGGCCAGGCGCACCAGATCAGCTGGGTCGCCCCGATCGGTCACCGCACCATCGAAGACGTGGTGATGCAACAGTATTTCGAGCGAAGCCCCCCGTTCGCCATCCTGGCGGCGCTGCTGATGTGTGCGGCTATTGTGTTGTGGCTCAGCGGGTCCGCGCGGCTGACGCCGTCGGAGCGGCAGCTGTTGGTGCTCGCGGCGGGATGGCTGGCCATTCCCACCGCCGCGATCCTGACCTACTCGGTGCTGGTGCACTCGATCTACACGCCGCGCTACCTGTCGTTCACCGCGCCCGCGATGGCGCTGATCCTGGGGGTCTGCGGCGGCGCGGTGGCCGCCAGGCCCTGGGTCACCGCGGCGCTGGTCGGCCTGTTCGCCGTGGCGGCGGCGCCGAATTATGTTCGGGCGCAGCGCAACCCGTACGCCAAATACGGGATGGACTACAGCCAGGTGGCCGACCTGATCACCGCGCGGGCCGCGCCGGGCGATTGCCTGCTGGTGAACGACACGGTGACGTTCATGCCGGCCCCCATGCGCCCGTTGCTGGCGGCGCGCCCGGACGCCTATCGCAAGCTGGTCGACCTGACGCTGTGGCAGCGCGCGACCGACCGCAACGACGTCTTCGACACCAACCTCATCCCCGAGGTCGTCGCCAAGCCGTTGAGCCACTGCGGCGTGGTCTGGATCATCACCCAGGCCGACCCGTCACAGCCGGCGCACGAGCGGGGCGCCGCGCTGCCGCCGGGCCCCCGCTACGGGCCGACCCCGGCGTTCGCGGTGCCGCACGACCTGGGCTTCCGGCTGGTCGAGCGGTGGCAGTTCAACCTGGTTCAGGTGCTCAAAGCCACGAAATGACCGCTACCAGATGCGCAGGTAGTCCACCAGCATGGACGCCGGGAAGACACCCGCGGCGGGGTCACCGGCGCCCACCCCGCCTACGGCGAGCGTGAACATCGGGGTCATCCAGTAGCCGGGGTTGTTGAACGGCCACCGGAAGTCGTCGGGCGCGCCGCCGGCGACGTGGATGGGCTTGTTGGGCACCTTGTAGTACTGCGCCCCGTCCCGGAAGAACTCGAATCCCTCTTCGCCCCAGTGCATTCGCCACGTGTGCCAGTTGCCGTCGACCAGACCGGGAATCGACCTGCCCTCCCAGGTCTTCCCGTTGGACGCCGCGTGGACCGTGGTGCCGGGGGCCCAGTCGCCGTTGCCGTACCACTCGAAGATGTCGACCTCGCCGTCGGGCAGCGGGTCCTCGTTGACACCCCAGAAGGACGGCCACAGGCCGGGGAACAAGCAGTCCAGCTTGATCCGCGCCTCCCAGGTCTGGTTGATCATGCTGCGGAAGTTGCCGCGCAGCTTGCCGCTGTAGTAGGTGTTGCTCATCAGATCGTGGGTTGCGCACAGGACGAGGTTGGAATTGCCGTCCTGGAACACGTTTTGGCGATCGTCGCGGTAGATCCCCTCCACGGGCGGGAACACGTCGTCCTGCCAGGTCTGAATCGTCCACTTGCCGGGATCGGGAGGCGAGCCGGCCGGCCCGTCGAACTCGTCGGCGAAGATGTAGGGCCCGCCGCCGGCGGCCGGCGGCGCCTGCGGCGCCGGCGGGGTGGCCCAGGCACCCGGCAAGCGCATCGCAGCCCCCAGCATGCCGAGCCCCGAGATCAACATCATGCTGCGACGATCCATCTACAAACCACCCATCGTTGAAAGCCGGCACGTCAAGCCCGGCGCGCTCTCCCCAGGCAACTCTCGCAAACGGTGTTATAACACCACGCGGTGGGGGTGCGGCGCATCCCGCGGCCTCAGCGCGCGCCGGGTTCGCTGATTTTGACCAGCGTCTTGCCGACGTTGACGCCGGTGAACAGGCCGTTGAGGGCGTCGACACACGACTCGATGCCCTCAAAGATGGTCTGCCGGTGGTGAAGTCGGCCCTCGGCCTCCCAGCCGCGCAGCGCGGCGAACGCCTCGTCGAAGCGGCCCCACTGGTCCAGCGCGTTGAAGCCCTGCATCAGCGCGGTCTTGGACAACAGGTTCACGTAGTTCGCCGGCCCCGGGTGGTCGCCGGTCAGGTAGCTGGAGATGACGCCGCACAGCACCACCCGCGCGCGGGGGGCCAGCCGGCCCAGCACGGCGTTGAGGATGGGCCCGCCCACGTTGTCGAAGTAGACGTCCACCCGTTGCGGGCAATGCTTTTTGAGCGCCGCGACGATGTCGTCGTTCTTGTAGTCGATGCACGCGTCGAACCCGAAGTCCTCCACCACCGCCCGGCATTTCTGCGGGCCGCCCGCGATGCCCACCACCCGGGCGCCGGCGATCTTGGCGATTTGCCCGGCCACCGATCCGGTGGCCCCCGCGGCCGCCGACACCACCACCGTCTCCCCGGGCTGCGGTCGGCCGATGTCGGTCATCCCGAAATAGGCGGTGGCGCCGGTCGGCCCGTACACCGACATGATCGCCAGCTGGTCGTCCTCGCCCGGGATCGGCGTGCTGAACAGGTCGTCGCGGATGATCACGTATTCCTGAAACCCGGTCAGCGTCGTGACGACGTCGCCGACGGCGAACGCGTCACACCGCGACGCGACCACCTCGCCGATGCCGGCCGCGCGGATGACCTCACCCAGCTGCACCGGCGGAAGGTAGCTGGGCTGGTCGTCGAGCCAGGTGCGGGCGGCCGCGTCGATGCCGACGTAGGTGGTGCGCAGCAGCGCCTCCCCCTCGGCGGGTTCGGGCGCGGGCGCGGTGACCATTTCCGTGTCGTCGGGCCGGACGAGCCCCGACGGGCGACGACGCAACAACACCTGGCGGTTCGGCAAATCGGGCACGATCCCCAAAACTACCGAACGGGCCGAAAACGCAGAAGCGAATGGCATATTCAATGCATGGCAGCAAACGATGACCCGGAAGAGCGGATCCGGGAACTCGAGCGCCCGCTCGCCGAGTCGGCGTGGGCCTCAGAGCAGGGCAGCTCCGCGTCCGCCGGCCAGGCCCATCCGCCGCCGACCCCGGGCGCCCCGCCACCGCCGCCGGCGTGGACCTACGGCGGCCCGGTCACCGGACCGCCGCCGCCGAGCCCCTCGGGCAACCGCGTGTGGTGGATCCTTGGCACCGTCATCGTGATCGGTGTGATCGCACTCGCGGGAGGCATCGCCGCCTTTGCCGCACACCAGATTTCCGGCGTGAAGTCATTCATCACCTCGCCGCCGAGCGTCTCGACGAGTCCCGCCCCGTCGGCCTCGCGGCGAGCAGCGCCGTCGACCTCACCCGCCCCGCCGCGCGGCGCCCGGCTCAGCGTCGCGGGCATCAACGAGAGCCGGACCATCGCGTGCAACGACAACATCGTCAGCGTCAGCGGCGTGTCCAACACGGTGACGATCACCGGGCATTGCGCCAGCCTCTCGGTCTCCGGGGTGCAAAACGCGGTCACCATCGAGGCCGCCGACGCCATCACCGCGTCGGGCTTCAACAACAAGGTGACCTACCACTCGGGCACGCCGAAGATCAGCAACTCCGGCGACTCGAACGTCGTCACCCAGGGCTGAGCCGAAAACGACTGCTACGCAGTCTCTTCGGAGTCGTCGTCGAGGACGCTGACCGCGATGCCATAGGGCAGGAACCGCACCTTGCGTTTCGGGTCGAGGTTGTCCTTGTTCGCGCGCAGGGCGTCGAGCTCGGTCGCGTAGACCTGTTCGACGCGCGCGCCGCCGCCGTCGTCCACGGTGTAGATGGCCCACACGCCCTCGCCGGCCTCGCCGGCGGTCTCGGGCGCGGGGCGGGGTCGCCGCGACATGTCCTCGAAGATCGTCGACCAGCCCGACCTGCCACCGGGAGCGGCGACGAACCTGCTGACGCGCTCGAACACGTCGCGCAGCCCTTCGCTGCCTTCGCGGATCATGCGATCGAATTCGTCCGGGTCGAATCCGAACCCACCGTGCTCGCCCATCCGACCTCCTCGCCAGCGCGTGCCGTCATTGCCAGTGTGCGCTCAACTCCGCGCGTGTGCCACGTGCTAGGGGGCCGGGGGCGGCGCCGGCGGGGTGATCGGGATCGGCACGGTGACGAACGGGAAGTGCAGGTACATGGTCACCGGCGCGGGCCTGGGCGGCGGCGGCGCGGCCGGTGGCGGCGGCGGCGGTGCGACCGGCGGGGGCGCGGGGGCAGGCGCGGCCGGCGGGGGGGCCGCCTGCTCTACCGGTTGGGGCACGTACTGCGGCGTTTGGCGGGTCGGGGCGCGACGGACGGGCGCCGGGGGCGCCGACGTGGCCGTGGTCTGCGGCGCGGGTTGCTGCGCGATCGGGGCGGGCGCGGGCGCGGGGGCGGCCACCTCGGCGGTGGGCGCGGGCGCCGGCGGGGACGTGCTCGGAGCGGGCGGCTGCGCTTGGGGCGGGGTGCTGGGCGGCGCGGCCGGCAGCTGGATGCCGGGGGTGGCAACGCTGACGCCGGCGTTGTGCCCCTCACCCGTCGGCTGATCCGCCGTCAGCGTCACCAGCACGACCCCGGCGATCACGGCGGCGATGCCGGCCAGGGCGCTGCCGGCGAGCAGCATGGCGCGGCTCCGGCGCGGAGGCCGCTGGTCTTCGTCTTCCTCGGCGTCGTCGGCCAGGGCGCTGTACGCGCGGAAACCGGTGCCCGTGCCGGCGTCGCCCCACAGGTCGAGGTGGCTCGGACCGACGGCCAAAGGGCCGAATTCCCCGGTGCCCGGGTCCAGGGCGTAGGCCAGGGCCGCGGTCGACGACGCGAACAGCGGCGCGTTCGCCGAGGCCAGCGCGGCCCCGCGGGCCAGCGCCATGTCCGGCTCCTCGGGTCCGGTCACCCGCAGCGAGGTGGCCGCCTCGATCGCGGGTTTCAGCGCAACGATGTCGGCGCCGCAGCCGACGATGAACACGCCGTCCGCCGCGGACCCGCCCGCGTCCAGACCGGCGACCATCGTCGCCAGCTCGGCGGGCGCCGCGGTGCCGGTGATCCGGCGCCGGTGCAGGTCGACGATGGAACCGTCGCCGACCTCGACCACGGCCAGCGTCGCGCTGGCGGTCTCCACGAACAGCATCGCGATGCGCTCGTAGGCCAGCGCGTCGCCGACCGTCTGCGCCAGCGCGGCCGCAGCCAGCAAGGGCGCGACCATCATCACGTCGCCGAGATCGCTGGCGTTGATGGCCGCCCGCAGGGCGGCGACGTCGGCGGGGTTCGTCCAGGTGACCCCGGTGGAGCTCAACCGGTGGCCGCCCTCGACCACTCCTTCGCGGGTGCCGCCGATCGCGTCGATCACCCGATCGACCGCATTGCCGGCGGCACCCACCTCGAACTCTTCTTGTTCGACGGTCACACCGTCGGCGTCTTGGCCTTCGATCGCTACCAGGCGGACCGTCCCGGGAGCTATCGACACCCCAAGCACGATGTCCACGTAACGCCTCCAAGGTCTTTCGAACGCCCCCCGAGCGAGGGCATGACGGGGAAACCCCATCCGAACTTGGTGACACAAACGTTACCCGCGCGCGCATGGCCGCGCAGATGGACCGCCTAAGCAGGACCGACGCTAATAACCCGGGCCCCAGTAGGGATTCTGCGAACTTCCCGGATACTGCGGATACTCATTCCCCGGATACGGCTGGTACTGCGGATACTCGTTCGACGGGTACTGCGGCGAGTACTGCGGGTACTGGGGGGTCGCCGGGGCCTGCTTCTGCGGAACCTGGATCGGTATCGGCACCGGCAGCAGCGGGACGTGGATCCACTCCGTCGTCATGGGCACCGTGGTCGTGGTGCTGGTGGTGACGGGCTCCTCACTCGTGGGCGGAGGCGGCGACGTCGTCGTGGCCGTCGGTGACGGCGGGGCCGTAGTGGTGACCGTCGGCTGCGGCGGCGCGGTCGTCGTCGGTGGTGCCGTGTGCCGCGGGGTGTAGACCGGCGCCGGCGGCGCCGTGGTCACCAAGACCGGAGGCGGTGGCGGTGCCGGCGACGGCGGGGGTTCGGGCGGCGGCGGCGCAGGACTTGGGACGGGTTGCGCGCTCGGCGGCGGGGGTGGGGGCACGGCGGTGGGCGGCGGCGGGGCGGCCGGAGCCGGCGCCGCAGGCTTGACGGACGGCGCGGGCGGCGGCGCGACCGACGGCGCCGGCGGGGCCTGACGGTTCTCGATCCCGGTCAGCGTGTAGGCCACGCCGCCGACCGCGGTCATGGCGACCACCGCGGACATCCCGATGATCAGCTGGGAGATCCGAAGGCGCCGCCAGGGCCGCCGTTCCCGGGGTGGGTCGATGACGTTGAGCCGCATCGACCAGCCGGCCGGACCGTCTTCGTCGTAGGTTTCGCCGCCGAATCGCATCCGCAGGTCGCCGGGGTCGTCGGTCTGCGACCACGCCAGTTCGCGATCCGTGAGCGCCTCGTCGTCGATCACCAGCACGTCGCCGGCGCCCAGGTCCACGACGTCGCCGGCGGCGTCGGCCGTCGCGAGCAGCCCGATCGACGTGCGGGTCCGCAGATCCAGCTCGCCCCCGCGGGAGGCCAGGATCAGCGCGCCGCAGGCCGCCGCGAAGGCCGGCTGCGACGGCGTCAGGATCGGCGTGCGCCCGTGCATCGAAAGTCGTTCGGTCACAAGCGGAATGCGTGCCCCGCCACCGACCGTGACCACCGCCGCGAGGTCCGACCAGCTCTTGCGGTAGCGCACCAGCATGTCGTCGAAGGCATAGATGAAGCCAGTCAGCCGATCCTGGATCAGCTCTTCGAGGTCGTCCTGCGTCACCGTCAGGCTGCAACTGCGCCCGCCCAGCTCGGCGACGATGTCGGTGGCCATGTCGACCGAAAGGCGTTCCTTGGCCGCGCGGCACTGTTCCCTGAGTTCGCCGAGCTGCCCGACACCGGCGGTGCTGCCGGGGTCCAGGCCGCTGCCGTGGCCCAGCTCCTCGAAGGCGCGCAGCTGCAATTCCTGGTCGATCTCGTCGCCGGACAACGCGGTGTAGCGCATTGTGGCGCTGACGAGTTCGAAGTCACCGGCAATGTTCACCAGGGTGGCTGACGTGCCGCTGCCGCCGAAGTCGAGCAGCCCGACGATGCCGTCGTCGGGCAGGCCGAGCTCGGATTTCACCGCGGTCAGCGACGCGATCGCGTCCGAGACCAGGCGGGGCGCCATTCCGCTTCGGACGAACCCCACATGCGTCCGCAGGGCGTCGCGCAGCGCCTGCACCGTGCTCGGTTTCCAGTGCGCGGGAACGGCGATGGAGATCTCCGAAGCCGCCGCATCGGCGCCGGCGGCGAGCACCATCGCGTCCAGGGCCTCCACCGTCAGCAGCTCCGGATCATGCGCGGAACCGTCGGGCGACACCAGCGCGACCGAGTCCCCGATGCGCTCGACGAAGTTTCTCATCGGCACGCCGGGTTCGGCTAGCGGCGGATTCTCTTCGGGCACACCAATTTTCGGTGCACAGTGCGGATAAAGGGTGAGCACGCAGCGGCGGTTAACCGGTGGGCTTCCATTACGCGCAGCGACCAGGTTCGTGGTCCCGATCGACAACCCAAGTGGGTCGTACATAGAGCGAAAACCTTCGTCTATAGGGGTCGGTGGCCAGCGTTAACCATAGCCTCGGACACGCCCAAAGCCGATGCTTCGCAATGTCATTGGTATCCGCTCGATGCACTTGCGTCACCGAAGCGGTACCGAAAACCCCTTGACAAGTAGCTTTTCGTTACAACACCGTCAGCGGCAGCGAACGCCTGGGCTCGAACTGGAAGGTCGATCCGCCGCTGACCCGGACCACCGAAACCTCTGGCAGTTCCTCGGTGGGCGAGTCGGTTTCAACCAGTTCGGCGGTCCAGTCGGTGGCGGTTCCGCTAAGTCGAACCTCGATGCGCGGATCCACCGCGGTGGCGATCGCCTGCAGCGGCTGCACGGATTCCGGGGAGCACAACGAGATCCAGGCACGGTCGTCGTGCGCCGGCGACGGGCGGACGTGCAGCCGGTTCGACTCCGTCTCGGCGACAACGTAGCCCGCGGGGTTCAGCAGCGGGTGCAGCTCGAGCACCCGCAGGACGCCTTCGGCCCCGCCCGGAAGCTTCAGCGCGCGGTGAATGCGTTCGGCGGCCACGCCCGCGATGCCGATCAGGCCGCGGGTGCACACGCCGAGGGATTCGTCGTCGCCGGCGGCACGCGCGGCCACCGCGATCGCGAACGACAGATACAGCAGGTGCATCTGCAGGCACACCTCGTCGGCCATCCGGACCAGCGCCGAATGCGAGAAGGCGGCGAAGTCGAAGTCGGACAGCAACGGGCCCGAGTAGTCCGCCTGCCCCTCGTCCGAGCGATCGATGGGGTCGAGTTCCCATGTCGCGGCGCGGGTTTGGCTGACGACCTCCAGGGCCGGGATGGCCTGCGCCTCGGGGTAGGACTCGTCGATGATGACGGTCCACGCGCAGTGCGGATGCCGGTCCGCCGGCGTTCGCGGCGGGCGGTGGATGGGGCGCACCTGCGCGCGCGGGTTGGTCGCGATCGCGGTGGCGTCAAAGGTCGGGTCCTCGATGGTGTGGCACATCCCGAAGACGTACTGTTCGCCCATCGGCTCCACGTCGAGCAGGGCGCCGCAGTGGTCCAGCTGGAATTCGCCGTGCCAACGGTCGTGGACGGTGTAGCGGAAATCCATGAATTGCGGTGGCGCACCGATATCGAGCTGCAGGCCCTTGAAAATCGTGGGCACGTCGTCGCCCTCGTAGTTCAGCGCTTTCTGCATGCGCCGGGTGTAGATCGGGCTGGCGCCCGCCCATTCCTCGATGGCGATCTGGACCATCTCGTCGCGGCCGAACGAGGAGATGCACCAGGCCATCCCCGACCGGTCGATCAGCTGTCCGATCAGCAGCAGTTCGGGAACCAGGACGACGAGTTCGTCGCGGGACAGTTGCGCGTATCGCGAGGGGCTGCTCACGCCCCAAAAATAGACTCGGCTATGTTATAAAGTCAACAATGTCCATCGTTGCCGGCCAGCCGCCCGGTCGCCCCGTCGGGCCCACCCGGCGTACCACCGCGCCCCGCAAGCGCGGCGATGACACCCGGGCGAAGATCATCGACGAGACGGTCCGCTGCATCGTGGAGGAGGGGTTTTCCGCCGCCACCGCCAAGCACGTGGCCGAACGCGCCGGCGTGACCTGGGGGGTAATCCAGTATCACTTCGGGGACCGCAACGGCCTGCTGATGGCGGTCGTGGACGACGGCGTGGCCCGCTTGGTGGACAGCCTGTCGTCGGCCGACGTCAGCGAGCTGCCGCTGCGGGAACGCATCGAGGTCGTCGTCGACACCGCGTGGGGCTGCTACAGCAGCCCGACGTCGATGGCCGCCTTCGAAATCCTGCGCGAGACCCGCGGCGGCGGCGACCCGTCGTCGCGGCGTCACCTGCTCGACATGAACGCCGCGATCGGCCAACTGGGGCGGTTGATCACCACCGAACCCGCGCATGCCGGTGTGGCCGAGGTCATTTGGGCCACGTTGCGCGGTGTGGTGCTGGCGCAGATGGTCACGGGCACGGCCATCGATTGGAGCCTGGAACGGCGTGCCCTCATCGACATGGTCACCGCCTACCTTGCCGACCGCGACACTTAAACTACGCACACGACACGCCGCGCAATGTGGCCGTGGTTTACGTCTCGGCGACCGGCTCTTCGATGCGAACTTGGGCTGCTCACCAGCGTGTGCTGCAATGACCTGATGACCCTCGACGATCTCGCCGATATCGAAGCGATCAAGCAAGTCAAATACCGGTATCTGCGCGCGCTGGACACCAAGCATTGGGATGACTTCGCTGACACCCTGGCCGAGGACATCAAGGCCGATTACGGGCCGTCGATCGGCAACGAGCTGCACTTCACCAACCGCGCCGAGTTGGTGCAGTACATGCGAACGTCGCTGCCCGCGAACGTCATCACCGAGCACCGGGTGACCCATCCGGACATCACCGTCACCGGCGACACCGCAACGGGCAGTTGGTATCTGCAGGACCGGGTCATGGTGTCCGACCTGAACTTCATGTTGATCGGGGCGGCCTTCTACCGCGACACCTACCGCCGCACCGAGGCCGGGTGGAAGATCAGCGGCACCGGTTACGACCGAACCTATGACGCCACAATGTCTTTGGAGGGCACGAACTTCACGCTCAAACCCGGTCGGGCCATCGCCACCGACTGAGGCGCTACTTCGTGATGGCGATGACGGCGCCGGGCCGCAGCCACTTCATGATCGACACCAGCTGAGCGTCGTCGACGGCCACGCACCCCTCGGTGGGCTTGCCGTCGGTGGTGTGGAAGAAGAACGCGGCGCCCCCGCCCGGGGTCTTGTTCTTGTTGACGCCCATCACGACCGCGTGCTTGTACTGCGAGATCTGCAGGTTCTCGCTCTCGGCCGTGTTGAACGGGCACTGGGCCTTCTGGCACACCTGCATCGAGTTGAAGGTGGCGCTGTGGTCGTCGCCGCTCCACCAGTAGTTTCCCCCGGTGATCTGGGTGTAGGGCAGCCCGGTGCCGGGATTCGGCGCGGTGCCGAAGGCGGAGTCCAGGGTGTAGACGCCCATCGGGGTGGCCGGGACGCCGCTCTTGGCCTGCGGCGCCATCCCCGCCGAACCGACGTGGGTGGGAATGCCGGAACGCAGCGACTGCCAGCCGGTGCCGGTGCGCTGGAAGACCTCCATGGTCGCGTTCGAGCCGCCGGTGCTCACCACCGAAACCACCTGTGTCGCATTGCCGACCGCGTTCGCGAACCAGGGAGCGCCGGCAGCCGCGCCGATCGGCGCGAGCACCACCGAGGCGAAAATCACGCACGCCGCAGCGCACAGTGACGTGAGCAGTCGGTGCATGCACTCCATCGTCAGACCCGCGCATCCTCGCGGTCAAGTAAAGCTTTAGCCCCGGTTAGGTCACCGCGTCGTGACCAAATGCCCACCGCCGCAGGGCTTTAGCTCGGGGGGTCGGGGGCGGAGGGACGAAAACCCCAGAGGCACACCAGGAAATACAGGTATCCCAGCGACCAGCCGGCCAGCACATCCGACGGGTAATGCACGTTCAGCGCCACCCGGGAGAGGCCGACCGCCGGCAGCGCCACCGCCACCGCGGCGACCGCGGCGCGCCGCGCCCCCACGTTCATCATCGGCAGCGCAAACGACAGCATCGCGAGCAGCCCGGCGGTCGCCTCGAGCGCATGACCGGACGGAAACGAGGTAGCGGACGCCGGGACCAGCATGGTCGGCGGCCGCGGGCGGTCGGCCAGCGCCTTGGCCGCCGCCGTCGCGAACTCGTTGCACGGCGCGCACGCCAGCACCAGCACCAGCGCGGCCCGCAGTTGGCGCATCACCAGGGCGAGCACCGTCACGGAGATCCCCAGCACGGCCAGCACGCCCGGTCCCAGCACGAACGACACCGATTCGGCGAACCGCAGCCACGACGGGTGCTTGATCGCCAGCGCCCGCGCCCCGTCCAGCAGGGACCAGTCCACGCGGTACAGCCACGCCCAGTGCTGGCGGTAGCCCACCCACATGAGCGCGTACACGGCCGCGGCCAGCGCGGCGATCCCGGCGGCCAACGGCGTCCTCGGGCGGGTCATCACCCACCGATACCAGCACGGCCGCGGCGGCGGCCGTGCGCCCGCCCCACGGAGTCGCGCCGCGCGGTCATACTGGCGGTATGGCCGTCTTTGTCCGCAGGTTGTTCGGCATCGGCAAGCTGCCCGACGAGCTGCACGCCCAGGTCGAATCGGAAGGCCTTATCTACCTTGCCGATTACGTCGCGGTGACCCGGCGTTTCAGCGGCACCATCCCCGGGGTGCGGTTGCCGCACGGCGTCGCCAGCTACACGGGGTCGCTGGCCTTCACCTCGGAGCGGGTGCTGGCAACGCTGTCGATGCTGCCCCGGCTGGCCGGCCCGACGGTCAGCGTGCGCTGGGACGCGCCGCAGACCGGCGCCGCGAACGTGGAGATCTCGTCGACGGGCCTGCAGGTCGACCTCGATGTCTCCGCCGTCGACGCAAAATTCAGCGGCGAGTTGTCGCTGCACTACAAGGTCGCCATCCCGGCCGAGGTGCTCGACACCCTGCCGCGGCGGTCGCTGGCGTTCGACATGCCGCCGGAATACGTGTTCCGCGCGGTCGGCGTTACCTATAGTCCCTGATCGTGATCCGCGGCCACGGCGGCTGCCGCAGCACCGCCAGGCTGCCGATCACCCCGGCCAGCAGGCCGGTGATCACCCCGATCAGGGCGATGCGATTCGCGTCCACGGCCGGCGTCCAGGTGGCCCGGCCGTTGCGGATGGCGAAGACCCCCAGCGGTTTGGCGACCACGATGACCGTGGTGCCGTCGGGGGTCTGGTAGGGCTCGCCATAGCCGCGGCCGGCGGCGGGATCGGCGGCCAGTTGCTCGAGGACATCGGAAGGCTTCACGGGACACTCCCTTCGGGACACGTCCACGCTAATGCGGATTTCCTACGATGGCTGACGTGACCGATCAGGCATTCAGCCCGCAGGAGCGGCGCGCCGTCTATCGCGTCATCTCCGAACGCCGTGACATGCGCCGGTTCGTTCCCGGCGCCGTGGTGGACGAGGAGCTGCTGGCGCGCCTGCTGCAGGCCGCGCACGCCGCGCCCAGCGTCGGGCTGATGCAGCCGTGGCGCTTCATCCGGATCACCGACGCTGCGCTGCGGCGCCGCATCCACGCACTCGTCGACGAGGAACGCCCGCGCACGGCCGCCGCGCTGGGCGAGCGGGGCGACGAATTCCTGGCGCTCAAGGTGGAGGGCATCCTCGATTGCGCCGAACTGTTGGTGGTGGCACTGGGCGACGACCGCGACAGGCACGTGTTCGGGCGGCGCACCCTGCCGCAGATGGACCTCGCGTCGGTGTCGTGCGCCATCCAGAACCTGTGGCTGGCAGCGCGATCCGAAGGGCTCGGCATGGGCTGGGTGTCGCTCTTCGATCCGCAACGGCTGGCCTCGCTGCTCGACATGCCGGACGGGGCGGAGCCGGTGGCCATCCTGTGCCTGGGGCCGGTGCCCGAATTCCCCGATCGCCCGGCCCTCGAACTGGACGGCTGGGCCGTGGCGCGGCCGCTGTCGGAGTTCGTCTGCGAGAACCGGTGGGGGCGCCTCCCGTCCGCCTGACGAGCCGACGCGGCGGGGATCGCCGCAGCACGTTGCGGTATCGTCGCCGGTCGCGGGGCGAGGTGAGAGGTGACGCAATTGACGCCGGGCAAGGACAACGTGCTGATCGTGCACTGGCACGACCTGGGCCGCTACCTCGGCGTCTACGGGCACCCGGACGTGTCGAGCCCCCGAATGGACCGCCTTGCGGCCGAGGGCATCCTGTTCACCCGGGCACACGCCACCGCGCCGCTGTGCTCGCCGTCGCGCGGGTCGCTGTTCACCGGGCGCTATCCGCAATCCAACGGCCTCATCGGCCTGGCGCACCACGGCTGGGAATACCGCAGCGGAATCCGCACACTCCCCCAAATCCTGTCCGAATCGGGTTGGTATTCGGCGCTTTTCGGCATGCAGCACGAGACGTCCTACCCTAGGCGGCTCGGTTTCGACGAGTTCGACGTATCGAACTCCTACTGCGACTACGTTGCAGACAAGGCCGACGAATGGTTGCGGCAAAGCGCCGATGGCCTGGTGGGACAACCCTTTTTGTTGACCGCCGGGTTTTTCGAGACGCACCGCCCCTACCCCGAGGACCGATACACCCCGGCGGAGGGCGCCGACGTCGAGCTGCCCGACTACCTGCCCGACACCCCCGAGGTGCGTGGCGACCTGGCCGCCTTCTACGGGGCGATCAGCGCGGCCGACGCCGCCGTCGGACGGTTGCTGGACACGCTGGCGGACACGGGATTAGACGCCACCACCTGGGTGGTGTTCTTCACCGACCACGGCCCGGCGTTCCCCCGCGCGAAATCCACGCTGTACGACGCGGGAACCGGCATCGGCATGATCATCCGGCCACCCACCGACCGGGGTGTGACGCCACGCGTCTACGACGAGCTGTTCAGCGCCGTCGACCTGGTGCCAACGCTGTTGGGGCTGTTGGGAATCGACGCCCCCGCCGATGTCGACGGTGTCTCGCACGCGGGCATCCTGCTGGAGCCGGACCCGCCCACCACGCCGGTGCGCGACGAGGTGTACACGATGAAGACCTATCACGACTCATTCGATCCGATTCGCGCGGTCCGCACCAAGGACTACAGCTACATCGAGAATTACGCGTCGCGGCCGCTGCTGGATCTGCCCTGGGACATCGAGGAAAGCCCGTCGGGGGTGGCCGTGGCCCCGCTCGTCACGGCGCCGCGGCCCGAGCGGGAGCTCTACGATCTGCGCGCCGATCCCACCGAAACCACCAACCTGCTGGCCGACGACGGCACCGACGCCTCCGACGTCGAGGACGTCGCGGCCGATCTCGCTGTCCTGCTGCATGATTGGCGGCAGCGCACCGGCGACGTCATCCCCTCGGAGTTCGCCGGCACCCGCATCGCCGCGCGGTACACCGAGACGTACCTGCAGATCCATCACGGCGCCAAGCCGACCCCGCGGTCGGCCATCGCCGCCGACCGGGGCATCGAAGAAGGCAAGCCCGCGCAGCGATAGTCGCGGCTGGCCCGATGGTGGCGGCCCGCTACGCGCGGCCCGCGCCGCCCACCACGGCGACGACGAACACCCGCCGGAACGGGAAGATCGTCGAACCGTCGGAGCGCGCCGGATAGGCGTCGGACAGCAGCGGAATCAACTCCTCGCGGAACTGCTGCCAGGCGTCGTCGTCGAGCCGCTCGCGCACCGGGACCAGCGCCGTGCCGGTGATCCACTCCAGCACCGGATGCTCGCCGGTCAGCTGATGCAGATACGTGGTCTCCCAGACGTCGACCCGGCATCCCGCGTCCAGCAGCAGGTTGGCATAGTGCGCGGGCGGCTGGACCACCGCGCCGACGCGAAACGGTATGTCGCGCAACAACTTCGCGTACGGCTCACGGCGGGCCAGCGCCCGCACCGCCGCGTAGGACGGGGATTCGAAGTTGCCCGGCATCTGCACCCCGATCCACGATCCGGGCGCCAGCTCGCCCGCCCACCGCAGCAACAGGTCGGCATGCTCGGGCACCCAGTGCAGGGCCGCGTTGCTGACCACCACGTCGGTGTCGGGCTGGGGCTTCCAGTCGCGCAGGTCGCCGGTGACGGCGTCGATGCCGCGCTCCTTGGCGGCGGCCACCATCTCCGGGGAGCTGTCCATCGCCTCGATCACCGCGTCCGGCCAGCGCCGGCCCAGGTATGTCGTCAGGTGTCCGGGCCCGCAACCGAGATCGACGACGCGGCGCGCCCGCTCGGCGCCCACCCGCGACAGCAGATCGTAGAAGGGCCGGCCGCGGTGATCGGCAAAGGCCAGGTAGACGTCCGGGTCCCACATGTCGGTCCTCCTGATCAACGCGCCGTCGCTAGCCGGCTGATAGCAAACCGTATTACCCCTATGGTGCACCGGCATCACCGCCGTGGTCCCGGGATAAGACCGTAGCGACCGAAACCGGTCGAACATCCTGGAAGCGCGAGCCCGTCCGGCTACCATCGGCGTTCGTGGCGCCCGACATGGATCCGATCGACCCGCCGGTCCCCGTTCCAGACGTTCCCGGCGCCGATGTGCCGGCCGGCGCCGGCGGATTACCCCCCCACTCGGCGTTGTCGCCCCGTCAGCGAATGGTAGTCGAGGCATCGGCCCTCGGAGATCTGGCCCTGCGCACCTGGGTGGCCTCGCTGCTCACCACCACGGTGACACCGTTCGTGGTCGCGGGCGCCCTGCGGCAATCCGATGCCTCGACCGAGCGGAGCAACCTCGACTTCTACGCCGAGCTGGGGGCGGCGGGAGATCCCGCGCGGTCCTTTCCGGCGCCCACCGAGTTGCCGCGGGTGACCTCGCGTCGCGCCAGCCCGCTGGCGGAGTGGGTCGCGCGCGGCACGGTCGACAACATCGCGTTCCCCAGCAGCTTCACCGCGATCAACCCCGCGATGCGCGCGCGCTGGAGCGCGTGGGGATCCAACAACATGGTGCGCGCGCAGCACTGGCGCCACGACGACGGGCCGCGGCCCACGCTGTGCGTCATCCACGGCTTCATGGGGTCGTGGTATCTGGCCAACGGGCGGTTCTTCTCGCTGCCCTGGTACTACCGGGCGGGCTACGACGTGTTGATGTACACGCTGCCCTTTCACGGCAAGCGGGCCGAAAAGTTCTCGCCCTTCAGCGGTTTCGGCTATTTCGCCGGCGGCCTGTCCGGTTTCGCCGAGGCGATGGCCCAGGCCGTGCACGACTTTCGTTCCGTCATCGACTACCTGCGCCACACCGGTGTCGACCGGATCGCGCTCACCGGCATCTCGCTGGGTGGCTACACCTCGGCGCTGGTGGCCTCCGCCGACGATCGGCTCGAGGCCGTCATCCCCAACTGCCCGGTCGTCACTCCCGCGACGCTGTTCGACGAATGGTTCCCGGCCAACAAGCTGGTGCGGATGGGCCTGCGCCTCTCCGATATCAGCCACGAGGCGTTGAGCGCCGGCATGGCGTACCACTGCCCGCTCAGTTACCCGCCGCTGGTCGGCCGGGACCGCCGGATGATCATCACCGGCCTCGGCGACCGGATGGCGCCGCCGGACCACGCCGTCAAGCTATGGCAGCACTGGGATCACTGTGCGCTGCACTGGTTTCCGGGCAGCCACGTGATGCACGTGAGCCAGTTGGACTACCTGCGCCGGATGACCGCGTTCCTGCAGGCGGTCATGTTCTAGCGGCCTCGAGGGTCTCGGTGGTCGCCGAGCTGGTTTCCGGGCCGCCGGCCGACGACGCCCGATGGGCCCCGCCGACCAGGGTGGGCCAGTGCAGCTGGGCGAGCAGGCCCGCGGGCGCGGTCGTGTGTCCGTCCAGCCGCGCCGTCGACAACAGGTCCAGCGCCGTCAGCGCGGGCAGGTGGTTCCCGCGCTGCGGGGTCAGCCCGTCCAGCGGCGCCGTGCGCTCCGGCGGGGTGTCGGTCTGGAACGCGCACGCCACCGCGACGGTCGGGTGGGCCTTGTCGCCGGCGATCTCCAGCGCGGTGCAGGTCTCGCGGGCGGAATGCGACCGGATGGCGTCCAGCGTCTCCGGCAAGGCCTCGTCCACCCGGATCTGGTATGCCGCAATGTAATCCGATGCGCCGCGCTGCACGCCGCGCCATCGCTCGCGGGGGTTGGACGTCAACAGCCGGGGAACGTCGTCGGGTGCGACGGCGGTCGCTTCCCATCCGATCTCGCGGAGGTGGTCGGCCAGGCGCCGCGCCGCGACCTGAGCGGTCTCCTGCAGCGGGATCCGCGGCGAGCGGGCCCGCAGCGCGGCCAGGTTTTCCGGCGCCGACACGGTGAGCCCGATCCAGGTCTCGCGCCGCGACGCGTCGGAGGCGTTGTCCCGGCTGGTGATCCGGATCTTGTCCGCCCGGATGCCGTAGCGGTCCAGGTAGCCGGCGATCAGCGGCAGCGGCAGCACGTCGGAGTCGTCCTCCGGTGCGCCCACCCGGACCAGGGCGGTGGTCGCCGTGGCGGGGGGCTGCGGGGTGAACGCGTTGGCGCGCCCGATGATCGCCAGGCGGCGGCGCACCAAGGTGGTGAAATACAGGCCACCCCACCAGCCGAACAGCACGATCACGACGGCCGCCGCGATGCCGAGCAGCCAGTAGTCTCGTGGCGATCGCCACGGGTAGGCCATAACCGCGGGCACAATGGCCAAGAGCGCCAACGTGATTCGCCCGCTCCCGGGGGTAGGTATCGACATTTTCACGGGGTGGGGTCCTTTCGACGGCGTGCGGCGATCGTGGTGACCGCGCCGGCCACGGCGACCAGCACGGCCAGCACGGCGGTGCCGACCACCGCGACGGTCCGCGGTGTGGTGTTCTCCGGCGCCGGCGCCGGAGGCAGAGCGACCTGCTTGGCCGCCGCCCCGCTCGGCTGGGCGCCGGCGGGTAATTGCCACGTCAGCGCGGCCACCGGGTCCACGCTGCCGGCGCCGACCACGTTGGACGGGTCGCGGGCGCCGTTGTGCGCGGTCGCGGTGATGCGATGCGTCACCGCGGTGGCGGACAGGTCGGGATACTTGCTGCGCACCAGCGCGGCGACGCCGGCGACGTAACCGGCCGCGTAGCTGGTGCCCTTGAGGGCGACCAGTTGCTGATGGTCGTCGGGCAGGCCGTTCGCCAGGCCCGCGCCGTCATCGTTGCCCACCGACACGATGCGCTCGCCCGGCGCCGCGACACCCACCCACGGGCCCGCCACGGTGAATTTCGACGGCTGGCCCTCCGGGGTCAGCGACGCCACCGAAAGCACGTAGGGCTGCCACAACGACGGGATGGACACGGAGGTGACGCCGGCCCAGTTGCGCGGATCGTTCGGACGGCTCAGGTCGGTGAGCGGATTGGATTCGCACGACGTCCCACCGGCGAACGATCCGGTCGGTCCGCTGTTGCCCGCGGCGGCCACGATCACCGCGTCCTTGTCCACCGCCGCGTAGCGCACGGCGGCACCGAGGGCGGCCTGGTCGACGGGGCGGTCGACGGGCAGGCAGGTGGCCGAGCCGACGTCGATCACCCGGGCGCCGAGGTCGGCCGCGTGCACGATGGCCCGGGCGAGGGTCGTGACCTCGGTCGACACCCGCGCCATCAGCGGGTCGCCGCCCGGCGTGCGGGGGGAGAACCTGGCCGACGACGTCCTGATCGACACCACCCGCGCCGCGGGGGCCACGCCCGAGAACCCGTCGTCCGGCGACGGCTGGCCGGCGATGATCCCGGCGACCAGCGTGCCGTGTCCGTCGCAGTCGGTCAGGCCGTCGGTGGCCTCGACGAAGTCGCCGCCCGGCTCGACATTGGGCAGCCGCGGGCCCGGCCGCACCCCGGTGTCGAGGACGGCGACCAGCTGACCGTCGCCACGCGAGAACTGCCATGCCGCAGGCAGATTCAGCGCCGACTGGCTGGGCGTGGGGGCGCCCGGATCGCTGCCCGGGATGACCCCGGACGTCACGCACGGTCCGCGCTGCTCCATCGGCTGCACCGGCCCCGGCGCCCCGCTCGGTGGGGGGACGCCGGGATCGACCGTCGGCGGGCTGATCGCGAAAGCCGGCGGACTCGTCCACGTCGCGGTGGCCGGCAACAGGGCCAACACCGCCGCGAAGCAGGCTGATGCCGATCGAATCATCGATTGAGCACCAGGCTGAACAACCCGACCACGAACGCCATGACGGGGATCAGCGAGGCGTCGAGTCCCGCCGCGGCGAAGCCCACCAGCCGGCGCACCGGAAGCGAATAGCTCTCCGGCTCAGCGATTCCCGGGTTCAACGCCAGCACGATCCACACCGCCACGAGCGCCAGGAGCACCACGGCCGCACCGAGGGCGGCGCCGTAGCGTCCCGTCGCCGTGTAGATCACCAGCAGCACGCCGGCGGTCAGGAAGGGCTGGGCGAGCAGCCATGCCTTGCAGGCGGCCGAATCCCACACCCGGGCGCGCAGCACCGATGCCGCGGCGGTCGCCCCGACGACGTACCAACCCGCGCCGCTCAGCGTCTCCGGGCGCAGCGCGATCGCGACCGAGCCCAGGACGCTGAGCAACACCGCGGCGGCGATGAATCCGCTCTGGTGGGCGTCGCTGATCCGGACCCGGCGGGGCAGGTCCTCGAGCACCTGCAGCGAGGGCGCCGACGGCGTGGGATCCCCGGGCGCCGGGATGACCGGCAGCGGGAAACGGGCCCACAGCGCGGACATTTGCGCCGCCTCGATGGTGACCAGCAGCGCGGCCACGATCAGCCCGCAGCCGATGGCGACCAGCTTGACGTGCCACAGCAATTCGGCTCCGGCGGCCAGCAGCACCGCGGCGCCCAGCACCGCGGTCGCGGTGAAGAATCCGGCGATGCGTTCCCGTTCGGCGCTGGGCACCATCAAGGCGATCAGCGACCACGCGGCGACACCGGCCGCGGCCAGCATCACCTGCGCCGGGCCGAACCTGCCCGGCACCGCCAGCACCAGCGCGGCGGCGATGGGCACCAGCGCGGCGATCGACAGCGCCGTGCCGGTGCGCGCCGAGCGCGCCGTGACGAGCAGGCCGACGATGGCGGTCAGCGCCGCCACCGCGCTGACCGCAACCAGCCCGGACAGCGCGCCGGTGGCGACGCGGTAGGTGACCGACAGGCCGGTCGCCAGGAAGGCCACGGCGATCGCCGCGGCCAGCGCGCCACGCTGGATATGCGTTGTGCCCCAAGGCTTGAGCCGAGAGGTGGAGAAAATCATCGCGGCGTCGGCGATGTCCTCGACGATTCCGGGTGCGGCCGGGCCGGCCGGCACCGGCTGCAGCGCGAGCAGGTCACCGTCGACGACGCCGACCGTGTCCAGGCTCGCATCCAGACTGAACGGCGCGCCACCGATGGGCGCCAGGCTCAGTTGGGTCGCGCCACCGACCTCGGCGGCGCCGCGCGAGCCGGAGGCATCCTCCGCGTCGCCGTTCGCGGTGGCCGGGACCACCAAACGCTGGACCGCGGGCAGGATTTCGCGCAGCGGCAGCTCGGCGGGCAGGGCCATTTCCGTCAACCTGCTGTCCGCGAGAATTGCCACGCGGACGATCGGCATGACGGTTCCGGACGTCACCGGACCCTCGAAGAATGTTGCGGCCGTTCCTGGAACATCGTGCTCTCTTCTCTATTTCTTTCAGTGTTGGACGGACAGTGTTGAAGGGGAAAAATCCCGCGTTGAACTCGAAAAGTCTCGTGCTAGCCGGTGTTCGGCGAACCATCCGGCGTCGGGCAATTGGGCGGTCAATTGTTCGATCGCGACGGCGATCGCGAACGGGGTGCCGGGCGCGAAGGTCGAAACCCACTCGCCGTCGAACGCGCGGGACGGGCTGACCAGGACCCGGCCCTCGCTTGCGTCGACAATGCTCATACCCACCTCGGTGGTGGAGTGTCGACCGTCGCGGTGGCAGCCGGCGACGATCTCGACGTAGCTTCGCGACCCGTTGAACACCGACTCCACCACAGGACGCGCCGATTGCGGAATACCAAGATAGTCAAGGACTTCGGTGAGTGGAGCACCGGAACGCAGCCGCTCGTCGGCGCGGGCGCCCACCCGGGTCGGCATGCTGAACTCGTCGAACCGAGCCGGTTGCCGCTGGGCGAGCCCGACGCACAGGACCGGAACCAGGGCGCGTGGATCGTCGATGTCCATGGCGGTGAACGTGATCAGCTGCGCGCTGCGCAACGCGACCACCGTCCTCGACGGCCGGCCGCCGGCCCCGGCGCGCTGCGCGACGATGCCGCGCAGTAGCTCGCCGGCGCCGCCGGCCGCACCGGCGTCCTTGGCGGGGCCGACGTAGCGCAGGTCGAGCCACCGCTCGGGAAAACACACCACTTTGATCCACTCGGCAACCGCGGGGTTGATGAGCCCGCCTTCCGATACCAGGCCCATCTGGGTGAGCTCCGCCTTCTGACGGTCGAGGAACGCGTTGCGTTCCGCGGCATCACGATAGGGGCAGGTGATTGCCAATACCCACGGGAAGCTTCCCGCCCCAATCGTTTCCGCG
Organism: Mycobacterium sp. TKK-01-0059; assembly: GCF_000709305.1. NCBI lineage: Bacteria > Bacillati > Actinomycetota > Actinomycetes > Mycobacteriales > Mycobacteriaceae > Mycobacterium > Mycobacterium sp. TKK-01-0059. The sequence goes on from NZ_KL446993.1 coordinate 1,394,888, forward strand.
ATGAACCACGCGTGGTCGACCGTCAGCTCGACGGCGTTGGGAGCTGGTTCCATCAGGCTCGTTCAGCCACGAACTAGCCGCCCCACTTGGCGGCTTCGGCCTGGTCGCGGGCCAGCATCGACATGGTGTTGGCCTCGTGGGTGCTGGCCATCGACTGGTACGCGCGCACCAGGCTTTCCATGGCCTGGTTCCACTGGGCCTGCCACACCTGGTAGGTCATACCGGTGTCACCCTGCCAGGCGTTGGACAGCGTGGCCTGTTCGGCGGAGATGTCGGCGCCGAGCCCCTGCATCGTGCCGGCGTAGCCCGACATGTCGGCGGCGTGGCTCAACATCGCCGGGTAGTTGTACATGATCTGCGACATCAGAAGTCCTTTCGCGGTTTGGTGGCGTCTAAGGGTGGCTGGATCAGAACGCGGTGTAACCGGAGGCGGCCGCCGCGTCCGCGGCCACGTAGGTGCCGGCGGCGTCGCCGAGGTTGGCCTGGGCGATATCCAGCAGCGTGTTGACCCGTGCGGCGACTTCCACGAACCGTGCGTGCGCGGCCTGGAACGCCGCCGAGGACTCGCCCTGGTGGAAGGCCTGCGCCGACATCGCTTCCTGCTCGGCCTGGCTGATCGTGCTGCGCAGCAACGCGGCCTTGGCGCTGAACGCCGACTGCGAGGCAACCAACTGCGGGATATGAGCGTCCAACATACTCATGGTGATTCCTTTCTATTGCGTCCGTTGGGGTTTGGAGTAGTTCACCTGGATGTGGCTGACTGCCTTATCCCCCCTTCCCCGGTTCGGCTGGGCCCCTACCGTTGACGGCGTCCTGCTCCCACGTGCCGGGCACCATCGGCATCCGTGGGCCGCCGCCGAAGTCGTCGTCGGCCAGCTTGGTCAATCCCGCCGCCTGAAACGCCTTCTGCCTCTGCTTGGTTCCGGCGAACCCGAGCGGTCCGGCCCCCTGGGCCGAAGCCACCGCGGCCGCCAGCTCTTCCTCGTCGCCGTAGTCCGGGGGCACACCGAAATCGGATTCCATGTCCGCGAATTCGTCGGCGTGGTCGTGCAGCGCGGCTCGCCGCCTGCGCCGCGCCCGCGCCTCGGCGCGGGCCGGTGCCGCCGCGCCGGCCGCCGGGATCGTCGCCGCGGGCGCCTTGGCCCCGCCGCGGCCGCCCACGGTGGGACCGACGCCGGTGTCCGGGTCAGCGCCGTAGGCGACCACGTAGGCCAAGTTTCCGGCCGCCGCCGCCGGCGCCGGGGCCGCCGGCGCGCCGGTGCCGGCCGCGACCGTGGTGGCCGGGGCGGCGGCGGGAGCCGCCACCGTCGGCGCCATGGCGACCGCCGGCAGCATGGACGGCTTGTTCGACGCCAGCACGGGGGCCACCGCGGCCGGGGCCGCCGCCTCCGGCGCGGCCTCGGCGGGCGTGGTGAGCAGGGAACTGAGGCCGATCCCCAGCAGCAGCGGAATCAGGAACGGTGCGGTCAGGATCGCGCCCCAGGTCGGCCAGCCGACGGCGTTGAAGAACACCTGGTAGGCGATGAAGAACAGCAGCGGTCCGTTGGCCGCCAGGAACGCCGGCAGGTTCGAGAAGAAGTCCTGCAGCATCTGCTGGATGTTCTGGAAGAAGTCCTGCAGGAACTTCGACAACTGCTGGATGAAGTTCTGCCACCAGTCCCCGGTGTTCTGTGCGGCGTTGGACGTGAGGTTGTTGGTCTCGCTCCCGGGATTGACGATGGTCGGCGCGGCCATGGTGCGGGGTGCGGCGGCCAGCGCCGAGCCCGAGACGGCCTGGTAGGTGCCCATGGTGGTGGCCGCCTGAACCCACATCCGCGCGTAGTCGGCTTCGTTGACCGCGATCGGAATGGTGTTGATGCCAAAGAAATTCGTCCCCACCAACACCGCGTGCACGGCGTGGTTGGTGGCGAGCTCCCCCAGTGTCGGCATCGCCGCCAACGCCGCCGTGTACGCCGTCGCCGCGACCTCTTGTTGCGCCGCGGCGCCCGCGCTGTCGGCACTGGCCTGCTGCAGCCAGGCCAGGTACGGCAGGTGGGCCGCCACATACTGCTCGGCGCTCGGCCCTTCCCACGCGCCCGCCTGCGCCTCCCCCAGCAGCGCGCTGAGTTCCCCGGCCGCCGTGGCGTATTGGGCGCTGAGCGAGGTCCACGCACCGGCGGCCGCCAACAGCGGCCCCGGTCCCGGACCGGCGCTCAGCAACGCCGAATGCACCTCTGGTGGCGACGCCATCCAGATGGGGGCGAGGGGGGCAGTCATCGTCAGGCGCCCGCGATCCCGAACGTCGCAGCGGCCGCGGTGTCACCCGCGAGATAGCTTGCGCCGGCTTCCCCGACGCCGAGACCGGCGCGGCCCAGCTCCTCGACGCCCTGGGCCGCCATGGCCGAGTGCTCCTGGCCCTGAGCGCTGAATCCCATGGCCGTCTGCAGCGACACCGGATCGACCGCCGGCGGGACCACCGCCGTGATCGCCGGGGCCGCCGCCGCGTGTGCGGCGGCCAGCCGTGCCGTCAGCGCCTCCACCGCGGCGCTGGTGGCGGCCAGTCCTTCGGGAACCACTCGCAGCGTCATCTCTACTCCTCCCGTTGCGCTTCACTTGCCATTACGGATTCCCCGATCAAGGGGTTGACCAACTGCACGTACGTCGGACCATCGCTGTCGCCCAACAGGATCGCCCGCCCGGCCGGCAAGCGGCCGAATCGTTGGCCGCGGATCTTGCCGCTGTCTTGCGGGTTGCCCGCCAGCATCAACGTGGTGGCCTGCAGGTCGTTGAAGCGGCGCAGCAGCGGGTTGGTCATCAACGCGTGCCCCGAACCGGTGGCCCGCGCGGTGACGATCACCCGGATCCCCAAATCGGCTGCCTGCGACAGCAACCCGATCAGCGGAGACCACGGGCGCTGCCCGACGTAGGGGCCGCTCATCGCCGGCGAATCCGGAATCTGGTCGACGTCGTCGATGATCAGGTAGTGCGTCTGGCCCGCGAACGTCCAGCGCGACAGCTCGGCCGGCGACAGGCCGGCCGGCGGCCGGCGCGACTCGATCAGGTTGGCCAGCCCCAGCATCGCCGGGATGATGCGGTCGATGTTGGCCGTGTACTCGTTGTCGGCGAACAACGGTTCGTCGACGAGGTGCAGCCGTCGATCCAGCACCGTGAAGGCCACCTGGTCCGGCGTGGAGTGTTCGCGGACCGTGCGAATGAGGTGGCGCAGCAGCGTCGTCTTCCCCGACTTGCTGTCACCGAACACCATCAGCAGCGGGTTGTCGGCGAAGTCGACCACCACCGGCGCGAGGTCCTCCTCGCGCTGGCCGATGACCACCTGCTCGGGCCCGCGGTACAGCGACCCGACGGCATCCGGGGCGAGGTTGGTGGGCAGCAGCCGCACCGGGGGCGCCGCCATGCCCGGGTAACGGTCGTTGATCGCGGCGATCTGGTCCAGCTCCGGGGTGGCGAACAGGAAATGCTCTGCGGCCATGGTCAATCCGCGACCCGGCTGGTCGTGCGGCACCGCTTCGGCGGGCCGGCGCAGGGCGCCCACCACCCGCACGTTGCTGTCCCGCGGATCGTGCAGCTTGAGCTCGAGCCGCAACCCCAGGCCGTCCCGCATCGACAGCGGCACCTCCAGCCAGCTGGGTGTGGTGACCACGACGTGGATGCCGTACGCCAGCCCGATGTTGACCAACTCGGTGACCTTGGCCAGCAACGGGTTTCGCGTGTTGAACTGGTCGGTGTTGTCACGGCCGAACGCGTAGAGGTTGTCGATGAGCAGGAACACCTCGCCGAACCCGTCGTCGGGGACCCCACCGCGGGAGTCCCGGAACGCCTCCCGGCGCTGCCGCGACAACAGCAGCTGCTCGAGCTCGCCGAAGGTGCGACGGATCCGTTCGGGCTCCAGCGCCGAGGCGACGCTGCCGACGTGCGCCAGGCCCTCCATCGCGCGGAGCTTTCCGCCGCCGTAGTCCAGGCAGTAGAACGTGACCTCGCGCGGCGAGTGCAGGCTGGCCGCCGACAGCATGAACGTCTGCAGCGCAGTCGACTTCCCCGACTTGGGGCCACCGTGGATGACCATGTTTCCGGCCGACGACGCGGCATCGAAGATCAGCGGGTCGCGGCGCATCTCGAACGGCTTGTCGATCTCACCCAGCGGCCACTGCCACTGCCGCGGCGGCAGACCGGCCCGGGCCAGCATCGCGCTCACCGGGATCGGCTCGTCCAGCGGCGGCAGCCACAACTGCGGCGCGCGCGGCCCGTACCCGGCCAGCTGATCGCCGATGGTGGCGATGAGCTTGCGCGGCGGCCCGGTCAGTTCGACCTCGTCGGGGCTGGTGATCACGGTGTCCTGATCGGGCTCGACCCGCCCGGCCGTGAACACCTTGGGCTCCGGGATAGACGGCACCACAAGCGATTTGGCCTTCTGCGGCGGATCGTAGATGCCGTCGACATAGGTGCTGCGGAACTTGATCGGGGTCGCGCCCGGCGCGGGCACCAAGAAGCCCACGCCCTTGTGCTCCTTGCCGGATTCGATGTGGTAGGCGTCCTCCACCCCGATGATCTGGCGGGACACGCTGGGACTGGCCACCTTCAACCCGATGCGGTAGGAGGTGTTCTTGTCGATGTCCTTGATCTTGCCGACATCCAGCGTCTGCGACGCGAACAGGATGTGGATGCGGAACGAACGGCCTTTGCGGGCAACGTAATCGAACAGCTCCGCGTACTCCGGGTGGTCGGCCAGCATCAACGTGAACTCGTCGGCCACCACGAACAGCGTCGGGATCGGCGCCAGGTCGTGCCCGGCCGCGATGGCGTTCTCGTACTCGACCACCGAGTTGAACGCGCTGCCCTGCACCCGGCGGCCGGCCTCGCGCAGCAGCGTCTCCCGGCGGGCCACCTCGCCGCGCAGCGTGTCGGCGAACCGGTCGGCCAGCGACTTCTTTTCGGCCATGTTGGAGATCACCGCGACAACCTGCGGGAAGTGGCGGAAGCTGTCGGCCCCCGCCTCACCCTTGAAGTCGGCGTAGATGACGATCAACCGGTCCGCGGAATGAGTCGTCAACAGCGACAACAGGATCGACATCAGGGTCTGGGACTTACCCGACCCCGTCATACCGATCATCAGACCGTGCGGGCCCATCCCGCCCTCGGCCTCGTCCTTGAGGTCGAACATCAGCGGCTCACCGGTCGCGGTGACCCCGATCGGAACGCGCAGCTCGTCCTCGCGGCGCCGCGGCGCCCACAGCGTCGGCACATCCAGGCGCGACGCGTCCGGGATGCCCAGCATCGTGGTGAACGTGGCGCCCCGGGTGGCCGCCGAACGCAACCCCGTGTGGGTCGGGTTGGAGTCCCAGCGCGACAGCTGGCGCGCCAGGTGGGCAGCCTCGTCGGCGCCCAGTTGGTCGGCGTCGTCGATGTACGGCTGCCAGCCGCCGGTCTGCCAACGCTCGATGGAGTGGGTCCGCCCGCCCGCGCCGTCCGCCGCGGTGATGCGCAGGATCGGCTTCTCGGGGTCCGAATACTGCTCGCGGTGCGGCGCGGTGACGCCGCGGTGCACGACGGTGACGCCCGCGCGGCCCATCGCCAGCGTCGAGGCGTTCAGGTCGTAGTCCGGGTCGTCGACGATAATCAGCAGGTGCCGCAGCGCGTCGGCGGGTTCGCCGGTGAACGCCGGGCGGTCGACGAGCGCGGACCCCAGCTTGGCGACCAGTTCGTCGACGTTGGTGGCCATGAAGCGGGCCGGCCCGACGCCGTCGAGCTCACCGGGAATGTCAATGTGCGGCAACCACTTCAGCCACGACCAGTCCGGGTTCTCGAGGTCGGGGGTGACCAGCGCGACCCCGAGCACGGTCGGGTCGTGCCAGGTGACCGCCTGGGCCACCCAGGCCCGCATCGCCGAGCGCGCCTCGTCCTCGGAGCCCAGCACGGTGATTCGCGAGACCTTGGCCAGGTCGATCCCGGTCGGCACGTCACGCACCGTGCGGTGGGTGTCGAGCAGGCTGCGTAATGCGCTGTGCGACACCGGTTCCAGGTCGATTTCGTCCGCGGTGTCGTTGACCCGCAGCGCGGTCGCCAGGGGCACGTGGTGGCGTCCGGCCCGCAGCACCAGGAAGTCGGGGTCGTGCGGGTCGCGCTCCCACTGACGGCGTGATCCGGGCACGGCGGCCAGCGCCGCGGGCTCCGGGTGGGACCATTGCGCGGCGGCGCGCTGCGCGGCGGCCTGGGTGCGGATGTTGTCCCGGACCACCGACAGGTAGCGCAGGTAGTCGGCGCGTTCGGCGTCGACCTCCTCGGTGCGTGTCTTGTTGTCGTTGCCGCGGTACATCGCCGTCGCGGCGAGCAGCAGCACGAACGGGAAGAACAGCGTCTGCGGGGAGATCAACCGCATTCCGGTCGCGAACAGCGCGACGATCATGCCGACGATCAGGATCACCAGCACGTACGGCATCGCCCGGCGCAGGAACGACGGCGGGATCACCCGCGGCAGCTCGGGCGGGGCCTCGATGGCGATGGTGCCCTTGCGGGTCACCGGCGGCGCCAGCCGGCGGCGCGCTTCGAAGATCAGTCGGCTCATCGGGGGGCTCCCTCGGCTTCCCTAGCAGCGGCAGTGACGCGGCCGGGCTTCTGGTCGGGCGTCAGCCCGTCGTGTGCCAGCAGCGCGTCGGCGCGCGATAATGTCGGGCCGCTCGCGAACAGCGACAGCACCGACCACGGGATCGGGACCGGCGACCCGGTAAGGCCAAGGGCCTCAACGGTTTTGTTCTGTCCGGCGGCCGAGTGCTCGGCCTCGTTGTCGATGCCGTAGCGGACACCGGTGTCAGAGACCCAGAACAGCGACCCGGCGCCCGGCGAGTTCGGCCCGCCGCCGACGGTCTGGGTGAAGTAGCCGGTGCCCGGCGCCAGGGCGACGCGGGCGGCGGTGGCCGGCGAGCCGCCGCCCACCAGGTCGACGGTGCGTATCGATTCGGCGACCGGCAGGGCCGAGCCCGTCAGCAGGTTCACCGAGCTGCTGGCGGCCTTGGCGGGCTTGCTCCAATAGGCGCACATGACGGGCGATTTGGCCGCATCCACCACCCCGACCTGCTGGTCGGGGTACCGCGCGGTGTCCAGCATCCGCGACACCGGCAGCTTGGCCACCGCGTCGGCGCCCAGCCGCGGGGGTTGGTCCAGCCCATAGGAATTCGTGTTCCGCAGGATCGCGGCGAGCACCGGCGAGATCTGCTGCAGGCCGTCCGGCAACACCGCGTAGTAGCGCGGCGCCCCGGAGGAGCTCTGGTCCAGGGTGTAGGACACCACGACCCCACCGATCGGTGCCGACACGGTAAAGGGCGCCGGCGCACCGGCGTTCGGGATGCCGGGCGCGGTCAGCGGCGGGGCTTCGGGAATCGCGTTGAACAGGCCCAGGGCGATCGGGCGGGGCGCGGGGATCTCGGAGTTGCCCTGCCCCAAGCCAAGTGCGTTCGTGATCGCGTGGTCGGTGAGGTTGATCTGACTGCGCTTGCCGTCCCACAACAGCCACGTGGTGCCGTCACGGTCGGCGAGCATCGCCTGCCGCGGCGGGAGCGTGGCGGCGCGGGCGCCGCTGCTGTCCGGCCGGCCGGCGATCACCGTGACACCGGTGCTGTGTGCGGCGTGCCCCCCGGGCTCGCTGACCGCGTCGCACACCGTCCAGTTCGCATCGGTCGAGGGGTTTTGCACCATCCGTTCCGGCGCACCGGGGATGCCGATCAGGTTGCCGCGCGGAAACCGGTCCAGCTCACTGCTTTTCACCATGGTCGGGTCCACCGGCCGACCCGTGATCAGTCGGGCCGAGGTCAGGTTGAGCACCGGATGCAGATCCTCACCGACACGGACATACAGCGCGGCGGTGGACCGGTCGGCGAGCACGGCGTTGGTGCCCGCCGTCCCGTTCGGACGGATCAGCGAGAACACGAAGCAGCCGGCCAAACCGGTGACCAGCAGGACGGCGCCCATCGCCACCGCGCGCGACTGCGTGCGCAGCGGGTCGACGAGCATCCTGGTGTCGTGCAACGCGATACCGGAGGCGATCCGGCGCATCACGAAACGCCAGCCGCTCACCTGGTGCCGGGTGACGAAGCCGCGGCGGTACTCGACCTGGTCGGGATTGTCGTTGACCGGGGTCCGAGACGAGAACGAACGGCGTTCGTCGGGTTGCTGATTGGACGTCATGCCGGCACCGACAGCCCGAGGCCGCGCAGCAGCGGCTCAACCGACCTTGCGACGTCGTCGTCGGTGATCGTCATCAGCTCCTCGTCACTGAATTCGCCGGTTCCGGCGTGTTCCGAATGGTCGAGCCGGAACTCTCGTTCTTCTTCGGAGCGTTCGACGATGTTTCGCACGAATCGACCGTTACCGGCGATGTCCAGGTTGCGTCGCGAAATCCCGTTGGCGTCGGGTGTCGACTCGGTCGCCAACTTCGTGAACAACTCCTCCATGTGGTCGAGCGCGGCCTTTTCGAAAATGCTGTCGCGCTGCTCGGCCATCTTGTTCGCGATCTCGACCAGTTCCGACGGTGCGTAGGAAGGGAAGTCGATGTTGCGGGTGAATCGGGAACGCAAGCCCTCGTTGGTGTCCAGGAACTTGTCCAGGTCGGCCCGGTACCCCGCGATGATGACCACCAGGCGGTCGCGGTCGTTCTCCATCCGCGCCAGCAGCGTGTCGATGGCCACCAGCCCAAAGTCGTTCTTGGCGCCGGTGGCGACCAGCGCGTAGGCCTCGTCGAGGAACAGCACGCCGTCGAGCGCGCTGTCGATGATCGCGTTGGTCTTGGCCTCGGTCTCGCCGATGTGCTGGCCGATGAGATCGGCGCGGTGCACCTCGCGGATGTTCTCCCGCTTCAAAAGCCCCAGGCCGCAATAGATCTTGGCGACCACGCGGGCGATGGTGGTCTTACCGGTTCCGGGCGGGCCGGCGAAGACCAGGTGGTGGGCGCGCTGCGCGACCGCGAGCCCACGCTGCTTGCGGACCAGCTCCATGGCGACCGAGCTCTTCAGCCGCGACACCTGGTTCTTGACCTCTTCGAGGCCGATGAACTCGGCGAGCTGGCGTTCGGCCTCGTGCAGCAGCACGGCCTTGCGTTCGTGGGCGGCGGGGTCGACGAAATCCTCGGCGCTGGGCTCGGTTTCGGGATCCCACGGATCGGTGCGGGCTTCGATGCGCGCCGCCGTGGTGGTCACGATGCCGAAACTGGTGTCGGTCAGGGCCTGTTCGACCTGTTCGTTCTCGGGGTGGGCCGCGTACAGGTCCTGCAGCACTTCGCTCGCCGAGTCCTCGTCGACGTGGGCGCGCAGCACCAGCGCTTTGGCCAGCGCGCCGTCGACGGCCGCTACCGCGACCGGCCCCTCGGGCTCCTCGAGATAGGACAGCGCCGGGGCGAACATGCCCAGCCGGGCCAGCGCGGTGCCGAGCGCGATCTTGGCCGCGTGCGAGAACGCCTCGTCCAGGTCCGTGTCGTTGACGATCGGGGTCAGCAGTTTGACGACGTCCGACCAGCGCTCGGCGCGGTAGTTGATGACGACGGACACCCAGCGGGCCTCACGCCAGTTCGGTCGCTCGGCCGTCAGGCCGGCGACGATCGCGTCGGCGTCAGCAAACCGTCCCGCCGTCGCGAGCGCGGCCGCGTAGGCAAGGTGGAAGTCGTCGGGAGTGGTCGCGCGGAACTGTAGATACAGTCCGGTGTCGTAGCGGAAGCCCAGCGAGTTGGGCGCCAGGTCGACCTGGCGCTGCAGCACGCCCGCGGAGGCCGCGGTGCGCGACACCGCCTCGAGCACCCGCAGGGACGTGTCTCCGGCGGCCGCCAGTCCCGTCCACGCGTCGCATTGGTCGTGGGCGATGCGGGTCAGCGCGGCGAAACCCGAACGCGCGGCGGCCAGGTCCGCCGGCCGCTGGCGCTGGTAGACGACGATGCCCAGCGCGCGGCAGCAGGTGGCGAACCGGCTGACGACGTCGCCGTCAACGCGCGTGTCCACGCGCGAATTGGCCGGCTGAACTGTGAGCATGCCGGTGTCACCGTGTTCCACGGCCGCGTCTTTTCATGTATGTAGTCTCCCCTAACCTGACCCGCCTGAAGTTAGCATTGCATAAGCTAACTGTCGAGGCGTTTGGGCCTGTCCGACTCACCACTGCACTGCCCTTCTTCTACCGCCGATGAGGACGTTCTGGAGAGGGTTTAGCCGCATTTTCGGCATACTCACAGCCGCACGCCGTGCGGCCTCACAGCAAGGCCTCACCTTACTGAAAATCATTTTCATTTTCAATCCCGGCACGCCACCTCGGCGCCCACCGGCTCGGCCGAGCGGATCAGGCACGACATCGTCCGCACCGGCGCGGTCATGGCAAGGACTCCTCGACGATCGGGTTGTGCTCGACGATCGCCCCGACCCGCAGGCCGGTGGAACGATCACGCAGCCACTAGTCGGCTGGCGGACCGAAAAAGTTCCGGCGGTGGTCGCTGCCCGAGCGAACTCGCCCGGCCTCCCGTGCAATCCGCCCCGAGGGCTCAGGTGCGGACGGCGCTCACCAACGTGTTGCGCGCGATCATCGGGCCGGCTTCGGTCTCCGGCCCCGGCACCGGGCGGCCGACCTCGCGCAGGTAGTCGGCCAACGGGGTGCCGACCGCAGTCCAGCCGCGGTTGCCGAACCACTCGGTGGCCGGCGCGCACTGCTCGTTGTAGACCAGCTGGAAGAACACGCGCTGGTCGCCCTGCGCGGTGGCCGCCCGTTCTTCGGCGACGGCGGTCTCGAAGTCCTCGGGGTTCATCGGGGCGCCGTCCTCGACGGCGACGTGGCTGCCGTGACCGGCCAGCCCGTCGATACCGGTGAACAGCTGCTCCTGGGCGCTCGCCGGGAGATAGATCAGCAGGCCCTCGGCGATCCACGCCGACGGTTTCGCCGGGTCGAAGCCGCTGTCACGCAGGGCTTGCGGCCAGTCCTCGCGCAAATCGATGGCGATCTCGCGGCGCTCGGCGCGCGGCTCGGCGCCGACGCCGGCGAGCACCTCCCGCTTGAAGTCGAGCACCTGCGGCTGGTCGAGCTCGAAGATCGTCGTCGCGGCCGGCCAGTCCAGGCGGTAGGCGCGCGAGTCCAGGCCCGCCGCCAAGACCACCACCTGTCGCACGCCCGCGTCGGCGGCGCGCCGGAAGTAGTCGTCGAAGTACTTGGTGCGGGCGCCCTGGAAGTTGACGAAGTTTTCGCCGAAGTCGGCGGTCTTCAGCTGGTGGTCGGGGTCCTTGCCGTCGAGGACGTCGGCGGCGGCACCGCCGACGGCGCGGCAGAAGATCTCCGCGTACGGATCCACGGCCAGCGGGTCGGGCTTTTGCGCCTCCAGCGCCCGCGCGGTCGCGACGAACAACGCGGTCGAGCCCACGCTCGTGGTGATGTCCCAGGTATCGCCTTCGCTTCGCACCCCGCCCACAGTACGCCGCCGCGACTCGGCCCCTTTTCGGCTGGCGCGCAACGGTAGTGGAGCGCGCCGGCGCGGTACGGGCTACCGGCGACCGTAGCGGCGGTGGAACTTCTCCACTTGTCCCGCGCTGTCGACGATGCGGCGGCCGCCGGTCCAGAACGGGTGGGAGTCGGCGGTGACGTCGACGACGACGAGCGGATAGGTCCGGGTTCCCCGCGCCGTCTGCCACTCGACCGTCCGCGGGCTGGTGCGGGTCGACCGCGTCAGGAACATGGCGCCGGTGGTGGCGTCCTGAAAGACGACGGGGTGGTAGTCGGGATGCACGCCGGGCTTCATGAAGGGTCCTTGCCTTGCTGGGTGTGGCCGGCCACGTTGTCGGCGGCCTCGGTCAATTCCGCGCACGGATCCTCGTGCCAATCGCCGAACGGGTCGTCGTAGGCGATCCAGGCGCGCGGGTTCCGCATCTCCTCCTCGGTGAGCAGCGCGCCGCGCAGGGCATCGAGGACCTCGTCGGTCCGGGCGCCGCACACCAGGATGGCCATCGCGGTGTGCCGATCGCCGTGCCGGTCGTCCCAGCCGAGCGCGGCCAGCGCGCGTCGCTCGGCGTCGACGCCGTCGCGCTCCGGCCCGCTCATCGCCGCCAGCCATTTGCCGGCCGAGCCCACCCGCAGCCCGGGGCCGGCCGATTCCAGCCACATCGCGCGGTCGGGATTGCTGGCCAGCCACAGCCGTCCCCGGGTCCTGATCACGCCGTCGAGCAACAGATCCAGGGCGGCGTGCAGGCGCTGCGGATGAAAGGGGCGACGGGCGTTGAATTCCACCAGGCTGATCGGACCGCGGGACTCCAGCGGCGGCTGCCCGGCCAGCAGCGGGCCGTGCGGGTCGTCGCTTCGGCCGCGGCGCGCGTCGCGGTACAGGTTCTTCAGTGCGTCCTCGATGCCGCCGGCCCCCACGCGGACGCGGGCGCGCGGCGACAGGCGACGCAGCACGGCCGCCACGAACGGGTTGGCGCGGTCGAGCACGACGACGTCGGCGAACTCGGCCTGTCCGATCACCACCTGGGCGTGGGTGCGGCCGTCGTCGAGTTCCTCCTCCCCCAACGCCTGGTCCAGCCAGGCCGCCGAATCGACGCAGGTCACCACGGCGGCGATCGCCACGTCCAGGGCCGCGGGCCCGTCGATGTACCCCGGCGCCACCCGCACCCGAACGTGCTTGATGGCCAAGCAGATTGGTTCGGGTTCCAACCAGGGCGCCAGGTGCACGACGATCCGGTCCACGTCGTCGCGGCGGTGCAGCCGGCGCAGCAGCACCAACAGGTCGTTGCGGATGGTGCACGAGACACAGCCGTGCGCGAGTTCCAGTCCGTTCTCGGTGCTGGTCAACACGCCGTCGGACAGCGACGTCGTCGTGCGGCGCACCACGTGACCGTCGAATCGGTGCTCGACGACCAGCGTTCCCGGCGTCCGCAGCATCGCACCCACAACGGCGTCGGTGTCCCGCTGGCCGGCGACCAGGATGACGGGCGTCCGCATCGTCCTCCTTATTGATAATCATTTTCATCTAGGCCGTTCCTACGGTACCGTCCGTGGGGGACCTTGTCGAAAATGATTTTCAATAAGAGATGTGGAGGTGCAGGGTGTCCGCCCACTGCCAGGTGACCGGCCGGCGGCCGGGTTTCGGTAACGCGGTGTCGCATTCCCATCGCAGGACCCGTCGGCGGTGGTCGCCGAACATCCAACTCAAGACGTACTACCTGCCCTCGGAGGGCCGCCGGATCCGGCTACGGGTCAGTGCCAAGGGCATCAAGGTCATCGACCGCGAGGGCATCGAGGCGGTCGTCGCGCGGTTGCGCCGCGAAGGGCAGCGAATCTGATGGCGCGCAACGATATCCGTCCCCTGGTGAAACTTCGGTCCACCGCGGGCACCGGATACACCTACATCACCCGCAAGAACCGGCGCAACGACCCCGACCGCTTGGTCCTGCGCAAATACGACCCCGTCATCCGTCGCCACGTCGACTTCCGCGAGGAGCGCTGACCATGGCCAAGAAATCCAAGATCGTCAAGAACGAGCGCCGCCGCGCGATCGTGGCCCGCTACGCCGAACGCCGCGCCGAACTGAAAAAGATCATCCGCTCACCGGCGAGCACCCCCGAGCGACGGGCGGCGGCGCAGGACGAGTTGGCGCGCCAGCCCCGCGACGCCAGCGCGGTGCGGGTGCGCAACCGCGACGCCGTCGACGGCCGACCCCGCGGCCACCTCCGCAAGTTCGGGCTGTCGAGGGTCCGGGTCCGCGAACTGGCCCACGCCGGCCAGCTCCCCGGCGTGCGGAAGGCGAGCTGGTGATGGCCAGAAAAGTCGCGCGTCGCCGGGCCACCGCGCCGGCCGGCCGCTCGCCCAAGAGGAATCTGCTCGACAGCCTCGGGTTGCGCACGGTGGACTACAAAGACACGGCGACGCTGCGGGTGTTCATCTCCGAACGCGGCAAAATCCGTTCCCGCCAGGTGACCGGCCTGTCCGTCCAACAACAACGACAGGTCGCGGCCGCCATCAAGAACGCCCGCGAAATGGCGCTCCTGCCCTACCCCGGACGGCACACGGCGCCTTGACGTCCCCACGCCGCGGCACCGATCGCCCGTTCACCGTAATCGTCTGTGCCGCATGCGCGGTCGACGATCGACTGTCGGTCATCGACGAATTGCGTCCCGCCATCCGGCGCTGCCCGCATTCCATGTTGGTCTCGGTCGCCTGCATGCTCGGACCACTCACCTGTGCCTCTCGGCCGACCGGTGGGGGCGTGATGGCCCTGGTCCAGCCCTGCACGAACGATCGGGTGGCCAGCGGCCCGGCGCGGTGGATAGGACCCATCGCCGACAGCGATTCAGCCGCGGCGCTGCGCGACTGGCTGGTGCTCGGTCAATGGGAAAACATCCCCGTCCCAAGGCAACTCGATCGGCATCAGCGCTGGACGCGCGACTCGCATCGACGCAACTGACGCCTGACGCATGCGCCGATGGGGTGCCGGGGCCCTAGCCGTCGCGGCCCGCTTCGTCGGCACCGCCGTCGCCCCAGGTGCCCGGCATCATCGGTGCCGTTGGGCCGCCGTTGAATTCGTCCCCGGCCAGCCGGGTCAGCCCGGCCGCCGCGGCGACCGCCTCACGCTCGGCGGTGCCGGCGAATCCCAGCGTGCCGGCTCCCTGGTGGGACGCCAGCGACCCGCCCCAGTCCGGGTCGACATCGACATTCATGTCCATGAACTCGTCGCCGTACCCGCGGTCCGTCGCGCCCCGGCGCCGCCGCGCCCGGGCCGCGTTGCGCGTGCGCGCGGCCGCGGCCGCCGCGGCGGCGGCGCTATCCGGTTCCGGCGCTTTCCTTTTCGCGCTGGAGCTGGCGCTCGCCCCCATCCCCGAGCCCGTTCCCATTCCGGGCGGGCCGACGACGTACGGAGGAAAGAAGCCCGCCGCGGCCGGCGCCGCAGCGGGTGCGGCCGGAGCGGCGGTCACCGTGGTCGCCGTGGGGGCGGGCGCCGGTGCCGGCGCGGAGGCCGGCGCCGCCACCGGCGCGACGGGGGCGGTGGGGGCCATGGCGATGGCGGGCGGGATGCTGGGCGTCGGCGGCGGCGGCGCGGCCACCACCGGGAGGGCCGCAGGCTGGGGGATGGCGGCGAGGCCGGCCAGCCCGGCGAATCCGCCGACGGCGCCGAGGGGCGCGGCCGCGAGGAGGAGCGCGGGCGCCAACAACTCCGGCTGGCTGATGAAAATCTCGAGGATGTGCGTCGGCCAGTCGAACAGGATGAGTTGCACCAGGTACTGGAAGGCCAACGCCGGATTGTGCACCAGGTAATAGCCGAACTGCTCGAAATCCTCCAGCAGTTCCAGGGCGCGCACCACCCAGAAGATGGGCTGCCCGGCATTCGTGTAGGCGTCGTAGGGCAGGCCGTTGACCGTGCCCTCGGACGGGTCCCAGTTGATGCCCAAGTTCTTCAGGATGTTGGCGATGAAGTCGTTGAACGGATTGTCGATCTTGGGGTCATGGTCCGGGTCGTCCGAGTCATCGCTGGAGGCATCGGATTTCACGATCGGCGGCGCCGGATCGGTTTGCGGTGTCGCGGCGACGGCGGCGGTGGACACCGCCTGGTAGGTCGACATCGTGGTCGCCGCCTGGGTCCACATCCGTGCGTAGTCGGCCTCGTTGACCGCGATCGGAACCGTGTTGACGCCGAAGAAATTCGTTGCCACCAGGGCGCCGTGGACGACGTGGTTGGTGGCGAGTTCGGGCAGCGTCGGCATGGCGGTCAGCGCGGCGGTGTAGGCGGCCGCGGCGGTCTCGTGCTGGGTGGCGGCGGCGGCGCTGTCGGCGCTGGATTTCGTCAGCCACGCCAGGTAGGGGGCGTGCGCGGCCACATAGGACTCCGCGCTGGGTCCCTCCCACGCCCCCGCCTGCACCCCCGCCAGCAAGGTGCTCAATTGTTCTGCGGCGGAAGCGTATTCGGCGCTCAGCTCGGACCACGCGCCGGCGGCCGCCAGCAGCGGCCCGGGGCCGGGGCCGCTGCTGAGCAAAGCGGAATGCACTTCGGGCGGCGAGGCCATGAAGATCGGCGCCGTCATAGGTACTCCTCGGGCTGGAGGGCTTACCAGACTGAGGAGAGCTTAATGAATATGATTGTCGTTATCAACTTGGCGGGAGCCGTCCCGCCGCGGGCCGCTACACCAGCGGCCGCCCCTTCTTGATCCGGCGGTCCAGGTCGTGCAGCAAGACGTTGAACGGGAACTGCCGAATGAACCGCGGCAGATACCGGTTCACCGTGGCCAGCACGGCGATCAGCCTGTCGAAGCGCCGCTGCTTGGTCGCGTCCCAGGGCAGCCGCATCTCGTCGCGGAACCGTTGCGGCAGGAAGCCCGTCGTGATCATCAGCGCGAAGCCCTCGGAGAGCCGCTGGATGGGACCGGGCAGCTTCACGCCCCGGATGCGGTTGGCGGCGATCGGGTACAGGTATTCCCGCACCGCGTCGTCGATGTGCACCTTGGCCAGCGACTCTTCCCAGTAACGGTCGAACGCCGCCCGGTCGGCCGGCCACATCTTCGGCGGCACCTGCAAGGTCGTGGCCAGCGCCATGCCCTCGCGGTAGTGGCGCTCGGCGTCTTCGCCGTCGAGCTCACCGATGAACATCCGGTAGATGTCGAGGCCGCCCTTGTACAGGCAGGCCCCCACCCAGAGCTGCAGCGCGGGATCAAAGGCGTTGTAGGACACCGGGCTTTCCGGCGTCGAGTAGACCTGCGCGTGGGCCTTGTTCACGGCCCGGCGGAAGGCGGCCTTCTGGGCCTCGCTGCCGTTGGTCGCCACGGCCAGGTAGGTGAACGTGGTGCGGGCCCGCTTGAACGGGTGCAGGTCGACCCGGCCGCTTTCGACGCGGCTTTCCATGACGCCGTAGCCCACACCCGGCTGCGCCAGTTGCATGATCACGTTCGCCGGACCGGCCAGCAGGGCGACGCCCATCAGGCCCTCGTCGATGCCCAGCGTCCGCCCGCGCCTGCGCCGCTGGGGGCGCGGCGGGTCGGTGGCCCCGCGCTCGACGTGCCCGATCGGTGCCTGCACCGACTGGTGAATTGCCATCGTCAGATCCTCCCGCAGCGCGGCCGCTAATGTGCGAACGCTTGTTTCCTGATATTGTCGCGCCGCGGCGTTAGTGTCAAGATGGTCCGCATGAGCGACACGTCCAGCGCGCGGCCGTATCGCGGGGTGGAGGCCGCCGAACGCCTGGCCACCCGCCGTAACCGGCTCCTGGCCGCCGGCCTGGACCTGCTCGGCGATCAGCGGCCGGACATCTCGGCGGTCACCGTCCGCGGGGTGTGCCGCCGCGCCGGGCTGGCGGCCCGGTACTTCTACGAGAGCTTCACCGACAAGGACGAATTCGTCTCCTGCGTCTTCGACTGGGTGGTCGCCGAGCTGGCCGCCACCACGCAGGCCGCGGTCGCCACGGTGCCCGCCGACGAGCAGACCCGCGCGGGCATCGCCAACATCGTGCGGACCATCACCGACGACGCCCGCGTCGGCCGCCTGTTGTTCAGCACGCAGCTGGCCGACCCCGTGGTGGTGCGCAAACGCGCCGAGTCCAGCGCCCTGTTCGCGATGCTGTCCGGCCAGCACGTCGGCAACGCGCTTCAGGTGCCGGCAAACGATCGCATCAAGGCCGCAGCGCACTTCGTGGTCGGCGGGGTCGGGCAGACCATCAGCGCCTGGCTGGCCGGTGACGTCCGGCTCGAACCGGGTGAGCTCGTCGATCACCTGGCCGCCCTGCTCGACAAGCTTGCCGAGCCAAACCTCTACCGGCTCACCGAAACACGGGCCGAGGCCTAGCGCCTCACACCGGGCAGACCGTGTGCCAGCCCGTTGTGGCGGCCAGCGAGAAGTCGCTCAGCGTCTTGGAAAGCGCTTGTCGCAGACCCTCGTTCGAATTGTGGCGGCCCAATTCGTAGGCGAGGACCGAGATGAAGACCCGGCCGTGGACCCGCCCCGACAGCAACGCCAGGGCCCCGTTGGTGCGGTGCATCGTCGCGGCGGTCACGCCCGGGTACACCGACTTCATGGCGAAGTAGTCGGCGTCCGTGCCGTCCGGCCGGTTGGCGGCCGGGTCGAGCGCGCCGAGATTGGACGACACCACGGTCGCCGCGCCGCCGGTGACCACGCTGAGCAACCGCCGAAACACCGGCTTCGGGATCAGCGGGACGAGGGGCAGCAGCGCCCACCGCTCGTCGGGCTCGTCGTGATGGCGAACCAGCGCCCGCTTGATGGCGGCGCGGATCTCGCGCAGGTCCGTGGTGATCGCCGCGGCCCCCAGCGTGACGTCGACGTTCGTGACCGCGTTGGCGCGCGTGTCGCTTGGGGCGCGCTCGTTGACGGGCATGCCGATGTTGACCGAGCCGTCGGGGGCCACCCGCCCCACCCGCTGGGCGAGGTGGGCCGCCAACCCGGCGAGCAGCGCGTTGCTGGTGCCGCCCAAGGCGGTTGCGCGCGCGTCCCAGTCGTCGGCGCTGACGAAGATCGTCTCCATCGGCAGGGCAATGCGGTCGTCGGGCGCGGCCGGCGGCGCGGGCCGCTTCCCGCGTGGCGGGGCGACGGCCGCGGTGCCGTCGCGGCCCTGCCGGAGCATCCGGGCCGCGGCGCCGACGGCGCGGCCGACATCGAGCGCGTCGTGCGCGGTTTGGCGCGCGTCCTCGCGCAGGGCTTGCCAGCGCCGCCGGTCTCCCGCGGCGGGCCAGCGGGTCCGGTTGCCGCGTCCCCGAGCCGCGTCGGCCAGGGCCTCGCACAGCCCGACGCCATCGGTGAGGCAGTGCGTGGTGACCAGGCTCACCACCGCGCCGCCGTCGGTCAGCGGGAGCATCGCCAAGTGCCATCCGGGCCCGCGCTCGGCGTCCGGCCGCTTGTGAGTCTGCTCGTCGAGCCACGCGTCGATGTCCTCGCGCTCCCGCGGCGGCGCGACGATCTCCAAGGGGGAGCACTCGGCGGCCGCCACCCAGCGATGACGGCCAAACGACAAGGCGGAGCGCTCGACTCGCCGCGACAGCCGCCCCCGGCCGAGGTGGCGGTGGAACTCACGCAGCCCACCGACGTCGACGGCGCGGTCGTACACCCAGACGCACTGCAGCAAGCTGGTGGCACCCGTCGCCCGCTCACCCAGGAAGAGTGTTTGGTCGGCCAGGTCCAGCACGTTGCTCATCGCTACGCCGCTTCGTGATCGTCCGTGTCCGGCGCCGGAGCGAATGTGTCGTCCGGGTTCACCTGGGGCGCAACCACAACCGGCTCGTCCCCGGTGGGCCTGGCGACACGCGCGAACACCTGGATCAGCGTCGCGATGTAGCGCAGCACCGACTCCCGCGCGATCGCGTTGTCCGGGAAGGACATCGTCACCGTGGTGTTCGCGGCCTGGCGGTTGATCCACATGTTCACCCCGCCGTGGGACAGGCTGTCGCCGTAAGTGCCGAATTTCGTCTCCGCCCACAACCCGTTGAGGGGGATCTTGCGGAAGTCGAGGAACGACAACATCATCGGCAGCTGCGTGGGCAGCTTGATGCCCAGTTCGTCCGGGGTGGCGAGCTCCAGCACCCGCTCGACCGGCACGTCGGCGAGGCGCTGAGCGTCGTCGAACGACTTCTGCGCCGTCCGGGCGGCCTGGGCGAACGTCTCGCCGGCGGTCGGCACCGTGATCGGAATCAGGCTGGCGAACCAGCCGACGGTCATCGAGTCGACGCCCGGTGTCCTGGTGTCCTTGGCCGTGAACCCGTGATAGGTCTTCTTGCCGGTCAATTCGTGCTCGGCCAGGCCCGTGCAGGCCAGCACTCCCCCGATGAACCGGGCGCCGGCCGCCACGCAGGCGGCGTCGAAAGACTCCGTGTCCTCGGCATTCATCAGCTCGACCGTCAACAGGTCGCCTCTGGTGCTGGACCACGTGTCACCAAGGGGCAGCGGGAAACTGGGCCAGTCGCCGTCGGTGTCGCGGGCGAACTCGATCCAGTCCTTGATCTCGGGCGACGAGAGCGTCAACGTCGCCGCCTTCTCGCGTTGGCGCGCAACGTAGTCGCGGTAACTGCGGATCTCCGGTAGGCCGGCGGGCTGGTGCCCGATCTGCGCGAGTTCCTGATACGTCAGGTGGACATCGAGGAAGATGAGGGCGGCCGACAAGCCGTCGATGTGCAGGTGGTCGACGCTCGCGTAGAACGTGAAATAGTCGGCGTGCTGGACGATTCCGTAGGTGAAGCAGCCCCACTCGAGGGTGTCCGGGGTGGTGGTCAAGGCATGGGCGCGGACTTGGTCCGCGGTCTTGTGCCCCAGCGCCACGGGGACGAACTCGATCGCTTCGGGATCGTCGATCACCCGGCGCACGAACGTGCCGTTGTCGTACTCGAACCAGTTGTGATAGGTGTCCTGGCGGCGAACGTGGGCGTTGATCGTCGCCGTCATCGCCGCAATGTCACAGGTGCCGGGGATGTCCCACGCGACGATCATCAGACGGGGCAGCTGGCGGTTCATGGCCTTGCCTTGGTAGGAGGCCCAGAGGTGCTGATTCTGTTGGTAACTCGGCGCCAGGTCGCTTCGCCGTGCGGCGCGGGCCGCTTCGCGTGCGGCGGGTGCGGCCATCCACATGGTGACCGGGCCGTGCGGCGGGTGCCATTCGTTGATATTTCCGAGTGCGACCATTTCCTCGAGTCCTTGTGCTGTGAGACGACGACGTTTGCGGGGCGGTCTGGGGGTGCTGGAAGTGCGGTTGGCGCTTGGCTTTTCGAGGATCGTCGATGTGTGTCGCGCTTGAAATTGTCCGACGGACTTTCGCCTGTGTTGGTGAACTACCCCGCCGCTCATACCCCTATGTCGCTGCTGTGGACGCTAGCTGACGCAGGCGAAGATTTCGCGGTTTTGTCAAGACTCGAATTCCGCCGCGAGATCGCCGGCGGTGCAGTAATCTTTTCCCCCTCAACGGCCCTGGCCACGCCGGGCGGGGTCGATTCGCGGCGACTTATCGCCGATTCGGCCCGCTACGCCCGCAACTCGGGATACAGTTGTCCGGCCCTCGAGCCGGTGCGCGGGCCAAACCCGCACCGCCTCACGGGAACAGCGGCAGCTCCCAGAGGCGCATGCCGGGACGCAGCAGCCACAAACGCATCATGGTGAGCCGCAGGATGCGCATGGCGCTGAAGATCATGAAGATCGCCAGCGGCACCTCGATCAGCAGCGCGGTGATCACCGACAGCCACACGTCCTTGGGGCCCGCGGTCATGAGATCGAACCACGCGTCGCAGATCAGCAGCACCCCGGTGGTGAACGCGGCGAGCACCAGCAGCTGGCGGCGCAGATACCCCAGCGCGGCCGTCGTCAGCATGAAGGCGACCAGCAGCACATCGAAGCCGATCCAGGTGACCGGCCAATTGTGGGCGACGTACTTCTCGGGCAGCGTCATCGCCAGGTATCCCAGCCAGGGAACCATCGCGATGGAACCGCCGATCATCAGACTCAGCCGGACGCGGCGCACGCGGTCCAGGAAGTCCGGGTCGATGACCTCGCCGAGGGGCCGCTCCAGCCGGGAGATGAGGTCGCGGCGCTGCCCGGGGGTAAGCGCGGCGATCTGTTCGTCGGTCAAAATGCCGTCGGTCATACCTAGCATTCTCCGACTCGCGGAGCAGCGGCGCGATCAGCGACCGGCGCCCACCGGGGGTCGGCGGTCCGCGGCGGTCTTGGGCACGGCCTTCGCGTCGCCGCTTTCGAATTCCTTCACCCAACAGGCGAACTCGAGGGTAATGCCGTCGGGATCCTGGAAATAGAACGAGCGCACATAGACGCCGGGATGCACGGTCGCCGAGACCTGCATGGGGCTCTCGTCGTGGTTGAGCACCGGCCCGACCCGCACCCCTTTGTCCTTGAGTCGCTGGCGGTAGGCGTCGAACTTCTCGGCCGGCACGTGGAAGGCCAGGTGGTTCATCGTGCTGACCGCGCTGGTGATGTCGCCGATGCCGGGGATGGCGCCCGGCGACGAAATGCCCGGCACCCGGTCGGGGGCGTCGGCGAACCAGAAGAAGGCGACGCAGTCGCCGTTGCCGGCGTCGAAGAAGAAGTGCTGGCCCGCCCCGCCGGGCAGATCGAGCGACTTGATCAGCGGCATGCCCAGGATGTTGCTGTAGAAGTCGACGGTTTTGGCCATGTCCGAGCACACCAGCGCGACGTGATTGATCCCGCCGAGTTCGAATTCCGCGTTGGTGTTGTGCGGCTTGATCATCGTGCGGCTCCCCTCGGTTCCCGGCTCGATGAGCCTGGCCAAGATCCGAATCTGAATCTAACATCAGATTCAGTTTTGGCCCAGGGAGGTGCGCAGGTGTCCACCGCGGCATCCCCTGCTGACCGGAGCGGGCCACCCGCGGAGCTGCCCACGCATCGCGGCAGGCGGACGCAGGCCGCGATCGATCTGGCCGCCCGGACGGTCATCGCGCGCAAAGGTGTCCTGGCCACGACCATCGCCGACATCGCCGCGGAGGCCGGCCGCTCGGCGGCGTCCTTCTACAACTACTACGAGTCCAAAGAGGCGATGGTGCGCCAATGGGCGCTGCGCTTCCGCGACGAGGCCAACCAGCGCGCGCTGTCGGTGACCCAGCACGGGTTGACCGATCGCGAGCGCGCGTACGGGGCGGCCGCCGCGCACTGGCACACCTACCGCAACCGGCTCGCCGAGGTGATCAGCGTGTCACAGCTGGCGATGATCAACGACGACTTCGCCCAGTACTGGGCCGAAATCTGCTCGATACCAATATCTTTCATCGCCGAATCGGTCCGCCGCGCACAGGCCGAGGGCCGTTGCCGCGACGACGACCCGCAGCTGATCGCGGAGGCGATCGTGGCGATGTTCAACCAGTTCTGCTACGTCCAGCTCGGTTCGGCACGTTGCGGGGAACCCGACGACGAGGCCTGCATCCAAACCCTGGCCAACATCTATTACCGGGCCATCTACGCCACTGAGGGGGACCGCTGAATTGACTCGTCGTACCGGTGCCGGAGTCATCCGCGAATTCGTCGGACTGCCGTCGCCTACGGCCGGGCGCGCCGGCGCCGGCGGGCACCCCTGCCAGGGTTTGTATCACCGGGGGGTGGGACGCAAGCCCAAGGTGGCGATGATCGCCGCGCACTACCAGATCGACTTCTCCGAGCACTATCTCGCCGATTACATGGCCACTCGCGGCATCGGATTCCTCGGCTGGAACACCAGGTTCCGCGGCTTCGAAAGCAGCTTTCTGCTCGACCACGCGCTGGTGGACATCGGGGTCGGAGTGCGCTGGCTGCGCGAGGTGCAGGGCGTGGATACCGTTGTGCTGCTGGGCAACTCGGGCGGAGGGTCGTTGATGGCCGCCTACCAGTCCCAGGCCGTCGAGCCGAACGTGACCCCGCTGGAAGGCATGCGCCCGGCGGCCGGGGTGACCGAGTTGCCGCCCGCCGACGGCTACGTGGCCACCGCCGCCCATCCCGGGCGACCCGAAGTGCTCACCGCCTGGATGGACGCCGCCGTCGTCGACGAGAACGATCCCGTGGCCACCGACGCCGACCTCGACCTGTTCAACGGGCGCAATGGGCCGCCCTACACCGCGGAGTTCCTCGCGCGGTACCGCAGCGCGCAGGTCGCGCGCAATCACGCCATCACCGACTGGGCCGAAAGAGAGCTCAAACGCGTTCGCGCGGCAGGGTTTTCCGATCGCCCGTTTTCGGTGATGCGCACCTGGGCCGACCCGCGCATGGTCGATCCCGGCATCGAGCCGACCAAACGGCAGCCCAACATGTGCTACGCGGGCGTCCCGGCCAAGGCGAACCGCTCGGCGCACGGCATCGCGGCGGCGTGCACGCTGCGCAACTGGCTGGGCATGTGGAGCCTGCGGGTGGCCCAGACCCGGGCCGAGCCGCACCTGGCCCGGGTCCGGTGTCCGGCCCTGGTGATCAACGCCGACGCCGACACCGGCGTGTTTCCCTCTGACGCGCAACGCATCTTCGACGCCCTCGCCGGCGCGGACAAGACCCGGGCCTCGGTGGACGCCGATCACTACTTCACCACCCCCGGGGCCCGCAGCGAGCAGGCCGACATCATCGCCGGGTGGATCGGCAAGCGGTGGCGCTAGCGGTGGTGGCGACCAGCCGCGCCTCGTCACGAGCCCGTGTCGTCAACCAACCGACTGGTTGTTAGCTTGGAAGGTACTTGGCCGAGACGGCGTCCTGCAGCAACGGAAGGCGACCAATGCCGATCGCGATAAATCCCGAGCATCAAGAACTGGCCGATTCCGTGCGGGCGCTGGTGGCGCGCATCGCCCCGTCCGAGACGCTGCACGAGGCGATGGAGACGCCGGTCCAGAACCCGCCGCCGTACTGGCAGGCCGCGGCCGAGCAGGGCCTGCAGGGCGTCCACTTGGCGGAATCCGTCGGCGGGCAGGGCTTCGGCGTCCTCGAGTTGGCCATCGTGCTCGCGGAATTCGGTTACGGGGCGGTGCCGGGCCCCTTCGTGCCGTCCGCGATCGCCAGCGCGTTGATCTCCGCGCACGACCCGGACGCCAAGGTGCTCGCCGGGTTGGCGTCCGGCGCCGAGATCGGCGCCTACGGCCTGAATTGCTGCGCGCTGACCGCCACCCGGCAGGGCAATTCGCTGGTGATCCGCGGCGAGCTGCGCGCGGTCCCCGCCGCCGCGCAGGCCTCGCTGCTGGTGCTCCCCGTTGCGATCGACAGCGGCGAGGCGTGGGTGGTGCTGCGCGCCGACCAGCTCGAGATCGAGCCGGTGAAGAGCCTGGACCCGTTGCGGCCCATCGCCGACGTGCGGGCCAACGCCGTGGAGGTCGGCGACGACGTCGTCTTGACGAACCTGAGCATGGGCACCGCGCACGCGCTGATGACGACGCTGCTGTCCGCCGAGGCCATCGGCGTGGCGCGCTGGGCGACCGACACCGCGTCGAGCTACGCCAAGATCCGCGAGCAGTTCGGCAGGCCGATCGGCCAATTCCAGGCCATCAAGCACAAGTGCGCCGAGATGATCGCCGACACCGAGCGGGCCACCGCGGCGGTGTGGGATGCCGCCCGCGCGATCGACGAGGCCCGCGAAAACCGTTGGGACACCGCGGGTTCCCACGTCGACTTCGCCTCCGCCGTGGCGGCGACACTGGCGCCGGCGGCCGCCCAACGGTGCGCGCAGGATTGCATCCAGGTGCATGGCGGGATCGGGTTCACCTGGGAGCACGACACGAACGTGTACTACCGCCGGGCGCTGATGTTGGCCGCCTCCTTCGGCCGCAGCTCGGACTACCCGCAGAAGGTGGTCGACACCGCGACCACCACCGGGATGCGCGCGGTGGACATCGACCTCGATCCCGAGACCGAGAAGCTGCGGGCGGAGATCCGGGCCGAAGTGGCGGCACTCAAGGAGATCGAGCGCGAGCAACGCAAGGTCGCCATCGCCGAGGGCGGCTGGGTGCTGCCGTACCTGCCCAAGCCGTGGGGCCGGGCGGCCGGGCCGGTGGAGCAGATCATCATCGCGCAGGAGTTCGCCTCCGGGCGGGTCAAGCGGCCCCAGACCGGCATCGCCACCTGGATCGTCCCGTCGATCGTGGCGTTCGGCACCGAGGAGCAAAAGCAGCGGTTCCTGCCGCCGACCTTCCGCGGCGAGATGATCTGGTGTCAGCTGTTTTCCGAGCCGGGCGCCGGTTCGGATCTGGCCGGCCTGTCCACGAAGGCCACCCGGACCGACGGGGGCTGGCGCATTACCGGCCAGAAGATCTGGACGACCGCCGCGCAGTTCTCGCAGTGGGGCGCGCTGCTCGCGCGGACGGATCCCAGCGCGCCGAAGCACAGCGGCATCACGTACTTCCTGCTGGACATGAAGAGCGAGGGCGTCGACGTCAAGCCGCTGCGCGAGCTCACCGGCAACGCGATGTTCAACACCGTCTACATCGACGACGTGTTCGTGCCCGACGAGTGCGTGCTCGGTGAGGTGAACCGGGGCTGGGAGGTCAGCCGAAACACCCTGACCGCGGAGCGGGTGTCGATCGGCAGCAGCGAGGCGAACTTCCTGGCCACGCTGTCGCAGTTCGTCGAGTTCGTTCGTGACGGGCAGTTCGATCAGGTCGCGCAGCACCGCGCCGGTCAGCTGATTGCCGAGGGCCACGCGGCCAAGGTGCTGAACCTGCGTTCCACGCTGCTGACGCTGGCCGGCGGGGACGCGATGCCGTCGGCGGCGATCTCCAAGCTGCTGTCGATGCGCACCGGCCAGGGTTACGCCGAGTTCGCGGTCTCGTCCTTCGGGACCGACGCCGCGATCGGCGACACCGACCAACTGCCCGGCAAATGGGGCGAGTACCTGCTGGCCAGCCGGGCGACCACCATCTACGGCGGGACGTCCGAGGTGCAGCTGAACATCATCGCCGAGCGGTTGTTGGGCCTGCCGCGCGATCCGTAACCGGGCGCAGAAATGGGCCATGCCGGCCTGACTGAGTCAAGCCGGCATGGTTCCCCCCATACGCGAGCCGTCCATCCCGAGGGTTGGCGTGTCGGTGATGGCCGGCTACCGCGCGGAGATGGTGGTCACCACCACCAGTTCCACCAGTGCTGGGGCTTCCAGTAGCCGGGCCCGTGGCCCCAGCCACCGTGCCCCCAGCCACCGTGACCCCAATTGCCATGTCCCCGACCATCATGGCCACCCCATCCACGGCCACCGGGGCGGTCGGGAATGAGGCCCGGTCCGCTTTGCGGCCCGGCACTGGCGAAGCTTGTGGAGTGACTCGGCCCGGGGGCGGCCGAAGCCACGGGGGCGCCGCCGAAGAGCAGCGCGCCCGCCACGGCCCCGGCACCCACAACACCTACGGCCGCGCCACGTAACGATGCTGACGAGATCATCGAGGGCGCTCCTTTCGAAAGACTTTGAATCGATGCTTAAAACGCTAACCGGACATTTCTAAGCAAACAAGCGAATTCGGGGATTTTGGGGTGTGAATTGCGCAACAATGCCGTGTTGACGCGCGATCAAAGCTGCGATTATCCATTCATATTTACGCAATTCATTGATCCGCGAATACTGAGCGAGCGCGCGGAGGTTCCGGTTATCGCCGCAGTTAAATGGCGATATACTGATGTACTGTCCGGGCTTGACGTATTTACTGAAGTCCGAATATGCGCATTGTCAGATCCACTGATTCGATCCCGAATTACCGACCGCGACTCGCCGGATGGCCGCAATCCCGGCGCCCGTCTTACCGACGTCAGCTATTTCTCAAATTTGCTCTTTCGCCTGCATCCGGCGTCGCGGAGCCGCGCGTAAATCCATCGGCGTCCCACCCGGGCCCTCCGCGGCCCGGCGACGCGACTTAGGGTGGCGTCGGTGAGAGAATCAGTATTGACACATAGGCGACGAGCGCTGATTTACTGATCCGCACTCACGGAGGAAGACACCGAAGTGAACTTCAAGCCCAGTCCCAACGGACCCAGCGCCGGATCCTTTCGCGCCCCCACCCCGGCGGGCGGCCCCGCCGGAGACGCCGCGCCGACCGAGCGCCTCAGCCTCGGGCAGCCCCGCGGCCAGCGCATCGCCAGCGAGCCGTCGGCCAACCAGGCGGGGCGCACCCAGCGGACCCGCCGGACCGTCGACCTGGCGGCCGCCACTCACCGGGCCCTCGACATCTGGCAGCGCGAGGCGGCCGATCGGCTCGGCGTCGCCCGCGTGACCGGGCAGGAGGTGCTCACCGCGCTGATCGACCAACTCCTGGTCGACCCGAAGCTCACGGCCCAGATCACCCGGGCCATCAAAGAACGCCGCTGAGGCTTATTCGATCTCCATTTCGCGCAGCTCGCGCTTGAGGATCTTGCCGGTGGGGTTGCGCGGCAGCTCGTCGAGGAAGATGACCTCGCGCGGCACCTTGTAGCGGGCCAGGTGATCGCGCACGTAGTGCTTGACGGTGTCCTCGTCGAGGTCCGCGCCGTCCTTCTTCACCACGAAGGCGCGCAGGCGGTGGCCCCACTCCTTGTCGTCGACGCCGATCGCGGTGGCCTCCACGACGTCGGGGTGCCCGGTGATGAGGTCCTCGACCTCGGCCGGGAAGACGTTCTCGCCGCCGGAGACGATCATCTCGTCGTCACGCCCGCTGATGTAGAGCAGGCCGTTCTCGTCGAAGTAGCCGACGTCGCCCGACGACAACAGGCCGTCGATGATCTGCTTCTTGCCCCCGCCCGTGTAGCCCTCGAACGGGAAGGCGTTGCCGACGAAGATGCGGCCGACCTCGCCCTGCGGCAGCTCCTTGCCGTTGTCGTCGTAGATCTTGACGCGCACGCCCTTGACGACCGGCCCGACGGTCGACGAGTTGTACTGCAGGTGCTTGGGTTCGGCGATGGTCGCAAAGGCGATCTCGGTCGAGCCGTACATGTTGTAGATCACCGGGCCGAGGTCCTTGAGCGAGCGCTCCGCCAGGTCGGCCCCCAGCGCCGATCCCGACACGAACACGATCTTCAGGCTGGACAGGTCGGGCTTGGAGTCCATCTTCTCGACCGCTTCGAGGATCCGCGACAACATCACCGGGACGACGACCATCGCGGTCACCTTGTACTTCTCGATGTCCTGCAGCACCAGCGGCGGCTTGAACTTGCGGCGCAGCACCAGCGTCGAGCCCAGGAACATCGCGATCGTGCCGTGCAGATAACCCAGCGCGTGGAACATCGGCGCCGGCAGCGACGTCACCTCGCCGGCCTTGAACGGGACGTGCGACAGGATTCCGCCGACCGGAGCCAGCGTCGGCGGGGTGCTGCGGTTCGCGCCCTTCGGGGTGCCGGTCGTCCCGCTGGTCAGGATGATGATCGAGGCGTGCCTGTCCGCCTTGGGGGCGGGCTCCTTGCTGCTGCGCTCGATCAGGTCGGCCAGCGTCTCGTCGGTGCTGCCGGACGGCTCGTCACTATCCGGGTTGGTCCCCAGCGCCCGCAGCTTGCCCAGCTCCGGTGAGGCCTTGCTGACGGCCTTGGTGTACTCGTCGTCGTAGATGATCAGCTTGGCGCCCTCGCGCTCGGACACCTCTTTGATCTGCGGACCCGAGAATTCGCTGTTGAGCAGGATGATGCGCGCGCCGACCCGCGCGGCGCCGTAGTTGGCGATCAGGAACCAGCGGGTGTTGCGGGCCAGGATGGCGACGCCGTCGCCGCCCTTGACGCCCTTCTCGATCAGCCCGTTGGCCACCGCGTGCGCCGCCTCGTCGAGTTCGCGGTAGGAGAATTCGCCCTCTTCGTCGATGCACGCCGCGCGGTCGGGATGGCGCCGCGCGTTGAGGGCGGGCAGCATGCCGAACTCGCCCCACTTGTAGATGTCGGCCGCCATCGCGGCGTAGTTCTGCGGTGGCTCGATCCGGAACGCGCCCGACTCGAAGATTTTGCGCACGTAGTGCAGTTCGGCGGAGCCGCGCTCGACGTACTGGTGCAGTTTTGCTACCGCTTTGGAGGCCTGGCCGGGCAGGCCGAGGAGGTTAGGCATGGAATCCACCATATGTGACGTCCGTCTCAGCACGGCCAGAAATTCTGGCGAATTAACATGAACCGCATGACCCGTCCGGTTTTGCTGGAGGTGGCCGGGCGCGAGGTCACCGTCACCCATCCGGACAAGGTCGTGTTCCCCCGCGCGGACGGCCACAAAACATCGGGCCCCTACACCAAGCTCGACCTGGTCCGCTATTACCTGTCCGTGGCCGACGGCGCGCTGCGCGGCGTGGCCGGGCGCCCCATGATCCTGAAGCGCTTCGTCAAGGGCATCACCGAAGAGGCGGTGTTCCAGAAGCGCGCGCCGGCGAAACGGCCGGACTGGGTCGACGTCGCCGAACTCCGTTACGCGCGAGGCACTTCCGCGGCGGAGGCCGTCATCCGCGACGCCGCCGGGCTGGCCTGGGCGATCAACCTGGGCTGTGTCGACCTGAATCCGCACCCGGTGCTCGCCGACGACCTCGATCACCCCGACGAACTGCGCGTCGACCTCGATCCGATGCCCGGGGTCTCCTGGCGGCGCATCGTGGACGTCGCCCTGGTGGCGCGCGAGGTGCTCGAGGACTACGGCCTGACCCCGTGGCCGAAGACGTCGGGGTCGCGCGGCTTCCACATCTACGCCCGCATCGCCCGGCGCTGGGAGTTCCGCCAGGTGCGCCTGGCCGCGCAGACAGTCGCCCGGGAGGTGGAGCGGCGCGTGCCCGAGGCGGCGACCAGCCGGTGGTGGAAGGAAGAACGCGAGGGGGTGTTCGTCGACTTCAACCAAAACGCGAAGGACCGCACGGTCGCCTCGGCCTATTCGGTGCGGGCGACGCCCGACGCCCGGGTCTCGACCCCGCTGCACTGGGACGAGGTCGCCGGGTGCCGGCCCGAGGCGTTCACCATCGATACCGTGCCCGCGCGGTTCGCCGAGATCGGTGACCCCTGGGAGGGAATGGACGACGCGGTCGGTGACCTCGACCGGTTGCTGGTGCTGGCCGAGGAGATGGGGCCTCCCGAGCGGGCGCCCAAAGGGTCGGGCAAGCGCGACAAGGGCACCGGCGGGCGGCGTCAATCCTCGATGCCCCTGATCGAGATCGCCCGCACCAAGACCAAGGACGAGGCGATGGCGGCGCTGGACACCTGGCGCGACCGCCATCCGGCGGCGGCCGAGCGGCTGCAGCCGGTCGACGTCCTCGTCGACGGCATGCGCGGGCCCAGCTCGATCTGGTACCGGATCCGGATCAACCTGCAACACGTTCCCGAGGACCA
The DNA here is from genome assembly GCF_000709305.1 of Mycobacterium sp. TKK-01-0059. Classification (NCBI taxonomy): domain Bacteria; kingdom Bacillati; phylum Actinomycetota; class Actinomycetes; order Mycobacteriales; family Mycobacteriaceae; genus Mycobacterium; species Mycobacterium sp. TKK-01-0059. The sequence continues at coordinate 1,425,560 of NZ_KL446993.1, forward strand.
GCGGCCGCCGCAGGAGGAGCTGATCGCCGACTACAGCCCCTGGGCCAACTACGGCGGCAAGCAGCAGCCCTAACTAGATCCCGACCCGGGTTATCGCGTTGTGCCTGCGCAGGTAGCAGTACCAGGTGACGCCCAGCAGGGCGAGGAAGAACGCGATGTAGAAGCGCAGCGCCGGCTCGATGCTGCCGAACTCCGATTTCGACCAGGCGTAGGCCAGCGGCACGATGAAGCCGCCGAAGGCGCCCACCGCGGAGATGACGCCCAGCGCGCCGGCGGCCTGGCGCCGCATCTGCACCATGGTGTCCGGATCGCCGCCGGCCAGCTCGCCCTTGATCTTGAAGATCCGCGAAATCATCCGGTAGGTCGAGCCATTGCCGATGCCGGTGGCGACGAACAAGAACATGAAGCTGGCGAAGAACGCCGGCAGGTTGACCGCCCGCACCGACCACAGCGCGGCCGCCGCCCCGAGGGCCAACAGCGCGAAACTGGCGGCGGTGATGCGCGCGCCGCCTATCCGGTCGGCCAGCTTGCCGCCGAGGGGCCGGATCACCGATCCGATGCCGGCGCCGAGGAAGGCCCAGGTCAGCGCGATGTCGCCGCGGCCGAACACCGTCTTTAGCAGGGTCGGGAAGGCGGCCGAGTAGCCGATGAAGGACCCGAACGTGCCGATGTAGAGCAGCGACATGACCCAGGTGTCGGGGTGGCGCAGCGACTGCCACACCGGCTTCACGTCGGCCTTCGCCTCGCTCAGGTTGTTCATGAACAGGAACGCGCACACGGCGGCCACGACGGCCAGCGGCACGTAAAACAGTCCGGCGCGGGCCAGGGCCACCCCGCCGCCGGCGACGACGACGGGCGGGATGATCTTCTGGACGACGGCGACGCCGACGTTGCCGCCGGCCGCGTTCAGGCCCAGCGCCCAGCCCTTGTCCTTCTCCGGGTAGAAGAAGGAGATGTTGGCCATCGACGAGGCGAAGTTGCCGCCGCCGAAGCCGGCGGTCGCCGCGACCGCCACCAGGACCGCGAACGGGATGCCGGGATGGCTCACCGCCCAGGCCAGCAGCAGGCACGGGATCAGCAGCAGCGCCGCCGAGATGGTCGTCCAGTTGCGGCCGCCGAAGATCGGCACCGCGAAGGTGTACGGCAGCCGCAGGAAGGCGCCCACCCCGCTGGGGACGGCGACCAGGCACAGCGCCTGGCTGGGGGTCAGCGCCCAGCCGGACGCGGCGGGCAGCCCGTGCGCGCCCGCGGTCATCTGCACCACGACGATGCTCCACAGCATCCACACGCTGAACCCGACGTGCTCGGCGAAGATCGAGAAGATCAGGTTGCGGCGGGCGATCGGCTTGCCGGTCGCCTCCCAGAACTCCGGGTCTTCGGGTCGCCAGTCGTCGATCCAGTGCCGTCCGGCAGGACGCTCGCGCGTCGGCGCGGGCTGCGATGCCGGGCTGAGGGTCGTGGTCATCTGGTGGGACTCCCTTGTGGGTAGGCGCGGGCGGTGACCACTTGACGCTAGAGAGGCACTGTTACCGGTCCGGGTGTGCACAGTTACGCGGGCGATACGCAGAAATCGCAACGGGGCCGGCGCGTTTGTCAGAACTCTGCAACGCGAGCCGCCGGGTGGCGGAACGCGATACTCTCACGCGATGCGACAGGGATGGAATCGACGGGGATTCTTGCAGCTCGCAGGGGCTTCCGGCGTCGCCGCGATCGCCGGGTCCTCGGCGCTTTCGGCGGGGTGTTCGTCGAACAAACCGGCTCCGGGTGCCACCCCGGGCTCGGTGACGCTGACCCACCTGTTCGGTCAGACCGTCGTCAAGGAACCCCCCAAGCGCGTCGTCAGCGCCGGCTTCACCGAGCAGGACGACCTGCTCGCCGTCGGCGTGGTGCCGATCGCGGTCACCAACTGGTTCGGTGACCAGCCGTTCGCGGTCTGGCCATGGGCCGCGCCCAAACTCGGCGGGGCCCGTCCGGTGGTGCTGAACCTGGACAACGGCATCCCGGTCGACCAGATCGCGGGCCTGAAACCGGACCTGATCGTGGCCGTCAACGCCGGCCTCGACGCCGACACCTATCAGAAACTGTCCGCGATCGCCCCGACCGTCGCGCAATCCGGGGGCGACGCCTTCTTCGAACCGTGGAAGGAGCAGGCCGCCGCCGTCGGGCAGGCCGTGTTCCAGGCGGACCAGATGAAGTCGTTGATCGACGGTGTCGACCAGAAGTTCACCGACGTCGGCAAGAAGAACCCGCAGTGGACCGGCAAGAAGGCGCTGCTGATGCACGGCGCGCTGTGGCAGGGGACCGTCGTGGCCACCATGGCGGGCTGGCGCACGGATTTCCTGAACCAGATGGGGCTGGTCGTCGCCGACAGCATCAAACCGTTCGGCACCGATCAGCGCGCCGTCATCCCGCGCGATCACATCAAGTCCGTGCTCGATTCGGCCGACGTGGTGATCTGGACGACCCGCAACCCCGACGATCAGAAGGCCCTGCTGGCCGACCCCGAGGTGGCGGGGTCACTGACCACCGCGCAGAACCGCCACATCTTCACCTCCGCGGAGCAAGCCGGCGCGATCGCCTTCGCCTCACCGCTGAGCTACCCCCTCGTCGCCGACCAACTGCCCCCGCTGCTCACCAAAATCCTGGGCTAGCCGCTCGCGCGCATCCTGGCTGTTTGAGCGTTTGCTAAGGCAGCTCTGGCAGTGCTCGAAAATCCCGCCGCCGCCCCTCGCACGAGCCCCGATCCCGGGGTTACCGTCGAGTAATGAGCGTGACGGACCTTAGCGGCGACCTGGCCCACGAACTGCCGACCGAGCTGGCCGGCAACACCGTCCTGGACTACGGCGACCGGGCGCTGATGGTGCAATGTGGCAGTGCCGCAGAGGTTTTGGCGTGGACCGCCGCGCTGCGCTCCGAGCCCATCGCGGGCGTGGTCGATGTCGTGCCGGCCGCCCGCACCGTGCTGGTGAAGCTGGACGGCCCCCGCCGCCAGGGCGTCGTCCGCCGGAGGCTGCACGCGATGCGCGTCACCGCCACGCCACCGGCCCCGTCCGAGAGCGGCGCCGACGTGGTGATCGACGTGGTCTACGACGGCCCCGACCTCGCCGAGGTCGCCGGCCACACCGGGCTGACCATCCCGCAGGTGATCGACGCCCACACCGCCACCCTGTGGCGGGTCGGATTCAGCGGATTCGCACCCGGTTTCGCGTACCTGGTCGACGGCGACCCGCGCCTGCGGGTGCCCCGGCGTCCCGAGCCGCGGACCGCCGTGCCGGCCGGATCCGTCGCCCTCGCCGGGGAATTCAGCGCGATCTATCCCCGGCAGTCCCCCGGCGGGTGGCAACTCATCGGCCACACCGACGCGGTCCTGTGGGACCTGCAGCGCCCGGACCCTGCGTTGCTGATGCAAGGCATGTGGGTTCAGTTCCGGGCCGTCTAGCCCAACCGGGCCGCACCATTCAAGGAGGCAGTCGTGGCAGTCCTGGAGATCCTGCGCACCGGGCCGTTCGCCGTCGTCGAAGACCTCGGCCGGCCGGGACTGGCCCACCTCGGCGTCAGCCGGTCCGGGGCCGCCGACCGGCGCGCGCACAAACTGGCCAATCGGCTGGTGGCCAACCCCGACGACCGCGCCACCGTGGAGGTGACGTTCGGCGGGTTCGCGGCCAGGGTCCGGGGCAGCGACGTCGACATCGCGGTGACGGGCGCCGACACCGATCCGACCGTCGACGGAATCGAGTTCGGCACCAACAGCATTCAGCACCTGCGCGACGGCCAGGTGATCTCTTTGGGCGCCCCGCGGGCGGGGCTGCGAAGCTACGTCGCGGTCCGCGGCGGGATCTGCGTGGAGCCGGTGCTGGGCTCGCGCAGCTACGACGTCATGTCGGCCATCGGGCCCTCACCCCTGCGGGCCGGGGACCGGCTGCCGATCGGCGAGCACACCGCGGACTATCCCGAGTTGGACCAGGCGCCGGTGGCGGCCATCACCGGCGGCGTCGTCGAGCTGTCCGTGGTGCCCGGGCCGCGCGACGACTGGTTCCTCGACCCCGACGCGCTGGTGCGCACCGCTTGGGTGGCATCCGATCGCAGCGACCGGGTGGGGATGCGGCTGGTCGGCCGTCCCCTGCAATGCCTCCATCCGGACCGGCAGCTGCCCAGCGAAGGTGCCACCCGTGGCGCAATCCAGGTGCCGCCCAACGGTTTACCGGTGATCCTCGGTCCGGACCACCCCGTCACCGGTGGCTATCCGGTGGTGGGCGTGGTGATCGACGAGGACGTCGACAAGATCGCCCAGGTGCGGCCCGGCCAGTCGGTGCGGCTGCACTGGGCGCGGCCCCGTACCCCGGTCGGCGCCGTGGCCGGGGCCGGCGTCGCGAGTTGGCCGTTCGGCTAACGCAATTCCGGCGTTCGACTGTAGGACAGCTCACAAAGTCCGACGCCCCGGCGTGAGATCACTTGGCGGCGATCGGCATTCGCGCGCGCCGGCACCCTTCAGGGACTTACCAGATAACTGGTAATCAACTAACAGCCCATATCGGCCGATTCCGGTTGACCCGCTCGCGTCCTAGATGTGAGCATCGGAAACCTACGGCGGGGCATGCCCCTTCATGCGGGACGCCCACGCGCGTCGCCGGCCAGACCCCGAACTGCTTCCAAAGAGAGGGATCGGTATGCACGCACGCGCAGCGTCCATATGCCAACGCGCCCAGGTGATTTCGCCGCACCGCAACCATCGCATCGCGGACTGGAATCCCGAAGACGCGGCGGCCTGGGAGGCCGGGAACAAGAAGATCGCCCGGCGCAATCTGCTCGGCACCATCGCGGGTGACCACGTGGCCTTCTCGATCTGGACGCTGTGGCCCGTCATGGCGCTGTTCATGCCGGGCGCCGTCTACGGTTTCTCCGCGAGCGACAAGCTGCTGCTGGGCGCGGTGGCCACCCTGGTCGGTGGTTGCGCCCGGATCCCCTACACCCTGGGCATCGCCGCCTTCGGCGGTCGCAACTGGACGACGTTCTCGGCCTTCGTGCTGGTGATCCCGACGGCGGGCACGATCGCCCTGTTGGCCAACCCCGGCCTGCCCCTATGGCTCTTCGTGCTGTGCGCCGCGCTGACGGGGCTGGGCGGCGGCAACTACGCGGCCTCGCTGGCCAACGTTAACGCCTTCTACCCGCAGCGACTCAAGGGCGCCGCGATGGCGGTCAACGCCGGCGTCGCCAACCTCGGCGTCGCGGTGATCCAGCTGGTCGGCCTGCTGGTGCTGGCCACCGCCGGGCACCAGGCCCCGTACTGGGTGTGCGCGATCTACCTGGTCTTGCTCGTCGCCGTGGGGATCGCGGCCGCGTTGGTCATGGACAACGTCCACCACGGCACCCAGCTGCGCACCATGCGCTCGATCCTGTTCGAGCGCGACACCCACGTCATCTCGCTGCTCTACATCGCCACCTTCGGCTCCTGGATCGGGTTCTCCTTCGCCTTCGGGCAGGTGCTGCAGGTCCACTTCCTGGAAAGCGGGGAAACCGCCAAGCACGCCGCGCTGCACGCCGCCCAGGTCGCCTTCGTCGGTCCCCTGCTGGGCTCCGTGGCGCGCATCTACGGGGGCCGGCTGGCCGACCGCATCGGCGGCAGCCGCGTCACGCTTGGCGTCCTCGCCGGGATGACGCTGGCGGCCGCGCTGTTGGTCACCATCAGCGCCCTCGAGGACCAGCACGCCGTGGCGCGTTCCGTCAGCATGATCGGCTGCGTCGCCGGCTTCATGGTGCTGTTCGTCCTGTCCGGCATGGGAAACGGGTCGGTGTTCAAGCTGATCCCGACGGTCTACGAGGCCCGCAGTCGCGGGCTGGACATGAGCGAAGACGACCGTCGTCGTTGGGCGCGCGCGCAGTCGGGATCGCTGATCGGCATCTGCTCCGCGGTCGGCGCGTTCGGCGGCGTGGCAATCAACCTGGCGCTGCGGCAGTCCTACCTGAGCACCGGCACCGAAACGGCGGCGTATTGGGCGTTTTTGGCTTCCTACGTCGGCGCGGCGATCATGACCTGGATGGTCTACGTCCGGCGTCCCGTCTCGGTCCCGGGCCGCTCCGGGGCGCGGGCGGAAGCCGAGGCCGCCCGTGTGTGAGCGGACTCGCAACACGGGCAATGCCACAGCAATTGCCCGGTAACGCAACCGAAATGTCGCAGGCATACACACTTCATATGGCCCCCCAACTGGCCCCTTTAGACTCCGCGCCGCTGACCGGCTACCGGATCGCCGTGACCTCGGCGAACCGGGCCGAAGAGCTGTGCGCGTTGCTGCGCCGCAACGGCGCGGAGGTATCCAGCGCCGCGGCCATCAACCTCATCGCGCTGCCCGAAGACGAAGAACTGCAGCGCCACACCGAAGCGGTCATCGCCGAGCCTCCCGATATCTTGGTGGCGCACACCGGCATCGGCTTCCGCGGCTGGGTCGCCGCGGCCGACGGCTGGGGACTGGCCACCCAGCTGCTGGCGTCCCTGTCCCGGGCGCGGATCGTGGCCCGCGGGCCGAAGGCGACCGGCGCCTTGCGCGCCGCCGGACTGCACGAGGAGTGGTCGCCTAAGTCCGAATCGTCGAGCGAGGTCCTGCGCTACCTGCTCGAATCGGATGTCGCCGGAAAGCGGGTCGCGGTCCAGCTGCACGGCGCGGCCGACACCTGGGACCCGTTCCCGGAATTCCTCAACGGGTTGCGGTCCGCGGGCGCCCAGGTGGTCCCCATCCACGTATATCGCTGGAAACCAACGCCGGCCGGCGGCGACTTCGACCAACTCGTCACCTCGGTCGCCCGGCGGCAGTTCGACGCGGTGACCTTCACCTCGGCGCCCGCGGGCGCGGCGCTGCTGGAGCGCAGCCGCGAGTTGGGCGTCGAAGAGCAACTGCTGCAAGCACTTCGCAGCGACGTGCACGCGATGTGCGTGGGCCCGGTCACCGCGCAGCCCCTGCTCCGCGCCGGGGTCCCCACGTCGTCGCCCGAGCGAATGCGGTTGGGGGCGTTGGCCCGTCACATCGCCCAGGAGCTCCCGACCCTTCGCTCGACCACCATCCGGGCGGCCGGCCACGAGATGGAGATCCGCGGGACCTGCGTGCTGGTCGACGGTTCGCCGCGGTCCCTGTCGGGATCGGGAATGGCGACGCTGCGCGCGCTGGCGGAGCGCCCCGGCGAGGTCGTCGCGCGCAACGACCTGTTGCGGGTGCTTCCCGGCAACAGCAACGATCCCCACGCCGTCGACACGGCCGTGCTGCGGCTGCGAACGGCGCTGGGCGACAAGAACATCATCGCGACGGTGGTCAAGCGTGGCTACCGGCTCGCGATCGACCATCCGGACGAATCCCCATGGCACTGATCCTGGTGGCGCACGGCACCCGCAGGCCCGGCGGCGTGGCGATGGTCGAAGACCTTGCGGCACAGGTGAGTACGCTCGTCCGCAGCCCGGTCGACGTGGCGTTCGTCGACGTGGTGGGACCCACCCCCAGCGAGGTGCTGGCCACAGCGAAGGCCGCCGGCCGGCCGGCCATCGTGGTGCCGGCGTTCCTGTCGCGCGGATATCACGTCCGGGTCGACCTGCCCGCCCACGTCGCGATCAGCGGTCATCCGAACGTGACCGTCACCCCCGCGCTGGGCCCGAGCGGGCAGGTCGCGCGGATCGTCGGCGATCAGCTGCTGAAATGCGGTTGGCGGCCGGGCGATTCGGTGATTCTGGCGGCCGCGGGAACCTCGGACGACAAGGCCCGCGCCGACCTGCACACCACGGCGACGTTGTTGTCGGCGCTCACCGGATCGCGGGTGAGCCTGGCGTTCGCTGCCACCGGGGACCCGCAACTGCACGAGTCGGTCGACCGGGCGAGGCGCCGCGGTGGACGCGTCGTGGTCGCCTCCTACCTGTTGGCCGACGGCCTGTTCCAACAACGGCTGCACGACTGCGGCGCCGATCTGGTCAGTCAACCGCTGGGCACCCATCCCGGCCTGGCCCGCCTGATCGCGAACCGATTCCGCCGCGCCCTGCCGCCCGCCCTGGCCGCCACCGCCCGGCATGCGTCGCGTCGATCGGCCCCCCAACAGGTCACCCACGCGCGCGCGTTACGGCCAATTCCTTGATCTTTGGGCTCGAACCGGCGATCCTGGCACCATGCCCCGTCGCGAAGAGCCGTCGCGTGGCATCCTTGATCCGGTCGCCAAGGCGCTGCGTTTGCCGTTCGGCACACCGGAATTCATCGACCGGCTCGTCACCGGAGGGGTCAATCAAATCGGCCGCCGGACCCTGACGATGCTGATCACCACCTGGGATGCCGCCGGGGGTGGGCCGTTCGCGGCCAGCGCAGTCGCGTCCACGGGCATGGCCAAGACCGCCGAAATCGTCCAAAGCAATTTCGTGGGCCCGGTCTTCGGCCCGCTGCTGAAAATCCTCGGCGCCGACAAGGCGGCTACGCGGGCCTCGTTGTGCGCCTCCCAGCTCGTGGGCCTGGGCATCATGCGCTACGGCATCCGCTCCGAGCCGCTGCACTCGATGTCGGTGGACGCGCTGGTCGACGCGATCGGTCCGACGATGCAGCGCTACCTGGTCGGCGACATCACCCGGTGAGCGGTCGCGCGCTCAGGCCGCCCGGGCGTCGGCGTCGCGGGCGATCTGCACGAAGCCGTCGGCGGTGATCCGCACCGGGTACACCGGCACCGAAACGCTCGGATCGTCCAGGCAGGAACCGTCTTCGAGCGAGAACGCCTGCTTGAGGATGGGCGACTGAACCGTGACGCGGCCGCCGCGGTCGCCGACGATGCCGCGGGACAGCACGGCCGCCCCGGAGAACGGGTCGACGTTGCCCACCGCGTGCACGGACCCGTCGTCGAGCCGGAACAACGCGGCCTGGGAACCGTCGTCGAGCAGCACGCCGACGCCGCGGCCGGGAATGAGGTGGTCGTACGCGCACGCGCTCGTCCACACGGCAAGGTCGTTGAGAAGCGTCATGATACCTTCCTCGTTCCTTCGGAGTTGTGCTCGCGGACCGTCGGCATGCCAATGGACACAGGGATTTTGCGCCCGGCGTGCTCGGTGAACGTCACCGTCGAATCGACGGCGTCGGGGGCGTTGACGAACGACACGAAGCGCGAGAGCTTGTCCGGGTCGTCGAGCACCCCCTTCCATTCGCACTTGTAGTTGCGCACGTGCCGCTCCATTGCGGCCTCGAATTCGGCTGCCAGGCCCAGCGAGTCCTCGCAGACGACCTCGCGCACGTGGTCCAGACCGCCGTCGAGCGACTCGACCCACGGCGCGGTGCGCTGCAGCCGGTCGGCCGTGCGGATGTAGTACATGACGAACCGATCGACGTACCGGACCAGCGTCTCGGTGTCGAGGTCGCTGACCAGCAGCTGCGCGTGCTTGGGGGTCATCCCGCCGTTGCCGCCGACGTAGAGGTTCCAGCCCTTTTCGGTGGCGATGACGCCGACGTCCTTGGAGCGGGCTTCGGCGCACTCCCGCGCGCAACCCGAGACGCCCATCTTGATCTTGTGCGGCGCCCGCAGGCCGCGGTAGCGCAGTTCGAGGTCGATGGCCAGCTGCACCGAATCCTGCTGCCCGTAACGGCACCAGTCGGTGCCCACACAGCTCTTCACCGTGCGCAGCGCCTTGCCGTACGCGTGCCCGGATTCCATGCCGCCGTCGACCAGGCGCTTCCAGATCTCGGGCAGTTGGTCCACCCGCGCGCCGAACAGGTCGATGCGCTGGCCCCCGGTGATCTTGGTGTAAAGGCCGAAGTCCTGGGCGATCTGGCCGATCAGGATCAGGTGCTCGGGCTTGATGTCGCCGCCGGGGACCCGCGGCACCACCGAGTAGCTGCCGTTCTTCTGGATGTTGGCCAGGAAGTGGTCGTTGGAGTCCTGCAGCGAGGCCTGCTCGCCCTCGAGGATGTGGTCCGAGCCGGTGGACGCCAGGATCGAGGCGACCACGGGTTTGCAGATGTCGCAACCCTTTCCGCGGCCGAAGCGCTCCAGCAGTCCGGAGAAGGTCCGCAGCTCGGTGGCGGAGATGATCTCGAAAAGCTCGGCGCGCGACTGGCTGAAGTGCTCGCACAAAGCCTTGGACTGCTCGACGCCCTCGGCTTCGAGCAGCTGCTTGAGCAGCGGCACGCACGACCCGCACGACGTCCCGGCCGAGGTGCACGACTTCAGCGAGGGCACGTCGGCGCAGCCGTCGGCGATCGCGCACTTCAGATCGCCCTTGGTGACGTTGTTGCACGAGCAGATCTGGGCCGAATCCGGCAGCGCCCCAATGCCCAACGCCTCGCCGCCGCCGGATTGGGCCGGCGCGATCAGCGCGAGCGGATCCCCGGGCAGCTCGCTGCCGACCATCGGCCGCAGCACCCCGTAGGAGGAGGCGTCGCCGACCAGGACGCCCCCGAGCAGGGTCTTGGCGTCGTCGGAGAGCACCAGCTTCGCGTACGTCCGGTTCACCGCGTCGTTGATGGCGACCTCGAGGCAGTTCTCGGTGACGCCCATCGCGTCACCGAAGCTGGCGACGTCGACGCCCAGCAGCTTCAGCTTCGTGGACAGGTCCGCCTCGCCGAACTCCGCGACGCCATCCAGCAGGCGGTCGGCCACCACCTCGGCCGAGGTGTAGCCCGGACCCACCAGGCCGTAGCACCGGCCGCCGATCGCGGCGACCTCGCCGATCGCGTAGATGTCGGGATCGCTTGTCCGGCAGGACACGTCGGTGAGCACACCGCCGCGCTCGGCGCGCGTCAGCCCGGCGGCGACCGCCAGTTCGTCGCGCGGCCGGATCCCGGCCGCGAAGATCACCAGGCCGGCGTCGACCACCTGGCCGTCGGTCAGGCGCACCCGCGCCGACGTCGACCCGTCCGGGTGGTCGACCGATTCGATCGACTCGGTGCCGGTGCCGACATGCACGGAGATGCCCAGGTCCCCGACCATCCGGGCCAGCAGCGCGCCGCCGGCCTCGTCGATCTGCTGGGCCATCAGTCGCGGCATCATCTCGATGACGTGGGTCCGCAACCCGAACTGGCGCAGCGCATTTGCGGCCTCCAGCCCCAGCAGGCCGCCACCGATGACCACGCCCGCGGTCGCGTGTGAGCTTTGCGCCGCGCGCTGGGCATCGGCGCGGATGGCGTCGAGGTCGTCGAGCGTGCGGTACACGTGGCAGGCGGGCAGGTCGTGGCCGGGCACCGGCGGCACGAACGCGTAGGAGCCGGTCGCCAGGACCAGGGTGTCGTAGTCGTGGCGCTGACCGTCGGCGGTGAGCACCGACTTTGTCGCGCGGTCGATTTCGGTGACCCGCTGGTTCAGCACCAGCCGGACCCGGTCGTCGCCCGCGTACTCGTTGCCGGGCAGCGCGAGCAGCTTGCGGTCCCAGCTCTCGGTGTAGGAGGTCAGCCCCACGCGGTCATAGGCGGCGTCGGTCTCCTCAGCGAAAACCGTTATGCGCCAACGGCCCTCGGTGTCGCGGGCGCGGAGCGCCTCGACGAACCGGTGGCCCACCATGCCATGTCCGACTACGATGATGTGACGCGGCGCACAGCTTGCGCGCGAAATCCCGTCTGCAGACATGGCTTTGAGAGTAACGGCCAGAAATTACGTCTTTTTCGCGCAATGTGACAGTCCTATGACGAGGATCTCACAACTCACAGGGACGGCTGTGATTGATCGTTCGCTGCCGGCGAACGGCCAGCTGGAACTTAAGCGTGGTCGACTCATGTTTGTACTAGTAGCCGGTCGTCGAAGCGCCGGTCACAGGAATCTCACAACGAAGATCAAGGAATTGAAAGGGAAGCACCATGAGCAACCTCGCACTGTGGTCGCGACCGGCCTGGGACACCGACCGCTGGCTGCGCGACTTCTTCGGCCCCGCCGCCGCCGCGGACTGGAACACCCCGGTGAGCAGCGGTTTTCGGCCCGCCGCCGAGATCGTCAAGGACGGGGACGACGCGATCGTACGGGTCGAGCTCCCGGGCGTTGACGTCGACCGGGACGTGAACGTCGAGGTCGACCGGGGCCGCCTGGTCATCCACGGCGAACACCGCGACGAGCACTCGGAAGAGAAGGAAGGCCGCACGCTGCGGGAGATCCGGTACGGCTCGTTCCGCCGGTCCTTCCAGCTGCCCGCCCACGTCACCGGCGACGCCATCACCGCGTCCTATGACGCCGGCGTGCTGACGGTGCGGGTCACCGGCGCGTACGCCGGGAACCAGGCGCAGCGCATCGCGATCACCAAGTAAGGCACCGACAAGACGCAAAAGCCCCCGCGCGCACGGCGTGTCGGGGGCCTTTGCGTCTGCTCGGCATCAACTCCAGCGGGCGAGCAGCTCGTTGGCCCGGCCCGTCAGCGCGGCCTGCAGGAAGGGCCCGAAGCTGACCCGGGCCACGCCCAGCGGGCCGAAGGCCGCGGGGTCGTCCTGGTCGGGCAGCGCGATCGCGTTGACCGGCAACACCAATTCCGCGGTCAAGCGCCGCAACGTGTCGGGGTGGTGGCGGCCGACCGGGTACAGGACATCGGCGCCGGCGGCGGCCGCCCGATTCAGCCGCGCCACGGCGCGGTCGACGCGATCGGACTCCTCGCCGTCTTGGCGCAGGAACAGATCGGTCCGGGCGTTGATGACCACATGCACTCCGGCCGCGTCGGCGGCCGACCGCAGCGCGCCAACCAGCTCGGCGTGTTCGTCGGCGGACCGCAGCCGCCGGCCCTCCGAGTGCACGGTGTCCTCGATATTCAGCCCGACGGCCCCGACGCTGAGCAGCCCCTCGATCAGGCGGTCCGCCGGAAGTCCGTAGCCGGATTCGATGTCCACCGACACCGGGACGTCCACCGCCGCGGTGATCTGCGCGACGCGGGTGAGCACGTCGTCGAACGACATGCCCTCGTTGTCGGGTTTGCCGATCGAGTCCGCCATCGGATGGCTGCCCACGGTCAGCGCGGCGAACCCGGCGCCGACGGCCAGTCGCGCCGACCAGGCGTCCCACACGGTCGGCAGGATGACCGGGTTGCCCGGCCGGTGCAGCTTCAACAGGGTGGCGGCGCGCTCGGCCGGCGTGGTGGGGCCCGTCATCAGTGTTTGCTCCCTTGGCGTCGGAGCTCAATGGTCTGACGTTCGCCTGTGCCGTGGATAGTATTGGGGACGTACTGTGATCCGAAACACTGCCGAGGAGATGCGTTGACGAGCACGACTGGCACGACAGAATTCGCCGAACTGCACGACCTGATCGGCGGCCTGCGGCGGTGCGTGAGCTCGCTGCGGTCGCGATACGGCGACAGCCCCGCGATGCGTCGCATCGTCATCGACGCCGACCGCATCCTGTCCGACGTCGATCTGCTCGACACCGACGTGTCCGAGTTGGACCTGGCGGGCGCCACCGTGCAGCAGTCGGGCGAGAAGATCGTCATCCCCGACACCCAGTACGACAGCGAATTCTGGCGTGATGTCGACGACGAGGGCGTCGGCGGTCACAACAGGGCCTGAACAACCCGAGCGCCCCGACTCCAAGCCCCCCGCTGGAGGGGGCCTTGGATCTGTGTACCCTTCGACAGACAGCCCGTTCGAAGAGGAACAACTAGATGAGCGCACCCACGGCGAACCGTCCTGCGTCCGGTGTCTTTTCACCCACGCGCGCCCGTATCCAGCAGCGGACCCTCCGTACCGACCGGTGGTGGATGTCGCCGCTGAGGATCGACCTCGGCTTCGCCGCATTCGTCATCTACGCGACGGCCCGGGCGTTCCAGCAGAACTACTTCTTCGTCCCCAAATACCACTACCTGACGCCGTTCTACTCGCCGTGCGTCAGCAAGGGTTGCGGTGAGGCCGGCGACATCTGGCCGCAGTTCCTGCCCGACGTGTGGTGGCTGCCGTATGCGGCGGTGTCGCTGCCGTTCCTGCTGCTGTTCCGGTTGACCTGCTACTACTACCGCGGCGCCTACTACCGCACGGTGTGGCAGTCGCCCACCGCGTGTGCGGTGGCCGAGCCCCGCGTGCACTACAGCGGCGAGACGAAGTTCCCGCTGATCATCCAGAACACCCACCGGTACTTCTTCTACATCGCCTGCCTCATCTCGATCGTCAACAGCTACGACGCGATCGTCGCGTTCCATTCCGACAGCGGGCCGGGCGGATTCGGCTTCGGGCTGGGCAACCTGATCCTGCTGGGCAACGTCATCATGCTGTGGGTCTACACGCTGTCCTGCCACTCCTGCCGGCACGTCACCGGCGGGCGACTCAAGCACTTCTCCAAAAACCCTGTGCGGTATTGGATCTGGACGCAGGTCAGCGCGATGAACACCCGGCACAAGCAGTTCGCCTGGATCACGCTGGGCACCCTGATGCTCACCGATTTCTACATCGCACTGGTGGCCAGCGGCGCCATTCCCGACCTGAGATTCGTTGGCTGAAAAGCCATTTGACTTACAAATCAGAACGTAGCTAGCGAGGGTTTTCATGGTTGATGTCGAGCGGCATGCCTACGACGTAGTCGTCATCGGCGCCGGCGGCGCGGGATTGCGCGCGGTCATCGAGGCGCGCGAACGCGGCCTGCGGGTCGCGGTGGTGTGCAAGTCCCTGTTCGGCAAGGCGCACACCGTGATGGCCGAGGGTGGGTGCGCGGCCTCGATGGGCAACACCAACCCGAAGGACAACTGGAAGACCCACTTCGGCGACACGATGCGCGGTGGGAAGTTCCTCAACAACTGGCGGATGGCCGAACTGCACGCCAAGGAGGCCCCGGACCGCGTCTGGGAGCTGGAAACCTATGGCGCGCTGTTCGATCGCCTCAAGGACGGCAAGATCAGCCAGCGCAACTTCGGCGGGCACACCTACCCGCGGCTGGCGCACGTCGGTGACCGCACCGGCCTGGAGCTGATCCGCACCATGCAGCAGAAGATCGTCTCGCTGCAGCAGGAGGACTACGCCGAGCTCGGCGACTACGAGGCCCGCATCCGGGTGTTCGCCGAGACCACGATCACCGAACTGATCAAGGACGGCGACGCGATCGCCGGGGCGTTCGGCTACATCCGCGAAAGCGGCAACTTCATCCTGTTCGAGGCGCCCGCGGTGGTGCTGGCCACCGGCGGCATCGGCAAGTCGTTCAAGGTCACCTCGAACTCCTGGGAGTACACCGGCGACGGGCACGCCCTGGCGCTCCGGGCGGGCGCGTCGCTGATCAACATGGAGTTCGTCCAGTTCCACCCGACGGGCATGGTGTGGCCGCCGAGCGTGAAGGGGATCCTGGTCACCGAGGGCGTTCGCGGCGACGGCGGGGTGCTGAAGAACTCCGACGACAAGCGGTTCATGTTCGACTACATCCCGCCGGTCTTCAAAGGCCAGTACGCCGAGACCGAGCAAGAGGCCGACCAGTGGCTGAAGGACAACGACTCGGCCCGCCGCACCCCTGACCTGCTGCCGCGCGACGAGGTCGCGCGCGCGATCAACTCCGAGGTCAAGGCCGGCCGGGGCAGCCCACACGGCGGCGTCTTCCTCGACATCGCGTCGCGGCTGACGCCGGCGGAGATCAACCGCCGCCTGCCGTCGATGTACCACCAGTTCAAGGAGCTGGCCGGGGTCGACATCACCAAGGAGCCGATGGAAGTCGGGCCGACCTGCCACTACGTGATGGGCGGCGTCGAGGTCGACGCCGACACCGGGGCCGCCACCGTGCCCGGGCTCTTCGCCGCGGGCGAATGCTCCGGCGGCATGCACGGCTCGAACCGGCTGGGCGGCAACTCGCTGTCGGACCTGCTGGTGTTCGGCCGGCGCGCCGGCCTGGGCGCCGCCGACTACGTGCGGGCGCTGAGCAGCCGTCCGACGATCGGCGAGAGCGCCGTCGAGGCGGCGGCGAAGCGGGCCCTGTCCCCGTTCGAGGCGCCGGCTGGCGGCGGCCCCGGCGAGAACCCCTACACCCTGCAGCTCGAACTGCAGCAGTCGATGAACGACCTGGTGGGCATCATCCGCAATGCCGACGAGATCTCCGAGGCTTTGGCCCGGCTCGACAAGCTGCGGGAACGGTTCAAGAACCTGCATGTGGAGGGGCAGCGCCGCTACAACCCGGGCTGGAACCTGGCCATTGACCTGCGCAACATGCTGCTGGTCAGCGAATGCGTCGCCAAGGCCGCGCTGCAGCGCACCGAGAGCCGGGGCGGGCACACCCGCGACGACCACCCGTCGATGGACTCGTCGTGGCGCAAGCTGTTGCTGGTCTGCGAGGCAGTCGCCGAGCCAGGCGACGTTGAAGCCGCGGTGATCCCCGACATCACCATCACGAAGAAAGAGCAGACGCCGATGCGGCCCGATCTGCTGGAACTGTTCGACATCGCCGAGCTGGAGAAGTACTACACCGACGAGGAGCTCGCCGGGCATCCAGGGCGGACACCCAGGACGGAGAAGTAAATGACCTACAACGCGACGATGCGGGTGTGGCGCGGCGACGACGCCAACGGTGCGTTGCAGGACTTCACCGTCGAGGTCAACGAGGGTGAGGTCGTCCTCGACATCATCCACCGCCTGCAGCAGACCCAGACGCCCGACCTGGCGGTCCGGTGGAACTGCAAGGCGGGCAAGTGCGGCTCGTGCTCCGCGGAGATCAACGGCTATCCGCGGTTGCTCTGCATGACCCGGATGTCGACGTTCGCCGAGGACGAGGTCGTCACGGTCACGCCGCTGCGGACGTTCCCGGTGATCCGGGACCTGGTCACCGACGTCTCGTTCAACTACGAGAAGGCCCGCGAGATACCGTCTTTCGCGCCGCCCAAGGACCTGCAACCCGGCGAGTACCGGATGGCGCAGGAGGACGTCCAGCGCTCCCAAGAGTTCCGCAAGTGCATCGAATGCTTCCTGTGCCAGAACGTGTGCCACGTGGTCCGCGACCACGAGGAGAACAAGAAGGCGTTCGCCGGCCCCCGCTTCCTGATGCGGATCGCCGAGCTGGAGATGCACCCGCTGGACACCCGGGACCGGCGCAAGGACGCCCAGGAAGAGCACGGCCTGGGCTACTGCAACATCACCAAGTGCTGCACCGAGGTCTGCCCGGAGAACATCAAGATCACCGACAACGCGCTGATCCCGATGAAGGAGCGCGTCGCCGACCGCAAGTACGACCCGGTGGTCTGGCTGGGTAACAAGCTGTTCCGTCGCTGAGCGCTCCCGCCGCGCCCTCACCCGGCTTGCGGGGTTAGGGCGTCGCGGTACCCGGGTAACCAACCTGCATCCTGTCGGGCCGTCCGGATGGACGGCCGCTGTACCAACGACCGGAAAGGCAGCTCATGGAACCCAGGCGAGAAACGGCCAGCATCAACAACATTCGGACCGCAATCCGGCAATTGTCGGTCCGCGCCCAGCTCGCGCAGAAGGAGGGGCGGCACAACGACGCCGCCGAACTCGAGAGCCGCATCCAAGGCTTCCGGGAAGAACTCAGCCACCGCCCCTAGCGCGCTGGGCGGCCCGGTTCAGGCGCCCAAGCGGCGGAAATTGCTCCGGTGGAACACGATGGGCGCCACGTCGGCGTCCACGGTCACCTCGCTGACCCGCAATACGACGATCGTGTGGTCGCCGGCGGGAATGAGTTGCTCGATGGCGCTTTCCAGCCACAGGCCGGTGCCCTTGATGAACACCGCCCCGGTGGGCCGCGAGACGGTCTCGAGGCCGGCGAACCTGTCGCCGGTTTTGGCGGCCAGCGTGCGGGCGGCCTCGTCGTGCGCCTCGCCGAGCACGCTGATGCCCAGCATGGGCAGGTCCTTGAGTTTGGGCCACGTCGTCGAGGTGTTCTGCACGCAGAACGACACCAACGGCGGGTCCAGCGAGACCGGGACGAAGGTGCTGGCGGCCAGCCCTTCCCGGGTTCCGTTCACCTCGGCGGCGATGGCCACCACACCAGACGGGAAATGACCGAAGGCCTCACGAAGTGACGACGCTGTCAGCTTGTTGTTCGAGTTCACCGGACTTTTTCGCCCCTAGAGCGCCAGACGTATTTTCGGGTCCGACCCTACCCGGCGCGCGTCGCCCCAGCGCGGCCACCCTTACTCGTTTTCTAAGCGCTCTGCCGAATACCCGTGCGCGGAAGCGACATCCGGGTGCGAGCGCAGCCGGCTCTTCCAGGCGTTGCGGCCGTAGACCGAAAAGATGGGGTCGGCGGGATCCTGCGATGCCGTCCAGTCCGTCCCGGTGCCCGCCGCGAGTCCGCGCGGCAGCGCGAGCACGGGTATCCGCGCGTCGAGGCGCGGATTGAAGAAGTAGGGCACCGAGATCCGGTCGGTCGCCGGGCCCTGCAGGTTGACCCGGTGCTCGGTGGCCCGCAGGTAGCCGCGCGTCGCCGCCTCCAGCAGTTCACCGATGTTGACGATGAACGCCCCCTCGCGCGGGGGGACGTCGATCCAGGCGCCGTCGAACGCCCGCCGCACCTGCAGGCCCCGGCTGCCCGGCTCCGCCAGCAACAGCGTGAGCACCCCGGCGTCCCGGTGCGCGCCCACGCCCTGGGAGCCGGCCGCGCGCCCGGGGTAGCGGATGATCTTGATCAGCGTGGCCGGGGTTTCGGCGTAGGCGGGGTCGAACACGTCGGCCGGGCTGCCCAGCGAGGCCGCCCAGTGCCGCAGCAGGGTGCGGGCCACCGCCGACAGCGCGGCGTCCCACTCCTCGACGAGTCCGGGCAGCTCGGGCAGCGCGGCCGGCCACTGGTTGGGGCCCTGTAGCCACCGGTAGTCGGACTTGCCCAGCCCGCCGATCGGCGGCCGCTGCGGCCCGATGTCGATCTGCTCGCGCCAATCCACCTCGCCGCGGGTCACCTCGCCGCCCAGGTGGGTGTAGCCGCGGAAATGCGGGCTGCGCACCATGGCGACCGAGTCCTTGCCGTGCTGCGGCAGCGCGAAGAGCCGGCGCGCGGCCTCGAGCATCCGCGTCACCAATTCCGGGGCGACCCCATGGCCGGTCAGATAGAAGAATCCGACCCGGTGGGCGGCCACGCGCAGACCGTCCCGCAACCGCGCCGGATCGGCCCGCAGGTCGACGACCGGCACCGCAGTGACGCCCGGCACATCGGCCGTCCCGCGCCCGTCTCCGCAGGTAGTGCGGGTTTTCGACGGCATCGGCGCACACTTCCCAACCGGTTGGTTAATTAGGCAATGAAATCTAGCTCACATCCGCTTGCATCCCACTGACGCTAACGATATTTTAGGTGTTGTTACTGGTGGGTAACTTAGACCTAGTACCCAACCACAAGTGGCATTCTCAACGAGGAGGACCGTAGTGAGCCACTACAAGAGCAACGTCCGCGACCAGGCGTTCAACCTGTTCGAGGTATTGGGCGTTGACAAGGCCTTGGGCCAGGGCGAATACAGCGACCTGGACGTAGACACCGCCAACGAAATGCTCAACGAGATGAGCCGGCTGGCCGAGGGGCCGATCGCCGACTCGTTCGTCGAGGGCGACCGCAACCCGCCGGTCTTCGACCCGAAGACGCACTCGGTGACGCTGCCGGAATCCTTCAAGAAGTCCGTACACGCCGTCATCGAGGCCGGGTGGGACAAGGTCGGCATCGACGAGGCCCTCGGCGGCGTGGCAATGCCCAAGTCGCTGCTGTGGGCGCTGCACGAGCACATCCTGGGCGCCAACCCGGCCGTGTGGATGTACGCCGGCGGCGCGGGTTTCGCGAACATCCTGTACCACCTCGGCACCGAGGAGCAGAAGAAGTGGGCCGTCCTGGCCGCCGAGCGCGGCTGGGGTTCCACCATGGTGCTCACCGAGCCGGACGCCGGCTCCGACGTCGGCGCCGGGCGGACCAAGGCCGTCAAGCAGGACGACGGGTCCTGGCACATCGACGGTGTGAAGCGATTCATCACCTCGGCCGACTCCGGCGACCTGTTCGAGAACATCTTCCACCTGGTGCTGGCGCGCCCCGAGGGCGCCGGACCCGGCACCAAGGGCCTGTCGCTGTTCTTCGTGCCCAAGTTCCTGTTCGACTTCGAGACCGGTGAGCTGGGCGAGCGTAACGGCGTGTTCGTCACCAACGTCGAGCACAAGATGGGCCTGAAGGTCTCGGCGACCTGTGAGCTGAGCTTCGGCCAGCACGACGTCCCCGCCAAGGGCTGGCTGGTCGGCGAGGTGCACAACGGCATCGCGCAGATGTTCGACGTGATCGAGCAGGCCCGCATGATGGTCGGCACCAAGGCCATCGCGACCCTGTCGACGGGCTACCTGAACGCGTTGGAGTACGCGAAGTCCCGCGTCCAGGGCGCGGACATGACCCAGATGACCGACAAGACGGCACCCCGGGTGACCATCACGCACCACCCCGATGTGCGCCGGTCGCTGATGACCCAGAAGGCCTACGCCGAGGGTCTGCGGGCGCTGTACCTGTTCACGTCGACCTACCAGGACGCGGCGGTGGCCGAGGCCCTGCATGGGGTGGACGCCGAGCTGGCCGTGAAGGTCAACGACCTGATGCTGCCGGTGGTCAAGGGTGTCGGCTCGGAGCAGGCCTACGCCAAGCTGACCGAGAGCCTGCAGACGTTCGGTGGGTCCGGCTTCCTGCAGGACTACCCGATCGAGCAGTACATCCGGGACGCCAAGATCGACTCGCTCTACGAGGGCACCACCGCCATCCAGGCGCAGGACTTCTTCTTCCGCAAGATCGTCCGCGACAAGGGTGTGGCGCTGGCCCACGTGTCCGAGCAGATCCAGAAGTTCGTCGACAGCGAGTCCGGCAACGGGCGGTTGAAGACGGAACGGGAGTACCTGGCCAAGGCCCTGACCGACGTTCAGGCCATGGCGACCTCGCTGACCGGTTACCTGATGGCGGCGCAGGAGGACGTGACCAGCCTCTACAAGGTGGGTCTGGGTTCGGTGCGCTTCCTGATGAGCGTCGGTGACCTGGTCATCGGCTGGCTGTTGCAGCGTCAGGCCGCGGTGGCCGTGGCGGCGCTCGACGCCGGCGCCAGCGGTGACGACAAGGCCTTCTACGAGGGCAAGGTCGCGGTGGCGTCGTTCTTCGCGAAGAACTTCCTGCCGATGCTGACCAGCACCCGCGAGGTCATCGAGACGCTGGACAACGACATCATGGAGCTCGACGAGGCCGCCTTCTAGGCCGCTTCGAAGGGACGCACAAATCCCCCGCCTCCGAAAGGAAGCGGGGGATTTTTGTGCGCCGGCGAGGTCGTCTGCACGGGTTTTTATCGTTCGGGTGCACTCCTACCCGGGCCATCGCGCAGGGAACGGGTCATGCTGTGCAGGATCCGGAACGCGTCTGACCGCTCGGCCTCGGTCAGGCCGGCCAGCATTCTGACCTCGACGGACCGGACCGCCTTGCTGGCTTTCTCGAGGCTCTGTCGGCCACGCGGCGTGAGGCGCGTGGGAAGAATCTTCCCGACGGGTGCCTCCGCGGGCCGGGCCACATAGCCGTCTCGCTCCAGGGCCTGAAGGAGCACGTTCATCGACTGCCGTGTCACGAACGCGCCCCGCGCGAGCTCGGAGTTCGACAAACCCGGCCGTTGCGCGAGCAGCTCGAGGCAGGAGTAGTGCGTCACGCTCATCCCGAGCGGGCGCAGCACCTCCTCCATGGCCGCGCGCAGCGCACTCGACGCCTCTTTCAGCGCGTAGCCCAGGGACGTATCCAGGTCTACGCCGACACCCTCTTGACTCATGTCAGCATTCTGACATACGCTGCTATGTCAGAAATCTGACACGAATCGAAGGAGCAGCGTCATGGCCGCCACCGGCCCCGACTTCATCTCCCTGCAAGCGCGCGACCTCGACGCATCGCAGGCGTTCTACGAGCAGTACCTCGGCCTCGTCCGCTCGCCGGCCGGACCTCCGCACGCCGTTGTATTCGAAACGAAGCCAATCGCGTTCGCGCTCCGCGAGGTCGCTCCGGGCACCGACCTCGCATCCATGGCTCAGCCCGGCATCGGTGCCGCGATCTGGGTGCACGCCACCGACGTCCAGAGCATCCACGATGCTCTCGTCGCCGACGGTCACACCATCGTCTCCGCACCGATCGACGGCCCCTTCGGCCGGACATTCACCTTCGCCGACCCCGACGGCTACCACGTCACCCTCCACGACCGCACCTGATCGACGACCGGGCGATCAGCGCAATGCCCCAATACCGCGGTTACATCGGCGGAGTCGGTCCGTCGAAGGAACCAAAAAGGCCGCCGCTGGATCCCCTCACTCCAGCGGCGGCCCTTTTCGGACGCCCATCGGCAAGACCGACAGGCGGTCGTTCCGGGGGATGCCCCGTATTGCCGTCGGGGTCGGGGGGTCAGACCACAACACGGGGCCATCCGGGGTCACGGATACCCGCCGCCTTCGATCGCTAACCCGATGTGACCCATCTCATGGGCCCGACGGTCAGGCCTGAAGGATCGCGGCCACTCCCTGGCCGCCCGCCGCGCAGATCGAGACCAGGGCGCGCACCGGCTTGCCCGCGCCCTTCTGCTCGGCCTTTCGCTGCGCGAGCTGCTTGGCGGCCTGAGCCAGGATCCGCCCGCCGGTGGCGGCAAACGGGTGGCCGGCGGCCAGCGAGGAGCCGTTGACGTTGAGCTTGGACCGGTCGATCGAGCCCAGCGCGGCGTCCAGCCCCAGCCGCCCCTTGCAGTACTCCTCGGATTCCCACGCCTGCAGGTGACACAGCACAACCGACGCGAACGCCTCGTGGATCTCGTAGAAATCGAAGTCCTGCAGGCTCAGGCCGTTGCGGGCGAGCAGCCGCGGCACCGCGTACGTGGGCGCCATGAGCAGGCCGTTCCGCCCGTTGACGTAGTCGACCGCCGCCGTTTCGGAGTCCACCAGGTACGCCAGCGGTGTGAGCGAGTGGGCCTCCGCCCACTCGTCGGTGCCCAGCAGGGCGACCGAGGCGCCGTCGGTCAGCGGGGTCGAGTTGCCGGCCGTCATCGTCGCGTCGCCGGCCTTGACGCCGAACACCGGCCGCAGCTTGGCCAGCTTCTCGGCCGACGAGTCCGCTCGCAGGTTGTCGTCGCGGTACAGCCCCAGAAACGGCGTGACGAGGTCATCGAAGAAGCCGCGGTCGTAGGCGGCGGCCATGTTGCGGTGGCTGGCGGCGGCCAGCTCGTCCTGGGCGACGCGCGAGATGCCCATCTGCTTGGCGGTGATCGCCTGGTGCTCCCCCATGGACAGCCCGGTGCGCGGTTCGCTGTTGACCGGGATCTCCACGCCCAGGGTCGCGGGCAGCGTGCCCACCAGCTTCAGCCGCTGCACGTTGGACTTGGCGCGGCGCAACTTGAGCAGGGTGCGACGGAGGTTGTCGCCGAGGCCGATCGGCGCGTCGGAGGTGGTGTCCACCCCACCGGCGGCGGCCACCTCGTAGCGGCCTGAGGCGATGCCGTCGGCCGCGGCGATCGCCGCCTGCAGGCCGGTGCCGCACGCCTGCTGCAGGTCGAACGCTGGCGTGTACGACGCCAGCTGCGAACCGAGCACGCATTCGCGCGTGAGGTTGAAGTCCCGGCTGTGCTTGAGCACGGCGCCGCCGACCACCACGCCGAGCCGCTCGCCGGCCAGCCCGAAACGATCTACCAGCCCGCCCAGCGCGGCGGTGAACATGTCCTGGTTGGAGGCCTCGGCGTAGGCGCCGTCGGACCGGGCGAACGGGATGCGGTTGCCGCCCAGGATGGCGACCCGCCGCCGCTCGGAGCTGCGCTGAGCAGCCGGTGTACTTGCCTCAGAACTTGCAGGGGCCACTGTTTTCTCCGTGCTCGTGCGGTCTATCGGTTTGGGATTCGCCCGTCTGGGGCCATACTACCCACTGTTCTTACTCTGCAGTAAGTTCGTCCTCGATACGGTTGTGCTGTAGGCATACCCCGACTTCGCAAGAACATGGAAGGTAGCTCCGGTGGCTCCCAAAGTCTCGTCCGATCTGTTCTCTCAGATCGTCAACTCCGGTCCTGGTTCGTTTCTCGCCAAGCAGCTCGGTGTTCCCCAACCCGAGACGCTGCGCCGCTATCGCGCCGGTGATCCGCCGCTGGCCGGGGCGCTGCTGATCGGCGGGGAGGGCAGAGTCGTCGAGCCGCTGCGCGCGGCGCTGGACGCCGACTACGACCTGGTCGGCAACAACCTGGGCGGGCGCTGGGCCGACAAGTTCGGCGGGCTGGTCTTCGACGCCACCGGCATCACCACGCCCGAAGGGCTCAAGGGGCTGTACGAGTTCTTCACCCCGCTGCTGCGCAACCTGGGCCACTCGGCCCGCGTGGCGGTGGTCGGCACCACGCCCGACGGCGCCGCCAGCCCGCACGAGCGGATCGCCCAGCGCGCGTTGGAGGGCTTCACCCGCTCGCTGGGCAAGGAGCTGCGCAACGGCAGCACGGTCGCGCTGGTGTACCTGTCGCCGGACGCCAAACCCGCTGCGACGGGCCTGGAATCGACCATGCGGTTCATCCTGTCGGCCAAGTCGGCGTACGTGGACGGCCAGGTGTTCTACGTCGGGGAGGCGGACTCCACACCGCCGGGTGATTGGGAACGGCCGCTGGACGGCAAGGTCGCCATCGTGACGGGCGCGGCCCGCGGCATCGGCGCGACGATCGCCGAGGTGTTCGCCCGCGACGGTGCGCGCGTCGTCGCGATCGACGTCGAATCGGCCGCCGAGGCGCTGGCCGAGACGGCCAGCCGGGTGGGGGGCACCGCGCTGTGGCTCGACGTCACCGCCCCCGACGCCGTCGACAAGATCACCGAGCACCTGCGCGAGCATCACGGCGGCCACGCCGACGTCCTGGTCAACAACGCCGGGATCACCCGCGACAAGCTGCTGGCCAACATGGACGATGCGCGCTGGGACGCCGTCTTGGCCGTCAATCTGCTTGCCCCGCTGCGCCTTACCGAGGGGCTGGTCGGCAACGGCAGCATCGGCGAGGGCGGCCGGGTGATCGGTTTGTCGTCGATGGCCGGCATCGCGGGCAACCGCGGCCAGACCAATTACGCCACCACCAAGGCGGGGATGATCGGCCTGACCCAGGCGCTGGCCCCGGAGCTCTACGACAAGGGCATCACCATCAACGCCGTCGCACCGGGATTCATCGAGACCCAGATGACGGCCGCCATCCCGCTGGCCACCCGCGAGGTCGGCCGCCGGATGAACTCACTGCTGCAGGGCGGCCAGCCGGTGGATGTCGCGGAGGCCATCGCCTACTTCGCCAGCCCGGCCTCGAACGCGGTGACCGGCAACGTCATTCGCGTATGCGGCCAGGCCATGCTGGGCGCATAGGAGAACGTGATGAACCAGCCAAGCGGCCTGAAGAATCTGCTGCGCGCGGCCGCGGGAGCCCTGCCGGTGGTGTCCCGCGGCGGCGGACTGCCCAACCGCACGGTCACCATCGAGGAACTGCCCATCGACCGCACGAACGTCGCCGAGTACGCGGCGGTGACCGGCCTGCGCTACGGCAACTGCGTGCCGCTGACCTACCCGTTCGCGCTGACCTTTCCGGCGCTGATGTCGCTGGTAACCGGGTTCGACTTTCCTTTCGCCGCAATGGGTTCGGTGCACACCGAAAACCACATCACCCAGTACCGCCCCATCGCGGTCACCGACACCGTCGGCGTGCACGTGCACGCCGAGAACCTGCGCGAACACCGCAAAGGTCTGCTGGTCGACCTGGTGACCGATGTCAGCGTCGGCGGTAATTCCCAGGACACCGCGTGGCACCAGGTCACGACCTTCCTGCACCAGCAACGCACCAGCCTGTCCGACGAACCCAAACCGCCTCCGCAGAAACAGCCCAAGCTGCCGCCACCGCCCACCGTGCTGCGCATCAGCCCGGGCCTGATCCGGCGTTACGCCGTCGTCGGGGGCGATCACAACCCGATACACACCAACCCGATCGCGGCCAAGCTGTTCGGATTCCCCACCGTGATCGCGCACGGAATGTTCAGCGCCGCAGCCGTATTGGCCAACATCGAGGCCGCCATCCCGGACGCGGCTCGATACTCGGTGCGTTTCGGCAAGCCGCTGGTGCTGCCCGCGACGGCCGGTCTCTACATCGACGAAAACGCCGACGGCTGGGATCTTTCGCTGCGCAACATCCCCAAGGGATACCCGCACCTGACCGGCACGGTCCGGCCGCTTTAGCTTCTAGCGGTGGCGACCGGCTAGCCGGCGTGCGTCGAACCGCGCCCGCAGGCAAGTACTTTCAGCGCGTGGGCGGCGGTCGCGGTCAGCAGGAACAGCGCAAACAACCACAGCGGCGGGCGGGAGAGTTCCCACACAAAGATCGCCGCCCAGATCGGCGAGCCCTGGGTCACCGCGAGCACACCGGCGGCCCCGGCCAGCGACACCGCCGGCACGTGCAGGTGTGTCCCGCTCGCCCAGTTGATCGCCAGCACCAGCGCCGCCCCCGCCGCCGCGCCGGTGGCCAGCGACGGCGTCAGCAGCCCGCCCGTACCCCCGGCGCGCAGGAACAACGCTGTCAGAAGGGGTTTCAACGCCAGGATCGCCAGCGCGGACACCAGGGTCATGCCGCTGGCCAGGCTGACCGTCAGGATGCTGCGGCCGTTGCCGGGTAACTCGGGCCACCAATGCGAGCAGACGCCCATCACCAGGCCCGCTCCGGCCAGCGCCGGGATCAGCACCCAGCTTCGCACCGGGCGCGGCGGCCGCGCCGCGGCCATCAACCGGTTGAAGGCCCAGCCCGCCGCGAAAGCCACCGGCGCCAACAGCAATCCATGCGCGGTCAACAGATAGGTCGATTCCTCGATCGGCCACTGCAGGTTGGGTTGATCGCGGGTGATGGCCGAGCCGATGGCGACCGCCAGGCCGGAGGACAGGAACGCCGCCCCCACCGCGCGCGGCTGCCAGGTGCCCA
The DNA here is from genome assembly GCF_000709305.1 of Mycobacterium sp. TKK-01-0059. Classification (NCBI taxonomy): domain Bacteria; kingdom Bacillati; phylum Actinomycetota; class Actinomycetes; order Mycobacteriales; family Mycobacteriaceae; genus Mycobacterium; species Mycobacterium sp. TKK-01-0059. Next base: position 1,452,348 of record NZ_KL446993.1, read on the forward strand.
GCAAGATCCGGATCGAGAAGAGCGCCCCGGCCAGCGGAACCGCATACACCGCGCCCAGTCCGGCCCCGGCCGCGCAGGCCAGCAGGATCTCGCGGTCGCACCCGGAGAGCCGCTTGAGCCAGCCGGTTCCCAAATCGCTTAGCACCGCGGCGAATTGGCGTGGCGCCCCTTCCCGGCCGAGCGATGCTCCCGACCCGACGAGCAGCACCTGCAGCATGGCGTCGATGCTCCACGAGAGCCGCGGCACGCGTTCTCGGCGGGCAATGGTTTCCGCCAGCGGCGGCACGTCCGTGCGGCGCCGCAGCAGCCACCACCCGAGCGCGGCCAACGCGGCGCCGATCATCGGGCCGACCACGCGGCGTATCGGGCTGCTGGCGGCGACCCCGGCCAGCAGGGTGCCGAAGCTGTAGTGGTAGGTGGCGTGCTGGACCGCCCGCAGCACGAGCGTCGTCGCCAACCCGGCGACGCCGGCCAGCAACCCGACGATGACGACCGCGCAAAAGAAGTCGAGGTTGCCGCGGTCCGTGCGGGCGACGGGCATCGGGGCCACCTGACGAAGGAGGGGTCTAGTCGCCGGCGGCGTCCGAGCCGTCCGGCTGGGACCGGGCCGCTTCCCGCTCCTCCGGCGAGCCCTTGAGGCCGTACCAGAACAGGTCGATCATCAGCTGGGCCGCCTCGTCGACATCGATATCGCCGGTGGACAACCGGTTGGCCACCGCCTCGCCGGCGCCCACCAGCGCCACGGCCATCATCTCGTGCTCGATGTCCGGCCGCGGCGCGCGGCTGCCGGCCCGCATCAGCCCGGCGACCAGGTCAATGATCTGCTCGCGTCCCTCGCGCACCATGTGGGCGAACGCCTGCGAGCTGGTGGCCTGGGTGTACATCACGATCCACGACGCCCGGTTCGCGTCGATGTAGCGCATGAACGACGCGATCGTGTTGCGCAGCATGTCATTCGGGCTCTGGCGAAAGTCGATATCGGCGCGCAACACGTCGATGAACCGGGTCATTTCCCGGTTCAGGCAGGCACCGAACAGGTCCTCCTTGGAGCCGTAATACAGGTACAGCATGGGCTTGGAGATCTGCGCCTCGGCGGCGATGGCGTCCATCGAGGTCTCGTGGTAGCCGTTGACCGAGAACATCTGCACGGCGGCGTCGAGCATCTGCTGCTCGCGCACGGCGCGCGGTAATCGCTTGGTACCACCCGCCATCGCTCGCCTCTCTAGCCCGTCTATCTGACTCAAGAGTAAGCAATGCGGCCGGACCGCACAGCACTAGTGCCCACGGCGGCGCCCCACTTCGCCGCCCGCCTTGGCCCGTCTTCGCCGCCGCGCCTTGGCCCGTCTTCGCCGCCCGCCTTGGCCCGTCTTCGCCGCCCGCCTTGGCCCGTCGAGTGTGAATCGTTGGCTTTCGGTGTGAATCTGCGGCGGCGACACGCCGATCGGGCGCGCCGCCACTGCACACTCAAAGCCGCCAGTTCACACTCAAAGCCGTCAGTTCACACTCAAGGTTGCGGCGGCCGGCTCACGCCGCGCTCGCGATCGCCGTTAGTGCCCGCAGGTCGGGCCGGGGCCCTTCATCTTCGCGACCCGCACCAGCGCCTCGTCGACCCGGCGTGCCGGCAGTTCGCCTGAGGCGACGGCCTTTTGCAAACGGTCCAGCACCGCGGGTACCTCGTCGGTGGTGACCCACAGCGCGACGTCGACGCCGGCCAACAGGCTGCGCAGCACCGCCTCCGACACCCCGTACCGGTCGGAGATGGCGGCCATGCTGGACAGGTCGTCGCTGAACACCGGGCCGGTGAACGGCGGCCCCTTGTAGCCGACGCCGTTGCGCAGCAACTGCACCGCCTCGGGGCTCAGGCTGGCGGGGACATCGCCGGTGAGGCCCGGGACCTGCAAGTGGCCCACCATCACCGCGACCGGCGCCGCGGCCACCAGCGACCGGTAGGGCACCAGGTCACTGGTTTGCAGGTCGGCGAGCGGCGGTGTGACCACACCGCCGGTGTGCGAATCACCCGAGCCGTGCCCGTGCCCGGGGAAATGCTTGAGCACCGGCAGCAGCCCGGCGTCGCGGAGGCCCTGCGCGTACGCCCCGGCGTAGTCGGTCACCGTCTGCGGGTCCGCGCCGAAGGAACGGTTGCCGATGACGGCGTCGTCGTCCTCGTCGCTGACGTCGACCACGGGAGCGAAGTCGACGGTGATGCCCAGGTCGCGCATCTTGCGGCCGCGGTCGGCGGCCAAATCGTGGACCTGCTGGACGGTTTGTGTCTGCGCCAGCTCCCGGGCCGGCGGCGACGTGCCGATCAGGGTCTTCAGCCGCGACACCCGGCCACCCTCTTCGTCGACGCTGACCGCCAGCGGCAGCGGTCCCGCCTTGGCGCTGATGTCCGCCAACGGCCCCTGGAAGATCGTCAGGTCGGTCCAGCTGCCGATGAAGATCCCGCCGACGTGGTAGCCGTTGACGACGGCCCGCGCGTCGTCGGCGTTCTTCACGCCCACCATCAGGAGTTGGGCCAGCTTGTCGCGGATGCCCAGCGCGGCCGGCACCGCCGCCGGGTCGGCGCACACCGGGGGCGCCGGCGCGGCCGCCGGCTTGCTCGACGTCGACGAGTGGGCGGGCGGCGCCGGGTGGTGGCCGCAGCCGGCCACCAGCGCCGACGCGGCCGCGAGCACGGCGAAGGTGCGCGAAAATGCCATCGGGCCATGCTTTCACAGGGGGGCGTTTCGTCCCCGGCCCCAGGGGGCACAAGCGGTAGGTTGCCCATCAGGGGAGGTCAGCAGGCGATGAGCGGTTTCACGGTGGCGGCCGCGGCCAGCATCGCGGCGGGGTTGGCCGTCGGGATCGCGACGACGGTCGGCATCACGCTCGCGGTGGCCGACGACACCGCCGTCCCCGTGCAGGCGCCGGCGCGCCCGGCGTTGCCCTATCAGGTGCAATACGGCGACCGCTGTTTCCACGGACACTGTCTGCACTGGTGACGAGCGCTCCGGTCGGTCGACCTCTCTTCTGCTAGGTTGGCGCTAGGTTGAAGTCACGACCGCAAGCCCCGCAATAACCCAGGAGCCGTCGATGAACCGGATCGTTGCGCCCGCCGCAGCGAGCGTTGTGGTTGGCCTGTTGCTCGGCGCGGCCGCGATCTTCGGGATCACGTTGATGGTCCAGCAAGACACGAAGCCGCCACTCCCCGGGGGCGATCCGCAGTCGTCAGTGCTCAACCGGGTCGAGTACGGCAACCGTAGCTAGCGGCGAGGTAGGGGCAGCGCGGCCGGAACCCGCGGAGACGACCCTCACTTCGTCGGCTGTGTCGCGCCGCTGGTTGTGGTTGGTCGGCGCGATCGCGCTGGCGTTGACGTTCGCCCAATCGCCGGGGCGGATCTCCCCCGACACGAAGCTCGACCTGACCGCCAACCCCCTGCGATTTTTGGCGCGCGCGACCAACCTGTGGAACAGCGAGCTGCCGTTCGGACAGGCGCAGAATCAGGCCTACGGCTACCTGTTTCCGCACGGCACCTTTTTCCTGATCGGTCACGCGCTGGGCATGCCCGGCTGGATCACGCAGCGGCTGTGGTGGGCGCTGCTGCTCACAGCGGGCTTCTGGGGGCTGATGCGCGTCGCCGAGGCGCTGCGGATCGGCAGCCCGGCGTCGCGGGTGATCGCCGCGGTCGCGTTCGCGCTGTCGCCGCGGGTGCTGACCACCCTCGGATCGATCTCCTCGGAAACCTTGCCGATGATGCTGGCGCCCTGGGTGTTGCTGCCCACGATCCTCGCGTTGCGGGCATCGACGGATCGGTCCGTGCGAGCGCTGGCCGCCCGTGCGGGCCTGGCCGTCGCGCTGATGGGCGCGGTCAACGCCATCGCGACACTGGCCGGCTGCCTGCCCGCGGTGATCTGGTGGGCATGCCACCGACCGAACCGGCGGTGGTGGCGTTACACCGGGTGGTGGCTGCTGGCGCTGCTGCTGGCCACGCTGTGGTGGGTGGTGGCGCTGGTGATGCTGCGCGCCATCAGCCCGCCGTTCCTGGACTTCATCGAATCCTCCGGCGTGACAACGCAATGGTCGTCACTGACCGAGATGTTGCGCGGGACCGACAGCTGGACCCCGTACGTGGCGCCCAACGCCACCGCGGGCGCCCCGCTGGTGACGGGGTCGGCGGCCATCCTGGGCACCTGCCTGGTCGCCGCGGCCGGGCTGGCGGGGCTGGCCTCGGCCGCCATACCGGCGCGTGGCCGCCTGGTCACGATGCTGTTGGTCGGGGCGGTGTTGATGGCCGTCGGCTACAGCGGCGGGCTGGGCTCGCCGGTGGCGCACGCGGTGCAGGCCTTCCTGGACGCCGGCGGCGCCCCGTTGCGCAACGTGCACAAGCTGGGGTCGGTGATCGGCATCCCGGTGGCGCTGGGCATCGCCCACCTGCTGGGCCGGATACCGCTGCCGGGCGCCGCCCCGACGCCGGTATGGCTGCGCGCGTTCGCCCACCCGGAGCGCGACAGGCGGGTGGCGGCCGCGATGGTGGTCCTGACGGCGCTGATGGTCAGCACCTCGCTGGCGTGGACCGGTCGGCTGGCGCCGCCGGGGACGTTCACCGCCATCCCGCCGTATTGGCATGAGGCCGCCGACTGGCTCACCGAGCACAACACGGGCGACCCCACACCCGGGCGGGTGCTCGTCGTGCCGGGGGCGCCGTTCGCCACGCAGGTGTGGGGTACCAGCCACGACGAGCCGCTGCAGGTGCTGGGCAGCAGCCCGTGGGGGGTGCGCGATTCGATCCCGCTGACCCCGCCGCAGACCATCCGGGCGCTGGATTCGGTGCAGCGCCTGTTCGCCGCCGGACGGCCCTCGGCGGGATTGGCCGATACCCTCGCGCGCCAAGGCATTTCCTACCTTGCGGTGCGCAACGACCTGGATCCCGACACGTCACGCTCGGCGCGCCCGATCCTGGTGCACCGCTCCGTGGACGGCTCCCCGGGGCTGCGGAAGGTGGCGCAGTTCGGCGCGCCGGTGGGGCCCGGCACGCTGGCGGGCTTCGTCGCCGACAGCGGGTTGCGGCCGCGCTACCCGGCGGTCGAGATCTACCGGGTCGCCGGCGGCGGTGACGTCAGTGACCCCGCCACGCCCTACCTCGTCGACGCCGACCGGCTGGCCCGCGTCGACGGCGGCCCGGAAGCGTTGCTGCGCCTGGACGAACGACGGCGGCTGCTGGGCCAGCCGCCGCTCGGCCCGGCGCTGCTGACCGCCGACGCGGGCGCCGCCGGCCTGCCACTGCCGCCGGGAGCCGGCGTGACCGTCACCGACACCCCGGTGGCACGGGAGACGGATTACGGTCGGGTGGACCAACATTCGTCGGCGATCCGGGCCCCCGGCGACGCGCGGCACACCTACAACCGGGTGCCGGACTATCCCGTCCCCGGCGCGGAGCCGGTGGCCGGCGCGTGGACCGGCGGGCGGATCACCGTGTCGAGCTCGTCGTCCGATTCCACCGCCATGCCCGACGTCGCCCCGGCGACCTCCCCGGCCGCCGCGATCGACGGGGACTCCGCGACCGCCTGGGTGTCCAACTCGCTGCAGGCCGCCGTCGGCCAGTGGATGCGGATCGATTTCGACCACCCCGTGACGAATGCGGCAATCACGTTGACCCCCAGTGCAACCGCCGTCGGCGCCCAGGTCCGCCGCATCCTGATCGAAACCGCCACCGGCAGCACCACCCTGCGGTTCGACGAGCCGGGCAAGCCGCTCGCCGCGGCGCTCCCCTACGGTGAAACGCCGTGGGTGCGAATCACCGCCGCGGGCACCGATGACGGGTCCGCCGGCGTGCAATTCGGCATCACCGACCTGACGATCACCCAGTACGACGCGTCCGGGTTCGCCCATCAGGTCGACCTGCGACACACCGTGCGGGTGCCCGGACCGCCCCCCGGCGCCCCGATCGCAGGGTGGGACCTGGGCTCGGAACTGCTCGGCAGGCCCGGCTGCGCCCCGGCGCCCGACACCGTGCGCTGCGCGCCGTCGATGGCGCTGACCCCGGAGGAGCCGGTCAACTTCAGCCGGACGTTGACCGTGCCGGCGCCGGTGTCGGTGACCCCGACGGTGTGGGTGCGGCCCCGGCAGGGCCCGAAGCTGGCCGCCCTGATCGCCGAGCCCAATGCGACTGTCGCCCAGGGTGATTCGGATGCGGTCGATGTGCTGGGCTCGGCCTACGCGGCCACCGACGGCGACCCGGCCACCGCCTGGACGGCGCCGCAGCGGGTGGTGCAGCACAAGACCCCGCCGACGCTGACGCTGAGGCTGCCTCGACCCACCGAGGTCACCGGGTTGCGGCTGGTGCCCAGCCGGGCGGCGCTGCCCGTGCGTCCGACGATGGTGGCCGTCAACCTCGGTGACGGCCCGCAAGTGGCGGCGGTCAAGGCCGATTCAGGCGCGGCGCAGACGCTCGCGCTGAAGCCCCGGGTGACCGACACGGTGACGCTCAGCCTGCTGGACTGGGACGACGTCATCGACCGCAACGCGTTGGGCTTCGACCAGCTCAAGCCGCCCGGGCTGGCCGAGGTGGCCGCGCTCGGTGCCGACGGCAACGCGATCGCGCCCGCCGACGCCGCCCGCAACCGCGGCCGGGAGATCTCCCTCGGGTGCGATCGCGGCCCGGTCATCGCGGTCGCGGGCCGGTTCGTGCACACCGCGATCCACACCACCGTCGGGGCGATACTGGACGATCAGCCCCTGGCTGCGGTGCCGTGCGACCGCGATCCGATCGCGCTGCCCGCCGGCGACCAGGAGCTCCTGATCAGCCCGGGGGCACAGTTCGTCGTCGATGGGGCCCAACTGTCGACCTCGGGTGCCCCCGAAAGCGCGCGGGCCGAACGTCTTTCGTCCTGGCGGGCATGGGGACCGGCCCGGCGCGAGGTCCAGGCTCCCCCGTCGGCCACCCCCCGGGTGATGGTCATCCCGGAAAGCATCAACCCCGGCTGGGTGGCGCGCACCAGCAGCGGGGCCCGGCTGACGCCGATCGCCGTCAACGGCTGGCAGCAGGGGTGGGTGGTCCCCGCGGGCGACCCCGGCACCATCACGGTGACGTTCGCGTCCAACCCGCTCTACCGCGCGGGACTGGCGGTGGGACTGGCCTTATTGCCGCTGCTGGCGCTGCTGGCGTTCTGGCGCACCCGAACACGCGACGCGGGCGCCCCCACGCAACCATGGCGGCCCGGGCCATGGGCGGCGGTCCCGGCGCTGGCCGCCGGGGCGCTGATCGCCGGTGCCGGCGGCGTCGTCGTGATGGGCGCCGCCCTGGGGTTGCGGTACGCGCTGCGCGCCCGGCGCTGGGAACGCCTCGCCCTGGTGGGCAGCGCCGGCGGGCTGATTTTGGCCGGGGCGGCGTTGTCGCGCCAGCCCTGGCGCTCGCCGGACGGCTACGCCGGCCATTCGGCGAACGTCCAACTGCTGGCGCTGGTTTCGCTCGCGGTGCTGACCGCCTCGGTTATCGTCTTGCCCGACCGGGAGCGGCGGCCCAGCGACGAATAGTGCCGAATAGTTTTGGCGGGTAGTGGCTACCCCCGTTTATCGGCTGATTGACTGGATATGCGGTCGGTGCGACAGCCGCCGATCGGGGAGTGAGCGCCATGAGCTGGTTTTCCGCGCCCGAATACTGGGTGGGCAGACTGGTCCTCGAGCGCGGCGCCGCGGCGATCTATCTGCTGGCGTTCGTCGCGGCGGCCGCGCAATTCCGCGCGCTCATCGGCGAACACGGCATACTGCCCATTCCGCGGTTTGTGGCGGCGCAGTCATTTTGGCGCACGCCGAGCATCTTTCACCTGCGCTACTCCGATCGGCTGTTCGCTGCGGTCGCCTGGTTCGGCGCGGCGCTGTCGGCGGCCGTCGTCGCCGGCGCGGCCGACGCGGCGCCGCTGTGGGCCGCGATGGCGATGTGGCTCGTGCTGTGGGTGCTCTATCTCTCGATCGTGAACGTCGGGCAGACCTGGTACTCGTTCGGTTGGGAGTCGTTGCTTCTCGAGACCGGGTTTTTGATGATCTTTCTCGGCAACAACGACGTGGCGCCCCCGGTGCTGACGTTGTGGATGGTCCGATTGCTGTTGTTCCGAGTCGAATTCGGTGCGGGGCTGATCAAGATGCGCGGCGATCCGTGCTGGCGCGACCTGACGTGTCTGTACTACCACCATGAGACGCAGCCCATGCCCGGGCCGCTGAGCTGGTTCTTCCACCACCTGCCCAAACCGCTGCACCGGGTCGAGGTGGCGGGCAACCATTTCGCGCAGCTGATCGTGCCGTTCGGATTGTTCGCGCCGCAGCCGGTGGCCAGCGTGGCGGCGGCGATCATCGTCATCACCCAGCTGTGGCTGGTCGCGTCGGGCAACTTCGCCTGGCTGAACTGGGTGACGATTCTGTTGGCGTGCAGCGCCATCGACGACGCGTCGGTCGCGTCGCTGCTTCCCGGCACCCTCGTCGCGGCGCACGACGGCCCGGCGGCGCGCGCGTGGTTTGTGGTCCTGGTTGCCGCGGTGTCGGCGGCGGTGCTGTTCATGAGCTACTGGCCGATACGGAACATGTTGTCGTCGCGTCAGCGAATGAACATGTCGTTCAACTCATTTCACTTGGTGAACACCTACGGGGCCTTCGGCAGCATCGGGCGGATCCGTCGGGAGGTGGTGATCGAGGGCACCGACGATGACCAGCTCAGCGACCAGACCGTCTGGCGGGAATACGAATTCAAAGGCAAGCCGGGTGGGCCGCGCCGGCTGCCGCGACAGTGGGCCCCCTATCATCTGCGCCTGGACTGGCTGATGTGGTTCGCCGCGATCTCGCCGGGCTACGCGCAGCCCTGGCTGCGGCCGTTCCTGCAGCGGCTGCTGCGCAACGACCGGCCGACCCTGCGTCTGTTGCGCCACAACCCGTTCCCGGATGCGCCGCCGCGGTTTGTGCGCGCCCAGCTGTACCAGTACCGCTTCACCACCCCGGCCGAGCTGCGCCGCGACCGGGCGTGGTGGCATCGCGCCCTGGTGGGTGGCTACGCGCCGCCCATGACGTTGTCGACACCTACCACCACCAATTGAGGCCAATCTCGGCGTCACAGGTCATATCGGTCGGGACGCGACGCAAGGCCGCGTGAACCCCCTCTAGGCGCGGTTGCGTTCACGGAAATTCAAACCGTTGTCAGCCCAACCGATCTGCCATAGCCTCGCCTTCCACAGTGCCGCAGCCTTGCCTGCGCGAATCCCGTGCCAACCGGGCCCGTCCCCCGGGTACCGCACCGACGTGCTCAGCCAGCTCGGTGTCCTGATCTGAGGAGCTCGATGTCGACACGACGCCATACCGCGCTACTGCTGGCTGCCATCGCTCTGGCGCTGCCGGCGTGCGTCTCCCGCCAACAGGCCGCCGGCCCCGGCGCGGTGCCGGACCGAGTTCCGCTGTCACAGCTGGCCGACCTGACTCTCAGGGTCGGCGATCAAAAGAGCGTTGGCACCGAAGCCATGCTGAGCGCCGCCGGCGAGCTGCAGAACGTTCCGTACCGGATTGAATTCTCCACCTTCACCTCGGGACCACCGATGGTCGAGGCCGCCGCCGCCGGAAAGATCGATTTCGCCATCACCGGTGACACCCCACCGATTTTCGGCGCGGTCGCCAACGCCCGCATCAAGGTGGTGTCCGCATTCGACGGCGGGGGCCCCGGCGATCAGATTCTGGTTCACGTCGATTCGCCTATTCACTCCGTCACCGACCTGCGAGGCAAAACCATCGCGCTGGCCAAGGGCAGTTCGGCGCACGCCAATGTGCTTGATCAGCTCGACAAGGCCGGACTCAAACCCAACGACGTCCACCTGGTGTTCCTGCAACCGGCCGACGCCCTGTCGGGATTCCGCAATGGCCAGGTCGACGCGTGGGCCGTGTGGGATCCCTATACCGCGCAGGCCGAACAGCAACTCCCGGTGCGGGGCCTGGTCACACGCAAGTACAAGTACTCGTTCGGGATCGCCTCCGACCAAACACTGGCCGACGCCAAACGGAACACCGCCCTGGCGGATCTGCTGGCGCGATACACCCGAGCCGCGGTCTGGGCGCGCGAGCACCCGCAGGAGTGGGCCGCCCAGTACGCCGGGTCCGCCGGCATCGACCCCGCCGTCGCCGCCGTCGCGCAGGGGCGCACTCTGCGACAGCCGATCCCCCTCGACGACACCGTGATTGACGCCGAGCAGCGCCTCACCGATCTACTGGCGGCGGCGGGCCAGATTAAGTCCGCACCGCGCTTCGGCAACTGGGTGGATCGTCGCTTCACCGCGACCGCCGCCGAAACTCACTGACCCGCATGAGATAGGACCTCTGACCACGAGGCAGATCGCCGCGCGATAGTGGGCGCGGCAAGGCCGACGTAGTGGTGTTCGCATCGGTTGACGCCGCCGGGGCGGCCGGCTCAGGCACCGGAGGCTGTGGAGCGAAACAACATTCGCGGTCGTCGCCGCCCCGGTGATTCCGGGCCGCGACGGCGACGTCGTGTTGCCAGTGGACTTTGGTCAAGCGCGCGCGGATGACCGCGCCCGGTGCGGGGCAGCGAATTTTGGATGGTGAGATTTTTATTGGGGAAACCCCCTGGCCCGCTCATGTTTGCCGGGTGTTGATCGTGTTTTCACTCTGGGACGTGTACGAATTCGCCCGAGGTAGACGGGGCTATCGGCGCCTTGCCTATCGAACCGCCGCGTTGCAGGCCTTGCCATTCGAACGCGGTGCTGGCCCGGCGTCGGCCTGCATTTGCCACCAGGCTGGTCGGGCAGAGCTGGCTAGTCTTCTGAGCACCCGAACATTTCAAGCAACTGGCATCCACTGGCGGGCGCCGACCGAAGTTGCTCAATGTTGTTGAAGACCAACCTTATCGGCAGGGACGAGCGCAGGGTCCGTGGTGTTCGCGGCCGGAGGCGGAGGAAAGCAATGGAATTCGGAGCGTTACCTCCGGAGATCAACTCCGGCAGGATCTACTCAGGCCCCGGGCCGGCCCCGTTGTTGGCCGCCGCGGCCGCCTGGGACGGATTAGCGTCCGAATTACGCGCCACGGCAGCGTCTTACGGGTCCGTCGTCGCAGAGCTGAGAACCGCGTGGAATGGCCCCTCGTCGACATCGATGGCGGCCGCGGCCGCACCGTACGTTGCGTGGCTGATCGGCAGCGCCGCGCAGGCCGAGCAGTCGGCCAGTCAGGCGAAGGCGGCGGCGGGCGCGTATGAGGCCGTCTTCGCGGCCACGGTGCCGCCGCCGGTGATCGCGGCCAACCGGGCGTTGTTGGCGACACTGGTCGCGACCAACATCCTGGGCCAAAACACCCCGGCCATCGCGGCCACCGAGGCCCAGTACGCCGAGATGTGGGCCCAAGACGCGGCCGCGATGTATGGCTATGCGGGTTCCTCGGCGGCCGCGACTCAACTAGCCCCGTTCACCACGCCACCGACGACCACCGACAGCAGCGCGGAAACCAACCAGGCCGCCGCGGTCGCCGCCGCGGCCCAGTCGTCGGCGAGTTCGAACGTGGAATCCGCGGTCTCCCAGGCGCTCTCGCAGGCCCCGGCCGCGGCACAAACCGCGGCGACGACGTCGCCGGGAATCTCGCTCGGTCTCGGGGAAGCCACGGGGGGCCTCAAGAGTTTCAACAGCTTCCTCAGCACCCTTACCGGGCCCTACTCGCCGCTCGGGGTCGCAGACGCGGGGAAGGGTTTCTATCAGCTTGCGCTCAACACCAAGGCGATGGGCGGCAACGTTCAAAGTGTCGACCCCACACTGCATCCCAAGGGTCTCCATGGGGTTCTGGCGCCGTTGCTGCACAGCGATCTGCTGACCGGCTCCACCTCCTTTCAGGCGCCGAGTGCGGGAACGGTGTCGGCGGCGGTGGGCCGTGCCGGTGTCGTCGGATCGCTGTCGGTGCCCGCGAACTGGGCCTCGGCCGCGCCCGCGATCAGGACCCTGGCCGCCGAGCTGCCCGAGACGATGCTGGACGCCGCACCGGCGATGACCGTCAATCCCGGCCAGGGCCTGTTCGGCCCCACCGCCCTGTCGAGCCTGGCCGGACGCGCCGTCGGGAGCAGCGCCACCCGCGCGGTGGCCGGGCCGGCGGTCCGGGTGCCCGGGGCGGTGGCCGTCGATGACCTCGCCACCACCTCCACGGTCATCGTGATCCCGCCGAACCCGAAATAAGGAAAGGCACCGCCATGGTTTTCACCGATTTCGCAGCGCTCCCACCAGAGGTCATCTCCACCCAGCTCTACGCCGGCCCCGGCGCGGCGCCCATGCTGTCCGCGGCCGCCGCATGGCAGGCGCTAGCCGCCGAATTACATGCCACCGCATCCTCCTACGGCGCGGCGATCTCCGAACTCATCGGCGAGGACTGGCAGGGCCCGTCGTCGGCCTCCATGGCGTCCGCCGCCGCACCGTACGTGAACTGGATCTCGACCACGGCGGGCCTCGCTGAGCAGACCGCCGCCCAAGCCCAGGCCGCGGCCAGTGCCTATGAGTCCGCGCTGGCCTCCGTCGTCCCCCCCGAGCTGATCGCCGCCAACCGCACCCAGCTGGCAGCGCTGCAGGCGACCAACCTGTTGGGCCAAAACGGCGCGGCGATCGCGGCCACCGAAACCGAATACGCCCAGATGTGGTCCCAAGACGTCACCGCGATGTTCGGCTACGCCGCCGCCTCCCAGTCCGCCGGGGAGCTGGCGCCGTTCGAGCAGGCACCCGCTGTCAGCAAGGACACCGGGTCGGCGACCCAGGCGAGCACCACGGCCGCCGCGGCGTCGAGCTCGTCGTCGTCGTGGATGCAACAACTGCAGGACTACATCAACTCGCTTTCCACGGGATACACCCAATCGTGGCAGAAGCTGATCGAGGGCATGACCGGCAGTAAGGAGGTCGCGCCGCTGTGGGAGGCGCTGTTCTCCAGCGTCAAGGGCGTCGGCGGGCAGGCCACCTGGACCAACGTCGTCGGCGCCAGTGGCGGCCTGGGCGTCTCGGAATGGAAGGGGGCCTTCGTCTACGCCCCCTGGAGCGCCGGCTTGCCCAAAGCGTCACTGGGCGCGGGTCTGGCCTCCCCCGGAGGCCTTGGCGCCGGCGTCCCGGTGCGTCCCGTATCGGCGGTGCTGGGCACCGCGCCGACCGTGGGAAAGCTGTCGGTGCCCTCGAGCTGGGCCACCGCCGCCCCCGCCATCCGGCTGGCCTCCACCGCACTGCCGGCCACCAGCGCGGCCGCGGCCGCCGCGGCGGGTTTCCCCGCCGAGCTGGTCAACGACGCCACCCTGGGCAGCCTGGCCGGCGGCGCACTCGGCGGCCCCGCCGCCCGCGTCCTCAACACCACCACCGCCATCCAGACCCGCGCGATCGCCGGCCAACGCCGCACCCAACCGGTCAAACTCGACCGCATCATCGCCCAACTACAAGAAATGCCCGACCAGGTGCAGCACTGGAACGTCGACGAGGCCGGCCTCGACGACCTGGTCGCCCAACTGCGAACCACACCCGGAGTGCACGCCGTGCACGTCAACGACGAACCGGCGCCCGCCGCCGCACACCCCGAATCCCAGCTGGGATAACCACACCGAAGGAGGCTCCAATGAAACGGCTGCTCGCGCTTCTCACCGTATCGGCGGGCATCACGATCGCGGCACCCGCACACGCCACGCCGGGCGAGGACGAGGCACCCGCCGATGACAACAACGGATCCTTCCTGTCCGACCTCCACACCGTCGGGATCAGCTTCAAGGACCCGGGCCAGGCCGTCGCCGCGGGAAAGTCGGTATGCGGCATGATCACTCGCGGCGTATCCGGTCTACAACTGCTCACCGACATCCGCGACAACAACCCCGCCCTGACCACCAGCGGCGCCGCCCAATTCGCCACGATATCGGCGAAGGCCTACTGCCCCGGACAACTCGAAGAGAGCAAGGGCAAAGGCGGGGGCTGAGCGCCAACCGGCAGATGCCCGCGACTACTTCTGGTAGGACAGCGCCCCGGTGCCCGCGAGCCTGCCGCCCTCGACGATCAGGTACTCCGGACGGATCGGCGTGCCGGCGAACCAGCTTTCCAGGATCTCCCGGGTGCCGGCCGCGTAGCGCGCCTGCGCCGACAGGGTCGTCCCCGAAACATGCGGCGTCATCGCGTTATTCGGCATCGTCCGCCACGGATGGTCGACCGGCGGGGGCTGCGGGTACCACACGTCGCCGGCGTAGCCGCCGAGTTGCCCGCTGCTCAGCGCGTCGGCAATCGCTTCCGGGACGGTCTCCTCGGCGCGGGCGGTGTTGACGATGTAAGAGCCACGCCGCATCGTCGAGATCAGCTTCTCGTCGAACATCGCGCGGGTGTCCGCGTACAGAGGCGAGTGGATCGAGACCACGTCGACCGCCCGCACCAGCTCCTGCACCGTGGGATGGAACGTCACGTTCAGTTCCTTTTCGACCTCCGGTGCCAACCGGCGGGTGTCGGTGTAGTGCAGGTTGACGTCGAACGGCGCCAGCCGGCGCAGCACCGCACGCCCGATCCGTCCGGCGGCGATCACACCCACGTCCATGCCCTCGAGGTCGTAGGCGCGTTCGACGCAGTCGGCGATGTTCCAGCCGCCCTCGGCGGCCCACCGGTGGGACGGGACGAAATTGCGGACCAGTGCCAGGATCTGCATCACCGCGTGCTCGGCGACGCTGATGCTGTTGCTGTAGGTCACCTCGGCCACGGTGATCCCGCGCTCCTTGGCCGCATCCAGATCCACGTGGTCCGAGCCGATGCCGGCGGTCAGGGCCAGCTTGAGCTTGGGCGCCTTGGCGATGCGCTCCTTGGTCAGGTAGGCCGGCCAAAACGGTTGCGAGATCACGATTTCGGCGTCGGGCAACGCGCGTTCGAACTCCGAGTCGGGTCCGTCCTTGTCCGACGTCACCACCAGTTCGTGGCCCGCGTCTTCGAAAAACTTGCGCAGCCCGAGGGCGCCCGACACGCAGCCGAGCAACTCACCGGGCGTGAAATCGATCGTTGACGGGGTCGGCACGGTGCTGCCGTCGGGGTATCGGTGGATCGTCGGGATGCTGTCCCGCGCGTAGGCCGGCGGGTATCCGTCGACGGGGTCGGGATAAAGCACCATCACACACTTGGCCATTGAATTCTCCTTAGCTGGCGATCAACCCCAGTCTCACGGCGCGGCCACGGGCTGTCCAAGATGTGATTCCGACTGGCTGATAGGCGGCGCCGATCAGTGGAGACGGGGGCTAGGACCGCTCGGAGAGCGTGGCGCCGATGCGGGCCTCGCGCGCGGTCCGCCGCAACGCCCGCGCCAGCAACGAACCCGGCTCGGCCCGGTTGGTGACCAACGCGATCAGCGCGGTGACCGAGGGCCGGCGCAGTCGCAGCACGCTGGCCCCGGCGGGGATGCCCAGGGTGTGGATCCACGGTTGGGGCACGATGCTCGCCCACCGGCCGGTGCGCACGTGCGCGAACAACGCTGCCACGGAGTCGGTTTCCAGCTGCGGTGTCACCTCGAGGCCGTGGGTGGCCAACGCGTCGTCGATGACCCGGCGCCCGCGCATGCCCTGGGTGAGCAGGCACAGCGGCAGCTGCACGGCATCCGACCACGCGATGGTGTCCGACTCGCCGCCCAGCAGCTCGGCGGCGGCGATGAGCACCGGCTGTTCGTGGTAGAGCGGGGTGACCAGCAGGTCGGCCGTGTCCTGTTGGTCCGGATAGAGGATGCCCGCGTCCAATTCGAACTTGCGGACGCGTTCGACGATGCCGGCCGAACGCAGATTGACCTCGAGCCGGACCCGCACCAGGGGATGCGCGGCACAGAACGGATCCGTAAGCAGCGCAACGGTGGTCGAGGCCGCCGGGACCACCCCGAGCCGCAACTCGCCGGTCAGCCCGGCCTGCAGCGCGGTGACCTCCCGTTTGAGCGAGTCGCGGTCGGCCAGGATGCGCCGTGCCCAGGGCACCAGCCGCTCGCCTTCGGGGGTGAGGCCTTCGAACCGCTGCCCCCGCCGCACCAGCGGGACGTTGAGTTCGGATTCGAGCTTGCGGATGGCCTCCGACAGCGCGGGCTGCGACACGTAGCACGCCCGCGCGGCGCGCGCGAAGTGGCGCTCTTGCGCGAGCGCGACGAAGTACTCCAGCTGACGAAACAGCATGCGCCCATTCGACCACGCGCACGGTTACTCGTCGCGGTGGTGGGGGAACCCACGGAGCGAACGCAACGCACGCGAAGGAGGCGCACGGTGGCCAAACAGTTCGAGGTCGGGGACCACGTCCGATGGAATTCGGAAGCCGGTCACGTCAGCGGCGTGATCGTCAAGAAGCACACCCGCGACACCGAGTACAAGGGCCACAAACGGCACTGCACGAAAGACGACCCGCAATACGAGATCAGAAGCGACAAAACCGACCACATCGCGATGCACAAGGGCGACGCCCTGGAGAAGATCGACTAGGACACGCCGCGACACCACCATGACCGACGACGGCGAGATCTGGACGATCGGGCATTGGACATGCCCGGTGCCCACCTTCCTGGAACCCCTCGATCAGGCCCGCATCGACCTGCTCGTCGACGTGCGCGCCCAGCCCGGCTCGCGACGCAATCCCCAGTTCGGCAGTGCGGAGATGGCGCGCTGGCTCGGCGACGCCGGCATCGGCTACCTCCACCTTCCCGCGCTCGGGGGACGACGCGGCCGGCAAAGCGTCGACCCCACCATCAACGCGGGCTGGCAGAACGCCAGCTTCAAGAATTACGCGGATTACACCCTCACCGACGAATACGGGCGCGGCCTGGCGGAACTGATCACGCTCGCCCGCTCCCACCGGGTGGCGATCATGTGCGGTGAGCCCGTGCCGTGGCGATGCCATCGGCAATTGATCGCGAACAGCCTTGTCGCCCAGGGCTGGACGGTATGGCACCTCATCAGCGGGTCCGCGCCGCGTGAGCATCGACTCGGGCAATGGGGCGCCACACCCGTCGTCGACGAGCGCAACCGTGTGACGTACCCGGCGAACGCCGGCAGCGCCTGAATAGTGCACTGACGCAACGGGTTTGGCACGCGGCGGCGCCGTGAGCTAGTCAGCGCTTGCTGCGACCACCACACAGCACCGGCCCGGCGTCGGCTGCAGCCGGGCATCCAGGCAATGCGGGGTCATCGCGTCCACCATCCCGTTGATCAGCGCGTGGTTCATGCCGCAGGCCAATTCGGTCTGTTCCTGAGCCAGCGCATGGAACGGGCAGTTGACCAGATACACGCCGTCGTCGTCGTGGCCCGGTTCATAGCCATACTCCCGCAACAAGCGGGCCACCAGTTTCAGCGCCGCACGCGCGTCGGCCGGCCGCCGGCGGGCCGCGCTCAGCGCGCTCTCCGCGATGCTTCGGCCGTAGTCGTGGGCGTTGCGGTGCAACACCTCTACGACGGGCGCGCCGCTCTGCTGGGATTGGACGATGGCCCGGCCCATCAGCCGCCCGGCCAACTCGTACTGACGTTGCGGCAAACTGACGGCGATGTCGCGACGGACACGTCGGTACAGTTTCGAGGTGCGCCCCGCTCCCGGGCCGGTCCGGCCGGTCAACCGGGCGTAGTCACATTCCAGCAGGCCTTCGGCCGTCAGCCGGTCGAGATGAAACTTCGCCTGGTGCCGGGCGATTCCCACCACTTCGGCCGCCTGATCGCGGCTCACCGGTCCGGGCTGCGAACACACAAACTGATACAGCTCGTAGCGCACGGGGTCGGCGAGGGCGCCGATTCCGGCGGCATCGCGTTGCAGTTGGTCCATCGCGCCCACTTCTAAATCACAAGAGTCTTGACGTTACAGCGCATAATTTCTAAAGTTTAATTACTTATCTGTTAGTTTTCAGGAGCCGCCATGGTCACCTTGCCAACCAGCGCCGCCCACATCCATCGGTTCGACGATCAGGCTACCCGCGCGCATCGTCGACCACGATGCGATATCGCCGTGGTAAAGCGCCCGGTGTCGTGAAGCACTTTGTGCTGCGGACCGCTGCGCGGTCGGCCACCTGGACCATCGGGTTGGCGCTGGCGGCGAGGACCGTTCCCCACGTTGTGCTGACGGCATCGGGTCTCATCGTCGCCGTGGTGTTCTTCTCGGTAACGCAGACCACCCTGTCGGTGAAGATCTTGAAATTGCCCCATGGATACGCGTCGCTGCTGCTGGGCTGCACCGGCCTGACCCTGACCATCGGCGCGATGAGCCTTGCTTCGGTGTCCACGCACGGACTCAGCATCTACGGCGGCGCATCGTGGCTCGCCGCGACGGTCATGGTCTGGCTCGTGACGACGATCGGCGCGATCCTGCTGTTCGACGTCTACCTTCCCCGTGATATCGGCTTCCCCAAAGTTGCCGAGTCACTACGGAATTGACCGACGAGAGGGAACCATGGGAGACACGCATCACGACCCGACCGATCGTCATCGCACGGCGCATCCGCGCGCCGGTCTCACGATGAAGGACAACTTCTTTTGGCCCGGGTTCATTCTGCTGGGGGTCGCATTGTGCGGCATCATCGCCAGCTTGGCTGTCGCCGCCTACCAGCATTACGAATGGCTCAGCACGGTGGCGATCATCGCGCTACTCGCCACCGTCGCCGCAACCTTGTGGTTCGTTGTGGAACTTCGTCGGGTCACGCTGTTGGAGAATCAACAAGACTGGTAACGGGACGCGCCGATCCCGTTGGCGCACCGCGTATTTCAGGCCAGCAGGCGGGGCCGTAGCCGCGATGCGGTGATATCCGCCCCGGCGGCGAGGGCGTCGATCAGCGCATCGGCGAAGTCCACCAGCCCGGCCGCATCAACGGCGTGCGGCGCCGGCCGATCCTGCTGCGCCAGATGGGCGCGGGCACGGCTGAGCAGCGTGGTCGCACCCTTGACGTTGCCACGCTGCGCGTGGGTGATCCCCACCGCGAGCTGCGTCAGGCCTTGCCACAGGGCCTGCTCGTCAGCCGGTCCGTTCTTCCAGGCGGCCTCGAGCACCTCATGGGCGTTGAAGGCGAGGCCTCGGTCCAGCAGATCCTGGGCGTACGCCAGCGTCTCGACCGGCGCCAGCGCCAGGTCGTCCGGAATGCGTGGAACGCCTTCGCTGCCCGGCGGCAGGGGCCGGCCCAGGGCGTCGCGGGGTCGGGCGCTGCGCGGCCGGCCCGATTCGTCGCGATCACGCTCGGTCATCGGCAATGGATTCCCGAATCACAGCGTTTCGTCCAGCTCGCCGAGCCGGTCGGTCAGCCGCAGGTTCTCCGAGTAGTCGACCGGGCAGCTGATCAACGAGACGCCCTCGTCGTCGAGCGCGGCGCGCAGCGTCGGGAGCAGTTCGTCGGCATGAGAGATCCGATATCCCTTGGCGCCGAAGCTTTCCGCGTACGTCACCACGTCCGGGTTGTTGAATTTCACGTAGTAGTGCGCCCCGAGTTCGAGGTCCATCTTCCATTCGATGAGTCCGTACCCGCCGTCGTCCCAGATCAGCACCACCAGCGGTATCCGCTCGCGCACGGCGGTCTCGATCTCCTGCGAGTTCATCAGGAACGCGCCGTCGCCGACGACGGCCAGCACCTTGGACTCCGGCTGCGCCAGCTTGACGCCGAGCGCCCCCGGAAGCGCAAAGCTCATGGTGGACAGGCCGTTTGAGATCAGGCAGGTGTTCTTTTCGTACGTCGGGTAGAGCCGGGCCATCCACATCTTGGTGGCGCCGGTGTCGACCAGGACGACGTCGCTGCGGCCCAGCGCCGCGCGGGTGTCGGCGACCACCCGCGCCGGCGCCAGCGGGTAGCGCGAATCCTGTTGCCCCCGGGCGAATTCCTCGGCGAGCAGGCCCGACCCGGGGACGTCGGCGGCGTGGCTGAAGCTGTGACCGGATAGCGCGTCGGTGAGGGCGTTCAGCGAATCGCTGATGTCCCCGATGATCCCCACGTCGACCGAGTAGTGCGCGTCGACCTCGGCGGGGAACCGGTGAATGTGGATGATCTTCTTGTCGGCCTGGGGGTTGATGCGGACCGGGTCGAATTCCTGCAACTCGTAGCCGACGGCGATGACGACGTCGGCGTTGTCGAACCCGAAGTTGACGTAGTCGTGCCGCATGAAGCCCAGCGTGCCGATGCTGTTGCGGTGGTCGTCGGGCATGACGCCCTTGCCGTGGAAGGTGTTGGCCACCTGGATGCCGAACTCGTCCGAGAAGCGCACCAGGGCTTTGGTGGCGTCGGCGCGCGCGGCGCCGTGCCCGGCCAGCACCACCGGGCGCTTGGCGTTGCGCAGGATTGCGACGGCGCGTTCCACCTGGCGGGGCGCCGGAGCGTCGGGGCGCACGACGTTGCGCGGCAACGGCCCCAGGTCGGAATAGTCGGCGGCATCTGCATCTATGTGCTCGGGCACCGCGAGATAGACCGCGGCCGGGCGTTCGGACTCGGCGAGCTTGAACGCCTTGCGCACCATCTCCGGGATGGCGCGCGGGGTCGGGATGCCGGCCGCCCACCGGGTGATCGGGGCGAACATCGACACCAGGTCGACGTATTGGTGCGACTCCTTGAATTCCCGGTCGTGGCCCACCTGCGCGGAGATGGCGACCAGCGGGGTGCTGTTGGTGGTGGCGTCGGCGACGCCGAGCTGCATGTTGATCGCGCCGGGCCCCAGGGTGGCCGACACCACCGCCGCCCGGCCGGTGACCCGGCCGTACATCTCGGCCATGAAGGACGCGGCCTGTTCGTGCCGGGTGAGCACGTAGCGGATGGGCGACGCCGCCAGCGCCTGCACGAATCGGATGTTCTCCTCGCCGGGCACCCCGAACACGACGGAAACACCCTCGTTTTCCAGGCACTTGACGATCAACTCGGCGGCTCTGCTCATCCGGCACCTCCCTTGAAGGAACGATAGTGGCAGGGTGGGTGTTGGACTTTTCAGCTACTCATCCGATGAAGGAGGGCCAGGTGCCCATCGCCACCATTAACCCGGCTACCGGCGAGACAGTGAAAACCTTCACCCCGGCCACCGATCAAGAAGTCGATGCCGCGATCGCCCGTGCCTACGAACGCTTCCTCGACTACCGCCACAACACCACGTTTGCCCAGCGCGCGGGGTGGGCAAACGCCACCGCCGACCTGCTGGAAGCGGAGGCCGACGACGTCGCCGCCATGATGACGCTGGAGATGGGCAAGACCCTGAAATCGGCCAAGGCCGAGGTGTTGAAGTGCGCCAAGGGTTTTCGCTACTACGCCGAGCACGCCGAGCAGCTGCTCGCCGACGAGCCGGCCGACGCCAAGGCGGTGGGCGCGAAGAAGGCCTACATCCGCTATCAACCGCTCGGCGTCGTGCTGGCGGTGATGCCGTGGAACTTCCCGCTGTGGCAGGCCGTGCGGTTCGCCGCCCCGGCGCTGATGGCCGGCAACGTCGGGATCCTCAAGCACGCCTCGAACGTCCCCCAGAGCGCGCTGTATCTTTCCGACGTCATCACCCGCGGGGGCTTCCCCGAGGGCTGCTTCCAGACCCTGCTGGTCTCCTCCAGCGCCGTCGAGCGCATCCTGCGCGACCCGCGCGTCGCGGCGGCCACCCTGACCGGTAGCGAGCCGGCCGGCCAGTCGGTGGCGGCCATCGCCGGCGACGAGATCAAACCGACGGTGCTCGAGCTCGGCGGCAGCGACCCGTTCATCGTGATGCCCTCGGCGGACCTGGACGAGGCCGCCAAGACCGCGGTCACCGCCCGGGTGCAGAACAACGGCCAATCCTGCATCGCCGCAAAGCGGTTCATCGTCCACACCGACATCTACGACGCGTTCGTCGACAAGTTCACCGAGCGCATGGCCGCGCTCACCGTCGGCGACCCGACCGACCCCGACACCGACGTGGGCCCGCTGGCCACCGAGTCCGGCCGCGACGAGATCGCCAAGCAGGTCGACGACGCCGCCGCCGCGGGCGCCACCATCCGCCTCGGCGGCAAGCCCATCGACGGGCCGGGCTGGTTCTACCCACCGACGGTGGTCACCGACATCACCAAGGACATGGGCCTCTACACCGAAGAGGTGTTCGGCCCCGTCGCGTCGATGTACCGCGCCAAAGACATCGACGAGGCCATCGAGATCGCGAACGCCACCACGTTCGGCCTGGGGTCCAACGCCTGGACCAACGACGAGGCCGAGCAGCAGCGCTTCATCGACGACATCGAGGCCGGCCAGGTCTTCATCAACGGGATGACGGTGTCCTACCCCGAGCTGGGGTTCGGCGGCGTCAAACGGTCCGGCTACGGACGCGAACTCGCGGGCCTGGGCATCCGCGCGTTCGTCAACGCCAAGACCGTCTGGGTCGGCGAATCCGAAAGCGGCTCCTCGTCGGGCGACGACAAGGTCGAGTGAGCTGCTAGGCCGACGCGCCCGCCAGCGCCTTTTCGTCCTCGTCGGCGAACGTGTCCTCGAGCTGCAGCGGCGAGTAGTCCAGGTCGATCTCGCCGAGCGGCCGGCCGCGGGCGCTGGAGATGGTGCCGAACCGCCGCATCCCCTTGTCGGAGGCGTAGGCCATGAACTCGTCGACCGACAGGCCGAAGGGCATCGGGTCGTAGAGGGCGAAGCCCTCCTCGATCAGCCGCAGCCCGAGCGGCATGAGTTCGTTCATGCGCGTTTCGAAGACGCCCCAGTTGGCGTCGTCGGCGGCCACGTGGCGACGGCACGTGAAGGTGCCCCACGCCATGTGGCGGCGCTCGTCGTCGCCGATCCGCCGGACCAGCTCCTGCATGCCGGGCAGGATGCCGCGCTCCACGCAGATCTTGTGCCAGCCGAAGTAGCCGGTCAGCGCCAGCATGCCCTCGACCATGTGGTTGTAGGTCACCGACGCCCGCACCTGGGCGGCCGGCGACGGATCGAGCGTCAGCGCGTTCAGACACTCCGGCAGTTCCTCGTAGAAGATGGTGCGGTAGGTCGGGACGTCGTCGAGGAAGTAGTGCAGGTCCTCGGTGATGCCCACGGCGTCGAGCCACATGCGGAACACCTGGACGTGCTTGGCTTCCTCGAAGGCGAACTGCGTCAGGTACATCTCGTCACCCAGCCGGCCTTCGGCCCGCATCGCGGCCATGAACGGCTGGATGTCCTGGGTCACCGATTCCTCGCCGGCGATGAACTCGGCGCACAACCGCGTCGCATAGCTGCGTTCGTCGTCGGTGAGGCGCTCCCAGTCCTCCCGGTCGCGGGAAAAGTCGATGTCGGCCGGATTCCAGAATTTCGCGTTGCCGCCCGCAAACAGCTTGAGCGGCAAGCTGTCCCAGTTGAGGCCGCCCTCGGCCATCGAGGCGATTCGGGTTCGATTCATGAGACCTCCTCAGATCGTTGGGGGGCTGAATTGACGGAGGAGTCCTCCGAGAACGCCGCGGCCAGCACGCCGACGAGCCTGCGCACGGCCAGCGCCGGCTGCTCGGGGGTGGGCTCGTCGAGCCCGAGGACCGGGTCCAGCCCGCGCATGTAGGGCGCCAGCGCCAGGTGCGGAAAGATCAACAGCAGCAACGACAACAGCGCGTCGGTGTCCGACTCGGCGCGCAGGTCGCCGCGCACGTGCGCGTCGCGGACCAGCGGGCGCATCACTTCCAGGTAGTGGCGGTGGATGACGTTCTGCACGCTGACGCGGGCCTCGGTGTCGACTTCGAGGGTCGCCGCGGCGTGCAGCGCGCGCTCGTGCGGGTGGTCGGCAAAGTAGGCCACCCAGGCGTCAAGCCAGTCGGTCAGGAACTCGAAGAAGGGCCGGCTCGGGTCGAGTTCGCGGATGCGCCCCTCCATGTAGGCCCGCACCCGCTGGCTGGCGATGTCGGCGATGAACGCGTACAGGTCGCGCTTGTCGGCGAAGTACTGGAACAGGCTGCCCTTGGCGACGCCCGCGCGGCGCGCGATGACGTTGAGGCTGCCGCGGGAGAAGCCGTGCGCCCCGAATTCCGCCTCCGCGGCTTCGATGATCGCGGCGCGACGAGCGGGGTCGACGCGCGCCCAGGTGACCGTCGGCAATGCTGGCTCCTCGCTTCGATGACCACTGGTCATACTACGGTGACCTGCGTCACAGTCAAGGGGTGTCGGGTCTCGGGTGTCGGGTCTCGGGTCCAGCCGCCCCGCCGAGTGCCCGGCGGCCCGGGCGCTCGAATCCCAACGCCCGGCCGGCCGGGCGCTCGGCGAGCGAACTTCAGGGGCGCAACGAACCTAGGGGCGCATCTGGTAGGCGCCGCTGAGCGGAAGGACGTGCTCCTTCCAGATCTGCGCGTACCGCGACGGGTCGTGGACCGGGCGGCGGATCATCCGCATCGCGTAGCGTGCCTGGGCGTCCGTCGTCGCGGGCTTGTCGCTCAGCTCCACGGCGTAGGCGTTGAAGTCGCGGACCAGCACGGCGAAGATCTCGTCGAGCAATCCCTCGTCGATGCTCTTGTCGGAGCCCGAGAGCCCGGCCTCCTCCAAGATGAGCTGGGCGTAGGGCACCGTGGCGAACAGTTGACCGACGGCGAACGCGAAGTCGATGTCCTTCTGCTGCGCGGCATCCGGAGTGGCGCTGGCCAGCATCTCGGCGAGCACGTCGACCTGCGAGCGCAGCAGCGCGACGTTGGGCAGGTGGCCGAAGCTCTCGAACGGCGCGCGCCAGTCGTGGAAGCGCACCTTGCCCAGGCCGCCCGTCGGGCCCTGGTCGAACAGGAACGAGTCGTCGGCCGCGTCGTCGCGGCGCGGAAGCACCGGCAATTCGGTGCTGGGCGCGAACAGGAAGTTGGGCATGAACTTGCCCAGCAGCCCGATGTTGATGTGGACGGTGCCCTCCAGCCGGGGCAGCAGGCCGATCTCCCGGGTCATCGCCTCGAAGATGGTGTCCTTCTCCACGCCCTTGGCGGCGATGACGTCCCACAGCGCGGTGATGACGCGCTCGCCCTCGCTGGTGATCTTGGCCTTGGTGAGCGGGCTGTACAGCAGGTAGCGGCGGTCGGTGCCCGACGCGCTGCGCATGTAGTCGCAGGCGCGCGTGGCGACCATCCGCATCGCGACCAGCCGCGCATACGCGTCGGTGAGCAGTCGCCGCACATGCGTGAAGTCGGTGACGACGGTCCCGTACAGGATGCGGTTGGACGCGTGGGTGACCGCCTCGTACATCGCGTGGGTACACATGCCGACCGCGCCCCAGCCGAGGTTGTACTTGCAGACGTTGACGGTGTTGAGCGCGGCGTGGAAGGCCTCCGTGCCGCGGTGCAGGATGTCGGCCTCGGTCACCGGGTAGTCGCGCAGCGCGTAGTTGGCGACGTAATTCTGCGAGTTCACCACGTTCTTGATCAGGTCGTAGCGCTCGTGCTGGGAGTCGGCGGCGAAGAACACGTACTCGTTGGTGCCGGCGAACTTGCCGAAGGTGGAGACCATCCGGGCGACGTTGGCGTTGCCGATGTAGTACTTCTCCCCATTGGCGACCCAGCCCCCGTCGGAGGGCGCCAGGTTCATGTCGGTCTGGTAGACGTCGGCACCGTGCGTCCGCTCCGACAGGCCGAACGCGAACACCTCGCCGGCCTCGAGCAACCCGGCGGCCTTGCGCTTGGCGTCGGCGTTGGCGCTCATCCAGATCGGGCCCAGGCCCAGGGCGGTGACCTGGAAGGGGTACCAGTAGTTGAGCCCGTAGAAGCCGACGATCTCGGCGAACGCGCTGATCCGGTAGGTGTCCCAGCGGCAATCGTCGACCCCGTAGTCCGAGGGCGTCAGCAGCGACGCGAAGATGCGCTCGCGGCCGATGTGGTCCAAAAACTCGGAGTACCAGACCCGTTCGTGGTCGTCGGACTTCAACCGCGCCTTGCCCCGGGACTCGAAGAAGTCCACCGTCGAGGCCATGATCTCCGCGGAGCGGCGGTCCGGGTACTGGCGTTGCAGGTGATTGGGATTGAGCAACATGGCGGGACTCCCAGCGGTTCTCGACGCAGACGAGGGTGACGGTACTGCAACGGCGCGGCCGTCGGGGCGCACCGGAACAAAACGACCCTGTTCGTCACGTGCCCGTCGACCTAGCATCAGTGGCGTGTCAGAACTCAATACCGCCCGCGGGTCCATCGACACCGCCGCACTGGGCGTCACGCTCATGCATGAGCACGTGTTCATCATGACCACCGAGATCGCCGAGAACTATCCCGAAGCCTGGGGCGACGAAGAACGGCGGGTGGCCGACGCCATCGACCGGCTCAACGAGCTCAAGGCCCGCGGCGTGGACACCATCGTCGACCTCACGGTGATCGGCCTGGGCCGCTACATCCCGCGCATCGCCCGCGTCGCGGCGGCCACCGAGCTGAATATCGTTGTGGCGACCGGGCTTTACACCTACAACGACGTGCCGTTCCGGTTCCACTACGAGGGCCCCGGCGGGCTGCTGGGCGGCCCGGAGATCATGACCGAGATGTTCGTCCGCGACATCGAGCAGGGCATCGCCGACACCGGCATCAAGGCCGGAATCCTCAAGTGCGCCACCGACGAGCCCGGCATCACCCCCGGCGTCGAGCGGGTGCTGCGCGCCGTCGCCCAGGCGCACAAACGCACCGGGGTGCCGATCTCCACGCACACCCACGCCGGACTGCGACGCGGCCTCGAGCAGCAACGCATCTTCGAGGAGGAGGGCGTCGACCTGACCCGGGTGGTGATCGGCCATTCCGGCGACAGCACCGACATCGGCTACCTCGAGGAGTTGATCTCCGCCGGCTCCTACCTCGGCATGGATCGGTTCGGCCTCGACGTGATCTCGCCGTTCGAGGAGCGGGTGCGGATCGTGGCGGAGATGTGCGAGCGTGGGCACGCCGACAGGATGGTGCTCTCCCACGACGCCAACTGCTACTTCGACGCGCTCCCCGAAGAGCTGGTGCCGCAGATGGCCCCGAACTGGCATTACCTGCACATCCACAACGACGTCATCCCCGCGCTCAAGGAGCGCGGCGTCACCGACGAGCAGCTGCACACCATGCTGGTCGACAATCCGCGCCGCATCTTCGAGCGTCAGGGTGGCTATGAGTGAGCCGGTCCCGCCGATCGGCACCCAGATTTCGCAGCTAGCCCAACTCGCCCCCGACGAGCCGGCCGTCACCTGTGACGGGGTGACCCTGACCCGGGCCGAGCTCGACCGCTCGACGAATCGATTGGCCCGGGCCTACGCCGAGCGGGGCGTGGGTGTCGGCGACTACGTGACCATGGTGCTGCCGAACTCGATCGAGTGGATCCAGGCCGCCGTGGCCTGCTGGAAGCTGGGCGCGGTGCCCCAGCCGCTGTCGGCTCGGCTGCCCGACGCGGAGTTGGCGGGCCTGCTCGAATTGCGGCCACCGGCCTTGTTGGTGGGGCGTGATCATGTCGAATTCCCCTGTGTGCCAGCGGGTTTCGTGCCCAATCCGGCGCTGCCGGACGGCGCGCTGCCCGAGGCGGTGTCGCCGGTGTGGAAGGCGATGGGATCCGGCGGCAGCACCGGGCGGCCCAAGCTGATCGAATCCGGCGGCGACAGCCGGATACCGCCGCTGATCGGCTACCCGCTGGGCGCCCAGGAGGGCGACACCACGCTGGTGCCGGTGCCGCTGAGCCACAACACGGGCTTCACCACGGCCACCATCGCCCTGCTGATGCGCCATCACCTGGTGCTGATGAGCCGGTTCGATCCGGTTCAGTTCCTCCGGCTGATCACCGATCATCGCGTCACGTTCCTGACGACGGTGCCGACGATCATGCAGCGGACGCTGCCGGTCTATCACGCCGACCCCGGCTCCTACGACCTGTCCTCGCTGCGGCGGTTCTGGCACCTGGGGGCGCCGTGCCCGCCGGCCATCAAGCAGGCGTGGATCGACCTGCTGGGCCCGGAGAAAGTGTGGGAACTCTACGGCGGCACCGAATTACAGGCGCTGACCTTCATCTCCGGCGACCAGTGGCTGGCGCACCGGGGTTCGGTGGGCGTGGTCGTCGCCGGCGAGATGAAGGTGCTCGACGACGACGGCAACCCGTGCCCGCCCGGTGTGGTCGGCGAGATCTACATGCGGCCCGGGCCCGACAGCGCGCCCACCTACCGCTACGTCGGCGCCACGGCGAAAAGCCGCGACGGCTGGGACTCGCTGGGCGACCTCGGGTATTTCGACGACGACGGCTTCCTGTACCTGTCGGACCGCCGCGTCGACATGTTCACCGTCGGCGGCCGCAACGTCTACCCCGCCGAGATCGAGAACGCGCTGTCGGCGCACCCGGAGGTGTTGTCGTGTCTGGTCGTCGGAGTTCCGCACGGGGACCTGGGCCAGGTGCCCTACGCCCTGGTGCACACGGCCGACGGCTCCACCCTGGATTCCGTTGGCGTGCAGGCTTTCCTGCGCGAACACCTGGCGGCGTACAAGGTTCCACCCGGCCCCGACTTCATTGAATTCGTCGACACCCCGTTGCGTGACGACGCCGGCAAGGCCCGCCGCTCGGCGGTCCGGGACCGGATCCTGCAACGGCTTCAGACCGCGGAAGCCCGCTGACCCGACACCTTCGAAATCGACGGCAAGCCACCCGATATGAGGCGGCGGGGGGCGCTCGAGAGCAAGAAGTGATACTTGTCGAGTCCTGTCATCACCGGGTAATGGAGAACGATGCCGCCTAAGTCACCGACATCGACCCCGAAACTGCCGCCCGCCCGGGTGGCTCGCGCGGTCGAACGAGTCCGTCATCACGTGGGGCGGCTACACCAGCGACTGGCGCCTCCGCCGATCGCGGTCATCGATCTCATCTTCGGAGCCTTTCTGTCGCAGGCCATCTCGGCATCCGCGCAGCTGGGTATCGCCGACGCGCTGGCCGCGGGCCCGCTGACCAAGGAGGAACTGGCGGGGCGCATCGGGGCCGACCCGGACAGCGTGGCGCGGCTGATGCGGTTGCTGATCAGCCGCGGCGTGTTTCGCAGGCGCCGCGACGGCCGTTTCGCACTGAACGCGCTGGCCGACACGTTGCGCACCGATTCGCCGGTCTCGACGCGTGGGGCCGCCCTGCTATTCGGCTCGCCGCAGCACCGGGCGAACTGGACGCGGCTGGCCGACGCGGTGCGCACCGGAGAGCCGAACCCCTCAAAAGTGTTCGGTAAGGACTTCTTCGACTATCTCCGCGACGACCCGGAGTTCGCGGAGATCTTCAACAGCGCCATGACCTCCACGTCGTCGGTGCTGGAGGCGGCGGTGGTCGCCGCCTACGACTTCACCCAATTCGGTGTCATCGCCGACATCGGTGGCGGCCACGGCCGGTTACTGTCGTCGATTCTCACCGCCGCCCCCGATGCCCGCGGCGTGCTGTTCGACCTCCCCGAGGCAGTCGAGGGGGCGCAACCGGTGTTGACCGCGCACGGTGTCGCCGACCGAGTCACTGTGACGGGCGGGTCGTTCTTCGAAAGCGTGCCGGCCGCTGACGCCTATGTGATGAAGAACGTCATCCACGACTGGCCCGATGACACGGCCATCGCGATCCTGGGCACCATCAAAGCCGCGGCCCCTCCGGGCGCGACGCTGCTGCTGCTGGAGATGGTCGTCCCCGATCACGACCGCGAATTCCTGGGCCACTACGCCGATATGGAGATGCTCGTAATGGCGGGCGCACTGGAGCGCAGCCTCACGCAGTGGACCGACCTACTCCGGCAGGGCGGCTTCCGACTGCAGCGCGTGGTGCAGACGGCAGGCCCGCTCTGCGTCATCGAAGCCGTGCCCAGCTAGCGGTGTGTCATGCCAGTAGCACCAGCAGACGTCTAGGTGGACACCGATAGACGTCAGGCCGCCAACCCGTCGTAGACCTTCTTGTAGTACGACGACAGCAATCGTGGTCCGGCGAACCGCATCATCGCGACAGCGATCAGGCCGGTCAGATTCGCCGAGGTCTGTTCCCACACGCCGTGCACGGAACTGCCACCCGCGGGCCTGGGCGTGGCTTCGAGCGTCATGAAGCTGCCCGGCGCCTGCGCATCGCTTTCGACGACCGTCAGTGTGACCGAATTCGGCTTCGTCCAGTCGTAGTGCCATTTGGCCCACACCTTCGGAAAGTCTTGGCCCTCGCGCACGTCGGCCTCGGTCTCGCCGACGTGGTACACCTCGAACGCCTTGGCCGACAATGCCGGCCAGCGGTGCGGTCGGTTGGGCGAGAAATCGGTCATGAGTTCGACGACCTCATGAGGCGATGCCGTTGTCACGAAGTCGAAGTCGAATCTTGTGCGCACCCCGACGAACGTATCAGCTCGTCACCGCCGGTGAACCTGCCCTTAGGTTGGCCGCGGACGCGCTGGAACGATGGACGGACCGCAGCGGCTAGGGCGCGATCGCGTCCGCCTCCGCATCGACGGCCTGCGCGGAATCTGCGGGTCGCTCGCGTTTCTCCCAGCGCCGCAAGGCTTCTCGGCAGGGCGACTCCACCAGCGCGTAGCTGACGGCGGCGATCGCGAACCCGAAGACCAAGGTCAGCACCAACACCGTCGGCATGTTGCCGGTGAACGGGAACGTCCCGACGACCGGAAACACCATGGCCAGCGCGGCCAGGTGCCAGATGAACAGGCCGTAGGACCAGCGGCCCAGGGTGACCATCGCGGCGGTCCCCAAGATCCGGTGCGGCGTGTCGGGCCGGTCCAGCACCAGCGGCGCGACCAACGCGAAGGCCACCAGCGCGCCCATGGCGGTCTTCACCGCGAACTGCGCGGGCGTGCCGGGCACCAGACCCTCCGGGCCGGCCACTGGCGACGCCGCGACCAGGTAGGCCGCCGCCGCGACGACGGCCATCACCAGGCGGTGGCGCGCGATGCGGTGCGGGAACCCGACGCCGCTGTGGACCCACTCGGCCAGCAGCATGCCGGCGGCGAACCAGGAGAAGAACGCCGGCGGCCAGTTGAGCGGGTTGACGCCCTCGGCCGCGTGGCCCGGCACCCAGCCCCACGCCCAGCTCAGGGCGCCCAGCGTGGCGATCGCCGGCACCCGCGCGCGCACCGGGAGCCGGCGGGCCAGCAGCGCGAGCACCGGCAGCGCCAGATAGAAGCTGACCTCGACCGACAGGCTCCACATCTGGGTCAGCCCGCCGGTGAGCGTCAGCGGCACGTAAATCTGGGTGAGGGTCAGGTTGGCCAGCCACACCGTCGGGCTGGCGTGGTCAGCGTCGGGCAACAGAGTGAGGATCACGACGACGGCGACCACATAGGCCGGCATGATGCGCACGACCCTGGACCGCAGGTAGTGGCCGGTGCGGGGGCGGGGTCCCAGATCCCTTGCCGCCCCGGCATGCCCGCGCCACAGCAGGAAACCCGACAGCGCGAAGAACACCGCGACGGCGAGGTCGAACCGGCCGAACAGCCGGCCGGCGGCGCCGCTGGAGTGCCCGGTCTGGAAGGCGACGTGGGTGACCACCACGCCCATCGCCGCGCAGGCGCGCATCCCTTCCACCGCCGGCAGGAAGCTGCGCACCCCGCCCACCCGCTGGTCGTCGCCCACCACCACAGTGTGCCCGTGCTGGGTTGCCCGGCGAATGGGTACACCCGAAGGACCCGCCCGCACGAGCATCAGGTTCGTAAGCCGCCGCCTTACTTTCTGCTGTTAGGGTCAAACGAGTTTGCCCCGGGCTGCTCGCTCGGGTCGGGTCGCGGCTGAGAAATGCAAGGACATGAGGAGGGCACAGCGACGTGAACCGAGCAGTCATGTTGCGGTTCGCCGCATGCGGGATCATCGGACTCGGAGCCGCCCTGCTGATCGCCGCGCTGCTGTTGTCGACGTACACCACCAGCAGGATCACCAAGGTCCCCCTGGACCTCGACGCCACGCTGGTCGGCGACGGTACCGGGACGGCGCTGGACTCCGCGTCGTTGTCCACCGACCACGTCGTCGTCAACCAGAACGTGCCGCTGGTCTCCCAGCAGCAGATCAGCGTCGAGTCGCCCGCCAACGCCGACGTGGTCACCCTGCAGGTCGGAAGTTCGTTGCGGCGCACGGACAAGCAGAAGGACAGCGGGCTGCTGCTGGCGATCGTCGACACCGTCACGCTCAACCGCAAGACCGCGCTGGCCGTCTCCGACGACACCCACACCGGCGGCTCGGTCCAGAAGCCGCGCGCCGTGAACGACGAGAACCCGCCCACGGCGATGCCGCTGCGGCACGACGGGCTGTCGTACCGGTTCCCGTTCCACACCGAGAAGAAGACCTATCCCTACTTCGATCCGATCGCCCAGAAGCCGTTCGACGTCAACTACGACGCCGAGGAAGACGTCAACGGGCTGACCACCTACAAGTTCACGCAGAACGTCGGCTACAACGGCGATGGCAAGCTGGTGGCCCCGGTGGCGTACCCGTCGCTGCTGGCCGGCAACGAGGACGCCAAGCAGACCACGTCGGCGTCGATGTGGGGCGTCCAGGGCGGCGATCCGAACGAACAGATCACCATGACCCGTTACTACGCGGCGCAGCGCACGTTCTGGGTGGACCCGGTGTCGGGCACCATCGTCAAGCAGACCGAGCACGCCGACCACTACTTCGCCCGGGACCCGCTCAAGCCGGAGCTCACGCTGGCCGACTACAAGGTCACCTCGAACGAGGACACGGTCGAATCCCAGGTCAACGCGGCCCGCGACGAGCGCGACCGGCTGGCGCTGTGGTCGCGGGTGCTGCCGATCACGTTCACCGCGGTGGGGCTGATCGCGTTGGTGGGCGGGGGGCTGCTCGCCTCGTTCAGCCTGCGCAGCGAGAGCGCGTTGACCGACCCTGGCCTGGATCGCGGCGATCAGGACTTCTTCGGCCGCAGCGGCCTCGAGGAGCCGGTGCCCGGGGCCGAGGCCGAGACGGAGAAGCTGCCCACCCAGCGTCCCGATCTGCGCCAGGAGTCCGGCGGGGATCCGCCCGGCTCGGCCGGCTCGCCTGGGGCCCCCGGACCGTCCGGCCCCGACGAGCCCACCGAGGCCGGGCCCACCGAGTCGAATCCGCCCGGCCCGCACGACCGCGAATAGCCGGCCCGGATGCGGTAACCGTGCGCTGGACCCGACCCGGGTACGCACTGGTCCTGGCGCTGCTGGTGGTCGGGCCGCTGCTGGCCCCGGGGTACCTGCTGCTGCGTGACGCCGTCTCGACGCCGCGGTCATACCTGTCCGACACCGCCCTGGGGTTGACCTCGGCGCCGCGCGCCACCCCCCAGGATTTCGCGGTGGCGCTCGCCTCGCATGTGGTCGACGGCGGCATCGTGGTCAAAGCGCTGCTCGTGGTGGGGTTGTGGCTGGCGGGCTGGGGCGCGGCCCGGCTCGTCGAGGTGGCCCTGCCGCCTGCGGGCGCGCCCGGGCAGTTCGTCGCGATCACGCTGGCGATCTGGAATCCCTATGTCGCCGAACGACTTCTGCAGGGCCATTGGAGCCTGCTGGTCGGCTACGGCTGCCTGCCCTGGGTGGCGACGGCCATGCTGACGTTGCGCGCGGGATCCGGCTCGCTGTTCGGGCTGGCCTTCTGGATCGCGCTGGCCGGTCTGACCCCGACCGGGCTGCTGTTGGCCGCGACGGTGGCGCTGGTCTGCGTGGCCGCCCCGGGTGACGGCACGGCCGGGCCCTGGCCGCGCCGGTGGTGCGCCGCGGCGGCGCTGGGCGTCGCGCTGGTGGCCGCGCTGCCGTGGTTGGTCGCGTCGGCGCTGGGCGCTTCGCTGACCGCCCACACCGCGGCGAACCGGCTGGGGGTCGAGGCGTTCGCGCCGCGCGCCGAGCCCGGCCTGGGCACGCTCGCCAGCCTGGCCAGCCTCGGCGGAATCTGGAACGGCGACGCCGTACCCGCTTCGCGCGCCACGCTTTTCGCGGTGTCCTCGGCCGTGGTGCTGCTCGGGATCGTGGCGGCGGGCCTGCCGGCGGTCGCCCGCCGGTCGGTGGCGGTTCCGCTGCTGGTGCTGGCCGCGGTGTCGGTGCTGGTTCCCGCGGCGCTGGCCACCGGGCCGGGCCTGCACCTGCTGGGCGCGGTGGTCGACGCCGTGCCGGGATTCGGCGTGCTGCGCGACGGGCAGAAGTGGGTGGCGCTCGCCGTGCCCGGCTACACGGTGGCGGGCGCCGGCGCGGTGGTGACGTTGCGACGGCGGACGCCGCCGCCTGCGGACGTTGCGGCGGCGCTCGTCTGCTGCCTGGCGCTGCTCCTGGCGCTGCCCGACCTGGCCTGGGGGGTGTGGGGCAAGGTGTCGCCGGTTCACTACCCGCACGGCTGGACCGCCGTCGCCGCGGCGATCAACGCACGGCCGGCCGCGGTGGCGGTATTGCCGGCCGGGACGATGCGGCTCTTCTTCTGGTCGGGCGCCGCGCCGGTGCTGGACCCGCTGCCGCGCTGGGTGCGCGCCGAGGTGCTGAGCAGCGGCGACCTGGTGATCTCGGGGTCCACCATCGCAGGCGAGGGCGCGCACGCCCGCGAAGTGCAGCGGCTGCTTCTGGCCGGGCCCGATCCGTCGGCGCTGGCGGCGGCGGGCGTGGGATGGCTGGTGGTGGAATCGGACAGCGCCGGCGACATGGGGGCGGCCGCCCGCACCCTGGGCGCGCTGGCGCCGGTCTACCGGGACGACGCGATCGCGCTCTACCGGGTCGGCGGGCAAAGCGCCGGGGTGTCGGCCGATCGCCGGGCGGCGACGGTGATCGCCCATGCGGCGTGGCTGGCGTTGTTGGTCGCGGGCGGCGCCGGCGCGGGAATCGGCGCGTGGCGGCGCCGCGCCTCGGTCAGCCCCGCCCGGTGACTAGTCCGTGCACCGTGCGGCCGCAGTGCACCGCGTCCAGCACGCCGCGCATCGCGTCGGCGCTTTGCGCCCAGGAGAACTCGCCGCTGCGGGTGTGCGCCTTGGCGCCGAGTTGGTCGCGCAGCACCGGATCGGCGAGCAGTTCCTCGAGACGGTCCACCAGCTCGGCGTGGGTGTCCACCAAGATCCCGGTCACCTCGTCGACGATAGAGTCCGACAGGCCGCCCGAGGACCGGTAGCCGATGGTCGGCACCGAGTGCTGGGCCGCCTCGATGACCGCCAGCCCCCAGCCCTCCTTGCGCGAGGGCAGCACGTGCACCCAAGCCGCTTGCAGCACATGGTGTTTCGTCACGTCGTCGACGTGACCGTGGAACGTCACCGCGGCGCAGATGCCGAGCCGTCGCGCGTGCTCGACGAGCCGCTCGCGCCACCAGCCGTCCCCGACGATGTCGAGATGCAGGCCCGGCGTCCGCGGCAGCAGCGCCGCGACCGCTTCGAGCGCGTCCTCGATCTGCTTGTGGGGCACCAGCCGCGACAACACGACCACGCGCGGCGCGGCCGCGCGCGGGCCCGACAACGATTGCGCCGGCGCCAGATCCAGGCCGTTGCGCACCACCGCGATCTGCGCGCCATTGACGCCCAGGGTGACCAGGTCCCGCGCGGACGGCAGCGACACCGTCACGTACTGGTTGCGCCGGTTCACCCGGGGCGACAGCGTCGACTCGACGAACCAGCCGAGCCGGCCGAGCACCGGGCCGGCCACCGGCCACTGCTGGCGGTGGCAGTGATGCACCAGCACCACCACGCGGCGGCCGTAGACCAGCCGCGCCAGAAAGGGCAACCCGTTCTGGGTGTCGACGACCACGTCGGGCCGCACCTTGCGCAGCGGGCCCACCCCGAGCCGGGCCGCCGCCATCGCCAGCAACGCCCAGACGTACACCGAGTACCGGCCACCGGCGCGGTCGATCCGCACGCCGTCGACGACTTCGCGGCGCGCCGCGCCGGGATAGCGGGCGGTGCGCAGCGTGACGTCGATCCCCGAGGCGGCCAGCTGCGCACCGATGCGCTGCAGATAGGCTTCGCTGCCGCCGCCCTGCGGGTGCCCGGTATCGCGCCAGCACAGCAGCAGGACCGAGCGCAGAGCAGACATCACCGGTCAGCCTAATGGGAATCGGTCGGCGCGCCATGCGGGACCGCTAGCGCCGCACCCGCCCTTCCTGCCGGGCGCGACGGCGCACCCACCGGATCAGTTCGATGATCCCGGCCAGCGCCAGCGCCGTCCCGAACGCCACCGCGAACGCCGCGACCGTGTTATCGGCGAACGCGTTGCCGCCGATGTAGCCGATCAGGGTGTTGAGCGTCGCCCACACCACGGCGCCGATCGCGTCGAACACCACGAACTGGCGATAGGGGAAGTCCAGCACGCCGCAGGCGATGGTGGTGGCCGTGCGGCCCCCGGGCAGGAACCGGGCCACGATCACCAGCGGGCCCCCGTGCCGCTCCAGTTCCCGGTGGGCCCAGTCCAGGCTGCGCTGTCCCTTCTCGCCGCGGGTGATCCAGCGGCGGGCGAAGTCGTCGGCCGAGTGGCCGATCGCGTACGCGAGGTTGTCGCCGACGAACGCGCCGATGGCCGCCATGACGATCACCCAGCCCAGCAGCATCGAACCGTTGGCCGCGAGGATGCCGCCGGTCAGCAGCGCCGTCTCGCTCGGCAACAGGGGGAGGATGGCGTCGAAAGTGCACGAGGCCAGGATCAGCGGATACGCCCACCACGAGTTGCCGAGCGCATCAAGCAGGGAATCGAACACTAGAGCGCAACACTACACAGCGCGCGCCGGCGGCCGGCTTCTCAGGAGGTCAGGCCCATCCTGACGAACGGCTCGGCCTCGCCGCGGCCGACGGCTTCGTCGTGCTTGGCGGCCGCGCGGTCGAACAGGTCGATCAGCGCCGGCTCGTCGCGGACCAGCTGGCGGTACTTGGGACCGAGCGCGAGGATCTGGTCGCGCTCGTCCAGCAGCTTGCGGAAGATGCGCTCGCGTTCGCCCGCGTCGTGGGTGTATTCGGAGTCGAGATAGGCCGTCGCGTGCCGCCGGGCGCCGGCGATGGCCGTCCGGGCCTTGCCCATGGGGCTCAGCAACGAGGCGACGACGGTGACGACCAGAACGCCGACGATCACGGCCAGCGACAGGTAGGTGCTGATCTCGACCAGCGAGACCGGCTCGCCGTCGTTGATGAAGGGGACGTTGTTCTCGTGCAGCGCATGCAGGATCAGCTTGACGCCGATGAAGCCCAGAATCGCCCCGAGGCCGTACGAGAGGTAGACCAGCCGGTCCAGCAGGCCCTCGATGAGGAAGTACAGCTGGCGCAGGCCCAGCAGCGAGAAGGCCGTCGCGGTGAACACGATGTAGACGTTCTGGGTGAGGCCGAAGATCGCCGGGATCGAGTCGAGCGCGAAGAAGATGTCCGTTCCACCGATGGCCACCATGACCAGCAGCATCGGCGTCATCGCGCGCCGGCCATCCACCATCGTGAACAACCTGTCGTCGTCATAGTGCTCGGTGGTGTGCAGGACCTTCTTCGCGATCCGGATGACGACGTTGTCGGCCTTGTGGGATTCCTCGCGCTCGTCGGGCCGCAGCACGCCGCCGGCGGCGAGCAGCAGGATCAGCCCGAACAGGTAGAAGACCCATGCGAACGTGTTGATCAGCGTGGCGCCCAGAAAGATGAAGCCGGTCCGCGCGATCAGCGAGAAGACGATCCCGAACAGCAGCACCTTCTGCTGATCCTCGCGCGGCACCCGGAAGCTGGCCATGATCATCAAGAAGACGAACAGGTTGTCGACCGAGAGCGCCTTCTCGGTGACGTACCCGGCGAAGTATTCCGGGCCCTCCTCGTGGCCTCCGAACGCGAGCAGGCCGACGCCGAACAGCAGCGCGATGCCGACGTAGGCCATCGACCACAGCGCGGCCTCCCGCAGCGTCGGGGCGTGCGCCTTGCGGACATGGAAGAAGAAGTCGAAGGCCAACAGCCCGACGATGGCCAAGACGGTCAGGGCCCACACCCAATCGGGAACATCCATTTCGCTGCCTGAGCCACCTTCGTCGGAGCCGTCGTCTGGGTCTTCGTCGCTTCCGTACCCTCTTTGCCGCCACACTATGTGCGCGCCCGGTTGCGCGCCCGGCCGTAGGGTTGGCCGGTGGCCGTGACCGACCTCTTCGCTCGCCGGGCGACGCTGGCCCGCTCGGTGCGGTTGCTGTCGGAGTTTCGCTACGAGCAGACCGATCCCGCCCGCTTCTACGGCGCGCTGGCCGCCGACACCGTGGCGATGGTGAGCGACCTGTGGCGCGCCGCCCACGCGGACTCCCCCGCCGGCCGCACGCTGCTCGACGTCGGCGGCGGGCCGGGCTTCTTCGCGACGGCCTTCGCCCGCGCCGGACTCGACTACGTCGGCGTCGAGCCCGACCCGGGCGAGATGCACGCGGCCGGACCCGCCGACGCGGCGGCCGGGGGAACCTTCGTGCGCGCGTCGGGCATGGCGCTGCCGTTCGCCGACGATTCGGTGGACATCTGCCTGTCGTCCAACGTCGCCGAACACGTGCCGCGGCCCTGGCAACTCGGCGCCGAGATGCTGCGAGTGACCCGGCCCGGCGGGCTGGCCGTGCTGTCCTACACGGTCTGGCTGGGCCCGTTCGGCGGACACGAGATGGGCCTGACCCACTACCTGGGGGGCGAGCGCGCCGCGGCGCGCTACGCGCGCAAGCACGGCCATCCCGCCAAAAACAACTACGGGTCGTCGTTGTTCGAGGTGTCGGCGGCCGACGGCCTGACGTGGGCCGCGAACACCGGCGCCGCGCTGGCCGCATTTCCCCGCTACCACCCGCGATGGGCGTGGTGGCTGACGGGCGTGCCGGTGCTGCGCGAGTTCCTGGTGAGCAATCTGGTGCTGGTCCTGCAACCCCAAGAGTGAAACGTGTTCTCGTTTTGCCCTGGCTTGGGTAGGGTGGCGCGCATGCCCGCCGACGACGATGACAGGGCAGTGCGATCTGAACAAGCAGGAGGAGTGGCGGAAGATGACAGACGCTAAGACCGAATACGACAAGCTTTTCATCGGCGGCAAGTGGACGGAACCGTCGACCTCCGAGGTGATCGAGGTGACCTGTCCGGCCACCGGTGACTACGTCGGCAAGGTGCCGCTGGCCGCCGCGGCCGACGTCGACGCCGCCGTCGCCGCGGCCCGCGCGGCCTTCGACAACGGCCCGTGGCCGACCACGCCGCCGAAGGAGCGCGCCGCCGTCATCGCCAACGCGCTCAAGGTGATGGAGGAGCGCAAGGACCTGTTCACCCAGCTGCTCGCGGCCGAGACCGGCCAGCCGCCGACGACCGTCGAAACGATGCACTGGATGAGCTCGATCGGGGCGCTGAACTTCTTCGCCGGCCCGGCCGTCGACCAGGTCAAGTGGAAAGAGGTCCGCACCGGCGGCTACGGGCAGAGCATCGTCCACCGCGAGCCGATCGGTGTGGTGGGCGCGATCGTGGCCTGGAACGTGCCGCTGTTTTTGGCGGTCAACAAGCTGGGCCCGGCGCTGCTGGCCGGCTGCACGGTGGTGCTCAAGCCGGCGGCCGAAACACCGCTGAGCGCAAACGCTTTGGCGGAGGCCTTCGCCGAGGCGGGGCTGCCCGATGGCGTGCTGTCGGTGGTGCCCGGCGGGATCGAGACCGGGCAGGCGCTGACCTCCAACCCGGACGTCGACATCTTCTCCTTCACCGGCAGCTCGGCGGTGGGCAAGGAGATCGGCCGTCGCGCCGCCGACATGCTCAAGCCGTGCACCCTGGAGCTGGGCGGGAAGTCGGCGGCCATCGTCCTCGACGACGTCGACCTGCCTTCGGCGATCCCGATGCTGGTGTTCTCCGGGATCATGAACACCGGGCAGGCCTGCGTGGCCCAGACCCGCATCCTGGCTCCGCGCTCGCGGTACGACGAAATCGTGGACGCGGTAAGCACTTTCGTGCAGGCGCTGCCGGTGGGCCTGCCGTCGGACCCGGCCGCCCAGATCGGTTCGCTGATCTCGGAGAAGCAGCGGGCCCGGGTGGAGGGCTACATCGCCAAGGGCATCGAGGAGGGTGCGCGGCTGGTGTGCGGCGGCGGCCGTCCCGAGGGCCTCGACGGCGGCTTCTTCGTGCAGCCGACGGTGTTCGCCGACGTCGACAACAAGATGA
Source organism: Mycobacterium sp. TKK-01-0059 (assembly GCF_000709305.1). Taxonomy (NCBI): domain Bacteria; kingdom Bacillati; phylum Actinomycetota; class Actinomycetes; order Mycobacteriales; family Mycobacteriaceae; genus Mycobacterium; species Mycobacterium sp. TKK-01-0059. The sequence goes on from NZ_KL446993.1 coordinate 1,492,214, forward strand.
CGATCGCCCAGGAGGAGATCTTCGGGCCGGTGCTCTCGATCATCCCCTACGACACCGAGGAGGATGCGATCAAGATCGCCAACGACTCGGTGTACGGGCTGGCCGGCAGCGTGTGGACCGCCGACGTGCAGCGGGGCATCGAGGTCTCGGAGAAGATCCGCACCGGGACGTACGCGATCAACTGGTACGCGTTCGACCCGTGCTGCCCGTTCGGCGGCTACAAGAACTCCGGCATCGGCCGCGAGAACGGACCCGAGGGCGTCGAGCACTTCACCCAGCAGAAGAGCGTGCTGATGCCGATGGGCCACACGATCGAAAGCTAAATCCCGCGTCGAACGTGCACGCAGGGCGAGATATCTGCCGATTTTTCGCCGTGGGTGCGCGTTCGGCGTTTGGGGGGCCGTCCCTGGCCGCGTTCTAGCGGTTATGCAATAGAGCATATTTTCGGCCGGTTCACGCGGCCGCAAGTGCGGACCGCCGCGCCGACGCGCCCTGTTTGTGCGGCGTACGTCACATTTCGCCTGAGAAATTGCTTAATTTACGGATGTCTTATATGGTTCTTAGCATAATCAAGGGCCGCACACAGGCCGGGAGAACACCATGTGGATCATTGAGCTCAACGTCGCCGGCTATCAATTCACCCGCGAGATGCCAGAGTTGCGGCGCCGGACATTCCGCTTCAGCCCGCGTCATATGCACTGGCCGGCGCTGCGCCACTCGCACGCTGCATGACGCCAGCCTCGGGAGGTACGACAGTGCCGACTATCGGTGACGCCCCGACGAAGCGCGGGGACACCCGGACAAAAATGCTGGCCAGCGCCGCCGAGGTGATGCGTGAGCGCGGCGCCGCGGGCGTGACGATCGACGCGGTGCTCGCCCGCAGTGGCGCCCCGCGTGGCTCGGTCTACTACCACTTTCCCGACGGGCGCAATCAGATCCTGACCGAAGCGCTGCGCTACTCCGGCGACTCCATCACCGCCCTGATCGACGACGCCGCCGGGCGCGGCGCCCGGGAGTTGTTGGCCGAGTTCGTCGGGTACTGGGAGCGGCTGCTCACCGAGGGCGGCTTCACCGCCGGCTGCCCGGTGGTGGCGGCGGCGATCGGGTGTTCCGACGGTGACGGGCCCAAGCTCTCCACCGAGGCCGGCGCGATCCTGGGCCGCTGGTGCACCGCGCTCACCCGCGCGTTCGTCAATGACGGCTTCGACGACGCTGACGCCGCGTCGCTGGCCGTGATGTCGATCTCCGCGCTGGAGGGCGCCATCGTCCTGTCGCGGTCGACCCGCAACGCAGGCCCACTACACCAAGTGGGTGAGCAGCTCGAATTCCTGATCAAGGCAAAGGAATTCGTTCTCCGGAACAAGATCCCGGGCAAGCCTGCCGGCTCGCAGTGACGTCGTCAGTCGCTCGCGGGTAGCGGCTTGACCTCTTTGAGGTGCAGCGCGGTCTGCCCGATGCTCAGGCTTCCGGCGCCGGGCTTGGTCACCAGCACCTCGGCGCCGGATTCGTCCACGTAGCGCTTGCCCATGACCGTGCCGTCGGAGAACGCCGGGTCCAGTTCGCCCGAGCGCTCGGCGCCCACCGGCACCATCGGCGCACCGCCACACCGCAGGTCGTCGAGGCTGTCCGCGCTTCTGACGACGATCACCTGGGTGTCGCATACCTGGCTGGCGAGACGAGTTCCGTTCTTGATCATTGATTTCCGTCCTTGATCGCTTACTGCTGGGCCGGCGCGGAGCGCAATTCCGTGAGGGTCTGGATGATCTCCCGCCGCAACACCTTGCCGGTGGCGGTGGTGGGCAGCTCGTCGCGAAACACTACCTCGTCGGGGGTGCGTGATCCGCGCAAACTCTTGCGGACGAATTCGCGCAGTTCCGCGGGGTCGGGGTCGACGCCCGGCGCCGGCACCACCACCGCGACGATCGCCTGGCCCCACTGCGGATCCTCGACCCCGACCACGGCGACGTCCCGCACGTGGGGGTGCTCGACCAGGACCTCTTCGAGTTCGGCGGGCGCGATGTTCTCGCCGCCGCGGATGATCGTGTCGTCGCTGCGCCCACCGATGAACAGGTAGCCCTCGTCGTCGAGCATGGCGATGTCCTTGGTCGGGAACCAGCCGTTCTCGTCGAGCACCGAACCGATCCCGGTATAGCGGCCCGAGACCTGCTCGCCCCGCACGAACAGCTCACCGGTCTCGCCCGGCGGCAGCACGTTGCCGGCCTCGTCGCGGATCTGCAGCTCGATGCCCGCCACCGCCTGCCCGACCGACCCCAGCCGCCGCGCGCCCTCCGGAGTCGACGCCGCCAGCGCCGCGCGATGGTCGTCGGGTGTCAGCACCGCGATCGTCGAGCTGGTCTCGGTCAGGCCGTAGGCGTTGACGAAGCCCACGTCGGGCAGCAGCTCGAGGGCCCGGCGAACCAGCGGCAAACCGACCTTGGAGCCGCCGTAGGCGAGGTTGCGCAGCGACGGCAACTCGATGGCCGGCCCGTCCCCGTTCTCCAGCACCGTGACGATGCGGTCGAGCATGGTCGGCACCACCGTCGCGGTGGTCACGTTCTCCGTGTTGATCAGCCGAACCCATTCCTGCGCATCGAAATTGGGCAGGTACACCATCTTGCGGCCGGCATACAGATTCGACAGCGCGGCGCTGACCCCGGCGATGTGGTACGGCGGCACGCAGATCAGCGCGGCATCGGTGTCGGCGGCCGCCCCGAATTCCACCGTCCCGGTGACGTAACTGGTCAGGTTGTTGTGCGAGAGCTCGACGGCCTTGGGCTGCGAGGTGGTGCCCGACGTGAACAGCACGATCGCGACGGCGTCCGGATCGGGGAATTCCGCCGCGGGCTCGGCACCGCCGGCGGCGTCGAGGAAGTCGTCGGACACCATCACCCGGTCCGACACGCCGCCGATCATCTCCCGGTAGCGACCGTCGACCACCACCAACGGCTCGGGCAGCCGCTCGATCAGCGCCTGGATGCCCTCGGCGGAGAGCCGGTAATTGATCGGCGTGAACGCCACCCCGGCGCGCGCCGCGGCGAAGATCAACACCGGCAGCATCGCGCCGCCGGTGCCCACGTACACCAGGTGCTTGGCTCCCGAGGCCGCGACCACCCCCGCGCCGCCGTCGGCAAGATCGCTGAGCTGCTGCGTGGTCAGCCGCAAATCGCCGGACACCACCGCGGTGCGCTCGGCGTCGCCGGACACGGCCATCTCGAGCAGCAACGAAATGCTCATCCTCGATCCTTCTGGATTCCCGGCCCTTTACAAATCTCGTCTGCAGTGTAACTCAGCCGGATTGTCCCTCGATGCCGAGCTTGCCGCGCGACGGGCGCCCTGGTCACGGCGGGTCCCTCGACGGCAACGGTGGGACGGGAACCCCGAGTTGCGATCGGTGCCGGCGCTTGCCACCGCCTCAGGAGCGGGCGGGCGGATCCCAGGCCGAGACCCGCGGGATCCAGCGCGGCACGTTGCTTCGATAGTCGACGTATTCACGGCCGTAGCGCTCGGCGAGATGGGGTTCCTCCCAGAACCGGATGGCGATGGCCTGGAACGTGAAAAAGATTGCGAACCAAAGCAATAGCGGGCCCGATGCAATGATGGCCGCCTCGCCGAGCAGGATGCACAGCACGCCGGTGATCATCGGGTTCCGCACGTGCCGATACGGGCCCCGCACCACCAGATGGACCGGCTCCCCCATCACGTTGCCCAGCCCGAGCGTCCCCTCGCCCACCCGGTCGAACAGCACATTCGTCCAGATCATCAGGGCCAGGCCGGCGGCGATCAGCACGCAGCCGACCGTGATCAGCGCGATCGTCGGCGCGGCATCCAGGCGCGGCTCGTGCACGCCGGCCGTGCCGACGATCAGGGCCGGCACCACGAGCGTCATCGTCGCCGGGAACAACAGGACCGACATCAGGTGGCGCCACCACAGGCGTCGCCGCGTCCTCGTCACCATTGAAGGCCTCCTTCAGCTAATACTTCAACCTTCGTTCAACAACTAAGGTACGCCGCGCGACGGCATTCGCCAACGCTTGTTGAAGTATTCTGGTGCGCATGCCAGCAGCGCGGCGCGCCGGCCGGTGGCGCACCGGCCAAGTGAACAGACAGCGCATCATCGATGCGGCGCGCGAACGCTTCATGCGCGACGGGTACGAACGGGCCACCGTCCGCGCAATCGCGGCCGACGCCGGTGTGGACGTCGCGATGGTCTACTACTTTTTCGGCAACAAGGAAGGTCTGTTCACCGCGTCCACGCTGACCGGTCCCGAGCACCCGTTGCACCAGCTGGCCACGCTGCTCGACGAGGGGACCGAACGGGTCGGCGAACGGCTGGCGCGCCGCTTCCTCGAGCACTGGGAACAAGGCGCCGTGTTCGAGCCCTTCCTGACGCTGTGGCGTTCGGCGGCGATCCACCCCGAGGCGCGAAAGGTGTTGCACGACAGCCTCGCCGGCCCGATCGCCGAGCGGGTCGCGACGGAATTCGGGGTTGCCGATGCCGAGCTACGGGTCGAGCTGGTGGCCAGCCACCTGGCCGGGCTCGCCTTCGCGCGCTACCAGCTGAAGATCGAGCCGCTCGCGTCGACCAGCATCGAGGACCTGGTCGGCCGGCTGGGGCCGACGCTGCAGCGCTACCTGACCGATTAAGTGCCCGTCCACTTGGGCGGGCGCTTCTCGGCGAAGGCGATCGCGCCCTCCTTGGCGTCGTTGGAGGAGAACACCGGGGCGAGCAGCTTGTTCTGCTCGGCGAACATGGTCTCGGGGCTCCAGCCGCGGGACTCGACGATGATCTGCTTGGTGGCGGCCACCGCCAGCGGCCCGTTCGCGGCGATCTTCTCGGCCAGCTCGATCGCCGCGTCCAGCGCCGATCCGGGCTCGGCGAGGACGTTGACCATTCCCAGCGCGTGCGCGCGCTCGGCGCTCAGGTTTTCACCGGTCAGTGCCAGCTCCATGGCGATCGCGGACGGGATGCGTTGCGGCAGCCGCAGCAGCCCGCCGCCCCCGGCGACCAGGCCGCGCTTGACCTCCGGGATGCCGAACGCCGAGTCCTTGGAGGCCACGATCAGGTCGGTCGCCAACGCCAGCTCGGTGCCGCCGGCCAGCGCGTAGCCCTCGACCGCCGCGATCAGCGGCTTGACCGGCGGACGTTCGGTGAAGCCCATGCCGCGGCCCTCGACGATCGGGAGCTCGCCGCGGGCGAAGGCCTTGAGGTCCATGCCCGCGCAGAACGAGCCGCCCGCGCCGGTGAGGATGCCGACCGACAGGCCGGGTTCGTCGTCGAGCCGGTCGACGGCGGCGGCCAGGCCGTTGGCCACCGCGGAGTTGACCGCGTTCTTGGCCTTCGGCCGGTTGATCGTGATGATGAGGATCCGGTCCCGCTGTTCGACCAGGACTTCGGGTTCGTTGGCCTCTTCGCTCACGGTGCTCCCTTGTTCGTCACGCTACTGACTTGTCGGACCGATGGTAACGGTCGACGGGAATGGCGTTAACGGCCCGGCGAGATTCGGGTTACCGCCCGCGCGCGGTCAGCGACCGTGCCGACCCGGTCAGGCCGGCGCCATCGCGGCTTCGATTGTGGTGAGCTTCTCCGAAATCCCTGCGGCCCTGCGTATTTCGATGAAATCGTTGACCATGGCGTCGGTGACCTCGTGCGGGTCCTCGCACGTGGCCCCGTCGGCGAGCACCGAGATGTTGAGCTGATCGACATAGCTCCACACGGTGATGTTGAGCCCACTGCCGGCGGTCAACGGGCCCACCGAATAGATCTCGGTGACCAGCGCACCGCCCACGCGGCCGCGCTCGCGCGGCCCGGGGACGTTGGAGATGTTCAGGTTGAGGATCTTGTTGTGGCCATCGCGGCCGGACGCCCACCGGAAGAAGGCCTGTGTGGGGCCCGGCGGCATGTAGGCCGCCCACCGGCTGACCAACTCCGGTCCCATCAGCTGGTTGCTTTCCTTGGCGGCGATCGCGTTCTCGTGGCTGCACCGCACCCGCTCCAGCGGATCGTCGGAATCGGTCGGCAGGCCGACCAGCACGCCGGTGAAACGATTGCCGGAGATCCGCTCGGGCGAGAAGTCGAAACTCATTGGCACCGAAGCCAACAACGGCTCGGCCTTGCCGTCGTAGCGCAACAGCAGGGTGCGCAACGCGCCCGTCGACATGGCCAGCACCATGTCGTTGATCGTCGCCCCGAGCCGCTTGCCGGTCTCCTTGACGTCGGCCAGGGCCAGTGTGGCGGTGGCGAACCGGCGTTCCGGGGTGAGCTTGTGGTTAATGAACGTCGGCGGCGGCTCGAACGGCCGCGTCAGTTCCGGGGAGAACTTGCGTGTGCTGCGGCGCACCCGGCCCAAACCCTGCGCGGTGTAGCGGATCGTGTGCGGCAGCCGCCCAACGTGGCGGACGTGGTCGGCGAGCGCCGAGGCGACGAGCTGCCGCGTGGTCGGGGGCGGGTCGCACATGTACGGTCCGCCGTCCGGGCACGGCTGCAGGTCCATGCCGCGGGCCAACAAATTCGCGGATGCGACGCCGTCGGCGAGCGCGTGGTGAATTTTGCCGACGACCGCAATCCTGTTGTTGGCCAACCCTTCCACGAAGTACATCTCCCAGAGCGGGCGGCCGCGGTCGAGCGGGGTGCTGGCGATTTGCCCGATGGCTTCGTCCAGCTCGCGGCGGCCCCCGGGCGGCGACACTCGCCAGGGACGGATGTGATAGTCGAGGTCGACCTCGCAGTTTTCCCGCCACATCGGGTGGTGGAAGTTGAGGGGGACCTCGATGAGCTGGTAGCAGAACGGATCGAGCTTGTTCAGCCGGCCGGCGATGACTTGCCGGAACGCGTCGACGTCCAGGGAACGCCGATCAACGTCCAGTTCGATGACGGCGGCTTTGATGGTGTGCATGTGCACGTTCGGCGTTTCGCTGTACAGCAGCACCGAGTCCCAGCCGCTAAGCCTCTTCACCGCTGCCCCTTACCCATAGAGGGACCATACTCAGCGGCGCCGGCTCAGATAACCTCTTTTGCCCCGATCCGTGTCTTGGTGCGATAAACCTGGTTGAGGAACAGGGAGGCGACGTGTGCCGCCGCGCCGGCGCGCTCGCCGTCGATGAGGTCGTATCCGTGGCCCGCGCCCGGCAACTCCAGGTAGCCCACCGTCGAATGCGACACCGTCCGCAGCCGCTCGACGAAGCTGCGCGCCTGCTCCACCGGGATGACGCTGTCCTTGCTGCCGTGAATCACGAGGAAGGGCGGCGCATTACGGTGCACTCGGGCGATCGGCGAGGCGGCCCGGAATACTTCGGGATGACGGGCGATCGACTTTCTCACCACGACCCGTTCCAGGAATTCGACGAACCGGGCGCGCTCCGGCGTGGAGCGGTCCTCCCAGTCGTACCGGCCATAGATTCCGACGACCGCGTCCACCGACGTGTCCGCACCCTCGGGCAGCTTCGCCCGGTACTCCGGGTCGTCGGGGGTCAGCCCGGCCAGCGCGCACAGGTGGCCGCCGGCCGAACACCCCGCTATCGCAACGAAATTGCGGTCGCCGCCGAACTTGTCGACGTTGGCGTGCGCCCACGCGATGGCGGTTTTGACGTCGACGATGTGGCGCGGCCAGCGGTGGTGTGGCGCGACGCGGTAGTCGACCGCCAGGCACACCCACCCCTGCTCGGCCAGCCGCGACATCAGCGCGGACCCCTGACCCATGCACCTGCCGTGCACCCAGGCGCCGCCCGGCAGGAAGATCAGGACCGGCGCGGGTTGCGCGGGCAGGTCTTTGCGGCGCCAGACGTCGAGCACCTGTGCGGGGTGGTCCCCGTAGTGGACGCCCCGGCGATAAAGGTGGCGCCGCTGGCGCAGGCCGTCCCAGATCGGCGGTGTCCGTTCGGCCGCCGGCCAATCCATCTCGAGGTCCGCCGCCGACACGACCCCCCGCAACGCCGCGAGGGAGACCTGCCGCGTGCTCTCACGGTCCCGGCGCCGCGCGTCGTTGATCCCCGGCGTGAACCAGTCCTTTTTCGCCGCGGAGATCGCCTCGGGTGCGTGCCGCGCGCCCCACACGCCCATGGCGGTGATGCCGGCCAGCGGCTCGAGGTGTTTGCCGACAACCGGCAGCGACGCCCCGGCCACGCTCAGCGCCAGCGCATAGTCGGCGGGACCGGCCCGCAGCAACCACTTCATCCACGGTGTGAAACCCGGTCGGTTCGCCGTCATGTCGGGAACTGTACCCCCGGGCAGGTCGCCGAAACCGGTGTTTACGTAGAACCGGCTATGGTTGCGCTCACGCTTTGCCCAGGGGTGTCGCTGACGGGGTTATTCACCCTGTTTGGAACGCATTTGGCGGTTCGCTACGTGCGCCTGATTTAGCTGCGCGCGACACGCTCAGACCGCCGCCAGGCTGGCGATCACCCGGTCGCCGATCAGGCGGACGCCGGTCAGCGTCAGCCCCACCTGCGCGGCCAGCGCGGCGGCGCTGTCCACCCCGACGGTGGCCCAGCGAAACCAGGGCCCGACCTCGCACGACGACTCGAGGCGGACCCAGCGCGACCGGATGCCGATGGTCTCGGCTTCGAATTCGGCGATGCAACGGCCGCCGCGGGCCAACAACTCGAAGGCGCGCGCGAGAATCCGCAGCGGGTCTCCACCGAGCCCGACGTTGCCGTCGACCAGTAACACCGTCTGCCACAAGCCCGTTCCGGGCAGCTCCTCGAACACGTCACCCAACAGGGCCGGCGCACCGCCCCGGCCCGCCAGCTGGATCGCGGTCGCGGATCGGTCGATACCGAGTGCGGGGATGCCCCGCTGGATCAGTCTCGCCACCAACCGCCCCGGACCGCAGCCCAGCTCGATGGTCGGCCCGGTGCACATCTGGGTGACGGCCTCGTCGAAAACCTCGTCGACGGCGTCACCGGATCCGCCTGAGCCGTCGGGGGGACATCGCACCCCCAACCAGCGGTGCGCCGGCAGCGGCCGCAGTTCGCCGTCGTCATGGCGGATCCAACATCGCTCCCCGCCGAGTGCCCGATCGTATAGCTGCCCCAGCATGTCTCGCCCCTCGCGTCGCGGCCGATCGGGCGGCCTGCGACGCGCGGCCCCAGGCGGGACGTAGCGAACACGAGCCGACAAACCCCACAAGCTGACGGCAAGCACGTTCGCCAGCATTGCACCGATACCCCGATCGCGGTTCGGTTAATCCACTGCCTTGTGGGCCCTGCACGGGCCCGTTAGGGCTACGTGGCAACGCGTGTTTCGGTTCGATAGCGGCGCCGCGTCACCCGAACAGAAACGACTCCAGCAGCGCGTTCACCCGGGCGGGGTCCTCGAGCGCCGCGAGGTGCGCGACCCCGTCCAGGACGGTGAAGGACGCGGTAGGGATCGACTCGGCCATGGCCCGGGTTTCGGCCACCGGGAAGGTGGCGTCTTCCGCGCCGGCGACCACCAGCACCGGCGCCGTGACGCGCGCCAGCAGGGCGTGCTGATCGGGCCGGGCCGAGACCACGCTGCGCACCGCCCAGCGCACCGAATCGGCGTTCACCGCAGCCACGTTCGTCCGCACGGCCTCGACCACGTCCGGGCGGGTGCGCAGCGTGGTCGGGCCCAGGAAGGCGCGGATGCCCGACCGGGTCAGCGGCGGCCGGATGCCGCCGAGCAGTCTCGCCAGCCACAGCATGGCGGCGTACTGAATCTTTTGTGCGACACCGGCTTTGGAGGCGGTGCAATTCATCAGCACGGCGCGGTCGAGCCGTTCGGGGTGCAGCGCGGCGAAGGTGCCGCCGATCATCCCGCCCCAGGAGTTGCCCACGAAGTGGGCGCGGTCGATGCCGAGCCCGTCCAGCAGGTCGACGACGCAGCGCGCGCAGTCGGCGAAGCTGAAGGGCCCGCTCAGCGGCGCGCTGCTGCCGTGGCCGGGCGGGTCGACGAGCACCAGGCGATGGCTGTCGCCGAACCGGGCGGCCTGCCCGGCCCACAGGTCGCCCGTCATCAGCAGGCTCGGCCACATGAGGACCGCGGGACCGGTTCCGCCACTCACCTGGACCCGAAGCATCCCGAGCGTCGTGTCGACCAATCGCGTGGCGAGGTGGGGGACGTTTGCGGGCACGCGGCCTCCTCGTGTCATGAACGGCAGAACACCGATAGCGGTCCCTTCATTTTCCCCGTCGGTGATACTGGATCGGTGACGAACGACGCTGTTCATCCTGACCTGCAAAAACTCGCCCGCTTCGCTCCCCGGCGGCTCGTCGGCCCACGCACCCTGCCCATCATGCGGGCGGCGATGGACTGGCGGGCGCGGCTGGGCAAGCCCGTCCGCGACGTCGAGGTGATCACCCTCGAGTCCGGGGCCGGCGTCCGGCTGTTCCGGCCCGCCGGTGTCAGCGAGCCGACGCCCGCGCTGCTGTGGATTCACGGCGGCGGATACGTGATCGGCACCGCCCAGCAGGACGACCGGTTGTGCAGCGGGTTCAGCAGGCGGCTGGGCATCACCGTGGCGTCGGTGGAATACCGCCTGGCGCCCGAACATCCGTACCCCGCACCGCTGGAAGACTGCTACGCGGCGCTGACCTGGCTCGCCGGGCTGCCGTCGGTGGACCGGTACCGGGTGGCCATCGGGGGTGCCAGCGCCGGCGGTGGCCTCGCCGCGGCCCTGGCCCTGCTGGCCCGCGACCGCGCCGAGGTGAGCCCCTCGTTTCAGCTGCTGACCTATCCCATGCTCGACGACCGCAGTTCGGCGACCGAGCCCAGCGCGAACTACCGGCTCTGGGACAACCGCAGCAACCGATTCGGTTGGGCCGCATACCTGGGCGGCGCGGACCCGCAGGTCGCGGTGCCCGCCCGGCGCGACGACCTGAGCGGGCTGCCCCCGGCATGGATCGGTGTGGGCACCCATGACCTGTTCCACGACGAAGACTTGGCCTACGCCGAACGGCTGAAAGCCGCCGGGGTGCCGTGCCAGGTCGAAATCGTTCCCGGCGCCTTCCACGGGTTCGACCTGATCGCGCCGAAACTTCAAGTGTCACAACAGTTCTTCGGCAGCCAATGCGACATCCTGCGCGCCGCGCTCGCCCCGGCGTCCTGACCGCCGGGTCACATCGCGAAGTACACCAGCTCGCCGCCGATGACGGTGGCGGCCACCATGCCGGCGTCCAGCTCGGCCAGCGCCGTCGCCGGTGGCTCGCTGAGCACGCACAGGTCGCCCGGCTGCCCGGTGCGCACCGCGCGCACCCGGTCCGGTCGATCCGCGCACCCCAGAAACATCGTCAAAGCCGTTGACGGCGAGACACATTCGTCGGCGCCCAGAACGGCACCGCTCGGTGTGGTGCGGTGCACCGCGGCGCGCATCGCCGTCCACGGGTCGCCGTGGCCGAACGGCATGTCGGTGGACAGCGCGACCGGCACCCCCGCGTCGCGCAGCGCCGCGACGCGCCACAGCTGATCGTGCTCGGCGGCGGGAACCTCGGCGAGGTACTGATCGCCGCGCTCGGCGACGAAGTTGGGCTGGGTGACCACGGTGACCCCGAGCTCGGCGAGGTCGGCCACGTTGTCGTCGGGCACCACCGCGGCGTGTTCGATGCGGTCCTGCGGGTGGCCGCCGGCCGCGCGCAGGGCGGCGATGGTCACCACCAGCTGGGCCGCGGTCACGCAGTGCACGGCGACCGGTTGGCCCGTGTTGTGCTGCCCGGCAATCCATTCCGTGAGACCGTCGAGGTCGAGGCGGTCGTCGTGCAGGATTTTCTTGCCCGGGGACAGGAAGCTGACCCGTGGCCGGAACTCGCCGCGGCCGTGCGCCGCCGCCAGCGAGGCCCTGTCGTCGGCGTCGAGGTCGGGGGTGGCGTCGGTGACCCCGGTGACGCCGGTCGCCGTGATGCGGCGGCTGAGTTCGGCGAGGTCGGTTTCGCGTCGGTCCAGGGCCTGCGACCAGCCGTCGTCGGCGCTGCGCAGTCGCCCGTCGGGGTGTTCGGCCAGGCCGATCCGGCCCAGCGCCTCGGAGTTGAGGATCCACAGCGCGCCGCTGCGGTGCTGGATGCGCACGGGCACGCTGCGGACCATCGCGTCCAGAGCGGTCCGGTCGAGTTCCCCGGCGACCGAATCGTGGTAGCCGACGGCGCGAATCCACCCGTCGGGCCCGGGCGTGGCGTTCGCCAGCAACTGGGTGAGCTCGGCTTCGGTGCTGACCCCGGGCGGTCCGACGAAAAACGAATCGAGCGCCGAGGCCGCCGAGCGCAGGTGCACGTGGTGGTCGTGCAGCCCGGGCAGCACGGTTCCGCCGCCCGCGTACAGCACGCCCTCGCCGGCCCGCGGCGTCAGGCCCTCGCCCGAGGGCGCCATCTCCTCGATCTGCGCGCCAACGCGGATGTCGGTCACGGTCCCATCCAGCAGGGTCGCCTGACGAATCAGCATGACAGGCAACGTCTTTGGCCGACGAGGTGGCGCACCGCCGCGTTGTCGGCGCCCAGCCCGGACGCGGGAGGCGCCGCCGGCGGCATTAGCGGCGGTGACACCGGCGCGGGCGACTCCGAGGGCCCCGTGGGCAGCGCCGCGTAGGTCGCGGCGACGGCCGCCATGGAGAGGCGGATCAATTCGCCGCCGCCGCGCGCCAGGGATTCGGCCACCGCCAGCGCCGCCTGCAGGCCGGTCAGCGGGTCGGCGATGGCGTCGCCGCAGAACACCGGCCCCTCGGCGCTGGTCCCGACCAGGCCGCCACCGACGGCGGCGTCGTCCCCGAATCCCGGCCGGCGCCCGTCATAGGCGGTGATCTGCAACCAGATTCGGCCCGGTCGTGGCGCGACGTCGTCGGGCCCGAGGCCCCGGCGCGCCAGCCCGGCCGGGCGGGAGCCCTCGATGACGACGTCGCTGACCGTGAGGAGCTCGCGTAATTCGTCGGTCTGGCTGTCGAAATCGATGCCATAGCAGAGCTTTTTGTGGTTCATCCAGTCGAAGAAGGTTCGGTCCCCGGCGCGGGTGCCGTCCGGGCGGCGAGGGCTTTCGACCTTGACGACCGTCGCCCCGGCGTGGGCCAGCAGCCGACCGCACAGCGGTCCCGCCCACATCGAGGACAGATCGGCCACCAGCAGCCCCCGCGGCGCGCGCGGTGGCGCCGGCGGTCCGATGCGGCGTGTGTGCGACGGCGCGGCCGTCGCCTCACCCAGGCCCGCCGCCGGGATGTCGAGCAGCGCCGCCCGCTCGACGATGTCGGGGACCGCACGGGTGGCGGCCCACCGTCGCAGCTGCGGCCACGGGTCGACCGCGGCGTCGTCGACCTGCAGGAGCGCCGGGACGGCGGCGAGGTCGTCGGCGCGGGAGAGGGTGAGCGCGCACCAGCCGTCCCGCGCCGCGAGCAGGCGGGTGGCGCCGCCGGGCGACACCCGGCCGGCGCGGGTCAGGCCCCGTAGGGCGGCCCGGCCGGTCAGCAGCCCGGCCGCGTCGACGTCGATGCCCCAGCGGCCGCCGATCGCCGCGGCCACCTCGTGCGCGCGGGACAGCACGCGGGCGCGGGAGAAGTCGGCGGGTCCGTCGGGCGGGCCGGTCAGGTAGGCCAGCCCGCTGCTTCCCCAGGCGGTTGCGGCCGAGCTCACGCCCCCCATTGTGCTCGTGGCGCGCATCGTCGTTAGAACTGCAGCGCGCGAAACCGCCAGTCCAGCACCGGCCGGTCCGGCCCGCCGTCGGCGTCACCGGCGGCATACACCAGCGACCGCAACCCGAGCACTCCCCCATGCTCGGTCGGCTCGGCGGATTCGATGTGCAGCTCGCTGTAGAGGGTGTCGCCCTCGTGTACGGGACCTGTGTGATCGCACGACTCCCAGCCCAGCACCGTCACCAGATTGGGCAGCAGCCTGCCGGCCTGCGCGAGCGCCAGCCCGATGGTGTGTCCGCCGTACACCAGCCGGCGCCCGCCGACCCGCGAATCATGATGGGTCGCAGCGTTATTCAGGGTGAGCCGGGCGAGCTCGGGGGCATTGGTGACGACGTCGGCGGTGCTGTGCAGCACCGATCCCGCCAGAGCGGGATCGAAGTGCGGCCCGGGCACCTTGGTGCGGAAAACCTCACCGTCCCATTGCGCGGTGGGATCGTGGGCCGGGCCGGGCACGTCGGCGCCGATGGTGGACAGATCGTCGTGCGGTGCGTTGTCGGCATCGAAATCCGGTCCGGCGGGCAGCATCCCGCAACGGTAGAAGTCGAGTACCAACTGGTCGGCCTGGTCGATCGTGATCATCCGCAGCGCCACCAAGCCCGTCGGGGCCCGGCCCGGCTTGGGTGAATTGGCCCGCAGCCCAACCACTTCGGTGCGGGTGTAGAGGGAATCGCCGATGACGGGGAACCGGTGAAACACCAGGCCGCGATAGAACAGGTTGGCCTTGACCCGCTGGGTCACCAGCGTCGACTGGCCGATCGCCACGTCACACACCAACCCCGGGTGGGCCAGCGGGGCGGGCAGCCCCGTCACCGCCCCACACAGATCGGCGTCGAGCGCCAGGCGCAGCCGGTCGCCCACGATCGCCTGGTGCGCGCCCGCCAGGCCGGACGACAGCGTCATCGACGGCGCCCAGTCGAACACCTGCCCCACCGAGAGGTCGTCGAAGTACGGCCCACCCTCGCGAATCCGCGCATACCCGTCACTAGTCACAACGCCACATGCTGGCAGGCTGTGGAATCGAGGGTCAATCCGGATCAGGCCCCAACGTCGACCTGCTGGTGCCGATTTTCCCCAGCAAGTCGACGTTCGGCGCGAATCGACGAGGTGCTCATAGGTGAACGACGAAGAGGACATGCTGGTCGCGACGGTGCGGGCGTTCATCGACCGCGAGGTCAAGCCGAGCGTGCGCGAGACCGAACACGCCAATACCTATCCCGAGGCGTGGATCGAGCAGATGAAGCGGATCGGCATCTACGGGCTTGCCGTGCCCGAGGAGTACGGCGGCTCGCCGGTGTCCATGCCCTGCTACGTCCGGGTCACCGAGGAACTGGCGCGGGGCTGGATGAGCCTGGCCGGCGCGATGGGCGGGCACACCGTGGTCGCCAAGCTGCTGACGCTGTTCGGCACCGAGGAGCAGAAACGGACCTACCTGCCGCCGATGGCCGGCGGCGAGGTGCGCGCCACCATGGCATTGACCGAGCCCGGCGGCGGCTCGGACCTGCAGAACATGGCGACCACCGCCCTGAGCGACGACGCGGGCGGCCTGGTGATCAACGGGTCCAAGACCTGGATCAGCAACGCCCGCCGCTCCGGGCTGATCGCCCTGTTGTGCAAGACCGACCCGAACGCCAAGCCGCGCCACACGGGCATCTCGATCGTGCTCGTCGAGCACGGGCCGGGGCTGACGGTGTCGCGGGACCTGCCCAAGCTGGGCTACAAGGGCGTGGAGTCCTGCGAGCTGTCCTTCGACAATTACCGGGTGCCGGAAACGGCGATACTGGGTGGCGTTGCGGGCGAGGGCTTTTCACAGATGATGAAGGGACTCGAGACGGGCCGCATCCAGGTGGCGGCGCGCGCCCTGGGCGTGGCCACCGCCGCGCTCGAGGATGCGCTGGCCTACGCCCAGCAGCGGGAGAGCTTCGGGCAGCCGATCTGGCAGCACCAGTCGGTGGGCAATTACCTGGCCGACATGGCGACCAAACTCACCGCCGCCCGCCAGCTCACCCGCTACGCCGCCGAGCGCTACGACAGCGGTGAACGCTGTGACATGGAAGCCGGGATGGCCAAGCTGTTCGCCTCCGAGGTGGCGATGGAGATCGCGCTGAACGCGGTGCGAATCCACGGCGGCTACGGCTATTCCACCGAGTACGACGTCGAACGCTACTTTCGGGACGCGCCGTTGATGATCGTCGGTGAAGGCACCAACGAGATCCAGCGCAATGTGATCGCCCGGCAACTGGTGACCCGCGGCGGGATCTGACGCGGGCTTGTCAATCGCGCGGCGGCAGAACGGCGTTTGGGAGTATATTTGCCTGACTTCCGAACCAAAGGGAAAGGCAGCCGCCATGAGTTATCCTCCCGCGCCGCCCGGCGGTTCGCCTGAATGGCCCGGGCAACAACCGGAATGGCAAGGGCAACAACCGGAATGGCAAGGCCAACCGCCGCCGGACTGGCAAGGTCAGCCGCCGCCGGGGTATCCGCCGCAGCCGCCGCCGGCGTGGCCGGGTCAGCCGCCCGCGGGATGGCCCGCGGCCCAGCCGGGCTGGCAGGGCCAGCCGGAACCCGAGAACTATCTGGTCTGGGCGATCCTGTGCACGGTGCTGTGCTGCCTGCCGCTGGGGATCGTCTCGATTGTGTACTCCAACAAGGTCTCCGGGCTGTGGGCGCAGGGCCGCTACGCCGAGGCGCACGAGGCGGCCAACAACGCCAAGAAGTGGGCCATCATCGGCGCCATCGTGGGCGTCGTCGCGGCGGTGATCTTCGTGCTGATCTACGTCGTCGCCGGGGTGCTTGTCGTCTCCCATCTGCCCTCGACGACGACGACCACGTATTCGGGCTTCTGACGCCGACCCGGGCCACGTCGAGCGTGCCGCGGCGCGGTCGCTAGGCCTCGTCCACCAACCCCCAGGCCAACGCGGTCTCGGCGTCCACGGTGTGGCCGGACAGCACGAGATACGCCGTGCGCCACCGGCCTATCCGCCGGGTGACGCTGACGGTGCCGCCGGCGCCGGGGATCAGGCCGAGCGCCAATTCGGGTAGCCCGAACACCGCGTCGCCGCGGGCGGTGACCCACCCGCAAAACGCGGCCATCTCCAGTCCGCTGCCCATCACCCGGCCGTGCACCTCGGCGCGGCACGCGCGGCCGAGTCGCGCGGTCAGCGCGTCGAGCGCGAGGGCGGGGCTGTGCCGGGTGCGGGCGAGGTGGGCACTCGCCGGGTCGGCGAAGGTGCCGAATTCGGCGAGATCTCCACCGCTGCAAAACGATGGGCCGTTGCCGCTCAACACGATGCCGGTGACCGAGGGATCCAGCTGCGCGACGGACAGCGCCTCCAACAGCGCCGCGCGGGCGTCGGTGGAGAACGCGTTGTGGCGCTGCGGCCGGTTGAAGGCGATGCGCAGGATGTCGCCGTCACGGTCCGCCAGTACCGGGTCGGCGATGTCGGGCATGCGGACCCGGCCGCGCTCCTGTAGCCACCGCGCGAACTCCGGGCCGGACTGCAGCGTTGAATACCCCAGCGACTCGGCCACCACCCCGGCCAGCGTCGGCCCCTCGGGATCCACCGCGCGCAATACGTCGTCACAGATCCCGCCGGCGTGCGGCCAACGTCGACAGCGATCGGTCAGCTCGACCAGCGCGTCGGACACGGAATCGACGGTGATGACCCGGCGGTCGGCGCAGGCGTCCTCGGTCAGCGTGAAAGTCGCTGCGTCAAGCCAGGTTCCGGCCCTAGCGATGTCGTCGGCCGAGCCGACGGCGATGATCACGCCGGGCGGCGACGCCGGACCGTCCTCCGGCGCGCTCGACAGGTCGACCACCCGGAGCATCGGTCACACCGAGTACTTCTCGATCAGCCCATTCTTGTAGAGCTTGCCGGTGTCGGTGCGCGGCAGCTGCGCTTCGAAGGCGATCGATCGCGGACATTTGTAGTGCGCCAGGCGATCCCGCAGCCAGGCCAGCAGCTCATCGCCGAACGCGTCGGTGGCGTCCGCGGGGTCGACGGTCTGCACGACCGCGGTGACGCGCTGGCCCATCTCGTCGTCGGGAACGCCGAACACCGCCGCGTCCATCACCTTGGGGTGGGTGACCAGAAGGTTCTCGGCTTCTTGTGGGTAGATGTTGACCCCGCCGGAGATGATCATGTGGTGGCGCCGGTCGGTCAGGTACAGGTAGCCCTCGTCGTCGACGTAGCCGATGTCGCCGACGGTGGCCCAGCCGTGCTTGGAGCGCGATGACGCGGTTTTCGTTGGGTCGTTGAGGTATTCGAACGAATACCCGCCCTCGAAGTAGATCTCGCCGGCCTGGCCGGGCGGGAGCTCGTCGCCGTTCTCGTCCAGGATGTGCACGGCGCCGCCCATGGGCTTGCCGACCGAACCCGGATGCGCCAGCCAATCTTCGGCGGTGATCAGCGTCGACCCGTGTGCCTCGGAGGAGGCGTAGTACTCGTCGATGATCGGACCCCACCAGTCGATCATCTGCTTCTTGATCTCCACCGGGCACGGCGCCGCGGCGTGCATCACCCGCTGCAGGCTGCTCAGGTCGTACGAATGACGCACCGCATCAGGCAGTTTCAGCATCCGGGTGAACATCGCCGGCACGAACTGTCCGTGGGTGACCCGGTGCCGCTGGATGGCATCCAGGCAGCCCTCCGCGTCGAACTTCTCCATCACCACCGTGGTGATGCCGCCGGCCTGCGCGCTCATCGACCACACCGACGGCGCCGTGTGGTACAGCGGCGCGGGGCTCAGGTAGACCGAATCGGGCGTCATCCAGAAGCCGACCAGCGCCGACATCATGCCGGGGGCGTCGGCCGGGGGAACGTGCGGCAATTCGCGCTTGATGCCCTTGGGCCGGCCAGTGGTTCCGGACGAGTACTGCAGCAGGTCACCCTCGATTTCGTCGTCGATCGGGGTATCCGGTTGGCCGGCAACGCATTCCGGGTAGCGCTCCCAGCCCGGCAGGCCCTCGTCTTGCTTCTCGGCGGCGATCAGCAACAGTTCCGGTAGCCCGCGCGGCAGCTGCTCGGCGAGGCCGGCGCAGGTTTCGCGCAGCGCGGCCGAGCCGATGATCGCCTTGGCGGCGCTGTTGTCGACGATGTAGGCGGCCTCCGCCGCGGTCAGATGGGTGTTGATGGGCACGTAGTACAAACCGCTGCGGCGAGCAGCCCACATCACCGCGTGGATGTGCTCGTTGTTCTCCATCAGGATGGCGACCGTGTCACCCTCGCGCAGGCCCGCCTGACGGAACCGGTGCGCCAGGCGATTGGCGCGGGCCTCGAGGTCATCGAAGGTGACGACCGTGCCGGACGGGTACAGGATGACAGCAGGTTTGTCGGCGCCGATATACGGGCGGATCTGCATGCGCAGACTGTACCGCCGCCAAACTTGACGGGTGTTAAGTGGTGGGTGGACCCGGCGAGTTTCTGCGTCAATCCCGGCGCGGGGCGCGCGGCGCCAGCCATAATGCAGTCAAGTAGAGCGCCGTGGGCCCTGGAACCCGACCTTGGTCAGCAACGCGCGGCGGGATACGCCACTGCCGCACGGAGGTGCGCATGACCGCCGAGCAAGAATCGGAGCCTGCCGCATCTTCGTTCGCCGATTCCGACTATGTCGACGGCATGGAGCGGCTCGTGCACGCCATTCAGGAGCTGTCGCTGGCGCGCACCCTGCCCGACCTGCAGCGCATCGTCCGCTCCTCGGCGCGCGAGCTCACCGGTTGTGACGGCGCGACGTTCGTGCTCCGCGACAACGACAGCTGCTATTACGCCGACGAGGACGCGATCGCCCCGCTGTGGAAGGGCAGCCGTTTCCCCATCGGGTCCTGCATCAGCGGCTGGGCGATGCTCAACCGCGACGCGGCGGTGATCCCCGACATCTACGGCGACCCGCGCATCCCGCACGCCCTGTACCGCCCCACCTTCGTCAAGAGCCTGGTGATGGTGCCCATCCGCAAGCTCGAGCCGATCGGCGCGATCGGCAATTACTGGGCCAGCCGGCACCAGCCGGCCGACCAGGAGGTCCACCTGCTGCAGGCCCTGGCGGACTCGACGTCGATCGCGATGGAGAACGTGCGGGTGTACTCCGAGCTGGAACGGCGGGTGCGCGACCGCACCGCCGCCCTGGAGGACGCCAACGAGGAGATCCGCCGGCTGTCGGTCACCGACGAGCTGACCGGGTTGAACAACCGTCGCGGCTTCTACCTGCTGGCCGAGCAGAAACTGCGCGGGTCACACCACCTCGGCCACAATTGCGTGCTCGCCTTTCTCGACGTCGACGGCCTCAAAAAGGTCAACGACGAGCTGGGCCACGACATGGGCGACAAACTGATCAAAGACGTCGCCGGGGTGCTGCGCACCATCCGGCGCGAGTCCGACATCCTCGCCCGCATCGGCGGCGACGAATTCTGTGTGATGATCACCGAAAGCGACGGCGACACCCCGTCGCTCGAGGAGCGGCTCGCGCTCGCGTTCGGGAATTTCAACAAGACGAGTGAGCGGCCCTACCGTCTCTCGGCCAGCATCGGCTTCGTGCGGGCGCCGGTTTCCGACACCGCGAACGTGGGCGAACTACTCGCCCGCGCCGACGAGCTGATGTACGCGCAGAAGAAAGCCAGCCCCAATTCGCGGCTGGCGGGCTGATCAGCCCGCTTCGGACAGCCGCTGCTTGAGCGCCTCGAACTCGTCGCGGACGCCGGTCGGCAGCTTGTCGCCGACGAACTCGAACCACTCCTCGATCAGCGGCAGTTCCTCGCGCCACTCGGCCGGGTTGACCGCCAGCGCCTGGGCGACCTCGTCGCTGCTGGCGTCGAGCCCGTCCAGGTCGAGGTCCTCGGCCTTCGGCACGATGCCGATCGGGGTGTCCTGACCGCCGGCCTTGTGCTCGATGCGGTCGACGATCCACTTGAGCACGCGGCTGTTCTCGCCGAAGCCCGGCCACAGGAAGCCGCCGTCGTCGCCGCGACGGAACCAGTTGACGAAGAACACCTTCGGCATCTTCGACTCGTCGGCGTTCTTGCCCAGGTCGAGCCAGTGCTGGAAGTAGTCACCGACGTGGTAGCCCAGGAACGGCAGCATGGCCATCGGGTCGCGGCGGACGGTGCCGACCTTGCCCTCGGCGGCGGCGGTCTGCTCGCTGCCCATGGTCGCACCCATGAACACGCCGTGCTGCCAGTCGCGGGCCTGCGTCACCAGCGGGACCGTGGTCTTGCGGCGGGCGCCGAACAGGATGCCCGAGATCGGCACGCCCTGCGGGTCGTCCCACTCCGGCGCGAGGATCGGGCACTGCGACATCGGCGTGCAGTAGCGCGAGTTCGGGTGGGCGGCCTTCTCGTCGGAGTCCGGCGTCCAGTCGCGGCCCTTCCAGTCGATCAGGTGCTGCGGGTCGCCCTCGAGGCCCTCCCACCACACGTCGTTGTCGTCGGTGAGCGCGACGTTGGTGAAGACGGTGTTGCCGGCCTCGATGGTGCGCATGGCGTTGGGGTTGGACTTCCAGTTGGTGCCGGGCGCGACGCCGAAGAAACCGAACTCGGGGTTGACCGCGTACAGCCGGCCGTCCTTGCCGAACCGCATCCAGGCGATGTCGTCGCCGAGCGTCTCGGCGCGCCAGCCCGGAATGGTCGGCTGCAGCATGGCCAGGTTGGTCTTGCCGCAGGCCGACGGGAACGCCGCGGCGAAGTAGTACGCCTTGTTCTCCGGGGAGATGAGCTTGAGGATCAGCATGTGCTCGGCCAGCCAGCCCTCGTCGTGGGCCATGGCCGAGGCGATCCGCAGCGAGTAGCACTTCTTGCCCAGCAGCGCGTTACCGCCGTAACCCGAGCCGTAGCTCATGATCTCGCGGGTCTCCGGGAAGTGGGTGATGTATTTGGTGTCGTTGCACGGCCACGGAACGTCCTTTTGGCCCTCCTCCAGCGGAGCCCCCACCGAGTGCAGCGCCTTGACGAAGAACCCGTCGTCGCCCATCTTCTCCAGCGCGGCCTTGCCCATCCGGGTCATCACCTTCATCGAGATGACGACGTACTCGGAGTCGGTGATCTCCACACCCAGCTTCGGGTCGTCGGCGCCGAGCGGGCCCATGCAGAACGGCACCACCCACATGGTGCGGCCGCGCATGCAGCCGCGGTACAGGTCGGTCATGATGGACCGCATTTCGGACGGGTCCATCCAGTTGTTGGTCGGGCCGGCGCCGCTCTCCTGCTCGGTGCAGATGAATGTCCGCGACTCCACGCGCGCCACGTCGGACGGGTCGGACAGCGCCAGGTAGGAGTTGGGGTGCTTCTTCTCGTTCAGCTTCTTCAGCGTGCCGGCCTCGACCAGTTGCGCGGCCAGCCGGTTGAACTCCTCGTCGGAGCCGTCAGCGAACACCACCCGGTCGGGCTGGGTGAGCTCGGCAACCTCCTGCACCCATGACAGCAGGCCCTGGTGCTTCGTGGGTGCTGTGTCCAAACCGGGAATGGTCGCTGAGGTCATCGAACTCTCCTGGATCCGTTGCGTATCGGGCTTGTGTTGCTCGGTATGCCGTCGCCCACATAATTAAGGACTTGGTGGCGTTAACTACAGGTTATCGTGAGGAACTTGTCGGGGAAGTCTCGGGCAGGTATAAGCCTTCTCACAACAACGATTCAGAAGCTCCCGACGGGTCGCCATCTTCGCTCCTCGAAGCGGGTTTTTCGGTTTCGTCACCGTCGCCGGTTTCGGCGGGACTTTCAGCCGGTTGTATACCCGGTTCTCCGAGTTCTGCACGCACCGCCCGCAGGGCGGCGGCGACCGCGGGCATCTCCCGATCCCGCGCGGCCGCGGCCCGCGCGGCGGCCAGGGCGTGCTCGCGCAGTTCGGTGTCGATGACGCCGACGGCGGCGGACGCCTGCGCGTTCTCGGCCTCGTCGTGGGCGAGCAAGGCTTTGCTGAGCACCGACTCGGCGACCAGCACCCGGGTCGCGACCAGTTCCTCGACCACCGAGCGCAGCGATGCCGTCGCGTCGCCCGCCCAGCGGTCCAGCAGCGCCCGGTCATGCAGCAGGGCGCGAATGTTGATCACCAGGAAGGTGAGCGCCACCGAGATCGCCACGCACACCACCGCCGCGACGACCGCCAGCGCGGGGTTGAGCCGCGAGACCACGCCGCTCATCAGCCGGCTCAGCGTGAGCGCCACCCCCAGCCCGAAGCCGACGCCCAGCACGATCATCAGCCAGGTTTCCTGCCGGCGCGACTTCAGCGGCGGCGCCGAGACGTCGACCTCCGGCATCTTCTCGAGGGCCGGCAGGTCCACCGGCACACCCACCGCCTGCGCGACGTCGGACAGCTGCGTGTCCGTGCCGTCGCTGACCTCGGCCACCACCTCGTCGAGGCGGGCGCGGGTGTGCGCCTCGAACCCGGACATGTCGCGCCGCGACAACCCGGCCGCGTGTTCCTGCAGCTCGGTGCGCGCCGTCGCGCATTGGTTGCGCGCGGAGTGCGACAACTGCACCCGAGCCTGCTGGATCTGACCCCGCAGGGTGATGGTGCGTTCGCTCTTCGCCTGACGCCGCCGCTGCAACGCCGTGCTGCGTTCCTCGCGCAGCGCCTCGACCCGCGCGCGACGACCGGATCCCTCGACGTCGCGGTCGAACCGCCGTTTGACCGTCTGTAGGCGAGATTCCCACGCCCGCAACCTGTTTCGCCGGGCGAGGTCGGGGTCGTCGAGTTGCGCCGAAACGGCGGCGACCAGGGCGTCGACGTCCGGCTCACCGGCATCGGGCAGGGCGGCCGCGCCCACCCACGGCGCCCGGCCGTAGCGCGGCGAATGTGCGGCCAGCGCTTCGCGATTGGCGTCGACCACCTCACGCCAACCCCGGTGCACGTCGATCTTGGACACCACCCCCACCACCGCGTCGGTGTGCTCGGTCGCGGCGTCCAGCAGCGCGCAGTCGGAGGCAGTCAGGTGGGCCGCCGCGGACACGACGAACACCACCGCCATCGGCACCTCGCCGGGTCCCAGGTCCGTCGACTCCACGAACTTGTGCTGCGGCAGGCGGCCTTGCAGCGCCGTGGCCACCGCGCTGACCCCGGCCATCCACGGGCCGGTCACCAGGACCACGTCGCAGCGGTGCACGGCCGGCGGATCCAGGTCCGGCGCGACCGCGGCCACCAGCGCGTCCACCTGGGCGATGGGATCGCCGCCGCTCACCAGGATTCCCCCGGCAGTGACGCGCAGGCCTGCGACCACAGCCGCAGCGATCCGCGGGCGATGTCCGCGCCGCAGGCGCGGTGCAGTTCGCTGGCCGAGGCGCGGCTGTAGCGCTGCCACCGCACCGCGCGCGGCAGGTGCGCGGACGGGTCGCGGTCCACGCCGGCCGGCCCGGGGCCGCCCGGGTCCAGCCCGGCCGCCTCGGCCAGATCCACCGCGGCCGCCATCCGGGCGACCACCGTGTCGTCGCGGGACAGGAACCCGCCGATCCGCTCGCCGAGTAGGCCGCCACCGGCGGCCAGCGCCTCCAATTCCGCGACGGCCCCGAGCACCCGCTGGTAGCGCACCTCGGCGCCCAGCGCGCCGACCTTGGCCAGGACGGCGTCGACGCCGCTCATCCGGCGCAGCAGGGCGCGCACCTGCGCCGGGGTTCTGCCCTGGCGGATCGCGGCGACGGCCAGCGCGGTGCCGAACAGGTCGAGGGTGTCCAGCAGGCGCTGACGCACGCCGGTCGGCACCGGGCCGTCCGCCGCCAGGAACCCGGCGAACGAGCCGTCGAGGCACGCCGCGGCACCGGGGTGCGTGGCGAGCGTGTGCAGCGCCGCCCACAGCGCGTGGTCGTCGGCTTTGTCGAGTTCGTCGAGCGCGACCGCGAGCAGGCCGATCATCGGTTCCATGGGAGCGCCGATCAGCGCCGACAGATCGGCGCACCGCGCCCGGGCCGCCGCGATCGGCCCGTCGCCGCGCCGGCCCGACAGGTCGGCCTTGTTCAGCACCGCCACCACCGGCTGCGCGGCGGCCGCGATGGCGTGGGCGTCCTCGGGCTTGACCACCTCGGCGACCACGTAGACCACCGCGTCCGCGCCGGGATCGGGCGCCGACGCGCTCAGCTGGAGGTCGGCCGCGATCCCCGACGCGGTTCCCGCGCGGTCCAGCGCGCGGGCCACCGTGCGGCGGCCGACCCCCCGGCGGCCGCGAACCACGACGCGCAGGGGTGCGGCGGTTCGCCTGGCGATCGCCGTCACGCGCGGATCGACGACGCCGTCGGCAAACCGCGTCAGCTCGTCGACGAAAATCTGGTGTCCTTGTCCCCTCATACCCCGCCTGTTCGGTCCGAATGACCCGATCGCCCCGTCGGTCCCACCGAATGGTGGCATTCACGTCGCCAAGAAGCGAGCCACCGTTAATCAGTTACCAGTTCAAGGCAACTGTTGGGTATCAATCCGGACCAGGGGCGGCTACATCCGAGGTTTATAGGCCACCATGGACAAATGCATGCGCAGCGCGGGGTGGCGATGTCTGCCGACACGCCGATCGGGGAATCGGCCCGCCCCGACCAGCGCTACCTGCCCGCGACGGCGTTTCGGTCGCGACGATCCGCGCTGTCCGACGCGCAGCGCCAGACGTGGGAGCGGCGCTGGCCCGACCTCGGCCTGTCGGTGGGCGCCCCCGCCGACGGGACCGTCGGCGACGAGCCGCCGCTGGACACCCGCTCGTGGTTCGGGCGCCAGGCGCCGCTGGTGCTCGAAATCGGTTGTGGCAGCGGCACATCGACGCTGGCGATGGCCAAGGACGAGCCCGACGTCGATGTGATCGCGGTCGAGATCTACCGGCGGGGGCTGGCGCAGTTGCTGTGCGCGATCGACCGCGACGCGGTGGCCAACATCCGATTGGTCCGCGGCAACGCGCTCGACGTGCTGCAGCGGCTCATCGCCCCGGCTTCGCTGACCGGGGTCCGCGTCTTCTTCCCCGATCCGTGGCCCAAGGCGCGGCACCACAAGCGCCGGTTCCTGCAGCCGGGCACGGTTGGCTTGATAGCCGACCGGCTACTCCCTGGTGGTGTCCTCCACGTTGCGACGGACCACGCCGGCTACGCCGAGCACATCGCCGAAGTCGGCGCGGGCGAGTCCCGGTTGCGCCGGGCGGAGCCCGAAACCCCGCTGCCCATCTCGACTGTCCGCCCGACCACCAAGTACGAGACGAAAGCCCAAGAAGCGGGCAGCGCCGTCACCGAGTTCGTTTGGCTTAAACGATGAGTAGGCGATGAGTGATGAGCCTGACTGAGACGACCAACGCCGGAGCGGAACCCGTCGCGCCGCCGGCGGTGCTGCCGGACGACGGCGTGGGCGCCCTGGGCGGCTTTTCGCCGTCCGGCGGACGCGTGTTGCTGGTGTGGGACGCCCCCAACCTCGACATGGGTCTGGGCTCGATCCTGGGTCGCCGGCCGACCGCCTTGGAACGCCCGCGGTTCGACGCCCTGGGACGCTGGCTGCTGTCGCGCACGGCCGAGATCAGCGCGCAGCGACCGGGCGTCGTCGTCGAGCCCGAGGCCACCGTGTTCACCAACATCGCGCCGGGCAGCGCCGACGTCGTCCGGCCTTGGGTGGACGCATTGCGTAACGTTGGGTTCGCGGTGTTCGCCAAGCCGAAGATCGATGAGGACAGCGACGTCGACCGCGACATGCTGGCCCATATCGAACTCCGGCGGACCGAAGGGCTGGCGGCCCTGGTGGTGGCCTCGGCCGACGGACAGGCGTTCCGCCAACCGCTCGAGGAGATCGCCCGGAGCGGCACCAGCGTCCAAGTGATCGGATTTCGCGAACATGCGAGTTGGGCGCTAGCGTCGGATACCTTGGACTTCGTTGACCTGGAGGAGATCGCCGGCGTCTTCCGGGAACCATTGCCGCGGATCGGCCTAGATTCGCTGCCTGACCAGGGCGCATGGCTGCAGCCATTCCGGCCGCTGTCAGCGCTGTTGACCGCGCGTGTGTGACACTGAAAAACCAGTGCGCGGGTCGTTGACGACTAAGACGATCCAGTAAGGAGCTTGCGTGTTCGCCTGGTGGGGTCGAACTGTGTACCGGTATCGGTACATCGTGATCGGGGTCACGGTAGCTCTGTGTCTGCTCGGCGGCGTCTTCGGCATCAGCCTGGGCAAGCATGTTACACAGAGCGGCTTCTACGACGACGGCAGTCAATCCGTCAAAGCCTCGGTGCTGGGGGACGAGACCTACGGCCGCGACCGCACCAGCCACGTGGTCGCGACGTTCACCGCCCCCGACGGCAAGACGGTCGAGGACCCGGCGTGGCGGGACAAGGTCGTCGCCGAGCTCAACAAGTTCAAGGCCGATCATCCCGACCAGGTCGTCGGGTGGGCGGGCTGGCTGGCGGCCCCCAATAGCGACAACCCCGTGATCAAGGGGATGGTCAGCGAGGACAAGAAGCACACCTTCGTCAGCGTTCCGCTCAAGGGCGACGACGACGACAGCATCCTCAACAACTACAAGGCCATCGCGCCCGGCCTGCAGAAGCTCGGCGGCGGCAACGTGGAGCTGGCCGGCCTCGAGCCAATCGCCAACGCCCTGACCGGCACGATCGCGACCGACCAGCGCCGCATGGAGGTCCTCGCGGTGCCGCTGGTGGCAGTGGTCCTGTTCCTGGTGTTCGGCGGCGCGGTCGCCGCCGGCCTGCCGGCCATCGTCGGCGGGCTGAGCATTGCGGGCTCGCTGGGCATCCTGCGGCTCGTCTCCCTGTTCGGGCCGGTCCACTTCTTCGCCCAGCCGGTGGTCTCGCTGATCGGCCTGGGTATCGCCATCGACTACGGGCTGTTCGTCGTGAGCCGGTTCCGCGAGGAGATCGCCGAGGGCTACGACACCGAGGCCGCCGTGCGAAGAACCGTGATGACGGCCGGGCGCACAGTGACGTTCTCGGCGGTGCTGATCATCGCCTCGAGCGCCAGCCTGCTGGTGTTGCCCCAGGGCTTCGTGCATTCGCTGACCTACGCGATCTTCGCGGCGGTAGGGCTTGCCGCGCTGTTGTCGATCACGTTCCTGCCCGCGTGCCTGGGCATCCTCGGCCGCCACGTCGATGCGCTGGGCGTGCGGACCGCGTTCCGGGTGCCGTTCCTGCGCAACTGGAAGTATTCACGCGCCTACCTGAACTGGCTCGCCGACCGGCTGCAGAAGACCAAGACCCGCGAGGAGGTCGAGGCCGGCTTCTGGGGCAAACTCGTCAACTGGGTGATGAAGCGGCCGTTGGCGTTTGCCATCCCGATCGCCGTCGGCATGATCCTGCTGGTCATCCCGCTCGGCAACCTCTCGTTCGGCGGCATGAGCGAGAAGTATCTGCCGCCCGACAACGCCGTGCGCCTGGCGCAGGAACACTTCGACAAGCGATTCCCCGGCTACCGCACCGAGCAGCTGACGGTGGTGATCCAGAGCGACAACCACAGCAAGGTCACCGACCAGCAGGTGGCCGACATCCGCAACAGGATCTCCTCGATCGGCGGGTTCACCGACAAGCAATGGGAGGAGCGGGCCTGCCCGACCATCGCCGGCAATCCCTGCGTCGCCGGCCCGAACGGCACCACGGTGCCCAAGGACGGCTCGGTGCGGGTGATCCAGAACGGCCTGGTCAACAAGAATGACGCCGCCAAGAAGATCACCGAACTGCGGGCGGTCAACCCCCCGAAGGGGCTGAACCTCTATGTAGGCGGCACCCCGGCGCTGGAGCAGGACAGCATCCACAGCCTGTTCGACAAGGCTCCGCTGATGCTGGTGCTGTTGCTCGGCGCCACCATGCTGTTGATGTTCCTGGCGTTCGGCTCGGTGGTGTTGCCCGTCAAGGCCGCGGTGATGAGCGCTCTCACGCTGGGATCCACGATGGGAATCCTGACGTGGATCTTCGTCGACGGTCACCTGTCGGGGGTGCTGAATTTCACGCCGACCCCGCTGATGGTGGTGGTCATCGCGCTGGTTGTCGCCGTCGGTTTCGGCCTGGCCACCGACTACGAGGTGTTCCTGGTCTCGCGCATGGTCGAGGCGCGCGAACGCGGCATGTCGACCGCCGAGGCCATCCGGATCGGCACCGCGACCACCGGCCGCCTGATCACGGCCGCCGCGCTGGTGCTGGCCGTGGTCGCGGGCTCGTTCGTGTTCTCCGACCTGGTGTTGATGAAGTATCTGGCGTTCGGTCTGATGGCGGCGCTGCTGCTGGACGCGACGGTCGTCCGGATGTTCCTGGTGCCGTCGGTGATGAAGTTGCTCGGCGACGACTGCTGGTGGGCGCCGCGCTGGGCCCGGCGCCTGCAGAACAAGATCGGGCTGGGCGAGATCGATCTGCCCGACGAGCGCAAGCGGCCGACGCTCAACGGGCGCCCCGCGCGGCCGCCGGTGGCGGCCAGCCTGGTCGCCGCCGCGCCGCGTCCGCCGCACGACCCCACCCACCCCGCGCCGCTGGAGCCGTCGCGACCGGCGCGCCCGGCGCCGGAACCCAGGCCCGCAAAGGAACCCACCCCGAGCGCGTCGACCACCCGGGCCGACGACAGCGTGGACACCACCCGCATCCCGGCGCGGCCGAACCAGCCGACCGAAGCCAAGACCACACGTTTCGCCGCGCAGGGCGCCCCGGGCCGGGACCGGCCGGCCGAACCGCGCCCCCCGGCCAAGCCCTCGCCGCCGGCCCCGCAGGCACCCCAGCGTCCGCCGACGGCGCCGCCGTCCGGCGATCAGACCCGGGCCATCCCCGTCCCCGGCAACCGGCCCGACGACCCCGACAACGACGCCCCCGGCAACGCGGTGAACCCCCGCGGCCAGGGCGAGAACGGCGACCCGGCGCGGCAGCGGCGCCGCTCGGGCGGCGGGCTGTCCGCGGCGGATCTGCTGCGCCGCGAGGGACGGTTATAGGAAAGCGCCCCGGCGCCCCCTGACGCTGGTATCAGTCGGAGCCCGGTTTGTCCGGCTCGGCCTGCAGGATGGCGTTCTTCTCGTCCGCCTCCTCGGTCTGCTTCTCGGCTTCCGCCTCGGGATTGGGCGCCAGCAGCACCTGGAACGCGTTGTTGAGGAACGCGACCGTCGGGACGGCCAGCAGGGCGCCGACGATCCCGGCGAGCACGCCGCCGGTGGAAATGGCCAGCACCACGGCGAGCGGGTGGATCGAGACGGCGCGGCCCATCACCAGCGGTTGCAGCAGGTGGGCCTCCATCTGGTTGACCGCGATCAACACCCCCAGCGTGATGAGCGCGTACACGATGCCCTTGGCCAACAGGGCGACCACCACGGCCAGCAGGCCGGAAATCAGCGCACCGATCAGCGGGATGAAGGCACCCAGAAACACCAGCGAGGCCAGCGGCAGCGCCAGCGGGATGCCCATGATCGCCAGGCCCGCGCCCACCCCGGCCGCGTCGGTCAGCGCCACCAGAAAGGTGGCCCGCACGTACCCGATCAGCGACCCGTACCCGGCGTTGCCGGCTTCGTGCACCCGGTCGCGGACGTGGGCGGGGATGATCTGCACCACGTACCGCCAGATGTTGCGGCCACCGTAGAGAAAGAAGATCAGCGTGAACAGCACCAACACCGCCGCGGTCACCAGCTCGGTGACGGTCGCCGCGGTGGACAGCGCGCCGCTGGTCAGCTTGGCCTGGTTGTTGTGCAGCGCCTCGATGGCGGCGTTGCCCGCGCTGTCGATCTGTTCGCTGCGCAGATGCGCGGGCCCGTTGATCAGCCACCGGCGGGTCGACTCGATGCTCTGCGTCACCTGTTCGGTCAGGCCGGGCAGGCCGTCGATGAACTGCAGGATGACGAACGCCAGGATGCCGCCCAGGATCGCGAAGCCGCCCAGCAGCACCAGCGCCACCGCGCCGCCGCGGGGCAGGCCCCGCCGGTCCAGCCAATCGACCACCGGCACCAGCAGCGCGCTCAGCAGCAGCGCCACCAGCACCGGAACGACGATGACTTCGAGCTTCTTGACCACCCACAACAGGGCGACCGCGGCGGCCAGGATGACGAGCAAACGCCACGCCCAGGCCGCGGTCTTGCGTACTACGGGTTCAACCGACGCGTCGTCGACGTTTGCTGACATCTGGCCAGCCTATCGGTAGCGGCGCGGCCCCGAATCGGTTCGCAGCGCCTGCCAAAGGCCTACGCGTCGCCCGCAGCCGTCGGAGCCGGCACGATCCGGTTACGACGGCGACACAGTCGGCGGCGCGCAGCGATCGCGGCGCCACCTGCACCGTTACCCTAAATCACGTGTCGCACGACGCACCCGCCCGCAATCTCGACTTCCCGCGCGAACAAACCCCGCGCGGGAAGTACTGGTGGGTGCGCTGGGTCATCCTGGGGATGGTTGCCATCGTGCTTGCCGTCGAGGTTTCCCTGGGCTGGGATCAGCTGGCCAAAGCGTGGATGAGCCTGTACGAGGCGAACTGGTGGTGGTTGCTCGCCTCGGTCGTGGCGGCGGCCGCGTCCATGCACAGCTTTGCCCAGATCCAGCGCACCCTGCTCAAGTCGGCCGGGGTGCACGTCAAGCAACTGCGCTCGGAGGCCGCGTTCTATGCGGCCAACTCGCTGAGCACCACGCTGCCCGGCGGGCCCGTGCTGTCGGCGACGTTCCTGTTCCGCCAGCAACGGCTCTGGGGTGCCTCGACGGTGGTGGCGTCGTGGCAGCTGGTGATGTCGGGCGTGCTGCAGGCGGTGGGATTGGCTTTGCTCGGGTTGGGCGGCGCTTTCCTGCTGGGCGCGAAGAACAACCCGTTCTCGTTGCTGTTCACGCTCGGCGGTTTCGTCGCCCTGCTGCTGCTGGCGCAGGCCGTGGCCTCGCGGCCGGAGCTGATCGAAGGCATCGGCAGCCGGGTCCTGACGTGGGTCAACTCGGTGCGCGGAAAGCCCGCCGACACCGGCCTGGACAAGTGGCGCGAGACGCTGATGCAGCTCGAATCGGTGAGCCTGGGCCGCCGCGACCTGGGGGTGGCGTTCGGGTGGTCGATGTTCAACTGGGTCGCCGACGTCGCCTGCCTCGGCTTCGCCGCGTACGCCGCCGGGGATCACGCGTCGGTGGCCGGGCTGACCGTCGCCTACGCCGCGGCCCGCGCGGTCGGCACCATCCCGCTGATGCCCGGCGGGCTGCTGGTCGTCGAGGCGGTGCTGGTGCCGGGGCTGGTCTCGAGCGGGATGTCCCTGTCGAGCGCGATCTCGGCCATGCTGATCTACCGGCTGATCAGCTGGCTGCTCATCGCCGCGGTCGGCTGGGTGGTGTTCTTCTTCGTGTTCCGCACCGAGAACGTCGACGACTCCGACGACGACCCGATCACCGGTCCGCTGCCGATCGTGCCGCAGCCGGGCGACGCTTCCGCCGACCCGACCGAGGCCGCCCTGCAGGGGCCGCTGCCGCCCGACCGAAACCCGGAGACCGACGGCCGGGACGCCTAGCCGACGGTGTTTCCGCGCGGCGGGCCCGAGAGCGGGTTGGTGCCGGCAGGGAGAGGAGCGGGCTGCGGCGCGGCGGGCGGGGCGCCCGTTCCGCCCAGCGGGGAGGCGCCCGGGGGGTTACCGGGAAGCGCGGGCAGGGCGCCCGCGGCCCCCTGCGCCTGCTGCATCATGCCCATCATCTGCGGGATCGAGATCGGCAGCTTGCACTGCAGCGACAGGCTGGTCAGGGGTTGCGCGATCGACGTCATGTCCCCGGCGACCTTCGGGTTGGCGTCGAAGTAGCTCTTCAGCCCGCTCAGCGACTGCGGCCCCGCCTGCTGCTGCAGCATCGAGGTCATCGTCTGGTTGGTCTCGGGGTGCGAATCCAGATAGTCACCCATCGACTTCGAGACCGAGCCGATGGTGCGGGCGACCTCGCTGGCCGCGCACGGATCGTTGGCGCCGGTCGCCGGCGGACCGGCGAGCACCGCGAGGGCGGCGCCGGGCGCGGCGGCGGCGATCAGGCCGGCCAAGATTTTGCCACGCCGTCCAGCGCTGCCTGTCGTCATCGAGAACTCCTCACAGTTTGCGCGGACCGCCACGGATGAGCGCGTCGCAAACAGCTGCAATGGACGGCCTTACCGATGGCCGGGTCCCCCTGAATCCCCCGAGGACCCGCCAGGCCAACCGACATCCTGCCACCGCCGATATCGCCCGGCCAGCCGCGAACTGCGGATGTGACCGAGATCCCGCTTGGTCACCGGTTCACAACGACTCCGCAGCTTCTTGGCAACGACGCCGTCACCGCAGCTCAGGAACTACATAACCCCACATAAACCACAGCGTGCTCCGGTATCCTCGCCTGCACGCGTTACGCGAGAACCGGGGAGCGAGAAAAATCCAGCAGTTGATGATGCGCCTCAGCCGCAGCCTGCGTAAGTACCGCTGGTTGGTCTTCACAGGCTGGTTGCTGGCGTTGGTTCCTGCGGTCTACCTGGCGCTGACGCAATCCGGCAACCTCACCGGCGGCGGTTTCGACGTGGCCGGTTCCCAATCGCTGGCGGTCCACGACCAGCTCGAGGAGCTCTACCACGACCAGGGCGGGTCATCGCTGGCGCTGGTGGCCGCGCCCCGCGCCGACGCCACCTACCAGGACATGAACGAGGCGGTCGCACAGTTGCGACGGCTCACCGCCGAGGTCCCCGGCACCTCGGAGATCCCCAACCCCACCCAGCGGCCGCCGCAACCCGACCGCCCCTACGTGCTGTCGGTGCGGCTCGATTCCCGCAACACCAGCGACGTCGCCAAGAAGCTCCGCACGAAGGTCGGCATCAAGGGCGACCAGCCCGGCCAGACCGCCAACGGCCGGGTGCGGCTCTACGTCATCGGCCAGGGCGCGCTGAGCGCCGCCGCGGCCGCCAACACCAAGCACGACATCGCCGCCGCGGAACGGTGGAACCTGCCGGTGATCCTCATCGTCCTGCTCGCCGTGTTCGGCTCACTGGCCGCCGCGGCGATCCCTCTGGCACTGGGCGTGTGCACGGTCGTGGTGACGATGGGCCTGGTGTACCTGCTCTCCGCGTACACCACCATGTCGGTGTTCGTGACCTCGACGGTGTCGATGTTCGGGATCGCGCTGGCCGTGGACTATTCGCTGTTCATCTTGATGCGCTTCCGCGAGGAACTGCGCAGCGGGCGCCAGCCCCGCGAGGCCGTCGACGCCGCGATGGCGACCTCCGGGCTGGCCGTGGTGCTGTCCGGCGCGACCGTCGTCGCGTCCCTCACCGGGATCTACGTGATCAACACCCCGGCGCTGAAGTCGATGGCCACCGGCGCGATCCTGGCCGTCGCCGTCGCGATGCTGACCTCGACCACCCTGACACCGGCGGCGCTGGCGACGTTCGGCCGGGCGGCCGCCAAGCGGTCGGGCTTCCTGCACTGGTCCCGTCGGCCCGAAAGCACCCAGTCGCGGTTCTGGAACCGGTGGATCGGATGGGTGATGCGCCGGCCGTGGATGTCCGCGCTGGCGGCGTCGCTGGTGCTGCTCGTGATGGCCGCGCCCGCGGCGTCAATGGTGTTGGGCAACAGCCTGTTACGCCAGTTCGACTCGTCCCACGAGATCCGCGCCGGCGTCGGCGCCGCCGCCCAGGCGTTGGGTCCGGGCGCGCTCGGGCCGATCCGGGTGCTGATCAACTTCCCCGAGGGCGGGGCGGCCTCGCCCGAGCACAGCCACACCGTCGGCGCGGTCCGCCAGCGGATGACGCAGGCGCCGAACATCGTCTCGGTGTCACCGCCCCAGTACGCCGAGGACAACGGCAGCGCGCTGCTGTCCGCGGTGCTGTCGGTGGACCCCGAGGACATGCGGGCCCGCGAAACCGTGGGCTGGATGCGCGCGGAGCTCCCCAAGGTCCAACAGTTGGGGACCGCGCGCGTGGACGTCGGCGGCCCGACCGCGCTGATCAAGGACTTCGACGACCAGGTGTCGGCGACCGAACCGTTGGTGCTGGGCTTCGTCGCGCTGATCGCGTTCGTGATGCTGTTGGTGTCCGTCCACTCGGTGTTCTTGGCGCTCAAGGGCGTCTTGATGACGTTGCTGTCGGTCGCGGCCGCCTACGGCAGTTTGGTGATGGTGTTCCAGTGGGGATGGCTGAAGGATCTCGGCTTCGCCCAGATCAGCTCGATCGACAGCACGGTTCCCCCGTTGGTGCTCGCGATGACCTTCGGGTTGTCGATGGACTACGAGATCTTCCTGCTCACCCGCATCCGGGAACGGTTCCTGCATTCGGGCAACACCCGTGACGCGGTGGCCTACGGCGTCAGCACCAGCGCCCGCACCATCACCAGCGCGGCGCTGATCATGATCGCGGTGTTCGTCGGGTTCGCCTTCGCCGGCATGCCGCTGGTGGCCGAGATCGGCGTGGCCTGTGCCGTGGCGATCGCGGTGGACGCCACCGTGGTGCGGCTGGTGATGGTTCCGGCGTTGATGGCGATGTTCGCGCAGTGGAACTGGTGGCTGCCGCCGTGGCTGTCCCGCGTGCTGCCGTCGGTCGACTTCGACCGGCCGCTGCCGGAGGTCGACCTCGGCGACGTCGTCGTCATTCCCGACGACATCTCGGCGCTGGTGGCGCCCAGCGCGGACCTGCGGATGGTGCTCAAGTCCGCCGCCAAGCTCAAGCACCTGGCGCCCGACGCCATCTGCGTGACCGATCCACTGGCCTTCAGCGGCTGCGGTCGCGGCCGCGGTCAGGCTTCGTCGGGCCCCGACGAGGAACGCACCCGCGGCCTGGGGCCCGGGCAGATCCCCCACCAGGTAGCGCTGGGCGAGGAGAAGGTCGCCGTCGGGGTGACCGCGGGCGACAGGAAGACCGCCACCAACGGCCATGCCAACGGTTCGTCGGGCCCCAAGAAGCTCGTCGGCGGGCTGGCGGCGCGCAACGGGATCGCCAAGGCCATTTCCGGGTCGGACCGGCCCGTTCATCCGGTGACGCTGTGGCGGGGCCGCCTGTCGGTGGCGATCGACGCGCTCGAGACCGACCCGGACGCCGCACCGGCGGGGGCCACCGACCGTCCGAGGTACGCGCGGCGCAGCCCGGTGGAGACGACCCATGTGCAGCTGCCCACCGGCGACCGGTTGCTGGTCCCGACCGGCGCGGAGACCCTGCGGCTCAAGGGCTACCTCATCATGTGCCGTAACAGTCGCCGCGATTATGCCGACTTTGCAGACATGGTGGATGCGATGGAACCCGAGACCGCCGCGGTGGTGCTGGCCGGAATGGACAGGTATTACTGTTGTGAATCGTCCAGGCGGCAATGCATCGCCACCCAGTTGGTCCGTCGACTCGCAGATCCCGATCCGTGCGACTACCCGGAAGACCAGGGGTCGGAAGCCGACGCGAACTCGGACTGGGAGGGGATCAGGGAACGCTGCCTGTCCGTGGCGGTAGCGATGCTGGAGGAGGCGAGGTGACGTTGGCATCCGACCGACGCCCCCCACCGCCGCCCCGCCGGCCGGCCCCCGAACAGCGCAACCGCGGCGGTGGCCCGTCCGAGGGGCCGTCCGGATCCGTTCCGGACCTGGACCAGCCGGTGGAGTTCTGGCCGACCGCCGCCATCCGGTCGGCCCTGCAGGGCGGTGACATCGCCACCTGGAAGCGCATCGCCGGCGCGTTGAAGCGCGACCCGTACGGGCGCACCGCCCGCCAGGTCGAAGAGGTCCTCGGCGGCACCCGCCCCTACGGCATCGCCAAGGCGCTGTGGGAGGTGCTCGAGCGCGCCCGCACCCACCTGGACGCCAACGAGCGCGCCGAGGTGGCCCGCCACGTGCGGCTACTGATCGACCGCTCGGGACTCGCGCAGCAGGAGTTCGCGTCCCGCATCGGGGTCAGCCCCGAGGAGCTGGGCGGCTACCTCGACGGCAGCACCAGCCCGACGGCCGCACTGATGATCCGCATCCGCCGGTTGTCGGACCGGTTCGTGAAGGTGAAGTCCGGCCCCTCGGCCGAATCCAACTGAGCTACCTGATCGGCAGCACGTCGGCGACCAGCCAGTCGCTACCGCGCTTGGTCAGCGTCACCCGCAGCGCCGGCGCCACCTGACTGGGTGGCTGGCCCGGCGCGTTCTGGGTCACCCGCAGGATCACCGCGACGCTGGCCGCCGTCGGCCCGAGCGCCTCGACGCCGGCCGAGACCGTGGCGGCCTGGGCGGTGACCTTGTGCTGGCCCAGCTCGGCGCTGGACTTGGTGTACTGCTCCTTGAACGCCGCCGCATGCTCGGGGACGACCATGGCCGTGGCCCGGTCGATCGCATCGGTCGGGGCGGTGGGGCTGAACGACGCCATGGCCTCGGCCATGCCGGTGGCGATCCGCACGACCTTGCGGGAGTCGTCGGTGAAGTCGCGGTCCGTCTTCGTCCAGTGCGTGTATCCGGTCGCGACGGCCGCCGCCAGGGCGGCCGTGCACAGCAGGGCCACCGCCAACCGCAGCCCCGGCGCGTCGTCGTCGGTGCCGAGGCTGACCGAATCGCGGCGCAGCAGCCAGAAGTTGACCGCGACGCCCTCGAGGGTCAGCAGGACCAGCACCGAGCAGGCCGACACCCACCACAGCGGCCAGCCGAGCACCACCCCGATGGCCACCAACGCGGCGATCGCGGCCAGCGGGGCCGCGATGTCGAATGCGAACAGTCGCCAGATGTTTCTCATCGGATCGAACTCAGTCCGGAAATCATCAGCTTGCCGTCGACGTCGGACACGTCCAGCCGCAGGTTCCAGTGCACGGTCTGCGGCTTGGCGCCGGCGTTTTCGCTGACGGACGTGGCGACCAGCAGCACCGAGTCGGTCCGGCTGGCGAACGGCGGCAGCTTGGTCGTCACCGATTCCGACCCCGGGGGCCTGTCGGCGCCGGGCTGGGCGTCCAGCTCGTGGTGCACGGTTTCGATCGCCACCGCGTCGATCCGCCCGGCGCTCTTGGACTGCAGCTTTTCCACCACCGCCCGGTAGGGCTGCACGGCGGCATCGAAGTAGGTGTTGAGTTCGCCGACCGTGCCGTCGTGCAGCCGCTGCAGGCTGGCGTCGACGTTGCCGCTGTTCATGTTGATCAGCACGTTGGTCCACCCGGCGGCGGTCTGCATGACGCGGCTCAGATAACCGCGCTCGGCGACCTGGTCGCGGTGGCCGGACCAGATGATCACCCCGAGCACGACCGCGGCCACCGACAGCACGCCGAGAACCGTTGACGCCACCCCGTAATGCGAGAAGACCGCTGGGTCGGATTCGGGGCCGGGTTCGCCGTCGTCAGCGTCGTCGGCGGTCGGGTGGCCGCCCTCTTCGGCGTCGTCGCCGGCGTCGACGACATCTTCTTCGGCAGGTGGCTCGGTGCGCGCGCCCTCGGACATGGCCCGATCGTCGCACCCGGGAAAGATGGAAGGATGGCGGGGTGACGAATACGGCCCTCCGCTCGGGCATCGACCTGAGCTACGTAGACGACAGCATCCGCCCCCAAGACGACCTGTTCGGTCACGTCAACGGCCGCTGGCTGGCCGAATACGAGATACCGGCGGACCGGGCCACCGACGGCGCCTTCCGGCAGCTGTACGACCGCGCCGAGGAGCAGGTGCGGGACCTGATCGTCGAGGCCAGCGAGCGGGGTGCGGCCGCCGGCGACGCGGACGCGCAACGCATCGGCGACCTGTATGCGAGCTTTCTCGACGAGGAGACCGTCCAGCGGCGCGGCGTGCGCCCGCTGCTCGACGAACTGGCCGTGATCGACGACGCGGCCGACGCCGACGCGCTGGCCGCCGCCCTCGGCGCCCTGCAGCGCACCGGGGTGGGCGGCGGTGTCGCGATGTATGTGGACACCGACGCCAAGAACTCGGCCCGTTACCTGGTGCACTTCACCCAGTCCGGACTCGGGCTGCCCGACGAGTCCTATTACCGCGAAGAACAGCACGCCGAGGTGCTCGAGGCGTACCCCGGGCACATCGCCCGGATGTTCGGCCTGGTCTTCGGCGGCGACCCGGAAAGCCACATCCGGACCGCCGAGCGCATCGTCGCGCTCGAGACCCGGCTGGCCGAGGCGCACTGGGATGTGGTCAAGCGCCGCGACGCCGACCTCACCTACAACTTGCGCACGTTCGCCGAACTGCGCGACGAGTCGGTGGGTTTCGCCTGGGGCACGTGGGTCGCCGCGCTGGGCACCCAGCCCGAAGCGCTCGCGGAAGTCGTTGTGCGCCAACCGGATTACGTTCGGTCATTCGCCGAGCTGTGGCGCAGCGAGGACCTCGAGGTGTGGAAGAGCTGGGCGCGGTGGCGGGTGATCCGCGCGCGGGCCGCCTGGCTGACCGACGAGGTGGTGGCCGCGGACTTCGACTTCTACGGCCGCCGGTTGACCGGCACCGAGCAGATCCGGGACCGGTGGAAGCGGGCGGTCTCGCTGGTCGAGAGCCTGATGGGCGACGCCGTCGGAAAGCTGTACGTGCAACGGCATTTCCCGCCCGGCGCCAAGGCGCGCATCGACGAGCTGGTGGCCAACCTGCAGGCGGCCTACCGGATGAGCATCAACGACCTGGAGTGGATGACGCCCCAGACGCGGGAGCGGGCGCTGGCCAAGCTCGACAAGTTCACCGCCAAGGTCGGCTACCCGGCGAAATGGCGGGACTACTCCACGCTGGTGATCGACCGCGACGACCTCTACGGCAACTACCAGCGCGGGTACGCCGTCAACCACGACCGCGAGCTGGCCAAGCTCGGCGGCCCGGTGGACAAGGACGAGTGGTTCATGACCCCGCAGACGGTCAACGCGTACTACAACCCGGGGATGAACGAAATCGTCTTCCCGGCGGCCATTTTGCAGCCGCCGTTCTTCGACGCCGAGGCCGATGACGCCGCGAACTACGGCGGCATCGGCGCGGTGATCGGGCACGAGATCGGTCACGGCTTCGACGACCAGGGCGCCAAGTACGACGGCGACGGCAACCTGGTCGACTGGTGGACCGACGCCGACCGCGCCGAATTCGGTGCTCGCACAAAGGCCCTCATCGCGCAGTACGACACGTACATCCCGAGGGGGCTGTCGAGCGGCCACCACGTGAACGGCGCGTTCACTGTCGGGGAGAACATCGGGGATCTGGGTGGGTTGTCGATCGCGCTGCTGGCCTATCAGCTGTCACTGAACGGCCAACCCGCCCCCGTGATCGACGGCTTGACCGGCGTGCAGCGCGTGTTCTACGGCTGGGCCCAGGTGTGGCGCACCAAATCCCGCGAGGCCGAAGCGATCCGGCGGCTGGCGGTGGACCCGCACTCGCCACCGGAATTCCGCTGCAACGGCGTGCTGCGCAACATGGACGCCTTCTACGACGCGTTCGACGGCGCCGACACCGGCGCGCTGTTCCTGGAACCGGAGCGCCGGGTCAAGATCTGGAACTGACCGGCGTCAGCGCCTCGATGCGCGCGGGCACGTGCTTGTGCCACGGCGTGCCCGCGTAGGGGTCGCGCCACCCGATCGAGGTCAGGGCGTTCGGGGCCACTCCGGGCACCACGGTGTGACCGTCGTCGTCGAGATAGTCGAGCCCAAAACCGTTGGGCAGGGCGGCATGTCCGGCGAGCATGGTCTCGGTGATTTCGACGGTGGCCTCGGCGCTGCCGGCCGCGGTGCTGATGCGGGCCCGGCATCCGTCGACGAGCCCTAGGGCCTGGGCGTCTTCCACGCTCACCCGCAGCGCGCCGTCGGCGTCGCGTTTGCGCCAGGACGGGTCGCGGAAGATGTCGTTGGCGGTGTAGGCGCGCCGCTCCCCCACCGACAGCACGATCGGGAAATCGGGCGTGGTCAGCTCGGCCGGGGTCCGGGCCAGCGCGGCCAATTCGTCGAGCATCGACGGGATTTCCAGCGCGATCTTCTGGTCGGAGTGGCTGATCAACGCGAAGTCGTCCTCGTAGTTGTGGACGGTGAACGTCACGCCCGAGGGGTTGTCGAGGATCGCGTCGAACAGCGCGTTGCCGTCGGCGTGACCGGCGCGCCGCACGGCGTCGGGATAGTTCATCGCGGTCTTCTGGGCCAGGCCCCATAGGGCGGCCGCGCCGCGCAGCCCGTCCGGCAAGGTCGGTCCGAGCGTCTCGTAGAGCACGTACGGAAGTAGCTGAGCCACCGTGGGATTGGTGGCGGCGGACAGGAAGGCCTCGGCGTACGCTTGCCGACCCCGCTGGGCGGCTTCGCGCAGGGGCCGCAGATCCGCGTCGTCGACCACGCCGAGCGCCCGCACCAACCGGGCCCAGATCTCGGGCTCGGGCAGTGTTCCCGGCAACGGCTCGAGCAGCGGACGGCGCAATTGGAAAGTGTTGTGCGGGAACTCCAGGTTGAAGAAGGTGGCTTCCGGCTTCTCGAATTGGGATGCGGCCGGAAGTACATAATGGGCGAGCCTGGCGGTCTCGGTCATCGCGACGTCGATGACCACCATCAGTTCCAGCGACTGGAAGGCTTCGCGGCAGGCGGTCGAATCGGCCAGCGAGTGAGCGGGATTGCTGCTTTCCACGATCATGACGCGGAAGCGGTCCGGATGGTCGGTCAGGATTTCCTCGGGGACCACGTTGCTGGGCACCAGCCCGGAGATGATGGGCGCGCCGGTGACCGGGGTGCGGCCGGAGAACTGCCCGAACAGGGGTGCGAACGACGAATGCAGGTGCTGGCCGCCCTTTTTCGCGAAGTTGCCGGTGAGAACCCAGAGCAGCTTGTTCAGGTAGGAGCACAGCGTGCTGTTGGGTGCCTGCTGCACGCCGAGGTCCTCGAAGACCGAGACGCTCGCCGCGGCGCCGATGCGCCGCGCCGCCGCGCGCAGCAGTTCCTCGTCGACCCCGCAGTGTTGGGCGTAGTCGGCGACCGCGACGTCGCGCAACGCGTCGCGGACGGTGTCGGCGCCGCGCACGTGCTCGGCGAGAAACGTCTCGTCGCAGAGGTTTTCCTGGACGAGGACGGCGGCCAGCGCCGCCAGGCACCACCCGTCGGTGCCGGGCCGCACCCGCAGGTGGAAGTCGGACATCTTGGCGGTGTCGGTGACGACGGGGTCGATGACGATCATCGACCGGGCCGGATCCTTGGCGATGTCGTTCAGCACCACCCGGGCGCGCGGAAAGCTCTGCGACATCCACGGGTTCTTGCCGACGAACACCGCCACCTCGGCGTGCTCGAACTCTCCCCTGGTGTGACCGCCGTACAGCTGCCCGTCGACCCAGGACTCGCCGGTTTTCTCCTGCGCCAACGCATTTGAGCGGTACCGTGAGCCGAGCGCCTTCAGGAAGGCGCCGCTGTACGCCCCGCCCAGGTGATTGCCCTGCCCGCCGCCGCCGTAGTAGAAGATCTTGTCCCCGCCGTAGGTGTCGCGGATGTGCTTGAATCCCTCGGCGATCTCCACGATCGCGGTGTCCCAGTCGATTTCCTCGTAGCTGCCGTCGGCGCGTCGGCGCAGCGGGGCGGTCAGCCGGGTGCGGCTGTTCTGGTAGTGATCCAGCCGCAACGCCTTGTTGCAGGTGTAGCCCTGCGATGCCGGGTGCGCCTTGTCACCGCGGATGCGGGCCAGCCGGCGATCGTCGAGCTGAACGACGATGCCGCAGTTGCATTCGCACAGGATGCATGCGGTGGAGTGCCATTCACCGGTCGTGTCTGTGGTCACTGTGGGACAT
Organism: Mycobacterium sp. TKK-01-0059; assembly: GCF_000709305.1. Classification (NCBI taxonomy): domain Bacteria; kingdom Bacillati; phylum Actinomycetota; class Actinomycetes; order Mycobacteriales; family Mycobacteriaceae; genus Mycobacterium; species Mycobacterium sp. TKK-01-0059. The sequence goes on from NZ_KL446993.1 coordinate 1,534,339, forward strand.
CCTCTCCGGTCACCCGATACGACGACGTAGCCAAGAGCAGTTCGCGCACCTGGCGGCGGACGACGTCGAGGGGCATCAGGTCGCGGCGCACCCGGGCCAACAGGATCGCACCCTCGAGCGCGGTGGTGGCCAGGACCGCCAATTCGCCCGCCCGTTCCCGGGCTACGCCGTCGGCGATGAAGCGCTGGGCGATCAGGTCGGTCCAGCGGTCGAACGCCGCCGCCGCGCGCTCGACGACCGGCGCCATGCGCTCGGCGTCCTGCTCGCCCGCCTCCACGGACACGGCGACGATGGGGCAGCCGGCGCGGAAGTCGCTGTCGAGCAGCTGCTGGCGGAATTTGTCGATCAGGGTGTCGATCAGGTCGAGGCCGCTCGCGGCGTCGGCGATGATCGCGGCGACGTGGTCCGCGGCGTAGTCCACGGCCTCGCAGAGCAGTTGCGTGCGCCCGCCCGGGAAGTAGTGGTAGGCCGATCCGCGCGGCGCGCCGCTGTGCTCGAGGACGTCGGAGATGGCGGTGGCGTGGGCGCCGCGCTCCCTGATCAGCAGGGCGGCAGATACCACCATCCGGTCGCGTGGACCGCGCATCGCCGCTCCTCAGGGGCCGAAGTTATATATGATGCTATACATAACCGCCGCGCCCGCGGAAGGCCCCTCGACAAGGAGATGGCCAACAGACGCAAAATCGCCCGATTTCGCAGGGAAATGGGCGATTCTGCGACTGCTCGCGGGCAGCTAGTTCATCCAGTCGGCGGAGCCGTCGTTCTTCTTGTAGTTGCCGCCGGTGGAGTTCTTCACGATGATCGGGTCTCCCGCGCCGAAGTTGTCGAAAAACCACTTCGCGTTGGAGGGGCTGATGTTGATGCAGCCGTGGCTGACGTCGCGCTTGCCCTGGTCGTCCACCGACCAGGGGGCGCTGTGCACGTAGTCGCCGACGTTGTCGAACCGGACCGCGTCCTCCACCGTCACCTTGTAGCCGTAGGTCGAGTTGACCGGGACCCCATAGGTGGACGAATCCATCACCACCGACGCCTTCTTGTCCTGCACGTAGTAGGTGCCGTTGGGGGTTTGGTGGTTGCCGGACGTCATGCCCATCGACATCGGGATCGTCTTCTCCACCGTGCCGTTGCGGGTGACGGTCAGCTGATGCGTGGCGTCGTCGGCCGTGGCGACCAGCGTGTCTCCGGTGCGGAAGCTCGACACGGTGCCCCCGGCGTCGACGGTCACCGCGGTGTGGGCGGGCCAGAAGCTCAACGGCCGCCAGCGCAGCTGCGTCGGGGTCATCCAGTAGAACTTGCCCGGGACCGCGGGCACCGACGAGACGTGGACCGCGCCCTCCGCGGCGCCGGCGTCGTCGACGCGTCCCGGAAAGTTGATGATGATCGGCTGGGCGACGCCGACGGTCGACCCGTTGGCGGGCTGGATCTTGGGGGGCCCGAACGGGGCCGTCCCGGTGAACGGGGTGGGGTTCTGCCCGGCGGCCGAGGCCGCCGCGGGTTCCGCCATCGGCGGGAGCCATGGTGGCGCCGCCGCCGGGTCGGGCGGGGGCGGCGGTGCCAGCGGGTCGGGCGGGGGTGGCGGCGCGAAGGGATCCGGCGGCGCGGGCGGGCCGGGCGGGGCGGCGACGGCGCCCGGGTCGGCGGGAGCCGGGTCCGGGTCGGCCAGCGCGGGGGCGGCGCTCAGCACCAGCGCCAGGGTCAACACTGCGCCCCAGCCGGTGACGTTCAGAGCGGCGAAGAGACCCTTGAAAGTCCAGGCCTTCGTCCAGCCCGACATATGCATACCTCCACTCGTCTACTCCGACACAGTCTGGCATAGGGCGGGCGCCGTCGACCGTCGCCGGCGGGCGTCCGCTGCCCCGGAGCAGCCAAGAACACGCCTCTGAGCTGGACGGTTATGAATCGAGTGAGCTTGTCGGCCGCGGCGGGGGGACGTCGAGCATCCGCCGGTTGGCGGCGATGCCGACCAGCGCGACCGCCATCAGGATCGCCGAAGCGATCAGCATCATCGTGACGCTGTGCTCGTAGAGCAGCCCGCCCGCCAGCGAGCCGGCCATGATGCCGACCTGGAATGCCGTCACGTAGAGGCCCGAGGCCCCGTCGGGGTCGTCGGCCCCGTTGCGCATGGCGGCGGATTGCATCATCGGCGATACGGCGGTGGCCATGGCCCCCCACAGCACGATGGCGGCGGTGCCGATCAGCGCGGTCGTCGCGCCGGACCGGCCGCCGAACGCCAGCGCCGTCAGCACCACGAAGGCGGCCGTCAGACCCGTCATGCACAGGATGACGGCGCCCTTGGGGCGGTGGTCCAGGGGCCGCGCCACCAGCGGCACCGATAGCAGGCCGGCCAGCCCGTAGGCGGCCAGCACCCAGGCCAGGTTCGGCCCACGCACGCCCAGGACGTTGCGGATGAGCTCGACGATGAACGTGTAGGACACGAAGTGGCCGGTGACCGCGATCATCGCCAGCACGCTCACGATGATCAGCCGCGGGTTGCGGTGATGGCGGGACCGGGGCCCGACGTGGGCCAGCTGATCCTCGGTGAGCACCATCTCCGGCAGCATCAGCCGGGCGGCGACCGTGACGAGCGCGGCCGCGACGGTGACGCACACGACGGCCAGGCGCCATCCCCACATCAGGCTCAGGGCCGCGGTCAGCGGGCTGCCGACGACCAGCGCCAGGCTGGTGCCGACGTAGATCGATGTGGTGGCTCGCCCGGCGTGGCTGGGCGGCACCAGCCGGGTCGCGATCGGCGCGATGACCGACCACAGCAGCCCGTGGGTGATCGCACACAGCACCCGCCCGGCGGCCAGCACCGCGAAGTTGGGCGCCAGCGCCGAGATGAGCTGGGAGGCGGTCAGGCAGGTCAGGCTCGCGACCAGCACGCGGCGGCGCGGCAGGTGCGCGGTCCAGCGCACCAGCGGGATCGTCGTCAGGGCCGCGACCAGGGCGTACCAGGACAGCAGGGTCCCCACCAGGACCAAACTGACGTTGAGGTTGCGGGCGATCGCCGGCAGCGCCCCCACCGGCAGGATCTCGGCGGTGACATAGGTGAAGGCCGCGGCCGCGAGGATGGCGAGCTGAGCCGCGATCCGTGGCGTCCACGTTCGCGCGGCTGCGTTGGCGGTTTCGGCAGTCATCACAGTCATCGCTTGGGTGTGCGCAATCGGCTGAGCAACGTCGCCGAGGTCACGCTCCCCATACCGTACGCACACCGGCTACCGGTTCCTCCAACTTGGCGCGGCAACACGCCCTGCGATCAGGAGCGGACGAGGCGAGCGATCGCGGCGGAGGCCTCGCTGAGCTTCGTGTCGGCCTCGTCGCCGCCCTCGGCAACGGCCCGGGTGACGCAGTGGCTCAGGTGCTCGTCGAGCAAATTCAGCGCGACCGACCGCAACGCGCTGTTGACGGCGCTGATCTGGGTCAGCACGTCGATGCAGTACTTGTCTTCCTCGATCATGCGGGCGATGCCCCGCACCTGGCCCTCGATGCGCCGCAGCCGCTTGGCGTAGTTGTCCTTCTGCTGCGAGTACCCGTGTTCGTCTGTCATCGTCGATTCACCCTGCCGCTCCGTCTGGCCCGCCCATCCCAGCTTATACCCCGACGGGGTATCACCCCGGGAACGGGCATCGCGACTGGCCAGCGCATACTTGAACGATGCCCACCACCGATTCGGCTCGGACCGCCGACATCAAGCCGCGTAGTCGTGACGTCACCGACGGCCTGGAGAAGGCCGCCGCCCGTGGCATGCTGCGGGCAGTAGGCATGGGAGACGAGGACTTCGCCAAGCCGCAGATCGGCGTCGCGTCGTCCTGGAACGAGATCACGCCGTGCAACCTCTCGCTGGACCGGCTCGCCAAGGCCGTCAAGGAGGGGGTGTTCTCGGCCGGCGGGTACCCCCTCGAGTTCGGCACCATCTCCGTGTCCGACGGCATCTCGATGGGCCACGAGGGGATGCACTTCTCCCTGGTGTCGCGCGAAGTGATCGCCGACAGCGTCGAGACGGTGATGCAGGCCGAACGCCTCGACGGCTCGGTGCTGCTGGCCGGCTGCGACAAGTCGCTGCCCGGGATGCTGATGGCCGCCGCGCGGCTGGACCTGGCCTCGGTGTTCCTCTACGCGGGCTCGATCCTGCCGGGGGTGGCCAAGCTCTCCGACGGCAGCGAGCGCGAGGTCACCATCATCGACGCGTTCGAGGCGGTGGGGGCCTGCGCCCGCGGGCTGATGCCGCGCGAGGACGTCGACGCCATCGAGCGGGCGATCTGCCCCGGCGAGGGCGCCTGCGGCGGCATGTACACCGCCAACACGATGGCCAGCGCCGCCGAGGCGCTCGGGATGTCGTTGCCGGGCAGCGCGGCGCCGCCGGCGACCGACCGCCGCCGCGACGGGTTCGCGCGGCGCAGCGGCGCGGCGGTCGTCGAACTGCTGCGGCGCGGGATCACCGCCCGCGACATCCTCACCAAGGAGGCGTTCGAGAACGCCATCGCGGTGGTGATGGCGTTCGGCGGGTCCACCAACGCGGTGCTGCACCTGCTGGCCATCGCCCACGAGGCCGACGTCGCGCTGACGCTCGACGACTTCAGCCGGATCGGGTCGAAGGTTCCGCATTTGGCCGACGTCAAGCCGTTCGGCCGCCACGTGATGTCGCACGTCGACCACATCGGCGGCGTGCCGGTGATGATGAAGGCGTTGCTGGATGCCGGCCTACTGCGCGGCGATTGCCTGACGGTCACCGGTGCGACCGTGGCCGAGAACCTGGCCGAGATCGCCCCGCCCGACCCCGACGGCAAGGTGCTGCGGGCCCTGAGCAATCCTATTCACCCCACCGGCGGCATCACCATCCTGCGCGGATCGCTGGCTCCCGAGGGCGCGGTGGTGAAGTCCGCCGGCTTCGATTCCGACGTGTTCGAGGGCACCGCAAGGGTTTTCGACGGTGAACGGGCCGCGCTCGATGCCCTCGAGGACGGCACCATCACCAAGGGCGACGCGGTGGTGATCCGCTACGAGGGCCCGAAGGGCGGACCCGGCATGCGCGAGATGCTCGCCATCACCGGCGCGATCAAGGGCGCCGGTCTCGGCAAGGACGTGCTGTTGCTGACCGACGGCCGGTTCTCCGGCGGGACGACGGGGCTGTGCGTCGGTCACATCGCCCCGGAGGCGGTGGACGCCGGACCGATCGCGTTTCTGCGCGACGGCGACCGCATCCGGCTGGACGTCGCCAACCGGGTGCTCGACGTGCTCGCCGATCCGGCTGAATTCGATTCGCGGCGAAAGGGTTTCACACCGCCGCCGCCGCGCTACAAGACCGGGGTGCTGGCCAAGTACGTCAAGCTGGTCAGCTCGGCCGCCATCGGCGCAGTCTGCGGTTGATCTCCGCCTGACCGGATCGCCCGGCCAGGCGGCGAATCGACCTGTGCCCTAACCGAGTTCGGGGCTAGGCGTGCGTTCCCGTGGCGCGCGTGCGCATGCCGAAGTAGGTGGCGTTGAGACCCAGGAAGGTCAGCAACGCGCCCGCGACGACATTCGACCAGGTCATGCCGGTGGTCAGCGTGACGTCCGGCAGGATCCACGTCGACACGATGACCCACGCGCCGAGTACCGGCAGCGTCCATGTCATGCCGTGCGCGCGATCCAGCGTCGTGGCGAACCCGTACGCCAGGAACGCCACCGCGATACCGGCGATCAGGTCAGACGTGGCGAGCGACCTCGTCGCGCTGAACCCCACGATCCACGGCGACGCGGCCACATACAGACCCGTCAGCAGCGCCAGGCCGAAGGTGAAATGCGCACTCATCGACTCGGCGACACGCTCGTAGCGGGCGCGCAACGCCATCAAATCGGGGTGGTGATCGATTGATGAATGGACTGTACTCATTTTGTGACCTTTCTGTTATGCAGCAAGCCTTTTGAGCTGGGCTGCACCCATCCATCTGTGATCAACATTACGCTCGATCGCGGCCCAGTTCGAGAAACCGCGTAGCCTCTTGAGGCATGGACCTCGCGGATCGATTGCGGCTCGATCACCCGGTGGGACAGGCCGGCATGGGCGGCGGTCTTGCGGGGGCGGCCCTGGCGGCCGCGGTCGCCAACGCGGGCGGGCTCGGCACGCTGGGCATCGACACCCCGCGCCGGCTGCGCGCCTCGATCGACGAGGTGCGCGAGCAGGCGCCGGGTCGTGCCGTCGCGGTAAACCTGTTGCTGCCCTTTGTGCATCGCCATCACGTCGCGGCCTGCGTCGACGCCCGGGTGGACGCGGTGGTGTTGGCGTTCGGCGACAAGCGGGGCCTCGTCGAGCATCTGCGCGACGCCGGGGTCTTCGTCTTCGTGATGGTGGGCACCGAGGCGCAGGCTCGGGCCGCGATCGCCTGCGGCGCTGACGGTTTGATCGCTCAGGGGCGCGAGGCCGGCGGGCACCTCGTGGGGACCGTGCCGGCCCTGGATTTTCTCCCGCACGCCCTGCGCGCGGCCGGGAACCGACCGGTGTTCCTGGCCGGCGGCGTCGCCACCGCCGCCGACACTCGCGCCGCGCTCGACGGCGGCGCCAGCGGTGTCATCGCGGGCACGCGATTCCTGTTGACGCACGAGGCCAACGCGAGCCGCGAGTATCAGCGGCGAATCCTTCGGGCCGACAGGACGATCGAGACAAACCTGTTCGGCCTGAGCTGGCCGCTACGGCACCGCGTCGTGCCCAACGAGGCGACGCGCCGGTGGTGCCGCGCCGACGGGCGGGCCAAGGCGGTGCCGGCGGCGCTCAACGCGGCCAGTCGTCCCCTGTCGGCGCTGGGCTATTTCGATGCGGGCGCACTGATGCGCCTGCAGTCGCCGGCCCTCCCGTTCTTCACGCCGCTGGCACCGGTGGCCGGTGTGCCCGACTCCTGGCTGGACGGCGCCGCCCTGTACGCCGGTGAAGCCGCCCTGCGGATCGGCGAACTCACCTCCGCCGCGCAGGCGGTCGCCGACCTGTCCCCGCGCTGAGCTACTGCACCAGCGCCAAGGCGAAGCCGTCCCAGTGCTTGGCCCCCACCGTCTGGATCACCGCGGTGTCCAGCCGCGGGTGCTCGCCCATCGCCTGCAGCGTCTCGCGGGTCGCCCGCACCCTGGCATCGTCGGAATGCGGCCGCAGAATCTGCCCGTCGCGAATCACGTTGTCCACCACCACCACCGCACCGGGCCGGGCCAATCGGACCGCCCACTCCACATAGGCCAGGTTGTTCTCCTTGTCGGCGTCGATGAAGATCAGATCGAAGGGTCCGGTGACCGTCGGCAGTGTATCCAGCGCCGCGCCGACGATCACCTCCACCCGATCGTCGACGCCGGCGCGCTTCAAGTTGCCCCGCGCCACCTCGGCGTGCTTCGGCTCGTACTCCAGCGTCACCACGCGGCCCTGCGGCCCGGCGCCACGCGCCAACCAGATGGTGCTGAAGCCGCCCAGGGTGCCGATCTCGAGGATGCGCCGCGCGCCGATGGCGCCGGCGAGCAGGCTCAGGAACTTTCCCTGTTGCACCGACACCGCGATCGGCGGTAGGCCGGCCGCGTTGCTGGCCTCGAGCGCCGCGGTCAAGGACGGATCGTCGCCCACCACCGTGCTGTCCAGGAATGCGTCGACGTCGTGGGGGGTCGGTTTCTCGCTCATGACGTCAACGCTAGCCGCGCCCGCCGGGCCCCCGCACGACAGCCGTCCCCGCCACGAAACCCGTCGCGACCGTTTACGCATACCCATGGGGGGTATATAGTGGGGGTGCGGCCGAACCGCGCCGCACGAGTCACACCAGGAGAAAAAGGGTGAGTCAAATGGCAACTTACGAAGCCGGGACCCTGCTGACGTGCGGTCACGAAGGCTGCGGCTGCCGTGTCCGCATCGAGGTGCCCTGCCATTGCTCGGGCGCCGGCGAGGGCTACCGCTGCACGTGCGGCGACGCGCTGACCCCCGTCGAGTAACGCCTCGGGCCGGTCGTACGTTCGGGCGTCAGCCCGAGGGGGTCATCGCCCGAACGTACGGCCGGTCAGTTCGACCCCCGCCGCGAGCCGCATGGCCAACGCCGAAATGCCCACGGCCGCCGTGTAATCGCCCGCCTCGATCCGCCAGCATCCGGCGCCGCCGTCGTAGCGTGCGAGCAGGCGCGGATCGGCCTCGATCCTCAGCCGGCGGCTGGCGCCCGGTTCTAACTCGATCCGCTCGAATCCCAGCAGCCGCAGGCACGGTCCGCCGGGCTCCGCCGTCACATACAGCTGCGGCACGTCGGCCCCGGCGCGGTCGCCGGCATTGACGACGGTGAAACTGGCCGTGATGGTCTCCCCGCCGGTGACCACCAGGTCACGGTAGTCAAACCTGGTGTAGGACAGGCCATGACCGAAGGCAAACATCGGGACGTGGCCGTTGGCCGCATACCATCGATAGCCGACATCGGCGCCCTCGAAGTATTCGATCGTGCTCGCGGTCCCCCACGGCGTGCCGACACCGGGTAGCCGCGGGCGAGGCGTCTGGTCCAGATCGGCGGGAAAGGTGATCGGAAGCCGGCCCGAAGGATTGACCCGGCCGGTGAGGATCTCGGCGCTCGCCCGGGCGCCGGCCTGACCCGGATACCACGCCTGCACAACGGCATTCACCGCGTCGCGCCACGGCATGCTCACCGGGTTGCCGGTCTCGAGCACCACCACGGTATTGGGGTTGGCCGCCGCCACCGCCGCGATCATTTCGTCCTGGCCCCAGGGCAGCGACAGGTCGGCGAGATCGTATCCCTCCCCTTCCGCGCGCACCGCGAACACGATCGCGACATCGGCGAGCCGCGCCGCCAGCGCCGCCTCGGCCGGACTGATGCCGGGGTCGAATTCGATCTGCGCCCGCGGCAACTGGTTTCGCAACTCCTGCAACGGCGACGACGGCAGCAGGTACAGGTTGCGCAGCCCGGCCTCCAGCCCCGCGCCGCCGATCGGGACCACGCCCGCGTAGCCGCCGTCGGGAACGACGGTGCTCGAACCATAACCGGCCGGCACGCCCAGGTGCGCGTATCCGCCGATGACGGCGATGCGCGTGCCCGGCTCGGGCGTCAACGGGAGCGCTCCCCGGTTGGTCAGCAACACGACCCCCTGGCGGGCGATGCGCAGCGCAATCTCGTTGTGCGCGGCCCGATCCGGCTCCGGCGGCGCGGCGTCGCGGTCGATACCGACGGCGAACATGGACCGCAGGATCCGTCGGACCATGTCCGACAACCGCTCCCTGGGTAGCCTGCCCTCGGCGTACGCGTCGCGCAGCGGCGCGCCGAAGGCCTCGGCCTGCCACAGCAGCGCGTCGATCTGGGCGCCGCACTCCTGATCGAGGCCGGCCAGCGCGCACTCCCAGCTCGGCGTGGCGCCCCAGTCGGACATGACCCAACCGCGATACGCCCAGGCGCCCTTGAGCACCTCGTTGATCAGGACATCGTTCGCCGCGGCGTAGACGCCGTTGACCTTGTTGTAGGCGGTCATCACGGCGCCCGGTTGCGCCCGCTCGATCGCGATCTCGAAGGCGAGCAGGTCGGACTCGCGGTGCGCGTCGGGATCGATGACCGCGTCCAGGAAGTGCCGATTGGTCTCGTTGCAGTTCAGCGAGTAGTGCTTGACCGTCGAGATGACGCCGTGGCGCTGAATGCCGTCGATCGACTCCGCGATCATCGCGGCGGTCAAAAGCGGGTCCTCGGAAAGGTATTCGAAGTTGCGGCCGTTGCGCGGGTCGCGCGCGAGGTTCATCGCCCCGGCGAGCTGCACGTTGAATCCGCGGCTGCGCGCCTCTGAGCCGATCACTTCGCCTGCGGACCGGGCCAGCGCCGGATCGAAACCCGCGGCCAGCGCCAGCCCGGCGGGCAGCGCGGTGGCCGTGTCGCCCGGACGGTAGCCGGGGTTGGTGACGCCCAGGCCGGCATCGCTCATCCGCAGGGGCGGCACCCCGAGGCGGGGAATCCCGGGCACGTACCCCGCGCTCATCGGCGTGTCCGCCGGGATGCGTTCGTCGCGCACCGGCCACAGGTCGCCGGCGCCCATCACCGAGACCAGCAGGGAGAACCGCTCGTCGTCGGTCATCTGGGCTTCGATCTCGCGGGCCCTCTCGTCGGGATCGCTCACCGCACACCCTCTTTGGCGTAGACGACGCGCAGCACATGCCCCACTTCGGGTCCCATCACCAGCTCCGTCAACTCGCAGATCGTCGCGACGAACTCGCGGCCGTGCGGCGGCTCGGCCCGGCACAAATGATGCGCCACTTCGTGCAACATCACCAGCTCACGCAGCGCCCAGTCGGCGGTGTCACGGTCGGGGACCGCGATAACGCCTGCGCCGTCCTGGTTTTCGTAGTGCGCGGCGGTGGCGGCCCGGCGCGGCCGGACCCGCAACGGGGCCACCCCCGGCCACCGGCTGCGCACCGCCGGCAGCGCCAGCACGTCGTCCACGTAGCGCTGGGCGGAGGCCACCGAGCCGAAGCGGCCCTCCGGCGGCAGCGTCAATTGTGTGCCGAAGAAGTCCACGGCGGGTGAACCGTGCTGGGCGGCGCGGTCGAACAACGTGCGGACGAATTCCTCGGCCGCATAGACCCTGGAGCGTTGAGAATCCCGCCGCGGGAAGTTCCCGGGAGTCACCCGCTCAGCGCGCTCCGCGCCCCGGGGAGTTCCGGGCTGTTGCCGAGCCGCGCTCGCTTGCCGGCCCGGTCGCCCGCGCGCCGCGCCGCCGAGGAATACCCGGCCGAGGCTCGACTGGCCTGCCAGGTGCCGCGCGCCTTGGACGCACCGCGGTAGTAGTCCACGAGCTCAACCTCCTTGTCCCGCAAGGCGATAGCGGTTCCCGGCGCACGTTGCCGGTCCTTGGTGGCTTCTCGCCGGGCCTCGTCGCGGGCCTCGGCCAGCCGTTGGCCCACGCGCGCCCCGAAGGCCAGCTGAAAGTTGAGCCGGGCGGTGATCGTCGGCGTGGGACGGTGCGCGCCCGAGGCGAGGTAGGCGTCCGACGCGCGCACCATTTGCACGACCAGGCCGGCGTACAGGGCGTGGCTGGCGTCGATGTCCTCGGCAAACCCGTAGGCGTAGACGAACGTCGAATTGGACGCGACGTCGCACCGCACGTCGTTGGCCGCGGCGATCAGCACGAAGAGCTGAACGTAGGTCCGCAACCCCTTGGTGCCCGCCGCGCCGATGGTGATGGTGCGCTGCGTCGGGGCCTGCGCGGCCGAACGCTGGGCCGAATGGGAGCGCGCCACCGCGAGGTCGATGGACGCGGCCGTCGCGAGCCGCTGCGCGGCCGACATGAACGCGTCGGCCTCGTGGGAGTTGTCGGTGCCTTCGGCCTGACGCAGCAGCGCGGCGATGCGCGCCAGCATCTTGTCGTCAGTCATTAGCGCCGTTCCTCCTCATCGCTGCGCTCTGCATCGTCACCGGCGCGAGTCATTAGCGCCGTTCCTCCTCATCGCTGCGCTCTGCGCCTCATCGCCCGTGCGGGTCATTAGCGCCAACGTACGGGAGCGGTCCGACACGCCCGCTCACAGCCGAGCGGTGATCCAGGAGACGACATCGTCGAGCACCTGCTCGCGCTCGGGCTCATTGAAGACCTCGTGATACAGGCCGGGATACACCTTCAGCTCGACGTCGGTGGACCCGACGCACTCGACGAGCCGACGGCTGCCGGCGACGGGAATCAACCGGTCCTCGGACCCGTGCACCACCAGCAACGGCGCCGTCAGCGCCGGCGCCCGCTGCGGCATCGTCTCGCCGACCTGCAGCAACGCGCGGCCGATGCCGGCCGGAACCTTGCCGTGGTACACCAGCGGATCGCTCTTGTAGGCCGCCACCACCGCGGGATCGCGCGAGATGGCGTCGACGTCGAGGTCCTGCGCCGGCAGGCCGGGCACGAGGGCCCCCAGCACCTTGGCGGCCAGGGCCAGCAGCGGTGACACCTGGTCCTGGGCCGCCACCGCGGGCCCCGACAGCACCATCAGGTCGTAGTTGTCCGGGCGCTCGACGCCGTAGGCGAAGACGATCCCCCCGCCCATGCTGTGGCCCAACACGACGCACTTGAGGCCGTGGTGTTCGCGCGCGGCGATGCCGACCAGGGTGTCGAAGTCGGTGGTGTACTCGTGGATGTCACGCACCACCGCCCGTTTGCCGCCCGAGCGGCCGTGCCCGCGATGGTCCAGCGCGTAGGTGACCAGGCCCGCCGCCCCGAAGCACTGGGCGACGTGGTCGTAGCGGCGGGCGTACTCGCCGAGACCGTGCGCCAGCACCACGACCGCCCGTGGCGGCGTGTCGGGGGTCCAGACGTCGTAGACGATACGCACACCGCCGAATCCGTCGAAACTGCGTTCGGTGCGGTTCATCGGCTGGTCCTAGTCATTGAGGTGCAGCGTAATGGCTGGGATCCCGGCCGGGGTTGCGGACACTGCGTAGGCTCATCCGCGTGAGTCTTCTCGCCCAAGACCCCGAAGGCGACGCGGTGCTGGGGACCGATTTCTCGGCCCAGGCCGAGCCCTATCGCCGCGAGCTGCTCGCCCACTGCTATCGAATGACCGGGTCGCTGCACGACGCCGAAGATCTGGTGCAGGAGACGTTGCTGCGGGCCTGGAAGTCCTACGACCGTTTCGAAGGCAAGTCCTCGCTGCGGACCTGGCTGCACCGCATCGCCACCAACACCTGCCTGAGCGCGCTGGAGGGCAAGGGGCGCAGGGCGTTGCCGGTGGGCCTGGGCGCCCCGAGCTCGGACCCGACCGCGGAGCTGGTGGAGCGCCGCGAAGTGCCCTGGCTCGAGCCGCTGCCGGAGTTGACCGATCACCCGGCGGACCCGTCGGTGGTCGTCGGGTCGCGGGAGTCGGTACGGCTGGCGTTCGTGGCTGCGCTGCAATACCTTCCGCCGCGGCAGCGGGCGGTGCTGCTGCTGCGCGACGTGCTGCAGTGGCGCTCCGCCGAGGTCGCCGAGGCGGTCGGCACCACCACGACCGCCGTCAACAGCCTGCTGCAGCGGGCCCGGTCGCAACTGGATGCCGTCGGTCCCAGCGCCGACGACCAACTGGCGCCGCCGGATTCGCCCGAGGCCCAAGACCTGCTGGCCCGCTACATCGCCGCGTTCGAGACCTACGACATCGACCGCCTGGTGGAGTTGTTCACCGCGGAGGCGATCTGGGAAATGCCGCCGTACGCCGGCTGGTATCGGGGCGCGGCGGACATCGTGACCCTGATCCACCAGCAATGCCCGGCCGAGGCGGGCGGAGACATGCGGCTGCTGCCGCTGGTCGCCAACGGTCAGCTCGCCGCCGCGATGTACATGCGCGCCGGCGACGTGCATGTCCCCTTCCAGTTGCATGTGCTGGATGTGCACGGCGAGAAGGTGTCTCACGTGGTGGCGTTCCTCGATGAGACGTTGTTCACGAAGTTCGGGCTGCCCGGTTCACTGTCCGCCGGTCAGGAGTAAGAAGGTTGCGCACATGACGAATTCCACCGCCCTGGTCACAGCCGCGCCCGGAAAGCCGCTGCTGCTGCTGAGCGCCTATGACCTCGCCGACGTGGGCTACCGCGTCAAGGAATTCTTCGTTTCCGCGACGGCCTCGTCCTATACCCCGGTGACCGAGTTGGGACCCGATGGCCGCTGGGACGTAACACCCTCGGGCTCCGCCGATTTCACGACGCGGATCGTGGTGTTGACACCCACCGATCCGGCCCGATTCAACGGAACAGTGCTGGTCGAATGGCTCAACGTGAGCGGCGGCATCGACGCTCCCGCGGTATGGATGATGGCGCACCGCGAAATCATCCGGTCGGGCTACGCCTACGTCGGGGTCTCGGCGCAGCGGGTGGGGGTCGAGGGCGGCGACAGCCTGCTCGGCGCGGACATGTCGCTGAAAACCCAGGACCCACAACGGTATGCGCCCCTACACCACCCGGGCGACGCCTTCTGCTACGACATCTTCTCCCAGATCGGCGGCCTGCTCAAAAGCGACGAAGGCCGGGCCCTGCTGGGGGATCTGCCCGTGCGGCGCGTCATCGCTCTGGGCGAATCGCAATCGGCCATGTTCCTCACGACCTACATCAACGCCGTCGACCCGTTGGCCCGCAGCTACGACGGGTTCCTCGTCCATTCCCGTTTCGGCTCAGCCGCCCCGCTCGACGGAACCTCGATCTTCGCGGAAACCGAAGAGCCGCAAGGGGTTGCGTTCCGCCCGGAGCTGCGCGTCCCGCTGCTGACGGTCGTCACGGAAACCGACGTGTTCGGCGGAGCCCGGCAGGGCTACTACTTCGCCCGCCAGCCCGACAACCAATACCTGCGGGTCTGGGAGATCGCCGGCGCCGCCCACGCCGACAACTACACCATCCAGGTCGCGTTCATCGACAGCGGGTCGGCGCCGCTCGCGGACATCGCCGCCGCCTACACGCCGACCAACATGCTGATGGGCCAGCAGTTGGCGCACTGCATCAACTTCGGGCCGCAACACCACTATGTGGTGCAGGCCGCGCTCACCGCCCTCAACACGTGGGTCGCCAGCGGCGAGCCGGCGCCGAGCGCGGAACCCCTTGAGGCCCGGGAAACCGAAGGGCCGCAACCGGTTCTGGATGGCAACGGCCTCGCCCGCGGAGGGCTCAGGACCCCCTGGGTGGACGTGCCGGTCGCCCGGACCTCGGGGCTGGGTGGCGAGGAAAGCATCATGTCCATGATCTTCGGCTCCGGCGAGCTTTTCGACGCCGCCACGCTGCGCCGGCTCTATCCCGGCGGGAGCACGGAATACCTGGAGCGCTTCACCGGCGCGCTCGACGCGGCGATCCGCTCCGGATTCATTCTGGCGGCCGACCGCGCCGAGATCCTGGAGCTCGCCGCCGCGACGTACCCCGGCGCGCGGTCCTAGGCAGGATTGCCCGCCTCCTCACTCGCGCCGTTCCGGCGCTAGAACAGCCGGCTGTCGGGCGGCGGGCCCGGCACCGGACGCAACAGGCCGGTCCCGGTGATCAGCGGCAGATCCAGCGCGGAAAGCAGCCCGGGCGGGGCAGCGCACACTGCGGGGATGGCGTTGACCATCCGCGAGGAGCCGGCGATGCGCGCCCCCAGATCGTGATCGTGGTCTTCGGCCATCTCGAATTCGCACCGCATGCTCGGGGAGCCCTCAATCTCGACGCGGTACAACCCGCGGCCGGACGCCATGCCGTAACCGAGGTCCTTCGGCGGGATGCAGATGCGCGGCTGGGGCCAGTCCGGCGCGACGTCGTCGCGCATCCGGGTCACGTGGTCGAGGACGAAGGTCGGCTTCCCACCGACGTAACCGGTCAGCGTCGAGCGCATGGCCACGATCGTTCCGGCCGCGATGTGCCCCGTCGGCGTGTCGAACGATTCGTCGGCGGGGATCCGCGCGTTGGCCTCCTCGATGTTGTCGATCTTGACCCCCAGCCCGGCGGCGAGCTGATGCAACACCGGCCCCCAGCCGAAGGTGAAGATCCCCGGCTGCGCCGCGAAGGCCGGGTAATCCGGCTGCTGCCCGAAACCGAGGATCTCGTAGACGGCGGAGCGGTCGGGATAGGTCGCGTAATTGAACATCTCGGTCACCCGCACCGAATCGATCACGCGTGACACGCCGGTAAGCGCCAGCGGCAGAACGTCATTGGCGAACCCGGAGTCGATGCCGGTGGTGAAGAACGATGCCCCGCCGTCGATAGCCGCCCGGCGCAGCGGCTCGGTGAAGGCGGAGTCGACGCCGTCGGGAAAGACCAGCGGCACCACCGAACACGACACCACGTTCTTTCCGGCCCGCAGGATCGACACCATGTCCTCGACCGCATCCAGCGGCCGCAAGTTGGCGGCGGCGGCGTACACCACTGCGTCGGCATCGCCGGCCAGCATGGCCGCCGGGTCCTGGCTGGCCACCACGCCCACCGGCGCGATGCCGCACAGCTCCCCGGCATCGCGGCCGGCCTTGGCATCGCTGTGCACCACCACGTCGAGCAGTTGCAGCTCCGGATGGTCGATCACCCCGCGCAGGGCGACCACGCCCATGGAACCGGGCCCCCACACTCCCACCTTCAACACGACATTCTCCTAATACTAGGATCTATATGCTTGCATTTTGGACGGATCGTAGGGAGGCGGCGGTGGATACGTCAATGGCGCAGGCGCCGGTCGAATCACGCGTCAAATCACCGCCCACCGCCCGGGTGATGGATGTTCTTGCCGCCCTGTCGCATTCGCACGGCGGACTGACATCCGCCGAGCTGGCGAAGCGCTGCGCGATCAGCACCTCGACGTGCGCGCTCGTGCTGGCCGAGTTGGAGCGGCGCGCGTGGGTGGCGCGCCACGGGGATCGCCGCTACGTCTTGGGCAGCGGGCTGTTCGGGCTGGTGCACGGGCTGCGCGCGCACTTTCCGCTGCTGGACCGCGGGCGTGACGCGCTGCACTTCCTGCACGACACGCTCGGCGCGGGCTGCTCCATGTCGAAGATCGGTGCCCGGCACCTGACCACCGTCGACACCGTCGGGCACGGCACCGACGGCGAACACGCTGTGGGCCAGCGCTTCCCCATCGACCCGCCGTTCGGCCTGGTCGCCATGGCCTGGCGCGACGAGGATTTCGTCCAGGCCTGGTTGCGGCGCGTGACGCCCCGGCTCACCCATGCCGAAATCTCCGAGCACCAACGGGTGCTGGCCGATATTCGCGCCCGTGGCTATGGCGCCTGGCGGTTCGACGACACTCACAAGTCGCTGCACCATCGGCTGGCCGAGGTGCTGGCCTCGCTCGAGCCGACCGCCCACGTCACCCGTCAGCTCACCACACTGATGACGATAGTGACACTGCGGTCGGTCACCGACGTCCTCGAAACAGACTTGGCCACCGCGGAATTCGTCGTGCTGCCGATTTTCTCTTCTGATGGCCAGCCGGAATACCAGATCGAAATCCACCTGGGTCACGCCACCGGGCTCACCCTGCCCGACCTCGACGCCGCGCTCCGTGATGCCCAAGGGCTGCTCACCGCCGCGGTCGCCTGACGACGCCGCGGATTACGCTGGGATCATGCCTACCGCGGAGATCAGGCGTGCGGCCGATCGGGCCGTCACCACCACACCCTGGTTGACGTCGCGGCACTCGTTCTCCTTCGGCGACCACTACGACCCGGGCAACACCCACTACGGGCTGCTGTTGGTCAACAATGACGACATCGTCTCCCCGGGAACGGGTTTCGACACGCACCCGCATCGGGACATGGAAATCGTGACCTGGGTGCTGCGCGGCGAGCTTTCCCATCACGACTCCACCGGCAACCGCGGGGTCATCTATCCCGGCCTGGCGCAACGCATGTCGGCCGGCAGCGGCATCCTGCACTCCGAACGCAACGACTCCGCCAGCGAGCCGGTGCATTTCGTGCAGATGTGGGTGATTCCCGACGAGTTTGGCATCGACCCGGGCTACCAACAGCACGAGATCGACCAGAAACTGTTGGACGACAACCTTGTGACGATCGCCTCAGGCACCTCCACCCACGACGCGGCCATCACCCTGCACAACCGCAACGCCGCGCTGCACGTCGCACGCTTGCGGCCCGGGGCGGCCATTAGCCTTCCCCCGGCCCCCTACCTGCATCTTTTCCTGGCCCGCGGCCGCGTCAGCGTCGAAGGGATCGGGGAGTTGAACGAGGGGGACGCGGTGCGATTCGCCGACGCCGACGGCCGGCGCGTGGCGGCGGGCGAGCCGTCGGAACTGCTGATCTGGGAGATGCACGCGAAGCTGGGTGACTGAGACCATAGAGGGCCGGCGAGGTAGCCCATAGAGTGGGCACGACAGACAGGAGTCGGCATGCCTCACTCGCACCCGCAGCACGCGGCGCCCAACCCCAAGCACAACATCAAGGCGATCCGCACCGTGCGATTCTGGGCGGCACCCCTGATCATCACGTTGGCGTTGATGTCGGCGCTGTGCGCGCTCTACCTCGGCGGCATCTTGAACCCGAGCACCAACCTGCGCCACTTCCCCATCGCGGTGGTGAACGAGGACGCCGGCCCCGGCGGCGCTCAAATCACCGACCGGCTGGTCAATGGGTTGGACAAGAACAAGTTCGACGTCCGGGTGCTCTCCCGCGGCGAGGCCAAACGGCAACTGGACACCGGCCAGGTGTACGGCTCGGTGGTGATACCGCCCAGCTTCTCGTCCAAGCTGCGGGACTTCGCGACGAGCGCGGTGATGCCCGCCCGCGCCGAACGGCCGTCGATCACCATCTCCACCAACCCACGGGCCGGCACACTCGGCGCGAGCATCGCAGGCCAAACCCTCAGCATGGCCATGGGCATGGCCAACGGCATTGCGGGGCAATGGGTTACGGCGGAGGTGGCCGCGCAGACCGGCGGCGCGCCCCTGCCCGGCGCGGCCCAGGTGGGCCTGAGCGCCCCCATCGAGATCCAGACGGTCGTCTACAACCCGCTGCCCAACGGCACCGGCAACGGACTGTCCGCCTTCTATTACGCGCTGCTGCTCCTGCTGGCCGGATTCACCGGCAGCATTGTGGTCAGCACGCTGGTCGACGCGCTCCTCGGCTATGTGCCCGCCGAATTCGGCCCGGTCTACCGATTCGCCGAGCAGGTCAGGATCTCGAGATTCCAGACGCTGCTGCTCAAGTGGGCCATGATGGTGCTGCTCGCGCTGGTCACCTCGGCGGTGTACCTGTGGATCGCCGACGCGCTCGGCATGCCCATCGATCTCAGTTGGCAACTCTGGGCGTTCGGCGTGTTCGCGATCGCCGCGGTGGGCATCACGTCCAGTTCCCTGCTCTCGGTGCTGGGCACGGCGGGGATGCTGGTCAGCATGCTCATCTTCGTGATCCTCGGCTTGCCGTCGGCCGGTGCCACGGTGCCGCTGGAGGCGACGCCGTCCTTCTTCCGCTGGCTGGCCGCATTCGAGCCGATGCACCAGGTTTTCCTGGGCGCTCGGTCGCTGCTGTACTTCGGCGGCCGCGGGGATGCGGGCCTGACCCAGGCGCTGACCATGACGTCGGTGGGCCTCGTCATCGGGCTGCTGCTCGGCGGCATCGTCACGCACCTCTACGACCGCAAGGGCTTTCACCGGATTCAGGGTGCGGTCGCCTTGGCGATCGCGCAGGAGCACCAGGCTCAGCACAAGGCGCGCCGCGGCAAGCCGGCGGAGCCCGCCGTCACCGGGCCGGAGCCCACCGCGCCGGATCCGACCGCCACCGAGCCTGAAAGCTCAAGCGAACAAACGTAATTCGCGCGTGGCCCCAGCGTCATCGGCCCGTTATCTTTGTTGACAGTGTGACTTCTGAGACTGATGATGTCTCTGTTGCATCCAGATCATGGCCGAAAGGGCTATCGTGCTGACCCGACGCGCCAGCTTCCGCCGGCTGGCGGCGTGCTGCACCGCCCTCCTCGCCTGCTTCACGCTGGCCGTCACCTCGGGGCAGCCCCTTGCGCGGGCCGCCGACGGACGCGATCTACTCGCCAACGCCATCGGTAGCACCCGCGGTTCTTACCTGGTCTACAACTTCGGCGCCGGTCACCCCGCGCCGATGCTCAACGCGGGCGGCAGTTGGTATGAGATGAACAACGGCGGTCACCTGATGATCATCAAGAACGCGGCCGGACGGCTCAAACCGCACCTGCTCGTCGACACGCACCAGGGCGACCAGGCCCGCTGCGAAAACAATCCCGGCGCCCGCACCGGCGAGGGGCTGTGGCAGGCCTCGGAGCTCTACGCGCCGCTGCAGGCGTGGCAACGCATGGGCCAGCCGACGATCGCGATCAACGCCAACTTCTTCGACGTGCGCGGGCAAAAGGCCGGTTCGTGGCGCCAGACCGGCTGCAGTTCACCGTTGGGCGCCTTCGTCGACAACACCAACGGGAGGGGCCGCGCCAACCAGGCGGTCACCGGCACGCTCGCCTACCCCGGCAAGCAGGGTCTCTCCGGCGGCGGCGAGAGCTGGAGCGCGCTGACGACGATGATCCTGCCCTCGGGCGGGGCGCCGTATGTGGTGTGGCCCAAGACAAAAAAGGATTACGACGCCGCCACCCCGGTCGTCCAGGACCTGCTCAGCAAGAACGAGAGGTTCGTGGCGGTGTCGGGGATCGGGCTGCTGGCGCCCGGCAACACCGAACAGCTGCACGACGGCGGTCCCAGCGCGGCGCGAACGGCGCTGGCCTACGCGCGGCAAAAAGATGAGATGTACATCTTCGAGGGCGGCAACTACACCCCGGACAACATGCAGGATCTGTTCCGCGGGCTGGGCAGCGACAACGCCGTGTTGCTCGACGGCGGCGGCTCCTCGGCGATCGTGCTGCGCCGTGACACCGGCGGCATGTGGGCCGGCGCCGGCTCGCCCAGGGGGTCGTGCGACACCCGGCAGGTGCTGTGCGACTCCCACGAACGGGCACTGCCGAGCTGGCTGGCCTTCAACTAGCCTCGATCTTTCGTGAGCGGGTTTGGTTGTAACCGGTTTGAGTTGTTTGGCCGCTGTGGTGGGTAGGGCATGGGCGCTCCCCGGCGCTGTCTCGCCGGTTCTCCTGGTCCTCGGTGGTTGGGCTGGTTCTTTGGATTCAGTTGAGTGCCGCGAGGTTTCGCTGACCGTCTAGCAGCAGCTCCGACCACGGCCATCGTCTGCTCAGGCGCAGGATGGCGCGGCGGCCGGTGGTGATGATCCGGCCGGCCACGCTGAGCAGTCGCAGGCGCAATCGCTTGGGTTCCCAGCTGCGGGCGGGATGATCGTGCCAGGCCAGCAGCTGAGTCCAGGTCAGCAGCTCATAGGCCAGGGCGGCCAGCTCGAGCCAGATCTCGTTTTTGCCGAAGGCCTGAAGCGGCAGGTTGGTCAGCCCGGTGTCTTTGAGGGCGCGGATACGGTCCTCGGCGCGGGCCCGCAGTCGGTGGCGTACTTCCAGGTCGGCGATGCGCCCACCGGTGGTGTTGGTGGCGAACAAGGTGATGCGCCAGCCCTCGGCGTCGGTGATACGCAGCTGGGCGCCCGGATGTGGACGTTCTCGACGGGCGATCACCCGCATCCCGGGCGGCCAGCCCACGAAGGTCGCTGGAAGCCAGCGGGTCAGCTCGGCCACCTGCGCGCCCTCGCGCAGACGCCCATCGGCGTCCTTGGCGCGGCGCCACGCCTGACGCGGGAGTGCGGCCAAGGCGTCGCGCACGGGTTGACGGCCGTAGACACCGACCGAGTAGGACAAGCCCAGGTGGTGGATGTGCCAGAGGAACTCCTTGACCCCGGACCCGGTGTCTCCGCGCACCAGCACCCGATCCCGCGCCGCCTCGGGCAGTTGCGCCAACGCGGCGTCGAGGACCGCGATCTGATCGGCGGCGTCGCTGGCGTTGGCCCGGCCCGGTCGCAGCATCGCTGCCAGCGGCTCCCCGGTCCCGCCGGGGCCGTGATCAACGAACGCCATCATCGGGTGCAACCCGTAGCCCCGTTTGAAGTTCGGGGTCGCGCCTTCCTTATCCGAGTGCGCCCCGATCAAGGTCGCATCCAGATCAACCACCACCTCCCCGGCGGCGGCAATCGGCCAGGACCGCTGCCAGACCACCGAGCGTGCGCCCGCCCGCGCCCGCCGGATCGCGGCAATCGCCGCGGCGGGATCAGCACCGAGCGCCTCGACGAGACGGCTGATCGTGGGATCAGAAGCCACCACGCCGAACAGCTCGGGCTGAGCACGCAACAGCGCCGCATCAGCCAAGCAGTCATCACCCAAGGCGATCGTCACCGCCAGATCCAGCACCGTCTTGCCCGGATCGTGGACCCAACGCACCGACCGCCACGGCCCCAACTGCTGCGACAGTCCCCGCGTCAAGCCGCTGACCTGCGCAGTCTGCAGCAGCAATGACGCACCGGTCGACGAAATCAACGACTCGCTACCGGATTCAACCCGAAACCCCCAACAACGGCTACGCTTCACCTACGGAGTGCCTTCCCGCTTGCAGAACATGGACCCTCGACAAGTCACATATTCTCAAGCAGGACAGGCACTTCCGTGCATTACACGCCCGCCATCAACCACCATCACGAAAGATCGAGGCTAGCCGCCACCGCAGCGTTTTTCGTCGGGGCGGGACCGCGCCTGAAGATCATCAGGCTCGTTCCTATCACAGCCGCGGCCACCGCGAACACCGGGGCGACCGTGTACCTCGACATCGTCGCCCCGACGAACGCGCCGGCGCACATCATGACGACGACGCCGATGCGCAGCCTTTGGCGTTCACCCGTGCCGCCGGCCAGCCGGCTGTCCAGGCCCAGACTGACGATCGTCGACGTCAGCACCGTGGTGGAGAGTTCCGGGATGCCGAACTGGCGTGCGCTCGAGTGTTGCAGCCCGAATGTCACGGCCAGCATGCCGATCATGATGAGTGTGGAATTCCGTTGATAGGGCAGCACTCCCGCTCCCGCCAGTATCGACAATGCCACCAGCAGAACGATTTCCGTGGCCAGCACCGTGGTGATCCACGCCCGCGTCCGATCACCGAAATGCCGGGACAGCCGGCCGCTGAGCACGGTAGTGCACACGAAGGTCGGCAGGGCGACCACGACGGCGGTCAGGTCGATGCTGGTTTTCGGCGCCAGCCAGAAGCCGAGGAAGATCACGTTGCCGGTCATGTTGGCGACGAACACGTGGCCGAGGACCAGGATACTGATCGAGTCGGCCAATCCCGTCGCAAACGTCAGCAGCAGCAGCGCCGCCACCGTCGATCGTTGTGATACCGGCGAGGTAACAGCCATGGGGTGCAGTCTATTTCGGCGCGGCCCGCTGCGGCGCTACGTTTTCGGTGTGAGATCCAGCGAGGTGATCGTCGTCATTCTGGTCACAAGCCAGCGGCTCTTTGATCGCTTCAGGAACAGCCGGTAGGACAGGTACTTCAGCGACGGCACGTTCTTGGTCAGCGGGCTGGTGGACGTCGTGTTGGTGTAGATGATGACCACGGCGTTGGTGTCGTCGAGCGATTCGACCGCCGCGCCGGTGACGTCGGTGTGGTTGGTGATCTTGGCCTGCTTGTTCGGCGCCACGATGGCGTCGACGAATTTGCGGTACTGCGCCGCGAAATCGCCGGTGAGATAGGCGGATGCGCGGTCGGCGAGGGTGTCCATGTTTTCCGGGGTGTAGGTCCACAGGGTGGTGATCGCGTTGGCCGCGGTCCGCGCGACGTTGAGTTTCGTTTCGGCGACGGCCCGGTCGGCCAGGTAGGGCTGCACCATCGCGCCGCCGAATCCGGCGGAGCCGACGAACAGCACGGCGGCGACCAAGGCGACGATGGCCCACGCCTTGCCGGCCAGGCGTCGCTTGCGCGCAGCGGCGGGCGGCGGCGTGTCGGCTGCCTGCCCGGCGACGTCCTCGGTGTCCTCGGCGTCGGTGTCCTCGGCGTCGGCGACGGTGTCTGGTGCCGCAGCGGTCGCCTCGTCCTCGGGGGCCGCTGGGTTTTCCTCGGCGGTCAGATCACCTGCTGCAGGTTGCTGATCTTCCACTGGTTACCTTCCTGCGTCGCGGTTGCCGCCCAACGGTTGGCGTTTTCCAATACTTGCTTCTGATCCGGTGACTTCGTGGTGATGGCCGTGGCCACCATGACATTGGCGCTGCCATCGTCGTTCCAGCGCTCCAGGCCGGCGCCGAGGACACTGCCGGTGGCCGGTTCGGCCCGGGCGACCTGAAGCAGGATCTCGTTGGCGTTCTTCTGGTACTGCTTGGCGAAATCTCCGGTCGCCTGGGCCAGGATCCGGTTCACGTAGTCGTTGGCGTGAAAGGGGTCAATCGAGGTGAACTGCGTCATGAAGCCGCTCACGTAGGTCAGCACCTCGCGGTCGCGCGAGGCGGCGCGGGCCCGGGATTCATGCGACACCCACACCAGCGCGCAGGCGCTGATCGCCGCGACCATCAGCACCGCCGCGACCGTGCTGGCCAACGGCGCCAGCCATCCCCGCTGCGGGGCGACCGGGCGCTCGACGAGCAAGGGCCGCTCACCGGGCACGAACTTGCGGCGCGGGCTCATTTGCCGCTCGCCGGCGGTTTCGGCTTGGACAGCACGGTGAGATCATCGACGCGCCAAGCGTTTCCGCCGTCCTTGGCGAAACTCACCCGCACGGTTGCGCTGATGTAGCGCACCTCGGGCGCCGCGCCGCGCCGGCCCTGCATGAACAACAGCATGGTGGCGCGCCTCGGGGCCGCCGATTCGATCGAGCTGTTGGTGACCCAGTACTCGTTGATCACCGGGGTTCCCTTGCGCACCAGGTCTTGCTGGGCCGCCAACTGTCCGCGGTATTTGTCGGTCGCCAGCGATTGGGCCCGGGTGAAGTCGTCCTGCAGGGACTTGGGGTCATACGTCAGCATCTGGGCCACGATTTTCGGCCCCTGCGTCGAGAGCTGGGCGCGGGTCTGCTCGCTGGCCCGCTGCGGGGCGTACACCGCGCCGTAGCTCAACGCGGCACCGCCCACGCATGCCAGCGTCGCGGCCGCCACCGCGGCCGCGGCCCAGCGCCGGACGTTCGGGGGCGCCTGGTCCGGCTGCAGGCGTCGCGCCTCGGTGCGCGCCACCATGTCGGCGAACGTGCGGCGACGCGAATCCCACAGCGGCCACAGCCATCCCACGGTCGTCGCGGTGTCGAGCAGGTGGGCGACGTCGCGCAGCAGCAGCGTCCACGGCCCCGCGGCCTCACCGCCGCGACGCGTCACGGCGATGCCCGCCACGGCGCGGCCCAGGCTCCAGCCAAGGATCGTCGGCAGCAGCAACCGGTTGACCAGCATCGCCAGGACGGCGAGCCCCATGACGCAGATGGACACCCACCACCACAGGCCGCGCGCCGGCACCGTGAGCGACACCAACGCCAGCGTCGCCAGCACCGCCACGCCCGGCAGCACGTCGATGGCGAAGGCGCCGACGCGAGAATGCCAGGGCGCCAAGGCTTCCCGCGGTGGCTCTGGGACGTCCGTGGGTGCAGTCTGTTCGACCACCACCGTCACTTCGTCACCTGGTCGAGTTTGGAGATCCTGTATTGCCCCTCGGCGAATGCCATCTTCACCCGCAGGCGGTAGCCGGTCTCGTTCTCAGTCTGATCGCTGGCCACCTTGACGCGGAGCGCGACAAGGATATTTATCGACCCGTCGGGGTTGTTGCGCTCGACCGCCGCCCGCACATCGGACACCTGAACGTGGATGTTCGCGGCCTGGTACGCCTGAACGAGCATGCTGGTGTACAGCAAGGCCTGCGTGCGGAAAGTGTCTGTGCCACATTCGATGATCTTCTGCTCAGCCGCGGTCATCGCGTTGGTGTCCGGCGCCTGCGTCGCCGTGACGCATTCGACCGCCGCCTTGAGCGCGGTGGCATCGTTGCGGGCGATCACCAGGCTGTCGCGGTGATAGCGCTGCGCGAGGTAGCCCCCCGCCCCGATCGCGCCCGCGCATAGCACCAGCAGCACCGCGATGGCGGCCAGCCACCCGCGTCCCACTCTTGACGCGCCGCGCGGCGCGGTCGCACCGGGCTCACCGGATTCCACCGGATCCTGGGGGTCACCCTGCGGATCGGCCTGCTCGGCTACGCTGTCGGGTGCCGTCGAATCCTCGTCCTTGTCTTCGGGGCTCAACGAATCGTCGTCCGTGTCGATGGGGTTCAGCCGGCTGGTGCCAGCATCTCCTTCCATCCGTCGTCTCCTGTTCTGGTCGAATTCTCGACGGAGTATTTAACCCCGTCTGGCCCCACCAGTTCACCGCTTTGGGGACTGTAGACCGCCGTGGGAGGCCCGCTGGGGGTGTAGACACACGGGTTGGGTTGCTGGCCGTTGCACTGCACGCTACCCGACCCCGGCCGCGACAACGGATCGCTGGTGGGCGGGGGCGTCCCCGCCACCCGGTCCGAGGGCGCGGGGTTGAGCCCGTTGTTGATCGACGGCGCGGGGATCACCATGCCCGGGCGCACCGACTGATCGCATCGCGCTCCCGGCGCGGGGCAGGTCAGGATCTGGTTGGGGTCGCCGTACCAGGGGTTGGTGCCCGCCGGGACGTACGGCTTGGGGTCGCGGCATTCCCGCGGGGTGGCCGCCCGTTTGCCCGGGATGTCCGTACAGGGGATGTTGCGCGACCCGCGCACGCTGTTGGCCGGGGTCTCCATCGGGATCTTGCAGTACGTGCCCGTCGGCAACGGCTGAATGCTGGTGTCCGCCGGGGACCGCCACTCCGAGGCCGGGATGAAGCCGGTCAGGCACGGCGGCGGCTGGTTGATCGACAGCGCCAGGTCGAGCGCGGCCATGTTCGGGAATGGGGCGGCCACCGTCTGGGCGATCGACGCGCCCTGCGGAAGGAACACCAGGACCTGCTCGACGCCGGTGTGGTAGCGCTTGAGCAGGTCGAAGACGACCTCAAGATTGGCCAGCGTCTGCGGCAGCGACTCCCGGACGCCGCTGAAGAGGTCGTTGACCTGATCGGCCGTCGGCGCCGCCTGGTGCAGCAGGCTTTTCAGACGCTGGTCCTGCTGCGCGGACTGGGCGGCGAGCCTGTTCAGGTTGCGTGCCCAGCGCTCGATGTTGTCGCGCGATTTGACCTGGCTGTCCAGCACCGGGCCGGAGTTCTCGATGATGTCGTTGACGTCGGTGATCTGGGTCTTGAAATCGCCGACGATGGCCTGGGTGGAGTCGACCAAGCGCTGCAGGGCGGGACCCAGCCCGCCGACGGATTGCGCCGTCTCGTCGAGCAGCTGGCCGATCTTCTCCTTGGGCAGCACCGCCAAGCCGCGGTTCGCCGTGTCCAGGGCCGGCCCGATTTCGGCGGGCACCGTGCCCTTGGTGATGGTCTGTCCGTCCGCGAGGTACTTGCCGGGGTTTCCGCTCGACACCAGGTCCAGGTATTGCTCACCGACGGCCGAGACCGAGTGCACGTTGGCCGTCGCGTCGGTCGGGATCTTGTAGTGGCTGTCGATGCTCATCGTCGCCTCGGCGCCGCGCTCGGTCGGCTCGACATCGGTGACCTTGCCGATGGTGATGCCGCGATAGGTGACATTGGCCGTCGGATACAGCCCGCCCGAGGCGGGCAGCTCGGCCTTCAGCGTGTACCGCCCGATGCCCATCAGGCTCGGGATCTGCAGGTAGTACACCCCGAGCACGAGCAGCGAGATGACGGTCAGGATCCCGAAGGCGATCAGCTGGCGTCGGATGAAGGGAGTCAGCAATTCCTGTCCCCCCTTTCCACCAGCGGTCCACCCGGCGCGTCATTCGGGTTCGGCGTGTAGCGCACGTCGGGGATCATCGTCTCGGGGTCACGCCCGAACGACTGCTCGAGCGCCCGCAGGGCTCCCGACAGCCCGGTCCCGGTCAGGAACGCGTTGTCGACCGCGCTGTAGGTCAGGTCCAGCGTCAACGAGATGTTGATGTAGTCGCCGCGGAAGATCTTCGGCACCGTGTCGATGTCGAACGGCTGCGTGAGGATCAACTTCAGCGCGCCGATGAGATACGGCGAGGCCCGGCCGAGCTCCTTCAACGGGCATTGCAGCGCCTGCAGGTCGGTGTACAGCGGCGCGCGCGCCTCCGACAGGTACTGGTCGGCGACCTGGCTCAGGCGCCCCACCGAATCGACGGCGTTGATCAGCAGGTTTTGCGTGTCGGCGAAGTGTTTGATCAGCGGCGGGATGTCGGTGAGCACCCGGTCCAGGACGTCCGCCCGCCCGCCGACGTAGGTCAGCAGCCGGTTGGTGGAGTCTATGGCGTGGGTGATGTCGTCGCGCTGCGCGTTGAGCTGGGTGGTGAAGGTGTCCAGCTTGCCGAGCAGGGACCGGATCGCCTCGCCGCGGCCGTTGAAGATGTTGTAGATCTCGTTCTGCAGCACCTCCAGGTTGGGGATGCCGCCGCCGCGCAGGATCAATGAAAGGCTGGCCAGCGTCTGCTCGGTGGTGGGGTACGACGACGAGTTCTTCAGCGGAATGGTGTCGCCGTCCTTGAGCAGCTCGGGCGACGGGTTCGGCGGCGCCGCGAGCTCGACGTGCTGCGAACCCAGCAGCGAGGTCTGGCCGATCTTGGCGGTGGCGTTCTTGGGCAGCTTGGTGTGCTTGTCCAAGCCCAGCGTCAGGGTGGCCACCCAGTTCTTCAGGTTGATGGCCTTGATCGAGCCGACGAACACGTCGGCCACCATCACCTTGCTGTTGCCGTTGATCGCCAGGGTGTCGGGCACCTGCACATAGATGGTCATGGACCCCGCCCCGCTGCCGGGGCCGCCCGGAATCGCGACGTTGGAGATGCCCTTCCAGCCACACGAGCTCAGCACCATCGCGGCCACCAGCAGCACCAGCGTCTGCCACGCACGGTGGCGGATCAGCCTCATCGCGCTCGTCACTGGCCACCTCCGAAGTCAGCGGCCGACGCCGGCCCGCCAGCGTTCGGCGCGGGCGCGGACACCGGCGCCGGGGTCGGCGCCACGGGACCCGGGGCCACGCCCGGCCCGGGCGGCGGCGGCTGGATCGGCACCGGGGCGTTCAGTCCCATCACCGGCAGGATCGGGTTCTCGTCGTAGGCGTTCGGCGGACCCGGCGGGGTCTGCAGGTTCGACTGGACGGGTTCGATGTTCGGGCCACCCATGAGCTCTTCCAACGACTCCGGCGTCATCAGGCCCGCGGTGATCGGCCCGACCTGCTGACCCTGCATGCCCGGGGCGACGATCCAGCCCGGCTGGGTGTTGCGGTGCGAGGTCGGGGTGTCGGGCACCCAGATGCCGGGGACGGTCGTGTCCTTGTACCCGTTGGGCGGCTGCAAGCGCGGCTCGGAGTAGGCCACTTGCTTGGGCAACGTCTCGGCGGTGCTGAACAGGTTCAGGCCGAACGGCGGGTAGTTGAACTTGATCGCGTCGAGGATCGGCGCCAGGTACTGCGCGCACAGTTCGGCCGACTCTTGGTAGCCAAGCCGGCTGCCGGCCTGGATCGCGCTACAGATGAACTGCATCGGGTTGGCGAAGTTGGTGATCGACGTGATGGCGACCAGCGATCCGTGCGACGGGTGATAGATCTGGTTGATGTTCGCCGCGGCCGTCGGCACGACGTGCAGCGCGGTCTCCAAACCGTTCAGCGGATCCGGTTGCAGCAACGCGTTCGTCGCGGTCTCGAGGTTGTTGACGTCGTAGGTCAGCACCCCGGCGTTCTTGTCGAGCCAGGGGCGCACGGTGGTGAGCAGGCTGTCGAACTGCTGGATCGCGTTGGACAGGTCGGTGTCGTTGTGCGCGAGCCGGGTGGTGAAATCGGCCAGGTTTTGGTTGAGCGCGACGAACTGCGCGTCGTCTTGGTGCAGCGCGTTGACGAACAGCGCCAGGCTGCGCACCACGGCGAAGAAGTCGCCGCGGCCCTCGTTCAATGCGGTCAACGCCTGCGACAGGTTGCTCAGCGTGGTGTTGAACTGCTTGCCCTTGCCGGCCAGCCCGTTGGCGAACGACTCGATGACCTCACCGAACGGGCCCTTCGGCTGCTCGGCGGTGGGACCCAGTTTCGAGATGATGTTGGTGATGCTGTTGCGCAGCTGGTCCCATTCGACGGGAACCTGGGTGCGCTCTTCGGGGATCACGGCGTTATCGGCCAGCACCGGACCGCCCTTGTACGGCGGCTCCAGCTGGATGGCGCGCGAGGCCACCAGGGTGGGGTTGAGGATCACCGCCGACGCGTTGGCCGGCACCCGGTATTTGTTCTCGTAGTGGAAGGTGACCTTCATCTTGTCGCCGCTGGGCTCGATCTTGTCGATCGCGCCCACCCGCAGGCCCATGATCTGGACCTTGTCCCCCGGATACAGGGCGTTGGCCGCCGGGAAGTAGGCGACCACGGTGTTGTTGGTGAGCTTCTCGTAGAGCCGCCAGCCGACGTAGCCGACGACGAGGGCCAGCACGATCACCAGTGATCCGATGATCACCGACGCCCGGGACAGCTTCGGGAGCCGAATGTTGCGGATGTCGAAGATGGTGCTCAATTCTGGCTACCTCCCGTGACACCGCTGCCTCCGGCTCCACCGGGGTTGATGAACGGCGCCGGCAACTGGTTGCCCGGCCCGGGCGGTGCCGGCGGACCCGGCGGCAGCCCCGGCGCGAACGTCGACGGCGGCGGCACCGGTCCGGCCGGCGCCAGGTTCTCGGTACGCGCACCCGGGGGCGCCTGCGTCGGCAACGGGACGGGTGTCCCGGGCACGTCCGGCGGCGGGTCGCCCGGCCGGCCCGCGATATTGATGCCGGGCGTGGGTGGCAGGCCCGCGGGGTTCGGCGGTGACGTCATCACGTCCACCGGCGCCGGGAAGCCCGGACCACCGAACGGCCCGGACACCGCACCCGCGCACGGCAGCGGGTTGTCGGGCCGGGGCAGCCCGTCGGCCGCCGGCGTGTATGAGCACGGCGATCCCGGTGGGACGGCCGGGCCCGGGTGGTCGGGCGTGCCCTCGAGCACCGGGGGCGCCGGCGGCGGCGCGCCGTTGGGGAACCGGGTGCCGTTGGGGTCGGGGAACCGGTACGCCGGCAGACCCGCGCTGCGCCAGAAGTCCTCCGGATCGATGCCGCGCTTCTTGAACGCCGCGTCGACCCACGGCTGGGAGATCTGGTACAGGGCCAGGTTGTGCAGGACCACCTTGAAGAACGGCCCCGAGGCGATGGCCTCGTTCAGCGACGGCAGGAACTTGCCGACCTCGGTGAGCCCGTTGGCCAGGTCGTCCTTGCGCTGCACCAGGATGTCGCTGACCGTGCGCAGCTGCTCGAGCACATGGTTCAGGTTCGGGTTGTCGTTGATCAGCCCCTTGACCTGTTCGGAGAACGCGGCGACGTTGGCCAGCAGGGCGTTGATGGCCCGGCCGCGTTCGTTGAAGGCGGCCAAAAGCGTTTTCGCGTTGACCAACGCCCGGTCGACCTGGTCGCTGCGATCACCCAGCACGCCGGCCACCTGGTTGGCCTGGGCGAGCAGGTGCTTGACCTGCTCGTCGCGCTTGCCGATGGTCTCGGAGAACTTGGCCACGCCGTCGAGCGCCGGGCTCAGGTGCGGGTAGGTCTGATCGATGGTCTCCGAGAGCACGTGCAGCGACTGCTTGACGGTGTCGATGTCCCAGCCCTGGGCGGCCTTGGTGACGTCGAAGAAGGCGTCGTAAATCTGATACGGCGTGGTGCTCTGGCCCAGCGGCAGGGTCTGGCCGGGCCGCAGCGGCTGGTTGCCGCGGGTCTCGACGTCGAGGATCTTCTTCCCCAGGATGGTGTCGGTCTTGATCGCCAGCCGGCTCTCGGTGCCGATGGTGTTGGTGCCGACGGAGAACTTCAACCGGATGTGGTCCCCGTCGATCTTGAGGCCCTCCACCTTGCCGACGTCCAGCCCGGCGATGCGCACTTTGTCGCCGGTGTTGATGCCGCCGGAGTCGGTGAACTGGCCGTAGTAGCTCGGCCTGGCGAACAGCATCGGAACGCTGGTGAAGCTTTGGCCGACGCCGATCACGAGCACCGTCACGATGATGCCCATCAGCCCGATGCGGATCCGGTTGGGTGGTTCCAGTGTTCTCATTGGGGCGTGCACCTACCCGTCGGCTGCTGGAACAGCCGGACCGTGCGGACCGGGCCACCGGCCTGCAGGCCGTTGATCTTCAAGGTGATGTCGCAGGCGTAGAAGTTCACGAAGTCCCCGTAGGACCCGATGGCGCGCCCGATCATGTTCAATGCCGTCGGCACCTTCTTGAGGTAGTCCTGCAGTTGGTCTTGCTGGTCGATCAGCGGCTGCTGAACGGCGTCCAGGTAGTTGATCGTCTTGTGCAGTAGCGCTCGGTCCTCGGCGAGCAGGTCGGCGACCGTCCCGGCGGCGTTGCTGATGTGGGCGAACCCCGCGGCCTGCGAGTCGCCGTGGTTCTTGAGGCCGGTGATCAACACCTCGAGCTTGTCGACCGTCTGGTCGAATTGCTGCCGGTGCCGGACCGTGGTGTCCAAGACGATGTTCAGGTTCTTGATGACCTCCCCGATCGCTTGGTCGCGCTCGCCGAGTTGGTTAGTCAGCTGCGCGGTGTTGTCGAGGATGTCGTTGATGGTGCCGCCCTGGCCCTGGAACACGGTGACCAGCGCGGTCGCGATGGTGTTGACCTTCTGTGGGTCGAGCGCCCGGAACAGTGGCTTGAAACCGCCGATCAGGGCGTCGAGGTCGAGCGCCGGCGTCGTCCGCGACAGGGGGATGAACCCGCCGGGCGGCAGGACCTTGTCCGCGCCTTCGCCCTGACCGCGTTTGATCTCCAGGTAGCGGTTACCGATCAGGTCGAGGTAGCGGATCTGGGCGGTCGTCGACTGGTACAGCGGGATGGAGCGGTCGACGTTGAATTTCACCCGGGCGCGCTTGCCGCCGTCGACCAGCTCCACCTTGTCGACCTTGCCGACCTCGACGCCCGAGGCGCGGACGAACTGGCCCGCCCGCAGGCCGCTGATGTTGCTGAATTCCGCCGAATACCCGTTGGTGCGGTCGAAGCGCATCTGACCGAACACCACGAAGATCATCACGGTGAAGATCAACAGCACCACCGAGAAGATGCTGAGCCTGGTAATGGTTCCGGAGATTTTCATGGGTTGATCGTGTTATCCCCTACCTGGCGGCCCCAGACATACTCGATCGCGTACGGCGATCCGGTGTCCAGGTGGTTGTACGGCGCGAGGCTGTTGCCGGAGTCCATCACCAACTCCGGTGCCGGCCACAGATCGTGGGTGAGCGGCTGCCAGCAACCCGGGGCGCCGCCGGGGCCGCCGCGGGCGTTCACGCGCGGCAGGTTCTCGGGCCAGACGTAGGGGTTGGGCGCGCCGCCGACCAAACCTGCCGTGGCACCGAGCCCAAGCGTGAGCGCGGCGACGGCCACCAACGACAGCGGGTTGGCGATCAGGCCCAGCCCGGACAGGGCCTGGGTGTGGCTGTTGAGCGAGTAGCCGTTGCCGCCCAGGAACGTGGCGGCCTTGGGCTCGATGTCGTGGTAATTGCGGACCGCGCAGAACAGTTCGGGGCTGTAGGTGTCGAGCAGCTGGGCCGTGGGCACCAGATCGGCGGCCCCGCGCGCCAGATACGGGCCGCCCTTGGTGAACAGGTCCGCGCCGGTGTTGCCGAACCCGGCCGCCGACAACAACGCCTGATCCAAATCCTTTTGCTGCGCGTTGATCGTGCGCGAGGTCACCACCGCGTTGTTCAAGAAGTCGAACAGATCCGGCGAGGCGTCCGCATAGGTGTCGCCCAGCGCCGCCAACTGCTGAATGTCCTTGCGCGCCTGCGGCATCCGCGGATTGACGTCGTCGAGGAGTGTATTGGCGTTGATCACCGACTGCCCGAGCTTGTCCCCCAGCCCGGCCAACGACTGCGCCGCCGCGCTCAACGTCAGATTCAGCTTGACCGGATCGACCTTCTGCGCGATCGAGGTGATCGTCTGAAACAGCGTGTTGATCTCGGTGGTCACCGAACGCGCATCCAGCACGGTGTGCGCCGAGATCTTCTGCGGCGACGGGTGCGCCGGCGTCGTCAGCGACACGTACTTGCCACCGAACACCGTCGTCGCCTTGATATCGGCATTCACATTCGACGGGATCAGCTTCAAATACCGCGGATAGACCTCGAGCGTGAACTTCGCCGCCGGCTTGCCGTCGCGCACGGTCTCCGCGATCTTGCCGACACGGCCGATCTCCACCCCGTTGTAGGTGACCTTCGACCCCGGATCCATCACCAGACCGGCCCGCGACGCCAGCATCGTCAGGTTGGTCTTGGGGGTGAAGTCGCCGCGGAACTGGCCGTAGACGAAACCGAGGACCAGCGCGGCGATCACCAGCGCCGCCAACCCGGCCCACTTGTACGGCGGGGTCCGGGGAGCATTGGTCTGGATCGGCGCTGGCATGGCTACACCGTGAGCGCGAAGTTGGGGTTGACGCCATAGAGCGCCAACGCGGCGGCCAACACGACAACCTGCACCGACACCAGCGAGAAGCGCATCGATCGGCCGACGGCCTCGCCCACGCCGACCGGCCCGCCGCCGGCGTTGTAGCCGTAGAAGCAGTGGGTGATCATGACGACCGCGGTGATAAGGATGGCTTCCAGGAACGACCAGAAGACGTCGTCGGGGCGCAGGAACGTCCGGAAGTAGTGCTCGTAGGTGCCGTTGGATTGCCCGTAGAGCACGGTCGTAGTGATCTGCGGCGACAGGAACGACATGATCATCGCCAGCGCGTACAGCGGGATGATCACCACCAGCCCGGCCATGATCCGGGTGGTCGCCAGGAACGAAATCGACTTGATACCCATCACTTCCAGCGCGTCGATCTCCTCGCTGATGCGCATCGCGCCCAGCTCGGCCGTCGCGCCGGCGCCGACCGTGGCGGCCATCGCGATGCCGGTGACGACGGGCGCGGCGATGCGCACGTTGATCAGCGCGGCGAAGAATCCGGTGAACGCCTCGACGCCGATGTTGCCCAGCGAGGCGAACCCCTGGATCGCGACCAGGGAGCTACCGGACAACGTCACGAAGCCGACGATGGCGACGGTGCCGCCGATGACGGCCATGGCGCCGGTGCCCATCCCGATCTGGGCGACCAGACGCAGGGTTTCCTTGCGGTAGTTGCGCAGCGCGTGCGGGATGTGCGCCAGGGCCACCCCGCCAAACCACGCCATCTGGCCGATGTCGTCGAGCCCGCGCGCCGCGGCCAGGCCGTAGCGGTTGAGATTCTCTGCGGCCCGCGGGAAGCGGGAGCGAAAGACGGTGGTCGTTGACATGTCAGTGCCCCGTCCCGAATCGCACGCCGATCGTGGTCAGCACGACGTTGACCGCATACAGCGCGACGACGCAGAGCACGACGGTCTCGTTGACGGCGGTGCCCAGGCCTTTGGATCCGCCGCGCACCGTCAGCCCGCGGAAGCAGCCGACCAGTCCGGCGATCAGGCCGAAGACCGCGGCCTTGACCGTCGCGATGACGACCTCGGGCAGGCCGGTGATGGTGGTAAGGGTGGCCAGGTACGCCCCACCCGACACGTTCTGCAGGTAGACGCCGAACAGGTAGCCGCCGACGAGGCCGACGGTGATCACCAGGCCGTTGAGCAGGGTGGCGACCAGGGTCGCGGCGATCACCCGGGGCACCACCAGCCGGTGGATCGGGTCGATGCCGAGCACCTCCATCGCGTCAATCTCTTCGCGGATGGTGCGCGCGCCCAGGTCGGCGCAGATCGCCGTCGACCCGGCCCCGGCGACCACCAGCACCGTGGTGAGCGGGCCGAGCTGGGTGACCGCGCCGATCGCGGCTCCGGCGCCGGACAGGTCGGCGGCGCCGAACTGCGCCAGCAAAACGTTGAGGGTGAAGATCAGCAGCACCGTCAGCGGGATCGACACCATGATCGTCGGCAGGAACGCCACCCGCATGATGAACCAACACTGCAGGACGAATTCGCGCCACTGGAACGGCCAGCGGAACAGCGCTTTCCCGGTGAGCACGCACATCCGGAAGAACCCGCCGACAAGCTCCAGCGGGGTTTGCAGTTGATCGCGTACATAGCCGACCAGGTAGGGGCCCCGTCGACTAGTCGACGTCGAAGTCACCGCTGCCCCCTCTGGCCGTCACCGCGCGCCGTCCGGCGCCGCGGCGGAACATATAGCACGCCCCCTCCTCGCCCCGACTCAACGTCTGTGACCATCGGCTCCCTACTGGCAAGTAGTAACGGAGACCACAGGAATGTACCCGATGGCCAAGCACGTGTGAACCGCATCCGCACAATTAACCCTTCGCCAACGACTGGCAAACGTTACAGCCCCTGCCCAATTTCCTTTCTGGTCCTAAAACCTCTTGCCCTAGAATGGATTTAGTCGATTTTTACGGCCCCGTAGCGGATCCGCAGCTCAGTTTTGAGCACCTTGCCGGCCGGGTTGCGCGGCAGCGCGTCGACGATCTCGAGCGCCTTCGGGTGCTTGTAGCGCGCCAGTCGCTCGGTCAGGAACTCGTCCAGCTCGTCGAGCGCCAACCCCTCGCCCGCCACCGCGGCGACCGCGATCGGCACTTCTCCCCACTTGTCGTGGGCCCGGCCGATGACGGCGACTTCGACGATGCTCGGGTGGCTGGCCAGGACGTTCTCCACCTCGGCGCAATAGATGTTTTCGCCACCCGAGATGATCATGTCCTTCTTGCGGTCGACCACCCACACGTAGCCGTCGGAGTCCATCCGGACGAGGTCGCCGGAGTGGAACCAGCCGCCCGCGAACGCTTCCGCCGTGGCCTGCGGGTTGTTCCAGTAGCCGCTCATCAAAGTTGGTGCGCGGTAGACGATTTCACCAACCTCGCCGATGGGCACGTCGTTCATGTTTTCGTCGACGACGCGGGCGGCCACGGTGGGGATCACCTTGCCGACCGAGCCGCGTTTGCGAATGGCGTCCTCGCCCAGCAGCATGCAGGTCACCGGCGACATCTCGGTCTGGCCGAACGCGGCCAGTATCTGGGCGCCGGGGAACCTCGCCGACATCTCCCGCAGCAGCGCGTCGGGGGCCGGCGCTGCGCCCCAGGAGATCACCCGCAACTTCAGGTCGCGCGGGCGCGCGTGTTGCTCGGCGCAGACCGCCTGCCATTGCGCGGGGACCAGGAAGATTCCGGTGACCTTCTCCGCGGCGAGCACGTCGAGCAGTTGCCCGGGCTCGAACGCTCCCAGTGGGTAGATCACCGTCGGGATGCCCAGCAGCACCCCGGTCAGCAGGTTGCCGATGCCCGCAATGTGGAAGAACGGCACCCCGATGAACCCGACGTCGTTGTTGATGTCGGCGCCGTTGGTGTACAGCCCGGTCATGGTCTGGCCGGTCAGATTCGTATGGGTCAGCACGGCGCCCTTCGGCCGCCCGGTGGTGCCCGAGGTGTACATGATCAACGCCGGGGAGTCGTTGGGGATGTCGACGGGTTGGTGCTCCTGGCCGGGCTCGTCGATCAGGTCCTCGTAGCCGAGCACGTTGGCCCTGTCGTCGTAAGTTGAGCCGCCCGCAACCACGACGGTGGCCAGCATTGACTCGATGTCGCGGACCCCGGTGGCCACCGGGGCCAGCACCGATTCGGTGACGATGACGCGCGCCTCGCAGTCCTGGACCAGGAAGGCGATCTCGGCCGGGGTGAGCCGGAAGTTCAGCGGGACCGCGATGGCGCCGAGCATGTTGACGGCCAGCACCGATTCGACGAATGCGGTGCGATTGAGCATCAGGATCATTACCCGGTCGCCGAAGCCGACACCCCGGCGGCTCAGCGCATCGGCCAGCGCCGCCACCCGGCGGCGCAAGTCACCCCACGACAGGCTGTTGCCCAGGAACCGCAGCGCGGTCGCGTTCGGCTGCATCAGCGCGTGCCGTTCCAGTTGGTTCACCCAGTTCTGTCGCCGGGCCAGGTACGGCTGCTCGCTCGCCTGTGTCGGATGGTTCGCCAATTGCGCGGTCAAACTCAACACTTCCCTTCACTCGCGCACCGCTTGCGCCAGGTTGATATTTGATAAAACTTAGTGTTGTGTGGGTCACACTATGGCGTTGACGATCCACTGACAAGTCCCCGTTAACACCCGTCAAAACTTAAACCCCGTCCCGCCAAGCCCACGAAAGCGCTGGCAGCGCCCGTGAACGCACCGATGTCAATGCAGCCGAGGAGTCGGCGGCCGCTGCGCCGGGCGCAGTTGTCCGACGAGGTGGCCGGGCGTCTGCGGGCGGCGATCATGTCCGGCTCGCTGCGGCCGGGGACGTTCATCCGGCTCGACGAGACCGCGGCCCAGCTCGGGGTCAGCGTCACCCCCGTGCGTGAAGCCCTGCTCAAGCTGCGCGGCGAGGGCATGGTGCAGCTCGAACCGCACCGCGGCCACGTCGTGCTGCCGTTGACCCGCCAGGACATCGAGGACATCTTCTGGCTGCAGGCATCGATCGCCCGCGAGCTGGCGGCGGCGGCCACGGACCACATCACCGACGCCGAGATCGACGAGCTGGACCGGATCAACGACTCGCTGGCCACCGCCGTAGGCTCCGGCGACGCCGAAACCATCGCCGGCATCGAGTTCGCGTTCCACCGCGTCTTCAACCAGGCGAGCGGCCGGATCAAGCTGGCCTGGTTCCTGCTCAACGCCGCGCGCTACATGCCGGTGCTGGTCTACGCGGCCGACCCGCAGTGGGGTGCGGCCGCGGTTGACAACCATCGCAAGCTGATCGCCGCGCTGCGCCGGCGCGACACCGCCGCGGTGATCGAGCACACCGTGTGGCAGTTCACCGATGCGGCGGCCCGGTTGACCGAGATGCGCGAGCGCACCGGGCTCAGCGCTTCCTGACGGTCGCGAGCGTAAGCACACCGCGAATTCGGGGGCGCCTTTGCGCAGCGGGCTTACGCTCGCGGCGAGAACGGGCTGTCGCGGCGGTTAGCTCGCGGCGAGCTGCTCGGCGCGCTGCTTGAGGCTTTCGGC
This sequence comes from Mycobacterium sp. TKK-01-0059, assembly GCF_000709305.1. Classification (NCBI taxonomy): domain Bacteria; kingdom Bacillati; phylum Actinomycetota; class Actinomycetes; order Mycobacteriales; family Mycobacteriaceae; genus Mycobacterium; species Mycobacterium sp. TKK-01-0059. The sequence continues at coordinate 1,572,676 of NZ_KL446993.1, forward strand.
CAGGTGGTCCAGCACGTTGTTGAGGAGTTGCTTCACCATGGGCGCCGGGACCGGCATCGAGGTTTCGACGTCCAGGTCCACGGTCAGCAGGCTCGAAGCGCCCAGCGACACCACCGAGAACAACTGTTCCTGCTTGGTGAACAGGTCGCCCTGCTGCAGGACGGTCTGGATTTGGTTTTCGCCCGGGTAGTACACGGCCTGGATGAACATGCTCTGCATGCCTTGGTAATCGGTGTCGAGCCGCAGCTGGCTGGGGCGCCCGTCGTCGTAGCGCGCCAGCACCCAGAGGCCCTTGATCTCCTCGTTCCACTGCGGGTAGGCCTCGAAGTCGCCGACGATCTTCATGATCAACGCGGCGTCGGCGTCCACTTCGACGGTCTTGCTCATCACGGGCATGCGCGAAGCATATCGGGGGCGTACCGGGCCCCTATTGGTCTACGGTGGCCGTCGACAGCAGCGCGCGGACGGCGTCGGGAATGGGGACGGATTTGCGGGTTTCCCGGTCGATGTAGACGTGCACCCAGTGCCCCAGCGCGGTGATCGGCCGCGCCTGATCCTGCGCCGGCCCGTTCTCGGCGCGGAACACGCCCAGCCGGTAGGTGACGCTGCTGCGACCCAGCCGGGTGACGGCCAGGCCCACCACGAGGTGCTGGGGAAATTGCAGTTCGGAGAAGTAGCGGCAGCCCGATTCGGCGACGATGCCCAGCGCGGGCGTGGTGATCGGGTCCAGCCCGGTGCTGGTGTTGATCCAGGCGTTGATCGCGGTGTCGAAGAGTTGGTAGTACACGGCGTTGTTGAGGTGGCCGAACATGTCGTTGTCGGCCCACCGGGTTCCGACCGGCCACAGCACCGGAAAGTCGTTGCTGGTCAGCCCGTCCGGTGCGGGCGGAACTACGGAAGCCGACGCCATGGTTGTATTCCAGCATGTCTGGAATACGGGGCGCGGTCCTGGAGCACATCGGGTCACCCCGGCCCTACGCACAGTCGCGCCCGATCGCCATCACCGACCTCGACCTCGCACCCCCGGGCCGCGACGAAGTCCTGGTCCGCATCGAGGCCGCCGGCATTTGCCACTCCGACCTGTCGGTGGTCGACGGCAACCGGGTGCGGCCGGTGCCGATGCTGCTAGGCCACGAGGCCGCCGGGATCGTCGAACAGATCGGTGACGGCGCGCTATCAAGCGGGGCCGACCTGGCCGTGGGCCAGCGGGTCGTGCTGGTCTTCCTGCCGCGGTGCGGTCATTGCGCGGCGTGCGCGACCCAGGGCCTGACGCCGTGCGAACCGGGCAGCGCGGCCAACGGCGCCGGCACCTTGCTCGGCGGCGACATTCGGCTCAGCCGGGCCGGGCGCCCGGTGTATCACCACCTCGGTGTCTCGGGTTTCGCGACGCATGCGGTGGTCAATCGGGCCAGCGCGGTCCCGGTGCCGTCCGACGTGCCGCCCGATGTCGCGGCGCTGCTGGGCTGCGCCGTGCTCACCGGCGGTGGCGCCGTGCTGAACGTGGGGCATCCGCGGCCGGGCCAGACGGTCGCCGTGGTCGGGCTGGGCGGCGTCGGGATGGCGGCGCTGCTCACCGCCCTCACCTATGACGACGTGCGCGTCGTCGCCGTCGACCAGTTGCCCGACAAGTTGGCCGCCGCCCGCGCCCTGGGCGCCCACGAGGCGTACACGCCGCAGCAGGCCGAGGACGCGCGGGTGAAGGCGGCCGTTGTCGTCGAGGCCGTCGGCCACCCCGCCGCGCTCGAGACCGCGATCGCCTTGACCGCGCCGGGCGGGCGCACCATCACCGTCGGCTTGCCCCCGCCGGACGCCCGGATCACGGTGTCGCCGTTGGGTTTTGTGGCCGAGGGCCGGTCGCTGATCGGCAGCTACCTCGGTTCGGCGGTGCCCAGCCGGGACATCCCGCGGTTCGTCGAGCTGTGGCGTTCCGGCCGGCTGCCGGTGCAATCGCTGGTGTCGTCGACGATCGCGCTCGACGACATCAACGAGGCGATGGACCATCTGGCCGACGGCACCGCCGTGCGCCAGCTGATCCGATTCGACGCCTAGCCGCCGTGCAGCGCGCCGGACAGCGCCTCGCCTTGCAGCGCGAACAGGCGTTGCGAGCCCGGCCATTCCGGCAGCAGTGAGTCGAATCCATGGCAGGCGCGCACAAACACGTGCAGCTCCGCCGAGACGCCGGCGCGCAGCAGCCGCAGCGCATAGTCGATGGCCTCGTCGCGGAAGGGATCGATCTCCGCGCAGGTGATCAAAGCCGGTGCCAGCCCGGCGAATTCGGGTCGCCGTGCGGGCACCGCGGCCTCCGGCGCAGCCGTTGGGTCCAGGTAGTGGCGCCACATCAGCTCGGCGCCCTCGCCGTCGAAGGCGGGACTGGTGCGGAACTCCGACTTCGATCCGGTGGGCCGGTCGTCGAGCACCGGCTGGTGCAGCAGCTGGAACACCAGCGGCGGCAAGGATCCGTCGGCGGCGCGCTGCGCCAGGCATGCGGCCAGGGCGGCGCCGGCGCTGCTGCCCGCGACGGCCACCCGCGCCGGGTCCACGCCGAGCGACGCCGCATCGTCGATGGCCCAGCGCAGCACGGCGCTCGCGTCGTCGAGCGCGGCCGGATAGGGGTGCTCCGGAGCCAGCCGGTAGTCCACCGACACCACCGTGCAGCGCCCGCGGCGGGCGAGCTCCACGCACTGGCGGTGATCGGTGTCCAGGTTTCCCAGCGCGAAACCGCCGGCGTGGCAATACACGACGGCGGGCGCCGGGGCCGGGCCACCGCGGTAGATGCGCACCCCGACGCCGGCCGCGTTGTCCTCGTCGATCCGGACGTCACCGGCGTCGGTCTGCTCGGCGGTGATGCGGCGGCGTTCGTTGAACGGTCCACGCGTCAGCTGGATCGCGGCGGCCGAAAAGTCCGTGCGGGTGGTCGCGAGTGCGCGCAGCGCCGGATCGAGGCGGTCAGCGCCGTCGAGCTCCATCATCGAGTGCCCCGCTCGGGCACGGCGACCGGGGACGCGGCGGAGGTGGCGGGCGGTTCGAAACGGAAGTCGGCGGGCCTGAACCTGCGCGTCATCCCCCAGAAGGTTCGGGCGCTGCGCGGCCACTGGGTGACCACGCGCCCGTTGGGGGCGCGGAAGTAGTTGCTGCACTGGGTGGTCCAGACGGTGCCCACCATCCAGCGGTCGATCTTGGCGACGAACTCGGCCAGCGCCGAGGCACGCACCGCGACGTAGCGTTTGCGGTGGCGGCGGAGGTGCCGCAGCGCCCGCACGATGTAGCGCGCCTGGGCTTCGAGGATGAAGATGACGCTGTTGGAGCCGACGTTGGTGTTCGGTCCGTACAGCATGAAGAAATTGGGGAAATCCGGCACGGCCATGCCGAGGTAGGCGTGCGCGCCGTCGCGCCAGACCTGCCGCAGCGTGATTCCGCGTTCGCCGGAAACGTCCAGCTCCCCGAGATAGTCGGCGGCGGCGTAGCCGGTGGCGCACACCACCAGGTCGACCTCGCGTTCGGTGCCGTCTTCGGTGACCAGGGACCGGGCACGCAGGGAGCGCGCCGGGCTGGTCAGCACCTCGACGTTGGGGCGGGTCAGCGCGGGCAGGTAGTCCGACGAGAACACCAGCCGCTTGCAGCCCATCGGGTGGTCCGGTGTGAGCTTGCGGCGCAATTCCTCGTCGTCGACCGTGTTTTCGAGCAGCCGCAGGGCGAGGGCGGTGAATTGCTCGGTCTTTTCGCTGCCGTGCTCGATCACCGCGATGTTGGATTCGCTGCGCAGCCACAGCCGGGTGCGGTAGACCTTCTTGGCGAACGGGAGGTGCGCGAAGGCCCAGCGCTCCCCCCGGGTGTAGTGCCGGTCGGGCTTGGGCAGTATCCAGGTGGGCGATCGTTGCACCGAATACACCGTGTCGGCCACTTTGGCCAATTCGGGGATCAGCTGGGAAGCCGTCGATCCGGTGCCGAGCACCGCAATCTTCTTGCCTTCCAGCGGGATCGAGTGGTCCCAGCGCGACGAGTGCATCACCGTTCCGGTGAAGGGCTCTTCCTCGACGAGGTCGGGCATCAGCGGCCGGGTGAACAGGCCCACGGCCGAGACGACGACGTTGAAGTGGTGCTGTTCGCCGGTCGCGGTGGTCAGGCACCATCGCTGGGTGTCCGAATCCCAGTGCGCGGAGCGGATTTCGGTGCGCAGTTTCAGGTGCGGCCCCAGGCCGTGCTTGTCGGCGCTGCGCTGGAAGTAGTCCAGGATTTCGGGTTGGCCCGACCACAGCCGTGACCAGTGGGCGTTCAGGTCGAACGAGAACGAGTAGAGGTGCGACTTGACGTCGCACGCCAGTCCCGGATAGGTGTTGATCCGCCACGTGCCCCCGACGCCGTCCTCGCGGTCGAAGATGGTGAAGTCACGAAACCCGGCGCGTGACAGCATGATTCCCAGCGCCAGACCGCCCGGGCCGGCGCCGATCATGCCGATGGACAGGTCGGTCATCGGATCTGCAGGCATTGACCACCGTCGATGATGAGTTCGGAGCCGGTGATGAATGACGCCTCGCCGGAGACCAGGAACGCCACGGCGTCGGCGACTTCGTCGGCGCGGCCTATCCGCCCGAACATCGATGCCGCGGCGAGCCGGGCTTGGGTGGTCTCGTCGAGCATCGTGGTGGCGATCGGCCCGGGGAACACGGCGTTGACCCGGATGCCGGAGGGCGCGAGTTCGGCGGCGGCGGTCTGGGTGAGGCCGCGCAGCGCCCACTTCGACGAGCCGTAGGCGCCGTGCTGGGGGAACGGGCGGATCGCGCCGGTGCTGCAGATGTTGACGATGGAGGCGTCCGGCGCCGCGCGCAGGTGTTCGAGCGCGGCGCGCATGCCGAGGAACGCGCCCAGACAGTTGACCCGCCACGTGTTTTCGAATCCTTCGGCGGTCTCCTCGGTCAACGACGCGCGGTGCAGCACGCCGGCGCAGTTGACCAGCGTGCTCAGCGCCCCGAAGCGGTCGACGACGTGTGCGACGGCCGAGTCCCATTGCTGCTCCGAGGTGACGTCGAGCTCCACCGCGATCAGTTCCTCGTCGCCCGATTGGCGCACCGCGGTGGCGAGTTCGTCGGCCCGCCGATCGCAGGCGGCCACCGAAAACCCCTTGGCGCGTAGGCGTTCGGCGATGGCCCGGCCCTGCCCGCCGGCCGCGCCGGTCACGAGTGCGACACGTGGGTTCATGCCGGCGCGCCCTCGGGGCTGTCGGCCAGCCCGCCGCTGGTGACGAAGCTGCACCGGCGCCGCGCGAAGCGCCACCGGCCGTCCACGCGGGTCAGCTCGTCGTCGTAGAGGGCGGGCCGCAGCTGGAGGTCGCCGGCCCGGACGAACAGCACCTGCGATCGGGCGGTGGCGCGCTCCCCGTCCACCGCGACCCGCGAGACGCCGGTCAGATGCAGGCCGCGCGCCGCGGCGCGGAACATGTCGGCGATCCCGTCATGGCCCGCGAAAGTCCGGCCGTACACCAGGAATTCGCCGTCGGGGGCGAACAGCCGGACGCAACCGTCGACGTCACCGGCGTCGAGGGCGAGCGCGTAGCCGGCGATCAAATCGCGGATCGCTGCCTCGTCGTCCGGCGGGCGGCCGGTCATTGCGTCGCCTCACGCAGGTGTTCGGCGGCCCCGCGGCGCAGTGCCTGCGACTCGGCGGCCAGGGTGATCATGCGAAAACCCAGCCGCGCCATGGCCTGGCCCGTCATGCCGTCCCCGGCGTGAATGCCGGTAACCAGCCCCGCATCCGATGCCGCCCGGTGGATGCGCGTGATCGCGTCGAGGACCTCGGGATGCCGGGTCGCCCCGAGGACGCCGGCGCCCATCGAGATGGCGAGGTCGGCCGGGCCGACGTAGATTCCGGTCAGGCCGTCGACCGCGCAGATCTCGCGGATGTCCGCCAGCGCCGCCGCGGTCTCGATCATCGCGAACACGCCGATCCGGGATTCGTGGGCGGCGGGGTCGTGCCCCAGGCTGGCGCGCAGCGGTCCGAAGCTGCGCACGCCCGCCGGCGGGTAGCGGGTGGCGGCCACGGCCGCGGCGGCCTCGTCGGCCGATTCGATCATTGCGATGACGACGGCGTCGGCCCCGGCGTCGGCCACCCGCCCGATCGGTGCGGCGTCGGCGTTGGGCAGGCGCACGACGGTGCCCAGCGGCAGGTGTTCGGTGCGGCGCAGCATGCGGGCGACGCCGGCGTCGTCGAGATAGCCGTGCTGGGCATCGAATCCGACGTAGTCGTAACCGGCGCGGGCGAATTCCTCGGGTCCCAGCCAGCTGGGGCCGGTGACCCAGCCGCCGAAGATGGCGGGCTTGCTGCTGAGCGCCAGTTGCAGATTGCCCGGCGAAGCGTCGGTCACGGTCGGCCCCTCACCCGGCGATCGCGATCTTGATGCGCTCGGTCACCGGTCGGCTGGCCAGCTCGAACGCGTCCTGCACCTGCTCGACGCCGAACGTGTGGGTGAGGTACGCGCCGAGCAGCCAGGGATGCTCGGCGGCGAACTTGCTCGCGAGCTCCAGCATCCGCCGACGGTCAAGCGTCACACCGGATTTCAGCGTCAGGTTGTTGCGCAGCATGGCCCGCATGCTGATGGGATACATCTCGTCGTCGGCGACACCGAAGTAGAAGACGGTGCCGCCGGGGGCGGTGGCGTCGATGGCGTGCGTGAGCGTGGCCACCTGGTGACCGACCGCCTCGATGACGACGTCGGCGCGGTCCCCGGGTGCCAGCTGACTCGCCCAGCGGTCGCTGGTGGCACGCACCGGTTCGTCGACGCCGAATGCCCTTGCCACATCGCGGCGGTCGATCGGGTCGACCCCGGTGACGCGGCGCGCACCGGCCGCCTTGGCGACGTAGGAGAACAGCAGGCCGATCGATCCCTGGCCGATGATCGCGACGCGCCGCCCGGCCAGATCGCCGAGCTGCTCGCAGGCGTAGAGCACACAGGCCAGCGGTTGCAGGCCGATGGCCTGCGCCGGCGTCAGCGCCGGATCGTAGGGCGCCAAACCGTCACCGTCGGTGACGATGCGTTCCATCATGCCGTCGAACCCGGAGGCCCAGCCGACGACGAGGTCCCCCGGGCGGTGCGCGGGGTGGCGGCTGGCGATCACCTCGCCGGCGACCTCGTGGATGGGGAAGCCGTCCTTCTCGGGTCCGCTGCGGCCGTCGTCGCCCGGGATTCGGCCCTTGGCGCCGCGAAACGCGGGCAGATCGCTGCCGCAGACGCCGGCCGCCAGGAACCGCAGCAGCACCTGCCCGTCGGTCAGGGACTCAGGTGTTGCGTCCGCGATCGTCGTCCGCTCGAACAGATACGGGGCGATGAGCCGGTAGGACCACACCTCAGACCTCCACCGGGATGTTGTTCCAGCCCCATTGGAAGCTGGACGGCAACCGGGTGGCGGCTTGGTCCTGGATCGCGTAGTCGGGCACCCGACGCAGCCATTCGGCAAGCAGCACATCGATTTCCAGCCTGGCCAGGTGGTAGCCGATGCAGAAGTGCTGGCCGCGGCCGAACGCCAGCGAGCGGCGGATGGGCCGGTCCCAGATGAACTCGTCGGGCTCGGGGTATTCCCGCTCGTCGCGGCTGGCCGAGGCGAGCAGGGTGATGACGCGCTGGCCGGGATTGATGGTCTGACCGTGAATGTCGAAGGGCTTGCGCGCCGTTCGCGCGAACCACTGCGCGGGCGCGCAGTATCGGATCATCTCCTCGCGGGCGACGGGCACGTTGCCTTCGGGATCGGCGCGCACGGCGGCCAACTGGTCGGGCCGCCGGCTGAGCTCCCACAGCCCGTGGGCGACGATCTTGGGGACCGTCTCGGTCCCGCCGATGAAGATGCACAGCATCTGGGTGGCGACTTCCATGTCGTCCAGCGCGCTGCCGTCGGGCAGGTGGTAGCCGAGCAGGCCGTCGACCACGTCCAGCGGCGGCCCGGACCGGTCGGCGCGGCGGCGCGCGACCGCGGGCAGCAGGAACTCGAAATAGTTCGGGCGCGCCTGCCCGGTGTCCACGCCGACACCCGGCTGGGCGAGGCTGCCGGCGTTGACCGCGGCGAGGACCTGCGGCGCGAGATCGGTGGGAATGCCGAGCAGTTCGCAGACGATCGCGGCCACCACGACGCCGCCGTAGTCCTGGGTCAGGTCGAACGAGCCGCGCGGCAGCAGTAGGTCGAGCCGTTCGTTGGCCAGCGCCCGGATCCTGCCCTCGAGCTCTGTGACCGAACGGGGCCGAAACGGCCGGGAGTGCGTGCGCCGGATCTCGCCGTACAGGTCGGCGTCGAACATCGCATGGAATGGCAGCGGGTTCAGCGGCGGGTCGTCGACCGGCCCGGAATTGTGTTGGGCCAGAACCGATGCCGCCGGCAACGTGCCCTCCGAGGCGACGAATGTGCCGTTGTTGACTTCCAGGACTTTCCAGATGTCCTCGAAACGCGACAGCGCGAAGGTGTCCCATTGCGGCATGTAATACACCGGGTGGTGGTCGCGCAGGATTCGGTAGTACGGCAACGGGTTTGCCATCACCGCAGCGTCGAAGGGGTCGTAGCTGAAGTCGGTGTGGTCCATGGGTCCTTGGCGCTCGGTCACTGCAGCGGTGAGGGCGGGAGGGCCTGCAGGATGGAATCTTCCCAGCCGTCGCGCAGCGCGGGGGCCACGCTCATCCAGGTGACGATCTCGGCGGGCGGGCTCTCCTTCCACGAGGGGTAGTGCTCGGCGAAGCAGTCCCATCCCCCGTCGAGTGCCCAGTAGTGGATGACCTCGTTGAAGCGGAAGGTCGTGGTGAACGAGCCGAGCCAGCGTTTGCCGGTGCGTTCCGACCACGGCACGTAGAGCCGCTCCAGTTCGCGGATGTAGTCGTCCTGGCGCCCGGGCTTGGTCTGCATGATCTCCTGAATCACCAGTGGCGCAGTGAAATTGGCCTCGCGCAGCTGGGCAAGCGTCCTGTTGCTGGGTCCGGCGTACATGATGCGGCCCTCGCCCGAGGCGCCGAGGTCGGCCAGAAACGCCGACCATTTTCCGGCGGCGGCCTCGTGGCTGCCGCCGCGGGCCTGGGCGGCGCCGATCCTGGCGTAGTCGGCGAACCCGTCGATCTCCCAGATGACCGTCACCTGCGGCCAGTGACCGTTGTAGGGGGTGGATTCCCAGATCGCGAACAGCCGGGCGCCGAGTTGCTCCATCATCGGCTGGTAGGTGTCGGCGAAGATCTCGGTGAAGCGGTCGCTTCGGCCGGATCCCAGCGAGATGGTCTCGTGCAGGTAGAGCAGCGCGTGTTTGTAGTACTTCTTCATGGGCCTAGTCGAGCCGGATCAGCTCGGAGTCGGCCCCGGAACCCACGTCGCACAGCAGCGTCTCGGTGGGGGCGACCGTGGCGTCCGAAATGCCCGCTGCCGCAAGCGCATAGCCCTTGAACATGCGCGCCGCCCCGCTGAGCAGGTGCTGGGCGCGGGTCGTCGCGTGGTGCACTCCCAGCGGCCACCCGTCGCCCCACAAGGCGACCTCGGTCAGCCGGTTGTCCAGCGACTCGAGCACCGCGTCGCGTACCCGCGCGTCGGCGCTGAACGCGTCGGCGCTGACGGCCAGGCTGGTCGAGCCCGCCCCCAGCGCGGCCAGGGACGACTCGAGGTCACATACCCGCACCCCCAGGATCCGCAGCGAACGGGTGTCGCGGCCCTGCGGGAGCAGCACGGTCACCTCCCAGCCGGCCATCGCCCGGTCGTAGAGCCACCCTCCGGCCGAGTGCACGACGTCGACGGCGCTGGCGGCGACGACGTCCAGGCGATAGCGCAGACCCTCGGCGTTGGCCTGGGTTGCCGGGGCGGCGCTGCTCTTGCTGATATCGAACGTTGGAGCGACCATCGATCCATTCCTCACCACGGCCCCAACGACTCCGTTGGCGGGCCTCAAGCGCTTGTCATGGGCTTTCTCAAGGGCTGGAGCCGCCGCACGCGTCGGGTGAAGCGGCTCACCGCACAGCGTGACACTTCCGGCGAAATTTGTAAAGGTTCGGGCGGCCCGTCACGAGCCTCGGCGCGCCTCGAGGTCGGCCAGCACTTCCTCGGTGTGCTGCCCGAGTTCCGGTGCCGCAGAACGCGGAGCCCACGGGGTGCCGTGAAAATCCGCGGGCGTGGCCACCATCGGCACCGCCGCGTCCCCGTCGGGCACGTCGACGATGCCGCCGGCGGCGTGGAACTGCTCGTCGGCCACGACGTCCTCGAGCGCGTTGACCGGTGACCAGAAGAAATCGGGCTCGCCGGCGAAGACCTGCGCCCATTCGTCGAGGGGGCGCGTCGCGAAGATCTCGTCCAGCGCGACGATCAGCGCCGCCGAGTTGGCCGCGCGGGAGCGGGCATCGGCGAACCGCGGGTCCTCGCGCCATTCGGGCCGTCCCACGGCGCGGCACAGCGCCGGCCAGTGCCGCTCGGGCTCGAGCCCGACGATCCAGAAGCGCCGGCCGTCGGAGGCGGCGTAGTTGTTCATGCACGGGTTGCCCATCGATTCGCGTTGCCCGATCGCGATGGGCTGGCCGCTCATCAGATAGGTGTTGAGGTCGAAGCTCACGGTGTAGGCGCCCTGGCGGTACAGCGAGGTGGTCACCAGTTGGCCCGCGCCGGTGCGTTCGCGCGCGAGCAGTGCTGCGCACACCGCCGCGGCCATCGTCATTCCGGCGGAGTGGTCGCCCATGCCGCCGCGCTGAAACGGGGGCGTCTCGCCGGGCCGGGTGAGCAGGTGGGCCACCCCGGCGCGGGACCAGAACGCGGCCACGTCGAAGGCGGCGCGATCGGCGTCCGGACCGTTTTCGCCGTATCCGGTGATGAGCCCGTAGACCAGGCGGGGGTTGGCCGCCGACACCGACTCGAAGTCCAGCCCGAGGCGTTGCAGCGCGCCGGGTCGAACGTTGGTCAGGAAAACGTCTGCGCCGGCGAGCAATTCGAAGGCGTTGGCGCGGCCCGCGTCGGTGCCCAGGTCCAGCACGACGCTGCGCTTGGAGCGGTTGTCCATTTCGAACGGCGGGTTGAGGCCCATATCGCAGCCCAGCATGCGGCCGAACATGCGCGCCGGATCACCGGTCGGGGGTTCGATCTTGATCACGTCGGCGCCCCAGTCCGCCAGGATGCCGCCGGCGGCCGGCCCGGCCACCCACACCCCGAGCTCGACGACCTTGACGCCTTCCACCGGTCCCGCCATGCGTAAGTTCCTACTCCCTGCGCCCGCCGCCCGTTGCCACCGGGTCATCCGGTTCGCCGTTCTGATCTGCCCGCCGATGAATCTGGGTGGCCCCGTGTATCGGAATACATGCGGGCGTCGCGCAACGACTGGCCGCGGCAAGCCACCCCACCCGTGCGGCCTGCCCAATCCGACACCAATCAATGAAGGAGGCCGTCATCGTGGCCACAATCTCAGGCAGGGCGGTGCTGATCACCGGGGGAAACCGGGGCATCGGCGCCGCGCTGGTCGCGGAGGCCTTGCACCGGGGCGCCCGGCGGGTGTACGTCGGCACCCGGAAGGCCTTGGCCGGCAACGGCGATTCCCGCGTGACACCCCTGGCCCTGGACATCACCGACCCCGCGCAGATTCGGCGGGCCGTGGCCAGGGTCGACTCGCTCGATGTCCTGGTCAACAACGCGGGCCTGGCGGTGTACGACGATCTCAGCGACGCCGCCGCCCTGCGGACGCATCTTGCGGTGAATCTGTTCGGCACGTACGACGTGATTCAGGCCTTCCTACCGATGCTGACGCGATCCGGGGGATCGATCGTCAACAACCTGTCGGTGAACGCCTTGGCACCGTTGCCGCTGATTCCCGCGTATTCGATCTCCAAGGCCGCGGCGTTCTCCCTCACGCAATCGCTGCGTGTCATCCTGGCCGGGCGGGGCGTGCGGGTTCATGCGGTGCTGACCGGTCCCGTCGACACCGACATGACCCGAGGCCTCGACATCCCCAAGGCCTCAACGCAATCCGTGGCGCAAGGCATCTTCGATGGGCTGGAGAACGGCGACGACGAGATCTTTCCCGACCCGATGTCGCGTTCGTTGGCAGAGGGCTGGCAGGTGGGCGCCGCCAAGCTGCTCGAGCAGCAGTACGCGGCCCTGCTCGCACCCGGAGATCCCGTCACATCCTGACTCTCAATCACGAATCCGAATGCCGCCACGCTTAGTCGGCCACCCTCCGGTCGGGCTCCCGCCCTAACCGGGTCTGTCGGATCGAGGCCGGTGTGCACCACAATGGCCTACGCGGGAGCTAGATGAGTGGTTGCAACCGGGAGGAACGCATGACTCTGGTGGCCGGGCGGGGACCGCTCAGCAGCGATCCGGCGGGGCGCTTCTCGCCCGCCATACCCGACGGGCCAGAAGGGATTGTGTACGTCGAGCCGCATCCCCGGCGCGTGCAGGCGGTCAAGGACGGGCGGCTGGTGATCGACACCGAGCGGGCGCTGATGGTGCACCGGCGGGGCCGTCCGCTGAGCTACGTCTTCGCGCCCGACGACGTCGGCGACCTGCCGACTGAGCCCGAGCCGGAGGCCCCGGGTTTCATTCATGTTCCCTGGGACGCGGTCGACACGTGGTTCGAGGAGGGGCGCAAACTCGTGCACTACCCGCCCAATCCCTATCACCGCGTCGACTGCCGTCCGACGCAGCGCCGCCTGCGCGTCCGCGTCGGCGGCACCACGCTGGTCGACACCGACGACACGACGATCCTCTTCGAGACGGCGCTCGAGCCGAGGTTGTATGTCGACCCGGCGCACGTGCGCACCGATCTGCTGGTGCGCTCCGAGACGTCGAGTTACTGCAACTACAAGGGCTTTGCGACGTATTGGTCGTTGGTCTCGGGTGAGCGCGTCGTCGAGGACGTCGCCTGGTGTTATCCCGATCCGCCGCCGGAAAGCCTGCCGATCAAGGGATTTCTCAGCTTCGACGACACCCGCGCCGACGTGCTCGCCGAGCTGCCCGGTGGCCCCCGCGATCCCGCGAGAGTGTAACTGGCAACGCATCTCCCGGGTGCCACCGCCGGTGGTGACACTCTCGCGGCAAAGGTCAGCGGCCGTAGCTGGGACGCCCGAGCCCCAGCTCGTGCTGGGCGATCATGTTGCGGAACACCTCCATGGTGCCGCCGTAGATTCCGGCGGGCACGCCGTGGCGGAAGATGAACTCGATGGCGCCGTCGTCCGCGGAACCCGTTGTGTCGGTGGGCAATGCCGAGGCCGTCCCCAGCAGGTCCATCAATTCCTGGGAGACCTCCCGCATGGTCTGGATGAGGCCCACGCGCCCGTACATCCCGGGAGTCGACATGGCCGCCTCGATCCGGGCCACGGCGCGCCCGAGGCGGTATTTCGTCGCCTCGTCGTCGATCGGGCGGCGCCCGTCGGCATTGGGCGTGGCCAGGATGGCCGCGACCCCGTCGGCCGCCTCGGCCATCAGCTGGCCGTGCTCGGAGAGCATCGAGATGTTCTGCAGGCCATGGTCTTGGACCTCGGTGATGCCGTGTTCGGCGTCGAGGGCGAACCGCATCACCGTCCACCCGCCGTTGACCTCGCCGATCCGGTAGAGGTCATCGACCCGCACGTCGCTGTAGTACACGATGTTGGTGCGGTCACCATCCAGCGTGCGGATGCCCTGGATCTCGATGCCCGGCGAATCCAGCGGCACCAGAAACATGGTCAGGTTCTTGTGTCTCGGTCCTTGCGGATCGGTGTTGGTGAGCAGGAAGACGTACTTGGCGTTCTGCGCGTTCGAGGTGAACATCTTGGACCCGTTGATGACCCACGCGTCGCCGTCGCGCACGGCTCGCGTCTTGCAGGTGGCGACGTCGGAGCCACCCTCGGGTTCGGTGTAGCCCAGGCAGAGCCGGATCTCGCCGGACAGCACGCCCGGCAGCACCGCGTCGACGAGTTCGGCCGCCCCGAACTGCTGCACCAACCGCGCGACGACCGCCGTGGTGCCCCAGTGGAACCACGGGGCGTGGGCACGACCGATCTCGAGGTGAAAGATCCGGCGGCGCACCGGATTGAAGCCGCCCTCGGACTCCAGCTTCCAGTCCGATTCCAGATAACCGGCTTCGCCCAACGCCAAATGCACCGGTTCACTGAAGTTTTCACCGGTCTCCCGGTCACGCCGCCGCACCTCATCGGTGACATGCTCGGCGATGAACTCCCGGAACTGATCGTAGAAATCCTGGTCCTCGGGTGAGAGCGCGACGCGGGAGAAGTCCATTCAGGCCGCGTCGATCACGAGGGTGCGGAAACGGTCGAGGGTTTCGAGCGCATGCGTCATGCTGTCGCCGGGCAGGTGGACACTGACCCACGTCACCCCCAGCTTCGCCAACCTGTCCAGGCCGTCGAGGTACGCGTCGGCGTTGAACGCGTCATCGGCGGGGCCGCCGCCCTCGAAGTTGGTGAAGGTGATGTCGATCGCCGACCAATCCCGGCCCGCCGCATCGCATCTGCGTCGCAGGTCCTCGATGCCCTCGGCGAGCTTTTGCACCGAGTCGATGGTGGCCGTGCCCGCGGTCTGCGCCAACTGGGGCGGGGCGGGAAACGGGCACCAGCCGTCGCCGTACTGCGCCACCCGCTGGCGCGACGCGGTGGTGTTGCCGCCGATCCAGATCGGCGGGTGCGGGCTGCTCAGCGGCCGGGGATGCGCGGTGATGCCGCGCGCGCTGAAGTGCTTGCCCTCAAAGGAGATGTCGTCTTCGGTCCAGACGGCCCGGATCACCTGCAGCGCTTCCTCGAACAGCTCGGCGCGCTCGTCGTAGCTGACGCCCAGCGCCGCGAACTCGCGCTTGAGGTAGCCCACGCCCACCGCGAGGGTGAAGCGGCCGCCGGATAGCAGATCCAGGGTGGCGCCGGACTTGGCCACCACGAACGGGTTTCGGTACGGCAGCACGACGATGTTGGGAATCAGCCGCAGGGTGGAGGTGGTGGCGGCGGCGAAACCCAGTGCGACGAAAGGGTCTAACGCGTCATGCCCGCCCGCGTCCAGCCACCGCTGCGACGGCGCGGGGTGATCGGTGAAGCCGAAACCGTGGATCCCGGCCGCTTCGGTGGCCGCGGCCACCTTGCCGATGCCGTCCCCACTGACCAATTCCGGGTTGTAGGGATGGCTGTGCATCGGGTGGGTGATGGTGAAGCGCATCTGATTTTCCAGCCGTCAGAAGCGCGCGCGGGAATCGATCGCGGTGTCGCTGGTCCGCAGCGGGCGGATCAGCGCCTCCTGGGAGAACGACGCCAGCAGGTCCCCCTCCTCGGCGTGCACGGTGCCGCGCACGTACGACATGCCCGCGCCCACCTGGGTGCTCTCGTGGGTGTAGAGGAGCCAGCCGCTCCAGCGCGCCGGCTCGTGGAAGGCGACCGAGATGCTCATCGGCGCGGTGGACACGGTCAGGTGCGCCTGGGCGGTGCCGATGCCCTCGTGCGCGCGCATGGTGGTGGAGATCCCCAGGTGACCGGTGAAGTACGCCAGCAGCGCCTTGGCCAGGTCGTCGCGGGTCGGGATGGGGTCGTAGTGCAGCCACGCGTAGAGCTCCGGCGGGCCGACCTCGTCGGGGCTGTTGACGTCGACAACGTCCACCAGGCGCAGCTCGCGGCCGACCATCGGCATCGGTGAGGGGTTGGCGTCGGCCGGCGCGGCCACCTCGGGGCGCGGCAGGTGGTGACGGATGACGTCGGCGGTCGGGACGTCGGCCAGCACGGTGATGCTCAGGCACCGGCGGCCGTTCTGGTGCACGGCCACGACGGCGGTGGCGGTGGACCGGCCCTCGGCCACGACGTCGAGGATCAGCTCGATCGGCGGGCCGACGGTCACGGCGCGGGAGAACACCGCGTGCGCCGAGCGCACCGACTTGTCCGGGAATCGTTTGCCCACCGCGACAATCGCCTGTGCGAGCACCTGGGTGCCCTCCACCACCTGGCGTTCGTCGCCGCCGGCGATGCCGGTCTCGCCGGTGAACCGGTCCTGCCCATCGGCCTGCACGTCAAACAGACCCAGCAGGCCTTGCACCGTCCACTCGGTCTGCTGAGACTCCTCGGAAGCTTTCGTCAAATCCGCTCCACCTCTCGCGCTAGCAGCTCAGGGCTCAGCGTGACACTTTGAGTAGGATTTGTAAAGCTTGGCTAACAAGACCGCGGCCCGGCGGACCAGCCCGCCGACGAAAAGCGCAGGGAGGCAACGCCATTGGGTATCGTGACCACCACTTCGGAGACCGCGTTCACGCAGTCCGCCGAGACCGTCTACGACTTCGTCACCAACCCGTTGAACTGGACCAAGACCTACCCCGGCAGCGCGCACATCGGCGGGTTGCCCGACCTACCCCTGAAAGTGGGTGACACCTGGGAGGAAGCGGGGCCCGACGGCGACCGGATCTTCCGCTGGCAGCTGGCCGCCGCCGTGCGGCCGACGCTGTTCGTGTTCACCTCGATCGGCCGCCTGGGCCATGACCGCGACGGGAACGGCGGCATGGAGGGCAGGATCACCGTGTCGTACCACTTCACCCGGCCGGGCCAGGACGTCACGCTGTTCTCCCGGACCATGACGATCGAGGCGTACAAGCACGCGCCCCTGCCGGATCAGCTCTTCATCCAGGCCAACCCGGCGAAGATCGACGCCTACCACGAGGCCGTCGCACGAGAACTCGCCCGGTCGGCAGATTGACACCGGTACCCGCGGTGCGTGACACTTTTTCGGTGTTTTGTAAAGCGGAAGGTTGGCCAAAGGCATGAGCGGATGATCCCCGAGCCGCTGGCCAACGGGTTCTGCTTCGGCGAGGGGCCGCGCTGGTTCGAGGGCCTGCTGTGGTTCTCCGACATGCTAGGCGAGGCGGTCCACACCTCGACCATGGGGGGCTCGCTGACCACGCTGCCGTTGCCCGGGCACTCGCCGTCGGGCTTGGGTTTCCGTCCCGACGGCTCGCTGCTGATCGCGTCGACCGAGGACCGGCGGGTGCTGCGCTACGACGGCGAAAGCGTCGCCACCATCGCCGATCTCGCCGACGTGGCGCCGGCCAACCTCGGTGACATGGTCATCGACGACGTGGGCCGCGCCTACATCGGATGCCAGGCGCTGCGCGGCGGCGTGATCGTCCGCCTCGACCCCGACGACAGCGCGACCGTCGTCGCCGAGGATCTCGACTTCCCCAACGGGATGGTGATCACGCCGGACCGCACGACGCTGATCGTCGCCGAGTCGACGGGCCGGCGGCTGACCGCGTTTTCGATCGGCGATGACGGTGGGCTGACCGATCGCCGGATCTTCGCCGACGGCCTGGACGGGCCGCCCGACGGCATCGCGCTCGACGCCGAGGGCGGGGTGTGGACGTCGATGACCCTGGCCCACCAGTTCGAGCGGATCGTGGCGGGCGGGGACGTGACCGACCGGATCGACATGGGCGATCGGGTCGCCATCGCCTGCGCGCTCGGCGGCCCGCAGCGCCGCACCCTGTTTCTGTTGTCGAGCACGGACGCCTATCCTCAGCGCCTGGCCGGCACCCGGCTTTCCCGGCTGGACGCCGTCACGGTGACCACTCCCGGCGCCGGCCTGCCCTGACCCCCGAAGAGGTTGACGATGACCGACGCCTACTACGAGCTGATCGACCCGGCCGACGCGCCGGGCGAGAAGTTCCGGGCGACCGACCTGGCGCGCGGCACCTGGTCGGCGGCGATCCAGCACGGCGGTCCGGTGTCGGGGCTGCTGGTCCGGGCGCTGGAGCGGTGCGAACTGCGCGACGACACCCGCCTGTCCCGGGTCGTGATCGACCTGCTGGGCGGGGTGCCGGCCGAGGGCGACCTGTGGGTCCGCTCGCAGGTGCAACGGCCCGGCAAGCAGATCGAACTCGTCAGCGCCGAGATGCTGGCGCCGGGTCCCGACGGCGCTCCCCGGCCGGTGGCGCGCGCCACCGGTTGGCGGTTGCAGCACCAGGACACCGAGGAGCTCGCGCACGCCGCGGCTCCCCTGCCCCGGCCGAGGGCCGAGGCCTACGACCGCAACCTCAAGGCCAAGGACTGGGACCGCAACTACGTGCACAGCCTCGAGTGGCTGTGGCTGACCGAGCCGTTGAGCGAAGGCCCGGGCGAATCGTGGATCAACCCGACCGTCGACCTGGTCAACGGCGAGTCCATGACCCAACTGGAGCGGCTGTTCGCGGTCGCCGACTGCGCCAACGGCATCGGCAGCAAGCTGGACATCACCAAATGGACCTTCCTCAACACCGATCTGGCCGTGCACGTGTTTCGTGTCCCCGACGGTGATTGGATCGGGATCAGGGCGGAAACCAGTTACGGGCCGGACGGGATCGGGACGACGATCGGCACATTGTTCGACGAACAGGGCGCGGTCGGCGCCATCCAGCAGTCGGTGCTGGTGCGCCGGCGCCCGCCTCGGGCCTAACGTGGAGGCGAAAACATGAGCCACCCGATCCGGTCGACGACGATCGCCGACACCGACACCTCGACCCGTCAGCGCATTCTGGCGGCCACCGCCGAGGTGCTCGGCCGCAACGGCAAGACCAAGCTGAGCCTGTCCGACGTGGCCACCCAGGCGGGCGTCTCCCGCCCGACGCTGTACCGCTGGTTCGCGTCCAAAGAGGAGTTGCTGTCGGCGTTTTCGGCCTACGAGCGACAGATCTTCGAAAGCGGCCTCGTTAAGGCCACCGCGGGCCTCAAGGGCGTGGACAAGCTCGACGCCGTGCTGCGGTTCATCGTCGATTACCAGCACTCGTACTCCGGCGTGCGGATGGTCGACGTCGAGCCCGAGCACACCATCGCCCAGTTCTCGTGGGTGATCCCGCAGATGCGCGAGGGCTTACAGCGGCACCTGCCCGGGCCCAACTCCGCGGTGAAGGCGGCGACGGTGATCCGGATCGCGATCTCGCACTACATCGTTCGCAGCGACGACGCGGATCAGTTTCTGGCGCAGCTGCGGCACGCGGTGGGGATCAAGGGCAACTAGTCGAACAACGCTTCGCGTTAACTACACGTCGGCCGATAGTCATGGGTCCAACAGGTCGCTCCAGTCCGGGTTGAGCCAGTGGCCCAAGTCAGCTCCGTTTATCGCGATGTCGTTCAACAGTTCTGTCTGCCGGCGACCGAATTCGATGGATGACAGCGGTTATCTATGAGATTGTCAGGGCAGAGTTTCGGCCACAGCTATATAGATCCCTCGCTGGAACATCTCGCCGGTCGGGACCACCGATGTTGGCAGACCACTCGGTGAAAATCGCGGTCGTTTGACGGTTTAGCCGATAGTGTCGGCGATAGGCCATGAGCCGCGAGGGAGTGGCAATCACCTGGCGCAGCAGCTGCGCTGGGATCAGCTATCTTTCGTGGTTTGCGCAGCCATGTCCTCTTCGCGTTTGGAGGGATGATTCTTGTGTCCGGCAACAACAGCGACGACCCTGGTTCGCGGCCACTGCTTCCTGCAGATCGCTTGATACTCGGCGAGCGTAAATGGGCGCCTGGTGACCCCCTGCCACCTCGTCGCTATGTTGAATCATTCATTGCCTCCCTATTACAGAGCGAACACCTGAACCTTCTCGTCGGATCGGGGCTCACCACTGGCTTAGCGATCGCAGCGGACGTCGACACCACGGCCGACCTTAACGCAGAGATCACGACCGGCAATGCCGAGTTGGACGAGATGCTGGAGACGGCGGCCGTCGCATCGGCGCGGGCAAGCGGCCGAGGCGAGCAACCAAATGTGGAAGACAGACTTCGCGTCGCATTGCAGACGCATGCCGGCCTCTCGATACTGCGTGACAGCCGCGCCGCAGTCCTGCGGGAGGCGATCGACAATGTTCTCAGCTCGGTGCGCGACTCGGTTGTGGCCATTGAGGCTGGCATCCGCGCACACTCTCATGACGCGTCGAACGGTGGCATACGCGCAGTCAATCTCCTCACATCGTTTTTGGCGACATTCGTAGGCCGAGTTCCCACCCGCGATCGGGTGCAAATCTTCACGACAAACTACGACAGGGTCATCGAGTGGGGAGCTGATCAGGCTGGCTTCAGACTCCTCGACAGGTTTATCGGATCACTCGAGCCGGTGTTCCGATCATCTCGACTTGAGATCGACTACCACTACTCGCCGCCGGGCAGCTACAAGGAACCCCGGCACCTCGACGGTGTGTTTCGACTGACAAAGCTGCACGGCTCGCTGGATTGGCGCTGGATTCAACACGAGCACCAGGTCGTTCGCGAGCCATCTACCTTTGGAACGGCATCAAGTGTGCTTGCCGACGAACTTCTCATTTACCCAAACGCAGCCAAAGATGTTGAGACATCTCTGTATCCATATGCCGACCTATTCCGGGACTTTTCGGCCGCTGCTTGCCGGCCGAATAGCACCCTAGTGACTTATGGTTACAGCTTCGGCGACGACCACATCAACCGTGTTATCCATGACATGCTGACTATTCCTAGTGCACACCTTCTCATCATCGCATTTTCCGATGACGGCGAGCGCATAAGCAGATTCATTGACACCTATCGCCGAACGGGACAAGTGAGTCTGATGTTGGGGCCATCTTTCGCGAATATTGCTCGGCTGACGGAAAACTGGCTGCCCTGGCCAGGAACGTCCCCCTTAATTGGTTCACAGGTAGGCGCAGCCCACACTGAGGACCAAGAAGGGGGCGACAAATCATGATCGACGGGAGATCCTGGGATCCCGTCAGTCAAGAATCACTCGTGGTTGGGCATGTAGTCGAAGTGACGCCCTCGGTCGTCACCGTAGAACTCGACGTCGAGGCACCGCACGGGACCTCCATTAGTCAAGGGGTACTTCAACGTTTCCCGACTGTAAACGGGTTCGTTGCACTGCCATGCGAGGCGGGGGTGATTTTGGCGATCGTGCTATGGCTAGGCATTGTCGACAAGCCAACTCTCGCACACTCCCGGCAAGACTCGAACATACTGGGCCTGCCCTCTGCTGGGCGCCGGCTGAGGGCAATGGCACTCGGTCTGGTACGTCGCGATGCGAGCGGCGTTCTCGCTCTCGAACGCGGCGCGCTTACATTTCCCACCGTCGGAGATCCCGTTCGACTCCCCACTGGATCGGAAGCTGCACTTGCCGTACCGCTAATCGCCAGTGGCGGTGTTCGCATCGGGACCGCGCCAATGGCGGGCGACAGTCCGGTCGTATTGAGCCCTAATCGCCTTTTCGGACGCCACCTCGCAATCCTTGGCAACACAGGCAGCGGGAAGTCGTGCTCGCTTGCGCATATGTTGCGAGCGAGCGCAACTCTAGCTACCGAAGAAGGCGGGACATTCCGCGCCATCATTCTCGATCTTAACGGCGAATATGGACGGACCTTTGCCGATCTTGAGGCATCCGTACCGGTCCGGCGCTACACCGTCGAACCCGATCCTGACGGGACTGTTGAAACTTTGCGAGTTCCCTACTGGTTATGGAGCTTTCGCGAGTGGTCCGCGTTTGCCGCGGCGAGCGGACGTAGCCAGGCGCCGGTTCTCCGCCAAGCGCTCCATATATTGCGGACGTCGGCATATGGCGGGGTACCCCAGGGCGTTGTAACGGTCGTTGCGGGACGTCGAATAATTCTCGAATTCCAATCTGAGCGCGTTTTCACGAAGGACGTCGCGGCCAAGCTTTCGGACTTGGACCGAATCATGAAGTCGTGCAAGGCTGTGCATGACGCGGCTGGCGATAAGGCGGTGGATGAACTTCGCGCACTTTATACGGTCATCTCCGCAGTCCTAAACCCGAAGCGAGGCAATGACCCACGCTATCCATGGGTATTGGGAGTTACTGGTCCGTCGGTAGAGGAATGCCGTCAATTGTGCTCAGCATTCGACGATGCGCTTACGGCACTTGGTGTTCCAAGCATGGTGGGTGACGTGTCTAGCGTCGACACGCCGACCCCGTTCGATGCGCTGGATCTTGTTCAATTGATCGAGCTCATTGGCGTCCATGCTGGCGCCGATGTCGCAAGCTGGGTAGCCCCGATGCAGGACAGGCTAACGGTCGCAATGAGCGACCACCGCATGAATAACGTGTGCGCTTACCGCGACGACGAGACACTCGCGAAATGGATCGACGACCTCATAGGTACAAGCCCAAAAGGTCAAATTTCGATTCTTGACTTGAGTTTAATACCTTCTCAAGCTCAACACGTAATAGCCAGCGTCATCGCCCGGTCCGTTCTCGAGGTTCTGGAGCGAGGACGTCGTGTTGAGGGTGCGGCACCGGTGATTCTCGCGATCGAAGAAGCCCACGCATTAGTGCGACGACACGCCGACAGCTCGCTGGACGAGGTATCAACCGGGATGGCCGACTTGTGTCGCGAGGCGTTCGAGCGCATCGGCAGGGAAGGGCGCAAGTTTGGTCTATCACTAGTTGTCTCCTCGCAAAGGCCAAGTGAGCTATCTGAAACTGTTCTTTCCCAATGCAATACATTCCTTGTCCATCGAATAGTCAACGCCCGCGATCAAGATCTAATCCGACGGTTGGTACCGGATTCGCTTGGCGACCTTGTCAACGAAGTGTCGGCATATCCTGCTCGCACGGCGTTACTCCTCGGAGCTGCCGCTGAAATCCCCGTGCTCGTAGAAGTTGAGGAACTCGACGAACGCTACCGTCCCAACGCTTCCGACCCCGACTTCGAAGCCGCATGGCGAGAGGGGGCCCCGCTGAACGCGGCGAAACTGTCAGCGGTTTGGGCGCCACCGCAGCGCGAGCAGCCCTTGAATGAGAGCTCAAATGTCGACACGATGGATCAGCCTGACGACGAGGAGCCTCCGTTCTGAGCTCTGCCCCGCCTCCTAGTACTCACTGGCACACCGTGCTCAGGATTTCGTCCAAGTGCGGCCACAAAGCTTTGCGGGTTCTCGGCCCCACGGCTCGGCGCGAACGATGGCAAGCATCGTTTATGAATCATTGACGACTGTCGATGAAGCTTCGCGATGCAGGACTCGGCCATGTCGTACTTGCGACCGCGCGGTCCCGCTAAATCGCTTTGGCTATTCCGATGTTACCGCCCAGACAGTCGGCAGAAGGTCGTCTCCGCCTGACGGCGCAGAGACCGACGCGATTATCGCAGCAGTTAGGGGCGTGCCTTCTTCCGGCTTCATGCTCGCCTACTCGAACAACACCGCGGCGTTGAGATACCCCGTCGGGTCCAGCGCCGCCTTGAGCGTGCGCATCGCGGCGATGTCCGCGGGCTCGCGTGACATCGCGAGGTAGGGCCGCTTGCGGCTGCCGACGCCGTGCTCGGAGCTGACGTTGCCGCCGCACCGCGCGATGAGGTCCATCATCGGCTCATAGAGCGCCCGCTCTTGCTCGCCCGGGCAACGCAATACGTTCAGGTGCAGGTTGCCCTCGCCGATATGCCCGAACAGCACCGGCAGCGCCCCTGGGGCGTGAATAGCGACCAATTCAACGGCGTGCCTTTCGAATTCGCTGATCGCCGACAACGGCAGCGACACGTCGAACTTCAGCGGCGGACCGTACACGCCCAGCACCTCGGCCAGCGATTCGCGCACCTGCCACAACCGTTGCTGCGCAACGAGATCCACGCCCACCGCCGGCTCGCCGCGCATCGGCACGTTGTCGAGCAAGTCGGCGAGGCGCTCGGTCTGGTCATGGTCGGCGGCCAGCTCCACCAGCAGCAGCCAGTCCCCGGTGACCGGGGCCCCGACGCCGCGATGCTCGCGGGTCAGCGCGGCGGCCCGGCCGTCGATCAATTCCAGGGCCGCGATGCCATCCACGTCGCGGAAGATCCGGCCGGCGGCCACCAGCGCGTCGAGGTCGGCGAATCCGCAGATGGCGGTCACCCGGTGCGGGGGGATGGCATGCAGCCGCAGATCCAGCCCGGTGATGACGCCGAGCGTGCCCTCGGCGCCCACGAACAGCGCCGGAAGGTCATAGCCGGTGTTGTCCCGGCGCACCCGGCTGTGGCGGCGCAGCAGCGAGCCGTCGGGCAGCGCGACCTGCACGCCGATCACCTGCTCGCCCATGTTGCCGTACCGGACGGTGCGCAGGCCGCCGGCATTGGTCGACGCCATGCCGCCGACGGTCGCCGTGTCGCGGGCGGACAGGTCCACGCCGAACACGAGATTGGCCGCGGCCGCAGCCCGTTGCACCGCGGCCAGGGTGGCTCCGGCGCCGACCTCGATGCGGCTCTCGACGGTGTCGACGTCCCCGATGGCGTGCAGCCGCTCGGTGGACAGCAACACGTCGTCGTGTTCGGGGACGGTGCCGGCCACGAGCGAGGTCCGGCCGCCCTGCACCGTCACGTGCGCGCCCGCGTCGCGGCACACCCGCAGCACCTCGGCGACCTGCTCGCCCGAGCCCGGCCGCACCAGCGCGCTGGCCCGCCCGCGGTAACGGCCGGTGTGGTCGACGCTGCGCGCCGCCAGCACGTCGGGGTCGGTGACGACGTGGTTCGGCCCGACCAGGCTTGCCAAAGTGCTCAGCATGCTCGCGGTTATAGCACCGCCCTAGAACAGGTTTTTGTGCGGCACGTCGGTGACCAGGCCGCCGTCCATGACGAATTCGCTGCCGGTGGCGTACGACGACTCGTCGCTGGCCAAAAACAGGATGAAGGTCGACACCTCGCGGGACTCGGCCGGGCGGCCGAGCGGGATGGTCACCATGTCCTCGGGCAGGTGCTTGGTCATCGGGGTGCGGATGAAGCCCGGGTGCACGGAGTTGACCCGGATGTTGTGCGGCGCCAGTTCCAGGGCGGCGGACTTGGCCAGGCCACGCACCGCCCACTTGGAGGCGACGTAGGGATGCACCATCGGCGCGCCGCGCAGGCCCTCGATGGACGAGACGTTGATGATCGAGCCGCCCCCGGCCGCGATCATCGGCTCGACGGCCACCCGCATGCCCAGGAACGTCCCGGTCAGGTTGACGTCAATCACCTTCTGCCACTTGGCGAGATCGAAGCTCTTCAATGGGCCGAGCGCGACGGTCCCGGCGTTGTTGACCAACACGTTGAGCTTGCCGAATTCGCCGATCGCGGTCTGCACGGCGGCGTCCCACTGGTCGGGTTGGGTGACGTCGAGGTGCACGTAGCGCACCGCGTCACCGATCGCATTGATTTCAGCGGCCACGGCTTCTCCCTCGTCGTCGAGGATGTCGCCGATCACCACCTTGGCGCCTTCGGCCGCCAGCAGCCGCGCGTGCTCGGCGCCCATCCCGCGCGCACCGCCACTGATGAGCGCAACTTTGCCGTCTACCCGTCCCACAGGGGGCTCCTTTCGATTAAGAGGTCACCAAAGTGCTTGGTGCGTAAAGGCCTTTTCCGGTGACCAGCGGCAGGTCGAGCGTGGTCCGGATGCCGGGGGGCGCCGCGATCACCGCGGGGATGGCGTTGACGACGCGGCCCGCGGCGCCCGCGATCGCGGCGTGATTGTGGTCGCCCTTGCGGCTGCTGGGAATGATGTCGACCGCATAGGACGGCTCGCCGGTGATCTCGACGCGGTAGGAGCCGTCGCCCGCGGCGGGCTGGGGCAGGTCGGGGCGCAGGTCGGGCCGCAGCCGGGTGACGTGCTCGATGACGATGGCGGGGTGGCCCTTGACCATGCCGCGGATCTCGAACTGCAGCACGGCCACGGTCCCCTTGGCGACGCGGCCGACCGCGATGTCGAAGTCCTCGGGCGCGGGCTCGCGCTGGTAGGACTCGGTGATCTCGTCGACCTCGATGCCCAGGCCGGCCGCCAGCTGACGGATCGCGGTGCCCCAGGCGATGCTGAGGATGCCCGGCTGCAGCAGCATCGGGATCTCGTCCATGGGCTTGGCGAATCCCATGTAGTCCATGACCTCGGTCCCGTTGTAGGACGCGTAGTCGTGAATCTCCATGCAGCGCACCTGCTCGATGCGCTGACACGTCCCGGCGAGCGCGAACGGGATCAGGTCGTTGGCGAACCCGGGGTCGACGCCGCTGATGAAGATGCTCGAATTGCCTTGCTTGGCAGCGTCTTCCACGCGGGCGATGTACTTGTCGGGCATCACGCCCCACGGGTACTGCAGCAGCCCCGGCGAGGACCCGACGACGTTGATCCCGGCGGCCAGGATGCGCATCACGTCGGCCATGGCCTCGGGCAGCCGGGTGTCGCCCATCGCGCAGTAGACGACGCACTCGGGCTTGGCGGCGATGATGGCGTCCAGGTCGTCGACGGCCGCGACGCCCGTCACCACGCCGGCGTCCAGGCCGACGCCGCACAGCTCGCCCGCGTCCTTACCCACCTTTTCCGGGGTGGAGACGCACACCCCGGTCAGCTCGAACTGCGGGTTGGTGATCAGTTCGGCGAGGGCCAGCCCACCGACGTTGCCGGTACCGACGTGCGCGACGCGGATCGCCATGACAGTCTCCGTCCGTTGAGCGCTCAAAACGTTTCTAGACACTAGTCCATTAATTTGGGCGCGCATACCTGCGGACCGCCCGTGGACCGCGGGGGCAGAATCAACCGTTGATGACTACACGCGAAGACCTTCGGTTCCCGTCCGGCGACGACCTGATCAGCGCCTGGCTCTACCGCCCGCCGGGCGACGGCCCCGCGCCGCTGCTGGTGATGGCCCACGGCCTGGGCGCCGTGCGGAGCATGCGCCTGGACGCCTACGCCGAACGCTTCAGCGCGGCCGGCTACGCGTGCCTGGTGTTCGACTACCGCAACTTCGGCGACAGCGGAGGCCGGCCCCGTCAGGTCCTCGACGTCGGCATGCAGCTCGCCGACTGGGCCGCGGCCGTCGACTACGCGCGCACCCTACCGGGTGTCGATCCCGCTCGAATCGCGTTGTGGGGCACGTCTTTTGCCGGCGGTCACGTGATCGCCACGGCGGCGCGGCTGCCGGGCATCGCCGCGGCCGTCGCCCAGTGCCCCTTCACCGACGGCATCGCGTCCGCGCGCACCATCACCAACCCGCTGATCACCGCGCGCATCACCGCGCGGGCGGTGCGCGACGTGCTCGCGAGCAAGCGGGGCCGGCCACCGGTGATGGTCGCGACGGCGGGGCGGCCCGGCGAGGTCGCGTTGATGAACACGACCGACGCGTACGAGGGCTACCTGCGGCTGGTGCCCGACGGCGCCGACGTACGCAACGAGGTCGCCGCCCGAATCGCGTTGCAGGTCTTCACCTATCGCCCGGGACGCCTGACACCGAAGATCGGTTGCCCGATCCTGTTCTGCGTGTGCGAGGCCGACTCGGTGGCCCCCGCGGCGACGACGCTGCGCCACGCGGCCAGAGCGCCCCGCGGCGAGGTCAAGCTGTATCCCGAGGGCCATTTCGCGATCTACGTCGACGACGCGTTCGAGCGGGTGGTCGCCGACCAGCTCGCGTTCCTCGACAAGCACCTACGGGCTTAGGGCCCCAGCGGCGAGGTCGTGCGGATCGCCTCGTCGCGGATCAGTCCGCGCAGCAGCGCCGTGCTGAACTCCGCCGCGATCTCCTTGGCGGAGCGCCGCCCGCTGGGCCGCAGCCAGCGATAGCTGCCCAGCGTCATGCCGATGTAGCCCAGCGCAAGCACGTGCGAATCGCACTGGTAGAACTCGCCGCTGGCGATCCCGCGGTCGATCAGGCCGTGCACGTGGTGGTAGACCTGCGCTTCCTTCTCGCGGACCTCGGCGACCTGCTCGCTGGTGAACCACTCGGTGATGTAGGGCTGCTCCTGGAAGTACACCGCGGCGCGCTCGGGGTCGCTGGCGATGCCGGTCAGCAGCCGGACGGTGTACTGGTAGAGCGCCTCGCGCGCGGTCCAGGACGGGTCGTCGTGCACGGCGGCCAGCGTGCCCTCGGCGGCCTGGCGGTAGATGTCGAACAGAATCAGCGACTTGCTGGCGTAATAGTGGTAGACGGTCGCCTTGTTCAGGCCGATCACGTCGGCCACGTCGTCCATCCGGGTGCCGTGATAGCCGCGCGCCGCGAACAGCTTGGTGGCGACGGCCAGCAGCTCTTCGCGCCGCGTTTGCCCATTGGGTGTGACGCTGTCGGTGGGCATCTGTTCTCACTATCGTCGGTACGGGCAGGCCAGGCCCGGTTCGGCCAAGAATAACTATCAATCAACTGGTTGGACAGTTTAAGCAAAAACGCCGGGTGTCACGTCGACGGGCATGCGACTAGACTCCTCCTCGAACGAGATTCGAGAGGTGGGACCGATGGATCCGAGCCCGGATTACGACGGAAGCGACGAGATCGAGTTCTTCATGCGGTACCTCACCTGGGGCTTGCGCGGTGTCACCGACGGCAACGGGTACCCGCCGCCGGCATACCCGCCCGTTTAAACGCCCAGCGCCAGCGCTTTATAGCGCCTTGAGTTCCTCGGCGACCTCGGTCACCGACTTCTTCGCATCCCCGAACAGCATGCTGGTGCCCTCGCCGTAGAACAGCGGGTTGTCGATGCCCGCGAACCCGGAGTTCATCGATCGCTTCAGCACGATCACCGACTTGGCCTTGTCCACGTTGAGGATCGGCATGCCGTAGATCGGGCTGGACGCGTCGTTGCGGGCCGCCGGGTTGGTGACGTCATTGGCGCCGATGACGATCGCGACGTCGGTGCGCGCGAACTCGTCGTTGATGTCGTCCATGTCCTTCATGGCGTCGTAGTCGACCTCGGCCTCGGCCAGCAACACGTTCATGTGCCCGGGCATCCGGCCGGCGACCGGGTGGATGGCGTACTTGACCTCCACGCCCTTGTCCTCCAGGAGGGCCGCCATGTCCTTCACCGCGTGCTGCGCCTGCGCGACGGCCAGGCCGTAGCCCGGCACCACGATCACCTGGTTGGCGTAGGCCATCTGGATCGCGGCGTCCGCGGCCGAGGTGGCCTTGACGGTCTTGTCTCCCCCGCCATCGCCACTGGGGGCCACCCCGCCGCCGCCGAAGCCGCCGGCGACGATCGCCGGGATCGAGCGGTTCATGGCCTTGGCCATCAGGTTGGTCAGGATCGAGCCGGACGCGCCGACGATCATGCCGGCCACGATCATCGCGGTGTTGTTCAGCGCCAGACCGGCGGCCGCGGCAGACAACCCCGTCATCGCGTTGAGCAGCGAGATGACCACGGGCATGTCCGCGCCGCCGATGGGCAGCACCACCATCAGGCCCAGCACGCCGGCCGCGGCCAGCAGCCCGATCATCCACCACAGGGACGCCCCGCCGGTGCCGGGATGGGCGTGCACCCCGACCACCACCGCCGCGGCCACCGCGGCGACCAGCAGCAGCAGGTTGACCGGCTGCTGGGCCCTGCCGAAACCGATCGGTGCGCCCGAGATGATCTCCTGCAGCTTGCCGAACGCGATGATCGATCCCCAGAACGAGATCGACCCGATGATCGCGGCGAACAACGACGCCACCACGATGTGCACGGTCGGCGACTCACCGTGCTGGAAAGCCGAAAAGCCTTGCGTCTCAATGAATTCCGACAGCGCGATCAGCGCGACGGTGCCGCCGCCGACGCCGTTGAAGAACGCCACCAGCTGCGGCATCGCCGTCATCTTGGTGTAGCGCGCCGGCGGGACACCGAGCACCACGCCCACCACCAGGCCGGCGATGATCAGCACCCATTGGTCGGTGTGGCGGATCTTGACCAGCGTCGCGGCCACCGCGATCGCCATGCCCACCGCGGCGATCAGGTTGCCCCGCACCGCCGTTTTGGGCCCGGTCAGGCCCATCAGGCCGTAGATGAACAGGGCGAACGAAATGATGTACAGGCCGATGACCAAGTAGTTCATTTGGCGGCCGGCTCCTCACTCGCGGCGGGCACCGGTTTCTTCTTGCCCTTGAACATGCCCAGCATCCGGTCGGTGACGATGAACCCGCCGATGACGTTCAGGGTGCCGAACACGACGGCCACGAACAGGATGATCTGCACCGCCAGCGAGGGGTGCTCGACCGAGCCGAACACCACCAGCGCGCCCAGCACCACGATGCCGTGGATGGCGTTGGTGCCCGACATCAGCGGCGTGTGCAGCGTGTTGGGCACCTTGGAGATGACCGCGAACCCGACGAACCCGGACAGCACCAGGATCGCCACGTTGGCCAACAGTTCGTCGTACATGTAGTCCTCTCAGTCCCGCGTCACACAGGAGTCCGCGATGACCTCGTCGTCGAAGTCCGGCGCCAGCTTGCCGTCGGTGAGCAGCAAGTCCAGCAAAGCGGTGATGTTCTTGCTGTAGAGCTCGGAGGCGTGCTCGGGCATCGTCGCCGGCAGGTTCAGCGGCGACGCGATGGTGACGTCGTGCTTGACGACCGTCTTGCCGGGTTCGGTGAGCTCGCAGTTGCCGCCGGTCTCGCCGGCCAGGTCCACCACCACGCTGCCGGGCTTCATCGCCTCCACGGCCGCGGCCGTCACCAGCCGCGGCGCGGGACGGCCCGGGACCAGCGCTGTGGTGATCACGACGTCGAAGCCGCTGATGGCCTTCTCCAGCGCCTGCTGCTGCTGCGCGCGCTCCTCGTCGGTCAGCTCGCGGGCGTATCCGCCCTCGCCGGCCGCTGTGATTGTTTCTGAGATCCCGAGCTCGAGCCACTGCGCGCCCACCGAGCGCACCTGATCGGCCACCTCGGGCCGCACGTCGTAACCGGTGGTGCGGGCACCGAGCCGCTTGGCCGTCGCCAGCGCCTGCAGCCCGGCCACCCCGACCCCGAGCACCAGCACGGTGGCCGGCTTCACCGTTCCGGCGGCCGTCGTCAGCATCGGGAAGAACCGGGTCGCCTCCGAGGCCGCCAGCAGCACGGCCTTGTAGCCGGCCACGTTGCCCTGCGACGACAAGGCGTCCATCGCCTGTGCGCGCGAGATCCGCGGGATGGCCTCCAGGGCGAACGCCTGCACGCCCGCCTGCTTCAAAGCGCCGATCGAGTTCTCGGCGTTGCGCGGCGCCAGGAAGCCGATCAGCGTCTGCCCGCTGTGCAGCTTGCCGACCTCGTCCGCGGTCGGTGGCGCGACCTTGACCACGATGTCGGCGGCCCACGCGTCCCCGATGGTGGCGCCGGCCTCGGTGTAGAGCGCGTCGGGCAGCAGCGCCCGTTCGCCCGCGCCGGACTCGACCACGACCGCCACGCCGCTGCCCACCAGCGACGCCACCGCCTTCGGCACCAGCGCGACCCGCCGCTCGTCGGCCCCGGACTCGGAGACCACTCCTACCGTCGTCTGCGCATCTGTCATGGCGCGTACATCTACTTTCCGTACTCTTACGTACTGTCCGTGCCGATGGGCGTGGCGCTGGCTCGGCCGCGCGCTTCGCTACCTTAACCAGGTTCCGCCATGGATGGGTGATCGGCTCTGGGCCACCCGGGGCGGGATACCCCGCCGGCGGGCGATCGACTCCCGGTCGATGGTTCGCCGCCGCATGCCGATGCAGTAGCGGCCACACCGTTGTGAGGTCACAAGGCGTCGTTGTTGCCCGCCGCTACCAGAGCGGGATGTCGTGGCCGCGTCCGGACGACGGGCGGGGCCCGAAGATGCGTCGCTGCGATTCGTCGATCGGCACGTCGTTGATGCTGGCTTCGCGGCGGGCCATCAGCCCCGACTCGGCGAACTCCCACAGCTCGTTGCCGTAGCTGCGATACCACTGCCCCGACTGGTCGCGGCACTCGTATTGGAAGCGGACCGCGATGCGGTTGTCGTGGAAGTCCCAAAGAACCTTGCGCAGCGCGTAATCCAGTTCGCGCTGCCACTTGCGGGTCAGGAACGCCACGATCTCGTCGCGGCCCACGATGTGCTCTCCGCGGTTTCGCCACCGCGAATCGACCGTGTAGGCCAGGCTGACGCGGTGCGGGTCGCGGGTGTTCCAGGCATCCTCGGCCGCCCGCACCTTCTGCATCGCGGTCTGCCGCGTGAACGGCGGGAACGGAGGGCGGGATTCGGTCACGCCCCAATCCTGCCGCGAGCAGACACAGAATCGCACTAATCCGCACTGCAGCATGCGATTTTGCGTCTGCTCGCGCCGTCCAATAACGCGTGACCTATCGTGACGGGCATGGACTTCGCGATGTCGGCCAAGGCCAGCGACTACCACAAGCGGCTGACCGATTTCATGACCGAGTACGTGTTCCCGGCCGAGGCCGACTACGACAAGTTCCGTCACGAAGCCGGCCCGCACGACCACACGGTTCCGCCCGTCGTCGAGGAACTGAAGATCAAGGCCAAGCAGCGGGGCCTGTGGAACCTGTTCCTGCCGGCCGAATCGGGCCTGACCAACCTCGAATACGCGCCGCTGGCCGAGATCACCGGCTGGAGCCTGGAGATCGCCCCCGAGGCGCTCAACTGCGCGGCACCCGACACCGGCAACATGGAGACGCTGCACCTGTTCGCCACCGAGGAACAGCGCACGCAGTGGCTGGAGCCGTTG
Source organism: Mycobacterium sp. TKK-01-0059 (assembly GCF_000709305.1). Classification (NCBI taxonomy): domain Bacteria; kingdom Bacillati; phylum Actinomycetota; class Actinomycetes; order Mycobacteriales; family Mycobacteriaceae; genus Mycobacterium; species Mycobacterium sp. TKK-01-0059. The sequence goes on from NZ_KL446993.1 coordinate 1,604,954, forward strand.
CTGGCCGGCGAGATCCGCAGCGCCTTCTCCATGACCGAGCCGGCCGTGGCCAGCAGCGACGCCCGCAACATCGAGACCTCGATCGTGCGCGACGGCGCCGACTACGTGATCAACGGCCGCAAGTGGTGGACGTCGGGCGCGGCCGACCCGCGCTGCAAGATCCTGATCGTCATGGGCCGCACCAACCCCGACGCCGCGAGCCACCAGCAGCAGTCGATGGTGCTGGTGCCGATGGACACGCCCGGCGTGACGGTGGTGCGCTCCACCCCGGTCTTCGGCTGGCAGGACCAGCACGGCCACTGCGAGATCGTCTACGACAACGTGCGTGTGCCGGCCACCAACCTGCTCGGCGAAGAGGGCGGCGGCTTCGCGATCGCCCAGGCCCGGCTCGGGCCGGGCCGCATCCACCACTGCATGCGCGCGCTCGGCGGGGCCGAGCGCGCCCTGGCCCTGATGTCCGACCGCGCCCAGAAGCGGGTGGCGTTCGGGCGCCCGCTGGCCGAGCAGGGCGTGGTGCGCGAGTCAATTGCCAAGTCCCGCAACGAGATCGACCAGGCACGGCTGCTGTGCGAGAAGGCGGCGTGGACCATCGACCAGCATGGCAACAAGGCCGCTCACCTGCTGGTCTCCCAGATCAAGGCGGTGGCCCCGCAGGTGGCCTGCGACGTCATCGACCGCGCCATCCAGGTGCACGGGGCCGCCGGCGTCAGCGACGACACGGTGCTGGCCCGCCTGTACGGCTGGCACCGCGCCATGCGGATCTTCGACGGCCCGGACGAGGTGCACATGCGAACCATCGCGCGCGCCGAGCTGGGCCGGGAAAAGTCGGCGCTCGCCGCGGCGGTCACCGCGCATGACTGAGGCGTTGCGAGAACTGTCGGGCGCGTGGAACTTTCGTGACGTCTCCGACGGCGCGCCGGCGCTCAAACCCGGGCGGCTGTTCCGCTCCGGCGAACTGAGCGGGCTCGACGACGACGGCCGCGCGACGCTGAGCCGGCTGGGCATCACCGACGTCGCCGATTTGCGGGCGGCCCGTGAGGTCGCGCGGCGCGGGCCGGGGCTGGTTCCCGACGGCGTCGAGGTGCACCTGTTGCCCTTCCCCGATCTCGGCGAGCAGGACGCCGGGACCGACGACGCGGCGCCGCACGAACACGCCTTCCAGCGCCTGCTCACCGGCGAGGGGGCCGAGGAGCAGTCGGGCCAATCCGTCGATGAGGCCGCCACCCGCTACATGATCGACGAATACCGGCAATTCCCAACGCGGAACGGGGCGCAGCGGGCGTTGCACCGCGTCATCTCGCTGCTGGCCGACGGGCATTCGGTGCTGACGCACTGCTTCGCCGGCAAGGACCGCACCGGCTTCGTGGTGGCGACGGTGCTCGAGGCGATCGGCATCGACCGCGACACCATCCTGGCCGACTTCCTGCGCAGCAACGACGCCGCGCCCGCCCTGCGGGCGCAGATCTCCGCGATGATCGCGCAGCGCCAGGACGCCGAGCTGACCCCGGAGGTGGTGACCTGGACCGAGGCGCGGCTGTCCGACGGCGTGCTCGGGGTCCGCGAGGTCTACCTGGCCGCCGCGCGCCAAACCATCGACGAGGAATTCGGTTCGCTGGACGCCTATTTGCGCGCCGCGAGCGTCAGCGAGTCAGACGTGGAGCGCCTGCGCGAGGCGCTGCTCGCCTGACCCGCCGACCACTCGGGAAGGCCGGGCTCAGCCCAGCTTGAAGCTGGCCTGCTGGGCGGCGGACAGGTCGGTGATCTGGCCCCACTTGGCGGCGATGTCCTCGACCGACGGCACGCTGTCGAAGGTGATGCCGTCGTTCTGGAACAGCGCGGTGCGCTGCACCTTGCCGCCGCCGACGATGAACACCGAGTCGGTGTCGGTCAGCTCCTCGGTCATCAGGTAGGCCACCACCGGGGCGACGTACTCCGGGGTGAGCTTCTCGAAGACCTCCGGCGGCAGGATGTCCTGCGTCATCCGGGTGGCGGCGATCGGCGCGACCGCGTTGGTCTTGATGTTGTACTTGGCGCCTTCCTGGGCCAGCGTGTTGATCAGGCCGACGAGGCCGAGCTTCGCCGCGCCGTAGTTGGCCTGCCCGAAGTTGCCGAACAGCCCGCTGGTGGAGGTGGCGACGACGACCCGGCCGAAGCTCTGCTCACGGAAGTGCGGCCACGCGGCGCGGATGACGTTGTACCCACCGTAGAGGTGCACCTTGAGCACGGCGTCCCAGTTCTCGAAGGACATCTTGTGGAACGTGCCGTCGCGCAGAATGCCCGCGTTGCTCACCACACCGTCGACCTTGCCGAATTCGTCGAGCGCGGTCTTGACCATGTTCTCGGCGCCCTCGGGCTCGGCGACGCTGTCGTAGTTGGCGACCGCCCGGCCACCGGCGTCCTTGATCTCCTTGACCACCTCGTCGGCCATGTTGTGGCCGGCGCCGGTGCCGTCGCGGGCGCCACCGAGATCGTTGACCACGACGCTGGCGCCCTCCTTGGCGAGGGTCAGGGCGTACTCACGGCCCAGTCCCCCACCGGCTCCGGTGACGATGACGACGCGATCCTGCACTCCGGGCATTAGGTTCCTCTCTGCTGTGAAAAACTTTGTCTAGCAACTGGTTCGGCGAAGCCGGGTCAGAACATCCGGCGGGCCATCTTGAAGGCCCGCTCGGTGTATGGAGGGTAGATGAAGCTCGACAGGTCGGGGCGGGTGGGCTTGGTGAGGACCGCCTTGCGGTGGCTGAACTCGTCGAAGCCCCACTTGCCGTGGTAGGCGCCCATGCCCGACGCGCCGACGCCACCGAAGGGCAGCTTGGCCGTCGACACCTGGAAGGCGACGTGGTTGACCAGCATGCCGCCCGCCGGCACCTCCTTGATCACCCGCTCGCGGGTCTCGCGCCGCTTGGTGAACAGGTACGCCGACAGCGGCTTGGGCCGCGAGTTCACGAAACGTATTGCCTCGTCCAGGTTTTGGACGGTGATCACCGGCAGGACCGGACCGAAGATCTCGTTCCGCATCAGCGGGCCGTCCGGGTCGGGGTCCACCACCACCGCGGGCTGGATGCGCAGCGTCGACGCGTCGCATGCCCCGCCGACGGTGACCGTGCCGTCCTTGCCGGAAAGGTAGCCGCTGATCCGGTCGAACTGCCGCTGGTTGACCACCCGCATGCCGTCCGGTTTGTCGGAGGTGAACTTGGTGATGGCGGCGCCGATCTTGTCGACCAGTTCGTCGCGAATCGTGGCGTCGGCCAACACGTAATCCGGTGCGACGCAAGTCTGTCCGGCGTTGAGCAGTTTCATCCAGGCGATCCGCTTGGCCGCCACCTCCACGTCGGCATCCGCCGCGACGATGACCGGGCTCTTGCCGCCGAGCTCGAGCGTGCAGGGCGTCAGGTGCGGCGCCGCGCCCTCATAGACCTTGCGGCCGATCTCGGTGCCGCCGGTGAACATCACCCGGTCCAGGCCCTGGGCGATGAGCTCCTGGCTGGTCGCGCCGTCGCCCTCGATGACCGCGATGGCGTCGTTGTCGAGGTACTTGGGCACCAGCTCGGCCATCACGCGCGAGGACGCGGCCGCGATTTCCGACGGCTTGAGGATCACGGTGTTGCCGGCGGCGATCGCCCCGACGGCCGGGCCCAGCGTGAGGTAGAAGGGGTAGTTCCAGGCGCCGATGATCAGCACGGTGCCGTAGGGCTCGTATTCCACCCAGCCGCGGCCGGGCAGCTGCGGCAGCTCCAGCAGTTGATACTTGCGCCGCGTCCACTTGCGCACGCGCTTGGCCGCGTACTTGGCCTCACCGGCGGTGGTGGCGATGTCGGCGATGTAGGCCTCGAAGGGGCTGCGGTCCAGGTCTTCGGCGAGCGCGGCGGCCAGCGCGGCCTCGTTCTCCTCCATCAGCTTCACCAGCTGCAGCAACTGCCGCTTGCGCCAGTCGACGTCGCGGGTGCGTCCGGTGGCGAAGGTCTGACGAAGCCGGGCAACCGTGGCGGCGACGTCGGCCGAGCCGGTCCCGTTCGTGGAGTCCTTGGAGAGCGATGCCTGCGATGCAACCGATTCGGTGGTCATCATTGTCCTTCCCGAGCAGAGTCCCGCCGCGGGGCGGCCGCTCATCGGTGATAACCGCGATACTAACCAGCCGGTTGGGAGAGCAGTAGAAAGGATCGGGCCGCGCGGTTACTTGACGCAGGGGACGCTCGAGTCCGTCATCTGGCTGAGGTCGGTCGGCGCCGGGGCGCGGTCGCCGCTGCCGGTGGCGGCGACCGCACTCACCTGCCCGGACGACGGCGCGTCGCCGGCCGCGCCGGGTTGGGCTTCGGAATGGGAGAGGTAGTCCGCCGCGGGAAACCGCGTTCCCACGGTCAGCCGGACGGTTCCGGAGGCCACCGAGGGATCCGCGGTCGCGGGCACGCGCAGTTGCTCGGACAGGACCTGCGCTCCCGCGTCGGCCCCGGGACCGTATTCGATCGTGCTGTCGTCGGCGGGGGCGGCGGCAGTCGTGGCGCTGCCCCGGGTGAAGCCCCGGCCGGTGAGGGCCTCCTCGAGGGCGGCCGCGAGTCCGTCGCGCGAGCTGGCGTTGACGACGTCGAGGATGACGGGTTCGGTCAGCGCAGGCGGTGACTGGGCCGCCGGCGACGCGGCGTCGAGCGCGGCCGGCGCGTCGGACATGAAGCGCTCGTTGACGATGCGCCGGATGGCCGCAAGGTCGACGAGGTTGATGTCGGAGCCGTTCGCGTCCTTGCCGAAGCCGGAGATCGGCAGGGTGTACAGCGACAGCGGCCGCCCGGTCAGCCGCGAGGCCCGCGCCGCGAACTGCCCGAGGTCGAGCCCGGCGTCGACGGCGACGTTGTCCCGGGCGACCTCGAGCATTTTGCGCAGCCCGCTCATGCTGGACAGCGCGCCGCCGCTGCGGGCCGCCTCGACCAACGACACCAGGAACGCCTGCTGGCGCCGCGTCCGATCGAAATCGGTGAACGAGCCGTCGTTTTCGTCGCGCCGCTGCCGCACGAAGGCCATCGCGTCGGCCGCATCGATGCGCTGCACACCCTGATGGAAGTCCGCGCCCGAGTAGCTATCACGCGTATCGCCGTTGAGGCACACCGTGATTGGCTCCACCGCCTTGGCGATCTGGTAGAAGGCGCCCAACGTGACCTCGACGAAGTGGTCGACCGAGATACCCAAAAAGTCGCTGACGGCGCTGATTTCGGCCTTGCGGCCGGCCTCGCGGGCGGTTTGCTCGCGGGCCGCCAGATCGGTCGACCCCGCGCCGCCCGAGTCCCCGGCGGCCTGCGTGTTCAACGATTGCTGATACGCCAGGCCGTACGCCTGCTTGATCTTGCCCGTGCACACCGAGCCGGGGCAGCCCGGCAGCTCGGCGTAGTCGTCGCGGGGAATCGACACCGCGGTGACGGGCCCGTCACGGTCCGAAATGTGCACGACGATAAGCACATTGGCGTTGTAGCCGCCCGAGGTTTCGTCGCCGGCGTGCAGCGCGTCGTAAACCTCCTGCGGTAGCGGCCGACCGTTCTGGTCCAACCGGCTGTCCAGGCCCATCAGCAGGATGTTCTGGTTGTCGCCGAGCGAGGCCGCCCCATTCGGCAGCGCGTGGGAGATGATGATCCGGCCCAGGGCGGTGTGGTAACCCGTCCAGCCGATTCCGGTGATGGCCATGACGAAGGCCGAAGCGATGCCGGCGACGAGCCGGCCCTTCAACAGCACCCAGCGGTGTGATCGCTGCGCCGCGCCGCCGCCCATAATGAGTCATCATTATGGGCGATGACCTGCCGATACGGCGGTAACCGCGCCGTTACAGGCGCTCGGCGATCACGAAGTCGGAGAAGGCGTCCTTGTCCTGGTCCAGCTCGAAACTCTGCACCCCGCGGTTCAGGCGGTGCATCTCGTCGATCGAGTTCTGCGCCGTGGCGCGCCAGCCGTGGTCGTTGAGCCAGTCGGCGAGGTTCGCGCGGTGCTCGTCGCGGTACATCAGCTCGCCGACGTCGATGGTCTCCTCCAGGCCGAGCTGGTCGGCGACCTTCTTGAACCGTTCCCGCATCTGCTGGCGCCGCTCCTCGGCGTGCATCGGTGCGGTTTCGGCGGAGACCCGGCTGCCGGCCGGACTCAGCTCGCCGATCTGCGTGAACAGCTTGTCCTGCGCCTCGGCGGGCAGGTACATCAGCAGTCCCTCGGCCAGCCAGGCGGTCGGCCGGGTCGGGTCGAAACCCGCGGCGCGCAGCGCGGCCGGCCAGTCTTCGCGCAGGTCGATCGCCACCTCGCGGCGATCGGCGGACGGCGTGGCGCCGCTTTCGGCCAGCGTGGTGGTCTTGTAGTCCAGCACCTGGGGCTGGTCGATCTCGTACACCGTGGTGCCGGCCGGCCAGTCGAGGCGGTAGGCCCGCGAGTCCAGCCCCGACGCGAGGATCACCACCTGCCGGATCCCGGTGGCGACGGCGTCGGCGAAGTACTCGTCGAAGAAGTGGGTCCGCACCGCCTGGTAGCCGCGCATGTGCTGGATCCGGGCGGCGGATTCCTCATCGATGGCTTCGATCTTGGCCACGACGTCCGGGTCGAGCATGGCTTCCCACAGGACGTCGGCACCGGCGTTGTTGACGAGCAGCCGGGCGTAGGGATCGCGGATCAGCGCGTCGGGCTGCTCGGTCTCGATGGCCCGCGCGGCGGCCACCATGACCGCGGTGGTGCCGACGCTGCTCTTGATGTCCCAGGTGTCGTCGTGGGTGCGCAGCGAGCTCATGCATTAACTCCTTGGGTCTTGGGCAGGCGAAGGTCAAAAGGCGGTTTCGCCGAGGCGCGCCCGCAGCAACGTGCTGCGCACCGCCTCGTCGGAAAGGTCGTCGGGCACCGCGCGGCCGAGTCGGGCCATCTCCTCGCGGTTGTCCACGGCGTGCACGTGCCAGCCGTGGTCGGAAAGCCACGCGGCGGCGTCCGAGCGGTCCGGCTCGTGGTAGGTCAGCGCCTGGACGTTGACGTCCAGGCCGAGCCGCTCGCGCATCCGCAACCAGCGCTGCGAGTTGCTCCGCGAGTTGATGCCGAACACCTCGATCGCGACCTGGCTGCCGGGCGCGCTGAGCGCGGTCAACATCTCGAACAGCCGGTCCTGGGCGTCGCTGGGCAGGTACGGCAGCAGCCCCTCGGCCAGCCAGGCGGTCGGCTGCGTGCGGTCGAATCCCGCGGCGGCCAACGCGGCCGGCCAATCCTCGCGCAGGTCCGCCGGGACGGGATGGCGGATCGCGGTGGGCACGGCGCCGTGCTGCTGCAGGATGCCCGACTTGTACTGCAGCACCTTGGGCTGGTCGATCTCGTAGACCGTGGTGCCGGTGGGCCAGTCCAGCCGGTAGGCCCTCGAATCCAGGCCCGCGGCCAGAATCACCGCCTGCCGGATCCCGGAACGCACTGCGCCGTCGAAGTATTCGTCGAAGAAGTGGGTGCGCACGGCCTGGTAGTCGATGCCGGTCCGGTGCGCGCGCCGCCCGTGCTGATCGTCGGCGAGCCAGGACAGCTCCGGGTCCGCCAGCCGCGCCCACGCGGGGCCGGCCGACGACACCAGCAGGCGGGCGAACTCGTCACGAATCAGCGGGTCGGCGCCGGCGGTCTCCGCCGCGCGCGACGCGGCGACGCCCAGCGCGGTGGCGCCGACGAGTTCGGTGATGGACCAGCTGTCGCCGGCAGACCGCACGGAAGGCGGCATCGAGGCATCCAGGTCAGTCATATCCCGACCATGGTACCGGGATAAGTTAGTTAGCCTATACGCTTTGTGCGCAACTTCACTCGCGTGGCCGCAACGCACCTTCCAGTAACTGGCGCAGCACCCCGGTGAGGGCCAGGATGGCCTCCGGGCTCTGGATGTAGCCCGCGTACAGGCCCACCCCACAGATGAGCACGAGCTGCGCCTCGACCAATGCCGACGCGTCGAAGTCGCTGACGATCTCCCCGCGCTCGATCGCGTCGGTGACCCAGCGCATCAGGAATTCCCGGGCAATCCGCACGGACTCGTTTTCGGCTCCGGCCAAATCCGGATGCCGCTGAGATTCCAGTACGCCGCTGATTAAAAAGGCGGATCCGGCCGGGTTCTCGGCATTAGCTCGTGTCGCTTCGTAGATGAATGCCGTCAACTGCGCCGCCAGCGTGGACTCTTGCTCGGCTTGTTTGATGCCGACTCCGAGGACGCGTTTGTTCGTCTCGTTAAGAACTTCCCGATACAGGGCGCGCTTGCTCGAAAAGTAATGGTTGATCGCCGGCCGGGTCAGGTCCGCGCGAGAGGCGATGGCCTGGAACGTCGCGCCGTCGTAGCCGCGTTCGCTGAACACCAAACGAGCAGCTTGGATGATTCGTTGCCGGGTCTCGTCCGCCTTCGCCGCAGGCGGACGGCCCGGCCGGCGAGTCCCCCGTGGAAGCATTGCTAGAGTGTGCCACCGCCATGGTGGGGCATTAGCGCATTTGGCGGAATAGCGCCAAATTTTCCGGCTTGATAGTCCTCGAGCGCCTCGATCAATTCCGCGCGGGTGTTCATCACGAAAGGCCCGTAGTGGAATACCGGCTCGCGAATGGGCCGCCCACCCAGAAGCAGGACATCAATGGCGGTCGCGTCGCCCGAATCCCGCCCTCGCTCCGCCCCGACGGTGATCCGGTCGCCGGGGCCCAGGACCGCCAGCTGCCCCTGGTGGATCGGGTGGGCGACCGGCCCGACGTACCCGCTGCCCGACAGCACGTACACGAGCGCGTTGAAGTCGCGCCGCCAGGGGATGTTGAGCCGGGCGCCGTGCTCGACCGTCGAGTGCGCGAGCGTGATCGGCGTGTGTGTGACCCCGGGCCCCCGGTGGCCGTCGATCTCGCCCGCGATGATGCGGATCAGCGCCCCGCCGTCGTCGGACGCCAGCAACGCGGCGTCACCACCCTCGATGGCCTGGTACCGCGGCGGCGCGAACTTGTCCTTTTTCGGCAGGTTCACCCAGAGCTGGACGCCGTGGAACAGGCCGCCGCTGTCGACGAGTTCGGCCGGCGGCGTCTCGATGTGCAGGATGCCCGAGCCGGCGGTCATCCACTGGGTCGCTCCGTCGGTGATCAGGCCGCCGCCGCCGTGGGAGTCCTGGTGCGCGAATTTCCCGTCGAGCATGTAGGTCACCGTTTCGAAGCCGCGGTGCGGGTGCCAGTCGGTGCCCCTGGGTTCGCCGGGCTGATAGTTCACCTCGCCCATCTGGTCCATGTGGACGAAGGGGTCCAGGGCGGCGCTACCGACCCCGGCGAAGGCCCGCACGACGGGGAACCCCTCGCCCTCGTACCCGCGCGGGCCGGTGGTGATCGATCGCACCGGCCGCTCGGTGTCGGCGGGTCCGGGGCCGCGGACGCGCGGCAATGTCAGTGGGTTGGCCGTAACTGCGGGCAATTGACCTCCTCGTAGAGCGGAACTACCCGATATAACCGGACTAGGGTCCACTTATTCCGGGTGGTCGGCACCGCGCGGGGGCCAAGCCGACACGCCATCGCCCCGGCATCGATTTGCCGGGGCGACGGCGCGAAGTGTGCGACTGAGGGTGTCAGGATTTGCTGCGCGCGCTCTTGGCGGCGGACTTTTCGGTGCTCTTGCCCGCGTGGGCGAGCTGACCGCCGGCGCTTTCCAGGTGCGCCCGGACGAACCACTGGAACTTCTCCAGCTGGCCGGCCTGGCCGATCAGCAGGTCCTGGGTCACCTGGTCGAGTTCGTCCGTCTCGTCGATGTATTGGCGGATGTCCTCGATCACGCCGTTGTAGACGAGGTCCAGCGCGGCCAGGTGGGCCTGGACGGTGTCGCGGCCGACCGAATAGTCGTCCCACGAGCGGTCCTTGATGATGGCGCCCGGCGTGCCCTGCGGCGAAGAGCCCAGGGCGGCAATGCGTTCGGCGACATCGTCGGCGAAGCCGCGCACGGCCTCCACCTGCGGGTCGATCATCTCGTGCACGCCGATGAAGTTCGGGCCGACCACGTTCCAGTGAATGTGCTTGAGCGTCAGGTGAAGGTCGTTGTAGGTGCTCAATTGTTTTTGCAGCAGTTCGGTGAGCCGCGCCGCCTGCTTGTCGGTCAATCCCGGAATTGTGAACTGAGTCATCGCGTGTTTCCTAGCTTCCTTCCGTGGGGTTCCCACACACTTTCTTGCCCTGCTGGGTACCCGATGGCGACGCTGAAAAACGCGGCCGATCACAGCGAGTGGATTTGCTGCACGGGCAGGCGCGGGCCACGGCGCGGTTCGTAGGCCAATCCGCTGGCTTCGAGCAGCCGGACCACGCGCTGGCGATGTGGCCGCATCGGCTCCAGCAAGTCGAGCATTCCCGCGTCGTCGACGGGCTCGCCCAGCAGTGTCCAGCCGATCATCTTCGGGATGTGGTAGTCGCCCACCGATACGGCGTCGGCGTCGCCGAAGGCGCGTTGGGCCGTCTCCGCGGCGGTCCATTCCCCCACGCCCGGCAGGGACGTCAACGCCGCACGCGCCTGTGCCGCCGGCCGCGACGTCAACCGCTCCAGCGACGCGGCGCGCTGCGCGCAGGTCACCACCGTTTGCGCGCGCCTCGGGTCGACGTTGGCGCGATGAAACTCCCACGACGGGATGGTTCGCCACCGCTGCGGCGACGGCGCCACCCGCATGCCCTCGGGGGCGGGCCCCGGCGCCGGTGTCCCGTACTTGGTCACCAGCATGCGCCAGGAGCGGAACGCGTCGGCGCCGGGCACCCGCTGCTCGATGATCGCTGGGATCAGCGCCTCGAGCACCAGGCCGGTGCGGCCCAGCCGCAGGTGCGGAACCCGCCGGTGCGCGGCGGCGACCGTCGGATGCCGCGGCACGAAGTCGGAGGCGTCGTCCTCGAGACCCAGCAGGGCGGGCAGCATTTCGACGAACTCTGGCGCGCCGCTGCCCCACGCCACACAGTGCGCGGCGTTGGGGGCCGCGCGGCTGATCCTCGCCGTGACCGGGCCGGTGGGCAGCAGGCTGGTCCGCCAGATCGAGCCGTCGCCGGTCGCGCGGAAGCAGGGATCCGCGGGGCCACGGCGCAGCGGCGACAACGTGTGCCCGAAGCTGGCGGCCCCGGGGAACACGACCGTGCGCGTGCTTTTCACCTGATGACTCTCCGACCGCTCGATTGACCCTGAACTCCGTCCCCAGTCAATATTGCGGTGTGATGACGCCCTTCGATGACCCTCAGGGCGAACTGGCCTGGATGTTTTTGCAGAGCATCAGCGACGGCGGCGATCTGGACGAGGGCTTCGCGTTGCTGCGCGACGACTTCACCTTCTGGACGCTCTACACGCGCACCGCGTGCGACAAGGACACCTTCCGGCGCGCGGTCGAGCGGCGCAAACGAGACCTCGAGCTGGTCATCGACCTGGTGCGCTGCGTCAACGAGGGAGAGACGGTTGTGGTGGAGGCGCAGGCCACCGGCACGACGTCCGACGGCGCCTCCTACGACAGCCCGTTCGTGTGCATCTTCGACACCCGCGCGGGGCTGATCGCCTCGATGCGCCTCTACGGCGACACCCGGGCGACGGCGTCCGCCCTCCCCGGATGGGTCCCCTACTGAGCCGAGACGGTGATGTCGGCCTTGTTCGGGTAGAACGCGACGTGCCCGGCGATCGCGGCGACCGCCGGATACGGCTGCTCGTAGGTCCAGATCACGTCGTCGACGGTGTCACCGGACGAGGTCGTCACGCTGTAATAGCTGGCGTCGCCCTTGAACGGGCAATACGTGCTGGTGTCGGTGCGGGTGAGCCGATCCTGTTGCACGTCGGCGATCGGAATGTATTGCACCGCAGGGATTGTGGCTTCGCGCAGTTCCAGCGCGGCGGTGGTGTCGGCCACCAGCTCGCCATTGACGCGGACCTGCACCCTGCCGTGGGTGGGTTCGATGGTGATCGGGTGCCCCGCGTTCGGCTCCAGGACTTGCCGGTGGGCCATGATCGATACCTCCTACAGACGCCTATTGGGGCTGTAACACCCGGCCGCCGTCAACCCTTCCCGTCCGGCGGGCCGAATGCGTAGCGATGGTACTGAGACATGTTCGCGGCGGCGGGGATCAGCGACATCACCCTTCCCAGGAGTCGGGATGAGCGTGGCAATCGTGCGAAGGTGTCCGACTCGAACCAGCGCTCGCAGGCCAGCAGCCGCACCGCCGGTACGGCCGCGATGATGTCGTCGGGCCCGTTGATTGCCCACCGCAGCGTGGATCCCGACCGTCGCACCACGGAGTTGAGCCATTGCGACTTGATCCCGAGCCAGTTGAACACGTCGAACTGCAGCTCACCCGAGCCGAACCGGTCGACCACCCGGCGCAGCAACGCGGTGCCGTCCTGCTCGGTCAGGTACATGGTCAGCCCCTCCCCGATCATCAGCGTGGGGCGGTCGGTGGGGATTTCGCTCAGCCATGACGGGTCGGTGACCGAGGCGGCGATCACGCGATAGTGATCGCGGCTCGGGTAGAGCTGGGCGCGCAGCGCCGCGACCTCGGGGTAGTCGACGTCGTACCACTGCACGTCCGGACCCGGCTGCACGCGGAAGAACCGGCTGTCCAGTCCGCAGCCCACGTGCAGCACGACCGAGCGCGGGTGCGCCGCAAGGAATTTGCGCGTCCACTCGTCGAAGTGTGCCGAACGGGTAGTGACCGACGGCGCCCGCCGGGCGGTGATGGTGGTCTTCTTCCAGTCGTAGTCGATGCGATCGACGATCTCCTTCGCGTACCGATCACCCAGGATCGGCTTGTCGAAGTCGGCGTCCAGCGCCTTGGCGTAGAACGTCGCCAGCATGGTCTGGGGAGCCCCGGTGAGATCGACGGACACTCGCTCGGTATTCACCCGCTCGAGGCTAGTCCCACGCCCAGCGCCGCGCCGCGTCCTGAACAGCGGTCGGCGTGGCGTTCAGCGGGGAGTCGCGCTCTTACCCTTGGCATTTCGCATGGCGGCCCAGAATCGGGCCGCCTCGCGGATGGACTCCTCGACCGGGCGTGGCCGCCAACCCAATTCGCGGACGGCCTTGCTGTGGTCGACGGGTGCCTCGGCGCGCATCATGCGCACCGACGCGAGGCTGAGCTCGGCGTCCTTGCCGGTGAGCCGGGCTCGCAGGCTGCCCAGGGCGCCCAGGGCGTACAGCACCGGAACGGGGATGCAACGTCGCGGCGGCGGCACGCCGGCCTCGTCGGCCGCGATCCGCACCACCTCGGTCAACGCGATCATTCGCTCGGAGATCAGGTATCGCTCGCCGATGCGGCCGCGCTCGGCGGCCAACAGCATGGCCTCCGCGGCGTCGGTGACGCCGACGACCTCCAGCTGGATGCCGTCCATGGTGAAGGGCAGCTTGCCGAAGACGGCGCCGGCGATGAACGCGCCGTGCGGGGTGCGGCCCCAGTCGCCGCTGCCGTAGGTCGTCGACACGCACATCGCGACCGCGGGCAGCCCGGATTCGGCCACGTAGCGCATCACCAGGTTCTCGGCCTGGACCCGGGATTGGACGTAGTCCGACAACCCGCGGGTGGCGACGATGTCGTCCTCGGTCGCCACGCGCCCGCGCCGCCGGCCGACCGTCGCGTAGGTGCTGGTGAAGACGAACCGGCGCAGGTCGGGTTGTGCGACGGCCACGTCGAGGACGTTGCGCAGCCCCTCGACGTTGGTGCGAAACAGCGGCGAGGTGTCGCGCAGCCAGGCGCGGGTGTCGACGACGCAGTAGTAGACGTCGTCGACCCCGTCCATGGCCTCCCGCAGCACGGCGGTGTCGAACACGTCACCGTGAAACCGGGTGAGCTCGAGGTCGTCGATGGACCGGGTGTTGGCGTTCTCGCGCACCATGGCCCGCACTTCATGGCCCTTGGCGACCAGCTGGCGCGTGACGTGTGAACCCAGAAAGCCGTTGGCGCCGATGACGAGTTTGGGCCTGGCGGTCACTGGGCGCCTCCGTATTGCTCCATGAATTGCGCGCCGGCCTCGTCGAGGGTGCCGAGCTCCTGCGCTTTGCGGCACCACTTCAACGTGGCCTGCACGAAGCGCAGCGGGTTGTAGATGTCTTCCTGCTGACGCCACAGGCCATCACCGGCGTAGGTGATGATCGAGATGTTGGTCGCGCCGATGACCGTGCCGTCACCCGGATCGCGCATCGGGTTGTCGAGTTCCATGATGATGCGCCCGGTGGCCTCGTCGATCACCGACCACAGCGACGGAAACGCGACCATGTGACTGCCGGGGAAGCTGCCCATCGTCGCACTGATCCACTCGCGGACCTCGTCGCGGCCGTGCATGGTGCCCGCCGCGTGTTCGATGTACAAGACGTCGGGTGTGTAGTGCTGGACCCACGCGTCCCAGTCATGCGACTGCGCGGCCGCATCGACGGTCGCTTCGAATTGCTCGAACGCGGCGGCCAGTTCGCTACGGGAGAACTTCGGCGTGCTCATGATTTCGCGGCACCATTGCAGCTCATCGGCGGAGTGTAGCCTGGGCCTCACTGTGGCGGGTGAGGAGGACGAGCGATGACCAACCAGAAAGCGATTCTCGCCGGCGGCTGCTTCTGGGGAATGCAGGAACTGATCCGCAAGCAGCCGGGGGTGGTCTCGACCCGGGTCGGCTACACCGGCGGTGACGTCCCCAACGCGACCTACCGCAACCACGGCACCCACGCCGAGGCCATCGAGATCATCTACGACCCGGCCGTAACCGATTACCGGGCGATCCTGGAGTTTTTCTTCCAGATCCACGACCCGACAACGAAAGACCGCCAGGGCAACGACCGCGGCCCCAGTTACCGGTCGGCGATCTTCTACCTGGACGAGGAGCAGAAGCGGATCGCGCTGGACACCATCGCCGACGTCGAGGCGTCCGGCCTGTGGCCCGGCAAGGTGGTGACCGAGGTCAGCCCGGCCGGCGACTTCTGGGAGGCCGAGCCCGAGCACCAGGACTACCTGCAGCACTATCCGAACGGATACACCTGCCACTTCATCCGCCCGGGCTGGAAGCTGCCGCATCGGGCCGCCTCCAGCCAGTAGCGGTCCCCGGCGAATTCAGCGCCGTCGCACCGTGATCCGGCCGCCGTCCTTCGGGGTGAACGCCACACCGCGGCAATGCCACCGCTCACCGGGCGCATCCGTGGTATCGATTGTCAAGTGGCGCAGCACCGTCCGGAGCACGACGTCCATTTCCATGTTGGCGAACGCCGCGCCGACGCAGCGGCGGGTCCCGCCGCCGAACGGGATCCAGGACAGCGCCGACGGTTTGGTGTCGATGAAGCGTTGCGGGTCGAACCGCCGGGGGTCGGGGAACACGTCGGGGTTGTCGTGTATCTGCGCGATGCCGACGATGATCGAGTAGCCGCGCGGGATCGCCCATTCGCCGAGCCGGTAGGCATCGGGGTAGACGTGGCGACCGGCGAAATCGATCACGGTCCTGGCCCGTTGCACCTCGAGGATCGTCGCCTGGCGCAGCTCGTTGCCGCCGTCACCGGGCCCGTCGGCCTCCTCGACCAGCCTCGCCAACAGCTCGGGGTGCCGGCTGATCCGTTCGAATGCCCACGCCAGCGTGGACGCGGTGGTCTCGTGCCCGGCGGCCAGCAGGGCCAGCAGCTCGTCGCCAATGTCCTTGTGCGACATCGCGGAACCGTCGTCGTAGGTGCTGCGCAACAGCAGCGCCAGCACGTCGGTCCGCTCGGCGAAATCCGGGTCGGCCCGCTCCGCGGCGATCAGCTTCTCGATGACGATGTCGTATTGGCGCCGCCACGTGTCCAACCTGCCCCACGGGCCGAACCGGGGATAGCGCTTCGGCTTCGGCAGCGCCGCAAGACGTGAGCCCAGGGTGACCCACGGCGGGATGAGCCTGCGCAGCTCGTCGAGTTCGGCCCCCTCGGCGCCGAACACCGCGCGCAGGATGGCGTTCAGCGTGATCCGCATCATCGGCGGCAACGTCGCGAATGAGCGGCCCTCCGGCCAGCCGGCCACCTCGCGCAGCGTTTCTTCCTCGATGATGCATTCGTAATTTTTCATGCTCTTGCCGTGAAATGGCGGCGCCAACAGCCGCCGCCGCCGGCGATGGTCGTCGCCCTCGAGTCCGAATACGGAGCCGGGACCGAACAGTCTGCTCAAATTGGGTTGGATGTTGCCGAGTTCGTCTGGGCTGGTGGTGAAGATCTGCTTGGCCAGCTGTGGATCACTGACCATGATGACGCGCCCCCACATCGGCAGCCGCAGCGTGAAGACGTTGCCGTAGCGGCGTGACAGGCGTCGCATCATCATCCGCCGCGACACGGCAAAACCGATGCCCTGCACCAGCTTCGGGCTTCGGACGGCGGGGGGCAAGTGAACCGTGGCCGGCGGGACGGTGGCTAGTTCACTCATGCGTCATTGCTCCCTCTGCCGGGCCGAAGTTGGTACCGCGATGTACCACGGACCTTTCCGAGTACGGTACTCTGCAGTACCAAAGCTGACAAGGTGCGTTTCGAACCGAAAGGGGGTGCCGGCCGTGACCTCAGCGATGACAGCAACGGATGGCGACCCCGCTCTCGACGAGGTCGATCCTTTCCGCCTCCGGCTCCTCGACGGCCTGGCCACGTCGATCACCGAACGCGGCTATCGCGCCAGCACCGTCGCCGACGTCGTCCGTTGCGCGCGCACGTCCAAACGCACCTTCTACGACCACTTCGCGGGCAAGGAAGAGTGCTTCCTCGAGTTGCTGGCCGTCGACATCGAGAAACTGGGCGCGAAGATCGCGGCGTCGGTCGATCCCGACGCCGATTGGCACGCACAAATCCGGCAGGCGGTCGAGGCCTATGTCGGTTACATCGAGGCGCGCCCGGCCATCACGTTGAGCTGGATCCGTGAGTTGCCGTCGCTGGGTGCGGCCGCTCGCCCGGTCCAGCGCCGCGGGTTGCAGCTGTTGACCAGCCTGTTGATCGACCTCAGCGCCAGTCCCGGGTTCCGGCGCGCGAAGCTGCCGCCGTTGACCGCGCCCCTGGCCGTGATCCTGCTGGGCGGTCTGCGGGAGCTGACCGCACTTGCGGTCGAAGACGGAACACCGGTCCGAGAAATCGTGGAACCGGCGGTGGATGCGTCCGTAGCCCTGCTCGGCCCGCGGCATTGAGCGCGTCCGGCGCCGTAAATCGAGGTGTCGCAAGCCATCCCGGGCCCGGCCCGGCGGGGCTAGGCTCACCGCAGACCCCGCCCGTTCTGACATGGAGGATTCTGCGATGCGGCTCTCGACTCGAAACCAGCTCCGGGGAAAGATCACCGAGGTCGAACTCGGCACCGTGATGGCCGTGGTGAAGGTGACGCTCGACGGCGGCGATCAGGTCGTCACGTCGTCGGTCACCAGGGACGCCGCGACCGACCTCGGGCTCAAGGTGGGCCAGCCGGCGACCGTGTTCATCAAATCGACCGAAGTCACCATCGGCGTCGACTAGGTGCGCCGAAAAGCCCGCACCCGGTTTACTTTTCGGCGAGGAAGGCCCGGACCCGATCCAGCACGAGATCGGGTCGCTGGTCGACGATCCAATGGCCGACCCCATCGACCAGTTCGACCTCGAAATCCTTGATGTGGTCGGCATATCCCTCGGTCAGGTCGGCCGTGATCACCGGGTCTTCGGTGCCCGTCAGCCAGCGAACGGGGACGTCGACGCGGGCCCCGTCGTACTCGCCGCGCATCCAGCTCAGCATCTCCCCGGTCTGAAACGACCGGTACCACCGCGACCCCGCCTCGGCGTGGCCGGGCTGCCGCATGCATTCGAGGTACAGCCGCACGTCCTCCTCGGGCAGCGTGTAGCCGCCGCCGACCCATGACCCCAGCAGGCGGAGGAACCGCGGGTTCGACGCGCTGATCACCCGGGGGCCGATGACGGGCAACGAGATTGGGATCTGATACCAGAACCGCCAGACGTTGCGCAGCATCGACGGGGAGCGCTTGACGAACGGCGCCGAGGTGTTCACCCCGAAAAAGCCGGTCACCTTGTCCGGATGGCGCAGCATCATGATGAACGCGGCCGGTCCGCCCCAATCGTGGGCCACCAGCTTGACCGACGCGACGCCCAACCGATCCAGCACCCCGGCCAGGTCGTCGGCCATCTCGTCCTTGCGGTAGCTGGTGCGCGGCGCCGAGCTCCAGCCCGAGCCGCGCAGGTCCGGGCACAACACCCGGTACCCGTCGGCGGCCAGCGGGCCGATCAGCTCGCGCCATTCCCACCAGTTCTGCGGGAAGCCGTGCACCAGCATCACCGCCGGCCCGCTCGCCGGGCCCGCGTCGGCGACGTGGATCGTCACGCCGTTTCCGAGCTCGACGTAGCGGTGTTCGACGCCGTCCAGCGTGGGCATGGTGACCATGTGTTGAGAACGTAGCGGCTCGGAAAGGGTTAGGCCAGAAACCGCTCCACATAGGGCGCGAAGCGCCGGCGCAGGCTGTGCTCGTTCAGGCCGAACATCTCATACGACGTTTCGACGTTGCCCAGGCGTCCGCGCCGGTGGCCCGCCAGGTAGCCGGCGACGGCCTGGCGCGCCTCATCGGTGAAGGGCTCGCCGGCCAGGGCGTAGACGCGCTCGGCCACGCCGAGTTCGTCGGCCATGAAGTCGTCGAACCGGATGTCGACCGAGCGGTCCGGGCCGATGGTGTCGCGGTCGCGCACCAGCGCGCTGAGCATCTGATCGAGGCGGTCGATCCAGGAGTTGGCGATCTGTTCGACCGGCACCGGCGAGCGGTGCATGCGCGCGGAGTAGGTGATCATCGTGATCATCGACAGCGCCACCGGCACCGGATCGCGGTGGGTGAACACGACGATGCTATCGGGGAACACCCGATCCAGCACCGGCACCTGTTCGAGGTGCTGCGGCGACTTGAGCAGCCAGCGCCGCCCCCCGCGCAGGAACTGCATCGCCCGCAGCTGGGTGGCCAGGTATTCGTAGTGCGGCGTCTGGTCGTGGGACTGGTAGTAGTCGCGCCAGCGGGGCACGTCGGCGAGCGTCTCCAGCAGCATCGTGGAGACGTCGTTGGCCAGCAGCTGGATCTCCTCGTGGACGTGGTCGGTGGTCATTTCGTGCATGAGCGCGAAATGCGGCATCACCGTGTTGATCACCCCGACCGCGACGTCCATCCGTGCCCGCCGCGGATCCGGCTGCACGCCAACCTCATTCGGCATCGGGAAGGGCTCGTTGCTTTCCCAGTACGGCATGGTGCGGAAGGTGGGTGGCGCCGCCAGCAGGTTGTGCAGGTGCGTGGTGCCGGTGCGGGGCAGCCCGGCGATCACCACGGGCGAGGTCAGTTCGATGTCGTTGATCTCGGGATGGCGCCGCAGCAGGTCGGCCAGCAGCAGCCGGTTCTTCAGGATCTGCAGCAGCTGCCCGTAGAAGTTGACCGTCCCGGCGCCGTGCAGCCCGTCGATCTCGCGCAGCGCGGCGAGGAAGACGTCGAGCCGTTCGCGGTAGTCGTCGGGCCCGAAATCGTGCAGGCCGGTGTCCGCACTGGCCTGGGCGTGCAGCGCGTCGGCGTCCAACGGGCACTGCGGGGCAATCGCGCTCATCATGTCGAGGATCTGCTGACCCTCGGCGCTGAATCGGGGCGTGGCCAGGTCATCGAGGGAAACGGAGCGAACGGCATCGGTCACGGCGACTTATGTTACTCTAAGTTTCGTAATGGATGGTGATTTTGGCCGGCCCCGTGATCCGCGTATCGACGCCGCGGTGTTGCGCGCGACGGTTGAACTGCTCGCCGAATCGGGTTATCCGGGGCTGTTGGTGTCGGCCATCGCCGAGCGGGCCGGCACCAGCAAGCCCGCGATCTACCGCCGCTGGGCCAGCAAGGCGCATCTGGTGCACGAGGCGGTGTTCCCTATCGGCGCCGGCACCGCCATCCCGGATACCGGCTCGACGTCCGACGGCCTGCGCGAGATGGTGCGCCGCACAATGGTTTTCCTCACCACTCCGTCCGCCCGGGCGGCCCTGCCGGGCCTGATCGGCGAGATGGCCGCGGATCCGAGCCTGCACTCGGCGCTGCTGGAGCGCTTCGCCGGCGTCATCGGTGGCGGGCTGGCCGACTGGCTCGCCGCGGCGGCGGCCCGCGGCGACGTGCGCCCGGAGGTCACCGCCGCGGAACTGGCCGAGACCATCGCCGGCATCACGCTGGTCGCCCTGCTCACCCGCCCCACCGAGCTCGATGACGCGTGGGTCGATCGCACGACACGGTTGCTCCTGAAAGGAATCAGCGCATGACGCACGAATCGACGGTCGCGTGGCAGGACCTGTTGAAAACCCTTGGCGGCCTTGATCGCTCGTTTCTGGAGGGCGACCGCGCGGTCACCGATGACCGGCACATCGCCGACGGCTACCGCATGCTCGCCACCACGCTGGGCGTGGCGTTGGACACCTACCTGTTCCCCGAACCCGATCGGCCGCAATTCGTCGCGGTGAACACGCCGTTCCGCCGCGACCGCCGCTGGGGCGGGGACAACACCGACGCCTACTACCACATCTGCCCGGTCGACCCGGCGCGCCGCTACCGCATCAGCGGGAACAAGGGTGACAGCGTGTACTTTTCGGTCACCGCCTACAACGAGCCGACGCTCGGGGCGTGGTCGGACCGGGTGGTCGCGATCTTCCGCGACACCGACCTCGACGTCGACGCCGACGGCAACTTCTCCTTCGAATTCCCGCCGACGGCCGACGCGGCCGTGTTGATGACCCGCGACTATCAGGCCGACCCCCTGACCGGGCGCCCGGTTGTCTGGCTGATCGAGGCGCTCGACGAGCCGGCGCCGATCCGCCACGGTGACGCCGAGACGGCGGCGCGCCTGCGCGCGGTCACGACGTGGCTGCAAACCATGTTCGCCATCGTACCGCTGGCCGTCGGCAACCGGGTCGACGATACGCACGCCCTCGGGCACGAAACCGCCCACGCCGCAAACACGTTCGCCGAGCCCTACCAGGTGCCGGACGCCAACTTCGGCTGGTCGGCGCGCGACGCCTGCTACTCGTATGGCAGTTTCGTGCTCGACGAGGACGAGGCGCTGGTGATCACGCATCGCCCGCCGGCGTGCAGGTTCTGGAACATGGTGGTGTGGAACCAGTTCATGGCCACCTACGGCGCGGCGGAGGGCCCCGACGCGCGCTGCTCGATCAACGGCCACAGCGCCGTCGCCAACAGTGACGGCTCGGTGACGATCGTGCTGTCCGGGGCGAAGACCGCGCACCCGAATTCCCTGACCACGCTGGGCTATCCGCGCGGCAACCTGGCCTTCCGGTGGTTCCTCGCCGACGGCGTGCCGCAGCGGCCGGAGGTGAAGCTCGTCAAGGCGGCCGACGCGCCGACGACGACCAGCTGAACCGCCGAGCGTGTAACGAGGGCGAAAAACGCGCGAAAAACCCGCCACCAGTGCACGTTCGGCGGCCGTCAAGAATCCGAAGCCGCGCGGACCAGCTCGATGGCCCGGCCCAGCGTCTCGAGCTTGGCGTCCAGCGTGTCGCCCGCGGGATAGAGCCGCACGGTGTTCACGCCGGCGTCGCGCCACACCGCGAGGCGCGCGGACACCATCTCCTCGGTCCCGATCAGCGTGGTCGC
Source organism: Mycobacterium sp. TKK-01-0059 (assembly GCF_000709305.1). Lineage (NCBI taxonomy): Bacteria > Bacillati > Actinomycetota > Actinomycetes > Mycobacteriales > Mycobacteriaceae > Mycobacterium > Mycobacterium sp. TKK-01-0059. The sequence continues at coordinate 1,626,489 of NZ_KL446993.1, forward strand.
CAGCACCATCTCGTCGGTCACCAGCGTGGCCGCGCCGTCGCGGTCGCCGCGCTGCCAGCGCTCGCGCACCTCGGCGGCGACCTCGGCCCAGCCCTGCCGGCCGTAGGCCCGGTTGTAGAAGTTCGTGCTCGACGATCCCATGCCGCCGAGGCTGAACGCGAGCTCCTTCTTGCGGCCCGCGACCATGCCCCGCAACTCGCCTTCGTCGGCGGCGAAGGCGACCTCGGCTCCCTGGCAGATGTCGATGTCGGCCCGGGCGCGGCCGGCGGCCGCCAGGCCGTCGTCAAGGTGGCGGAAATAGGCGTCCTCGGCGCCTTCCGGGACAAAGCTGGTGCCCAACCACCCGTCGGCGACCCGCCCGGTCAACCGCAGCATCGCCGGTGACAGCGTGGCCAAGTAGATCGGGATCGGGTGCTGCGGCCGCGTCGACAACCGCATCGGCACCGCCTCGCCGCCGGGGCGGGGAAGCTCGAATTCCTTACCGGTGTAAGAGATCTTTGCGCCCGCGAACGCCCGCCGGATGATGTCGATGGTTTCGGAGGTGCGCGCCAGCGGCCGGTCGAACGAGACGCCGTGCAGGCCCTCGATCACCTGCGGGCCCGAGGCGCCCAACCCGAGCAGGAACCGCCCGTTCGACAGATTGGCGAGCGTGATCGCGGTCTGGGCGATCAGGACGGGCGAGCGGGTACCGACCTGAAACACGCCGGATCCCAGGAGCATCCGCTCGGTGCGGGCGGCGAGGTAGCCCAGCGCCGACGCCGCGTCCGCGCCCCACGCCTCGGCCACCCAACACACATCGAGGCCCAGCTTTTCCGCCTCGACCGCGAGCGCCACCGCCTGCCCGGCGTCGTCCCCGGTACCGGAGAACTCCACCGTGGTGGCGGTCCGCATCACCGCACTCCGTGCTCGGCCAGCCGTTTGATCGAGGCCAGGGTCTTTCCGATCGCGGCCTCGAACTCCCGCATCCGCACGAACACGATCTTCTGTTCCTTGTCGGGCATCGAGTCGATCGCGGTCGACAACCCCGAACGTCCCGGCCCCATCTGCATCCAGTAGTTCAGGGCCGTGCCGCCGTCGCGGGGCGCCAGCCGGAATCGCCAAATCGAGGCCGGGTTATCGGGACCGCCGACGGCCCAGGCGAATTCGCGTGGCTCGTCGCACGCGACGATCTCAGACGTGGTGCTCCACTGCCCGAACGCCTCGTGCTCGTTGTGTCCGACGAAGCGGGCGCCGACCCGCGGGCCGTCCGATCCCTCGGCCCACTCCACGGCCTGGAGCTCGTTGCTGACCGCGGGCATCAGCTCGATATCGCAGACCAGGCTCCAGACCCGCTGCGGGTCGGCGTCGATCCACGTCGAGGCCTCCACCGTCGGGGTGTCCGCGTAGCGCGCGCCGGTCCATTCCACGGACCTCATTGTCCCCCTCGTCCGGCGCAAGGCAATGCGTGGACGGCACCGAGTTACGCGGCGACCGGCTCGCGGGCGGCGGGCGCGTCGGCGCCGCCCTTCGGTCGCCAGCTGTCCGGGAAGGTCAGCCTGACGATCTTGCGGACGACGGTGCCGAACTGCCGCAGCAGCGGACCGCGGTTGTACGGGATGCCGTAGCGCTCGCAGATCTCCTGCACCTCGGGCGCGATCTCCGCGTAGCGGCGGGCCGGCATGTCCGGGAACAGGTGGTGCTCGATCTGGTGGGAGAGGTTGCCGGAGAGCAGATGAAAGAGCCGGCCGCCGGTGAGGTTCGCCGAGCCGAGGACCTGGCGGAAGTACCACATGCCGCGCGACTCGTCCCGGGTTTCCTCGACGGTGAATTCCTGTGTGCCGTCGGGGAAGTGGCCGCAGAAGATGATCATGTACGACCACACGTTGCGCATCAGGTTGGCCGTGAGGTTGCCGGTGAAGACGAACGGCGCGAACGGGCCGGCCAGCAGCGGGAAGGCGACGTAGTCCTTGAGCGTCTGCCGCCGGGTCTTGCGCCAGATGGCGCGCAGCACCTCGCGCTTGTCCTCGAGGCGGATCTCGCCGGAGCGGATCCGCTCGGTTTCCAGTTCGTGCAGCGCGACGCCGTACTGGAACAGCACCATCAGCAGGAAGGCATACAGCGGGTTGCCCAGGAAGTACGGCTGCCAGCGCTGGTCCTCGCTCATCCGCAGGATCCCGTAGCCGATGTCGCGGTCCATTCCCACGATGTTGGTGTGGGTGTGGTGCATGTAGTTGTGCGAGTGCCGCCATTGATCGGCCGGGCACGCGGTGTCCCACTCGAAAGTGCGGCCGGAGATCGCCGGGTCACGCATCCAGTCGTACTGGCCGTGCATGATGTTGTGGCCGATCTCCATGTTGTCCAGGATTTTGGCGATGCCGAGCATGCCGGTGCCCAGCAGCCACGCGGGCGGCAGGAACAGCAGCACGCGCCCGCCGACCTCCAGCGCACGCTGGGTCTTGATGACGCGGCGAATGTAGTCGGCGTCCTTTTCGCCGAGGTCCGCCATCACGCGCTCTTTGATGGCGTCGAGCTCGCGGCCGAAATTTTCGGCCTGCTCGGGTGTCAGGGTGATCTTGTTGGGTGTCATGGCTTTTCCTCTCAAGTCCGTTGTCTACAGCGAGACGTCCACGTCACCGACCGGAACGGACACGCAGATCTGCACGTCCTCATCGGGTGCGGTCGAGACCGCGCCGGTGACCAGGTTGCGCACGGTGCCGGCGGTTTTGCGCCGCGTGCAGGTGTGACAGATGCCCATCCGGCACCCGTTTTCCGGGGACAGGCCGGCGGATTCGGCCTGTTCCAGCAGCGGGCGTCCGTCGTCGACGACGTCAACGCCGCTGTCGGAGAACGTGACTCGCCCTCCTGACGGGTTAGCCGGTGTTTCGAAGGCCGGAGGGACGAAGCTTTCGGTGTACACGGTGTCGCAGTGCTCCCGCACGGACTCGACCAAAGCCGTTGGGCCGCAGACGAATACCGCGTCGGGTGAGGGCATCGCGGCGGCCAGGTGTTCCGGGCCGAAGCGTCCGGCCAGGTCGCCGCCGTCGGCGCGGGTGTAACCGTGCAGCACCCGCACCGACGGCAGCGCGGCCAGCTCGTCGCGGTAGCACGCCTCGGCGGGCGTGCGGGCGTAGTGGACGAAGGCGATCTCGCCGCGATGCCCCTGGGCTACCAGGGTGCGCAGCATCGCCATCACCGGGGTGATCCCGCTCCCCCCGGAGACGAACAGGATCCGCCGGGGCCGCGGCCCGGGCAGCGTGAAGTCGCCGCCGGCGCCGGCCAGACCGACCACCATGCCGGGACGGGCGTGTTCGTACAGATGGTTCGAGACCAGCCCTCCCTCGTGGCGGCCGATGGTCAGCTCGAGGGTGGCCGCCCCTTCGGCGTTGGCCGGGGAATAGCAGCGGGTGTGGCGGCGCCCGTCGATCTCGACGGTCAGGTTGACGTACTGGCCGGCCCGGACCGTGTGGGTGGCCAGGAAGGTGTCGTTGGGTGTCAGGGTGAGCGTGACGCTGCGGGGTGTGGTCCGGCGCACGTCGGTCACCTTGGCGCGGGCGTCGCCCAGCGTCCATGTCGGTGCGACGAGCTCGGTGTAGCGGTCGACGCCGTGCGGACCGGTCAGCAGGTCTAGGAGCTCCGAACCCAACACGCGCTGCCGGAACGTCCGCGCGAGGACCCGGCCAGAAGCTTGAGCGTTTTGAGTGAACATATGTACACCGTGCGGCCGCAACGGCCGGGTAGTCAAGGGTTTACTGGCCCGATGTGGTAGGGTTCACACAGTGAACAGCCGTACTCCTAGCTCACGGGCGCGCGGCTCCGGACGCGAACGCTCGCGGGAAAGCCAGTCGCGCGAGGAGCGCAAGGAGGCGACGCGGCGCGCCATCATCGCCGCGGCGCTCAAGCTCTTGCAGGACCGCAGCTTTTCCAGCCTGAGCCTGCGCGAGGTGACCCGCGAGGTCGGGATCGTGCCGGCGGCGTTTTACCGCCACTTCGAATCGATGGAGGCGCTCGGCCTGGTCCTGATCGACGAGTCGTTTCGCAGCCTGCGTGACACCTTGCGCGACGCCCGCGCCGGCAAGCTCGACCCGAACCGGGTCATCGAGTCGTCCGTCGAGATCCTGGTCGCCAGCGTGGCCGACCGGCGCGAGCACTGGAGGCTGATCGGTCGCGAGCGCAACAGCGGCCTGTCCGTGCTGCGCTACGCCATTCGCACCGAGATCCGGCTGATCACGTCCGAGCTGGCCACCGACCTGGCGCGTTTCCCCGGTTTGAACAAGTGGACCACCGAGGATCTCAACGTGCTGGCGACCCTGTTCGTCAACGCCATGATCGTCATCGCGGAGGCCATCGAGGATTCGCAGAGCGCGGAGGCGACCGAGGACATCCGCCGGCTCGCGGTCAAGCAGTTGCGGATGATCGCGACCGGCATCGCCGGGTGGCAGAGCACTCCCTGATCACATCGGCTGCAGTAAACAGGCGAGCACTGACTTACTCGTCGACCACGTCGTAGAGCGAATCACCGTCTTCCGGGGTGCCGTCGATCTGGCCGCGATGCGCGCGCCGCGGCCCGTCGTCCACGGGCTCGATGTCATCGGGCACATCGGGCTCCTCGGCGGCCAGCCGGTCGTCGAGGGATTCGCCCTCCCGTTCTTCTCTCGCCGTCACACCGAAACGGTTGGCCTCGCTCCAGCCCTCTGGGGGATCGACGACGATGTCGCCGTCGTCGTTGCGCAGTTCGTCGGAGTCGGTTCCTTCGCTCGCGTTCAGGGTGTCGCCCGGTCCGCCCTCCTCGGGAAAGTCGGCGGGATCGACCAGATCGTCGGCTTGGGGGTTCTCGCTCATGCCAAAACGGTTGCCCGCCGGATTGGGTGACTAAACGGCCCGCGGCGCCCGCCACATCGCCCACATCGTCGGGCCGCCGTCGGGCAGCACGATCTCGCGGGTGACGGTGAAGCCGAAACGCTCGTAGTACGGGACGTTTTCGAATTTGGTCGATTCGAGGTAGGCCGGACAGTATTCGGCGTCGCAGCGGTCCAGCCGCGACCTCATCAGGGCTTGACCGAATCCCTGGCCACGGACCGCCGGGTCGCTGCCGATGACCGCCAGATACCAGTGCGGTTCCTCGGGGTGCACGCTCTTCATCAATTCCTGGACCGCGCGGCCGCGCATCGAGCGCAGACCGAACACCCGCAGGAACGTGGGCGTCATCGCCAGCTGCGCACCGGGCGTCTCCTGCCACTGGCCGGGCGGATCCCACAGCGCCGCAGCGCCGATGCCCGAATCCTCGGTGGCCACCTCCACGCCGCCGCGGCCCAGGTGATGGTGGCGGGTCATCGTCGCGAACAGCCGGCTCAGGCCCGCGGTGCGCTTGTCCGCCTCGGGCATCAGCCAGACCATCACCGGGTCGTCGTAGAACGCGCGGGCCAGCGTGCGCGACAGCTCGCGGACGTCGGCCTTGAGCGCCGGGCGGACGTGCGGGGTCATCCACGTCACGCTAGTGGGTGTTGAGGTGATGCGGCGCGGGTATGCCGACCCGGGTGACCGGCATGTCGCGGCGAGCGTTCGGGCGGGTGGCCGTCGGCGCGGGCATGCTCGGGTCCGTCGGGCTGTCGGACGGCTGCACGACACCGGGCACCGACCACGCCACGTCCGCCGGTCCGCCACCGCCGTCGGGCAGGGGCGTGGGGTTCGTGCTGTCCCACGAGCAGTTCCGCACCGACCGGCTGGTGGCGCAGGCCCAGGCGGCCGAAGAGGCCGGCTTCCACCACGTGTGGGCCAGCGACCACATTCAGCCCTGGCAGGACAACCAGGGCCATTCGATGTTCCCGTGGCTCACGCTGGCGCTGGTCGGCAGCGCCACCAGCCGGATCTCGTTCGGCACCGGGGTGACCTGCCCGACCTACCGCTACCACCCCGCCACGGTCGCCCACGCCTTCGCCTCGCTGGCAATCCTCAACCCGGGCAGGGTGTTCCTGGGCGTCGGCACCGGTGAACGGCTCAACGAACAGGCCACCACCAACGCCTACGGCGACTACGCGGAGCGCCATGACCGGCTGGTCGAAGCGATCGACCTGATCCGCCGGTTGTGGAGCGGATCGCGAATCTCCTTCTCGGGGAGATACTTTCAGACGAACTCGTTGAAGCTTTACGACGTGCCGGCCACCCCGCCGCCGATCTTCGTGGCGGCCGGCGGCCCGAAGAGCGCGAAACTGGCCGGGCAGCACGGGGACGGCTGGATCACCCAGGCCCACGATGTGACGGACCCAAAACTGTTGGCGGCCTTCGGTTCCGGAGCGCAGGCCGCCGGGCGGGATGTCGCCACGTTGGGTAAACGCGCCGAACTGTTCGCGGTCGTCGGCGGCAATGCCGAGGCGGCCCGCGCCGCTACGCTGTGGCGTTTCACGGCCGGCGCCGTCGACCAGCCCAATCCCGTCGAGATCCAGCGCGCGGCCGAGTCCAACCCCGTCGACAAGGTGTTGGCCGGCTGGACCGTCGGCACCGACGCGGCCCCGCACATCAGCGCCGTGCAGCGGGTGCTCGACGCCGGGGCCGTGCCCTTCCTGCACTTTCCCCAAGACGACCCCATCACCGCCATCGACTTCTACCGCACCGATGTCCTGCCGAAGTTGCGCTGAGCGACCTTCGGCGCGCAGTCGTTTCGAAGCTGTTTCGAAGCCCCGGGCCCGGGTATCCGCACCCAACTTCGAGGGACAGCCCAATGGGAAGGCAAAGCATGGACGCAATCACTTTTCTCCGTCAGGACCACAAGAGCGTGCTCGGTCTGTTGGAGACGCTCGACGGCGCGCCGTCGGGCCCCGGCGAGCAGGCGAGCGGCCTGGAAACCATGGTGAACAACCTCATCATCGCCGAATCCCAGCACGAAGCGATTGAGGAACAATTCTTTTGGCCGGCCGTGCGCGACGCGATCGGCGATGGACTCGTCGACAAGGCGATCGAGCAGGAGCAGGCCGGAAAGAAGCTGCTGCAACGTCTCGAGGACGGTAAACCCGGTGAGCCGGACTACCACGAGGCGCTGCAGGAGTTCGTCAAGGCGGGCCGCGAACACATCGCCTACGAACAGAATGAGGTGTGGCCCCAAGTCGAAACGGTGCTCAGCCGTGAGGAGTTGGAGAAGATCGGCGAAAAGCTGGAAGCGGCAAAGAAGATCGCTCCGACCCGGCCGCACCCCGATACCCCACCCAACCCGGCCGTGCTCAAGACGATGGGGATGGGCGCGGCGATCGTCGACCACGTCCGGGACGCGGTGACCGGCCGCGGGAAGGACAATCCGCCGGATCCGCAGATGCACTGACACGGCAACGACGATGGCCGGGCGTCTTGATCGGACGCCCGGCCATCTCGTCTCCAATTAGCCTGTGGGAACGTGCTGTTCGTGCGTGAACGGTTTCTCGGCGTTGACGGCCGGCGAGCCCTGCGGGTTCTCCTTGGCGCCGGTGTTCTTGCGCGTGGCGCCGCCCAGCCACTGCTGCTCGGGCTTTTCCACGTACTCCCATTCCGTGCCCTCGGGCCAGGGGCCCTGTCCTTGGTTCCACGGACCGCGAACGGACTCGCCGCCCCCGTTGGACATGTTGAACGCCACGTTCTGGAACCGCGGGTCGCCGGGCAGCTGCCCCGGCGGGAAGTTCACCGGAAGCTCGTTGAGCGCTGCCGTGAACTGCTGATAGTGCGCGACCTCGCGCGTCATGAGGAACGTCAGCGTGTCCTGGACGCCGGGGTCGTCGGTGAACTGCTTGAGGTATTCGTAGACGATCTTGGCGCGCGATTCCGCCGCGACGTTGTTGCGCAGATCGACGGTCGGGTCGCCGTTGGCGTCGATGTAGGCGCCGGTCCAGTTGTTTCCGCCGGAGTCCTTGACGTCCGGCCCGCCGCCGCTGAGCACCAGGAACAGCGGGTTGACCGCGACCGAGTGGATGAGGCCGTCCCGGCCGCCGCCGTTCGCCGCCACCGCCGGCATCCAGTCGCATTTCTCGTTGGCGATCTTGAGGTTGTCGTTGAGCCCGTCGAGCAACATGGTGATCATCGACCCGACCATTTCGAGGTGGCTGAGCTCCTCGGTCGCGATATCCATGAACAGGTCATACATTTTCGGGTTCTTCTGCCGCAGCACGAAAGCCTGGGTGAAGTACTGCAGTGCCGCGGTGAGTTCACCGTTGGCGCCGCCGAACTGGTCCATCAGCAGCGACGCGAATCGAGGGTCGGGCCGGTCGACCCGTACCTCGAATTGAAGATCTTTGTTGTGCACAAACACTGGGGCCTCCCTGGGGGATCGAGATGGGGCTGGTCGACGCCGGATACCCGGGGCCTATGACGCCAAACTCGGGGCATCGCGATTTCCGATCGGTCAGGCCGTCCGGCCGGGGCCGCTGATCGCCGGGGTTACGCGTCGGGGATCCATCGTGGAGAATGCGCCCCTATGGAGTCTTTGGACCCAGCCTCGAAGCACGAGTTGGCCGTGCGCATTGCCGAGCTCGCCCGCGAGATCGCCACCCCGCGCTCGCTGGACGACGTCTTCGCCGACGTGACCACGGCCGCGGTCGAGCTGATACCGGCCGCGGACATCGCGGGGGTGCTGCTGCTCAAGGCGGGTGGGGAGTTCGAATCGGTCGCCGACACCGACAGCCTGGTCGCGAAGCTCGACAAGCTGCAGCATGACTTCGGTGAGGGCCCCTGTCACGACGCCGCCCTGAAAGAAACGATCGTGCGCAGCGACGACCTGCGCGATGAACCACGCTGGCCCAAGTACGCGCCGGCGGCGGTCGAACACGGGGTGCTGAGCAGCCTGTCGTTCAAGCTCTACACCGCCGAGCGGACCGCCGGCGCCCTGAACCTGTTCAGCTTCCGGCCCAACGTGTGGGATACCGAGGCCGAGACCATCGGAACCGTGTTCGCCGCGCACGCCGCGTCGGCGATCATGGCCGGGCGCCACGGACGGCAGATGCAATCGGCCCTGTCGTCGCGCGACCGCATCGGGCAGGCCAAGGGCATCATCATGGAGCGCTACGGCGTGGACGACGTGCGTGCCTTCGAGTTGCTGCGCCGGCTGTCGCAGGAGAGTCAGACCAAGCTCATCGACATCGCCCAGCGCGTGATCGACACCCGCGGCGAGGACTGATCCGCGGCCGCCCGACACCCGAACGTGGACTTGTTGCGCGAAGTGGCCGCGTTTCGCCGCAACAAGTCGACGTTCGACGCGGCGTTTTCAGGGGACGTTCGACGCGGCGTTTTCAGGCGACGAAGCGAACGACGCTCTCGGCCACGCAGGCCGGCTTGGCCGACCCTTCGATCTCCACGGTGGTCGAGATGGTCGCCTGCACGGCGCCGTTGCCCACGTCGTCGACGCTGACCAACGAACTCTGCGCGCGCACCCGCGACCCGACCGGAACCGGCGCGGGGAAGCGAACCTTGTTGAGGCCGTAGTTGATTGCGAGCTTGATGCCGTTGACGGTGTAGATCTGGTGCTGCAGTCGCGGCAACAGCGCCAGGGTCATGAAGCCGTGGGCGATGGTCGTGCCGAACGGCCCGGACGCGGCCCGCTCCGGGTCGACGTGGATCCACTGGTGATCGCCGGTCGCGTCGGCGAACAGGTTGACGTCTTCCTGGGTGATGGTGGCCCAGTCACTGTGGCCCAGCTCCTCGCCCGCGGCAGCGGCGAGGTCGGCGACTGATTCGAAGGTGCGCATTGGGTGTTCTCCTTGGTTTCGGCTGCTAACAATAACGGTGGGCCACGTGGTTAGCACCGGGCCCTCGCGGGTAGTAGCCGGTGACGGACGAACCCCATCTCACGGAAGGCCGCTTCATGCCCGATGTGATTGCGCATCATGGAGTTTTCGAAGACACCCACCTGCACGTCGACGACACCGGCAGCACGGGCCGACCGGTACTGCTCATGCACCCCTGGCCGCTCTCCGGACAGGCGTGGTCGGCGCAGGTACCGGTCCTGCGCGCCGCCGGCTATCGGGTGATCACGTACGACCGGCGTGGCTTCGGCCGCAGCGACAAGCCGCTCACCGGGTACAGCTATGAAACCCTCACCCGTGATCTGCACACCCTGATCGAGTCCCTCGACCTGCGCGGCCTCACCCTGGTGGGCTCGTCCATGGGCGGCGGCGAGATCGCCCGCTACCTGTCGACCTACGGCGCCGACCGCGTGCGCCGCGTCGTGTTCGCCTCCTCGGTGACCCCGTATCTGTTGCAGACCACCGCCAATCCCGATGGCCCACTCACCATGCAGGACGCGGCGCGCGCGACCGCCGCCTTCGTCAAGGACCAAGACGCCTTCTACGACCAACAGATGACCGAATTCTTCACTGCCAACGGGCAATTGCGCGTCAGCGCCGCGACGCGCGCCGAGGCGCTCGGGCTCTGCAGGCAGGCGAGCAAGGAGGCCTCGCTCGCGTGCATGGCGGCCTGGGCCAACACCGATTTCCGGGACGACCTCGCTCAGGTGTCGGTGCCGGCGCTGATCATCCACGGCGAGGGCGACGAATCCGTGCCGCTGCACGGGTCCAGCCGGCGCACGCACCAAGCGATACCGGGCAGCGAACTGCGGGTGATCGCCGACGGCCCGCACGGCTGCCAGATCAGCCATCCCGACGAATTCAATGCCGCGTTGCTCGACTTCCTGGGGCGGTAGCGCGCGGGCGCCGAACGCCGCGCCGCCCCGGTTTCGCCTGAGGCGTCGGGGGAATTCGGGAGGTGGACGTTGGCGCGCGAGGTGTTCGATGCCGTGAGCTTCAGAAAGGAACCGCCATGCCAGACCGCAAGGGCCACAAAGCCGAGGAAGACGTGGAACCCGACACCCACCAAGCTCGGTCCCGCGCCGCCGCGGGTGAGGACGACGGCTCGTATGTGGGCGCCGCGGGTTCCGATGACTCGTTCGATGCCGGCGAATCGGGCGCCGAGGCCCGCAGCGAGCGCGGCTGACCGTTACCCGAGTGCGCCGATTGCCGCTTGCAGCCTGGTGGTGGCCTGGTCCGCGACGTCCTGCAGCGCCCCGGCTTCGCCGGTCACCTTGACCATGAGCTGGGGATCCATGGCCTCGACCAAGACCGCGTCGCCGGCGGGGTCGGAGCGCACCACGACGTTGCACGGCAACAATTGGCCGATTTGGCGGTAAGCGTTCAGCGCCCGGTGCGCCAGCGCCGGGTTGCAGGCGCCCAGGATGAGATAGTCCTCCATCTCCTCGCCGAGCTTTTGCTTGAGCGTGGCCTTGACGTCGATCGTGGACAGCACGCCGAAACCCTGGTCGGCCAGCGCTTGCGTGGTGCGCTCCACCGCGTCCTCGAACGAGGTGTGCAGCGTGGTGCTCAATCCCGGTGTCATGTGATTCCTCCTCTTTCAGCCGTGGACTACCCAGAATTTCGCCCACAATGGGTCGGTGAGGCTGCTGCTGATCGCCGATACCCACATCCCCAAACGCGCCCGCGACCTGCCCGCGCAGGTGTGGGATGAGGTCGCCCAGGCCGACGTCGTCATCCACGCCGGCGACTGGATCTCGCCGGAGTTCCTCGATCGCCTCGAAAGCGCCGCGACACGCCTGGTCGGGTGCTGGGGAAACAACGACGGCCCGGCGTTGCGGTCCCGGCTCCCCGAGCGGGCGGACGTGACCCTGGCGGGCGTCCGGTTCACGGTCACCCACGAGACCGGCGCCGCGGCGGGCCGCGACGCACGTATGTCACGGCTGTACCCGGACAGCCAGGTGCTGGTGTTCGGGCACAGCCACATCCCCTGGGACAGCACCACCGAGACCGGGTTGCGCCTGCTCAATCCGGGGTCGCCGACGGATCGGCGCCGCCAGCCGTTCTGCACGTACATGACCGCCGACGTCGACGACGGCGCCGTGACCGGCGTCGCGCTGCATCGCCTGCCCAGGTAGCGGGTACCTACCGTACGCGGAGCTTCCCCACCTAAATAGCTCGGCTACAGAGGTATCATGGCGGAAGTGAAGACACGCACCGACGTCGCAACCGACCTGTTCGGCGTGGTCGGCCGCTTCCGGCGGCAGCTACGCCGGTCGGCCGGCCGGGCGTTCGATTCGTCGCGGCTCTCCGAATCGCAGTCCGAACTGCTGTGGCTGGTCGGCCGGCGGCCGGGAATCTCGGTCAGCGCCGCCGCGGCCGAACTCGGGCTGGTGCCCAATACCGCCTCGACCCTGGTCACCAGGCTGGTCTCCGACGGGCTGCTGCTCCGCACCGCCGGGGACACCGATCGCCGGGTGTGCCAGCTTCGGCTCGCCGAGCCCGCCCAGCAGATCCTCGACGCGTCCCGGGCCGCCCGGCGCGACCTGCTGTCCGAGCTGCTCGACGAACTCGACGCCGACGAAATCGAGTCCTTGGCAAAGGGATTGGAGGTCCTCGACACGATGACCCGCATGCTTCAGGAGCGGAGATCATGAGCGCGGCGCTGCCGATGGCGATCGACGCCCGGCACCTGACCTACCGCTACGGCCAGTTCACCGCCGTCGACGACGTGACATTGCAGGTCCGGCGCGGCGAAACCATGGGCTTGTTGGGCCCCAACGGCGCCGGGAAGACGACCATGGTCCGGATGCTGACCACGCTGGCCCCGGTGCAGCAGGGCGCGCTCCACATTTTCGGGATGGACGCGCGCCGCCAAACCACCGACATCAGAAGCAACATCGGCTATGTGCCGCAACAGCTTTCGATCGAGCCCGCGCTGACGGGCCGGCAGAACGTGGAGTGGTTCGCGCGGTTGTACGGTGTGCCGCGCGCCGAGCGCTCCGATCGCGTCGATCAGGCGCTGGTCGCCATGGACCTGCTGGGCGTGGCCGACCGGATGGCGTCGGCCTACTCCGGCGGCATGGTCCGCCGTCTCGAGGTGGCGCAGGCGCTGGTCAACCGTCCGTCGCTGCTGGTGTTGGACGAGCCGACCGTGGGGCTGGATCCCATCGCGCGCGACGGCGTGTGGTCGCAGGTGCGAAAGATGCAGGCGCAGTTCGGCATGACGGTGCTACTGACGACGCACTACATGGAGGAGGCCGACGCGCTGTGCGACCGGGTGGCGCTCATGCACCACGGCGCGTTGCGGGCCGTCGGCGCACCCGACGCGTTGAAGGCCCGGCTGTCCAACGGGTCGCCGGGCGCCACGCTCGAGGATGTGTTCCGCCATTACGCGGCAACGGGTTTGGACGAGGAGGCGGCGTCGACGGAGGAACCCGGCTCCATCCGGGAAATCCGTTCCAGCAGAAAGGTGGCGCGCCGTGTCGGTTGATGGCGCCGCGGCGGGGACACTGCTCCGCGCGCCGCGGGGATGGCAGCGGGTCGGCGCGCTGACCGGCCGCATCGGAGCATTCGCGATCGTCGAACTGCAGAAGCTGCAACACGACCGGACCGAACTCGTCACCCGGATGGTGCAGCCCGCGCTGTGGCTGCTGATTTTCGGTACCACCTTCAGCCACCTACACGTCATCGCGACCGGATCGGTGTCGTATCTGGCCTTCCTGGCCCCCGGGATCATCGCCCAGTCGGCGTTGTTCATCTCCATTTTCTATGGGATACAAATCATTTGGGATCGCGACGCCGGCGTACTCGCCAAGCTCATGGTCACGCCGGCGCCGGCGTCGGCACTGATCACCGGCAAGGCGTTCGCGGCCGGGGTGCGTTCGGTGGCCCAGGTCGTCGGTGTGATGGCGCTGGCGTACCTGATGGGTGTCGGCCTGACGATCAATCCCCTGCGGATCGCGGCGGCGATGGGGGTCGTCATGCTCGGCGCCGCGTTCTTCGCGTGCCTGTCGATGACGCTGGCCGGCCTGGTGCGCAACCGCGATCGCCTGATGGGCATCGGACAGGCGATCACCATGCCGCTGTTCTTCGCCTCCAACGCGCTGTACCCGGTCGACGTGATGCCGGCGTGGTTGCGCGCGCTGAGCAAGGTCAATCCCCTCAGCTACGAGGTCGACGCGCTGCGGGCGCTGCTGATCGGAACCCCGTTCAACCCGGTCGGCATCGTCGTGCTGGTTGTGGCGGCGGTGCTCGGAATCACCACGGCGTCAACGCTTTTGCGTCGCTTGGTCGCCTAGAGCGCCACCGGCGGTGCTAGCGCGCCCGCCATCACGTCGCAAGGGGCGGCGCGGTTCCGAGAGCCGATCGTGACCCGAACGTGATGATGTCTGGCCGACTCGCAATCGTTAGCTAACCGCGATCTGTCGCTGCGGCCGCGACAACCGAATTCGGCGCTCGCCCTGTGTTTCACTCCCCGAGAACAGATTCCACCGCATGGTGCGGCAGATGAAAGTTGGGATGGGTAGAGAGCTATGTCGTTCATCGAAAAGGTGCGAAAGTTGCGTGGCGCGGGGGCGAACATGCCGCGCCGACTGGCGATCGCTGCCGTGGGGGCCTCCCTGCTGTCCGGTCTCGTCGCCGCCACCGGAGGCTTCCCCACCGCGAGCGCCTTCTCCAAGCCGGGGCTCCCGGTGGAATACCTCGAGGTTCCGTCGCCGTCGATGGGCCGCAACATCAAGGTCCAGTTCCAGCCCGGCGGCGCGCACGCCGTGTACCTGCTGGACGGCCTGCGCGCGCAGGACGACTACAACGGCTGGGACATCAACACCCCCGCCTTCGAGGAGTTCTACCAGTCCGGGCTGTCGGTCATCATGCCGGTCGGCGGCCAGTCCAGCTTCTACAGCAACTGGTACCAGCCGTCGTCGGGCAACGGGCAGAACTACACCTACAAGTGGGAGACCTTCCTGACCCAGGAAATGCCGCTGTGGATGCAGGCGAACAAGCAGATCTCCCCGGCGGGCAACGCCGCGGTGGGGCTGTCGATGTCGGGCGGCTCGGCGCTGATCCTGGCCGCGTACTACCCGCAGCAGTTCCCCTACGCCGCCGCCCTGTCGGGCTTCCTGAACCCGTCCGAGGGGTGGTGGCCCACCCTGATCGGCCTGGCGATGAACGACGCGGGCGGCTACAACGCCAACAGCATGTGGGGCCCGTCCACCGACCCGGCGTGGAAGCGCAACGACCCGATGGTCCAGATTCCGCGGCTGGTCGCCAACAACACCCGCATCTGGGTCTACTGCGGTAACGGCACTCCCAGCGACCTGGGCGGCGACAACATGCCGGCCAAGTTCCTGGAGGGCCTGACGCTGCGCACCAACGAGCAGTTCCAGAACAACTATGCGGCCGCGGGCGGGCGCAACGGGGTGTTCAACTTCCCGGCCAACGGGACGCACTCGTGGCCCTACTGGAACCAGCAGTTGATGGCCATGAAGCCCGACATGCAGCAGGTGCTGCTGGCCAGCAACACCACCCCGCAACCCGCGCAACCGGCACAGCCGACGCAACCCGCGCAGCCGGCGACCTAAATCCCGGCAAGCCAGCATCGGCAGTAGCGCACCGGTCAGCGCTACTGCCGATGCTCTTTTTCACCCGCGTCGAGCAGGGCGCGCCGATCGGAGTGGAAGTAGGTGTAGCTGGTGGTCAGCGCGCACACGACCGTGGCCACCACCAGCATCCACGTCCCGTTGACGAACAGGCTGATGAACCCGCCCACGGTTGCGCCCACCACGAAGCTGGCGAACAGCAGAAAATAACCCAGCCATTCGGCCGCCGTCCCACCGGCGAGGTGGCGTTCGATGCCCTGGCCCATCTTGACCAGCGTCCCGGTCACGTAGCTGAGCGAGACCGAGACCTCGCCGTCCTTCACGAACGATGTGTTCAGGGCCCCAATGCCGAAGGCCACCAACATGATCGGCGCGAAATCGAGCAGATTCTCTTCCCAGCCCTCGTCGATGACGTCCACCACGGTGGCCGCCAGCAGGCTGAACGTCGTCAGCACCGTCGGCCCATGCGGGTGCGCCACCCAGAAATGCCGCCGGCACACCGAGGCGATCACCACGCCGGAGACGAAGCAAACGATCAACACGCCCGCCGTAACCGACAGCAACACGTCGCCGCGGAAATACCCGAGCATGGCCCGCTGGGCGTTCCCGGTCATGAAGGTCACGAAGTAGCCGGCGGAATGGGTGAAGGCGGTCGCTCCCAGGATCCCCGCCAGCACCGCCAGCACCCAGGACAACCGCGACTCACTGTTATTGATCTCGTTCGGCACACGCACATGGTTCCAGACGGCGGCGGCGCGTGCAGCGCACGCCGCTTGCCGACGGGTGACTGCGCCCGGCTACGCCGCGCTTGCGATCGCCGCTCAGACGGCGGTCAGGCGGGCGATGGAACGCAACGGGATCGGCAGCCAGCCGGGCCGGTGCCGGGCCTCGTAGCCGGCTTCGTAGACGGCCTTGTCCAGTTCGTAGGCGGCCAGCAGCTGCGCCGAATCGCGGGGGTCGATCCCGGAGGCGGCCGCGTAGCCGTCGCAGAACGCGGTGCGGTTGCGTTCGACCCACTCGCGGGCCCGGGCCGCCAACTGCTTGTCATCGGCCTGGTCCACCAGTGGCCCGTAGGCGGCGTATTCGAATGACCGCAGGACGCCGGCCACGTCGCGCAGCGGCGAATCGGGCGCGCGGCGTTCCTCGAGCGGCTGCCCCGGCTCACCCTCGAAGTCGATGAGCAACCAGCTCTCCGGCGTGCGCAGCACCTGCCCCAGGTGCAGATCGCCATGGACGCGCTGCACGGTGATCGTCTCGGCGACCAGTTTGCCGAACCGCTCGTCGATGGTCGCGGCGAACTCCTCGAGCTCGGGCACCAGGGCCACGGTCGACGACAGCCGCGCCAGCACGTTCTCCACCGGGAAGACCGCCTGCGCGGTGCCGAGGGTCTCGGCCAGGGTGGCGTGCACCGACGCCACGGCCTCGCCGAGGCGGAAGGACTCGCCGGCGAAGTCGCCGCCGACCTCGTACGCGTACAGATCGGCCTCGGCGAACAGGTCGCGAACGCTGGCGCTGGCCATCGCCCAGCCTTCCGCGGCGTTGGCGGCGAACTCGGTCACCATGCCCAGCGGCCACGTCTCGTCGCCCGGACCCGTCATCTCGTAGGTGCCCAGCAGCCGGGCGACGTGCGGGTTGCCCGCGCGGCCCAGCACGCGGTTGAGCTCGATGTCGGGGTTGATGCCCCCGCTGACGCGGCGGAACACCTTGAAGATCGCGTCGCGGTCGAAGATGACGCTCGTGTTGGACTGCTCGGCGTCGGACACGTGCGCCATCGCCTCCAGCGGCAGTTCGGCGTCGGGCTCCTTGGTGAATCTCACCTCGACGCCCGACGCGCCGCGCGCGGCCGACGAGTCGATGAGCGACAGCAAAAACTGCGGCGCGTCGGCGTCGTACATCGCGTCGAAGCCGGTCCGGTCGTCGGCGGCGCCGATGGTGGCGACGCTGCTGTACTCGACGACCGGGGCGGAATCCCATCGCACGATCACCTGGTAGCGGTCCCGGGAACCGTCGGCGTAGGAGGCGTCGACGAGCACCAGGTCGAGATCGTCGCGCAGCGCCACGACGACGCTCGGCTCGGCGCTGGACAGTTCACGGTTGCGCCCGGCGTACCAACGCTGCTGTGGAAGCCACTCGGACCAGGGCAATTTCTCCGGGGAAGTCATGGGCGTCGCTCCTCTTTCTTGCCTGGATTGACGCCGCCGCGAGTGATCGTCATGCATCCTCCTCGCATCCGCTCAGCCGGAACCAATAGAACCCGTGTCCCGGCAGTGTCAGCAGGTAGGGCAGGTGACCGATGCGCGGAAACTCCACCTGCC
This sequence comes from Mycobacterium sp. TKK-01-0059, assembly GCF_000709305.1. Lineage (NCBI taxonomy): Bacteria > Bacillati > Actinomycetota > Actinomycetes > Mycobacteriales > Mycobacteriaceae > Mycobacterium > Mycobacterium sp. TKK-01-0059. Next base: position 1,644,141 of record NZ_KL446993.1, read on the forward strand.
CGGTCAGCTCGACCGGCGTGCATCCGCTCCAATGCTGCAGATTCAGTTCGATCGGCTGCGGGAACCGCGACAGGTTGTTGACGCACAGCACGGTGTCGCCGTCGCCGGACACCTGCCGCAGGAACGCCAGCACCGACGGGTTCGAGCCGCCCAGTTCCTCGAAACTCCCGATGGCGAAGGCCTCGTGGCGGCGTCGCACGGCCAACATCGTGCGGGTGAAGTTGAGCAGCGACGTGGACGTGTCGCGCTGGGCTTCGACGTTGACCGCCTGATAGCCGTACACGGAGTCCTGGCTGGGCGGCAGGTACAGCCGGCCGGGGTTGGCCTTGGAGAAGCCGGCGTTACGGTCCGGTGTCCACTGCATCGGGGTGCGCACCCCGTCGCGGTCTCCCAGCCAGATCACGTCGCCCATGCCGATCTCGTCACCGTAGTACAGGACCGGCGAGCCGGGCAGCGACAGCAGCAGCGCGGTGAACAGCTCGATCTGGTTGCGGTCGTTGTCCAGCAGTGGGGCCAGGCGGCGGCGGATGCCGACGTTCGCCTTCATCCGCGGATCCTTGGCGTACTCCGAGTACATGTAGTCGCGCTCTTCGTCGGTGACCATTTCCAGCGTCAACTCGTCGTGGTTGCGCAGGAAGATCCCCCACTGCGCCATGTCGGGGATCTCGGGCGTCTGGGCCAGGATCTCCGAGATCGGGAACCGGGACTCGCGGCGCACCGCCATGAAGATGCGCGGCATCAGCGGGAAGTGGAACGCCATGTGGCATTCGTCGCCGCCGGTGCTGGGGTCGCCGAAGTACTCGACGACGTCGGCCGGCCACTGGTTGGCCTCGGCCAGCAGCACCCGACCCGGGAATTCGTCGTCGACGACCTTGCGGACGCGTTTGAGGAAGGCGTGCGTCTCCGGCAGGTTCTCGCAGTTGGTGCCCTCCCGTTCGAACAGGTAGGGCACCGCGTCCAGCCGGAACCCGTCGATGCCCAGGCCGAGCCAGAACCGCAGCACGTCGATCATGGCTTCCTGCACGGCCGGGTTTTCGTAGTTCAGGTCCGGCTGGTGCGAGAAGAACCGGTGCCAGTAGAACTGCTTGCGCACCGGGTCGAAGGTCCAGTTGGACTCCTCGGTGTCGATGAAGATGATCCGGGCGTCGGTGTAGCGCTCGCTCGTGTCGCTCCACACGTAGTAGTCGCCGTACGGGCCGTCGGGGTCGTGGCGCGACTCCTGGAACCAGGGATGCGAATCCGATGTGTGGTTCATCACCAGGTCGGTGATCACGCGGATGCCCCGCTCGTGCGCGGCGTTGAGCAGCGCGACGAAATCCTCGACCGTCCCGAACTCGGGCAGCACCTTGTAGAAGTCCCGGATGTCATAGCCGCCGTCGCGCAGGGGCGAGTCGTAGAACGGGGGCAGCCAGATGCAGTCGATGCCCAGCCATTGCAGGTAGTCCAGCTGCCCCAGCAGTCCGCGCAGGTCACCGGCGCCGTCGGCGTTGGCGTCGAAGAACGCCCGCACCAGCACCTCGTAGAACACGGCGTGCTTGAACCAGGTCGGGTCGGTGGGTAGCGCGGCGGCGTTGTTGAAGTCCTCGGCGTCGGGGTGCTCGACGACGCCGTCCTGGACGTGACTGCCCCCTTCGGGATGGTGCTCGACAGCTTCTTTTGCGTCGTTCATCAAATCCACGATGCCACGGGTACCCGAGGCGCGACATTCGGAATCACGCCCACTCCTGGGCGACGAAACACGGCCGGGGGCAAACGAATTGGCCTCCGGCCGGATGTCGTCGCCGGGTGTGTCAGGCCGGCGGCCCCTCCGCCAGTGTGATGTTCGCGGTGCGGTCGGCGCCGTCGGTGGAGCGGTAATGGACGGCGATCGTGTCCCCGGGGTGGTGGGGGACGAGCACCTCGGTCATGGACGTCGCCCCGGTGATCGCGACGTTGTCGACCCCGGTGATGACGTCGCCCGCGGCGATCCCGGCCGCCCCGGCGGGCCCGCCGTTGACCACCCGCTGCACCCGCGCGCCGTTGCCGTTGTTGTCCATCACGCCCAGGCCGAGGAACGCGGTGGGGCCGATGTGCACGGTGTTGGAGCCGGCGCCGGACCTGATCTGGTTGGCGACACCCATCGCGCGGCCGATCGGAATCGCGAAGCCCTGCCCGCCGGACATCTTGTAGCTGTCGGTGGCGGCGGTGTCCACGCCGATCACCTGCCCGGCGCTGTTCACCATGGGCCCACCGGAGTCGCCCGGCCTGATCGGCGCGTCGGCCTGGATGAGGCCGCCCAGATTCTCCTGCGCGCCGGTCAGGGTGTCGGTCGCCGAGACGCTCTGGTTGAGCGCGAGGACCTTGCCCGTGACCGCGCTGGGGGTCCCGCCCTGGCCGCCGGCGTTCCCCAGCGCGACGATCGGCTCGCCCACCCTGGCCTCGCCACCGATCGCGGCGGTGGGAAGCCCGGCGGCACCGCGCAGCTGCAGCACCGCGATGTCTTGCGTGCGGTCGTAGCCGACCACGTCCACGGCGTAGGTCTGCCCGTTGCCGACGGCGAAGGCGCTGATGTCGGTGGCCCCCGAGATCACGTGGTTGTTGGTCAGCACGACACCGTTCGGGTCGATCACGATGCCGGTGCCGGCACCGACGGCGTTGTTGTAGCCGAACTTGGTGTCGATGTTGACCACCTGCGGCCCGACCTGACCGACCATCGCCGACGGGTCCAGCGGCAGGGCGGGCGGTGACGCGGTGGCCGTTCCGAGGCCGATACCGGCGTCCAGACCGAGGCCGAGTGCGACCACGGCCACCACGCCGACCACCCTGGACCAGACCGAGCGGTGGTGCGATTTGCTCATCGGTGTCACCCTCCTGCTTCGCCGTAACCAACAAACTGTCCCGGCCTCAGGCTCTGGGCGGCACAATTTGTGTACATAACCGTAATGCAGGTAGCTGTGCACGGCATGTCCCAGGCTCGCGCCGGCCCTGCTGTCACGCACGGCGCGCCCCTAAGCTGACGCGGTGGGCGAATTCGACCCCCGGGCCCGATTCATCGAGTCGCCGGTCGCGCGGTTGGCCACCGTCACCCCCGGCGGAGCGCCGCACCTGGTGCCGGTGGTGTTCGCGGTCGCCGCCGACCCGGGCGGCCGGGACGTGGTGTACACGGCCGTCGACGCGAAACCGAAGACGACGCGGCGGCTGCGCCGACTGGCCAACATCGAGGCCAACCCGCGGGTGAGCCTGCTGGTGGACCACTACTCCGATGACTGGGCGCGGCTGTGGTGGGTGCGGGCCGACGGTGTCGCCACCATCCACGACGACGGCCGGGCGCTGGAATCGGGGCGCCGGCTGCTGCGCGCCAAATACCCTCAGTATCAATCGGTTTCGCTGGACGGCCCGGTCATCGCCGTCGCCGTGCACCGCTGGTCCAGCTGGCATCCCTGATCGGCCGCGCGTTCGATCTGGCCCGACGGTCTTGTGGTCGACGGGAGTTGGGTGAATGGTAGCTAGATAGGTGCTAGCTAGGTCAGCGACCGCGCGCCCCGGCAACCTGGAGGAAGTCATGGCAGACAGGACAACTACTTCCCAAGGCGCGGGAAACGCTCCTACCGCCAACGGTCCGGGCGACATTCGCAACGTGGTTCTGGTGGGACCGTCCGGCGGCGGCAAGACCACGCTCGTCGAAGCGCTGTTGGTCGCCGCCGGCGTGCTGACGCGAAGCGGCTCGGTGGCGGACGGCAGCACGGTCTGCGACTACGACGAGGCCGAGATCCGTCAACAACGATCGGTGGGCCTCGCGGTGGCCTCCCTGTCGCACGACGGCGTCAAGGTCAACCTGATCGACACGCCCGGCTACGCCGACTTCGTCGGGGAGCTGCGGGCCGGGCTGCGGGCCGCCGATTGCGCGCTGTTCGTGATCGCGGCCAACGAAGGCGTCGACGAGCCCACCAAATCACTGTGGCAGGAGTGCAACCAGGTCGGCATGCCCCGCGCCGTGGTGATCACCAAGCTCGACCACACCCGCGCGAATTATTCCGAGGCGCTGGCCGCGGCGCAGAATGCGTTCGGCGACAAGGTCTTACCGCTGTACCTGCCGACCGGGCTGCCCTCCTGCCGCGGGTTGATCGGTCTGCTGTCACAGGCGCGCTACGAGTACTCCGACGGCAAGCGCAGCGTGCAGGCGCCGGACCCGTCGGACGCCGCGCGGATCGAGGAAGCGCGCGGGGCCCTGATCGAAGGGATCATCGAGGAGTCCGAGGACGAGTCGCTGATGGAGCGGTACCTGGGCGGTGAGTCCATCGACGAAGCCGTCCTCATCGCCGACCTGGAGCGGGCCGTCGCCCGGGGGTCGTTCTTCCCGGTGATCCCGGTCTGCAGCACCACGGGCGTGGGCACCTACGAGTTACTGGAGGTCGCCACCCGCGGATTCCCGTCGCCGATGGAACACCCGCTGCCGGAGGTCTTCACGCAAGTCGGGGCACCGCGCGCCGGCCTGACGTGCGACACCGACGCGCCGTTGCTCGCGGAGGTGGTGAAGACGACGTCGGACCCTTACGTCGGCAGGGTCAGCCTGGTCCGGGTGTTCTCCGGGACCATCAGGCCCGACACCACGATTCACGTGTCGGGCCATTTTGCGTCGTTCTTCGGCACGGCTAACGGAAACGGGCATGCGCACCCCGATCACGACGAGGACGAGCGTGTCGGCGTCCTGTCCTTCCCGCTGGGCAAGCAGCAGCGACCGGCCGCCGCCGTGGTGGCCGGTGACATCTGCGCGATCGGCAAGCTGAGCCGCGCCGAGACCGGCGACACCCTCTCGGACAAGTCGGAGCCGCTGGTGCTGAAGCCCTGGACCATGCCCGAACCCCTGCTGCCGGTCGCGATCGCCGCCCACGCCAAGACCGACGAGGACAAGCTGTCGGTGGGGCTGGGCCGGTTGGCCGCCGAGGACCCGACGCTGCGGATCGAGCAGAACCAGGAAACCCACCAGGTCGTGCTGTGGTGCATGGGTGAGTCCCACGCCGGGGTGGTGCTCGACGCGCTGGCCAACCGGTACGGCGTCACCGTGGACACCGTGGAGCTGCGCGTCCCGCTGCGAGAAACCTTCAGCGGCAAGGCGAAAGGCCATGGCCGTCACGTCAAGCAGTCCGGCGGTCACGGCCAGTACGCGGTGTGCGACATCGAGGTGGAGCCGCTGCCGGAGGGCTCGGGCTTCGAGTTCGTGGACAAGGTGGTCGGCGGGGCGGTGCCGCGTCAGTTCATTCCGAGCGTCGAGAAGGGTGTGCGCGCCCAGATGGAGAAGGGCGTGCACGCGGGCTACCCGGTGGTCGACATCCGCGTCACGCTGCTCGACGGCAAGGCGCACAGCGTCGACTCGTCGGACTTCGCGTTCCAGATGGCCGGCGCGCTGGCGCTGCGGGAGGCCGCGGCCGCGACGAAGGTGGCGCTGCTCGAGCCGATCGACGAGATCTCGGTGCTGGTGCCCGACGATTTCGTCGGCGCGGTGATGGGCGATCTGTCCAGCCGGCGCGGCCGAGTCCTCGGGTCCGACACCGCGGGCAACGAACGCACCGTCGTCAAGGCCGAGGTGCCCCAGGTGGAGCTGACCCGCTACGCCATTGACCTGCGGTCACTGGCGCACGGCGCCGCCTCGTTCACCCGGTCGTTCGCCCGCTACGAGCCGATGCCGGAATCGGCCGCGGCGCGCGTCAACGCCGGCGTCTGAGCGTTCAGGCCCCGTCCGATGGCGGCGACCCGCTAGGGCGGAACTGTTCGGCGACGGCGCGCCGGTCCAGCGAGCCTTTGGCGGTGTGCGGCAACTCCGCCGCCTGCTGGAAGTCGGTCGGCACCTCGAAGGGGGCCAACCGGTCACGGCAGAACGACGCCAGCTCGTCGGCCGTCGGCGCGGCGGATCCCCGCGCGACGATCACCGCGGCCACGGTCTCGCCGTACAGCGTGTCCGGCTTGCCGAACACGGCCACCTCCAGCACGCCGGGGTGGCTGGCCAGCACCGCCTCGACCCGCTCCGGCGAAATCTTCTCCCCGCCGCGGTTGATGAGTTCCTTGATGCGGCCGCGGATCACGAGGTCGCCGGCCGGCGACAGGGTGCCCAGATCGCCGGTGTGCAGCCACCCTTGGGTGAAGTTGGCGCCGGTGATCGACGGGTCGCCGAGGTAGCCCCGCACCACGGTGGGGCCGTGCAGCCAGACCTCGCCGACGGTCTCGGCGGGCAGCGACCGACCGTCGGGTCCGACGATCCGGATCTGCGGTCCGGTCGAGCGGCCGACGAGACCCGGTGTGGCGCCTGGGTTTTCGCTGTGCCCGGCGCCTTCGACGGCGGTGGTGGCCACCTGGTGGGTCGCCTCGGTCATCCCGAAGGCGCTCACCACCGGGGCCGAGAACGTGTCCTGCAGGGCCTGCGCCGTCTCGGCGGTCAGCGGCGCGCTGCAGCTGCGGATGAACCGCAGGGCGCCGGCGCCGCCGGGCCGCTCGGTTCGGGCGCGCTCCAACAGGATCTGATGGATCGTCGGGACGGCCGTGTACCAGGTGGCCCGGACCGCCTCGATGTCGTCCCAGAACGTGTGCGCCGAGAATCGCCCACCCGCGGGCAGTAGCACCGTTCCCCCGGACGCCAGGGTAGCCAGCAGGGCGGCGAGCAGGCCGTGCCCGTGGTAGAGCGGCATCACCACGACGGTCGAATCCCGTTCCCCCAGGGCGTATCCGGCGACGATGGCCGCGACCGAGCCGGCGATGTTGTGGCGCGTCCAGGGCACCATTTTGGGCATGCCGGTGGTGCCGCCGGTGAACATGATCATGGCGTCGTCGTCGCGCAGGCCCTGCGGCGTCGACACGTCGCGCTGCGGTGCGGCGCTGACCGTCAGGCTGACGGCCGGGGCGGCGCCGTCGGGTCCGACGCTCACCGCGATGGGCCAGGCCGGCGGTGTCGCCCCGGCGGTCTCGTCATCGCCGGGCAGGTCGACGAGCACCGCCCGCGCGCCCACCGCCTCGCTGCGGGCGCGCTGCTCACGCACCGGCAGCGCCGGATCGAGCGGAACCGCAACGAGATCCGCCCGGGACGAGGCGAGCAGCCCGACGACGAATTCGGCGTTGCTGCCGGCGCGCAGCGCGACCCGGTCGCCCGGGACCAGGCCGCCGGCCGCCAGTTGTGCGGCCAGATCGTCGACCAGCCGGGTCAAGTCGTGGTAGCTGACCGGGACGCGTTCGGCGGTGACGACCAGCGCGCTCGCCTGCGGCGCCCGCCGCGCCGCCGCCTCGACCAGGTCGGCGATGCGCGGGCCGGCGGACGCCGTGACCTCGCCGCCGGTTGTCGAATCGGATCCCATCACCGCGCTCCTTCCCCTCTGTTGCCGTCCTCACGCCGTCGATGCCACCCTGCCGGGCGGGCTCGCGGCCCGTCCAATACCGATCCGCTCACGACCGATAACCGTCGGCTATCGAAGCGCGACGCCGCCCCTCTGAGCTGTGGCGATAGCCGCCGTCGATCATCGGATAGCGGCTTCGACTTGGACACGCGCCCGGCGCGGGGGTCACAGTGATGGCTAGTCAGTACCGCCCGCGCACCGAGGAGTCGCCCATGTCCACCGTTTCGGCGTCTGAAAGCGACGCGCAGGGGTCGACCCGCGTGATCGACGGCTTCCACCTCGTGGTGGAGGCGCTCAGGGCCAACGACGTCGCAACCATCTATGGCCTCGTCGGCATCCCGATCACCGACCTCGCCCGGACCGCGCAGGCGGCGGGCATCCGTTACATCGGCTTTCGGCAGGAAGCCTCGGCCGGCAACGCCGCGGCGGCCGCCGGATTCCTCACCCGCCGGCCCGGCGTGTGCCTCACGACGTCCGGGCCCGGTTTCCTCAACGCTCTGCCCGCGCTGGCGAACGCCACGACGAACTGCTTTCCGATGATCCAGATCTCCGGCTCGAGCAATCGGGCGCTGGTCGATCTGCAACGCGGTGACTACCAGGACCTCGACCAGCTCAACGCCGCACGGCCGTTCGCGAAGGCGGCCTTTCGGGTCAACCGGATCGAGGACATCGGTCGCGGCGTCGCGCGCGCGATTCGCACGGCGGTCTCCGGGCGTCCCGGCGGCGTCTACCTCGACATCCCCGGGGACGTCCTGGGCCAGGCCCTGGAGGCCTCGGCCGCCACCGGCACGATCTGGCGGGTCGTCGACCCCGCGCCCCGTCAACTGCCCGCTCCCGACGCGGTCGACCGCGCGCTGGAAGTCCTGGCCCGGGCGCGGCGGCCGTTGATCGTGCTCGGCAAGGGCGCGGCGTACGCCCAGGCCGACAACGAGATTCGACGATTCGTCGAAGCCACCGGCATCCCGTTCCTGCCGATGTCGATGGCCAAGGGGCTGCTGCCCGATTCGCACCCGCAGTCCGCGGCGACCGCACGGTCGCTGGCGATCTCACGGGCCGACGCCGTCCTGCTGATTGGCGCGCGGCTGAATTGGCTTCTGGGCCACGGGGAGTCACCCCAATGGTCTTCCGACACCAAATTCGTGCAGGTCGACATCGCGGCGAGCGAATTCGACAGCAACCAGCCGATCGCCGCGCCGTTGGCCGGCGACATCGGCTCGGTGATGTCCGCGCTGTGTGACGCCGTGACCGCCCGGCCGTTCGCCGCGCCAACGGAATGGGCGGCCGAGCTGGCCGACCGCAAGGCGCGCAACGACGCCAAGATGCGCGAGCGCCTCGCCGACGACCCGCACCCCATGCGGTTCTACAACGCCCTCGGCGCGATTCGCGCTGTGCTGCAGGACAACCGGGACGTGTACATCGTCAACGAGGGTGCCAACGCGCTCGACCTGGCGCGCAACGTCATCGACATGGAGTTGCCGCGGCACCGGCTCGACACCGGAACCTGGGGCGTCATGGGGATCGGCATGGGCTACGCGATCGCGGCCGCCGTCGAGACCGGCGGGCCGGTCGTCGCGATCGAGGGTGACAGCGCGTTCGGCTTCAGCGGGATGGAGATCGAGACCATCTGCCGCTACCGGCTACCGGTGACCGTCGTCATCCTCAACAACGGCGGCGTCTATCGGGGGGACGAGACCGCGGCACACCCGTCGGACCCCGCCCCCACCGTGCTGAACTCGCGGGCGCGCCACGAGCTGATCGCAGAGGCATTCGGCGGCAAGGGTTATCACGTCACCACACCCGATGAGCTGCGCGCGGCGCTGACCGAGGCGATCGGCTCCGGGGCGCCGTCGGTCATCGACTGCGAGCTCGACCCGGCCGCCGGGGTTGAAAGCGGTCATCTGGCCGGCCTGAACCCGGCTCGCGCGGCGGCGGTCAGCGGCGGCGGGTGACGCCCAGGAGTTGGGCGTCGAAAAAGTCGTTCAGCGCCAGGCCCGCGGCCGACGCCGCCAGCGCACGCGCGATCGGCGAACCGGGTCCACTCGCATTGGTCGCCAACACGACGTCTGCTTTGAGCACCGGATCGACCATCTCCACCGCCCGGATCTCCGGGCCCAGCGGGGAGGTCCACAGCCACGTGTGCGGCACGACGGAAGCCCACTTCCCGGCGGACGCCTGAGCGAATAGCGAAGCGACGGAGTCGGTTTCGACCTGTGGGCTGACGGTGATGCCGTGATCGGCGAACGCCTTGTCGATGATCTGGCGGTCGCGCATGTCCGGGGTGAGCAACGCCAGCGGCAATTGCGCGGCCTGGGCCCAGGTCATCGTCGCCGCCCCGGATCCCAACATCTCCGCGGGCGACAGCAGCACGTAGCGCTCCTGGTACAGCGGGACCAGGTTCACGTCCGCCTCGTCGGGTGCCGCGTGCACGATCGCGGCGTCGAGCTCGAACTCGCGCAGGCGTCGGTACAGTTCGGTCGCCGCCAGCCGGGACAGGATCTGCACCTTCACCAGCGGGTGCGCCGAGCAGAACGCCGAGAGCACCAACGACGCGGTCGTCGATGCGGTCGGCACGGTGCCCAGCCGCAGCGTCCCCGTGATGCCGGAACGGACGGCGTCGACCTCGGCCTTGAAGGCGTCGTGTTCGGCGAGAATCCGCCTGGCCCACACCACCAACCGCTCTCCTTCGGGCGTGAGGCCCTCGAAGCTGTGGCCACGGTTGATCAGCGTGACGTTCAGCTCCCGTTCCAGCTTGGCGATCGCGGCAGACAGCGCCGGCTGGGATACGAAGCACTTCTCGGCGGCCCGGGCGAAGTGGCGCTCGGAGGCGACCGCAACGAAGTACTCCAGCTGGCGGAAGAGCACCGCACTCCTCGGGTTCCGGGCTCGGGCTTGGGCGCCGATCTCGCTGAGGCTAACGCGCGCCCGACGGGTGCGCCAAGCCCGCGGCGGCACCTTTCGACCACGCCCGGGCACGATTTGGGGGCTGCGGCCGCGAAAATCGGTGTATCGGTGCCGTTTTCGAAGCGCGTGCCGCCCGGGCTGCGCGCCGCTGACCCAATCGAACCCAATCGGCGGTCGAATCGTGACCGCAGCGGGTCCAGTGGGCTGTCATTGTTTGCTGAAACCGGTGATTCGTGGGTAACCCGTAGAATGACCGTGTGTTGATCGCACCATCTCGAAGGGTGGACGCTATGCGTCGAGGTGTTCGTTATCTATTTGTTATGGTCGCGATCACGGTCATGGGCCTGGTGGGATCGGCGGCCCGTGGCATCGCCGCCGTGCCCACGCCGCACGCCGCACCCGAGGTCGCCTCGATTTTGCCCGCCGACGGCGCCGTGGTCGGCGTGGCGCACCCCGTCGTGGTGACGTTCACTGCACCGGTGGCCGATCGGGCCGCCGTCGAGCGGTCGATTCGTGTGACGTCGCCGGGCGGCACGCCGGGGCACTTCGAATGGGTTCACGACACGGTGGTGCAGTGGGTCCCCAACCAGTACTGGGCCCCACACACGCACGTTTCGGTGGGTGTGCAGGCGCTGACGACCGGCTTCGACACCGGCGATGCACTGCTCGGTGTCGCCAGCATCTCCAAGCACACCTTCACCGTCAGCAGGGACGGAGAGGTGCTGCGCACCATGCCCGCGTCGATGGGCAAGCCCAGCAGGCCCACGCCGATGGGCAGCTTCACCGCACTGGAGAAGCAGCGCACCGTGGTGATGGACTCGCGCACCATCGGCATCCCGCTCAGCTCCCCCGAGGGCTACAAGATCACCGCGCAGTACGCCGTCCGGGTCACCTGGAGCGGCGTGTACGTGCACTCGGCCCCCTGGTCGGTTGACTCCCAGGGCTACGCCAACGTCAGCCACGGGTGCATCAACCTCAGCCCCGACAACGCCGCCTGGTACTTCAACCAGGTCAACGTCGGCGACCCCATCCAGGTCGTGGCCTGAGCGGCACGCGCAGTCCCCGGCGTGTGACCGCCGTCACACGCGCCGACAGGAAGACCGGCCCGCGGCGGTGAGTTCTCGTTGGAGCGAGGCACTTGAACGAGAGGCGGGCCATGACCGGCGATGCGAAGCGCACGAAAGTTAGCTCTAGAGGCCCGGTGCACGCGCAGGTAGCCGACCGCATCCGCGCGTTGGCCGCGACCGACGAACAGTTCCGCAACGCCCAACCCGATCTGTCGCTGCAGCAGGCGGCCCGCCAACCGGGCCTGCGCCTGCCCCAGATTCTGGAGCTGTTCGTCGAGGGCTACGCCGATCGGCCCGCGGTGGGCTGGCGGGCCAGGACACTGAGCACCGATCCCGCGACCGGGCGTACCACCACGCGACTGCTCCCCCGCTTCGACACCATGACCTACCGCGAGCTGTGGGCCGATGTGCGCGCGATCGCCGCCGCGTGGCGGCACGACGCCGCGAACCCCGTGTCGCCCGGGGACTTCGTCGCGACGGTCGGTTTCGCCAGCGCCGAATATCTGACCCTCGACCTGGTCTGCGGCTACCTCGGGCTGGTTGCCGTTCCGCTGCAACACAATACGACCGCCTCACGGCTGCGACCGATCGTCGACGAGGTCGAGCCGTCGATCCTGGCGGCCGGCGTCGGTTATCTCGACCTCGCGGTCGAGGCGGCGTCGGGCAGCTCGTCGTTGCGGCGGCTCGTGGTCTTCGATTACCAGCCCGAGGTCGACGAGCAACGCGAGGCGCTGCAGCGCGCCCAGGCGACGCTGGCGGCCGCCGGCGCGGCGGTGAGGATCGAGACCCTCGACGACATCATCGAACGCGGACGCGCCCTGCCGCCCGAGCCCATGTACACCGGTGACACCGATCGGCGGCTGGCGATGATCATGTACACCTCGGGCAGCACCGGATTACCCAAGGGCGCCATGTACACCGAGCAGATGCTGGCCAAGGTGTGGACCAACGAGCTGATGCCCGACTTCGCGGACACACCCGTGTTCAACGTCAACTTCATGCCGCTGAATCACCTCGGTGGCCGGATACCGCTGTCGACGGCGTTCCAGGCCGGCGGCACCAGCTATTTCGTGCCGGAAAGCGACCTGTCCACGTTGTTCGACGACTGGAACCTGGTGCGCCCCACCGAGATGGGCCTGGTACCCCGCGTGGCGGAAATGCTTTACCAGCGCTACCAGAGCGCCGTCGACCGACTCGTGGCTTCGGGCGCCGACGTCGACTCCGCCGAGGCCCGGGCGCGGGCCGAGCTGCGTGAGCAGGTCCTCGGCGGGCGCATCGTGACCGCCTTCTGTGGGACGGCGCCACTGGCTGCGGAGATGCGAGCGTTCGTCGAAACCTGTTTGGACGTCCACGTTCTCGACGGCTACGGGCTGACCGAGGTCGGCATGGTGACCAAGGACGGGCGCATGACCCGTCCCCCGGTGCTCGACTACAAGCTCATCGACGTTCCCGAACTCGGCTATTTCCACACCGACAAGCCTTATCCGCGTGGCGAATTGCTGGTGAAGTCGCTGACCGCGACGCCGGGCTACTTCAAACGACCGGACGTCACCGCCAACGCGTTCGATCCCGACGGCTACTACCGGACCGGCGACGTGATGGCCGAGCTCGAGCCGGACCGGCTGGCCTACGTCGACCGCCGCAACAACGTATTGAAGTTGGCGCAGGGCGAGTTCGTCGCCGTCGCCCGCCTGGAGGCCGTCTTCGCCAGCGCGCCGCTGATCCGCCAGATCTTCGTCTACGGCAACAGCGAACGCCCCTATCTGCTGGCCGTCGTCGTGCCGACGGCCGACGCCGCGGAGCGATTCGCCGGAGATCCCGAGGGCCTCAAGGCCGCCCTCGCCGAATCCCTGCGCCAGTCGGCGCAACTCGCCGAACTGCAGTCCTACGAGGTGCCCGTCGACTTCATCGTCGAGACCGAGCCGTTCAGCGAGGACAACGGCCTGCTCTCGGGCGTGGGCAAGCTGCTGCGGCCGAAGCTCAAGGAGCGCTACGCCGACCGGCTCGAACAGCTCTACGCCGAGCTCGCCGAAAACCGCGTGACCGAGTTGCGTGCGCTACGCGAGGGGGCGGACAAACACCCCGTCATCTTCACCCTCACCCGGGCCGCCGAGGCGCTACTGGGCGTGGCCGGCGGTCCACCCGAACCCGACGCACACTTCATCGAACTCGGCGGCGATTCCCTGTCGGCGTTGACCTTCTCCAACCTGCTGCGCGACATCTTCGACGTCGATGTGCCGGTGGGAATGATCACCGGGCCCGCCACGGCCCTGGGTCAGCTCGCGGAATACGTTGAATCGGAACGCAAATCGGGATCGCGCCGACCCACGTTCGCGACGGTGCACGGTCGCGGCGCCGCCGAGATCCGCGCCGCGGAGCTCACGCTCGACAAGTTCATCGACGCGAAGACCTTGGCCGCCGTACCGAACCTGCCGCGCGCGGCCGGCACACCCCACACGGTCCTGCTGACCGGCGCCAACGGCTACCTCGGCCGCTTCCTGGCCCTCGAATGGCTCGAGCGCCTCGCCGAGACCGGCGGGAAGCTCGTCTCCATCATCCGCGCGACGGACACCGCGACGGCCGTCAACCGGCTGGAGTCCGTTTTCGACAGCGGGGACCCGCAGTTGCTGGAGCGGTTCCGAACGCTGGCCGCCGAGCACCTGGAAGTCGTCGTCGGCGATATCGGTGAGCCCAATCTCGGCCTGGACCAAGCGACTTGGCAGCGCCTGGCCCAGAGCGTGGATCTGATCGTCCACCCGGCCGCGCTGGTCAACCACGTGCTGCCGTACGACCAACTGTTCGGCCCCAACGTAGTCGGCACCGCCGAGTTGATCCGCCTGGCGATCACGACGCGCATCAAGCCCGTCACCTATCTGTCGACCGTCGCGGTGGCCATGACGGTCGATCCCGGCGAGTTCGCCGAAGACGGCGACATCCGTGCGGTCAGCGCGGTACGCCCGATCGACGACAGCTATGCGAACGGGTACGCGAACAGCAAGTGGGCCGGTGAGGTGTTGCTGCGTGAGGCGCACGACTTGTGCGGGTTGCCGGTCGCCGTCTTCCGCTCCGACATGATCCTCGCGCACAGCCGGTACGCCGGACAGCTGAACGTGCCAGATGCCTTCACCCGCTTGATGTTCAGCCTGCTGACCACCGGCATCGCGCCGGCCACGTTCTACCGGACCGACGAACACGGAAACCGAGCCGTGGCCCACTACGACGGGCTGCCCGCCGACTTCGTGGCCGAAGCGGTCACCACGCTCGGCGAACAGATGGCGGCCGAGGAATCCGGCGAGTACCGCTCCTACGACGTGATGAACCCGCACGACGACGGCGTCTCCCTGGACGTGTTCGTCGACTGGCTGATCGCCGCCGGACACGACATCCGGCGCATCGAGGACTATGACGAATGGCTGGGCCGCTTCACCACGGCGCTTCGCGCGTTACCGGACAAGCAGCGCCAGCATTCGGTGTTGCCGTTGCTGGACGCCTACCGGGAACCCGCGACGCCACTGCGGGGAGCGCCGGCCCCCACCGACGTCTTCCGCCACGCGGTGCGGACGGCCAAAATCGGTGCGGACGAGGACATTCCGCACCTGTCGGCGGCGTTGATCGACAAGTACGTCGCCGACCTACGCCTGCTGGGCTTGGTGTAGCCCCGTGCTGTGCTAGCCGGGCAGTCCCCGCTTGATCGCATCGTCTTGCTTGCGCGCGATGTCGACGGTCACGGCCGGGTCGAACGGGTCGTCGGGTGCGCTGTCGAATTCCAGGGTGACGAGCGCCTTGCCCTCGGTGAACAGCAGGACCGTCATGGCTTGGGAGTTGTCGGGCGAGGCACCCGAAATCGTCGACCCGTTGGCGCCCACGGCGACCGGCCGCCAGTCGCCGACCACCTTGCCCGCGTATTCGCTTTTGCTGCCGGCGAGTTCGGCCGCGGCGGCCGACGGGTCGGCGGTCACCACGATGGTGTCCCACAGCCGGCGGCCGCTGTCGGCGTTGGCGAACAGTTGCGCGACCCCCGGCGCGTTGTTGGGGTTGAGCATCGGCGACTGGGGTGCGGTGAGACCCCCGCCCACGTCGCCCGGCTTGATCAGCAGGTAGCCGTAGTCGGTGGGTTGCCCCGGCGGCGGCCCGGTGACCGCGCCCGAGCCGGTCGGGGATGCGGACGGGCCCGACTCCGCCGCCGACGGCGGCGGGGGCTTGCCGGAGCCACCGCAGCCCGTGCTCGCGGCGCCGACCGCGGCGATCGCGGCCGCGTGCCATACGACCCGGCCGGCGATACCGATTCGAGGAGCCCCCACGCATGTTCCTTCCACGCGTCATCCGTGCCCGAGTTGCTACGAACATATGCCCAACGGGCCGCCGGTGGGTAGCTCTTTGCGTGCCTATGCTGGCGTGGGTGGGCCATCGTCGCGGGTGAGGAGATCGGCATGACCGCTGCAGCGGCGCGCGCCGTACGGTTCGACCGGTACGGGGGGCGTGAGGTGTTGTACGTGGCGGACATCGACATGCCCACACCCGGGCCGGGCGAGGTGGTCGTCGAGGTCCGCGCGGCCGGGATCAATCCCGGCGAGGCCGGCATCCGGGTCGGGGCGATGCACGAGATGTTCCCGGCCACCTTCCCCTCCGGGGAGGGCAGCGACCTCGCCGGCGTCGTGACCGCGGTGGCGCCCGGGGTCACCGAATTTGCGGTCGGCGACGAGGTTTTGGGCTTCAGCCTGCGCCGGTCCAGCCACGCGACCCACGCCGCAGTGCCGGTGGGTCAACTGATTCGTAAGCCCGCCCAACTCGGTTGGGAGGCGGCGGGTTCGCTCTACGTGGCCGGCGTGACGGCGTACGCGGCGGTGCGCGCGGTGGCGCCGCAGGCGGGCGAGACGGTCGCCGTGTCGGCGGCCGCGGGCGGGGTGGGCAGCCTGGTGGTGCAACTTCTGGCGCTGCGCGGGGCGCGCGTGCTGGGCATCGCGGGCCCCGGCAACGCCGACTGGCTGCGCGCGCACGGCGTCGTCCCGATCGCCTACGGTGACGGGCTCGCCGGGCGATTGCGCGACGCGGCGCCCGACGGCATCGACGCGTTCATCGACCTGTTCGGCCCGGACTACGTCCAGCTCGCGGTGGACCTCGACGTCGCGCCGGAGCGGGTCAACACCATCATCGCCTTCCAGAAGGCCGGCGAGGTGGGCGCCAAGACCGAGGGCAGCATGGACGCCTCGACACCCGAGGTGCTCGCCGAGATGGCCGGCCTGATCGCCTCCGGAGCCATCGACTTCGACATCGCCGCGACCTATCCGCTGGACCGGGTCGCCGACGCCTTCGCCGAACTCGAGCGACGGCACACCCACGGGAAAATCGTTCTGCTGCCTACCGACTCACAATGACGAGACCGGCCCGACGACCCCGGCCTGCACGATTTTGATGATGACGAACGCGACGGCGACCACGAGGTAGCCGCGCAGGGTGAACAACCCCGCCCGGCGCATCGGCGACATCGCGGGCCGGTCGAGCAGGGCCAGGTTCGGGGTGACCCAGCCGGCCCGGTCCTGGCGGCGCACGGCCCGCCGTTCGGCACGGGTGAGCGATGCGGCGTCGTCGAGTTCGTCGACCTGCTCCGGGTCCAGCCCGCCTCCGAGCGTGCGCACGATCGCTTCCGCGTCGGCCAGGCTGCGATGCCTGCGGCCGACGACGACCATCACCGCGCCGCCGGCGATGCCGACCGCGGCGCCGGCGGCGAGCCCGGTCTCGATGGTGGCGGTGGACAGGTCCGGGAAGAAGGTTGTCGCCGTCAACGCCAGGGACAACAGCACCAGACACCACACGATGCTCCACGCAACGATGTTCTGCCGCACCGTGTTCACCCACGGTCCCAACACCGCGCGGTCGTTGCACAGCAACACCAGAAACACGGTGGCCGAGGGAAGCAGCACGCCGGCGAGCGCCTGCACGCCCTGGGTCACCAGGCCCAGGACGTGGTCGGGGCTGAAGGACACCGCGGCCGACACCGCAAGCAGCACCGCGTAGCCGCCGTAGAACACCGGCGCCTCGCCGATCTTCCAGTGCAACGAGTGCCGCTTGCCCAGGGCGTCGCCGACGGCATAGGTGGTCGCCAGGCCGACGGCGTTGGCGCCGATCAGCGACGCGTCCAGCAGGATGATCGCGAACAGCGCCCCCACCGTGCCGCCCAGATGCCGCGACAACCCGGCGGCGACCGCTCCGGCGTCGGTGAAGTGCCCGGCGTCGGCGGTGCCCGCCATCCCGAAGGCCGTCACCGCCATCAGCGCCGTCGCCCCGACCATGACCACGACGATCCCGATCACCAAATCGGCCCGGCCGTAAGGGATCCAGCGCGCGGTGATGCGCTTGTCCACCACGTTGGACTGCTGGAAGAACAGCTGCCACGGCGCGACCGTCGTCCCCACGATCGCGACCACCAGCAGCAGCACGGTCGAGTTCAGCCCGCCGGGGAACTGCGGGATCAGCCCGGCCGCAGTCGCTTTCGGGGCCGGATGCGCCAGCAGCACCATCGGGATGATCAGCACGTTCACCGCGATCAACAGGAACATCAACCGCTCCCAGCGGCTAAACGAACCCCCGGCCACGACGGCGAACAACAGCACCGCGGCCGCCGGGACGGCGACGAACTTCGGACAACCCAGGAACCCGAGAGCCATTGACACACCGATGAATTCGGTGACGATCGTCAACGCGTTCAAGATCAACAGGTCGCCGACGCTGAAGGCGCCCCAGAACTTGCCGAACCGTTCGAAGATCAAGCGCGCGTGACCCACCCGGGCGACCGCGCCCAGCCGCAGCACCATTTCCTGGTTCACGTAGAGCACCGGAATCATCAGCACCAGCGTCCACAGCAGGCCCATCCCGTAGTCCTGGCCCGCCTGGGCGTAGGTCGCGACGCCACCGGCGTCGTTGTCGCCGACCATCACGATCAGGCCGGGACCGGTGATGACCGCCAGTGTCTTCAGCCGCCGCCAGCGACCGGTCACGGTCCCGTCGGTGCGCCCGATGCGACCGAACGCGCCGACGATGTCGCCGACGTGCGCGGTGTCGAGCACCGTCGGCGCCTGCGCCCCGACGCGCGGGTTCTCCGCGGCGGCGGCCGTGCGGCCCGAACCCGGGCCACGGCCGCCGC
Source organism: Mycobacterium sp. TKK-01-0059 (assembly GCF_000709305.1). Taxonomy (NCBI): domain Bacteria; kingdom Bacillati; phylum Actinomycetota; class Actinomycetes; order Mycobacteriales; family Mycobacteriaceae; genus Mycobacterium; species Mycobacterium sp. TKK-01-0059. The sequence continues at coordinate 1,662,608 of NZ_KL446993.1, forward strand.
CGGTGTGGATCGACGTCATCTGGTCCTCGCTGTACGAATCGCTCTCACCACGCAGTGAGGGCATGCGGATGCACTCGATGCGCGGGACGAATCACCAGTGGCTGTCGGGGCGTCCCGACGCGTGCCCGCCCAGCGAGGCGGTGACCACCGCGATCGGCATCCGCGAGACGTACAGGTTGGCGCGCTCCTGCGGGGTCAGGTTGGTCCGCAGGTGCAGCTTGTCTGCCAGCAACCGGCCCGCGCGCAGCATCGACCGCCGGCGTCCCCGCGGAACAGCGGAAAAACGGTGCGTAACAACAAAAGCCATGATCTTCTCCTGCCAGGGGTCCGATCGGCATCGACACTGTCGGTGGGACGTGTCAGCCGCGCAGGACCAAACGCAAGGTCAGGCGGCGGAAGGAATGCCGGAGCCGGATCGGGACAAAACGAATTTCGGATGCGGACTATCGCCGGGACTCATCTCGCCCTCACCTCCTCACGGCCGGGACACACGCGGGTGTCGTCACATTCACCTGAACGAGAGAGGCAGGAATGACCGACGGCACCAAAGCCGCCGGTCGCACCCCTCTCGTCGGAGCTTCGGCACTGCACGGCGTATCCGGAACATTCCAGAAGCCACTTGGGCTCAACCCTTGGGTCCGGGAAGAGCTGTCCTGACCCGGGGCGTCTCTCGACGTTCGGGGTCAGTGGCCTGTATCCATGCAGACGCCTCACCTACCGAGGTGCTTGCGGAGTCCATAGTGGCACCGCGGCCCGGGCTCGTCAAACTCATTTGCGCTGAGCGTGGCGCCGTCGCCGGGCTCCCAGCGCCCACCCAGGCCGCACGTCGGGTTCGATTGCCCGGCTCCTCACTCGCGCCGCTCCGGCGCTCACCGTCGCCGGGCTAGGTTCGATTGCCCGGCTCCTCACTCGCGCCGTTCCGGCGCTCACCGTCGCCGGGCTACGCTCGGCGAGATGACCACAACGCTGCAGGATCCCCGGGTCGCATCGACGCTCGACCGCATGTACGCCGAGTCGAAGAACCAGATGTCGCTGTTGCGCGAGCGGCGTGGCACCTTCGATCAGCCGATGTCCGCCCAGGAGCGGGCCGACGCGATGAGCGAGTTCTACATCCCCGTGACGCCCGAAGCCGGCCGGTTGCTGTATTCGTTGGTCCGCGCCACCCGCCCGGCGACCGTCGTCGAATTCGGGATGTCGTTCGGCATTTCCGCCGTTCACCTGGCCGCCGCCGTGCGTGACAACGGGAGCGGCCGAGTCGTGACCACCGAGCTCAGCGCCGCCAAGATCGCGGCCGCGAAGAAGACGTTCGCCGAGACGGGCTTGGACGATGTGATCACGATCCTGGAGGGCGACGCCCTGAGCACGCTGGAAAGCGTGGACGGAGCGGTCGATTTTCTGCTGCTCGACGGTTGGAAAGATTTGTACCTGCCCGTGATCGAGCTGCTGGAGCCCCGCCTGTCCGCGGGTGCTTTGGTCCTCGCCGACAACGCCAGCTCGACCGATATGGCGCCGTATCTCGATCGCGTGCGCGACCCGGCCAACGGCTACGTCAGCTTCAACTTCGGAGTCCGCGACAGCGACAGCATGGAAATCAGCTGCCGCACAGGCACTTAGCGGCTACCGCAGCGACTCCTCGAGCCACGGCGTCAGCCACTTCACCCCCTCCGGGGTCAGGTGCACGCCGTCGCTGCGCACCTTGATGCCGTCGACCTTGGCGGTATAGACGCCGTCGGGGCACAGCTTCTTGTTCAGGTCGAGGATCGCGACGTTCGGGTGGCGGCTGACGGTCTTGCGCAGCATGGTGTTCCACAGGTTGACCCGGTCCGGCTGGTCCTCCGGATACAGCCGGCCGTCCGGCTTTTCACCGCCGCGGCTGTAGGGCACGGTCGCGACCACCACCCGCACACCGGTGGAGCCGGCGATGGTCAGCGCCCGCTCCAGCTCGCCGTTGAGGTAGGCATCGAAGGTCGGGTCGCCGATGTGGGTCCACTGGCCCTCGTTGACGCGGTCCACGGTTTCCCAGCGGCCGATGATCAGCAGCGCGACGTCGGGTTGGTCCTGGGCGACCTGCCTGGCCCATCGGATCGGCCAGCCGTCGCACTCGGATCGCTGCTCGAGGGTTTGGCCCACATACCGGTACGGGGTGCCGCGCACCAGGCTGCATCCGATGACGGTGTGGTCGAGGAACGCGAATCCCGGTGTCGGCGGGAGGTAGTGCATCCACGTCCACCCGATCGAGTCCCCGAACACCGATACGGTGAACGGCCGGTTGGGATCCCGCGGCCGGCTTTCGCCGGGCGGTGACGGCGAGACGGCCGCGACCGCGGAGACGCCGGGCGGCAAACCCGGCTCGCGCAGCCCCGGCCCGGCTCCCACCGGAACCACCAACAGCGTCACCGCCGCGGCGCTGGCGACGGTCGCCGCCGCCAGCGGCAGCAGCGGCACCCGCGCCGGCCGCCAGCGCCGGATGGGCTGCTCGAGCACCCAGTACGACGCCGCGGCCAACACCACCGTGGCGGCGCACCGCGCGGCGAACAGCGGCAGCCCGGACCACCCGGTGCGTTCGCCGTTGAGCGCCAAGAAGATCGGCCAGTGCCACAGGTACACGCCGTAGGAGATGGTGCCGAGCCACACCAGCGGCGGCAACGCGAGCGCGCGCGCGACGACGCCGCGCTGCTCCAGGGCGACCGGGGCGATGACGAGCACGGCCGCGATCGCGACGCCGATCAGCAAGCCGTGGCGGAATTCACCGCTGGCGCCGGTGGCGTAGTGGGTCGCGGCCGCCAGACCCGCCAAGCCCAGCAGCGGCAGAATCCGGGCGGCGCGACGCCCCCACCGCGTGCGGATCATGCACCAGCCGCGGTTCATCGACGGCCAATCCCGCACCAGCAGGGCCGCCGCCGACGCGCCGACCAGGAGCGCCTGCGCGCGGGTGTCGGTGCCGAAATAGATCCGGTCGCGGGTGCCGTCGGACACCATCACGATGGCGAGCGCTGCGGACGCCAGGGCCCCCACGGTGGCGATGACGAACGTGGCGAAGCGCACGCCGCCGACGGTGGCCCGGGTGAAACGGCGCCTCGCGCGCGCCGCCAGCGCCAGCGTGACCGCGATCAGCAGCAGCGGCCAGATGAAGTAGTACTGCTCCTCCACGCCGAGCGACCAGGTGTGCTGGAGCGGCGACGGCGGTGCCCCCTGGGTGAAGTAATCGGCCTTCTGGGCGACGAACCGCCAGTTCGCCAGCCACACGAACGCCGCGATGGCGTCGTCGCGCAGGCCGGTAAGCGACCGCTCGGGCAGCAGCTGCCGGGCCGCGGCCACGGTGAGCACCATCAACACCAGCGCCGGCAGGAGTCGCCGCGCGCGCCGGATCCAGAAGCCGGTGAGGTCGATGCGACCGGTGCGTCCCAGCTCGTCGAGCAGCAGCGAGGTGATGAGGAATCCGCTCAGGACGAAGAAGACGTCGACGCCGATGAATCCGCCGCTGACGCCGGGGATGCCGCCGTGCCCGATGAGCACCAGCGCAACGGCGATCGCGCGCAGGCCGTCGAGCGCCGGGATTCCGCTGCGCCCCTCCGGCCCGTCCCAGACCCCCAGCCGGCCGACCCGGCGCACGGGGGCGACCCATCGGGGCCGAGAACGACGAGCCGGTGCGGGGTGAGACCCGCCCGGCTCGATGCTCGCTGTCAGCGCGCCGTGACTACCATCCCGCCCGGCGCCATGGTTGATGCCGATACGTCGCTGCCCCTCCTCGTGAACGGAGACAGCTTAAGGGCGAACGCGCGGGATCGCGTGGAGGACACGCAACGGTTTTCCGCTGCGCTGCGTTCGGATTTCGGGGTCGGGCGTCAGGCCTTGCCGGGCGCGTAGCCCAGGGTGCTCTTGACCTCCAGGTACTCGTGGAAGCCGAATTCGCTCCATTCGCGGCCGTTGCCGCTGCGCTTGTAGCCGCCGAACGGCGCGTTCATGTCGAACGCGTGATTGATCGTCACCCATCCCGCGCGGATCCGGCGGGCAACCTCGCGCGCCTTGTCGAGGTCGGCCCCGGAGACATAGCCGGCGAGGCCGTACTCGGTGTCGTTGGCGATCTCGACGGCCTGGTCGATGTCGTCGTAGCCGAGGATGCACAGCACCGGCCCGAAGATCTCCTCGCGCGCGATCGTCATGTCGTTGGTGACATGCGCGAAGACGGTCGGCTTGACGTAGTACCCCGTGTCCAGCCCCGCCGGCCGGCCCGGGCCGCCGGCGACCACGGTCGCGCCCTCGTCGATGCCCTGCTGGATCAGCCGCTGCACCTTCTCGAACTGCGTCCTCGACGCAACCGGCCCGATCGCCGTCGCGTCGTCGGCGCTGCCCACCTTGACCTGTTCGGCCACCTCGCGCGCGATCGTAATGGCCTCGGCCATCCGTGAATTCGGCACCAGCATGCGCGACGGCGCGTTACAGCTCTGCCCGGAGTTGGGCATCATGTTGGCCACGCCGGCGCGGACGCCGTCGGCGAAGCCGCCGTCGTCGAGGACGATGTTGGGGCTCTTGCCGCCGAGTTCCTGGGTCACGCGCTTCACCGTCGGGGCGGCGTTCTTGGCGACCTCGATGCCGGCGCGGGTGGACCCGGTGAACGACACCATGTCGATGTCGGGATGGCTCGCCAGCGCCGCGCCCACGCCCGCGCCGTCACCGTTGACCAGATTGAACACCCCGGCCGGCACGCCCGCGGCGGCCAGGATCTCGGCGAAGATGTACGGCGAATATGGCGCGACCTCAGAGGGTTTCAGGACGACGGTGCAGCCGGTGGCCAGCGCCGGATACACCTTGACGGCGACCTGGTTGATCGGCCAGTTCCACGGCGTGATCAAGCCGCAGACACCGATCGGCTCCTTGGCGATCAGGGTCTCCCCTTTGTGTTCGGAGAACGGGAAGTTCTTCAGCACGTCGATGGCCGTCGTGAGGTGGCCGATGCCGAGGAAGACCTGCGGGCCCGCGGCCAGCGAGGGCGGCGCGCCGATCTCCTCGGTGACCGCCTCGGCGAGATCGTCGGCCCGCTTCTGGTATTCGGCGAGGATGGACTGCAACAGGTCCAGGCGCTGTTCGCGGGTGCTCTGCGACCAGCCCGCGAAGGCGCGCCGGGCGGCCTGAACCGCCACGTCGACGTCGGCCGCCGACCCCAGCGAGATCTTTCCCGAAACCTGCTCGGTCGCCGGGTTTTCCACCTCGAAGGGGTTGGGCCGCACCGGGTCGACCCATTGTCCGTCGATGTAGAACTTCAGGTATTCGCGCATAGCTAGCACTCTTCCTTAGTTGCGGCGCTCACTGGGTGCCTTCTGCGTACCAGGTGCGGAATCGGTCGTACTTGGGCATCTCCTCGGAGTTGGCCTTCGGGTCGATGCACACGTGCACCACACCGACTTTGCCGCTGGCGTAGGCGCGCGCGATGGCCGGCCCGATCTCGGATTCCTTCTCGACGAACTCGCCGTGGCAGCCGAAGCCCTCCGCGATCTTGTCCATCCGGACGTCCTTGCTCCAGTGCACGCCCGGCTGCGGTGACGGCTGGGCGAACGTGCGCTTGTAGACGCCGACCTCCAGGCCCCACTGGTGGTCGACGCCCACCACGCACACCAGCGGAAGGTTCTGCCGCGCAGCCGTTTCCAGTTCCGCGATGTGGAAGAGGAACGCCGAGTCGCTGGTCAGCAGCATGACGGGACGCTTGCCGCCCTCGGCGACGGATGCCCCGACCGCGTAGGGCAGGCCGGTGCCGAGGTGGCCGAAGTTCTGGTTCCAGATGACATCGCGCGGTTTGGCCTGCGAGTAGGTCCACTGAAAGATGACGGTCGCGCCGCCATCGCGGACCATGATGGGGTCGTCGAGTTCGTTGAACGCCTTGGTGGCCTCGACGACATAGCGCGCCGGGTGGATCGGCGAACGACCCGACGGCGCCGTCTCGGCGAGCTGTGCGAGCTCCTCGGCGTCGGCCTTGACCAACTTCTCGAGGCTGGGCGACGGGGTGCGCGGCGTGTCCCGGAGCGCCTCGACCAGCTGCGGCACGACGCCGCGCAGATCGCCGACCAGCGGCACGTCGAACTGGCGGTTGACGCCGATGGCGGCCGGGTCCTGCTCGACGTACACCCATTTGCGATTCGCATCGTTGCCCGCCCAATGCTGGGTCCGGCCGTAGTGCATGGGCTCACCGAGTTCGGTTCCCAACGCGACGCACAGGTCGGATTGCTCGACCGCCTCGTTGGCGGCCGGGGAGAACAGGTAGGGGAAGGTCCGCTCCTGCAGGCCCGGGATGTACGAAGTACCCCCGGAGGTCTGGATGACCGGGCAGGCCATCAGGTCGGCGAGCTCCTTCACCGCGGGACCGGTGCGCGACGTGTGCACGCCGTGGCCCACCAACAGGATCGGGCTCTTCGCTTCGCGAATCAGCTTGGCGGCCTTGGCGATCTCCGGGGCGCCCGCCCCCTGGTTGACGAGGCGATACCGATGCGGTGGCAGCGGATCGGCCACGTCGAGCTCTTCGAGGATGACGTGCGACGGGTATTCGACGTAGGCTGGGCCGGGGGTGCCGGACATGGCCCGGCGGATCGCCTCATGGATGATCTCGTCGGTCTGGTCGGCGTACTCGATGGACGCGCTGTACTTGACGGACGGGGCGAAAAGCGGCTCCTGGCGGACGAATTGGATGCGCCCGCGCCGCACCCGGCGTTCGGTGATGCGGGCGCGCTGGCCGCCGAGGAAGATCACGGGCGAGTTCTCCACGAGCGCGCACTGGATCGCTCCGGCCATGTTGGCCATGCCCGGGCCGAGCGTCCCGATGCACAGCCCGGGCTTTCCGGTCATCCGTGACGCCGCCTCGGCCATGAAACCCGCGCTCAGCTCGTGATGCGGCGCGACCACCGACCACCCGCGCGCGTCGGCCTCGGCGAACATGTGCACGAAGTTCGGGTCCGGGATCCCGAACAGGGTGTTCACCCCCTCGGCCTCGAACAGGTCGAGAATACGCTTGTACACCGGCACACCCATTTAAATTTCCTTTCCCTCGCGAGCAGACGTAAAAGCACCTTCCGGCACGGCGTGTCGGGTGCTTTTGTGTCTGCTCGCGCCGATTTCGGCGAGCACTTCCTCGGTGTGGGCGCCGAGTGCGGGCGCCGGCCCCGCGACACGGCCCGGTGTCTGGGAGAACCAGGTGGGCACGCCGGGGAAGCGCACCGGCCCATGCGGGGTGTCCACGGTCTCGAACATGCCGACGGCCTTGAGATGCGGATCGTCGAACAGCGCGCCGGGCGTGTTCAACGGCGCGGCCGGGATCTCAAGTTCGCGCAGCAGCTCCAACCACTCCGCGGTGGATCGCTCTTTCATCGTCTCGGCCACCAGCCCGTAGACGGTGTCGATTTCGCGGGCGCGCTGTTCCAGCGTCGCGTACAGCTCGCTGGCCCACGGCGGCCGCACGGCGTTCATGAACGCGTTCCAGTGCTTGTCGTTGTAGATCAGCGCGGCGATGTGGCCGTCGCTGGTGCGGTACGGACGGCGGTTGGGCGCGACCGTGCGCGGATACACCGCGGGCCCCAGCGGGGGATCGAACAGGGCGCCGTTGGCATGCTCGACGAGCATGAACGACGCCATGGTTTCGAACATGGCGACCTCGACCTCTTGGCCCTGCCCGGTGCGTTCCCGGTGGAACAACGCCATCGTCGTGGCGTACAGCGCTGTCAGCCCGGCGATCTTGTCGGCCATGATGGTGCCGACGTAGTCGGCCTCGCCGGTCAACTGCTGCTGCACCGCCGGCAGGCCGCATTCGGCCTGGATCGTGTCGTCGTAGGCCGGGCGGTCGCGATCGGGTCCGCGTCGCCCGTACCCGTAGCAATTGGTGTAGACGACTTTGGGATTGATCGCGGCGACGTCGTCGTAGCCGAAGCCGAGCTTGGCTATCGCCTTGGCGCGCATCGAGTGGATGAACACGTCGGCGGTCTCGATCAAAGCGCGTAGCGCCCGCTTTCCGGCATCGGTCTGCAGGTCCAGCACGACGCTGCGCTTGCCGCGGTTGACGTTGACGAACACCCCGCTCATGCCCGGCGCCGGGCCGACCGAGATGTAGCGGGTGTTATCGCCTTGGGGCGGTTCGACTTTGATCACATCGGCGCCCATGTCGGCCATGATCTGGGTGCAGTAGGGCCCCATCACCATCGCGGTGAGATCGATCACGCGCACACCGGCCATCGGGCCCGCGGGGCTAGCCATTGAGCGCTCCTTGATCGGCCGACCTCTGCGCCAGCTCGAAGCTGTAGCGGATGTGCTCGTCATGGCCATCCGGGACGACCGGGAAGATCAGCGGCGCCTCCGCGTAGCGGATGGCGTCCAGATGGCTGCCGACGTCCTCGATCGTCCACGACGACCGGCACACGCCGGGGCTCTCCGCGACGACCGCCCGGGCCACGCGGCCGGCCAGCGCGATGAATATTTCCCCGGTCACCGAGCAGGATTCGTGCGCGAGCCAACCCACCACGGGCGCAACGAGTTCCGGGCCCATCGGCGGGTAGGCGGAGGTGTCGATGCCGTCCGCCATGCGCGTCACCGCCGCCGGCACGATCACGTTGCAGCGGACGCCCTCGGCGGCGCCCTCGAGCGCGGCGACATTGGACAACCCGATGACGCCCGCCTTGGCGGCCGCGTAGTTGGCCACGTCGCGGTTTCCGTACAGGCCGCCGATCGATGACGTCAGCACGATGCGGCCGTAGCCCGCCCCGCACATCAGCGGGAACGCCGGACGCACCACGTTGAACGCGCCGCGCAGGTGCACGTCGAGCACGGCGTCGAAGTCCTCGTAGCTCATCTCCTTCAGCGAGCCGCGACGGACGTTGCCGGCGTTGTGCACCAGGATGTCGACGCGGCCATAGTGCTCGAGCGCGGTCGCGATGATCGCGTCGCCGCCCGCTGCGGTCGCGACCGAAGCGCTGCACGCGACGGCCTGTCCGCCGGCCGCGGTGATGTCGGCGACGACCCGCTCGGCCGGGCCGGCGTCGACCCCTTCGCCGTCGAGGCCGCCGCCGACGTCGTTGACGACCACCTTCGCCCCGCGCGAGGCCAGCAGCTGCGCGTAGGCGCGACCCAGCCCGCGACCGGCCCCGGTCACCACGGCGACGCGGCCGTCGAATCGTAGTTGCGCTGCAGGGGTTTCGCTCAAGTGCCGAGCACCAACCCGTCCAGGTCGCCCTTGTCACGCCACACGCGCAGCAAGTCCTCGAACGCGTAAAAGCCGGGGCCGTACGGTTCGCCCAGGTGAGACCGGATGCCCTCACCGCCACCGCCGCCTTCGTTGTTGTAGTAGCCGGGCGTGCACTGGGCGTCGAACGCCGAGTTGTCGACGGCGGTTTCCCGGATCGTCGCGCACCACTGCTCCTGGGCCGCCGCGCTGGGCTCCACGGTGGTCGCGCCCCGCTTCAACGCCTCGGCGATGATGTAGGCGATGTGCTCTCCCTGCAGCTCGTAGTTGGCGGCGATGTTGGCGGAGATGCCGACCTGGGTAAAACCGGTATAGAACTGGTTCGGGAAGCCGCGGCTGGTCATCCCGTGCAGCGTCTTGTAGCCGTCGCGCCAGTGGTCGAACAGCGACAGCCCGTCACGGCCCTCGATCGTCTCCATGGAATAGCGGCGGCTGATCTCGGTGGTGATCTCGAAGCCGCTGGCATAGATGATGCAGTCGACCTCGTACTCGACTCCGCCCGCCACCAGCCCGTTTTCGGTGATCCGTTCCACCCCTTTGGAATCGGAGACGTCGACGAGGGTGACGTTGGGTCGGTTGAACATCGGCAGGTACTCGTCGTTGGACAGTGGCCGCTTGCACAGGAACCGGTAGTAGGGCTTGAGCGCCTCGGCGGTCTGCGCGTCCTCGACGATCACGTCGATGCGGCGGCGCAGCCGCTCCATCAGCTTGTAATCCTCTTCCTCGCGGATCGCCATGAACTGCTCGGGCGTCAGCGACGCGGGGTCGTCCAGCGCGAGCACCCGGGCCGCGGTGTTGCGCCCGAGTTCGGTCCAGAAGTCGCACACCAGGTCCGGCTGACCCAGCGCCATGCCCTCGAAGGTCCAGGAGTGGAAGTTGCGTTGCCGTTCCCGCTGCCAGCCCGGCCGCAACGACTTCGCCCACTCCGGGTCGGTCGGCGCGTTGTTGCGTTCATCGACGGTCGAAGGGGTGCGCTGAAAGACGTAGAGGTGCTGGGCGTCTCGGGCCAGGAACGGGACGATCTGGATCGCGGTGGCGCCGGTGCCGATGACGGCGACCCTCTTGTCGGCGAGCTTGTGCAGGTTGCCGCCGCTGTCCCCGCCGGTGTAGTCGTAGTCCCACCGCGACGAGTGGAACGCGTGGCCCTTGAAGTCCTTGATCCCCGGAATGCCGGGCAGTTTGGGCCGGTGGAAGGGGCCCGACGCCAGCACCACGAACCGGGCGCGGATGTCGTCGCCGCGGTTGGTGCCGATCCGCCAGCGCTTGATCTCCTCGTCCCAACGCAGGTCGCGCACCTGGGTGGAGAAGATCGCCGAATCGTAGAGGCCGAAATGCTTGCCGATGTTGCGGCAGTGCTGGTAAATCTCGGCGCCGTCGGCGAACTTCTTCGACGGCATGAAATCGAGCTCTTCGAGAAGCGGGATGTAGCAGTAGGATTCGTTGTCGCACTGGATGCCCGGGTACCGGTTCCAGTACCAGACACCGCCGAAGTCGCCGCCGAGTTCGATCACGCGTACGTCGTCGACGCCCGCCTTCTTCAGGTGGGCCGCCGACAGCAATCCACCGAAGCCGCCACCGAGAACCGCGACGTCGATGTCCTCCGAAATCGGGTCGCGTGGCGCGGCCGGCGTGTAGGGATCGACCTCGTAGTACCCGGCGAAGTCGTCCTCCAGTTCGATGTACTGCTTGGAACCTTCCTTGCGCAGCCGCTTTTCGCGTTCCAGCCGGTACTTCTCGCGCAGCGCGGCGATGTCGACGTCGTCGGGCGTCTGGGTGGGCCCGCAGCTGTCCTGGTGCATGGTCATGCCGATGGTGACTCCTTGCGTGACAGTTCCTGGGGCTCACCGGTACCCATGTATCTCGACAATTGGTAGTGCAGATTGACGGTGCTGCGTTCGCGGTACGGGTTGGGCTTGGTGCCGGCGAAGCCGAGTGACTTCATCCCCTGCTGCACGGCGGCCATGTTGGAGAAGTCCTGCGGTAGGACCGACCGCCAACGGGGATCCCCGACCGGGGTGTACTCCCACTCGGTCTGGGGCTCTAGGCCTTTCGGGTACAGCTCGAACACCGACACCTCGAAGATGCATTTGTCGGGGTTGTAGCTGGGGTGCGGTCGCGCGCCGTAACACAGCGCGCTGGTCAGGCCCTGTCCGATCTGGAAGTTCGGAAAGATCTGCCACGCGGTGCCGGCCTGCCCAAGGATGTCGGCGGGGATCGTCGGCCAGACGACGCCACGGGCCTCGTCGTCGCGGCGCGCCGATGCCAGCCAGTGCTCGAGGACCTTGTCGGCCGGCGTCCCCTCGGGCAACTCGTCGACGAGTCGCTTGGCCGCGTTCACCAGCGTCTGGGTGGTGGTGGCGTTGGTCTCCTCCATCGTGTACACCTGCATCTCCGCGGTGGACACCCGCGGGTCGGCGCCGATGCCGAGGCGGATCTTGGACTTGGTGGCCTCCATGTCCTCTGGGGCGTCGTAGCCGATGTTGCTGTGTCTGCCTTGGGCTTTCGCCCACCCCTTGAACTCGCCGAACTTGTTGAACTCGGGGTGCGTGGTGTAGACGTGGTAGGTCTCGTTGAACGCTTCCAGCGCGACCTTCCAGTTGCAGTCAAAGATGACCCATTTGCGCCACTTGTAGCGCATGTTCTCACACCCGAACGGGTCGAGGATCTTCGCGGCGGGGAACAGGTAATCGGCCAGCGGCTCGCAGTCGGGGTCCATGTTGATCCACAACCAGCCGCCCCAGGTGTCGACCCGAACCGGTCGAAGGTGGGTGTTGTCCGGGGTGAGCGCTCCCTGCCAGTCCTGTTGCTCGCGGATGTGCGTGCACGCCCCGTCCAAGCCATAGGTCCAGCCGTGAAAGCCGCAGACGAACGACTTTCGGGTGCGGGCACAGGCGTTCTTGGCGCCCTCGGGGGTGTCGATCAGCCGGCGGCCGCGGTGCATGCACACGTTGTGGTGCGCGTGAAATTCGTTGTGGCCGGTGCGCACCACGATGATCGAGTCGTCGAGGATGTCGTAGGTCAAATAGCTGCCCACCTCGGGTAATTCCTCGACGCGGCCGACCTGCTGCCAGACCCGACGCCACAGCTTGTCGCGCTCGGCGCGGGCGTAGTCCTCGGAGATGTATGCCTCGACGCCGATCGTCATGGGGGACGAGAGTTCCTCGGCCCCGGCGGGATTCGCGCCCTTGGCGAGATCGGTCATCACATCCTCCTAATGGCCGCGCGGAACGATTCGTCACGCAAGAAGAGCGACGTGTTGTCGGCGCCGAGATGGCTCCATTTGAGGTCCAGGCCGCCGTCGACCAACAGCGTCTGGCCGGTGATATAGCTCGACATCTCCGAGAGCAGAAACAGGATGGCGCCGGCCTGCTCCTCGGGCCGGCCCCGCCGTCCCATGGCGATCGCCTGCCGATCCCGTTCGGGGTCCTCGTCGACGTAGGTGCGCGAGGCCGCCGTCTCGGTGACGCCGGGCGCGACGGCGTTGACCCGGATTCCGGCCTGCGCCAACTCGAGGGCCATCGTGCGGGTCATCGCGGTGATCGCGGCCTTGGCGGTCCCGTAGGCGATGTGAAACGGCGCGGTGTTCATGCCGCTGATCGACGAGATCGACACGATGGACCCCGGCAGTCTTTGCGCGACGAGCTCGGCCGCCACGGCCTGGCTCATGAAGAACGCCGTCTCGAGGTTGTCGGCGAAGATCTTGCGCCAGTCGCCGCGGGTCACCCGCGTCGACGGCATCCACGTCGACGGCTCGGCGCCGCCGGCGACATTGACCAGCCCGTACAAGCTTCCGTCGGCGCGGCGCGCGTGGTCGATCACCGCGGCGATGCCCTCGTCGGTGGACGCGTCGGCCGCGACGGGCACCACGGCCAGGCCGTGGGCGGCGAGCGGGGCGATGTGCTCGTCGAGGTTTTCCTTCGATCGGCTCACCGCGATCACGGTGGCCCCGGCCCGGGCGGTCATGGCTGTGACGGTGGTGCCGATGCCGCCTCCGCCGGCGCCGGCGACCACCACGACGCGACCATCAAGCCTCAGGTGCCCGAATTGATCGTCCATGACCTGCTTTCGGCCGCCGACGGCGCCGTCCCGCGCCGGCCGCGACATTCGCTACCAGTTTGTCCGGACAAAATATGGCATTCTGTCCCTGGGAGAACACTATTCCGACCGGCGGACGTCGCTGTCAAGATCGGGCCGGGACACCATAGTGGCTATTGTCTGGACTACGAGGAATTGATAACGTCCAGCCCAACCGGCTGACGGAAGGACCTCGACGAGCATGTCCATTTCAAGGGCCCTCTCAACGCAGCCCACGCGGTACGCAGTGCCGGACGCGATCGACGTCGCTCCGGGCTGGCAACTCGAGCGGTTGACCGCGCCGAGCCGGCTGTTCGGGGCCAACGGGCTGCGCACCGGCCCGGACGGCCGCATCTACATCGCGCAGGTGACCGGCAGTCAGATCAGCGCGCTGGACCACCGCACCGGGGAACTGGTGACCGCCAGCCCCAAGGGCGGCGACATCGTGGCACCCGACGACGTCGCGTTCGATCCCCGCGGCAACCTGTACGCGACCGAGGTGATGGACGGCCGGGTCAGCGTGCGCGAGACCAACGGCCGGACGCGGGTGCTGCGCGACGACGTCCCGTCGGCCAACGGCATCACGTTCCATGACGGTCGGTTGTTCATCGGTGAATGCCGGGAGGGCGGGCGGCTGCTGGAATTCGACCTATCGGGCGGCCCGCCACGGGTGCTGTTGGAGAACGTGCCCTCACCGAACGCGATGGAGGTCGGTCCCGACGGCCTGCTGTACTTCCCGGTGATGGGCGCCAACGAAATCTGGCGCGTCGACCCCGACGGTGGCGAGCCACACTGTGTCGCAAAAGATCTCGGCGTGCCCGACTCGGTGAAGTTCGACGCCCGGGGCTACCTCGTCTCCACCCAGGTGGCCAGCGGGCAGGTGCTGCGCATCGATCCCCGCAGCGGCGAACGTCGCCTGCTCGCCCAGCTGAATCCGGGGCTGGACAACTGCACCTTCGTCGGCGACCGGCTGTTCGTCTCCAACTTCAGTGGCGAGATCACCGAGATATCCCCCGACGGCACAACGACGTCGGTGTTGCCGGGCGGACTCAACTGGCCGCTGGACCTGGCCGTGGGCCAGGACGGGCAGCTCTACATCGCCGACGGCACGTACTTCTATGTCGCCCTGCCCGACGGGTCCCTGCAGACCGCGGGAATGTTGTTCAGCCCCGGCTATCCCGGGTTCCTGCGCGGCCTCGCCGCCGGCGGGCTCGGCGAGTTCGTCGTCACGACCTCGGGCGGCCAGGTCGCCCGCTACCGGCCCGAAGCCGGCGAAACCGAGGTGCTGGCCGACGGTTTCGACCAGCTCTACGGTGTCGCGGTTACCCCAGGCGGTGTGGTGGTTGCGGAGTTGGGGACCGGGCGGGTGTTGTCGCTGCGGTCCGGAGGTGTCGACGTGCTGGCGACCGATCTGCGCGAGCCGGTCGGGGTCGCGATCGACGCCGACGGAGCCCCGCTGGTGGCGGAGGCGGGCGCGGGCCGGGTGGTCCGGCCGGCCGGGTCGCGGGCCGACACCGTCGTGGCCGATCTGCAACGGCCGCAGGGCATTCTGGTCCGCGACGGTGTGCTCTACGTGGTCGATGCCGGCGCCAAGGAACTGATCGCCTTCGACCTCGCCGGCCACGGGCGCCGGACGATCGCGTCCGGGCTGCCGGTCGGTCCCCCGCCGGGCGTGACGCCCAAGCCGCTGCGTGGCATGCCGCCGTTTTCCGGGCCACAGGGCCCGTTCGCCGGCATCACGGCCGCGGCCGATGGGACGCTGTACATCTCGGCCGACGGCGAGGGCAGCGTGCTCGCCCTGCGCCCCACAGGCCACTGATGTCCCAGGCCATCGCGGGCGACCACCGCTACCTGCAGATCGCCCGCACGCTGCGCAAGGAGATCGTCGACGGGGTCTACCCGGTGGGGTCGCAGCTGCCGACCGAGCACCAACTGTGTGAGCGCTTCGCGGTGAGCCGCTACACCGTTCGCGAAGCGTTGCGCCGGCTCCGCGAGGACAACCTGGTCGCCTCCCGGCCGCGGGCGGGCACCCGGGTGGTACCCCGCCCGGCGTCGAGTTCCTATGCCCAGGACGCGATGTCGATCGACGACCTGCTCGCGTTCGCGGCCGGCGCGCAGCTGACCATCGAATCCAACGCGATGGTGACGATCGACGACGACCTCGCCGCCCGGACCGGACTCGAGCCCGGCACCCAGTGGCTCTCGGTGCGTGGCTACCGGCAGGCCGACGGCGCGTCGGTGCCGATGTGCCGGACGGAGTACTACATCAGCCGCAGTTTCGCCGCGGTGGGCAGGCTGCTGCAACGCCATGCCGGCCCGATCTTCCCGTTGATCGAGGATCTTTTCGGCGTGAGCGTCGCCCAGTTGCACCAGGAGATCGCGGCCGTCCTGCTCTCCCCGGAACTGGCCGACGGCCTCGGCGTGGAAGCGGGAACGGCGGCACTGCAGATGCGGCGCACCTACACGACCTCCGATGGCGAGGTGGCCCAGGTGACGATCAACACCCACCTGTCGTCGAGGTTTCGGTATGCGATGACCATGCGTCGCGTCACCGGTCAGGCCGGCTGAGTTGCTCGCCCGGGCCCGCCACGACGCGGCGCATGCGTCAGAGGCCTACCGGCGCGGACTGTGGGTGCACACCACGCTCGCCGATTCCCTGCGCGCGGCCGCGCAGACGTCGCCGCACCGAACGGTGTTGGTGGACAAGGATGTTCGGCTGGACTGCGCCACACTGCACGCGCAGGCCGGCGCGCTGGCCGCGGCGATGCTGGCGCGCATGCCCACCGGCAGCGTCGTGTCCTTCATGCTGCCGAACTGGCATGAGACCGCCGTCGTCTATCTGGCCGCGACGCTGGCCGGCATGGTGGTGAACCCGATCCTTCCGTCACTGCGCGACCGCGACCTGCGCTTCATTCTCGAAGACGCCGGCACCGCAATGCTATTCGTCCCGCACCGATTCGGCGGCCACGACTACGCGGCGATGCTCGAACGGGTGACGGACGCGATGGACACCGCGCCCGAGGTCGTGGTGCTGCGCGAAACCGGGCACGCCGGTCCGCACACCCCCTATCCGGACCTGCTCGACCATGCGCCGGACCCCACGACGCTTCCGGCGCTCGATCCCGACGCCGCGCGGATGATCCTGTACACCTCGGGGACCACCAGCCGCCCGAAAGGCGTCCTGCACACCCACAATTCGCTGCACGCCCTCATCCGCCAGCTCCGCGAGCACTGGAACATCGAGCCGGGCGACACGTTCCTGGTCCCCTCACCGGTCGCCCACATCGGCGGCTCGATCTATGCCTTCGAATGCCCGCTGCTGCTGGGCACCACCGCGGTGCTGATGGACCGGTGGGATCCGGCGCAGGCCGTTGCGCTGATGCACGCCGAACGGTGCACCCACATGGCGGGGGCCACGCCGTTTCTGCAGCAGCTGCTGTCCGCCGCCGAAGACCTCGGCACCCGCCTGCCCGACCTGAAGGTGTTCATCTGCGGCGGCGCGTCGGTATCGCCGTCACTGATCCGGCGCGCCGCCGACTATTTCGACCGCGCGGTGGTCACCCGGGTGTACGGCTGCACCGAGGTGCCCGTCGCGACCGTCGGCGCGCCCCGGCCCGACGAAGCCGAGCGCGCCGCGGACACCGACGGCAGGGCCGGCATCGCCGAGATCAAGCTCGTCCCCCACGATGCCGCACCCGGCGGTGACGGCGAAATCTACCTGCGCGGGCCGCAGATGCTGCTGGGCTACCGCCATCCCGAGGACGATTCCTTCGATGCCGATGGGTTTTTCCGCACGGGGGATCTCGGGCGCTGGGTCTCGACCGGTTCCGGAGACCGGTACCTCGTCGTGACGGGACGGGCCAAGGACGTCATCATCCGCAGCGGCGAGAACATCTCGGCCAAGGAGGTCGAGGACCTGCTCGCCGACCATCCCGGCATCGCCGAGATCGCTGTGGTCGGGCTGCCCGACGAGCGCACCGGGGAGCGGGCCTGCGCGGTGATCGTCCCCGCGGGCGCGCAGCGCCCGGACGTCGCGAGTTTGCTTGCGCTGCTGGGGAGCAAGGGCGTCGCCAAATTCAAGGCGCCCGAACAGGTCGTGATCTGGGATGCCCTGCCGAAGAACGACGCGGGCAAGGTGCTCAAGCATCGGATCCGGGCGGCGCTCACGCGGGTGGAGACTAAGGATGGGTGAGATGCAGGTCGCAATCGTCACGGGCGCAAGCAGCGGCATCGGCCTGGGCTGCGCCACCAAACTCGCCGAGACGGGCATGGCGGTCCTGGGCACGGGCCGCGACCAGGACCGGCTGGCCGAACTGCACACGGCCATCGGCGATCCGGATCGCGTTGCCACACTTGCCGTCGACCTGACCGACGACGACGCGCCGCGACGCATCGTGGACCTCGCCGTGCAGCGATGGGGCCACATCGACTTCCTGATCAACAACGCCGGAGTCGGCAGCCCCAAGCCGCTGCACGAAACCGACGACGAAACCCTGGACTACTTCCTGGGTTTGATGCTGCGGGCACCGTTTCGGCTCGCGCGTGACGTGCTGCCCCACATGGGACCCGGCTCGGCGATCATCAACGTGACATCGACGTTCGCGGTCGTCGGCGGCCTGCGGGGCGGGGCCTACTCCGCGGCCAAGGGCGGGCTGACCGCGCTGACCACCCACATCGCCTGCCAGTACGGCGCGTCCGGCATCCGTTGCAACGCCGTCGCGCCGGGCGTCACGGTCACACCGATGGTCGAGAAGCGCTTGCAGGACGAGCGATTCCGCAAGATCAACACCGAGATGACGCCGCACCCGCGGTTGGGCCGCGTCGACGACATCGCCGGCACGGTCGCGTTCTTGTGCTCGCCGGGCGGAAGTTTCATCAACGGCCAGACGATCGTGGTCGACGGCGGATGGAGTTCGACGAAGTATCTGTCGGAGTTCGCCTTGTCCTCGCGGTGGACGGAGCGGTGAACCTGTTCGCGATGCTCGATCAGGCCGCGAGCCGGCACCCCCACCGCGGCGCGGTGTATCACGGCACCCGGCGCCTGTACACCTGGATCGAGCTGCGCGACAGGGCCTTACGCCGGGCCGCGTCGATCCGAGAACAGCACGCCGCCGGTGCCCGCCTCGCGATCGCGACCCACAACCGTCCCGAAATCATCGAGTTGATGTTCGCGATCTGGGCCGCCGAGTGCGTCGTCGTCCCCATCAACTACAAGCTGCATCCGCGCGAAATGGCAGAGATCCTCGACGACGCGGGCGCGGCGCGGGTGTTCGCCTCCACGGAGATTGCCGGCGAACTGGCGCCGATCACCACGACACCGATGGAAACCTTTGAGTCGCAGGACTACTCGCGGCGGCTCACCGTCGCCCCGTCGCCGAAGCCGCGCACCGATCCGTCGGCGCTCGCCTGGCTGTTCTACACCAGCGGGACCACCGGCCGGTCGAAGGGCGCGATGCTGTCGCACCGCAACCTGACCGCGATGACCGTGGCCCACCTCGCCGACATCGACGACCCGGACGAACGGTGCAGCCTCCTGCACGCGGCGCCCATGTCGCACGGCTCGGGGCTCTACGTCCTGCCGTACGTGCTGCGCGCCGCCCGCCAGGTGGTGCCCGCCTCGGGCGCATTCGACCCCGACGAGTTCCTCGATCTGTGCGAGCATCACCCCGCCGGCAGCGCGTTTCTCGCCCCGACGATGGTGCAGCGCCTGGTGGGCACGGGCCGCGCCCGCCCGGCCAACCTGAAGTCGATCGTCTACGGCGGCGGCCCGATGTATGTCGAAAGCCTGCGCAAGGCGATTGCGGCATTCGGCCCGATCTTCGCCCAGATCTACGGGCAGGGCGAGTCACCGATGACCATCACCGGGCTGCGCCGCGCCGACCACGAATCCGGCGACGACGCAATCCTGGGATCGGTCGGCTATGCGCGGTCCGGGATGGACGTCGCGGTGCTGCGCGCCGACGGCGACCCGGCGCCCGTCGACGAGATCGGCGAGATCGTCTGCCGCGGCGACGCGGTCATGTCCGGCTACTGGCGCAACCCCGATGCCACCTGCGCCGCGCTCAAAGAGGGCTGGCTGTACACCGGCGACATGGGCTCGTTCGACGCGCGCGGTTTCCTCACGCTGCGCGATCGGTCGAAGGACGTCGTCATCAGCGGCGGCAGCAACATCTACCCGCGCGAGGTCGAGGAGGTCCTGCTCGAGCACCCCGCGGTCGCGGAGGCGTGCGTGGTCGGCGCCCCCGACGCCGAGTGGGGCGAGGTGGTGGTCGCATTCGTCGTCGGCACAGGCGATCCCGTCGACCCCGCGGCGCTCGACGCGCACCTGCTGGCGCGCATCGCCCGGTTCAAACGTCCCAAGCGCTACGAATTCGTCGACGAGCTACCAAAAAACAGCTACGGCAAGGTGCTCAAGCGGGAACTGCGGGCCCGCCTGGCGCCGCCGCGGGAATGCCATGAGACATCAGGGAGGTCGCAATGAAGTGTCGCGCCGCTGTGATCCGCGGGGTCGGCCAGGACTGGGAGATCCGCGAGATCGAGCTGGATCCGCCCCGCGGCGGAGAAGTCCTGGTGCGCATGGCCGTTGCCGGGATCTGCCACTCCGACGATCATCTGTTCACCGGCGATGTGGTGCCGACCCCCGAGGCGCTGGCCGCGAGCGGCCAGCCGGCGCCGGACTGGTTCCCGCTGCTCGGCGGCCACGAGGGAGCCGGCGTCGTCGAAGAAGTCGGGCCCGGCGTGACCTCGGTGCGGCCGGGAGACCACGTGGCGCTCTCCTTCATCCCCGCGTGCGGCAGCTGCCGGTTCTGTGTCAACGGCCAGAGCTACATCTGCGACATCGGCGCAAGCCTGTTCGTGCGGGAGATGCCCACCGACGGCACGTGCCGGCGCCACCTCGGTGACGAAAACCTCTTGGCCTACGGGCAACTCGGCACGTTCGCCGAATACGCGGTGCTATCGGAACGCTCCGTCATCAAGATCGACGACGCGATCCCGTTCCATGCCGCCTCGCTGGTGTCGTGCGGGGTGAGCACCGGCTGGGGTTCCGCGACGATCTCGGCGGGCACCGAACCCGGCGACACCGTCGTCGTCATCGGCGCGGGCGGCGTCGGGATGAACGCCCTGCAAGGCGCGCGCGCCGTGGGCGCCAAATACGTCGTCGCGGTGGATCCTGTTGAGTCCAAGCGCGATTCGGCCAAGGTCTTCGGCGCCACACACACCGCCGCCTCCGCCGAGGACGCGATACCTCTGGTCAGGGAGATCACCGCCGGCCTGATGGCCGACCGCGTCGTCGTCTGCCCCGGCGTGGTGCACGTGGACCTGCTTCCGCTGGCGATGGCGCTGCTTCGCAAAGGCGGGATCTGCGTGCTCACCGGCATCACCCCGTTCACCGAACCCCCGGTCCCGTTGGTCCTGCAGGAGATGACGCTGTCGGCCAAACAGCTCAGGGGCGCGCTCTACGGCGGCATGAATCCGCGCACCAGCGTGCCGATGCTGCTGTCGTTGTACCAGGCGGGCGCGGTGAAACTCGACGAGTTGGTCACCCGCCACTACCGGCTCGACCAGATCAACGAGGCGTTCGTGGATCTGCGCGAGGGCCGCAACATTCGCGGCGTCATCGATTTCGCGGGTGCGTGACTTCGAAGTGCCTGCGGATGCCCGCCAGCATCTCGGCGTGCGCCTTGACCGCCTCGCGGACGGTCACCCCGGCCAGGAGCCGCGGTGCGGAGATGCGGATGCGCTCGGTGACCCGGGTGCCGCCGTCGTCGGGCACGAAACTCACCGTGCCGCGTAACCGCACCCCGGGTGACTGGTCGGCCTCCGTCAGCACGTCGCCGTCGGCCGGCACGCGCAGCCGGGCGTGATAGGCGGTGCGGATGGTTAACGGCCCCAAGGGGATTCGATCGACCACCCGATAGCTCTGCTGGTAACCCTCCGGGGTTTCGGCGCGGGACAACGTTTCCACGGACACGATCAGCGGGTGCACGAGCCTGATGTTGTCCAGGTCCACGTAGAAGCCGCGCACCGCATCGGGCGGCGCGGGCACGCGCTCGGACAGCGTCCGGTCGGCGTGCACGAAAAGCAACGACCGGGCCCGCGCATGTAACGCCACGGCGACATTCTGCCGGTTTTTCCGCCGCAGCGTTACGCTCGGCGCAATGCCAGGAGCGCAGGAGCGGAGGCGTGATGGGCGACGCGGCGGAAGGTCAAGCGGTCGAGCGTTACCTGCAATGCCTGACCGATCACGACTGGGACGGACTGGCCGGCACCCTCGCCGAGGACGGCCTGACCCGGGAGGGTCCGTTCTGCGACGTCGTCGAGGGCAAGGCGCACTACGTCGCTTACCTGCGCAAGGTATGCACCGTTCTGCAGGGCCACCGGCTGCAGGTGCGGCGGATCTCGCACGTCGACGCCCGAACCTCCTACGCCGAGCTGTCCGAGACGTTCGAGATCGATGGCGTCGCGACCACGTGGCCCGAATGCATCCTCTTCGAGAGGGACGACGACGGATTGATCGTTCACGTCAGCGTGTTCTTCAAGCAGCGCCAGGCCGGCACCGCCACGTAGCGGTCTATTCCCTCGCTTGCGGAATTGACCTAACGTGTCATGGATGGAGGCAGATGGAACTCCGGAGTCGGTGCCGGTCGAGAAATTGCACTCGGGCGACCCGATCAC
Organism: Mycobacterium sp. TKK-01-0059; assembly: GCF_000709305.1. Classification (NCBI taxonomy): domain Bacteria; kingdom Bacillati; phylum Actinomycetota; class Actinomycetes; order Mycobacteriales; family Mycobacteriaceae; genus Mycobacterium; species Mycobacterium sp. TKK-01-0059. The sequence continues at coordinate 1,684,572 of NZ_KL446993.1, forward strand.
CGATTGTGGTCAGCGGTACATAGTTCTCGAATCGAAGGCGCTCAGCGACTGCGTGGTCCTCGAGCTCGAATCCCGGGTGGACCACCAACTGCAGGTCATCGAGAAATCGTTCCCCACCGGCTATCAGGTCGGCAGGGCGAACCACCGAATTTTATAGCCGACGAATTCTCGGCGGAACAAATGCGCGAGTAGCCGTTCGACGGCTACCGCGCATTCGTGTTTTCGGGCCACGCCAAACAGCCTGTGCCACTTAGCTCTTCGGTGGCCGGATGTCGTTGGGGTTGTTCGGGTCGGGGTCACCGAACCAGCGTGAGGGCTCGTGCTCGCCGTACGCGTCGTGCCAGTCCCACCACTCGTAGGGAGCGGTCTGCGGATAGCCCTCCGGCGAATCCTCCCAGGTTTCCTGGCGTCCGAGCGCGGTCATGTCCAGGAAGCTCCAGGTGGTCCCCAGCGCCTCGTCGCCGCGGTTGTTGATGAAGTAGGTGCGAAACACCCGATCGCCGTCACGGATGAAGGCGTTGGTGCCGTGCCATTCGTCCACGCCGAAATCCGCGTCGAAGCCGTCGGTGATCGTGTACCAGGGCATCTTCCAGTCCATCCGCTCCTTGAGGCGCGCGATGTCGGCCTGCGGCGCGCGTGAGGCGAACACCAGCGTGGTGTCGCGGGCGTTCAGGTGGGCGAGGTTGCCGACGTGGTCGGCCATCATCGAGCAGCCCCGGCAGCCGCGCTCGGGCCAGCCGTCGATGTCGGGCCCGTAGAACGCGCGGTAGACGATGAGTTGGCGCCTGCCGCCGAACAGGCCCGCCAGGTTGACCGCGCCCTCGGGCCCCTCGAACCGGTAGTCGGAGTCCACCTCCATCCAGGGCATCCGGCGCCGCCGGGCCGCGAGCGCGTCACGGGCCCGGGTGAGCTTCTTCTCCTCTTCCAGCAGCTCTCGATGCGCGCTCGCCCACTCCTGGGCCGTCACGATCGGGGGTGTGTTCATCGCTGTGCGCCTTTCGAACTCGGGTGTTTTCAGGTCAGCGGCGCGAGGCCGGCGGAGGTGAGCAGGTAGGCGTCGTGGTCCGGGCCGTCGGTGGCGATCTCGAGCACCGACTTGCCCACCTGTTCGGCGGTGAGCGCGGGCCCGGCGGCCTGTAAGAAGGTGTCGACATCGACGCCTTGGCGCTCGGCGTAGGCGGCGACGGCGGCCGCGCCCAGGCCGGTGGCCGGGGTCAACCGCGGCAGCACGGCGGTGAAGCCGATCCCGAGCCCGGCGCGTTGCGATTCGAGGGCGGCATAGCCGGCGAGGAACCGTACGGTCGCCTTGGCGCCCGCGTAGCCACCGGACAGCGGCGATCCGGCCAGGGCGGCGCCGCTGGACATCACGACCACCGAGCTGCCCGGCGCCAGCGGGCGCCGCAGCGCGTCACGAACCCAGTGAAACGCTTGCGCGACGTCGGAGTTCCAGTTGTCGCTGAACGACGCCCAGGTCTGATCCTGCAGCGGCGCCATCCGCGGCGCCGCCCCGGCACACAGCACCAGGGTGCGCGGCCGGTGCCGGTCGATGAGCCGGCCGGCCGTCGCCGGATCGGCGGCGTCGGCCACCACCGGGGTGAAGGTGTCGCCGAGCTGGGCGCGCACCTCCTCGAGCTGCGATCGGGTGCGCGCGACGCCGACGACCTCGGCGCCGGCGGTCGCCAACGCGGTGGCGATCGCGCGGCCGAATCCGCGGCCGGCCCCGGTCACGATCGCGGTGCTGCCGGCGACCCCGTCGGCGCCGGGGTTTGGGGTCTGGTTCATGTCGTGCTCGCTTCCTCGCGTGGACTGCGGCCGTGCCGCGACTTCACTAATTGAGATACGGCGGGGCGGCCGAATTCATCGCTGCCGGCCGATGAATTTCGGCGGCCGGATGTCTCTACAGGAGTAGGTTCACCACGCGGCCGAGAGGAGAGGGCATTGCCGGCGCAGGAGGAGTTCGTCGAGCGGGCGGCGCCGTTTCGTGCCGAGCTGATCGCGCATTGCTACCGCATGCTGGGCTCGGTGCACGACGCCGAAGACCTCGTGCAGGAGACGTATCTGCGGGGCTGGCGGGGCTATCAGGCCTTCGAGGAACGCGCGGCGTTGAAGACCTGGCTGTACCGGATCGCGACGACGGCCTGTCTGCGCGCGCTGGAAAACCGCGCCCGCCGCGTGCTGCCGGCCGGGCTGGGCGAGGGCTCGATGGACCCGGACGCCGACCTCGGTGCGGCGGGCGCGCACGCGTGGCTCGAACCCATCCCGGACGACATGATGTTCAAGGGCCCCGAGGAGGACTTCACCGCGAAGCAGAGCGTGCGGCTGGCCGTGATGACCGCCCTTCAGGAGCTTCCGGCGCGCCAGCGCGCGGTGCTGATCCTGCGCGACGTCGTGCAGTTCAGCGCCGCCGAGGTCGCCGAGCTTCTGGAGACCACGCCGGCCGCGGTCAACAGTTCGCTACAGCGCGCCCGGGCCCACCTCGCCGAGCTGTCCCCCAGCGAGGAACAGATGGCCGAGCCGGGCGACGCCCGGCGGCGCGAACTGCTCGACCGGTATTGCGCGGCATTCGAAAACGCGGACATGGCGGCGCTGACCGCGCTGCTGCAGGCGGACGTCAAACTCGAAATGCCGCCCCTGCCAGTGTGGTTCGCCGGCCGGGACACGGTGCTGAAGTTCCTTGCCGAGCGTGCCGTGGCGCAGCCCGGCGATATCGCGATGGTTCCGACCGCCGCGAACGCGCAACCCGCCGTCGCCGAGTACCGCCGCGCCGCCGATCACGTGTTGCGGGCCCATTCGATCCACGTCTTGACCCCCGGTCGCGACGGGATCGCCGGCATCACCGTCTTTCTCGACCCCGACTTGTTCAGCGCGTTTGGTTTGTCTGCAACCCGGTAATGTTTGTCCCAGGGACGTGATCGCAGCCCTTGCCATCTTGGGAAGCCCGACCTGCATCGACCCGCATCGGCCTGCAACGTCAGCGATGTCGTCGGACGGTTTACCTTCCCGCCCCACGTGTGGACAGGTCCTTCACACGCCAGGATCATTAGGCGCGGGAGACGTAGTTGAAGGGTGACGAGTGAAGATTCCCGGCGTTTCCGACGTCGTCGCCGGTGTGGCCGGCGGAGCCGCGCAGGTGGTGCGGGCAGGCGTGTCGACTGCGGCGGGGGCCGCCGGCGCGCTGCAGACGTTGGCCGGCCCGGTCGCCGAGCTCGCGGGCCCCGTCCTGCAATCGGTGGTTCAAACCACGGGCCGGGCAATCGGTGCGGACACTTCCACCGACAACGCCGCCGCCCCGATCACGCCGCCGGTGCGCTGGCACAGCGGGCAACGCGTGCACCTTGACCTGGACCCGTTGCTGCCGTTCCCCCGCTGGGGCGAGTACGCGCCCGCCGTCGAGGAGCCGGTGCGCCGAATCCCGGGCGTGGCCGAGGCGCACGTCGAGGGTGCGTTGGGCCGGTTGGTGGTTGAACTGTCCGACGGCACGGACCACGACGCCGTCTTGGACGAGGTGCGCTCGACCGTCGCATCCATCGCCGCCGACATCACCTGGTCGAAGTCGGAGGCGGCGACGCCGTCCGCGCCCTTCGCCGACCCGGGCAACCCCCTGGCGATTCTGGTGCCCCTCACCGCGGCGGCACTGGATCTGGTCGCGATGGGCGCCGCGGTGACCGGATGGGTGACCCGGCTGCCCGCGGCGCCGCAGACCACCCGGGCCGCGGCCGCGCTCATCAACCATCAACCGCGCATGGTCTCGATCCTCGAGGAACGGCTGGGCCGGGTGGGCACCGACATCGCGCTGGCCGCCACGACGGCCGCCGCCCACGGCCTCACGCAGTCGTTCGGCACGCCGATGCTCGACCTGACCCAGCGCACCCTGCAGGTCTCCGAGGCGGCGGCGCACCGCCGGGTGTGGCGGGACAGGGAACCCCACCTGGCCTCGCCGCAACGGCCACAGGCCCCGGTGGTCCCGGTCATCTCGTCCGCCAAGTCGGAGGTGCCCCGGCACAGCTGGGCGGCCGCGGCGGCCGGCGAGGCCTCGCACGTCGTGGTCGGGGGAACCATCGACGCGGCGATGGACAAGGCGAAGGGCTCGATGGCCGGGCCGGTGGAGAGCTACGTCGATTCCGCGGCGAACGGCTCGTTGATCGCCGCGGTCAGCGCGCTGGTGGCCGGCGGCGGCACCGACGACGCGGCCGCGGCCATCGAAGCCGGGGTGCCGCGGGCCGCGCACATGGGCCGACAGGCGTTCGCGGCGATTTTGGGCCGCGGGCTCGCCAATTCCGGGCAGCTGGTTCTCGACCCGGGCGCGCTGCGCCGCCTGGATCGCGTGAAGGTGGTCGTCATCGACGGCGCCGCTTTGCGCGGCGACCATCGCGCGGTCCTGCGGGTCCGCGGCGACGCGCCCGGCTGGGACGACGACCGGGTCTACGAGGTCGCCGACGCCCTGCTGCACGGCGAACAGGCGCCCGAGCCCGACCCGGACGAGTTGCCGGCGACCGGCGCACGACTGAAATGGGTTCGCAATCAAGGGCCTTCGGCCACGCCCGCGCAGGGCCTGGAAAGCGCCGACCTGATCGTCGACGGCGAATGCGTCGGCAGCGTCGACGTGGGCTGGGAGGTCGACCCGTACGCGATCCCGCTGTTCCAGACCGCGCACCGCACCGGCGCGCGGGTGGTGCTCCGCCACGTCGCGGGGACCGAAGACCTGACCGCCAGCGTCGGCGCGACGCACCCGCCCGGCACCCCGCTGCTGAACGTGGTCCGCGAGCTAAGGGCCGATCGCGGACCGGTGCTGCTGATCACCGCGCTGCACCGCGACTTCGCGTCGACCGACACCCTGGCCGCGCTCGCGATCGCCGATGTCGGTGTGGCGCTTGATGATCCGCGCGCCGCCACGGCGTGGACCGCGGACATCATCACCGGTACCGACCTGGCCGACGCGGTGCGGATCCTCTCGGCGATCCCGGTGGCCCGATCGGCCAGCGAGTCGGCGGTGCACCTGGCCCAGGGCGGCACCACGTTGGCCGGGTTGCTGCTGGTCACCGGTGAGCAGGAGAAGACCACCAACCCGGTGAGCTTTCGGCGCTGGCTCAACCCGGTCAACGCCGCGGCGGCCACGGCCCTGGTGGCCGGAACGTTCTCGGCCACCCGGGTGCTGCGGCTGCCCGACCCGACCCCCCAACCGCTGACCGCCTGGCACGCGCTGGATCCCGAGATCGTCTATTCGCGGCTCGCCGGCGGCGCGCGGCCGCTGGCCGTCGAGACCGAACCCTCGTGGCGGCGCCGTCTCGACGACCTGTCCTACAGCCCGGGCCTGGCGCCCCTGCGCAAGCCGCTGCACAACATTGCCCGGCTGGCGTCGGCGACCCGGACCGAGCTCGCCGATCCGCTGACCCCGATCCTGGCCGTCGGGGCGGCCGCGTCGGCGATCGTCGGCAGCAACATCGACGCGCTGCTGGTCGCGGGAGTCATGACCGTCAACGCGATAACCGGTGGGGCGCAACGGCTGCGGGCCGAATCCGCGGCCGCCGAGCTGTTCGCCGAGCAGGACCAGATGGTGCGCCGGGTCGTCGTCCCCGCGGTCGCGACGACGCGCCGCCGGCTCGAGGCCGCCAAGCACGCCACCCGCACGGCGACGGTGTCCGCGAAGTCGCTGCGGCCCGGCGACGTCATCGATCTGGCCGCCCCCGAGGTGGTGCCGGCCGACGCCCGCCTGTTGGTGGCCGAGGACCTCGAGGTCGACGAGTCCCTGCTCACCGGCGAGTCGCTGCCGGTGGACAAGCAGGTGGACCCCGTCGCCGTCAACGACCCCGACCGGGCCAGCATGCTCTTCGAGGGCAGCACCATCGTGGCCGGCCACGCCCGGGCGATCGTGGTGGCCACCGGCGTCGGGACCGCCGCGCACCGCGCGATTTCGGCGGTCGCCGACGTCGAGACGGCGGCCGGAATCCAGGCGCGGCTGCGGGAACTCACCAGCAAGGTGCTGCCGCTGACGCTGGCCGGAGGCGCGACGGTGTCGGCGTTGGCGCTGCTGCGCCGCGCCCCGCTGCGCCAGGCGGTGGCCGACGGCGTCGCGATCGCGGTGGCCGCCGTGCCGGAGGGGCTGCCCCTGGTGGCCACCCTCTCCCAGCTCTCGGCCGCCCAGCGGCTGACGGCCCGCGGCGCGCTCGTCCGCGCGCCGCGCACCATCGAAGCGCTGGGCCGCGTCGACACCATCTGTTTCGACAAGACCGGCACGCTCACCGAGAACCGGCTACGCGTGGTGTGCGCCGTGCCGGTCGGGGTCGACCCGCACGACCCGCTGCCCCAACTGACCGATCCGCAATCGGCGGGGCTGCTGCGGGCCGCCGCGCGGGCGTCCGCCCAGCCGCAGGACGGCCAGGGGCACGCCCACGCCACCGACGAGGCGATCCTCACCGCCGCGAATTCGCTGAACGGCCATGGCGATTCGGACTGGACGATGATCGCCGAGGTGCCCTTCGAGTCCAGTCGCGGCTTCGCCGCCGCGATCGGCGCGCTGGGCAGCTCCAACGGACATCCCGCCGACGCGCCGGTGCTGATCCTCAAGGGCGCGCCCGAGGTCATCCTGCCGCGCTGCCGCTTCGCCGACCCGCAGGCCGACCAGGAACGGGCCGAGGGCGTCGTCCGCGGTCTCGCCGAACAGGGCCTGCGGGTGCTCGCGGTGGCGCAGCGCGGTTGGAAGCACGAGACCGACGACGACGACACCGACGCCGACGCCGTGGACGCCGCGGCGGAGGACCTCGAGCTGCTCGGCTACGTGGGCTTGGCGGACACCGCCCGGGCGTCGGCGCGCCCGTTGATCGAAGCGCTCACCGACGCCGACCGCGACGTCGTGCTGATCACCGGCGACCACCCCATCACCGCGCGGGCGATCGCCCGGCAGCTGGGCCTGCCCGCGGACGCGCGGGTGATCACCGGCGCCGAACTCGCCGGGCTCGACGAGGACGCGTGCTCCAAGATGGTCGCCGACGTGCAGGTCTTCGCCCGCGTCAGCCCGGAGCAGAAGGTGCAGATCGTGGCCGCGCTGCAGCGCTGCGGGCGGGTGACCGCGATGGTCGGCGACGGCGCCAACGACGCCGCCGCGATCCGGATGGCCGACGTGGGGATCGGGGTGAGCGGGCGGGGTTCGTCGGCCGCCCGCGGCGCTGCGGACATCGTCTTGACCGACGAGGATCTGGGCGTGCTGATGGACGCCCTCGTCGAGGGCCGCAGCATGTGGGCGGGCGTCCGGGACGCCGTCACGATTCTGGTCGGCGGCAACGTCGGTGAAGTGCTGTTCACCATCATCGGCACCGCCTTCGGCGCCGGCCGCGCACCGGTGGGCACCCGCCAGCTGCTGCTCGTGAACCTGCTCACCGACATGTTCCCCGCCCTCGCGGTGGCGGTCACGTCGCAATACGTCGAACCCGACGAAGCCGAGTACGCGTCGCCCGAGGAGGCCGAGGAGGCGCGCCGGCAGCACCGGCGCGCGGTGCTGACCGGGCCCACGCCCTCCCTCGACGCGCCGCTGATGCGCCAGATCGTCACCCGCGGCGCGGTGACCGCGGCCGGGGCGACGGCGGCCTGGGCTATCGGGCGCTGGACGCCGGGCACCGAACGCCGCACGGCGACAATGGGTTTGACCGCCCTGGTGACGACGCAGCTGGCGCAGACGCTGCTGACCCGCCGGCACAGCCCGCTGGTGATCGCGACCGCGCTGGGCAGCGCCGGTGTGCTGGTCGGCATCGTGCAGACCCCGGTGCTCAGCCAGTTCTTCGGCTGCACGCCCCTGGGTCCGGTCGCCTGGTCGGGGGTGCTGGGTTCCACCGCGGGCGCCACCGTGATCTCGGCGCTGGCGCCCAACTGGCTGGCCAAGCAGGTCGCCGCGTTGGAGCCCGCCGAGGAGTGATCGTGCAGTCCGGCGACGGCGAGCGCCGAGTAACGGCGCGAGTGAGGAGCCGGACAATCGTGCAGTCCGGCGACGGCGAGCGCCGAGTAGCGGCGCGAGTGAGGAGCCGGACAATCGTGCTCAGCCGGACAGCTCCCTGCGCAGCACCTTGCCGGTCGGGTTGCGCGGGATGCTGTCCACGACGTTGATGTCGCGGGGCTGTTCGAAGCGCGAGACGCGGCTCTTCAAGTACTCCCGGAGCTCCGGCACGTCGATGTCGGCGCCCGGCCGCGCCACCACGAACGCCACCAACCGCTGGCCGAACCGCTCGTCGGGGACGCCGATCACCACGTTGTCGGCGACGGCGGGGTGGCGGGCGAGCGCGTTTTCGACCGCGCGCGGATAGACGTTCTCGCCGCCCGAGATGATCATGTCGTCTTCGCGGCCGACGATGAACAGGCGGCCGGCGTTGTCGAGGTAGCCCATGTCGCCGGTGCTCGTCATGCCGTCGACGACGGCCTTGGCTTCCCCGGCGCCTCCGGTGTAGCCCTTGCCGGCCAGGTCGCCGCCGACGAAGATGCGTCCGGTCACCCGCGGCCCCACCGGTCGGTCGCTCTTGTTGAGGATCCGCACCGGGCAGCCCGCCACCGGCCGGCCGACGGTTTCGGGGGCCTCGCGCAGGTCCGCGGGCGTCGCCAGGCAACCGATGCCGACCTCGGTGGAGCCGTAGCCGTTGTAGAGGATCTCCCCGTAGGTGTCCATGAACCGCTGCCCCAGCGTGGGATCCAGGCGGTCGCCGCTGGACATCACCACGCGCAGGTGCGGCACCGGGTTACGCGCCCGAACCCGCTCGGGCAGGTCGAGGATGCGCGCGAGGACGACGGGCACCGCGGTGAAGGCGTCGGCGCGGTGCAGCGACGCCTGGGCGAGCGCGGCCTCGGCGTCGAACTGGCGATGCGTGAGCACGGTGCCGCCGAGGGCGATCGTCAGCATCAGCATGCCGAGCCCCAGGCCGTGAAACATCGGCATTGCCACCGAGATTCGCGAACCGGTACGCAACCGGGTGCGGTCGAGGATGGTCACCCAGACCCCCACGGCGGAGCGCAGCAGCGGTGCGCGCGGCACCCCTTTGGGTTTGCCGGTGGTGCCCGACGTCAGCAGCACGATACGGCCGGGCGCGGCCACCCGCGGCCGCCGGGCGCCCTCCTCAGGGGTGACCGTGGCCGGATCGACCGTGGCGACCGATTCGTCGGCGGCCCGTATCCGCTCGGCGAATTCGTTGTCGGCGACCATCGTTGAGATGCGGTGGGCCTGCACGGCGGCCGCCAGCGCGTCGCTGCGGAACTCCGTACTGACCGGGACGACGTCGGCGCCCAGCAGCGCGGCGGCGAAGACACCGGCGACGAAGCCGCGCCCGTTGCGGCACATGACCCCGACCGCGCGGCCGGGCGCGACCCCGACCGCGGCCAACCGCCGCGCCAGGGACTCGGTGTCGCGTTGCAGCTCGCGGTAGCTCAGGGCGCCGTCGTCGTCGACGATCGCCGTGCGGTCGGGCCAGCGGGCCGCCGTGACCGCCAGCAGCGTGTAGGGGTTCGTGCCGCCCCGGCGCGCCTCGCGAAGCAGCCGCACGCCCGCCGTCGGCGACGGCGGGGTGAGCAGGCCGGAGTGCACCAGGGCGCGGACGGCGGTGGTGGCGACGCGGTCAGTGGTCACGGTCGCCCCCGTCGGCATCGGTGAGGAATCGGCGGTGCCATAGCCGGGCGGCGTGGTCGGCCGGCCCGGCCAACAGCACCGAGGCAAACTCGGCCGGCAGCACCCAGGGCGGCTCCAGGGTGCGGGGCCGCTCGATGACCGCTTTCGCGATGACGTCGGCGGCGTCATCCGGTGACAGGCCGGGGAACCGGCCGAGGAGAGGCGTGGGCGCGATCATGCGGGTGCGGACCAGCGCGAAGTAGATGGTCGTGACGTCGACGCCGTCGGCGTGCAGCTCCGGAGCCACGCTGCGCAGCCAGCGGTCGAACGCCCCCTTCGATGCCTGATAGGCGCCCCACTGCGGGCCCGGCGCCACCCGCACGCCGACGCTGGACACATTCACGATGTGCCCGCTGCCGTTGTCGCGCATACCGGGCACGAGTCCCAGCAGCAGCCGGACGGGCCCCAGGTAGTTGATGTCAATGGTGCGCTGGAAGTCGTGCGGGCGGTCGTACTGGTGGTGCAACGAGCGGCGCAGCGACTTGCCGGCGTTGCTCACCACGATGTCGAGCGGGCCGTGCTCCTCGGTGATCTGCTTGGCCAGGCCGCTCACCGCGGATTCGTCGGTGAGGTCGGTCGGGTAGGCGACCGCGTGCCCGCCGCCGGCGTTGATCGACGCCGTCAGGTCCCCGAGCCTCTCCTCGGACCGGGCGACCGCCAGCACGGTCGCGCCGGCGGCCGCGAGCCTGCGCGCGGTCGCCTCGCCGATGCCGTAGGAGGCGCCGGTCACCAACGCGGTCTTGCCGGAGGTGGCGGCGCGCAGCTTGTCGGGATCCGACACCCGCGCCGGATTTGCCACGTGGTCGCCCGCCGCGGTGAGGACCGCGTTGAGGGCCTGGGCTACTGCGTTCAACATCGCTGCCGCATTCATTCGAGCCGCTGGCCGGGGACGTGGCTGCTGCTCAACCGTGTCCCGACCCGTAACTACAAGTAGCAGACCACATTGCGGCCCGGGACCGCGCTTCGGCCCGGCCGAGACGGCCCGGTGGCACTCGCAATGAGGGGCGGGACGCAAGGCGCCGGGGCGCTCACGCCGGATGAGCGCCGCGCACAACCGATCTCGCTCCGACCGCAGCAGCGGCGGTTCTTTTATGAGAACACGGTAATTTCGGCGTTTCCTTTGTTTAGGCCGCGTGTCGAATGGGCACAATGGCGGCATGTTTGCGCGTCACATGGTTCGTTCCGTTGGTCCAGCAGTAGTTATCGCCGCATCGGGCATGGCCGCCTCGGCCGTCTCCGGTTCCCTCATCCCCACCGCCGCCGCCCAATGTCCCGACGTGCAAGTGGTCTTCGCCCGCGGCACCGGCGAAGAACCCGGCGTCGGCCCCACCGGCCAAGCCTTCGTCGACGCCCTACACCAACGCGTCGGCGACCGCTCCTTCGACGTCTACCCCGTCAACTACCCCGCCACCGACCAATGGGACACCGGCATCGACGGCATCCGCGACGCCGGCGCCCACGTCGTGTCCATGGCCCACGACTGCCCCAACACCAAAATGGTCCTCGGCGGCTACTCCCAAGGCGCCGCCGTCATGGGCTTTGTCACCTCCGCCGCCGTCCCCGAAGGCATCGACCCCGCCACCGTCCCCAAACCCCTGTCCCCCGACGTCGCCAACCACGTCTCCTCAGTCGTGCTCTTCGGCATGCCCAACGTGCGCGCCATGAACTTCCTCGGCGAACCCCCCGTCGTCATCGGACCCGCCTACCAAGACAAAACCCTCAAAGTCTGCGCCACCGAAGACCCCGTCTGCTCCGACGGCATGAACTTCGCCGCCCACAACACCTACGCCGACGACGGCTCCATCATCGACAAAGGCGTCGCCTTCGCCTCCAGCCACCTCGGCATGGGTAGCCCCGGCGCGATGTCGGTCGCGTCGCCGCACGGCGGTTTCGGAGAGTGAGCGGCTAACCCACTGGCGGGTTCGACCGCCCTGTGTCATACCGGATCTCGGCTTTCGGCCCGCGGCGTTCGGGGGGCGGCGCTAGCTGCCGAACATGGCGGTGATCGTCTCGTTGAACCGCGGATAGATGTCGCCGTAGGTGCCGTCACGCTCGGCGTAGCGGAACATCTTGACGCGCTCCACCACGATCTCGTTGGCCTGTGGCTGCGTCTGCAGCAGCGTCATCGTCTCGGTGATGTACTCGTCGAGCGGCATCGCCCGGGGATCGAATCCCCGCTCGCCCTGCAGGGCGGTGCGCACGTGCGGCGGGATGATCTCGATCACCTGGACCGAGGTGTCGCGCAGCTGGAAGCGCAGCGATTCGGTGTAGGAGTGCAGCGCCGCCTTGGCGGCGCAGTAGGTGGGGGTGAGCGCGCTGGGCATGAACGCCAGGCCGGACGTGACGTTGAGGACGGTGGCGTGCGACTTGCGCAGCAGCGCCGGCAGCAACGACGCGGTCAGCCGCATGGGGCCCAACAGATTGATGGCGACGGACTGCTCGGCCAGGCCGACATTGCCGCTGGTGAGATCCTCGACCCGCTGGATGCCGGCGTTGTTGATCAGCACATTGAGGTCCGGGTAGTGGTCGGTCACCTCGGTGGCGAACCGCCGGATGTCGGCGGCGTCGCCCTGATCGAGCGACAGGGTTTGGATGCCCGGGTTGGACTCTGCGACGGCCCGTAGCTGGTCGCTGCGTCGGGCGGCGATGATCACCTGGTTGCCCAGCCGGTGAAAAGATTCGGCCAGACCGCGGCCGATTCCGCTACCACCGCCGGTGACCAGAACCGTATTGCCCGTCATTTGCATCGCGGTTCTCCTTCGGATTCGCTCGACCGGCACACCCGACCGACGCAGCGGAATGCCCCGTTGGGAAGCCAGCTAACCACGATGCCCTATGCACCCGCGCGATGTCACGGCCGGCACCCTGGGAGGGCGGGCCGCCGGAGGCGGGATTATGCCGCGGCGGCCCGGTTGTGCAACTTCCGCGGGTCGACGCGCGCGCGGGCCCACGCCCGGGCCGCCCAAGGGGTGTAGAGCGCCTTGACGGGGAGTCGGTTGATCAGCGGGTTGAGCGCCCGGATGACCGCGGCGAAACGCTGGAATCGCTTCTCCTTCTTGGCATCCCAGTGCAGCTGGCACACCTCGCGCATCTGCGGCGGCAGCGTTCCGACGACGACCAGCCGGGTATAGGCGTTCAGCGGAGCCGACACCACGTTCCAGATCGGCTTGGGCATCCAGCGCGGGCCCGGGATGCCCTTGCGGATGTAGCCGGTGCCGTACAGCACGGTCTTGTGCGGGACGAACCGGTCCAGCATCTCGTCCCAGTAGGCCACGAAGTCGTCGTAGGTCTGCGGCTGGCCGCGGTCGCTGACGCCGTAGAGGCTGTACCAGACCTTGCCCTCGTTGAAGATTCGCTCCTTCTCGACGCGCGACAGCCGGCGGATGAAGGTGTCGGTGTTGTAGATGACCTGGTCGACGAAGCTGGCGTGGGCCCAGTAGAACAGCTCCGGGTTCAACGCGTGATACCGCGAGCCGTCGCTGATCGTGCCCTTGATGGTCTTGTGGAAGTCCCGCACCTTTCGCCCCCACTCGTGGGGGTCCTCGGAGTAGACCGTATTCATCAGCGGAGGCGCGGTCCGCTTGGCCCGGCCCAGCGTGTCGCTGAAGATCACCGAGTGGTCCAGCACGCCCTGCGCGAGCTGCTCGATGCAGTTCTCGACCCCGGCGGTGCGCTGGAATCCGAACAGCTGGGTTCGGTTGTCTCCGTAGAACTTCCAGATCAACGAATCGGGCCCCAGGCGCGGTGACGTGTCGTCGGCGGCCGACCAGTCCGGGCCGTCGGTGGGCATGGGCACGGCCTCGCGCACGCCGCTGTCGAAACGCGATCCCGCGCTCGGGGCGGCGAGTTCGTCGTTCTGGGCGGTCATGCTTACCTCCTCATGCACGCGCTGAGCCGGCCACGCGTTGTGAACCAGTGACACAAAGTCGTATCTTTGTTTCAGAGCCTAGCAGCCGTCCCGTGGCGTCGCACGTCGCCGGTGGGTCGCGCCGCTTTCCTCGCGCCGAAAAGCGCCGATGAACCGTGCCGGGGAGTTGATACGATGCCGCCAATCATGCAGTCCGAACCGGGCTCGGCCTCTCACTCCGCTTCCTCCGAGGCGCTGACCGATCTCGATCGCACCATCCTGGACACCGCGCGCGGCGTGTTCGAGACCTACGGCGTGCGTCGGGCCAACATCGACGACGTCGCCACCCGGGCCGGGGTCAGCCGCAGCACCATCTATCGCCGTTTTCCGACCAAGGAGAAGCTGTTCGGGCAGGTGGTGCGGCGCGAAGCCGCGCTTTTCTTCAGCACGCTCGATCAGGCCACGGCGGGGTGTAATCCGCGGGAGGCCGTGGTCGAGGCGTTCGCGCTCGGGGTGCGCCTGGTGCAGGACTCGCCGCTGTATTCGCGGATCGCCGAAAGCGAGCCGGAGCTGTTCGGGATGTTCTCCCGGTCGCACGTGTTCCCGATCCGCCAGTTCGCCGACGGGATCGCCCATACCCTTCGGCGGTGCGGCGCCGAGATGTCCGGGACCGACCTGGACAACGTCGCCGACATCCTGCTGCGCGTCGCGCTCGGCATCATCGTCTTTCCCACCGACCGGCTCGACACCTCGGACCCGGCGGCGGTGCGCGAGTACGCCGCGCGCTATCTGGTTCCGATCATCGGCCCCTGAAGGCCGTTGCGGTGTCGGTGCCCTGAACTACGCTCGATCCGTGGCTGGGAGTTCTGCGGCTCCACGGACCCGGTATGCCAGTTGCGGCGAGATCGACATCGCCTATCAGGTCTTCGGCGATGGCCCGATCGACCTGCTCGTGCTGCCGGGCCCGTTCATCCCCATCGACTGCGTCGACAGCGAGCCGTCGATGTACCGCTTTCATCGGCGCCTGGCGTCCTTCTGCCGGGTGATCCGCTTCGACCAACGCGGGATCGGCCTGTCCTCCCGGGTCCCGTCGCTGGACATGATCGGCGCGGAATCCTGGGCCAACGACGCGATCGCGGTCATGAACGCGGTCGGATGCGAGCGCGCGACGATCTTGGCTCCGAGCTTCACGTCGCTGGCCGGGGTGGTTCTCGCCGCCGATTTCCCCGAGCGGGTGAACAGCCTGGTGATCGTGAACGGCCAGGCGCGCACGCTGCGCGCCCCCGACTACCCGTTCGGCTCCGATCTCGCCGAGGCCGACCCCTACACCACCGTCGCCATCGAGCCGGACGCCGTCGAGCGGGGCTTCGACATCCTCGGCATCATCGCCCCCAGCGTCGCGCACGACGACGCGTTCCGGTCGTGGTGGGACATGGCCGGTAACCGGGCGGCGTCGCCCAGCATGGCGCGCGCGTTCATCGGCAAGATCCGCGAGGGCGACGTGCGCGACCGGCTGGACCGGGTCGGCGTGCCGACGCTGATCCTGCACCGGGACAACCCGCGGTTCAGCCCCGTCGGGCACGCGCGCTACCTCGCCGAGCGCATCCCCGGGTCGCGCCTGGTCGAGCTCCCCGGCGAAGACGTCCTGTACTGGGTGGGCGACACCGGGCCCATGCTCGACGAGATCGAGGAGTTCATCACCGGGATCCGCGGCGCCTCCGACGCCGAGCGGCTGCTCACGACCATCGTGTTCACCGACATCGTCGGGTCGACCGAGCGCGCCGCCGAGCTCGGCGATTACCGCTGGCGCGACCTGCTGGACAACCACGACAGGATCGTGCGGCACGAACTGCAGCGCTTCGGCGGCCGCGAGGTCAACACCGCCGGGGACGGATTCGTCGCGACATTCAGCAGCCCGAGCGCCGCGCTCGCCTGCGCCGACGCCCTCGTGGACGCGGTGCAAGTGCTGGGCATCGAGGTGCGGGTCGGCATCCACGCCGGCGAAGTCGAGGTGCGCGGCGCCGGCAAGGACGATATCGCCGGCATGGCCGTGCACATCGGCGCGCGGGTGGCGGCCCTCGCCGGGCCGAGCGAGGTCTTGGCGTCCTCGACGCTGCGCGACATCGTCACCGGATCGCGGCATCGCTTCGGCGACCGGGGCGAGTCCGCCCTCAAGGGCGTGCCGGGCTACTGGCGCCTCTACGCCCTCGTCCGCGAGCACGCCGCCGTCCGCCGGTAACCCCGCGCGCGGCGTAGGCTGCGCAACGGGGGAATCTTCGCCAGCCCACTGTGCGATTTGGCGTTCAGCTCGGGGCTGCTGCCCGAAGGAGTTACGCATGACCGACGTGGACATCACGCTGCCTCCTGCGCTGCGGCGGGCGCTGGACCTGCTCATCGATCCGCCGGCCGATCCCGACGTCAGTCACGGCTATCTCGACCTGCTCGGCTCCGGTTCGGCCGGCGACGACGGCGTGGGGAAGAACACCGGCCCGATCCAGGCCGCGTGGGCGTCACGAGTCGGGTCGATGCTCTACGACAACGCCCAGAGCGTCGCTCGCCAGTGGATCAGCGCCTGGCAGCTGCCGCTCGAGTGGTTGCAAATCCCGCCCGGCGGTATCGCGCTGGACGTCGGCTCGGGACCGGGCAACGTCACCGCGTCGCTGGCGCGGGCCGCCGGACCGGAGGGGCTGGCCCTCGGCGTCGACATCTCCGAGCCGATGCTGGCCCGCGCCGTCCGCAATGAGGCCGGGCCCCAGGTCGGCTTCATCAAGGCCGATGCGCAGCGACTTCCGCTGCGCGACAACACCTTCGACGCGGCGGTGTCGACCGCCGTGCTGCAACTGGTTCCGGACCCGAAGGCCGCGCTCGCCGAGATCGCGCGGGTGCTGCGGCCCGGGGGCAGGGTGGCGATCATGGTCCCGACGGCCGGGCGGCTGGCCCGCTATTGGCAGCGGCTGCCCAACGTCGGGGCGCACGCGTTCGACGACGACGAGATCGGCGACACCTTGGAAGACAACGGATTCAGCAGCGTTCGGGTAAAGAACATCGGCACCTTCCAGTGGGTGCGCGCCAAGCTGGGCTGACGTTTCCGGGTGGCCCGTTATTCGGCGCTCTGCGCCAGCGCGGCGAGCCGATCCATCGACTCGCGCAGCATGTCCGTCGTCGTCGCACGGGCGCGCTCGAGGCGGGTGGCGTCGGTCAGCTCCGTCCAGTCGTACGTGTGGGTCACCGTGGTCAGCTCGGCGTTGACCGGGCTGAGCTCCCAGCGCCACAGGTGACCGGGCGGCTGCTTGCCGGGTTCGGCTGGGCGCCAAGCGATTTTGCTGCCCTCCACGAACTCGGTGACATGGTTCTCCCGCACCGCGCCGTTGGTCAGCGTGGTCTTGAACACGTCACCCACCGCGCGCACGCGCTGACCGGGCGCCGATGACGCCAGATTGCCGTTGCCGTCCCAACTCGGCTGGCGCGACGGGTCGGCGATCAGTTCGAAGATCCGCGCGGCGTTGGCCGACATGACCCGGGTGGCGGTCACGATGCGTTCGGTATCGGACATACCGCTATCCAAACACGGAGCGCCGCCCGCCGCGCCGGGCCACGTCGAGCCGGGCGGTTCACGGCATCCGGGGCAGCGCCTCGACCGGTCCGGACAGCGCCGCCTTCACGTAGCGGGTGTCGTCGTCGGCCAGCACCTCCTTGTCGTCCGCCTCGATGCCGTCGACGATCGCGCGTGCCACCTGGCGCGGGTCGTTCTTGGGCGCGTCGAAGCCGGAGGTCATGTCGGTGTCGGTGAAGCTGAGATGCGCGGCAATGACCAGGGTGCCCTGCTTCTCGAGTTCGGCACGCAGGGAGTTCGTCATCGACCACACGGCGGCCTTGGAGTCGCCGTACCCACCGGATCCGGGCATCCAGGACAGGATCGAGGCGATGTCGACGAGGGCACCACCGCCGTTGTCGGCCAGGACGGGTGCGAAGGCCTTGGCGACGCGCAGCGCGCCGAAGTAGTTCGTCTCGAAGACCGCTCGCACCTCTTCGATGTCGCTGTCGAGCAGGGTCCGGGCGCCGAGAACGCCGGCATTGTTGATGACGATGTCCGCGTCGGCCGCCCTCGCCGCCAGCGCGGCCACCGAGTCCGGCCGGGTGACGTCCAATTCGACGCCGATCACGCGGGGGTCCTCACTGGGCTTCGGCGCCCGCGCCGTCGCGTAGATCTTCGCCGCGCCCCTGTCCAACAACTCGGCCACGATGGCCTTGCCGAGACCGCGCTGCCCGCCGGTGACCACCACGATCGCTCCGTTGGCGTTGACCATGATCCTGCTCCTTTGACTGAGGCAAAATTGGTTTGCTTACGTCAAGCTAGTTGTCACCGACGACGCAGTCAAGTAGTATTTGCCTATGTCTTCGTCTTGGGTTGCGTCACAGCGATACGGCTGCGCCGCGGCGCCTGGAGGCCTGGGCTTGGTCCAGGACTTCCTCAACACGAGGGGCATCGACGGGTACGGACCGGACCTGCTGGCCGACCCGGGCCAGGCGCGCGAGTGGGCGAACGCCGCGGTGCGGGCCTGGTCGTCCGCGCGCGGCGTGGACGTGTCGCCACCGGAGCTGGGTGAGGCGGATCTAGGCAGGCTTCGCGCGGTGCGGTCCACCATCGAGCGGATGGTGGACGGCGAACCGCCGAGACCTCGGGGCGCCCACGGTGTCGTCGCGTCCTTCGGACTGTCCGATGCCGGTGAGGTGCGGCTTGATCCCAGCGGCAGCGGGTGGCGGTGGCTGGCCTCGGCGTTGTGGGGCGAAATCCTGCTGAGCCAGCACGCCGACACCTGGCGGCGGATCAAGCGCTGCCACAACCACCGATGCGGGTCGACGTTCTACGACCGCTCGAAGAACAACAGCGGGGTCTGGCACGACGTCAAGACCTGCGGCAACGCCGTCAACCTGCGGGCGTCCCGGGCGCGCCGGCGCGAACGCGAAAAGGCAACGCGCTCAGCGATTTCGCCACAGTAGGCGGTAACGGTAATAGAGACCCCGCCGGACGACTGCCCCGGGTAAGACGTCGGCGGCGACACGCCGGATCTCGTCGAGGCCCTCCCGGGGATCGGCAACGGGCACGCCGATGTCGCGGGTCTCCCGATGCAGGAACCCACCGACGCGCGCCGCCGGCACGCACGCTCCGGCCCACACCCAGTCGGCGATGCTCTTGTTGGCGGACAGCCCGACGACGGCCAGTTGCCCGGCGGGCCGCAGCATTTGACGCGCTTTGTGCAGGGCATCGCGCAGCGGCAGGTGATGCAGACTGGCCACAAAGGTGATCAGGTCGTAGCGCCGCTCGGCCTCATCGAGGTCCTGGAACCGCGCATGTTCCACGGTCGCGTTGCCGATGGGCTGCAATCGCTGCGCCGCGCGCCACACCGAGATCGGGTCGGCATCGATGCCGACAACCCTGCGGGACACCGTGGCTAACCGCTGGGCCAGCAGCCCTTCCCCGCACCCGACGTCCAGGACATCGCCGTGCCGCCGCGCGGCGATGTCGACCAGCCAGGGGTGATAGGCGGAATTGTGGTTCCAGTAGTCGTCGTGCTTCGCGTATTCAGGCACCGTTGACCAGTGTGACCGACGGGCGTCAGCAGCGTTCGACGCCCCTGGGCATGATGCGCGGGGCGGTGGCCCCTGGGCGCCGCTTGCTGCCGAGGACCGCGTACAGCGCGTCGCAGGCGCGCGCCTTGAGGGGCGCGACCACGTCGAGGTTGGCGGAGCCCTGGCTGACCCAGGACGGAAGAGTGGTCACAGTTGATCCTTTGTTTTTCGGCCGTGCGCCGATTCATTCAATTGCACCACAGCCGTTTTGCGTGGACGCCGCGCCGAGGTAAACGTCACGAAAAGCCGCGCTGTGGGATAGCACACATTCGGCGTGCAACGAAAGGCACGCAACAGCAGGGTTTATGGAAATCCCCTGAACCGGCGCAGGTAGCCGAACAATCGGCTCACCGGCACCGGCTTCGGCCAGTCGCCGGACCGGAAATAGGCATCGGTGCCGCCGTCGACGAATATGACTGTGCCGCAAAGGAAGTCGGCGGCGTCCGACAACATGAAGCACATCCACTCGGCCATCTGCCCCGGGTCGCCGAAACCACCGACCGGGACCGGAAACGATTCGACGGCCTTGGCCTGCCGTGGGTCCGACAACTGTTCGGCCAGAAGCGGAGTCATGATCGCACCCGGCGCCAGGGCGTTGAGGCGCACGCCGGACCCGGCCCACTCGGGCAGCACCGCATGCCGCCGCACCCAACGGCTGACAGCGATTTTCGAGGCCGCGTACATCATGGTCGGCGCGGCCGGTCCGAACAGCCGCACCGCGCGCAACGCCTTGTCGGCGTCGTGTGCCAGCAGGGCCCTCACGGCCCGGCGGGGCACCGCGGGCACCGTCGTCGTCGAATTACTGGCGACGACAACGGCTTTGGCGCGCCCGGCGGCCGCCAGCGCCGCCCGCCAGGCGGTCAGTAACTCGACGACGCCGAAATAGTTGACCTGGGCGATCTGGCGAAGGCGATCCGGCCCGGGGCTGGGCCCGAGTCCGGCCGCAAGCACGGCGCCGTCAAGCCTGCCGCCCGATGCCGCCAGGACGCGCTCGACGGCCTCGCTACGCCCGTGTGGCGTCGACAGATCGGCGACGATGTCGGCGTCCTTGATGTCGACACCGATGACGGTGTGCCCGCCGTCCCGGAGGCGCTGCGCGGTCTCGCGCCCCATCCCGGACGCCGATCCGGTGATCGCGTAGGTCCCCATCGAGGTCCTCCTTCCCCAGGCAGTATGCCCGGCCCGCCGGACGCTTCCGAGGGGCGCCGCCCGCTGGGTGGACACCTGAGTTAAGTTGCGAAGATGCATGACCAAACGCCCTGCATCGACTTCGGCGAGCTCGAGTCGGTCTACGCGCCGCTGGCCGAATCGCTTCGCCGGCTCATCGATATCAGCATCCGCACCGAGGCCGGCGCCGCGGCGGTGGCGGCGGCCACGTCCAAGATCGACAGTGCGGCAGCGGAATTGAGCGGGGCGTTGAAGCCCGGGCCGTTCGGCGTGCACCGCAATCCCGATGGTCAGACCATCGCGTGGGGCAACGCGGTGGTGGGCCTGCGCAACCCGATCGCACCGCCGCTGGTCATCCATCACGAACCCGACGGACTGGTGTGGTCGGAGTTCGTGCTGGGCGCCGCCTACGAGGGCCCGCCGGACACCGTGCACGGCGGGGTGTGCGCGCTGGTGCTCGATCATGTGCTGGGCGCGACCGCGCACCAGCCCGACAAGCCCGCGTTCACCGGCACGCTCACGCTGCGGTACCGGCGCCCGACGGCGCTGGGACGGCCACTACGGGCCCAGGCTCATGTCGATCGTGTCGAGGGCGTCAAGACGTTCGCCGCCGGTCACCTGGCCGACGAGCACGGCATCACGGTGGAGGCCGAGGGTATTTTCATTCATCCCAGGCCGGCCGCGGAATAGCGGACCGCGCCGCAGATTCAGGTCCTGGCCGCGGCCCGCTCGACGTCGAGCAGCTGCTCGCCGCGCCGTTCCTCGTCGTAGGCCTTGCGCCCACCGCGCAGGCCGAACAGGCGTTTGGAGGTCAGCAGATAGATCACCGCGGCGACGTTGATGGTGAACGTCACCACCCGCGTCATCGTGATGCCCTTGGCCAGGTCGTGGATCTCCAGCGGTAAGAAGACCGAGGTGGCGATCACCGCGAAGTATTCGCCCCAGCGTTTCAGCAGCCACAGGCCGACGCTCTCGACGACCTCCAGCAGTGCATAGCCCGCCAGCATCAAGGTCAGCAACGCCAACGTGGACGGCTTGGCCGCCAACGCCTTTTCCAGTTCGTGCACAATGGTCATCTGATCGACCTTGAAACCGGCGGCGCGGAAAATCGGCAGGTCCCGGTCGAGGGTGGCCTGAATGGCGCCCCGCGCTCCGCGAAACTTCCACACCGCATAGGCCGCCAGGACGATCACCACCGCGCGGAACAGGCGTTCCACCGCCAGGGCGCGAATGATGATGGCCTGGCGTAAGGCCTTGCCGCGCATGATCATCGGCGCGTCCTCGGCGTGACCCCGCCCGTGCGGCGGGCCGACGGTGAATTCACCGCACCGCAGACAGCGCCATACCTCACCCAGACCGGTGGTGCCGCTCAGGCGCTGCGCGAGCGCGTGCTCGTCGGGCGCGTAGGTGATGTGTCCCGCGAGCGCGCAGGTAACCAGCTCCCACCGATTGAGTCCACGTTCTTTGGGCATGGCCGATCATCGACCGCGCGTGCCCGGACGCGCAAGGGGGCGCGCGTCAGAAGCGCGGCCCGCTGCGAGGTCGCCGGGCGGTGGGGCTCACGGCGCCGAGCAGTCCGGTGAGCGTGGCGACGGGAATCTCGTCGAGCCGTGCGACCGCCGCGATGATCTCGTCACCCAGTGCCCGCTCGCAAAAGGGCCCGGCGAGCCACCAGAACTTGTCCACGACACGATCCCAGGACATCGGACGGGTGGGTGATCCCTCGTAATCGTCCTGCTCGCGGCTGAATTCGCGTCCGTCGTGCGTCCTGAGGTGCACCCGCGCCGCCGTGCGCTGCGGATAGCCCGCGGTCAAATCGTCGGCCGCCGTGACGTCCACCCGCGACAAGAGGTCCTGAACGTCGGCGCGCAGAACCCGTTCGGTCTCAAGCTGTTCGGGACCGACTCCCCCGTCGAGCAGGGCGACCGTGCTCAGGTATTTGAGGTTGTAGTCGGCCTGCTCCTTGGTGCGCGGGTGGTCCTTGTTGCCGTACGCACCGCCGCCGGCGATGTCGAATGCGCCCTGAAAGACCTCGAGGCCGACCCGCGCGACGTCCTCGCCGCGCAGACTGTTCTCGGCACGCAGCGCCAGGACCGCGTCGATCACCACCTGGCCGTGGATGAGCGAACAGTACTGCTTCAGATAGGTCTGCTCGACGCAGGACAGTGCCCGGTCGGCGGTGTGGAAATCGATTGGCTGACCGAATAATTGGACCAGCCCGTGCGGCCCTTCTAACAGCGACTTGGGCCCGGTGACGCCGCGCGCCGCCAGCATCGTCGTGTAGACGGCGCGCATGCCGGTGCTGGCCGGGGAGATGCCCTTCCAGTGGGAAACCGGTTCGGCATGCACGCCCGCCAGCGACACATTGTCGGCGGCGGCGGCCGCGATGGCGCTGGCGGTCTGTTCGGCACTGAGCCCGAGCAGTTTCGCGCTGCCCGCCGCCACCGACATCGCCAGTTGCAGCGCATGGTTGAGTCCGCGCGCCATCACGGGAACCTGTGCGCTGAAACGACATTGGACCTCGTAGGCGACCGCCAGTGCCAGCAGGAAGTCGGCGCCGCCCGCGCCGGTGTGCTCGGCCACCGCCAGCACGGCACCGAAGTTGTCGGCGGGATGGCACAGACCTCCCACCGTTAGGTAGGTGTCGAGCAGATCGGGGTAGCGCACCAGCACCGCATTGAAGAACGCGGCCTGGTCCACCGATGCCCGGCCTCCGCCGACCAGCGTTGCCGTCGGGTCTCCACTGAATTGGGCGGTGTGTTCACGGATCGCCCCGATGAGCTCCCCGTTCAACGAACCGACGGCGCACGCGACGCTGTCGAGCACGTTGCGCGTCAACAGCGCACGGGGCCGCCCGGTCAGGTCAGACGCCTGCGCGCCGACGACGAATTGGGCCAGCTCGTCCACAAGGTAGTTCTCTGCCATGACTTTTCGCCTCCGAGGCGAGGCTACCCGGCTGATGCTGGTGATCCGCTCAGTGCCGTCGTCTCGTCGGTCAGATGCGCCCCGATGTCCCGGATCTGCCGCGCGCTCAGCGGGCACAGCGGGTGCACGGCCACCATCAGGGAAACGCGTCCACTGTCGTCGAAGACCGGGGCGGCGATGGTCACCACGGGTTGCTTCCGCCGCCCCGGGTTGTCGTCGGAAAGGAACCCGATGGTGGTGAATTCGACGAGCAGCTGGTCCATGATGTGTCGCACGGGTGTCGGCATCTCACTGCTGTCCAAGGTGCCGACCACCTGGACGGCCTGGGCCAGTGCGGGTGTCGTCCAGTCGATGTCGAATCCCCGTTCCCGCGTGCGGGCGAGGACCTGTTGCAGGCGCTGCGTGCGATCGGCGTTGCTGCCCGCGCCGCGGCGGATCCAGGCGCGTTGTTCGTCGTCGGTGTCCCAGGCCGCCATCGCCACCCCGAAGGGTGGTGCGTAGGGGATGCGGTCGCCCGGTATCCCCGACGGCTGGGTGGCGGGCTCGCCCTCAAAGGCGGTGACCACCAGGGAGTCTCCGAACTTCTCGACCACCGAACAGGCGTAGCCGACTTCACGGGACAGGCGCAGCGCGGCCGAGCGCGCCGCGTGGGCCAGCGGGCGGGCGGTGTCCGTGCGGGCGGCCACCACGGCGAGCGCCGGCCCCAGCGCGAATGTCTTCGCGATCGGATCGCGACTGGCCCAGCCGCGATCGCACAAGGTCTTGAGGATGGCGTGCGCCGTCGCCTGCGTGAGATCGAGCTCGCGCACCACGTCGGAGAACCGCAGCCGCGCGCTTCCGGACCGCGCAAGGAGCTCGACGACATCGAGCACCCGCGCGGTCGGCGCTGACGTCGATCCGCGAATCGCTTGACTCCTCCGCTACGCGATTTTTACAGTTGTACGAACATTCGAGATGTTATATCGATTATTCGAGAAAGTTACCGTATTGCGCGCAGTGGTGTTGCGAGACGGTCGGCTGCAGGTCCGCGAGACCCCGGACCCCATCCCCGGCCAGGGCGAGTTGTTGCTGCGCACATTGAGCACCGCCATCTGCGCGTCCGACGTGCATTTCATGGACCACCCGGAACTCGCCATCGACGACCCGACCGGCCGCTCGCTGTATGACACCGAGCGCGACATCGTGCTCGGTCACGAATTCGTGGGTGAGGTCATCGCGCACGGTCCCGGTTGCACCGACCAGTTCGCCGCCGGCACGCGCGTGACCGCCATGCCGGTGCGGCTGGTCGACGGCGGCACGGGCGGAATGCGCATCATCGGCCAGCATCCCGAGGCGCAGGGCAGTTTCGGTGAGCTGTTGGTGGTTTCGGAGGTCGCGGCCAAGCGCGTCCCGGGTGACGTGTCCAGCGACGCCGTCGCCTTGACCGACGCGTTCGCCGTCGGCGAGTTCTACGTGCGGTCGGCGCGGTTGGGACAGGGTGAGGTCGCGCTCGTCATCGGCGCGGGGGCGATCGGGCTTTCGGCCGTCGCCGCGCTGGCCGCCCGCGGCGTCGAGCCCATCATCGTGGCGGACTACAAATCCGACCGGCGCGAGCTGGCCCGCGACCGCTTCGGTGCCCACGTCGTGGTCGACCCTTCCGAGAAGTCCCCGTTCGAGGCGTTCAACGAGGTCCGCGCGCAGCGCGGATTGCCCGGGCCGGCCGTCGTATTCGAATGCGTCGGCGCCCCGGGGCTGATCCAGAAGTTGGTCGAATCCGCCGAGATGGGCACCCGAATCTATTGTGCGGGTGGCTGGTACACCGGCGACACCCTCGACATCACCACCGCCACCCGCCAGGGCGTGACCATTCAGTTCGGCGGCGGGCCGCACCCGCAGGACTGGTACGGCACACTCGACGCGATCGCGTCGGGGCGGCTGGACCCGCTACCGAGCGTCGGCAAGATCATCGGCCTCGACGAGGTACCCGACGCCCTCGAGCTGGCCCGCAGGTCCGACGGTCCGCCCCGGATCGTCGTCCACCCGAATGGAGATCGCCCGTGAGCGAAAGAGAAGACCGGCAAGACATTTCGGACCTGCTGGTGCGTTACGCCACCGGCATCGACAGGCGCGACTGGCCGCTGTTTCGCACCGTGTTCACCGACGGCTGCGAGCTCGACTACGGCGAGATCGGCCGCTGGAGCGGTGTGGACGAAGTCACCGACTTCATGGACAAGACGCACGCGATGGCGGGCCACACCCTGCATCGGCTGTCCAACCAGGTCATCGCCGTCGACGGCGACAATGCCACTGCCCGAACCTATGTCGACGCGGTGATCATGTTCGGTGACAACGAGGCCGGCGTCAACGCGTGGGGCTTCTACGACGACGAGATCGTGCGGACCGCCGAGGGATGGCGCATCGCGCGGCGCCGCTTCACTCAGGTGCGCGTCGCTACGTTCGGGGGCCCGTAGATGACGTTCGCGACGAAGTACGGGCCGTGGGCGCTGGTGGCCGGCGCCTCCGACGGTGTGGGGGCGGCGTTCGCCGAAGCGTTGGCCGAACGCGGTGTCAACGTGGTGCTGCTCGCCCGGCGGCAAAGCGTTCTCGACCGCGTCGCGACCGAGATCAAGAACAAGACGTCGGCGCAAACCCGCACTGTCGCTATCGATCTCGCGCAGCCCGGCGCCGCGGCGGCGATCGCCGCCGCCACCGGCGACCTGGAGATCGGGATGCTGGTCTACTGCGCCGGCGCCGACCCGAACTTCACACCGTTCCTTGCCAATTCGATCGAGGCCGCCGAGGCGATGGTCCAGCGCAACTGCATGGTGCCCATGCAGCTGTGCCACCACTTCGCGCCGCCGATGGTCCAGCGAGGCAGCGGCGGCATCGTCCTCTTCGGCTCAGGAGCCGGGTTGGCCGGTGGGCCCAACATGGTCGCCTACGGCGCCTCCAAGGCTTTCGACATGGTGTTCGCCGAGGCGCTCTGGGCCGAACTGCACGGCAAGGGCGTCGACGTCCTGGGCCTCATCCTCGGCAAGACCGATACGCCGGCCCTGCGCGCGCTCGAATACAGCCGCGGCCAGATCGGCTCGCCCGACGAGGCGCCGGCGGACGCGGCCCCCGTCTCCGAGGTCATCGCCGAGGCCTTCGAGAACCTGGGCAACGGCCCGACGCTCATGGTGGGCGACACCATGCGCGCCGCGGCGCAGCTGCTGGCGTCGCTGAGCCGCAATCAGGCCGTCGAGCTTTTCGCCCAAGCCGCCTCCGCGGCCATGGGGCCGGACGGCTAGGGGGAACCCGAACCGTTCGCTGCGCGTCGAACCAGTCGCGGCGAGGTTTGCCAAAGTTCGAAATCAGGTCAGCCTAACTTTTGCTTCCATAGGCCCCTGTGCAGCAAATATAGGCTCGGGCACGTCGCCGACTTTGCCCACCCACCGCGTTGCTGACGGTGTGGGCTACAGGTAGCTTGGGTAATCAGTTCGTCACGGCAACCGAGCCGAAGTACCACCACCCGATCGCCGCCTCCCGCGAAGGATGACGATGCTCGCCATAGACAGGCCCGCTGCCGACGTCACGATGACGACCCAGTGGCGGCGCCGCACCCTGACGCGTTCGGGGCTGATCACCGCCGCATTCGTCGCCCCGGCCGTGGCCATCCGGATCGCCGGGCTGCACGTCGGCGCGGTGCCCGCCCTGCTGATCTTCGGCGCCGCGGTGGTGGCGGCCAGCTTCTTGCTGGCGTGGGCCGCCGAGGCCGCCCAGATCGATGTGTCCGGCGGCCTGGCGACGGCGCTGCTCGCCTTGATCGCGGTCCTGCCCGAATACGCGGTCGACCTCTACTACGCGTACGTCTCCGGCCACAATGCCGAATACACGCAGTACGCGGCCGCCAACATGACCGGGTCCAACCGGCTGCTGATGGGGCTGGGTTGGCCCGTCGTGGTGCTGGTCAGCATCGTGGTGGCGCGCAGGTCCGGATCCGGGAAACCCACCGGGCTGACGCTGGAGCCAGCAAACCGCGTCGAACTGGGATTCCTGTTGATCGCCGGCGTCATCGCGTTCGCGGTGCCGGCGGCCGGCGAGATTCATTTCGGGCTGGGGCTGGCGTTGCTGGCCTGGTTCGGGTTCTACCTCTACAAGCTGAGCCACGGCGAGGTCGAGGAGCCCGACCTGATCGGTACCGCCGCCGCGCTGGGCGAACTCCCCGACGTCCGTCGTCGCATCGCCGTGGTCGGCCTCTTCGCCACCTCGGGCGCGGTGATTCTGCTGTGCGCCAAGCCGTTTGCCGACAACCTGGTGGCCGCGGGTACCGAACTGGGCGTCAACCGGTTCCTGCTGGTTCAGTGGCTGGCCCCGCTGGCGTCGGAGGCCCCGGAGTTCATCATCGCGACCATCTTCGCCACCCGCGGCAAGGGCACGGCGGCCATCGCCACGCTGATCTCCTCCAAGGTCAACCAGTGGACCCTGCTGATCGGCTCGCTGCCGGTCTCCCACCTGCTCGGGGGCGGCGGGTTCTCCCTGCACCTCGACTCCCGCCAGGTGGAGGAGATGCTGCTCACGGCGACCCAGACGATGATGGGCGTGGCGCTGATCCTGGCGCTGCGCTTCCACCGGGGCGCGGCGCTGGCGCTCTTGGGAATGTTCGTCGTGCAGTTCCCGATCGCCTCGACGCACGGCCGCCTGCTGCTCTGCGGCGTCTACGCGGCGGTGGCCGTCGTCGCGCTGATCCGCTACCGGCGCCACCTGCCCGCCACGGTCCGGGCGCCGTTCTTCGGGACGGCCGTCCGTCACACCGGCCACCCGTTACATCCAGTGCCAGACCCGTAACGTCCCGCGATCGCGCGCCGTATACGGTCCAGGTATGAATCGAGTGTCCGTAATCACAGGCGGCGCGGGTGGCATGGGCCTGGCCACCGCGAAGATCGTCGGGCGCGACCACACGGTGGTGCTCTGCGACGTCCGGCAGGACCGGCTGGCGACCGCCGCCGCCACGCTGCAAGAGCTCGGGATCACTCCCACCGTCGTGAACTGCGACGTCACCGACCGGCGAGCCGTCGCGGACCTGCTCGGCACCGCCACGAATCTCGGATCGGTCGTCTCGGTCATCCACACCGCGGGCGTGAGCCCGAGCATGGGAGCCGCCGACTACGTCATGCGGACCAATGCGGTCGGCACCGTCAACGTCGACGAGGAGTTCTACGCGATCGCCGGCGAGGGCGCGGTGATCGTCAACGTGGCCTCGATGGCGGCGCACATGCTGCCCGCGGAAATCATTCCGACAGGCCAATTCCCGCTGGCGCTCGACGACGCCGACGCCTTCATGGACGCCATGATGACCGCGTGCGACCTTGCCCCCGAGGAGGCGCGGTCCGGTCTCGCGTACGCCCTGAGCAAGAGCTTCGTGAAGTGGTACAGCCAGTCACAGGCGGAGCGCTTCAACGCGCGCGGGCTGCGCATCGTCTCGGTGTCCCCGGGTTCGATCGACACCGAGATGGGCAGGCTGGAGGAGCAGGCAGGGGCGGGCGCGATGGTGGCCGACGCCGCGGTCCCGCGGTGGGGCAAGCCGGAGGAAATGGCGGAGCTGCTCGCCTTCTGCGCCAGCGAGAAGGCCGGCTACCTCACCGGCACCGACATCCTCAACGACGGCGGGGTGATCGCCTCGATGACCGAGCGGGCCAGGGCGGCCGCCGCCAGCTCAGCCTGAAGGTGCTGGCGCACAGCGTGTTTCACCACCGACCGGGTGCGCGTCATCCCGCGGTGGCGCGCCGCAGCGGTGGATCCAATCTCGGCGTCGCAGCCGCCAGGTCCGGCGGGCGTACTCCAGCTCGGTATAGGGCCATTGGGTGACGATGCGGCCGGTAGGCGAACGGAAATAGCTGTCGCACTGTGTCCAGATGGTCCGCGCCAGGTCGGCGGAAAGCTGGTCGTTGTATCGCTTTTCGGCCTCGGGACGCACGTCGAGGTAGCCGCCACGGCGCGCCAGCCGGCTCACCGCGCTGGCGACCAGCCGCGCCGCGGACTCGAGGATGTAGACGATCGAGTTGCCACCCTGGTTGGTGTTGGGGCCGTACAGCATGAAGAAGTTCGGGAACCCGCTGACCGCCACCCCCAGGTAGGCGCAGGGATCGTCACCCCAGTGCTCGTGTAACCGGCGGCCGCCCGTTCCGGTGACGTCGATGCCGGACAGGTAGCGGGACGTCTCGAAGCCGGTGGCGAGCACGATCGCGTCGCTGCCGATTTCGCGGCCCGACGCGGTGATCACCGACGTCTCGCCGACCCGCGCGATGGGCTCGGTGACCAATTCGACGTTGTCCCGCTGCAGGGCCCGGTAATAGTCGTCGCCCAACAACACTCGCTTACACCGGAACGGATAGTCCGGAGTCAGCGCTCGGCGCAACGGCTCGTCGTCGACGGTGCGGTCCAGAAACGACGTCGCGATCTGCGTGCGCGCGGCCACCACGGGATCGTCGGCGAACGTCGCGGTGTTGTCGTGCTGGAATTTCCATATCTTCCACCGCGTGCGGCGCAGCGCGACCGGGCTGCGCCTGAACCGCGCCAATTCGATTGCGCTGTACGGGCGGTCGTCCTTGGGCACCATCCACGGCGGGGTCCGCTGGAAGACCGTGACGTGTCCGGCGGTCTTCGCCAGCTCCGGCACCAACTGCACCCCGCTGGCTCCGGTCCCGATCACCGCCACGTCGCGCCCCGCCAGGTCGAGCTGGTGATCCCACTGCGCGGTATGCAGCACCGGTCCGGCGAACCCCGTCAGGCCGTCGATGTCGGGCAGCTTGGCCGAACCGAACAGCCCGACCGCGCACACGACGACGTCGACGACCAACATGGCGGACTCGCCGTTGCGGTCCATTCGGCACTCCCACGTCCCGGCGCCCGGATTCCAGTGCAGGGACCGCACGGTCGTGTCGAGCATGAGGTGGCGTCGCAGATCGAAATCGTCGGCGACCGATTCGAGGTAGGCCAGGATCTCGGGCTGCCGGGCGTACGTGCGGGTCCAGGATGCGTTGGGCGCAAAGGAAAATGAGTACAGATGGCTCTGGATGTCGCAGGCGGCGCCGGGATAGGTGTTGCGGCGCCAGGTGCCCCCGACGCCGTCGGCGCCCTCGGTGATCACCAGGTCGTCGATGCCGGCGCGGCGCAGCGCGACGGCGGCACCGAGACCGCCGAAGCCCGCGCCGATGATCGCCACCCGCGGCGATCGCCCGCGCCGCGTCGCCGCGCGCAGGCGCCCAACGGCATAGAGCCAGCGGGCTTTTCGGCTGGTCACGGGC
Organism: Mycobacterium sp. TKK-01-0059; assembly: GCF_000709305.1. Taxonomy (NCBI): domain Bacteria; kingdom Bacillati; phylum Actinomycetota; class Actinomycetes; order Mycobacteriales; family Mycobacteriaceae; genus Mycobacterium; species Mycobacterium sp. TKK-01-0059. Next base: position 1,715,044 of record NZ_KL446993.1, read on the forward strand.
CGCCCCGCGCGCGGCGTTCTTCGGCGTGCCCGCGTCGTGGCGCGTCGACGCCTATCCCCTGGCCAACGGTCTCAGTCACGGCCTCGGCTTCCTCTCCGTGGCCACGACTATATAGTCACTCGCTGCGGGCGGGATACGGCCGCACGGTGGCGCCGCCCGCGGACAGCGAGTCGCCCAGCGTCCACACGGCGACCCCGAGCAATACCAGGTCCTTGAGCAGAAACTGGCCGGGCAGCGCCGAGAGCACCGGCACGCCGTGGGCATGGGTCGCCACCACGCCTGGGGTGGTGACCAGGAAACTCACCGTGCCCAGGAACAGCACCACCGCCAGCGCGCTGCCCGCCGCCGAGACCCGCGGCCACCATGGCCGCAGCGCGATGAGCAGGGCCGCAACGATTTCCATCGTTCCGAGCGCCCGCGCGACGAAGGTGACGCTGAAGACGTCGTAGAGCCAGCTCATCAGGGGGCTGTGTTCGATGAGCACGCGCGATTCCATCTTCACGTACTTGCCCACTCCGATCCACGCCAGCACCACCACCAGGCCATAGCGGCCCAAGAGTCGACCCCAGCGGCTCAGCGTGTTTGCGATCATCGAGCGGTGTCCTTTCGGGCGCGGTCATCCACCCAAGCCACGGTTGGCGCCGCGAAAACGTTCACTCGCGCAGTCGTTCGAGCCCGGAGACGATGAGCCGCAACCCAAAAGCGAACTCGTCGGCCAGCGGAACGGGAAGCTCGTCGGCGACGGTGACGGTCGCGGGATAGCGCGACGGATCGAGCCGGTGAAACGCAGCCGCCAGTTCCGCTTCACCGCCCCCATCCGTCGCCCCGGGCAGTTGTAGCGCGAAACCCAAGACGTAACGGGCCAGCGTGGCGTAGGCGTGGGCCGCGACCGCCTGCGCGAAGCCGTTGCCGAGAAGGATCGCCAGGCAGCGCTCGCGATTGGCCAGCGCGCTCGGCCCCGTCGGCGTGTATTCGATCAATAGCGGCGCGACATTGCCATGCCGGCGCAGCGCGTCAAACATGTGTTGCGCGAACGTGATACACGCCTGCTGCCACGGTAGGGCCGCCAGCGCCTGCGCATCGAGGTCGACTTCGCCCAGTATGTGGTCGATCACCTGAGACACCAGTTCGGATCGATTCGAAAAGTGGCGGTACAGCGTGGCGGTGCCCGATCCGAGGCGCTGGGCAAGCGACCGCATCGACAACGCGTCCGCCCCCTCCGAGTCGAGGAGTTCGACGGCCGCGCCCAGGATGCGGTCCATCGGCAGGGCCGGGCGGCCGCGGGGGCGCCGGTTGACATCGTCACGCATTACGAAGACACTGTATCCGTAATTACCGCGTCAATCAACCCCGTTGACAGCAAGGAAAATTCGTCATGCTCCTCCCCCTGGCGGCAGAGCCCTTCACCGCTCCGACCGACCGCGACATGCTTCCCTCCGAACGACGCGAGTTCGTGCGCACGCATCGCACCTGCGTGTTCGGCTACCGTCGCCGCCACGACGGCCCCGCCATGTCGGTCGTGTACTACATCCCCACCGACACCGACGACTTGCTCGTCTCCACGATGGCCGGCAGGGGCAAAGCCCGCATCGTCGAGCGCGACGGCAAGGTGAGCCTGTGCGTCCTCGACGAGCGCTGGCCCTTCGCCTACCTGCAGGTCTACGCCGACGCCGCCATCGAGGACGACCGGGATCTGGCGGTCGACGTGATGATGGCGGTTGGCGGCCGAATGTCCGGCCAGCCACTCGGTGACGAGGCGCGCCCGCACATCGAGGCGATGTGCGAACGCGAGAACCGCGTCGTCATTCGGTGCCGGCCCTACTCCACCTACGCGACGCCACCACGCCATCTGCACCGCAACGACCAGGCCTCGGAACTGAGCCACTGGGTGTCCGGTGTGATGCCTTGGGACGCAGCCGATCCGGCGACGAACTGATCACCCAGCGTAGCGATCCCGCAGTTTGGTCAGCGTCGCCTCGATGCCCGAGGCGTTCGCCTTGGCGAAGCCCATCCGCTCGTAGTACTTCAATTTGTTCTTCAGCGCACCGGCGTCGCGGTAGTCGAACGTCTCGGTGACCTGCGTCAGGTTCGGTGACAGCGCCTCGAATTCCCACCGCCAGCGGTGACCCAGCGGGTGGCGCCATTCGACCACTTCGTTCGGCGTCAGCGCGGTGATCGTGCTGGTGATGCGGTAGGGCACGCCGAACATCTTCATGCTCGTCGAAAACTTCGAGCCCTCAAGGAGTTGCGGCGGCATGGTGATGTTGTCGCGCACCGTGCCCGACCCGTCGAGTTCGTGGTGACGCCGCGGATCGGCGACGATGGCGTACAGCTCGGCCGCCGGCGCGGCCACTTCGACTCTGCGGCTCACCTGGCGGGGCCCCCGGTCGACAACGGTGACGGTCATTGCGAATCTCCTTTCCGCTAACCGGCAGCGTAATCCCGTTCAGTTCCGCGGCTCAGGGATGTTGGGGTCCCATACCGGTGACGGCTCGAAACGCGCCGGCCAGAAGCCGGATTTGGTCAACCGCGCCACCTCTTCGCGCAACACGATGCCGATCTTCGCCGCGAATTCGCGGGGCAGTTCCAGCGCCGCGGTGGCGGCCACGCCGAGTTGTTGGTCGAGCGGGGGTTCGTGGATCGACGTCCACCGCAGCCGCCCCGCCTCCACGTCGGCGCCGCACGCCGCCATCGGCAGCACCGCATAGCCGAGCCCCGCGGCGACCAGATGCTTGGCCACCTCCACCGAATCGGTCGAAAAGCGGGCCGTGATCGCCACTTTGAGCCGCAGCGCGGTGTTCTCCAGAGTGTTTCGAATGCCGGTCAGCCCGCTGGGCATGACCAGCGGGAGCTTGGCGAGATCGGTGAAGCGGATCGGGCTGGCGGGCGAGAGCTCGGACGCGGGCCCCCCGACCAGCACGAGGTCCTCGGTCACCAGGTGCCGGTAGAAGAGCCGGTCATCGGAGACCGGGTTGATCACCGCGAGGTCGATCGCGCCCTTGAGCAGGCGCTCCACCAGGTCGTCGGTCTCGGCCACGGCGACGTGGAAATGGACATTCGGGAACGCGGCGCCCACGCTCGCCGCCAGCGGGGAGGCCAGGACGCCGGCGGCGGTCGGCACGATCCCGAACAGCAGCCCGCGCTCGATGCGCGCCAACGGCGATCCCGCATACCGGACCGCGAGCTCGAGCTGACGCAGCGGAGCGGCGGTCGAGGAGCGCAGCCGTTCGCCCTCCTCGGTGAGGTGCACGCCCCGGCGGGTCCGCTCGAACAGCGTGATGCCGAGGTCCTCCTCCAGCAGCCGGATCTGGCGACTCAGCGCCGGCTGGGCGATGCCCAGCACCGCGGCCGCGCGGGTGATCGAGCCTTCCTCCGCGATCCGCAGGAAGTACTTGAGGCGGTGGGTGTCCATCGCCTCCACATCTACCAGCCATACAAATGCGGCATGACTGGTTTCCCGAATTGGTATTACCTGCTGGCCGTGGGGCCGCCATATCGTCAGCGAGGTGGGGTGGCGATGCCGTCCCGGTCTGGCTGAGGAAGGGTCGACGATGACGGTTCAGGACGAACAGGACTGGGTGCAGCTGCTCGGACTGGACCGCCTACCGGAGCACATCGTCGGCAAGCGCGTGACCGAACTGATGGACCTGTCCGGCAAGAAGGCCTTCGTCACCGGAGCCGGCGGCGACGGCCTGGGGCAGGCGATCGCCAACCGGCTGGCCGGCTGCGGCGCCGAGGTCGCGCTCATCGGCCGCACCTTCGAGAAGGTCGAACGCCGGGCCGAGGAAGTCGAGCGGCGCTGGGGCGTGCGGGCCATCCCGGTCAAGGCCGACATGTCCGACTGGGACCAGGTGCACGGCGCCGTGCGGCAGGCCCACCACGAGCTCGGCGGCCTCGACATCATGGTGAACAACCCGGTGATGGTGGCCGCGGGCCCGTTCGAGAAGCAGACGAAAGAGGACATCGACTACACGGTGCTGGGCAGCCTGACGATGATGATGTACGGGGCGCACGCCGCGCTGGCGTACATGCTCGACCAGGGCTCGGGGAAGATCATCAACATCGGGTCGGTCGGCGGCCGCATCCAGCAGCGCGGCCTGGTCGTCTACAACGCGTGCAAGGCCGGGGTCATCGGGTTCACGCGCAACCTCGCCCACGAGGTCGCGCTGCGCGGTGTCAACGTGTTGGGCGTGGCGCCGGGCATCATGATCAAACCGGAGATGCGGCAGTACCTGCTCGATCCTCAGGACGACAAGCAGCGCGCCGGCCGCGGCGCCATCCAGGAAGCGATCACCCACCAGGTCCAGCTGGGTCGCGCGTCGTTGCCCGAGGAGGCCGCCAACATGGTCGCGTTCCTGGCCTCCGAGGCGGCCGATTACCTGTGCGGTCAGACCATCGACGTCGCCGGCGGGCAGTGGATGGGTTGAGCGCCGCCGCAAGGACTTTGATTGAGGAGACGCCGTGCTGACATCCGGTGAGCTGATGGAGGAGGCCGCGGCGCAGACCGGGCTCACCGACTTCGGCGACGACTCCTTCACCGAGGGCCTGAGCGTCCTGTTGTCGGCGTTGCGCGACGAGGCCCACCTGAACGAGCGCGGGGAAGCCTTTCTGCGCCAACGCATCGCGGGCTATCTCTCGCAACGGCTGCAGGTCGAGGACTGGTTTCGGCGGCACCCGGAGATCGGCGACGTGCCCATCCGCGAACCGCTGGTCGGCCTGGGGTTGCCCCGGACCGGATCCACCGCCCTGTCCATGCTGCTGGCCCAGGATCGCGAGGTGCGCTACCTGCGCCGGTGGGAGTCGACGCAACCGTGCCCCCCACCCTCGACGGTGCACGGCGTCGATCCCCGCGTCCCGGCCGACCGGGGCGAGATGGTCGGCACCCGCCGCCACGTTCCCGGCGACACCGACGGGCCCATGGAGTGCCACGAGTTGATGGCCCTCGACTTCAAGTCGCACATCTTTCAGTCGTTCGCCGAAATCCCCTCGTACTCAACGTGGCTCGTGCACCACGCCGACCTCACCCCGACGTTTCGCTATCAGCGGCGGGTGATGCAGCTGCTGCAGTGGGGCGAGCCTGAGCGGCCGTGGCGGCTGAAGTGCCCGTCCCATGTGTTGTGGCTCGACGCGCTGGACGCGGTGTTCCCGGACGCCCGATTCGTGATGACCCATCGCGATCCCACCGACGTCCTGTTGTCGGTGGCCGACCTGTACGCCGACATCATCGGGTCGTTCAACACCCGGATCGACCGCCGCTACATCGGCCGGCTCAACGTCGAGCATTGGTCGCTGGGCATGGAGCGGGCGCTGCGGTTCCGCGCGGCCGGTGCCGACGATCGGTTCTACGACATCGACTTTCGGGCCATGCAGACCGACCCGCTCGGCGAGGTCGCCGGGCTGTACGCCTGGCTCGGGGCCCCGGTGTCCTACGAGTTCGAAGCGCGGATGCACAGTTGGTGGGAGCACGCCGCCGCGCAGCGCCAGCCGAGCTCGCACGCCGACCCGGTGGAGTTCGGCATCGATCTCGACGAGGTTCGGCCCCGGTTCGCGCGCTATGTGGACAGCGCGCGGCGGTGGACGCGGCATCCAAAGGTAAGGAGCGAGGAAAGCAATGGCGGTTGATCTCACCGGCGGCATCGACCCGTCGCGCGAGTACGTGCTGGCGCAGCGCCCCGAGGATCCGGAGATGCGGGACTCGGTCAGTTTCTGGGTGGTCGACGACCGCGGCGAGATCGGCCTGCCCCGCGTGGGAATCGAGGCGGTGGGCGCCAATTGGGACTCCCACGACATTCAGGTCAATGCCGCGTTTCCCGACGGGCGCGTCTACCGGCTGCGCACCAACGGGCCGTCGCTGCCGGCTCGCGGCGCCGACCGACAGCCCACGGTGCTCGGCGCCGGCGGCCTGGCGTTCCAGTGCCTCGAACCCTTCGCCACCTGGACGATGTCTTACGACGGGCCGGCGGTGCAGACCTCGTCGGCCGACCTGGTGGCGGGCAGGAAGGACGGCCCGACGACGAACATCGGCTTCCACGTCGAGGCGAGGATGGCCGTGCCCCCGTGGGTCCAGGGCGCGCTACAGGCCGACGCCGGCACGCAACTCCAAACGACGTCTGTCGGGGCCATCATGGGCGGGCCCCGCTACGAGCAATTGTTCACCGCCACCGGGGAATTCCGGGTGGGGGATGAACGCCACACCTTCACCGGGAGCGGCCTGCGGATCCGTCGCACCGGGGTGCGCAAACTCGCCGGCTTCTGGGGACACTGCTGGCAGTCGGCCGTGTTCGGCAGCGGCCGCGCCTTCGGCTACATCGCCTATCCGCCGCGCCCCGATGGCGAGCCCACCTTCAACGAGGGATTCGTCTTCACCGGCGACGGCGGCCTGGTCCCGGCGCGGGCGGTGCGGGCGCCGTGGCTGACCCGCCTGCGGCCACTCGGCGAGGATGCCTCGCTGGTGCTGGAGACCGCCGACGGATTAGTCGAAATCGCCGGCGAGACAGTGTTTTCCACGCACGACGTGCACCACGACGACGACATGTACTCCATGCACGCCCTCAAAGAGGAGATGGCCGAGTTCCCCGCCGTCCAGCAGGCCGGCGTGCGCTACCGATGGGACGGCGAAGAAGCGTACGGCATGCTGGAACGCTCCAACCCGCTCGACAAGATCGCGCGCGACTGAAAGGAACCCAGAGCACACATGAGCCAGTCACTCTCGGGAAAGGTCGCGCTGATCACCGGCGCCGCGCGCGGGCAGGGCCGGGCACACGCCGTGCGCCTTGCGGCCGAGGGCGCCGACATCATCGCGGTCGATCTCGCCGGGCCGCTGCCGCCGAGCGTCCCCTACGACTCGCCGACGCCCGACGATCTGGCCGAAACCGCACGGCTGGTGAGCGAGGGCGGCCGGCGGATCGTCACCGCCGAGGCCGACATCCGCGACCTTGACGCGCTGTCCGCCGCCGTGGACAAGGCGGTCGGCGAGCTGGGCCGGCTCGACGTCATCGTCGCCAACGCCGGGATCTGCAGCCCCGCACCCTGGGATCAGATCACCGCGCAGGCGTTCCGAGACACCATCGACACCAACGTGATCGGCACCTGGAACACCGTGATGGCGGGGGTGCGGCACATCATCGACGGCGGCCGCGGCGGCTCGATCATCCTCATCGGTTCGGCGGCCGGTATCAAGATGCAGTCGTTCATGATCCATTACACCGCAAGCAAACACGCGGTCGTGGGGATGGCGCGGGCGTTCGCCGCCGAGCTCGGCCGGTACAACATCCGCGTCAACAGCCTCAACCCCGGCGCCGTCGCCACACCGATGGGCACCGGCCGGATGCGGGAAGCGCTGCAGGCCGCCGCCGACGACTACCCACACCTGCGGGGCATGCACAAACCGCTGCTGCCCGAGGGCATCGCGCAGCCCGAGGACATAGCCGACGCCGTGGCCTGGCTGGCCTCCGACCAATCCAGATTGGTGACCGCGACCCAGGTGTCGGTCGACATCGGCGTCGGGTACGTGTGATGCGCGGCCTGGCCGGCAAGACATTTGTGGTGGCCGGGGGCGCCACGGGGATCGGCGCGGCCACCGCCGAACGCCTCGCCACCGAAGGCGCCCGTGTTGCCATCGGCGACAACAACATTGCGGGCGCCGCCGCCACCGCGCAGCGCATCGTGTCGGCCGGCGGCCGCGCGATCGCCGTCGAGTTCGACCTCGCCGACGAGCAGTCGGTGCGGCGGCTCGTCGAGACGACGCTCGACGAGTTCGGGGCCGTCGACGGCCTGCACAATGTGGGCGCCGATCTGTCCGAGGGAAACCTGGGACGCGACACCACGATTCTCGACACCGACATGGGCGTCTGGCAGCGCACGCTCGACGTCAACCTGCTCGGGTACGTCCGCACGATCCGCGCGGTCCTGCCGTACCTGCTCGCCCGGGGTGGGGGCAGCATCGTGAACACCTCGTCGGGCGCCGCGCTGGGCAGCGACCCCATGCACGTCGCCTACGGCGCCTCGAAGGCGGCGGTGAACCACCTGACCCGGCACGTGGCCGTCAACTGGGGCAAACACAACATCCGCAGCAACGGGGTGATGCCGGGCCTGGTGATGGGCGAGACCCAGGAGCGCCAAAACGACGTCGCGCTCCAGCAGGCCTTCCTGACGTTCGGCAAGACCAGCCGGCTGGGCAAGCCGGACGACCTCGCGGCGATCACCGCGTTCCTGTTGTCCGACGAGGCCGAGTGGATCACCGGCCAGGTGTGGTACATCGGCGGCGGGTCGCACCTGCGGCAGTAGCCCGAACCCCCCGACGGGCAGAATGGTGGGGTCAAGTCCGCGGCGGGATCGAGAAGGAGCGGCATGCCCACCAGCGAATATCGGGTGAGCGGGATGAGCTGCGCGCACTGCGAGGCCGCCGTCCAGGGCGAGGTCGCCGGGATTCCCGGCGTCGACGGCGTGACGGTCAGTGCCGACACCGGCCGGCTCGTCGTCACCAGCGCGCTGCCCATCGACGCGGACGCCGTCCTCGCCGCGGTCGACGAGGCGGGCTTCCAGGCCGTCCTGGTCGCATGAGCACGCCCCCGCGAAACATCGACGAGGGCACCCTCCCCGAGGCCACGCCGGCCGCCGCGCCCCCCATCGAGCTCGAGATCACCGGGATGACCTGCGCCTCGTGTGCCGCCCGGATCGAAAAGAAGCTCAACAAGCTCGCCGGCGTCTCGGCCACCGTCAACTACGCGACCGAGACGGCCGCCGTCAGCGCCCCCGCCGGGTACGACCCGCGGATCCTGATCGCCGAGGTCGAAAAGGCCGGTTACGCGGCCGCCCTGCCGCGACGTTCGCCGGTGCGCGACGCCGAGCTGACTTCGCTGCGCCGGCGGCTGATCACCGCCGCCGCGCTGGCCGGCCCGGTGATCGCCATGGCCATGATTCCCGCGTGGCAGTTTCACCACTGGCACTGGGCGTCGCTGGCGCTGACGGCGCCGGTCGTCCTGTGGTGCGGGCTGCCCTTCCACGCGGCCGCGTGGGCCAACCTCAAACACGGCATCGCCACCATGGACACGCTGGTCTCGATCGGGACCCTGGCCGCGTTCCTGTGGTCGCTCTACGCGCTGTTCCTCGGGACCGCCGCCCAGCCGGGCATGCAGCACGACTTCGAGCTCACGGTCGGGCGCGACGACGCCCCGTGCCACGTCTACTTCGAGGTGGCCGCCGGCGTCACGCTGTTCGTCCTGGCCGGCCGTTATTTCGAGAAGCGGGCCAAGCGGTCCGCTGGGGACGCGCTGCGCGCGCTGGTGGCGCTGGGCGCCAAGGACGTCGGGATCCTGCGTGACGGCACCGAGACCCGGCTCCCGATCGAGCGGCTCGCGGTGGGTGACGAATTCGTGGTGCGCCCCGGGGAACGGATCGCGACCGACGGAGTCGTCGTCACGGGTTCCTCGGCGGTCGACGCATCGATGCTGACCGGCGAGTCGGTGCCCGTCGAGGTCGGAGCGGGCGACGCCGTCACCGGCGGGACCGTCAACGCCGGGGGCCGGCTTGTGGTCCGGGCCACCGGGATTGGCGACGACACCCAGCTGGCGCAGATGGCCAAGCTCGTCGAACGGGCCCAATCGGGGAAGGCACGGGTGCAGCGCCTCGCGGACCGGGTCTCCGGCGTGTTCGTTCCCGTCGTCCTGGCGCTCGCGGTCGCGACCCTGGGCGGCTGGCTCGCGGCGGGCTTCTCGCCCACCACCGCGCTGACGGCCGCCGTCGCGGTGCTCATCATCGCCTGCCCGTGCGCGATGGGCCTCGCGACTCCGACCGCCCTACTGGTCGGCACCGGCCGCGCGGCCCAGCTCGGCGTCCTCATCCAGGGGCCCGAAGTGCTGGAGTCCACCCGCAGGGTCGACACGATCGTGCTCGACAAGACCGGCACGGTCACCACCGGCCGAATGGCCCTGGTCGACGTGGTCGCCGGGGCGGGAACCGACCGCGCCCCGCTGTTGCGCTACGCCGGTGCCCTGGAGGCCGCCTCCGAGCATCCCGTCGCGCAGGCCATCGCCCGGGCCGCCGCGGCGCAGCTCGGCACGCTCCCCGCGCCCGCCGACTTCGCGGGTGTCCACGGCATGGGCGTGCAGGGCACGGTCGACGGCCACGCCGTCGTCGTCGGGCGCGCGAGCCTGCTGGACGAGCGCGGTGCGCGCCTCGACGCCGCGCTCGCCACGGCCAAATCCCGCGCGGAGGACGACGGCAAGACGGCCGTCGTCGTCGGCTGGGACGGCGTGGCGCGGGGGCTCCTGGTGCTCGCCGACACCGTCAAACCGTCCAGCGGCGACGCCGTGCGCCAGTTCCGGCGACTCGGCCTGACCCCGGTGCTGCTCACCGGCGACAACCACACCGTCGCCGCGCGCATCGCCGCCGAACTCGGCATCGCCGAGGTGATCTCCGAGGCGATGCCCGCCGACAAGGTCGCGGCCGTCAAGCGTCTGCAAGCCGAGGGCAAGGTGGTCGCCATGGTCGGCGACGGCGTCAACGACGCCGCCGCGCTGGCCGCCGCCGATCTGGGTCTGGCCATGGGCGCCGGCACCGATGTCGCGATCGACGCGGCCGACCTCACCGTGATCCGCGACGACCTGCGGGCGGCCGTGGACGCGATCCGGCTCTCCCGCCGGACGCTGACCACCATCAAGACCAACCTGGTGTGGGCGTTCGGCTACAACCTCGCCGCGATCCCCCTCGCCGCGCTCGGCATGCTCAACCCGATGCTGGCCGGCGCCGCCATGGCGCTCTCCAGCGTTCTCGTCGTCGGCAACAGCCTGCGGCTGCGCTCGTTCACCAGCGTCATCACGGACACGTGAACCTGGCGAAGCGTAGGCCGGCGGGCCGCGATCGTATGGGATAGTGAGTCCGGCCGCCGAGACGCCGCCCGGCCCCTTGACGATCACGACAATCACCGCACCCTCGCGCAGCGATCGATCTAGCAAAGGTCACGACCGTTGGAGCAGTTCTTCGGGCAACTGTCCCTGCTGCATGGCTGGTTTCCGCCCGCCGTTCAGGGCCTCGCGTTGCTCGTGCTGATCGTCGCGATCCAATGGCGCGCGCGAAGTTGGCTCAAGCGAGTGCTGCCCGTGGCGCTGATCGCGGCCGTCGCGGTGACCGCGCTATCGCGCTGGTACATCACCTCGCTCGGGGTGGCCGGTGATCCCGCGCCGACGACGCTGTGGTTGTGGATCGCGATGAGCGGGCTGGCCGCCGCGGTGTTCCTGGTGGGCTGGCGGGGCGTGCGCTGGTGGCGCCGCGGGCTGGCCGTGCTGTCGATACCGCTGTGCGTCCTGTGCGCGGGCATGGCGCTCAACGGCTGGGTGGGCTACTTCCCCACGGCGCTGGCCGCGTGGAACCAGCTGACCTCGGTGCCGTTGCCCGACCAGGTCGACCGCCTGCGCGTCACCGAGATGCAGATCGCGGGAACGAGGCCCACCAAGGGCGTCGTGGTGCCGGTCGACATCGACTCCTCGGGCTCCCATTTCGCCCACCGGCGGGAATTGGTCTATCTGCCACCGGCATGGTTCAACAGCAATCCCCCGCCCCGGCTACCGGCCGTCATGATGATCAGCTCGGCCTTCAACACCCCGGCGGATTGGCTGGGTCCGGGCGGCGCCTTCACCGCCATCGACAACTTCGCCGCCGCGCATCACGGTTTCTCGCCGGTGCTGGTGTTCGTCGATCCGACCGGGTCGTTCGACAACGACACCGAGTGCGTCAACGGCCCCCGCGGCAACGCCGCCGACCACCTTTCCAAAGACGTCATCCCGTTCACGGTGTCGAACTTCGGCGTCAGCGCCGATCGGGCCAACTGGGGCGTCGCCGGCTGGTCGATGGGCGGTACCTGCGCCGTCGACCTGGCCGTCATGCACCCGGAGCTGTTCAGCGCGTTCGTGGACATCGCGGGCGACCGCGGTCCCAACGTCGGCTCCAAGGACCAGTCCGTCGCGCGGCTGTTCGGCGGGGATCAGGCCGCGTGGGCCGCCTTCGACCCGGTCACCGTGATGACCAAGCACGGTCACTACGCCGGCCTGTCCGGATGGTTCGACGTGCCCGTCTCCTCGGGGCCCGGCAACGTCGCCGAACAGGCCAGTCCGACCCTCGTCGCGTCCAGCGATCCCGCCGCCAACCCCGAGGGCCAGGACGCCGCCGCGAGGTCGCTGTGTGCGGTCGGCGCCGCGCACGGCATCGCATGTGCGGTGGTCACCCAGGAGGGCAAGCACGACTGGCCGTTTGCCGCCCAGGCGTTTGCCACCGCCCTGCCGTGGCTGGCTTTTACGCTTGGAACTCCCGCCGCCGAACCCGTGCAATTGCCGCAACGCGGCGCCGGGGAACCGCATTGATCCTCGCTGGTCGGGTCGCCGTCAGCGGCCGCGATGTCCGCCGAGAGAATTCACAGCTGACCCTCCCGTAACGCAGCCGACTATTTGGGCCTTTGAATGGTACGGTTCGCTGCTGTGGCCTCGGTGTTTTGCGCGAACGGCGGTCCCTGCGGGGACCCGCCCGGTACGCAACGCGCCGCCATCCGTTTCCGAATGACCGGGCCAAATTCTCCTTTTCTGCGCCCATCCCTTTTGATCGACGTCGCCCCTTCGCAGCCATGAACCGCCGCCAGTTTCTTGGATCGCTCGCCGCGTCGGTGGTTGCCGGCGTCGGGACGGCGCGGCTCATCGTCGACCCGCAGCCGCGCACGTTCGCCCAGACGCCCGGCGTCGACATACCGACTTCGGGCCCGACCGCCCCGCAGGCCCTGCTGCCGCCCCCGCCGCTCAGCGCCCGCATCCCCCTGCCCGGCGGCGGCGCATTGATGAAGCTCCCGGGCGAAGGCGACCTGCTCGCGCTGACCGTCGACGACGGCGTGAACAGCGAAGTGGTCCGTGCCTACACGCAGTTCGCCAGGGACACCGGCGTGCGGCTGACGTACTTCGTGAACGGGATCTACGACTCGTGGACCGAAAACTCCGAGCTGCTCCGGCCGTTGGTCGACAGCGGGCAGATCCAACTCGGCAACCACACCTGGTCACACCCGGACCTGACCACACTGACCAAAGAGCAAGTCGCCGAACAGCTCACCCGAAACGACACGTTCTTGAAGAAGACGTACGGCATCGGCGCGAAACCCTATTGGCGCCCGCCCTACGCCAAGCGCAACGCCGCCGTGGATGCCGTGGCCGCCGACCTCGGTTACAAGGTGCCCACCTTGTGGTCGGGTTCGCTGTCGGATTCGACGTTGATCACCGAGGACTACATCGTGCAGATGGCCGACCAGTACTTCACGCCGCAGGCCATCGTGATCGGGCACCTCAATCACCTGCCGGTGACGCACGTCTATCCGCAGCTCGTCGACATCATCCGCGACCGCAACCTGCGCACCGTCACCCTCAACGACGTGTTCCTCAAGACACCCTGACGGCGGCTACCGCTCGGCGCCGGGCGCGGACTCGTTGGCCGACAACGTCTTCGACGTCTCGCGCGGCTCCCCCAGTCGGCGCTCGCGCAGAAGCCGCGCTCCGGTGAGCCGAGCCCCTGGGCGGAAGAGGCGGCCGGAATTCCGTTAACCGCGAGATCTCTAAAAAATTAGAGATTGCTCTTCCGCTGGCGGGCGGTCCATTGTTACCGTTCCGTAATGCATCGGGCCGGGGGAGTTTTCACAGTACTGCTGATAATTGCTTCGGCTCTGGTGGGCGCCGGAATTGCGCGCGCCGACGGCGGGGACGAGCCGCAGTACGCGGACTTTTATGCCGCGCCGGATCCGCTGCCGCCCGGCCAACCGGGCGACCTGATCCGCACCGAACCGTCGCGGCTGGTGCTGGAGCCCTCCGGCCAGCTGGGTGCGATCATGGCGACCGGCACGCGAATCATGTACCGCAGCACCGACACCCGGGGCAACCCGATCGCGGTGACGGGCACCTACTTCGAGCCCTACAACGACTGGCCGGGCGCCGGGCCGCGCCCGTTGATCAGTTACGCGCCGGGTACCCAGGGGCAGGGCAATCAGTGTGCGCCGTCGCGAATGTTCAACCAGGGCATTCACTATTCGGGTGGCTGGGACATCATGTTCAACTACGAGGAACTGTTCGTCGCCACCATGGTCGCGCGTGGGTTCGCCATTGTGATGACCGACTACGAGGGCCTGGGCACCGCGCCGATGCACACGTATGTGGGGCGGGTGGCCGAGGGTCAGGCGGTGCTCGATGCCGCCCGCGCCGCCATGCGGCTGCCGGGCACGTCGCTGGATCCGCGTGGGCCCGTGGCGTTTTGGGGCTATTCGCAGGGTGGCGGCGCGACGGCATCGGCGGCCGAGCTCGCCTCGCAATACGCCCCCGACCTTCACATCGTGGGCACCTACGCCGGGGCGCCACCCGCCGACCTCAAGGAGCTGTTGCCCTACGCCGACGGCAGCGCGCTGGTCGGCGTCGTCGGGTACGCGCTCAACAGCGTCATGGCCGCCTATCCCGAGTTCGCCGACATCATTCGCTCCAAGATGACGCCGCGCGGGTTGGCGATGCTGGAATCGGTGTCACGCCAATGCGTCGGACAGACGTTGCTGGACTTCATGTTTCGTCACATACAGCCCTACTTCACCGAGGACATCAATCAGCTGGTGAACGAGGAGCCGTTCAACAGCCTGTTCGAGGCGCAACGGCTCGGCCGCTTCAAACCGAACGCGCCGGTGATGATCGACAGCAATCGCTACGACCCGCTGGTGCCGTGGACCGCGGCCAACCAGCTCGGGCGCGACTGGTGTGCCCAGGACGCCGACGTCGAGTTCCGCACCAACGAAGAGCCGCCGTTCCTCAATAAGCTCGTCATCAACCACGCGCTGCCGATGCTGGTCGACGGCGAACCGGCGATGCAATGGATCGCCGCCCGCTTCAACGGGGAGCCCACCACGCCGAACTGCGGTCAGTTCTAAAGCGCGGGCTAGGTCGGCGCCGATAAACTGGGGCGCATCGCTGCACGCAGAAAGCACAACGCGCCGGAGCGGCGCCGCCAACTCGCCGACGCCGCGATCGAATTGCTGGGCAGCAATGGGGTGCACGGGGTCAGTCACCCGAAAGTCGACGACCGCGCGGGCGTGCCGGCCGGCACCACATCGTTTTACTTCCGGACCCGCAAGGCGCTGGTGCACGCCATCGCCACCCGGCTGGCCGAGCTCGACGTCGCCGACTTTTCGATGATGGCCGAACTGGCCGAGGATCACGCCTCCCAGTTCACCGGCACCGCCGGCCTGGCCCGCATCGTCATGTACGTCAACAGCGAACCCTGGCTCACCCGCGCCAAGGCCCGCTACGAGCTGGCGCTGCTGGCCGGCCGGGACCCGGAACTGGCCGCGGCCCTTAGTGAGTCGGCGGACCGGCTCTACGCCCTGGCCCGCGACGTCGTCACCCAGTGGCACCACGAGGGCAGCGCGCCGGATCCGGCATTGGTCGACGACCAGGCGATCGCCACCCTGGCGTTCATCAACGGGATCATGCTGACCTTCGTCGCGGGCCAGCCCGCCGTCGACGACCCCGAGCACCTCGACCGGCTCATCCAGGGCGTCATCGCTGGCGTCGCGCACGTGCGCGGTGACTGACCGCCTCGTCAGCGCGCGTCGAACATCCCGTCGATGAGCCGGTGCAGCACTTCCCGGGTCTCGTCGCGCGTGCGGTCCGGGTCATCGGCGGTGGCGATGACCATCGCGGCCTCGTCGAGCGCGCCGATGAGCACGTGCGCCAGCGGCCGCACCGGCTGCTCGGCCAACTCGCCGGCCCGGATCGCCTCGGTGAGCATCTGCTCGGTCATGCCCAGGCTGTACCGCTGTGCGACGTCGCGGAATGCCGCCCAGCCGAGCACGCTCGGCGCGTCCAGCAGGATCAGTTGCCGCACTTCGGGATCGGCGGACACCTCGAGCCAGGCGTCGACCGCGCCCCGGACCGCGGCCGTCGGCGTCGCCGCCCCCGACTCGGCGACCACCACGGCCATCCGCGCCATCACATCCTGCTCGACCACCTCGACGACCTCACGGAACAGCGCCGCCTTGTCGGCGAATTGGTGATACATCGCGCCGCGGGTGACCCCGGCGGCCGAGGCGATTTCGGGCGTTCCCACGTCGGCGTATCCCCGCAGGCCCCAGAGTTTGCGGGCAGCCGCGATCAGCGCCTCGCGGGTGGCCGCGGAGCGCTCCTCCTGGGTGCGTCTCTTGCTTTCCATACAACCTGTTGGTAACTTACGAACAGACAGCCTGTTTGTAAGTGTATCTCTGACGTAGGAGTCCTCATATGTCGACGATCGACATTAGTGCCGGAACCATCCATTACGAAGCAACCGGACCCGAAAACGGCAGGCCCGTGGTCTTCGTGCACGGTTACATGATGGGCGGCCAACTGTGGCGCCAGGTCAGCGAACGGCTGGCCGCCCGCGGATTGCGGTGCATCGCCCCGACCTGGCCGCTGGGGGCGCACCCCGAGCCGCTGCGCCGCGGCGCCGATCGCACCATCACCGGCGTGGCGGCCATGGTCGCCGAGGCGCTCGCCGCGCTCAACCTCGAGGACGTGGTGCTGGTCGGCAACGACACCGGCGGCGTCGTCACCCAGTTGGTGGCCGTGCACCACCGCGAGCGGCTGGGTGCGCTGGTGCTCACGAGTTGCGATGCGTTCGAACACTTTCCACCGCCGATCCTCAAACCGGTGATCCTGGCGGCCAAGTCGAAGACGACGTTCCGGGCCGTCGCCCAGGCCATGCGGGTGCCCACGGTGCGCAAGCGCGCGTTCGACGGCCTGGCGCACCGCAACATCGACGACCTCACCGAGCTGTGGGTGCGCCTGGCGCTGTCGCTGCCGGCGGTCGCCGAGGACCTGCGCCAGTTCACCCTTTCCATGCGCCCCGAGGTGACGACGACGGTGGCGGCCAGGCTGTATGACTTCGACAAGCCGACGCTTGTCGCGTGGTCGGCAGACGACGTGTTCTTCGAGCAGGAGGACGGCGCCCGGCTGGCGGCGACCATCCCCAACGCCCGCCTCGAGGTGATCGCCGGGGCGCGGACGTTCTCCATGGTCGACCAGCCGGACCGCCTGGCCGATCTGCTGTCGACGGTCGCGGTGCGCGCGTAACGCCTTCTGCTTCGCGGTCGTGACGCCGCGGCGGGATCCGAGCGGGATTTCGCCGTGGCGTTACGCTCGCGGGCATGGAACATGTCCTGCAGGGCCGGCGGATCCTGGTGACCGGCGCCGCCACCGGCATCGGCGCCGCCGCGGTGGGGGTCCTGATCGAGGCGGGCGCCGAGGTGGCCGCGACCTATCACCGGACGCCGCCGCCGGAAGGCTTCGCCGCCAAGTGGTTTCAGTGCGACGCGCGTGATCCCGACGGCGTCTCGGCGACGGTCACGGACGCGGCGCACCACCTGGGCGGGCTCGACGTGCTGGTGAACGCCGCGGGGCTCTGGCAGGCGGGCATCCCCGGCTATATCGGCGCCGACGACATCTCGTTCCTGCTGGACACCAACGTGAAGGCAACCATCCTCACCAACCAGGCCGCCTACGCCGTGATGAGGGACCAGGACCCCAAGGGGGGACGGATCATCAACTTCGGCTCGTCGGAAGCCGTTATGGGCAGCCCGATCTCGGCCGTCTACGCCGCGACCAAGGGCGCGGTGCAGGCGTGGACGCGGTCGGCCGCCAAGGCCTGGGCCGCCGACAACGTCACCGTCAACGCCCTGGCTCCCGCCGTGCAGACGCCGGGTGCCGACCGGCTGCGCGGCTTCCTCGGCCCCGACGCCGCCGCCCTGATCGACCAGCAGATGAAGATGATGATCCCCCTGGGAGGGACGCTGGGGGACCCCACCCGCGACCTCGGGCCAATGCTGGTGTTTCTGGCCGGCCCCGGCTCGGGCTTCATCACGGGGCAACTCCTGGCGGTGGACGGCGGCCTGATGATGGTGGGTGGATAGGCGGCACGCCGACCGCCGCCGGCCGCTACTATAAGACGGACCGTCTCGTCTCGTAGGGCAGGCAGAGTGAGGGTGAATCGGACCGATGGCTGACGACACGATTCAAGCGCTGCTGCGCAAGCGCCTATCCGATTCATCGATCGCGGTGAAATACGGTGATGCGCAATGGAGTTGGCGTCAGTATCTGGAGGGCTCGACGGCGCGGGCCGCGGCCTTGCTGGCCGCCGCCGATCCGTCCCGGCCGGTGCACGTCGGCGCCCTGCTGGGAAACACCCCCGAGATGCTGAGCCAGATGGCGGCGGCCGGGCTCGGTGGCTACGTGCTGTGCGGCCTGAACACCACCCGCCGCGGCGAGGCGCTGGCCGCCGACATCCGCCGCGCGGACTGCCAGTTCGTGGTGACCGACGCCGAGCACCGCCCGCTCCTGGACGGCCTGGAGCTGGCGGACACGCGCGTCCTCGACACCTCGACGCCGCAGTGGGCCGAGCTCATCGACTCCGCCGGCGAGCTGACGCCGCATCGGCAGGTCACCGCGATGGACGCCTTCATGATGATCTTCACGTCGGGAACGAGCGGAAATCCCAAGGCGGTGCAGGTATCTCACTTCATGGCCACGGTCGCCGGGCTCAGCCTGGCCGAGCGATTCACCCTCACCGACCGGGACACCTGTTACGTGTCGATGCCGCTGTTTCATTCCAACGCGGTGGTCGCGGGATGGGCGCCGGCGGTGTGCTCGGGCGCCGCGATCGTGCCGGCGAAATTCTCGGCGAGCAACTTCCTCGACGACATCCGCCGCCACGGCGCCACCTACATGAACTACGTCGGCAAGCCGCTGGCCTACATCCTGGCCACGGCCGAACGCGACGACGACGCCGACAATCCGCTGCGGGTGGCGTTCGGCAACGAGGCCAACGACAAGGACATCGAGGAGTTCGCGCGCCGGTTCGGTGTGCAGGTCGAGGACGGCTTCGGGTCGACCGAGAACGCCGTCATCGTGATCCGCGAACCCGGCACGCCCAAGGGCTCCATCGGGCGGGGCGCCGACGGGGTGGCCATCTACCACAGCGATACCGTCACCGAATGCGCCATCGCCCGGTTCGACGCCGACGGGGCACTCGTCAACGCCGACGAAGCGGTGGGCGAGCTGGTGAACACGGCCGGCTCGGGTTTCTTCACCGGCTACTACAACGACCCGGACGCCAACGCCGAGCGCATGCGCCACGGCATGTACTGGTCCGGAGACCTGGCCTACCGCGACTCCGACGGCTGGATCTACCTGGCCGGCCGCACCGCCGACTGGATGCGGGTCGACGGCGAGAACCTGGCCGCCGCGCCCATCGAACGGATCCTGTTGCGCCACAGCGCGATCAACCGGGTCGCGGTCTACGCCGTCGCGGACGGTCATGTCGGCGATCAAGTGATGGCGGCCGTCGTGCTCAACGACGGCCACACGCTGGCACCCGACGAATTCGAAGCGTTCCTCGACGCCCAGCCCGACCTGTCCCCCAAGGCGCGGCCACGCTATGTGCGCGTCGCGACCGACCTGCCCAGCACCGCTACCCACAAGGTGCTCAAGCGCCAGTTGATCGCCCAGGGCACCGCGATCGGAGAGGGAGAAGTGTTGTGGGAGCGCGAATCCCGCGGCACGGCCTATACCGTTAGCCCGGGTTCCGCGGTACCCGGCGGCGGATCTGCCCCTTCGACCGTCGCACCCGTTTGACCGGATCTCGGCTGGTGCCGGCGGCGATCTCGTCGCGCAACTGGGAGATGTTGGAGATCTCCGCGTACAGACCCCGGATCGCGTAATCCAGAACCGCGAAGGAGTACCGCTGTTCCGGATCCTCGGTGATGCCGAGCTCGTGGGAACGCTGCCGCGACCACAGCGCCTCGTCGAGCCGGGCCCGGGTCGCGTCGAGATGGCGATCCAGGGTGTCCAGGACGTGTTCGGGATCCTCGCCGCGGGCCAGCCACGTTTTGAGGATGACGGGGTGCTTGATCACCACCTGGTCCTGCCCGGGGAAATGCTGCACCCAACGGCGCATCGCGTCGAGCCCGGCCTCGGTGGTCTCGTACAGGGTGATGGCGCGCTTGCCGGATTGGGCGCCGGTCTCGCTGACCATTCCCCGCGCCAGCAGCCGGGCAAGTTCGCGCCGCACGTGGCTGACCGACGGGGACCAGTAGAAGTGGCCGACCGACAATTCGGCGCGCATCTTGATCTCGCCGGCGGTGAGTTGCTCGTCGTTGGCCGCCAGCACGCCCAGGACCAGGTAGGCGGTGACCGGAAGTCCGTTGCTGGTGCGGGGACTCACGAACTGTCGGTCCCTTCGGCGGTGAAGTAGGGAAGTGTCACGTCGGGGCCGGCGTCGTGGAATTGCACCCGCACGCGCAGGCCGACCTCGATGTCCTCCGGCGGCACACCGACGATGTTGGTCAGCATCTGATAGCCCTCGTCGAGCGTGACGATCGCCGGCGCGTACGGCGGTTCGAACTCCGCTGTCACCGGCCGATAAACGACCGTCCAGCTGTAGATCTCGCCGCGCCCGCTGCCTTGGCGCCAGTCGACGTCGTCCGAAAGGCATTGGCGGCAATGCTCGGTCGGGGGGAAATTGGCCAGCCCGCACGCCGCGCACCGCTGATAGCGCAGTTGCTGTGACCGGCAGCCCTCCCAGAAGGGCGTGCTGACATGGCTGCTCGCGTGCGGGACGGGTCCGGTTTGGGGTCGCAATGGATCAGAGGTCACCGTGGTTCGTCTCCCAGAATCAGCACCGTCGTGAACAGGGCCCCCGCTCCCCCGTTGCTGCACAACGCGATATGAGCATCGGGGACTTGAAGATCACCGGCCTGGCCGCGCAACTGCTCGACCGCTCGGATCGCGCGTTGCATCATCTGCGGGTTGGCGCCCGCGTGGCTGAACGACATGGTCCCCCCGTCGGTGGTGATCGGATGGCTGCCGTCGATGGCGATGTGGCCATCGGCGACGAACGGTCCGCCTTCGCCGTCGCCGCAGAAGCCGAATGCCTCGAGTTGGCGGATGATTTCGAAGGAGAACGGGTCGTACAGTTCCAGCACGTCGACGTCATCGCGGCGCAGCCCGGCGTGGCTGAACGCGCACTCGGCCGCGCGCCGGCCCACAACACCGTTCACGTGATCGCCGCGCCGGCCGGCTAGGTCGTACGCCGGCGGGTGTTGGTAGGACGGACCGTGAAAGTCCGCGCCGCTGCCCAAAATGTAGATGGGTTGGCTCTTGACGTCGATGGCGTTGAGGTTGGCCACGACGAGCGCGCACCCGCCCTCGGAGGTGGTCGCGCAGTCCAGGAGATGGAACGGGTCGGCGATGGGGCGCGACGCGGTGATGTCGTCCGGCGCGAACGGCCCGCGTTGGTAGTAGACGGCCTCGGGGTTGCGCGACCCGTTGTTGCGGATGGTCGCCGCGACCATCGAAAGTTGTTCGCGCGTGGTGCCGTAGACGTGCATGTGACGACGGGCGATGAGCGCGAATTCGGCTGTTGTGAACATGCCCCAGGGCGCGACGAATTCGTTCTCGGGCCGGGTCCACGGCGCGGTGGCCTCGTGGTCGCGGTATTCGCCGGCCTGCGCCGCGACCAGCACCACCACGTCGGCCATGCCGTGCTCGATCGCGGTGACCGCCTCGGTGATCATGCCGACCCCGAACGCCAGGCCCTGCCAGGCCGGGCCGATCCGCAGGTCGTAGATCAACGAGGTCGACTGCGGGCTCGCGCTGATGCCGTCGACGTCGTCGAGGGTCAGGCCGGCGTCGTCGAGCGCGCCGAGGATCGCCTTGATCGCCAGGCCCCGCGACGTTTCGCCGTCCAGCCGCCGCCCCTGCCGGGTGTTGTGCACCCCGACAATCGCCGCGGTGCGCTTCGTCGCGCTCACCGATGTTCCATTCCCGTTACCGCCGTTCAGTTTTCGTCCGCGACGACACCCAGGTAGGTGCCCCTGACCTCGTATCGTCTCCCGTCGCGGGTGATGGTGCCGATGATGGTGCCGGGCGCGGGGCTGTGATCGGTGCCGGCCACTTCCACGACATCGATCCGCACGTCCACCGGTCGCGCCGTCTGCGGGTCGGTGATCTCGACGACCATCGCCACCGCGTGTTCGACCTCGTCCCATTCCACACTGGTGATGCGGTGGCGGGCGGTCAGCTCCATCACCACGGAATCCCGGCGCACCAGGAAGCGCACCGGCGCGCACAGCTCCCCGGCGCGGGGCGGCACGCACAGGCTGACCGCCATGTCACAGGCCCGCCGGCCGGTCGCTGATGGTGCCCGAGCGCCGCAGGTCGGCCAGGTCCGCTTCGCTGTGCCCGAGAATGTCGGTGAGTACCTCCTTCGTGTGCTGACCGTAGAGCGGTGGCACCCGCCGGATCCAGCGCCTCGGCCGGTCGAGGAACGCGAAAGGCATTCCGGTGCATAGGAAAGAGCCGGCGACGGGATGGTCGACCGTCTCCCAGAAGCCGCGTGCGTGCAGGTGCGGGTCGGTCAGCAGCGCCGCGGCGGGGGTGACGCGCGCGGCGGCCACGCCGGCGGCGCGCAGCGCGGCGACCGCTTCGGTCACAGAGCGCGTCGCGGCCCAGGCGCAGATCAATTTGTCGATGTCGTCGGCCCGTTCGTCCCACGCGGTTTCGTCCATGTCAGGCTGGTCGAGCAAACCGGCCAGCGACACCCGGGCGGCGGCGTCCAGCGCGGCGAGCGCGACCCATTCGTCGTCGCCGCGGCAGCGGTACACGCCCTGGGGGGTCGCGCCGGGGCCGCGGTTCCCATTGCGCCGCAGGGCGATTCCGTTGCGCGAGTACTCGACCAGCATTTCGGCGGCCACGTTGAGCGCCGCCTCGACCATGGTCGATTCGACCTGCATGCCGGCACCCTCGCGGTCGCGGATCGCCAGTGCGGCCACGGCGGCGAAGGCGGCGTGCAGGCCGGCGATCGGGTCGCACACTCCGCGCGGAATCACGGGCGGACCGTCGGCGTGGCCGGTCATCCACGCCATGCCGGTCGCCTGCTCCATCGTCTGCGCGAAGCCGACGCGATCGCGCCACGGGCCATCGAGGCCGAAGGCGGGCATCCGCACCATGATGGCGTGTGGGTTGGCGGCGCGGACCGCGTCCCATTCCAGGCCGAAGTTCGCCATCACCCGCGGCGAGAAGTTCTCGATGACCAGATCGCTGGCGGCGATGAGTTCCAGCGCGACGGATCGCCCGGCATCGGTGCCCAGATCGATGCTGACCCCGCGCTTGTTGTTGTTGCTGCACAAGAAGACCGGGCCCCACTCCCACCATTGATCCCAGTCGGGCGGGCGGCCCGCGGAGAACCGCATGCCGTCGGGCCGCCGGACGCCCTCGACCTTGATCACGTCGGCGCCCAGGGCGCCGAGCAGTTGCGTGGCGACCGGGCCGGCCCAGAACGCGGTGAAATCCGTGATCCGCACGTCGGACAGCGGAAGCGCATCGGCGTCGTCGGTGCGGGGTCGCTCGAGTCTCGGCCGCCAGTGCAGCCGTGCGTTGTCGGCGCCGAGCGCCGGGGGCTGCCTGGGCGGCCTGATCGCCATCGCCTCGCTGCGATACGGCACCCGCGGCGCCAGCACCCCGTCCCGCGATTCGACGAACACGCCGCGTTCGACGAAATGGTCCAGTTTGGGCAGCATCTCGGGAGACGCTATGGGGGCGACCGGGATCCGGAAGGCCACGGCGACGTCGACGATCTCCTGGGTGGTGCGGCTTCTGGTCCAGGCGGTGACCATGTCCAGGAACTCGTCGCGGCGCGCGACCCGTCCGGCAAAGGACGCCAGCTCGGCGTCGCCGACGAGATCGGCGCGGTCGATCATCACCAGGAAATCTTGGAACTGCTGCGCGGTGATGGTGCAAAAGCCGACCATGCCGTCGGCGGTGGGAACGATCGACGGCAGTTCCAAACTGCGTTCGTGTAGCAGCGAATCGGCGCCCAGCACGCTCGCCGACATCGCCGACAGGCCGCCCATGGCGATCACCATGGCCTCGTACGTCGAGACGTCGATGACCTGGCCGCGGCCGCTTCGGGCGGCGTGCCGCGCCGTGGCCGCGGCGGCCGCTGCGGCGAACGTGCCCGCCAGCCATTCCCCGAGCCGCCCGCCGGCTTGCACCGGTTCGTCGTCCGGCCAGCCCCGCCCGGCGATCGATCCGCACAGTGCCTGCAGGATGAATTCGTTGGCCGCGACCTGGTTTTCGGCGTAGGGGCCGGTGGTGCCGAACGGTGTCACGGCCACCACCACGGCCGACGCGGCGGTGTGCGCGGTGATGCCGTCGAGCGTCCATCCGTCGGTCAGATCGGTGAGCACGAGGTCGGCGCCGGCCAGCAGCGACGCGACCTCTGCCTGGCCGCGGTTGATCACCGACTTCTTGCCCGCGGCCAGATATCCGAACAGCGCCCCCGGTGGCCCGCCCGCCGCCGACCAGGCGCGCAGCGAATCGCCCTGCGGGGATTCGATTTTCACCACCTCGGCCCCGGCGTCGGCGAACATCTTGCCGCAGTAGGACACCGCCAGACCGTTGCACAATTCCAGCACGCGCCAATCCGCGAACGGCGCCGCACCTGTCACGTTCAGTTACCCAGGGTGGTGGCGCGCCCGGCGATCCCGGCCACCTCCGCCGTCACGGGCGCGGCGGCCCCGGCCTGCAGGGCGAACTGCGTCATCCGGGTCCACGCGTCCCGGTCGCGCTGGCTGGCGTGGCGGCCTACGTGGGTCACCACGTCGACATCGGTGGCCTGCGCGCGCAGGCGGCCGGCCCGCGCCTGGTCCTTCGGGATGTGCCGGAACGGGTCGAATGAGTACGCGGCCATGGCGTTTTCATGGGTGATCTTGTTGATGACCCGGTCGTCGAGGTGGCCCATGGTGGCGATGACGTCCTCCGGCGCGAACGGCCAGTTGCTGTCGGAGTGCGGGAAGTCGGATTCCCAGCACAGCATGTCCTCGTTGAACCAATCCATGTTGTGTACGCCGACCTTGTCGCTGATGAAGCAGGTGTAGAAGTGCCGCTTGAACACATCGGTGGGACCACTGTAGCCGGGCGGGAACGTCGCCAGGGTCCACCCCGAGTGACGGTTGTACACGTGCTCGGCGCGCCAGAGAAAGTACGGTATCCAGCCGACGTCGCCCTCGGTGAGTGAGAACTTCAATTGCGGGAAGTCCGCCCAGAATTCGGCCCAGATCAGTTCGGTGAAGGTGAACATGCTCATCATCGACGACGCCGTCATCTGCACGCTGGGCGGTGCGTCCGTCGACACCTGCGGAGAGCGCGAGGCGGAGCCGACGTGCGTGCACAGCACCGTCTTGTTCTCACACGCGGCCTCGAAAAGCGGATACCAGTACTTGGTGTGAATGCTGGGCATCTGCAACGCTTCCGGATTCTCTGAGAACGTCACCGCGTGACAACCCTTGTCGGCCAAGCGTTTGACTTCTTTTGCCGCCTCGGCCACGTCGAACAGCGGCAGGATGCCGCAGGGGATGAACCGGCCCGGATACGCCCCGCACCATTCGTCGACGTGCCAGTCGTTGTAGGCCTTGATCATCACCAGGTTGGCCTCGCGGTCGGGCCCCTGGTTGAGGACCTGGCCGGAGAAGCCGGTGAAGTTCGGAAAGTTCAGCCCCGCCAGCTGGCCGCCGGCATTCATGTCGCGGACCCGCTCGTCGACGTTGAAACAGCCCGGCCGCATCTCGTCGTAGCGCGAGGCGTCGATGTTGTACATCTCGCGCGGCTTGCCGGCCACGGCGTTCAGACCCATGTTTCGCCCGCGGACCTCGCCGTAGTACCACTGCTGGATGCCATCGGGTTCGAGGACCACCCGCGGGGCGCGGTCCTTGTACTTAACGGGGACGTGGGCGTCGAACATGTCGGCCGGCTCGGCGATGTGATCATCCACGCTGATCAGGATCAGATCGTCCTTGTTCATGCCGCGCTCCTCGGTCTGTTTCTAGTGACTAGTAGATAATGGTGTTCGTCACAGTGTCAACCGGCCGGGCCGCGGCGGACGTGGTGCGTGCGCCCCGCCTCTTTTACTGCATGGCAACGACACACGCTCGCCCCGGTGGTCGCCTGCGAGGCGGCGTTGCGGCTGTCCCGCGGTTCGGATGAACATGGACTAATAGTCTCTACCGGGGCGGTCTGCCGACGTCGGACGGCACCACATCCTGCGGTGCCGATCGGGCTCGCATGCCACCATGGGGCATGACCGGGTCCGGAAGGTAGCGCAAGTTGAGCACCAACAAAGCGGCGCGTCCGACCACCGCGGACGTGGCCCGATTGGCCAGCGTGTCGACCGCCACGGTCAGCTATGTGCTGAACAACGCGCAGGGCCGGCGGATCTCCCCCGAAACCCGCGATGCCGTCTACCGCGCCGCGAAGCTGCTGGGGTACCGGCCCAACCTCGCCGCCCGCAATCTCGCGCGCGGCAAAAGCGGTGTGGTGCTCTATGTGGTTCCGCACGTGGCCGTGGGCGAGATGCCGATGCAGGCCGGCAGCCGCATGACCACGGCGCTGGCCCGCCAAGGTTTGCTTCAGGTCCAGGTTTTCGAGACCGACGACGATCATCATGTCGTCGATGCAATCGAGAACCTGGACCCCGTCGCGATCACCAGTCTCTTCCCGCTGAGCGCGGCCGCCCGCGAAGCGGTGACCAAGGCCGGGATCCCGCACATCGAGATCGGGACGCTGCCCGCACTCAACAACCCGCATCTCTCGGTCGGCGAGATGCGCATCGAGCACCTCGTCGAACGTGGCCACCGCCGAATCGCCTTCGCCTATACCGGAATTGCCCGGTGGAGGCCGCTGGGTGACTACTGGTTCGAAGGCGTCTCGCGGGCCGCGCAACTGCGCGACCTCCCACCCGTGCGGGTGGACCAGGTCACCCTGGACAACGCCGCCGACGTCGTCACCGGATGGGTGGGCAACGGGGTCACCGCCGTCTGCGCCCAGAGCGACGAGATCGCTTGCCTCGTCCTCTACGGCATCCATCAAGCACGGCTGCGGTGCCCCAGCGACCTCGCGGTGATGGGCGTCGACGCCAGCCCCATGGGCATGGTCAGCACGCCGCCGCTGACCACCGTCCAATTCGATCCCTGCGCGGTCGCCGACGCCGCCCTCGCCGCCGTCTTCGAGCGGCTGGGACAACCTGCCCCACCCTCCCCCGAGCCGACGGACATCGCCCACCTGGTGGTGCGGGCGTCGACCTGAGCGTCAGTCGGCCGGCTCGTAACGCAGCAGGGTGACGTCGTGTTCCGGATAGTCGCAGAAGACCGGCCTCACCCGCATCCCCACCCGCAGGCGGGCCGGGTCGGCGTTGACGATCTCGGTGGAAAACCTTGGGCCCTCGTCCCATTCGACGATGGCGAGTAGCTGCGGCACCGCGTCGGCGAAGTGGGGGCTGACCGGCCGGTGGGCCACCGTGTAGGAGTACAGCGTTCCCATCCCGGAGATCTCGCGCCATTCCAGGTCGTCGGCGAGGGTGCGCGGTGCACGTACCCGGGGATAGAACACATACGCCTGCAGGGAGGGCGAATACTGGATGACGACGCGGTGCTCGGCGAGCGCGTCCCAGAAGGGGGCGCTGGTAGGAGTTTTGACGGGCATCGGCCGCTCGAAGGTGGTCATCGGTGATCAGTCTCCCTCGAGGATGAGCGTGGTCTGCTCGGACAGGATCCCGCCGTTGCCGGAGACGAAGGCGCGGTGACAGTCGCCGACCTGTGCCGCCCCGGCGCGGCCCATAATCTGGCGGGTGGCGTCGCAGACGTGGTGCATGCCGCCGGCCAAACCCGCCTGGCCGAAACCCAATTGGCCGCCCGCGGTATTGAGCGGGAAATCGCCGCGGAAGGTGAGGTCATGGCCGGCGACGAACTCCATCCCCTTGCCCTTCTCGCAGAAACCCGCATCTTCGAGCGAGAGCAGCACGGTGATGGTGTAGCAGTCGTAGATCGAAACCATGTCCATCTGCTCGCGAGTCAGGTCCGTCATGGCGAACGCCGTGTCGGCGGCCGCGGCGATCGGGGTGTGCAGCAGATCCTGTGCGTAGGTCGGCGTCTTGAACGGCACGTGTTCGCCAAAACCCTTGATCCACACCGGCCGATGGCGTGAGCGCCGGGCAACGTCGGCGTTGGCGACTACGACGGCGGCGCCCCCCACGCACGGCATGACGATTTCCAGCATGTGCAGCGGGTCCGCGATCACCGGGCTGGCCAGGACGTCATCGACGGTCAGCGGCTTGTCCTTCCAGATCGCACCGTCGGTGTGGTTGGCGTTGGTGCGCGTATCGACGACGATCTTGGCCATCGCCCGCTCGTCGTATCCGTAGATCGCCGCATAGCGTTGGGCGACCTGGCCGTACGGGCCGTTCTGGCCGAGGTTTCCGTAGGGGATCTCGAATTCGGCCTGGGGAGAGCCGTATTGGTTGCTCGATGACCCGAAATACAATGCGTCACCCAGGGTTCTGGGCTTTTTGGGTGACATCGGGGTGATGTAGCGGGCGGGCAGCGCGCACAGCACCGCGTCACAGATGCCGAGTTCGACGGCGGCGGCGGCGCGCCACACCATGGCCGCGGCGCTGGCCCCGCCCAGGTCCACGTGTTCGGCGAACCTCGCTCCCACGCCGAGGTATTCGGCGATGGTGGACGGGACGAAGATCTCCGACTCGGCCAGGTGTGACGCCACGATGCCGTCGACGACCTCGAAGGGCAGACCCGCGTCGGCGAGTGCGGCGGCGCCGAGTTCCGCCCATTGTTCGAGGGCGAACGGGGCGGGCGTTGCCTTGGTCATCCGTTCGGGAGGAAGTTCGACGTACCCGACGATCGCGGCTTCGCCACGTAATCCCATGAGCTGTCCTACTTTCGGGGTAATCCGAGGAT
Source organism: Mycobacterium sp. TKK-01-0059 (assembly GCF_000709305.1). Classification (NCBI taxonomy): domain Bacteria; kingdom Bacillati; phylum Actinomycetota; class Actinomycetes; order Mycobacteriales; family Mycobacteriaceae; genus Mycobacterium; species Mycobacterium sp. TKK-01-0059. The sequence goes on from NZ_KL446993.1 coordinate 1,743,878, forward strand.
CATCTGCGCGATGATGTTGAGCTGGATCTCCCTGGTTCCCCCACCGATCAGCTCGGCCGGCAGATGCAGATAAGGCTCCACCACCGCGGCGTCGGGGTCGTCGACCATGGCGACCTGCCCGGTGAGCTGCAGCGTGGCCTGGAAGGTGCGCCGCAGCAGCACGTTCATCGCGACCTTGGCGATGCTGGACGCCGGACCGGAGGCCTGGCCGTCGAGCAGCCGGATGGTTTCGCGCACCCCGAGCGCCCTGATCGCGTTGGTGTAGGCGTCGAGCTCACCGAGTGCGCGCAGCGCATCGTCGCGGTCGGGTCCGGGTTGAGCGGCGAGTCGGCGCAGCGCGACGGCCCGGTCGAACTTGACGTATCCGCTGATGGCCGTACGTTCTTCGGCCATCGTGGCGATCGCCAGGCTCCAGCCGTCGGTCGGGCCGCCGAGCAGCATCTCGTCGGGAACAAACACGTCGTTGAGAAACACCTCGTTGAAATGTGCCTGGCCCGTCGCCGTCTTGATCGGCTGGATCTCCACCCCCGGGGAGCGCATGTCGAGGATGAAATAGCCGATCCCACGGTGCTTGCTGGCCTCGGGGTCGGTGCGCGCGAGCAGGGCGCCCAGGTCGGCGTATTGGGCCAACGATGTCCAGATCTTGTGACCGTTGATCCGCCAGCCGCCATCGACCTTGGTCGCGCGGGTGGCCAGCGACGCGAGGTCGGAGCCGGCTCCCGGCTCGCTGAACAGCTGGCACCACAGGATGTCGCCCCGTTGGGTCGCCGGGATCAGCTGCTCCTGCAAGTCTTTTGGCGCGGCGGCCAGCACCGAGGGCAGGATCCATTCGGCGATGTTCAGCGAGGGCCGAACCAGGGCGGGTCGCTTGGCGAACTCCTCGTCGATGATGAGCTGTTTCAGCGGATCCGCGTCGACGCCCCACGGTGCCGGCCAGTGTGGCGCCATGAGGCCGGCGTCGGCGATCAGCGTGCGTTGCGGCCCGGTGGCAAGGTGCTCATAATCGCCATGCGGTGCGGGTTTGTCGTTGCGCAGCTGCAGGGCCGCATCGAGCGTCTCGGCCACCCAGGAACGGAATTCGGGTTCCGCGTCGCCGAGATTCACTGACATGTCGCGCGTCTGGGTGCACGTGAGCTCCCCCAGCCGCCGCGCCCAGCGGTTCGCCGGGCCGATCGATCCCGCCAGACTGATGGCCCGCCGCCAGTACAGGTGCACGTCGTGTTCCCAGGTGAAGCCGATGGCGCCCAACATCGTCAACGCGTCGAGCACCAGATCCGGCGCCGGCGAGATCGCGATCACGGCCGCGCCGGCGGCGGCCATCCGGTGCTGATCGACTGACTCGTCGACGGCGCGCACCGCGTCCCAGGCCGCCGCAGTGGCCAACTCGCTGTTGACCAACAGCATTGCCGCACTGTGTTGCAACGCCTGGAACGTGCCGATCACCTTGCCGAATTGTTCGCGGCTGCGCAGGTGGGCGGTGACGGCCTGCAGGCACCACTGGACAATGCCGGCGGTCGTGCTGGCGACGAGTCCCACCAGCACGCAGCGCGCCCGTTCGGGGTCGATGCCGGTGAGCGCTTCGGAGTCCGTCGCGGCATAGTCGTCGAGGCGCAGGATCCCGGCGTCGGCGACGAGGTCGGTGCCGGAGACGGGTTCGGCTGTCACCGCCGGCTTTTGGGTGTCGACCGGAACCCAGGCGACGTCGCCGTCCTGGGTCTGGGCGCCGACCAGGATGATCCGCGCGGCGCACACCCCGGGCGTGACCCCCGACGCGCCGCTGACGATCCAGCGCCCGTTTTCGGCCCGCGCGCGCAGGTCACCGTCGCCCGGAAGCACGACGGCGGCGGTGATGCCGGCGGCGAGGTCGCGCACCAGCGATTGCGCGCTCGGTGTCGGATCGGCGAGCAAGGCGACCGCACCCGCGGCGACCGTCGGCAGCAGCGGACCGGGCAACAGCGACTTGCCCGCCGACTCGAGCACGCAGGCGGCGTCGATCAGCCGTCCGCCCTGGCCGCCGAGTTCCTCCGGCAGGTGTACGGCATGAAATCCATTGGCGACCAGCGCATCCCACCATGCGGGCAGACCGCCTGTCGCGAGCTCGTCGAAGGTGTCGCGCGTCGTGGAGATGGGCGCATTTCGGGCGGCGAACTGCCCGACGGCGTCGCAGAGCTCCTGCTGCTCCGGGCTCAGTCCCAGGGTCATGCGCGCGGCCGCATGGTGACTGACGTTGGCCGCACTGACTGCTACCCTTCCGGCTCCTATCGCGACGACGTGCCGCGCTATCGAGGCGACGGCCCGCTGTGCCCGGCTTCGCCGCGCTTGGGATCGTCGTGTGACAAGACGGACCGTCTCGTCTTGTGGCAGACTACCGGGGGTAGTCAGGATATGTAAAGCGGGCCAGCGCAGCAGTGAGGACCACCAGATGCCAAGCGATCTCACCGAGGTGGGCACGCCGGCGAACTCGCCCCGGCGGCGCAGCGAGAAGTCCCGCACGGCGATCGTCACCGCCACGCGTGAACTGCTGCTCGAGCGGGGGTTCGACGGGCTGACCATCGAGGCGGTTGCCGCCCGTGCTGGGGTGGGCAAGCAGACGATCTACCGCTGGTGGCCGACCCGCCCCGCGCTCGTCGCCGACGTGATGCTGGAGGACGCCGACAAACTGCTGTCGTCGGTCAACCACAGTGGCAGCCTGGCCGGCGACCTGGTGGGGTGGGTGGGCAAGCTGTTCACCAGCCTGACGACGCCGCGGGGTTCCGCCATGCTGCGCACGCTGACCGTCGCGTGCATGGAACACGAGGACACCGCCGTCAAACTGCGCGCCGGATTCAGTGCGCCGCTGCACGAACGGGTGCGGGCGCGGCTGCTGGCCGACGGCATCGATGCGACCACCGCCGAATCCGCCGCGGACGCCATCGTGGGCGGCGTGGTGTATCCGATCCTGTCCGGCGCGCAGTCCTACTCCCGACGGCGGGCGGAGCGGACCACCCGGCTCATCGTGGAAGCCCTCACCGGCGGCTGACGGCCGCCGCGTGGTCGACCGCGACCGCGGCCAGACCCTGGCTCACCCGGTCGGGCAACGAGCCGCCGTGGCTCAGCCAGTCGTCGAGGGCGATGCGCACGGCCGCCATCGCCAGCGCGCCGATCAGGCGCGGCCGCGGATCGTGCGCGGCCAGCCCGGGCATCCGCGGCGCCACGAGCTCAGCGATCGCCACCTCATAGCGCACGTAGATGTGCAGCGTCCACGCGTCCAGGGTCTCGGATGACCTTGTCAGCGTGGCCAATTCGCGGACCTGCTTCTCGATCTCCGCGAAACCGCGGGCAAGTTCGCCGAACGCGCCGATGACCGCGTCGATCGCATTCAGCTGCGGCGGCTGCGCCGCGAGGGCGGCGGTGATCCGGTTCAGCCAGTGGGCATTCATGCCCTCGGCCACGGCGTCTTCCTTGGAGTTGAAGTAGCGGAAGAACGTCGCCCGCCCGATATCGGCGGCGTCGGCGATGTGGTCCACGGTTGCCCCCGCCAGACCGCGGCTGGCGACCAGCTGGGCGGCGGCGGTGGCGATGCGCTGCCGCATTGCCGCTCGCTTCCGCTCGGCCAGCGGCGGCACAGGCACGGAAGCGGACGTATGAGACATGCCCCCACCCCGTTCTCGCGAATCGACACCAAAATCGTAAGACATAGTCTTACCATGAGACGATGTCTCAGACTGGTGATCCGTCCGATCAGGCCGCCCCGAAGGCGCGCGCCGCGCTGCAGTTCTTTCAGCAGATGCTCACCGACGTCAGCAAGATCGTGAGCGAGGACGCCGAGTCCGAACGCGAACTCGCCGAAGGGTTGCGCGTGGTGGCGCGGGTGTCCTCGCTGTGCGCACAAATGTCGGTCGAGGCCGACCCGGATCGGCCGTCGTTTTTCGATATGTGTTCGGACAACCGAATGGTGGGCGGTCCCAACCCCGACGGCAACTACTACCTCGCGATGATCCGCGGCGACCGCCGCTACCGGATCACCGGCTCCCGCGGCACGAGCGCCTACCTCGGTTTTCAGATCCTCGCCGGCACCGGGCTGACCCCGCGGCGGATGGCGGGCTACGTGAGCGACACGGACCTGGTCCTAAACTCCGGCAACTTCGCGCTGGTGCTCTCCGCCGACGAACCGCCCGACCTGGCCGGCGCGCAGTGGGTGAAGATCCCCGCCGACGCGTCGTCGGTGGTCGTGCGCGAGTACATCGGCGACCGGGCCGACGAGGAATTGGCCGCGCTGCGCATCGAGGCGCTGGACCCGGGCCCGCTGACGACGCTGACCGACGAGGAACTCGCCGACCAGTTCACCGCGATGGCATGGTCCCTGATGAAACTCACGACCCTGCACCGCACCATCAAGCCCGAACTCCTGCAGACCCCGAACACGTTGTTGACGGCCCAGGCCGCCGATCTGGGCGCGGCCGACACCACGCCCGACAACCTCTACATGATGGGGACCTTCCGGCTCGAGCCCGGCCAGTCCCTCGTTCTCGACATCGCGCCGCCCGACACGCGGTACTGGAACGTCACCCTGGAAAGCATCTGGCACGAATGCCTGGAGCCGCGCCGCCGGCACAGCTCGGTGACGAATCGCGGTGTGCGGCCCGACGCCGACGGGCGCGTGCAAATCGCGATCTCCGCCGAGGACCTCGGGTTTGGCCACTGGCTCGACACCGGCGGCCGGCACCGCGGCTTCATCGTCCTGCGTTGGCTGGACAATCCGAGCCCACCCGACGTGACGGTATCGGTGCGCCAAGGACAGGAGCGGTGATGACACTGCAGGACCGATTCGCCCCGGAACGGCTGATCGCCGCCGCCTGCGAGGAAGCCGGCAGCGACGACTTCGGCGCCGAGGGCTGGCGCCCCGGGCTGCACCGCGTCACCGACGGGTTGATCAACGATGCGCGGCTATCCGACATCGGCGTCGAGATCGCCCACCTCGACATCATGCGCGCACTGAAGAACCGCCTCGGCGTAATCGCCTGGCGCAAACAACATCCCGAGATCGCCGAGCAGAAGATCACGGCGCCCATATTCATCGTCGGACAGCCGCGCACCGGGACCACGATCCTCTACGACCTGCTCGCCCAGGATCCCGCGCTGCGCGCCCCGCTGACCTGGGAGGTCGACGAGCCCTGTCCGGTCCCGCAACCCGACACCTACCGCGACGATCCGCGCATCGCCCAAATCCAGGCCAGCATCGACATGTCCGAACAGATCATGCCCGGCTTCTTGGCTTTTCATCCGATGGGCGCCCTGGTCGGGCAGGAGTGCGTGCGCATCACCGCGGCCGAGTTCGTCAGCATGATCTTCTCGGTGCAGTACCGACTACCCGGCTACTATCGCTGGCTGCTGTATGAGGCCGACCACGCGGGGGCGTATCGCTTCCATCGAATCTTCCTGCAGCACTTGCAGTCCGGCGTGCCCGGCCAGTGGTTGCTGAAGTCGCCCGCGCACCTGTGGCAGCTGGATGCGCTCCTGGCCGAATACCCGGACGCGCTGATCGTGCAGACACACCGCGATCCGGTCAATGTCATCTCGTCGATCGCCGCGCTCACCCATCACCTGCGCCAGATGTGCAGCGACGAATCCAGCATCACCGAGTGCGCGGACCAATCCTACGAGGAGATCGTCGTCGGCCTGGAGCGCGAGATGGCGTTGCGCGACAGCGGCGCCGTGCCCGCGGGGCGGGTCATCGACGTGCAGTTCGCGGACTTCATGACCGATCCGTGGACCACGATCAAAGACATTTACCAGCGGCTGGACCGCGAGCTGCGTCCCGACACCGAGCAGCGGATGCGCGATTTCCTCGCCTCCCATCCCTCCGACGGCGGGCACAGCCGCTACACCTGGTCGGACACCGGGCTCGTCGCCGGCGAGGTCCGCGAGCGGGTACGCGCGTATCAGGACCGCTACGGGGTGCCTTCCGAACCGCTGCGGTGAGGTAGCCCGCTATAACGGTATCGACAGCGCGGGGTGCTTGCAGGACACTGGTCGCAATGCCTCACTGCTCGTAAAGTTCGAGCATCATCTCGGCCAGAAAGCGGTCACGCTACGTCGCCGCTCGTCACAATCGGCGCCAAGTTTGAGGGGATCCTCCTCCATCGCTTCTTGCCGTTGTCGGGCAAGAGTTTTCGAGACATCAATCAAGGTATGTCTAGTTGCGTTTTGGGTATGCTATAAAGGGCGAACGCAACATGGCGGTGGGGCTCGCCACAAAAGCGCGTCGAGATCGACAGCCAACGGTCCCTGCGAACACATCGATATTCGGATGGTCGATCGCCCCAGCCGAATGTGACGCGGAGGAAGAAACGTGGCCATTCAATTTTCGTCGATATCTGCACTCGAAATACTCGATTCCCGTGGCCGGCCAACGCTTTCGGTGACCGCGACGCTGACCGATGGCCGAAGCGTAGGTGCGGGTGTTCCGGCTGGGGCGTCGACCGGCAGCCGAGAGGCCGTCGAATTGCGCGATCATGATGAGCGCTACGACGGTTTGGGTGTGCGCCATGCGGTGGCCAATGTCAACGGGCCGATCGCTGAATTGCTGACAAACCGACTGTTCACCGCGGTGGAGCAGATTGACCAGGAGCTGCAAGCGCTGGATGGCACACCCGATAAGTCTCGATTGGGGGCCAATGCGATTGTTGGTGTCTCGATGGCTGCCGCTCGGGCTTTCGCTCTTGAGTCTGGACAATCGCTGTGGCAGTGGCTGACTCGCGCCGGTGTACATCCTAGGCTGCCGGTTCCTCACTTCAACGTCATCAATGGTGGTGCTCATGCGGTCAATGACCTCGACTTCCAGGAATTCATGATCGCCCCGATCGGGGCGCCGTCGTTTTCAGAAGCATTGCGCGCCGGCGCCGAGATCTATCGCCAACTGCGTTCGACTCTGACCGATCGCGGCTTGGCAACCGGGCTGGGGGATGAGGGCGGTTTTGCTCCCGAGATCAGTTGTCCCGAAGATGTTTTGGCGTTGCTGACCCAGGCGATTGGCGACGCCGGTTACATCGCAGGTGGGGGTGGTGTCGCGATAGCGCTCGACCCGGCCGCGAACGGCTTTTATCGTGACGGTCGCTATCAAATCGACGGCCAGACGTTGTCTAGCGAGGATCTCATCGATCGCTACGCCGCCATGGTCGATCGTTACCCGATATGGAGCATCGAGGACGGAATGGACGAACGCGACGTCGGAGGTTGGCGGAAGTTGACGAGCGCGCTGCGAGGTAAGGTGCAATTGGTCGGCGACGACAATTTGGTGACCAACCCAGATTTGATCGCCTTTGCTGTGCGCGCGGGCATCGGCAACGCTGCGCTGATCAAGGTCAACCAGATTGGAACAGTGTCGGAAACCCTTGAGGCGCTTGCTCTGTGTCGGGAAGCAGGGTATGGCGCGATGATTTCTCACCGTTCCGGAGAAACCGGCGATTCGTTCATCGCCGACCTTGCGGTGGCATCGGGGAGCGGTCAGATCAAATCGGGAGCCCCTGCCCGAGGGGAACGCGTCGCGAAATACAACCGGCTCCTCGAAATCGAAGCGGCGGCCAAAGAGTTGCCGTTCGGGTTGCCCCCGCCCATCGTCTGACCCTACCGGTCTGACGGATCTGAATCATGATGTCGCGATCACGACGGCGAGAACGGCCAGGACTGCGATGAGCATATAAGCCATGTACGCATCCAGGCGACCGGACTGAAGCTTTTTCGCGGTGCGTGACACGCCGAGAACGCCGCGGGTCAACGGCCGGTAAAAGTAACGCTCGACGACGTCGACGACATCGATGCGGTAGGTATATCGGTGCGGCGAATCCTGGTGGTTATGGGGCTCTTCCTCGGCCTCCAAGAGGGCCGTTCGGGTCAGCAGGACGGTAGCCAGCACGTTGCGCACCGGGTTGGCATAACCGGAGGACGTGTAGCCGACGCCACGGTCGACCCCCGGTGAAGCCGAGGACCACGGTGTGACGGTACGAGCCCGGAACGGGTTGCGGCCGGCGAATACTGCGGCACAGCCCGCGATGAACGCGGCCATCGCGGGCAGCACGATCCATAGCCACGAGGGCGACAACGCGGAAAACTTCGCGAAAACAGGCTGCAAGACCCACGGCTCGGCGTTAGCGCCAGCGGCCTGATCTCCTACGATTGGCCACAGGCCGCGTGCGATCAAGCCCACCTCCAGTGGCGCAACCGCCGCGGCTCCCAGGCAGCCGGTTACCAGCACAGCTATACCGAACCGGTAGGGCCACTGGCGATCCACGCGCGCGGCCATGGGAATCAGTTGGGGCTCATCGATGCGAGCCGGGCCAAATGCGGTGAGCGCGACGACCCGCACGAAGGTCACTCCAGCGATACCGATGGTCAACGCGATCAACGCGCCAGTGACGGCGGTGGACAGTTGCATTGCCAGACTGGTGACTCTGAACTGTTGCATCAGCGACTCGAGGGTGAACCATTCGGAGGCGAAGCCCGCGGTCAGCGGTAGTCCGGCCAGTGTCAGCGAGCCGATCACCAGTCCGGTGCCCGCCCAGGGCAGCCGACGCACGATTCCGCCGAGTCGGTCGAGCGCGGTGGTGGCGGTGGCGTGTTCGATCGTCGATGCGGAGACGAACATCAGTGTCTTGCCTAATGCATGGGCCATCACCTGGGCGGTGCCGGCGATGAGTCCCGTTGCCACCAGCTTGGGTTCGCTGGCAGCAGCACCCACGAGCGCCACGCCGTACCCGGCGGTGATCATGCCGGCGTTTTCCACACTAGACCACGAGATCAAGGTGGCCAGATCGGGATTGACCGCGGCGTGGGCGATACCGAGAATGGCGGTGACGCCGCCGATGACGAGCACGCCGCAGACCAACCAAACCGGTGGAGCACCAAAGACATTGAGGGCACGCCACATACCGTAGAAGCCGACGTTGACGGCAGCGCCAGCGATCAGCGCGCGGGCGGGGCCAGGCGCTGCGGAATATCCCCGCGGCATCCAAATGTGGGCCGGCACTAAACCGACTTTGATGCCGAACCCCAAGAGCAGCAGCGCATAAGAGGCTTGGCCTGCGGCACTGTGAGAGTCGATTGCGCCGGCGGTGAAGGCGAAGGTGTGGGTGTGCGCAGTCAGCAGTAAAGCGCCCATCAACAGCGCCGCGCCGCTGGCCTTACCGAATATCACGGTGATGACGGAGCCGCGTGCCCTGCCGGGGAGGTCGCGGTCGTATCCCGATACCAGGTAGAACGCGACGGTCAGGAGCTCCCATCCGAAGAGCAGAACAAACAGGTTGTCGGCCGCGAGAATGATCGCGACAGCGGCCAATGTGGCGGCGATGGCGGCCGGTAGGCGTGGACGGAGTCGGTTAGCCGATGCGGCCGCGGCGATCAGGGCCGGGACGGCGACCCCGAATGACACGATGAGGAACAGCCCTGATAACGCGTCTACGCGCAGTGCAGCCGGACCAAATCCCGCCAATCCGCCGAGGCCGATTCGTTGCGGATGACCGGCCACCGCCCAGGCACCGGCGGTAACCATGATCGCGGCGCCAGCCGTGTTCGCGGTCCACGCCGCAGCGTCTAAACGCCGTTGCGTGACGCGACGGAGGCGGCGTGTTGTGCATGCGCTGATCCACGCCGCCGCAGCCAGTAGCGCCAGTCCAGCGATCAACATGACGTGCTCCGGGCGGGGACCAGAGGAGCGCGGCCCAAAGCCAACAGGATGCCGTGCAGGATGCTAAACGGAGAGGCCGGCGCACCGGGTATCCACACGTCGACGGGCACTACATCGGAGATCCCGACGCCGCCCGTGTATCCGCCGCCGATCAATCCTCCACTGACAGCGTCGGTTCCGACAGCGATCACGACCGTTGGCGCCGGCATGGCTTCGAACGTACGTCGCAGTGGCTCAATCATTCCTGCCGCCCCTATTCCGGTGACCAACAGGATGTCGGCGTGGCGAGGACTGGCGGTGAAGAAGATTCCCAGCCGGTGCAGGTCGTAGACCGGATTGGTCAGGGCCTGAATTTCCCATTCGTCGCTGCCGTCCGAACCTGTGTCGATGTGGCGCAGATGCACCGAACGGCGTAGGCGGCGCACGCGCTTGGCCAAAGCCACCCGCAGCTCCACGAGCGCCTCATCACTCCCGTCAACGTCTTTGACGACGAGGGTTTCTCGGGACAATCGTGCGATGGCCGCTCCGGAGTCCCAGGCAAACCACTGGGGGGCCACTTCCACGCAGCGTCCACACAGGATGCAGCGTCCGCGGTCCAGCTCTGGTTGCGGCTCAATCGATATAGCAGCGGTTGGGCAGACCTCAGCGGCCGCGGCTGCAGGCAAACTAGAACGGGTGTCCGGGTTTGCGGTGACCCGCACTGCTGCAGGGGATCGATCGAAGTAGTCATCGGCGTGTTTGGGCCAGCGGCTGGTGATGATGCCGTCACGGAGCCCTCGGAATACCCACGGCATCTACATCGCCACCCCGGCGTAGCACAACCCGAAACTGGCTTCGATAAACGGGAAGTCGGTGAAGATGTCACCGCCGAACACATCGTGGAAGAGCAGCATGTTATGCAGGGAGGCCGAGCGGGCAAAGCACCGCCGGATCATGCCCTCACGGACCTCCAAGCCGTAGAGCACCTCGCCCTGGGCCGCTTCGGCCCACCCGAGTGCGAAACCGTCGACTGCCTCGACCGGCGCCAGGATCGCCGTCTCGGCGATCGGCGAGAGCCGATCGCAGGCGCGACGGATCAGCTCGGCGGCGATGTCGATCTCGCCCCACCGGACCCGCAGCCGAGCCAGCGCATCACCGCGATCGTCGACGACGGCGCCGTCGACAACGGGGAGTTCTGCGTAGCCGTCGTAAGGGCGTTTGCGTGCATCGTCGTCACAGGCAGACGCGCGGCCTACTGGACCCAGCGCCCCATGCGATACCGCCAACGAAGGGTCCAGACGCCCGGTTCCGCGCAGCCGGTCGAGGAACGAAGCGTCCACCATCAGTGCGTCGCGGTCACGACGGATCTTTTGTACGACCGCCGCCAGTCGGGTGGAGAGCTCGGCCGGTTTCAGCCCGGGCGGGGCGCTGATTCCGCCGACCCGCACGACCGAGCGACCAAATCGATTGCCGCACAGGGCAGAGACCAAGCGCATAGTGCTTTCTTTGTGCCACCCGAACCGGGCCAGAGGGACAGCGAGTCCTGCGGCGTCACATAGCCGCGTAACCACGTCGAGATGGTTGGCGATGCGCTCGAGTTCGGCGTGGATCACCCGAACCAGTCGCGCACGCCGTGGCGGAGTTGCGCCGGTGAGGTCTTCGACTGCATGGGCGAAAGCGAGCGCATGCGCCACTGACGAGATTCCTTCGACGCGTTCGGCGACCAGGATCCCGTCGGCAACGGGCAACGTTTCGAACCGCTTTGCGATTCCGCGGTGCTTATAGTGTGGCCGGATGTTGAGGTGGGGTATGTCCTCCCCGGGCGTCTCGATGAGAAATTCGATGGATTCGAAAACCCCCGATCGCACTGGACCTAACGGCAAGGTGAAGATGCCGCCGCCGCCGACATCGACCGGTCCACGTGGTTCGGCGGCGCTGGAACGGACGTGGTGATCCAGCGCGGCGTGGTTGATGTAGCCAGGCCGCGGTGATGGCTGCCCGGGTTGGCGGGCCAACAGCAGAGGGTCGAGCCTGGGGTGCCCGATGGGCACTATGCCGGACAGGTCGTGCAGAGCCCGCTCGTACCAAAACGCGGCCGGCACATCGGGGGTCAGTGACGGGTACGACATCGCGCCCTCGGAGTCCGGGGTCAACCGGGTGCGAAGGCAGCTGACCCGGGCACCACCAACCAGCAGAGCATGCAATTGTGCGGTCTGCACATCGTGGGAGGCGTACACGGCGGCAAAGCGACAGCCAGCGTGCACGTGTTCGATGACGTCGGCCCGCCAGCGTTCCAGCGGCAGGTCGACGGCGTCCGTCGTCGCCGCCGAGGTCATCGGCCACCAGCCGCGAGTTCGCTGGCGCCATGGTTGAGCAGGTCGACCAAGTCGGCTGGGGGTGCAAGCCCGAGCATCAGCAGGACGAGGACTCCTGCGACAACGGGGGTGACCATCCACCGACTGGGTTCACCCGGGATCTGTGGCGATTCGGCAGCGGCCGGGTCGACGGGGTGAGGGCGGAAAAGGATTCGGGTCGTTGCGAGGGTCAAGCCGAGAAATGCCAGGGTGACCAGACAGACGAGCACGGCTGCTGCGGCATTGCGGGCGTGGGCAAATCCACCCGAGACGATCTGGAATTCGCTGCGAAACAAGCCGAAAGGCGGCATCGCCGATAGCGCCAGGACAGCGACCAAGAACAGCGGGCCCGACCAGGGCAAGACGCCGATGCCGTCCGCCATTCGTGCTAGTTCCTTGGTGCCGAATTTGCGCACCAGCACGCCCGCACCCATGAACGCGTTGCCCTTAGCCGCGGCGTGGGCCAGCACGTGGAGCAGCACGCCGGACAGGGCAATCGGTGCGCCGAAGCTCATGCCGATCGCAAGGATGCCCATGTGCTCGACACTCGAATATGCAAGTAGCCGTTTGATATCCCGCTGCTCGAGCAGATAAAGCGCAGCCAAAAGCAGCGAGAGCACTCCGAAGACCAACAGCACCATTTGAGGGAAGCGGGGTCCTAATGCGGCCACTGTGATCTGGTAATAGCGCAGGATCGCATAAAAACTCACAGCCAGAAGCGATCCCGACAGTAGCGCCGAGACCGGTGTGGGAGCCTCCGCGTGCGCATCGGGAAGCCAGGTGTGCACGGGGAAAAATCCCACTTTGGTGCCGTAGCCCACCACCGCGAGCACGAACGCTAACCGTACCGGTGTGTGGGGTGATTGGCCGGCCGCGGCAATCATGGGGTCGAACGCCAAGTCATACGACTGACCCAGTACCTGCGCGCCTGCGTAATACATGAAGATCGTTGCCAGCAGCGCGATCCCAAGCCCCGAGGAGGCGATCAGCACGTACTTCCATGCAGCCTCCGTCGCCCCTTCGGTGTCGTCCAATGCGACCAATAGCGCCGAAATGACCGTGGTGATCTCGATTGCGATCCATAACAGCGCAAGCCCATTGACCAACGGCGCACAGATCATCGACCATGCGAAGGCGTTGAGGCCCATGTAGAAGCGGGCACTGTGGCGAGCAAACCGGGCTTGCTGATCGACTGATTGTGTGCGGACCACGCGCTCTTCATCGGCGAGGTAGCCGACGGAATAGATCCCGACTGCGGCGTAAAGGAAGCAAGTGCCGAGAAGAAAGATCAGTGACAGTGAGTCGGCCCTCAGGTAGCGCAATGCCGTGATCGTGTGGCCGACGCCGGCCGGTATCAGTGCGACGGCCAGGATAAAGGCGGCAACACCGGTTAACGCCGTCACCGTGGCCGCGACGCGATGCGGTGCGCGCAGGCACACCAGTGTCGTAATCAGCGGCAAGATGACCAGCAGCACAACGACAATCGACATGGACTATCCCCGCAACCGGTCGAGTGTCTGGGTAGAAAGCGACTGTGTTCGGCGGTGATGGGTACGCATCAGGACCCCGAAAACCACCACGGCGACAAGTAGGTCGAACAAGAATGCAACTTCGAGGATGAGCGGCATCCCGGCAGCCACTACCAGGCTGGCCAACGAGACACCGTTTTCCAGTGAGAAGAAGCCGATTGCCTGGCTGACGACGTCGCGGCGGACGATCATCAGGATGAAGGCCACCAAGATCACGGCCACCGACAGACTGAGCGCGGCGGTGGGCAGCACGGGGGAATGGATTCCGAGCACGCCGACGGCGAAAAATCCGAAGGCCGCCACGGCAATCGAGATCAGCACCTCGTTGGCGACCCCGAGTGCGCCGCTGCCGGCGATTTCTTGGTTGGCCTCCCGCAGAAGTCCTACCACTAGCAGCGGTACCACGATGACTTTCAGTAGCAGCGAAAGTACCGCCAACGCATAGAGTTCGGGGACGTCGCGCCCGAACGCAACGACAGCGGCCAAGACGCTGACGGCCAGTGATTGGCCAGCGTACAGGCGCACCTGGCCCCGCAGTAGTGCGGCGCGCAGCATCCCGAACTCAAGCAGCAAGACGATCAGCGCGACGGTATTCGCGACGCCTTCGTATACTGTCGGGACCGACTCCGTTGCTGCGAGCACGAGCATCAGCCGCCTCCCAAGTAAAGCGTAAATAGTGCCAGGATCGCCAACAGTAAGGCTGCAGAAACGAATTCGGTGATTTTGAACAGCCGTAGCTTGGCGTAGCTGTTATCGATCACCGCGACCAGGCAGCCCAAGAGTGCCGCCTTAGCCAGCAATGCGAGGATTGCCAGTCCGACTGCGGCTGGGCTCGTGGTGGAGGCCATCCCCCAGGGGGCGACAAAGACATTGAGCAAAATCACATACAGGACGAATTGCTTGGCTGCGGCACCCCAATGCAGCAGGGCAAGATCCGGCCCAGAGTGCTCAAAGGAGCGTCCTGTCTCGATCATTCCGAATTCCGTTGTACCGGTGTGTGTTTCGACAGGGATCCGTGCTGTCTCGTACAGGATCACCATGAAGAGCGCGGCTGAAGCCAACAGGTGAGCGGGTCGCACGATCTGGTCGGGGCCGCTGCGCACGGTGGCTCCCAGGACGTAGGGAAGATCGGTGGTGGTGATCAGCGCCACCGTGAACACCACAAGCAACACCACCGGTTCGGTAATCGCCGCAAACGTCTTGGCGCGACTGGATGCAAGCTGCGCGTAGGCATCGCCGGTTTCGGCGGCAGCGACGGCAACCAGGAAGCTGGCGAATGCCAGGACCAGGCCCCCGCCTTGGATATCACCCATATAGCCCAGCGGCAACGCGTAACTGGTGAGCACGGGAATCAGCATGGGAACAGTGAGATAGCAGGCGAAGGATGCCAGGGGCGCCAGCCGGAAAAACGGGCCGGCGCCGCGCGGCACCAACGTCTCTTTCCCGAAGAATTTCCGCAGGTCGAAATACGGCTGCAGAATCCGTGGTCCGCGACGGCCTTGCAAACGCGCTTCGAACCAAGCAATGAAGCCGCTGATGCCTGGTGCACCGCCGGCAACAGTGAGGACCTGTAACCCTTGAATGACCGGTAGCGGCAGACTCGTCATTAGGTAACCGGTCCTGGCCGCCACAGATTGCCCAAGTATCGGGCGTGTCGACCGTCCCCCCGGGATAGGTCCCGAAGGAAGCCGGCGATGGGTGGGTGCAGTGCTACACCCTTCAGATCTTCCCACGACACCCACGTCGGCGTCCGGCCCGGCTCGCCCCCTGTCGGCGCATCGGAATCGAACTGGCCTGCAACAAAGACCAATTCGACGATTCGTCGGCGGCTGTGCGGATCGTTGACTTCCAGTACCAGCGCGCAGCCCAGGGGTTCAATATCCAGGCCGGTTTCTTCGCGGGTTTCTCGCCGCACACATGAGCCCATGCTCTCGTGCGCGCGCGGCCGGCCGCCCGGCAGCACCCAATCCCCGTCGTCACGCTGCAACAGCAGTACCGCGTCCTTACGGAGGATTGCCATGGCGCAACGCAATTCGACAAGGGATTCGTCGGCCGATTTCATCGCGACGCCGAACGTATCGGGCTTGCGCGACTCAAGACACAAGCCACCTGCGACTCCTTCAAAGGTTGCAGGTGCCATCAGCCTTGCGGCGGTTCGAAAGCAACGCTTTCTGGCGGACTCCATCGCCGATGTCAGTTAACCAACGGCGATTCGGTTGGTCAAGTCAGAATGGGCTGGTCGCGTGCTGTTCGGAGTACTGAGTCGGTGAGCGCCGAGCTGCGCCAGATTGACCACCACCATGTTGTTGTCGATCGGATCACCGTTTTTGCCCAGACCATCAACGACGGTGCGATATCCATTACCCTGCAGCACCGCTTGGTAGCGGTGGTGGAAGTGCCCGTGCCACAATCGCGCCGGACGGACCATGTCGACGACGGACCGTAACCGTACTCGGTACAGCTCGGAGCGCTGCAGCTCCTGAGCCGGGAATCCGAACCGGTCGCGTGACGCGCCCGGAACGGTGATTCCGGCCGGACAGTCGTGGCAAAACATCACATCGACAGTCCCGGAGATTCCGGCGTCGCGAGCTTGCCGAGCTGTGATGCATTCCTGCGCCCACCACGATCGTCCGGGCTTGCGCAGAAAGCGGTCGATGGAGTACGCGCCGCCGAGCGCCAGACATCTGGTCCCGGCCCACTGCCAGCGAAATCCCCGCGGCAAATGGACGACGTGTTCGCGCAGCTGACGGAGGCCGTCAGCGCCAACGGGCCAGCTGTACAGCCGGTCGAAGTTCTCGTGATTGCCATCGATGAATCCCAAGACGATGCCGCAGCGATCCGCCGCGCGGTCAAGCGAATCCAAGAAGTGGTCGGTGAAGTTGTAGCCGAAGTCCCCGAGGTGAAGCAGCACTGTGGCATTACGCCTGGCGGCGTGCTCTATGGCTCCCACCGCGTAGTCGGTGTCGGCGTGCCAGTCACCGGCGATCGCGATCCGCGACGGCGGAGACAGGATCGAATGCGATAGCACTTGCCCAGGGTGTGGCATTGGTACGGGTAATGATGACCGGTTCATGATCGGCTCCTGGGTCCATTGGCGCCGCGCAACGTGTCTGAACGCGCTACGCGAACGGCACTGGTCAACTCCCAGGGACCGTTGGCAACCGCCAGGCTCTCCTAGCGCCCAGGTACGGTGGCAAATTTGACGGGCCCCACCGCCTGTCCTCTCGAAGGCTACGCGCCTGTTCCGAACCAGGTCAATCGTATTGGCGCTGGCCTCTACCGGGGCCAAACGGCTAGCCTGATCGTTGGCGATGGATCTCCGCCTGGGCTGTGCCCGAACCGCCAACTCGGCTGATGGCTCCTGTTCATTTGGGCATACACGGGGCGAGGGGTTCGCGCTATGGCATTGGTCGTCGGGTATGACCGCCACCCCGCTAGCCGGGCCGCAGTGCTCTTCGCTAGTGAATTGGCCGGCGCCCTGAACGTACCTGTTCACGTTGTCCATGTAGTCGACATTTCCGACGGCGCCATTTCCGGATCATCGGGTCAGTCGGCTGACGCCCTCAAACGAAAGCTCGACACCGAACGTCAGCATGTCGGCGAAGCTCTCAACGCGGCCCATGTGGAGTGGGAATATCACCTTCTCAACGGTGATCCGGTTAAGGCTCTTCTCAAGACCGCAGATGATTGCGCCGCGACCTTGATTGTGGTGGGCCGCCCCCAGCACGGAATCGGTCCCACCCTAAGCCACATCGTGACCGGCACCGTGACGCGAAACCTCTTGCGTCATAGCACCCGGCCAGTCGCCGTGGTTCCTGGGTTTGCGGACAGCTCGTGAAAGCAGCTGACCTTCCGCATGGGAGGCGTCCGTGCCGAGAAAGCAGACCGCGCGTCGCACCTACGCAGCTAGATTTCTCACTGGACCGTTGAAGTCAGCGCACGGCGACTTGCAAGCAGCCGGGCCGAGTCGACCGAGTTGGCGTGGGATCGCTACAACGTTGTCGCCGAATGACTCTGGCCTGTAGCAGGCTTGTGGTTGAGGTAGGTCATCAGAACGTCTTCCGCACGATGGTATTGCAGTGAATCCACCCACAGTCGCCGAGTCGGATGCCGCCGCAAATTGCGACTCAGCGTTCCGCCCGGGGTTGCCACATACCCGCCGATGCCTGCATCCGCGAGTCGATCCAGCACAGGGCCGACGTCGCTAGCGTCAAGGTCGGCCAACTCTGCCCAATACGCTGCAAAAATCTCATTGTCGATACCGCCCGGCGGTAGCCAAAACATGACGTTGTACCGCGCCGGATTCCCCATCCCGCGGCATGGAGAACTCATCGACATTTCCTTAGCTTTGAGATGGGCATTGCATCCTCGCTGGTAGCTACCCAGGAGCCATTGGCGACAATCCGCGATTCGGCGAGCTCCACCGCCGCATCTCCCATCATCACCCGCAGAAGATGAGTACGCCAGGGCTCTTGTGCGACACGACGAACCCCACAACAATCGCCGTCAGACAGCTCGCTGCGCCAGCTGCGCAGGTGATCTCGGGGTAACATGGACAACACGGCGATGAAGCTCGCCACAACTGCCGCGCCGGCTGATGGCTTCTACCATGGACGACTTACGGTAGAAGGCGGGTGAGCGCAAGATGGCCATCTTCACCAGCATCCTTGACCCCGGAGTGGATGACCGCGGCAGTAGCTCGCCACCCTCACCAGACTTCCTCGCCGACCTTCATCTCGACCAGATCTTCGCCGCGGTGACGGCTGGGTATGGCGACAGTGAGATCGCGAGTACTTTCTGTGCACCCCTCCATGACCTGCGGGCTGTGCAGTACCGCCAGCAAGTGTTCCGTGACCTCGAGGACGAGCACACACGGTCATCGATACAAAACTTCGTCGACGGCATCCGTGCCATGCGCGGTCGACTTACCGTGGCGAGGAACGCGTGGCACCGCCTGCAACGACAGGGTTGGCTAATCGCTGCGATCGAGATTTATTGCCGCACAATAGAACTGCTAGGCAATAATGTCGCCGACATGAGAATGCGTTCGCCGGGCTTGCGCAACTTCGCTGAGCACGTTACGGGCTACATCAATGGCGAGGCTTTCAAGACGCTGGCCGCCGAGACCCAAACGATGCGAGACCATCTGCGCAGAGTGCGATACATGGTGCACATTGAGGGCCTTCAAGTTCATGTCCAAAAGTTCAACGAACAAAGTGATTACAGTACGGCCATCGCTGAAACGTTTGAACGTTTCGCGACGGAGGTCAGCAAGGACTACCGTGTCGCGCTTCCGGAATTCAACGATATGAACCATATCGAGGAGCAGATTCTCGAATGCGTCGCTAGACTTCATCCGGAAGCCTTTAGGCTTCTCGATAGCTTCTGCCACAATCACGAACACTTTATAGAACCGATTGTTGCGAGATTTGAGCACGAGATCCACTTCTATCTCTCATATCTGATGTTCATCGGCCGTTTCAGGACGCTGGGACTCGCGTTTTGTTATCCGGACATGACCGACGATCCCGGCGTGATGAATGTTGGCGACGCTTTCGACCTTGCGCTGGCCATCAGTATGGTCCAGGAACAAAATCGCCCTGTCACCAACGACTTCTATCTGTCGGGATCCGAACGCACCTTCGTCGTTACCGGCCCAAACCAGGGGGGCAAAACGACGTTCGCCCGGACGATCGGCCAGTGCGCTTACCTCGCGTCGATTGGCTGTCCGATACCTGCCAGCGTCGCCCGCCTGACCTTGCCCGACCAGATCTTTACCCACTTCGAGCGACAAGAAGATCTCTCGACGCTGCATGGAAAACTCGATGACGAGCTGGTGCGCATTCATGACATTCTCTCGCGCGCGACCGATACCAGCATCCTAGTCATGAACGAAAGCTTCTCGTCGACCACCGTCAACGATGCCTTGTTAATTGGTCGAGAGGTGCTCGAACGAATCGTCACACTGGGTTGCATCGCGGTCTATGTCAGTTTCCTCGACGAACTTTCCACACTGGATCCGATGTGCGTCAGCATGGTTGGTGAAGTCGCTCGAGATGACCCGACCCAGCGGACCTTTAAGTTCACTCGCCGTCCCGCTGACGGCCTGGCATATGCTGCTGCGCTCGCCAACAAATACGGCTTGAGCTACGACGCACTGGGGCGGAGGATCAGCCAATGAGAGTCCGGCTCCTAGACCCGGTTCACGACCCCGATCTATTACCGCGGCTGCCTTGGCGCTTGCAGGACCTCGTCGATGAGGACCTCGAACTGCGGCGCGTTTACAACGCCATGGCCGGCGGCGACGACTTTTTACTCGAGACAGCGAAAAAAATTGTGCCGCTTTCGGTTACCGATCCTGACGTCATAGTCTACCGCCAACAAGTCCTGGCGGATTGTCTCGCCAACCGCGCGGTAGTGCAGCATATGTACGACATCGCGGTCGACGGCGTCCAGGTCCGGCGCAAGGTGTTCCTCGGGGGATTAATGTCCCGGGACCCGCAAGCCATACTGCGCCGCTCCGTCCGTGTCCTCGAACTATTAGTAGGCAACCTTCGACAGCTGCGGGCAGTATGCAGCGAACAAGGCCATGGTTTCAGCTCGGTCGGGTTTCGACAGTTGCTTGACATGATCAGCACTCAGGTCTGCGACGAGTACCTCAAGCAGCTCGATGCAGACCTTCGCGAGCTGCATCTCCCGCGAGGGGTAATGCTCAGCGCTTCACTGAGTCTGGGCAACAAGGGCACAGATTATCTTCTTCATCAGCCGCCCGCGCGCAACTGGTGGGACAGATTGACCGGAAACCACAGTGGCAGCTGTGGATTCGTCGTTGATGACCGCGACGAGGCCGGCGCGAAGGCGCTCACCGAATTGGCCGGTCGTGCCATCAACGACGTCGCCAACACGGTCACACGATCCGCGGACCACGTCGAGGGCTTCTTCGGCCGCTTACGCACCGAACTCGGCTTCTATTTAGCATGTACCAACCTCTACGAACAACTCACGAAAGCAGACGCACCCACCTGCTTTCCGACCCCCATACCAGTAGGCCTGCCTCAGTTCTCTTGCCGTGATCTGCGCGATGTGGGCTTGTGCCTTACCGGCACAAGTCCAGTCGTCGGAAACGACATCGATGCTGCCGGGAGGACGTTGATCGTGATAACGGGGGCTAATGAAGGCGGTAAGTCGACCTGCTTACGCAGCATGGGTGTCGCGCAGGTGATGATGCAAGCTGGCATGTTTGTTGCCGCGGCCTCGTTTCATGCCAACGTCCGCGACGGTGTCTTCACACACTTCAAACGCGAAGAAGACGACACCAACGTCCGCGGCAAGCTCGAAGAAGAACTTGCTCGCATGAGTGACATCGCCGACGTGGTTGGCTCGACATCATTGTTGTTGTGCAATGAGTCCTTTGCCTCGACCAATGAGAGGGAGGGGTCTCAGATCGCACGCGATGTAATACGAGCCATGGTGGAAAACGGGGTCAAAATCGTGTTTGTGACTCATTTGTACGGCCTCGCGCGTCACCTCAGTTCGCAAGGCGATCCGAGCTATCTCTTCTTGCGGGCCCAACGTCGCGACGACGGCTTACGAACGTTCCGATTAAAGCCGGGACACCCGGAGCCCACCAGCTATGGTCAGGACTCATTTCGGCGGGTCTTCGGCAACGTCCCACAACGTGAGGCCATCTCCGAAATCGTGGGATCCGATTGACCGATGGACATTATCGTCGCGACGGGCGCAACCTACCGGCAACGAAGACAGCGGCTACCATCCACACGGCCGCATATGCGAAGGCAGCTTGCGCGCTGACTGCCGTGTAAAGGATCCCGGCCACGACCGTCGCCACCAAGTCGCCCATCGCTTGAACAGCACCCAACACGCCGAACCCGGAGCCGCGCAAGTGATCTGGAAGACGCTGGGAGACAACCGCCGACTGGGTTGGCTCGGCCAGCCCGATACCGGCTCCGGCCAACGAAAAGCCCACCGCCACGATGAGCGCGCTGTGCGACCCAGCAGCGAACAGTACGTAAGAAATGACGTAAAGACCCGCGCCCGTGGCAAAGACTACGCGTGGCCCGGCCCGGTCATACCATCTGCCAGCCACCAGCGAAGCGACCGTGGCCACGATGTTGTGCGCGGCATAAATCAGAATTGCCAGCGACGCTGCCGCGGTGATCGCGCGTTGCGGCGAGCTCAACAATTGCGTTGCGCGAAGGATCAACAGCGTGGTCGCGAGGTTCCCAAACTCGAATACTGCCACTGGTAACAGTGCACGCAGCATGCCGGCGTCGCGCAATGCGGCGAACTCGAAGCGCCGCGCGACGGAGCGGCTGTCGGCCGGGGTTGCTCGACGAGCTCGTCGTGCGGCCACGGTGATCGCCACTGCGGCAAACAAACCGGGGATGGCGGCGAGGAAAAGCGCCGGTCGCACGCCGAGCCAGGCCACCAGCGCCGCGGCCAACAATGGGCCTGCGACGGCGCCGAGGTTGTCACCCGCCCGTTCAAGCCCAAATGCGCGACCGTGGGCCGACTCTGGGCTCAGTGAAGCCAACAGCGCGTCGCGTGCCGGGGATCGCAAGCCGCGAGACAGCCAAGCGAAGGCGCGCAGGATGCCGGCTTGCCACACCGTCATGGCCGCGCCGATCGCGCCCGTCGCCAAGGCGGTACCGAGATAGCCGCCCGAGGCAGTCCGTCCCCGTTTGTCGGGGTCATTGGCTAGTGGACCGCCGACCAACTTCATGACGCCGATTAATGCGTCGCTGATTCCGTCGATGACGCCGAGCGCGGCCGCCGAGGCGCCGAGGGTACCGGTCAGGAAGGCGGGTAACACCGATGTCGTGATCTCGTGGCCGGTATCGGAGAAGAAGCTGGTCGCCCCCACAGCACCGACTCCGGCAGTGAGCCACGTTTCGCGAGATTCTCCGTTCGGTTTGCGACAGTCGTCGCTGAAGTCGGCGCTCATGCGTTGCGGGCGTGTAGGTTTCCGGCCTGGAAGCCGTCGGCCCCGCGCACATGGCTGCTCTCGAGCTGTGCGGCCCGCCACGGCCGGCGCTGGACGCTTGTCGACGCTGTCGACGGCTCGTCACTGTTGTTCAACGTCAGTCCTATTCGTCGAATCATGCTCTTAATGGTGCCTTCGCACAGAGCGAGTGGATGACGCATGCGAACCTCTTTCATCTCCGTAGATCAGGGCCTGGCCCGGTTAGGCAAAATGAGCGATACCTGAGCAAAGGACACGACCACCCAGGCATACCCAGCCGGTGGCGCTCCATTCGGTATGGATTACGGATCCTTTGCCCTGCGTAATGGTCAGATCTCGGCTTAGGTGCTCGCTGATGCGTATTGCCGCCGCGCCTGTGGCTTCGTCCTCCCGCACGCCAAGCTCTGGCGCAAACGATCGCGAGCGCACATGCCCCGCGTCCCGGTTGATCCATGCCCATACGTAGTGCGGGAAGTCATCGAGATAGTCACTGGGGTCAGCGTCGACGACATCCTGCGGCGACATCAGGTGGTGCATCACGAATTCAGGAGTCCAGTCCGCGAAAGCCCGGATGATAGTTAGCTTGGCGGTGTACTCGACTTCGACAACGCCGACCGGCAGCTGCAGGCTCCGGACGGGCGTGCCGCGGTCTCGCAGCCACCACGCCGCCCCCAGGGCGGGATGGCCGACGAATGGCGATTCCACGGCAGGGGTGAAGATGTGGGCCGCTGCCGTGGGCTTTCCCGGCGCCGGCAGGTGAACGAAAATTGTTTCGCTGTAACCGAGTTGAGCAGCGATGCGCTGGCGGTCAGATGCTGGGACTGCTGCAGCGTCGATTACGCCGAGCAGGTTACCGAATCTGCCATTGCTATCAGTGAAAACCCGCAGCACGGTCACGTCGACAGCCATCAGGCCTCCGCTCCTTGGCCGCTGACGTCCTGCGTCGCCGGGCAGGGTCGAGCGGTGAGTTCCGGGTCTGTCATGACAATCTCTTCGACATGGCGGTTTGGGTTACGGGCTGTATTGCCCAAGGATTCTGACAATTTCAACGTAGAGCGGGATCCCGATGGTGACGTTGTAGCAAAACGTCAGGCCGAGCGACGCGGCTAGGGGCTCAGACTGGCCTCGGGGATGGCCAATCGGTGGACAGCGGGGACGGCGATGTAAGCGGCCGCAGCGCATCGCACCGCGAGTAGCACAAAGGTTGAAGTTGTGCCAGAACTCGTCAAGCATCGACGGCTCCTCTAGAGGATGCTCCGAGCTGGCTCACCGTCGGTGGCGCGCAGGGGCTGTAATCAAGTCGCGTCGCTGCGAGTCGCCTGGCATGTGGCACGGTTGCCATCGGCCGTTGTTTGCGGCTTCCCCAAAGAGGACACCCGCGGCACGCCCGGTTTGCCGGGCGGATCACGCACGAGGGCCTAGGGATTCCACCTGGGCCCTCCGTGGACCACACAGTGCCGGCATAGAGCGTCAGCAAGTGTCGTGATTCTCGAGGAGCCCATGAAACCCGGTACGACAGAGGACGTTTGGGCAACGGAGCCTGCCTAACGACCTGGGTACGGCCGGTACAAGGTCTAGGGGCTGCGTTTGGAGAACATCGCCGGCGGTGCGACACCACAGCAGCGGCCACGGAACTAGTGGCTGGGGCTACAGCGCGATTTGGTCGATGACCGCCATCGGGTGCGCGACCCGCCGAAACACAACGCTGCATATGACGAACTCCTACCCATCCGGGTGGGTCGCGCATCGACAACCCACGGGTAGGAGCCATTAGCACTATCGGGTCGGTGAAATCTGACCGCAAACAGCGCGTAGAGCGAGCCCCATCGCTTTATTGCATGTCTTCTTGACATTACACAACTACCGACCTAGAAAACACCTGGCTCTCCTGTTTGCTGAACTGCCACCTGCCTTGACGTCGCCCCTGATCAGGCAGGTGACTAGCCGGAGACCCGCGCCCTGACCTCCGGATGAGTGTCTGGTGAGGTTGAGCTGCGGCCGGCACGGCTCGCCGCATTAGTTTCAGCCGTGTTCGGACCGATACCTCGATGCTGGTGGCGGGGCCCGCACGGGAGGCATTCGATGTTGGCTCAGCACCGGTGTTGCTGCTAGCGTTGGAAGCGACCGCTTTTCGAATCGGTGGCCGGCGATGAGGCTCGCCGTTACGCACGCCACTCGGCGTTGATGGCTTCTACCCGTAGTTCAGTTGGACGGCAGACCTGCCCTCCAACACAACTGGGGAGGAGCTGCGCGTGGATGCCGAATCACCGAATCTCGCTTTGCCTAATCGCCCCGGCCACGTTGCCGACCGTGAGAGCTTCCTCGCCACCAAGAGCCGCATCGCCTCGCGACAGCTAGCTCGGGATCCCTCTAACGGGTCCTCGTCAAGTCCCGCTGTGCAGCAGAGCAGTCAACCTCATCTGCGACGGTGCGCGCGCAGCGCAACACGGCTCGCGCTGGATGGGCCTGTTTGTCTCGGTCCTGTAACTCCTGCGGGAAGGTGTCGAGCAGTGTTGGGAGCGAGTGGCGCGAACGTGCCGAGCAGCCACGGCCGCCAGGCGGTGCGTGGTGTCTCGACATGTTTCCAATACGTGGGAAGCCGTACGCCCTTGCCAAAGTGGCGACGCGGCCGTCAACGGTGTTGTCGAGTTGGGAGTTGGGGGCTATGGGCATCGCAGTGAATGTTGAGGGCCTGACTAAATCATTTGGTAGTCATCGAATTTGGGAAGATATCACGCTGTCGTTGCCAGCTGGGGAGGTCAGCGCCTTGCTGGGCCCGTCCGGCACGGGGAAGTCAGTGTTTTTGAAGGCCCTGGTAGGGCTGATTCACCCAGAACAGGGCAGGATTGTCATCGATGGCACCGACATCGTCGCCTGTTCAGGCAAGCAGCTCTATGAAATCCGTACTTTGTTCGGGGTGATGTTTCAGGACGGTGCGTTGTTCGGGTCTATGACGTTGTATGACAACACGGCCTTTCCGTTGCGCGAACATACCAAAAAGAAGGAAAGCGAGATCCGCAGGATCGCCATGGAGAAGCTGGAAATGGTTGGCCTTAGCGGCGATGAGGGTAAGTTCCCGGGCGAGATTTCCGGCGGCATGCGCAAACGGGCAAGTTTGGCGCGTGCTTTGGTGCTTGAGCCTCAGATCATCCTCGTCGATGAGCCAGACTCGGGTCTGGATCCAGTCCGCACGGCTTATCTGAGCCAGTTGCTCATCGATATCAACGCCCAAATCGACTGCACGCTTTTGATTGTCACTCACAACGTCAACATCGCCCGGACGATGCCCGATAACATCGGCATGCTATTTCACCGTAAGTTGGTCATGTTTGGGCCTCGTGAAGTGCTGTTGACCAGCGACGATCCAGTAGTGCGGCAATTCCTCAACGGCCGCCGGGTCGGTCCGATCGGGATGTCAGAAGAGAAGGACGCCGCGACCCTGGCCCAGGAGCAAGCTATGGTTGATGCTGGCCATCCTGATGGCGGTGTTGATGAAATCGAGGGTGTGCCAGAGCAAATCAACGCTACGCCGGGCATGCCGGAACGCAAAGCCGTCGCGCGCCATCGCGCCCGGGTGCATGAGATCCTCGATACACTGCCGGCCAAGGCGCAGAAAGCCATACGCGATGGGCTTGATTTCAGCGACTTTTCGCCTTAGCGGCGCGTATTCCGCGGTCTTCCGTCGCTTCCAGCGCGGTTCGTTCTCTGCTTCGAGTGTGGATCACTGGTGACCGTACATCGTGGGTCGCGTGGGCTTCGGCCGACCGGCGAGCAGCGCGCCGATGAAGTCTCGTCCCGTTGGACGGTCAGCAGGCCGGGTAAACGTCATGTCACTGTCGCCCCGTGCTGGCCGCTTGTCCGCGAGCACTTGATTGATCCCCATCCGGTTGGCCGCGAAGGCCAGCGCCGAGCTTTTCGAGATCGCGTGGTCACATCAACGTGGATGGTCATCTTTCTCTCCTCCCTGAGCGCCTAGCTATGCGGGCCAGGTCCAGGCGAAGCCGTCCCATGCATGGAGATCGAGTGTCGTTGGGGTTGGCGCAGCGATGCAATTCGAGAGGTGTTGGGGCAGTGTATCCTGGCCCCGCTCGAGCAATGTTTGCGTGAGATTTATTGCCGCTGTCGCGATCTGGCCTTCATCAGCATGGGTTAGCCGTGACGGCAACGCCTCGAGCGGTACCCACGCAACATCGGTGACTTCGTGGTCGTCGCCTATCGCCACTGCAGCTTCGCGAAACCGCAGCAGGTAATGGTGGACCGTCTTGTGCAACCATGGCAACCGCTGCGCGGAACCAGTAGTCCACGCTGCCCAGGGGGCCATCACGTCACCGCGAATGCCGGTTTCTTCGGCTATCTCGCGAACTGCGGTCTGGTCGGGGCGCTCACCTATTTCAACGTGGCCCTTGGGTAACAACCACAGGGTGCGGCCGCGCCGACCAACCCGACCGATGATCACCCCGAATTGGCGACTGGTGCCAGTGCCGTGGGCAGGCAGCCCGCCCGCAGAGAACTCGCGCACCGTGGGCAACTGCTTCGATGTGACGCCGAAATCGCGGGCACCACTACGGCGGTTCCTTCGGCGTTGCCTTCCTGACCGGAGTGGCTGTTCGTCCGACTTATTCATTCGGGGTGACCTCCGCACTGCTGCGAGCGACATGGCGTGCAGCTTGTACGCCCTCATACGCCTCGATCACATCCCGTAGCTTTCCGGTCATCCTAATTTTGCCGTGGTCTATCCATATGGCGGTTTTGCAAAGCCGGGCGAGGAAGTCATTGGAGTGGCTGGCGAACACCAGGATCCCCGACCTGGCTACCAGCTGCTGCAACCGAACCAATGCCTTGTGGAGGAAGTCGATATCGACCGAACCTATTGCCTCGTCGAGCAGCAGAATTTGCGGGTCAATGCTCGTGACCACTCCCATCGCCAGCCGCACTCGCATGCCGGTGGAGTAGGTGCGCAGTGGCATCGACAGGTAATCGCCGAGCTCGGTAAACGCGGCGATCTCATCGACTTTGGATCGCATTGCCTCGCGGGTTTCGCCGAGGAACAATCCCCGGATGATGATGTTCTCATAGCCTGAGATTTCAGGATCCATACCGATCCCGAGATCGAAGATTGGCGCGACCCGGCCCCGGACGATGGCGGAGCCGCGCGTTGGTTCGTAGATGCCCGACAGCAGTCGCAGCAGCGTGGACTTCCCGGCGCCGTTGTGTCCGACCAGGCCAACTCGGTCCCCCATATGCAGCGAAAGGGTGATGTCACGCAGCGCTTCGATGACGGGCACGCTGGCCGGAATGTCTCCAATGGCCCGGCTCGCACTGCCCAGGAACGCCTTTTTCAGCGACCGTCTTTTCGCGTCGAAAGTGGGGAACTCAACCCACGCATTGTGGATCTCAACATTTACCGGCGACATCGAGTGTGCTTCTCCGGCCAGCGGGCGCCGGCTACCTAGCCGCTTCGATACGGACATGACTCCCTCTGCTGAGGCCGAACGCTCTGTTGTTTAAGGGTGCTTGTGCCATAACGCAGGCCGGCTGTTCTCGATCAGACTCTTTGTGGCGAGATGCGCTTGTGGAAATGAGGCGGATGTTGTCAACTGCAAACCGGATCGCCAATAATGGTCGCGGCGGCCGTGGCCGGTCTTGCGTCCGTCTGTTTCGAGGTCGTGAGCAGCTTGAAAGCCTTCTTCCGCTGCGCCACATTGGTTCTCCGCATCCTGCATCATCTCCGCAATAGCCGCCCAGGGTGCGGTGCAGTCGGACAACGAGGGGGACCATTAGCAGCGCCAGATCATGACTCAAGCGTGATGTGGAATCCAAATAGCGCCACTCCCTCCTCGTCGATGAATACACCTTTAGCTGCGATTACCTCCTCTCCCGCCATCGAGCAGCGCCGCATCGTCACCGTCAAATGGTCGACGGCCGCAGAGCCACTGGCGGCCGCGCACGCAGCCTCGTAGCTGTTGTAGACCGAGACGGTGTCTGCGCGGCCCGAACACGTATCTCCGAAATTCGTAACGGTCAGTACGTACATTTCCGGCCCCAATCTCCTCGGCGAGAGGACCTACGCCATGGTGCCGCCGCGGGTCAGCGTAGTAACTACTGCTCGAAACTATTGCAGGACAACATATTCCCGGGCACATCGGCGTCCTAGCCGATCCGAGAAGTATCTGGGCCGAGCAGATCAAGAAGCCGTGCGCAGGGCCATTGGGCTCGGCGGCGCACCGTCTCGTCAAAGGTCTCATCGAGCGTGAGTCGATAGTCGTCTGGCTCGCTCCAACGCCCACATCCGGCATAGAGGGGCGCGCGCTACTAGGGGGTTGCCCCCATGGTGCACAGCCGGGTCTTTTTCCAGACCGAAACTGACGCAGGGCGCGCCATAGCAGCAACACTTCGATCTTGCTGACGGCCGCCATTAGCGTGTCCCTCTGCGCGAATGGACGCGTTCATCCCTGTCGTCGTCAGGGCGCTGCTGCGTGGCGAGGATCGTGATGTTATTGCTCAGCACCCGTGGACCTCCGACGTGAGGGCGTCGATGGCTGTGCGGAAGGCTCCGCAGTCGGCGACCGGGCCCCGCCGTCCGATTCCCGTAGCGACCCATCGGCTGCCCTTGCGCCGAACTCGACCCACCACGACACCGTCGACAGCGACTATCCGGATGATCGAGCTTTCGGGGAACAGCCGGGTCCACACAAGTGAGGATGTTTGCGCTAACCTCTGCGCGGCACGCTCCTCGTAGACTCGCCACTTTTCCCGGTAGAGAACGCGCTCGGCGACCCTAACCACCTCGACATCAGGGGCATTACGCGTATCCATGGCTCCTCCCTCGCCTCGAAACGCAGACTGGGTCTGCGAGCGACACCTAATGCGGGGTAGAAGCCATCAGCGCCGGACGGCGCGAAATAGGCGGAGCCTCATCGCCGACCGCGAACCGAAGTTGCGGCTGGTTTCGACGCTAGCAGAAGCTCGGCGCGACGAGCTAGGCTTAGTGCAGAAATTTGGCGGTGGAACTCGCCACCTAACCGCGGCCATATGTATCGAGCGGTCGCCGATGGTTCCTGCAGACGAATCGCGATTCGTGGCGGGAGGCAATTGTGCGGTGGATCTACCAACTGGAGCGGGCGCGGGTGGTGCGCGGCGACAAGGTGATTCTCGAGGACGTCACCCTCTCATTTCTGCCGGGTGCGAAGATCGGTGTCGTTGGCCCCAACGGAGCGGGCAAATCGACACTGTTACAGGTGATGGCTGGCCTCAAGCAACCCTCAAACGGAGACGGCCGATTGGCGCCAGACGTCTCGGTCGGGCTGCTGGCGCAAGAGCCCGTGTTAGACGAGACCCAGAATGTGCTGGACAACATCCGGGCGGCCGTCGCCGACACCGACGCCTTGTTGGCTCACTTTGGCGAAATCACCGCCGCGCTGGCCGACGAAGCCAGCGACGAACTCATGGCCGAAATGGGTTGCCTGCAAGAACAACTAGACCACCGCAATGCGTGGGATCTCGACGCTCGTCTCGAGCAGGCCATGGACGCGCTACGCTGCCCTCAGCCAGACGCCGACATCCAACAGCTATCTGGCGGGGAACGGCGCCGCGTGGCGTTGTGCCGCTTGTTGTTACAGCAGCCCGACCTATTGCTCCTCGATGAGCCGACCAATCATCTCGACGCCGAAAGCGTCCAATGGCTCGAACAACACCTGGCTGCCTATCCAGGCACGGTCGTTGCCGTTACCCATGACCGTTACTTTCTCAACAATCTCGCCGAATGGATCCTCGAGCTTGACCGCGGCCATACCTACCCCTATCAGGGCAACTACGCGACCTACCTGGACACCAAAGCCGCGCGGCTCCAGGTGGAAGGCCGCAAGGACGCCAAGCGGCTGCGTCAGCTACGGGGCGAACTGGAATGGGTGCGCTCCGGCGCTAAGGCGCGTCAGGCGAAAAGCGGTGCGCGGCTGCGCCGCTACGAAGAGATGGCGGCCGAGGCAGCCAAGGCCCAACGGCTGGACTTCGAGGAGATTCACATCCCACCGGGTCCACGGCTGGGCAGCACGGTTATCGAGATCGACCACCTGAGCAAAGGGTTCGCTGACCGCAAGTTGTTTGATGACTTCTCGTTCACGTTGCCACGCAATGGGATTGTCGGTGTCATCGGCCCCAACGGTGTCGGTAAGACCACATTGTTTCAGATGCTCACCGGCAATGAGGAACCCGACAGCGGCACCATCCGCATCGGCGAGACTGTACGAATCTCCTACGTGGACCAAAACCGTGCTCACATCGATCCGGGTCAGACCGCCTGGGAAGTCGTCTCAGGCGGCGATGATGTGCTGCAAATCGGATCGGTACAAGTACCGTCGCGTGCCTACATCGCCGCTTTCGGCTTCAAGGGCGCCGATCAACAAAAGCCCGCGCGCTTCTTCTCGGGTGGCGAACGCAACCGACTCAACCTGGCACTCACCCTCAAGCAGGGTGGCAATGTGCTGCTGCTGGACGAGCCAACCAACGACCTCGATACCGAGACCCTCGCCTCGCTGGAGAATGCCATCGCCGAATTCCCCGGCTGCGTCGTCGTCACCGCGCATGACCGCTGGTTCCTCGACCGTATTGCCACCCACATACTCGCCTGGGAAGGTACTGACGCGTCCCCGCCCCAATGGTATTGGTTCGAGGGAAACTACGCCGGCTATGAACAGCACAAAGTCGTAAGGGCCGGGCCCGAAGCAGCCCGCCCATACCGTCTCACCCACCGTCGGCTCACCCGCGACTGATCGAAAGAGCCCCAGATGTCAGACCTCAATGTGCACAATCACTACCGAATTATGACGCGTCAGGACGTCGCGGACGAGCTACGTCGGTTAGCTACCAAACTCGACTCGCAGGGTCACCTTCCCTACGCCGGGGGCGCTGTAGCCGTGCCCAGCCGGGTCGAACGGGAATTTATCATCGACCAGCATGGTCACGGTTCTACATGCATATTCGAGTACCGTATTAAGTGGCCCGGCGCGTGATAACTAGCTATACATGCGAAATTATTTCCCGCCCAACGTGTTCTGAACAGGCTCCGCAGATCTCCCCCATCTCCGTCGCGAATAATTTTGCAGCAGCCGAGTTGATCGGCACCCGCTCGCGCAGAGGCCGTCAAGCTACCTGTCGGCATGTCGCGCACACCACAGGCCCAGATAGCGTGGGTGCGCCACCGCGCATTCGTCGTAAGCTTGGCAAAGCGTGATGACGGTGGATCTCGCAGTCACACAGGAGACTATTGGCACCGTAGTCCCGCTGGCGCTCCCCCGGCTACACGGCTTGACTGTAGCGGAAGAGCTGGGCGTTACCGATGGTTAACGATCGCTTCAATCCGGAAGGCCAATAAATGATTGCATCCACCACCGAAGCTCGACTTCGCACGTGTTTGAGTGGTATCCGGTTTCCCGCCAACCGAAACGATTTGCTGGCCGCAGCGATCGCAAATGGCTGCGACGAGGAGACCGCAGATGCCTTGCGTGACATTTCCCCCTTAACATATGCGAACTTGAAGCAAGTACTCGCCTCAATCACCGTCATCGACGACCCGAGTGATGCGCGCGCACCGCGCCCTCCTGACCGCGAAGACGCAGATGACACGCGTGACTAGTCATCAGCACGCCAGGAGACGAGCGTGAACGGATCGCAGGTCGATCTCGCGATGAAGCCACGCTCTGCAAATACGTTGGCGCCTAGGGTTACTCGCTGGCAGCACGTAGCTTCGTGGGTGTTCCTGCTATCGATGTTGGAGTTCCTACCGCGCCGGCGATCCCCCGCAGGAGCTGCGGACTCATGTTTGGAACCAAAGACGCGCGCGGTGCCGCGGGGTCGGCCTCACGCTGATTCGACCACATCGGAGCTTGGTGAGGAGCAGACAATTTTCTTGCAACAGGGCAGACCGGCAGAGGAGTCACGATGAACATTCGCCGCATGCAGTTGGACGTCGATAAAGCAATCACTAGGCCAGATCTGCTGGAGCTGGCCGCGGCGATCAATGACGTTTCCGGCGTTGAGGCGCTCAACATCACCGTGGCAGAAATTGATCTGGAGACAGTCGGCCTTGAGGTCACGGTCGAAGGCAAATCCATTGATGCGGCGCAATTGATAAGGCAGATCGAAAAGGCTGGTGCGGCGGTGCACAGTATCGATGAGCTTGTTGTGGGCGATCGGATCATCGAACGGGTACCTCGAACCCGATGAAAGTTTTGCGGCTTCGGGCGACGCGCCTTCGCCGCTCGGGAAGGTTTGTTTTCGCTATGGCGCTTGGCGTGTCGGATGGAATCCTGAATGCGCTTACCCTGGCGGCAGCATCGGTGCTCCATGGCGTCGGTCTGGGCCTGCGCTTGAGCGCCCGAGTTGGGGTTGTCGCCCTTGTTACCGCGATTGTCACCCTCTTCATCGCGGAATACACCCAGAACCGATTGGAGTTGCTACGCGCCGAACGACAGCTGATGTTTACTCAGTCGGGTCGTCTGGCCGCCACAAGCCTTGGTAGAGCGGTCTTTCGCGACTCGATTGCCGCGGCACTGGTGGCAGGAGCGTCCAGCTTTGCGGGCGCGGCTCTCCCGCTATTCATTGGTACGTTGCTCCCACGGCTGTCCTGGATTGCCCTGGTCGCTTCGGCCGCTGCTCTCGCTCTTCTGGGCGTGGTCTTGGGATCTCATGTAGGCGGCCGCCGGATCGTATGGGCGGCCGCCCTCGCCGTTGCCGGCGTCGTCGTGACGATTATTGGTATGCAGCTGGACCTTGTGTGACGAAGCATTACTGCCGGCCTACTGCGGCTGCGGCCGTTAGACCACGGTGTGCAGTCGGCATCGACGGCGGCCGCACAATACTCGAGGGCATGGCGGCCTTGCCCGGTGTGCACGACGATAGTTCCAGATGCGATCGAGATTGCTTATTGGTCGTCGAAACATGTTACACAGCTTGCTCTCTCACCCCGATTGCCGCTCACAGTTCGCATCCGTCCGCGACCGCGAGCGCCGCGGCGAGGTCGGCACCATCCATCCATTCGAAACTGCCCGGCGTCAGTTCCGTCACCCAGCGCGACGTCGGCCAGATTCCTGCAGACCCCTTTGGGTTGGCTCAATTTTCGTGCAGACCAACCTGACTGCGGCCAAGCTATTGGAAACTCCCTCCTTCTGATTTTGTCGGGAAATCACGGCCAAGGTGGCCGGCGAACACGCGTTGGTATAGCTGGTACATGATGGTTAGCGCCGCGGCACCGATAGCCACAGAGATCGGATACTTGATACTGGGAGGGCCGATGACGAGCGGAAGAAGTCCGATCGCTAACGCGGGCGGCATGCGAAGCCGTAGCAGCCAAAGCGCGATAACACCGGATGCAAGTCCGCATCCAGCCGCTACACCACCGCTTCCAAACAGGCGCACGGCAACCCATCCGGTGGTCGCTGTCAGCAGGCACGCCACGGGGAGCGCCAGAGGCTTCCCGGCCCACGGACACGTGGTGGGATGGGCGAACATCTCGTAGGCCATAACGATGAGCGGAGGGAACAGCATAAGTCGTAAGTCCCAGGCCGCGGCACAGAAGGCCGTTGCCGTCACGAACGCGAAGAACGGCAGGGGCCACGTATGCCCGCTCGGGAGCGTCTCGAGAACATCATCCGGGTTCGCGTCGGGCGCCTGCTGCCCGTACTGTCGACGACAATACCGTTGCCAGATCACAAGAATGGCAACCAAGACGAAGAGGCTCAGCGCGATTGAGGCGGGATAGAGCCAACTCTTCACCTCCAGGTAGAGCGGTAGCGCCCCCGCCGCCAGCGCCGGGGCGATGTTCGACTTGAGCAGCGTGAGAAGTAGTAGGCACGAGGTGACGACGAGCAGAATCGCCAGCACACCGTAAGGCAAGGCGCGGGTAATCAACATCCCAGCAATGGCGCCCAAAACCGGCGTCACGATAAGGCGTAACGGCTGAGCCGCCCACTTGCCCCACGGCCGGGTCAACACGTCATGCGAGAGGGCCGCAAGGCCGGGAAAGAAGAAATAATGCCAACCGTGACATCGGGCCGCCGTCACGATATAGATCAGTATTACTGCCTCCATGACGAGACGGCCGCGGAGTGGCAAGCCTTTACCCACGATGAAGTATGGGACTTAACAGCGCGCCGCCGGACTCTGCGCTGGAACAAACGTCCCGCGACAACGCCACGTCGCTCGCGTTTACACGGATCAGGATTGCGCTTCCTGAAGAAAGCGGTCCACCACATCGGGACCGGTCGAATGCATCTTGATGGAGAGGTCTAAGAGTCTGTCTTTCACCTTCTTGGGAAGCAACTCAATAGATTTGGTAGTAGCGGAATCGTACTTGGCTCCCGGGAACCGCTGCAGCACGACGTTCTTCTGCTCCTCAGTTGCATAGATCTCCAGCAGTTTCATGCCGGCAAAAGCTTCCGTTGCAGAGTCGGCCATTCCTGCATCTGCCAGTGCATTTAAGCGTTCTTCGTTGATCCACACATTGACTTTGATTCTTTCTGGTGTGCTACTCATGGATTTAGTCCCCTAATTGGTTCAGTGTAAATACTGGCCGCCGAGTCTTGAGATACTCTTCCGTAACGAATGGTGAACCTTTGCCGTACCTGGCAGCACACTCCATGACAACGCCAAATACTTCATGCCGCATAACCTTTTGAGTCGGCTTTACTTCGTCCGTCAGAATGCTTCGTATGAGGCTGCCGCTGAAACTTTGTGCTTGGGAGTCATGGCCGCAGAGCGTAGAGTTGGTCACTTCCAAGCATTTCGGGCAGTACCAGTTCTCCCTCAGAAACACCGGTTTGATGCTCAACTCGGACCTGTGCTGACTTAGTAGGTTCTGCGCATCGTACGGCTTGTAGAAGTCGCCCACACCGGCGTGGTCGCGGCCGAACATGTGGTGGGTGCATCCGAGATTTGTCCTCAGAATCGCATGGAAGATCGCCTCTCGCGGACCTGCGTAGCGCATATCCCAGAGCGTGAAAGAAACCTGATGGACGTTGTCGCGGAAATACCCGCTCGTTCTCAGCACGTTTTGTGCCAAAAGTATCGCCTCGTCGATGTAGTCTCCGACACGCTTCTGGCCGATGATCGCATTGACCAGCACACCCGTACTCAAATCGCTAACGGGCATGTCTTCGTTGGCCGCGAACCAGGCTTGCTTCATCAAGGCTTCGTGGCCGGTATGTGGAACGTTTCGCGTTTGATGTGCAACCAGGTTCTTCCAGTGCTTCTGGCTCAACATATCCATGTGCTGTCTAGGGGTGAGCCAAAAGCTTTTGAACGGATCGCTGAAGGTCGGCTCGTTGATGAGGGTGATGTCGCCACCGATGAACCGATCCTTGTACGCGAACGCTTTTTTGACGCCCGGGTGACGAGGATCGATTGTGCCGTACGTCTTTTCGGCCATGCGCGTGAGGTCGTATTCGTAGATCTCAGTGACATCAAGGACAGCCATAGGTGCGCCCAGATATTCCAGGACGATGCTGCCTCCAACTGTTATGTTCAACTTTTCGATGGCGTCGGTAGGCATGTCGAGGACGATGGGTATGCTCCACAACGTTCCATCTGGAAGGCGCATTTTGTCTAAGGTTCCATCGACCTCGTGTCGACCCATGAACCCTGTCAGCGGAGTGAAGAAGCCGTATGCAAGGCTGATCACCTCGTGCGCGGTTGCCTTCGAAATGGGCACCCGCGGCATGCCTTCAATCCGAGCAGCGCCATTTGCTGTGGAAACTCGTTCCACGATCTGCTTTCCGTTATGACCCGTGTAATCCATGCCATCACCTTGTTTCTCGCATTGTGCTTTCCATTGCCAGCATCCTCGCGTCGCCTGCTGCGTCAGGGAACGCCGCCGACGTGACCCGGACCCAGTGATGCCGTTCGCTGTCGTCAGGGTCCAGCGCGCGACCGCGCTCCTTGCAGACCGATGGAATCGGCTTGTACACCCCCCCCCCCCCTTGGCCCCGCCGCAACGGGCGAACAATGCGACGAAGCCGACGGTGTAACCGCACATGGTCAGCGTCGCCACGGGCCTGCCGCGACTTCGGATGCGCTCCAGGCCGCCACGTCTTCTAGATCCCGCACCACGATGCGGTGGGAACACGACAACCGGTACCTCCCTCTCCACGTGAGTCTGCAGGACGGTCGAATTATCCTTATCCCCAACGCGAGAGACTTCTGCTCGGCTGAACGACAATTCAGCACTTACCGGTCCAAGTCGATCGGCATGCGGTTTGATTCGGGGGCACTGTCGTCAGGGTCGGCCAATCTATGGCTGCTCATGGCGTACAGGCCATCAAGCTGGAAGAAATCAATAGACGAAATCTCAACGGCCACTTACTGTCCTCCGCGTCACAGTCGGCCATGCAAAACCTAGCCGAGTACTGATCTGTTCCGCAGGGACCGTTGGCCGTCGAGAGTGACGGGCAGTTTTGGCGAGCCCCACCGCCATCGTGCGCTGACAACCTCGGTTAGACCACGGCAGCAACGCACCTTTACACCATCGCCCTCAGTTAACCTGAATTTTTCCCGTAACACAAGCTAAGATGGTCAACTTAGGGAAATTTTTGGTGGAGCCATTCATACGTCTAGCTGTCTGTGCATCCCATAGCGACCGTCACGTAAGCCCTTGTTGCGCTCGGATTTCCATACTCTGCGAGGCATGCCCCCTCGGTGCCCGCTGAGATCAGAATGTGTGCAGTTGGCGCCGGCTCAACCAGACGATCGTTCGCGGGCTGCTAGTACCGGTGACTTGCCAGAGGCGGTCTACCGTGATCGTCGTCGTCAGAAGCTAGCGCGGGCACCATCTCGCTAGTAACCAGCCCTTCGTTGCGTGTCAGTTCGTCGATCACGTCGAAGGACTCGGCGATGTTGGCCGGTGTGTCGACGACGATGGTGACAACGGGAACGTGACGGGCCAGCGAGAGCAGCTTGTCACCGTGGGGTTGGTGGTCTCCATGGAAACCCCAGATGCCGCGTAGGACGGTCGCCCCATCCGGCGACTTGCGCTGTCGAAGGCGCTGGACAATGGCGCGGTGAATTGACACGCGGCCGTAGCGGGCAGATTCAGAGGTGTAGATCATCAGCTTCTGAAATAGAGGCAGGCCGTGTTCGTCTACTCCGGGCAAAGCGTGGGGACGTTCCAGTAGTTCACCGTCGCGCTTGCATAAGCGAACTCTTTCCAGGGTGAACAAGGGTCGCCGAAGCAGGCCGCCCAGTTCGGGCAGCACCTGGCCAATGCGCTCACCGGACCCAACGGCAATGATCATCATCGGGACATCGGCATTGCGGCCAAAAAAATGCGCACGCTCACGTTGACCATGAGCGATGCCGTCGACGCCTAAAAATACCGATGCGCCGGCGAGGCGACGCCGATACATCAAGTCGCAGATCGCTGTGTAGGCAGGCACTCCGTAGACTTGTTCCTTGCGGCCAACATAGATCGTCAGTTTGACGGCTTCGTGTAGCTCATCGGGTAGGTCCACCGGCCGGATGTCCTCGCGAAGCAGCCGTGCACGTTCGAGGGTGATTAAGCCGCGCTGTTTGATGGCCAATACAGGGTCGAGCAGCGCTTCGATCTTGGTTCTGGTGTCGACCGCGGTGATGGCGACGGGCGGGTCTTCGGACAACGTAAGGGATTGATCGCTTCTGTAGTGGCGCCCCGTACCGAAACCCGCAATGCCTCGTAGCACAACGCTGCTAGCGATGCTGTGCTGCTCGTACAGGCCGAGCAATACGTCGGAGACAAACGCGTCGCCAGTCCGGCGGCGCTCGGCTAGATACGCGGTCAGCTTGAGGCAATCCTCGTCCATCAATGACTCCTTTGGATTGGCCGTGTATTGGTGGGGATCAAAGGATGGCGAAGTTTGGTCGATGCCGGGAGTCAGCGCGACGCCAGATCCCGCTGCGGCGGTGGTAATTCCATCGCCAAACCCAACGCTCGGCACTGTTGCATTCGCCACTCACGAGTGAACCGTTGAGAGCCAGAGCCAACGGCGAACGGTAGCCACGCTCAGCAAACCTGAGCGCCCCACCGACGCCAGCCCAGGGCAGCCGTTGCGCAACGGCACTCAGGACCGAGCTCTGTTGTTGCCATGGCGCGTTCAAGGGCTGAGCCGCCAGAACCGTGGCTGCCTTGCGCATCGCGGAGGCCATCAACACGCTGTGCCGGCCACCGGCGCGGCTGCGATTGGCTTTCGTTGCCCTGCTGCAGCAGCTACTAAGGCTGCATCGAAGTCGGCAATGCTTATGCTCGCGTTTGCCGCACTGAACCACGAGATCAACCGCACCAGAAGTGGATTAAGTGTTGTGTGGTCGACGAGGATCTCGGTAGCGCAGCCGAGAATCGATGCCACGCACATCAGCCGGATGGCGGGAGTGCCAAAGTCGCTCGGAGTACGCCACATTTCGTCGAAATCAATGCCCGCCCGGGCCGCTGCTATCAGCGCATGGGGACGGAGCGCAGAGGGACAGCCTGCGTTCGCCCAAATGTGTTGGAACCCCGGTTCACTCTCAATGCCAGGGCCCAAGAGCAATGCGACATCACGAGGCTGGCCAACTGGGCTTCGGTGATTCATCATGCCGGCGGCGTAGCGACAAGTGGCGGTCGGTTCTAAAGGCAACAATGGGCTATACCTCCAGATTTGCCGGATACACCTGTGGCAGCCGATCGGGCTGTCGGGCCAGTCGGTTATCCACTGAGTAGCAGGCGCGATCGCGCTCTCGGCTGGGCCTCGTGGCCGCAATACTATGTGCCACAGTCAGTTCCGATGAAGAACGCGAAGACACGAGGCCATGGCTGCGGTTGAACCCGACAAGGGCAACGCTCTCGGAACGCCTCGCTTCGGCGCCTAACGAAATTAAAATGTCAGTGACCGTCTGCGCGAAATCGCTCCAATGATCGTTTTACTTCGACTTCTGCCGCTTGCCTATCAGTCCAGTTGCCCGCGTTGACGAACTTCCCCGGCTCAAGGTCTTTGTAATGAATGAAGAAGTGTTCGATGGTCTCCAACTCGTACGATGGTACGTCCTTGATGTCATCGACCTGATTCCATCGCGGGTCCCTGGCCGGCACGCAGAGCACTTTGTCATCACCACCAGCCTCATCGACCATCCGGAACATACCGACCGGCCGGACTGTAATCATCACGCCCGGAAATACCGGCTCCGGAAGCAGAACGAGCGCATCCAGAGGGTCCCCA
Source organism: Mycobacterium sp. TKK-01-0059 (assembly GCF_000709305.1). Classification (NCBI taxonomy): domain Bacteria; kingdom Bacillati; phylum Actinomycetota; class Actinomycetes; order Mycobacteriales; family Mycobacteriaceae; genus Mycobacterium; species Mycobacterium sp. TKK-01-0059. Next base: position 1,783,597 of record NZ_KL446993.1, read on the forward strand.
TCCTCACCAAGACTATTTTCGATGTAGCCGTAATCTGCGGGATAACCCATCGACGTGTACAGGTAGCGGTCAAGTCGGATGCGACCGGTGTTGTGGTCCGCCTGGTACTTGTTCCGCTGCCCTTTGGGGATTTCGATGGTGACGTCAAATTCCATGGCACTGCTCCTTACTGTTTTTTGGCCGATCGCGCGGTCAGGGCGTTCGATCATTTGCTGTGACTGGCCGTGGATGGCCACTTATCGACCTCAGGCCAGCGCACCCGACGTATCGGAGGTCGGTGGTGGTGGAACGAACGGGCGTCCGGTCGTGACCATAACCAGGTCGTATTCCTGGCGCGAGAAATCACGATTCGCCTCCGTGGCACCTTCCACCGCACGCGACGATTCCTCTGCTGCGGCTGCATTGCTACGGCACCATAAGAGGCTCAGGCGATTACACACGCTGCGAGCCCTCGCGATAGAGATTCGATCTGACCCGGCTTGCAACGGCGGGCGCCGCCGGTCGGATGCTGCCCCGCGGTCGGGACCATCGACGAATTGGACTGCACGCCCCCGCCTAACCGAGGTGCCGCGACCCGACGAGCACGTCGGTGCAGCTGAACGGTGGCCGCCCTTTCCCGCCGTCGCATCTGTATGCACACCGCAGCTACTAGCGGGGTGCGCCCTATCGTCGGGCCGGGATCTCGACGATAAGGCCGTGACGAGCCGGAGATCCCAAGCAGCACAATGTATTACGGGTTTAGCAGCCATCTCGCGAGACGTCATGAGTCATCGCGCGAACAGAGATACATGCTTATGGCGACGCGCTTCAACTGCGACTCCTTTGTTCGCAGGGGCCATCAGCCGTGTCGGCGGTTTAGGGCGGGCTCCATCGCCTGTGTCAGTCAACCAAGAGTAATTCAGTTGGGTCAAGGGCGATCTCAGTCACCGACAGGAGAGGGCTCGCGCGAGTGCTCGCGCTCTAAACGTGCATACGTCGGGCGACTGGCAGGCGGCGGCCCCTATACCTGCCCGAGTCGATCTGGATGAGCGGTCGCAGAAAGCTGGCAACTTGCTGTGCGTCAGCGCTGTGGTGCTGTCACCCGATCGCGGTTCGCGCTAGTGTCAAGGGATAAGATCATGTAAGTTTTAATTGTGTTAGCGTGACGTTAACGCACTATGGCGGTGGGGCTCGCCACAACCGTCCGTCGCGTCAGCGATGGCCAACGGTCCCTGCGGAACAGAACCAGTACTCAGCTGGCTAAACATGCAGCTGAAGCTGACGCGGAGGACCATAAGTGGCCGTTGATATTTCGTGCGCCCCTGCGATTCGATGTTGTCGCGGCGGTGCTTCTTGGCGCAAAGTGTCGGCGTCTGGCGCCCCAGGCAGAGCAAGCCCAGCGGCGCATACCGCTTGCACGGCGAATTTGCAAGTCACCACTCTTGAGACGCATGTAGGTGTCGGCGAGCCTTTCGCCACTGTGCACCCCTTTTGGCGGACCAGGACGGCCCGCGCATCGTCGAAGGCTAGCCGGCGGCCTCGCTGGCTGGCTTCGCCAATGCCCATGTGCGTGGGCGTCATCTCCTGGCCGCCCCTAAGGTGCAGAGCACCAGCCGTCGCAAACGGCAGTCCAGGCTTGGATGAAAGCGCCGAGAGATTTCTGCTGTTTCGAGCATCGGTATCTGAATAGCCAACGCGCCCAACGCAAGTAGCTGACTCCCAAGCTGGCTAATAGTCGGTAGAAGGCCACACCAACGTCTCACCGAAAGGTAAGTGATACATGGTGCGTACGCGCATCGCCAATTGGAATCCCGAGGACACTGCAGCTTGGAACGGCGGCAACCGTGCCATCGCTCGTCGAAACCTGGCTTGGCTGGTGGTGAATGTCCATGTCGCCTTTTCCATTTGGTATCTGTGGTCGGTGATGGTGCTGTTCATGCCGCAGTCTGTCTATGGCTTCTCGACTGGCGACAAGCTGCTGATTGATGCCATCGCTTCTCTGGTAGGCGCGTTGGTGCGGATACCTTATGCGATGGCGGCCAACTGGTTTGGCGGACGCACGTGGACAACCATGTCATCGCTGGTGCTGTTGATCCCGACCGCCGGCGCTATGGTGCTGTTGGCACACCCGGGCCTGCCGTTGTGGCCATATCTGGTGTGCGCGGCATTAACGGGGCTGGGTGGCGGAAGCTATTCGGCGTCGTTGGCCAAGGTCGATGGCTTATATCCGCAGCGGCTCAAGGGTTCAACGCTGGGACTGACCGGTGGAATTGCCAATCTAGGATCGGCATCCATCCAGGCGGTCGGGTTGGTGGTGCTTGCCACTGTCGGCCACCAGGCGCCCTATTGGGTCTGCGCTATCTACTTGGTACTGCTCGCCTTCGCCGGTGTCGGCGCGGCGCTGTTTATGGATGACGTCACTGCACACCGCGCCGGACTGTCGATCGCCAACCTTCGGGCCATCCTTTCGGTACCCGACACGTGGATACTCTCGTTCTTTTACATGTGCGCGTCAGGATCCTTCCTTGGATTCGCGTTTGCTTTCGGGCAGGTGTTGCAGCACGACTTCACAGCCGCCGGGGAAGGTCAGGCACAGGCATCGTTACACGCAGCCCAGATCGCGTTCATTGGACCATTATTGGGATCGCTGGCGCGGATCGTAGGCGGCAAACTCAGCGATCGTTTCGGTGGGGGTCGCGTCGTCCTCGGTGTCTTCGCCGGGGCCATCGTGGCGGGTGGGTTATTGGTTGCGATCAGCACTCACAACGACCTCACTGGTGGGAGCGACGGGTCTTTCACCACGCTGACGATGGTTGGTTACGTCATCGGTTTTATCGCGCTCTTCACCTTCTGCGGTGCGGGCAAGGGGCCGGTATACCAGCTGATCCCGTCGGTGTTTGAGGCTCGTAGCCATACGCAGGGACTAAACGACGACGACCGCCGCGACTGGGCACGGGTCAGATCGTCGTCGTTGATCGGGTTCGCCGGCGCATTCGGCGCGCTCGGAGGGGTCGGAATCAACGTTGCTCTCCGACAGTCCTACGACACAACCGGGACTGCGACCCCCGCCTACTGGATCTTTTTGTTGTGCTACATAGCTGCTGCGATCTTGTCCTGGTCGCGCTATGTGCGCCCGGGCGGTCCGCTTTCCTCCGCTGGAAAAGTTGCCGAGGGCCAGATGGCACAGCCCGATCAAGACATGACTCCGTCCGGCAGTTGGGGAAGGACGTGAGCCATTCCTGGAGCCAATAACAACCGACACGTAATCCAGCCGCACGAAGCTGTGAAATAGAGACGACCGGAGGGAGTAGTCGAGCCTGTGAACGGAAACCCCATTGAGTACCTCGAAGAAGTCACCGCGATAGCGGTCGAGGCCGGCCGACTTACTCTCACGCATCGCCATGACCCGCGCATGACAGAAAAGGGCGATCACCCTGGTGACGCATCACCGTTGACCGTTGCCGATTTGGCGTCAAATCAATACATAGCCGAGCGCCTCGCAATACTAGATCCACGGGTCCCGATCATCTCTGAAGAAACCAAGCCCGCCGACTATGAGACCCGAAAGGCGTGGCCACGCTTTTGGCTAGTGGATCCTTTGGATGGAACCAAAGAATTTGTGAAAGGCAGTGACGAGTTCACCGTCAACATCGCGCTTATCGACAACGGCGAGCCGACCATCGGCGTCATCTATGTGCCCGCGCGAGATTTGCTCTACTATGCCGAAAAGGGACGTGGTAGCTGGAAGCGGCAGGGTACGGAGCCGCCCGTTCAAATATTCTCCACGCTTCCCGATCTGAGTAAAGGGCTTACCGTCGTGGAGAGTAAGTCACACCCTTCAGCGGAACTAGAGAACTACTTAAAGGCGTTCTCGATCAAAGAACGGATTACCGCGGGCAGTTCGCTGAAGTTCTGCCTGGTCGCAGAGGGCCTCGCCGACATCTATCCGCGAATGAACCCCACGATGGAATGGGATGTGGCGGCGGGCGATTGTATCTACCGGAATTCCGGGAGGGACCGACAACGGTCGTCCTCATTGACATACAACAAGCCCACGCTTAAAAACCACCGTTTTGTCATCGGGTTCGGCTAGCCGAACCTACCTTGGCGACGGCCACAAATCGTCCCGAAGACAGGAATCTCACAGAGATACGGACTGGTGATTACTATGATGAAGAGAACAACGTTTGTACCGAAGTCAATAAGAACAGCTTGGAAAAAGCACTCTTCCCATGTAAATGGCTTTCAGGGGTTAATAACCTACGACGGCTGTAACACCGGCGCCCACGGTCCTGACTTCTCTCACGCCTGGCGCATGAAGTCTCATGCTGCCATGGCCGAGTGCGGCTTCGTGGCTCCTCGTCATAGGACACTGGTCGCCCACGTTCTTTATCGAGTCCCGCCAGTTCTTGGTTTCGGAACGTCACTTCCCGTCAGCAAAAGCACACATCGGACTATCCATATTGCTCACGGAGTTTCTATATGAGCTCAAATATCACGTGGCACGACACCACGGTTTCTCGCCGCCAACGCGAGACCCTCAACGGCCACCGCGGGTGTGTCCTTTGGTTTACCGGCCTCAGTGCAAGCGGTAAGAGCACCGTAGCCAATCTCGTCGACCAAAAGCTGTATATGCGAAAGATCCACAGCTACCTCCTCGATGGCGATAACGTCCGATACGGCCTCAACGCCGGCCCTGAAACCTTGGAAGAGCGCCACGGCAGGGAATTCGCCAAGCGTTTCGGTTTAGGGTTTTCCGCCGAAGACCGCGAAGAGAATATCCGCCGAATTGGCTCCGTTGCAAAATTGTTTTGCGATGCCGGGGTAATAGCTTTAACCGCCTTTATCAGCCCCTATCGCCGTGACCGCGACGCCGTACGCGCCACTCTCGAGCAAGGCGACTTTGTAGAGATATTCGTTGACACTCCGATCGAAGTATGCGAGCAACGCGACCCCAAAGGCCTCTACAAAAAATCCCGCGCCGGGCAAATCAAGGCGTTCACCGGAATCGACGATCCATACGAGTTGCCGCCGAAGCCTGAATTGCATCTCGACGGTCAGAACCACGACGCCGATGCACTGGCTAATGACGTAACTTCCTACCTGGAAAAGGTGGGGATCATTCCTGACTTCCGCGATAGAGAAAGTTATTGGAAAGGACGCGGTTTGTTTAGTCGATAAGCGCGATTGATCCAGCGCATATTTAAGCAGAAATCCACATTCGATACTACATAGAAGGGCGGACGACGTGGCGAAGCAGTTACTTTCCCCGACCAGAATACAGCGCGACTACCTGAACAACTCCTTGGTGTGGGAAGACTTCCTGGCTCAAGGCGGCTTTACGGATGGGGACATCGTAGTGGCCGACCCATTTAAGGCCGGCACCACGTGGACCCAGCGCATCCTGCAGCAAATACTTAGTAATGGCGAAGAGCACGACGCTGGGCTCTCGGATACCTCGCCGTGGCTCGACTCGAGCTGGGGCAATCATGCGGAAATGCTCAATGTGCTCAAAGAGCAGCGCGCGACCGGGCACCGACGCGTCATCAAATCGCACTTGCCCGCGGATGCACTTCCAATCGGCTCCGAAGCCCGCTACGTATTCGTCGGCCGCAATGGCAAGGACCTGGGGATCAGCTTCCATAATTATCTCTACAATTTCTCTGAATCAACAATGGCTGATATCAATCGCATCCACGCCGAATGGTCCGGTGACCCTACTCCTTTGGTGATTCCCGAAGATATGCGGCAGTTCTTTGACTTGTGGCTAGACACAAATGGGTACCAGTGCTGCGACTTGCTCGACATCATGGCGTCCTGGTGGAAGCTCAAGGACGAGCCGAACGTGCTGTTGGTCCACTACCAGAACCTCAAAGATGATCTGCCAGGCCAGATCACGCGGATTGCGGAGTTCCTTTCCGTTGATCCTAAATCGTTGCGCATGGATGCCATCGTCAAACACTGCTCCTTCGAGTACATGAGCGGTCGCGCGGAGAAGATGGCTCCGTTTGGTGGCGAACACATGTCCAACGCAAAAGCCTTCTTCCACAAAGGTCCCAAGCGTGATTTCCGCACCGAACTGACTTTCGAGCAGATCCAGCGCTTCGATCGCGTGGCCCTCGAAAAGCTTGGCCCGGAATGCGCCAAGTGGTTGGAGACAGGCGGAAATGTTTGAACCCGTCGGCCGCAACTGGCGCCTCCGGTGTCCTGGCACATGACCTAGCCGCTGTTTCCGTTGCGGCAGTGCTGATACGGAATTGAAAACGCCAGGCGTAAAAGCCATTCGGTCGAGCAGGGAGGGGCAGGGGCCACGACTACAGCCTCTTTGAGAGGCAGTGCGAAGCAAGTTGCGGCGGCGTGAGGAAAGGGGGCTTCGATGGCAATCGATTTCGGAATGTTGCCGCCGGAAATCAACTCCGGCCGTATGTACACGGGCGCTGGCCCGGGGCCTCTGCTAGCCGTCGCGGCAACTTGGGACGCGTTGGCTGCGGAGCTGCACTCTGCGGCAGCGGTGTATTCGTCGGCGATCTCGGGTCTGCTTACCCTGTGGCAAGGGACAGCGGCGTTGACGATGGCGACTGCGGCCGCACCATACGGAGCCTGGATGAGCGCTACCGCGGCGCGTGCTGAGCAGACAGCCACTCAAGCCAAGGTGGCTGCCGCAGCCTTCGAAACTGCTTTTGCGGCAACAGTTCCGCCATCGGTCATCGCTGCCAACCGTGCGCAGTTGCTGACTCTGGTCGCGACGAACTTCTTCGGTCAAAACACACCGGCAATCATGGCCACTCAGGCGGACTACGGCGAGATGTGGGCTCAGGATGCCGCAGCGATGTATGGCTATGCCGGCTCCTCGGCAGCTGCCTCACAGCTCGCGCCGTTCAGGCCGCCGCCGCAGATCACCAATCCAGGTGGGAGTGCATCGCAAGCCGCTGCGGTTGGCCGCGCCACCGGAACGGTCTCCGGGGCGCACGCGCAGACCTTGCCGCAATTGATGACTGCGACGCATTCCTCGTTGCAGAGCCTTGCGAATCCGCTCTCTGCCGCGGTGCCTTCGGCAGACCCTCCGTCCCCGTCTTCGCTCGCCTCTTCCCTGAGCAACCTCAATAGTTTCATCACCGGGCCGCTGTCCCCGTTGTCGCTCTTCTCCATCGGGGGCACTCCTGAGCTCTTAGGCGCCCAGTGCTACCTGCTTCCTCAGGCGGGAGTGAATTTGACCAGCGCCGCGGACAAACTGGCGGCAACCCCCGCGGCGAGCGGCGCGGGATTGGTCGTCTCACCGACACCTGCGCTGGGTACCGGGGTATCGGCGGGACTGGGCCGCGCGGGATTCGTCGGGGGTTTGTCGGTGCCCCAAGGCTGGGCGGCAGCCGCCCCTGCTGTCAAACCGGTGGCTGCGGTGTTCGCCGAAACCAGCCCCGCGGGCTCTGCGGTGGCGGCAGCGGCGCCCGGCGAGGGAACACTATTCGGCAACATGGCCTTGTCAAGTTTGGCCGGGCGGGCAATCGCCGGTAGCGGTAGTACTCCTGCGCGGTCAGCGGGCACCGGCCTGGGCCCGGCTGCCGCTGAGGCCAGCGGTCCGGTCAATATCTTTATCGTCCCGGCGGCCCCGCAATGACCGCCATTGCCTGCATCGCCTCATGTTCCTCTCAGGCTTTCAGGCCGGCCAACTGCCCGATAGTGCAACAACTTTCACTAGCCCGATGAGGAGTCTGCACATGTCGCCCACACCAGAACATAAAATGCCAACGACGGCGGCAGGTGAGTCTGGACCGGCCGCTTCGTTCGCTAGCGCGCATGGCAAGTCTGGGTCGGTCCCGCCGCTGCAGGTGTATTCGACAGCAGAGCTTGTGATGTCGAGGCTGACCGCGCTGCGGTTGGACACTTATGCGCAGGCCCTGCGCGCACTCAGTCCGCCAACCGTTGTCGCCCCGCCCGCGCGCGACGAGGTGTCGGCACTTACCGCGCTCAGTTCGGCGCCTATGCCCAGATGTTGCAGAATGTCAGCACTCGCATCGCCGCGACCCATGAACAACTGATGAAATACCTTGCAAATACGGTAGATCCGGATGCGATCGAGGATCCTGGCGATTCGACGTCGAGCAGCTAGGAAACAGTGCAATGTATTACGCGTTATTGCCGCCGGAGATCAACTCGAGTCGTATGTACGCCGGGGCCGGCTCGGGGCCACTGTTGAGCGCGGCCGAAGCTTGGGGTGCGCTGGCTGCCCAACTGCACGCAACCGCACAGGCCTACTCCTCGGTAATTTCCGCATTGACCACGACGTGGCGAGGCCCCTCGTCGATATCGATGGCTGCCGCGGTCGCACCGTATGTGTCATGGATCAGCAGCACGGCCGGCCAAGCTGAGCAGACTGCTGCGCAGGCCAGCGCGGCGGCCGCGGCCTTCGAGGCAGCGTTCGCCGCAACCGTACCGCCGATGGTGGTCGCTGAGAATCGTAGTGAGCTGGCATCCTTGGTGGCCACCAACGTCTTTGGGCAAAATGCCCTGGCGATTGCGGCCAATGAAGCCCAATACAGCCGGATGTGGGCGCAAGACGTCTCGGCGATGTCGACCTACGCCGGCCAGTCCGCAGCCGCCAGTACGGTAACGCCATTCACCGAGCCGACAACGACCACTGATCCCGGCGGCGTGCTCGCGCAGGTCCGGGCTGCGAACACCGGGGTCGCGTCGGTCGCCTCCAGTGTGCGATCGGAATTATCACAGCCCTTCAGTGCGGTACCCAGGGCCCTGCAGAGCTTCGCCTCGACTCCCACGAATCCGTTGCCAAACCTGCTGACAACCCTGCAGGACTTCGCCGGGTCACAGAGCCTGAGCTCGATCGCCTCGGACCTCGAATTCGGCCCCAAACTGATCCTCGTGGCGAACTCCGTCTTGGTCAACACGATCATGGGCATCGTGATCCAGACAGCTCACCTCAACGGATTGGCGGCCGCGGGCGCTGAAGCCGGAGGAGCGGCGGCGGGCCTTGCATCGAGCGGCCCTCTGATCGGCGCGTCCGGGCTCGGTGGCGCGGTCGTAGCAAATGCTGGTCAAGCCGGCTTGGTGGGAGCGATGTCGGTCCCACCAAGCTGGGCAACGGCCACCCCTGCGATCCGAACTGTCGCCGCAGTACTTTCCGGCGCGATGCAGGGGCCAGTACCGGCCGGCGCTGTGAGCGAAGGGACCCTCCTGAGCGGGATCGCGGCAGCGGGCATGGCCGGAGGCGCTGTGGGAGCAGCCGCTCCGAGTGCTTTCGGCGGTGCCGGTGCCCGGTTTCGTTCCACGTCGCTCAAAGACGGGTCACCTAAAAGAGGTGAGTCGGCAGAAAATCTACAGCGCCTGGTGGGTGAAATGGCCGACAAGCCAGACAACGTCCAACACTGGCATACCGATACCGCGGGGCTGCAAAGCCTTGTCGCGAAGTTGAAGAAAATGCCCGGCATCCACGCAGTGCACCTGACCGACGGTGATGCAAATATGCCGTTACCGCACATCGGCTAGGAGAATTCCCATGCCCTCACGCGTGAGCGCCCAAGTCATCGACCCCCATCCGAAGAGCGGTCCCCGACTTCCCGAGTTTGGAGGCAAGTAATGAACGTTCACAGCGTGACTCGCGTCTATTTGACCCGGCACGGTCGTACCGCACTAAACGCGGATGGACGACTTCGTGGACTCAGTGACCCGCCACTAGATGAGGTCGGGATTGCTGAGGTGGCAAGGCTCGCAGACGCCCTGGCGGCCCACCACCCGCAGGCGGTGATCTCAAGTCCGCTGCAGCGGGCCGTCGCGACGGCGCAGGCGATCGGCCGCGCTGCGGTCGCGCCAGTCACCATCGACGCCCGGCTGATTGACCGCGACTACGGTCCCATGACCGGGGTTAGCCGTGCGGACGTAGAGCGCCGTTACGGCAGCGTTGATTTCGCGCCGGGTGTGGAAGGCAGAACCGCACTGGCTGAGCGTGCCCGCCGCGCCTTCTTCGAGTTAACATCCGAATTTGCCTCGGGACCAATTGTTCTGGTTTCTCACGATGCCTTCAACACCGCGCTATTGGGACAGCTCGATCCGACGCTTGGCCAAATCGGCCAGCGTACCGCGTGCTGGAATGAGCTCAGCCTGGTCGACGGAGCATGGCGCGTAGATGCTTACGACGTTGTAGCCCAATGATTCCTGTACACGCACGGCTAGTAGTCGACGTTAGCCACGTTGGCCGGCCCGAATAGGAAGGCCCTGTGATGGCCAGATCTGAGCCGGTCATTGTCGTCGGGGTCGACGGCTCTCAGGCCAGCGAGGACGCGCTGCGTTGGGCGGCCGGCCAAGCCCAACTCACTGGCGGTGAACTGCACGCGGTGATCACTTGGCAAACACCATCCGCTTATGGGTATTACGTCGATTACTCTGATGCCGACGCGGCCTCAGACGCGCAAAAGATCTTGAAAACCGCGGTTACCTGCACGCTGGGCAAGTCACAGTCAGTGTCACCCACTCTCCGCGTGGTCAAAGGTCAACCAGCGGACGTACTTATCGAGGCGTCTCGGTCAGCCGACTTGCTTGTCGTAGGTAGTCGGGGGCGTGGCGCGTTCACCGGAATGCTGCTGGGCTCAGTCAGTCAACACTGTGTGCAACACGCCCTCTGTCCCGTCGTGGTCATCCGTACCGCTGGTGAATAAAGAACGCGGGGCCCGAAGGCGTGCTTTCCCTGACGTTCTACACGACATCCGCACTGATCAACTGACCATCGCGTCCGAAACCTCAACCATCGCAGGGGAGAGCACGCTGACATACTGACTGAGCTCGCGCTGTTGAGCATCAAGCTTCCGGTTGCAATCGCGATGGCGCACAGCGGGCTCGCCCGCAACCATCGCCCGTTGTCGAGATTCGCGGTCTCGAGAGTCTGGATCCGGACCTGCGTGGACTATCTCGCTGTGACACCCGGTGGCGCGAGGGCGGCGGCCACAAACCTTCTGTGCATCAGCCGGATACGGTTGTCATACCTTGTCTCTTTGGGTATAAATAGTAGAAAGGTAAGTGAAGTTGCGTAGCTAGTCGCAAGCGACCTAGTTATGCGCAACGGCGGTGGGGCCCGCCATAATTGCTCGTCGTTAGTGGGCGGCCAACGGTCCCTGCGGAACACATGTAGTACTTGGTTTGCCGTGTGCAGCCAAGCGTGACGCAGGAGGAGCCGTCTCGTGGCTATACGTTGTGCCTACATATCTGCTCGCAAACTCAGTTATTTCTGTGCTGGGCCGACTCGTGTGATGTCGTCGCCTCAAGCTGTCGTCAGCGGGTGCGCTCATATGCATCGAGGCATTGCTGGGTAGTTGTCAGAAGCTGTCGTTGCCAGCCATGACTACGAGCGCCAGAGATTTAAAGCCTTTGGGAGACCGCGTCTTTGATGTCGGTCCGGTCTACTCGCGGTGGCGCCTTCTCAGTGGTCGGCTGATGAAGGGTGAATGCTGATGCTGGATTATGGGGCGCTAGCGCCAGAGATTAATTCGGTCAGGATGTATTCAGGTCCGGGTTCGGGGCCGATGGTGGCCGCCGCCACGGCGTGGGACACCTTGGCTAATGAGTTGGAGACGGTCTCCCGTGGCTACTCGTCGATCATCACCCAATTGCAGGGTGGAAGCTGGTCTGGCGGTGCCTCTGTTGCGATGGCGAGCGCGGCGGCACCGTATGTCGCGTGGATGGCAACAGCAGGGGTGCAGGCAGAGGAGGCAGCCAGTCAGGCTCGGGCGGCGGCGATCGCTTATGAGACCGCCTTCGCCGCCACAGTGCCGCCGGGGTTGGTAGCAGCTAATCGCACCCTGCTGGCTCAGCTAATCGCAACCAACATTCTTGGGCAGAACACCGCGATGATCGGGACGACCGAAGCCTCTTATCAAGAAATGTGGGCCCAGGATGCTGCTGCGATGTATGGCTACGCCGCATCCTCGTCGGGAGCGACCAGGCTGACCCAATTCAACCAGCCTCCGCAGACCACTACCTCCTCCGGGCCGTCCGCGCAAGCCGCGGCAGTAGCCCAGGCAACTGGCACCTCGGCGGCCGGGAAGTCTCAGACCACTCTTTCTCAGTTCATGTCGGCGGTGCCAAAACAGTTGCAAAGCCTCGCCACAACTGGGTCTTCGGGTTCGTCGTCTTCGTCGGCGCTCACGGGTTTTAGCGACTTCAACACGGTGACCTCCCCGATCAATCTCGGCGATGGCATTAGCCGCACGATCACATCGGGGGGAAGCTTTGGCACCGGGCTGTTCCGGTCGAATCTGCAGGATGCCGCGGCGTCGGCCGCCGACGCTTCCAAGGCCGCCGACGCCGCCCGCGCGGCCGAAGGTGCCGCGAACGCGGCCCGGGGCGCCACAGCGTCCGCAGTGACACGCGGTCCGGTGCTGGCCGGTCTCGGTAGTGGGACATCGGTGGGGGGGTTGTCGGTGCCACAGAGTTGGGCGGCGACGAATCCGGCGGTTACCACTATTGCTGAGACGCACTGGTTGTCGGATGCGGAGCTCGAGGGGGGGCCGTCGTGGCATGAGGCCGGCCCGGCTGCCGGCGTGTGGAACGGTGCGCCTGCAGCGGGCGCCGGCGCCGCTTCGGGCCTCGTGTCGCGGCCCATGGTCAACAACGTGCTGCGTGTGACGCCACGGCAGTTCAAGATGCCCCGTCCTTCGTCCGGCGGATAGCTACCCGGACCCCTCTTCAGTGCAGCAGCACCGTCAGCAACTGCTGGGTTACGGGTGACGGTCGGACCAGCGTTGAAAGGATTGCCGATGTTTGATTTTGGGGCGCTACCGCCCGAGATCAACTCGGCCAGAATGTATTCCGGTCCGGGCTCGGCACCGATGATCGCGACCGCATCGGCGTGGGACGCGCTGGCCGCACAACTGGAACTATACGCGGCTGGGTATTCGTCGACGCTCGCAGAGCTGCAGGGCCAGTGGATGGGGGATTCGTCAATGGCGATGGCAAGCGCGGTTGCACCCTATATGGACTGGGCAACGACGACCGCGGTGCAGGCGGAGCAAGCCGCTGGCCAGGCCCGCGCGGCGGTGGTGGCCTACGAAACGGCATTCGCCATGACGGTGCCTCCCCCTGTAATCGCCGCCAACCGTACGCAGCTCGCGATTCTTGTCGCCACAAACTTCTTCGGACAGAACACACCGGCGATCGCGGCCAACGAGACTGAATACGCCGAAATGTGGGCCCAGGACGCGACCGCCATGTACGGATATGCCGCGTCCTCGTCGGCTGCGTCCAGGCTGACTCCCTTCACTGAACCGCCGCAGACCACGAACACGGGCGGTGAATCATCCCAAGCAGCAGCGGTAACCCAACTCGCGAGTAGCCCTACCGGACAGGCACAGGTGAACCTGTCGCAGCTGATGTCGAGTCTGCCGCAGCAGCTGCACACCCTTGCAGTGGGAGGGGCCGGGAACGCCTCGGCGGCGGACCCTTCGCCGGGGGCGACGTCAATAGTCAACGCTTTCAGCGTGTTCAACACCCTGGTCACCAATCCGGCGCAACCCTTCTGGTCGACGACCTACTCCGTGCTTTCCGCGGGACAATTCGGTACTGGACTTAATTTGGCGAACATGCAGGCGGCCAAGGCCGCCGCCAAGGCGGCCGCTTCTACAGCTGATGCGCTGACTCCCGTTGCCCCCCGTGGTCAGGTGCTGGCAAGTATGGGCCAGGCGACGCCGGTGGGGCGATTGTCGGTCCCGCAGACTTGGGCGACGAGCCCGGCTGCCAGTGCCCTCAATGAGCCAATCCCACTGTCGGGCACAGACTTTAAACTAGCCCCAGTCCAGGGGAGCACAGCGGCCAACGAGCTAGGTCCGATGCCAATGGTGCGCTCTGCAAGTCAACAAACGGGCGCCCCCGTGTTGCGCAACGGACGTCGGGTCTTCACGATGCCGCGTCCCGCCCACGGCGGATAGACATCATCGGCTGCCGGCGTTAAGCATTCTGACTCGGTTGGACCGCCGCGACCAGAGTGGTCTCTCTGAGGCAATCGCTCCCCGTCGTTGCGGTCAACCAGCGGCCGGCGAGCGGGGAACGACGCTGGGCGTGCGCTTCTTGGCAGCGGCATTGCTGACGGCTCGCCCGGCAAGCGTGCCGAGCAGCGACTCTCCGAACAGGGTCGCTGGCATGGCGCCCGGAGCAGCCGTGGCGGCTGGTGCGCTGGCTGCCGCCAGCGCCGCGGGGGTAGCCGTCACCGGAGTTGCTGTGGCCGACCATGTTTGAGGCACCGACAATCCTCCCGCTAGTGTGGCGCGGCCCATGGCAGCTGAAACGTTTGGGCCGCCAGGCCCTGCTGCTGTGGGCGCAAGCGGTCCGACCGGTTCGCCAAGGAACGGCCCTATGCCTTGAGCGGTATCGCGTTCGGCCGCGATGGCAATGGCGTGGTTCGTGGTACCTATGGAGCTTCCGGAGAATGACGAGCTGGTTACCGACGCGGATGCGCTACCGGCGTCCACCGAGTTGCCGAAAACGTCGGCGGGGGTGAAACCTAAGGGGTTGGCCGCCGCGCTGGGATCAGGGGAATCCTGCGCCACCGCGTTGTGTACCTGCGAAAGGGCTTGCGAGCTCGTTGACTGGGCCTGGGCCGCGGGTGTGCCCGAGGCTTGATTGACTGCGGCGGCTTGCCTTGCTTGCCCGTCGGGATTGGTAGTTCTCGGCGGATCGCCAAACGGCGTGAGCTGCGCTGCGCTCGCCGACGAACCTGCATAGTTGTACATCGCTTCGGCGTCCTGAGCCCACATCGCATCGTAGTCGGCTTCGGTGGCCGCGATCGCCGGGCTGTTTTGCCCGAAATAGTTGGTCCGAACCAGCGACGCCAATTGGGTTCGGTTATATGCGATCAGGGCCGGCGGCACGGTAGTCGAGAAAGCGGTCTGATACGCGGCCGCCGCCGTTCGGGCCTGGGTGGCGCTCTGCTCGGCCTGAACCGCGGCGCTGTGCATCCATGCAACATACGGGGCGACCGCGTCACTCATCACGGCCGACGACGGGCCCTGCCACCCGCCAACCGTCAGGATGCCGATGACCGAACGGTACGCGGAGGCTGACGAGTTCAATTCGGTTGCCAGGTTGTCCCAGGCGTCGGCGGCGGCCAACATGGAGGCCGAGCCCGGACCCGAATACATTTTGGACGAGTTGACTTCTGGGGGAAGCGCGCCGTAATCCATTTGGGTAAGCCCTTTCTTACTCGTATATCGATGGTTCGAGTGTTGAGCGATCGTTCATGAGCTGTGCCCTCGCGGGACGCCAACGTGTCGAACTCCCGCACCTGCCATGCAGAAGGATGGTGACGTCCGAATTCACCAAAGGTCTGTACATTTCGTCTTCCTCCTTATCCGGCGGCCGGTGAACGCACGATGATGGGACGACTCTTCTGGCGCCGCGCATCAGCCCCCTCCTCCCGAGAAAGTGTTCCCAGCAGCGCCTGGCTGAAC
The DNA here is from genome assembly GCF_000709305.1 of Mycobacterium sp. TKK-01-0059. NCBI lineage: Bacteria > Bacillati > Actinomycetota > Actinomycetes > Mycobacteriales > Mycobacteriaceae > Mycobacterium > Mycobacterium sp. TKK-01-0059. Next base: position 1,799,022 of record NZ_KL446993.1, read on the forward strand.
GAATTTCCAGTAGCTTGCGGCACATTCGCGACGGTGCCGGTGGTGGGAACGGGGCTATCCGGTAATGCCAGCGCAACGTGGCGGACATCGGGCGCCGCTGTGGTCCATGCCGAAGGGACCGACAACGAACCTACCGGGGCCGCGCGGCCCAGCGCCGCTGACACCATCGATATGCCAGGTCGGGTGCCGGATCCTGCTGCTCCCCTGCTTCCGGGCGGCGAGGCGGCATCACGGGCATCTTGAAATGCCAGACGCTCGTCAACGATGGCGATCCCGCGCCCTGACGTGGCGGCGCTGCTATATCCCAACGCCATATTGACAAACCGTGGGGGAGTGAGTGCGGCGATGACCAAGGCCTGTGGGGTCACTAGCGGGTCCGATGCCGCCGCAGGCGCGAAGAGCTGCGCCGGCGCAGTTGACGCCTGCGAGCTCAGCTGGACCAGCGTCATAGGTTGAGGTACCGCGGAGTCGCTGACAGCTTGTGCGGCGGCTTCGGATTGGGCGGTCAATCCAGAGCGATTCGTAGTCGGCCCTGGCGGGTGAAATGGCACTAAAACTCTTGCTGCGGACGATGTTTCGGCGTAGTCGTACATAGCCACCGCATCTTGGACCCACATCTCCGCGTACTGCGCCTCGGTGGCTGCGATCGCAGGGGAGTTTTGCCCGAAGAAGTTGGTTGCAACCAAGGTCATCAACAGGCTGCGGTTCGCGGCGATCACAGATGGGGGCACCGTCATCACGAAAGCGAGTTCGTAGGCGGCCGCAGCTTCTTTGGCCTGAGAAGCGGTCCGCTCGGCTTGCTGCGCCGTATCGTGTAGCCACGCGATGTAGGGTGCCGCTGCCGCCGCCATTGACACAGACGACGGGCCCCGCCATTGGCCACCAGTCAGTTCGGTGACAATCGACCAGTAGCTCGTAGCTACCAAGGACAACTCGACTGCGAGCGTGTCCCAGGTCACCGCGGCAGCCAACATCGATGCCGAACCAGGGCCGGAATACATTCTGGCAGAGTTGATTTCTGGTGGGAGAGCTCCAAAATCCAGCACTGGCGGTCGCTTCAGATCACGAGGGCGGTGGCAGCGGCGTCCCCTGCCGAATTGACTTGACTTGGGTCGCCTGCCGCCGTGGACGGCACTCTGCACGGACTAGGGACAGACGGCGTCGCAGGTGTTCTCGATATGCGTCAAGGAGGGCGGGCGATTGGTCGTATAGGAAGGCGTGCACGGTCGACCGGTTACATGCCTTTGCTCGCCGCTCCCCGGGACCGAGTGATGACCGGACCGCCAAAAGCACCGGGCCGTCGTGGCGCTTTCGCTGCACAGCTGTGGTCCGAGTGCACGCTGCCCCTTTCGTGGCGGCGTGCTCACCACGGTTGAGGACTACTGATTCATCGAACGCAGCGGACGTATTAGGTCCCCCGTGCACGCGAAGGCGTCCGGCGGGGCCTGACGGTTGCGCACGGCCCCGGTGAAACTCGTCGGCATTACTCCCGGTGAGAATCAGGTTGTGCGTCACCGAGCCAGCCCCGCCTTCTACCCCAACACAGTTACGGGTAGAAGCCATCAGCCGGTGCCGGCGGTCAAAGGCGAGCCTCATCGCCTAAACGCGATGTTAACTGCGGCATAACGTTTAGTGCAACGAGGCGCATGCAATTGGTCAACGTGCTTGTGCGGGTGTGAAGAGAGACCACGGTAGCCTTCAGTCGCGGCGAATCCCGCCTGCAATCCGCTGGCAAATCAGCCTGCCCTGCCTGCGAAGGCAACACTCGCGGGTCCACGGTAGCCGTGGCATTTTCTGGCCGCCGGCATGCTGCGCTGCTATCATTGGCGAAGCCCGCAGTTACTTGGCGGCTGGCGATGAGGCTCGCCACGATCGCGCCCCCCGGCGCTAATGGCTTCTACCCCGCACGAAAGCAATCGTCGACGCAGCTATGCGTCGAAGCGAGGGAGGGGCAGCCCATGGTCCATGGTTTCTCAATCGGGTCGGCAATGACTGACTCTGTTTCTGGCACGACCGGCCGATTCGCGCTATTAACAGCCTTAGATCGCAGCGAAATTGCCCCGACTTGGGGCTTCAGCAAGCATGGGACGCAAGGGCACCGAATATTCCAGCCTGCCGCTCGGCGGCTTCCGGGTTGCGATGAACGTCGCGGGTCGCTTCCCGCTTACGGCACTTCGGAATCAATGATTCAAATTAATTTGGGAGGGAAACAATCATGTCGTTTGTGACCACACAGCCGGAGGCTTTGGCCGCGGCGGCCGGGAACCTGCAGGCTATCGGGTCGACCTTGAGCGCCCAGAACGCGGCCGCTGCAGCCCCAACGACGGGGGTGGTACCCGCTGCCGCCGACGAGGTGTCGGCATTGACGGCGGCTCAGTTCGCCGCGCACGCGCAGATGTACCAGGCGGTGAGCGCCCAGGCTGCGGCCATCCACGAGGCGTTCGTGAACACCCTGTCCACCAGCTCCGGTTCGTACGCTGCGACCGAGGCAGCCAACGCCGCCGCGGCACTCTAGGGGACGGGCGGTCAGGCTCGGGTAAACGATCCGGCCACCGTCTTAAACCACACCAACCACTCATTACGTACTAAGGAGACAGCCGACATGGCAACACGTTTTATGACCGACCCGCACGAGATGCGGGCGATGGCGGGCCGTTTCGAGGTCCACGCCCAGACCGTCGAGGACGAGGCCCGCAAGATGTGGGCGTCGTCGATGAACATCGCCGGCGCGGGCTGGAGCGGCCAGGCGCAGGCGACGTCGTATGACACCATGGGCCAGGTCAACCAGGCCTTCCGCAACATCGTCAACATGCTCCACTCGGTGCGCGACGGGCTGATCCGCGACGCGAACAACTACGAGCAGCAAGAGCAGGCCTCGCAGCAGATCCTCAGCAGCTAGCCCAGACCTGCTGCTGCCCAATACTTTTAAGGAGCCAAGCAATGAGCATCAATTACCAGTTCGGCGACGTAGACGCCCACGGTGCCCTGATCCGCGCCCAGGCCGCGTCCTTGGAGGCCGAGCACCAGGCCATCGTTCGCGATGTGCTTGCTGCCGGAGACTTCTGGGGCGGTGCCGGTTCGGTCGCGTGCCAGGAGTTCATCACCCAGTTGGGTCGCAACTTCCAGGTGATCTACGAGCAGGCCAACTCCCACGGACAGAAGGTTCAGTCCGCGGGCAACAACATGGCCAGCACCGACAGCGCCGTCGGGTCCAGCTGGGCCTGACACCGAGACCACAGGCGCGGCAGCACACCACCCGTCGGTGTGCTGCCGCGTCTTGCGGTAACCATCTCGAACGAGTCTTGCCCCACTCTGTATGGGGCAGCGTGCAGTGGCCCTGGCTCGGTTGGCGATGAGGTTCTACCACATCACGGCAAGGCGGCTGGGAAGTTGATGGAGGTCCTCTCGAAGGCGCAATGCTGAGAAAATATGGTGACCGTACCGGTAAACCGCCGCCCTATTCCCAAGTTAGAGAAGGTGAATCGGGTGCGACGCAACAAGGCGGCTCCGCTAATCGGTCAATAAGCGTCGACTTTCAAATTGCGCTGCCACGCGGCACTGGGGAATACCACATTTCCATGGTCGCTTGCAAGCGCGGTGCGGAACAAGCCGCGTCGGCGATGTCGGTCACGGTGTAGCCGCCCAGGGCACGTAGCGGTCCGACTGTCTGGCGGGTCAGCGCTTCCAACAGCACATCTTCCCTTCCAAATACAGCCTCCGTCTGTTCTTGTGGATGTACGCAAGGCACCCACGGAGTGGTGCCTTTCTGGAAGATAGGCGCTCGTGCGGATGAACGACACCTCGACTAAGGATCTGGTGATTGAGATCCGCGACTGCAACAGCATCACCGATGCGAGAATCGCGCTGCGACAATCCGCCCTGAATATCAAGTACGGCGCCAACGGCGTCGGAAAGAGCACGATCGCCCGGGCGCTCCAGCTGCTTACCGGCGGCGACGGCTCGCTTGATCCTCTGGTGCCGTTCAAGTACCGAGGGGTCAATGGTGCTCCGCCCCCTAGGGTGGTCGGCGCCGATGCGATCGAGAAGGTGCTTGTCTTCGACGAAGACTATGTTTTGCAGTTCGTCTTTCAGCCCGATGAGGTGCTTAAGGACAGCTTCGAGGTTTTCATCAACACCGACGAGTACAAGCACGGCCTCGCTCAAATCGACGCCCTTTTCCAAGCGCTCAATGACACCTTTTCCCAGCAGGATGAGTTCGACGCTGCATTAGATGCCTTCAAATCGCTGCGCGATGCGTTCGGTGTGACCAAGACGGGGGCGATCGCCAAGACCAGCCGAGGGTTCAAAGCCCTAGGGATGGGCGGGAAGATGGCTCATATCCCTGAACCGCTCCAAGGCTACAAACAGTTCCTCGAAAGCGAGGACCCGGCCACCTGGATCACATGGCAGGCCAAGGGGAAGGCCTTCCTCGACCGCTCGGAAAACTGCCCGTTCTGCTCCAGCCCGAGTCTGAACAAGCAGATTGCAATGCAAGTCTCCGAAGAGTACGAGTCTGCCGCAGTCAAGAATCTGAGCGCACTCCGCCAGGTGATCGACCAACTCGGCGATTACTTTGAGGAAAGCAAGCGCGAACTTCTGAAGGGGCTACTCACCTCCCTCGGCGAGCTGTCGCCGGAGCAAAGTAACTTCCTCGCCAATCTCCGCGCACAGGTGCAGACCTTCCTAGGAAAGTTGACAGACTTGCGCGCGCTCTCCTTCCACACGCTCCGAGACGCCGCCGACGTCAACGAGTTTCTTCTGAACCTCAAGATCGACCTACCTCTACTCGATGCGTTCAACTCCGAGAAGACCGCCTCCGTCGTCGGCCTGATCAACGACAAGCTCGACGAAGTCGCAGGGCGGATCAACGAACTACGCGCCGAGCTCGGGAAACAAAACAGCCGGGTATCCAACCTCATCAAGGTGAACCAAGACGCCGTCAACGAGTTCCTACGCTCAGCCGGCTATCGGTACACCGTGAAGATCGAGAACACCGAGGACTCGTACCGGATGATCGTGGAGCATCAGGACTCCCCCGGGCACCTCGAATCCGCGAACCGCCACCTGAGCTACGGCGAGAAGAACGCGTTCGCATTGGTGCTCTTTATGCACCACGTCCGGAAGGAACGGCCGGACCTCGTCGTGCTAGACGACCCGGTATCCAGCTTCGACAAGACGAAAAAGTACGCCATCCTCCACCAGCTGTTCCACGGGAAGAACAGCATCCGTGAATTCACGACGCTGCTTCTGACTCACGACATCGAACCGGTGATCGACATCGTGCTCAACCCCACGGCCGGGCAGTTCACCATGATGAAGCCAGTGGCGCACTTTCTTGAGAGCCAGGCAGGTACGGTGCGCGAGTCCGTCATCGAGAAGCACCACATCTCGACCTTCTCGCAAGTCTGTGCGGCGAACATCAAAGCGTCTTCGGACGATGTCATCAAGTGCATCTACCTCCGGCGGCTCTATGAAGTGCACGGCGATCGCGGCAGCGAATACCAGATCTTGTCGAGCCTGCTCCATGCCCGCGACGTTGCTGGGACGAAGGGGCCGGACGGTGAATTCACCCCGCTATCGGCGGAACAGTTCGCCGCTGGCATGCAGAAAATACAGGAGCAGATCCCGGCGCTCGACTACGACAAGGTCGTGCAGGAACTCAAGGACCCCGCAGTCGTGAAAGCGAAGTTCGACGCAACGGATGTCGGGTACGAGAAGGTTCAACTGTTCCGTGTTCTTCTCGCCGACGAGAACTGGGCGAAGAACGGAGACAAAGCGTTCCAAAAGTTCGTGAACGAGTCATACCACATCGAGAACGAGTACGTGATGCAGCTGAATCCACGCCAGTTTGATGCGGTACCTGAGCACATGATTAAAGCGTGCGAAGCCCGCCTGACTGAAGCTGTCGGCTAACAAACTCTCAAACGGTCGCGCGAGAGCTAACCGATTTTGATTGGGGCCAACAGGATATCCTCACTCTCGTTTCATGAGATTCGAGACCCCGCCTGTGGTTAACGTCGGTTACAGCTCCACCCGCTGGTCAATACACTCTCAGTTCTGCAGGCGCCGTTCGCTGGTGTCTGGTCGCGAAGGGGTCCAAAGCCTTCCGGGCACAGCTTGGATAAATCCTGGATCAATCCGGGACGGCTGTTTCACGTAGCGGCCTATGGCTGGGCTGCGACCTCCGCGTGGTGCTGGGTGGTGTTGTAACTGAAGTTAAGAAGCTTGGCGGTTAGCGGTTAGGGCGGCGCAGTGCGGAGGGTGCTGCTGATCGGTGATCCGAACCGGCTTGTTCACGCGAATCTTGTGCGGTGGTGTGTGTACTCAGCCAGCTAGCTGAAAACTTGATCACTTATCTCTTCTTCGGCTTGTCGCGCGCCAAGCACACTCCTCAGGTGGGTGGCCGCGATGTCGTTACCGGCGTTGTCGAAGGCCTGATGCCAGCAGGTGCCTTCACTCTGGCGAGTGCTTCCACGTCAGGATGCTTGCAGGCCGTTCAGTGTGGCACACCACATCGACGATCGGGCCATGCCTTGTGGGGGATGCGCGGCGTCGATCTCATCGTGGCGGTCAGACCAGCTCGGAGGGCGCTTGGGCACAGGTTCTGCGACGGTAGAAATCGCCTTTGGCTTTCGCAACGTCCACGGCGAATCTTACCCATCAGAGCACCCAGAACAGCTGTGCGACAGTGCTTTTCCGCTAGCCCGGCCGGAAGTGTCACCGTAACGGAACGTGGCTACAACAGGCCCCTGCTCTGCCACGCTATCCATTTGACCGTAGGATCGGTGCGGCCGCCGACGGAACAGGGCGACATCGACGTCCTCCGGGAGCGCGGCGGACTGTCCGCAGTCGCCACGCCAGATGTCTAACGCATTGGCCGACGGCACAGTTGAAGCTGAATACCTGACCCTGTGTACGTGCTGCTCATCGACTCTGTTGCTTAACGAATCGATCTGGATGAGTACAAAGAACGAGTTTTGAACGCCCGCCCTGGCGACACTTTTTCGATGTTTAGACATCTTCGGCTTACCCATAGATCCGTATTAGGCCGCGGCCTGAAGCGCAAATCGATTGAGGGGGAATAGTATCCGAACTCCTAGGCCTCGATGGGCTATCCCGCCAGTAGAAGGTGTTCTGCGCACAATGATGCAAGGCATCACTGTTGATCTCCGAGGGACCTAAATACCCTAGGCTGGTAGGTTATGTATTGTCGGCGGCGGGCCGGGTGACGTGTTGAAAAGGCTCAGCTGAATTCGACTCTGATCGGCATGAAAGCTTCTGTGTCGCAACGATTGAGGAGCGGTGGTGGACGAAGACTGCTTGAAGCTCACCACGTATTTGTCCGAACGCCGGCGCACCCACGACGGCTTTGTCTCCGACGTGCTGCTCGGCCTGTACGAGCGCCACCGCATCGCTTGTAGCGTGGTGCTGCGCGGTATCAGCGGCTTCGGCACCATGCGCCGTTTTCGCACCGATCAGTCGTTGACGTTGTCCGAGGATCCGCCCGTGGCGATCATCGCGACCGACACGAGAACGAAAATCGAGCCGTTACTGGATCCGGTGCTGTCCATCAAACAACGAGGCCTGGCGACCTTGGAGCGCGCACGGCTGTTGCGCGAGGACATCGCGGCCGCAGAGCTTCCCGACGATTTGCGTGAATCGGTCAAGTTGACGATTTTCGTAGGGCGCAAAGAGCGCGTCTACGGGGTGCCGGCCTACATCGCCATCTGCGATTTGATGTATCGCCGCCGAATCGCCGGTGCGTCGGTGCTTTTGGGCGTCGACGGCGTCGCCCACGGGCAACGCCAACGTGCTCACTTCCTCAGCCGCAATGCCGACGTCCCGATGATAATCGTCGCCGTCGGGTCCGGTGAGCACATCGGTCGCGTGTTACCGGAGCTTGGGGGATTACTGCACCGGCCGATGTTCACTCTCGAACGGGTCCGCGTCTGCAAGCGCGACGGTGAGTTACTGGAGCGACCGCATGCCCTGCCGGGGACGGATGAACATGGCTTGCCGCTATGGCAGAAGCTGACGATCTACACCTCCGAATCGGCACACCACGGCGGTATGCCGATTCACCGCGCGATCGTCCAGCGGCTGCGCCAGGCCAAAACCGTCGGCGGGGCCACCGTGCTGCGCGGCGTGTGGGGTTTTCACGGTGACCACCAGCCCCATGGTGACAAGCTGCTCTCGCTGACGCGCCGCGTGCCCATCGTCACCATCGTGATCGACACCCCGGCCAACATCGCCGAATCCTTCGCCGTCATCGACGAATTGACGAACACCGAGGGACTAGTCACCAGCGAAATGGTGCCCGCGCTGGTGTCGGACGAAGGCGATAACGGGGAGGGGCCGCCGCGCATGGCCCAGCACCGCTACTAGCTCTTGGTGTGCGGCGACGCCTTTTAGGACGCCGCCTGATAACTAGCCGGTAATCCCAGCGGCCGCGATCGCGAAGGAGCACCGGTAGACCGCTGCGAACGCCTTCAGCTTGATGCGGCACCATTGCGCTGGTGACGACTCCGCAAGGGCCCTCGCGCGGCGACTCGCCGGAATGGAATCGCCCCTCCAAGCCCCCTGGCCCCGGTAGGGGGCCGGTACCCCCAAGGCCGCGGCCTGTGCCTCCTGGTCCTCCGACTCCGCAGATTCCTCAGGGCGGTCGACCATACCCACCAAGGCCTTCCCCCCGCCCACCGGCGCCGCAGCCGCATTGGCCAGGCCAGTCGCCGGCCCCGCGGCAGGGCCCTTCCGGCCCGCCGCCAAGGCAGCCGGCGCAGGCCGCCGCTCGGCTGTCCACTCAGCCGCCGCCGAACGAGGCTCCGGCGCGAACCCGACGCCGCTTGTTGGGAAACGGGCGGTCGAAAGCTCTGGTCCTGGGCGTCGTGCTGGTCGTCGTCCTGGCCGTCGTGGTCGGTGCTGAACTAGTCGTCCGCCACCTGGCCGGCAGCAAGCTGGCAAGCGCAGTGGCGTGCGAGGTACAGGACAGCGTTAGCGTGTCGTTTGCCCCTATGCCACCGATGCTCTGGCAGTACACCAGCAGCAACTACCCCGACATCTCTGTGCAGACTGCCGGCAATCAGGTGCGCGGAGCCAAGGGCATGAAAGTCCACATCGATATCAAGGACCTCCGCCTCAGCGACACCAACAACTCCAAGGGCACCATCGGCGCGCTGAACGGCACCATCGCCTGGTCATCCGACGGCATCAAGGCATCAATCCAGGACGCCATCCCGGTACTGGGCAGTTTTGTGACCAGCAAAGTCACCACCAACACCGGCGACGGAACCATCCAATTGAAGGGTTTCCTCGACAGCGCCACCCTCAAGCCCCAGATCGCGAACAACGGCCTGTCGCTGCAGGTGGTCAGCTTGACCGCGCTGGGCTCAACCATGTCGACGGATACGGTGCAGAAGGACCTCGACAGTTTCACGTCCAAAGCCACCCAGAACTATCCGTTGGACATCCACGCCGACAGCGTCAAGGTCACCGATAGCGGCGTGGAAGCTGCGTTTTCCTCCAGTAACGCGACCATCCCGGCGGCATCGTCGTCGGCACAGACCGGTCAGAACTGCTTCAGCGGACTCTGATTCGGCCCACCCCGTCGAGCGGGGCCAAGCTGACTCAGCCGGCGACCGAGGCGTCGTAGATCGACTGGATCGCCTTGTCCAGCGTGGTGTTGAACTGCTCGTCGGACTGGTCGGCCGAAAGCCCCTCGGTGAGCGCGCGGCTGAAGCTGGCGATCAGGCCGGTGTTCTTGGCCAGCAGCTCGTTGGCCTCCTCGCGCGAGTAGCCACCGGAGAGCGCGACCACCCGCATCACCTTCGGATGCTCGATCAGCGGACGGTAGAAGTTGGCCTCGGTGGGCAGGCTCAACTTGAGCATCACGCGCTGCCCCTCGGGCACGCCGTCGAGTTGCTTGGTGATCTCGTCGCGCAGGATGCTCTCGGCCTCGGCTTTGTCCGAGATCGAGATGGTGACCTCGGGCTCGATGATCGGCACCAGCCCGTGCGAGAGCACCTGGCGTGCCACCTCGAACTGCTGCGCGACCACGGCGGCGATGCCCTCGGCGTTGGCGCCGCCGATCACCGACCGCTCCTTGGTTCCGAACACGCCCTTGCCCACGGCCCGCTCCAGCAGGTCGTCCAGCCCCGGCATGGGCTTCATCAGCTGGACGTCGTTGGAGGCGTCCGCCAGCCCCTTGTCGATCTTGAGGATCGGCACCACGCCCTTGGTCTCCCAAAGGTAGGTGGTCGACGGCTTGCCCTCGATCTCACGGTCCATGGTCTGTTCGAACAGGATCGCCGCCAGCACCCGGTCACCGGTGAACGACGGGGCGGTGATGATCCGCGAACGCATCTCGTGGATGAGGTCGAACATCTCCTTGTCGGAGGAGTACGCGCTGTCCTCGATGCCGTACAGGCGCAGCGCCTTCGGCGTCGAGCCGCCGCTTTGGTCGAGCGCCGCGATGAATCCCTTGCCCGACGTCATCCGGTCCGCTTGCTGCTGGTTCGACATTGAACTCTTCACTCCCTCGTAATGGGCGCACCAGCCGAGGAGGCCGCGCGCTCAAGCCTGAATCGTGCCGATCATATTCGGCCAGCCCCAACCGGACGAGACAGGCCGTCGGTCCGGTCCGACCCCGGGCCTGGGCCGGCTGCCCCGATGCCGGCGGCCGTCCAGCCGGCCCGCCAGAAAACGAACACCTGGGATCGGTGCCCGCGCAGTCGTCGCATCGCCTGGCACCCACCGGCGCGATCACCGGGCGCCACGGGCCGCCGCCCCGCCGAATTGCGCAGGTCGCGCCGCGCGGACCGCGGACGAAACGGGCGGGGGCACGCCAGGCCCTGCCGACAGCATCCGCAGTTTGTCCCGTCGCCCCGCGCCGAGCAGGAACCTCATCTCGACGCGGCAAATCGTTCAGCATTTGAAGGCGCGATTGGTGCGTGTCCTACCATTGACCAAACACTTGTAGCTGTATCTGCACTTAGCAGGGCAGATCGACGGGGCGCACCCTCGGTAGGCAAGCGTGTTCCCGAGGGGTTGAATCAGCAGCCCCCGGATATGGCAGTGGCTGTACGAGAGCTAGCAGTGTCCCGCACGGGACCGAATGTGAGTGATGGACCATGGGCGAACAATCCGGCGATGTCGTCGATCCAACCGCTTTTGAAGTGGGCAAACACCAGGTAGATCAGGCGGTCGTGCTTACCGTCTCGGGTGAGGTGGACATGCTCAGCTCCCCGCAGCTGGCCGACGCCATCCAGACTGCGCTGGCCACCAAACCCGCGGCACTGATCGTCGATCTGTCGAAGGTCGGCTTCTTGGCATCGGCCGGCATGACCGTGCTGGTGACCGCGCAGGCCGAGGTCGAGCCGCCGACGAAGTTCGCGGTCGTCGCCAACGGCTCGGCCACGAGCAGGCCCATCAAGCTGATGGGGATTGACAGCGTGCTCGCGCTGTACAGCAGCCTGGACGGCGCGTTGAGCGGCATCGCTGGGGAATGAGCCCCGGCACGAGTGAGGACACACCTGGGGACGATGGGTCGCTCGGATCAGCCTCATAACCTGTCGCGCGTCGATGACCGCACCCTTTTCGTGCGCTCGCGCGTGGCGGCTGACGCGCGCAGCGCCGCCCGCATCCGCGCCGAATTCGGGGCGTGGCTGAACGGCCATTTCTCCCTGTGCGCCGACCGCTCCAGCGATCTGCTCCTGGCGGTCTACGAAGCGATCGCCAATGCCGCGGAGTTCGCGTATGTCGACGCGGCGCAGCGCGGGACCGTGGATGTGCGAGCTTCCTACGACGGCGACGCCGACGCCCTCGCCGTGACCGTCGGCGATCGGGGTCGTTGGCGGCAGAAGGTCCCGGCGCAACACCACCAGCAGATGCGCGGCCGCGGCATCCCGTTGATGGAGGCCCTCGCCGACGAAGTGGCCATCGACCGGACTCCGCAGGGCACCCGCGTCACCCTGGTATGGACCGGCCTGACGCGGTCCGCCTGCAACGCCTGAACGCCTACCCGGCCAGCACCTGCGCGATGCGGTCGTCGCGCGGCAGCACCGGCCCGTCGTCGAGGGGTTCGTCGATGCCCAGGTCGGTGAGCCCGGCTTTGGTCATCAGCGAGGTGCCGTAGGCGGCGAGCACGAGTTTTTGATCGTCGCTGTGGCCGTCCTCGACGAGCATCGCGCCTATTAGGCAGATGACGGCCATCTTGAAGGCGTTGAAGGCCCGGTACCAGGCTCGGTTGGCGACGCTGATCCCGCTGGCCGACTCGTAGTGCGCCAGCATGGCCTCGATGGGCAGGGCCGCGGGGTGGCTGTTGATCCCGACCGGCTGCATCCACAGCATCTCGAGCCAGCCGATGTCGGTGAGCGGGTCACCGACGGTCGTCATCTCCCAATCGAAGACGGCGCTCACCTCACCGGCGGTGAAGGCGAAGTTTCCCGGCTTCGCGTCGCCGTGCACCAGCGAAACCGTGGGGCACGGGTCCGGCTTGCCGGCGAGCAAGGCCCCATGAAGGCGCTCCAGGGCGGGCAGGCGGTCGCGCTTGACCCGGTTCATCTCCGCGGCCCAGTGGCCCAGTTCGCGCTCCAGGTGGTCGGCGCCGTCGTCCAGGGTGGCCAGCCCGGTCCTGGTGAGGTCGACGGTGTGGATGGCGGCAAGTTGTTCGACCAGGCTCTGGCACATCCGGACCACCGTGTGGTCGGCCGCACCGGTGGGTGGCTCCATTTCGTACACGTCGCCGGCGACGTGTCCCATCACGAAGAACGGCCGGCCGAGGACCTCGCCGGTCGGCTCGAGCCACAGCGCCGGCGGGACGCGGACCGGCGTGCCGGCCAGGGCGCGCAGGATGGCGAACTGGCGCGCGAGGTCGTAGGGCTCCAGCAGCGCGGGTGGCCGGGGCCGCAGCCGCAACACCACGTCGCGCCGGTCGTCGCGGCCGGCGCGCCGGGTGACGACGCTGAGCGTCATCATCTCGGCCGAGTGCCCGAAGCTCACCCGGTCGATGCCCTCGAGGCAGACGTCGTCGGCGTCGGGCACCTGGGTGCGCACCCAATCGGTCAACCGCCGTTCCCGATCGACGTCCAGGGTCATCGCCGCACCCCGTCGCTGTCCTCCTGCAAGCGATCGACCGGGGTCTTGTCCTGGGTGAAGGCGGACATGTCCATCGCGGTCCAGTTGGGGTAGCGGGCATAGCCCCGCCCGCCGAGCAGCAATTCGAAGATGCCCCAACCGGTCTCGCCGTCCCGCTCGAATCGCATCAGCTGGTCGAGCGCCATCGATTTGCTCTCGGTCTCGGACAGCTGGTCGGGATCGCTACTGTCCCAAGCGAAATGGATGAAATAGGCGCCCCCACCGAGGTCTTCGTATTGGCAGTGCGCCATCGGCAGGCCGTAGTAGGCGTTGACCTGCTGGTGGGGTGCCTCGGCGATCACGCGATGGGCGTGGCCGTCTTCATCGGTGAACACGAGAGCGGCGCCGGTGGGTCGCTTGCGGTCTCCGTCGAATTCGACGTCGTGCTCGATCTTGACGAATCGTTTCGACAGCCTCCCATCCGCGTAGGTGATGCCGCCGTCGACGTAATTAACTGTGCCGTCGGCCGATTCGATGATCCACGCTTCGATGGCATGGTCGTCGAAGCCGGCGTCGAGCCACAACCAGAAGTCGATCTTGTCCGAGACCCGCACGCCGAAGGTGCGGTCGCGGCCACCGTGAAAGCCGTCGACGCTGATACGTTCCCCATCGATCGTCACCCAGCCGCTCCATCTCCCGGGTTCTTTCATGTGGTACATGTCGGCGAGCAGCTCGCCGTTTTTGCCGCGCACCTTCATGGGCAACAGCTCCCACATCGGCGCGGTGGGTTCGTAGTAGAGCTCCCACTCGATTCCGGAGTTGTTGGGCTCGACGTCCAGCCGCCACTTCTTCAGCGGCTCGACGCAGGTCCAGCGCATCGGTCCGGCGCTCAGGTCGCCGCGGTCGCCGCCGGTGACGGGCCGCCCGGACAGCAGGTCCCAGTGCCGGCCGTCGGCGAGGCTGACCTTGACGTAGCCCAGCCCGGTGCCGGTGTTCGGGTTGTTGCCGTAGCCGCTGGCCAGCAGCAGGGTGCCGTCCGGTGACGCGGCGAAGAAATAGCAGCGATCCGACCACGTCGGGTCGGCATTGTGCACCTGGTCGAACGTGCTGGGGAGCTGATGGGTGAACGATTCGTCGGCGGCGGAATACGCCATCATTCGGCCTTTCTGGCGAGGTTTGTCGTTGCGCTGCAAGGCGTTTCGGCGAAGGACTGCGGCCGGGCCGATTTGGCATCCGATACCGAAGCAGCACAACGCATCCCGTAACATCGCCGCCATGGAACCGAGCCGTCGGTGGGGCGACGACCGCGCGATCCTCGACGACGAGGAGGCCCGTAGGCGGATCCTGGATGCCGCCGGGCGCTGCATCGTCCGGCGCGGCAACACCCAGTTCCGCATGGGCGAAGTCGCCGACGAGGCCGGGGTGTCGCGCTCGACGGTGTACCGCTACTTTCCCGGTCGCGACGACGTCCTGCTGGGGCTGATGCTGGCGCGGATCGACACCGCGCTCGGCGAGTTGGTGCGCTCGCTGCCCGCGCCCGACGACCCCGTTCGGTCGGTGCCCGAGATGGTGCTGGCAAGGGTCGAATCGGTGGACGGCAACCCGCTGAACGAAGCGCTGTTCGCGGCCGAGAGCACCGCGGTGGCCTCGGCGCTCGAGAAGGGTTCCGAACCGATCGTCGAACTGCTGTTGCAGCATTACGGGCCGTTGCTCGACCGTTGGAAGGCGGCCGGGCTGCTCTACCCGGATGTCGATTTCCGCTCGATCGTCCAGTGGCTGCACGCCGCGACCCTGTTCCTGCTGGCGCCCTCGTGGCGCTACCGCCCCGCGGCCGACAAACGCGAATTCGTCGAACAGCTCGTGGTGAGGGCCCTGGTTCCACAGATCAGACAATAATCGTATATTGTCTGATGTCCAGACGTTCGATTGGTTTTCTCCGACGGCGTTGGTGTCGCTGGCGCGGCGCCGACGTCGGGTTGAGAGCCGGGATGGATGGACATGAAAAACCCTGTGGGACACGCGTTTTCCTTCGTCGGCCTGGCTGCGCACCTGGGCCGGGGCGCGGGTCGGGTGGCGACAGACGCGGTGGTGGGTGGCCGGTTCGGCTTGCCTCGGTCGGCCGACGAGATCACTCCCGCGGTCCTGTCCCGCGTCATGGGAACCACCGTCCGGTCGGTGCGCGTGCTGAGCAGGGACGCGGGCACGTCCTCGCGCGCGCGGCTGGTGCTGACCGGCAAGAACGTCCCGGAGTCGGTGTTCGTCAAGGTCGCGGCGCAGACCGCCGCCACCCGCCTGATGGGTGAGCTCGGCCGGCTCGGGCACACCGAGGTGCGTTTCTACCGCCAGCTCGCGCCGCAGGTCATCGGCGTTCCCTACTGCTACGGCGCGGCCTTCGACCCGTGGACGGGCCGGTACCTGCTGGTGCTGGAGGATCTCCCGGCAGAGTCGTGCGAGTTCCCCGACACCTTGCACCCGCTGTCGACCGACCAGGCCGGCCTCATCGTCGAACTGCTCGCCGAACTGCACGCCACGTTCTGGGACCGGCTGCCGCGCGACGGGCGCGGGCCGCTGGGCTGGCTGTACACGCCGTCCGGCGACGTGACGTCGTTGTTGACCGGCTCGCTGATGCACACCTCGATCAAGCGCCTTGCCGAGCGCGCTTCTTCAGTCGACGTCCCCGTCGACGCGGGGGCGTTCATCGCCGACAACTACCGTGCCGTCGCCGCGCTCATCGACACTCCGCCGCACACCGTCATGCACGGCGACGCCCATCCCGGCAACATGTACTTCCACGGCGGCAAGGCCGGGCTGCTGGACTGGCAGGCGGTGCGGCGCGGGCACCCCAGCCGCGAGCTCGCCTACACCCTGATCACCAGCCTGACCCCGGAGGACCGGCGGGCCAGCCAACGCGAGCTGCTCGACGACTACCGGCGGGCGCTGGTGGCGGCGGGCGGCCCCGAGCTGGATCGCGACGACCTGTGGCTGCGGTTCCGCCAGGGCGCGCTGTACGCCTATGTCGCCCCGCTGATCACCACCGGGATGGGCGGCATGCAGGTCGACGACATCGCCATGGAAGGCCTGCGCCGGGGCGTCGCCGCGCTCGACGATCTGGAAACCGTCGCCGCGCTGAAGAGTTGTTTGTAGGGCTTGCGAATTCGGCCGAAGCTATTGCCTTCGCCACGCCACGAGTTACGCTACCTACCGTAGCGAAATGCTGTGCGCCTTCCGCTCAGCCCTCCGAGACAGCCCGCGGCGGCGAAGAGGAGTCTCATGTTCGACCTGAAGATCACCGGTGGAACCATCGTCGACGGCACGGGCGCCGAGCGCTACCGCGCCGACATCGGCATCAAGGACGGCAAGATCGTCGACGTCGTCCGCCGCTCCGCCGACGGCCCCGAGATGGGCGGGGAGGCGGCCGAAACCATCGACGCCACAGGGCATGTGGTGGCCCCCGGCTTCGTCGACATCCACACGCACTACGACGGTCAGGTGACCTGGGACGGCCTGCTGGAGCCGTCCAGCGGCCACGGCGTCACGACGATCGTGACCGGCAACTGCGGCGTCGGCTTCGCCCCGGTGCGGCCCGGCACCGAGCAGTGGCTGATCGAACTGATGGAGGGTGTCGAAGACATCCCCGGCACCGCGCTGACCGAGGGCATCACCTGGGGCTGGGAAACCTACCCCGAGTACCTCGACGCGATCGACAAGCACAAGTTCTCCGTCGACGTGGGCAGCCAGGTCGCGCACGGCGCGATTCGCGCCTACGCGATGGGCGAGCGGGGGGCGCGCAACGAGCCCGCGACCCCCGACGACATCGAGGCAATGGGTCGGCTGGTTCGCGAGGCGATCGAGGCCGGCGCGCTCGGCTTCTCGACGTCACGCACGATGGGGCACCGCGCGATGGACGGCGAGCCCGTACCCGGCACGTTCGCCGCCGAGGAAGAACTGTTCGGCCTCGGCCGCGCCATGGCCGCCGGCGGCCGGGCAGTGTTCGAGCTGGCCCCGCAGGGCGCCGCGGGTGAAGACATCATCGGCCCCAAGAAGGAACTCGAGTGGATGCGGCGGCTGAGCGGCGAGATCGACCGCCCGGTGTCGTTTGCGCTGATCCAGGTGGACGCTGACCCGAACCTGTGGCGCGAGATGCTCGACCTGTCCGCGGACGCGCACGCCGCGGGCGCGCGCCTGTATCCGCAGATCGCGGCGCGCCCGTTCGGCATGATGATCGGTTTCCAGGGCCACCACGGCTTCAGCCACCGGCCCACCTACCGCCGGTTGAAGGCCGAGTGCAGCCGCGAGGAGCTCGCGCGGCGGCTCGCCGATCCCGCGGTGAAGGCGGCGATCCTGTCCGAGGACGACCTGCCGGTGGACCCGACCCTGTTGTTCGACGGGATGTTCGCTTTGGTGCAGCACTCGCTGGGGCGGCTCTACTCGCTGGGTAACCCGCCCGACTACGAACCCACCCCGGACCGAACCGTCGCCGCGATCGCCCAGGCCCGCGGTGAGGACCCGCTGTCCACGCTGTACGACCTCATGCTCGAGGCCGACGCGACCAACATGCTGATGCTGCCGCTGTTCAACTACGCCGACGGAAACTGCGACGCGATCCGCGAGATGATGCTGCACCCCGCCGGCGTGCTCGGACTGTCCGACGGCGGCGCGCACTGCGGGATGATCTGCGACGCTTCCTATCCGACGTTCCTGCTGACGCACTGGGCGCGGGATCGTAAGCGGGGCGAGAAGCTGTCGCTCGAATACGTGATCCGCAAACAGTCCCGCGACACCGCCCATCTGTTCGGCCTCACCGATCGCGGCACCATCGAGCCCGGCAAGAAGGCCGACATCAACGTCATCGACATGGACGCGCTGAGGCTGCACCCGGCGGCGATGGCGTTCGACCTGCCGGCCGGGGGAAACCGGATCCTGCAGGGCGCCAGCGGTTATGCGGCGACCATCGTCAGCGGGACCGTCACCCGCCGCAAGGACGCCGACACCGGGGCCCGCCCCGGACGCCTGGTTCGCGGAGCCCGCTGAGAGCTCCGAACCATGGCAACGGCGCGCACCCGCTCGCACGTCCAGCAGGATGCGATCGGCGCCCCGCCCGAAAAGCCGACGCTGGTGCCGGCCGAGCGGTACTACTCCCCCGCCTTCGCCGCACTCGAGGTGGAGCGGATGTGGCCGAGGGTGTGGCAGCTCGCGTGCATGGTCGACCACATCGCGGCGCCCGGTGACTATTTCGACTACCGCTGCGGGCCGTACGGGGTGCTGATCGTCCGCGACGACGACGGGGAGATCCGCGCGTTCCAGAACGTGTGCCGGCATCGCGGCAATTCGTTGTGCACGGGCTCGGGTTCGGGCCTGCGCGAACTCAAGTGCGGCTATCACGGGTGGACCTGGGACCTGGCCGGCGCGCTGAAACGGGTGCCGAACCGCAAGGGCTTCGGTTCGCTGCGCATGTCCGACTTTCCGCTGATACCGGCCCGGGTAGAGACGTGGGCGGGACTCGTCTTCGTCAACCTCGACCTCGACGCGATGCCCCTGATCGACTACCTGGAGGCGGTGCCCGACGACATCGCCTGGTGCCGGCTGGGGGACTTCCGCTGCTACGCCACGCTCACGGTCGACGTCGACGCCAATTGGAAGACGATCGCGGACGGCTACAGCGAGACCTACCACATCCAGACCCTGCATCCCGAGCTGCTGCGTTGCGTCGACGACATCCATGCGCCGCAACGGATTTGGGGCCATACCGGCAAGTCGGATCAGCCCTACGGCGTGCCGAGCCCTCGCCTGGGCGGCGCGCTGAGCGACGAAGAGGTGTGGGACGCCTACGTCTACACGCAGGGAGCGCTGATGGGCGCGGCCGAGGGCACCCCCTTTCCCGCCGAGGAACGCCGGCCCGGGCAGACGGTGGCCGACCTGATCGCCGAGCGAACCCGGGCCTTCGCCGCGGGTCGCGGCGTCGATCTCGACTGGGCCGACACCGACCGAATGACCCGATTGCACCAGTACAACGTGTTTCCCAACATGACCTTGTTAGCCAACGCCGACCACCTGACCGTCATGTGTTCGCGCCCCGGCGCCGACCCCGATAAGGGCGAGCTGGTGATGTTCTTGACGACCCGGATGCCGCCGGGCGCGCCGCGCGCCAAGCCGGCCGATGTGCGCATGGCCGCCGACGCGGCCGAGCCGGGCATCGTGCTCACCCAGGACATCGCGGTGCTCCCCGGCCTGCAGCGCGGCATGCACCAGCCCGGCTTCACTCACTTGGTGTTGTCCAGCGAGGAACGCCGCGTGATCAACATGCACCGCAACCTGGAGCGCTACCTCGACCTGCCGACCGCCCAGCAAATGAGCGGCGGCGGAGCGAAATGATCTCTCGCAACATAATTCGTGTACACAGGGCGAAAGTGCCCTCGGGCGATTTAGAATCCCGCTTGTGATGACCCCGTCTTACCCCTGGGGGGACGATCGAGGGCAACTTGCGCGGCAGCTACGGCTGCCGTATCACACACTCCGCCGGAGACGGGAGCGACGTCTGTGCCACAGTTTCGCGCGGGTGGGCGTCCGCACGGCGCCGGAGCGGCTGCGGGCCATGCTCGAGGGCGCGCCGCTGGCCGCTCACGAAATGATCAACCTGAATTTTGCGTTGATCGCGATCCGGCTCGACCGCGAGTCGCGTGCCGCGAGGTACAAGCGGCTCCGGCAACGCGGCGCCCGTTCGCTGATGTTCGCGGGCCTGGTCATGGTGGTGCTCAACTTCCTGGTGTGCATGGCCTACCTCCTGCTGAACCTCGCGGAGCCGACGGCGCCGCTGTAGCTCCTCAGCGCGGGGCGACGATGCCGTTGTCGTACGCATAGACGATCGCGGCCGCGCGATCTCGCAGGTCGAGCTTGCCGAAGATCCGCCCGATGTGGCTCTTGACGGTGACGCCGGAAATGCAGAGTTCGCCGGCGATTTCGGTATTGGACAGGCCCTGGCCGATCAATGTCAGGACGTCGAGCTCGCGGGTCGTCAGCTCGGCGATCGCCGCACCGCGCGGGCCGGGAGCCGCCTTGCGGTACGTGGTGAGCACCCGCGAGGTCACCGCGGGATCCAGGTAACTGTCTCCCCTGGCGACCGCGCGCACCGCGCGGATCAGCTCCTCGGCCGAGGAGTCTTTGAGTACGAAACCGGCCGCCCCGGCGCGCAGCGCCCCCGACAGCAGCTCGTCCTCGTTGAAGGTGGTGAGCGCAAGCACCGGCGGCCTGCCGCCCAGCCTGCGGGTCGCCTCGATGCCGTCGACGCGGCGCATCCGCAGATCCATCACGACCACGTCGGGCCGATGCTCGGCCACCGCGGCGGGCACCTCGTCACCGTCGGCACACTCCGCGACGATGACGAAACCGTCCTTACGGCGCAGGATTCGGCGTAGGCCCGAACGCACCAGGTCTTGGTCGTCCACGAGAAGGACGGTGATCTCGGGCGCCGGGTCGGTCACAGCTTGCACCACCGCGGGCGCCAGGTGGTGTCGCCTTCGTGCAGCGGGATCTCGGCGCGCACCGACCACCCGTCCCGGGTCGGGCCGACGTCGAGGGCGCCGCCGAGCAGGTCGACGCGCTGGCGCATGCCGCGCAAGCCACGCCCCTCCGCCGATTTCGCGGCCACCACGGCGGCCGGGAGCAGATTGCTGACCGCGAGCCGTGCCGACGCCGGCGAAATGTCGAGCACCACACTGGCTTTCGACTCCGGCGCGTGCTTGGCGATGTTGGCCAGCGACTCCTGGGTGATGCGGTAGAGCGCGAGACCCACCGCGGCCGAGACGTGGTCTGTGGGCCCTTCGACGCACAGCGTGACGGCCAGGCCCGCTTGCTGAAAGCCCGCGACGAGCGCCGGGACGTCGTCGATGCCGGGTTCGGGCGTGGTCTGCGCCGTTTTGGTCGGCCAGTTGTCGAGCAGGCCGACGGTGCGGCGGATGTCGGCCATCGCCTGCCGGCCGAGCTTCTCGGCCTGCTCCAGCGCATCGACCGCGTCATCGACGTCGCGATCCTGCTGCAGCGCGCGGCGCGCGCCCGTCACGTGCAACAGGGTGATGCTGAGCGAATGCGCGATGACGTCGTGCACTTCGCGCGCGATGCGGCGGCGTTCGTCGGCGGCGGCGTGCTCGGCCAATGCCTCTTGTGCCGCGATCTGTTCGGCCAGCAGCAGCCGCTGAGTGCGCATCAGGTAGCCGAGCAGCCAGGCCACCGCGATGAATCCCAGGTACAGCACTATCGCATCCAGGCGGTGCAGCGCTGACGCCGCGAGCAACAGCGCCGCCGCCGAGGCGGTCGCCAGCAAGCCGCCGGCAACCGACGCCAATGTCGCGACGACCAAGACCATCAGGACCAGCAACGCCGGGGCGAAATCGGCGTGAATGGGCGTGGACGTACCAAACAGTGTCAATGCGGTCGAGGCCGACCAGGTGGCCCACAACGGGCCCGGGGTCATCTTCATGTTGAAGACCAAGAACGCGAACGAGGGTGACAAAGCCAGGGCGAACGCAGTCAGCGCCACGGGCAGGTCGGAGGCGGGCCGCTGCAGCGTCCCGATCACGCCGCCCAGCACAAGGGCGAGATCGACCGAGATCAGCGCCGCCCAGGTGATGCCGACGGGAATCAGCTCGCCTCGTCGGCGAAGCAGTTCCCGCAGGTGATCCACTGCGGCGCGCAACATCGTCCAATCCTAGAAGAGCCCCCTGCCTCCTCACATCATGCTAAGGTCGGCACCCGCCTCCTCCCGTGGTAGGAGACAAAGACTGCACTTCGGCACGACGCGCAGCCAGGGCCCGCATTCCTAACGTCGAGTCATGACATGGACACTGCTGCACGACCGCATGGCCTTCATGGCCGAAGTGATCAGGGCCGCCGACACGGACCCGCAGGCGGCACTTGCGTTGATCGACAACTCATCCGAGGTGCCCGAGCTGTTCGGCGACGAGGAAGGCCTGATGCTGTCGCTCGGCCAGCGCTGGATCACCATGCTGGTGGCCAAGCTGGACCAGGCGGCCTACGAGGGCGCGTCGGCCGAACAGGTGCGGGCCGATCTCGAAGCCGCCGAGCCCGGCCTGCACGCTCTGGTGAAGATCGGCTCGCGCCGGTCGATCCGGGTGCGGTCACTGTCTCGCGGCGAACACGTGGCGGTGGGCCTCTTCGGCGGCCCGACCGGCGATCGGCAGACCGTTGCATGACCGCACCGGATTGCTCGCGCGACTGACCGGTCGGTACGCGGTTCTGGTCGTCGGTCTATGGGTGCTGGCGGCCGCCGCCGCCAATCTGGCGGTCCCCCAACTGGAGCGAATCGTCGACTCCCACGCCCGCTCCTTCATGCCCCCCGAGGCACCGAGCGCGGTGGCCGCCGCCCGGGCGGCCCAGCTGTTCAACCAGACGCCCAGCAACAACTTCGTTTACGTTGTGCTGGAACGCAATCAGCGGCTGGCCCCGGGCGACCGCCAGTTCTATGATGCGCTGACGACGAAGCTGGGTTCCGATCACCGTCACGTGTATGCGGTGACCGATCTCTGGTCGCAACCCGCGACGGCCGCCGGCGCGCAGAGCTCCGACGGTCGGGCCGTCAGCGTGATGGTGCGGCTCGCAGGAATGCTCGGCACCTCCCAGGCGCGCGACTCGGTGAATTCCGTGCGCGCCGCCATCCAGAACCTCTCGCCGCCGGCCGGCCTCGAAGTCCATGTCACGGGTCCCGGCGCCACGATCGTCGACGAGTTCTCCGCGATCGACCGGCAGATGCTCGGAATCACCGCCGCCACCATCGCTCTCATCCTGCTGTTGTTGCTGCTCGTGTACCGCTCGCCGGTGGCCGCCGCGATTCCGCTGATCTCGGTCGGGCTCGCCCTCGCGCTGGCTCGCGCGATCGTCGCCGCGCTGGGACAGGCCAATATCGTTGAGGTGTCGTTATTTTCGGTGGCGCTCATGGCAGCGATGACGCTGGGCGCCGGCACCGACTACGCGATCTTCCTGGTCGGACGCTATCACGAAGGCCGTCGCCACGGCGTCGCGCCGGAACAGGCGCTGACGCAGGCCTACCGTTCTGTCGCGCCCGTAATCATCGGATCGGCGCTGACCGTGTCGGTGGCACTGGCGTGCCTGGTATTCACGAAGGTGGGTGCGTTCCGTAGCGCCGGATTGCCCTGTTCCATCGGGATTCTGACAACCATGGTCGCCGCCCTGACCCTGACGCCCGCGCTGATGGGTCTGGCGATACGCCGCGGGTATCTGGAACCGCGGGCGTCGAAGACCGCGCGGCGCTGGCGCCGCGTCGGCACGGCCGTCGCGCGCTGGCCGGCGCCGATTTTGGTGACCGCGTTGGGGTTGACCCTGTTGGTCGCGCTGCCGTTGACCGGCATGCGGGTCGGCTTCAACGAACCCGCCGCCACACCGCCGGACACCGACTCCAACCGCGGCTACGCCAGCGCAGACCGGCATTTCGCGCCGAACGCGCTGTTGCCGGACGTCATCGCGATCCAGGCCGACCATGATCTGCGCAACCCGGCGGGACTGATCGCCATCGAGCGGATCACCCGCCACATCATGGCCGTACCGGGTGTGCGGGCGGTCCAGTCCGCCAGCCGCCCCGACGGCAAGGTGCCCGAACAGGCCACGCTCAGCTATCAGGCGGGCGTGCTGGGCCGTCAGTTCGGCGACACCATGGACTCGCTGACGCGTCGCCTGCAGCGGGTCTCCGAACTGGACGGCGCGTTGGCGCAGACGCAGGCCGCGGTCGATGATCTCGGCAATGGGTTGCGCGGCGGCAGTGCGGGGTTGGCCGACATGTCGGGGGCCGCCGAAGACATGCGCGCCGGCATGGACGGCTTGCAGCGCAATGTCACGACGGTGTCGGGCTATCTCGACCCGCTGCGCGACATCGTCGGGCGGACCCCCGACTGCGCCGCCAATCCGATCTGCTCGACGGTGGACCGGGTGCTGCAGCCCGTCGACAGCCTGGTGCAGACCTCCGCGCGGCTCGATGCCGGAGCGACGGAACTGACCAGCGGCTCGAGCACCGCCGCCGCGGCGATGGCCGGCCTGCCGCAAAGTGTGTCAGCAATGAAAGGCGCTTTGGGACAAGCGCGTTCGGCCACCCATGACCTGCTCAGGCTCACCGATACGCTCGGGCCGCAGATGCGTCAGTTGACCGACTACATGAACGAGATCGCCACGCAATTTCAGGGCAGCGCCGCGGCGGATTTCTACATGCCGCAGCGCGCGCTGACCGACCCGCGCTACACCGCCGTCCTGGACCATTTGATCTCCGAGAATGGCCGCGCCGCTTACCTCCTCGTCTACGGCGACGGGTCGGAGTGGGGCGCCGACGGCGCCAACCGGGCGGACCAGGTTCGCGCCGCCATCAAGGAGGCCACCAAGGAGGGCACCCTGACGCCGGTCGAGGTCGACCTCGCCGGGGTCGGGCCGGTGACTTCCGATCTGCAGCGCTTCGTCGCCGGCGACACCACCCTGCTGGTCGGCGCCGCGCTGGTGCTCATCTTCTTGATCGTCACCGCGATGCTGCGCAGCCCCGTCGCCGGACTCGTCGTCGTCGGCACCGTCGTGTTGTCCTACGCGTCGGCCGTTGGCGCCAGCGTGCTGATTTGGCAACACCTGTTTCGTCATGACCTGCACTGGGCCGTAGCACCTTTCGCGTTCATCGCGCTGGTTGCCGTCGGCGCGGACTACAACCTGTTGCTGGCGTTGCGCATCAAGCAGGAAGCGGCCGCAGGTCTCAAGACCGGCATCATCCGCGCCTTCGGCGGCACCGGCGGCGTGGTCACCGTTGCCGGTATCGTCTTCGGGCTGACCATGATGGCCCTGCTGACCAGCAGCGTGCTCAGCATCGCCCAGATCGGCATGACCGTCGCCGTCGGTCTGCTGCTGGACACCCTGGTGGTGCGGGCGTTCGTCGTGCCATCCGTCGTGGCCCTGCTGGGCCGGTGGTTCTGGTGGCCGAGTCCACTTCCCCGCCGCGTCGTGGCGCCGACGGTGAAAACGCCTGAGCCGCAGCTGGTTACTGCTGCGGCGGTATGACCGACGACGGGAGTCCGACCAAAACGCCTTCGACGTCGCCGTCGGCGCTCACCAGCAGGCCGCGTCCCGGCGGTAGCGCCTGGGCACGCACGTTGCGGTTGATCCGGTTCTGCGGGTCGTTATCCATATAAAGCTGGGCGACTTTCGCCGAGTTCTGGAACCTGATCCATGGATCCATTTGCAGCGTGGCCCAGTTCGCACTGTTGCGGGTGGTGAACACGTGCAGGCCGATCTGGCGGGCGCGCTCCATCAGCTTCCACAACGCGGCACCCACCGGCGGCTTGGGCGGGTAACTCTGATCCGGGCGCAGGTCTCCGATGTCGTCGATGAGCACGAAATGCCTTGGCCCTTCCCACGGCTTGAGCGCGCGCAGCTCCTCCTGGCTCAGGCCCTTGGGGGGGAGCCGGGGCAGCAGCACCTGCTGCGCCAAGGCGGTGATCACCTCGTCGATCTCGTCCTGGTCGTAGGCGTAGGCGCGCACGTAGCCCGGCCCGTGCAGATCGCGCAGGCCGTGCGGGGCGGTCTTGGGGTCGATCAGGGTCAGCTGCGCTTCCTCGGGGCTGAAGCGGTTCATGATCGCCTCGCCAATTGAGACCAGCGACAGGGTCTTTCCGCAGCCCTGCCGGCCCAGGATCATCACGCCCGGGCTTTCGCGCAGCTTGATCGGCACCGGCCCGAGTTCGTGGCGCTCTCCGATGGCAAACGAGATCGACAGATGGTCGCCGGTCGGGTGGGCGGCCTCGTATTCCAGGATCGCCTTGAGTTCCACCCGCTGCGGCAGCCGCTGCAGGGTTGCGTGCTTGGTGACGCCGGCGACGTCCGCGATGCGGGCTCCGACGTCGACGATGCTGACCATCGCGCCGGTGGCCGGGTCGGTCAAGGCCGGCACGCCGACGCGCAGCTCGTGCAGGCTGTCGGTCAGACCGAAGCCGGGGCGGTTCAGTGTCCGGCGGGCCGCGTCGCGCGACTCGAGCGACGAGTGCCCCATCTGGCTTTCGCTCGGGTCGGCCAGGCGCAATTGGATTCGCGCCGTGGCGTTTTGCAGCAGGCTTTGCCGTTGCCCGTGAATCCAGCCGCCGGCGCTGCACATGACGTGCACCCCGTACTCGGGACCCCGGCTGCTCAACGAGATGATGCGGTCACCCAGAACAGTGTCCTTCGAATACAGGTCGTCGTAGTCGTCCACCACCACGAAGACATCGCCGAACGGGTCGTTCGCGTCGGTGCCGCCCAGCCCGTCGCTGCCGGGCGCGAACCGGCGCTCGCGGAACCCGTCGAGGTCGATCTTGAGCCGCCGGAACGAATCTTCGCGGGCATCGATCAGCGCGTCCATGCTGCTCAAAATGCGTTCGATGCCCTCGGCGTCCTTCGGTGACACGATGTCGGTGACGTGCGGCAGCGACGCGGCTTGGGCGAGGGTCGCCCCGCCGATGCAGAAGAACGTGACGCGGGCGGGGCTGTACATCGTTGCCGCCGAACACATCAGCGTCATCAAGGTGGTCGTCTTGCCGCGCTGCTTGGCGCCGACCACGATCACGTTGCTGCGCAGCGCGTCGACCGCGTGCACCACCTGCTTGGACTCTTCGGGGATGTCCATGACACCCACCGGGAACATCAGGCCCGGGTTTTGCCCGTAGTCGACGTGCCAGGGCTTGCCCCGGTAACCCGCGACCAGAACGTCGATTGGCTCCGGATCCTCCAGGGGCTCCAGCCACGGCCGGCGCGGCGAGCGGTGCGGCACGTTGTGCAACGACTCCCGCAGCACGTCCACGATCTTCTTCCGCTTGAAACCGTCGTCGTAGTACAGGAATTCGTCGGGCTCGGCGTCCACGGCGGCGGCGGCTTCCAACGCCGTGGCGTCCGCGGCGTCCAACGGCTGGAACTGCCAGTTGTACAGGCGGGGCTTGGTCAGCGTCATGTCGACCGTCTCGGCGACTTCCTTGGTCTTCGGCACCACGAACGGGGCGGAGAGGTAGAAGCAGCGGAACGGCTCCAGATCGCGCGGCCCCACCTTCAGCAGGCCGAAGCCGTTCTCCTTCGACGGCAGGTGGTAGGCGGCGTCCGAGCCGATCACCTCGCGGCTGTCGTCGCCGGACTCGGCGCGCAGCGCGATGCGGAAGGCGATGTTGGACTTGACCTTTTGCAGCGAGGACAGGTCCAGGCGCTGGCCGCCCAGCATGAAGAACACGTTGGCGCCGCGGCCTTCCTGACCGATGTGGATGATGAGGTTGATCCACTTCTCGTGGTTGGCGAACAGCTCCAGGTACTCGTCGACGATGACGAGCAGCACCGGTACCGGGGGCAGGTCGCGTCCGGCGAGGCGGATCTCCTCGTAGTCGTTCGCGTCGCGGGCGCCCACCGAGGTGAAAAGCTCGTAGCGCTGCTTGATCTCACCGTCGATGACCCGACGCATCCGCTCGGCCAGGTGGCGCTCGTCCTTGCCGAGGTTGGACAGCGCGGCCACCACGTGGGGGATGCCCAGGATGTCCTGGGCCGCCGACTCGAACTTCATGTCGACGAAGATCACGTTGAACGTCTCCGGGGAGTGGGTCAGCGCGATGCCGTAAACCAGCGACAAGAAGAACTCCGACTTGCCCGACCCGCTGGTGCCGATCACCACCGAGTGGAAACCGAAGCCGCCGAAGTCCTTGGCGCGGATGGTGATGTTCTGTAGCTCACCGTTGGGTTTGGCGCCGACCGGAACCTCGCACCAGCGCTCGTCGCCGCGGCCGCGCCGCTCGGCCCATAGCCGGTCGACGTCCAGGTCGCGCGGGTCGCTGATCCCCAGGGCGCGCAGCAATTCGGTTGCGCCGCTGACGGAATCGGCGATCTCGCTGCGGCTGGTCGGTGACCAGCGTGCCATCGCGCGCGCGTAGCGGTAGGCGCGGTGCACCGACAGCTGGTCGGCGTGCGCGAAGAACTTGTTGCGCACGCGCAGCAGGGGCGCGGGGCGGCCGTCTTCCCCGTCGGAGTCCGAACCGTTGCGGTGCAGGGCGACTTCGCCGTTGACCGAACCGTTGGGTGAGCTGTGCCGCTCGCTGAGCTCGAACACCTGGTCGGTGGCGAAGCCCACGCCGGTGCCCACGCGTGAGGCGATGCGCAGCAGCGTGATTCCCGCCTTGCCGACCTGGCCGACGACGCTCTCCCAGGCGTCGGGGCTGCCGGTGTTGTCATCGACGATCACCAGGTGCGGTCCCAAATCGACGGCGTCCGTGGCGGTTTCCAGGGCCGAGCCCATGGCGGTGGGGCTGGCCGCGGCCAGCGGAGTCCAGGCGCCGCGCTTGCCCTTCATGTGCAGCTCGGCGCCCAGCGTCTCTTCCAATTCCTCCGGCGTGGCGAAGACCAGGCGCCGAAAACCGCACGCGTCGAATAGCTCGTCGTGCAAGTTATGCGGCAGCCACACGATCCACGACCACACCTCGGGGTTGCGGGTCACCACCATCAGCTTGACGTCGCGCGGGTTGTGAAACACCGCCAGCGAGCACAACACGGAGCGCATCAGTGACCGCAGCCGGTCCAGGTCCTCGCCCACGAAGCTGAATCCCGGCGCCGACCGCAGGTTCACCACCTTGGCGATGTCGCGAATCTTGCGCTGCTCCAAGATGAAATCGCGCAGCGCCTGCCCGGTGACGGGTTCGAGCTCCTCGTCGGACGCGATGTCGGGCCAGGTCACCGACAGCACCGAGTCCGGGGCGTGCTGGACCCCTGTGCCGAGCCGCACCTCCAGGAAGTCCGCGTCGGCGCGGCCGCGTTCCCACATGCGTGGGCCGCCGATGATGGCGCCCAAGCCGCGCGGGTCGGAGTGCACGGAGTTCTGCCACTCGCGTTGCGCGCACACGGCGGTCTGGATTTCGTCGCGGTTGCTGTCGAGGTCGCGAAGGTAGCGTCGACGGCCCTTTTCCATTTCGCCCCAGGTGATCTTGCGGGCTCGGCCGAAGCGCCCGGAGAACGCCAGCATGCTGAAGGCGCCGATGCCCATCAGTGGGAAGAAGCCGGTGGTCAGGCTGCGGACGCCGGAGACATAGAGCATGACGATGGTGCCGATGAGCGCGACGATCAGCGCCGGCACACCGATCATCACCCAGATGTTGCGGGGCTCGCGTTCCGGCAGCGCGATGGGCGCGCTGGGTGCTACCCGAACCGGTTTCGGCGGCTCGATCTTGACGCGGTTGATGGGGAACGCTTTCTTGGACATTCTCTAGCCTCCCGGCTTCGCCGATGTCGTCACCACAGCCACCTTGCCCAGCGCCGGCACAGTGTCGCGCGCCAAAAGCGCTGCCTCCCTGGACAGCGCGGGACCCGCAGCGAAAGTCCGCAGCAGCGGCCAGGGCGCCTGGACCGCCGAGCCCGGGTCAAGCCCGAGCGCCCGCAGCGTGGTCTCGTCGTTCGCGATCCCGAACCGAACCCCGTTGTCGGACACCCAGAACAGCGATTCGCGCGAGTCCGAGGTGACCACGCCGCTGGTCGATGTCACGAAGTTCGCCGCGCCCGGCAACACCAGCACCTGGTTGGCGACCACCGATGCCGGGTCGTTGTCGTCACGCACCAAATGGACGATGCGGTTGTCCAGGTAAGAGGGTGTCGGCAGACCGCGCCCGTTATAGACCACGACGCGCGCCCGCGGATCCGTCGACGCCTTCTCCCAGCCGACGCAGGTGGTCGGATCAGCCGCCGTGTCAATGAAATTCAGACGCTTGGTCGGGTAGTAGTCGACGGCCAGCGACGTCACCTCGGGGATGTTGACCAGCACGTCGGGGGTCACCACGCGCGGCGCCGTCGACCCGTAGGAGTTGGCGCTGCGCAACAGGTCGGCCACGAAGCTGGTGATCTTTTGCACGCCCTCGGGCAGCAAGACGTAGAACTGCTTGCCGCCGCTGGCGGTTTGGGCCTGCAGCACCGCGCCCACCTGTGATCCCGAGACCCATGTCGACGGGGTCCCCGCCAGGGGCACTTGCGGGACGCCGAGCGGTTCGGTCGCCGGCAGCGCGTCATACAGGGCCCGCGAAATCTCAACCGGCAGCGTCACTCCCGGGTCGAGTCCCAGGCTCAGCGTGACCGCCCGGTTGACCGGATCGATCTGGGAGCGTTTGCCGCCCCAGATCACATAGGTGTTGCCCTCGAACGTGACCAGCAGCCCGGCGTCGTCGCGTAGCGGAGTGGCGCGGTCGTAGGCGTCGAGCTGGCCGGCGATCGAGGTCACCACCGGTCTTTCCGGGCTGCGCGGGCGTCCCGCTGTGTCGCACACCGCCCAGGCCGAGGTGGCGCCCCGATGGACCGGCATCGCCGCCGGCGCGCCGGGGATACCGACCAGCGGCCCGGTCGGATACTTCGCTATCTCAGCGGGTTTCACCCACGTCGGCTGGTTCGCCGTTCCTGTCGCCAGTCGCGCGGACGTCAAATTCAGCGCCGGGTAGAGCCGACCATCGATCTTGGCGTAGAGCGCTCCGGAGTCGCGGTCGCCGATGATCGCCGAATCACCCACGATGCCAGTGGGTTTCAGCACGTTCAGCAGAAGCATCCAGCCCGACGCGATGGCCACGAGGAGTACGGACAGCACCAGCGCGGCCGTCTGCTTGCGGTCGTCGTGTTTCATGCGGACCGAGAACCGGGTGGTCGCCGCCCGCAGCCGCCGGTTGTAGAACAGGTGCCCGGAGTTCTGGTCGCGATTAGACAAACTCAGCGGCATGCTCAGTACCCCTTGGGTGATCGGCGAGGATCGGCCTGCTGAATCCGATCGGCGAGATTCGACGCGTCAACCGCAACCCCGTAGCGGCCCATCGCGTAGTTGATGAACGCGCACGCCTGCGCGACGAGGTTGTGAATGTCGCGCGAGGTCCCCGGCTGGTGGTAGGCCGCGAACGTGGGCGCGATGAATTGAAAGGCGCCCTTGCTGGGGGTTCCCCGCGCCGCGTTGGAATCCCAGTTGTTGATCGCGTTTGCGTTGTAGTTGGACTCGCGGCGGGCGACCAGGTCCATCCCGCGTTCCCAGCGGGCGCGCGCCGCCGGGTCATGAATGCCTTTGATATCCAGCGCTTTACGGATGGCCGCCAAGACCGCCTGGCGCCCGCTGGCGTGATTTCCGTGCATCGACCGCCTCTGCGGGTAGTGCAGGCGTCGTAGTCGCCGCGCGAGCAGCTTTGCGCGCCGTCGTGCTTCGATGACGTGGCGGTGTTGGGTCCGCAGCCGTGTCGCCATGCGCGCCATGGCTTCCCGCCGTCCCATCGGCGTATCGGCGGCCGGGGTTACGTCCGATTCGGCGGCTTCGAGCACCGCGCGCGTCGCCGCCCGAGCGTGCGCGTGATCGGCGCGCGCCGCCGCGATGATGTCCCCCACCGTCCGGTCGGCGTGGCTTGAGTGGTTCAGCAGTTTTATCGAGGCGCCCGAGCGTGCGGACGCCGTTTTCGGTAGCCCTGCGGCGTGGCGCGCTATCGCGTGTGTCTGCTCCGCCACGTCACCGATGTGCGGGCTGCTCGGGGTGCCCGCGAACAGATTATGGGCGCGGACCAATGCCGCGACCGCTTGCATTCTCAGGGGATCGGTCATCGACGTCCCCGCCCCAATCCACCTGTGCGCCGCCACGGCGCCGCATCCTTGCCGGACACTCGAGCTAGTACTCCCACACCCTCCTGGCCGCGGATTCCGCGGTCGCTGCAGACGTACCTCATAGCATGCACGTATCGACAGTTCCGCTGTCAATAACGGGCAACCCAATATGACTTGGGGCCGGCCGGCCGCGATTACGTAGCGACCCTACTGCCGGACGGACTACCGAACCACTCACCTATCGGTCGGTTGGGACTAGTCCTTCGGCTCGTCCTCGGACGGCATGATCACGATCCGGCGATTGGGCCTGTTGGTAACCACCGTCGGCTTAGCCTCGCCGGATTTGCTGCCCGGGGCGCTCGGCGGGACCGTCAGGCGGCCCTTGACCGGCTGGCCGTTGGGCACGCCCGGGGCGGTCACCCGCTTTTCGACCGGCTTGTCCTTGTTGCCGCCTTCGCCACCGGCGCCCATCGCACCTGGCGGCATCATTGGCATGCCGGTCATTCCCGTCTGTCCGGGCATGGCGGGCATGCCGCCGGTTGCCGGCATTATCGGGGCCTTCGCGCCGGCCGGTGTCGTCGGTGGCGACGATGTCGGCACGGGCGGCGGACCCAGTGAGCTGGCCGGAACCGTGCCGCCTCCACCGAGGCCGGCGCCGCCACCGGAACCGCCGCCGAGTCCGGCGCCGCCGGATCCGACACTGTCGACCAGGTGCGCGCTGTCGGCGAGGGAGGCTGCGCCGTGCGCGCCCTGTACCGCGCTCATCAGCGGCTGGAGGGCGCTCTGGCCGGCCTGCATCGCCTGCTGGGGAAGCTGGGTCATCGGCCCCATGACGCCGCCCATAGCGCCGCCCATGGCGCCCGTCACGCTGGACAGCATTTGCTGAATCATCTGCATCTCTTGCTGCCCGTTTGCCTCGTTGGCCGGGAATTTGGCAGCGGCATCGGCGGCGTGCGCGCGGCGGTCCGCGTCGGCCGCTTCGGCATCTGCGGCGTCTTGCGGGACGCCGGCGTTGCCGGCTGCTCCGATTGCCCCTTGCATACCGCCGACCGGCGATGGGTCGCCCGGCGCAGCAGGACCCGGCCTCGGAATCGACGCCGGGGGTCCGCCGACTAGGCCGTTGGTAGAGAACGGGTCACTTCTGATTCCACCGCCCACGTCTCACCTCCACCCCATTAGGCAGTTTCGATTACTCGTACCGTCATTTTGGCATAAGACGCCCGGAACGGTATTCACCCGAGATTGAGGGGCGCTACGAACCGCCGCGGTGGCTGATCGCCTCAAACCAGGCCAGGTGGTAATTCGTAAGGTATTCGTGCCCATCGATCAACGCCTCAATCGCCGCTAAGAGCATCCAATCCCCGACGGCCGCTGGATCGTGATGAGGATATGCGGCCAGCACCGAGTGCTGAAGGTCGGCGACGCATTCGCGCAGCATCTCGATTTCGCTTTCCAGCACACCTGTCTTTCGCACCGCGGGCGCCGCGACGGCTTGCGCAATTCGCGGTAGTCCGTCGCGTCGGCGCACCGCTTCAACCAGGGTGGGCCCGAGTTCGTCGACTTGGGGCGCGGCCGAGCGCGCCGGCCGGTCGCCGCTGAGCGCGGGTTCGTCGGAACCCGGTTCTGCGACATAGGTGTTGGCGTGGTGGGCGGCCGCAACCGTGATGGCGCCGAGCAGGTCGACGACGTTGGCGTCATGGCGCCGCGCCGACGGCTCGAGCAGGGTTACGTGGGCGGGCAACCGGATGTGGGGCGGAATCCACCCGCCTGCGAGGTCGGTGACGAGCAGCGTGGTGGTGCCGTCGTCGCGGAGCCCGGCCGCCCACGACAGGCGCGGCTCCTGGCGGGCGACCGCATCGACGAGCCGCTGGAGGCGCTGTTGTTCGGCAGCCCTTGCGGATGTCGCGCCGGCGGTCGCGCCCGTTGCCGCGGACGCTGCCGATGCGCTGGCCATCGCTGACGAGCCCGTGCCGGCCTGCGCGGCGGCTGCCCCGGATGCCGTGCGCTCCACCGGCGAGACCAGCGGTCCGCCCGCCGACGGGGACGACGCCGGCGACGGTGCTACCGGCGCGCCCGAGATCGGACCAGCCGGGGCGGACGGCACGGACGGCGGTGCCACGACGGGCGGACGTAGGTCAGAGCCGTAGGCGGGCAACGATCCTGATGGGATGGAGGACCCGCCAACTGGCGCCGCGGACGACGACCACGAACTACCGGTCATGACCGCAGGCGTTACCGAAGTGGCTCCGCCAGTTGTCATTGGCGCGGGCGCCGCGGGTGGCTGCGCGTCGACGGGAGGCGTTCCCGCGACGAACGCTCCGGCGCTAGGCACGGTCGGCGCAACTGCCGGTACACCCTGCGCGGTTTGCGGCGCCCCGCCATCGAACGCGTTCAGCGGCCCGGCCGAAAGTGCTTGCCCCCCAGGGCCTGTCGATTGGCCCGTGGCGAAGCCGGACGTGAAGGATTGGGCCAGGTTGGGCTGACCGCCTTGGCCGATACCGGCTGGCGACATGGACATACCGCCGCCGCTCTGCACGCCTGGCATCCCTGGCGATACTGTTCCGCCGCCGCCAGGCATGTGAACACCTGCTGACGATGGCGGAGCGGTACCGACCGGAAGGCTGGAGCGAACACCGTCACTACTTATTGGCGCTGCCGGTGCGCCGCCGGTCGAACCCGTGTGTAATCCACTTCCACCGCCACGTATCCCCCCACTACCAGCCGCCGATGGTGCATGCGCCGGTGAACCCCCAGATGGGGGCACTCCTCCATCGCCGCGCACCCCGCTGGCACCAGCACCGCCTGTTACCGAATTCAGGTCATGTTCACCGATCGGGTTCGGCGGCGAGGCGTCACTGACGTTGAAGCCGTTTGCACGTGCCCAGCTCCGAGCATCACCGCCAATACCATCAATATCGAGGATCTTTTGTGTCGCCGCCATCATCTTGTCGACCGAGTCCCGACTGGCGTTTCCGGCATCGGCGTTGCAGCGCACCTGCACAGCTTGTATTTCCGCTAGCTTCTCCGGAAGCGGCTTCTTCGATGCGAGGATGTCGTTGATCTCTTTGTTACCCGCATTCGCTATGTCCGACAACCGGCTTCGGGCATAATCGGTCGCGTCGGCAGCCGAATTGAAAGCCGCAGCTTTTGTCTGATACTTCTCAGCGAGATCCAGGTGAAACTTTTCGCCCCGCTGAAACCGGTCTATAAGGTCGTCCGCTGTGTGACCCTGATTGTGAGCCGCGAATAACGTCCACTGAGTGCGCAGGGTCTGGGAATAGAGTTGTTGCTCCGCACACGCTTCGCTCCAATATTGGGCACCGGCCCGTAGAGCCGTCGACGGTGCCGGCCACCAAGGCCCAATCAGCGCCGCTG
Source organism: Mycobacterium sp. TKK-01-0059 (assembly GCF_000709305.1). Lineage (NCBI taxonomy): Bacteria > Bacillati > Actinomycetota > Actinomycetes > Mycobacteriales > Mycobacteriaceae > Mycobacterium > Mycobacterium sp. TKK-01-0059. The sequence continues at coordinate 1,834,065 of NZ_KL446993.1, forward strand.
TCCATGTGCCTGGCGGAAGGTCAACCCACACCACATACCTTTTTCATTGCTGCGTCCTTGGCGTTCACGTCGGCGACAGCATCCTGAAACTCGGAATCCGTCGCAACCCCCTCGCTGCTCTTCGCCGTGTCCGTCAGGTATGCCGTAGCTAGCGCCTCGGCGGCGCTGCGGTGCTCGTCGTCCAGGGCAGGATTGTTGGATGCGTTGTAAAGCATGATCGCGGAATTCGTAAGGGCAATGCGCGCAAACGACTTATCGCTGCCATTCGTATCAACTTGTACGGCCCTGGCGGCCAACCTGTAGGTCTCGCAAAGCCGCTGGCGTGCCGTTGCAGTTTCGGTAGCGGCACGTGTCGACGCCGTCGGAGTGGTCACCGACGATTGCGTAGGCGCCGGCCGTGTTAGCGCCACAATCAGTGCACCGACAGCCATTACGGCGGTCACCGCCACGGCAATCGGCAGCCATGGGCGCGGTCGTGGTGCCTGCTGCCCGAGGTGCGGTGGTGACCAATTTCCCGCAGCCGGCGGGGCTGTAGGGATCTCGCCAAACTCCGAAGGCAGGTCTCCCGCCATACAGTCCTCCTCTGGTCCGCAAAGTCCCATATGCGACAGCTTGCAAGTTGTCCTGGCGCGGGTTTACCCCTTTAATAGTGGAGCAGGCGACGACGCGCCAGGCAATTCACTATGCCTAGGTTCGCCCTGATTCAGAGGCAACCGGAGGCGTACAGCACATCTTTGTCGGCGGGGATCACCCTTCGCCGCATATCCATCTCATAGCTGCGTCCTCGCAGTGGCATCATCGTTAAGGACGGCCCCCCTACTGCATCTGTGACGACGCCTTACAGTGAGCGTCGATACCGTGCCGTAGGCGGCCCCATCTACGCGCGGCAACATCGCAGTTGGGCGACGAGACCCCGGTTGCTGGGCGCTGTAGGCCACCGCGACGGCGTTTTCCCCGCAACCAAGAAGTGCGTTGTTGCGACTCTGCGGCTCCTATCATGCAGAGCGGCCTCGTAGGTGTCACACAACCGTCGTTGCGGAGGACGATGCCGACATCGCTAACAGTTGTTCTTCCTGTAACGCTTCGTCGGCAGGCACACAGCGTCTTTTGGGGCGGCCCCTGTTCCAATTGCAGATTTCGCATCTCAACGGTTCCGGTCAACGGAGAACCGATACCTGATCTAATCCGCCTTTCGTATTCGCGAAGCGGCGGCGACCCACGCGACGTTCAGCCGCCACCGCATACTCGCTTCATCGCCGCATCTTTCGCGTTTATGTCGTCGAGTGCGGCTTGGAACTGTGCATCGGTCGCGACATCCCTATTTCCCATAGCCGTTCCTTTGCGATAAGACGCGGCTAGCGCGCGGGCAGGCTCGCGATATGTTGCGTCGAGCGCTGGATCGGCGGCCGCGTTATCGAGCATCGCCGCAGCGTTGGTAAGCGCGATGCGACCCAGAGCGACGTCGTGGCCGTTCGTATCGACCTGCACGGCCTGCGCTCCTAGCCTGTACGTATCGCATAGTCGTTGTTCGGCTGCCGAGGTCTCGGCAGCACTCGGGGTCGGCGCAGTGGTCGTAGCAGCTGGTTGCGTAGCTGTCGGCCGTGTCAGAGCCACCATCAGTGCAACAATCGCAACTATGGTGGCAACTCCGGCCAAAAGCATTGCTAGCCATGCCCGCTGACGTGGTCGTGGCTGAGCGGGAAACACGGGTGCCCACGGCGCCGAACTGGGCGGCCCCCCGATTGACCCGCCCCCGGGAGTGGGAGGCAAATCCGCCGCCATAAGCCCTCCTCATAGTTGTCAGCAGCGATCCGAAGGCGGCAGCGCTGCTGACTACGCCATCCGCTTAACTAGTGGACCAGCGAATCGAGCAGCAGGCAATCACCATGCTTCGGCGCGGTCGAAATTACCCGCCGTTACATATTCACTTCGTGACCCCCGTCCTTAGCGTTGACATCGTCGATCTCCGACCGAAACACGGGATCGTAGCGCCACACTGCGCTCCCCATGGCCGTGGCTTTGGTGTAGGCCGCTGCCAACGTAAGTGCGGCGTCTCGATCGCCGGACGGCATCGCCGAAGCTGAACTAACTGCCTGTTGCGGCAGCACTGCCGCATTTGCACTAACGGCATCAGCGAACGCGCGATCATCGGTGTTTGTGTCGATGTCGACCGAAAGCACGGCCAGCCCATACGTGTAACACGACTTCAGATTCGCAGCCGCAGCTTCCTCCGCGGTATAGGTAGGCGACATCGACGTGCTGGAGAAAGCTGCGGATGAGCTGCTCGCGGGGCGCGTAGCGCGGCAAAGAGGGCTGCCGCACCCGGTAAGACGGCGACCGCAACCAACGCGATCGCTAACCATGCCGTGGACGGGGCGGTTGCTGCATTGGAAAAGGCGGTGTCCACTGCATTGAGCTCGGCCGCGGGCCGGTTATTGCGCCACCCTCAGCAGGTGAAGGCAAATCCGCCGCCATACACCCTCATTAGTTGTCAAGTAGCTACCCAAGTCAGAGGTCCACATAACCGGTGGACAATTCGCCAAACTAGTGGACCCGCCAATCGGGTAACCAGCAATAACTAGCGCTTTGCACAATTAACCGCCCCCACACACCTTTTGCATCGCGGCATCATTGGCATTGGCATTGCTCAGCGCTGACTGCCATACCGGATCATCGCTTCCCGTTGCCAAGCTAGTTGTGGCTACGACATTGCTGTATGACCCCGCTACGGCGAGCGCAGCCGCGCGGTCGCCGGTTGTGATCGCCGGATTCGCGTTAACTGCGTGTTCCAGTGTTACCGCTCCGTTTAACGTCGCGAGGTTTGCACGGTCCGAGTTCTTGCCATTTGTCTCAATCTGCACCGCCCGCGCAACGCGCTTGTAAGCATCACACAACTTTTGGTGCCCCGCGGCGACTTCGGCAGCACTGTAGATAGACGCGGACGTGGTAGGCGCCGAACCAGACGCCGGCGAGCGGGTCGTAACCACAACCAGTGCAGCGACGGCCACAACCGTCGCGACTATCGCCATAACAAATGCGCCCACAGCGAGTGCCGGCCAGAACCGGGAGCGCTGCGGTGGCGGTGGCGGATAGCCCGGCGCCCACTGCCCGAAAGGCGGGCCCGCAACCGGATTAGAGGGGTGCTCTTCCGCCACGCGCCTTCCTCAGGCGTTCAGCGCCGACGGGCCCGAACTCGGCCGCACCGCCTTCAGCTCTTCAGCGTTGTGCTGATCCATATTGGTGAACCCGTTAGCCGCGTGGTGTGCCTTCGTCCCGACACTGGTGAGCGTCTCGCTGTGGCCCTGCAGGTTTTTCACGTGCTGCCCGTGCGCGGTGGTTACGGCGTTGTGGAAGGAGTTGGCCGCTTCGAAGTCACCGAACATCCCCGATTCCAGGGTTCCGCCGGCGAGGTGATCTGCCCCTTCTTGGGCGTGCCCACCAGCGCGGTGGGACTGGTTGCCTCCCGAGTGCAATTGCTCCGTATTGACGAACATTGGCACTCCTTCCAAACTTCGACCGGCATGGCCTAAAGGCCTTTTGAGCAGCCTAAAAGCGAGCCGGTCAGTGGTCAATTCACCGGGTGTCGGTCCGGCGAATCGCAGCCTCCATCGCCCTAAAAGCCATGCCCGTTGGTGACGGCCCGCCCGGGGCGATCCCATTCCGGGTCGACGGCGATGGGCATCTGAATATCGACGCGGGGTAGCGAGACCGTCCCCCACGGCAGCTGGACCTGGCGAGGGATCGCGATCCGCGCCTGGGCTCGATCGGCCGCCAGCATGCCTTCGGCCGCCAACCGATCGCCGTGCCCGGTGACGATTTGCGTCATGTTGTGCAGCGCTTCGCTGCCCACGTCGTAATAGTGCGCGTGGTCGGTGAACCATGGCGTGAGGCTGTGCGAGCCGGCGACTTCGGCGCGGAAGCGCACCGCTCCGAAAGCCTCGTGGGCCGGGTCGGCGCCCAGCCCGGCCCACGGCCCTAGCGGTCCCCCGAGCGTCTTGTTCAGCCCGTTCGGCAGCCCGTTACCTGACTCCCCGATCCAGCTGATCGCATCGGTCGACGCGGCGCCAACATAGACCCTGCCGCCGTCAAGGTGTAAGTCCGCGGCATGGTGCGCCAAATCGGTTCCCGGGCAACCGGTTAGCACGGCATCATTGGCGCGCATACCGCTGTTGACAAAGGCATCGGCTACGGTCGTGGATCCGTAGGAATGCCCGAGGACGGTGACATGGCTCGGTGTTGACGCCTCGTGGGTTGCCGCCAGGCCGTTGACATCGGCGGCCAGCAGCGCCCCCGCCTGCCGTGCCCTCCATGGAGTGCCGACCTGCTCCAGTTCGGCCGGCTCGGTGAGGGTTCGCTGCCAATGCGGATGGTCGAATTCCGGTGCGTCATAGCCCATCCACGCCAACACCGCGGTGGTGTGCAAGGGGTCGGCCTTCGCCGCCTGCTCGTAGAGATTGATGGCGTCGTCGGGCCCGTCGGACATCCACCCTCCCCTAACGCTGCTATTGGTCCCCGGAACCATGACGGCCGTGTTCCGGGACTTGTCCGGGTTGCCGATCGCGATCGCCGCCCTGCCCTTGCCGCCGAACGCCAGCGGGTCATAGGCCCACAACATGATCGGGAGCCCGTGCTGGGGCGCGGATCCCTCGTCGCGCTGGAGAAAGTCGTTGGCCTTCACCGCGTTCTGGTACCTGGTGATGTCGGTGACGCATAGGCCATACTCTGCGGGGTTGGCGAACACATCGGCATCCCGGTTGTTGAGCGCGTTGTCTCGAAGCGCGTCCGGGACCATCCCGCGCCGACGGACGGCATCTTCGACCCGGCGCAAGTCGTCGTTCATCGCCGCCTGGTTCACCGAGTCCCGCACGTCGGCCGGAATCCCGTTGAGGTTGCCCAATTCGGGCGGATGCTGATCGGTCAAAAGCCGCTTCTGGTTGGCGCTCAACGAGTCCCACCACCGTTTGACGCGATCCGCGCTGGCGTCCGATGGCGGAATCAACAGTTCGTCGACACCACTGATCTCGGCCGGGTCGGCTCCGTCTGTTCGCAGACGGTCCAGCGCGGCGCGGAGCGTCGACGCATACCGATCGCGAATCTGGCCGAGCGCGAACACGATCGCCCTCGTCTCGTCGACGGCCTCCCCGCGCAGACCGTCGACGCCGCAGTGGTTCCCATCGGCAAGGGCTTCGCAAATCTCGTCGTCGATGTCTTCGAGGTCGTAATCCAGCGCGACGATGTACCCCGCGGCCTCCCGTTGGGCTTCGGCCAGCGTTGCGGCAATCACCTCCAAATCGATTGCGATCTTCGGTAATTGCGCGGCTTGCAGACCGAGCGACCGGAACACGCGTTGCACCTCATCGGAGTCATTGATGGGACGCTCGCCGTTCCGGTGATTCCACGCCGCGTCGAACCGTCGGCGGGCTGCCTCGAACGCGGCGGCGGCCTCGCTAGTGCTGGTCCCGGCGGCACGGAAGGCCCGCGCTAGATCGGAGATCCGTGCGGGGCGGCCGGCCTGCAGGCCGGCGTTGAGCGACCACGGATCACCGCCGGCCTCGGCGACGAGAAACGGGATGCTGATGTGGCGGAGTTCCATCGCGACGGCCATTGAAGCGAAATCGCTACGCCAGCAACCTCATAGGGAGCTCGCGCCGTCGGCGAGACCGTCGCCGTCGCTGTCGGTCAGCCGGACGTTCCACTTGCCGTCGCCGTCGGTGTCGACGTATCCGGTCACACCGGCGTCGTCGGAGCGCAGCACCCGATCGGCCAGCCCGTCACCGTCGGTATCGAGGAGCCGGTCATCCGCACGCCCGTGGCCGTCGAGATCGACCAGCGGGCCGCCGGTGTGCTCGACACCGTCGAGGCCGAACCAGCGCAGTTGCCCGCCACGGTCCATCGCCACCGCCCACGTCCCGGATCCATCGTCGGTGAAGTAGGCCTCGGGCGTGCCGTCGTTGTCGACGTCGAGCACGGCGTGATCGACGAGGCCGTCGCCGTCGAGATCGGCGAGCGCGTCGTCGCGCAGCCCGTCATGGTCGAAGTCCATCCCGATCGATTCGAAGCGGCCGTCACCGTCGAGGTCGAGGTCGGGTTGGCCGTGCCAGATCGCCGCCGCGCCATTATCACCAGCCAAGCAGTAGTCCACGACTAGTCGGACGCAACCCCGCCGCTAAGCGTTCCCCCGAGATCGCCACCACGCCAACAGTTCCGCGGTGGCCTCGTCGGTGTCCAACGGGCCGCGCTCGAGGCGCAGCTCCTTCAAGAACCGCCATGCCTCGCCGACCTGGGGACCCGCGGGGATGCCGAGCAGTTCCATGATCTGGTTGCCGTCCAGGTCGGGGCGCACCCGCGCCAAATCCTCCTGGGCGGCCAGCTCGGCGATCCGCGTCTCGAGCCGGTCGTAGCTGGACTGCAGCCGCGCGGCCCGCCGCTTGTTGCGGGTCGTGCAGTCGGCGCGCACCAGCTTGTGCAGCCGCGGCAGCAACGGGCCGGCGTCAGTGACGTAGCGCCGCACCGCAGAATCGGTCCACTTGCCATCGCCGTAGCCGTGGAACCGCAGATGCAGATACACCAGCTGCGAGATGTCCTCTACCATCTGCTTGGAATACTTCAAGGCGCGCAACCGCTTTCGGACCATCTTGGCGCCGACAACCTCGTGGTGGTGAAAGCTCACCCCGCCGTTGGCTTCGTGGCGCCGCGTGGCCGGCTTGCCGATGTCGTGCAGCAGCGCGGCCCAGCGCAGCACCAGATCCGGTCCATCGTCTTCGAGGGCGATCGCCTGGCGCAGCACGGTCAGCGAGTGCTGGTAGACGTCCTTGTGCTGGTGGTGTTCGTCGATGGCCATCTGCATGCCACCGATCTCGGGGAGTACCACCTCACCCATGCCGGTTTGGACCAGCAGATCGATCCCGGCCGTTGGGTCGTCGCCGAGCACCAGTTTGTCCAACTCGGCGGCTACCCGTTCGGCGCTGATCCGGCCCAGCTGCGAAGCCATCTGTTCGATCGCTGCGCGCACCCGCGGCGCGACGGTGAAGCCGAGCTGGGAGACGAACCGCGCCGCCCTCAGCATCCGCAACGGATCGTCGCCGAAGGACACCTCGGGTGCGGCCGGGGTATCCAGCACCCTCTCGCGCAGCGCCGCCAAACCGCCTAGCGGATCGAGGAATTCGCCCGGACCCTCCGGCGTGATACGCACGGCCATCGCGTTGGCCGTGAAGTCGCGGCGCACCAGATCGTCCTCGAGGCGATCGCCGTACTGCACGTCGGGGTTTCGCGACACCTGGTCGTAGGTGTCGGCGCGGAACGTGGTGATCTCCAAGCGATGGTCGCCCTTGCCGACCCCGACCGTGCCGAATTGGATGCCGGTGTCCCACAGGTTGTCGGCCCATCGCCGCAGGATGTTTTGCACCTGCTCGGGGCGCGCGTCGGTGGTGAAGTCGAGGTCGGGACTCAACCTGCCCAGCAAGGCATCCCGCACCGAACCGCCGACGAGGTAGAGCTGGTGGCCCGCGGCCTCGAACGCGGAGCCCAGCTCGGCCAGCATGGGCGCATGCCGATTGAGCGCGACCGCGGCGGCGGTCAACAGTTCGGCATCCTGGGCGGCGTCAGGCACGTTCGATCAGCCTAGTCGGCTGGAAACGAAAAGCCCGTGTGAGGAGCCTCGCACCCGCGACGTGGCACCAAAGTGCGCATCAAACCTGAATTGACCGGCCATTGCGCGTCAGTAGTCTCACGAAGCTATGGCGTCGTCTGTCCGGCCGAAAGGTTTCGATGCCCCCGTTTGGCGCACGGCGACGCTGTCCGCGCCGTTCATGGTTCAAGCGGTGCTGGCAGTGTTGCTCATCGCTATGTGGCTGCTGGGCAAGTGGCCGTTCGAAACGCATAGTGCGTACGCCGGTGAACGCGCGTGGATGCTGACCGCCACCGCCATCACAACCCTGACGTCGCTCTTGGTCAGCGCCGCACTGCTCAGGTCGCGGTCGCCGCGCAATCGCGGCCTCGGTCTCAGCCTCGCGAGCTGTTCAGTCGTTGTACTGGCGGGCGGCACGATTTTCGCCTATATGGTGCTGCGCTGATGACCGATAACGAAACAATGCACACATCGATGGGCCTATACGGTCCGCTGACTTTTGCAGTAGCCATGGTCCACGTTTTCGCGGTCGACCTTGCCACCTGGCTGTTCGTTCTGCCGATGTGGCCCTTCGTATTTATCGTTCTTCCAATAACGCTGGCGTACATCGGCGTCAGCGCGCTGGTTGCTAGGGCACCAGGTCGATGGGGCCAGGTTGGCCGCGGAATGATGATTGGCAGCCTGTCCGGACCACTCTCACTCTTGGTCTTCATTCCCGCTTTCATCATCGCCGGGGCGATAGGCCCGCTCTGACGCGACGGAACCGTTGCGGCTACTGCGCCATCGCACACCCACCCAGCGGCGAGTATGTCCAGGAGAGCATGCCGTGCCAGCTACTATCGCTTGGGTGTCGGACGGCGAACAAGGCAAACCACGTCGGCGCCGGGGACGGCGCCGCGGTCGTGGCGCTGCAGCTTCGTCCGAGAAGCAGACCAGCGGTCAAGTAAACGGCGATTCGACAGCGACCAAACCGCGCCGATCGCGCGGGTCCCGCCGCGGGCCGGAGCGGTTGCGCACGGTCCACGAGACATCCGCGGGCGGGCTGGTCATCGACGGGCTCGACGGACCGCGCGACTCGCAGGTGGCCGCCCTGATCGGTCGCATCGACCGGCGCGGACGGATGTTGTGGTCGCTGCCCAAGGGCCACATCGAACTCGGTGAGACGGCCGAACAGACAGCCATTAGAGAAGTAGCCGAAGAAACCGGCATCAAGGGCAGCGTGCTGGCCGCGCTTGGGCGCATCGACTACTGGTTCGTCACCGACGGCCGCCGCGTGCACAAGACCGTGCACCACTACTTAATGCGCTTCTCCGGCGGCGAGCTCTCCGACGAGGACCTTGAAGTCGCCGAAGTGGCCTGGGTGCCCATGCAAGAACTGCCGTCGCGGCTGGCCTACGCCGACGAACGCCGCCTGGCCCGCGTCGCCGACGAACTGATCGACAAGCTGCAAAGCGACGGCCCGTCCGCGCTTCCCCCGCTGCCGCCCAGCGCGCCGCGGCGCCGCCCGCAGACGCATTCGCGGACCCGGCATTCTGACAAACCGGCCACGGGCCGGAAGAACGGCCACGGACCGGGGCCGTGACGGCGCCGCTTCTCCGTCGGGCCGGCCTGCTGCGCATCGCGGCCGTGCTTGGCATCGTGGCCGGACTCGCGGTACTCGCCGGCCCGGTGGTTCCACCCGCGGCCGCGGGCGAGCCGGGGGTGACGCCGTTCGTGCGGGTTCGCATCGACCAGGTCACCCCGGACGTGGTCACCACGACCAGTCCACCAGTTGTGACGGTCAGCGGCATGGTGATCAACATCGGCGACCGCCCCGTTCGCGACGTCATGGTCCGCCTCGAGCACGCCGGCGCGGTCACCACGTCCGCGGGCTTGCGCACCACTCTGGACGGCGACACCGACCGGTACGAGGCGGCCGCCGATTTCCTCACCGTGGCGCCCGAACTGCAGCGCGGGCAAAAGGTCGGCTTCACCCTGTCGGCCCCGCTCCGCGCGCTGACCAAACCGTCGCTGGGAGCCGAAAAACCCGGCATCTACCCGGTTTTGGTCAACGTCAACGGCACGCCCGACTACGGCGCTCCCGCCCGGCTGGACAACGCGCGCTTCCTGTTGCCCGTCGTCGGGGTGCCCCCCGACCGCGCCGACGACGTGGGCTCCGCCGTCGCGCCCGATACCTCCAAACCCGTGGGGATCACCATGCTGTGGCCGCTGGCCGATCGGCCACGGCTGGCCCCCGGCGTGCCCGGGGGAACCATCCCGGTCCGGCTGGTCGACGACGACCTGGCCACCTCGCTGGCCAGCGGTGGGCGGCTCGACATCCTGTTGTCGGCGGCCGAGGTCGCGACCAGTCACGACGTCGACCCCGACGGCGCCGTCGGTCGCGCGCTGTGTTTGGCGATCGACCCCGACCTGCTGGTCACCGTCAACGCGATGACCGCGGGTTACGTCGTGTCCAATTCGCCCGACGGCCCGGGTCAAATTCCGGGCACCCCGACCCACGCCGGCACGGGACAGGCCACCGCGGCCGAATGGCTGAACCGCCTGCGCGCGCTCGCGCGCCGGACCTGCGTGGCCCCGCTGCCCTATGCGCAAACCGACCTGGACGCCTTGCAGCGCGTCAACGATCCAGGTCTCACCGCCACGGCCACCACCACCGGCAACAGCATCGTCGACAAAATCCTGGACGTCTCGTCAGTCGGCGGCGCCACGCTGGTGCCCGACGCCCCGCTGACCAACCGCGCGGTCGCGCTGCTCGGCGCCAACGAGGGCACGGTCGCGATCGCCCCCGCCGACCTTTCGGCCGCCGACGCGCAGGGCTCCTCGGAGACCGCCGTCGCCACCGCGCCCCGGCGATTGTCCCCACAGGTCGCGGTCGCGCCGTTCGATCCGGCCGTCGGGGCGGCGCTGGCGGGCGCGGGATCTAGCCCCGAGGTGCCCACCTACCTGGACCCGTCCCTGACGGTCCGGCTGGCGCACGATTCGGTGACCGCGCGCCGCCAGGACGCCTTGGGCTCGATCTTCTGGCACGCGCTCCGGCCCGACGACGCGCCGCGCACCCAGATCCTGGTCCCGCCGGCCACGTGGAACCTGCAGGCCGACGACGCGCAGGTCATGCTCACCGCGCTGAGCACCTCCATCCGCTCCGGTCTGGCCGTGCCGCGCCCCCTGCCGGCGGTAATCGCCGACGCCTCGTCGCGCACCGAACCCCCCGAGGAAGCCGGCGCCTACGCCTCCGCGCGCGGGCAGTTCAACGACGACGTCACCGCCGCGATCGCCGGCCAGGTCGGCCGGCTGTCGGGATTGACGTCCGCACTGATGACCGACGACCGCACAGGGCTGACCGGCGTCCAATACACGGCGCCGCTGCGCGAGGACATGCTGCGCGCGCTGAGCCAGTCCGAACCGCCCGACTCCCGCAACGGGTTGGCGCAAGAGCGCCTGGCCGTGGTCGGTAAGACGATCAACGACCTGTTCGGGGCCGTCACGATCGTCAACCCGGGTGGCTCGTACACGCTGGCCACCGAGCACAGCCCGCTGCCGTTGGCGCTACACAACGGCCTGAGTGTTCCGATCCGGGTGCGGGTGCACGTGGACGCCCCGCCGGGGATGAACGTCACCGACGTCGGTCAGATCGAACTGCCACCCGGCTACCTCCCGCTGCGTATTCCGATCGAGGTGAACTTCACCCAACGCGTCGCCGTCGACGTGACCTTGCGGACGTCGGACGGTCTGCGGCTGGGCGAGCCGGTGCGGCTGTCCGTGCATTCCAACGCCTATGGCAAGGTCCTGTTCGCGATCACGCTGTCGGCCGCGGCGGTGCTGGTCCTGCTGGCGGGCCGGCGGCTGTGGCACCGCTTCCGCGGCCAGCCCGATCCCGCCGACCTGGATCGCCCCGACCCACCCCACGCCCGGCACGTGGCCGAATCCGGCGCCACGCACGACGATGCCGACCAACGGGTCGAACAAGAGCACCGAGTATGACCTCCGCCTACCGGCAGGCCCCCTCGCACCACCACCGCCCGCCACAGCCGCCGCGCCGTTCCCCGATGCAGGGCTCGCCGCCGACCGGGCCGCTGCCGCCCGTGCCCGCCGGGATCGATCGTCGACGCCCGGAACTGTCGGACGCCGCGCTGGTGTCGCGGTCCTGGGCGATGGCCTTCGCGACATTGATCAGCCGGCTCACCGGCTTCGCCCGGGTGGTGCTGCTCGCCGCGATCCTGGGCGCCGCGTTGTCCAGCGCGTTCTCGGTGGCCAATCAGCTGCCCAACCTGGTGGCGGCGCTCGTCCTGGAGGCGACGTTCACCGCGATCTTCGTGCCGGTGCTCGCGCGCGCCGAGCAGGGCGACCCCGACGGCGGGGCTGCGTTCGTGCGGCGCCTGGTCACGCTGACGACCGCGCTGCTGGTCTTCGCCACCGCGGTCTCGGTGCTGGCCGCCCCGCTGCTGGTGCGGCTGATGCTGGGCCGCGACCCGCAAGTCAACGAGCCGCTGACCGTCGCCTTCGCCTACCTGCTTCTCCCCCAGGTCCTCGCCTACGGACTCACCTCGGTGTTCATGGCGATCCTCAACACCCGCAACGTGTTTGGGCCCACCGCGTGGGCGCCCGTCGTCAACAACGTCGTGGCGCTGGCCACCCTGGCGATCTATGCGGCCGTCCCCGGTGAGCTGTCGGTCGATCCCGTGCGGATGGGCAACGCCAAGCTGCTGGTGCTCGCCATCGGCACCACGCTCGGCGTCTTCGCGCAAACCGGGATGCTGCTGGTCGCGCTGCGCCGGCAACGCGTCGACCTGCGCCCGCTGTGGGGCATCGACGCACGCCTCAAACGGTTCGGCACCATGGCCGCCGCGATGGTGCTCTACGTGCTGATCAGCCAGCTCGGCCTGGTGGTCGGCAACCAGATCGCCAGCACCGCAGCGGCGTCCGGGCCCGCGATCTACAACTACACGTGGATGGTCCTGATGCTGCCGTTCGGCATGATCGGGGTGACGGTGTTGACGGTGGTGATGCCGCGGCTGAGCCGCAACGCAGCCGCCGACGACACCAAAGCCGTGCTCGCCGACCTGTCGCTGGCCACCCGGCTGACGTTGATCACGCTGATCCCGATCGTGGCCTTCATGACCGTCGGCGGCCCGGCGATGGGCAGCGCGCTCTTCGCCTACGGTCATTTCGGGAACGTCGACGCGGGATACCTGGGCGCGGCGATCGCGCTCTCGGCCTTCACGCTCATCCCGTACGGCCTGGTGCTCTTGCAGCTGCGGGTGTTCTACGCGCGCGAACAGCCCTGGACGCCGATCGTGATCATCCTCGTCATCACCGCGGTCAAAATCCTCGGCTCGGTGCTGGCGCCCCACCTCACCGACGACCCCAAGCTGGTCGCCGGTTTCCTGGGGATGGCCAACGGCGTCGGCTTCCTCGCCGGCGCTCTCGTCGGCTACCTGTTGCTGCGACGCGCGCTGTTGCCCGCGGGCGGCCACCTGATCGGCGTCGCCGAGGTGCGCACGATCCTGGTGACGCTCACCGCATCGATGCTGGCCGGGTTGATCGCGCACGTCGCGGATCGGCTGTTCGGGCTCGACGGGCTGACCGACCACGGCGGCGCCGGCTCGTTGCTTCGCCTGTTGGTGCTGGGGCTCATCATGCTGCCGATCACGGCCACGGTCATGCTGCGCGCGCAGGTCCCCGAAGCGCAGGCCGCGTTGGACGCCGTGCGGTTCCGCATCACCGGCCGGGGGCCGCGGCCCCGCAGACCGAAGCCAGCGGATCGATCGTCTCACCGGCGCCCGGTCACGTACCCTGAGCAGAGGAATTCGTCCCCGCCTGGGGTCAATGCGGTCCAGGAGCCGATCCGGCGCAGGCCTCCGGAGCGGGCAAACCGAGCCCGGCTAGCGAAAGGACCGGAGGTGACCGACCGCCCGATGGAGAGCCCCGCATCCAGCGCCGGGCCCGGCACAGGGTCAGGGACTTCGCGGCCGGTCGCCGACGACTTCCAGCCCGACATCCCCGCCGACGAGCCGCAACGCTCGACGCCCCGCCCGCCCGAACCCGCCAACGGCGACATCGGCGGCGAATCCCGGCGCGGGCCGGCCTCTTTCGACGCGCCGCGCGAGCGCGCCGCGGACTCACCGGGCGACGACGTCCACCTGGTGCCCGGCGCCCGGATCGCCGGCGGCCGCTATCGGTTGCTGGTGTTCCACGGCGGCGCCCCACCGCTGCAGTTCTGGCAGGCGCTGGACACCGCGCTGGACCGGCAGGTGGCGCTGACGTTCGTCGACCCGGACGGCGCACTGCCCGACGAGGTGCTGCAGGAGATCCTGTCCCGCACGCTGCGGCTCAGCCGCATCGACAAACCCGGCATCGCCCGCGTGCTCGACGTGGTGCACACCGGCTCCGGCGGCCTCGTGGTCTCCGAGTGGATCCGGGGCGGCTCGTTGCAGGAGGTCGCCGACACCGCACCGTCACCGGTGGGCGCCGTGCGGGCCATGCAATCGCTGGCCGCCGCCGCCGACGCGGCCCACCGCGCCGGCGTCGCGCTGTCGATCGACCACCCCAGCCGGGTGCGGGTCAGCATCGAAGGCGACGTCGTGCTGGCCTACCCGGCGACCATGCCCGACGCCAACCCCCAAGACGACATCCGCGGCATCGGCGCCGCGCTCTATGCCCTGCTGGTCAACCGGTGGCCCTTGCGGGAGAGCGGGGTGCGCAGCGGGCTCGCGCCGGCCGAACGCGACTCCTCGGGCAATCCCGTCGAACCCATGGCCGTCGACCGCGACATCCCGTTCCAGATCTCCGCGGTCGCCGTCCGGGCGGTCCAGGAGGACGGCGGAATCCGCAGCGCCTCAACGCTTTTGAACCTCCTCCAGCAGGCCACCGCGGTCGCCGACCGCACCGAGGTGCTCGGCCCGATCGACGATTCGCCCTCGCCGTCGACGGCGCTCATCTCACCCGGTCAGGAGCAGGCGACCTTCGCGCGGCGGCGGCGCAACGTGCTCATCGGCGCGGGCGCCGGCCTGGCCGTCATCGTGGTGGCCCTGCTGGTGCTGGCGTCGGTGGTGAGCAAGATCTTCGGCAATGTCGGCGGTGGCCTGAACAAGGACGAACTCGGGCTGAACGGCCCCTCGGCGTCCGCGTCGGCGTCATCGTCGACCACCACGTCCGCGGCCGCGGGCAGCGTCGTGAAACCCACCCGGGCGAGCGTCTACTCCCCCGACGGCGAGGTCGACAACCCGGGCACCGCCGGACAGGCGATCGACGGCGACCCCTCCACCGCGTGGGCCACCGAGGTGTACACCGACGCCGTCCCCTTCCCCAGCTTCAAGCAGGGCGAGGGCCTGATCCTGCAACTGCCCAACCCCACCGTCGTCGGCCAGGTCACCATCGACACGCCCAGCTCGGGGACCAAGGTCGAGATCCGCGCCGCCTCCTCGTCGGCGCCGGCCTCCCTCAACGACACCAAGCTGCTGGCTCAGGCCTTCACGCTCAAGCCCGGCCACAACGTCATCCCGGTCCGAGCCGGTTCGCCGACGTCGAATCTGCTGGTCTGGATCTCCACGCTGGGAACCACGAACGGCAAGAGCCAGGCCGGCTTTTTCGAGATCACGGTGCAGGCCGCGTCCTGATCCGCCCGCGTTCCACACACTCACACGACCGATCCTGAGTGAAGTGCCGCCCGATACCGGATTAGTTAATGTCCGCCCGTGGGCTTCGGGGGAAACGTCAAGCGGGACCGCAGTGACGCCGAGCTGCTGGCGGCCCATGTGGCCGGTGACCGCTACGCATTCAGCGAGCTCTTCCTGCGTCACCAGCGCCACCTGCACCGGCTTGCCCGGCTCACCACTCGCACCCCCGAGGACGCCGAAGACGCGCTGCAAGACGCCATGCTCTCCGCGCACCGCGGCGCCGGCGCGTTCCGGCACGACGCCGCCGTCGGCAGCTGGCTGCACCGCATCGTGGTCAACGCCTGCCTGGACCGGCTACGCCGCACCAAGGCCCACCCGACCGTTCCGCTGGAGGACGTCTACCCGGTCGCCGATCGGACCGCCCAGGTCGAGACGACGATGGCGGTGCAGCGGGCCTTGATGCGCCTTCCCGTCGAGCAACGGGCCGCGGTGGTGGCCGTCGATATGCAGGGCTACTCGGTCGCCGACACCGCCAGGCTGCTCGGCGTCGCCGAAGGCACGGTCAAGAGCCGGTGTGCTCGCGGCCGCGGCCGCCTCGCGGAACTACTCGGCTACCTCAACGCCGGCGCCCACGCCGCACCGGAGGGCGCCGCCGGCCAGGCCTGACCGGTCGCCGCGCGGGCCCATCCGTGGCCATCCGCCGGCGCATGACGGACACTGGGTCCGATGGATGCGGCGGACAACGACGGGGCGGATCACCGCAGCGCGGAATCGGACCCGCCGCTGACCGTCGAACTGCTCGCCGATCTGCAGGCCGGCGCGCTCGACGACGAGGCCGCCGCCCGGGTCCGCCGGCAGGTCCGTGCCGACCCCCAGGCCGCGGGCGTGCTCGCCGCGCTGAACCGTGTCCGCCGCGACGTCGCCGCCGTCGGCGCCGACCCCGGCTGCGCGCCGGACCCGCCCCCGCGGGTCGCCGCCCGGATCTCGGCGGCTTTGCGATCGGCGGAGCCCCCACCCGGGCGGGCCGCCCACTCCGCCCGCCCGCGTCTGCGCCCGGCGCGCCTCATCGCGGCGGCCGCCGGTCTGTGTGCCGCGCTGGCCGCGATCGGCTTCGGCACGGTCGCGCTCCTGCACGCCCCCCAACCCGCCCCGAGCACCCCGGACGACGTCCAGCACATCACGGTGTCGACGCCGCCGATGGAGGTCCCGCTCTCCCCGGACGAAATCCTCGGCCTGCTCGGCCGCGCACCCGACTTCGGCTCGTCCGGCGGCACGCTCAGCGACCCCGCCCGCCGCGCCTCCTGCCTCACCGGCCTCGGCTATCCGGCCGCCACACAGGTACTGGGCGCGCGCCCGGTCGAGATCAACGCCCGCCCCGGCATCGTTCTGGTGATACCCGGCGACAGCCCGCACGTCCTGGCCGTCTACGTCGTGTCACCGAACTGCAGCGCCGCCGATACCGGGCTATTGGCCAATACCCAGGTGCCGCGCCCCTAATGTGGTGCCATGCGCGGCGCCCCCGCTATCGCGAACACCCGGGAACAGCCGTGCCTACGCTGACGTTTATACGGGTCCAGAGACGATTGCTCGAAAGGTTTTCATGACCGCCGACACTGTGCATGACGTGATCATTATTGGTTCGGGTCCTGCGGGGTATACCGCGGCGTTGTATGCGGCGCGGGCGCAGTTGGCGCCGGTGGTGTTTGAGGGGACGTCGTTTGGTGGGGCGTTGATGACGACGACCGAGGTGGAGAATTATCCGGGTTTTCGTGACGCGATCATGGGTCCGGAGTTGATGGATCAGATGCGTGAGCAGGCGCTGCGCTTTGGTGCCGATCTGCGGATGGAAGACGTCGAATCGGTCGCGCTGCAGGGTCCGGTGAAGTCGGTGACCACCAGCGAGGGTGAGACGGTGCGCGCGCGGGCGGTGATCTTGGCGATGGGGGCCGCGGCCCGGTATTTGGGGGTGCCGGGTGAGCAGGAGTTGTTGGGTCGTGGGGTGTCCTCGTGTGCGACCTGTGATGGGTTCTTTTTCAAGGATCACGACATCGCGGTGATCGGTGGTGGGGATTCGGCGATGGAGGAGGCCACGTTTTTGACCCGGTTTGCCCGCAGTGTGACGGTGGTGCATCGCCGCGAGGAATTTCGGGCGTCGCGGATCATGTTGGAGCGGGCCCGGGCCAACGACAAGATCACCTTTGTGACCAATCAGGCGGTTGAGGCGGTGGAGGGTGCTGAGACGGTGACGGGGTTGCGGTTGCGTGACACGGTCAGCGGTGAGGAGTCGACGCTGGCGGTGAGCGGGGTGTTCGTGGCGATTGGGCATGACCCGCGTTCGGAGTTGGTGCGCGAGGTGCTCGAGACCGACCCCGACGGGTATGTGTTGGTGCGTGGGCGTACTACCAGTACCTCGATCGAGGGGGTGTTTGCCGCCGGGGATCTGGTGGATCGCACCTACCGCCAGGCCGTGACCGCCGCGGGCAGCGGCTGCGCGGCCGCCATCGACGCCGAACGCTGGCTCGCCGACCACGAGGAGTCCAGCGCCGCCGCCCAGGGCGACGCAACCGAATTACCGGGCAGTACCGACACATTGATTGGAGCACGACAATGACCGATGCCGAAAAGGCCGGGGCCACAATAGAAGTCTCGGACGCATCATTTTCGACCGAGGTATTGTCCAGCAATAAGCCTGTGCTGGTGGACTTTTGGGCCACATGGTGCGGACCCTGCAAAATGGTGGCGCCGGTCCTCGAGGAGATCGCGGGCGAGCGCAGCGATCACCTCACCGTCGCCAAGCTCGACGTGGACGCCAACCCCGAAACCGCCCAGAACTTCCAGGTCGTTTCCATCCCCACCATGATCTTGTTCAAGGATGGCCAACCGGTGAAGCGCATCGTCGGCGCCAAGGGCAAGGCGGCGCTGCTGCGCGAGCTTTCTGACGCGGTCCCCGGCCTCAGCTAATCGCCTTCGATCGTCGCACCACACCCCGGCGCATAGCCTGGGGTTTTCTGGAATTCGCGAACCGTCTGCGACAATACGGTTAGCTGTTGCCCATCTATGAGCGTGTCAGTTTGTCCCGGAGGGCCCTTGGTATGTCGAGTCCGCGCCGCGAATACGGCGACGCGCTGCGCTGTGGTGACCGCAGCGCCGCTGTGACCGAGATCCGGGCCACCCTCGCCTCATTGGGGATGCTGGACGGCTCCGACGACGAGGATCTCACTACCGGCCGGCACGTGGCCCTGGAACTCTTCGACGCCGAACTTGACCAGGCAGTTCGCGCTTTCCAACAGCATCGCGGGCTGCTCGTGGACGGCATCGTCGGCGAGGCCACCTACCGCGCGCTCAAGGAGGCGTCGTACCGACTGGGCGCGCGCACGTTGTATCACCAATTCGGCGCTCCCCTCTTCGGTGACGACGTCGCCACGCTGCAGGCACGGCTGCAGGATCTCGGTTTTTACACCGGCCTGGTCGACGGCTATTTCGGGTTGCAGACACACAACGCTTTGATGTCGTATCAGCGTGAGTACGGGCTGTCGGCCGACGGTATCTGCGGCCCGGAAACGTTGCGCTCCTTGTACTTTCTGAGTTCACGGGTCACCGGCGGATCGCCCCACGCGCTTCGCGAAGAAGAACTGGTGCGCCGTTCGGGCCCCAAGCTGTCGGGCAAGCGCATCATCATCGATCCGGGCCGCGGCGGTGCGGATCACGGCCTGATCGTGCACGGTGCGTCCGGTCCGGTCAGCGAAGCGGATGTGTTGTGGGACTTGGCGAGTCGACTTGAGGGCCGGATGACCGCCATCGGGATGGAGACCTTTCTGTCCCGTCCGGTCAACAGCAGCCCCTCGGACGCCGAGCGTGCGGCCACCGCCAACAATGTCGGCGCCGACCTGATGATCAGCCTGCGCTGCGAAAGTCAGCTCAGCGCCGCGGCCAACGGGGTGGCATCCTTTCACTTCGGCAACTCCCATGGTTCGGTGTCCACCATCGGCCGCAATCTGGCCGACTTCATTCAGCGAGAAGTGGTGGCACGCACCGGTTTACGGGATTGCCGCACGCACGGCCGGACGTGGGATCTGCTGCGTCTGACCCGCATGCCGACGGTCCAGGTCGACATCGGATACATCACCAACCCGCGCGACCGCGCCATGCTGGTCTCTACCCAGACCCGCGATGCCATCGCCGAGGGAATCCTCGCCGCGGTCAAGCGGCTCTACCTGCTGGGCAAGAACGATCGGCCCACGGGCACATTCACTTTCGCTGAGCTACTGGCCCACGAATTGTCAGTGGAGCGCACCAGCCAGCTGGGCGGTTCGTAGCCGCTCAACCACCCAGGGTGGTTCCCAACGCATTCCCCGCCGTGGAGCCGGCCCCGACCGGCTGCTCCAGATGCGCGCTTTCCAGCAGACGTTCCAGGGCCGCCTCGACTTCGGCCTTCCATCCCAGGCCCTTGTCGAGCTCGAGCCGCAGTCGCGGGAAATACGTATGTGGTGCCACCACAACGAATCCCGCGTCTTTCAAGAATTCCGCGTCCATCACACAGCGCTCTACCGAGCAATCGCCGACGGCTTCCAACACCGCCCGCACATCGGGACCCACCAGTCGCGGATCCTGTAATTCCGACGCCGCCGGGGTGCGGCCGAACGCCTCGAGCGCCCGCACGCCGCGTCGCACCAACTCGTCGATGACCCGGGCGATCAAGCCGTGCGGCAGGTCGTCGGCGGCGGGGCCGGGTTCGATGCCCATCGACGTCAGCATCACCGCGTCCGCGGACACCGGGCCGGTCGGAAATCGTTGCGCCCGCGGCACCGCCCGCGGCGGCGCGTAGAACACATAGCCCAGGCACGGCGGCTCGGCCTGGCTTCGCTCGTCGGGTATCGCGGTCGCCACCTGACCGCACGAGCCCCACTCCAGCATGACCATGGACAGCCACGCTTCTTTTTCGAATTCGGGGTCGGTGAGGTGATCCTGGTTGCCGAGGGTCGCCGGATCGACTTCCCAGAACACGCACCGGCGCGCGTGCTTGGGAAGCTGCTCGAAGGCCTCGAGCCGCAGCGGCATGATTCGAGCGGACACTAGCCTCCTGCTCCTGTGCGGTACGGCAGCCATCTGCACCGACAACCCCTCCAGGATAGGAGAGGTGGTCGTGATCGGGCCAGCTTTAGCCCGGCCACACGCGTCGGGGCGTCCGAACCGCCGCCATAACGCGGTCGCGGACCGTCGATCATCGAAAGTCGTTGCTACCCATGCTGTTTCGCCAAACCGTGGCATCGGGGGGCAAAAATTTCTCGCCGCGTCGGCCCCAGTGTCACAGTGACGTAATTACACCGTGTCCTAGCTCAGGCCTTCGGCGGGGACATGACGTCGATGATCCGCTGGAGGTCGTCCACCGACCCGAACTCGACGACGATCTTGCCCTTGCGTTTGCCCAGGCTGACCGTCACTCGGGTATCGAAGACGGTCGAGAGCCGGTCGGCGACATCTTGCAGGCCGGGCATCTGGATCGGCTTGCGCCGCGGGGGCGTCGGCGCGGTCGCGCCGGACCGGTTGGCCAGCGTGACCGCCTCCTCCGTGGCCCGCACCGACAATCCCTCCGCGACGATGCGGGTGGCCAGCTCCTCTTGGGCCTCGGGACCGGCCTCGAGAGACAGCAGTGCGCGGGCATGACCGGCGGACAGGACCCCGGCGGCCACACGCCGCTGCACCGCGATCGGCAGCTTGAGCAACCGGATCATGTTGGTGATCAACGGCCGCGACCGCCCGATGCGGGCCGCCAGTTCATCGTGGGTGACCCCGAACTCGTCGAGCAGCTGCTGGTAGGCGGCCGCCTCTTCCAAGGGGTTCAGCTGCACGCGGTGGATGTTTTCCAACAGGGCGTCGCGCAGCAGATCGTCGTCGCCGGTCTCGCGCACGATCGCGGGGATGGTCGCCAGCCCGGCCTCCTGGGCCGCCCGCCAGCGCCGCTCCCCCATCACGATCTGGTAGCGCGCACCGCTGGCCGAATCCTTGACGGCCCGCACCACGATCGGCTGCAAGAGCCCGAACTCGCGGATGGAGTGCACCAGTTCCGCCAGCGCTTCCTCGTCGAAGACCTGACGGGGCTGACGGGGGTTGCGCTCGATATCGGCCGGCGCGATCTCGCGGTAGACCGCCCCCATGGAAGCGGTTGCCGACGCGTCCTGCGGCGCCGGTCCGCCGATCAAGACGTCGGCGGCCGCGTCCCCCATCCGGGGGCCGAGGGTCGCCGGACCGGAATCACCTTCCGCGGGACCGGTCGGAATTAGCGAAGCCAGGCCCCGGCCGAGGCCACCCTTTTTGCGTAACGGCTGCGTCATGGTCGTCCCTTCACGGATGGTGGTCAATCGCGCTCGGCGAGTTCGCGGCTCGCGTCGAGGTAGCTCATCGCCCCGCGGGAACCGGGGTCGTAATCGATGATGGTCATGCTGTAGCCCGGCGCCTCGGAAACCTTCACGCTGCGCGGAATCACCGTCCGCAGCACCTTGGCCCCGAAGTAGCGGCGCACCTCCTCGGCGACCTGGTCCGCCAGCTTGGTGCGGCCGTCGTACATGGTCAGCACCACGGTGCTCACCTCGAGCTTCGGGTTGAGGTGGGCCTTGACCATCTCGATGTTGCGCATCAGCTGCGAGACGCCCTCGAGGGCGTAGTACTCGCACTGGATAGGGATCATGACTTCCGGCGCCGCGACGAGCGCGTTGATGGTCAGCAGGCCGAGCGACGGCGGGCAATCGATGAAGACGCAATCGAAGTCGAGGCTGTCGAGGTCGGCCAAAGCGGTACGCAACCGATTCTCGCGCGCAACCATGCTCACCAATTCGATCTCGGCGCCCGCCAGGTCGATGGTCGCGGGGATGCAGAACAGCCGGTCGTTGTGCGGGCTCTGCCGCAGGGCATCGTGGACGGAGACCTCACCCAACAACACCTCGTACGACGACGGCGTCCCCGACTTCCGGTCGGTGATGCCCAGCGCCGTGCTCGCGTTGCCCTGGGGGTCGAGGTCGATGACGAGGGTCTTGAGGCCTTGGAGCGCGAGGGCCGCGGCGAGGTTGACCGCCGTGGTCGTCTTGCCCACGCCGCCCTTCTGGTTCGCGACGGTGAAGACGCGGCGCCGGGCCGGCCGGCGCAGCGGCGGATACGTGGTGTGCAGGACCCGCATCGCCCGTTCGGCGGCCGCGCCGATCGGGGTGTCGTATTCGGCGCTTGTTTCACGTGAAACATTCGGCTGTGCGGCCGGTGCGGCCGCCGGCTCGGCCGGGGGCGCCGGCGTGGGAGCCGCCTGCGGGGCGGCCTCGGGCGGCTGTGCGGTCACCGGCCTGTCTTCTGGAAAAGTCATCGCGTTCGGGCCTTCCCGGTCCGTGCCGACTTGCGGTGCGGCGGCTGCCCGCGTCGCGCTGAAACTACGGTTGCGGGGGGACGCAAATAGTTCGCGCCACATGTCACCACCCTGACATCAGCGGCGCCCGATGCTGCCATCACACGCCGGAATTGTTCAACTTCCTCGGACGCCCGCTCCCCCTTGATGGCCAGCATCCGACCGTCTGGGCGTAGCAACGGCATGCTCCACTTCGTCAGTTTGTCCAACGCCGCAACCGCTCGTGAGACCGCCGCATCCCTCGACCCGAACCGGTCACGCACCCCCGGATCTTCCGCGCGGCCGCGGACCACCTCGACGGCTAACCCTAGTTCGTCGACAACCTCGTTGAGAAATTCGCTGCGTCGCAGGAGCGGTTCGAGCAACACGACCTCGAGATCGGGCCGTGCGATCGCCAGCGGTATCCCGGGCAAGCCCGCCCCGCTGCCGATGTCGATGACGCGCTCGCCCGTGCCGAGGAGTTCGGCGACCGCGGCGCTATTCAATATGTGGCGGTCCCATATCCGGTCGACTTCCCGCGGCCCCAGCAGCCCGCGCTCCACGCCCGCACCCGCCAGGAGCGTGGCGTACCGCTGCGCGATTCCGAGGTGCTCGCCGAAGGCGGCGGCCGCCGAATCAGGAGCGGCGCCCATGCCCGGGTGCGAGCCCGCGCACTCCCCCGCGGCTTCGGCCGGGCCGCCATGTTTCACGTGAAACATCCTCGAGTTGGCGCGTGCACTTTCAACCTTCGGCCGCCCTCCGCACGAGACGAACTACACCGCTGTAACTCTGGGCGTCAGTCGTGCAGCACGACCACGCGGCGCGACGGCTCGACGCCCTCGCTCTCGCTGTGGACTCCGGGAACCGCCGCGACGGCGTCGTGCACGATCTTCCGTTCGAAAGGTGTCATCGGTGCCAGCTCTTCGCGCTCCCCCGACTCGAGCACCCGCCGCGCCACCTTGTCGCCCAGCGCCGCCAACTCTTCGCGCCGGCGCCGGCGCCAACTCGCGATGTCGAGCATCAACCGACTCCGCACGCCGGTCTTCTGGTGCACCGCCAACCGGGTGAGCTCCTGAAGCGCGTCGAGCACCTCGCCGCCGCGGCCGACCAACTTGTTCAAGTCGTCGCCGCCATCGATGCTCACCACGGCCCGGCTCCCCTCGACGTCCAGGTCGATGTCGCCGTCGAAGTCCAAGAGGTCCAACAACTCCTCGAGGTAGTCGCCGGCGATCTCGCCCTCGGCGACCAACCGCTCCTCCAGGTCGTCGCCCTCCTCGGCGTCACCCTGGACGGTGTCCTCGGCCGCCGCTTGGGTCTCGAGGTCCGTGTCCACGTCGCGCTCGGTGGTGTCGGCGTCTGTCATGTCTTTCTCTCCCTCATCCATGGGTCTGAGCCCGGTTGGGGCCGCCCTGCCCAGGGTCGCCCCGGTAGCTTGTCCGCCGTATCAGCGTTTGCGTTTCTTCGGTCGCGCGCCCGGCCGCGGGGTGCGATTGCTCGGAGTGTCGGTGGCTTCGGGCGCCTGCCCGTCGGCGTCATCGGACTCCGCCTCCGCCGAACCGGACCCCTCGGTATCCCCACCGGCCTTCGCCGAACCGTTCCCGCCCGGCGCTGCCGCCTTCGGTGTGCGCTTCGGCTTCGCTCCGGGAGCCGGCGCGTTGGCCGCCCGGCGCGCGATCGCTTCCTGCTTCTTGGCTTCGTCTTCTTTTTCGATCATCCCGAAGACGTAGTGCTGCTGCCCGAAGGTCCAGATGTTGTTGGCGAACCAGTACAGGATGATCGCCAGCGGAAGGAACGGCCCACCGACCACCACGCCGAGCGGAAACACATACAGCGCAAGCTTGTTCATCATCGCGGTCTGCGGGTTGGCCGCCGCCTCCGGGCTCTGCCTCGCCACCGACGCCCGACTGTTGAAGTACGTCGCCACCCCGGCCAGGATCATCACCGGCAGCCCCACGGCGATCACGGCCGGCCGGCTGAAAACGGTGAACGCGTCCAGGCCCGTGCGCTGCGTCATGAACGCGCCGATCGGTGCGCCGAACAAGTTGGCGTCCAGGAAATGCGCGACGTCCGTCGGGGTGAAGACGTAGTTTCCGGTGAGCCGGTTCTCGGCCACCGACAGGTGCGGCTGCCCGAACCCACCGGTGGTTCGGTTGAACGAGCGCAACACGTGATACAGACCGATGAACACCGGGATCTGCGCCAGCATCGGCAGGCAGCCGAGAATCGGGTTGAAGCCGTGTTCGCGCTGCAGCTTCTGCATCTCGAGCGCCATGCGCTGCCGGTCCTTGCCGTACTTCTTCTGCAGCGCCTTGATCTGCGGTTGCAACTCCTGCATCTGGCGCGTGGTCCGGATCTGTCGCACGAAGGGCTTGTAGAGCAACGCGCGCAGGCTAAAGACCAAGAACATCACCGACAGCGCCCAGGCGAAGAAGTTCGACGGCCCCAGCATGGAGGCGAACAACTTGTACCAAACCCACATGATCCACGACACCGGGTAGTAGACGAAGTCGAGGCTGAAAACGTCAAACGACAAAAGACTCACTCTCCCCTCGCGTCGCTCGGACCACCCGAGCGTCGCTGGCGTCTTGGCAATCCCCTTGGCAGCCGGGGCGATCCGGTATCGGATCCCATCCGCCCTCGTGCCATGGTCCGCACTTGGCGAGCCTGACCGCAGCCAACCAGCTCCCCCGGATCAACCCGTACTCGTTCAGCGCATCGACCGCGTACTGGCTGCAGGTCGGAACGAAGCGACAGGTCGCCGGGCGCAGCGGCGACACCATATGCCGATAGAGCTGGATGAGGAAAATCAATCCCCGCGCCACGGACCGTCCAACGGTGTGGGTCAACGCACCCACCGCAGAGCGTCCGGTCACGGTGCGATCCCCGTCGCCGGCATCCGTCGCAAACACCGCCGCAGTTCCTGTTCCAACCGGGCCGACGACGCGGTCCGGCTACTGGGCAGCGCCCGGATCACCAGCCGGTCGGAATCCTGAAGGTCACCGAGAATCGTGCGGGCCACATGTCGCAGCCGGCGGGCGACCCGGTGACGTTCCACCGCCGACCCGACGGGCTTGCCGACAACGAGTCCGACGTGGGGCGCCGTCGCGTCGCCGCCGTCGGTTTCGCGCCGGAAGTGCACGACAATGTCGGGCTGTGCCATGCGGATCCCGTGCTTCACCGTCGCGTCAAACTCAATTGACCGCGTCATGCGGTTGCGTGCGGGAAGCACCGCCGAAAGACCTGACCCGCGATCAGGCAGATAGCGCGCGGCGGCCCTTGCGACGCCGACCGGACACGATCGCGCGTCCGGCACGAGTGCGCATCCGCAAGCGGAAGCCATGCACGCGGGCTCGGCGCCGGTTATTCGGCTGGAAGGTCCGCTTGCCCTTGGCCACGACGTTCTCCTCGTTGTTTGCCATCCGGCCGCTCAGACGGTTCGCTTCGGGCTCGTCTGCGGTCCGACCGGAGGTGGTCTTGCTGCTGCTGGCCGGCGCGGTCCCCGGGTGGTTCCGGGTCGCAGCCGTATCGCCGACTTTCGGGCGACTGTTTGAGGGTACTGACGAGCCCTCGCCTGGTCAAACCTGGCCTGCCGCAACGCCGCCGCGCGGACCCGGCGCAAGATTTTCCGTTCCGGTCACACTCGGGTCCGGGGTGACTACGATAACGACCCGAACCAAGGCCCCACTCACCCTAAACGACCCGATTGGAATGCAGCGGAACGGTTGGCAGCCGCACGGAAAACTGTTAGCTTCTGCCAAAGTCGTTTTAGACTGAAACAGCTCGACAACGAAGCGAGGATGGTGGATCGACTAGCTGCCTAGACAACCTTTTTGGGTTTTCTTCCAGCGCGGAGATCGCGAGCCGTCGCCGGTAGGTTGTGGCTTGCAGACGACCACCCTGTCCACACCTGTGTATAACTATGTGGACAGCCGTTTCGTCGCCAAGCGTGAGTTGTACTTCGACCCGGGACGTTCGAGAACCAGGGAGATGCGTCGTTGACCGATGACCCCGGTTCAGGCTTCACGACAGTGTGGAATGCGGTCGTTTCCGAGCTCAACGGTGACCCCACCGCGGACGGCGTAGCCGCCAACCGCACGACCTTGGTCACTCCCCTCACCCCGCAGCAACGGGCGTGGCTGAATTTGGTCCGGCCGCTGACGATCGTCGAGGGATTTGCCCTGCTGTCGGTCCCGAGCAGCTTCGTGCAAAACGAGATCGAACGGCATCTGCGGGCTCCGATCACCGATGCGCTCAGCCGCCGCCTCGGACAACAGATCCAGCTGGGAGTCCGCATCGCTCCCCCACCCGACGATGTCGAGGACGCCCTGATCCCGCCGGCGGAGCCGTTCCCGGGATCCGACGGCTCCTTTCCCGGCGATGACGCCGCGCTCGACACCGACGAGCCGTTGGAAAACGGCGAGGCCGTCGACGGCGCCCAGCCGGGCTGGCCGAATTACTTCACCGAGCGGCCGCACGCCATCGACCCCGCCGTCGCCGCCGGCACGAGCCTCAACCGCCGCTACACGTTCGACACGTTCGTCATCGGCGCCTCCAACCGGTTCGCCCATGCCGCGGCCCTGGCGATCGCCGAGGCCCCGGCCCGCGCATACAACCCCCTCTTCATCTGGGGCGAATCCGGTCTCGGCAAGACCCACTTGCTGCACGCCGCCGGCAATTACGCCCAGCGCCTGTTCCCGGGGATGCGGGTCAAGTACGTCTCCACCGAAGAATTCACCAACGACTTCATCAACTCGCTGCGCGACGACCGCAAGGTGGCCTTCAAGCGCAGCTATCGCGACGTCGACGTGCTGCTCGTCGATGACATTCAGTTCATCGAGGGCAAGGAAGGTATCCAGGAGGAGTTCTTCCACACCTTCAACACGCTGCATAACGCCAACAAGCAGATCGTCATCTCCTCGGACCGGCCGCCCAAGCAGCTCGCCACCCTGGAAGACCGGCTGCGAACACGGTTCGAATGGGGTCTGATCACCGACGTGCAGCCGCCGGAGCTGGAAACCCGGATCGCCATCCTGCGCAAGAAAGCTCAAATGGAGCGGCTCGCGGTCCCCGACGACGTCCTCGAACTCATCGCCAGCAGCATCGAGCGCAACATCCGCGAGCTCGAGGGCGCCCTGATCCGGGTGACCGCCTTCGCCTCGCTGAACAAGACCCCGATCGACAAGGCGCTGGCCGAAATCGTGCTCCGCGATTTGATCGCCGACGCGAGCACCATGCAGATCAGTGCGGCCACCATCATGGCCGCCACCGCCGAATACTTCGACACCACCGTGGAGGAACTCCGCGGCCCCGGCAAGACGCGGGCGCTCGCCCAGTCACGCCAGATCGCGATGTACCTGTGCCGTGAGCTCACCGATCTGTCGCTGCCCAAGATCGGGCAGGCCTTCGGCCGCGACCACACCACGGTCATGTACGCGCAACGCAAGATCCTGTCCGAAATGGCCGAGCGGCGTGAGGTTTTTGATCACGTCAAGGAGCTCACCACCCGCATCCGGCAGCGCTCCAAGCGCTGAATCCCGGGTTTTCGGCGCCCCTGCGCGCAATTTTTTCGAGAAACTTCTCGCGCGTCCGTCACATCCGCAACACCTAGGGCATGTGCGCAGCCCTGTGCACACAGCCTTCAAACTCCGGTGCAGTACCGGGCGTTCCGTGCACACCCGTCGTTCGTCCCCACTGGACCAACACCCGACTCACAGGCGACGCCGCGACGATCCACATCCCGATCGTCGCGCTAGCTGGGCCGGGGCGACGCTGTCCCCAGAATGCACAGGCCTTAATACTGTTACTGAGATCTCTACATCGGTTCTTCTTTGCAATACAGGCCTGGGGACGTTCGGTGCACACCCCTCGCCGAGGCCGTCCTCAGATCGTTTTGTCGGCCTTCGCGATTAGCTTTCAAGATGGCCCCGGAGGATCTACGGTTGTTCTTCGACTGCCGTTACGGTCGTCGTCGGCGCGTTGCGTCGCCGGCGCTCGTGGCGGGGCCCCGTGCTAGCGGGGGGAGGCTAGCCACAATGGATTCGAAAACGCTGAAGGTGAAGGGACGCTATGGACGCGGCGACGACAACGGCTGGCCTCAGCGACTTGAAGTTTCGTTTGGTGCGGGAGTCTTTCGCCGACGCGGTGTCGTGGGTGGCGAAGAACCTGCCGTCCAGACCCGCGGTGCCGATCCTGTCCGGCGTGCTGCTGTCCGGGACCGATGACGGCCTGACGATCTCCGGATTCGATTACGAGGTATCCGCGGAAGCTCAGGTCGCGGCCGAAATCGCTTCTCCCGGAAGCGTTTTGGTCTCCGGACGGCTCTTGTCAGACATCGTTCGGGCGTTGCCGAACAAGCCGATCGACTTCTACGTCGACGGTAACCGGGTGGCGCTGAACTGCGGAAATGCCAGGTTCTCGTTGCCGACGATGGCGGTCGAGGATTACCCGACACTGCCGGCCCTCCCGGACGAGACCGGGACGCTGCCCGCCGATCTGTTCGCCGAGGCGATCAGCCAGGTGGCCATCGCGGCCGGGCGCGACGACACGTTGCCCATGTTGACCGGGATCCGGGTTGAGATTTCGGGCGACACGGTGGTGCTGGCCGCCACCGACAGGTTCCGGTTGGCGGTTCGCGAGCTGACCTGGTCGGCGGCCTCGCCGGACATCGAAGCCGCGGTCCTGGTGCCGGCCAAGACGCTGGCCGAAGCCGCCCGGGCCGGCACCGACGGCGCTGAGGTTCGGTTGTCGTTGGGCGCGGGTGCCGGCGTCGGAAAGGACGGGTTGCTCGGCATCAGCGGGAACGGCAAGCGCAGCACCACGCGCCTGCTCGATGCGGAATTCCCGAAGTTCCGCCAGCTGCTGCCGGCCGAGCACACGGCCGTCGCGACGATCAACGTGGCGGAGTTGACCGAGGCCATCAAGTTGGTCGCGCTGGTCGCCGACCGCGGGGCGCAGGTGCGGATGGAATTCAGCGAGGGATCGCTGCGGCTGTCCGCGGGGGCCGACGACGTCGGCCGGGCCGAAGAAGACCTGGCGATCGATTTCGCCGGCGAACCGCTGACCATCGCCTTCAATCCGACGTACTTGACCGACGGACTGGGTTCGGTGCATTCCGAGCGGGTGTCGTTTGGTTTCACGACTCCGGGCAAGCCGGCGTTGCTGCGCCCGGCGCTGGACGACGACAGCCACCCGACCGGGCCGGGACCGTTCAGCGCCCTGCCGACCGATTACGTCTACCTGTTGATGCCTGTCCGGTTGCCTGGCTAGGTGTACGTCCGGCATTTAGGACTGCGCGACTTCCGGTCCTGGGCACACGCCGACCTCGAATTGCAACCCGGTCGGACGGTCTTCATCGGTTCCAACGGGTTTGGGAAGACGAATCTCCTTGAGGCGCTGTGGTATTCGAGCACTCTGGGTTCACACCGGGTGGGAACTGATGCGCCGTTGATCCGGGCCGGCGCCGCCCGGGCGGTCGTTTCCACGATCGTGGTCAACGACGGCAGGGAATGCGCCGTAGATCTGGAAATCGCTGCGGGGCGGGCGAATAAGGCGCGGCTGAATCGCTCACCGGTGCGCAGCACCCGCGAGGTCATCGGGGTCTTACGCGCGGTGTTGTTCGCCCCCGAGGACTTGGCGCTGGTGCGCGGCGACCCGTCGGAGCGACGCCGCTACCTCGACGACCTGGCGACGCTGCGCCGGCCGGCCGTGGCGGCGGTGCGCGCCGACTACGAGAGAGTGCTGCGGCAGCGGACCGCGCTGTTGAAATCCCTGTCTGGCGCGCGGTACCGGGGCGATCACGGGGCGCTGGACACGCTCGACGTGTGGGACAGTCGCCTCGCCGAACATGGGGCCCAATTGATGTCCGCCCGTATCGATTTGGTGAACCAGCTGACGCCCGAGGTGGAGAAGGCCTATCAACTGCTGGCCCCGGGATCACGTGCCGCGTCGATCAGCTACCGTTCCAGCCTGGGCGCCGACGCCGCGGCGGACATCGCCGGCGGGGACCGCGAATTCCTCGAGGCCGCTCTGTTGGCCGCTTTGGCGGAGCGCCGCGGTGCGGAGCTGGAGCGCGGCATGTGTTTGGTCGGTCCGCACCGGGACGACCTGGAGCTGTGGCTCGGCGATCAGCCGGCGAAAGGCTTTGCCAGCCATGGGGAATCGTGGTCGTTCGCGTTGGCGCTGCGACTCGCCGCCTACGAGCTGCTGCGCGCCGACGAAAGCGACCCCGTATTGTTGCTCGACGACGTCTTCGCCGAACTCGACGCGACCCGGCGCTGCGCCCTGGCAACCGTGGCCGAATCGGCCGAGCAGGTGCTGGTCACCGCCGCGGTCGTCGAGGACATCCCGGCGGGCTGGGACGCCCGACGGGTCTACGTCGACCTGCATGACAGCGACTCCGGCCGGGTATCGGAGATGCGCGCATGACCGGCACGGGAGAGGGTCCGGGCCGCGACCCCGGCGGGCCGTCGGGCGAGATGAGCGGGATCGACTTGGTCAGGCGCACCCTCGAGGAGGCCCGGGCGGCGGCGCGCGCGCAGGGGAAGGACCCCGGCCGCGGCCGCGCCGTATCGCCTTCCCCGCGCCGGGTGGCGGGCCAGCGGCGAAGCTGGTCGGGGCCCGGGCCGGACGGGCGCGACCCGCAACCGCTGGGCAGATTGGCGCGCGACCTGGCGAAAAAGCGGGGCTGGTCCGCGCAAGTCGCCGAGGGCACCGTGCTGGGCAACTGGACATCGGTGGTCGGCCACCAGATCGCCGACCACGCCGTCCCGACCGCCCTCAAGGACGGCGTGCTGAGCGTCTCCGCGGAATCGACGGCGTGGGCCACGCAGTTGCGGATGATTCAGGCGCAGTTGTTGGCGAAGATCGCCGCCGCGGTCGGCAACGGGGTGGTGACGTCGCTGAAGATCACCGGGCCGGCCGCGCCGTCGTGGCGCAAGGGGCCGCGCCACATCGCCGGGAGAGGCCCGCGGGACACTTACGGTTAGCGCCGTTCGGGGCGCCGCCCGATCCCCGGGCAGACGTTTATCCACAGGCCGCTCAAATCGGCCACAATCCCGTAGACACCCTTGATGCACGTCGGGACGCGGCCAGAATAAAGAAATCGTCCGCACGGCGCGGTTAGCTGGGTAGAAACGCGGCTAGAAAATCGGTGCGGACGGGGGATCACGCTAGACTAGCCGCATGCGACTGTTGCGGTGATGAGGAACCGCCCGCATGAAACCCCAAGGAGAGCATTCCGACCGTGGCTGCCCAGAAGAAGAAGGCGCAAGACGATTACGGCGCTTCAGCGATCACCGTGCTCGAAGGCCTCGAAGCCGTCCGCAAACGCCCCGGCATGTACATCGGGTCCACCGGCGAGCGTGGTCTGCACCACCTCATCTGGGAGGTGGTCGACAACTCCGTCGACGAGGCGATGGCCGGCTATGCCAACAAGGTCGACGTGCGGATACTCGACGACGGCAGCGTCGAGGTCGCCGACAACGGGCGCGGCATCCCGGTCGCGATGCACGCGACCGGCGCCCCCACCGTCGACGTCGTGATGACCCAACTTCACGCCGGCGGCAAGTTCGGCGGTGAGAACAGCGGTTACAACGTCAGCGGTGGCCTGCACGGCGTCGGCGTCTCGGTGGTCAACGCGCTGTCGACCCGGCTCGAGGTGGACATCGCCCGCGATGGCTACGAATGGTCGCAGTTCTACGACCACGCCGTACCCGGAACGCTCAAACAGGGTGAGGCCACCAAGCGGACGGGCACCACGATCAGGTTCTGGGCCGACCCCGACATCTTCGAGACCACCGAGTACGACTTCGAGACGGTGGCGCGCCGGCTGCAGGAAATGGCGTTCCTCAACAAGGGGTTGACCATCAACCTCACCGACGAGCGGGTGAGCAACGAGGAGGTTGTCGACGAGGTCGTCAGCGACACCGCCGACGCACCCAAGTCCGCCCAGGAAAAGGCGGCGGAATCGACTGCGCCACATAAGGTTAAGCACCGCACCTTCCACTACCCCGGCGGTCTGGTCGACTTCGTCAAGCACATCAACCGCACCAAGAGCCCGATCCAGCAGAGCATCATCGACTTCGACGGCAAAGGCCCCGGCCACGAGGTCGAGATCGCGATGCAGTGGAACGGCGGCTACTCGGAATCCGTGCACACCTTCGCCAACACCATCAACACCCACGAGGGCGGCACCCACGAAGAGGGTTTCCGCAGCGCGCTGACGTCGGTGGTGAACAAGTACGCCAAAGACAAGAAGCTGCTGAAAGACAAGGACCCGAACCTCACCGGCGACGACATTCGCGAAGGCCTGGCCGCGGTGATCTCGGTCAAGGTCAGCGAACCGCAGTTCGAGGGCCAGACCAAGACCAAGCTGGGCAACACCGAAGTGAAGTCGTTCGTGCAGAAGGTCTGCAACGAACAGCTCACCCACTGGTTCGAGGCCAACCCCGCGGACGCCAAGGTGGTGGTCAACAAGGCGGTGTCGTCGGCGCAGGCCCGGATCGCGGCGCGCAAGGCGCGAGAGTTGGTGCGCCGCAAGAGCGCGACCGATCTGGGCGGGCTGCCCGGCAAGCTCGCCGATTGCCGCTCGACGGATCCGCGCAAGTCGGAACTGTATGTGGTGGAGGGTGATTCGGCTGGCGGCTCGGCGAAAAGCGGCCGCGACTCGATGTTCCAGGCCATCCTGCCGCTGCGCGGCAAGATCATCAACGTCGAGAAGGCCCGCATCGACCGGGTGTTGAAGAACACCGAGGTGCAGGCCATCATCACCGCCCTGGGCACCGGCATCCACGACGAGTTCGACATCACCAAGCTGCGCTATCACAAGATCGTGCTGATGGCCGACGCCGACGTCGACGGCCAGCACATCTCGACGCTGTTGTTGACGCTGCTCTTCCGCTTCATGCGCCCCCTGATCGAAAACGGCCACGTGTTCTTGGCGCAACCGCCGCTGTACAAGCTGAAGTGGCAGCGCAGCGACCCCGAATTCGCCTACTCCGACCGCGAGCGCGACGGTTTGTTGGAGGCGGGGCAGAAGGCCGGCAAGAAGATCAACAAGGACGACGGCATTCAGCGCTACAAGGGTCTCGGTGAGATGGATGCGAAGGAATTGTGGGAAACCACAATGGATCCAACCGTCCGGGTGTTGCGCCAAGTGACGCTGGACGACGCCGCGGCCGCCGACGAGCTGTTCTCGATCCTGATGGGCGAGGACGTCGACGCGCGCCGCAGCTTTATTACCCGTAACGCCAAGGACGTTCGCTTCTTAGATGTCTAAGACGGCTGAGCGATTCAGACCTGCCACCGTTGACCGACCAACGAGGAATACATGACTGACACCACGCTGCCGCCAGGTGACGACTCCGTCGACCGGATCCAGCCGGTCGACATTCAGCAGGAGATGCAGCGCAGCTACATCGATTACGCGATGAGCGTCATCGTCGGCCGCGCGCTGCCCGAGGTGCGCGACGGCCTCAAGCCGGTGCACCGCCGGGTGCTCTATGCGATGTATGACTCCGGCTTCCGCCCGGACCGCAGCCACGCGAAGTCGGCACGGTCGGTCGCCGAGACGATGGGTAACTACCACCCGCATGGCGACGCCTCGATCTACGACACCCTGGTGCGCATGGCGCAGCCGTGGTCGCTGCGCTATCCCCTGGTCGACGGGCAGGGCAACTTCGGTTCGCCGGGCAACGACCCACCAGCGGCGATGCGCTACACCGAGGCGCGGCTGACCCCGCTCGCGATGGAAATGTTGCGCGAAATCGATGAGGAGACAGTCGATTTCATCCCCAACTACGACGGCCGGGTGCAGGAGCCGACCGTCCTGCCCAGCCGGTTCCCGAACCTGCTCGCCAACGGTTCGGGCGGCATCGCGGTCGGGATGGCGACCAACATCCCGCCGCACAACCTGCGCGAGCTGGCCGAGGCCGTCTACTGGTGCCTGGACAACCACGAGGCCGACGAGGAGGCAACCCTCACCGCGGTCTGCGAGCGGGTCAAGGGCCCGGACTTCCCCACCCACGGCCTGATCGTCGGCTCGCAGGGCATTCACGACGCGTACACCACGGGTCGCGGCTCGATCCGGATGCGCGGAGTCGTTGAGGTGGAAGAGGATTCACGCGGACGCACCTCGTTGGTCATCACCGAGCTGCCGTACCAGGTGAACCACGACAACTTCATCACCTCGATCGCCGAGCAGGTCCGCGACGGCAAGCTCGCCGGCATCTCCAACATCGAGGACCAGTCCAGCGACCGGGTCGGCTTGCGCATCGTCGTGGAGATCAAGCGCGACGCCGTTGCCAAAGTGGTGCTGAACAACCTCTACAAGCACACCCAGCTGCAGACCAGCTTCGGCGCGAACATGTTGGCCATCGTCGACGGGGTACCGCGCACTTTGCGCCTCGACCAGATGATCCGCCACTACGTCAATCACCAACTCGACGTGATCGTCCGGCGCACCACCTACCGGCTGCGCAAGGCCAACGAACGCGCGCACATCTTGCGCGGACTGGTCAAGGCGCTCGACGCGCTCGACGAGGTCATCGCCTTGATCCGCGCGTCGGAGACCGTGGACATCGCCAGGGCCGGCCTGATCGAGCTGCTCGAAATCGACGAAATCCAGGCCCAGGCGATCCTGGACATGCAGCTGCGCCGACTGGCCGCCCTGGAGCGCCAGCGCATCATCGACGACCTGGCCAAGATCGAAGCCGAGATCGCCGACCTCGAGGACATCCTCGCCAAGCCCGAGCGGCAGCGCGCCATCGTGCACGACGAGCTGTCCGAGATCGTCGACAAGCACGGCGACGAGCGGCGCACCCGGATCATCGCCGCCGATGGGGACGTCAACGACGAGGACCTGATCGCCCGCGAGGACGTCGTCGTCACCATCACCGAGACCGGCTACGCCAAGCGCACCAAAACCGACCTGTACCGCAGCCAGAAACGCGGCGGCAAGGGCGTCCAGGGTGCGGGGCTCAAGCAGGACGACATCGTGCGGCACTTCTTCGTGTGCTCAACGCACGACTGGATCCTGTTCTTCACCACGCAGGGGCGGGTCTACCGGGCCAAGGCCTACGAGCTGCCGGAGGCGTCGCGCACCGCGCGCGGTCAGCATGTCGCCAACCTGCTGGCGTTCCAGCCCGAGGAGCGAATCGCCCAGGTCATCCAGATCCGCGGCTACGAGGATGCGCCGTACCTGGTGCTGGCCACCCGCAACGGCCTGGTGAAGAAGACCAAGCTGACCGATTTCGACTCGAACCGGTCGGGCGGAATCGTGGCGGTCAACCTGCGCGACGGCGACGAGCTGGTCGGTGCGGTGCTCTGCTCCGCCGAGGATGACTTGCTTCTGGTGTCGGCCAACGGCCAGTCCATCCGGTTCTCGGCGACCGACGAAGCGCTGCGCCCGATGGGCCGCGCCACCTCCGGCGTGCAGGGCATGCGCTTCAATGCCGACGATTATCTGTTGTCGCTCAACGTCGTTCGTGAAGGCACCTACCTGTTGGTGGCGACCTCCGGCGGGTACGCCAAGCGCACCGCGATCGAGGAGTATCCGGTGCAGGGCCGCGGCGGCAAGGGCGTCTTGACGGTGATGTATGACCGTCGGCGCGGCAGGCTGGTCGGCGCGTTGATCGTCGACGAGGACAGCGAGCTGTACGCGATCACCTCGGGCGGGGGCGTCATCCGGACCGCGGCCGGCCAGGTCCGCAAGGCGGGACGGCAGACCAAGGGCGTGCGGCTGATGAACCTGGGTGAAGAAAACACGCTGTTGGCCATCGCTCGCAATGCCGAAGCAAACGCGGACGAAGCCGTCGAGGAAGTCGAGGGCGCCGAGTCGGAGAGCTAGTCGGAATTAAGCCACTAGACTCAGCCCGATGACGATGCGGGCCGCGGCGCGGCCCGAGGAGGAACGGGGCATTTAGACTCAGCCCGATCAGACATGACGCGACTGCACCGCCTGCGCGGCCGGGGTAGCAGACCTAAGGAGTCGGGGTGACTTCACCGAACGAGCCGGGCGCCCCCAAAAAGGGAGACGTTCCCAACGGGGATGGTGCGGCCGAGCGCGCCGGGGTGCGCCGCGCGGCGCCATCCGCGCAGGGTGGCCGGCCCCAGGAGCCCGGGGACGGACCGCCGTGGCAGCGTGGCGGAACCCGGCCCCAGCAGCCGCCGCCCCGCCAGAACGAGCCCCCCACCGAGAAGCGACCGGCCAGCGGGGTCGAGGCGAGGCTGAACCGTTTCATCTCCGGCACCGCGGCACCCGGGGCCGGCGCCGCGGCGCATGCGAAAGACGCCGACGCGGCACCAGCCCGCGAAGGATCGCCCGCTGAGGCCTACGCCAGCGAGTTGCCGGACCTGTCCGGCCCGCTACCGCGCGGCCCACACCGCAAGCCCGCACCCGAACAGCGGACGCCGGAGAGTCCGTCGGGAGCCGGCCGGCCTTCGACCACGGAAAGCCGGGAGGCTCGGGAGAACCGCGACCGCGTGCAGGTGTCACGGCGGACGCGAGGACCCGTCCGGGCCAGCATGCAGATCCGCCGGATCGACCCGTGGAGCACGTTGAAGGTGTCGCTGCTGTTGTCGGTGGCGTTGTTCTTCGTGTGGATGATCGCCGTCGCGTTCCTCTACCTCGTGCTCGGCGGCATGGGCGTGTGGTCGAAGTTGAACAGCAACGTCGGTGACTTGCTGAACAACACCAGCGGCAGCAGCGGCGAACTGGTATCCAGCGGCACGATTTTCGGCGGCGCCGTCCTGATCGGCCTGGTCAACATCGTGCTGCTGACCGCGATGGCGACCATCGCCGC
Organism: Mycobacterium sp. TKK-01-0059; assembly: GCF_000709305.1. NCBI lineage: Bacteria > Bacillati > Actinomycetota > Actinomycetes > Mycobacteriales > Mycobacteriaceae > Mycobacterium > Mycobacterium sp. TKK-01-0059. The sequence goes on from NZ_KL446993.1 coordinate 1,871,472, forward strand.
GTTCGTCTACAACCTGACCACCGATCTGATCGGCGGCATCGAAGTGACGCTGGCGGATCGCGACTAGCCGATGGCCGGCTCTGGTGCTGCGTTTTTGGGAGACGGGCGGCTCGTGCGGTAATCTCGTCGCTCGGCCGTACGCGAGTACGGGCCTATAGCTCAGGCGGTTAGAGCGCTTCGCTGATAACGAAGAGGTCGGAGGTTCGAGTCCTCCTAGGCCCACAACCATGTGCCCGTCAAGACGTTGCGTACGACTCGCACTGCCACTGGCACTGATCGCCGTATCGGCAGCGGTGGCGTGGTCACGACGTGGAGTCGAGGTCTGGCACGTGGCTGTGGATGACCCCGGTCAACCACCCAGTCACGATGAGGGGCCTTAGCTCAGTTGGTAGAGCACCGCCTTTGCAAGGCGGGTGTCAGGGGTTCGATTCCCCTAGGCTCCACAAGCCAATTCCTCTGTCACGCACAGCCTGCGTACGACGACCCGAGGAAGCGTTCCACCAAGGCGCGCTCGCCTGCCGGGTCCTTGAGCGGCCAGCCCCACAGCGCCAGGAAAACACGAATTAGCCACTGCGCGGCCAGCGGGTCATCGTTGTCGGGCCCCAGCATCTCGGCGGCCAAGGCGGTCACCGCGGGCGAGTTGATGACCCAGTCGCTGACCGGGGCCGCGTGAATCGAGCGCATGAGCTGAGCGAGCGGATCGGAGCGCAGGCGTTCCAACGCCATGATCGTGGCCGTCACGACCCGCTCGCGACCAGTGAGGTCCTTGATCGCTTCCCGGGTCTTATCGATGATGCGCGCGGCTTGCATACGGATCACGGCGTCGCGGATGGTCGCCTTGCCGCCGGCATGCCGGTATATCGTCGCCGGCGAGCAGTGCACCCGGGCCGCCAACGCCTCGATCGTGAAACCGTCATATCCGTGGCGCGCGATGAGGTCGGCGGCCGCGCTGTAAATCCGTTCGGTGGCTTCGCTACCACGATCGCGGCCCACCAACCAGTCGTCGCGCGTCATCCACCCATGCTCCCCCACTCTGCGTGGCGCAAGAAATCATTTCGCAGCATGAGAATTTTGAGGCTTCTCTTCTCACGGATACCGCCTGTTCGTGCCGGGTCGACGAAGTCGTCCGCCGGGGAACCCGGCCGCGACGGCTCCTCAACTTCTCGGCATCCCGTTGACGCTGCGACCAGCGGCATCGAGCCTGAGACGCATGGCGGTGCTCGACAGCGCGATCAGGTTCTTCGGCCGAGACGCGATACAGGATCCTTACCCCCTGTATGACCGGATGCGGGCCGAGGCGCCGGTGCACCGGATCGGCGACTCCGTGTTCTACGCCGTGTGCGGCTGGCAGGCGGTCCAGGAGGCCGTGGATCGGGTCGAGGATTTTTCGTCGAACCTCACGGCGACGATGGTCTTCCACGAGGACGGCACCGTCGCCCCGCTCGACATGGGACCTCCGGGAGGTCCGATGCATGCATTGGCCACCGCCGATGACCCCGTGCATGCGATGCATCGCAAACTTTTGTTGCCTCACCTGTCGGCCAAGCGCGTCCGGATCATCGAGGAATTCGCGATCCAGACCGCCGACCGTCTCTGGGAAGAAAACCTGCGCGACGGCCAGATCGAATGGATGAGCGCGATCGCCAACCGGTTGCCGATGATGGTGGTCTGCAAACTCCTGGGCCTCCCCGACGACGACGCCGACACACTCATCCGGCTGGGGTACGCCACGACCACGCTGCTCGACGGGATTGTCACGCCCGAACAGGTCGAGCAGGCCGGACTGGCCGCGATGCAGCTGTCCGGCTATGTGATGGAGCATTTCGAAAAGGCCCGCGGCAAACCAGATTCCGGGCTGATAGGCGACCTGGCAGCGCGCTACGCATCGGGTGAACTCGAGCAACTGCCGGCGCTGGGAATCATGCTCACGCTCTTCAGCGCGGCTGGCGAGTCAACGGCTTCGCTGCTGGGCAGCGCGGCGTGGATTCTGGCCGACCGTCCGGCGATCCAACGTCAACTGCGCGAAAAGCCGGAATTGCTAAGCGCTTTCATCGAAGAGACACTTCGCTTCGAAGCGCCGTTTCGGGGACATTACCGGCACGTGTGGCGCGACACCACGCTCGGCGGCGTCGACGTGCCGGCCGACTCCCACCTGCTGTTGATGTGGGGAGCCGCTAACCGCGACCCCGCGCACTTTGACGCGCCACACGAATTCCGCCTCGACCGCGCCGGCGGCAAAAGTCACATGAGCTTCGGCAAGGGCGTGCATTTCTGCGTGGGTGCCGCACTGGCCCGCTTGGAGGCCCACATCGTGTTGCGGACGCTGCTCGAGCGCACAACCTGGATCGACGCCGCCGAGGTCGGAGAATGGTTGCCCAGCATCCTGGTTCGGCGCCGCGAACGATTGCGCCTCAGCGTGCGGTGAACCTACGGGCGCGGCTGTACCTCGACACTGGGCGGGCGCGACTGCGGCTCCTGAGGTTTCGCCCGCACCGAGCGCCGGACGATGCTGAACGCCACGGCGCCACCGGCGAGGACCGCGACGGCCGCCGCCGCAATGATCAACGGTCGCTTGCCACGACGCTGCGCTCGCCGCGCGCCCTGCAGTGCCTGGGGCAGGTTGGTGACCACTTCCTGCGCGGCGGCCAGCTCCTGGGCGAGGGCCTCTTGGGCCGCCGCGATGTCGGCGGCCAAGCGCCCCTCCCGATACCGGCGACGCAGCTGCGCCGCGGTCGACTGCGCCGACTGGACGCTGAGGCCGACGACCCCGCGGGTGACGTCCACCGGCCCCCTCGCCGAATAGGTCAGGCCGCGGGCCAGTCGCTCCCGGGGGGTCAGTCGGGACTCCGTCTTCGCGCTCATCTGCCGCCCTTCTGTTCCGCCGGCGACGCCTGTCGTGAAGCCGGCCCCGATACCTGAACAGACTGCCAGCATAGGGACGTCGGCGGCGCGGGTGCGCGTTCGCGGGGTTTTCGCCGGCGGGTCGGATGGGTGGCACCGCGTGCGGGCGCGCTCACCCGTAGTGGCAGACTCTCATGCCGTGACTAACAGCCCCTTTCAGACTGCTACCGCCACGCTCCACACCAACCGCGGCGACATCAAGGTCGCCCTGTTCGGAAACCACGCGCCCAAGACCGTCGCCAACTTCGTCGGCCTGGCGCAGGGGACCAAGGAGTACTCGACCCAGAACGCATCGGGAGGCTCGTCCGGCCCGTTCTACGATGGCGCGGTCTTTCACCGGGTGATCCGGGGCTTCATGATCCAGGGCGGCGACCCGACCGGCACGGGCCGCGGTGGCCCGGGGTACAAGTTCGCCGACGAGTTCCACCCCGAACTGCAATTCGACAAGCCCTACCTGCTGGCGATGGCGAACGCGGGCCCGGGCACCAACGGCTCGCAGTTCTTCATCACGGTCGACAAGACGCCGCACCTGAACCGGCGCCACACGATCTTCGGCGAGGTGACCGACCCGGATTCCCAGCAGGTGGTCGACGCGATCGCCACGACGAGCACCGACGGCAACGACCGCCCCTCCGAGCCGGTCGTCATCGAGTCGATCACCATCTCGTAACCGACCCGCCCGCGCGGGGCGTTCAGGGCTGCGAACGGCCCGCGTAGCCGGCTGCGGTGAGCGCGTCCAGCACGTCCAGCGGGTCGGTCCCAAGGTCCCAGCGGGAGAACAGCACCAGGCCGCCATCGGCGGTCTCGACCTCCAGCAGCCGCACTTTGCGTCCGTAACGGCGGAACTCGATGATGCGGATGATCTTGATGTCGGATTGCTGCAATAGCTGCGTCCGGAACCAGCCGCGCAACGCCAGGCCGTCGGGCGTGATTGCCAGTTTCGGGCGCGCGCGCCACGACATCCCCGCAAACAACAGCAGACCCCCCGCGGCAACGCCCGCCAGAACCCGCCCCGGCGGGTCTGTGATTAGGGTCACACTGGCGATAGCCAACAAGACGCCCGCGGCTCCACAACCTGCGATTCCGGTCGCGTGTGGCTCCCATTGAGTTTGCTGCATGCGGTCTTTAGCCCCTCCCACCACTGCCGATGCAGTTATCCACAATCTCTATCAACAGTGGGGATAAATCACACGCGTGTGATTGGGTGGTCGGAAAGTTGCTGGCGCAATGACAAATCAGCCCGAAAATGAATTCATTCCGTCGGTCGCGCTGCTCAGTGCCAGCGCATCGTGAGCAACAAACCGGTGATCATGAAAGCGAACGCGATGGCGTAGTTCCAGGGGCCCAGTTGCGCCATCCAGTTCAACGCGGTCGGCGCCTGGGATCCGACGGCGGCCAACTGAAACACCATCAGCCAGACGAGCCCGATCAGCATGAGGCCGATGAACAGCGCGACAAACCACACGCTGGACGGTCCGACCTTGACCTTCACCGGGGTGCGGCTGACCGCGCTGACGGTGAAGTCGTTCTTCTTGCGGACCTTGGACTTGGGCATGATTACCTCGCGGATTACCTCAACGACACGGTGAGCGGGACGGGGTGCAACGATGAACACGGCAGCTGCACCCATAGCTTGGCTACGAGACTAACGCACCTGGGGCGGTGACCAGGAAATGGAGACTCGATGATCCAGACGCGCCAGTCGCCATGGCGCTTCGGCGTCCCGGTGGTGTGCGCGCTGGCGGGATTGCTGCTCGCCGCCACGCACGGGGTATCCGGCGGCGCCGAGATCCGGGGCAGCGACGCCCCGCGGCTGGTGGACCTGGTCCGTGAGACCCAGTCGTCGGTGAACCGCCTCAACGCCGAACGCGAGGAACTCGCGAAGAAGATCGACACGGCGCACGGGCGCTCTTCGGACGCCGCGCTGGCCGCGATGCTGCGGCGCTCCGCGCAGCTCGCCGGTCAGGCGGACATGAACCCGGTGCACGGCCCGGGCCTGGTGGTCACCCTCGAGGACGCGCAGCGCGACGCCAACGGCCGGTTCCCGCGCGACGCGTCACCCGACGACCTGGTGGTGCACCAGCAAGACATCCAGGCCGTGCTCAACGCGCTGTGGAGCGCGGGCGCCGAGGCGGTCCAGATGCAAGACCAGCGGCTCATCGCCACCTCGGTGCCCCGCTGCGTGGGCAATACGCTGCTGCTCAACGGGCGCACCTACAGCCCGCCGTACACCATCACCGCGATCGGCAACTCCGCGGCCATGCAAGCCGCCCTCGCCGCCGCTCCCCTGGTGGTCCTCTACAAGCAGTACGTGGTCCGGTTCGGCCTCGGCTACCGCGAAGAGGTCAAATCCGACGTGCAGGTCGTCGGGCACTTCGAGCCCGACCGGCTGCATTACGCGCAGCCCAACGGCCCGATCGCCTACTGACGCCGCCCGACCGGTGGCGCGCCCTCGGGCGGTAACCTGGCACGATGCGGATCCTGGTTGTCGACAACTACGACAGCTTCGTGTTCAACCTGGTGCAGTACCTCGGGCAGCTGGGTGTGGACGCGGACGTCTGGCGCAATGACGACAACCGGCTCTCCGACGAGACCGCGGCCGCCCGGCAGTTCGACGGCGTGCTGCTCAGTCCGGGGCCGGGCACCCCGGAGCGCGCGGGCGCTTCCATCGGGATGGTTCGCGCCTGTGCCGCCGAGCAGACCCCGCTGCTCGGGGTCTGCCTGGGGCACCAAGCCATCGGCGTGGCCTTCGGCGCCACCGTCGACCGCGCCCCCGAACTGCTGCACGGCAAGACCAGCAGCGTTCACCACACCAATGTCGGTGTGTTGCAAGGGCTTCCGGATCCCTTCACGGCGACCCGCTACCACTCGCTGACCATCCTGCCCGAATCGCTGCCGCCGGTTCTCGAGGTCACCGCCCACACCGACAGCGGCGTGATCATGGGGGTGCGCCACACCGAACTGCCGATTCACGGCGTGCAGTTCCACCCGGAGTCGATCCTGACCGAGGGCGGCCATCGCATGCTGGCGAACTGGCTGGCCGTGTGCGGGTTGGTGCGCAACGACACGCTGGTGCGCCGGCTCGAGAATGACGTGCACGCCGCGGTGCGGCCGTATTTCCCGGCCGACCCGGCGGCTACTGACCGAACTTCAGCGTGATGATCCCGTCCCGGTTCACCCCGGAGCCCGCCGGCGGGTTCTGATACACCACCCGGTGGGACTGGGAGCCACCGGCGTCGACGTCGGCGCCCTTGTCGAGGATGCCCGTCCAGCCCAGCGCCCGCAGCCGCGGTTCGGCGTCCGTCCAGAACATGCCGGACAGGTCGGGCATGACGAACTGATTGCCCTTGGACACCTGCAGCTCGATGACCGAGTCCACCGGAACCATCTGTCCCTTGGGCGGATTGGTCCCGATCACTTCACCGGCCGGCCGGGGGCTGTCCACCTGCACCTGGGTCACCTTGCTGAACCCGTAGACGGTGAGGTTGCGTTGCGCGATGTCCACGGTCTGGCCCGCGATGTCGGGAACCTGCTTGGTCTCCGGCCCGGAGCCGACGATGACGGTGATGACGTTGGTGATCGCCGACGTCTGGTTGGCCGGCGGGTTGGTCCCGATCACCTTGCCCAGCAGCTCCGGTGTCGACGGCGAATTGGCCTGCTTGAACTTGGTGAATCCCGCGGCTTTGAGCTTGGTGACCGCGTCGGAGTAACTCAACGAGGACACGTCGGGCACCTCGCGTTGCTCCGGGCCGGTGGAGACGTTGACGGTGATCTCGTCGCCGGCGCTCACCGACGCGTTGGCGCCGGGGTCGGTGCCGATGACGTGGTCGGGCGGAACGATCGAATCCGGCTTTTGCAGCGTGCGCGTTTTGAAGCCGCGGTTTTGCAGCGCCGCGATGGCGTCGGCGGACACCTGCCCGCGCACGTCGGGCACCTGAACGTCACGAGCCCCGCCACCGAAGGTGTTGAACGCGATCACCACAACGATCGTCAGGACGGCCAGTGCCGCCACCGCGACGATCCAGCGACCGACCGACCCGACGGTGCGGTCCTCGCCCGCGTCGGCGAGAACCTGGCGAGGCAGCGGATCGGTCCGGGGCGGGCCGGCGCTGCCGGGGCTCGACGACAGCATCGAGCTTCGGTCGGCGTCGGTGAAAACCTTGGGCGCTTCGGGCTTTTCGCCGTTGTGCACCCGGACCAGATCGGCGCGCATCTCCGCCGCGGTCTGATAGCGGTTTTCCGGATTCTTGGCCAGCGCCTTGAGCACGACGGCGTCGAGATCGGGCGAGATGCCCTCGTGGCGCTGCGACGGCGGCACGGGGTCCTCGCGGACATGTTGGTAGGCAACCGCGACCGGCGAGTCTCCGACGAAAGGTGGTTCGCCCGTGAGGATTTCGTAAAGGACGCACCCCAACGAATACACATCGGAGCGGGCGTCGACGGCGTCGCCGCGGGCTTGCTCGGGCGAGAGGTACTGCGCGGTTCCGATCACCGCGGCGGTCTGGGTGACGCTGTTGCCGCTGTCGGCGATCGCGCGGGCGATCCCGAAATCCATCACCTTGACCGCATTGGTGGTGCTGATCATGATGTTGGCCGGCTTGACGTCGCGGTGGATGATGCCGTTCTGATGACTGAAGTTCAGCGCCTGGCACGCGTCGGCGATGATCTCGATCGCCCGCCGCGGCGGCAGCGGCCCGTCCGTGTGCACGATGTCGCGCAGGGTGACGCCGTCGACGTACTCCATGACGATGTAGGGCAGCGGCCCGGTGGGGGTCTCGGCCTCGCCGGTGTCGTAGACGGCGACGATGGACGGGTGATTCAGCGCGGCGGCGTTTTGCGCCTCCCGCCGAAAGCGTAGGTAGAAGCTGGGATCGCGGGCCAGATCCGCGCGCAGCACCTTGACCGCGACGTCGCGATGCAGGCGGAGGTCGCGGGCCAGGTGAACCTCGGACATCCCCCCGAAACCGAGGATCTCCCCGAGCTCATAACGATCGGACAGGTGCTGCGGGGTGGTCATTGCGATGTCCCGTGTCCCGCCGGCCCACCGCGGAATCCCGACATCCCTATCGTGCCGTCATCCGGCCACTCGAGACGCATGCCTGCCGAACCGCTCGGGGTGTTGGTCGGCGGGGGCGCCGATGCCGGCGGGGTGCCGGTGTCGGTGACCGTCGGGGGCTGTTGCTGCTGATCCCCCCGGGAATTGATGACGATGAGCACCGCGATGATGATCGCCAGCGCGCCGAGTACCCCGGCGGCCCAGAGCAGCGCGCGCTGCCCCGACGAGAAGGTGCGCCGGGCCGGGGGCGGGCGGTGCCCGCCGGTGGTCGGGCGGGATCGACGCGGCGCCGCGCTGCGCGGGGACACCGCCGCCGCCCGGGTCGTCGGGCTGGACGGTATCGCCGCCGGCGAGGCCCGGCCCGGAGGCGGTGACTGGCTGGGGCGGGGCGGACGGCGACCGGCGCGCACCGCCGCGACGGCGTCGGCGAACGGTCCCCCGCTGCGGTACCGCATCGCCGGGTTCTTGACCAGCGTGATCTCGATGAGTTCTCGCACGTTGGGCGGCAGCTCCGCAGGCAGCGGCGGCGGGGGTTCCTTGATGTGCTTCATCGCCACGGTCAGGGCGCCGTCACCGGTGAACGGCCGCTTGCCCGAAACAACCTCGTAGCCAACAACTCCCAGCGAGTACACGTCACTGGACGGGGTGGCGTCGTGCCCGAGCGCCTGTTCGGGCGCGATGTATTGGGCGGTGCCCATGACCATGCCGGTCTGGGTCACCGGCGCGGCGTCGACGGCCTTGGCGATGCCGAAGTCGGTGATCTTCACCTGGCCGGTCGGGGTGATCAGGATGTTGCCCGGCTTGACGTCGCGGTGGACCAGCCCGGCGGCGTGCGCGACCTGCAGCGCGCGACCGGTCTGCTCGAGCATGTCCAGGGCGTGCCGCAGCGAGAGCCGGCCGGTGCGTTTGAGCACCGAGTTCAGAGGCTCGCCGTTGACCAGCTCCATCACCAGGTAGGCGGTGCGGCCCTCCCCGTCCAGCTGGCTCTCGCCGTAATCGTGGACCGCCGCGATCCCGGGGTGATTGAGCATCGCCGTGGTCCGCGCCTCAGCGCGGAAGCGCTCGATGAACTCGGGGTCTTGGGAGAACTCCTGCTTGAGCACCTTGACCGCGACGCGTCGGCCCAGGCGGCTGTCCACGGCCTCCCAGACCTGACCCATGCCGCCGGTGGCGATCAGGCGCTGCAGGCGGTATCTGCCAGACAGCGTCACACCAACTCGCGGGCTCATGGTCCTCCCTGTAGCGCGGCCTGGATCACAGCCCGTCCGATCGGCGCGGCGAGTGCACCCCCCGTCGCGGACAGGCGGTCGGCGCCATTCTCCACCAACACCGCCACGGCGACTTTCGGGGTCTGTGCGGGCGCGAAAGCGATGTACCACGCGTGCGGCGGTGTGTGCCGCGGATCGGTGCCATGTTCTGCGGTACCCGTCTTGGATGCGATCTGCACGCCGGGAATGGCCCCTTTCTGCTGTGCGACCTTCTCGGCGCCGACCATCAGCTCTGTTAGCTTAGCGGCGACCTGCGGCGACACGGCGCGCCGCTGCTCATACGGTGCCGTGGTGCTGATCGTGGTCAGGTCCGGCCCCTTGAGGCTGTCGATCAGGTACGGCTGCATCGTCACCCCGCCGTTCGCGATGGTCGCGGCGATCTCGGCGTTCTGCAGGGGCGTCAGCGCGACATCCTTTTGCCCGATGCTCGACATGCCCAGGGCGGCTGCGTCCGGGATGATCCCGATGGTCGACTCCGCGACCTGAAGCGGGATGACGCTCGGGGTGCTGTCCAGGCCGAATGAGCGCGCCATGCCACGCAGCGCGTCGGACCCGGTGAGCATGCCGAGTTGGACGAACGCGGTGTTGCAGGACAGGGCGAAGGCCTGCTGCAAGGACACGGTCGGCTCGTTGCCACACGACTGTCCACCGTAGTTCTCCAGCGTCGCGGTGCTGTTCGGCAGCGGAATCGACGGCGCGGCGGTCAGCTGCTCGGTGTCGGAGGCGCCGGCCTGCAGCGCGGCCGCGGTGGTGATCACCTTGAAGGTGGAGCCGGGCGGGTAGGTCTCCGAGATGGCACGGTTGGTCATCGGGTTGTCGGGATCGTCGCGCAGCAGCTGCCAGGCCTTGGCCTGCACCTCGGGATCGTGCGACGACAGCAGGTTGGGGTCGTAGGACGGCGACGACACCATCGCCAAGATCTTGCCGGTGGACGGTTCGAGGGCGACCACGGCGCCTTTGCACGGCGGACCGCCGCAGCCCTGCTGCATCCCGTCCCAGGCGGCCTGCTGGACGCGCGGCTTGATCGTGGTGTCGACGTTGGCCCCCCGCGGGTCGCGGCCGGTGAAGAAGTCGGCCAGCCGGCGCCCGAACAGCCGCTCGTCGGAGCCGTTCAACAGCGGGTCCTCGGCGCGTTCCAGGCCGGTGCTGGAATAGCGCAGCGAGTAGAACCCGGTGACCGGCGCGTACGTCGCGGGGTTGGGGTAGACCCTTAAGAAGCGGAAGCGGTTATCGGTGGCGACGGAGTAGGCCAACAGCTGTCCGCCCGCCACGATCTGGCCGCGCTGGCGCGAATACTCGTCGAGCAGGACGCGCTGGTTGCGCGGGTCGGCGCGCAGCGAGTCGGCGGCGAAGACCTGCGTCATCGTGGCGTTGATCAACAGCAGCACGATCAACGCCATCACGGTCACCGAGATCCGGCGCAGGGAGGCGTTCATACTTTCTCGATCACCTCGGTGCCGGCCGCCGCGATCGGCGGCTCATGGCGCGCGGGGGCGCGCAGGGGACGACGGGCGCTGTGCGAGATGCGCGCCAGGATGGCCAACAGCACGTAGTTCGCCAGCAACGACGAACCGCCATAGGACATCCACGGGGTGGTCAACCCGGTCAGCGGAATGAGTTGCGTTACCCCGCCGACGACGATGAACAACTGTAGGGCCAGCGTCGACGCCAGGCCCGCCGCCAGCAGCTTGCCGAAGCTGTCCCGGGTGGCGATCGCCGTGCGCATGCCCCGCACGATGACGATGGTGTAGAGCATCAAGATGCTCGCCAGGCCCACCAATCCCAACTCTTCGCCGAACGCCGCGATGATGAAGTCGGTCGACGCGGCGGGCACGGTGTCGGGCTGACCGTTGCCGAGCCCGGTGCCGAAAATCCCGCCGGTGGCAAAGCTGAAGAGCGACTGCACAATCTGATAGCCGCTGCCGTCGGGGTCGGAGAACGGGTCCCACCACATCTGCACCCGGACCCGGACGTGGCTGAAAATGAAATACGCGACAACGCTTCCCGCGACGAACAGGACCAGACCGATCCCCACCCAGCTGAACCGCTGGGTGGCGAGGTAGACCACCACCAAAAACGATGTGTACAGCAATAGCGAAGTGCCAAGGTCTTTTTCGAAGGCCATCACGCCGACCGAGATCACCCAGGCCGCCAGCAGGGGCGCGAGGTCACGGGGGCGGGGCAGGGTCAAGCCCATGAAGTGCTTGCCGACGCTTGTGAACAGGCCGCGTTTGGCGATCAGCACCGCGGAGAAGAAGATCAGGAGCAGGATTTTGGAGAACTCAGCGGGCTGAATTGAGAAGCCGGGCAAGCGAATCCAGATCTTGGCGCCGTTCTGTTCGGACAGCGAGGCCGGCAACAGGGCGGGAATCACCAGCAAGACCAGACCGACGAGTCCGCAGATGTAACCGTAGCGCGCGAGCTGGCGATGGTCTTTCAAGAAGGTGACCACCAGGGCAAAGGTCACCACCCCGACCAGGGTCCACAGCATCTGCTGGGTTGCGCTGGGGTGGTGACGGCCGCTGAGCTGATTGGTGACCAGATCGAGCCGGTGGATCATCACCAGGCCAAGCCCGTTGAGTAGAGCCACGATTGGCAACAGCAGCGGATCGGTATACGGCGCGAAGCGCCGGATCGCCATGTGCGCCGATCCGAAGACGACGAGAAACACCAGCCCGTAGTTGATCGCGTCCCAGTGCAGATCGCGGGTTTGATTCGCCTCGACGATCAGCAGCGCGGCGACGGTGATCAGCGAGGCGAAGCCCAGCAGCAACAGCTCGGCATTGCGCCGGGTAGGCAGAGGAGGTGTGACCGCGACCGGCGGTTGAAGCTGTGTCGTCATGCCACCGTCCGGCAATCGATGCCCGGTTGGGGTGGGGGCCCGGGGAGAGCGGTCACCGTTTGCGAGGTGGTCGTCGGACCTGCCGGTGATGGGGTCGCGGGGCCGTTGGAGGCGCTTGTGCTGGGTGGGGGGCTGGCGCTGGTGGAACTGGTGGTCGGGGGTGATGGCGTTGCGGTGGTGCTGGATTGGGGTGTACCGCCGGTGGACGGGGATCCGGGCGGAGAGGTGGCGCGCGGCGGCGGACAGATCGGCAGCAGGTATTCGGCCAGCAACTGGCGCAGCTGCGATTCCGCTTGGTCCAGGCTGCCGCCCGGCAGTCCGGTTTGGACCTGGACCTGTCCGGGACGGCGCAGATCTTGCAGGGTCATGAGCTGGCAATTGGGATGGCCGGATTGTCCGTAGCTGACCAGGGACAGTTCGTTGCGCGCGTTGAGGCAGCCGACCAGGTAAGGCCGTTGCAACGGGACGCCCAGCAGCGTTCCCTGGATGCCCCGGACGATGGAGACCCTGCCGTTGTATTCGGCGACGTAATAGTTGCGCTGGATGACCCACCACCCCACGGTGAGGCCCGCGATGACCAGCAGCACCGCCAGCGCGGCGACGACGACCATCCGTCGCCGGGACCACCGCGGCCGGTGTGGCGTTTCGGGTTGCGGCGCAACACGTTTGGCCGCCTCGTCGCGCGGCCTGATCGCCGAGGCCCGCCCGGCCGAGGTGTTGGGCAGCGTCATTTGATCCTCGTCACCCGAGACCGCGCCGGCCAGAATCGGTTGGGTCTGCCCGTAGTCGTAGTCGACGACGTCGGCGACCACGACGGTGACGTTGTCCGGCCCGCCGCCACGCAGCGCCAACTCGATGAGGCGATAGGCGGCCTCGGCGACGTCGGGAATCTGCAATGCCTCGAGGATGGTCTCGTCGCTGACCGGGTCCGACAGCCCGTCGGAACACAGCAGATAACGGTCGCCGGCGCGCGCTTCTCGCATGGTCAGCGTCGGCTCGACCTCGTGGCCGGTGAGCGCCCGCATGATCAGCGACCGCTGCGGGTGGCTGTGCGCCTCTTCCCGGGTGATGCGGCCCTCGTCGACCAGGGTCTGAACGAAGGTGTCGTCCTTGGTGATCTGGCTCAGTTCGCCGTCGCGCAGCAGGTAGCCCCGCGAATCGCCGATGTGTACCAATCCAATTCGGTCGCCCGCGAACAGGATCGCGGTAAGAGTGGTGCCCATCCCCTCGAGTTCGGGCTCCGCCTCTACCTGCGCTGCGATGGCCGCGTTGCCGGAGCGCACCGCGTTGTCGAGCTTGGCCAGCAGGTCGCCGCCCGGCTCGTCGTCATCGAGGTGGGCCAGCGCGGCGATCACCAACTGGGACGCCACCTCGCCGGCCGCATGGCCGCCCATGCCGTCGGCCAGGGCCAGCAGCCGGGCGCCGGCATAGACAGAGTCTTCGTTGTTGGCGCGCACCAGGCCACGGTCGCTCCGGGCGGCGTATCGCAGGACCAGGGTCACGGGCGCCACTCCTCGATCCCGGCTGGAAAATCTGCCGAGCCGGCATCATTGTCATTGGCGCGGGTCACGGGCGTAACTCGATCGCCGTTTTACCGATTCGAATCGGCGTTCCTATCGGGACTCGTACCGCTGTCGTCACTTTCGCCCTGTCAAGGTAAGTACCGTTGGTCGATCCTAGATCCTCGACGTACCACTCCGAGCCGCGCTGAGACAGCCGGGCGTGCCGGGTTGAGGCGTAGTCGTCGGTGAGCACCAGGGTGGAGTCGTCGGCCCGTCCGATCAGCACCGGCTGGCCGCTCAGCGTGATGCGCCCCCCCGCCAGCGCGCCTTCGGTCACCACCAGATAGCGGGCCGCGTGCCGGCGCTGCCGCGACGGAAGCAGCGTGCTGCGCAGCGCCAGCCCGCGACGCACCATGACGGCACCGGTCGGGGCGTAGATATCGGTCCGCAGGATTCGCAGCACGGACCAGATGAATACCCAGAGCAACATCAAAAATCCGGCGCGCGTCAGCTGCAGTACCAATCCCTGCATCTGGCGTCCTTTCCGTCCTAGCGTCGTGTCCCCGGCGCCCGTGACTCCGCGCACATCGGCTACGTCACGATACTTGGACGGTGGTCGACACGGGGCGAAGCACGGCAGCGTTGAGCCCAGCGACTTAGTGGATCCGGACGATGATTTCCGAATGGCCCAAACGGATGACGTCGCCGTCGGCCAACTGCCACTCCTGGACCGGCGCGTTGTTCACGGTGGTGCCGTTGGTGGAGTTCAGGTCCGACAGCAGGGCGACCTGCCCGTCCCAGCGGATCTCCAGGTGGCGCCGTGACACGCCCGTATCGGGCAGCCGGAACTGCGCGTCTTGCCCGCGGCCGATGATGTTGGAGCCATCGCGCAACTGATAGGTGCGGCCGCTGCCGTCGTCGAGCTGAAGGGTGATCGTGGTGCCCGTCGCGCCGTAGCCGCCCGGCCCGTATCCGCCGTAGCCGCCCGCCTGTTGGCCGTAGTCGGCGGGCTGGCCGTACTCCGCCTGCTGGCCGTAGTCGGGCTGCTGACCGTAGTCGTACTCGGGGCTGGCGGCCTCGGGGTATCCCCCGCCCTGGCCGCCGTACGTCGTGCCCTGCGCGTGCTCGGCGTACTGGGTGTATTCGGGCGAGCCGTAATCCTGGCGGGCGTATCCCCCGCCCTGTTGGTAACCCTGGTCGTACCCACCACCCTGCTCGGGGTAGGCGGGGCGTTGTTCCGGCGGGGCGTAGCCGCCCTCGTCCTGGCGGGCCGGTCCGCGACCGTAGTCGGCGTAGCCGCCACCGTAGCCCTGCGGGCCACCGCCGGGCTGGCCGGCGGGAGGGCCGTAACCGCCCTGGCGGTATCCCTGCTCGTAGCCTTGCCCACCGCCATACCCGCCCGGCGCGGGCGGGCGCTGCTCATACGACTGCGGGTAGCCGCTCTGCCCCTGGTCGGGGTAGCCGCGCTGGTCCTGGTAGCCCTGCTGCGGCGGGTAGCCGCCGTGCCCCTGGTCGGGGTAGCCAGCCTGTCCCTGGTAACCGCCCTGGTCTTGGTAGCCCTGTTGCGGCGGGTAGCCGCCTTGCTCCGGGTAGCCGCCCTGCTCGGGCTGGCGCGGCGGGTAGCCCTGCTGAGGTGGGTAGCCGCCCTGCTCAGGCGGATATCCCCCGCGGGGGTCGGGTGCACCCTGCGGGTCCGGGCCACCGCGCGCGTCGTCCTGGGGACGCCGGTAGCGGTCGTCGTAATACTCGTCGCCGGGCCGCCCCGGCCCCTGATCCCCGCGGTAGCTCGAATTGTCAGTCATTGGTGCTACTCCTCGTTCATCGCCGAACGCGTTATTTGATTGTGGCCGGACGGCGTCTTTGACCGTCGGGCGGGGCTGGACATCGGGGTTGACAGCACCACGGGCGCGGTACTGGCCGGTACGCAGGTTCGACGACTGCTCGAACCGGACGACCACCTCACCATACGTTTGCCACCCCTGTTCGTGGATGTAGTCAGCCAAGTACCTCGCGAAAGAGCTCGACGTGAGATCGGGATCGGTGCTCACCTTTCCGAAGTCGTGCATACCGAGGGTAATGATGTATTCGTTGGGGGCCAAAAGGCGATTTCCGTGAAGCTTCTGAACTCCGTCGCGGGCCTCGCGGCACAACAGGGCTTCTACCTCTTGCGGGACGATCGATCCGCCGAACACCCGGGCGAAGGCGTTGTCCACCGACGCCTCGAGTTTGCGCTCGATCCGCGCGGCCAGCCCCCGTTGGCTACTCATGTCCTACCGTTCGCCTGCACTTGCAGAAGGTATTGCCGGTGCGCGGCAAACGAATCGCCCGCGTGCTGGTTCACTCCCGCATGGTATCGGCACATCGCAACGGCGCGGCACTGTCGAAACAGTGAGAACTGGGTCCCCGCAGATCAGGGGTGCGCCTGCGGCGAGGGCAGGGCGCCGGACGGGATCCAGGCCCGCTGCGGCGGTTCGGGAATCGGGCCATTACAGTGGTATGGTCCATCGGTTGTTTTTCCGGGCGAGTGGCGGAATGGCAGACGCGCTGGCTTCAGGTGCCAGTGTCCTTCGGGACGTGGGGGTTCAAGTCCCCCTTCGCCCACATTGAGCGGTGCTACGCAAAGTCACGACCTCGCAAGGGGTCGTGGCTTTCGTGTTTGGGGAGATCGGGACTCGGGCTATGAGCAGTCGCTGCGATACGTCCCATGGCCCTCGACGATCGCGTCGCCGTCGAAGATCAGGACCTCGTTGACGAGGTCGCCGTTCTGGTTGCGGTAGGCGATCACGATTGTGTTGACGCCTTGGTAGACGCCTTCGACGGTGAACCGGAGATCCGGAATGCGTTCGAGGGTGGCGATCCAGTACCGACGTAGCGCCGCCTTGCCGCGGACCACCCCCTGCGTTTCCGGCAGGAGGTTGGCGGCCACGGGCGATGTGAACACACGTCGTCATGGAAGTCGTCGAGGACGGCGTCGACGTTGTGGGCGTTCCAGTGTTGCGCCCATCGTTTCGAAAAGGCGTCCGCGTCGACGTTCATGGCCGGCACTGTAACGCAGGTGAATTGGGCCGCCGAGCGGCTTTGATGCGCATCGTGTGTGGCGGTCACAGTTGGCGGCGAATGTCGAGAAGGTGGTGCTGGAGTTCGTGCACGGTGTGTACTGCGACCCAGCGCAGCGACCGCTCGTGGGTCTCCGGATAGTGGTAAATCACCGTTCGGTCCCAGTCATCGTCGGATAGCCGAGCGAGGACATTGCTGAATAGTGCTGCCGCGTCGGCAAGTTGACGAGCGACCTCGGCCGGATCCTGTTCGCTGTACCCGTCGTGTTCGGCGCGCTCGTCGCGCCCCATGGACGCACAATCATGGCCGTTCGCGCGCCGTGCTGCGAGCACGCGCTCGCGTTGCACCAGCAGCACGTCTCGCACATGGCATGCGTACTCCAGCGGTGACCACACGTCGGGACACGAGCGGGACCGCACGCCGATCTCGTTGTTAGACAGAAGTACAACGGCTTCGGACGCCAACGCCCGGATGTCGTGGCCCGCTGATGTGGCTCGGCGCAGGTCATAGGCGAAACCGCACCCCGCGCAAGGTTCTGTCACAGCACCATCATTTCAGCGGGCTCAACACGAAGCTGGTTGGCCATTCGCAACCGATCACGCGGCGTTCAAAGTCCTTGTGCCTGCGGGACAATCGTCGGCGCGGGCAAGCCGCAGCTGGCCGACGTCAACGGGCAGCCCATCGCTGTCGGCCTCGACGGTGAGACAACCCACACAATAACCACTGAGGGTAGCCTTACCTAAATCAGCGCGGTATGGTCGCGGCTCATGACCTCCTCCAATCCCCCTGTGCCCAGCACCGTCGACGATCAGTTGGTCAGCGTCCTTCGGGATGACCTGGACCTCAAATTCGAATCCGTCACTGCCGCAACGCGTCTGATAGACGACCTGGGAATGGACTCCGTCGCCTTTGCCGCCGGCCTGGTTGCCATCGAAGAACGGTTCGGAACGCAATTGAGCGAGGAAGACCTGTTGACCTGCACGACCGTCGGTGACTTGCAGGCCGCGATCGGAGTCGGAGTCGACGCATGAACGTTCTCGCGGCCGCCATACGCGATGCGATGACGCGATCGCCCCATGACTTGGTCGTCCTGGACAAAGAAGCCGACAAATGGATCGCCCGCCCCTGGCCCGAGGTCCACGGGATGGCCGAAAGCATCGCAACGCATCTGCTCCAGCAGGACCGCCTCGGTGCCGTGGGAATTGTCGGTGAACCGACCGTCGAGCTGGTCGCCGCCATACAGGGCGCGTGGCTGGCGGGTGCCGCCGTATCAATTCTGCCCCGTCCCAGGCGCGGTGCCGACCCGGCCGAGTGGGCGCACAGCACCCTGAGTCGGTTCAGCGGAATCGGAGTCAGCACGGTATTCAGTCACGGTGCGACCCTGCGCACGCTCGGCGATGCGGAGTCGACGCTGTCTGTCTCCAGCCTTGCCGAGGCCGCTCGCACCCCGGCGTCGAATGACCTTCAAAGTCACTACGATTCGAACGCCGCGATCCTCCAGGGTACTGCCGGCTCGACCGGTGATCCGCGCACTGCCGTCTTGTCGCCGGAGGCCGTGCTGAACAATATGCGCGGCCTCATCGAGCGGCTACAACTCGACGGCTCCGACCGGGCGTGTTCGTGGCTGCCGATCTACCACGACATGGGCTTGGCCTTCCTGTTGACCGCCGTCCTGAGCGGGATGCCGCTTTGGCAGGCGCCGACGGGCGCGTTCTCTGCGGCACCGCTTCGCTGGGCGGATTGGCTTTCGGCCAGCGCGGCAACCTTCACCGCCGGACCCAATTTCGGGTACTCCATGCTCGGTCGCTACTCCGGCCGGGTTTCGGATGTGGACCTGGGGGCGCTGCGGATTGCCATCAATGGCGGCGAACCCGTTGATTGCGAGGGGTTTCAGCGATTCGCCGACGCGATGGCTCCGTTCGGATTGCGGGCGTCGGCGGCGACGCCGGCGTATGGGATGGCCGAGTCAACCTGCGCCGTGACGATGCCCGCCTGCGGGCAGGGGTTGCGCATCGATGAGCGGACGGAATCGGATGTGCGGCAACGCTATGCGCTGTTGGGGCGCCCCATCCCCGGTATGGAGCTACGCATTAGCCCGACGCATCGATCAACGGATGATGGTGTTGGGGAAGTCGAGATCCGCGGCTCATCGATGATGACGAAATATTTCGGCGACCCCGCCACAGGATCCGATCACGGTGCGGAATGGTTCCGCACCGGAGACATCGGTTATCTGGTCGACGGTGAGCTGGTTATCTGCGGTCGGTCCAAAGAGGTCATCACGATCGCCGGCCGCAACATCTTTCCCACCGAAATCGAGCAGGTGGCCGCGCAGGTGGATGGGGTGCGACACGGTGGCGTGGTTGCGGTCGGTTCGAAATCCGGTGCCGCCCAGTCGCGGTTGCTCATCGCCGCCGAATTCGTGGGGCAGAATCACGACGTGACCCGCAGCGCTGTCATCAAGCGGGTCATCTCGGTGTGCGGGGTGACTCCGGCCGATGTCGTCTTGATGCCACCAGGCTCATTACCGCGTACGTCGTCGGGCAAGCTCAGACGGCTGGAGGTCCGCAGCCAACTACAGGGCTGAGCGCGAACGCCGTTACGGCGCTGGCCGATTCAGGGCGTAGAGCGCCATCCTGCGGTTCGGCATGTCGTGTTCGCCGAGGAATTCACAGCGCAGGAACTCGCAGAGCCGCCGCACCATCACATTGCGGTGGTCGGGGTCAAACATGATTCGTTGGCACGCCGGGTCGGCGGCCAGGATGCTGGCGATCACCTTCCGGAGGATCAGCGGGCCCAGCCCCCGGTTCACGAGCTCCTCGTCTGCGATCGCCCCGTGCAGGCCAAGGTCGTGTGGCCGGCTGTCGTAGCAGCGGGCGATGGAATCCTTGGCAGCACGGTAGATCTCCATGTACGCGCGGTCGACACCATTGATGCTGAGGATCAGCGGTCGCGAGTAGGCGCCATCGACCTGCGCGCGCAAGTGGTTACGCCAACGCGCGACCGGCCAGTCGTACTCCCACGTGGTGACCAAGTGGGGCCGGTTCATCCACTCGGCAACCAATTCCGCGTCCGCTCCGTCGGGATCGGCGACGCGAATTCGGCTCGGCGGCAGCAGTTCAGGTACGGGAGGCGCCGGCACCTGCCGGACGCTGTCGGTGATGTCGGTGAGTTCACGAGCGAGCACAGCCCCGGGGGCGCCTGTCACGAGAGCGCCCTCGTCCCCGGGGCCGTTCTCACCGCGGTACGCGTAACGCCGATATGCACTGAGCCGCTCCTTCTAACGGTTGCGAGGTCAGGTTCATCGTTTCATGTGTAACTCAAGGCTTCCAGCGGTAAGTGACTAGCGAGGCGTTTCGATCGGTCGTGAATTGACGAGCGCGTTTGCGCCAGTAGCCTTATGAGCTAGCTCAGGGAGGGTTGGAATGCGCGCAATGCAATCACTAGGACCGGAGTTTATTGCTGCGCGGCGACCAGCGGTGCTGTGGGACTTCCGTATATAGATGAGCAGGCGCTGATCGCCGAGGCCGGTGGTGACCCCTGGGCGATCAACGCCAGCCTGCAGGCGGGTAGCCCACTGGAGATTTCCAATCTGGCCGGAGCCTTTCACCGCGCGGGCCGATGCACGGCGGAGGCCGAGAACGCTTTCCAGCAAGCACGCGCACGCTTCGAGGCCGCCTGGAACCACCACGACGGCGGCGGTCATCCCATCAACGATTCCGACGAAGTTCAGCGCGTCACGAAATCCCTAGGGGCGCAGTCGTTACAGCTGCCCAAAATCGCTGCGGACCTGGAAAACATCGCCGCGTCGCTGGCCGATGCGCAAAAGGCCGGGGCCGCGCGCATCGCCACCTTAGAAGCCCAGTTGAAGAACATCTCGGACATGGTCAGCCAGGCCGTCTCCATCTTGCAAAACGACAAAAGCCTCAGCGCAGGGGAAAAGGACGCGCTGCATGCCCTCATCAACACTTGTGAGGACGACGCGCTGCGTGACACCAAAGCTGCGCTCGCAGCCCTGCAATCGATCCGCAACAGATACGCCGATGGCCTTCAGAAATCGCTGGATAACCTTCACGCCGAAGGGTACGACGGCGCCCCGCTGCATGGTGTCGACGCTGACGGCGTGGCCCCACCGTCTCCCGCCCAGGAGGCCGCATTGGCTGGCATTCGCCAAGCCACCAACCAGGCCGTCGTGGACCAAATGGCCAAGGTGCGCGCCGCGCAGGAGGCGCTCAGTAAAGCCGCGGCCGACCTGTATACCCATGGCCCGGGTTCGCCGGAAGGCGACGCGGCCAGCGCCAAACTGCCCAAGCTCAAGGCGGACCTCGCGCGTGCCCTCGACGACCTGGGCAAGATCCCCGACTACAACAGCATTGACCCCGCGTCCGTAAGCGTTTCCCCCGACGGGCATTTCACGTTCACCTACAAGGTCAACGGGCAGCCGGTGCAGGCTTACGGCCAGCTCAAGAACGGCACGGGCGAGTTCTTCGACCAAGCCACTGGCACGTACTACACCTTCAACGGCGGCAAATTGACCGGCATGCGCACACCGGATCCCGGGAAAGTGGAAGCGACTGCCGAACCCCTCTTTACGGCCGTCACCCTGGCGACCGGGGCGCCAGCGCTCAAGGCGGGTGGCGAGGCGGCCTTTCAGGGCCTGAAGATGCTTTTCAGCCGCGAGATGTTGGAAGGTGTGACGGCTGACAACGTGTTCCCCCGCGCACTCGCCGGGGCCGAGGCACGCGTCCAAGCCGCAGAACAGAACCTGGCTTCCCATGCACCGCTGCCCGGAGACCCGGTCCCGGGCACACACCCTCTCGAGCCGCCGCTGGTCGAACACACGCCGCCCGCCCCGCACGGCGACGTACCCGTCGAACATGCGCCGGCCGGGCCTCACGTAGGGGCCTTACCTGATAGCCCGGCGCCGGTACCGCCTGACGCTCCGCCGCCTCCACCCCTGTCTTCGGACCACCCGCGGTTCGACGGATACCATCCGGTCGACCCTGGCCCGGAGTTCACCAACGCCGACGGCAGCTTGCGATATCCCGACGACACGCTGGCCACCAAACCGTACGCAGTGCCCGGCACCATCGTTCCGGACGTCCATCTGCCCGAGGGGACGGTGATCGGCCGTTTCGGCTACCCCGTCGGCGGATACCTAGCGCCCGAAGGAACCCCGTTTGCCGAATTGGCACTCCCACCAGGTAGTGCCGGCAAACCTTTCTTCCAATACGTTGTGGATGACCCATCTCGCCTTCCGCCGGGCTGGCACATCGAACAATCGGAAGTGGCGCCATGGTTCCATCAGCCCGGCGGAGGCCAGCAGTACCGCATCATCAACGAAGATGGGGAGACAGGCGATGTCACGGAATTGCTCAAGTGGGGATACTTAAAAAGGATTAACTGATGGTCGATTTCTCTCGCTTATCAGCCAATTGGTACCGCTGGGCGCCCGGATTAGGTGGAGGCGATATATATGTCACCACCGAATGCCAAGACTGTCTGATTTCCTTCAGGACCGACGACTATTCTGTTCATCTTCGTGTCGACGGGCATTGGTGGGTAGTGGACACAGTTAACGATCGCGGGCAACGGCGCGACGCTGTCGCCAAGCTATCGAGTTTTCAGCTCGCAGAAAAATACCTCATCTGGGACTGGGCTACGACTGCGCGCTCCGACCTCGCATCCGGGTCGCTCGGCGCCGACCTTGCCAAACAAGGATTTGCGTCGAATGTAGCGGTATCCAAAGTCGAGACCAAATATGAAATCTGCTCTAATGACGATTGCGCGGTCTTATCTGCGGTGAATGCCACCATTTTCAGTCACCTCATGGGAAGGTCCGTGGACGAGATCGAAAAGATGGTCACCGCGACGTCCGGATGACCGCCGGGCTCGTCGAGCCTTCAGCTCTTCCCCTAAGACCGCACCCACTGTGTGATTTCCGGAGTGACCGGGTCCGTGATGTCATCGAACTCGGGATGCTTCTTGAGCACGGTGCCGATCATCGAGCACACCGGAACAATGCGCTTGCCCTCATCGCGCGCCTCGTTGAGCGCCTCCTCGACGAGGATCGTCGCCAGGCCACGTCCGCCGTAGGCCGGATCGATTTCGGTGTGGTAGAAGACGCGTTGCTCGCCGCGGTCGGCGAAATCGGCGAGCCCCACCGTCTTGCCTTCGACGGCGATCGTGTACTTGCCGTCCTCAAGGGTGACCGTGGTTTCCGCGCCGGTCTTATCGGTTGTCATTTGTGCTTTCCTTTCGTCGGGGTATCGGTCGAGGCCGCAGCCGAGCGGTCGGCAGCGGCGGGGCGGGCAGTCGGGCGAGCGCTCCGCGGTACCCGTGCACGGCGCCGAAGCGGTCGTCGCCGTCCTCCCACAGTCGGCGGTAGTTGACGATGTCCTCGTGGCTTCGTCCGACGAAGTTCCACCACATCACCAACTCTTCGGTGAACGGCGTGCCGCCGAGCAACAACATCCGCGCGGGCCGCTCCCCCACGTTGCGTAGGTGCAGCTGCGTGCGGCCGGGACTTAGGTAGGCCAGGTCGGCGGTCGCCAGGGACGTCCCATCGACCTGGGCGGTGCCCGAATCGCAGAGCACTCCGTGCTCGAAGGTGGGATCCACGTCGATATCGAAACCTGCGTCGGCGTCGAGGTCGAGTTGGGCGCCCAGCAACGGACTGAATGTCTTTGTGGGCGAACGACTCCCGGCCAGCTCGCCGAGGAACACGCGCGCCTGGGCGCCCGGTAGCGAGACCACGGGGGGTGCGTAGTGGGCAAAGTCTCGCGACGTGTGGCGGGCGGCAGCGGGAAGCGCCACCCAGAGCTGGACGCCGTGCAGGACCGGCCCTGCGTCAACCGACACCTCGGAGTGGCAAATGCCGGCACCGGCGGTCATCAGATTCAGCTCGCCGGGCCGAACGACCGCACGAACGCCGGCGCTGTCACGGTGCTCCACTTCCCCACTGAACAACCAACTCACGGTTTGTAGTCCCGTATGCGGGTGCGGCGGCACATCCATCCTCGCCGCGACGGGACCGTAGTGGTCGATGAAACACCACGCACCGATCAGCGAACGCTCGCGTTGCGGCAACGTGCGTTGCACCCGGATCGCCCTGGGGCCGCCCAAGGGAACCTCCCGCGGATGCAGCACCTCCACCCTGGGCGAGGCGTCCCGGCGTTGCGAAGCGGCGCAGGCGACTTCGGCCGGCGCGGCTTCCAGGTTGCTCATCGCCCATCCTCCGTCGCAGCCTCGCCAACGGCGCCGTCATCCGCGACCGTACCCGGCCATCTCACTTGCCCGGTGGCCGCAGCACCTTCATGGCCAGCCGCATGACGGGCTCGGGCACCCGATCCTGCATGGACAGGGCGGTGTCGGCGACGCGGGACCGCAACGGCGTACCCCGCCCGAAGACCCGATTCAGCGGTCCCCCGGACGGCTCGAGGACCACATGCAGCGGCGGGGTGCCGACGGCGGCGCCCAGGGCGTTGGAGATGACCATCCGCTGGATCTCGCTGGTTCCTTCAAAAATGGTGTACAGCTTGGCATCCCGATACCACTTCTCAACCGGGTGATCGGTGATATAGCCCCAGCCGCCCATGGTTTGGATCGCGCGCTCGGTGGCCTTGACCGCTACCTCGCTGGCGGCCATCTTCGACATCGAGCCCTCACCCCGTTCGAAGGGGACGTTGTTGGCCGCCATCCAGGAGGCGCGCCAGGTGAGCAGCCGAGCCGCGTCGATCTGAGTGGCCAGTTCCGCGAGCGGGAACGCGATGCCCTGGTTGTCGATGATGGGTGCGCCGAACGCCTCCCGCTCGGTGGCATACGCCGTCGCGTACTCCAACGCCGCCCGGGCGATCCCGATGGCTTGGGCGGCGACCATGGGTCGCGTCTGCTCGAAGGTTCCCAATGTCGCTGAACCGGAGCGCTTTCCACCCGCCACGACTTCTCGCGCCTTGGCGAGTTTGTGTTCGAGTTTTTCCTCCCCGCCGAGCAAGTTGGCGCGCGGCACGCGCACACCTTCGAAGAGCAGCTCGGCGGTGTGGGAGGCGCGGCAGCCCAGCTTGTCGAGCTTTCGCAGCAGTTTCAGCCCGGGCCTGCCGCCCGGCACCACGAACAGCGCCTGACCCCGATGGCCGAGATCCTCGTCGACCACCGCGTTGACCACGTGCACATTGGCGATCCCGCCGTTGCCGATCCACATCTTGTGGCCGTCGATGATCCAGTCATCACCGTCACGACGTGCACGCGTGCGCAGGTTGCGTACATCGCTGCCGCCTTCGGGCTCGGAGATCGCCAGCGCGGCGAGCTTGAGATCGCCTGGCGTGCCGAAACATTCGGGTGCCCACTCCAGCATCTGTTCCGGGGAGGCGGCCTGGCCGATCGCCGAGAGCGCCAGGGCCGGCATGACGATAGCTAGCCCGATCCCGGCGCACCCCCAGAACAGTTCCTCCATGAACATGGGCAGGGAGATACCGGTCGGATCGCCGATCAGGTCGCGATAGAACAGCGGGCTATAGAAACCTTGCTGGGCCGCCTCCTCGAGCACCGGCCAGGGGAACTCCTGGCGCTGGTCATAGTCGAGGGCTACCGGGCGTATTACGGATTCGGCGAACTCATGCGTGCGTCGGGCCAGATCATGTTGTGCGGCCGTCGGGGTCAGGTCGAACGTCATGGGCGCGCCTTTAAGGTCGACAGACTGGTCTTGCCGACCCCGACTACCCCATTGATCGGTTCAACAAACTGCCGAGCTGGGATTTCGACGGAAGGTCAGGCGGCCGTACGAGGCCCGACCTGGGCCAGCGGCAGATGCAACACGACCGCGGCCACCGGGACCGCCTCGTGTTCGTGCCGCGCCAGCAGCGCCGCGTTCTCGGGCAGCTGCCGGGAGTTGATTTCCCCGGACGCGATACGCCGCAGGACGTCGTGGGCGTGCGTGAGCTGGTCACGCTTGCGGTACTGGCCGCCCGGCAGCTTCACGCCTGCCCACACGCCGTACTCCTCGCGGTGCGCGATGGCGTGCTGGGCGCAGCGGCGCTGTTGCGCCAGTGGGCAGCGCCGCAGGCATTGCAGGCGCGCCTCGGTGGCCGACCGTTCGTATGCGCGCGCCTTCGCCGCGCCGTCACCACCGTCGTCGTCGGGGTAGCCAAACCAAAGCTCCGGATTGGCTGCGCACGGGTGTCCCATGTCGGTCTCCTTGTCGAGCGTGAAACGTAGGCAAAAGCGTATATGTCGAGACGGGTTCAACGCAAGAGAAACATCGACAAAAACGTATATCCGCATATCCGAGACCCTGGCTGTGTACTATCCGGCCTATGGCCGGAGCGTGTGGTGAGCCGTGAGTCGGCCGGCGCGGCGATCCGCGCGTTGCGAGAATCGCGGGATTGGTCACTAGCCGACCTCGCCGCCGCGACCGGGGTCAGCATCATGGGGCTCAGCTTTTTGGAACGGGGCGCCCGCAAACCGCACAAAAGCACAGTTCAGAAGATCGAAAACGGGCTCGGCCTGCCGCCGGGCACCTACTCCCGGCTGTTGGTGGCCGCCGATCCGGATGCCGAATTGGTGCGCCTGATGGCCGCGCCGGCGACCGCGATGGCGGCGCGGCGCACCGGACCCGTGGTCGTCGACCGCCACAGCGACACCGAAGTGCTGGAAGGTTATGCCGAAGCCCAGCTCGACGCCCTCAAATCCGTCATCGATCGGCTGCCTGCGACAACATCAAACGAATATGAGACGTATATTCTGTCTGTGATCGCTCAGTGCGTGAAGGCGGAGATGCTCGCCGCCAGCTCCTGGCGGGTGGCCGTGAGCGCGGGCGCGGATTCGACCGACCGGCTGATGGAGCATCTGCAGGCCCTCGAGGCGACGCGCACGGCCCTGCTGAAGCGGATGCCCGGCAGCCTTAGCGCGCGTTTCGACCGGGCCTGCGCGCAGTCCTCGTTGCCGGAGACGATCATCGCCGCGCTGGTCGGCGTCGACGTCGACGAGATGTGGGACATCCGCAATCGCGGGGTCATTTCGCCGGGCGCCCTCCCCCGCGTGCGCGCCTTCACCGAGGCGGTCGAGACGGCGGGCCAAGAACAACAGGGAAGCCACGACGGCGCCGAGGGGGCACAGTGAGCCGTAGCGAAGTCGAGGCGTTGAGCCGCGCGCATCAACTCTTCGCCGGCAGCACGACGCCTGCGTCCCTGGACGCCGACACCGGGCACTATCGCAGCCTGTTGCGCCGCGCCGCCCGACTGAACGACGGATTGGCCCACGGCGGCTACCAGCTCGCGGTGGACCACGGTCGCCAACGCCTCTCGTCGGCGGCCGGGACCGACGCCGCCGTCACCGACGTGCTCGCCGGAGCCCACCGAGACCGCGCGCAGGCGCGCGACCTGACCCAAAACGTCCTCGACGCGGCCCGCGCCGATGCCAACACGCTCCCGTCGACCCCGTTGGCGCAGCGAGAGGCGATGCGCCGCCGCGTGGCGCGACTGCGCACGCAACGGGCCCACGTCGTATCGGCGAGGTTGCGTGCGCGACGGCACCACGCGGCGCTGCTGGCCCTTCGGTATCGGCTGCGGCATGGGCGCGGCCTCGGGTTGCCGCCGAACGATCGGGCCGCGGTCGCGGTGCGGGCGGCGTTGTCGCGGCTGGGCCGCCCCTACGTCTGGGGCGCCAGCGGCCCGGAGGCGTTCGACTGCTCCGGGCTCGTTCAGTGGAGCTACGCGCGGGCCGGTATTCACTTGGACCGCACCACATATCAGCAGATCAACGACGGCATTCCGGTTCCGCGTGCGCAGGTGCGACCGGGAGATCTGGTCTTTCCGCACGCCGGTCACGTCCAGATCGCTATCGGCAACAACCTGGTTGTCGAGGCGCCGTACTCAGGGGCGTCGGTGCGAATAAGCCGACTGGGCAACAACGTTGCGATCCGCCGACCGTTATGACACGCCAACTTCGCCCGGCGATACGGGCACGACGAGAAGGGTGAGCCGATGCCGGAACAACCCGGGCACTCGTTAGAGGCCGTCGAAGCACGGCGATCGACGCTGGCGAGCCAGCACGGCGCCGCGTCCGAAGCCGACCTTGTGCTGACCGACGTGCTGAACACCGCTCACAGCGCAGCGCGCGAAAGCGTCCGGCGACTGGACGCCATCGCCGAACAGATCGACCACGCGGTCGTCCAGCAAGCGAACCTCGCCGTGGATACACCCATGGGAGCGCGAGAGTTTCACAAGTTCCTGCTGGACAAGCAGCGCGAGATCGCCGCAGTCGTCGCCGGGGCGCGCGAACTCGCTCAGGCGAAAAGGGCTGCGTTGGAGAACCTTCGGGCGCAGTACACCACGGGCCGCAGTTAACCGGAACTAGTCCACAACCATGCTGCTCAGTGAATTGTCGGCAGGAACGCCCCCCACTACTGTCGCCGGACATGGAGGGGTCGCGTCACTTTCCGCAGCGAGTGCCGCTGCAGCGCCGGCTGCGCGGCTGATGTCGGCGTACGACGACCTGCTGGCCACGGTCAAGTCCGTCCGAGACCGCACCGGCGATCCCAACGCGTGGCAGACGGGATTGGCGCCGACCGAAGTCTCCGCTGTGATCACGCCGACCACCCGCACCGACCAACTCGAGGCAATCGCAGCCAAGATCCGCCGACAGCACGCGGACGTTTTCGGCGCCGTGCCCGCGAGCGGCCCGCCGACGGGTCGATCCCTGGCGGGAACCGCGACACCGCCGGACCGGGAATCGGGTGCGGCGGCGGACGCCATCGCCAGCGCCGAAGCCGCTCTCGCACAGCAGAATTCCGCGAGTTCGCAACTGGACATGCAAGTGGTGTCGGCCATCCTGAACGCGCACCTGAGTGCGGTCGACGGCAGAGAAGCGCTCACCAAGTTGCAGCACGAAACCGAAGCCGCGGTGCTGATGAGATCGGACCTGGACACTCCGGCGGGAGCGCGCGATTTCCAACGTTTCCTGATCGGCAAGCTCAGGGACATTCGCGCGGTGGTCCTGAACGCCAGCCTGGACGACACGTCGAAGTCGGCGCTGATGGCCGCCTGGACGTCGCTCTACGACGCGTCCAAGAATGAACCGAACCGGCCGGGGGAACACGCGCCGGCGGCGTCCGTTGGTGATGCGCCCGCGCTCGGTTCGGCCGCCGAATCGAGCGATACCGACGCCGAATGGGATCCGCTGCTGGACTCGCTGTTGGCCGATGATGACGGACTGTGGCCCGAAGACGCTCCGGCGCCAGATCCGGCGGCGGGCGCCCCGATCCCAACGGCGACGGAAACGCCGATGGCGCCCCCGATGCCCAACTTCGGTGGTGGGCCACTTCCGGGCCTGGGCACCATGCCCGCCTCCACGGCGGGATGGGAAGCGCCCGGCGGCCTTCCCTTTTCGGGCGGCGACGCGGACGATCCGGCGCTGCAGGACCTGGCCGCCGAAGAACTACCGGATGCCCAAGAGGAAGACCCCAGCGCGCACGACGCCTCGGACAACCCCGACGAGAACAACGACCCACAGGACGCGTCATCCGATGAGCCAGCGGCTGGCCCTACGCCGGTGACCCTGCCCGACGGCGAGACAGTGACCGCCGCCAGCCCACAGTTGGCAGCGGCGATCCAGGCCGCCGTCGGCGGCACGCCGATCGCGGAAGCCTTCCAACAACAGGGAATTACCATTCCCCCACCGGGGACGGCGGTCGCCAACCCAATCGATGCCCTACGGGTGGGCCCGGGCGACATCGGTATGTTCACGGACCGTCACGCCCTTGCCCTGGGCCCTGGCAAGGCGCTTCTCGATGGCCAAATTCAGCACATCGCCACCGTGAGCGGACCGAACTTTCTAGGCTGGGAGCATCCGCCGGCGGCGGCCGCGCCCGCGACCACGCCGACTAAGCCTGAACCACCGACACCTACCCGGCCGGCAACCTCGTCGACCACCTGAGAAAAATGAACTCGCCGGCACGTACGGCGGTCGTCAACAGGAGACAGCGGATGGCAGATTCGATACATGTGGTGCCCGCGCACTTACGTCAGGCCGCCGCGCATCATCAGGACACGTCGGAGTACTTACGCACCGTTCCGTCGTCGCACGCCGCGATCCAGGAGAGCCTCGATTCGCTCGGGCCGATCTTTAGTGAGCTTCGCGATGCCGGCCGCGAGCTGCTCGAGCTGCGACGGCAGTGCTATGAGCAGCAGGCCGCTGACCACGCGGATTTGGCCGACCAATTGACCGTATCGGCGACGATGTGGGAACAGCACGAGCAGGAGGCTGCACGCAAGTTCGGCGACGTCGTCGACCGCGGTCGATGACCGACGCGAATCCCGCTTTCGACACCGTTCACCCGAGTGGGCACATCCTGGTCCGCTCTTGCCGCGGCGGATACATGCACAGCGTCGCGCTGAGCGAAGAGGCGATGGAAACCGACGCCGAGACTTTGGCGCAGGGCATCGTGCTCACCGCGGATGTGTCGTGCCTCAAGGCGTTGCTGGAGATCCGCGACGAGATTGTCGCGGCAGGGCACACCCCTTCCGCCGAGGTTCCGACCCCCCGGGACCTCGACGCCGCCATCGAGAAGTTGCTGGCGCACAAACTGCGCCGCCGCGATGGCGGACGCTAGCCGTCCTGCACGAATCTCACATGCGACGCGGGCCTAGCGCAGCCACGGCTTAGCTGCGCTGGGATCGGGAGCGATCCCCGTGGGCGGCTCGACGGGATTGGGGCCGAACAACTCTCGCGCGCGGGCGAGTAGGGCGCGCACCTCGTCGAGTTGCTGCTGCAGTGCAGATTCAGCCATGGCCCCACGCTACCCAGGCCGTTGCGGGCGCACAATTCACTGACCGCACAAGTCGAACGCCCGCTGCCGGTACGCTTAGCTGGTGGCGATCTTCGGTCGGATGACGGCGCGTCAGCGCCTCCGGAGGGCTACCCGGGAGTCGCTGGCGATTCCGGCTTTCAGCTCTCCGATCGACTGCACCCCTTGGGTGACAGGCGGGCTGTGGCCTGCCGAATTGTCGACGGTCACCGCCGAAACCGCAACTCTCGCAGAGTATCTCAAGGCCGACCTGCAGCGAATCGCCAACGGCGCCAACGACCAACTCAAGATGCTCAAGCGGGCGGGCATGACCGACCCGGCGCGGCAGGCGGCCGAGGCGCGAGTCATCGAGGAGGCCCGCGGCCGCGCCGTGCGCCGAGTCGAATCGACGATCCGCTATCTGCATACGGTGCAGAGCGGTGCGCAGCGCCCCGCCGCAGCCCCGCCCACCCTCGAGGGTCCGGGCGCTGACCTGGAAAGGACGCAGGTGCTGCCCGCGGTCCGCGAGCTCGACGACGTCGCCGAGCCACCCCCGCCGCCGCCGAGATGGCGTCCCCGCCCGGCCGAACCAGTCGAACCAGCCGAACCGGTCGAACCGGAGGCGGGCGAACCAGCCCAACCGGTCGAACCGGAGGCGGGCGAACCGGAAGCCGCCCGCGCTGAGGAGCCGGCCGCGGCCCCCGATGTGTCCCATCTCGAGGAGACTCAGGTCATCCCGGTCGTCTCCGAAGCGGAGCCGGTCGTCGAGACGCCCGTGGACCGCGAGGCCGAGCCGGTCGAGGAGCCCGTCGCAACCGGCCGCCACCATGCGGTGGTGGACGAGCCCGCTACCGGCGACGAGCCGGCGGCCGAGCCGGAGCCCACCCCCGGCGAGGACGAGCCGGCCGATGTCGCCGACGCGTCGCACCTCGAGGAGACGCAGGTCATTCCGGTAGTCACCGACGCGGAGCCCCCGTTCGCGGCGCCGGCCGATCGCGCGCCGGCGCCCGTCGAGGAACCCGTCGAACCCGTCGAGGGCGGGCGCCACCACGCGCCCGCGGAGGAACCGGCGGAGGACACCCGCGACGAGCCGGCCGCGGTGAGCGAGGAAGTTCCCGTCGAGCCGGCCGCGGTGAGCCAGGAAGCCCCGGCCGAGGAGGCCGAACCCGTCGTAGCCGCGCCGACCGCCATCGAAAAACCGGTGACCCCAACGGGTTTCGACAACGCCCGGCTGAACCGGCTGCTTGAGTTCGTGGTCCGGCAAGAGCCACGGCTGAGTTGGGCGATCGGGGATCGCGCCGACGGGACCACGGTCTTGGTCACCGACCTCGCCCACGGCTGGATCCCGTCTGGCATCAGCCTTCCCGCAGGCGTGCGGCTGTTGGAACCCGAGCGACGCGGCGGCAGGGTCGCCGCACTGATCGGCGACACGACACGCGTCGTCACTTACGCTCCCGGTGATTCGTTGCGCCGCTCGGCCGACTTCGCCGCGACACGGTCGTCGGTGGACCCGCGCCAGCTGCCGGCCATCGATGACCTGGCAAGGGTGCTCAGCCAGGTCACCCGCGCGCACGCCGAACTGCCCAAGATCGTGACGCGGCTGGCCGATGCCGCGGCCGCGGGCACGTTTGTCGTCGATCAGGAGGTCGACGTGCTACGCGTGCACCTCGACACGGCGCGCTATCAGCTGCTGGTTCAGTATCCGAACGTCAATCCGGGATTGCTGCTCAAATGCATGCTGATGGCCGCCACCGAAGGCATTGCCAGCGGCGACACGGTGTCGGCGAACTATCACCTCGCGTGGTATCGCATGCTCGCCGCGTCGACGCCCGGCGGTTGAGTCGAGAACCCATCGCGTATGAATTGACGCTGGTCGGAGGGGTCGACGATACTGTTCCTCGTGTCGGGTTCGGGCAGTCGCGCGAATCTCAGCGATAAGGATCTCGTCGAATCGGTTCTTCGGGAACTGAGCGAAGCGGCCGACAAGTGGGAAGCCCTTGTGGCGCAGGCCGAGGCGGTGACCTACAGCGTCGACCTGGGCGACGTGTACGCCGTGGCGAATTCCGACGGTCGCCTGCTGAAACTGACCCTCCATCCCGGTGTGATGACCGGGTACGGCCACGGCGAGTTGGCCGACAGGCTGAACCTCGCGATCACGGCGCTGCGAGAAGAGGCCGAGGCCGAAAACCGGGCGAGTTACGGCGGCCCCCTGCACTGACGGCGCTTACGCGCTCATCGCGCGGGCTCGGTTGACGGGCCCGCCGCGTTGGTCATACCGGTCGCATACGCTTCTCCGGGAAGGGACATGCCTGGTGCCCACCTCGTAGCGACACCGTGCGTTCGACGGGCCGGCGGCACCGCGCTGGATTTTGTCGCTGTGAGGCGGGCAAAGGACGGGTGCCGACTCCGAGCGACGCATGAGACAGAAGTGGCGCTCCGCGTGACCGGCACCCGCGGCTCCCGCCGAAATCGCGCGCTCATCGCCCGGCGCCGGGAGGTCCCGCGAAAGCCTGCGCGATCTCCAGCCAGCGCCGCGCGTCGGCGCCTTGGGCCGTGATGTCCAGGGCGCTCAGCGGGCGCCGCTGGGTGACCAGGTAGCAGAAATCCTCCGCGGAGCCGCTGACCCGTTGCTCAGCCCCCGGCGGTCCCCAGGACCAAATGTCACCGCCGGGTCCGCGCAGTTCGACCAGGAACGGTTCGGCCGGGGGCGCGAGATTGTTGACGGCGAAGGCGAAGTCGCGAGTGCGGACCCCCAGATGAGCGATCGACCGTAGGCGGTCGGTCGCGGGCCGCGTGACGCCGAGCGCGTCGGCGACGTCGAGACCGTGCGCCCACGTCTCCATCAACCGCGCGGTGGCCATCGAGGCCGCACTCATCGGTGGGCCGAACCACGGGAGTTTGCGGCCGGCGGTGACCCCGAGCAGCTCCTCGTGCAGCCGGTTTCGCGTGGCGCGCCAGTCGGCGAGCAGCTCGGCCGGCGCCAGGGCCGCAAGTTCTTCGGCACCCTTGTCGACGAAGCCCGTCGGGTCGGCGGCCGCACCCGCGAGCACGTCGGCGAATCCAGGCTCGTCGGTCACCGCGATCAGGGCGACGCGGTCGGTCCACAACAGGTGTCCGATCTGGTGCGCGATGGTCCAGCCGGGCGCGGGCGTCGGGTCGGCCCAGCGCTCGGGCTGCAACGGCGCGACCAGGGCGTCGAGCGCCTCGCTCTCGGCGCGCAGGTCCTCGACCATCGGTGCGGGGCCGGTCATCGCTGCGCTCCCCTGCCGGCGGCGGCCGTCGGACACCTCACGTCGTCACCCTAGCGATCGTTCGCCTGCTCGCCGCGGCGACCGATGAAGCTGTGCACCGCGAGGCCGGCCAGGTAGAGCACCGAGCCGAACAGTGCGAACGCGGGCGCGTGTCCGTCGCCGGGGATCAACATTCCGGCGACCGTGATCGCGACGATGAACGCCACCCAAAACAGCGCGTCCTGCACGGCGAACACATGCCCGCGAAGGGCGTCGTCGACATCCATCTGGATCGCCGTGTCAGCGCAGAGTTTGACCACCTGACCGGTGACGCCGAGGAGAAAGCCACACGCCACCATGACGGGGACCAGCAGCTGGGCGCCGGCGATCTCGATGATCGCCGAGGCCGCCAACGCGCCGTTTGCCGTGGCATAGCGCCCCCAGCGCCGGATCGCGGGCGGTGTCAGCAGGTTGGCCAGGAAGGCGCCCAAGCCCGCCGCGCCGAAGAACAGCAGCGCGGTGCCGAATCCCCCGCCATCGGCGTCGGGCATGTGATGGACCAGCAACAGGACCAGCAGCGAGTTGATGCCGACCACCATCCGGTGCGAGGCCAGCCCGGACAGCGTGGCGCCGACCGTCGGGCGTTGCGCCACCGTGCGCGCGCCGTGCAGCCAGCCGGTGACCACCGCGTAGATGACCGGGCCGTGGATCGCGCGCCGGGTGTCGTCGGGGCCCAGCGCCCCCGCACCGAACCGCCACGACAACAGCAACGCGATCGCCACGGGAATCGCCGTGATGAAGACGATGGCCGAGGCGCCCTTGTCGCCGGCGCCGAAGACGAACCGCGGCACCAGCATGAAGTTTGCGCCGACGAACGCCGCGATGGCACCGACCGCGGTGGCCACCGAGTTCATCGTCACCACCTGCTCGCGCGGCACCACGTGCGGCAGCGACGCGGACAGCCCGGACCCGACGAATCGGGCTAAGCCGTTGGCGAACAACGCGCCCAGCAGCAGGGGCAGGTCGCCCGCCCGGACCGCCAGGATCGTGCCGATGGCGGCGATGAGGATCAGGCGGCCCGCGTTGGCTCCGACGAGCACGAGCCGGCGGTCCCACCGATCCATCAGTGCGCCGGCGAACGGCCCTAGCAGCGAGTAGGGCAGAAACAGGACCGTGAAGGCGCGCGCGATGGAAAGCGGATCGGCCGCGCGATCCGGGTTGAACAGCAGCGCTCCGGCCAGCGCCGCCTGAAACAGTCCGTCACCGAACTGGCTTGCCATGCGCACCTGCAGCAGCCGCCAGAAGTCTGGCAAACCGCGCACGGACCGCCAGATTTCGACGGGTGCGCTGGACTGCATCCGGGTTGGGATCACCGAAACCGACTTCCGCGATTGGGGCTGGCAAACTCGTGCGCTCAGAGCTGTCCCAACAACAGTACAAATCGCCGTGGCCCGCGGTCTCGATTGCCCTGGGCGACGATCGGCCGGATGCGATGATGGTGGGGTGCCGCCGCCGGAGGATCCAGAGGACTATGTCGCACCCGCCGCGCAACGGGTGCGCGCGGGCACTTTGCTGCTCGCCAACACGGACCTTCTCGAACCGACGTTTCGGCGCAGCGTGATCTACATCGTCGAGCACAACGACGGCGGCACGCTGGGTGTGGTGCTCAACCGCGCCAGCGAAACCGCGGTGTACAACGTGCTGCCCCAGTGGACCAACCTGGCGGCGAAGCCGAAGACGATGTTCATCGGGGGCCCGGTGAAGCGTGACGCCGCGCTGTGTCTGGCGACGTTGCGGGTCGGCGCCGATCCGCACGACGTGCCGGGCTTGCGGCATGTGGACGGCCGGGTGGTGATGGTCGATTTGGACGCCGACCCCGACGCGATCGCACCGCTGGTGGAGGGCGTGCGGATCTTCGCCGGGTACTCCGGCTGGACAATCGGTCAACTCGAAGGCGAGATCGAACGCGACGACTGGATTGTCTTGTCCGCCTTGCCATCCGACGTTCTCGTCGGGCCGAGGTCAGATTTGTGGGGTCACGTCCTGCGCCGGCAGCCGTTGCCGCTGTCGCTGCTCGCGACCCACCCGATCGACATCAGCCGAAACTAGGCCTCCCCAGCTAGAAGGTCAGTGGCACGACTGCGTGCAGCCGGCGCAGCTGCCCGCGCACGCGGGCGCCGCCGCTTCCTGGCGCAGCGCGAAACGCGCGCTCTGCCAGGAGCCCGCGGCCAGCGTCCCCAGCGCCCCCGCGACACACACGATCAGCACCACCAGTGCGGTGTGCGGGACCGCGGCCAGCGCCACCACACCACCGGCGCCCAGCATCACCGCGGCCGCCAACTGGGTGGGTGCCATGGCGCGCAACGCGAGCGCCGTGGCGCCGAAATTCCGATTGTGCGCAAGCGACCAGGTGCCGAACCCCGCCGAGGCCACCGCCGCACACATGCACAGCACGCCCGCAATCAGCATGGGCCCGCAATACGAGCCGGGTTGGCCGCCCGCTCATCCGGCTCTGCGGGGTGGGTGCCGCCGGGCTCAGTGCTGGAGGAACGAAAAGTTCGGCAGCGGCGGCAAGCCGGGCACCATGGCCAGCAGGCTGGGCGTGTGCTGCTGGTTGGGCAGCGGAGTCTGCGCGGGGAGCCGGGCCGGGGCCGCGGGTGTCGTCTGGGCGAGCGGCACCAACGGGGCCGTGGCGGGGGCTGGGGCGACCGGGGCAATCGGAGCCGCCGGGGCGACCGGGGCCGCTGGGGTGGCCGGGGCAGCCGGAGCCGGGGCGACCGGAGCGGCCGGGGCGGTGGCGGGTGCCGGAGCGACGGGTGGCTGGGCGGGTCGCCCGACCGGGGAGGCGGCCGGGGCCTGCGCCGGCGCCGGGGCGGCCCCACCGGGGGCGGCGACCCGGAAACCGTTGATGATGGCGTCGGTCGCCGGGGCGTCGGCGACGCTGACCGCGCGGTCGGTGGTCACCGCGAGCGAGACGAGGTATT
Organism: Mycobacterium sp. TKK-01-0059; assembly: GCF_000709305.1. Classification (NCBI taxonomy): domain Bacteria; kingdom Bacillati; phylum Actinomycetota; class Actinomycetes; order Mycobacteriales; family Mycobacteriaceae; genus Mycobacterium; species Mycobacterium sp. TKK-01-0059. The sequence continues at coordinate 1,908,092 of NZ_KL446993.1, forward strand.
TGTCGGGTCCCGACGTGGCGATGACGTGGCGCCGGGACGTGTTCAGCGTCAGGTCCCCGTCGCGGTAGGTGCCCTCGACGATGGACGACGGGAAGCCACCGAAGTCGGCCATCGAGGCATTGGTGGGCTGCCACGCCGGCAGTTTCTGGCTGTCGACGTAGCCGTGGGTGATCGCCTCTTTCGGATCGAAATCCCCGAGCAGCTTGTACACCACCACCTGGGCGTTGGAGGAATAGATGCTGCTGCCGCGCCGATCGGCGATGACCGCGAACGCGTCGGGCACGTTCGGGTCGGGCACCTGGGTCCAGCGGGCGGGCACCGGCAGCGTGATGTCGAGCGCCTTGAAGTTCTGCGGCTTCTGCGCCTCGAGCTTGACGCCCTTCGACTGCAGGAATTCACGAATCGTGCCGGAGGTCGCGGGAACGGGAGCCGGGGCCGCAGCCGGGGCCGGAGCGGCAGCCGGGGCGGCCGCGGCGGGTGCCGTCGTTCCTGGAGTCCCGGCGGTGGCCGGCGGCGCCAGGGGAGTGGCCGCCTGCGGCGCGGCGAGGTATCTGCTCGGAGGCACCAGCTCGGGCCCGAGGTTCTGCGGCGCCTGCGCGGGGACGGCGGGAACCGGTGCCGGCGCCGGGGGCAACGGGTCCGCCGATGCGGTGCCGCTCGCAACAACCGCCAAACCCATCAGGCCGGCGACTATGCCGCCGAGAAGTGCCCGGTGGACGGGGACGATGTCTATCATCTGCGTCGGTCCTTCCCATGGCTCAAATACCAGAAGCCGTCGATAGTGGCCGACTGTAACTAGAGGTCAAAGGCGGTGAACAGGCCCGAAATACACCTGGGATGAACCCCTGATCGGCGCGCAACGGAACCGAGACCAACCTGTGGCCGGCGAACGGCCGTGTCGGCCCTTATACCCTGTTCAGGTGACCGAATCCCCGACCACTTCGACAGGCAGCGGCCCTGGCGCCGCCCAGCCGGACACCGACGCGCCGCCGCATCGTTACACCGCGGCGCTGGCGGGCCGGATCGAGGGCGCGTGGCAGGACAACTGGGCGAAGCTGGGGACGTTCAATGTGCCCAACCCGGTCGGATCGCTGGCGCCGGCAGACGGGTCTTCGGTCCCCGACGACAAGTTGTTCGTGCAGGACATGTTCCCCTACCCGTCGGGGGAGGGGCTGCACGTCGGCCACCCGCTGGGCTACATCGCGACGGATGTGTACGCCCGCTATTTCCGGATGACGGGCCGTAACGTGCTGCACGCGTTGGGGTTTGACGCGTTCGGGCTGCCCGCCGAGCAGTACGCCGTGCAAACCGGCACCCACCCGCGCACCCGCACCGAGGCCAACGTCGTCAATTTCCGGCGCCAGCTGGGCCGCCTGGGGCTGGGCCACGACAGCCGACGCAGCTTCTCGACCACCGACGTCGAGTTCTACAAGTGGACGCAGTGGATCTTCCTGCAGATCTACAACGCCTGGTTCGACACCGCCGCCAACAAGGCGCGTCCCATCGCCGAGCTGGTCGCCGAATTCGATTCCGGGGCGCGCCGGCTCGAGGACGGGCGGGACTGGGCCGCTCTGTCGGCGGGGGAGCGGGCCGACGTGGTCGATAGTCACCGGCTGGTCTACCGGGCCGACTCGATGGTGAACTGGTGCCCCGGGTTGGGCACCGTGCTGGCCAACGAAGAGGTGACCGCCGACGGCCGCAGCGACCGCGGCAACTTCCCGGTGTTCCGGAAGCGGTTGCGGCAGTGGATGATGCGGATCACCGCCTATTCCGACCGGCTGCTCGACGACCTCGAACTGCTGGACTGGCCGGAGCCGGTCAAGGCCATGCAGCGCAACTGGATCGGCCGGTCCACCGGCGCGAAGGCGCTGTTCGCGGCGACCAGGGCAGATGGCGAGGCGGTCGACATCGAGGTGTTCACCACCCGGCCCGACACGCTGTTCGGCGCCACCTATCTGGTGCTGGCCCCCGAGCACGACCTGGTCGACGAGCTGGTCGCCGCCGCCTGGCCCGACGGGACCGACCCGCGTTGGACGTATCGCGCCGCGACGCCCGGCGAAGCCGTCGCCGCCTACCGCAAGGCCATCGCCTCGAAGTCGGACCTCGAGCGCCAGGAGAGCAAGGCGAAGACCGGCGTCTTTTTGGGCAGCTACGCCACCAACCCCACCAACGGCAAACCCGTGCCGATCTTCATCGCCGACTACGTCCTGGCCGGGTACGGCACCGGGGCCATCATGGCCGTCCCCGGCCACGACCAGCGGGACTGGGACTTCGCCCACGAGTTCGGCCTGCCCATCGTGGAAGTCATTGCCGGCGGGGATATTTCGGAAGCCGCCTATGCCGGTGACGGGGTGCTGGTCAACTCCGGTTACCTCGACGGCCTGGACGTGGCTGCCGCCAAGGAAAAGATCACCGCCCGCCTGGAGTCCGAAGGCCGGGGCCGGGCCCGCATCGAATTCAAGTTGCGCGACTGGCTTTTCGCCCGCCAGCGGTACTGGGGTGAACCGTTCCCGATCGTCTACGACAGCGACGGGCGCGCGCACGCACTCGACGAAGCCGCCCTGCCGGTCGAGCTGCCCGACGTGCCGGACTACTCGCCCGTGCTGTTCGACCCCGACGACGCCGACAGCGAGCCCTCGCCGCCGCTGGCCAAAGCCACCGAATGGGTGCACGTCGAGCTGGATCTCGGCGACGGCCTCAAGCCCTACACCCGCGACACCAACGTGATGCCGCAGTGGGCCGGCAGCTCCTGGTACGAACTGCGCTACACCGACCCGCACAACTCGGAACGGTTCTGCGCCAAGGAGAATGAGGCCTACTGGATGGGCCCGCGGCCGGCCGAGCACGGACCGCAGGATCCCGGCGGAGTCGACCTGTACGTCGGCGGCGCCGAACACGCCGTGCTGCACCTGCTCTATGCGCGGTTCTGGCACAAGGTTCTCTACGACCTGGGACACGTCAGTTCGCGGGAGCCCTACCGCCGGCTGGTCAACCAGGGCTACATCCAGGCCTTCGCCTACACGGACGCCCGAGGGTCGTACGTGCCGGCCGAAGAGGTGGTCGAGCGGGACGGCCGTTTCGTCTACCCGGGACCCGGAGGAGAGGTCGAAGTCTTTCAGGAGTTCGGCAAAATCGGTAAGAGCCTCAAGAATTCGATCTCGCCCGACGAGATCTGCGACGACTACGGCGCCGACACGCTGCGGGTCTACGAGATGTCGATGGGTCCGCTGGAGGCCTCCCGGCCCTGGGCGACCAAGGACGTCGTCGGGGCCCACCGATTCCTGCAGCGCGTGTGGCGGCTGGTGGTCGACGAACAGACCGGTGAGACGCGGGTGCTCGACGGGCAGGAGCTCGCCACCGGCACCCTGCGGATGCTGCACCGCACAATCGCCGGAGTCGCGGAAGACTATGCCGCACTGCGCAATAACACGGCCGCGGCCAAGCTGATCGAATACACCAACCACCTCACCAAGGAGCACCGTGAGGCGGTGCCCCGCGCGGCGGTCGAGCCGCTGGTGTTGATGCTGGCGCCCCTGGCTCCGCACCTGGCCGAGGAATTGTGGTTGCGGCTGGGTCACACCACCTCGCTGGCGCACGGGCCGTTCCCGGTGGCCGACCCCGCGTACCTCGTCGACGACACGGTGGAATACCCGGTGCAGGTGAACGGCAAGGTCCGTGGACGCGTGACGGTGGCAGCCGACGCCGACCAGGACACGTTGAAGGCCGCCGCGCTGGCCGACGAGAAGGTTCAGGCGTTCCTGGCGGGCACGAACCCGCGCAAGGTGATCGTGGTGCCCGGCCGGCTGGTCAACCTGGTCGTGTAACGCCGCTACCGACCGGCCGGCCGAAGCATCACCTCGTGGACGTGCCCGTCGGGTGGGGTGGCCACCACGTTGGCGACCGCGGCCGCAACGGTTTCCGGCTTCAAGAACTTGGCGGGATCGTAGCTTCCGCCTTCGAATTCGATGAGTTCGCGTTGCATGTCGGTGTCGGTGCGGCCCGGATAGACCGTGGTGACGCGCAAGTCCGGCTCGTCGTTGCGCAGGGAGTCCGCGAAGGCGCGGACGGCGAACTTGCTGGCCGAATAGGAGGCCATGCCGGGCGAGACGTTGCGGCCCGCTCCGGAGTTGATGAAGATGACCTGGCCACGGGCGCGTCGCAGCGCGGGCAACAGCGCCAGCGTGAGTTCCACCGGCCCAAAGACGTTGACGGCGAAGGTGGCACGCCACTCGTCGACGTGGGAATCGGCGACATTCCCGGGGATCGACAGTCCCGCGTTGTGCACGAGCACGTCGAGTTCGTCCACGATTTCGCAGGCGGCCTCGATGTCGCCCCCGTCGGTCAGGTCCAGTGGAAAGGTGGTGGCATCGAGTCGCTCCGCGACCCCGTCGAGGCGATCGGATGGACGGCCGGCCAGCAGCAGGGTGTGCGTCGGCGCCAGCGCCGTCGCGATCGCCGTACCGATCCCGCGTCCGGCGCCGGTGATGAGTGCAGTGGGCATGTGGGAAAGTCTACCCAGACCGGAACGGCAGGCGAAAAGCGTTGAACGCCAGCAGCTTTCAGGCTTCCTGGCGGGCGGGCGGCACCCCGGCCGGCCCGGATGTGGGATCGCCGGAGGCCAACCGCTCCAGCGGTGCCAGCGCCTTCATCAGGGTGTCGAGGTCGTCGGTGGGGAGCTGGCTGAGCATCGCGGCCAGGGCCGCGCGGCGGTTGGCCAGCGACTCACCGTGGACGGCTCGCCCGCGCGGGGTGATGTCGACCAGGACCGCCCGCAGGTCGGACGGGTCGCGGGAACGCTTGACCAACCCCACCTTCTCGAGCCGCCGGATCGCCACGGTCGTGGTGGGGGTCCGCACCCGTTCGTGTGCCGCCAGATCGGTCATCCGGATCGGCCCCTGATCGAGCAGGGTGACCAGGATCGACAGCTGCGCGAGGGTAAGTTCCCCGGCGGCGGCCCCGCTGGGGTCCCCACGCCGGAGCATGGCAAACAATTTGGACAGCGCACGGTGCAAACCTTCGGCGAGCTCGGCAACCTCGGCCGGGTTCGATTCGCTGTCTGCCATAAATCGGGAGTCTAACCCGTTATCAGATGCTTACAAGGTAGCTATTGCCCATTAGGCGGTGGGGATCAAAGCACTTGGGACAAAAACCGCTGCAGCCGTTCGGTCTCGGCGGCTTCGAATATCTGCTCGGGCGGACCCGATTCCACGACCTTGCCGTGATCCATGAAAACCACCGCGTCGGATGCCGACCGGGCGAAACCCATTTCGTGGGTTACGACAACCATTGTCATGCCGTCGGCACCGAGGTCGGCAATGAGTTCCAGGATTCCCTTGACCATTTCGGGATCCAGCGCCGAGGTCGCCTCGTCGAAAAACATCACCTGCGGCGACATCGCCAGGGCGCGGGCGATCGCCACGCGCTGCTGTTGGCCTCCCGATAGCATGCCGGGGCGGGAACCGGCCTTGTGTTTCAGGCCAACTCGGTCCAGCTGCGTCAGCGCCAGATCGCGCGCCCGGTCGGCGGGCAGACGCCGCAACTTGCGCGGTGCCAGGGCCACGTTGTCCAGTACGGTGCGATGCGGGAACAGATTGAAATGCTGGAACACCATGCCGATCCGCTGGCGTAGCTGATCGGGATCGTCTTTCAACACCGACCTGCCGTCGAGCAGGATGTCGCCGCTGTCCGGCTCATGCAAGCGGTTGAGCGTGCGCAGCAGCGTCGACTTGCCCGAGCCGGACGGCCCGATGACCGCCACCGTGCTGCCCGCGGGGACGTCGATATCGACGCCGCGAAGCACCGCGGTGCCGTCCAGTGTTTTGTGAATACCGTTGCACGCCAAAGAGACTGGCGAACGGGCGACGACGCTGGAACTCACGTGATCTCCTGGCCGAACGTCGAGGTGAGCATGTCGGGCCGGTCCTCGGGGTCGACCGCGGCGCGACCGCGGCGCAGCCGAGCGTCGATGTAGTTCACCAAATGCGTTAACGGCACAGTCAATATCAGGTAGAAGGCGCCGGCGGCGACGAGCGGCGACAGGTTGCCGGTCTGCGCGTTGAGGTCGCGGCCCACCTGGAACAGCTCCCGCTGGTCGGCGACCAGGCCCAGGAAGTACACCAGCGCAGAGGCTTTCAGCAATGCGATGAATTGATTGACCAGCGCCGGCAGCACCCGTCGCACGCCCTGGGGCACCACCACCAACCGCATCGCCACCGGATAGCTGAACCCCAGCGCGCGGGACGCTTCCAACTGGCCGGGATCGACGCTCTGGATCCCCGAGCGCAGGATTTCGCCGATGTAGGCGGCGGCCATCATCCCCAACGCGGCAACGCCGATCGGATACGGGTTGTTGTTGGTCAGCCCGCCCACTATCGGCCCGACACCGAGCCCGATGATCAGGATGATCACCACTTCCGGGAGCCCCCGGAAAACGTCGGTGTACACGCGCGCCGGCCAGCGCAGCCACCGCGACTGTGATATCCCGGCGATGGCCAGCAGCATGCCCAGCGTCAGCCCGATCGCGCTGGCGCTGCTGGTCAGGATCAACGTGTTGGGCAGCCCCGTGCTGAACAGAGCGGGAATGGCCTGCCGGTACATCTCCCAGTCGAAGAACGAGTCACGCAACTGCGCAAGCGTCGACTTGGGCGCGGCCGGGCCCACGTTCTTGTGGTGTTGACTCGCCGCGATGGCGGCGAAATCCGGCAGGACCGGCGGGGGCGCGGCCAGCGATCCGGGCTTCCAGCCCGGCGGCAGGGTGCGGGGAACCCACTGCGAGTACAGGTTTGACCAGGTGCCGTCGGCGATCACGGCGTCGAGCCCGGAATTCAGTGCGTCCACCAAAGGCTTGTTGTCCTTGGCCACCGCGTACGCCACGAAGCCCTCGTTGCTGAAGGCGTGCGCCACGATCACCGCCGGATCGCCCCGCTGGATCGTGCTGGCCGCCTCCCCGGCCGGCGCCACCCACGCGTCGATCTGGCGCGTCTTGAGGCTGGCATACACCGTGGCGAAGTCGGGGTACTTCACCGGCTGCAAATGCAGATTGTCGACGACGTAGGACTCTTCGACGGTGCCCTGCACGACGCCGATGCGCTGCCGCGCGGTCAGATTGCTGAAGTCTTTTATGGCGGAGCCGGGGGGCACCACCAGCGAGTAGTAGCCGAAGTCGTAGCCGTTGGTGAAGGCGACGGTCCGGCGGCGCTCCTCGGTGGCCTTGATCGACGAGGACCCGACGTCGAAGCGGTGCGTCGCCACCTGTGCGAGCAGCCCGGCGAAATCCGTGCCGACGAAACGGACTTGAAGACCGAGCTTGCGGGCGATCGCCCGCAGCAGCTGGTTGTCGAACCCGCTGTACTGGCCGGTGGGGGTGATGCAGATGTGGGGCGGAGCGCCCGAGAGGGTGCCGACGGTCAACACCCCCGGCGTGCCCAAACCCAGGGTGTCGACGTTCACCGAACTCAACGGCTCGACGCCGGGCGTGGTGTGCTCGTCGGGCCGGCCCATGGCGCCACTATGGGCCAGTTCCTCCGGTAACACGGCCGCGCTCTTCGGGCCGGCGGGCGCGCATTGGTTCCGATCGGCCGCCGCGGGACCGGCCAGCGTGATCGACGTCGACCCCCACACCACCAGCAATGTCGAGGCCAATGCGAACAGCTTGGCAAGGCGCGTGGCGCGCCGGCGCACGGGCAAACTCATCACTGCCACCGTATCGACCCGGCGGCGGCACGGCCCGGACAGCGCCGGTTCTACAGCGCCAACGACGCTTCGGCCGAGATCGCCTCGCCGCCGGTAATCACTTGAAGGGGGCCGGCAGCCACGCGTCCGATGTCGTCGGACGGCGTGAAGACCCTGCGCCGAACCAGCTCGGCAAGCATGGTCTGGGCCATCAGGTAGGAGCGGTCGACGCAGGCCGCCCGCGCGGCGTCGGGATCGCGGCGGTGTATCGCGGAGTTCTCGTCCTCGTAGAACGGCAGTATTTCCTCGCGTCCGCCCTGATAGGTCGTCCAGAACAGGCGGGGGATGAGGTTTTGCGAGGCGCGGATCGTCGCGTGCAGCCGCGGCCCGGCGTACTCGTCGTTGACGGTGCGCCGATATTCGGCGGCGATATCGCTGAACGCGCGCGCATCCTTGGCGGCGCGCAGCGAGCGCATGAGGGTGTCGAGCTGCCCCAGGATCCGCGGGGTGGGACTGGTCGCCGCGCGTGCGGACGCGATCCCGTTGAGCAGCCCGTCCAGTTCGTGGTGCTCGAGGACGGTGGCTTCATCGAAACGCTCGACAAAGGCGCCGCGGTGGTACCGGGTGGACACAATGCCGTCGTGCTCGAGTTGGACCAGTGCCTCCTGAATGGGGACCCGACTGACTCCCAAGCCCAGCGCAATTTCGTTGCGGTCGACGCGGTCCCCGCTGCGCAGCTTGCCGGTCAACAACAGGTGGAGGATGTGCGAAACAACCAGGTCCTTTTCTTTGACCCCGTATTTCTTCGGCATCTTTTTGTCGAATCTCTTTCGCGCCGGTTCGGCCATCTGGCGCTGAGAGTTTCTCACGAATTGACGCGCGCGTTCACGAGTTTGGCGAATGAACCCGGAGCAAAGCCGGCGGCCACCCATTCAGCGGTTATTGCGCCACTTGCATAACGCTTCGGCGTCGCTCAGGTCGTAACCCGGGCCGTCGCATCCCACGGTCAGCAGTGTGACGCCGAGGCCGACCAGCGTTTCGGCGTTCGCCAGCAGTTCGCCGCCGTTTTTCACGGCCGCCGAGCGTTCGATGCCGGCCGGATCGCGACCGACGTCGGCGCAGTGGCGCGCCAGGACCTCCGACTTGGCCGGGAACTCGTCGGCGGCGGTGAAGCTGTGCCAGATGTGCGCGTGTTCGGCGACCAGTCGCAGCGTCTTGCGTTCGCCCCCGCCGCCGATCAGGATCGGGATCTCCCGGGTGGGCGCCGGGTTCAGCTTGGCCAGCCGGTTTTTGATCCGGGGGAGCGCGGTCGCCAGGTCGTCGAGGCGACTGCCGGCGGTGCCGAATTCGTAGCCGTACTCGTCGTAGTCCTTTTGCTTCCACCCCGAACCGATGCCGAGGATCAGTCGCCCGTCGGAGATGTGGTCGACGGTGCGGGCCATATCGGCGAGCAGTTCCGGGTTGCGGTAGGAGTTACATGTCACCAGCGCACCAATCTGAATGCGCGACGTCTGCTCGGCCCAAGCCCCGAGCATCGTCCAGCATTCGAAATGCGCGCCGTCCGGATCGCCGTAGAGCGGGAAGAAGTGGTCCCAGTTGAAGGCGATGTCCACGCCGATGTCCTCGCACCGGCGCACGGCGTCGCGGATCTGACCGTACTGCGGAGCGTGTTGGGGTTGTAGCTGCACACCGATACGAACAGGAAGCTCAGAAGTCATGGCTCCACCGTAGGCCCCGTCAGGCCACCGGCGCCGCCTCGATCCGTTCGCGCACCACGCAATGCGTTCCGCTGTACACGGTGGGCATGCATTTCATGCAGTGGATGCACAACCCTTCGGTGGCGGAACCCTCTCGAAAACGGTTGACCAGGAAGGGATCTCGTAGCAGTGCGCGGGCCATGGCGACGAACTCGAACCCCTCGGCCAGGGCGTCTTCGACCGTGTCGAGCCGGTTGATGCCGCCGAGAAGGATCAAGGGCATCGACATCGCCGCGCGGAACTGGCGCGCAAGTGCTGAGAAGAACGCCTCTTCGAACGGATAGGCCCGGAACAGCCGCCGGCCCATCACGCGCAGACCCAGGCCGACCGGGCGGGGTTGGGAGGCGATGAATTCGTCCATGGGGACGTCGCCGCGAAAGTAGTACATCGGGTTGAGTAGCGAGCTGCCGCCGGTCAACTGCAACGCGTCGAGGTGCCCGTCGGACTCCAGCAGCCGCGCCGTGGGGATGCTGTCGTTGAGCCAGAAGCCGCCCCGCACCCCGTCGTCCATGTTGAACTTGGCGGTGACGGCAACGGAGTCACCGACGGTGGCCCGGACCCGTTCGGCGACGCGACGGGCCAGTTCGGCGCGGCGCACGGTGTCGCCGCCGTAGCGGTCGGTGCGCCTGTTCAGATTCGGGCTGAAGAACGAACTGAGCAAATAGCCATGGCCCATGTGGATTTCGAGCGCGTCGAATCCGGCGTCGACCGCGTTTTGGGCCGCTGTCCCGAAGCCGTCGACGACCGCGTCGAGTTGTTCGGCGGTGGCCGCGCGAACCAGTCCCATGGCCGGCGCGCTCACCCGGGTGGACGGCGCCAGCGTCGGCGTCCGGTTCGACAGCGTGTTGGCGACCAGCCCGGCGTGGCCGATCTGGGCGCACACGAGCGCACCCGCAGCATGCACGGCCTCGGTCAGCCGGCGCAGCTGGGGCACGCGGTCGCGGTCCAGCACGACGGTGTCGCGGTGAACGCGGCCGCCCGGGGAGATCGCGCAGTAGGCCACGGTCGTCATCGCGGCCCCGCCGCGCGCGACCTCGGTGTGGAAGTCGATCAGCGCGTCGCTGACGGTGCCGCGCGGCATCACGCCCTCGAACGTCGCCGCCTTGATGAAGCGGTTCTTCAGGGTGAGGGGACCCAGCCGCAGCGGGCTGAATGCCAGTTTCGATACCATTGGCACCGAAATATAGCACGACGGGCTGATCACAGAGCGGAGAACCACGCATGCGCGTAGCGGTGACGGGCGGAACCGGATATCTCGGCGCGCATACGGTGCGCGCATTGATCCAGGCCGGTCACGAGGTGAAGCTGTTGGCCGCCCCCACCGACCCCACCGCCGTCCTCGACCGGCTACGAACGCTCGGTCCCGTGACGGTATTGACTGGTGACGTGAGGTCCGCCGCGACCGTCGAGGAACTCCTCGCCGGAGCCGACGCCCTATTGCACGCCGCCGGCGTCGTGGGCACCGACGAACGCCGCGCGCAGTTGATGTGGGACGTCAATGCCTATGCGACGGAAGCGATCCTGACCCGCGCGGTCGCCCTCGCGCTCGACCCGGTGGTGTTGGTCAGCAGCTACAGCGCGCTGTTCCCGCCGCCCGACGGCGTCATTTCGCCCGACTCGCCCACGGCGTGCGGCCGCAGCGCGTACGCGAAGACCAAGGGGTACGCCGACCGGGTCGCGCGGCGGTTGCAGGAGACCGGCGCGCCCGTGGTGGTGACGTACCCCTCGAGCGTCGTGGGACCGGCCTTCGGCACCGCCCCCGGCGTCACCGAACAAGGGTGGGCGCCGATCGTGCGGTGGGCGGTGGCACCGAAGGTTCGCGGCGGCATGCAGATGGTCGACGTCCGTGACGTCGCCGACGTGCATGCGCGGATCATGCGGGCCGGCCGCGGCCCGCGCCGCTATGTGTGCGGTGGGCAGCTAGTCACCTTCGACGAGATGATCGACGCGCTCGAAGAGGGGCTGGGCCGGCGGGTGCGGCGCGTGCGGCTATCGCCGGGCGCGTTGCGCGGTATCGGCCGCCTGGCCGACGTCGCCGGCCGATACATCGCGCTCGGCGACGGCCTCAGTTACGAAGCGGCGCTGCTGCTGACGGCCGCAACCCCCACCGACGACAGCAAGACCGTGGGCGACCTCGGAATCACGTGGCGATCCCCGAAAGCCGCGATCGTCGAGTCACTGCGGGTGGGACGCGGCGACGGCCGTGATCAACAGCTGCGCGATCCGGTTTCGTAGGGTCTCGGAGTCGTCCTCGACGGCGACCGTCGTGACGAACAGCGCGGCCCCCGCCGCCATCGCCAGGGTTGCCCGGCCGTCGACGTCGGCTCGGCGGCGCTTGGCGGGCGTCGTCGCCTGCACGTCGTCGGCGAAAAGCTGCACGGCCGGCCCGCTGAACCTTGCCCACAGGTCCCGGCGTAAGTCGTCGTTTTCGCCGAGGGCCAGCAGCAGACCCGGGACCGCGGCCCGCACGTCGGGCCTGGCGAACAGCTCGTGACTTCCGCGCACCACCCAGTCGATCCAGCCGGTCAGATCGGTACCGGAAAACGGTGCCAGATCAGGGGTTTCACCGAGGATGGCGTGCAGCACCAGTTCCGCCTTGGACGACCAGCGACGGTTGAGGCTGGATCGCCCGACGCCGGTCCGCGCCGCCACGAGGCGCATGCTCAACCCGTCCCACCCGACCTCGACCAGCAGGTCACGGGTCACCGACAGCACGCGCTCGTCGATCGAGGTGTCACGCGGCCGCCCGGAGGCCCTGGCGCTGCGGTCGTGGTCGGTCATGACGGCTCAGGGTGCGTCGAGCACCCCGCGCAGCAGGTCGATCAGCGCGAGGGGTTGGTCGCTCTGCACGGAGTGCCCCGAGTTCTCGACCACGTGGGCGGCGCGGAAATGCCTTGCGCGACGGGCGAGTTCGGCCGCGTCATCGTCGCTGACGAAGCCCGAACTGCCACCGCGCACGAGCGTCACGGGTGCGGACAACGCGTCGACGTCGTCCCACAGGCCGGAGAAGTCGGGGAAGGTGCGGATGGCGTCGTAGCGCCACGTCCAGCTGCCGTTGTCGAGCTTGCGGGAGTTGTGGAACACCCCGCGGCGCAGCGCCTTCACCTCGCGGTGCGGCGCGGCGGCGATCGTCAGGTCCAGCATGGCCTGGAAGCTGGGGAACTCCCGTTCGCCGTGCATCAGCGCGACCGTGCCCTGCTGCTCCTTGGTCATCTCGGAATGGCGTTGCAGCGCCGAGGGGGTGACGTCGATCAGCACGAGTTCCTTGACCAACTCGGGTGCCACCGCGCCCAGCCGGATCGCGGTCAGCCCGCCGAGCGACATGCCGACGACGAGGTCGGCCGACGGCGCGTGCTCGCGCAGGATTGGCAGCAAGGTGTCGGCGTTGAGCCGCGGCGAATAGTCGCCGTCCTCGCGCCAGGCGGAGTGGCCGTGGCCGGGAAGGTCGACCGCCAGCGCGGGCTCACCGAGGCCGACGATGACCGTGTCCCAGGTATGCGCGTTCTGTCCGCCGCCGTGGATGAACACGATGCGCGGCGCAGCGCCGCCCCAGCGCAGCGCGCTGACCTTGCCTTCACCCGTGCCCGATTCGACGCGTTCGACGTCGGGCAGCGGGCCGGACACCCCGGCCTGCTCGGCGTTCTCATGCAACAGCGCGAATTCAGGTAGCTGCGCCAGTTCGTCCTCAGATACGTCGGTCACGATCATTGACCCTAGACCGCTCTAGAGGACATAGCGGCGGCGAATGCCGCGGAAGCGTTCCCACATCTGGGCGGCGCGTTCTTCGGCGCTCACCATGGCGGTTCCTTCGGGGAGCGCGCCGCGCAGCGCGTCATACTTGACCACCCGGGTGTCCAGGGCGGCGGGTTGGCCCTCGAGCATGTGCCGATAGGTCAGGTTGCCGCGTTCGAAGCCCTGGGTGTCCAGCCAGTTGTGCACGCCGGGATCACGGTGAGCCATCACCAGCCGGATGCGTCCGTCGCGGTCGATCCTGGTGCGGCTCGGCGTGTAGCTGACCGGGCGGTACAGGTAGTCCATGCTGTTGAAGAAGACGCCCATGTTGGTGAACATCCACAACCCGTCGTGAGCGTCGAATTCGACGATCAGCGCCTCGTCGGCGGCCAGCTCCCAATACATGTTGGTGGCGGCTCGGCCGCGCTTGGTGTCGGCGTCGGTCGCCCCGGCGCCGGGAAACCTGTTCGGGTGGTCGGCGTCGACGCCGCCGTATTGGAATGGGAACTCGGGCCAATCCGACATCAGGCCGGTGACGAAATCGCCGGCCCACCGCATCGCCTCGACCATGTCGGCGGGTGTGGGCAGTGGTTTGGGGCCGGCCATGTCGACTCGCTCGATGCGTAGCTGCGCGGGGAGCTCGTCCCAGCGGTCAAACCCTTGGCGGATGAACAGCTTTCGTGAGTCCGGTGTGGTGGGCAGCCAGTTCGGCCCGCGCTCCGGACCGCCGATGTAGAGCTCGAACGCCCCGTCTGCGCCGGTGCGGAGCTGATGGCCGAGCAGGTTGGCTTCCGGTGTGTCACCGAAGGGTTCGTGCAGCACGCCGGGTCCGGGGGTGCGTCGGCCCTGCACGGTGACGTTGAAGAACCGCGCGGTGCCGCGGGTGCCGGTGAGCCGGTAGGTCGAGTGCCCGTCGATCCAGGCCTGCTGATAGGTGAAGTCGGCGCAGTCACCGCCGAGCTTGCGGGTGGGGCCGCTGAAGGTGTGCAGCGCGGGGTAGCCGGTGTCGCGAGTTTCGAGGGCCAGATCGAAGGCCTGGCCGAGGTTTTGGGTGAGGAACCGGTAGGCGTCGACGCGATGACTGCCCGACGTGGGGTTGGGGTCCTTGAAGACGCGCTCGCCCGCGCGCCGCAGCCGCTCGCAGAATTCGGCCCACGCCGCCTGCAGGGCCGTGTCGTCCGGACCGTCACCGAAGGCCATGCTCACGCCCCCAGCCTGGCCAGCATCGCGCCGACGACATCGCATGCGCGCCGGGACGATTCGAGCCTGCCCTCGCGGTCGATGCGCGGCCCGATGAGCTCCAGGTCGAAGCCGTGCTTGTAGCCGCCGGCGAGCACCCGGGCCACGAACGTTTCGATGGGGATGGCGCCGTCGCCGGGGACCGCCCGGTTCGGCAGCGCCCGGTCGCCGAGCACGTAGTCGCTCAGCTGGATGAGCGCCGTGCGCGGTAGCGCCCGCTGCACCTGGGCATCGAAATCGCCTTCGGCCCAGCAGTGAAACACGTCGATGCACACCTGTAAGTCGCACATCTCCGCCAGGGCGACGGTGTCTCGCAGGGTGTGGGCGAGGTGGATGTCGGCGTACAGGCTGGACGCGTTCTCGATCGCCAGCGCCACTCCGGCGGCCTTCGCGCGCGCGGCGCACGGCGCGACCATCTCGCAGAAGCGCTCGGCGCCCTGGTTCCAGGTCAGCTCGCCGCGTCCGCCGGTGAGCATGTAGACCGTGTGCGCGCCCACCTCGGCCGCCGCGTCGATGACGGCGGACAGCGCATCCCGGGCGGCGTGGGCGTCGGAGGTCAGGCAGCCCTCGGCGAAGAGGTGGTACACCGCCTCCACGGTATAGTTGTTGTGCCGCACCAGGTTTGACAACTCCGGGTCGAGCAGCTGGCCGTCCAGGATGCTCAGCCGGGATACGCCGAGCGCCGCCCAGTGCTCGTGCAGCTCGGCCAGCGAAGCGCCGTAGAAGGTGACGTTGTGGACGGACAGACGGTGGTGTGCGCCCGTCATGTCAGCCCCGGTTTTCGATCGCGACGCCGAACCGGTCGCGGAAGGGCTTGAATTCGGCGTGCAGGGCGTCGAGGTCTTCTCCGATGTCGGTGAGCAGTTGCGTGGAGTAGTGGAACTTGCCGTAGCGGTCGCCGCGATTGTCGGCCAGGTACGCGCGCATCGCCGCCTCGGCCTCGGCGGTCAGTTCGCGACCGCAGAACGTGTAGTAACGCCGCACGGCGCCAACGTGATCGGTGATGAAGTCGGCGTAGCGGAGGTGCAGGATGCGGGGATCATCGACCAGCGGGTTGCTCATGGTGTTGGCGACGCCGGCCCGCGTCAACTCCAGATGCATCTTGGCCAAGGCGTGCAGGTCGACGGGGCCGACCATGCCTTCGGCGATGTCGGCCATCATCATGGTGCGTGAGGCGGCGACCTGCACGGGGTCGCGGTGCAACCAGACCATCCGCGCGTCGGGATAGGTGTCGAACAGCTCCTTGAGCCGGAATCCGTGAAAGCCCTTCAGCACCCAATACTTTCGCGGCCTGCGGTATTGCAGCTGTTGCAGCATGGCCTTGTGTAGCCGGTACTGTGCGGCTGGGTCGGTGGCCAGGCCGCCGACCAGTGACTGCATGGGCACCCGCCACCACGCGGTGGGTGTCATGACGCGGAAGTCGAATGCCCAGGTGCGTTCGTCCTCGGGCAGGCCGTCGCCCAGCATGTCGTTGTAGGGATGGCTGCGCAGCCATTTGGGCATCTTCGCGTTGATCTCGCGCCAGTCGGCGTCGGCGCGTGCCCGGCGCTCGTCGCTGGGTCCCGCAAGTCCCGGCGGCGGGGACGGATACATCACCTCCCAGAACCGTAGCGCCCGAGCGTCCGGGTCGACCGACATCAGGGCGTGCATCAGCGTTGTCCCCGAGCGGGGTTCGCCCGTGACGAACATCGGCGAATCGATCACTTCCTCGGCGATCGGGTATCGGTTGCGGTCTTCGATGAGTTCGAGCCGCGAGGTCAGCAGCCATCGACATACCTGCGCGGCTTCGAATCTGCCGTCGGCGTCCAGGCCGAGGCCGTTGAGATGGTCGACGGCGACGGCGAAGCGCTCCGGCAATGTCGGGTCGCCGTAGTCGTGCAGTCCGGTTTCGGCCGCGGCGGCGGCGAGCAACTCCGTGGCGTCCAAAAGCGTTGTCACGACGGGTCTCCGCAGAGCCGCATGAGTTCGTCCTCGGCGGCACGGACGTTCGCCGCCGAGGTCTGCGCGTAGGCCAATCCGGCCATGGCGCCGTAGTCGAGGATCTTGGGTACGCGCAGGCCGGCGTCCACATAGGTCTTGACGATTCTGGCGACCTCTTTCGGTGTCCCGTGGGGCACGACGGACAGCACCATCTCGGGCCGCACCTTGCCGAGGAACTCGACGATGCGGTCTCGGTTGAGGATCGCGGGGTCGATGTCCTGAAAGCCACGCCAACCGTCGCCCATGGGGTGTTCGAAACCGAAGTCGCGCAACGTCTTCGCGGACACCTGCAGCAGAAACGCCTTGACCAGGGGAGCCTGCAGGATCTCGGCGAGGGCCGCGTCGTCCTCGCCGATCAGGCACACCTGGATGAACGACGGTGTGATCGCCATCGGGTCCCGGCCGGAGCGTTCCGCTGATGTCCTCACCGCGGTGAGCATCTCGGCGTAGTGCTCGGGAGTCCAGGCGCCCGCCGGCCACCACCCGTCGGCGTGCCTGCCGGCGATGTCGAGCATCCGCGGGCCGCTGGCGCCGATCCAGATCTGCGGAGGCCGGCCCTCGTAGGGTTCGGTGTCCAGTCGGGCGTGGTGCAGCGAGTAGAACTGGCCGTCGAAATCGACCGGGCCGTCGCTGCGCCAGAGCAGCCGGATCACCGTCAATGCCTCCTCGAAACGGC
Source organism: Mycobacterium sp. TKK-01-0059 (assembly GCF_000709305.1). Lineage (NCBI taxonomy): Bacteria > Bacillati > Actinomycetota > Actinomycetes > Mycobacteriales > Mycobacteriaceae > Mycobacterium > Mycobacterium sp. TKK-01-0059. The sequence goes on from NZ_KL446993.1 coordinate 1,925,147, forward strand.
TGACCGGACGGGAGAAGTCGAAGCCGTAGGGCAGCGTGTTTTCGCTCTCGCCGCTGCCCAGGCCGAGGATGAAGCGCCCCTTGGCGAGGTGATCGATGGTCAGCGCCGTCTGTGCGAGCATCACGGGATGGCGGCGCACGGTGTCGACCACGGCGCTGACGATCGGCACCCGCTCGGTCAGCACGGCCGCCGCGGCCGCGACCGCGAGCCCGTCGAGGTGACGGTGCGGCGATGGGGACGCGGTAGCCAGGTCGGTGAACTCGGGAGTCCAGATCGAGTCGGGCCAGAAGCTGACCATGTGGTCGGGCAGCCAAATCGAGTGGTAGCGGCCGCTGTCGAGTTCGCCGAGCCGCGACAGGTCGAGGGGCAGCGTCGTGCGGAGGAACGCCGCGGGTTGAACGGTCATCGAGAGATGATGCTAAGCACCCGCACAGCGTTGTGTCGATGAATCGGCTATTGCGCCCTCAACCCCGGCCGAAGTGGGCCCTCAACCCCGGCCGAAGTACGCCCTCAACCCCGGCCGAACGTCGAGTTGTTGGGCGCCTGCACGGCGTGTCGCCGCAACAACTCGACGTTCGCGGAGCAAGAAAGGAGCGTTAGCCCGAAATGAACTCTTCGAGCTGGGTGCGCGCGATGTCGTCGGGCAGCTGCTGCGGCGGGCTCTTCATCAGGTAGGCCGACGCCGGGATCACCGGGCCGCCGATGCCGCGGTCCTTGGCGATCTTGGCGGCGCGCACCGCGTCGATGATGACGCCGGCGGAGTTCGGCGAGTCCCAGACCTCGAGCTTGTACTCCAGGTTCAGCGGCACGTCACCGAAGGCCCGGCCCTCGAGCCGGACGTAGGCCCACTTGCGGTCGTCGAGCCAGCCGACGTGATCGGACGGGCCGATGTGCACGTCTTTGGTCTTGAACTCGCGCTGCAGGTTGGAGGTCACGGCCTGCGTCTTGGAGATCTTCTTGGACTCCAGCCGCTCGCGCTCGAGCATGTTGAGGAAGTCCATGTTGCCGCCGACGTTGAGCTGCATGGTGCGGTCCAGCTGCACGCCGCGGTCCTCGAACAGCTTGGCCATCACGCGGTGGGTGATGGTCGCGCCGACCTGGCTCTTGATGTCGTCGCCCACGATCGGCACACCGGCGTCGGCGAACTTCTTGGCCCACACCGGGTCCGAGGCGATGAACACCGGCAGCGCGTTGACGAACGCCACGCCGGCGTCGATGGCGCACTGGGCGTAGAACTTGTCGGCCTCCTCCGAGCCCACCGGCAGGTAGGACACCAGCACGTCGACGTTGGCCTCGCGCAGCGCTTTGACCACGTCGACGGGGTCGGCGTCGGACACCTCGATGGTGTCGGCGTAGTACTTGCCGATGCCGTCCAGCGTCGGGCCGCGCTGCACCGTCACGTTGGTGGGGGGCACGTCGGCGATCTTGATGGTGTTGTTCTCCGAGGCGAAGATGGCCTCGGACAGGTCGAACCCGACCTTCTTGGCGTCCACGTCGAACGCGGCGACGAACTTCACGTCGCGCACGTGGTACTGGCCGAACTTCACGTGCATCAAGCCGGGCACGGTGCTGTTCTCGTCGGCGTCGTAGTAGTACTGCACGCCCTGAACCAGCGAAGACGCGCAGTTACCGACGCCGACAATGGCGACTCGTACCTCCGTCGACGCAAGCGGCGCGTTCTGCTCACTCATATGGGCGTTCTCCTAACCTCTGACCTCTGACTGGGATGCTGGGTTCGTGCGGGGGATTATGTTTGCTCGGAGAGGCCGGGCATAGCCCGCTCCGCAGCAATGAGCTCGTTGAGCCACTTGACTTCGCGCTCACTGGACTCGAGCCCCAATTGATGAAGCTGGCGGGTGTAGCGGTCGAACGAGCTACTGGCCCGCGCCACGGCTTCACGCAGGCCCTCCCGCCGTTCCTCGACCTGACGGCGGCGGCCTTCCAGAATGCGCATCCGCGCCTCTGCCGGAGTCCGGTTGAAGAAGGCCAGGTGTACCCCGAAGCCGTCGTCGGTGTAGTTGTGCGGACCGGTGTCGGCCACCAGCTCACCGAAACGCCGACGGCCCTCGTCGGTCAACTGGTAAACGCGCCGGGCCCGCCGGACAGGCGTCCCGGCCGGCGCGGCGTCCTCGGCGATCAACCCTTCGCCCTGCATGCGACGCAGGGCCGGGTAGAGCGAACCGTACGAAAACGCCCGGAACGCGCCGAGTAAACCGGTCAGCCGTTTGCGCAACTCGTAGCCGTGCATGGGCGACTCGATGAGGAGACCCAGGATGGCAAGCTCCAGCACGATTCACCCCCTCACAAGACGGTTTGCATGGCTAGTTACGACGGTCCGACGCCTCGCGCAATCGTATCGTCCCGATATATTAGCCACAACACCACTCGGTGTTGGTTTGCAATTCGTCACAGCCCACGAGGGGGTCGAGTTACGCCGGGGGACAGGCGTTACGTGGGCAAACTCATCTGTTTGACGGTGCCGTCACCGCCGAATGCGATGTAGCCGCCGCCGTAGTCACTGGAGACATAGAGCGACAGCGTCAGCGCCCCGGGTGTGGTCGGGTCTTTTGCCGGCTCGACGATCAGGTACGTCGATTTCACGTCGGACGGCTTCATGCGCAGGGTCTGCGGGGCGCCGCGCATGATGCCCACCGCCGCGTTGACGTCGAATTTGCTCAGGTCGACCGGCGCCGGACCGTCCGAGGAACTCTTGGCCGAGCTGGTCGGATCGCCCCATCCGCCCCGGTAGGTGTAGGCGAGGATCCGCCGGTCGTCGGAGGGGTCCGGGCGGTCCAACGCCGCATACGTCGGGTAGATCACCAGCCGGTAGCCCATGGTGTCGCCGAACCGTTTGCGCATCTGCTCGAGCAATCCCGTGAGCCCGCCGACCGAGTGCAGTTGCGTCGGCGGCGTCAGGACCACGGCGGCGACGCCGTCGGGCTTCGCTCCCGGGTCCGTGGTGAAGTCCAGCGGCGAGCGGGTGTTGCCGTAGAGGCCCCATCCGATGCCCATGCCCAGCAGGACCGAGACGACGAAGGCGGCGGCCGGTGTGGCCCACCCGCCCAGCCGCGATCGCCGGGGCCGCGAGTCGAGGGCGGGCAGTTCCCGCCCGGTGTTGGATTGCAGATCGCGCACCAGAGCCTGCAGGTCGCCCAGCGTCACCGCCTTGGTGGCCGCGCTGACCCTTTCCCGATGCTCCTCGGCGGAGACCTCGCCGTCGCTCAGCGCGTTGTCGAGGATCGTGCAGGTGTCCTGACGGTCGCTGTCCCTGGCGCGGGTGGACGCCGTCAACCCGCCGGCCAGCGGTGTCCCGAGCCATTTCGCCACGGGATGATCGTAGAAGTCCGGCTCGGGTTGGGCGCAGAAATCGACACCGAGCACCGCGGCAGGCCCGCCACAGTTTTGGTTGCGTATCACTGGTCGGGATGGCGTCGTACTCTGGTGGGCGTGCGACTGCAGCGACAAGTGGTGGATTACGCGCTTCGGCGGCGCTCACTGCTGGCCCAGGTGTATTCGGGCCGGACGGGCGTGTCCGAGGTGTGTGACGCGAACCCGTATCTGCTGCGCGCCGCCAAGTTTCACGGGAAACCGAGCCAGGTCATGTGCCCGATCTGCCGCAAGGAGCAGCTGACCCTGGTCTCGTGGGTGTTCGGCGAACACCTGGGCCCGGTCTCGGGCTCGGCGCGGACCGCCGAGGAGTTGGTGATGCTGGCCACCCGCTTCGAGGAGTTCGCGGTCCACGTGGTGGAGGTGTGCCGCACGTGCAGCTGGAACCACCTCGTCAAGTCATACGTGCTCGGCGCGGCGCGCCCGGCATCTCCTCCCAGGGGCAGCGGGCGCTCGCGGGCGGCGCGCAACGGCGCCCGCACGGCCACTGAATGAGCTCGAATGACGAAGGACGGCACAGCCAGTCGTCCGGTGACGAACGTGGGCCAGGGGCCGAGCGGGTGGGCAACCGCGACAACGACGACCGTCCGCAGGATCCCGGACAGCGCAATGCGCCGCGACCGTCCAACCGCCGCCGGCAGGGGCCGCCCGACGATCGCCTGACCACGATCCTGCCGGCGGTCAGAGACGACCGGGCGCCGCGGCGCTCCGACCCGATCGACGAAGTCAAAGCCGCCTTGGCCGGCCCGCCGTCGGCGCCCTTGCGCCGTGACGCGATCGACGAGGTCAAGGCCGCCTTGGACAGCCGCGGGCCGGCGTCGGGCCGGCAGCAGCGCGCCGGCTCCGGAGGTCGCCCACCCGGCGGACCTCCTCCGCCGCCGCGGCCTGGGCGGCCCGGCGGATCCGACGGGCCGGGCAGGCGGGCGGCCGGGCCGTGGCGCGACTGGGCCTGGACCCAGCAGATCAACTGGCTGTGGGTGCGCCGCGCCGCCTACCTGTGTGCGGCCGTGCTGGTGCTGTTACCGATCGTCACCTTCGCGATGGCGTACTTCATCGTCGACATTCCCAAGCCGGGGGACCTTCGCACCAACCAGGTGTCGACCATCCTGGCCAGCGACGGCTCGGAGATCGCCAAAATCATTCCGCCGGAAGGTAATCGGGTCGACGTCAACCTCAACCAAGTGCCCGTGCACGTCCGCCAGGCGGTGATCGCCGCCGAAGACCGCAACTTTTATTCCAACCCCGGCTTCGACTTCAGCGGCTTCGCACGGGCGGTGAACAACAACCTCTTCGGCAGCGGGGACCTGCAGGGTGGATCGACGATCACCCAGCAATACGTGAAGAACGCCCTCGTCGGGTCGGCGCAGCACGGCATCAGCGGCCTGATGCGCAAGGCCAAGGAGTTGGTCATCGCCACCAAGATGTCGGGGGAGTGGTCGAAAGACGAAGTGCTGCAGTCCTATCTGAACATCATCTACTTCGGGCGCGGCGCGTACGGCATCTCCGCGGCATCGAAGGCCTACTTCGACAAGCCGGTCGAGCAGCTCACCGTATCGGAGGGGGCACTGCTGGCGGCCCTCATTCGGCGGCCCTCCACCCTGGACCCGGCCGTCGACCCCAAGGGCGCCCTGGCGCGGTGGAACTGGGTGCTCGACGGCATGGTGGAGACCAAGGCGCTGTCGTCGAACGACCGTGCCGCGCAGGTGTTCCCGCAGACCGTGCCGCCCGATCAGGCGCGCGCACAGAACCAGACGACCGGGCCCAACGGGCTCATCGAGCGCCAGGTGACCCGAGAACTGATGGATCTGTTCAACATCGACGAACGGACGCTGAACACCCAGGGGCTTCAGGTCACCACCACCATCGACCCCAAGGCCCAGCAGGCCGCCGAGAAGGCCGTGTCGAAATACCTCGACGGCCAAGACCCCGACATGCGCACGGCGGTGGTGTCGGTCGATCCGCACGACGGCTCGATCCGCGCCTACTACGGCGGCAGCGACGCCAACGGCTTCGACTTCGCTCAGGCCGGATTGCAGACTGGGTCCTCGTTCAAGGTGTTCTGCCTGATCGCCGCGCTCGAGCAGGGGATCGGCCTGGGTTATCAGGTGGACAGTTCGCCGTTGACCGTCGACGGCATCAAGATCACGAACGTCGAGGGCGAAAGCTGCGGGACGTGCAACATCGCCCAGGCGCTCAAGCAATCGTTGAACACCTCGTATTACCGGCTGATGCTCAAGCTCAAGGGCGGACCGCAGGCCGTGGCCGACGCCGCGCACCGGGCCGGCGTCGCGACCAGCTTCCCCGGCGTCCCCCACACCCTGTCCGAGGACGGCAAGGGCGGACCACCGAACAACGGAATCGTGCTGGGCCAGTATCAAACCCGGGTGATCGACATGGCCTCGGCGTATGCCACGCTAGCCGCCTCCGGCGTCTATCATCGGCCGCATTTCGTGCAGAAGGTGGTCAATTCCGACGGCCAGGTGCTGTTCGATGCGAGCAAGTCCGAGGACAACGGCGAGCAGCGCATCCCCAAGGCCGTCGCCGACAACGTCACCGCCGCCATGGCACCGATCGCCAGCTACTCGCGCGGCCACGCGCTGGCCGGCGGCAGGCCATCGGCGGCCAAGACCGGCACCACGCAGCTGGGTGACACCAACTCGGACAAGGACGCCTGGATGGTCGGCTACACGCCGTCGCTGTCGACGGCCGTGTGGCTGGGCACCGCCAAAGGTGACGAACCGCTCGTAACGGCTTCGGGCGCACCGGTTTACGGCTCGGGGCTGCCATCCGATATCTGGAAGGCCACCATGGACGGCGCGCTCAAGGGCACGTCCAATGAATCCTTCCCCAAGCCGACCGAGATCGGCGGCTACGCGGGCGTGCCGGCGCCGCCGCCCCCGCCGAAGCCGCCGGCCGAAACCGTCATTCAGCCGACCATCGAAGTGGCGCCGGGCATCACCATCCCGGTCGGACCGCCCACGACGATCACGCTCGCGCCACCGCCGCCCGGCGGCGGCCCGCCGGGTGCTCCGGAGCCGGGCGGCGGTGTCCCGCCGGGTGGGCCCCAAGCGCCGCCCCCGCCGCCGTGACCGGGGACGCGGAACACGGCGCCACCATTTCACCGCGGCCGTTGGCCGCGGACCTGCGCAGCGCCGACAACCGAGACTGCCCGAGCCGCACCGACTTTCTGGGCGCCGCGCTCGCCGATGTCGTCGGGGGTCCCGTCGGCCGCCACGCGCTGATCGGCCGCGCTCGGTTGATGACGCCGCTGCGGGTGATGTTCCTGATCGGGCTGGTCTTCTTGGCGCTCGGCTGGTCGACCAAGGCGGCCTGCCTGCAAAGCACCGGCACCGGCACCGGCGATCAGCGCGTGGCCAATTGGGACAACCAGCGCGCCTACTACGAGCTGTGCTATTCCGACACGGTGCCGCTCTACGGCGCGGAGCTGTTGAGCCAGGGCAAATTTCCGTACAAGTCGAGCTGGATCGAGACCGACTCCACCGGCGCCCAGCAGATCCGCTACGACGGCAGGCCCGCGGTGCGGTACATGGAGTATCCCGTGCTGACGGGGATGTACCAGTACGTGTCGATGGCGCTGGCCAAGACCTACACGGCGCTGAGCAAGCTGGCCCCGCTTCCAGTGGTCGCCGAGGTCGTGATGTTCTTCAACGTCTCGGCGTTCGGACTCGCGCTGGCCTGGCTGGCCACCGTCTGGGCGTCCGCGGGCCTGGCCGGGCGGCGGGTCTGGGATGCGGCCCTGGTGGCGGCGTCGCCGGTGCTGATCTTTCAGATCTTCACGAACTTCGACGCGCTGGCAACGGGTTTCGCGATGGCCGGATTGCTGGCCTGGGCGCGGCGCAGGCCGATGCTGGCCGGTGTGCTGATCGGGTTGGGGGCGGCGGCAAAGCTGTACCCGTTGCTGTTCTTGGGTCCCATGCTGCTGCTGGGAATCCGGACCGGGCGGCTGCGGGCGTGGGGCCGCACCGCGGCGGCGGCCGTGGTGACCTGGCTGCTGGTGAACCTGCCCGTGCTGGTGTTCTTTCCGCGCGGATGGTCGGAGTTCTTCCGGCTCAATACGCGACGCGGCGACGACATGGACTCGTTGTACAACGTCGTGAAGTCGTTCACCGGCTGGCGGGGTTTCGATCCCAAGCTGGGTTTCTGGCAACCGCCGACGGTGTTGAACACGGTCGTCGCTGTGCTGTTCGTGACGTGTTGTGCGGCAATCGCATTCATCATCCTGACCGCTCCGCGGCGACCGCGCGTGGCGCAGGTCGTGTTCTTGGTGGTGGCGGCTTTCCTGCTGACCAACAAGGTGTGGAGTCCGCAGTTCTCGCTGTGGCTGGTGCCCCTGGCGGTGCTGGCTCTGCCGCATCGCCGGGTGCTCTTGGCGTGGATGACCATCGACGCGCTGGTGTGGGTGCCGCGGATGTATTACCTGTACGGCAATCCCAATCGTTCGCTGCCCGAGCAGTTCTTCACCACCACGGTGCTGTTGCGTGACGTCGCCGTCATCGCGTTGTGCGCGCTGGTGATCCGCCAGATCTACCGGCCCGACGAGGATTTGGTGCGCTGGGGCGGACGGGTGGACGACCCGGCGGGCGGGCCGTTCGACCGCGCACCCGACGCCCCGCCGGGCTGGCTTCCGGACTGGCTGCGGCCGGTGGGCTCACGCCGCGCGAGCGCCCCCGTGCCCGAGGACGCCGACGAACAACCGGCACTGGCGCCATGACATGACCCAGGTCGCCATCCCGATCTTTCCGCGCTTCACCGCTCTGGACGCGGTGGGGCCCTACGAGGTGCTGCAACGCATTCCGTCGATCGAGGTCGCATTCGTCGGGCACCGCCGCGGTGAGGTGCGGACCGACAACGGAATGCTCGGCGTCACCTGCGACGCCACTTTCGATGAGGTGAGCGCCCCGGAGGTGGTGGTGTTTCCCGGCGGCATCGGTACCCGCCAACTGATCCACGACGAGGCCATCCGGGACTGGCTGCGGGCGGTGCATCCGAACACCAGGTTCACCACCTCGGTCTGCACCGGCTCATTGCTGTTGGCTGCGGCCGGACTGCTCGAGGGGTTGACCGCCACCACCCACTGGGGCGCCGCCGACCTGCTCAACAATTTGGGCGCGCGCTACGTGCCCGAGCGGGTCGTCGAGCACCTGCCGCAGCGGATCATCACCGCGGCCGGGGTGTCCAGCGGCATCGACATGGCGTTGCGGCTGGTGGAGTTGCTCGTCGACCGCCAGGGGGCGCAGGCCGCCCAGCTGCTCATCGAATACGACCCGCAGCCGCCCTTCGATTCCGGTGCGCTCGCCAAGGCCGATCCGGCGACGCTGGCCAGGGTCAAGGAATACATGGCCGCCCGGCGGTAGCGGGGTTGTCCCGTCGCGCGGATTTTCTGGTCAGCCCGGTATCCGGTAGCCTGGGGCGGTTGCCGACGCAGGCGACCCTCCTGCCACGGATCGACCGTGGCCGCTTGAGACCAGAGGAGGTGGTGAGGTTTCCATGCGTCCATACGAAATCATGGTCATTCTTGACCCCACGCTCGACGAGCGCACCGTTGCCCCGTCCTTGGAGACGTTCCTGAACGTCGTCCGCAAGGATGGCGGATCCGTCGACAAGGTCGACATCTGGGGCCGGCGCCGGCTGGCCTACGAGATCGCCAAGCACGCCGAAGGCATCTACGTTGTCGTCGACCTGAAAGCCGAGCCCGCGACGGTGTCCGAGCTCGACCGCCAGCTCAGCCTCAACGAGTCGGTATTGCGCACCAAGGTGATGCGCACCGACAAGCACTAACAATCGTGGCCGCGCCGTGGACCCACGGCGGGGTGCACCTGCGTAGGCTCAGCGAGGACACGCTCATGACATCCACTACCGGAGCGGCGAGCAACAGCGTGGAACGAGGAGGAAACTGTGGCTGGTGACACCACTATCACCGTCGTCGGAAACCTGACCGCAGACCCTGAACTGCGGTTCACTCCGTCGGGTGCCGCCGTCGCGAATTTCACAGTGGCGTCGACGCCTCGGATCTATGACCGCCAGAGCGGGGAGTGGAAGGACGGCGAGGCGCTGTTCCTGCGATGCAACATCTGGCGGGAAGCCGCAGAGAACGTCGCCGAAAGCCTCACCCGCGGCTCCCGTGTGATCGTCACGGGCCGGCTCAAGCAGCGTTCGTTCGAGACCCGCGAAGGTGAGAAGCGCACCGTCGTCGAGGTCGAGGTCGACGAGATCGGCCCCTCGCTGCGCTATGCCACGGCCAAGGTCAACAAGGCCTCGCGCAGTGGCGGTGGCGGCGGCGGCTTCGGCGGTGGTGGCGGCGGCGGATCCCGCCAGCAGGCGGCGCCCGCGACCAGCGCACCGGCCGACGACCCGTGGGGCAGCGCGCCGGCATCGGGCTCGTTCGGCGGCGGCGACGACGAACCGCCCTTCTAAGAACTTCAGCAGTAGAAAAGGGAAAGAAAGACAGACATGGCCAAGTCCAACAAGCGGCGCCCGGCTCCGGAAAAGCCGGTCAAGGCGCGGAAGTGTGTCTTCTGCGCCAAGAAGGATCAAGCGATCGACTACAAGGACACCGCGCTGCTGCGCACCTACATCAGTGAGCGCGGCAAGATCCGTGCGCGTCGCGTCACCGGCAACTGTGTGCAGCACCAACGCGACATCGCCATCGCGGTGAAGAATGCCCGCGAAGTGGCGCTGCTGCCCTTCACCTCCTCGGCGCGGTAGGCGCCGAAGGCCAACTGAAAGTTACAAACGATGAAGCTGATTCTGACGGCTGACGTCGACCACCTCGGTACCGTCGGCGACACTGTCGAGGTCAAGGATGGCTACGGCCGCAACTACCTGCTCCCGCGCGGACTGGCGATCGTGGCCTCGCGGGGCGCGCAGAAGCAGGCCGACGACATCCGCCGGGCCCGCGAAACCAAGGCGGTGCGCGACCTCGGCCACGCCAACGAACTCAAGACGGCGATCGAGGCGCTGGGACCGGTCTCGCTGCCGGTGAAGACCGCGGCCGATTCCGGGAAGCTGTTCGGCTCGGTGACCGCCGGCGACGTCGTCGCCGCGATCAAGAAGGCCGGCGGTCCCAACCTGGACAAACGGATCGTCCGGCTGCCGAAGTCGCACATCAAAGCCCTCGGTACGCACCCGGTGGCGGTGCACCTGCACCCCGAGGTCGACGTCGAGGTCGCGCTCGAAGTGGTCGCGCAGAGCTAAGCGCCCGACATTTGCTCATTCCCGGCGGTGGCCCTGATCGGCCGCCGCCGGGCTTCGTTGCACTGCGTGCTTGCGGCCGCCGTTTGCCCCGGGCGGTCGCGGACGTGCTCCCTAGCGAACTATTTCTGGGGTCCAGCCGAACGGCCCGCGTTACCGGCCCGTAACGCTGGGAAAATGTGGCGGAAAGCCAACACGCCCGGGACGGTAACCGGGCCCGACACGCCGTAGAGATTCTTGTCCACATGGTTTTCATGGCGTTGTATGGCCGGTATCTGCACCGATGTCCTGGCCCTTTGCTTTAATCCACAGGTTCTCCACACCCCGCTCAACACAGGTGTCGATGTATATGCACACACGATGCACAGCTTCATGAACAGCACCCCTTTTACCTAGTAGCCAGCAACGTCTAACGTCGTCCCGGCGCCGAGCGTGAGGCGCTCTGAGGCGGAGGTGTCAGGACCTCGACCTACCCTCAATGTCGGCTATCGAATGTATGTTCGGATGAGTGGAGCACGGGAGAAGGGGATCCATGGCGGTCGTCGATGATCTGACGTCGGGCATGGATGCGTCGTCGCCCAGCGAGGACTTCGGACGTCAGCCACCGCAGGACCTCGCGGCCGAACAGGCCGTGCTCGGCGGCATGCTGCTGAGCAAGGACGCCATCGCCGACGTGCTCGAGCGGCTGCGGCCCGGGGACTTCTACCGCCCCGCGCACCAGAACGTCTACGACGCGATCCTGGACCTGTACGGGCGCGGTGAGCCGGCCGACGCCGTCACGGTCGCCGCGGAATTGGACCGCCGCAACCTGCTGCGCCGGATCGGCGGCGCGCCGTATCTGCACACACTGATCTCGACGGTGCCCACCGCCGCGAACGCGGGCTACTACGCGACCATCGTCGCCGAGAAGGCGCTACTGCGGCGCCTGGTCGAGGCCGGCACCCGCGTGGTGCAGTACGGCTACGCGGGCGCCGAGGGTGCCGATGTGGCCGAGGTGGTCGACCGCGCGCAGGCCGAGATTTACGAGGTGGCCGACCGGCGGACGACGGAGGATTTCGTTCCGCTCGAGGATCTGCTGCAGCCGACGATGGACGAGATCGACGCGATCGCGTCGAACGGCGGTGTGGCGCGCGGCGTGCCGACGGGTTTCACCGAACTCGACGAGGTGACCAACGGTCTGCACGCCGGGCAGATGATCATCGTGGCGGCGAGGCCTGGCGTGGGGAAGGCCCTGGCATTGGGTACGCCGCTGCCCACGCCGACCGGGTGGACGACGATGGGTGATGTCGCGGTCGGTGATGAGCTGCTTGGCGCCGACGGGACGCCGACGCGGGTGGTGGCCGCCACCGAGGTGATGCTGGGACGGCCGTGCTACGAGGTGGAATTCTCCGACGGGACGGTGATCGTCGCCGACGCCGCGCATCAGTGGCCGACCTCTGGTGGCATTCGCACGTCGGCACAATTGCGCTCCGGTGCGGACAGAATCGTCGTAGCGGGGTCCGCCGGTGGGTACGCCGAACAGCGGTCCGCCACCGGGCTGCTCGTTCCGGTAGTACAGATCGAGTCGGCACGCCGAGTGGCCAGCGTGCCGGTCCGCTGCGTCGAGGTGGACAATCCCGCGCACCTGTACCTGGCGGGTCGCGGGATGGTGCCGACGCACAATTCGACGCTAGGGCTGGACTTTTTGCGGTCGTGTTCGATCAAGCACCGGATGGCCAGCGTCATCTTCTCCCTGGAGATGAGCAAGTCCGAGATCGTCATGCGATTGCTGTCGGCGGAGGCGAAAATCAAGCTCGCGGATATGCGTTCGGGCCGGATGAGCGACGAGGACTGGACGCGTCTGGCGCGGCGGATGAGCGAAATCAGTGAGGCCCCACTGTATATCGACGACTCGCCGAACCTGACCATGATGGAGATCCGCGCCAAAGCGCGCCGGCTGCGGCAGAAAGCTGACCTGCGCCTGGTCGTGGTCGACTATCTGCAGCTGATGTCGTCGGGAAAGAAGGTCGAGTCGCGACAGCTCGAGGTGTCCGAATTCTCGCGCCACCTCAAGCTCTTGGCCAAGGAGCTCGAGGTTCCCGTCGTCGCCATCAGCCAGCTCAACCGTGGTCCCGAGCAGCGCACCGACAAGAAGCCGATGCTGTCCGATCTCCGTGAGTCGGGGTGTCTGACCGCCTCGACGCGAGTCTTGCGCGCCGACACCGGTGTCGAGGTCACATTCGGTGAGCTCATGCGGACCGGCGAGCGCCCCATGGTGTGGTCTCTGGACGAGCGGCTGCGCATGGTTGCCCGCCCGATGATCAACGTGTTCCCAAGCGGCCGGAAAGAGGTATTTCGGCTGCGGCTGGCCTCCGGACGTGAAGTGGAGGCCACGGGGAACCACCCCTTCATGAAACTTGATGGCTGGACTCCATTGGAGCGATTGCAGATTGGTGATCGTATCGCCGCGCCCCGGCGGGTTCCGGAGCCCATCGATACCCAGCGAATGGATGACGCGGAAGTAATTTTGCTCGCGCACATGATCGGCGATGGTTCATGTGTGAAAAGGCAACCTATCCGGTATGCGTCCGTCGACGAGGCGAACCTGGTCGCGGTGACCTGCTCGGCCGCGCATTTTGGTGTGAAGGCGGTTCGAGACGAGTATCCCGCGGCGCGAGTCACAACGTTGCGGTTGCCGGCGCCGGATCGCTTAGCGCGTGGTAGGCGCAACCCCATCGCGGCGTGGCTCGACGGATTAGGCCTGTTCGGAAAGCGCAGTCACGAGAAGCATGTGCCGGAAGCTGTTTTCCGTGCACCCAACGACCAGGTGGCGTTGTTCCTGCGTCACCTGTGGGCGACCGATGGCTCGGTCAGGTGGGACGCCAAGGTTGGTCAAGGGCGGATCTTCTATGCGTCAACCAGCCGACGGCTCATTGACGATGTAGCGCAATTGCTGTTGCGGGTGGGTGTATTCGCGCGGATCAAGCGTGCACAAAAGGTTGGTTACCGGGACTCATGGCACCTGCACATCTACGGGGCGCAGAATCAAGCCAAGTTCCTTCGGCATGTCGGAGTGCACGGTGCGAAAGCGGTGGCCGCGCAGCAGGTCCTGGCTCACCTGGACGGCTTGGTGCGGAATCCAAACCTGGACACTGTGCCCCGAGAGGTCTGGAAGCGCGTGCGGAATGTTCTGGCTGACAGGGAGATAACCCATCGCCAGTTCGCCTCGGCGATGGCAATCCAGTTCTGCGGATCGACGATGTGGAAGCACTCGCCGAGCCGGTCCAGGCTGCATCGTGCTGCGGCATTAATCGACGACCGTGAAATTCATGCGTTGGCAACAAGCGACGTGTATTGGGACACACTTGTAGAGATTACGAGTCTTGGAGAACAAGACGTCTACGACGGGACCGTCAGCGGCACACATAATTTCGTCGCCAACAGCATCAGCGTGCATAACTCGTTGGAGCAGGATGCGGACATGGTGATCCTGCTGAACCGGCCGGACGCGTTCGAGCGCGACGACCCGCGCGGGGGAGAGGCGGATTTCATTCTCGCCAAACACCGCAACGGCCCGACCAAGACGGTGACCGTCGCCCACCAGTTGCATCTCTCGCGCTTCGCCAACATGGCGCGGTGACGTCCGACGTCGTCTGTCGAACAGGCGCTACTTTGCGCTCCCGCCACCATCTTTGGTGTTCGCCGCGCAGACAGCAGGCAGGATGAGCGTGTCGATGACTTTCCGGACGAACTTCGCGTCGACGGTTTGACCGCTGATGACCCGCATCAGCCCCATCCCCGTCAAGGTGTCGGCGATAAGGGTCCAGTCCCCGTCGGGTGCGACCTCGCCGCGAGCCGCGGCCTGTCGGAGGATGGCCGTCACCACGCGCCTGCCCTTCAGCAGCATCAACTCGTCGAGGGCCGATGCGAGCTGCTGATCGTGCATCGCCTCCATCGCCACTCGCAGCACCAGATCGCTGGAGATCAGGTCATCATCGGCGCGCGCCACACGTTCAACCACCGCGTCGAAGTCACCGGCAAGGCTGCCGGTGTCCGGGGCATCGTCGTCGATGAGGTCGGGCCGCCAATACACAAGCGCATCGGTCATCAACGCGGCCTTCGACGCCCAGCGGCGGTATATCGCCGCTTTACCAACACCCGCTCGCGCGGCGATGTCGTTCATATTGGTGTCGTTGTAACCGTTTTCGGCCAATGCGGCCAGCGCGGCGTCGAGGATCGCGGGATCGCGGGATCGATCGAGCCGGCCTTGGGTGCGTTGGCGCAGTTTTGATTGTGTGTCTGACAAGCATTCCGCGGCGGCGACCAACCCCGCCGCCAGCTTGCCAGACTCGGTCACGGCTCTCACGCCCTCGCTGTCGCAAGGGGCGCGGTGTTGTCGTCGTCGACCGGAGTTGGTTCGGGTCCGCCACGGCGATGCCTGGTGATCTCAAAGGTGTTGAGCGGCCACCAGAACCAGCGGCCCAGCGCGGCGGCGATAGAGGGGGTCATAAACGCCCGCACGATCAACGTATCGACCACCAGGCCGATGCCGATGGTCATGCCGAGCTGACCGACCACGCGCAGATCGCTGACGATCATCGCCATCATCGTGAAGGCGAACACCAGGCCGGCCGCCGTGACGACGCGTCCGGTCGCCCCGATGCCACGGATGATGCCCGTGTTGAGCCCGGCGTGTATCTCTTCCCTGAAGCGCGAGACCACCAGGAGATTGTAGTCCGAACCCACTGCCAGCAGGATCACCATCGACAACGGGATCACGATCCACTGCACGCCCAGCCCCAGGATGTCCTGCCAGAGCAGCACCGACAAACCACACGCGGTACCCAAGGATGCGGCGACGGTGCAGACGATCACGAGGGCGGCCACCACACTGCGCGTGATCAACAGCATGATCGCGAAAATCAGGATCATCGCTGCGATGATCGCAATCATGAGGTCGGTGACGACGCCGTCCTGCATGTCGGCATACAGCGATGCCGTGCCGGCCAGTGAGACCTTGGCATTGCTCAGCGGGGTGCCCTTGAGGGCGTCTGCGACAACACCTTTGAGGCCCCGCACGTGTTCGATACCCTCCACCGAGGCCGGGTCGCCCTGGTGGGTGATGATCATCCGGACTGCCTTGCCATCGGGCGACATGAACATCTTCATGCCACGTTTGAAGTCGGGATTGTCGAACACGTCTGGTGGCAGGTAGAACAAGTCGTCATTCTTGGCCTGGTCGAAGTACAGGCCTATCTCCGTCGCGCCTTTGGCCAGTTCCTGCTGCTGGGCCTGGGTGCCGGCCTGGGTGCTATGGGTCGCGATCATGAAGTCGCGCATTTTCGTCATCGAGGTGATGGTGTTCTGCAGCACCGGCAACATCTGCGGCAGCAAATGATCCAACCGATCCAAATCGGTAGTGAGGCCTTGTATTTGGTCGGCGAGGGCGTCGATTCCGTCCAGGGTGTCGAAGCCTGACCGCAGTGAAAAGCAGATCGGGATGTCGTAGCAGTGCTTTTCCCAGTAGAAGTAGCTGCGAATGGGTCTGAAGAAATCCTCGAAATCGGCGAGGCTTTGCCGCAATTCGTTGGTGGTGTCCACCATCTCGTGGGTCCTGCCAACCATGCTGTGCGTGGTTTCGGTCATCTCCTTGGTGATGGTGTACATGCGTTGCATGTTGGCGATGGTCCGGCTCATCTCGTCGGCCTGTTCGAGCATCTGCGCCGAGTTGTCGTTGTTGAACTTCGCGGCCTGCAGAGTGCCGGCGTTTTGCGCACCGAGCAGGAAGGGGATCGAGCTGTGCTCGATCGGTGCGCCCAGCGGGCGGGTGATGGTCTGCACCCGATCGATGCCCCGCATGCGAAAGACATTCTTGGCGACCTTTTCGATCACGAGCATGTCGGCGGGGGTACGCAGATCGTGATCGGCCTCGAGCATCAACAGCTCGGGGTTCATGCGGGCCTGGGAGAAATGCCGGTCCGCGACGCCCATGGCCTGGTTGGCGGGCATATCGGCGGGGGTGAACTTCTGGTCGTTGTACTGCGGCACATACGTCATCAAGGCGACGAAACCCACGACGGCGATCACGCAGGTCACCAAGACGATCGGAATGGGCCAGCGCACCACGGAGGTACCGACCTTACGCCAACCCGGCGAGGAAACCACGTTGTGCTTGGGGTCGAGCAAACCGAACTTCGAGGCCACCGTCAGGATCGCAGGCGCCAGCGTCAGGGCTGCGGCGATGATCACCCCAACCGCGATCGCGCAGGGCAGACCCATGGTCTGGAAGTAGGGCAGCGTGGTCATGGTGAGGCACAAGCAGGCACCGACGATGGTCAGCCCGGAACCCAGGATGACGTGCGAGACACCGCTATAGGCGACATAGAACGCCTCTTCGGAATCGAGGCCTTTCGATCTCTCCTCGTGATATCGCCCGAGTAGGAAGATCACGTAGTCCGTCCCGGCGGCCAAGGCCAGCATGGTCACCATGCTCACCGCGTACGGGGTCAAGCCGATGATGTTCAGGTTGCCCGCTGTGGCCGTAATGCCCTGTGCGGCAAATAGTTCCAGCCCGATGATGACCATAGACACCAGCATCGTCACGACAGAGCGGTAGACGATGAGCAGCATCACGATGATGACGCCGACCGACACCAGCTCCATGATCGCCATGCTTTGATGCCCGGCCACGCTGGTGTCGGCGTTCAGCACGGTATTGCCAGCGACATGGGCCTTGATACCCGGCGGCGCTGGTACCGACGCAACGATGTCACGCACCGCTGCCACCGACTCGTGGCTGGGTGTCGTGCCCTGGGGGCCATTGAGGAAGATCTGCACGTAGGCGGATTTGCCGTCCACGCTCTGAGAGCCCGCCGCGGTGAGCGGATCACTCCAGAAGTCCTGGACGTTCTGCACGTGCTCGTGATCGGCTTCCAGCTTGGCGACGATCTTGTCGTAGAACTTGTGCGCGGCATCGCCGAGCTTGTCCTTGCCCTCCAGCACGACCATCGCTGTGGAGTCGGAATCGTACTGCTGAAACACCTTGCCGATGTGCAGCATCGCCCGATACGAATCCGAATTGGTGGGGCTGATCGGCACTGAACGCGTCGCCGCGACGGCATCGAGCGACGGGGTCAAGATGCCCAGGCCCACCGCGACGAGCACCCAGAACACGATGATCGGTAACGAGAAGATCCGCACCATCCGACCTATGAACGGGCGGTGCGGCTGCGTGTGCATGTTGCTCATACGGATTTCACCAAGCAGTAGATGAACGGTTTGATGGCGTCGGTGCTCGCCCTGCTGTCACGCACCTGACCGTCGACGGTCACCTGACACCGAAGATCGTGGGTGCCCCGATCGCCCTGGGCCAAGATGTTGGCCGACATCGACGGCAGCGTCGTCACGATCGTGAAAGACCAGGGCAGCGGGGCATTTTCGATGAGATGGGGTTGCCCGTTCTCGTCGAGGTAGTTGAGATTCGCGGTCCCGCCCGCGCCGGTGACCTCGTACCTGATGTGCTTCGGATTGAAGTTCGCGGTAATTCCGGATCCCTCCGCAAGATTCGGGCCGTGATGCCCGGTGGACTCCCGGATGCGGGTGATCGCGTATGCGCCTAGTGCCACGACCACCACCAGTAGCAGCGGGATCCAGAACCGTCTCAACACTCGAAACACCGCGTGCGTTCCCCCAGCTTTCGTTGCGTTCAGTCAGACGCCGGACAGCCCGGTTGACGCGAGAAGATGGCTGCCAACCGATGCGAAACTCGGGTTCCGAGTCAGCGACGGTGGCTACGCTAACACCGTCGCGTCAACCACGCCAACCGACCCGGGGGGCCTTGACGGGGTGGCGAGCTGTGTGTGCAACGGAGCCGTGATCGCATGGCCTCCACGTCGGAGCCGGTCGATTGGCATCGCGTCGAGTGGCGCGTAAGGGAGTCGCCCACCGCCACGCCGTTTGGCAACCTACGGTGATGATCGCCGCGGAAATCTCGTCCGGCGGGTGCCCCCGGCGCGGCTCCAGCGTCGAAGACGGATTTAGGGACCCCCATTGTGGGGTAGGCTGAACGGCGAATGCGTTCTGCATTCGCGAAAGTAAACGAAAGAAGTACAAGAAATATGACGCAAGGAACCGTGAAATGGTTCAACGGCGAAAAGGGCTTCGGCTTCATCGCCCCCGATGACGGCAGTGCGGACGTCTTCGTCCACTACTCCGAGATCCAGGGCGGTGGCTACCGCACGCTGGAGGAGAATCAGCGGGTTCAGTTCGAGGTAGGACAGGGCGCCAAGGGCCCCCAGGCCACCGGAGTGACCGCGGTCTGATCTTTACGTAATCTGTGGGCCGGCAAGGGATTACTCTTGTCGGCCCACAGATCGTTTACGGCCGGGGCCGGCGGCCCCGCGGCTCGGTCGAGAAGCTGCGCGACGTATTTGCGACCCATGCCGCGGTGGGCTTCGGTCGGCAGCTTCGTCGACCTCAATCACCGGACGGGATCCTCGAACTCTCCTGGCGCGCCGACCAATTGCACCCCATAGGTGCCGGCCCCAATCCTGGCCTCAATCGCGAACAGCCGGGTCGTATCACACTCGAAGTACTAATGTCCATCAAATTCTATTGGCAGAACGATGTTTTCGGCGACGCACTGGTTGAGCGGTGGAAGTTCGTCGAGGGTAGGACCATCCCTGATTCCGAAACCCGAGCAGCGGGATAGCGACGGAAGCTGTGCGACTGGTTCACTCTGGAGGCGGTGGTGCCTCGCCGCAATCGGTAAGCCTCGGCTGGGAAAACGTCACCGAGCCGACACCGCCGAGGGTCATACCGTTGTCCGCGAGCGTCATGGTGGTCGTGTACGGGCAGGTCTGAATTCCCGTCAGCCCGGTCAAGAACTCGACTTCGTAGGCGTACAGGAACGAACGCACGAGCTGGTCGGCATTCCACGGCACATCCAGCGCGAAGCCGAGGGATGACGCCGAGCGTGCTCCGAGGACCCGTGGTCCCACCTCGCCGATCCCTGGTGTCAGGCGGAACGGGGTTCCGTCCTGCTTCGTGCCCGACACACTGCCGCTGCGGATGCGGTAACCGGTGGCGCCCGAAGGTACGAGCGGGCCTCTCGGGATCTTGGTGCTGAACAGAATCGAGTAGTTCGTACCTCCGGCGATGGCCGTTGTGCTGAAACTCGTCGAGGTGAATTCCTGGGGTAGCTGCACCGCGCAGTTGCCGACCATGCCGGATGGATCGCTGCACTCCGAAGGCTCGGCCAACGCGGCGGGTACGACGAGCGCGGCGCCCACGACCGGCACCGATAACGCGGCGCCCCGCATGAACACGCGGCGGGAGAAAGCGTCGTTGATGATGTCGGTCAATGCGACCGCCTCCTTCGTGTGTCGGCCGACGCTACCGCGATAGCCTAGTCCGGCAGCGACGATGGCGCGACCACCCGGGAGCGGTCAGTAATCCCAGACGGTCGGTACGCACCGAAAGACGTTGCCGGCGACCGCGACCCGGCACACTGACGGGAACGGCAAGTGGGTGGCCACCAGCGACTCGCCTGTCGAGGCCAACTCCCGCAGGAGACGCACCCGAACGCGGGCCGCCTCCTCGGGGTCGTGCTCGAATCCGTTGTGCCACTCGGGGTTTTCGAATCCGACCTGGAACACGGCGTCACCGGCGAATGTCAGCCGGTCGCCGCCCGAAGCCAGGCGGACCACACTGTGCCCGGGGGTGTGACCGCCGGTGCGGGTGACGAACACGCCCGCCGCCACCTCGTAGTCCGTCTCGAACGTCCGGAGCCGGTCGCGGTACTCGTCCAGGAATCGCGAGGCGACCGAGCGAAGCACGTCCGGTATCGGCTCCGGCATGGTGGTGTGGGAGAAGTCGGGCGCCTCCCAGAAATCGGCTTCTGCGGCCGCCACGTGGATCCGCAGGTCCGGACGCAGCCGGTCCTTCAGCCCTTCGGTGAGCAGCCCGCCCACGTGATCCATGTGCAGGTGGGTGAGCACCACGTCGGTCACGGATTCCAGATCGACCCCGGCGGCCTCCAGTCGCTTCGCCGTTTGCCCCGCCCGCGGGAAGTCCGGGAACTCCAGGCCCAGCCCGGCGTCGACCAGGATGGTCCGGTCACCACTACGCACCACGACCACGTTCAGCGGCCAGTCGACCACCTCAGGCGGCAGGAAGTTATCGCCCAGCCAGCCTGCCAGCTCGGCGGGGTCGGCGTTGGTGGCCAACGTCGAGGTGGTTATCGGTAGCACCCCATCGCTGATCACCAGCACGTCAATCTCGCCGACCCGCACCGCGTAGCGCGACGGCACCAGCTCGTCGGCCGGGGCCATCCGGGCGTGTGAGGCGTGCGCCAGGCTCATTCTCGTCTCCTCGATAGTTGAAATGGCGGACCCGAACGGGCCGGCGAGGAATGGTGGAAAATTCATGCCGGTCCGGGTCGCACGGCATGAGATTCGCGTGTCCAGGCAGTCCTTCGCGCCCTTGAAAGTGCGTAGTCCGTGTCCCGGCGTGCGTAGTCGAACACGCGCCCTCGCAGGTTGATCACAACGAGGCCAGCCGTCCTGAACGAACACGCCCGGCTTGGTGAGGTCGACGGCGCGGTGTGCTATACAGATGTACAGCGCAGCCACTACTTCAGCGGAAGGACCGTCATGACCAACGGCGACGAGCTCAAGCAACTGCGGCAGCGGGTGCAGTACCTCGAGGATCGCACCGCCATCCTCGACTGCGTGATGAACCAGTCCCGTGGGCATGACCGCCACGACACGGAACTGATGGGCAGCGTCTATTTCGAGGACGGCGTGGACGAACACGGCCCGACCGTGAAACTCGGCCCCGAATACGGGGATTGGGCCAACAACGCGCACAGCATGGTCTTCGAGGACCACCTGCACAACATCACCACCCACACCTGCGAGATCAGCGGCGACGAAGCCCATGCGGAGAGCTATGTCATCGGGGCGATGCGGGCCAAGGGCGGCAAGGTCGTGTCGCTGATGGGCGGCCGTTACCTCGATCGCCTCGAGCGCCGCGACGGGGTCTGGAAGATCGCGCTGCGCCGCTGCACCCTCGAGTGGATGATGAGCGGCGATTCCTCGGTGATGGCATCCGGCGCCGTCAAGGGCTTCATCAAGGGCAAGTGGGACCGGACCGATCCCTCCTACGCCCGTCCGCTGACGATCGAAGACGTCCCCGCCGACCGGTGGTGATCGACGGGCGCGTGGCGCTGGTGACCGGCGGTGGCTCGGGCATCGGTCGCGCCACGGCGCAGCTGTTGGCCCGCCACGGCATGCGGGTGTGTGTGGTCGACATCGACGAAGCCTCCGCAGGTGCGGTCGCCGACGAAATCGGTGGCCTCGGCGTGGGTTGCGACGTCTCGAACCCCCAGGAGGTCGATGCCGCGTTTGCGTCCTGCGTCGATGAGCTCGGCAGCCTGGAACTGGCGTTCCTTAACGCGGGCATCAGCGTTCGCTGGTCCGGGGACATCGCCGCCCTGGAGGACGCCGACTACCGCCGCTCCCTCGGAGTGAACCTCGACGGCGTTGTCTTCGGCGCCAGGGCCGCCGTCCGCACGATGCGGGCCTGTCCCGCCACCGGTGGACGCGCGATCGTGGCGGCCGCGTCGCTGGCCGGCATCCTGCCCTGGCATCCCGACCCGGTCTACTCGTTGGGCAAGCACGCCGTCGTCGGTTTCATGCGGGCCATCGCTCCCAACCTGTCGCCGGAAGGCATTGCGGTGCATACCATCTGCCCGGGAATCACCGAAACCGGTGTGCTCGGAAGCCGCCGCCGACTGGTCGAGGGAGCAGGGGTGCCGGTGATGGAGCCGCAGGCGATCGCCGATGCGGTCCTCGGCGCAGTGACGGCGCCCCTCGATGCCACCGGCTCGACGTGGATCGTGCAGCACGGGAAACCCGCCTGGGCAATGCAATTCGCCGATGTCCCCGGGCCCGACAGTCTGCTGAACGTCCCGGTCAACACCCGCTGACGGGGCCTCGGTCAGCCGAGTATTGTCGGCATGCTGTCCCAGCCCCGGACGGTCGCGGTGGGCGCGCGCACCGCGCTGTCCATGTCGACGGTCCAGTCCGGCCAGCGTTTCAGAATCTCCTCGAGGGCGACCCGGCCTTCCAGCCGGGCCAGCGAGGCGCCGAGGCAGAAATGTGTACCTCGCCCGAACGCCAGGTGATTGACGCTGCGCTGGATGTCGAAGCGGTCGGGGTTCTCGATGCGCCGCTCGTCGCGGTTGGCGGCGCCGGTCATCAGCAGCAGGGAGCTCCCGGCCGGAACGGTATGACCATGGTATTCAACGTCTTTTGCGACGTAACGGGCAATGTTGTGGACGGGCGGCTCGAACCGCAGCACCTCCTCAACGGCGCTCGCAATCAGGTCGGGATTCTCGACGAGTTGACGGCGTTGGTCGGGATACTCACCGAGCAGCTTGCCGAGCCAGCCGAACAGCCGGCCGACCGTCTCGGTGCCGGCGTTGGCGATGACGCCGAGGAGAACCAGCAGTTCTTCGGTCGACAACCGGCGCACCTCGTCGTTGACGTCCCGGAACTCGGCCGCCAACAGTTCGGTGACCAGATCGTCGGATGGGTTCTGCTCGCGCCACTGCACATAGTCGCGGAACATGTTGCCGTTGAAGTAATTGTCCTTGCTCACCGGTAGCGGCTCTCCGGGCTTGTTACGCAGCCGCTGCCCGGCCACCTTGCGGACGCTGCGCTGCAGGGAGTCGGGCATGCCGACCAGCATCCCGATCACCCGCATCGGCATCTGGGCACCCAGATCGACAGTGAAGTCGAGACGGTCCCCGGACGACAGCGGGTCCAGGCACGCCGCGCAGAATGCCCGCACCTGGTCCTCGATCGCCTTCATCTTCCGGGGTGTGAATGCGCGCGACACCAATAACCGGTGCATGGTGTGCAGTGGCGGATCCTCGTTGATGAAGACGCCGGCCGGCATCACCGGTTCCGCTTTGACCACTTCGAGGATGTCACCCTTGGCGGAGCTGAGGTTGTCGATATCGCGCAGGGCGTCGTCGACGTCGGTGAAGCGACTCAGTGCCCAGAAGTCGAACCGTTCGTTGTAGTAGAGCGGCGACTCGTCACGAAGCCGTCGGTAGGTGGGGTACGGGTCGGCGTCGATTTCGACGTTGTACGGATCGTAGGAGATCTGACCCTCAGTCAGCGCGTGCATTCCACTCCCTCGCCATGGCGGGACCTATGCTATCCGTCTGCTATACGATCGTATAGCAGACGGCGGCGCGCCGTGCGAGTTGGCCCGAAGGAGATTCGATGGAGCTGGGATACGTCTCGCTGAACACGCCGGGGGACGTCGCCGCCGCCGCGCTGGGTCCGGCGCTCGAATCGCGTGGGTTCGAATCGCTGTGGGTCGGGGAGCACCCGCAGATCCCGGTTTCCGCTGCCGGCGGGTTCCATCCCGCGTTGCTGGAGGCCCAAAGGCGCGTCTTGGATCCGTTCCTGTCGCTGGCCACCGCGGCCGCGACCACGTCGACGCTGCGCTTGGGCACCGCGGTCGTCCTTCCGTTGGAACGCGAGTTGTTCACCCTGGCCAAGGAGGTCGCGACGCTCGACCAGGTCAGCGCCGGGCGGTTGATGTTGGGTGTGGGGGTGGGGTTTCGCGCCGAACTCGAGGTCGCTCGGCCCGCCATTGCGTGGACCGACCGCTACCGGTTGCTCGGCGAGACCGTAGGCGCGCTTCGGAAGCTGTGGAGCGACGACGAGGCCGAATACCACGGGGATTTCATCGATTTCGAACCCGTCTGGTCGAACCCAAAGCCGATGCAGCGACCCCATCCGCCGCTGTTGGCCGCCGCGACCGGCGCCAAGGCCATCCGCAGCTGCCTGCCGTGGGCCGACGGCTGGCTGCCCGGTGACGCGGCCTTTCGCGATCTGCCGACCGCGCTGGCCGAGTTCCGTCGCACGGCCCACGACCTCGCCCGCGACGCGGGCGACCTCGATCTGACGATCATGGCCTGGGGCGACCCCTCGCTCAAGCGGCTGGCGAGCTACCGGGACCTGGGTTTCACCCGAGCGGTCCTGGGCGGTGGCCGCCGCGATGCGCTCGACCCGTCGACGACGTTGTCGTTCCTTGACCGGTACGCCGAAATGGCCGAGGAGCTCCGTACCTGAGCGGGACTCAGTTCTTCGGCACCGGCCGGACGCTGGAGTGGACCAGCTCGAGCAGCTGTCCTTCGGGGTCGCGCACCATGCATGCGAAACCGCCGCCCGGATCGGCGATCACGCTGCCACCGGCCGCCTTCACCGCCGCCTGCGCCGCCGGGAAATCATCGACCGCAATGGACAGATGCGTCAGCCCCGCTCCGACCATCGTCCGTTCCGGCTCCTCCGGTGCCGGATGCCCGGAGAACGTGAGCAGTTGCAGCACGAAGCCGTCGTTGTCCAGATAGACGGCCTCGAATCCGATCGGCGGCTCTAATCCCAGCAGGGCGCCGGCGAGCTTGTCCGGCACGGTCAGGCGGTTCATCTCCCGAAATCCGAGCGCCTCGTAGAACCGCTGCACCTTCGGCAGATCGCGGACTCGCAGTCCCAGGTGACTGACATTCATGGGCATCTCCCGTGTGTCTCAGACGCCGGCGGGGCCCGGCCCGCCGTGCATGTACAGCGTCTGGCCCGAGCAGTAGCTCGACGCATCGGAGGCGAAAAACAGTACGCCGTAACCAATCTCATCCGGCTCCGCGATGCGCCCTGAGGCGTTGGTCTGTCCGATCATGTTGATGTCGAAGCCCTGACGTTCGGCGTCGGCTTCCAGGCCAGGCGTGCGGATGGCGCCGCAGGCGATGCAGTTGACCCGCACGCCCTTGCGGGTCCAGTCCGCGGCCATCGAGCCGGTGAGGTTGTTCAGCCCGGCCTTCGCGGCGGCATACACCGGCGCCTGGGGCATTGCCAACAGGCTGGCGCCGGACGAGATGTTGACGATGGCGCCCTTGCCCGCGGCGATCATCGGCTTGGCGGCCGCGCGCGACAGATACCACGCGCTGGACAGGTTCAGGTCCAGCACCTG
This sequence comes from Mycobacterium sp. TKK-01-0059, assembly GCF_000709305.1. Taxonomy (NCBI): domain Bacteria; kingdom Bacillati; phylum Actinomycetota; class Actinomycetes; order Mycobacteriales; family Mycobacteriaceae; genus Mycobacterium; species Mycobacterium sp. TKK-01-0059. The sequence goes on from NZ_KL446993.1 coordinate 1,950,770, forward strand.
GTGCCACTCGTCGTCGGTCCACTTCATCAGGGATTTGGTCTCACCGCCACCGGCATTGTTCAAAAGCACGTCCAGACGGCCGAATTCGGCCAACGTGGTATCGACAAGGGACTGGCACGCCGCGGCATCGGTCACGTCGGTCGACACGGCCAGCGCCCGCCGTCCCAGTGCCTCGATCTCGCCGGCCGTCGCCTTCAGCGGCTCCTCTCGCCGTCCGGCGAGCACGACGTCGGCGCCGTGTTCGGCGAGCACCAGTGCCGATGCCCGGCCGATCCCAGTGCCACCGCCGGTGATGACGGCAACCCGTCCTTGCATCGAGAACCTGTCGTCCACAACACCACTTCCCATCGTTGCCACCCGGAACAAACGCAATACGACTGTACAGCATCAGCGAAAACCGGCCATGCGATTCGCGACCGACCCCCCTCGACACGCCCGTTCGGGTCGAGTACACCTGGGGCATGCCGGATTCCACCGATGACGTCTGGGAAGTGCTCTCGACCGCGCGATCGATGCGCAGGTTCACCGACGACCCCGTCGACGACGAGACGCTGAACCGCTGCCTAGAGGCCGCCACATGGGCCCCCAACGGCGCCAACGCGCAATTGTGGCGGTTCGTCGTCCTGTCCGCGCCGCAACAGCGTGCCGCCGTCGCCGACGCCGCGCAGTCAGCGTTGCGCACGATCGAAAAGATTTACGGGATGACCCGACCATCGGCCGACGATCACGGCCGCGCCGCCCGCAACAACCGCGCCACCTACGAGTTGCACGACCGCGCCGGGGAGTACACCTCGGTGCTGTTCACCGCCTACAAGAACGAATTCGCCTCCGAATTCCTGCAGGGCGGCTCCATCTACCCGGCGATGCAGAATTTCTACTTGGCCGCCCGCGCACAGGGTTTGGGAGCATGCTTGACGAGCTGGGCTTCCTACGACGGCGAACGGATCCTGCGCGAGGCCATCGGCGTGCCCGACGAATGGTTCCTGGCCGGGCACATCGTCGTCGGCTGGCCACGCGGTCACCATGGCCCGGTGCGCCGACGGCCCATCGGCGACGTGGTCTTCCGGGATCGGTGGGACCCCGAGCGTGCCGACATCGTGTACGGGGGAGGCGCACGCCCCAAGCGCGCCAAGAGGCCTGCCGACTGACCGATCTATCCAGGGGCGCAGCGGTCGCGCTTGCCGCCTTGTGCGCGGCGCCACCATCGGCTATACAGTCGTATAGCATTTGTGGTTGGCGAGGAGCGTGTCTGACATGAACCGCGTGGCGGTGGTGACCGGTGGTGGATCGGGCCTGGGTCAGTCGATCTGCACGACGCTCGCCGCCGACGGGCACCGGGTGGCTGTCCTCGACCTGAACGAGGAGGCAGCCGCCAAGGTCGTCGCCGAAGTCCACGCGGCGGGAGGCAAAGCCGTCGCGGTCGGTGTCGACGTATCGAAGGAAGCTTCGGTTCACGCCGCTTTCGACACGGTGCGAGCACAGTTCGGCCCTGTCGAGATCCTGGTGACCAGCGCGGCCATCGGCGGCTTCACGCGGTTCGACCAGATCACCCTGGCGGAGTGGAATCGGTTCCTCGCGGTGAATTTGACCGGCACCTTCCTGAGCCTGCAGGCCGGCCTTGCGGACATGGTGCCCGCCGGGTGGGGGCGCATCGTCACCATCTCCTCGGCGGCCGGCCAGCAGGGCGCGCCGCGTCAGGGTCATTACTCGGCCACCAAGGGCGGGGTGATCGCGTTGACGAAGACCGTCGCGCGGGACTATGCCGGAAAAGGCATTACCGCCAACACCATTCCGCCGTTCGCGATCGACACCCCGATGCTGCGCGAACAACAGCGGCTGGAAAAGCTGCCTCCGACCGAGTACCTCACGCGGGCGATTCCCGCCGGCCACCTTGGCTCGCCCGAGGACGTCGCCGGGCTGTGCTCCTACCTGTGCACCGATGGCGCGGGGTACATCACCGGTCAGGTGATCGGGGTCAACGGCGGCGCGGTCATCTAGGCCGGACGTCAAAATCTCTGACAGACAAGGAACATCGTGAAGGTACGCGTCGAATCGGCCCGCTGCCAAGGCCACACCCTGTGCGCGATGATCGCTCCTGGGGTCTTCGAGCTCGACGACATCGACGGCCATGCCCAACCGATCAACGAACGGGTCCCCGGCGAACTGCGCCAGCAGGTACGTGACGCGGCCCGCTCGTGCCCCGAGCAGGCGATCACCTTCGAGGTGGACCGCACCGCCGCACCCGCTTCGAACGCGGCGCGCCTATGAGCGCGCTCAACGAGCGCGCCCATGTCGAGGATGTTCCGCGCTACCACTTCGACCGGCACCACCCGCAATATCGCGAGAAGTTCCTCGATATCACCCATGAGATGCAGCAAAAGTGCCCGATGGCATGGACGGAGACGTACGACGGCCATTGGGTGGCGGCCGGCAGCGCCGAGGTATTCGAATTGGCGCGTTGTCCCCACGTCTCCAACGACCACGACATCAACAACGAACGCCGGGGCTACAAGGGCATTTCCATCCCCACCATGATCGGGGCGGAGAACTTCCGCGGCGGCATGCTCGAGATGGACGACCCGGAACACCGCTACTACCGCACCGCGCTGAACCCCTACCTGTCTCCGGCGGCGGTCAAGCGATGGGAACCGTTCGTTGGGGAGATCGTGCGCGCCTGCCTCGACGAGCGCATCGAAACCGGCCAGATCGATTTCGTCGACGACCTGGCCAACGTGGTACCCGCGGTGCTGACGCTGGCGATGCTCGGGGTGCGGCTGGACAAGTGGACCATCTACAACGAGCCCGCACACGCCTTGGTCTACACCCCGCCGGACTCCCCGGACGCCGAACGGGTCCGCGAACTGTACATGGCGATGGGCATGGATCTATTCGCCAACCTCGTCGAGATCCGGGAGAACCCGCGGCCCGGGGTCATCGACGCGCTGGCAAAACTGCGCATCGACGGCGAGGCGCCACCGGACATCGAATTGGTCGGCATGCTCAACCTGCTGATCGGTGGCGGGTTCGACACGACGACCGCGCTGACCGCGCATGCCCTGGAATGGCTCGCACAGAATCCGAACGAACGCACCCGGCTCAGCGAGCAGCGCGACACGCTGCTGAACCCCGCCACCGAGGAGTTCCTGCGGTACTTCACCCCCGCCCCCGGCGATGCCCGAACCATCTCCGAGGACATGAACCTCAACGGGACCGCGCTCAAAGAAGGCGACCGGCTGTGGCTGTCCTGGGCGATGGCCAACCGTGACCCCGCGGTGTTTTCCGAGCCCGACCGGGTGGTGATGGATCGAAAAGGCAATCGCCACTTCAGCTTCGGGCTGGGCGTGCACCGCTGCATCGGTTCGAACGTGGCACGCACCGTGTTCAAGGCCATGCTCACCGCCGTGCTGGACCGGATGCCCGATTACGAGTGCGTCGCGGAGGGCACCGTCCACTACGACAGCATCGGCGTGATCCAGGGCATGCGCCACCTGCCCGCGACCTTCACCCCGGGCCCACGCCTGGGCCCCGGCCTGGCCGAGACGTTGGACGCCCTGCAGCGCGCCTGCGACGAGCAGGGTCTGGCGCGACCGATCACCGAACGTAAAGAGTCCGCCGACATTTGATCGGATCGGCTTGACCCGCAATAACTTTGGAGGCAACAGATGGACGACCTGTACTACGATCCCTGGGATGTCGAGATCGACCTCGACCCCTACCCGACGTATCGCCGGCTTCGCGACGAATCCCCGCTCTATTACAACGAGCGGCACAACTTCTGGGGCATCAGCCGCTACGCCGACGTCGACGCAGCACTCAAGGACACCACTCGCCTGAGCTCGGCCAAGGGCGACATCCTCGAAGTCGTGCTCACCGATCCGGTGATCCCGGCAGGCGTCTTCATCAATGAAGATCCCCCGGTGCACACCATCCACCGCGCCATCGTGTCCCGCGCATTCACACCGAAGAAGATGCGCGCCATCGAGGACAAGGTGCGCGCGTTCTGCACCGCCTGCCTCGATCCGCTGGTTGGCGGTGAACGCTTCGACTTCGTCCAGGACCTCGGGGCCGAACTCCCGATGAAAACGATCGGGATGCTCGCCGGCATCCCGGATTCCGAGCAGCCCGCGGTGCGCGCCCACGCCAACGCGGTGCTGCGCAACGAAGCCGGCAAGCCTATGCACGTCGACAAGGAGCACTACTTCACCGGCGAGATGTTCGGCGAATACGTCGAGTGGCGCGAGAAGCACCCGTCCGACGACCTGATCACCGAGCTGCTGAACGTCGAATTCGACGACGAAACCGGAACTACGCGCAAGTTGACCAAGCAAGAGCTGGTCATCTTCCTCGCCGTCGTCGCCGGCGCCGGCGTCGAGACCACCGGTCGGCTGTTCGGGTGGATGGGCAAGGTCCTGGCCGAACACCCCGACCAACGCAAGGAACTCGCCGAAGACCACTCCTTGATCCCGACGGCGATCGAGGAACTGCTGCGCTTCGAGCCGCCCGGGCCGCACGTCGCGCGCTACGTCGCGGCCGAGGATGTCGCGTTCCAGGAGCAGATCGTGCCGGCCGGCAGCGCGATACTGCTGATGCTCGCCTCGGCCAATCGCGACGAACGCCACTTCGAGGACCCCGACCGGTTCGACATCCGCCGTAAGCCCGGCGGACACCTCACCTTCGGTCGCGGCGCCCACTTCTGCGTCGGCTCACCACTGGCCCGCCTCGAGGGCCGCGTCGCGCTCGAGGAGGTGCTCAAGCGATTTCCCGAGTGGACCATCGACATGGACAACGCGCGTCGTTCGCGCACTTCGACCGTCCGGGGCTGGGACTCCATGCCCGCGATCGTCGGCTGACCCGACAGACAGGAGAACTCTCATGTCGTCCGCACCGTGCGTGGCCGTCGTGACCGGAGCCAGCCGCGGCGCCGGAGCCGGCATCGCCCACGCCCTCGGACAGCACGGCGCCACCGTGTACGTCACCGGCCGCAGCGAGAACGCCGGCGACGCCGCCCTGCCCGGCACGATCCACCGGACGGCCGAAATGGTCAGCGCCGCAGGGGGACAGGGCATCGCCGTGCGTGTCGATCACGGCGACGACGAACAGGTCAAGGCGCTGTTCACCCGGATCGAGCAGGAACAGGGCCGCATCGACATCCTGGTGAACAACGCCGCCCTCATCCGCGACGAAATGATGGGGCGCACCAAGTTCTGGGAAGAGCCGCTCAATGTCATCGACACCCTGGATGTCGGCGTGCGCAGCAGCTACGTCGCCACCGTCTATGCCGCACCCCTGATGCTCCCGCAGCGACGCGGCCTGGTGGCCTTCACCTCCTCGTCGGGCTCGGTGCACTATGCCTTCGGACCCGCCTACGGAGTGCCGAAGGCCGCCGTCGACAAGATGGCCGCCGACATGGCCGTCGACTTCAAAGACACTGGGATCACGGCGGTATCGATCTGGATGGGATCGCTGCTCACCGACCGCGTCCGCGCCATCATCGCCAGCAACCCCGAGAAATTCGGGCACATCCTCGACAGCGCCGAAACACCCGAGCTCACCGGACATGTGATCTGGGCGCTCTACAACGACCCCCAATGCGTCGAACTCAGCGGCCAGACGCTCATCGGCGCGGAACTGGCCGTCAAGTACGGCATCCACGATGAAGACGGCCGGCAACCACCCTCCTACCGCGACCTGTTCGACGTCCATCCGCACACCCAGTGTGCGCACGTGATGCGCTAGCCCAGGCGGTTGACCACGGTGCCCAGGCATTGCTATACAGTCGTACAGCAATTCGAGTGATTCGGTCCTTCGAAAAGAGCGCGCTTTATGTCCAAACGCATGATCTTCACCTTGCTCGTGATGGATGCGATCGGCCACAACTTCCACGGCAGCTGGCGACACCCGCGAGCCGGAAACCGCGAATTCAAGTCCGCCGACATGTGGGTCGACCTCGCCAAGAAGGCCGAGCAGGCTAAGGTCGACGCGTTCTTCTTCACCGACGTCGTCGGCGTGCAGGGCGAGTACCGCGGTTCGCGCGACATCGTCTTCGAGATGGCGATGAACGTGCCGATCGGCGATTGCACGATGCTCATCCCGGCGATGGCCTACGAAACCCAGAACATCGGATTCCTCTACACAAGCTCCGTCATCTCGCATCACCCGTTCGTCTTCTCCCGCGCGGTGTCGACCCTGGACCATCTTTCCGGTGGCCGCATCGGTTGGAACATCGTTACCTCGGCCAACGAGAGCGCATTCCGCAACCTCGGGCTACCGGGCAATCTCTCGCACGAGGAGCGCTACGCCTGGGCCGACGAATACGTCGATGTCACCTACAAACTGTGGGAAGGATCCTGGGACGTCGACGCCATCGTCAACGATCCCGCCAAGGGGATCTACGCCGATCCGGCCAAGGTGCACAACATCAACCATGCGGGCAAGCGGTACAGCGTCGAAGGTTTCAACCTCATGGAGCCCTCGCCACAACGCACCCCGGTGCTGGCCCAGGCGGGCGGATCGCCGGCTGGCCTCGAATTCGCCAGCGGCCACGCTGAGCTGATGTTCCTTTCGGCGATGTCGTTGGAGACGATCGCCCAGCAGATCGCCACCGTGCGCGACCTGGCGGGCCAACGCGGCCGCCGCGACGCCGACATCCTGTTCTTGCAGGGCATGATGTTCGTCATCGGCTCCACCGACGAGGAGGCCTACCGCAAGTGGGCCGAACTCGAGGAGTACCGCAGCCCGGAGGCTCAAACGGCGTACTTCTCCAGCCTCAGCGGTATGGACCTCGGACGGTTTGACCCGTCGGCCCCGCTGCGCGACATCCTCGATGAAATTCCCGGCATCCGAGGAGCGTTCCTGGCGATGATCAACGCTTGGCCGGAGGGGTCGACCCCCACGGTGAAGGATTTCCTAAGCTCGCTGTCACTGCCGCAGATGGTCGTCGGATCCCCCGAAACCATCGCCGCTCGCCTGCTGGAATACCAGGGCGCCGGTGTGGACGGGGTTCAGGTCATGAATGCCCTGCTGCCGCAGAGCTACGATGAGTTCTTCGAATATCTCGTGCCCGTGCTCCAGGGCATTGGACTGATGCAGAAGCAGTACCGGCCAGGAACCCTGCGCGAGAAGCTTTTCGACACCACGTCTCCGCATGTCAACGAACGCCATCCGGCACACAGCTACCGAGGCATGTTCTGCGATCAATGAGCCGAACGTGCTCCGCCACTAGGATTCTCGTTCTCGTCGGTAGCCTGCGCGCGGTCGTCGCCGGTTTGGCCGACGAGGTACGGGCGTCCGAAGGTTAGGCGGCGGCGACGGGTTCCTCGCCGGCCAGCGTCGTGCGGTGCATCAGGCGCACCGACGTCGGTTCGAAAGGCAATGCGCGGTGCAGCATTCCGGTGTTGTCCCACATCACGAGATCTCCGACGCGCCACTGGTGGCGGATGCTGAACTGCGGCTGAGTCGACCAGTCCAGCAGGCGGTCCAGCATCTCGCGGCTTCGGGCCGGCGGCCACCCGACCACCTCGTCGGCGGTCGCCCCCAACAGCATCGACTTGCGGCCGTCGCGGTGCGTCCACACCAGCGGGTGAATGCGGGCGGGAACCCGGTTCCATTGCGCGCGCTGCTCTTCGGTGGCATCCGGGTTGGCCAGCGACTGGGCATGGGCGAAGGTATGCACGACCTGCAGCCCGCAGATCTGCGCCTTTTGCTCCTCGGGCAACGCCTCGTAGGCGGCGTAGGTGCTGGAGAATTCGGTGTCCCCGCCGGCGGGATCGACGGCACGGGCGGTCAACAGGGTGCCCTTCTGCGGCGTTTCGTCGGTGGCGCCGTCGATGTGCCAGTGGAAGTTGCCCTGACGGTAGGAGGCCAGCAGCGCGTTGGTCTTCGCCGGATCCAGTGTGATGGTCTGGATCTCCGGATAGCGGTGTTCGCCGGTCGGCTGCACCACGAGCGTCCCCAGCATCCGGCTCAACTCCAGCAGGCCCTCGTCGTTGATGTTGACCTCGCGGTACACCACCACACCGTGTCGATCCAGCGCCGCCTGTGCCGCATCGGCGCCAGCCCGAGTCACCAGGTCATTGCTGGTCATGCCGGTGATTTCGAGCCCCAGGGCCGCAGAGATGGGGTGGGAATGGACCGCCATAACGCCTCCAATGGACTTTGGTGATTTGTACAAGAATAGCGTGTTCGGCCGCGGAACGTCCATTCTCTCGCGCGCGGATCGTGGGGTGCGCGGCCGCGAATGGGGCCGAGCGTCAGGCGGTGGGAGGTTCGACCTGGTCGAGGAATCGTTCGACCAGAGCGGTGGCTTCGGCATGGCCGGTGACGGTGCCGAGGCTCTCTTCGAGGTAGATCATCCGCGGGATGCACGAGAGCAGGAACAGCACGGCGGCGGGCGGCAAAGCGTTTTCGTCGAGACCGTAGGCGGCCCAGCGGGATCGGATCGTCGTCAGCAAGGCCTGGCGGACGCGCTCACCGCCCTCGCCGATGACGGCACGCACCGCGCTGCGGTGATTGGCCAGTGCCATGAATTCCATCAGCAGCGCGGTGCCGGCGGCGTTGTTGGCGTATGCCCATGCGCCGCGTAGTGGTTGGTCGGATTCGGAGGCGCGCTGTAGGTCGGCGATGAGGCGATCGGTTGCCGAACGCAGCACCGCCACGAATAGGTCGTCCAGGGACGGAAAGTAGTACTGCACAAGGCCCGCGGCCACGCCCGCAGCGTTGGCCACGCTGCGAAAGGTCACCGCGCCGTAGCCCTGATCGAGCATCAGTGCTTCGGTGGCGGCCAGGATGCCCTGCAGCTTGGCTGACTGGCGAGCGCCGCTACGGGATGCCATGAACAGTCCGCCCTGAACGCTACGGTGAACGCCGTTGGGCGGTCTTACGTTTCGGCGCTGGTGCCGGTTCGATCGAGTCCAGGTACTTCTCGAAGGCGTTGGTGACTTCCTTGTGGGCGGTCTTGACGCCGATGCCCTCTTCGAGGTTGAGGAACTTGGGCAGCCCGGAGATCAGCAGTTGCAGGGCGGGTAGCGAGAAGTGTCCACCCGGGCGTGCGCTCTTGCCGAATTTGGCGACGAGCGCATCGACCTGACGTTTGCGGTTGGCCTGGGTCACCGCGGCGATCTCGGCCTGGATGGATTTGCGGTGGTTGCCCAGAGCCATGAATTCCGTCATCAACGCGCCCGATGCCTCGGTACGGCTGAACTCCCACAATGCGCGGAGTGGATCATCGGGGCGCGATTCGAGCACTTTGTCGAGGAGCCGTCGGCTGCGTTCGGAATAGCGGCGGATCGCCGAGAGAAAAATGTCGTCGAGTGTCGGGAAGTAGTATTGGACCAGGCTGGGCGTGACCCCGGCGGCCGAGGCCAGGGCGCGGTAGGTCACGCTCGCGTATCCCTCGTCGAGCATCATTTTCTCGACATGGTCGAGCAGGGTGTCCCGGGTCTTGGACGTCTCGGCGCCCACACGCCGCGCGGATGCTGCCATGTTCTCCTCGTTCAGCCGGTTCGTTGTATTGTGACACCGGTGGCACGCTGTACAGACGTACAGTGCCGGGCGATTCTGCGATTGCGGCGCGGGGGTCTTGCGCCGAATGGGGGCGCCGTCGCCCGGTCACGTCAACCCGATCTCCCGCTGCATGCGGTGGCCGGCAACATCTCTCGGCAACTGGCCGCCGAAAACCTTCGCCAGACCCTTGCCAAGATCGCCGACCCGAGCTATATAAAAACTATGCCGCAAGGCATAGATAACCGATGCGAACAGACACCAGATGGGAGTGTTGGAGGTGACGACCATGTTGGTTCGTAGCGATCCGTTTCGTGACCTCGACCGCTTCACTCAGCAGCTATCGGGCACCGCGGCACGTCCGGCCGCGATGCCGATGGATGCCTGGCGCGACGGCGAGCAATTCGTGGTCGAATTCGATCTGCCGGGAATCGATGAGCAGTCGCTGGACCTCGACATCGAGCGCAATGTGGTGACGGTGCGCGCCGAGCGCCCCGACGTCGATCCAAGCCGGGAGATGCTGGCAACCGAACGGGCGCGTGGGGTGTTCAGTCGGCAACTGGTGCTCGGCGACAATCTCGACACCGAACATATCGACGCGTGTTACGACGCCGGGGTACTGCGGTTGCGTATCCCTGTGGCCGAGAAGGCCAAGCCACGCAAGATCGCGGTCAACCGCGGGGATAGGCAGCAGACCGCAATCAGCGCCTGATGGGCCGGTGCCATGCTGACAGAACGTGAGTTGGTGATGACGCACTGCGGCACCGGGACAGCGGCGCCCGGCACCGACGCCGAGGGATCACCAGGCCGGCAGACGGGGCTCTTGCTGGCCGATGATCCGGAGGTGGCGGTCCTGATTGCCGAGGTCGACGCCATCTTGTGCGCGGCGTCAGTCACCCTGCTTCGTCGGCCACCGGCGCCACCAGTGGCCGGGTGCGCCCTGCTTGGGCCCCGGTCACCTGGTCGGTCCTGGGAGGTATGCGCACCGCCATGGCGCGCGCCCACGCCCAATGTGCGCGCCGTGCAGCGCAGCCCTCCGCGGCGACCGTCGGCCAAGCCCGGTAACACCAGGATGGAGAAAGGCAGGTGATGAGATCACAACGAGGATGAATGGGCCAGTCCGCCGGCCCGGGCAATTCCGTGGGCACTACCTCGATCCTGCACGGATGAGGTTCGGCCACTGCCATAGCCAGGCGACTCGTCCGGGGGCGGGCGGCCCACCCTCACAAAGCCAAACATATTGACAGTCGGGGCTATTCATCAGTCGCGAAGGAGAGGGTAACCGTGATCGAACAAGCCATGCTCAACAGCCGTGCGCGCAGATACTTCGGTGCGTGGGATAGCTTTTTGCCGGTGGAGGCCGACCCCGCCGACTGGGCAGAACAGCAACTGTCGGTGTCCCTGCCAGACGACGAATATCCCCATCTCGGTGGTGACCGCCGCGTCCTGGTCTCGATGTCGGGCGGCGCCGACATCGACTGATATCGCATTGCGTTGAGGTCCAGCTTGTTTGAATCGGCAGGTTCCGTGCCTCACGACCTGGCCTGAGACTTGTTGGCCGGAGTGTGGCCGGCGTGTGACCCTCCCGCGACCGTGACGAAGGACGCTCATCACGTGACGGTAATCGCGGCGATCTGCGCGCTCGCGACAGCGACGTGCATCGGCTACTACGTCGGCCGCCGTGCGCGTCCCGCGCGGCCAAGCTGGAAGAAGCGCACCGGCAGGATCGCGCTGGGCAAGCTGGCGATCAACCTGGTCGCGGTGGTCACGGCCCGCCGACTTCAGCAGAGCCTGCAGCTCGAGCGGATGTTCGCGAGTAGGCGAAGATCGAGACCGGTTGCCCCACTTGACCTTCTGCGGGGTAGCGTCGTGCGGATGCGGTCCTACTAGCCTGCCCGAAGCATGCACGCCGCATCGAACTCGCCGCGACGAAGGAAGAGAGCTGGCATGGCTGCGCTGCAGGACAAGGTGGCATTGGTGACGGGCGCGTCGTCGGGACTGGGCGCGGAAACCGCCAAACTGTTCTCGCGGCAGGGCGCAACGGTTTTCGGCATCGGTCGCGACGCCGGACGCCTGGCCGGCGTCTTCGCCGACGTGGAACGCGGCCGCCACGCATCGGTGGACATCGCTTCGCCCCGGGCCTGCAGGGACGCGGTCGAGCAGTGCGTCAGCGAATTCGGCGGCTTAGACATTCTCGTCAACGTCGCCGGCAAACACCAGATGCGCCGCACGGAGTCGATGTCCGACGCCGACTGGGAGCAGGATGTCGCCGTCAACCTGAACGGCCCCTTCTTTCTCTGCCGGGCCGCGCTGCCCCACCTGCTGGAGCGAGGCGGAAACATCGTCAACGTCAGCTCGATCGCCGGTGTCGAGGGCCAGGCGTACTCGGCCGGCTACTGCGCCGCCAAGCATGGGCTGATTGGCCTTACCCGCGCGCTGGCCGTCGAATACACGGCGGATCGCCTGCGGGTCAACGCGGTGTGCCCGGGCGGGATGCTCACACCCCAAATCGAACAGTTCAGCGCCCCGAACAATCCGAACTACGACCTGATCATGCGCACGGCCTCCCCACGCGGCATGATGCAGCCGCTCGACGTCGCCAACGTGATCGCCTTCCTTGCCAGCGACGCCGCCGCGGCCATCCACGGCGCCGTCTATCGCGTCGACAACGGCAAGGGCGCCGGATAACGGTTGGGGCACGTTTCGGTCAACCGTCGACATGTCATGCGCCGCCACGGTTCTCGTGGCCGACAATTCGGGACATGAGGCAGTCGCGGGAGCCCGACGTTGGCGCGTGAGATCTCACGGCAGACGTTTCTGCGGGGCGCCGTCGGGGCGCTAGCCGCGGGGGCGGTGCTCGGCTCACCCCGCGCTTTCGCCGATCCCAGGCCGTCCGGGTGGGAAGGCCTTTCCACCGCGCTCGGCGGCAAGGTGCTGCTCCCGGACAGCCCCCAATTCGCCAGTGCCAAACAGGTTTTCAACACCAACTACAACGGCTCCACGCCGGCGGCCGTCGTCACCCCCACGTCGGCGGCCGACGTGCAGAAGGCGATGGCGTTCGCCGCCGCCCACAACCTCAAGGTCGCTCCGCGCAGTGGCGGGCACTCCTACATAGGAGCGTCGACCGCCAACGGGACCATGGTGCTCGATCTGCGCCAACTGCCCGGGGACGCCAACTACGACGCGGCCACGGGGCAGGTCACGGTGACGCCGGCCACCAGCCTCTACACGATGCACCGGACGCTTGCCGCGGCCGGCCGGGGCGTCCCGACGGGTACCTGCCCATCGGTCGGCGCCGCGGGGCACGCGCTGGGCGGCGGCCTGGGCGCCCAGTCCCGGCATGCGGGTCTGCTCTGCGACCAGCTGACATCGGCGTCGGTGGTGCTGCCCAACGGCCAGGCGGTCACCGCATCCGCGGCCAGCAACCCCGACCTGTTCTGGGCGCTGCGCGGCGGCGGTGGCGGCAACTTCGGTGTGACGACCTCGCTGACCTTCGCGACGTTCCCCACCAAGGACGTCGACGTCGTCAACCTCAACTTCCCGCCGGAGTCGTTCGCCCAGGTCCTCGTCGGATGGCAGAACTGGCTGCGCACCGCGGACCGAAACAGCTGGGCGCTGGCCGACGCCACCGTCGACACGACGGGCACGCATTGCCGAATCATGGCGACCTCCCCGGCCGGATCCGGCAACAGCACGGCGGCGGCCATCACCCAGGCGGTCGGAATGCAGCCCTCCGGCACCGAGAACCACACCTTCAACTACATGGACCTGGTGAACTACCTGGCGGTCGGGAACCTCAACCCGTCACCGCTCGGCTACGTCGGCGGATCCGACGTCTTCGCCACCGTCAACGCGGGCGTCGCGCAGGGGATCGCCGCGGCGGTCAACGCCTTTCCCCGCGGAGCCGGGCGCATGTTGGCGATCATGCACGCGCTCGACGGCGCCCTTGCCACCGTGGCGCCGGGGGCGACGGCCTTTCCCTGGCGCCGACAGTCGGCGCTGGTGCAGTGGTACGTCGAGACCGGCGATCCCGCGGCCGCGACGAACTGGCTCGGCACGGCACACCAAGCGGTGCAACAGTATTCGGTCGGTGGCTACGTGAACTACATCGAGGCCGGCCAGTCGCCGGCGCGCTACTTCGGCCCGAACCTGTCTCGGCTGAGCGCGGTGCGGCAAAAGTATGATCCCGGTCGGGTGATGTTCTCCGGGCTGAATTACTAGGCGGCGGGCAGGGGCTCGCAAGTCGGTGATTAGACCAGCTTTGCACGGGGTACTTCCACTGCATCTGTGCGAATGAGGGGTTTGGTGAATGGCAGTGGAACACGGTCGCGCACGGTGCCCGCGATGCATGGCATGGGCGCAGTACAGCTTTCTAGAGCGCGACGACAAGCTCGAGTATCAGGTCCGTTGCGATGCGTGCGGCAACGTCTACTCCGAAGTCACCACCGCGTCGACCGCCACGACGCCGGCCGCCTAGCCGCCCGACCTGCTGCGTTACGGAATTTAACCCTCGTGTAAAGTCGAGGACGCGAGCCAAGACGCCCCCAACCCGGAGTAGCGCCTAGTGCGCGCAAACGCCGTGCGGAACGCGTTGAAAGGGGCGGCGTGGACGACATTTTGGCGCGAGCCGGTATCTTCCAGGGAATTGCACCCGACGCGGTCGCCGCGTTGGCCCGCCACCTGCAGCACGTCTCCTTCCCGCGCAGGCGCACGGTCTTCGTCGAGGGCGAGGCGGGCGACGACCTCTTCGTGATCTTGGCGGGTTCGGTGAAGATCCGTCATCAGACCGGCGACGGCCGTGAAACCGTCTTCGCGGTGCTGGGCCCCGGCGACGTGTTCGGCGAGCTCGCACTGTTCGATCCGGGCCCGCGAACCTCGACGGTGATCACGCTGACCGAGGTGGAGACCGTCAGGATGGACCGCCACGCCCTGCGAACATGGATGGCCGAACGCCCCGAAATCTCCGAGCAGCTCCTACGGGTGCTGGCGCGTCGGCTCCGGCACACCAACAACACGCTGTGCGACTTGATCTTCACCGATGTGCCCGCCCGGGTCGCCAAGCAAATCCTCGATCTGGCAATGCGTTTCGGTACCAACAGCGGGGGACCGGTGCGCGTCGAGCATCACCTCACGCAAAAGGAGCTCGCTCAACTCGTCGGTTCCTCGCGCGAAACGGTCAACAAGGCGCTATCGGATTTCACCCAGCGCGGCTGGATCCGGCAGCAGGGCAAGGCCCTCATTATCGACCAGCCCGCGAAGCTGGCCCGCCGCGCACGGGCCTAGGTGATCGACCAGAATTCCAGCAGCGTCCGTAGCGTCGCAACCAGGGGAAGCGGCTGATCCAGCATCGGGTGATGACCGGCTTCGGCCAGCTCGACAAACGGGCCCCTCAGCTGCAGGAGGGAGCGGATCCGTTCGGCCATGGCGGGCGGCACCAATCCGGCCTCGCAACGCAAATACCCTACGCGGCAGCGCATTGCGGCGAGCATGCTCTCTAACGATTCCTCGTCGGCGGGCGTCGGATCGAGATACTCACCGCCGTAAATCGCCGGATCGAATTTCCAAACCCAGCCCCCGTCGGACTTGCGTACCGACTCCGCCGCGATATGCCGGCGGACATAGGGGAGGATCAACTCCTGCGACGGCACGGCCGTAAACCGGGCCAGGATCTCGTCTTTCGTCCGATATTGGGTGTGTTTGTGCCGGCGTAGGCGTTCTTCCTCCGGCGCACGCTCCCACAGCGGCGAATCGATCACCAACATGCTGTTGATCTGCCGGCTATGGTGCATCGCCGTTGTGGATGCGACCCAACCGCCCATGCTGTGGCCGACGATGGTCGGCCTCCCGGCGGGGCCCGCGGCGGACGCGGCGGCCATCACTTCGCTCGCCCAGATCCGCAGGTCATAGTTGGCGCGCGACCCGCTGTCGCCATGGCCGGACAGATCCAGCGCAATCACCCGGTGGGTACGGGAAATGAACGGCGCGATGTGGTCCCACCAACCGGAGTGGGCTCCGCCGCCGTGGATCAGCACCACCGGCGGCTGGTCGGCGGCACCCCAAATGCGTAGGTGGATACGGCAGCCGTCGACATCGACCTCGCCGTGCTCGGGCTGTTGATCGAGTGCGGCAGTGAACCACGCCGGTGTAACGGGTAGCTGGCGCGAACGGGAGAACAGTTTGACCCTCCCTATTCGCGATGCAGGTCAGCCGCGCCGACGCCCCACTTTAACTGCAGCGGAACCATTTCGGAAGCATGCTCGAGCATCCACGGCGGCCCTGTGGGTGGCAGCGAATCATCGGAATGGACGCCAGGAGGGCCAACCGCGTCCCAAAAGCTGTACATAGATCCAACTTTCACCGTGTTGAGGTGCGTGCCGTTGTCCGGGAGGGACTGCGATCTCCACGGATCCCGCCGGTCGGCCGTGGCGGAAGCCGTATTATCATCGCCTTAATATTCTTACCATAACCTTAGATTTGCGGTATGCTGCTGCGGCATGGGTCACACCACAAACCGTGTGGGCTCCTCTGTTCACAGGCCTGTGCCGTGAACGCCTCGCGTGAGCACGCCGTTGTGTTAGGTGCGGGGATCGCGGGTCTGCTTGCCGCGCGGGTACTTTCGGATGTCTACGACTCGGTGTGCGTCATCGAGCGTGACAAGACTCTCGGCCTTCCCATTCACCGGAAGGGTGTGCCACAAGGGCGTCACATCCACAATTTCCTGAGCCGCGGCACGCAGGTGCTCGCCGAACTGTTTCCCGGGCTGATTGACGAGCTGGGCGCCGCCGGTGCGGTTGTCATCGACGACGGCGACTTGTCGCGGCTTTATGTGCGGGCGGGCCGCTACGAGCTCCAACGTGCGGGCACGTTGACCGATCCCACGGCGGTGACGTTGTGCCTGGCGACTCGACCTTTTGTGGAGTCCCATGTGCATCGACGCGTCGCGAATCTGCCCAACGTGCGGTTTCTCGAGGGCCATGAGGTGATCGAGCCGCTCACCGAGGCAAATGCCATTGCCGGCGTGCGAATAGTGCAGCACGACAACGGCACGCCGGGGGACCTGGCCGCCGATCTGGTCGTCGACGCGATGGGCCGGTCCGCCCGCACCCCGGCGTTTTTAGACGGGATGGGCTACGGACGCCCGCCCGAGACACGCTCCACTGCCATGCTGGGCTATTCCAGCCAACTGCTGAGCATCCCTAACGGATGCATCAACGAGCAGATGGTCGTGTTCAACCTCGGGCTTCGTGGCAAGCCCGGCGGGCTGCTGCTGGCCTGCGAGAACGACACCTGGATGTTCGCGGTCGCCCGCACCATCGACACGGGCGGGGCGCCACCCGATTTCGCCACCATGCTTGCGCTGGCCGAGGGTGCATTGCCCCCGGAAATCATGGACGGGCTACGCCGCGCGCACCCGCTCGCGGAGATTGCCACCTTCCGCAATCCCGCGGCGGTTTGGCGGCGCTACGACCACATGCCGAGACTCCCCCGCGGACTGCTCGTCATCGGCGATGCGCTCTGCAGCCCTAACCCGGTGTACGGGCAAGGCATGACAATGGCGGCGCAGCAAGCGCTGGCACTGCGTGACTGCCTACGCGGCGGCGACGCCGACTTGGCCCAGCGCTTCTTCCTCATGGCGGCACGCGGCATCCGGCCGACATGGGC
Source organism: Mycobacterium sp. TKK-01-0059 (assembly GCF_000709305.1). Lineage (NCBI taxonomy): Bacteria > Bacillati > Actinomycetota > Actinomycetes > Mycobacteriales > Mycobacteriaceae > Mycobacterium > Mycobacterium sp. TKK-01-0059. The sequence continues at coordinate 1,967,930 of NZ_KL446993.1, forward strand.
GATGAATCAGGCCAACGACCGCAACCGGTCGTCGAACCGCAAGCCTTCCCTGCAACGGCGGCTGCGGGGCCGTCTGGTCGGGGCGATGCTGAACGCCGCCGGCGACGACACCGCGGTCACCGAACGCCTGCTGCGGGTCACTCACCTCGTCGACCCACCGGTGCGGCTGCAGGACCCCTCGTTGTTGCTTCGCGTCCTTCGAGCCAACTTGCGGCAACGATTCCGACGGGCGCAGCAGCATCGACACCATCGATTGCGGGAGGCATTGTGACGACCGGTGAGCGGCGGGCCGACGAAGACGCGATCCGCGGGCTGATCGATCAGCAGGTAAGGGGTTGGGCGGCAGGCGATCCCGACGCCTATGCCAGTGTCTTCACCGCGGATGCGGACTACGTCACCTTTCTGGGCGCCCACCATACGGGCCGCGACGCGATTGCGGCGTCGTACGCCACGCTGTTCCGCAAGCTCCTCAAGGGCACCCGGCTACACATCGACGTCGCCCAGCTCCGGTTTCTCACACCCGACGTGGCGCTGATTCACGCGAACGCGACGGTGGTGAGGCGGCGACGCAATCGGCGCAATGCTCGGGTGAACACGAGTGTCGCCGTGCGCAGCGACGGGCGCTGGTTGCTTGCCGCTTCGCAAAACACGACGCATCGTCCGTTCGCAGAAGCCCTTATGGCCAGGTTCTTTTCCTGAAGGCCGCGACCATCCGGAGCCGTGCGGCTAGCCTTCTGTGGTCGTGAGGCTAAGAATCGCCACGCCTGAGGACGCGGGCGCCATCGCTGACATCTATCTGCCGTATGTGCGGGACACGGCCGTGTCCTTCGAGACCGTCGCCCCCAGCGTCCAGGAGATGCGGTCGAGGATGACCACCACGCTGGCAACGCTGCCCTGGCTGGTCGTCGCGGACAGTCGAGGCCCCAAGGGTTACGCCTACGCAAGCCCACACCGGTCACGGGACGCCTACCGTTGGTGCGTCGATGTGTCGGTGTACCTCGACACATCCGTTCAGGGCCGGGGGCATGGCCGCCGAATTTACACGGCGCTGCTGAATGTGCTTGTCGCACAGGGGTACATCCATGCCTATGCCGGCATCACGCTTCCCAACGCTGCCAGTGTCGGTCTGCACGAAGCCTTGGGCTTCACCCCGGTCGGCGTCTTTCGCGACGTGGGCTTCAAGCGACAAAGATGGTGGGATGTCGGCTGGTGGCATCGTCGCTTGGCCGACCCCCCCGCGTCCCCGCGCGAACCGAGGCCCTGGCCCGAACTTGCCGATCGGGCCGTCGACTCCGCGCTCGAGGGTAACGGCTCGCCTCGGGAGAGTTCACCACCATGACAGCCCTGTTGTGGGACCAGCACACGTGCCTGCCGCTCGACACCGACGCCGACATCGGGCCGTTGACTCGTTACCAATACGCCGGCGGCACTGTGCTTTCGGTCAACGGGATATTCACCACACGGCTTCAGCGACGCCGTGGCCCTCCTGCACCACTTTCGTGCCGCAATCGACGCTCACCCCGACCTGGAACTGGCGGCCACCCTCGGTGAGGTAGACGCGGCGACCCAAGCCGGGCGCATCGCGGTCGTCTTCGACCTGGAAGACTCACGCCCGCTTGACGACGACTTGGAGAATGTGCGCAAGCTGGCGAACCTGGGAGTGCGCACCCTGTTGCCGACCTATAACAACGCCAACCGCGCGGGCAGCGGCTGCCTCGACCGCACCGACGGCGGCCTCACCGCCTGGGGCCGTACGATCGTCGCGGAACTGAACACGGTCGGCATCGTTCCCGACGGGTCTCACTGCAGTGCGCGCACCGGTCTTGACATGTGCGAGGTATCGACCGGCCCGGTCATTTACAGCCACTCATGCATGCGCGCGTTGTGGGACCATCCCCGCAACATCACCGACGATCAGGCCCGGGCCTGCGCGCAGACGGGCGGTGTCATCGGCATCACCGGCGTCGGCATCTTCCTCGGGCCCAACACGCCCACGCTGGAAGCGATGACACGGCACCTCGAATACGCCGTCGACCTCGTCGGCATCGAGCACGTCGGCATCAGCACCGACTTCTGTTTCGACGTCGCCGATTTCACCAACGAGCTGCGCCGCAATCCCCACCTGTTCGACGCCAGCTACACCCGCTGGGGCCCGATCCAGTGGGTGCCGCCGGAAACCTTTGTGACACTCGGTGAGTACCTGCGGGGAAGGGGATGGAACGGTCGTGACATCCAAGCGGTGCTCGGTGGCAACTTCTATCGGGTGGCCAAACAAGCCTGGCGCGCCTGAACAGGCCACCGGCGCATCAGTTCACGGCAGTTCGACCTTGCTGGCCAGCCATCGGCCGTCCACCTTTTCCATCGTCATCTTTACCCTGCTGCGGTCAAGCTGAGGTGCCGGCGCCGCACCGTTGCTCACCGACTGATCCACGAACAGCACGACGTCCACCTTGTCCTCGGTCGCCGACTGGACCGCCGCGTCGATGACGTTGCCGTGCGCCGCCGCCTTGTTGTCGATGAGCGTTTGGCGCAGCTGGGCGCTGGATTTCGTGTACATGTCCTTGAACTCGCCGGTCGAGCCGTCGAGAACTTCGGCGAAGTTCTTGTCGATCGCGTTGGCGTCCACGCTGGTCAGCGCGAGGATGTATTTCTTTGCAGCAGTGAGTGCTTGGGCCGCCGCCACGTCCTTCTGGTGATGCTGGAACAGCAACCAGCCCTCGTATCCGGCGCCGGCGAGTACGACCGTCAGCATCAGAGCGGCCGCCCAACGAGCGACGTTGATCCGCCGGCCCTTTCGCTTGCTCGGCCGCTGATCGTCTTCCCCATCGGCAGAGCCCTCACCGGGGTCCGTGTCTTCGGCAACTTCTGTGCCTTCTGCGGCGATGCGGAAGCGACTTACCAACCACGTCCCTGGGTTGCCGACTGTTCGTAGCGATGGGCGATGGTTCATCAGTCACATGCGCCGGAGTCACGCAGCGCGTTCGCCCAGCCGATGGCCGAGACGATATTCGCGTGGGTGACGCCCGACGGATCCTTTCTCTTGATGCTGTCGCTGATCCGGGACAACTGAAATGCCAAGTGGGCCATGGATTCCCCGCCGTATAACGGCGAATAGGGGCCGAAGTTGTCGGGTTCGTTGGTGATGATCAGTGGCTTCACCCGCGGGCCCAGAAAGGCCGTCGACCGATCGATGTTGGCGACAACGGCATCGGCGGTCCGCTGCACGCCACCGGCCGTATAGTCGTCGTGTTGGTCGCCGAGGTAGCGATTGAAGTCGTTGATCTGGCCCATCAATGGATCGAACTGGGTCTTGAACCATTGGCAGGAGTCGGACATTCCGCCGATCATCTCGGGGGTCACCCGAGAGGTGAACGTGTTGTAGGGCCAGACGTCGAAGTTCGGTGACCAATCGCTGGGCGCGGGGGTGAACGCCGGCTGCGGTGGGGGAGGTTCACCCGGATCGGCGTAGGCGGTGCCGGAAAGCACGAGGGCGGTCGCGAGCAGCGCCGGGCCGGCACACACGATGCCTCCGCCCGCCTGTCGCAACCTCGCCAGAATCATCCGCGCCTTCCCCGAGAACACGATAACTCGCGACCGCTCTAACCAACCATTTAGTCGACAAATGTCCAGTAACATCTGTGGCCCGGAACGGGATCTTCTCGCGAAGTCAGCGTCGCGTCAAGGGCGCGCTGGCAGGCGAAGATGCAAAGTGACCACGGGTCATAGCGGCACCAGGCGGGACAATTGAGCGCCAAATCTGCACAAAGTGCAAAGTGAGATCTTTCGTACAGCCTGAATAGCGGTTAACATAGCCGCCCGTGGGGGCACAGCAAAGGTTCACCAATGAACAGCCGTACCGGCGAGTGGCCGCGCTGAGGCGCATCCGGCGATGACCGCCCAGGACGATCGCCCGCTCACCGAGGACCGGGCGCCCGACAGTGTGGCCACCATCCAGGAGTGGTCCGCGGGCTATGTGGTGCGGCACCCCCTCGCCTCGCTGAACACACTGGGCGAGCAGTACATCCTCGCGGTCCGCACGGTCGAGTACTGCATGGTCGACCTGTTCACCGGCCGCTTCCAGTGGGCGGAGTTCGTGCGGCAGGGGGCCTTCATGGCGGCGACCGCCGTGCTGCCCACGGTCCTGGTGGCGCTGCCGATCGGGGTGACGCTGTCCATCCAGTTCGCCCTGTTGGCTAACCAGGTCGGCGCGACCTCGCTGGCGGGCGCCGCCAGTGGGCTCGCCGTGATCCGTCAGGCCGCCTCGCTGGTGGCCGCGGTGCTGATGGCATCGGCCGTCGGGTCCGCCATCACGGCGGACCTCGGGTCTCGGACCATGCGCGAAGAAACCGACGCCATGGAGGTCATGGGGGTCTCGGTGATCCGCCGCCTGGTCGTCCCTCGCTTCGCCGCCGCCATCATGGTCGGCGTGGCGCTGACCGGAATCACCTGCTTCGTCGGCTTTTTGGCCAGTTATCTGTTCAACGTCTACTTCCAACGTGGCGCACCGGGAAGTTTCGTGGCGACGTTTTCGTCGTTCGCCACCACGGAGGACATGATCGTCGCGCTGCTCAAGGCCGTGATCTACGGAGCCATCGTGGCGGTAATCGCCTGCCAAAAAGGGCTTTTCACCAAGGGCGGGCCGGCGGGCGTGGCCAACTCGGTGAACGCGGCCGTGGTGGAGTCGATTTTGGTGCTGATGATCGTCAACGTCGGGATCAGCCAGTTGTACAACACGCTGTTCCCCAGGACGGGACTGTGAAATGACGGCCTCCGCATACGTTCCCGGACTCGCACGACCGTTCATCGGCGCATACCGGGTCGCGGCCGCACCTACCATGCGCCTGGGACACATGCTGGTCTTCTTCGTCCGTGCCGTGCTCGCGGTGCCGATCGTGCTTCGGCAATACCGCACGGAATTCCTACGATTGCTGTCGAACATCGCCTGGGGCAACGGCTCGATCGTGGTCGGCGGCGGCACCGCCGGCGTCGCGGTGGTCCTCGGCTTCACCGCCGGCGCACTGGTGGCCGTGGAGGGATACAACTTTCTCAACCTGCTCGGCCTCGGCCCCGCCACCGGGATCATCTCGTCACTGGTCAACACCCGCGAACTGGCGCCCATCATGGCCTCCCTGGCGTTCGCGATGCAGGCCGGCTGCCGGTTCACCGCCCAACTCGGCGCCATGCGCATCGCCGAAGAGATCGACGCCCTGGAATCCCTGGCGATACGCCCCATCCCGTTCCTGGTCACGACGAGGTTGATGGCCTCCGTCATCGCCGTCATCCCGCTCTACATCGCCTGCCTCGCCGTCACCTACCTCACGTGCCAGGTGGTCGCCAACATCATCAGCGGCGGATCGATCGGCCCGTACCTGCACTACTTCACCATGATGCTCAGCACCAAGGACATCGCCTACTCGGTACTCAAATGCGTTGTCTTCGTGTGGCTTTCCTCCACCGTGCAGTGTTACTACGGGTTCTACGCCGCGGGCGGACCCGAGGGCGTGGGCGTCGCGGCCGGCCATGCCATGCGGGCGAGCATCACCGTCGTGATCATGGTCAACATGTTGCTCACGATGGCGCTGTGGAGCATCGACGCCGGCGCGAGATTCGGTGGCTGAATGGCCAATTCGCTAGATTTCGACGGGCGGGGCCCCACCGACCAACAGCTGGTGGCCCTGGGCGCGACGGTGCTGCTGATCGCGGGACTGATCACGGGAAGCCTGCTGCTGAAGTCCACCGGCCGGCTCAACGACTACATCCGCGTGGTCGCCGAGCTGACGAACGTGGGCGATGGGCTGCCGGCGCGGTCCGATGTCAAATACCACGGGCTGCTCGTCGGCGCCGTCGACAACGTCGTCCCGGCGGCCTACGGCAAGCCGAACTACGTGCACATCAACCTCAAACCCGAATACGCCAAGGACATCCCGAGCGCGGTGACCGCGCGCGTGGTGCCCAGCAACGTGTTCGCGGTCTCGTCGGTGCAACTCGTCGACGGCGCCCCGAGCCCGAGCATCCGCAACGGGACGCGCATCCCCGAGGACCTGCAGCTGTCGACGGTGATCTTCCAGACCACGATCAGCAAGCTACGCGACATCCTGGCCGCGACCGGCCGGGGCCGCGAAGACCACAGTGTCGGCATCCTGGCCGCCGTCGCGGCCGCCACCAACAACCGGCGCGGCACCTTGCTCAACGCCGGCGCGCAGCTGACCCGGGTGCTCGACGAGCTCAATGCCATCGTGACCACCTACCCCGGCCCGTCCACGGTCTCCGCGCTGCTGGACGCCACCCGCGGCCTGCAGGCCACCGCGCCCGACCTCGTCGACGTCTTGCACGACGCGGTCAAACCGATGCAAACCCTGGCCGAAAAGCACGAGCAATTCCGGTCTCTGGTCACCGGCTCGCGCCACACCTTCGGCGTGAACCGGCAAGCGTTCGACAACCACACCGACCAGCTGATCGAGATGAGCCAGAACCTCACGCCCGCCCTCGGCGTGTTCGCCCTGAACAGCGACAAATTCGTCCCCATCTTCACTCGGCTGAACCGGCTGTCCGACAAGTTCTTCGAAGAGGTGTGGGACCCGGAAATGGACACCGGGAACATGCGAGTCAATCTGGCGCTCACCCCGACCTACACCTACACCCGCGCCGATTGCCCGCGGTATGGTCAGTTGCTCGGGCCGAGCTGCTACACCGCCCCGACCATCGCGGTGCGCCCGGACCTGCCCGAGGTGTTGTTGCCGCAGAACTACCACGCGCCAGCGGATTTGGCGCCGCCCCCGGGCACGCAGATCGGACCCGATGGCAACCTCACCGCGGTGGGCCCGCCCCTGTTCAACCCGAATCCCAGCCTGGAAGACCCCAACCCGCCGTTGCCGTGGTGGCCGTGGCAGATCGGCCCGACACCCCGCGTCCCGGGGACCGCCGACCCCGACGACGCGCCGCCGGCACCGGCGCCGGGACCGCCTCCCCCGAGTCCGGGCCCGCCCGACGCGGCCGCGCCGGCGGCCTACGGCGGCAACGTCGGCCCGGTGGGCAGCCAACACGAACGTGACCAACTCGGCGCGATCACCGGCCAGGGTCGTCCGGCGTCGGTGGCGACGCAACTGCTGCTGGGCCCGGTGGCGCGCGGCGCCACGGTCTCCCTGAAACCACGGCAACCGCAGCCGGCGCCGGGTGGTGAGCCGAAATGAAGGTACGCGGACCGCTGATCGGGCTGTCGCTGTTCATGGCGATCGCCATCGCCGTGACGTGGATGGTGTACGCCACCCTGCGGCGCGACGTGGCTGGGCCGACCACGCGGTACGCGGCGATGTTCACCGACGTGTATGGACTACGCATCGGTGACGACGTCCGCATGGCCGGCGTGCGGGTGGGCCGCGTCGAAAACATCGAACTGGCCGGCAAATTGGCGAAGGCCTCGTTCATCGTCGAGAACGACCAGCACCTGTACGGCAACACGGTCGCATCGGTGACCTACCAGAACATCATCGGGCAGCGGTATCTGGGGTTGTCGCTCGGCGAAACCGGCAGCAGGGGAACGCTTTCGGCGGGCAGCGTGATACCGGTGCAGCAGACCGACCCCTCCTTTGACGTCGGCAAGCTGCTCAACGGTTTCGAGCCGCTGTTCACCCTGCTCAACCCCAAAGACGCCGACGACCTGACCAAGGGGGTCCTGCAGTCGCTGCAAGGCGACCAGGCGTCCATTCCGCTGCTGGTGCAGCAGACCTCGACGATCACGCGGACGCTGTCGGCGCGCGACCAGTCGTTGGGCGACCTCATCAGCAATCTCACCAAGGTCACCGACACCGTCGCGCGGCAAAACGACGACCTCGACCACGCCCTCGATCAAACCCGCTCCGCGGTAGCCAATTTCGATGCCCGCCGCCCGGCGCTGCAGGACTCGGTGGGTTCGATCGCCCGGGTTACCCGCCGCCTCGCGGCGATCGCCGACGACGTCGACCCGTCATTGAACCAGCTGATCACCCGGGAGCCGGGATTCAGCAAGCACCTGGCCGGAATCGAGCCCCAGCTGGCGTTCACCGGTGACAACCTCCCCCTATTGCTCAAGGGTTTCGCGCGGGCGCTCAGCGAGGGTTCCTACGGCAACGCCTACGCGTGTGACCTGAACGCGACGGGCTTCTTCCCCGGGCTCAACGACATCACCACGTTCATCGTCAACGCGGCCACGCCCGGAAACGCGTATCCGATCACCACGAAGAACATGGGGTGGCACACCCCGCGATGCAGGAACATGGCCAATGGCTGACGCACTGAGAACCCGATGGCTGCGCTGGCGACCGCTCGAGTCCTACAACAGGACCTGGCTCGGGCTGGGCGGGCTGGCGGTGGTCGCGGTCCTCGTCGCGGTGTCGCTGGGGATCAAGCTTCTCGGCGTCGGTTACACCCATTACACCGCCGAATTCCTGCAAGCCGCCACGCTGCGGCCCGGAAACCCCATCACCATCGCCGGGATCGAGGTCGGGCACGTCACCAGCATGAAACTCGACGGCGATCACGTCGAAGCGGGCTTGAGCGTGCGGGACAACGTCGCGCTGGGCAAGGACACCCGGGCGGTCATCAAGGTGATGACCATCCTTGGATCGCGCTATCTGGAGCTGGTGCCCGACGGCCCGGGATCGATTCCGGGCAAGACGATCACCCTGTCCCACACGGCGGTGCCCTACGACCTGCAGTCTCTGCTCGAAGACGCCACCACCACATTCGAGCAGGTCGATTCCGACCAGTTCGCGCAGTCGCTCGCCGTGCTGGGCAAGCAACTGGGCGGGGTGCCCCCGCTGGTTCCGCAGGCGGTCGCGAACCTGCAGACGTTGTCGACGATCACCGCCGACCGCCGGGGACAGCTCGGCACGCTGCTGAAAAGCACTCAGCGAGTGGTCAATACGCTGCGGCGCCAGCAGACCAACATCGGGCATCTGATGGATCAAGGGCAGGACCTGCTCGGCCACCTGGTGGCCCGCCAGGCCACCTTCCACGCTATGTTCGCGGCGCTGACCGAGCTGGTCGATCAGCTCGACAAGGTCGTCGTCACCAACCGCCCCATGCTCGACGAATTGTTCGTCAACCTGCATGACCTGACGAACATGATCGGCCAGCACGACGACTTGGTGCGCAACACGCTGCAGGTCGCCCCGGTGGCGCTGCGGGGCTTGACGAACGCCACCGGCTACGGTCCGGTCGTCGAATTCAACCTGCCCAACGGGCTCGCCATCGACTCGTGGATGTGCGCCATCAGTGGGCGCGCGAAGGAATTCAAGATGATCCAGTACTTCAAGGACTGCAAATGATTTCCGGTCGGCGCAGGCTCATCGCCGTCGCGGCCGTGGCAGCCGCGGCGGCGGCCGTCGCCATCGGCTTGGTAGGGCACTATGTCAAATCCCGACTAGACACGATGACCGTGATCGCTCAATTCGACAGCGCCGCCGGCCTTTACGAGGGAAACGTGGTAGCGGTGCTCGGCATGCCGGTGGGGAAGGTCAGCAAGGTCACGTCCAAAGGCAGTTACGTCGAGGCCGAGCTGACGCTGGACAAGAAGGTCAAGATCCCCGCCGCGGTCCGTGCCGTCACGATCACCACCTCGATACTCACCGACCGCCAGGTTGAATTGACCCCGCCATACCGGAGCGGACCGGTGCTCAAGAACCACGACACCATCGGACTGACCAGGACGAAGACGCCCGTGGCGTTCGACCGCGTGCTCGACATGCTCGACAAAGTCTCCAAATCGCTCAAGGGCGACGGGAAAGGCGGCGGCCCGGTCGCCGACCTGAGCGACGCGGCGGTCGCCATCACCGATGGGAACGGCAAGAAGATCCTGGCCGCCCTCGACGAGCTTTCCAAAGCGCTGCGCCTCAGCTCCGAGCGTGGCGTCACCACCCGCGAGCAACTGACCACCATCATCACCGACCTCAGCTCGATCACCGAGGCGGCCGCGCGCAACGACGCCAAGGTACGCGAGTTCGGTTCCACCACACGGCAGCTCAGCCAGATCCTGGCGGACGAGAAGTTCGGCACCGGCGCCACCGGGCGGACCATCAACCGGATACTCGAAGAAGTCACCACGCTGATCGAGAACAATCGCGACAACCTCAAGCAGGCCGTCCGCAACGGGGACACGGTCGCCAAGACGGTTGTCGCGGATCAGCGCGTCGTGGCCGAGATGCTGGACGTGCTCCCGCTGACACTGGAAAACCTGTACAACACCGTCGACCGCACCAATGGCGCGATCCGTGTGCACGGCCTGCTCGACAAGGCGCTCACCGACAGCCAGTCGGCCAAGGAGCTGTGCAATCTGATGCACCTGCGCCAATTGGGCTGCAGCACAGGGACGCTCCAGGATTACGGCCCGGACTTCGGGCTGACCTACATCCTCGACGGCCTCTCGGCGATGGGGCAGTAGCGATGACCTGGGGCAAGCACAAGGCAGCGGCGGCGGCGCTGAGCGCGGTGATGGTCAGTGCGGGCTGTGCCACCAACGGCCTGGCCAGTTTGCCGCTGCCGGCACCGGGAATCGGCGGCGGTGGATATTTGCTCAACGCCGTGTTCTCCAACGCCCTGAATCTGCCCGCCCATGCCAAGGTCAAACTCGCCGGAGCCGACGTCGGGCAACTCGAGAAGATGGTCGCGCGCAACTACACCGCGGTGACCACCCTGCGCATCATGGACGGCGTGCGCATCCCCGTCGGCAGCACCGCGGAGCTGCGATCCGCGACACCGCTCGGCGACGTGTTCGTCGCCATCAAGCCACCGACCCCGGTGGACCCGAATGCGCCGCTGCTCAAGGGCGGCGAAACCATCGGGCTGCCGGCCACCCGCGCCGCCGCCACCGTCGAGAGCGTGCTCAGCTCGGCCGCGCTGCTCGTCAACGGCGGTGCGGTCCGCAACTTCACCAACATCGTCAACGGCGCCGGGAAGGCGACAGGCGACCAGGGACGCGCGTTCGGCGACCTGATCAACCGGACCAATCTATTGCTGGGCAAGCTCAACGCCCGATCGGAGCAGATCGACGCGGCGGTGACCGAGACGGCGGGCCTGGCCGATCGCCTGGATGAGAAGAACCAGGCGATCACCGAGGTCTTGCAGGCCGTCGGCCCGGCCACGAACGTGTTGTCCAGCAACGCCGATGAAATCGCCGACGTGGTCGACGAACTCGGCGCCACGACCCGGCAGCTCTCCAAATTCCCCTCCATCGCCGGCACCGACAAGACAGGCCGCAGCGTCATCAAGGACGCCAACACCATCGCCGCCGCCTGGAACGACGTGGTGCTGAGCCCCGATACCAGCCTCGCCGCGCTGAACCGGCTGATCCCGCCGTTCGTGAAAACCACGTCCAGCGACGCCATTTCGGTACGCGGAAGCTTCGACCGGCTGGTCATGGGATCGCGACCCGGTACCGGGGCGGAGACCGGGGGGTTCAAGGGCGACCCGGCATTTCACGGACCCATGCGCCGCGACTGGAACTACATGATCGGCTCCATCAAGTACGTGCTGTGGCGCCTGCAGGAACGCGTCGTGGGTCGCGGGCCGCAAACGCCGATGGGCCAGACCCCGTGGACGCCGAGCGGTCCGCCCCTCCCCCCGGCGCCCGGGGGAGAAGCGCCGCCCGATCCCATCAACCCGGAGCCACCGCGATGATCGACACCCTCGCTCGAATCATCGTCGCCGCGGTCCGAGCCGGCCACCGCCAGCGCGCCTGGCTGTCCGGCCTCGCCTTGGTGCTCACCCTCGTGGTCGGCCTGGCCTACCTGGCGATCGGCGCACTGCGCATCAATCCGCTGGACTCCACCTTCCAGGTCACGATCCGGCTGCCCGAATCCGGCGGGTTGCTGGCCAACCAGGACGTCTCCGTCCGCGGGATCCGGGTCGGGCGGATTCAGTCGCTGCGACCCACACCCACCGGTGTCGAGGTGATCGCAAACATCAACGCGAACACCAAGATTCCCGCTGTCAGCCCGGTGCGGGTGTCCGGACTCTCGCCCGCCGGCGAACAGTACATCGATTTCGAGCCCGCCTCCAACAGCGGACCGTTCCTGTCGAACGGCAGCGTGATCGGCCCACAGCGGACCACGACTCCCATCCCGCTGTCCCAGGTGCTGGCCGACGCCGATGGGATGCTCGCCCAAGCCGACCCGAAGAAGCTCGAAATCGTGAAGCGCGAACTGAGTTTGAGCAAGGAGGGCCCGCAAAAGCTCACCGACATCATCGACGGTTCGACGTTCCTGCTCTCCACGATGGACCCGGTGCTGCCGCAGACCGTCAGCATGCTCAAGACCAGTCGCGTCGTCCTGACCACCCTCTCCGACAAGAATGCCGGGCTCGCGGTCGCCGCACGCAATGTCGGCGACCTCATGACCGGTGTGAACAAAATGGACCGCGGCTATCGCAAATTCGTCGACCAGACACCGCACGCGATGTCGTCGGTGGACAACCTGTTCGACGACAACTCCGACACCATGGTCGGGCTGCTGGCCAACCTGGTGACCACCGCGCGGATCATCTATGTCCGGGTTCCTGCCTTGAACGCGGTCTTCCCGAACTACCGGGGGTCCACGCTCGAGGCCCTGATGACGACCATGCACGAGCACGGGCTGTGGGCGACAGCCGACATCTACCCGCGCTACACCTGTGACTACGGCACCCCGCGCCGGCCGTCGTCGTCGGCGGACTACCCCGAACCGTTCCTGTACACCTATTGCCGCGACGACGATCCCCAGGTGTTGATCCGCGGCGCCAAGAACGCCCCCCGGCCGGGCGGCGACGACACCGCGGGCCCCCCGGCCGGCGCCGACCTCGGCCAAACCGCGGATCCAACGCCCAAGGGCCGGTTCACCATTCCCACGCCGTACGGCGGACCGGTGCTGCCGATCGAACCACCCCACTGACCTACCGACGCCCAGACCTCGAGGAGAAACCGTGACCGTGACCGCCGACCAAGAATGCGACACCACCGAGGACATCGAGAAGCCGCCCGACGACGGCGAAGACGCGTCGGATGCCGGGGAGAAGGGCCCGAAAACCGCGGCGCGCCAGTGGAAAAGGTACGCCGGCGTCGCCGTGGTGGCCGCCGTCTACCTGGGCGCATTCGGCCTTGCGGGCGGGCTGGGCTGGAAGCTGTGGGATGAGCACACGGTGACTCAGGCCGGGCAGGCGGCCCAGCGAACCGCGATCGATTATGCCCAGGTGCTGACCAGCATCGACTCCAACCAGGTCGACCAGAACTTCTCCGCCGTACTCGACCGCGCCACAGGGGAATTCAAGGACACCTACACCAAGGCCAGCGTGCAGCTTCGGCAGCTGCTGGTCGACAACAAGGCCACCGCGCACGGCACGGTCGTCGACTCCGCGATCGAATCCCTGAGCAAAACCAGGGTGGTGGTGTTGTTGATGGTCGACCAGACGGTCAGCAATGCCGTGCGTCCCGACGGCCGCGTCGACCGGAGTCGGATGAAGATCACGATGGACAATGTCGGCGGCCATTGGCTGGCCAGCAAAGTCGAACTCCCCTAGGGCGTTTCGGTCATGCGGATTATCCGGCTCTCGGCCAGTGTCGCGGCGGTGGCCGCGGCGGTGGCCGCGGCGGTGTTGACCGCGCCGTCGGCGTCGGCGTCGGCGTCGGCGCAGGCGTTTTGCGGCGACCTCGGCGGGGACTGGGACGGACAGTACTGCCACGCCTCGGTGACATCCGAGCGAAAAGCCGTGCGCGACATCAAGATGGCCCTGCCGGGCGATCTGGTCGAAAACCCGACCAGCGGCCCCGCGATCCGCGAGTACCTGCACACCCTGATGAACAACTGGCGCGCGAAGGGCGCCTCGATGGTCCAAGACAGCTGGGGCGAGGAGAACTTCCAAGTCTTCTCGCATGGGCGCGCGCTCAGCGTCGCCTTCCACGAGGACTACCACGCCGACGGGCCGTCGTTCAACAACGCCTATCGCACGTTCACCTTCGACATGGCGTCCGGACGGCGGCTGCAGCTGGCTGACATCACCAAACCCGGTGTCGACCCGCTGACCGCTATCCCTCCGTTGGCCGAACCGTTCATTCAGGAGGCGCTCGACCGCGCCGCGTGGCAACACACCCCGGGGACATATCCGTTCACCGTCGACCGCTGGACACCGGACAACGTGTTCTCCGGGGGCTACAAGGCGTGGGCGCTCACGCCCGACGAGCTGATTCTCTACATGCCGGACTACCCGGTCGGGCACGACTCCCCGATCCAGTACGGGCAGTCCCAGCAATGGTTTATGGACGGAGGCACCGCCCAGCCACACATCCCGCTCAGCGCGCTCAGCCCGGTGCTGCGGCCGGAATTCGGCGGGGCGTAACGGGGTTAGACGTCCAATGACCTCGCGTACGACGCTGCGCCCGGGCGCGCGGCCCCAACTTGCCGTCCCCACAAAACCGGCGGTCCACCGATCGCCCGATCAGCCGCCGCTGCGGCTACGGTGATCTGTATGCCATCGGCTAGCCGCTCGTCTGCGGATCACGTCAAGCGGCGCCCGAAGGACCGCAAGATCCAGATCGCCCGCGCCGCCACCGATGCCTTCAGCGAGCTGGGCTACCACGCCGTCAGCATGGAGAATATCGCGGCGAGGGTCGGGATTTCCGCGGCCGCGCTGTACCGGCATTCGCAAGGCAAATACGACCTGTTCCGCGATGTCGTCTTGGCGCTGGGCCAGCAACTGGTCGACGCGACGGCGTTCGCCGACGACGTGCCCGCCGACGCCGATCCCGAAAAGGTCCTCAGCGCGCTCACCCGTGCGCTGATCGACACCACGATCGTCAACCGCACCACCGGCGGGCTGTATCGGTGGGAAGGCCGCTATCTGCGCGGGGACGACCAACGCGCTTCGGCGGAGCAGATCAAGCTGATCAACCGGCGCCTGCAGCGGCCGTTGGTCAGGCTGCGCCCCAAACTCACATCGCGGCAACGCTGGTTGCTGTCGGCGGCCACGTTGAGCGTCATCGGCAGCATCACCGACCATCGGTCCCGCCTCGGCAACGCGGAGATCCGGGCGGCGCTCACCGATATCGCGACCGCGGTGCTGCACGCCGAGTTGCCGGCGCAGCACCGACGCGGCTCCGAACCGCTGCGGACGTCGACGCTGACCAGCGCCGCGGGCAGCTACGAGCTGCTGCTCCACGAGTCAATGCGCCTGTTCAACGAACGCGGTTACCGCGAGACCGCGATGGAGGACATCGCCGCCGCGGTGGGCATACCGGTTGCCAGCATCTACCAATACTTTCCGGGGAAGGCCGCCATCTTGGCGGTCTACTACCGGCGCGCCGCCGACCAACTCTCCGGCGACCTGTCCAGCATCCTGGCCACCAGCGACGACCCGGAGCAGGCGCTCGCCCGGCTCATCGACGCCTATGTGACCCGGTCCTTCGCCAACCCCGAGCTCGCGTGCGTCTATTACACCGAGCGTCACAACCTGCCCGAGTCAGATGCGGTGCTGCTCTACAACATTCAGCGCTCGACCGTCGAATCCTGGGCCCGGTTGGCCGTCGCCGCCAGGCCGGAACTCACCCTGGGACGCGCGCGGTACGCCGTGCACGCCGCGTTCGCGCTCGCGGTGGACATCGGGCGACTCGTGTACCCCGACACCAGCCTGTCCGCCACGCTCACGGTTCGTCGCCTGATGGAAGTGACGGTGCTGGGGCGGCCGGCCGCATCGCCCGACGCGGTCGGCGAGATCCGACAACGTCGCTGACAGACAATTCAATCCGAAGAACCGCGCTGCACTTGCTGTGATGCGTGCGTAGCGATCGACGAGTCGGCGGTGCTGAACGTGCCGTTGCAGCAGCATATCTCCGCGTGAAGCCGTCGTGCCGATCACCGCCGGCCGGTCCCCTGCACTACCAAAACGTGCGAATCGGGATTAACATATTCAGCGTCTAGTCCGCGCGCCGGAATGTGGTGGTCCTCATCGCTTGGTGTGGGTCGGCGGCAATTCCGGCAGCGCCCGCGCGAAAGGGACGCTCATGCTCAGCAGGCTCCGCAAGCTCCTCGAGTATCAGTTGAGCATCGCCGAACTGCTGGGACTGGGCATCCTGCTGGGTACGCCGTACCTGATCGTCGGCGTGATCTGGTCGAGCACCCACACGGCGCATCTGCACGACATGCACGGCGTCGATTTGGTGGTGTCGTTCCTCGGCTCGATCGTGTCCTGGCCGGTGCTGCTTTTCGCCAACGTGTGCATGACCTAGGGGGCTCAGGGGGATGATCACCCGCGGACCGCTCATTGTCTTCGCGGCGGTGGTGTTCTTGGCCGGCGGACTTTTCGCGCTCCGGTTCCCGGTTTTCATCGAGGCCTACGACCAGTTCGGCTGGCAAGTCAAATGCGGCAGCGGTTTTACCACCGATCTGACCCAGGCCTTCAACGCGGAGAAGAAACCGCCCGGCCAAAAGGCAAGCGCCGGCGCGCCGCACGCGGCGGGCAGCAACTACGTGCGTCAGTGCAATAACGCGCTGATGGCCCGGCGCGTGTGGGCGATCCCCGCGGCGGCCCTCGGGGGCCTGACCCTGACCTGGGTGGCGGTCGCGGCGCTCGCCCACGATCGCCGAGCCCGCATCGAGCACAGCGAAGGCTGATCGACAATAACGGAGATCCGAAATCCATTGGTAATCAACAGTTGTCGGTGACCCTATCGCGTGGTCTCATCGGGGGTGTCGTGCCGCGACTGGTGCAAACCCGGCGCGTGGGGGTCTTCGTGCTGGTGCTCGAGTTGTTCCTGGAGTTTGCGTTGTTCCTCGGTTGTCTTCCGCGCGTCCTGGGGCGCAGCGGGCGAGTCGGCGTTGACTTCCTGATCCACCGGGATCTCCTCCGAACGTCTGCGATGGCTCCTGTCAGGGTCGCCCGAATCGCATGCGTCGAAACACTCAATACCGTTTGACCACGGCGCGCGGGGCGGTGCGCCAGGTTCTACCGCCCTCGTCCTGACCGCGCGGTGGCTCGAGAAGCAGCACGGCCAGTCCGTCGAGCAGCACCGGGCGCACCCAGTCGCCCAGTTCGATCACCTCGCCGGGTGTCGGCTGGCGGTGCAGGTCGTCGCGGGCGAGATCGATCGGTGTCAGGGTGCGGACGGTGTCGAGCGTGGCGTGGTGGGGCAGCTTGCGGATGCCGGGCAGGGTGATGAAAAGGCCGTCGTTGCCGGACAGGTGCAGTCCGATCGCCGCCAGCGCGCCGGTCATGCCCTCCCGGGTGCCGCCGTGTCCCGACAGATGCACCCCGAGAGCTGGGGCGAGTTCGCGGGCTTCGCTGGGATGCAACACCTCTCGTTTGGCGCGGCGACCGAACTCGATGAGTGGCGCTGCGTCGTCGAGATCCCCAGGAATGACGACGGCGAGGCCGGGGTCGGCGTCGGGTGGGCAGACCCGTTCCAGGAATCGCCCGGCGAGTTCGATGATTTCGCCTCGTGCCCCGTGGGGGTCGCCGTCGGCGCTGCGCCAGGCCAGGCAGGCGCTCGAATTGTGGGACGTATAGGGGATCCGGTCGTCGACGAGCAGCTGGTGACGGGTGGCGCCGGCGGGCGCGCCGAGGCCCGCCGCCGCCAACTCGCGAAGCAGCGCGCGGGCGCGCCGACCGGTGCCGGGTGTGTAGGCGTTGTCGGTGTCGTCGATGCCGACGAGCAGGTCCACACCGGCGAGCGCGAGAGCTTCGGTCATGGGTTGACCACCAGGGCGGTGACATCGCGAACCCATTGATCGCGGCTGAGCCGCGCGCCCGTCAGCTTGAGCGTGTTGCGTTTGGTGAAGCTGAGGATGGTCTGATCGTCGAGCGCGGCGGCGATCAGCGTCTGGGCCGGGTCACGCCCCTCGACCCGGACCCGGGTGGCGTCGGCCGCGCCCGCCGCGTTGAGAATCGAGCGCACGCTGGGCCCCTTCTGGGCCTGCGCTCCGTGCGATTGCGGCGTGGTGATCTCCACCTGGGGGAGCTGCTGCAGCTGCGCGATGGTGAACTGGTCGAGGACGCGGTGGTTGTCCTGGACGACGAGCCGGTTGTCGGTCCCGGAGGGGCCGCACGCCGCGATCCCAGCGCTGACGGCCAGGACCGCGACTGCCCGAAGCGACGGCATATAGCTGCGCATTTTCGGATCTTATCCTGTGAATACGCCGCAAATGAGGGCCAGGCTAGCCGCTCGCAATTTATGCTTTCCGGATGACCGTGATGCAACGCCCTGCGGCCGGCTTCATGGCCGTCCGCGAGGCGGTGTTCCCCCTGCTTGCGGCCGCCACGATCGTCGCCTCCACCGATGTCCGGATCCCGCTGGGCCTGCCCGGGCACCGTGGATTGGTCTGGCTGACCCTATTGGTGGCGGTGGCGCTGGTAGCCGTCCGGCGCGAGACGGTGCTCGTGGTCGGGGCGGCCTCCACGGTGGCGACGTTGCCGATGCACGGGTGGGGCGAGCCGTTGTGGAGTAGTCGCTATGTGGCCGCGGCGGCGTTGCTGTACGCCGCCGCCGCGCTGCCGGCGGTGCGGGTGCGGCGATGGTTGCTGGCGCCAGCCGCCGGCCCGATTCATCTTGTCGCACTGGCTAGTTCGGTGTTCGGCCTGCGCGCCGGCGGTCATGTGTCGATTTGGGTGTCGAGCGGGCTGCTCGAAAAGGCCGGCTGGCATCTGGTTTTCGGATTGTCAGCCGGTCTGCTCGCCTGGGTGGCGGCGACGTTCATGGGCAGAAACCGATGTGAGGAGTGGCCGCTATGACGCTACGAGTCCTTCCCGAGGGCCTGGCCGCGACGAGCGCGGCGGTGGAGGCGATCACCGCCCAGCTCGCGGCCGCGCATGCGGCCGCCGCCCCGGTGGTCTCGGCGGTGGTTCCACCGGCGGCCGATCCGGTATCGCTCGGAGCCGCCGCGGTTTTCAGCGGCAGGGGCAGCCAGCATACGGCCGCGGCGGCCAAGGGCGTCGAGGTGTTGGGCCGGGCCGGGCTGGGTGTGAGCCTCGCGGGCATCGGTTACGAAACCCAGGACGCGGCGGACGCGGCGACGTACCTGGGGGCAGGCGGCTGACGATGACCGCTCCGGTATGGATGGCGCTGCCCCCCGAGGTGCATTCGACGTTGCTGAGCAGTGGTCCCGGGCCGGGCCCGCTGCTCGCCGCCGCGGGCACCTGGGCCGCCCTGAGCTCCCAATACCAGTCGGCGGCAACGGAATTGACGGCGGTACTGACCGGATCGGCCGGGGCGTGGGATGGCCCGACCGCGGAAACGTATGTCGCCGCGCACATGCCGTACCTGGCCTGGCTGGAGCTGGCCGGCACGCTGAGCGCCGAGGCGGCCGCCCAACATCAGGGGGTGGCCACCGCTTACGCGGCCGCCCTGGCCGCGATGCCGACGCTGCCCGAGTTGGCCGCCAACCATGCCATGCACGCCGCCTTGGTGGCAACGAATTTCTTTGGGGTCAATACGATTCCGATTGCGCTCAACGAGGCCGACTACGCGCGGATGTGGACCCAGGCGGCCACCACGATGAGCACCTATCAGGTCACGACCGAAGCCGTGCAATTGACCAGCGGCGCCGGCTCGGGCGGTGGCAAGGGAACCGGTAGTGGAACCGGGACCGAGACCGGAACTGGGGCGGGCGGCGGGACCGGAACCGGATCGGGCGGCGGCGGCGGTGGCGGGCAGGGGTCGTTCCAATTGCCCACACCCGAAGAGATCTGGGAGATGCTCTTCGGGCCCGACGGCGAAAAGATCCCCGGCCAGGGACAGCCGAACTGGAGCCCGTCGGAGTATCTGCAGAATCTGGGGAACTTCTTCAACGGAAACGCCCAGGCCCTGGCGTGGCTTCAGCAGAACGCGTCAGGTCTGCTCAACCCGTCCACATTCCCGGCGCTGATGAATTATTTCATCGCCTGGCAGACCTTCCGGATCATCAACTGGACGATCAGGACGCTGCGGTTCATCCTCCAGGAGCTGCCGCTGCTGTTGCAGGTCGGCTTGAGCCTGTCCATCACCAGCCTGGGAGGACTCGCCGGACTGGCGGGCCTGGCGGGGCTGGCCGGGGTGGCTGCGCCGGCCCCGGCGCCCGTGGCCGCCCCGCAACCCGCCGTGGTGGGGATGCAGCCGCCGCTGGTGTCGGTTGCGCCGGCGATGGCTCCGATGGCCCCGACCTCCCCGGCGGCCCCGGTCACGTCGATGACATCGGCCCCGGCGACCACGGTCTCCACCGTCGCGCCGCCCGCGGCGCCCCCCACGCCCCCCGCTCCGGTGACCGGCGCCGAGGGCTTCGGCTACATGGTGGGCGGCCTCGGCCTCGGCATGGGTTCGAAAGCGCAGAGCCGCACCAGAACCGGGCTACCGGCCGCGCAGGCCGCCGCGGCGGCGGCGCGCGCGAGCGCGCCGGAACGGGAGCGGGCACGGTCGCGGCGCCGCCCGCGTTCGGTCATCGACCCCGGCCACCGGTACGAATTCATCGAGGCCGACGACGATTCCGGCGCGGTGAGCGCGTCCCAGCCCGACCGGGCCCTGGCGTCGGACTCCCCCGGTGCGATCGAGGGTTTCACCGGGACGCTGCCCAAGCCCGACGTGCGGGCGGGAGGCCTGATCAGGTTGGCCGGCAATCAGCCCGGTGACGGCGCCCGTCTGCCGATGTTGCCGGAGAGCTGGGACGGCCCGTAGGTCGCGCCGCTAGCCGAGATGCGCGGACAGTAACCAGGCCCCTACGGACTTGCGGCCGTTGCCCTCGTCACGGATGTCGGCACCGGCGAAGGCCTGGAAGCCTTCCAGAAAGCTCTCCGGCACGTTGGCGTGGATGCGGGCCGGGCGGATCTCGTCGATCACCCAGTACTTGGAGACCGCGTCGCGCAGTTCGTCTTCGGTGACCGCATTGACCGGGCCATCGGCCGGCATGGCGGCGCGGTCAAAGACCAGCACGAAGTACGACGCTCCGGGCGCGGCGGCCCGCACGATCGACTGCTGATAGCCGTCGCGCAGCTCGACGGGCATCGAGTGGAACAGGGTGCTGTCGACGATGGTTCCGAAGCGGCCGTCGTACCCGGTGAAGGCACTGATGTCCGCGACGTCGAAGCTGGCGCTGGTCAGGCCGCGCCGGGCGGCCTTCTCGCGCGCCAACTCGATGGCGGTGGGCGACTGGTCCAGGCCCACCGTGGTGAAACCGCGTTCGGCCAGGTACAGCGACACCGCCGCCTCACCGCAACCGGCGTCGAGCACGTCGCCGTGGAACTTGCCGGCCTCGATGAGGGCCGCGATCTCGGGCTGCGGCTCACCGATGCTCCATGGCGGCCGGTTGCCCTCGCCCATCTCGGGGGCCTCGCCCCGGTAAGCAGCTTCGAACATCTCTTGCGTTGGCTGAGTCATACCACCATTGATATCAACCACCCTGATATGTGTCAACAAAGTTGATATAGCGGGGATCGGCGCGCCGGCGATGCCCGTGGTGGCCGCTACCGAAGTGTCGCGGTCAGGTAGCCCGACGCGTCGCCGAACGAGGCCAGCTCATCGTTGGGCACGCCGAACCCCTGGGCGGCGAAGGCCTGCTCGGTGGTCCGTACGTCGGTCCGCCACCCGCGCGCGGCGAGGTATTCGGCCGCGGTGTTGCGCTCGCCGGTGTAGAAAAGCTCGGCCAGATTGATGCTGGACCCGATGCGCCGTGACCGCTCGGTCAGCTTCTGTGCCCAATCCGACGGAATCTTGCGCAGGTCCAAGTGTTCTGTGGCGATCCGGCTGCCGGTCGCCGACGCGGCGGCGATGTTGTCGAACAGGCGGTCTTGCGCCTCGGGCGGCAAGTAGACGAGCAGGCCCTCGGCGCTCCAGGCGGTCGGTTGCGCGGCGTCGAATCCGGCTTCCGCGAGCGCCGTCGGCCAATCGTCTCGCAGGTCGATCGGAACCGTCCGCCGCTCCGCGGCCGGCGTGGCACCCAGGCCGGCCAGCGTCCGCGTCTTGAACTCGATGACCTCGGGTTGGTCGATCTCGTAGACGATCGTGCCCGCGGGCCAGGCCAGCCGGTAGGCCCTGGTGTCCAGTCCGGACGCCAGGATGACGGCCTGCCGGATGCCCGAGCCCGTCGCCTGCAGGAAGAAGTCGTCGAAAAACCGGGTGCGCACCGTGATCTGTTCCTTGACGGCCTGGCGGTTCAGCAGCGGATCGTCGCTGCGGTCGAGCGGGCTGTCGAGGAGCTTGATGAAGGTCTCGGTGCCGACGGCGCGCACGAGCGGGTCGGCCCAGGGGTCGTTCAGCAGGGCGTCCGGGCCTTGGGAGGCGATCGCGCGCTGTGCGGCGACCGCTGTCGCGGTGGCTCCGACGCTGGACGCCAGATCCCACGTGTCGTTCTCGGTGCGGGCCACGCCAATCTCCTCTCGGCCACGAACGCCTGATTAGTTAGCTTATGTAAGTGACGACTCGACTGTACCCGCTCCGCCGGAGCAGGCGGTGGTGTTCACTGTCGTTATGGGCGACCACATCGAGCTGAGCCCCAGGGGCTGGGTCCGCGAGCAGACCGAACAAATCCTGAGTCGCGGCACCACCGACGGGGTCGAGGTCTTCGACCGGCCCATCGTCCTGCTGACCGTCACGGGGGCGAAGTCCGGCAAACAGCGTTACGTACCGCTGATGCGGGTCGAGAAGGACGGCCGCTACGTCATCGTCGCGTCCCACGGTGGCGCCCCCGAGCATCCCGCGTGGTACGCCAACGTCAAGGCGAACCCGACGGTGACGCTGCAAGACGGCGACAAGGTCGCCACGCTCACGGCTCGCGAACTCGAGGGGCCCGAGCGCGACGAGTGGTGGCAGCGGGCCGTTGAGGCCTTTCCTCCCTACGCGGAATACCAAACCAAGACGGCACGACAGATCCCGGTCTTCGTTCTGGAATGAGAAATTTGCGGCACCGCTGACGGGCCCGCGCAAACATTTGCATTCGATATGCGCCAGGCCCGTCCGGTTGACCGGTCTTGGTTGCCCACCTACTTTCGTACGCAGAGGCCAGGCACGCCCTGCTGAACAATGATGTTCAGTGAATTTGAATCGCCTGGGCCGCACGGCTTTACGAAGTGTTCCGGTTGCCGTTGTCGGATGGATACCCCAAAAGTCCACCGTCATTGACGAATTCAGGAGAAGCTCTTGCAACACGCTGAATCGTCGGGTCGGCAAGGGGTGGAGCAGGGCGTATCGTCCCGCATTGACCGGTTCCGCGAGATCGCCCAATACGACCTGCCCGCATCGCTGGTGGTTTTCCTGGTGGCGCTCCCGTTGTCCCTCGGGATCGCAATCGCTTCGGATGCGCCCGTTCTCGCCGGCTTGATCGCGGCGATCGTCGGGGGCATCGTCGGAGGATGGATCGGCGGGTCGCCCCTGCAGGTCAGTGGGCCCGCCGCCGGACTGACCGTCATCGTCGCCGATGTCGTCCATCAGTTCGGCTGGGGCATCACATGTTTCATCACGGTCGTCGCCGGAATCCTGCAAGTTGTGTTGGGATTCAGCCGAATTGCACGCGCCGCACTGGCGATCTCGCCGGTCGTCGTGCACGCCATGCTGGCCGGCATCGGGATCACGATTGCGCTACAGCAAGTGCACGTGCTGCTGGGTGGCGCCTCGGAAAGCTCGGCATGGAGCAACGTCACCGGGCTGCCCGCGCAGATTGTCGGCGCTCACCGGCCGGGGCTGGTGCTGGGGCTGCTGGTGATCGCCATCCTCGTTGCCTGGCGCTGGGTTCCGGCGCGGGTGGCCAGCATCCCCGGGCCACTGGTCGCCATCGTGGTGGTCACGGCGATCTCGGTGGTGTTCCCCTTCCACGTATCCCGGATCGTGCTGAACGGCTCGGTGCTCGACGCGCTGCAATTACCGACGCTGCCGCACGGGAATTGGGGCGCCGTGGTGATCGCCGTCATCACGGTCACCCTGATCACCAGCGTCCAGAGCCTGCTGACTGCGGTATCGATCGACCGCATGCACAACGGACCGCGAACCGACTTCAACCGCGAGCTGATCGGGCAGGGCGCCGCGAACATCGCGTCGGGCGCGATCGGTGGGCTGCCCATCGCCGGTGTCATCGTGCGCAGCGCGGCCAACGTGAACGCCGGTGCGAGAACGCGCGCCTCGACGATCATGCACGGGTTCTGGATCCTGCTCTTCGCCGTGCCCTTCGCCGGGCTGGTCGAAAAGATCCCGACCGCTGCGCTTGCCGGCCTACTCATCGTCATCGGGATCGAACTGCTCAAACCGGCGCACATCGAAACCGCCCTGCGCAACGGTGATCTCGCCGTCTACCTGGTGACCATCACCAGCGTCGTCTTTCTCAACCTGCTGCACGGCGTCATGATCGGACTCGCCTTGGCGGTCATCGTGACCGGTTGGCGGGTGGTGCGCGCCCGGATCGAGGCCAAGCCCGTGGGGGATGGATGGCACGTCGTCGTCGAGGGGGCGTGCACGTTCCTGTCGTTGCCGAGGCTGACCGGTGTCCTGGCGTCCATCCCGGAACGCACGTCGGTGACGCTGCACCTGCTCACGAGTTATCTCGACCATGCGGCCCATCAGGCGATCAGCGACTGGCAGCGGCGGCATACCGCCACGGGCGGGGAGGTTCATCTCCGCGAAACGCTCGAGACGGAATCCGTTGGGGACGAGGGCAAGCCGTCAAAACCCCACCGCCGCAACGCGCACCTGAGCCTGGTCGCTCAGCTCTCCGCGGACGCTCGCGCCTGACGCGGGACGCTAGGTCAGGTCGGCGGCCACTCGTTCCAATGCGGCGAGGTGGTCGTCGACGTGCGCGAAACCGGCCTTCATGGTGTTCACCGACAGATGGCTGGCCCCGGCGGCTTTCCACGCGGCGATGTCGGCGGCGAGCTTGTCGGGGTCGCCGGTCCAGCTGACCCGGCCTTCCATGCCGATGCTCCGCGGGTCCCGGCCCGCCGCCTCGGCCGCCCGGTTCACCTGCGCGAGCGCGTGGTCCAGGTCGGGGCCCGGCGCGGTCATCGGAAACCACCCGTCGCCGAGGCGGCCGGCGCGTTCGTAGGCCCGATCGGAGGCCGCCCCGAACCACACCGGGATCGGCCGCCGGGTGGGCAGCGGGGCCAGGCCCGCGCCGGTCACGGTGTGGTACTTGCCCTTGAAGGTGACCGATCGCTGCGTCCAGAGCATGCGCATGAGCTCGACCTGTTCCTCGGAACGTTTTCCGCGGTTGGTGAATGTCTCCCCGAGCGCTTCGTACTCCACGGCGTTCCAGCCCAATCCGACACCGAGCCGCAAGCGCCCGCCGGTGAGCAGGTCGACCTCGGCGGCCTGCTTGGCCACCAGCACCGACTGCCGCTGCGGCAAAATGATGACGCCCGTGACGAGTTCCAGGCTGGTGACCGCGGCCAGGTAGCCCATCATGACGAAGGGCTCGTGAAACGTCGAGTCGATGTCGTAGGGGCCCTCGAAGCCCCGGTGCACGGTCGTGTCGGCGCCGACGACATGGTCGTAGGCCAGGATGTGGGCGAACCCGAGCTCCTCGACGCGCTCGGCGTAGGCGCGTAGGACGGCGGGATCCGGTCCGAGCTCGGTCTGCGGGAAGACGACTCCGATGCGCATTCGCGGTTCAACCGTCCCGCATCGCGATTGCTTCCCACGCGGCCCGTCGCTCGATACCGCGCGGGCTTCACGCATGATGGGGACGTGACGGCCAAGGATCTGAGCGGCGTGCTGAGGGTCGGCGAGCTGGAGCCGACGCTGGCAGAAGAACTGGCGGCGCGCTACGAGATTGCGAAGCTTCCCGACGGCCCGGCGCGGGCCCGATTCCTGGCCGAGCACGGCGCCGACGTGCGCGTGCTGCTGACGTGGGGACCGCCGGGCGTCGACGCCGACACCATCGCCGCGCTGCCCAACCTCGAGGCCATCGTCAACGACGGGGCCGGGGTGGACCTGATCGACCTGGAGGCGGCGAAGCGCCGCGGCATCGGCGTGAGCAACACCCCGGACGTGCTGTCGGACACGGTCGCCGACACGGCGCTGGGCCTGATGCTGATGACCCTGCGCCGCTTCGGCGCCGCCGACCGCTACGTGCGGGCGGGCCGCTGGGCGCGCGAGGGCCGGTTCCCGTACGCCCGAGACGTCAGCGGCCTCCAGGTGGGCATCCTCGGCCTGGGCCGCATCGGTTCGGCGATCGCCGCCAGGCTGCTCGGATTCGATTGCGCCATCGCGTATCACAACCGGCATCGCATCGACGGGTCGCCCTACCGCTACGCCGCGTCGGCTGTGGAGCTCGCCGAGTCGGTCGACGTGCTGGTCGTCGCCACCACGGGCGACCACGAGTCCCACAAGCTGGTCGACCGCTCCGTGCTGGCGGCCTTGGGTCCCGAGGGGTATCTGATCAACATCGCCCGGGGCAGCGTCGTCGATCAGGACGCGCTGGTGGAGCTGCTCGTCGGCGGCGAGCTGGCGGGGGCCGGCTTGGACGTCTACGCCGACGAGCCGCAGGTGCCGGCCGAACTGTGCGACCTGGACAACGTGGTCCTTCTCCCGCACATCGGCAGCGCCACGGCCCGGACCCGCCGGGCGATGGCGCAGCTGGCGATCCGCAACCTCGACAGCTACCTCGACACCGGCGAACTCGTGACGCCGGTGCTGACGCCGCGCCGTCGGCACTGACCGCCTCCCGGCGTCGTGACCAGGCGATCCTGGATGGAAACCGGTCTGTGGCCGAAGCGATACCGCGAGAAGGTTATCGCCGCAACCGCATCTGGGTATCCGGCTCTCATGAGTCCGCTACTGCAGGAGACAGCCGCGCCGGTGCGCTTGACGCTCGCGGGCACAGCGCGCCCCGATACGGCGGCGAAGTGGCGCCATGTTTTGCAACACTGGCTGCGGCACGAGGTGCGCGCGTCGGAGGACATTCGTGAGGACGTCGTTCTGGGGGTGAACGAGGCGTTGGCCAATTGCGTCGAGCACGCCTACCGCTCCCGTCGCGAGGCCGGCGCAATGAAATTGCAGGCCAGCTACGATCCCGCCGCCGAGTCAATCCGGGTATGCGTCAGCGATCGCGGAAGTTGGCGCAAGCCCTCGTCGAGGCAGACCACCGATCCCCGCGCCTCGCGCGGCATCACGCTGATGCACCGCCTCGCCGATCACTGCACGATCCACGCCCGCCCCAACGGCACCAGCGTCTATTTAGACTACACGACCGACGCGGATAGCGCTGTCCAGCAATAACTTTCACGCAGGAACCGAGCTCAGCCGCCCGAGGGCGCCGAGGGCGTGAACGTGACCGGCATGCGCTCGAGGCCGCTGACGAAGTTGGCCGGCCGCAGCGGCAGCGGGTCCTGAGACGCCAACTCCATGTCGGGCAGGCGTTTGAGTAGTCGCTCGAGCATCATCGAGAGCTCCAGACGCGCCAGCTGGTTGCCCAGGCAGAAATGGGTTCCGAAGCCGAATGCCAGATGGTTGTTGGGGTAGCGGTCGATCCGGAAGCTCTCGGGATCCCCGAACACGGCCTCGTCGAAGTTCGCCGATTCGAAGAGCAGGATGATCTTCTCGCCCCGCGCGAGCTGGGTGCCGTGGAACTCGAGATCGGCGGTCATGGTGCGGGCCATGTTCTTGACCGGCGCGGTCCACCTCAGCATCTCTTCGATCGCGTTGGGCAGCAGCGCCACGTCGTCGACCAGTTGCCGGTGCTGTTGCGGGTGGCGCAGGATCTGCGCGGTGCCGCCGGACAGCGTGTGCCGGGTGGTCTCGTCGCCGCCGATGAGCAACAACAGCACCTCGGTCACGATCTCGTGGTCGGCGAGCTTCTCGCCGTCCACCTCCGCGTGCACCAGCACGCTGACCAAGTCATCGGTCGGCTCGGCCTTGCGCGCCGCGATCATGCTCGTCATGTATTCGGTGTAGGCGGCGAAGGCGTCGATGGAGACCTGGAAGTCCTCTTGCGCGGTCGTGCTGCTGAGCATGGTGACCATGTCGTCGGACCAGCGCAGAAACATCTGCCGCTCCTCGGGCAGGACCCCGAGCATGTCGCCGATGACCGCCATGGGCAGCGGGGCGGCGAGGTCCCAGACGAAGTCGCACTCGCCGCGTTCGCAGACGTTGTCGATCAGGGCGTCGCACAGCGCGCCGATCGAGGCCTCCCGGTCCTTGACGCGTTTCCGGGTGAAGCCCGCGTTGACGAGTTTGCGCCGCAACAGGTGGGCGGGGTCATCCATCGCGATCATCATGGGCGGCGCGTCCTGGTCCGGCCGGATACCGCCGGCGTTGGAGAACAGCTCGGGCGCCCGCTCGGCGTCGATCACGGCCTGATACGTCGCCGCGGCGGCCAACCCGTTGCGGTCCCGAAAGACCGGCTCGTTCTCGCGCATCCACCGATAGACCGGGCGCGAGTCGCCCGCGTAGAAGGCGCCATCGGTCAGATCGACGTCGGGCCGTGGCTGATGTCGCGTGTCAACAGTGCTTGGCATGGCTCACCCTTCCCCAAAGCGGGCATGCGCAGTCTTACCGTGGACCTTACAGTAGGCGTCGTGGTAGCAATCCCACCCTCACGCCGGCCCCGGTGCGGCGCGCTCACGTAGCGCCGTCAGGAACATCTCGTCCATCCGCGGACTCACCTCGGCCAGGGTCGCGGCGCTGACGTAGCGCGCGGAGCCGAAGACGCGCTCGAGCTCTTCGGCGGCGGTGGCGCTCCCGATCGACAGGCACAAACAGGCCACTCCGTCGCCACGGAGTTCCTCGAGCGCCTTGTTCGCGTCGGCCTCCGCGTAGCGACCGTCGTAGCCGTCGTCGTAGGGGCACCCGTCGGACAGGACAAGCAGCAGCCGGTTGGGTGTGCGGGCTTCGGTGTTGAGTATCTCGCCCGCGCCGCGGATCGCCGCACCTAGGCGCGTATACCCCGACGGCTCAAGCTGATTGAGCCGGGCGCGTTGCGGGGCGCCGAAGCGCTGTCCGAACGTTTTTATCGCCGGCAGGTGCACGGCGTGCCGCCCGTGGGATCGAAACGCGTAGATGGCCACGCGGTCGCCGAGTTCCTCCAGGGTCATCGCCACGGTTGCCGCCGCGCGCCGCTGGTGGTCGTGGACCCTGTTCCCCCGCAGGTCGGCGTCGGTGGCCGATCCGGACGCGTCGAGCAGGATGAGGACGCCGAGGTTCCGAACGACGTTGCGGCGCTGGGTGTAGACAGCCTCCGTGGGTGAACAACCGGAGCGCAGGTCGACGAAGAGATCGACGAGCGCCTCGATGTCGATCTCGTCACCGTCGGGGCGCGCGCGTAAGAGCTTGGGGCCGAGACCGACGCGTGCCAATCGCCGCCGCAGCTCGTCGTCGTGCGAGACGTGCGCGGCCGAGATGTGGGTGGGCTTGGTGAGCGGAAAATCGATGACGCGGCACCAGTCCGCCCGATAGCGGTTGTTGAAGACGTCCCATTCCGGATGCAGTGCACCGCCGATTCCCAGAGCAGCGCCGGGCCGGTCGCCGACGAAATTGATGCGCGTCGGAAGTGGACGGGCTGACGCGCCGACCGCTCGTGCCGGCCGGATCGAGCGCGCCTCAAACTCCCCGCCCGACGAGTCGTCGCCGCGCGACGGCGCCTCGCCCAACAGTTTTCGCAGAAAGTCCATCAGTGCCCGCGAACGCAGCAGCGGATTCTCGAACAGCTTGAGGACCTTGCTTTCCTCGGAGGCGGCGTCGTCCTCGTCGTCGGGCTCCCGCTCGGCGACGAGCTCGATCGCCGTCCGCAGGTCCGTATCCGTGGCCGGCGCGGCCCGGCTGTCGGACGACGCCAGTAGTTGCGCCGGACGGATGACACCGAACCACGCCGGAGGGTCCGCGATTCGGCTTGTGCCCCTGGCCATTTCGAGGGACCCGTCCGCGGTCGCGGTGCGGGGATCACCGTCGGGGCGAAGTGCCGCCGCCAGCGCAACGGTGGGGGCGAGTTCGGCGAGCACCCGGTGGCCTTCCAGCGCGAGGTAGCGGCGCGCGATCGCCGGCCGGCCTCGCAGCCGCTTCACCAGCCGCCGATCCAGGCTGCCCGCGCCGAGCAGGGCGGCCTGGACCAGCACCTGCCGGCGCTGCTGCCCGGCTGGGTCGGCGGCCGGGACGAAGATGACGGCGCCGTTCGTGTAGGCGTCCTGGCCGGGCGCCGCCCGGGCGACGTCGACGGCCCGGCCGGCCAGGTAGGTGGCGAGGAGCCGATACCGTTGCGGGCCAACGGGATCCATCACCTTGGAGGCAGCAGGGAATCGACGAGCTCGCCGAGTGCCGTGACGACCTCCCGGTCATCGGAGAGGATCCGCACGATCGCCGCCTGGACGGCGCTGCGCAGGCTGAGTCCTTCGGCGACCAGGCTGCCGGCCAGGATCAGCGTGCGGGTGGACGACACCTCGCGCAGCGGTGAGCCATCGAGCTTTCGGATCGCGTTGCCCACGGTGACCAGGGCGCGTGCCGTCGCATCGTCGATTCCCGCTTCGTGGGCAACGACTTCCGTCTCGGCCTCGACGGGCGGGAAGTCGAGTTCGATGGCCACGAATCGCTGCCGGGTCGACTCTTTGATGTTCTTCAGCACGCTCTGGTAGCCGGGATTGTAGGAAATGACCAGTTGAAATCCCGGTGCCGCGGGCACGGTCGTTCCCAGGCGGTCGACCAGAAGCTCGCGGCGATGATCGGCGAGCGGATGGATGACCACCGTGGTGTCCTGGCGCGCCTCGACGATCTCGTCCAGGTAGCAGATCGCGCCCTCGCGAACGGCCCGCGTCAACGGCCCATCCACCCAGACCGTTTCCCCCCCTTTGAGAAGGAAACGCCCGACCAAGTCGGCCGACGTCATGTCTTCGTGCGCCGCGACGGTGATCAGGTTGCGGCCGAGCGCGTGGGCCATCGCCTCCACGAACCGGGTCTTGCCACATCCCGTCGGGCCCTTCAGCAGCACCGGCAGGCCGCGGCGCGCGGCGGCGCGGAACACCTCCACCTCATCGCCGGCGGGCCGATAGAACGGTGCCTCCGACGCCGGGCGCACGGTGGGCTGGGAATCCGTCAGCACCTAGCGCCCTCGCGCGCCCTCGAAGGGGACGACCTCCGGCAGCTGGCCGCCCGGCGGGAGGACGAGATGGCCGTGCACGTCGACGTATCCGGAACGCTTGGTGGGTATGGGCAGGGCGGGATTCGGGCATGGCGTGTCCGTGCCGTCGCCGCAGATGCCGCCGTTGAAGTACGAACGCTTCTGGTGGTCTTGGGGCCACGGGTCGGAGTGCATTCCGATCCATTGCGCGGGCACGTTGTAGAAGAAAAAGAAGCACGAGCTGACGCCGGCGAAGATCGCCAGGAAGCGCGTGAACTGCTGTCTGGCGAATCCGCCTCGCACGTGGTCCAATCCGCGCTCGACGACGGTGCGGCCGCGATCGTCGGTGAAGAAGCGCAGACAGCACAGCGCGGCCTGCACACCACCCCACATCAGGCCTTCGTAGACCGGCCATTGGTAGTAGGTGTCGGCATTGAGCGACACGGACCTGATGGCGCCGGGGTAGGTGTAGAAGCCGATCGGTAGCAGGACCAGACCCTCCATGACGAAATCGAAGACAAACGCGAGCGCGTAGGTGACGAGGACCAACCGAAGATTGCTGATGTTCGGCCAGCGCGTCTTGATTTTGCGCATGATCCAACACCCGACGATCGTGATCAGCAGGACGCCGTAGGCGTAACCCGGAGCGTTGGTCAACAGCGGCTCGGACACCTGACGGCCCGGCTCCTCCGGGGAAACCCAACCCGGAATGTTCGACGACCAGGAGCCGCGGTTGAACAGCCAGGTGTTGTAGGTGCACCACGTGTTGAAGTAGTTCAGCAGCGGATCCTGGAAGAACATCAGGCCCATCGACAGCACGAGCATGCCGTCCAGCGTGATCCGCCGCTCGCGCCGCCACGGCCGGATGAAGAACCACCACACGACGACCGGCAGCGCGATCCATAGCACCACCGCGTTCGCCATCAGCGGCACCTTCATGTACATCGGCGGCTCGCTCGGTCCCGACGGCACCCGCTCGAAATACGGGCCGGTGATCCACCGGATCCACACGTAGAGCTGGAGCACCAGCAGCGCGCCACCGGCGGCGGCCCAAATCTTGATCGGTCGCACCGGCGACGCGGCCTGCGCGCCGAGTTCGCCCGCGCCGGGCAGTGGCTCGGTGACGGACGACGGCTGGTTCCTGTTCGCGAGATCGCTCATGACGCTGGTGTCCTCCGGGGTCGGCATTCCACGCTCCGAGCAATATACTCACGAGTATCTGAGAAACGGAATAGCTTCTCGCAAGCTCTGGCAGAATCTGGCGCATGGTTGAGCGTTGGACGCGAGAGCGCCGCCTCGAGCACACTCGCTCGCTATTGGTCGATGCCGCCGAGGAAGTCTTCGGCGAAAAGGGGTTCGTCGCCGCGACGCTCGACGACATCGCCCACGCCGCCGGGTACACGAAAGGCGCGATCTACAAACACTTCTCGACGAAGGAAGACCTGTTTCTGGCGGTCAGCGACCGCTACTGGCGCCGGTACTTCGTCAACTTCACCGAGGTGATGGCGCCGGCGACGCAGGTCGGTGCGCGCGAACTCGACGAGATCGCCAAGCGCTGGAGCCAGCTCAGCCGCGATCGCGGGGCGGAGCACGCCGCGCTGGGTCACGAGTTCATGCTGTACCTGCTGCGCAACCCCGAGGCGCGGGAACGCGTGGCCGCCAAGCGATCAGAGGCCGTCGAGGCGCTGGCCAAGTTCATCGTGGCGGGCATCGACCGGCTCGGCGGGACGTTGCTGATCCCCGCGTCGACGTTCGCCCAGGTCCTCGTCGCCACCAGCGACTCGGTGGTGTTGGGCAGTCAACTCGATGACGTGGACCTCTTCCGCCCGATCGTCGAGATGTACGTGTCCGTGATCAAGCTGCCCTGACCGCCGATCCGAAAAGGACTGTGGCGCACGGCGTCTCAGGCACCCGTGGCGATCTCCAGGTCCTTCAACGACTCCTCTAGATGACCGAGCATCCGCTGCAGGTGCGGGACGCTGCGCCGGCAGCCGACCAGGCCGAAGTCGAGGTTGTCGGCGTTGTTGGTCACCGTGATGTTGACCGCCTGGCCGTCGAGGGGGATGGACAGCGGATAGTTTCCGTCCAGGCGGGCCCCGCGCCAGTACAGCTGCTCCGAGCGACCCGTCGACACGTTCGAGATGACGATGTTGAACGGCGGCGAGGCCGCGGAAAGGTAGCCGGGGACCAACCCGAGGAACAGGCCCCCGATGTTGAAGGCGGACAGGGCCAACTGCTGAACCGGCGGCAACTGCCAGAACACCTCTTTGGTGTCGCGAATGGATGCGCTGATGATCTCGAGCCGTCTCGCCGGATCGTCGAGATCGGTGGCGAGGTTGCACAGGAAGGTGCCGACCATGTTCCCGCCGCGGTCGTCGTCGTCCTTGCGCAGATTCACCGGAACCATCGCGGTCAGTGGGGCGTCCGGCAGCGCGTTCTGATCCAGCAGGTAGGCGCGCAGGGCCCCGGCCGACATGGCGAGAATGACGTCGTTGACCGTGACGCCGGCGGCCGCCTTGACCGCGTTGATGCGCTCCAACGCCCAGGACTGGGCCGCCACCCGCCGCGCACCGCCGATCCGGACGTTGAACATCGACCGCGGCGCCTGGAACGGGAGCGTGAGTTGTTGTTCGAGCAGCGCGGCCCGCGCGAGCTTCAGCGTGGACGGCGCCAACGCCAGCGCCGACCCCGCGGTGCGGCCCACCCGCCCGAACAGCGACGGACTTCTGCGTCCGCCGCGCTTGCGCGGCGCAATGCTCCACGGGACCCGCACCTCGTCGTCGTCGGGATCGGAGGTGAAGGCCCGCTGCATCAGGCGAAGCGCCGAGACGCCGTCCATCAGGGAGTGGTGGTACTTGGTGTACACGGCGTACCGCCCGTCCTGCAGGCCCTCGACCAGGTGCGCCTCCCACATCGGGCGGTGCCGGTCCAGCAGGCTGCCGTGCAGCCGGGAAACCAGCTCCAGGAGGTCTCGCACCCGTCCCGGTTCCGGAAGCGCGGAACGGCGAAGGTGGTAGTCGAGTTCGACTTCCTTGTCGAAGGACCACGCGACGTTGGTGACCCCGCCGAAGAACGCCGGACGCTTGCTGAAGGCCGGTTGCACGTCGGTGCATTCGAGCATCGCCTGATAGGACTCGCGGACGAAATGCGGGCCGGCATCCTCGGGCGGCTCGAAGAGCTGCAGCGCGCCCACGTGCATCGGATGTTCGCGTGATTCGCCGAGGAGGAACAGCGCATCCGTCGGTGATATCGGTTCCATGCGTGTCGCCCCCAACTGTTGCCGTCGCGCCGCCCACCGCAGGGACGGCCTACCTCCTAATAGCCACAGCGGGTGGCGGCCCAAACAGCCATCCGCCCCGGGACGGTCGCTAGCGGACGTCGTCGGCGAGCGCGCGAGCCTCCCGCTCGGTTTCGACCGCGGGCCCGGAGCCCGGCAACGGCTTGCCGGCGACTTCGGGGGTGAACAGCAGCGTGATCGCGCCCACCACGCCCCCGAAGATCAGCATGTAGGCCGGCACCATCACGTTGCCGGTGCCCGAAACGAGAGCCTGGGCGATCAGCGGCGTGATGCCGCCGACTAGCGAAATCGAGATGTTGTAGGAGATGGCCAGCGCGCCGTAGCGCACGTTGGTGGGGAACAGCGCCGGCAGCATGGCCGGCCCGGTGCTGTCGAAGCACAGCTCCATCAAACCGATCAGCAGCACCCCGATGAAGATCACCGGGTAGATGCCGCCGAAGCGGATGAGCAGGAACGCCGGGATGGAGGCGACGATCAGCAGGCCGCACCCCGTCCACATGATCGGTTTGACGCCGATGCGATCGGACAAGGCCGCGACGAGCACCACCGTGCCCATCAGGATCGCCAACGTGGTCACGATCATGACGAGTCCGGCGGTGCGGCCCACACGCACGAACAGCCGCAGGTACGTCGGCAGGTATCCGGTGAGCATGAAGTCGGCGACCTGGGAAGTCAGCACCAGCGCCGCGCAGATCAGCATGGGCCGCCACTGCTCGACGATGGTGCGGTGAATCTGCTGCCGGCCCTGGTCGCCCGCGTGCGCGTCGTCATGGGCGCTCTGATAGGCAGAGGACTCCTCCAGCCGCAGCCGCAGGAACAGCGCCACCAGCCCGAAAGGCAAGCCCAACAGCAGCGGAATCCGCCAGCCGTAGGTCAGCATGGCGTCCTCGGGCAGCCAGGTCTGCAGCCCGGTCACCAGCAAGCCCGCCAGGACGAACCCCACCAGATTGCCCATCGGCAGGAACCCGACCATCATGCCGCGTTTGTGATCGGGGGCCTGCTCGACGAGATAGGTCATGGCGCCGACGTATTCACCACCGGTCGACAGGCCCTGGAATATTCGCGCGAGGACGAGCAGGATCGGCGCCCAGATGCCGATGGTGCTGTAGGTGGGCAGCAGGCCGGTCACAGTCGTGCTCACCGTCATCATCAGGATGGTGACCACCAGGACGCGGTGGCGCCCGATCCGGTCGCCCAGCGGACCGAAGATGAACCCGCCGAGCGGACGCACGACGAACGCCGCCGCGAGCGTTCCAAAGGTCGCGATGAGGTGGACTCCGCTGACGTTCTTGCCGGGATAGAACACCTGGGCGATCGTGGTCGCGATGTAGCCGTAGACCCCGAAGTCGTACCACTCCATGAAGTTCCCGATCGCGGTGCCCATGATGGTTCGGCGCATCGCGGGGTCGGCGACCCTGATTTCTCTACGTGCCCATTTCCTCCGGCGGCGTCGAATAACCATCGAATCAAGACTTACCCACAACTTTCTCAGGGACAACCGGCGGGGTGGGCTTCACGGCCCTGACGTGGGACGACCGGCGGCGATCGCCGCGATCCCGCTCGGCCACGATCGCGTGCGACAAACGCCAGCTAGAACGGGTCGCCGGCATTCACGTCGGCGGCACCGCCGCGCCGCCGGAGGTGACGCGGGGTTATCCCCGTCACGTTCGCCCGGTCACGGGCGCGCGTCACTGGCCTTTCAGGCTGCCGATGCGCAACGAGAAGTCCCCGGGCCCGGGGCGGGGGGCCTCCACCTGCTCGACATAGCGACGCGGGTCCCGGTCCGTGATGGGCAGCCCCTCGGTGGTCGGGTGCTCGGCCATGAACTCGCTGTATTGGCGCCCGAGCGCTTCGCGAAGGCCGATCGGGGCGTTGCGGCGGAAGTCCGAGAGCCCTTCGCGTTCCTCCTCGCCCATGTGATCGTCGTTGGCCTCGCGGGTGCGCCCGACCGCCGCCCACCATTGCTCGCTGCCGAGTTCGGCCGCGTCGGCGTCGCGCACCCCGTCGCGGATGTCGTTGTGGTCACCGATGGCGTCGAGGGTTTCGCCCTCGGCGTCCTCGCCACCCCGTTTGAGCAGTTGGGGGTAGAAGATCTTCTCCTCGATGTAGGCGTGCACGTCGAGCTTGTCGGCGAGCGGTCGCCACACCCGTTCGAGACCGGTGCGGTCGGCCGGCTGCTGTGCCTGGAGGTAATCCAGCCGGGCGAACTGTTCGCGGAACCAATCGTGGTCGGCGAGGATCAACATGGTGATGTCGGCCATCGGTGAGCCTCCGCCCCTGTGACGCCGGTCAGCCGGCTGGGTTAGCGCGTTCGACACCATTTAAGAACGCCAGCCTCGTCTTACCCGCTTGCGGGGTCGATGTAACGACCCCGTAGGCACCGCATCGATGTGCTCGCCCGAGTTGCTCTGCGCCGCAGGGGATTAGCAAATTTGCACCGACGTAAGTGTTCTGGCAGGCTGAGAGCCATTTCGGCGGCACTAAGCTGGTCGGAAACTCGGCGGAGGGGCACGGTGTGCCGGCCGGATACACTGGGGCGTCCGTGCGGCGATCGATTCGATCGCGCCGTTGAACCCGATATGAATAAGTCAGAGGTTGTGCCTTGTCCGAAAATCCCGGCGATGCCGTCAGCTTGGAACCGCATTTCGAGGACGTACAAGCGCACTACGACCTGTCCGACGAGTTCTTCGCGCTCTTCCTGGACCCGACGCGGACCTACAGCTGCGCGTATTTCGAGCGCGAGGACATGACGCTGGAAGAGGCGCAGATCGCCAAGGTCGACCTCTCGCTGGGCAAGCTGGGATTGCAGCCGGGCATGACGTTGCTCGACGTCGGGTGCGGCTGGGGCACCACGATCGTCCGCGCGCTCGAGTGCTATGACGTCAACGTCGTCGGGCTCACGCTGAGCCGCAATCAGCAGGCGCACGTGCAGCGCCGCCTCGACGCGCATCCGTCCGCGCGGTCCAAGCGGGTGCTGCTGCAGGGCTGGGAGCAGTTCGACGACAAGGTCGACCGCATCGTGTCGATCGGCGCCTTCGAGCACTTCGGGCGTGACCGCTACGACGATTTCTTCAAGACCGCCTATGAGGCTCTTCCGGCGGACGGCGTGATGATGCTGCACACCATCATCAAGCCGAGCGACGAGGAATTCGCCGAGCGCGGGCTGCCCATCACCATGACCAAGCTGCGCTTCATGAAATTCATCATGGACGAGATCTTCCCGGGCGGGGATCTACCCCAGGCCAAGGGCGTCGTGGAGCACGCCCAGCGTGCCGGCTTCGGGGTGAAGCTGGTGCAGCCGCTGCGCCTGCACTACGCGCGCACCCTCGACACCTGGGCGGCCGCACTCGAGGCGCGCCGCGACGAGGCGATCGAGATTCAGTCCGAAGAGGTCTACGACCGGTACATGAAGTACCTGACCGGCTGCGCGGACCTGTTCCGTGAGGGCTACACCGACGTCGCGCAGTTCACCCTGACCAAAGGCTGACGCCCGTCCTGTGCCCCCATCCCGGGGGCGCCCGGTTTACCGGCATAGCACGGCGGGTAATTCCACGGCAACAACCTGATTCGGTGGGTGTCGATGTCCTTCGGCGCAAGCCGCAGGAAGGACGGATCGTGGCCGCCAAACACCGCATGCCGGAGTCGCTGCAGCAAACCCAGACGCCGACCGATCGAGGTCAGCGTATGTCCGGTGCGGCGAAGGTGTGCGAGATCGTCTGCGCTGCCCTGATATGCGCGGCGTGCCTGACGGCGTTGGTGCTCAACGGGGTCCGCGCCGACAAACGAACCGTGACCGCCGAGGTCAGTCCGCCTTCCGTTTCGCAGCCGGTGAAGCAGGAGGGCACCGTGATCGCCGTGACGGTGGACTCGGTCACCATGCGCAGCCCCGACGGGTACACCCAGACCTATCGCTTCACCCCGGACACCACCGTCATCACCCATCGCGGCAGCCAACCCGCCGTCGCGGCACCGCAATTCACCGTCAACGACCGGGTGGTTGTGGTGGGCACCATCGAAGGTGGCTCGGCGCTGGCGACCGCGGTGGCCTACCGCGGCGCGGGACACGGGGAGGCGCCGCCGATGGATTACCTTGAGGGGCAGCCGGTTCCGTCCGACGCCGCCTGAGCCGCTCCCCGGTTCTCCGCGGGATGCCCGCCCGCCTAGGCTGATAGCGATCCAGCCATACGGAGGCGCCATGAGCGAGCACGAAGCCAAGATGATCATCCTGTCCACCGACGACCTGGACGAGTCGATCCGGTTCTACAGCCAGACCCTGGGCATGCCGTTGAAGTTTCGCGACGGGGCGCACTTCGCGGCCCTGGATGCGGGCCCGGTCACGTTGGCGCTGGCGACCGCCGTGGACCATCCCATCCCCGGCCAGGTCGTCGTCGGCATCAAGACCGCGGACGTCGACGCCGCGGCGAAGGCTGTCGAGGCCGGCGGTGGTGGCATCGTCAAGGGCCCCTACGACGACGCCCACGAACGACGCGCCGTGGTCTATGACAACAAGGGCAACGGCCTGGTCTTCTACAAACCGCTGGGACGCTAGCGGGCGCCTACCTTCCGGTGCGTTCGCGGTGTTTGCAGCCCGGCCAGCAGCACGGCCGGCGTTTGCCTTCCTCCAGCTCCTCCTTGGTGCGGCGGATGCGGCGCGCCCGGGTGGCCTCCTGCTTGGCGTCCTCGACCCAGCAGATGAACTCGTTTCGGGCCAGCGGCGTGATGTCGTTCCAGGCGGCCAGGGCCGTAGGGTTGGCGAGCAACGACTCGCGCAGGTCGGCGGGCAGCTTGTGCACCACCCCGCCGGGCACTCGCCGGGCGCTCATCGGTCCACCAAATGTGCGTCGTCATCGTGCAATTCGTCGCGGCGTAACGCCATCGGGGTCCCTGCGGGGATATCGCCGGCGGCGACCACGGCGCGGGTGATGGGGGACAGCGCCCGAAACAGCGTTTCGACCTCGTCGTCGCTGAGCGCGTCGAGCGCCGACAGGGAAAGGGCGTCGGTGCTCGACTCGATGTGGTCCTTCAGTTCGCGCCCGGCGGCGGTCAGCGTTCCGTCATCGCTCAGCAACCCCCGCTCGGCGAGGCGCTGTTCGTGATGGCGCCATGCCGCCTCGTCGTAATCGCGGGTGCGGGCGATGTAGTCGCGCGCGACGTTGCCCGCCGCGGCGTGTAAGACGTTGGATTCACGTCCGGAGATGCCGGCCGCCGCCAGCACCGCCACGTGCCCGTCACCGCGCTGTTCGCGCAGCAGCGTCGTGGCGTGCCACAGCGCGGCCAGGGGATCGTCGGGCCAGGGCAGGGCCAGATTAGCGGCGAACAGCGGGCGGGCATCGAGCGGCGCGTGGCGCGCCGCCTTCCCGGCGAGTTCGGCTGCCACGCGGACGTTTTCGTCCGACCCGAGGCCGTAGCGGCGCAGCGCCGCCACCGCGGACTCCTGGCGCGCCCGCAATGCGGCCTCCGGACCCGCGATCTCCCACGCCGTCGGCAACGCCTTGGCAACCCGTTCGGGTGCGAAGTTGTAGAAGACTGAGGTCACGACCTCCCGCGGCACCATGCCCAGCGGCGCGGAGCGGGCCGCGAAATAGCCCATCCAGAAACCCCGGTAACCCAACGCGTCCAACGCCGCACGGGCCTCGGGCGCGAAATACGTCACCGCGTGCACCGGCTCGTAGCGATCGAAGAAGCGCCGGGCCAACTCGGGTTGTCGTCGCATGCTGGCAGTTAACCACCGGTGACGGGTGGGGACCAAGCACGCGGCCCGGGCGACCCCGCCTAGGCTCGAGCGGTGACCATCCCCTATGACCGGGTACTACACGAGCGGATCCGGAGCAATCTCGCCGGCCATGAGCGTCGAATCGTGGCCGATCCGGCCAAGCGGCACGCCGCCGTGGCGGTGGTGCTCGTCGACTCCGATGTCGGGGAGGACCGGGTGGATCCGGCGCCGGTGGACGACTGGAACGCCGATCGAGGGCTGCCCGCGGCCGGCCTCGACGGCCGCATGGTCGACGTGTCGGGCGGGGCGGCTTTCCTGCTGTGCCGCAGGGCTTCTCGACTCACCTCGCACGCCGCGCAATGGGCGTTACCCGGTGGCCGCCTCGACCCGGGCGAGACCGCCGTCGAGGCCGCGCTGCGGGAATTGCGCGAGGAGGTCGGCATCGAACTCCCCGACGCGGCCGTCCTGGGACTGCTCGACGATTACCCGACCCGGTCCGGATATGTCATTACGCCGGTGGTGATTTGGGGAGGCGGCCGCCTGGATCCGCGCCCATCGCCCGACGAGGTCGTCGCGGTGTACCGGGTGGGCCTGCACCAACTGCAACGTGACGATTCGCCGCGATTCATCGCCATCCCGGAGAGCCCGCGGCCGGTTGTCCAGATTCCGTTGGGGGGCGACCTGATCCACGCGCCCACCGGGGCGGTGCTCCTGCAGCTGCGGTGGCTGGGACTGGAAGGCCGCCACGACCCGGTCGACGGGCTGGAACAACCCGTTTTCGCCTGGAAGTAGCTATCGCGCAACCTCTTCGAAAGTCGGGGCACTCAAGGTTGGCCCTGCGCACCGAACAGCGACCGCGCCAGTTCGACCAGCGATGCGCCCGAGACGTCCCAGGCGCCCGGGGGCGCGGAGGCGGGCAGCGGGTCCGGCCCGTACTCCCGCGGGCGCGCGACGAAACCGGTCGCCAGGCCGCTATCGCGGGCCGCCTCGAGATCGGCGGTGTGCGCCGCCACCAGCATCACCTCACCGGGCTCCAGGCCCAGCAATCGCGCGGGAGTCCGGTAGGCCCGCGGGTCGGGCTTGTAGGCCTGACTGACGTCGGAACCCAGGACCACATCCCACGGCAGGCCCGCGTACTTCGCCATCTCGACCAGCAGCCCGGTGTTGCCGTTGGACAACGGCCCGACGATGACATGCCGCTTCATGGCGGCGATGCCGTCGACGCTGTCCGGCCACGGTGGCAACCAGCGCCACGACCGGGCGAGTGCCTGCACCTCGTCGCCGGGCAGCGCGTCGGCACTGACGCCGAACTTCGCGAGCGATGCGACGAGGTTCTCTCGATGCAGAACGTCCAGCGACACGAATTCCCGTCGGCCCGAGCGAATCTCGGACATAGAGGGCAGGTATCGACTGCGCCACTGAAGCGCGAACGCGTCGGGGTCGACGTCGATGTGGTGGCGCTGCGCGAAACGCCGCACCGAGGCGGCGATCCCCGAGCGCCAGTCGACGACCGTTCCGAACGTATCGAACAGAACTGCACGCACTACCCGACCGGTCGACGGCGAGCGGTAGTCGGTCATGCCTCAGGCTAACGCCGTGTGCAGGCGCGGCGTACAGTATCGTTAGCAGTGCGAACGAATTATTGGACGTCCTGATTGAAGGGAGGCCGTTGTGGCCCGAAGCGCCGGCGATACCTGGGATATCGTGACGAGCGTCGGCTTCACCGCCTTGGCGGTGTGTGCGGCGCGGGCCCTCGACGCGGGCCTGCGGCCGCCGTTGGCGAACGACGACTTCGCCGCCGGCTTCGTCGCCGCCGCCGGTGAACCGAATCTGATTGCGGCCGTGGACAACGCCGACATGAGCAGTGCCGCGGCCTTCAACGCGCAGTGGGTAGGGGTGCGGACGCGGTTCTTCGACGAGTTTTTCGCCGATGCCACCCGATCGGGGACGCGCCAGGCGGTCATCTTGGCGGCCGGATTGGATTCCCGGGCGTACCGGCTGGACTGGCCCGCGGGCCACACGGTTTACGAAGTGGATCAGCCTCGGGTGCTCGAGTTCAAGCAACAGGTCCTCGACCGGCAGGGTGCCGTGCCCTCGACGAGGCGCGTCACCGTCGCCACGGATTTACGGGATGACTGGGCCGGCGCGCTGATTGCGGCCGGCTTCGACCCCGACCGGCCGACGGCGTGGGCGCTCGAGGGCCTGCTGCCGTATTTGCCCGGGCCGGCCCAGGATGCGCTGTTCGAAAGGCTGCACGAGTTGTCGGCGACCGGTAGCCACATTGCCGCCGAACTCGGTCCCGCCCCGGGCGAAGTGCGCGAATTCGCCGACAATGTCCCCACCATCAGCCAAGACACCGGTCAGCCTCCGGTGGCCGAGCTGTGGTACGACGATGCGCGCAGCGACACCAAAGAGTTTCTGGCCCAGCGGCATTGGCGTGTCAGGGCCGTGAACCTGGTCGACAAGGCGGCCACCGAGTATGGCCGGCCCTTCCACGAATTGCCGGCGGTCTTCGACCGGTTGATGCGCACCAAGTTCTTCATCGCGGTCCGCGAATCGCCGACAGGCGACGTTCGATGATGGCCAGGGCTTGCTCGGCCCATCGAATGTTCTCCTCCTCGAACGAGATTCCGCGGACCAACGTCAGGTAGGGGCCGACCCGGTCGGCGTGTGCCAGGTACTCGTTCTCGGTGCGACCGTCCATCATGCGCGCCCGCAACCGTTCGTAGCGTTGCAGTTTGGCCCGCGCCCATTGCAGCCGTTCGAGGATGGACTCGCGCACAGCCGGCATGTCTCCGGCGTCGGCGGCCTGGACCTTGACCAACAGCTCGTCGCGGATCACCGAGGGTTTCGGCGCCTTCGCGGTGAACTGCCGGATCGCCTCGCGCCCGGCCTCGGTCAGCGAGAACATCCGCTTGTTGGGCCGCCGTTCTTGACGCACGACCCGTGCCCGGATGAGGCCCTGCTCGGCCAGTCGATCCAGTTCGCGATACAGCTGCTGCGGGGTGGCCGGCCAGAAATTCGCGACCGAGGCGTCGAAACCCTTGGCCAGGTCGTATCCCGACGACTCGCCCTCGAGGAGGGCCGCCAACACCGCGTCACGCAGCGACACCGGCCGATCGTA
Source organism: Mycobacterium sp. TKK-01-0059 (assembly GCF_000709305.1). Taxonomy (NCBI): domain Bacteria; kingdom Bacillati; phylum Actinomycetota; class Actinomycetes; order Mycobacteriales; family Mycobacteriaceae; genus Mycobacterium; species Mycobacterium sp. TKK-01-0059. Next base: position 2,011,051 of record NZ_KL446993.1, read on the forward strand.
CAGCGATGCGACTAGTCAACAAAGTGACGAACAGCACCCTGGACAATTCCCGACGGCGGCCTTAGCGTCGACCTCATTACTCAACAAGTTGACTATGCGAGGTCGCTGATGCATCCGTTCCGCACGGCCGTCGAAGAGCGCGATGAACAGGCCATCCAGGCGATGCTGGCCGACACCGTGGTGTTCACCAGCCCGGTGGCGTTCAAGCCGTATGTCGGCAAGCCGATCACCGCGGCCATCCTGCGCGGTGTGTTGCGCGTCTTCGAGGACTTCCGCTACATCCGGGAGATTCACGACCCGGGCGGCCGCGACCACGCCTTCGTTTTCGAGACCGGGATCGTCGGGGCGCCCGGGGTGAAGATCACCGGCTGCGACTTCTTGCATTTCACCGACGACGGGCTGATCGACGACTTCATGGTGATGGTGCGGCCGCTGTCGGGAGCGACGGCATTGTCGGAGGCGATGGGCGCCCAGTTCGACCGCATCCAGCGGGAGGCGCTGGAGTTGGCCAATCAATCCGGCACCGCGTAGAAGTAGGGACCATGCGGATTGGATTGAGCGTCAACTATGCGGGCGGTTTCAAGGACGTGGCCGCCGAAGTGGCCGACCTGGAACGCGCCGGGTTGGATATTGTTTTTGTCCCCGAGGCGTATTCGTTCGACGCGGTGAGCGCGCTCGGCTACCTGGGGGCCAGCACGCAGCGGGTCGGGCTGGCGTCGGGCATCCTGCAGCTCTACACCCGCACGCCCACCCTGACCGCGATGACCGCGGCGGGCCTGGATTACGTCTCCGACGGCCGGTTCACCCTCGGCCTGGGCGCGTCCGGTCCGCAGGTCATCGAGGGCTTCCACGGTGTGCCCTACGACGCCCCGATCGGCCGGACGCGTGAAGTCATCGACATCTGCCGCCAGGTGTGGCGGCGCGAGACCGTGCGCCACCAGGGCAAGCACTACACGATCCCGCTGCCGCCCGACCGGGGGACCGGGCTGGGGAAGCCCCTCAAGCTCATCAATTCCCCAGTGCGTGAACGCATCCCGATACTGGTAGCCGCGCTGGGGCCGAAGAACGTCGAACTGGCGGCCGAGATCGCCGAGGGTTGGCAACCGATCTTCTACCTGCCCGAAAAGGCGCAGTACGTCTGGGGGGAGGCGCTGGCCGCCGGGCGGGCCAAGCGGGACCCCGCGCTGGGCGAGCTCGACGTCTACGCCGGACCCGTCCTGGCCATCGGCGAAAACGTCGAGCCGCTAAGGGAATTCGTCAAACCGCACCTGGCCCTCTACATCGGCGGGATGGGCGCCAAGGGCAAGAACTTTTACCACACCCTGGCCACCAAGTACGGGTACGGCCCGCAGGCCGACCGGATCCAGGAGCTCTACCTTGCCGGCGACAAGGACGGCGCCGCCAAGGTGGTGCCCGACGATCTGGTGCGCGACGTCAACTTGATCGGCTCCCGAGGGTTCGTCAAGGAACGTCTGGCGGCCTACCGCGAGGCGGGGGTAACCACGCTGAACGTGGCGCCCATCGCGTCGACGACGGCCGAGCGGATCAAGCTCATCGAAACGCTGCGCGAACTGGTGTGACGGCCGCTGTGGAGCCAAATCAGTTCTGGCGGTGACTATCTCGTCGCAGCCGCATCGCCCTGCCGACCGCGCTCACCGACGCCAGCGCCGCCATGGCCGACAGGATCGCGGCCGAGACGCCAGGCTCGGCGGTCGCCAACAACAGTGGCAGCGCGAAGCCGATGTACGTGACGACGTAGAACACCCCGGTCAGAGCGCCCCGCAGGTGTTGCGGCGCCGCGGCCTCCAGATCGATCAAGCCCTCCCGCAGGCACAGGCCCGAAGCGCAGCCCAGGATCAACAACAGCGGTATCCCGACCGCGGGCGTCAGGGCCGGTGGCGTCGTCGCGGCCACCACGTAGCCGACCGCGGCCAGAGCCGCGCCGGCGGTCCCGGTCTGTGGCCCCCACCGGCGCGTGCGGGCCAGGACCTGAACGACACCGCTGACCCCGTTGACGATCAGGGTGGCCGTGCCCGCCGCGATCGGGGCCGCCAGCGCGGTGTGCAACCGCGTTGGGGATGGTGACGAAACCCAGTGTCGCCGAGGCGTATACCCACGGTGCGAGCGGCATGGCCCAACTCAGGGCCCGCGACACTCCCTGCGCCGCCGGTCCCGTCGGGCCCGCGTCGGGGGGCGGCGCCGGCCGGGCCACGTGTGCGGCGGGTGTGGCCGCGACGGCGACGGCAAGCGATGCCAGCACGACGATCGCGGCGGCGACGGCGAACGACACCTGGATGCCGGACTGCCCGGCCCACGCGAATCCCCCACCGGCGAACGGCCCGATGGCGAAGCCGGCGGTGAGTACCGCGCCGGCGGTCCCGGCGCCGGCCGGGCCCCTCAGGTCGGACGCCCACGCGGTGCCGGAGCTGATGGCAAGGCCCACACCGACCCCGACGATGAGGCGGCCCACCAGCAGCGCGCCGGTGTGCTGCGACAGCAGCATCGCCACCGTCCCCGCCACGGTGGCGGCCGCGCCCGCCAGCGCCATTGGCCGCCGGCCCAACGCGTCCGACGCGCGGCCGCCGATCAGCAACCCGGGGAGCAGCCCGAGCGCGTAGATGCCGAAGATGCCATCGAGGGTCGCGGTGCTGAGGTGTTCGCGGTCGCTGATCACCGGCATCAACGCGACGAAGTGGTTGGCGACCCATCCCGTCGCCAGCAGCAACGCCAGCACGCTGACGAACAGGGCGCGGGTGGCGGCCCGGCCGTTACGCGCTCGGCGGTTGCGGCCGCTGCGCACGCTCGACGAGATCACTGGTCTTCTCCCCCTCCAACGCGCGGCCGACGATCGTAGAACGCGACGCCACCCGGGTGGTTATTCCCGTGGACGTGATCGCGCCGCCGCCGCGGGCGCGGACTTCGCGGTGTGAAGGGGTTTGAGATCAGCGGATTTGGTGTACTGATACCACTACTCGCACCCAGGAAGGCACACGATGAAGTACATTGCGGCAGCCACGATCGCGATCTCCGTCTTGTTGTCCAGCGCGTGTTCGGCCTCACAGGTCATCAACACCGGCGGCGACACAAAGTGCAAAGACTTCACCACGCAGGACGAGAAGAAGCAGAACGACGAAGTCAGCAAGATGCTCAAGGACAAGAGCGGCGCAGACCCGAGCAACGTCGAGATCTCGGCGACGCGGCTCTCGGTGACGACGTACTGCCAGACGCTCGGAAAGCCGGACACGAAGATCTCCGAGGCGCCGCACGGCTGACGGACCCGGTCGGTGACGTGGGTTACGTTGCCGCCCTTGGTGTTTAGCGCCTAGTCCAGGAGCAACTGGGCGGGCACCTCGTCTTCCAGCACGGCCCGCGCCAGCAGTTCACCGAGCAGCGGCCCGAATTTCATGAGATTGCTACCGACGAACGCCAGCACGCGCCCACGCTGCGCCACCGTCCAGCCGTCGCCGCCCGGATCGAGCCACGGGGCGCGGACACTGACGCAGTCCACCTGGTCCACCGGCGACAGTGACGGGAACAGCGCGCGCACGGTCGCGGGGTCCGCCACCTCCTGGCCGAACGCCCACCGGCCGGTACTGCCGAGCGGCAATCCGTAGCCCTCGGGCGCGGACAGGCACGCCGCGCCGACCGCGTCCGCGCCGCGGTAGGTGAACCGGGTGTGCGGAACGAAGCCAACTGAGAGCGGACCGAACAGGTCTGAAGTGTGCGCGCCCGCACAGATCAGCACCCGGTCGCCGCGCAGCACGGTGCCGTCGGCGAGCGTCGTCGCGCCGTCGTCGGCCACCGACAGCACGTGCGCGTTGCGGATGGCGACGCGGCGCGCCAACGCGCTCAGGGCGCGGCGGATGCGCAGGCTGCCGCCGAGGGGATCGAAAACTCCTGTCTCCCAAGGCACGACCGCGAACGGAATCCGTGCCGCGATTTCGGAACGCCCGAGCCGGGAGAACTGCGCGCCGGCGGAGCTCATGGCCGCCGCGACGTCGTCGCAGGCGCCGGCGGCGATGAAGCCCTCGGAGCCCAGCAGTCGCCCCGCGCCGAACTCGGATTCCCACCGTTGCCAGCCCGTTCGCGCCGTCAGCGCCAACCGGCAGAGCGCCGGGCGCCGATGCGCGACCCGGAATATCCGCGCCAGCCCGGCGGATTGCTCCCCGAATGGCCGCCCGCGCTCCAGCACGACGACGTCGTGGCCGCGCCGCGAAAGCTCGTAGGCCGCCGCCAGGCCACATATTCCCGCGCCGATGACGACGATCATCCGCATCACCCCCGCCCTCAGAAGTAGAACCCGGCGTGGGGCGCCTCGGGCACGGCAAACAATCGATCGGCCGCCGTCAGCGCTTCGGGATCGTCGGCACGGGCCAGCCCGGCCACGGCGAGATCGCGCCACGTGGTGCCGCCCAACAGGACGGCGCCCAGCCCCTCGACGTCGACGGTGACGTCGGGTTGCCGGTCGGTGACCGTGACGCCGTCGGCCGCGACGGCGAACCGTGCCGAATTGGCCGGCAGTTCAGGGTCATTGACCACGATGGTGACGGCACCGTCGCCACCGTAGCTGCGGGCGGACAGCGCCGCCGCCACATCGATGATGCGCAGCCATGTTTCGTCGTGCACGGCGGTGACCCGCACGGCGCGCCGGTCGGCAACCAGCCAGGGCAGCGGATCGTCCAGCGGCAGCATCCAAAACAGCACGCGGTCAACAAGATCCAGTCCGAGCAGAAAGCGCAGCAACCCCAGATAGGCCTCGGCGGTGGGCGCGAAGAAATCCTCGACCACGATGGTGCGCTGGTCGCTGACGAACCACCGCTCGGTGTCGATCGGGCGGTATCGGACGAAGCCGGATTCGGATCCCGGCTCGCCGTGCACGGCGACATAGGCGGCCCCCGGGTCGGATTCGGCGCGCAGCCGCACGCCCTGCCACCACGACTGTGGGCGGTCGATGGTGCCCGGGCGGGCGGGACGGTTCTCGGCATAGATGCGCGGCAGCAACTCCCACGCCTGCGCGGTGTCGAGCAGGCGCACCCGACCGCCGGTCCCGACGTCGCGCCGCAGCCCCGCCCGCGCGGTGTGGACCTCGACAGATTGCGACGAGCTCGCGACGCCGTAGCCGTAGCGCCCGTAGATCGTCGCCTCCGAGGCCCGCAGCGTCGCCACCACCTCACCGCGTGCGGCGAAGTCGCGCAGCTGGTGACGGATCAGCTCGGTGGCGATGCCTCGCCGGGTGAACGACGGCAGCACCCCGATGTGGGTGACGGCGGCGTGACCCACGATCGCGGGGCCGGGCAGCGTCAACCGGCTCGTCACGGCGTCGGCGGTGCCGACGAGTTGACCGTCGGCGAATGCCCCCACGGTCCGTCCCGGTTCGAGGAGCGTCGTGATCTGGCCGGGGGCGAGCCCCGTAAGCGGCGGAAACCCCACCATCGCCGTGCGAAACACGTTCGCGGCGGCGATCAGGTCGTCCTCGCTGTCGAGCACCCGGATCTCGGTAGCCATCCCGCCATCATGTCGCGTTCCCCGGCCGGCACGGGCCGCGGGCCGCGCGACGCGTCAAGCGGCGATCGTCACCGGATGGGCAAACCCGTCAGCGCCCGGGAGACCACCAGCCGCTGGATCTCGCTGGTGCCCTCGAAGATCGTGAAGATCTTCGCGTCGCGGTGCATCCTCTCGACGGGGTAGTCGCGGGTGTACCCGTTGCCGCCCAGGATCTGGATCGCCTCGTCGGTGACATAGACCGCGGTTTCGCTGGCCACCAGCTTGGCCATCGACCCCTCCGCGGAGTCGAAGGATTGGTTGTTGCGGGCCATCCATCCCGCGCGCCACACCAGCAGGCGGGCGGCGTCGATGCGGCACTTCATGTCCGCCAGTTTGAAGGCCACCGCCTGAAATTCGCCGATCTTGCGGCCGAATTGCTCACGCTGGCAGGCATAGTCGAGCGCGTACTCGTAGGCGGCCCGCGCCACGCCGACGGCCATCGCGCCGACGGTGGGCCGGGTGCGCTCGAAGGTCTTCATCGCCGCCTGCCCGCGCGCGGAGGCCCCGGACTTGACGCGGGCGATGCGCGCCTCGAACTTCTCCCGGCCCCCGAGGATGTGGTCCTCGGGCAGCCGGACGTCGTCGAGCACCACCTCGGCGGTGTGGGAGGCGCGGATCCCGTGCTTCTTGAATTTCTGGCCCTGCGCCAGGCCCTTGACGCCCGCCGGGATGACGAACGTCGCCTGGCCGCGCGTGCCGAGCTCGGGGTAGACCGACGCCACCACGATGTGCACGTTGGCGATGCCGCCGTTGGTCGCCCACGTCTTGGTGCCGTTGAGGACCCACTCGGAGGTCGCCTCGTCGTAGCGCGCGCGGGTGCGGATGGCGCCGACGTCGGAACCCGCGTCGGGCTCCGACGAGCAGAACGCGCCCAGCTTGGGTTCGTCGGCGGTGCCGAACATCTCGGGCAGCCAGCGGCCCAGCTGTTCGGGGGTTCCGTTGCCCGCCAGCGCCGCCGCGGCGAGTCCCGTCCCCATGATGGACAGGGCGATACCCGCGTCGCCCCAGAACAATTCCTCGAACACCGTCAGCATGCCCAGGCCCGTCGGCTCGGCCGCCTGCTGGGCGAACAGGTCGGGGGAGTACAGCCCCACCTTCGCGGCTTCCTGGATCACCGGCCACGGTGTTTCCTCGCGCTCGTCCCATTCCGCGGCGGCGGGCCGCACGACGTCGGCCGCGAATTTGTGCACCCAGTCGCGGACTTCGATCACGTCGTCGGACAGTTGTAGTGAGAACGTCACTGCTGGTCTCCTGAATCGTTGGTGTTCAAAGGGTTTCGGGGATTCGCGTACTGGGCCAGGACGCTGACGGTCTGGTTGACCCACGCCTCGAAATACCGTTCTTCGTCGGTGTTGCCGGGCAGGCGGCCGGTGAGCGCTTGCAGGGTCGCGGCGTAGGACAGCGAGCCGATCGCGACCGCCGCGGCCGCTTCGGGGTCGGGAATGCTGGTGCGCCCGGAGCGATTCGACGCGGCCAGTTCGTCGGCGAAGCGTTGGTAGGCGTTGTCGGTGATGACCTGCCACGTCTTCTCGTCGAGGTCGCCGAGCTCGTCGGGCTCGCGCAGCATGACCTTGAGCAGATCCTCGCTGTGATTGAGGTTGCTCCAGATCAGCTGCCCGGCGGTGCGCACCGCGTGCTCGACGCTGCCCGGTTGTCCCGCGTCGTACTGCTCGCGGGCCGCCACGATGCTGTCGATCCGGTGCGCGACCGCGGCCTCGAGCAACTCGCGTTTGGAACCGAAGTGCTTGTAGAGCGCGCCCGAGCCGGGCGCCAGGCCCGATTCGCGCTGGATGTCGGCCACCGACGTGGCCGCGTACCCCTTAGCGGCGAACAGGCGTAACGCCGCGGAAAGCAGGCGGTCACGTCCGCGGCCGGGCCCGGTGAGCATGGTGAGAGAGTACTCACTCACCATGCGGGCGAGCAAAACGGCGTCCGGTCCCCGGCCGGCGGCGGGCACGGGTGCGGCGCGGTTGACGGTAAATTCTTGCGAAACGCCATCGCGCTTGAACGTGCCGAACCCCCGCGGCTGTGAGGGTTGTACTCAGGCTGGTCGTCACGAACCCACTCGAACCCACAAAGGAGCCCGACATCCGCGTCTTCCCGCGTGTACAGCTGCCGATGCGGGTGCTGTCGCTGCGCACGATCCTCATCGTCGCCGCCATCTCGGTGATGACGCTGGTCGTCCTGCTGGGCACCTGGGTGTGGGTGGGCGTCACCAACGACCAGTACAGCCAGCTCGATCGCCGGCTCGATTCGGTCAGCAGCCTGGGCGACATCAGCAGCCTGCTCAACACCGCGCCGCCCGCCACCCCCGACCGGCACATGCCGGACGGCAACCTGGTGCGCACCGCGCGCATCGGCGGGGTGACCGTCTCGGCGCCCAGCAGCATCGTGTTGCCCCAACTGCCCGACGGCTACGCCAACACGACCATCAACGGGGTGCAGTACCGCGTTCGCACCTTCACCGCGGGTCCCGCCTCGATAGCGTTGGCCGCGCCGCTGGCCGAGGCCCAGCACCGGATCAACGAACTGCACCTGCGAGTGTTGCTGATCTGCGCCAGCGTCATCGGCGGCACGGTCGTGGTGGGCTGGGTGATCTCGTTGATCATGGTCAATCCCTTCCTGCTGCTGGCCCAGCAGGCCCGCGCGATCAACGCCCAGTCCAGCCCAGACGAGGTCCAGGTGCGCGGCGTGCGCGAGGCGGTGGAGATCGCCGAGGCGGTGGAGGGGATGCTGGCCCGCATCGGCAAGGAACAGCAGCGCACCAAGGCGGCGCTCGAGTCGGCGCGCGACTTCGCGGCGGTCGCCTCCCACGAGCTGCGCACGCCGTTGACGGCCATGCGCACCAATCTTGAGGTGTTGTCCACCCTGGACCTGCCGCCCGAGCAGCGGCACGAGGTCATCGGCGACGTCATCCGCACCCAGAGCCGCATCGAAGGAACGCTGACGGCGCTGGAGCGGCTGGCCCAGGGCGAACTGACCACCGTCGACGATTTCGTCCCCTTCGACATCACCGAGCTGCTGGACCGCGCCGCGCACGACGCGCTGCGCATCTACCCCGACGTCGAGGTCTCCCTGGTGCCCTCCCCGACGGTGCTGATGGTCGGGCTGCCAACCGGACTGCGGCTGGTGATCGACAACGCCATCGCCAACGCCGTCAAGCACGGCAACGCCGGCAAGATCCAGCTGACCGTCAGCAGTTCCGGCGAGGGCGTGGAGATCGCGATCGACGACGACGGCACCGGCGTCCCGGAATCCGAACGTGCCACGGTGTTCGAGCGCTTCGCCCGCGGATCGACGGCCTCGCGTTCGGGATCGGGGCTGGGCCTGGCGCTGGTCGCCCAGCAGGCCGAATTGCACGGCGGCACAGCGGCATTGCAGACCAGCCCACTCGGTGGCACGCGACTTCTGTTGCGGCTCGCCGGCGACGGGCGTGGCCCGGCCTAGCCGCCTGCCTGGACCGACGGAGCCGTTCTTAACGCGCCGCGAAATGTTTACTCCGATAACCTTGACAGCCGGCGCGCACTCACCCGCCCGCCATTTCCCGCAAATATCCCCGACACCATTACGCCGCCGTTCGGAACCTGCCATTCGGCATCAAACTCGACGCCCCGGCGAGAAAAGACGGGGATTTTGTGACTGCCGAGTCTCGAGTGGCGATTGAGGTTTATTAACGACTCTTTGTGGGAAATCACCAGTTTCGCGCTTGGGACCAGCCTTAATTACCGAAATCAGGGGCCACGGATCCGGCCGATAGGCAGTGAATACAAGATCAACCAATCCGCACTACACTAAGGCCCCAAGAAGGCCCCGAGCACGTGGCTTTGGCGTTGAGGGTTCGGAGGGAATCATGGTTGTTTCGGTGCAGTCGGAGGCGGTGCTGGCGTCTGCAGCCGCCGAGTCGGCGATCAGCGCGGAGACCGAGGCCGCGGCCTCGGCGGCGTCGCCGGTCCTGCTGGGAGTGCTGCCGATGGGCGGCGACCCCGACTCGGCGATGTTCGCGGCGGCGCTAAACGCGTGCGGCGCGAGCTATCTGGGCGTGGTTTCCGAGCACGCCGCCCAGCGCGGCTTGTTCTCCGGCACGCAGACCCTCGCCTCGGGGACCTATGTGGTCACCGAGCTCATGCGCAGCCTGACGCTGGCTATTGGCGCTTAGTCGCTAGCAACGTTTAAAGGGGGAGTGCGCATGGCCGATCCTGGGTGGGCTGCGCGTACGCCTGAGGAAAACGACCTGCTGCTCAAGGCCGGCGCGGGTGTCGTGACTCATCTGGCCAACCAGGCAGCCTGGACCGCGCTGGCGGCCACCCATCACGGCTCCAGCATCGCCTCGACGATCAACACCGTCGCGACGTCGGCCAGCTGGACCGGCGCCGGTTCGTTGGCCTCGGCGGCCAACGCCACCGCGCTCAACGCGTCGCTGCACGGGCTCGCCGGCTGGGTCGACGTGAAGCCGGCGGTGGTTTCGACGGCGGTCTCGGCGTATCAGATGGCGTACGGCTCGATGCGCCCCGCGCCCGAATGCATCGAAAACCGCACCGAGACCGCCACCGACTACGGCATCAACCCGCTCGTGCTCGGCGCGCTCACCCCACGGATCACGTCGCTGGAGCTCGAGTACTTCGGGTCGATGTGGCCGAACAACTCCGCGGTCGGGGCCAGCTACGGATCGATCCTCACGGCCTTGTCCTCGAGCCTGACCATTCCGCCGCCGATCGCGACCATGGGCGCCTCGCCGGCGGCGCCGGCGCAGGCCGCGGCGGCGGTGGGGGAGTCCGCCGCGCAAATGGGCGCGGGCGACGGCATGCGCGCCGCCATGCAGGGCGCCCAGACCGGCACGCAGGGCGCGGGGCAGGCGACCTCGGGAGCCCAGGACTTCATGGGCCAGGCCGGCACGTTCATGCAGCCCGTGCAGCAGATGATGGGGGCGGCCCCGCAGATGATGCAGGCTCCCATGCAGGCGATGCAGGCCCCGATGCAGATGATGCAGCCGCTGATGGGCATGTTCGCCAATCCCGGCGCCATGGGCATGGGCGGGGCGACGCCCGCGGTCTCCGCGGTCTCGGCCACCGGGCTTTCGGCGGCGGAGGCCGGCGGGGGCGCGTCCCTGGGTAGCGCGGGCGTCCCCGCGAGCACTTTCACCCGTCCGGTCAGCGCATTCGAGCCCGCCACCAGTGGCCGGCCGGTGGGGTTGCGCCCGGCCGGTGCGTTGGGAGCCGAGGCCATGCGACCGCAGACCACGACGACGGGCGGCGCCGCGATGGGCGGCATGCCCGTGGGGCACGCGGCGGGAGGCGACCGCGGATCCCGTGACAAAGCCGAACAGCCGGCGACCGTGCGGGTTGTCGACGCCAGAGTCTGAAGCACACCCCCTGGTGAAAGGTGAATCGACAGGTCCGAATAGCCGCCATACACTTCGCTTCATGCCCTCACGGGGGCGGCCAACCGCAGAAGGAGAATTCCGTGACAATCAAGGTGACCCCGCAAATGCTTCGCGATACTTCGAACGCGATTCAGGCAAACATGGAACATGCGATCGGGATCGGGCAGGGATACGTCGCAAATCAGGAAAATGTGATGAACCCGGCCACCTGGTCCGGTGACGCGGTCGCCGCGTCGCACGCGACGGCCATCGAGGTTCAAAACGACTTGAACAAAGTGTTGACCGGCGGCACCCGCCTGGCCGAGGGCCTCACCAAGGCGGCGGCACTGATGGAAGGCCACGAGGCGGATTCCTCGCACGCCTTTACCGCCCTATTCGGCGGCCACGGCTCCTGACCCGCCCACCCATTCGTCAATTCATAAAGGTCTTTTGAAAGGAAATTCACCATGTCCGACCCGATCACTTACAACCCGGGTGCCGTAGCCGACTTCGCCACCGACGTCGCCTCCCGCGCCGGCCAGTTGCAGTCCATTTTCGACGACACCTCCAACCGGACGCACGCGCTGCAGGAATTCTTCGCCGGCCACGGCGCGTCAGGCTTCTTCGAGGCGCAGGCGCAGATGCTGTCGGGGTTGCAGGGCCTCATCGACACCATCCGCCAGCACGGCCAGACGACCTCGCACGTGCTCGACAGCGCGCTCAGCACCGACCAGCACATCGCCGGCCTGTTCTGAGCCCGCTCGACCACCGGGACCAGCGAAGGTGGGGCAGATGCGCCGAGCGTATGTGCCCCACCTTCGGTCTCTGCTACGCCGATTCGAGGGAGTCGCTGATTAAGGGCGGGGCGACATGCTGACGACGACGGTCGATGGCCTATGGGTGTTGCAGGCGATCACCGGTGTCGAGCAAACGTGCCCTGAGCTGGGGTTGCGGCCGATGCTGCCGCGGCTGGACACCCCCGAACGCGCGCTGGGCCACCCCGCGGCCGCCGACCTGATCGCCGCCGGCGCACTCGATGAGGCCGGCAACGTCGACCCGATGATCCGCGAATGGCTCACGGTCCTGCTGCGGCGCGACCTGGGTCTGGTCGTGATGATGGGCGTGCCGGGTCGCGAGCCGACGCGCGCGTCGATCAACCGCTTCGCCACGTGGTGGGTGGTCTTGGAGCGGCACGGTGAGATGGTGCGTCTGTACCCCGCCGGCACGGCCAGCAACGAATCCTCGGCCAGCGAGCTCGTGGTGGGTCAGATCGAGCGGCTGTGCGGCGTGGCCGAGGCGGCGCCGCTGCGGCCGATCACCCTGGACACCGAGCAATTGCTGAACTCGGTGCGCGACACCGCCAGCCTGCGCGCATTCCTGCTCGAACAGCGCCTCGACGCCGACCAGCTGCAGGTGGTTCTCACCGCCGCCGATCCCGCGCGCTCGGCGCACGCGAACATCGTCGCGCTGCAGGCGGGCGTCGGGCCCGACGAACTGGCGCGCGTGGCCGTCGGCGATGCGACGGTGTCGATCGTCGACACCCCCGGGGGCCGCGTGTGCATCGAAAGCGTCATCTCGGGGCAGCGCCGCTACCAGATTCTTTCGCCCGGCTCGCGCAGCGACATCGGCAGAGCGGTGCAACGGCTCATCCGCCGGCTGCCCGCCGGCGACGAGTGGCACTCGTATCGGCGGGTGGTGTGACGGTGTTATCGGATGCCGAAGTAACTTAGTTAACCAAAGTCTTGTAATAACAACGCCTGTCGCGCTTGATGGGTGGTTTCTCAACGGGTAAACGCGGTATCGCGAACCGTGTTAGCATCTCGTCGTGACGAGCCCTTGGAATGACCCGAATATGTCGGACGAAGGAGCGCTCAGACGGGGGGATCCGTCAGGGGGCAGCAACTTCCCGGATTCGGTATCCGACACGATGCGAATTACCGATCTGGCCGCACCACGAAAGATTCCACCGGGGTCAGGATGGCGTAAATTCATTTACGCCATCTCATTTCGACAAATAAATCTCGGTGAATCGCCCCGAGAACGGCACTACCGTGATTTACAAAACCGCATCCGCCGGCATATTCGACGGCAGTATGTGATCACCGTGGTCTCCGGCAAGGGCGGCGTCGGGGTCACGACGCTCACGGCCTGCCTCGGTGGCGTGTTCCGGGAATGCCGCCCGCAGAACGTGATTGCGATCGACGCCGTCCCCGGATTCGGCACCCTGGCCGACCGCATCGACGACTCCCCGCCGGGCGACTACACCGCGATCATCAACGACACCGATGTCCAGGGCTACGCTGATATCCGAGAACATCTGGGGCAGAACGCAATCGGCCTCGACGTGCTGGCCGGCAACCGGACCTCGGACCAACCCCGGCCGCTGGTGCCGGCGATGTTCTCCGGGGTGCTGTCGCGGCTGCGGCGCACCCACACGGTGATGATCGTCGACACCTCTCCCGATCTCGAACACGAAGTGATGAAGCCGGTATTGGAGAACACCGACACCCTGGTGTTCGTTTCGGGGATCACCGCGGACCGCTCGCGTCCGGTGCTGCGGGCGGTGGATTACCTGCGGTCGCAGGGCTACCACGAGTTGGTCTCGCGCAGCACCGTGATCGTGAACCACACCGACCAGATCACCGACAAGGACGCGCTGGCGTACCTGACCGAGCGGTTCACCAAGGTCGGCGCGACCGTCGAGGCGCTGCCGTTTGATCCGCACCTCGCCAAAGGCGGCATCATCGACACGGTTCACGAGTTGAAGAAAAAGACGCGGTTGCGCCTCTTTGAAATCACCGCGGGGCTGGCCGACAAATACATTCCAGACGCCGAGCGGGCGGTACCGTGACCTCGCCGCATAAGGTCGCTTTTCCGGCGCGTTGTGCGGTCAACATTTCTTACGAGAAGCATCTGTGTTCCCAAGTCTTCCCCGCCGGAATTCCGATGGAGGGATTCTTCGAGGGAATGGTCGAGCTGTTCGACGCGGACCTGAAGCGCAAAGGTTTTGACGGCATTTCGTTGCCGGCCGGCAGCTACGAACTCCACAAGATCAATGGGGTCCGGCTCGATATCAATAAGAGCCTCGACGAGCTCGGCGTCCAGGACGGCGACACCCTGGTGCTGGTGCCCAGGGTCGACGGGGAGTCGTTCGAACCGCAGTACGAGTCCCTGTCGACGGGCCTGGCCGCGATGGGCAAGTGGCTGGGCCGCGACGGCGGGGATCGGATGTTCGCGCCGGTGACGCCGCTGACGGCCGCGCACACGGCGGTCGCGGTCATCGCGATGGCGGTCTCGGTGGTGGTGGCCCTGACGCTGCGGGCACGGACCTTCACCGACGGCCCGATCCCGGCGGCGGTGGCGGGCGGGGTCGGCGTCCTGTTGGTCATCGCGACCCTGGTGGTGCGAAGCGGATGGCGGGAGCGGCGCGATCTGTTCAGCGGGTTCGCCTGGCTCGCGGTGGTCTCGCTGGCCACCGCCGGCGCCTGCGCGCCGCCGGGTGTGCTGGGCGCGGCGCACGGGCTGATCGGCGCGGTGGTGGTGATCCTGGGTGCCGTCGCCATCGGGGTGACGGCGCGCAACCGGTGGCAGACCGCGGTGGTCACCGCCGTCGTGACGGTGTGCGGCGTCCTGGCTGTCGTTGCCGCCGTCCGGATGTTCCGCCCCGCCTCGGCGCAGGTGCTGGCGGTGTGCGTGTTGGTCGGATTGCTGGTCCTCGTCCGGATGACCCCGCTGATCGCGTTGTGGGTGGCCCGGGTCAGGCCGCCGCACTTCGGATCGATCACCGGACGGGACCTGTTCGCGCGGCGCGAGGGGATGCCGGTCGACACCGTGTCCCCGGTCAGCGAGGACGAATCCGAGGACGAGGACAACGAACTCACCGACATCACCGCGCGCGGCGCCGCGATCGCCGCCTCGGCGCGCTTGGTCAACGCGGTCCAGGTGGGACTGTGCGTCGGGGTCTCGATCGTGCTGCCCGCCGCGGTCTGGGGGGTGTTGACGCCGGGCCGCCCGTGGGCGTGGTTGGCGCTGGTGGTCGCCGGCCTGGTGGTGGGGATCTTCATCACCCAGGGCCGCGGATTCGCCGCCAAATACCAGGCCGTCGCGCTGGTGTGCGGGGCGTCGGCCGCGGTGTGCGCGGGGGTGGTCAAATACGCCGTCGCCGGGGCCCACGACGCCATGGCGGGATTGCTGTGGCCGGTGGTGGCGGTGGCGACGTTCGCCGGATTGGGTTTGGCCGCAGCGCTTTTGGTGCCGGCCATGCGGTTCAGACCGTTCATCCGGTTGACCGTGGAATGGGTGGAAGTGCTCGCATTCATCGTTCTGCTGCCGGCGGCGGCGGCCCTGGGAGGGCTCTTCACGTGGATTCGCCACTGAGAACCGTTGCGGCGCTGACCGCCGCCCTGACCCTGGTCGCGTTATCCGCCAATATCCCTGCCGCCCAAGCGATCACACCGCCCTCGGTGGATCCGGGGATGGTGCCCCCCGATGGACCGCCGCGGCCCGAACAGCCGATGCGCCGGGCCAACAGCTGTTCGTCGCCGATCGTCGTGCGAAACCCCGACGTGGCGCAGCTGGCTCCGGGGTTCAACCTGCTCAACATCGCCAAGGCGTGGCAATACAGCACCGGCAACGGTGTGCCCGTCGCGGTGATCGACACCGGGGTGACGCCGAACCCGCGGCTGCCGGTGGTGCCCGGTGGCGACTACATCATGGGCGAGGACGGCCTGATGGACTGCGACGCCCACGGCACCATTGTCAGCTCGATCATCGGCGCTGCGCCGCAAGGGATTTTGCCGATGCCGCGGCCCATGCCGGCCACTCCCGCGTTCCCGCCGCCGGCCGGGCCGCCGCCGGTCGCCGGGGCGCCTCCGCCACCGGTCGAGGTGCCGCCCCCGATGGCGCCGCCGCCCCCGCCGCCGCCGGTGACGATCACCCAGGTCCTTCCGCCGCCGCCCCCGCCGCCCCCACCGCCGGAGGGCGGCGGCGCCACCGCCGCATCGAACGGGCCACCCGATCCGCAGACCGAGGAAGAACCCGCGGTGCCGCCGCTTCCCCCGGGGGCCCCCGACGGGGTGGTGGGTGTGGCCCCGCACGCGACGATCATCTCGATCCGGCAGTCCTCGCGGGCCTTCGAACCGGTCAACCCGCCGCCGGGGGATCCCAACTCCGACGAGAAGGTCAAGGCCGGCACGCTGAATTCGGTTGCGCGCGCGGTGGTTCACGCCGCGAACATGGGTGCGAAGGTGATCAACATCTCGGTCACCGCGTGCCTGCCCGCGGCGGCCCCGGCCGATCAACGGGCCCTGGGCGCGGCGCTGTGGTACGCGGCCACCGCGAAGGACGCGGTGATCGTGGCGGCGGCCGGCAACGACGGGGAAGCCGGTTGCAACAACAACCCGATGTACGACCCGCTGGACCCGTCGGATCCGCGGGACTGGCATCAGGTGAAGGTCGTCTCGGCGCCGTCGTGGTTCTCCGATTACGTCCTGTCGGTGGGCGCCGTCGATGCCAGTGGCGCCGCCCTGGACAAGAGCATGTCGGGGCCGTGGGTCGGCGTCGCCGCACCGGGGACGCACATCATGGGTCTCTCGCCCCAGGGCGGCGGGCCGGTCAACGCCTACCCGCCGTCGAGGCCGGGCGAGAAGAACATGCCGTTCTGGGGAACCAGCTTCTCGGCGGCCTACGTCAGCGGCGTCGCGGCGTTGGTGCGCGCGAAGTACCCCGACCTGTCCGCGCACCAGGTGATCAATCGGATCGTGCAGTCGGCCCACAATCCGCCCGCCGGGGTCGACAACAAGGTCGGCTACGGGCTGGTGGACCCGGTCGCCGCGTTGACCTTCAACATCCCGCCGGGTGACCGGATGCCGCCGGGCGCGCAGAGCCGGGTCATCACCCCGGCGGCGCCGCCCCCACCGCCGGACCACCGGGCGCGCAACATCGCCATCGGATTCCTGGGGGTGGTGGCCGCCGGCGTGCTCGTGTTCGCGATCGCCGCGCGGTTGCGGAGGGCGCGATGAGGCCCAACCTCACCGGGTTCAGCCGCGGCAGCAATCGCCGGGTCGTCGGGGTGTGGGTGGTGTTCGTGCTCGCGCTCGCGAGTTGGCTGCTGGCCGGCTACATCGGCGCCGCGGTCGCCGTGGTGGTGGGCATCGCGCTGGTGTTCGTGCGCTGGTGGGGCCAGCCGGCGTGGTCGTGGGCCGTGCTGTGGCGGCGCGGTCGGCGCCCGATCGACTGGTCGGCCCCAATCACCGTGGCCAACAACCGATCCGGTGGCGGCGTGCGCGTGCAGGACGGCGTCGCCGTGGTCGCGGTGCAGCTGCTGGGCAGAGCGCATCGGGCCACCATGGTGACCGGGTCGGTGACCGTCGAGACCGAAAACGTGCTCGACGTCGTCGAATTGGTGCCGATGCTGCGCCAGGCCCTCGGCCTGCAGCTCGACTCGATCAGCGTCGTCAGCATCGGTTCCCGGCACGGAACGGTCGGCGACTATCCGCGGGTGTACGACTCCGAGATCGGCACCCCGCCGTACGCGGGCCGGCGCGAAACATGGCTGATCATGCGGCTGGCGGTGCTCGACAACGCGCACGCGTTGGTGTGGCGCACGACCGTTGGCGCGGCGGCGATTTCGGTCGCGCAGCGCATCGCGGGCCTGCTGCGCTGCGAAGGCCTGCGGGCCAAGGTGGCCAACGCCACCGATTTGATCGAACTCGATCGCCGGCTCGGCTGGGACGCGGTGTCGGGACCGGCGCAGCGATGGAAAGCCATCCGCGGGGAAGCGGGCTGGCTGACCACCTATGCGTATCCGCCCGAGGCGATCACGTCGCGCCACCTGTCGCAGGCGTGGACGCTGCGCGCCGACGAGGTCATCCAGAACATCACGGTGTATCCGGACGGGCAGTGCACCGCGACGATCACGGTGCGCACGCCGACACCCGCGCCCACCCCGCCCAGCGTGATCTTGCGCCGGCTCAACGGCGAGCAGGCCGCGGCGGCGTCGGCCAACATGTGCGGCCCCCGGCCGCACCTGCGCGGAATCCGGTCCAGCCCGCTGCCCGCGGAGCTGGTCACCGAGATCGGGCCCTCGGGCGTGCTGATCGGGAAACTCAGCAACGGCGACCGGCTGCTGGTGCCGGTCACCGACGCCGGTGAACTGTCGCGCGTATTCGTCGCCGCCGACGACCCGATCGCCAAGCGGATCGTGATCCGCACCGCGGGCGCCGGGGAACGAGTCTGCGTGCACACCCGTGACATGGCGCGCTGGGTCAGCGTGCGGATGCCGGAGATCAGCGTCGTCAACGGCTCGCGCCCGGCACCGCGCACCACCGTCAGTGTGGTGGAATACGCCGCGCGGCGGGGCAGGGACGGCAACGGGGCCCCCGACGGCGGGGGCACCGACATTCGGGACGCCGCGATCTCGCCCACCCCCCGGCCGGCAACGGTGATCACCATCGCGCCCGCGGGCGTCAGGCTCTCCGAGGGGCAGCGCCACGGGTTCGAGGTGATCATCGAGCAAGTAGGACCCTCGGTGGTGAATGTCAGTGCCGCGGGGAAGAATTGGCTTGCCGAGATGGACATGTTCCGCGCCGAGCACCGCTACGTCAGCCTGGATCCGGTCACCATGTCGGTCGGCACGTAGAAGTTCGGCAACGCGAGTTTGAGGCATAGTTTGATGAGCGCACGCGGCGGCAGCTCGGTCCGGCCAAGGGCGGCTACCAGCAACTCCGATGACCACGGTCGCGGCGCTCGCGATGGGGGATGTGATGGGTGATTTACAAACGGCCCGAAGGCATTTCGACCGGGCCATGGGGATCATGGGCCGGCAGGGCCGGGCGGCGGCCCTGCCGGAGTTCGTCGCGGCCACCGACGCCGACGCGTCGATGGCCGATGCGTGGCTGGGGCGCATCGCCTGCGGCGACAGCGACCTGGACTCGTTGCGGCGTCTCTATGCCACCAGCGAATGGCTGCACCGGGAGACCACGCGGATCGGGCAGACGCTGGCCGCGGAGATCCAGCTGGGCCCCTACATCGGCATCACCGTCACCGACGCATCGCAGGTCGGGCTGGCGCTCTCGTCCGCGTTGACGATCGCCGGGGAGTACGCCGAGGCGGACCGGCTGCTGGCCAACCGGGACCTGCTGGACTCCTGGACCAACTACCAGTGGCACCAGCTGGCCCGCACCTTCCTGATGTACCGGACGCAACGCTGGCCCGACGTCCTGCTGGCGGCCGCCGAGGAGTTGCCCCCGCAGGCGATCGTGATGTCGGCGGTGACGGCGTCGATCTGCGCGCTGGCCGCGCACGCCGCCGCCCACCTCGGCCAGGGCCGGGTCGCCCTCGACTGGCTGGACCGCGTCGACGTGATCGGGCACACCCAGTCGTCGTCCCGCTTCGACGCCGACGTGCTGACCGCGTCGATCGGCCCGGCCGACATTCCGCTGCTCGTCGCCGATCTCGCGTACGTGCGCGGGATGGTGCACCGCCAGCTGCGCGAGGAGGACAAGGCCCAGATCTGGCTGTCCAAGGCCACCATCAACGGGGTGCTGACCGCGGCGGCCAAAGAAGCGCTGGCCGACCCGAACCTGCACCTGGTGGTCACCGACGAAGAGACCATCGACAGCCGCACCGACCGTTGGGACGCCTCGACGGCCAAGAGCCGCGACGAACTCGACGACGACGCCACCGCCGACCGGAGGGCCGAGCTGCTGGCCGAGGGGCGCAAGCTGCTGGCCAAGCAGGTGGGGCTGGCCGCCGTCAAGCAGGCCGTCGCGGCGCTGGAAGACCAGCTCGAGGTGCGGATGATGCGTCTCGAGCACGGCCTGCCGGTGGAAGGACAGACCAACCACATGCTGCTGGTCGGTCCGCCGGGTACCGGTAAGACGACCACCGCCGAGGCGCTGGGCAAGATCTACGCGGGCATGGGGATCGTGCGCCACCCCGAGATCCGGGAGGTGCGCCGTTCGGATTTCTGCGGCCACTTCATCGGGGAGTCGGGACCCAAGACCAACGAACTGATCGAAAAGTCGCTCGGCCGAATCATTTTCATGGACGAGTTCTACTCCCTGATCGAGCGCCACCAGGACGGCACGCCCGACATGATCGGCATGGAGGCCGTCAACCAGCTCCTCGTCGCGCTGGAAACGCACCGATTCGATTTTTGTTTCATCGGCGCGGGCTACGAAGACCAGGTGGACCAATTCCTCACCGTGAACCCGGGTTTGGCCGGCCGGTTCAACCGCAAGCTGCGCTTCGAGTCCTACTCACCGGCGGAGATCGTCGAGATCGCGCACCGTTACGCGACGCCGCGCGCCAGCCTGCTCGACGACGCCGCGCGCGAGAAGTTCCTGGACGCGGCCACGACCATCCGCAACTACACCACTCCCGGTGGGCGCCACGGCATCGACGCCATGCAGAACGGCCGGTTCGCCCGCAATGTCGTCGAACGTGCCGAGGGCTTCCGCGACACCCGGGTGGTCGCGCAAAAGCGGGCGGGCCAACCGGTGACGGTCGAGGACCTGCAGATCATCTCCGCCGACGATATCGAGGCGGCGGTGCGCAGCGTGTGTTCGGACAACCGCGACATGGCCGCCATCGTCTGGTGACCCGGCGCGTCACGCCGGTTCGAAGCGGAAGACGGCGAGTCGGCCCGCCAGGGCTTCGAATTCGTCCGCGGTGCCGTCGCGCACCATCCCGGAACGTTTCGCGAACGCCACGCCGACCGGCACTTTGGCGGGGAACTCCCGTAGCACCGGCCGGGCCTCGCCGGCGGACAGTTCGACGATCCGGACCCGGCGTGAGCGACGGCCGCGGCGCAACGTGCCGGTGCCCGCCGCCCGGGCGTTTGCCGCCCAGTCGGCCCCGGGATAGCCGGCCACCACATAGAGGCCGCCCTGGAAGTCGAACGGCGTCATCGGCGTGCTGCGCGGTTGACCCGTCTTGCGCCCGGGCACGGTGAGCACCATGGCCGGCCCGGTCGGGATGCCCAGCCGTTGCACGGCCATCATGAACTTGTTCATGGGCTTGAGGTAGCGCGGGGGACGCGGTTCGGTCATGTCAGGCTCCCTGGTTCTCGTTGGTGAAGACGTCGCGGTGCTCGGCGACCCAGTGGCCGAACGGAAGGGCCGGGCGGCCGAGGACTTTCTCGACGTCGTGGGTGACCAGCGCGGGCTTGTCGAGCGATTCGGCGAGCATGGCGATGTAGGCGTCGGCGAATCCGGCGCTGAATCCCAAGCCCAGGAAGCGTTGCCGCACAGCGTCCGTGGGGACCTCCAGGTATTGGAGCGGCCGGCCCAGCACGGCGCCGATGACGCCCACCAGCTCCGAGTTGGTGAAAGCCTGCGGGCCCGTCAACGGAATGCGCTGTCCGGCAAGCTCGTCGGTGAGCAACGCGCGCGCCGCAACCGCGGCGATGTCCGTCTCGACGATCGGCGCCGTCGACGCCGCGGCGTACGGCCCCGCGACCACGTCTCCGGCGCGCAGCTGCGCCGACCACATGCCGGCGAAGTTCGACGCGAACACGCTGGGCCGCAGGCTCACCCAGGCCAGCCCGGAGTCGACGGCGAGCCGTTCGACCTCCCTGTTGCGGTCGCCGCGAAATCGGGACGGCTGGCGGGACAAGTCGTCGTCGGCGTTGATCGCCGACAGGGCGACCAGCTTCCCGACGCCGGCGCGCCCGCATTCGGCCACCACTTCTTCGAGCTGCCCGCCGAGCGCGCGGGAGTTCAGAAAGACCGCCGACGCGCCCGGCAGCGCCTCGGTGGCCGACGCGAACACCTCGACCTCGGGGGGAAATCCGGCCGGCCCCGGCTGTCGGGTGATCGCGCGCACACGCGCGCCTGCGGCAAGCAGGTCCGCGACGAGCGGGCGCCCGACGTTACCGGTCGCGCCGGTGACGACGATTGTCATGGGACGGTTCCTTTCGTGGATTTGTGCACTGCTGCAAGGACGGGGCAAAAGGTGGGAAAGTTACACGACAGAACCTGTAACTTTTCGGGGCGGCGAATCGTCGAAGAGACATGAACCAGTCGCAGTCAACGGGCGACCAGGTCGCCGAGGCCTGGCGCCGTCACCGCCCGTATCTGGTCAACCTCGCCTACCAGATGCTGGGCGACGTCGGCGACGCGGAAGACGTTGCGCAGGAGGCATTCCTGCGGCTCTCACGCGCCGAGGTCGGCGACATCGAGGATGTCCGGGGCTGGCTGACCGTAGTCGCGAGCCGGCTCTGCCTCGACCAGGTGCGCTCCGCGCGCGCCCGTTACGAACGCCCCGGCGACGTCGAGGAGCGGCCGGCACCACGCCGGTCCGACCCGGCCGACCGGATCACCCTCGACGACGAGATCCGCAGCGCGCTGTTGGAGGTCCTGCGGAGGCTCAGCCCCGGTGAGCGCGTGAGCTTCGTGCTGCACGACGTGTTCGGCGTTCCCTTCGACTCGATCGCGGAAACCGTGGGCCGTCCCGTCGGCACCTGCCGCCAGCTGGCGCGGCGGGCGCGAGCCAAATTCGTTGCCGCGCAACCGAATATGAATGACGTGGCCGTAGCCGAGCATCAGCTCGTCACGGAGAAGTTCATCACCGCGTGCGCCAACGGCGATCTCGCCGCGCTGGCCGCCGTCCTGGATCCGACGGTCTGGGGTGTGGGCACGATTCTCGCCGACCCGGCGCCGCCACCACAGGTCAACCACGGGCCCGACGCGGTGGCGACCAACCTGCTGCGCTACCTGTGGCCGGACGTGACGCTGGTCGGCGGTCCGGTCGGGGCGCCGGTGTTGCTGGCCTTCAGCGATCGTCGATTGTTCGCCGTTATCGTGCTGACGATCCGCGGCGCGCGCGTGACCAAAATCGAGGCGATCGCCGACCCGTCGGCGCGGGCGGGCAACGCTGCCGAGAACGCCTAGGCCTGTTGGTCTTTCGGCCTGCGCTCGCTGGGGCGGTGGGGGCGCGCCGCGAAATAGCCGGCGATGGTCGCGGTGATCTCGAGGAACTTGCGCCGCGTGGCCGGGGCCATTTCCCGGGCCACGTCGATGACCCCGCCCGGTCGCAGGTGCGGGTCGAACGGCACCTCGATGACCGGCCGCCCGTGATCGGTGAACTCGCGGGCCAGCAACGCCCGGGTGCGTTTGTCCGCGTGGCCATCCGAATCGTTGAGCACCACGATGCTGTGCTGCAACAGCGTCGTCAGGCCCTGATCCGCCAGCCATTCCATGGTCCGCGCGGCGGCGGACGCGCCGTCGGCCCAGGGCGAGGACACCACGATCAGCGCGTCCAGATCGCGCAGCACCTCCTGGGTCAGCGGCGCGTCCATCGTCGAACCGCAGTCGATGACCGAGATCGTGAAATGGCGATCCAGCCGCAGCGCGGCCTCCCGGTAGATCGCGGGATCGAGCACGCGGCGCGGTCCGGACGCCGGTTCGCCGCCGAGCACGTGCAGGCCCGCGGAATTGCGGCCCAGGCGCGCCACCACATCGTCGAAGGACCGCAGGTTCTTGTCGGCGGTGAGCTCCCAGAACGAGCGCGTCGATCCCGGATCGATGCGGCTGCTGAGGCGCCCGAAGGCGGTGTCGGCGTCGATCGCCACGACGTGGTCTTGCCGGCGGAGTTGGGCGAACAGCGAGCCGACACTGGCGGCCACCGAGGTCTTGCCCACGCCGCCCTTGCCCAGCACGCCGACCTTGTAGTTGCCGTGCAGGCGGGTCTGGATGGTCTCCTCGAATTGAGCCTCCTGCCGCTGGGCCGGGGAAGGGCCCAGGGTGATCAGGCCGAAGGTGGCGATCCGCAGGACGCGTCGCCAACCGCGGTCGGGGAGGTCCGGTGAGGGCGGCGGCGCAGGGGCGGGTTGCTGCGGCGCCACGGCGGGTGGTGGCCGGAAGGACGGGGCGGCGGCGGGAGGCGGGGGCGCCGGTGCCCAGCCCTGCGGCGCAGCGGACGGCCGGGGCGGGGCGGGGGCCGGGGCCGGTGGCCGCGGGGCGGCGTGGGGCCCGTGCGCAGGGGGGCCAGGCGGGCGGGCCGCCGCGGTTTTCCGCTCGGGCTGCAGACGGTCCCGCAGGAATTCGTCGCGCTCGTTCATGGGCTCCTCAGGTGCCGGGCGGTCGGTCGTCGCGCCGTGTTACGTGATAAGCGCCACGGTCCGGCGTGCGACGCCGGACGTGACCAATACCGGTCCAGTATCTCCTCACGCGGGCGGCGTGGGAACCCGCAAACCCGGCCCGGTTCGCTGCGGGATCGGCGCGCCGCCGCGATCGCGGCGCTGAGCACGTCGATCCCCCGCGCAGGCGCCGTGACCACCGAAACCGCAAAGCGCCAGCAGCAAACTTATCGCGGCCCGTTGATCGAGGCCGAGAGCGCGCGGTGGAAGGCCGGCGGTGGTGGAAATCACCGGCCCGAACCGCGGCGCCGCACGAGTGCCGATCAGCGGCAACCGCGAAATTTACGGGGGTGCCCGCCGACGGTTTAGACTTGACGAAGTTGGCATGTCAGGCGGGTATTGTCATATCGTTTTACGACTTGTCGAGACCGGTTCCAGGCCACCGTTCAGAGCTGCACGGACATCCCGAACAGGATCATCTCCGCCTGGGGCACAGCCTATCGAGACAAGACCGAAGGGATATTCGCCCGCAACGTCCGGGGTGCGATCTCATCGGGGCCGCTGGTAACGGCCGCGCAGAACGTTCAGGTGAAGGGTCAGGTGCATATGACGCCCAAGCGCGTCGGGTTATACAACCCCGCGTTCGAGCACGACGCGTGCGGGGTAGCCATGGTCGTCGATATGCACGGCCGCCGCAGCCGCGACATCGTCGATAAGGCAATCACCGCGCTGCTCAACCTCGAACATCGGGGTGCCCAGGGCGCCGAGCCGCGCAGCGGCGACGGTGCCGGCATCATGCTTCAGGTTCCCGATGCCTTCCTGCGCGAAGTCGTGGACTTCGAGTTGCCGCCGGCGGGCAGCTACGCCACCGGCATCGCCTTCCTGCCGCAATCGTCCAAGGACGCCGCGACCGCGTGCGCCGCGGTGGAGAAGATCGCCGAAGCCGAGGGCCTGACCGTGCTGGGCTGGCGCAACGTCCCCACCGACGACTCGTCGCTGGGCGCGCTGTCGCGCGACGCCATGCCCACCTTCCGGCAGGTGTTCATGGCGGGGGCGTCCGGTATGACGCTGGAGCGCCGGGCCTACGTGGTCCGCAAGCGCGCCGAGCACGAACTGGGCACCAAGGGCCCGGGCCAAGACGGCCCCGGCCGCGAAACCGTTTACTTCCCGAGCCTTTCGGGTCAGACCCTGGTCTACAAGGGCATGCTGACCACCCCGCAGCTCAAGGCGTTTTACCTTGACCTGCAAGACAATCGGTTGACCAGCGCCCTGGGAATCGTGCACTCGCGGTTCTCCACCAACACTTTTCCGTCGTGGCCGCTGGCGCATCCGTTCCGCCGCGTCGCCCACAACGGTGAGATCAACACCGTCACCGGCAACGAGAACTGGATGCGGGCCCGCGAGGCGTTGATCAAGACCGACGTGTTCGGCTCGGAAGCCGACGTCGAGAAGTTGTTCCCGATCTGCACGCCGGGCGCGTCCGACACCGCGCGCTTCGACGAGGCGCTCGAGCTGCTGCACCTGGGCGGGCGCAGCCTGGCCCACGCCGTGCTGATGATGATTCCCGAGGCGTGGGAGCGCAACGAGTCGATGGACCCCGCGCGCCGCGCGTTCTACCGCTACCACGCCTCGCTGATGGAGCCGTGGGACGGACCGGCGTCGATCACCTTCACCGACGGCACGATCATCGGCGCGGTGCTCGACCGTAATGGCTTGCGCCCCTCGCGGATCTGGGTCACCGAAGACGGTTTGGTGGTGATGGCGTCCGAGGCCGGCGTGCTGGACCTGGACCCGGCCAAGGTGGTGCGCCGGATGCGGCTGCAGCCCGGCCGCATGTTCCTGGTGGACACCGCGCAGGGCCGCATCGTCTCCGACGAGGAGATCAAAGCGGAGCTGGCCGCCGAGCACCCCTACCAGGAGTGGCTGGACAAGAACCTGGTCCCCCTCGACGACCTGCCGCAGGGCCACTACAAGCGGATGCCGCATGACCGACTGGTCAAGCGCCAGCAGACATTTGGCTACACCTACGAGGAACTCAACCTGTTGGTGGCGCCGATGGTGCGCAGCGGCGCCGAGCCGATCGGGTCGATGGGCACCGACACCCCGGTCGCGGTGCTCTCCCAGCGGCCCCGGATGCTCTACGACTACTTCCAGCAGCTGTTCGCGCAGGTGACCAACCCGCCGCTGGACGCCATCCGTGAGGAGGTGGTGACCAGCCTGCAGGGCACCACCGGCGGCGAGCGTGACCTGCTCACCCCGACCGAGCTCTCGTGTCACCAGATCGCGCTGCCGCAGCCGATCCTGCGCAACCGGGAGCTGGCGAAGCTGATCAACCTCAACCCGGACGACGAGGTCAACGGACGCCCGCATGGCATGCGTTCCAAGGTGATTCGCTGCCTGTACCCGGTGGCCGAAGGTGGCGCCGGGCTGGCCGCCGCCCTCGAGGACGTGCGCGCGCAGGCATCGGCGGCGATCGCCGACGGCGCGCGGGTGATCATCCTGTCCGACCGCGAATCCGACGAACTGATGGCGCCCATTCCGTCGCTGCTCGCGGTGGCGGGGGTGCACCACCACCTGGTGCGCGACCGGACACGCACCCACGTGGGTCTGGTGGTGGAGACCGGCGACGCCCGCGAGGTCCACCACATGGCGGCGCTGGTCAGCTTCGGCGCCGCGGCGATCAACCCGTACCTGGCGTTCGAGTCGATCGAGGACATGCTCGACCGGGGCGTGATCGAGGGCATCGACCGCAAGACGGCGCTGAACAACTACATCAAGGCGGCCGGCAAGGGTGTGCTGAAAGTGATGTCCAAGATGGGCATTTCGACGCTCGCCTCCTACACCGGTGCGCAGTTGTTCCAGGCGGTCGGCATCTCCGAGGATGTGCTCAACGAATACTTCACCGGGTTGAGCTGTCCCATCGGCGGGATCACCCTGGACGACATCGCCGCCGACGTCGCCGCCCGCCACGCCCTGGCCTACCTGGACCGGCCGGGCGAACGCGCCCACCGCGAGCTCGAGGTGGGCGGGGAATACCAGTGGCGCCGCGAGGGCGAGTACCACCTGTTCAACCCCGAGACCGTCTTCAAGCTGCAGCACGCCACGCGCACCGGCCAGTACAAGGTGTTCAAGGACTACACCCGCCTGGTCGACGACCAGAGCGAGCGCATGGCGTCCCTGCGCGGCCTGCTCAAGTTCCGCGCCGGTGTGCGGGAACCGATCCCGCTCGAAGAGGTCGAGCCCGCAAGCGAAATCGTCAAACGCTTCTCCACCGGGGCGATGAGCTACGGCTCGATCTCAGCGGAGGCCCACGAGACGCTGGCCATCGCGATGAACCGGCTCGGCGGCCGGTCCAACAGCGGCGAGGGCGGCGAGGACGTCAAGCGCTTCGACCGCGACCCCGACGGGGCCTGGCGGCGCAGCGCGATCAAGCAGGTCGCCTCGGGCCGGTTCGGTGTCACCTCGCACTACCTGACGAACTGCACCGACATCCAGATCAAGATGGCCCAGGGCGCGAAACCCGGTGAGGGAGGCCAGCTTCCGGGGCACAAGGTGTACCCGTGGGTCGCCGAAGTCCGCCATTCCACCCCCGGCGTCGGCCTGATCTCACCGCCGCCGCACCACGACATCTACTCCATCGAGGACCTGGCACAGCTGATCCACGACCTGAAGAACGCCAACCCGGCGGCGCGCGTGCACGTCAAGCTGGTCTCCGAAAACGGCGTCGGCACGGTGGCGGCGGGCGTGTCCAAGGCCCATGCCGACGTGGTCCTGATCTCCGGGCACGACGGCGGCACCGGCGCGACGCCGATGACCTCGATGAAGCACGCCGGGGCGCCGTGGGAGCTGGGGCTGGCCGAGACGCAGCAGACGTTGCTGCTCAACGGGTTACGCGACCGAATCGTGGTCCAGGTCGACGGCCAGCTCAAGACGGGTCGCGACGTGATGATCGCGGCGCTGCTCGGCGCCGAGGAATTCGGCTTCGCCACCGCGCCGCTGGTGGTGTCCGGCTGCATCATGATGCGGGTCTGCCACCTCGACACCTGCCCCGTCGGGGTGGCCACCCAGAACCCGGTGCTGCGCGAACGTTTCACCGGCAAGCCCGAGTTCGTCGAGAACTTCTTCATGTTCATCGCCGAAGAGGTCCGCGAATACATGGCGCAGTTGGGATTCCGCACCCTCAACGAGGCGATCGGCCAGGTCAAGGCACTCGACACCACGCTGGCGCGCGCCCACTGGAAGGCGCACCGGCTCGACCTGGACCCGGTCCTGCACGAGCCGGAATCGGCGTTCATGAACCAGGACCTGTACTGCACCTCGCGTCAGGACCACGGCCTGGACAAGGCACTCGACCAGCAGTTGATCGTGATGAGCCGCGAGGCACTGGATTCCGGTACGCCGGTGCGCTTCTCGACCACGATCAGCAACGTCAACCGCACGGTGGGCACCATGCTCGGCCACGAGGTCACCAAAGCCTATGGCGGTCAAGGGTTGCCGGACGGGACCATCGACATCACCTTCGACGGCTCGGCGGGCAACAGCTTCGGTGCGTTCGTGCCGCGCGGCATCACCCTGCGCGTCTACGGCGACGCCAACGACTACGTCGGCAAGGGTCTGTCCGGTGGCCGGATCGTGGTTCGGCCGTCGGACGACGCCCCGCAGGACTACGTGGCCGAGGACAACATCATCGGCGGCAACGTGATCCTGTTCGGCGCGACCAGCGGTGAGGCGTACCTGCGCGGTGTCGTCGGCGAGCGGTTCGCGGTCCGCAACTCCGGGGCGCACGCCGTCGTCGAGGGCGTCGGGGACCACGGGTGTGAATACATGACCGGCGGCAAGGTCGTCGTCCTCGGTCGCACCGGCCGCAACTTCGCGGCCGGCATGTCCGGCGGGGTGGCGTACATCTACGACCCGCACGGCGAATTGCCAGGAAATCTCAACACGGAGATGGTCGAGCTCGAGAGCTTGGATGAAGATGACAACGAGTGGTTGCACGGCATGATCCAGGCACACGTGGATGCCACCGATTCCGCTGTGGGTCAGCGCATTCTGGGTGACTGGCCACAGGAGCGCCGGCATTTCGCCAAGGTGATGCCGCGCGACTTCAAGCGGGTGCTGCAGGCCATCGCCGACGCGGAACGCGACGGCGCCGATGTCGACAAGGCGATCATGGCGGCCGCCCATGGCTGATCCGAGCGGCTTCCTGAAATACACGCACCGGGAATTGCCGAAGCGCCGGCCGGTCCCGCTGCGGTTGCGCGACTGGCGCGAGGTCTACGAGGATTTCGACAACGAGACCCTGCGCGAGCAGGCGACCCGCTGCATGGACTGCGGTATTCCGTTCTGTCACAACGGTTGTCCGCTGGGCAACCTGATTCCGGAGTGGAATGACCTGGTCCGCAGGGACCAGTGGCAGGCCGCGATCGAACGGCTGCACGCCACCAACAACTTCCCGGACTTCACCGGCCGGCTGTGCCCGGCGCCGTGTGAGCCGGCCTGTGTGCTCGGCATCAACCAGGATCCGGTGACGATCAAGCAGATCGAGCTGGAGATCATCGACAAGGCCTTCGACGAGGGCTGGGTGCGGCCGCTTCCGCCGGAGAAGTTGACCGGGAAAAAGGTCGCCGTGGTCGGTTCCGGACCCGCGGGCCTGGCCGCCGCTCAGCAGCTGACCCGCGCCGGCCACAGCGTCACCGTCTTCGAGCGGGCCGACCGCATCGGCGGATTGCTGCGCTACGGCATCCCGGAATTCAAGATGGAAAAGCGCGTCCTCGACCGCCGGTTGGACCAGATGCGCGCCGAAGGAACCGAGTTCCGGGCGGGGGTCAACGTCGGGGTCGACATCAGCGCCGAACAGCTGCGCTCCGACTTCGACTCGGTGGTGCTGGCCGGCGGTGCGACCGCCTGGCGCGATCTGCCCGTTCCCGGCCGGGAATTGGACGGCATCCACCAGGCGATGGAATTCCTGCCCTGGGGCAACCGGCAAGCGTTGGGTGATCTGGGCGAAGGCGAGGTGGACGCCGACGGGCAACCGCCGCTCACCGCCAAAGGCAAGAAGGTCATCATCATCGGTGGCGGTGACACCGGCGCCGATTGCCTGGGCACCGTGCACCGGCAGGGCGCCACCGAGGTGCACCAGTTCGAGATCATGCCGCGCCCACCGGAGACGCGCGCCCCGTCCACCCCGTGGCCGACCTACCCGCTGATGTACCGGGTCTCCGCGGCGCACGAAGAGGGCGGCGAGCGGGTGTTCTCCGTCAACACCGAGGAGTTCGTCGGCCGGGACGGTCGCGTCACGGCGCTCAAGGCGCACGAGGTCACCATGGAGGGCGGCAAGTTCGTCAAGGTCGACGGCTCCGATTTCGAACTCGAGGCCGACCTGGTGTTGCTGGCGATGGGATTCGTCGGACCCGAGAAGGAGGGCCTGCTCACCGAGCTCGGGGTCAAGCTCACCGAGCGCGGCAACGTCGCGCGCGGCGCCGACTTCGAGACGTCGGTTCCGGGCGTCTTCGTAGCCGGGGACATGGGTCGCGGCCAGTCATTGATCGTTTGGGCGATTGCTGAGGGCAGGGCGGCCGCCGCGGCGGCGGACCGGTTCATGATGGGTTCCACCGCGCTGCCGGCGCCGATCAAGCCCACCGCGGTACCGCTTCAGTAGTAACACCAGTCACACCAGAAACACGCGCTGGTTCGTTCGGCGCGTCTTCCGCAGTTTGCCAGACGGTGGGTGTCTAATAATCTCCTGTGAGCCCGCTCACAGGGGGGTCACACTGTTTCCCGGATGGACGGACCGATTGCAGGAGTGGTTTTTGTGCATATCCACCCAGTACCCCGGACGCGGATGGGGCGAATGGCCTGGTCATGGTTGCGTCACCCGGTAAAAAGTCGCGAGTTCCCCGCCAAGCACGAGCGGCTGGTCACCGCCCAGGATCTACTGCTCTTCGGCGCGTGACCACACTGCCGGCGCGCCTGCGGGCGCCCGGCGGGTTTGCTCCGCGCCCGGCGGCCGGGATTTTCGGCCTGAGCGCCAGGGGCGGGGCCCGAGATCGGGGCTATCCGTCGAGTAACCCCGAATCGCGGATCGCCTCGGCGAGCGGTTCCAGCACGGCGGGGTCGTGCGGCGGGGGCAGGTAGACGATCCCGAGGTCGAGCCCTTCGGCGGCGAGTCCGGCGGCGTCCGCGACGACCTTCCCGTAGTCGAGGTCCGGCTCGAGGCGCAGGTGCGCCGAGAGGGTGATCTCCTTCGGATCGCGGCCGATGTCCGCGCAGTGTGCGGCGAGGACGTCACGCTTGTGGGCGAAAACGTCGGGCGGCCCGCCGACGAAGTTCCAGTGCTGGGCGTAGCGGGCGGTGATCCGCAGCGTGCGCTTCTCGCCGCTGCCGCCGATGCAGATCGGGGGGCGCGGACGCTGCGGGCCCTTGGGCTCGTTGCGGGCACCCTTGAGCTGATAGAACCTGCCGTCAAAGTCGGTGGTCTCCTCGCTGAGCAGGCTGGTCAGCACCTCGCAGGCTTCCTCGAAGCGGTCGAAGCGCTCCTTGATGCTGCCCAGCTCGATGCCGTAGGCACCGGATTCCTCCTCGTTCCAGCCGGCGCCGATCCCCAGCTCGAGGCGCCCGTTGGAAATGATGTCGAGGGCGGCCGCCATGTTGGCCAGCACCGCGGGGTGGCGGTAGTGGATCCCGGTGACCAGGGTGCCCAGCCGCAATCGCGTGGTGGCCTGTGCCAGCGCCGTCAGCGTCGTCCACCCCTCCAGGCAGGGCCCGCTGCTGTCGGAGAAGATCGGGTAGAAGTGGTCGAACGTCCACCCGGATTCGTAGACGTCGATGTCGTCTGCGGCCTGCCAAACGGCCAGCATCTGGGCCCAGGTGGTGTTCTGCGGAGAAGTCTTGAAGGCGAATCGCATGTCAACGACGTTAGTCGGCGTTTATGAAGGGCAACTAAACTCGACCGCGCTATGACTTGCCCTTGTTGCTCCCTGGGAATCGACACCAAGCTCACGCTGCTGGCGGCGGGCCTGATCTTCCTGCTCGCGCTCGTTCTCGGGATCTGGAAATACCGCGGGATGATGACCTCCGAGAATCATCTGGCGCATCCCTACGTCGACATCGCGCATCGCGCGGCGCTGCTGTATTCGTTCGCGACACTGCTGCTCGCGGTCTTCGTGCAACTGAGCGCCTGGCCGGTGTGGGTGAACCTGACGGCCGCCGGCGTCGTCGTCTTCTTCTTCGTGGCGGCCATCGCCGCCTACATCACCCACGGGGCACGGCGCGACACCGTCAACCAATTCGAAAACGCCGACCGCAGCACCGAATTGGCGATGGCCGCGCTGATCGTCGGGGAAATCGGCGGGTTCGGCGTGCTGCTCGCCGGGTTCGTGGTCGGCCAACTGCTGTAACTCGCCGAGGTCTGGCGGGCACACTGGAGTCATGGATCCGGTAGCGGCCCTGCGGCAGATCGCCTACTACAAGGACCGGAGCCGTCACGACCCGAGACGCGTGATGGCCTACCGCAACGCGGCCGACATCATCGAGGGCCTCGACGACGCGGCGCGCGAACGCCACGGCCAGGCCAACAGCTGGCAGTCGCTGCCGGGAATCGGCCCCAAAACCGCCAAGGTCATCGACCAGGCGTGGTCCGGCCGAGAACCCGACCTGCTGGTCGAATTGCGTTCCACCGCAGAAGATCTCGGTGGCGGTGACATTCGTGCCGCGCTGCGCGGCGACCTGCACCTGCACTCCAACTGGTCGGACGGCTCCGCTCCGATCGAGGAGATGATGGCCGCGGCGGCGGCGCTGGGCCACGAATACTGCGCGCTGACCGACCATTCGCCGCGGCTGACCATCGCCAACGGCCTGTCGCCGGAGCGGTTACGCAAGCAGCTCGACGTGATCGACCGGCTGCAGGAGACGTTCGCGCCGATGCGCATCCTCACCGGGATCGAGGTCGACATCCTCGACGACGGCAGCCTGGACCAGGAACCCGAACTGCTGGAACGCCTCGACGTCGTGGTGGCCAGCGTGCACTCCAAGTTGTCGATGGATTCCGCCGCGATGACCCGGCGCATGCTGCGCGCGGTCGAAAACCCGCACGCCGACGTGCTCGGCCACTGCACCGGCCGGCTGGTGTCCGGCAACCGCGGCATCCGGCCGGAATCCAAGTTCGACGCCGAGGCGGTGTTCACGGCGTGCCGCGAGTCCGGCACCGCGGTGGAGATCAACTCCCGGCCGGAGCGGCGCGACCCGCCGACCCGCCTGCTCAACCTGGCGCTGGAGATCGGTTGCGTGTTCAGCATCGACACCGACGCCCACGCCCCCGGCCAGTTGGACTTCCTCGGTTACGGCGCGCAGCGCGCCCTGGACGCGGGCGTTCCCCCCGACCGGATCGTGAACACCTGGCCGGCCGACCGGCTACTGGAGTGGACCGGGTCGAACTGAGACGCCGCTCAGACCCGCACCCGTTCGGCGCGCTCGGGAACCGGTGCGGCGCTGCGGACGGTGCCCTGAAGCAAGTTTGCGGCGCCGACGGTCGCGCAGACCGCGGCCGGGATGAGCAGCGCGTAACCCCCCAACTGAGCCCCGAACATGATCCCGGCCACGCCGCCGCCGAGGAATAACACCAGGGTGGCGGCCAGTATCGCCGTTTTCCAGTTCTTGATTCCGTGTATCCGGCTGCGGCCGAGGATCAGCCCGAGGTCGGTGATGGTTCCGGTGAAGTGCGTGGTGCGGATCGCCATCCCGCGAAAGCTCGATGTCATCCCGTTCTGCAGGCCGAGCGCCGCGGCGGCGAACAGCGCCTGCACCGCGGTCTGCTCGACGCCCAGGGCGTTGATCTGTGCCCTGACGACGGTCTCCGCTCCCCCGGCCGCGGCGAGCACGAGCAAGCCTGCCTCGAGGTACAGCACGGCGGCGTGGCGTGGGCCCGCAAGAGCATCGGTGGGTGCGAGGATCGCCCCGGCTATGGCCGCTCCCATCAGGAAGCCCAGAAAGATTGCGCCGAGCACGTGGCCTTCGTACAGCCACGGGTTGGCCGTGTGCATGCCCAGCTGGGTGGTGATCCCGGTCAGATTGCCGACGGGCACCGCCAAGATCAGCAGCGCCACGGCATTGACGAAGCCCGCGGATAAGGCGAGTAACGCGCTGTAACCGAGCAGGAGACCTTCGCGGGGCAGGCCGGTGTCGCGGGATTGGTGCGGCGGCATCGGGTTCAGTTGCTCACTTTCGAGGTCGGGTTTCCGCCAATCTAACAAGCGGGCCGCCGCACAAGCGGCGTCGCGAGGCTGATTCAAATCAACCTCAAATCATCGAAAAGGCATGTGGCAAAGAGTAATTGAATAACTAGTGAAAACACCGACGACCCGTCAGTCGGGCAAGTGCGGCATCTCGAAGCCCGGATCGCGGCCCAATAGCACCGCGGGCTGCAGCGCCGACTTGCCATAGCGCCGGCGCACCCGGTCGATGGCGGCGTCGATGTCCGCGTCGATGTCATTGCCGGCCGCGCGCCGGTTCGCTTCGCCGAAAGGCAGCGTCAGCTGCTGGGCGCCGCTGCGGTCGATGCCCGACACCGCGAACCCGACCAGCGTCAGGCCGCGCTGCGCGATCAGCGGCGCCGCGCCCGCGACCAGGCGCCGCGCGGCGGCCAGGATGGGTGCCGTGGCCGACGTGGCCCACGGCAGGGTGTGCGAGCGCGTGGCCCTGGTGAAGTCGTCGAAGCGCAGCCGCAGCACCACGGTGCGGCCCGTCCGCCCGGCGGCCCGCATGCGGCCGGTGATGCGGTCGATCAAGTTCACCACCACGGCGTCGATCTCGTTGGGCGACATGGTATTACCGGAGCGGCCCAGGGCTCGCTGGGCACCGACGGAGCGGCGTCGAACGCCGACGGTGACGCGCCGGCGGTCGACATTGCGCGACAGCGCATAGAGTTGGCGGCCCATCGCGCCGCCGACCATCGAGCCCAGCGCCGACTCGCTGAGCTCGGCGACGTCGGCCACGGTCACGATGCCATGCGCATGCAGCTTCTCGGCCGTCACCGCACCCACGCCCCAGAGCCGGCGCACCGGCAGCGGCCGCAAAAACGTCAACTCCTGATCGGGGGGCACCAGCAGCAGTCCGTCGGGCTTGGCCTCCTGGCTGGCGACCTTGGCCAGGAATTTCGTCCGGGCGATCCCGACGGTGATCGGCAGCCCGACCCGCTCGCGCACGTCGGCGCGCAACCGCTCGGCGATCGCCACCGGCGTGCCGCTGACCCGACGCAGCCCGCCGACGTCGAGGAAGGCCTCGTCGACCGACAGCGCCTCCACGATCGGGGTGCAATCGCGGAACACCTCGAAGACGGCGTCGCTGGCGCGGCTGTAGGCGCTCATCCGCGGCGGCACCACCACGGCGGCCGGGCACAACCGCCGCGCCTGCGCCCCGCCCATGGCCGTGCGCACGCCGTCGGCCTTGGCCTCGTAGCTCGCGGCCAGCACCACGCCGCCGCCGACGATCACCGGGCGCCCGCGCAGGGCCGGGTCATCGCGCTGTTCGACGGACGCGTAGAAGGAATCCAGGTCCGCGTGCAGGATGGACGCGTCGCACCGCACGAACATATGTTCGCACGGGGTCACGACAAACCCGTTTCAGCAGGCCTCGCCGTACACGCTGCTGACCCAGATGTGCACCAGCGTGTCGAGCAGTTGCTCGCTGGGCACCGACGGTCGTCCGCCGGCGAACGCGCTGAGCATGACCTTTTCGTTGAGCAAGTTCAGTGCCGCGGACAGGTTGCGCGCCGGCAGTGTCACCGGCGCGGCGCCCCGCGCGCGCTCGGCTTCGATCACGGTGGTGATGTGGTCGACCCATTTCTGCATGAAGCGTGACCACAGCTCGCCGACGTCCTTGTTGGTGCGCGCGGCATCGGCGGCCAGCGACACCGCGCGATGCGTGCCGAAGGTCTCGACAAACACGTTGATCCCGATGCGCCACAACGCTTTCAGGTCGGCGGGCGGGCTGGCGACCAGCGACTCCAGCGCGGAGTCTGCCTCCATGATCACCCGCTCGAACAGGGTGAACAGCACCGCGTCCTTGGACGGGAAATAGAAGTAGAACGTCGGCCGGGACAGCCCGGCCCCCTTGGCGAGGTCGTCGACGGAGATGTCGGCGAGCGGGCGTTCCTGCAGCAACCGTTCGGCGGTGCTCAAAATGGCCAGTTCGCGGTCGTCGCCGGACGGGCGCGCCGAGCGCCTGCCCCGGTGGGTGCGGGCGGAACCGACGGTAGTCACGGCCGCTACTTTACACGGCGTCGAGAGTTTCGACACGGTGTTGACCGATTCAACACGGTGTTGATAACGTGGCCGTATGACTGAGCAACTTGACGTCCTCATCGTGGGCGCCGGCATCTCCGGTGTGAGCGCGGCCTGGCACCTGCAGGAACGCTGCCCGACCAAGAGCTACGCCATCCTCGAGCGCCGCGCCGACCTCGGCGGCACCTGGGACCTCTTCAAGTACCCGGGCATCCGATCGGACTCGGACATGTTCACCCTCGGCTTCCGGTTCAAGCCCTGGCGTTCGGCGAAGTCGATCGCCGACGGCGCGTCGATCAAGGCCTACATCAGGGAGGCCGCGGTCGAGAACCGGATCGAGCCGCACATCCGCTACAACCACCGGGTGGTGGCCGCCGACTGGTCCGACGTCGACAACCGCTGGACGCTGACGGTCGAGAACGACGGCCGCACCAGCGAGATGACCTGTTCGTTCCTGTTCGCCTGCACCGGTTACTACAACTACGACGAGGGGTTCTCGCCCACCTTCGAAGGCTCCGACGACTTCGGGGGCACCATCGTGCATCCGCAGCACTGGCCGGAGGACCTGGACTACGCGGGCAAGCGGATCGTCGTCATCGGATCCGGCGCGACCGCGATCACCCTGATCCCCGCCCTGGTGAACTCCGGTGCCGGCCACGTCACGATGCTGCAGCGCTCGCCGACCTACATCGGGTCGCTGCCCGGCGTCGACCCCTTCGCCGAGAAGGCCAACCGCCTGCTGCCCGAGCACCTCGCGCACATGGCCAACCGCTGGAAAGCCATCGCGTTCAGCACTTTCCAGTACCAGCTGTCCCGCAAGGCCCCGGC
The DNA here is from genome assembly GCF_000709305.1 of Mycobacterium sp. TKK-01-0059. Taxonomy (NCBI): domain Bacteria; kingdom Bacillati; phylum Actinomycetota; class Actinomycetes; order Mycobacteriales; family Mycobacteriaceae; genus Mycobacterium; species Mycobacterium sp. TKK-01-0059. Next base: position 2,048,138 of record NZ_KL446993.1, read on the forward strand.
CTACATGCGCAAGACGTTGATGACCATGGCGCAGCGACGGCTGCCGCAGGGCTACGACGTCGAGAAGCACTTCGGGCCGCGCTACAACGTCTGGGACGAACGGCTGTGCCTGGCGCCCGACGGCGACTTCTTCCGGACCATCCGGCACGGCAAGGCCGACGTCGTCACCGACACGATCGACCGGTTCACCAAGACCGGCATCAAGCTCACCTCGGGTGAGGAGTTGGCGGCCGACATCATCATCACCGCAACGGGATTGAACATGCAGTTGCTGGGCGGGGTGAAGCCGACCCGCAACGGCGAGGACATCGACCTGACCTCGCTGATGACCTACAAGGGCCTGATGTTCTCCGGCGTGCCGAATTTCGCCATCACCTTCGGCTACACCAACGCGTCCTGGACGCTGAAGGCCGACCTGGTCTCCGAATTCGTCTGCCGACTGCTGAACTACATGGATGCCAAGGGTTTTGACTTCGTGGAGCCGCAGCATCCGGGCAACGACGTGGACGAGCTGCCGTTCATGGACTTCACTCCCGGCTACTTCCGGCGGTCGATGCACCTGCTGCCCAAGTCGGGATCGCGGGCGCCGTGGCGACTCAAGCAGAACTACTTCTTCGACATGCGCACCATCCGGCGCGGCAAGGTCGACGACGAGGGCTTGAAGTTCGCGAAAAAGCCTGCGCCGGTAGCGGTTTAGGGGACTGTGGCGACGACGACGATCCCGTCGTCGTCGCTGTAGGCGATCTCACCGGGCACGAACGTCACACCGCCCAGGGTGATTTCGACATCTCGTTCGCCGGCGCCGGTCTTGGTGCTCTTGCGCGGATTGGTGCCCAGCGCCTTGATGCCGATGTCCATGCCCCGCAACGCGGCGGAGTCCCGCACCGCGCCGTTGATGATGAGCCCGGCCCAGCCGTTGGACCGCGCGAGCTCGGCGATGACGTCGCCCACCAGCGCGGTGTGCAGCGAGCCTGCGCCGTCGATCACCAATATCCCGCCGTCACCGGGCTCCGAGAGCACCGACTTCAGCAGCGCGTTGTCTTCAAAGCAGCGCACGGTACTGATCGGGCCGGCGAACTCGGCTCGCCCGCCGAGCTGGCGGAATTGGGTGTCGCAGCTGCGCACGTCGGGGCCGATGCTGTCGACGAGGTCGGCGGTCGGCCGGAATGGCACCGTCACTTCTGACATGTAAACGCCCGCGCCCTCAGCGACGGCGCAGCTGGCGGATGAGCAGGATGGCCAGCAGGCTGACGGCCACCGCGACGATCAGCGGCACCGGGGATTGGCCCACCGCGGAGCCCGGGACGGCGGGAGAGACCGGGTTGTTGGCGGCTTCCACGGTGGACTTCGCCTGTGCGGCAGCGTCTTTGGCGGCGGCCGTGAGGTCGCCATTGGTTTCGGCCCGCTGCTGCACGCCGGCCGGCGGCCCGGGTGGCCCCGGGGGTGCGGGTTCGGCGTTCTTGGCCGGCGCCTTTTTCGCGGGCGCTTTCTTGGCGGGCGCCTTTTTGGCGGGGGCCTTCTTCGCAGGTGCCTTCTTGGCCGGCGCCTTCGCGGTCTTTTTCGCCGCCTTGGCGGGCGGTTTCTTCTCCGGCGGAGTGCCGGCGCCGTCGGGCGCGCTGTTGGTGGGGTCCTGCGGGTCTGCCATGCGGCCGCTCCTTGAGCTTCCTCTGTCGTCGTTTCCCTAGCTCAGGGATCTCGACCCCATCATGCCAGCACGTGTGACGGCGCCTCGATCACCGCCTGTGCCGCACCGCCCACCAGGCGCCGCCCGCGACGAGCGCCAACGCGGCCGCGACGAACGGCCAGACGGGGACGTCACCGCCGCCGCCGGCAACCGGCGGCCCGGGCGTGCCGGTGCCGGACACCGTGAGCTGGAACGACCAGGACCCGGACACCACGTGGCCGTCCGCGGAGGTCACCCGGTAGTTCACCGTGTACGTGCCGGACGGTCCCAGTGGACGCAGGGCGATGCTGACCATCGCGCCGGCCACGGTGGGCTCGCCGGCGGACCACACGTTGCCGTCCGGGCCGACCACCGTCATCGCGGCGAACGTGGTCTGCAACTGCTCGTTGAAGGTCGCGCTGACCCGCTGCGGGGCGGAGGCCAGCACCGCGTTGGCCGCGGGGTCGGTGGCGATCCGCGTGGCGTGCGCCGACGACACCGGCGCGGTGAGCGTGGCCATCGCGAACATGGCGCTCAGGCACGCGCCGAACGCCAGCCGTTTCACGGGCGGCGGCGGATCAACGCGATCGCGACGCCCAGCGCCGCGACCACCAGCGCGGCGCCGCCCAACAACCGCGCGGTGTTGTCGGCCGCGTGGGGCCGCGCCGGTTCGGTCGCTTGATCGGGCGTCCCATGGTGGTGGTGTGACCCCGCCGGCCCGGTGGCAAGGGTGAGCATGGGTGCCGGGCGTTCGGGCTCGCCGCCGTCGGGCAGCGGCGCCTGATCCCACTTCACGACGGTCCCGTCGGCGTAGGACTGCGTGGCCGGGAAGCTGACGGTGTCGGTGTCGGGCAACTTCACGGACAACCGGAACAGCGCGAATTGGTCTGCGGCGATCCCCCCGCCGGGGGCGGCCGTCCATGTCACCGAGCGGACGGCACCGGACGCCGCGTCGCGGTCGAGCCTGGCCGTCCAGCCCGGCATGCTTTCGGTGCGCGCCGAGGCGACGCCGGGCAGGGCGACGGTCAAGGCGGTGGTGGCGGCCCCGACGTTCGATTCGTTGGGCACCTGGAAGGTGACCAGGGCCATGGCGCCGCGCACCGGATTGTCGCTGCTGGCGTGGACGTGCGCCGACGCCGTCGGCGACTGCAGCGCCGACCCGAGGGCCAGGACGACGACCGCGCCGGCCGCGATCAGGATGCGCGGGATCCACCTGCCGTGGATTGACATGGGAGGAGATTGCCTTTCGTGGGGTCGGTCAGCTCAACCCGAGGCGGGCCATCAGATCGGCCTCGATGCCTTCGAGCTGCGACGTGATCGCGGCGTGGGCTGCCCGGCGGCGCGCGGCGGGCAGATTCTCCGCGGCGGTGACGGCCGCCGATAGATCGGTGAGCCGCTCGGTGATGGCGGCCACGAACGCCTTCGTCTCGGCGTCCTTGGGCTTCTTGTCCTGCACCGACCGCAACGACCTCTCGGCCCCCGCGATGCGGGCCGACAGCTGGGCGCCGGGGCCGGAGAACTGGCCGATCTGAGCCAGCGGGATCCCGAGCCGGTCCGCGCGGCGCTGATCGATCAGCGCGCGCGCCGAGACGGCCAACCGGTAGATCACCGGGGTGAGGATCGGTGCGAGCAGCCGCGAGACCGTCAGCACGCGGCGGATCCGGGTCGGGGAGAAGATCTTGCCCTCCCGCGCCGCCTTGAGTTGGGCCTCAGCGACTTTGAGCGCGTTGCGGTCGCTGTCGCGCTGCGCCTTGATCTGGGCCCTGAGCGCCTTGTTCTCCGCCCGTTGGGCGGACTTGGCGCGCCGCACCTCGTTTTTCGCGGCCAGCTTGGCCTCGAGCTTCGCGCGGGCCTTGATGGCGCGGGCTTCAGCGCGACGCGTCGCGCGGCTCTTTCGCTTGCCGAACAGGGACATTCCCGGCCGCCTCCCGGTATCTCGCTGGCAATCGTCGTCTAACGCTCTCGCGTTCGCGATCCGTTTGCCAACCCTAATCGGAATGGGCGGGCGCCAGCCCCCCAGGGCTGGCCGGGGCCGCTAGGCGTCCAGGTGCTCCGCGCGGCGCAGCTCGTTGACGCGCTCCATGACCTCGCGCTGGGCCTCGGGGGAGAGCTCGGCCGTGCGCATCGCGATGCGGCGCACGTTGTCGTCGCGCGCCGTGGCCAGCCACGACAATTCCTTGTCGAGCTTCTCGTAGTACTCGTCGTCGGTGAAGTAGGCCGGCTTGATGCGGAAGAAGTTGGCCAGGGCGGCCATCGTCGCCGAGGACGGGTTGGTGCGGTTGCCGGAACGCAACTGCGACAAGTAGGGAGCCGACATCGTTATGCCCTCCGCCTTGAGCGCCGCGATCACTTCCGCGGAGGTGTGCGCACCGCGTCCAGGCGGATACACCGTGTCGAACAGGCGGTTCAGGCGAGCAGCGAACGTCGTGCTCATTGATATGACCTCCACTGGGCTGTAGAAGCGAACTATTACCTAGGTGTATTTGCTGATCATGGTAGCGAGGCTTGGTAAGGGTAACCAGGTGCAAACCCCGAAGGATTCCCGAGCGGCACAGCCGACGCTCACCAACTCCCCACTTGACGAGCGTCTAACTGATTCGCTGAGGTGTCCACCAAATCCATGGAACTCACAGGTTATCCGCAGGATCGGACACCCGTCCCGAAGTGGCGGGCCGGACGCCTCGTGGGGGCCGTTGCGAGCACCCGCGCCGTGCTGGGCGATTGCACCGCAACGGACCGGCAAGCTGGCCCGATCCGGTACGCCATTTGCTGCCGGTCCCGAAACCTAGCCATCGAGGGCGCGCCGCAACCCGCCGGCCGCATGGTGGACACCGATGGTCGAGGGGCCGTTAACTTAGTGGGCGCCGTCGGGGGCGCGGTCATCCACGACCGGTCCACCGCTGACCGCCGCCCGACGTGACGGTCGCCAGAGCGGTCCGGTCGCGTGATTCCCGCGGGCGCGAAGCGCCTCCTCGCGGCCGGGAAGGCGAATCGCCATTCGCGCGCCGCCGCGTTCTCGCTAGGCGGCGAGCAGCATCGCCAAAATCGCCGTGTCGGGATGGCTGATCGGATCGACGCCGACACGGCTCACCATCGACGTGATGGTGCCGTCGGCTTCTGCCTCCACCCAGGCCGCCCGGTGTTCCAGGCCGAGATAGGGCAACCCGGGCAGCAATACGCATCCCGATGCCGCCCCCGTGCATTCGGGCAGCGACGGCGTCGTTTCCGACGGCGGATGCAGCATGAGTAGCGCGGGGGGCTGATGGTCGGCGAAATAGCCTGGCTGGATTGCCGATTCACCAAAGACCGTGCCCTCGGCCAGCACCAGGCCGACCGTGTCCGGTTCGGGTTCGTCGGGCAGTTCTTCGCGGGCGCCGAACACCGTTGTGGTGGAGAGCAACCCGGGCAACGACGCGATCCGGACCGCGACCATGAGCAGCTGGGCCCATTCTTTCGTCGAATCGGGCCAACGGCCGGAGATCAGGAACCCCTTCAGGGACCCACGAGAATGGAACGGGGAGACCCCGATCGGTCGATCCGACCCAGTTTCCATCTCCGACCTCCGCGCGACGCCTCCGTTGGGAATAACCACACTGGTAGTCCGAATAATTAAGAATGCCTGCGGATTAGGCGCCGTGCAACACGACACGGTCAGCGTCGCGGATCTTCAGATCGACCCCTCCGGGGCCGCACAAACGACTGGGGCGCCGCGCAGTCCGCGCGACGCCCCCGCCGATCGAAATAAAAGTCAGCCGAAAATCAGGCCCTGGGTTTTCGAGGTCGCCGCGGCGTAGCGCTTCTGCACGTCGGCCCAGTTGACGACGTTCCAGAACGCCTTGACGTAGTCCGCCTTGACGTTCTTGTACTGCAGGTAAAAAGCGTGCTCCCACATGTCGACCTGCAGCAGCGGAATGATGCCCAGCGGCACGTTGGCCTGCTGGTCGTAGAGCTGGAAGGTCAGCAGCCGGTTGCCGAGGGTGTCGTAGCCCAGCACCGCCCAGCCTGACCCCTGCAGGCCGTTGGCGGCCGCGCTGAACTGCGCGCGGAACCGGTCGAAGGATCCGAAGGCGTCATCGATCGCGGCGGCCAATTCGCCGGTCGGCTTGTCGCCGCCGTCCGGCGACAGGTTCTTCCACCAGATGGAGTGGTTGACGTGGCCGCCCAGGTGAAAGGCCAGGTTCTTTTCGTTCAGGAAGATCGCAGCGTGATCTTCGTTGGCACGGGCCTCTTCGAGCTTGGACAGAGCGTCGTTCACGCCTTTGACGTAGGTGGCGTGGTGCTTACTGTGGTGGATCTCGTTGATCTGACCTGAGATGTGCGGTTCCAACGCTGCGTAGTCCCAGTCCAAGTCGGGCAGGGTGTATTCAGCCACGGCGTTCCTTTCTTCGATTATCGTCTTGACGCTCAGTCACGGGGCGCCTTGCGGCGGCCGACCGTTATCAACCCTGCTCCATGAGCGCGCGCACCGCAAGAATGACCCCTCTGAGCCGCAGGGCGGATACCCGCTCGGGGTCAGTTCAGAACAAGACGATGACCGCGAGCACGGCCAGTAAGGCCAGTGCGATCAGTCCGGCGCGCAGCGCCGCGATGGTGTAGCTGTGATTCCACGCGGGCGAGCCGCAATACGACTTCGACGCGGCCGGTGAACCCGGACCGAACGAATGCGTGGCCATCAATCGCCTTCCACCCCCCGGTGCACCTCACGGTGAGTGAGGTGAGTCACAAACACTTACGAGAACGCGATCATAGCGCTTTGCGGCGAAGTTGAAAAAATAGCGCCCTGAGCTGCGGGTTAGCGAGGACCGGGACGTGGGTGATTGCAAGACGTCGGGACGGGAAACGGGGCGGCGTGGGCGCCGCCGCGCCGATGCTTAGCGGGGCAATCCATTTCGCTCACACGGGCGCCTTGGACTGTTTAAGACACGCGTGCAACACCGCGATGTTATCCACAGTTACACCACAGTTCGGCGCCAGAGGCAGTAGCGATGGTTCTCTGTACCCCGGGGGCCTATGTGGATAAACCTGTGGAAACTGTGGATAGTCCGCGGCGGCCGATTACGTTGCCCACGCCCCCTCGAGCGCCGCTCCTCAGCGCCCCGCGTTCCGCGGCGCGCATGGTCGCGGCGCTAGTCTGGTCCGGTGATCCAGGTGTGCTCCCAGTGCGGCACCCGCTGGAACGTGCGCGACCGGCAACGCGAGTGGTGTCCCCGCTGCCGCGGCGCCCTCATGGCGCCCCAGTCCCCGCCCGCCGACCCGCGATGGGCCTCTGCGGGCGCCCCGCCGCCGGCCGGACCCCAGCGGTCTCCGGGGTGGCAGCGCACCCCACCACGGCTGCCGCCCGGCTATCGCTGGATCGCGGTGCGTCCCGGCGCCGCGCCGCCCGCCCGACACGCCCGGCGCCCCCTCGGGCCCACGCCGCGCTACACGGTGATACCGCGTTGGAGTTTGGCGGACCGCGTCGAGCAGGCACCCGCCGCCGCAGCGCCCGGGGCGCCGGGGCCGACGGGGCAGGTCATCCGCACCACCTCATTCGTGAGCGTGCTGGTCCTCAGCATCGCCGCCCTGGTTTACGTCGTCCGCTATGTGCTGCTGGTCATCAACCGGAACACCCTGCTGAATTCGTGGGTCGCCCTCGCGGCCGACTGGCTGGGCGTGCTCGCCAGCGTGGGCGCGGGCGCGGCGGTGATCGCGTCGGGCGTGCTCCTGATCCGTTGGCTGATCGCGCGGCGTGCCGCCGCGTTCGCCCATCACGGGCTGCCGGAGCCGCGCTCGCCGCGGGCACTGTGGGCCGGCTGCGTCGTGCCGCTGGCCAATCTCTTGTGGGCTCCGGTCTACGTGATCGAGCTGGCCCTGCTCGAAGACCACTGGGCGCGGCTACGCGGACCCGTCCTGCAGTGGTGGACCGCGTGGGTCTGCAGCTACGCCGTCTCCATCGCGGCCATCGTGACCAGCTTCGCCACCGACGCGCAGGGCATCGCCAACAACACCGTCCTGATGGTCGTCGCCTACCTGCTCGCGGCCGCCACCCTGGCCGCCGCGACCCGCATTTTCGAGGGCTTCCATCGCAAACCCGTCGCGCGTCCCGCGCACCGCTGGGTCATGGTTCCCGACGACGGCGCCCCCGCACCGGCTTCGGCCGGCCCAGTTGAGTTAGAGGGGCAGGAACCGGCAGCATAGGGATATGACGTGGGCCGACGAGGTGCTCGCCGGGCATCCGTATGTCGTCGCCCACCGCGGTGCTTCGGCGGCGCGTCCCGAACACACGCTGGCCGCCTACGATCTCGCGCTCAAAGAGGGCGCCGACGGCGTGGAATGTGATGTGCGGTTGACCCGCGACGGCCATCTCGTGTGCGTGCACGACCGCCGGCTGGACCGCACCTCGACCGGAGCCGGCCTGGTCAGCACGATGACGCTGGCTCAGCTGCGCGAGCTCGAGTACGGCGCGTGGCACGACAGCTGGCGCGAGGACGGCACGCACGGCGACACCAGTCTGCTGACGCTGGACGCGCTGGTTTCGCTGGTGCTGGATTGGCATCGGCCGGTAAAGCTGTTCATCGAAACCAAGCACCCCGTCCGGTACGGCTCGCTGGTGGAGACCAAGCTCCTGGCGTTGCTGCACCGTTTCGGCATCGCCGCGCCCGCCTCGGCCGATCGGTCCCGCGCCGTGGTGATGTCGTTCTCGGCGTCCGCGATCTGGCGGATCCGGCGGGCGGCGCCGCTGCTGCCCACCGTGCTGCTGGGCAAAACGGCGCGCTACCTGACCAGCGGCGCGCCCACCGCCGTCGGCGCCACCGCCGTCGGGCCCTCGCTGCTGACGTTGAAGGAATATCCCCAACTGGCGGACCGCGCCATCGCCCAGGGCAGGGCGGTGTACTGCTGGAACGTCGACGAGTACGACGACATCGACTTCTGCCGCGACGTCGGCGTGGCCTGGCTGGCCACCCACCACCCGGGCCGCACCAAGGCGTGGCTCCGCGGCGATCCCGCCGGCCAGGTCAGCATCTAGGTCGGTCCGCTACTGCTGGCCCTCCGCGGCGGTGGGCGGCAGCGGCGCGTCGGCGGCCAACGCGTCGAACAACCGGCCGGCCGCGTCGTGATTCCACACCACCACCGCGCCGGCGTCACCGCTGGTGAACTCCCCGATCGGGACGGTCATGGTGGCGGTGGGCCCGTGCAACGCCCAGCCCAGCCGAGCCAGGTCCCAGGTGTGGTCGTCCTGGTCGACGGTCAGGGCGTCGGCGGCCGCGCGCGGGACCGAATACCAGCGCCGGGGATCGAGCCACACCGCCGGGCTGCCGGCGCGATGCAGCAGTTCGGCCACGAACTGACGCTGATTGACCATGCGGGCCAGGTCGGCCCGCGGGGTGTCGCGTGTCCGGACGTATCCGAGCGCTTGCCGGCCGTCGAGCCTCTGGCAGCCGGCCGGCAGGTCGATGCCGGCCAGCGGGTCATCGATCGGGGTCGTCGGGCACGCCGTCACCCCGCCGAGCGCGTCGACCAGCGCGGCGAACCCGCCGAATCCGATCTCGGCATAGTGATCGATGCGCAATCCGGTCGCCTGTTCCAGGGTGCGGACCAACAACCGCGCGCCACCCATCGAGAACGCCGCGTTGACCTTGTCCTTCCCGTGATCCGGGATCGGCACCAAAGAATCGCGGGGTATCGACACCAGCGCCGTCGGAACGCTGGACCCGACCCCCGGCACGTGAACCAGCAGGATCGTGTCGGTGCGGCCGTCCCCGATGTCGCCGCCGGTGGCCAAGTCCTGTTGCTGCGCGGCGCTCAGGCTCTGGCGGCTGTCCGAGCCGACGATGAGCCAGTTGGTGCCGCGGCCGGGCGCGGGGCGTTCGGGATAGTCGGCGAGCACCTGCTCGCGGTGCAGTTTGGTGTCGAACCAGACGGCGCCGGCGACCAGGCCACCGCCGATCAGCAGCACGGTCACGACCAAGAACGACACCATGGTTCGGATCCAGCGGCGCCGCTTGCGGGGCGCGCGTGGTCGGGGCGGGCGCGGTCGCTGCGCCGGGGCGACGCCCGCCGGAGCCGGTGGCGCCGGGCGGTGCAAGGGTTGGGTCTCCGCGGTCGGCGACGGCGGCGGGGCGCCCTCGCGGCGGATCACCTGCGGCGGCTCGGGGCGCGGCAGGACCGGCGGGCCCGGCGGAGCGGGCCGCCGACGCTGCGGTGCGCGGTCGCGGTTCACCTGGCTAACGTACGTGCCCGGCGGCGCACCGCGATCAGGACTAGTTAGCCGCGGGCACGCAGCCCATTGATGAACGGGCACCCCATCAGCACCCGAATGGCCTGGCGCAGGCCGGTCATGTCGTCCACCGGTTTGTGGAACGGAAGCCGGACGTCGTGGTCCTGGTCGGTGCCCTCGACGCGGAACCGCACGCCGTAGCGGTCGAGCCCCAGCGGTCGCACGTGCCCGCGGCGCAGGGGAGCCGGCAGCCGGGATACCAACCGCGCCAGGACGTCGCCGTGGGCGGCGTCCAGGTGCCGCAGCAGGCTCGACTCGAGCGCGCAGAACGGGTCGGGGCGGGCGGCGAGAAGGTCGTCGACGGCCACCGGCTCCGCGCCGGTCGCGTCGGTGACCACGACCGAGGCGATCTCGAGCCGCAGCAGCGTGTACCGCTGCTCCTGCCCGCCGGGGGGCGCGCACCTCGGCGTGTCGACGCCGAGCAACGCCGGATTCGGGCATTCGGCGGCGATCACGTCGAGCGTGGAGAGGATCTCGGCCGGGGGCACCTGCTGCAGGCGTCCGCGCACCCACACCAGCGAACGGACGGGTTCGCGCAGGGGAAGCGGTGCGTAGTCGGTCAGCTCCAGCAGCGCTTGCGATCCCGCGATGGGCCGCCCGCGTTGCTGTTCGACGGGCAGCGCCAGCGCGAAGGAGCCGTCGTCCATCAGGTGGTGCACGGGCGTGGGGACCGGGTCGTCGTGCTCGATCGCCAGGAGCGCGCCGCCGGCGCGCACGCACGCGCTGCGGATCCGTTCGGCGGTGGTCGGGGCGTGGCAGCTCAGCGGTAATACCATTCTCATCCTTATGCTTAGGTAAGCCTAAGTTAACTTACGCCGGTTGGCGTCGCAAGGGTTTTCTGTGCGGCGCGCCGCTAGGGTTGGGACGTGGCCCGCATCGCTTACCTCGGTCCGGAAGGGACCTTCACCGAGGCGGCGCTGCGGCAGATCACGGCCGCCGGCATGGTTCCCGCCCCGCACTCCGACGGGGTGCAGTCGGTGCCGTTCGACAGCACCTCCGCGGCGTTGGCCGCGGTGCGCGACGGCGCCGCGGACTACGCGTGCGTCCCGATCGAGAACTCGATCGACGGTTCGGTGACGCCGACCCTGGACAGCTTGGCCATGGGCTCACCGCTGCAGGTCTTCGCCGAGACGACGCTGGACGTCGCGTTCAGCATCGTCGTCAAACGGGGATGCCGCGCCGCCGACGTGCGCACGTTGGCCGCCTTCGGGGTGGCCGCGGCGCAGGTGCGGCAGTGGGTGGCCGCGAACCTGGCGGATGCCGAACTGCGGCCGGCGTACTCCAACGCTGACGCCGCCCAGCAGGTCGCCGAGGGGCGGGTCGATGCCGCGGTGACCTCGCCGCTGGCGGCCACCCACTGGGGCCTGGACACCCTGGCCGACGGTGTGGTCGACGAGCCCAATGCCCGCACCCGCTTCGTTTTGGTCGGACTGCCGGGCCGCCCGCCGGCCCGCACCGGAGCCGATCGGACCTCGGTGGTGCTGCGCATCGACAACGCGCCGGGCGCCCTGCTGGCGGCGCTCGCCGAGTTCGCCGTCCGCGGCATCGATCTGACCCGGATCGAATCCCGGCCGACCAGAACCGGACTCGGCACCTACCGGTTTTTTGCCGATTGCGTCGGACACATCGACGACGACGCCGTGGCCGAGGCACTCAAGGCGCTGCACCGTCGTTGTGCCGATGTGCGATATCTCGGATCTTGGCCCACCGGTTCGCCCGCCGGGGCCCTGCCGCCGTCCGCCGACGAGGCGTTGCGCTGGCTGGCGCGCGTCCGCGACGGAAAGCCCGACGATCCTGCCGGGGGGTCGCACCGGTGAGCGGTCGCTTGATCCTGGTGCGCCACGGCCAGTCCTATGGCAACGTCGAGCGCCGGCTGGACACCCGCCCGCCCGGGGCGGAGCTGACGCCGTTGGGCCGCGACCAGGCCCGGGCGTTCGCCCGCGGCTCGGGCCGGCCGGCGATGCTCGCGCACTCGGTGGCCACCCGGGCATCGCAGACCGCGGCGGTGATCGCGGACCAGCTCGCCATGTCGGCCATCGAGGTGCCCGGCATCCACGAGGTGCAGGTCGGCCGGCTCGAAGACCGCAACGACGACGAGGCGGTCGCGGAGTTCAATGCCATCTACGACCGCTGGCATCGCGGCGAGCTCGACGTGCCGCTGCCCGGCGGCGAGACCGGCAACGACGTGCTGGACCGCTACGTGCCGGTGCTCACCGACCTGCGCCTGCGCTACCTCGACAACCACGACTTCCACGGCGACATCGTGGTCGTCAGCCACGGCGCCGCGATCCGGCTGGCCGCCGCGGTCCTGGCCGGCGTGGAGGCCGACTTCGCGCTCGACAACCATCTCGAGAACGCCCAATCGGTGGCCCTGACCCCGATCACCGACGGCCGGTGGAGTTGCGTGCGCTGGGGGACGTTGACCCCGCCCTTTTATCCGGAGGCCGAGGCCACCCCGGTCGCGGACGCGGTGCGATCAAGCACCGACCCGATGGGTTAGACGTCGATCAGACGGCCAGCGCGATCACTTCGGTGCAGGCACAGCCCACGGCTTCGCAGTCGATGACGAAGGCGTGCGGCAACAGTTCGGGGCTGAAGCAGTCCGGCTCGGTGCACTCCGACCGGTGCAGCGCGTGGTGAATGATGGTGCCGTGACAGTGATCTAAGCCTGCCCGGCAGTCGCGGCAGTCAGTGCTCATAACGCGTTCATAGCACCCGCCGGGGACAAATCCGGGACGCCGCGCCAGTCAGGCCCAGCCGAGTTCGTGCAGCCGGTCGTCGTCGATGCCGAAGTGGTGCGCGATTTCGTGGATCACCGTGATGGCCACCTCCTCGACGACCTCGGCCTCGGACTCGCACACGTCCAGCAGCGCCTCGCGGTAGATGGTGATGGCGTCGGGCAGCGCGCCGGCGTAGTCGGAGTCGCGCTCGGTCAGCGCCACCCCCTCGTACAGCCCGAGCAGTTCGGCGTCCTCGGGATGGCGATCCTCGACCAGCACGACGACGTTGTCCATCGCGGCGGCCAGCTCGGGCGGTATCAGATCGAGGGCGTCGGAGACCAGTTCGTCGAAGCGCCGCGGGTCCATCCGCACGGGCACCCGGCTAGCCACCCGGTGGGGGCTCGGCGGGCGGGGCTGGCGGCGGGGGCGCCTCGGGTGCCGGGTTCGCGGGCGGTGCGCCGTTGTCCGCCGGCGGGGGCGGTGCTTGCGGCGCGGGAGGCTGCTGCTGGGGGGCCTGCTGGGGTTGCGGTGGCTGCTGGGGCTGCGTCACCACGGGTTGCTGGCCGGGCAGGTGCTGATTGTTCGGCGGCATCTCCGGCGCCGTGGTGGACTGGTTGGACGGCGCCTGCGCCGGGACCTGCAGCGGAATCGGCGGCATGGTCAGGCGCTCTTCGGGAATGTCGGGCGGCGGCACCGGGGGCTGGCCGTTGATCAGCAGCTGACCCTTGGCGCTGTTCAGCAGGGTGGCCCAGCCCCCGTTGCCCAGCGTTGCGCCGATGCTGCAGGCCACCTCGCGGCTGCCGGCCGTCCAGCTCGCCAGCGGTACCGTGGGGTAGATCAGGGTCAGCGTGGTGGTGCGCAGCTTGACCGGCGCCAGGTAGGCGTCGGTCATCTTGGTGCACGAATCCTTGATGAAGCTGTCCTGGTCCGGCTCGGCGGGCAGGGCGTCGGGAAACCTCTCGGCCAGGTTGACCGTGCCGGTGACCTCCATCGCGTGCGGGGCCGCGCAGTCCACCGGCACATCGGTCGGCTGGTTGGTCGCCGGATCGATGCCCAGGCAGGTGCCGGCCGGCCAGACCTTGGACTGGTCGACGTCGGCGACCTTGCCCTTGAACGCCTGCTGCTGGTTGTTCGTGGCGGGCAGTTGCAGGCCGCACAGCATGCGGCGATCGCCGGACTGACGCCACGCGCGGTCGCCGGGCCACAGCAGGCTGACGGTGAACTTGCTGTTCGGGTCGAACTTGAGTCCGAGGTAGTTGCGGACGGACGCCTCGCACTGCTCCTGGGTGATCTGCTGGATGCGGGCGGGCGTCGGGGGCGCGGCGTTGGGCCCGTACTCCGAGCCCGGGAACGTGCGCATGTCAATGGATTCGGCCACTTCGAACTTGTGGTCGTCGCCGCAGTTGACGATCTTCGCCGACTCCGGTGTGGCGTCGGGCCACATCAGGCATTCGCCGCGGGAGGCGCGGTTGAGGGCGGCGTCGCTCTTGGCCCCGGTGCTGCGCACGGGGCTGCTGTCGAGGAGTCGCCCCGATTCGGTGCTGACCGGGATCGCGGTCACCAGCCCGGCGATCAACAGGCCCCCGAGCGCGGTCAGCAGCAGCGCCCGGCGGGTGGCCCGGGCCTGCAGGCTGCGCGGCCACAAGAAGGCCGACGGCTGCTGTCCGGACGGCTCACCGGTCGAGGCGGCGGGCGTCTCGACGGCGGGGCCTTCCGAACGTTCCTTCTCGGGCGCTTGCGACATCGGGTCCATTCTGACAGGACGACCTGAGGCGCGTGACAAAAGTTACTGATGTGAGTCCTGAGCCGGGCCGGCGGGGACGCTGTGCCGGTCGGGCGGTGCCGGTGAAAGTAGTGTCAGGGCCGTGATCGACCTGAAGCTGCTCCGGGAAGACCCCGACGCCGTGCGCCGCTCCCAGCTCAGCCGCGGTGAAGACCCGACGCTGGTGGACACGCTGCTGTCGGCCGACGCCGCACGCCGGGCCGCCATCTCCTCCGCCGACGCGCTGCGCGCCGACCAGAAGTCCGCGAGCAAGAGCGTCGGCGCCGCGTCGCCCGACGAGCGGCCCGCGTTGCTCGCGCGCGCCAAGGAACTGGCCGAGCAGGTGAAGGCCGCCGAGGCCGCCCAGGCCGAGGCGGAGGCGGCGTTCACCGCGGCGCACATGGCCATCTCGAACGTCGTCATCGACGGCGTCCCGGCCGGCGGGGAGGACGACTTCGCCGTCCTCGACACCGTCGGCGAACCCCCGGCGCTCGATGACCCCAAGGACCACCTCGAGCTGGGCGAGTCGCTGGGCCTGATCGACATGCAGCGCGGCGCCAAGGTGTCCGGCTCGCGGTTCTACTTTTTGACCGGCCAGGGCGCGCTGCTGCAGCTGGGCCTGCTGCAGCTGGCGGCGCAGCTGGCAGTCAGCAACGGTTTCACCCTGATCATCCCGCCGGTGCTGGTGCGTCCAGAAGTGATGTCGGGCACCGGATTCCTCGGCGCCCACGCAGAAGAGGTGTATCACCTCTGCGCCGATGATCTTTACCTCGTCGGCACGTCCGAGGTGCCGCTCGCCGGCTACCACGCCAACGAGATCCTCGACCTGTCCGGCGGACCGCTGCGCTATGCGGGCTGGTCGTCGTGCTTCCGGCGCGAGGCCGGCAGCCACGGCAAGGACACCCGCGGCATCATCCGGGTGCATCAGTTCGACAAGGTCGAAGGCTTCGTCTACTGCACGCCCGCCGACGCCGAGGCCGAACACCAGCGGCTGCTGGGCTGGCAGCGCGAGATGCTGGCCCGCATCGAGGTGCCGTATCGGGTGATCGACGTGGCCGCAGGCGATCTCGGCTCGTCGGCCGCCCGCAAGTTCGACTGCGAGGCGTGGGTTCCCACGCAGGGCACCTATCGCGAGCTGACGTCGACGTCGAACTGCACCACGTTCCAGGCGCGCCGGCTGTCCACCCGCTACCGCGACGGGAACGGCAAGCCCCAGACCGCGGCCACGCTCAACGGCACGCTGGGCACCACCCGCTGGCTGGTGGCGATCCTGGAGAACCACCAGCGGCCCGACGGCAGTGTGCGGGTTCCCGAGGCGCTGGTGCCGTTCGTCGGCGCCGAGGTGCTCGAGCCGGGTGGGTAGCTAGCGCCCGCCGGCCAGCTGCCCCGGGGTGTGGCCGAACGCCCGCCGGTAGGTGTCGATGAACGCACTCGCTGTGGCCCAACCACATTCGGCTGCCACCGACGTGACATCGCGCCGATCGGCGAGCAACACGAGGGCGTGCTGCAGCCGGACCTGGGTGCGCCATTGGGGGAACGTCATGGCCAGCTCGTCGCTGAACAAACGGCTCAGCGTGCGTTGGCCGACGCCGACCCGATCGCCGATCTGCTGCAGCGTCAACGGCTCGCGCAGGTTGTCGGCGATCAGTGCGCACGCCTGGCGCAGCCGGGGGTCGACGGGCGTGGGGATCCACAGCGGCTCCGCGACGCCGGTCGCCCGCACCTGGTCGTGGAGGACGGCCAGCATCCGGTGATGCTCGGCGGTCTCGGTGCCGTCGGCCTGCGAACACGCGATGATCAGTTCGCGCATCAGCGGGCTGACCGCCAGCACGGCCGGCGCCCGCGGGCCGCGGCGGTAGCGGCCGGGATCCAGTGCGACGCCGTGAAATTGCGTCGTGCCGTGGAACTTGTGTTCGTGCCAGCATCCGGCCGGTATCCAGATGGCGCGATTCGCCGGCGTGATCCACGTCCCGGCCGGGGTGGTCACCGACACCGCGCCCGAGGACGGGTACACGATCTGGTGTTGCGGATGGCGGTGCCGTTCGATCCGCGCACCCGGCGGCAGCGTCTGCGCCGACGTGACCAGTCCGTGGTGGCTGATTTCCGACATATCTCGGCAGGATATCGGAATCACGCACCCGCCGTCGCGGCCTAGCGTGGGCGGTATGGCGATGAATCTGATCCACCGACGGCGCTGCAGCTCCCCGTCCTGGGAAAGGGCGGTGGCCGATCAGCTGCTGCCGTGGGCGCTCCACGGCGTCGAATTGGGCACGCGCACTGTGGAAATCGGCCCCGGATACGGCGCGACGCTGCGCGCCCTGCTCGATCGCACGGAATCACTCACGGCCGTTGAACTCGACGGCGCGATGGCCGATCGCCTGCAGCGCCGCTACGGCGAGCGGGCCCGGATCATCCAGGCGAGCGGCACCGAAACCGGCCTGCCCGCGGCCGATTTCACGTCGGTGGTGTGCTTCACGATGCTGCACCACGTTCCCACCGCCGCGTTGCAGGATCAGCTCTTCGCCGAAGCGTTCAGGCTGCTGCGGCCGGGCGGGGTGTTCGCCGGTAGCGACGGCGTCCCGTCGCTGGCGTTCCGACTGATCCACGTTGCCGACACCTACAACCCCATCGCGCCGAAGGACTTGCCCGGCCGGCTTCGCGCCGCGGGATTCACCGACATCGACACCGACGTCAAGCGTGGCCGGCAGCGATGGCGGGCCGCCAAACCTGGCTAGGCGCTGATCTTCGGCGCGGCCTCGCCGGTGACCTGCGCGTGCCGGCGCTGCCGTTCCATCGTCGCGAAGTAGAAGGCGAACGCGAACGCGAAGCTGGTGAACAGGCTGGACACGAAGTACAGCCAGGGGTGGCGCAGCCCGCGCCGGTAGCCGTCCACGATCGTAAAGATCGGCAGCAGAATCACATTCGCGATCGTGTAGTCCTGGCTGGCCGAGCTCGCGGCGGGGTTGGTGAACATCAGCTTGATGTATTCGGCCCAGCTTCCGTGTTCGCCCCACAGGGGATTGGTGGAGCCCTGCGAGTATTCGTGCACGAACGTGATGTTGAAATACCAGCCGAGCGCCACGGACGCGATGCCGACGACGTAGTAGACGATTTCCATCGGCGAAAACAGTGGGCCGTTGGCCGGCCGGGCGAAGACCTTCGAGTTCGACATGACGATCCAACCGATGACCGCCAGTCCGAGCACCGCGTGAGTGAGTAGCGAGACCATGGGCGCAGTCTCACCCGCGCCGCAAAGTTTTGTCAATATTGACACAACAAACCGAATGGCCAAACCGAAGTGTTGGTATCTTGCTGCAATGGTCAGGCCCGCTCAGACGGCGCGCAGCGAGCGCACGCGCGAAGCGTTGCGCCAGGCCGCCCTGGTGCGGTTCCTCGCCCAGGGCGTCGAGGACACGTCGGCCGAACAGATCGCCGCCGACGCCGGGGTGTCGCTGCGGACGTTCTATCGCCACTTCAGCTCGAAGCACGACCTGTTGTTCGCCGATTACACGGGGCTGCACTGGTTTCGCGCTGCCCTGGACGCCAGGCCGGCCGACGAACCGATCATCGACTCGGTGCAGTCGGCCATCTTCTCGTTCCCGTACGACGTCGACGCCGTCACCAAGATCGCCGCGCTGCGCCAGGACGAGCTCGACCCCGGCCGCATCGTCCGCCACATCCGGGAGGTCCAGGCCGACTTCGCCGACGCCATTGCGGCACAGCTGCAACGGCGTGGCCGCGGTAACGCGGAGCCGACGGCCGACCAGCGGGTGCGCACCGCGGTGACCGCGCGGTGCATCGCGGCGGCCGTCTTCGGCGCGATGGAGGTCTGGATGGTCGGCGACGAGCGGTCTCTGGGCGAACTCGCGCGGCTGTGCCACGCGGCGTTGGAGTCGCTGCGGGCGGGGATCACCGACTCCTGGCTCACCGCGACCTCCGGGCAAGTTTCGTCATAATTGACAAAACTTTGGGGCCGTGCGAGCCTCCTTTGCGGAGGGCAAGAACATGACTGGATATGACGCGATCGTCATCGGCGCGGGGCACAACGGTCTGACCGCGGCGGTGCTGCTGGCCAAGGCCGGGCTGCGGACGGTGTGCCTGGATCCCAAGCTCTACGCGGGCGGGATGGCTTCCACCGTCGAGCTTTTCGACGGGTATCAGTTCGAGATCGCCGGCTCGGTGCAGTTCCCGACGTCACAGGTGGTGGTCGACGAGCTGGGCCTGGACACCCTGCCGACGATCGACCTGGACGTGATGTCGGTGGCGGTGCGCGGGGTCGGCGACGATCCGCTGGTTCAATACAGCGACCCGGTCAAGCTGTTCACCCACCTCAACGAGGTGCACGGGGCCGACGCCGTCAACGGGATGGCGGGGCTGATGGCGTGGAGCCAGGGCCCGACCCGCGCGCTGGGCCGCTTCGAAGCCGGCACCCCACCCAAGAGCATCGACGAGATGTATGCCTGCGCCACAAACGAATTCGAGCGCGCGGCCATCGACGACATGCTGTTCGGCTCGGTCACCGACGTGCTGGACCGCTACCTGCCCGACCGCGAGAAACACGGCGCGCTGCGCGGTTCGATGACCGTGCTGGCCGTCAACACGCTCTACCGGGGCCCGGCCACGCCGGGCAGCGCGGCCGCGCTCGCCTTCGGCCTCGGCGTTCCCGACGGCGACACGATGCAGATGAAGAAGCTGCGCGGTGGCATCGGCGCGCTCACCTCGTACCTGTGCGACGTGCTGGAAAGCCACGGCGGGGAGGTTCGGCTGCGCACCAAGGTGACCGAGATCCTCGTCGCGGACGGCCGGGTGACCGGGGTGCGCACCGAGGCGGGGGAGACGCTGCACGCCCCGATCGTCGTTTCGGGCATCGCCCCGGACACCACGCTCAACGACCTGATCGATCCCGCCGCGCTGCCCGCCGATATCCGGGCGCGCTATGCGCGCATCGACCACCGCGGCAGCTACCTGCAGATGCACTTCGCGCTGGACGAGGCCCCCGCCTTCGCCGCGCCGTATGAGGCCCTCAACGCACCGGCCATGCAGGCCTCCATCGGCCTGTTCTGCACGCCGGAAGAGGTCCAGCAGCAGTGGGAGGACGCGCGGCGCGGGATCGTTCCGGCCGATCCCACGGTGGTGCTGCAGATCCCCTCGCAGAACGACCCGGACCTCGCCCCGGCGGGCAAGCACGCCGCGTCGGCGTTCGCGTTGTTCTTCCCGATCGAGGGGGACCCAAACAAGGCAAGCTATGGGCAGGCGAAGGTCGAAATGGGTCAGCGGGTGATCGACAAGATCACCCGGCTCGCACCGAATTTCGAACGCAGCATCATCCGGCACACCACCTTCACGCCCAAGCACATGGGGGTGATGTTCGGCGCCCCGGGCGGCGACTACTGCCACGGTCTGTTGAACGCGAATCAGGTCGGCCCCAACCGGCCGGGACCCAGGGGCTTTCTGGGCCAGCCGATCCCGATCGAGGGGCTGTACCTGGGCAGCGCGGGATGCCACGGCGGACCCGGCATCACGTTCATCCCCGGCTACAACGCGGCGCGACAGGCGCTCGCCGACTGCGGACTCTAGCCGCGGGCGGCCAGCAGTGCGTCGAGCAGCGCGGTGAACTCGTCGGGACGCGCCGGCGTGAACGCGGGGCTGGGCCAGGTGCCCGGTACGTCCAGGGTGATCAGCGTCGACCGCAGCGGCCGTCGGATGTCCAGGGGGAGCCAGCGGCGGAAATCGGAGCTGCCCCAGATTCGGAGCCGCTGCGTGAACAGGCCCAGGCTTTCGGCTTTGTAACCGCGGATCGAGTCGAGCGCGATGACCTTCGATGTGCCCGACGGAAAGTGGTAGCGGCGCAGCGTGATCGCCGCGCGATCCAGCTGAACCAGCCCATCGTCGTAGGAGTCGTAGGAGCGGTGGGAGTCGTTCACGCGCGGCGACTCCGCAGCTGGTGGCCCCGCGCGGTCAGGCACCGCCCGTCGTCCAATCGCCACTGCCACCCGTGCAGGTTGCAGGTCAACGTGTCTCCTTCGACCACACCGAATTTCGACAGGTCGGCCTTGAGGTGGGGACAACGGCGCTGGATCTCCCAGCCGTCCAGCGTGACCGACGCCGAGTCGTCGTGGGTTTCGGCGAACCAGCCGTCGGCGTAGGCGATGCGTTCGTCGGTCAGGCACTTGAAGAAGGTGTAGAGGTACTCGTTGTAGCCGCCGACCCGCCACGCCCGAAAGCGGGTGGACAAGAAGATGGTGTTGACCCAGTCGGGTTCGCGGTCGCGCAGCACGGTGCGCACCAGCTCCGGTGCGATCTCGAATCCGTAGCGGACCTTCTCGTCCGGAATCCGTTCCCGCACGGCGCGTTTCGGGAAGTCCAGGATCACGGTCTCCGGACCGAGTACCAGTTCGACGGGGTAGCCGATCCCGTCGCAGATCTCGTCGCTTTGGGACATGATCGGCTCGAACAACGCGCGCAGCGGTTCCAGGAGGGGCTCCCCGGCCGCGGGGGCCCAGCTCGTCCGCTCGGCGGCGACGACGGGCGCCATCCGCTCGGCGTACGCGGCGATGTAGTCGGCCTTGCCCGTGGTGAAGATGGCCTCGACCTCGTCGGTGGGCAGCGGGTGGCGCAGCGAATTCAGGGTGGACCCGGTGAAGTCGGCGGTCGACCCGGGCATCATCAGCAGGCCGCCGTCGTGGCCGTGCGTGCGCATCTGGTCCAGGAACACCATCTGGTCCGGAAAGATGTTGGCCGGATCCGCGTGGTCGTCGTTGAGGTGGCGCAAC
Organism: Mycobacterium sp. TKK-01-0059; assembly: GCF_000709305.1. Classification (NCBI taxonomy): domain Bacteria; kingdom Bacillati; phylum Actinomycetota; class Actinomycetes; order Mycobacteriales; family Mycobacteriaceae; genus Mycobacterium; species Mycobacterium sp. TKK-01-0059. The sequence continues at coordinate 2,069,313 of NZ_KL446993.1, forward strand.
TCGGGATCCAGGAAGCACGGCGGCCCCGCGGACGGGACGACCCACGTAGCCCCGACCTGGGCGAGGTACTGGCGGGCGCGGTCCATCTGCCGTTGCCGCTTCTGGACGCCGAAGGACTCCTTGGCGCGCGCCGGCATGTCGTAGACCATCGGGTACCAGATCGCCCCGGAGTACTGCAGCAGGTGCACATCGATGTGCCCGAACTCGGCGGCCAGCACGTCCAGGTCGACGGGCCGGGCGTCGTTCATGTTGAAAACCGTTGTGGCGCCGTCGCAGACCAGCAGCGCCGAATCGCCGATCGGGCCGTCGGCGGGCGCCCGCAGGGCGATGATCATGACGTCCAGGCCGCCACGGGGACCGTCGATCCGATGCTTGACCGAATCGCTGGTCTCGAAGAATCGGTGAAAGCCCAATTCCTGCAACGCGTTTCGCAGGTCGGGCACGGGAAAGTCCGGCAGCAGGACCGTCGCGTCCTTGTTGACGTGTTCGGCCAGGTTCTTCGCGTCGAAGTGGTCCTTGTGCAGGTGCGAGACGTACAGGTAGTCGCAGGCGCCCAGCTTGTCCCAGTCCAGCGTGCTGTTGTCCGGGAACGGGAACCAGGAGGCGAAGTAGGCCGGATTGACCCAGGGGTCGCAAAGGATGCTGCCCGCTTGGGTCTCGATCAGAAATCCGGCGTGGCCTACGCTGGTGACCTGCACTAATACCTTTCCGGGGGGCGCTGGGGACCGAGTCGGGGTCGGCCGGCGGTGACGGTTTTTGCGCCCCCGAGCTTAGCGCGAGGCGCCATCCGGGGGCGCCGCGCAGCCCGGAGCACTAGGCTGATGAGCTGTGGAACCGGTTTACGGGACTGTCATCGCACTAGCCCGCTTGGTGTGGCGCGCGCAGGGGCTGAAGATCACGGTCACGGGTGTGGAGAACCTCCCGACGAGCGGCGGTGCGGTCATCGCGATCAACCACACCGGCTACCTGGACTTCACGTTCGCGGGGTTGCCCGCCTACAAGCAGGGCCTGGGCCGCAAGGTGCGGTTCATGGCCAAGCAGGAGGTCTTCGACCACAAGGTCACCGGGCCCATCATGCGCAGCCTGCGCCACATCTCGGTGAATCGGCAGGACGGCGCCGCCTCCTACGAGGCTGCCGTCCGGCACCTGAAAGACGGTGAGCTGGTCGGGGTTTACCCCGAGGCCACCATCAGCCGCAGCTTCGAGATCAAGGAGTTCAAATCGGGCGCGGCCCGCATGGCGGTCGAGGCCGGGGTGCCGATCGTCCCGCACATCGTCTGGGGCGCCCAGCGCATCTGGACCAAGGACCACCCGAAGAAGCTCTGGCGGCCGAAGGTGCCGATCGTCGTGGTGGTCGGGGAGCCGATCGAGCCGACGCTGGGCATCGAGGAATTGAAGGGCCTCCTGCATTCCCGGATGCAGCACCTGCTCGAACGCGCGCAGGAACTCTACGGCGCCCATCCCGCCGGGGAGTTCTGGGTGCCGCACCGGTTGGGTGGGGGCGCCCCGTCGCTGGCGGAAGCGGCCCGGCTGGAAGCCGAGGAGGCGGCCGCGCGGGCGGCGCGCCGGGCGCGCCCCGCAGGGGCGCCGGAGCAGTGATCGATGGTGGAGCCGACCTTCCGCACGCTGGAGCTCCTGGCCCAACTGGCGGTGACGGCCACCGGCACCAAAATCACCTACCGCGGCGAGCAGCACATCCCTGAGCGGGGTGGGGCCGTGGTGGCGATCAACCACACCAGCTACGTCGACTTTTTGCCCGCAGGCCTGGCCGTGCACCGCCGGGGGCGGCGTTTGCGGTTCATGATCAAGGCCGAGATGCAGCAGGTCGGGGTGGTCAACTTCCTGATCAAGCACACCCGCACGATCCCGGTGGACCGGGGCGCCGGCGCGGGCGCCTACGCGGTGGCCGTGCAACGGCTGCGTGAGGGTGAGCTGGTGGGCGTGTACCCCGAAGCGACGATTAGTCGCAGCTTCGAGCTCAAGGAGTTCAAGACGGGCGCCGCGCGGATGGCGCTGGAGGCGAACGTCCCGATCGTCCCGGTGATCGTGTGGGGGGCGCAGCGCATCTGGACCAAGGACCACCCGCGTAAACTGGGTCGGGCCAAAATTCCTGTCACCGTGCAGGTGGGCGCGCCGTTGGAGGTGCGCGAAGACATTGCGCAGACCGACGCTGCCCTGCGCGACTCGATGACGACGTTGCTGCACGAGGCGCAACGGGACTATCCGCACGAGCCCGGGGCGTACTGGGTGCCGCACCGGCTGGGCGGGACGGCCCCGACCCGCGCGGAGGCCGCGCGCATCGAGGCCGACGAGGCGGCGGCCCGATCGGCCAAGAAGGCCGCCAACCGGGCCGACCGCCCGTCGCAGTAGGCGAAGGAGACAACATGCCTGAGGGGTTCTACCGGCTGGCGGAGTGGATCGTGCCGCCGATGGTCGCCATGCAGGGAACCAAGTTCACCTATGAGGGCCTCGAGAACATCCCCGAGCGGGGCGGCGCCCTGCTGGCCCAAAACCACACCAGTTACTTGGACTGGCTTCCCACGCTGATGGCCGTCCGGGAGCGCCGGCGGCGCGCGTATTTCATGATCAAGGCGGAGATGGCCGACGTGAAGGCGGTCAACTACGTCATCAAGCACGCCCGGCTGATCCCGGTGGATCGCAGGTCGGGTCACGACGCCTTCGACGCGGCGGTGCAACGCATGCGCGAGGGCGAGCTGATCGGGACGCACCCCGAGGCCACCATCAGCCGCAGTTTCGAGCTGCGGGAATTCAAGACCGGGGCCGCGCGCATGGCGCTGGAAGCGCAGGTGCCGATCGTCCCGGTGATCGTGTGGGGCGCCCACCGGATCTGGCCCAAGGACCATCCGAAAAAGGTGCTGCGCAACAAGGTTCCGATCACCGTGGTCGCCGGGCGCCCGCTGCCACCGCGGGGCACGCCCGAGCAGCTCAACGCGGTGTTGCGTGAGGCGATGAATGCCCTGCTGTATCGGGTGCAGGAGGAATACCCGCACCCGAAGGACGAATTCTGGGTGCCGCGCCGATTGGGGGGCGGCGCGCCCACCCAGGAGGATTCCCGGGCCATCCGGTTGTCGGAATTGCAGGAGCGGATGCAGAAGTACGGAACCGACGGCGTCACGCGCCCGGGGCAGACGCAAAGCGGATTGCATTGAGCGGTCGGGCCCGAGGACGATGAAGCCGACGCTCATCGCCTGCGACGTCGACGGCACCCTGTTCGACGACGACGAAAAGATCACCCCGCGCACCCGCGACGCCATTCGCGCCGCGGTGGACGCCGGTGCGCAGTTCGTCGTGGCGACCGGGCGCCCGCCCCGGTGGATACGTCCCGTCGTCGACGCGCTGGGCTTCGCCCCAATTGCGGTGTGCGCCAACGGCGCCGTGATCTATGACTCCGCCTCCGACCGGGTGATGTCGACGCGCACGCTGTCCGTCGACACCCTCGCCGAGTTGGCGGAGCTGGCGACTCGCGTCATCCCCGGCGCGGGTCTGGCCGTCGAGCGGATCGGCGAACGCGCCCACGACACGGCGACCCCGCAGTTCATCAGCTCGCCGGGCTACGAGCATGCCTGGCTCAACCCCGACAACACCGAGGTGTCGATCGAGGACCTGCTCAGCGCCCCGGCGATCAAGCTGCTCATTCGCCGGGCCGGGGCCCGTAGCTCCGACATGGCCGCCGAGCTGGCCAAGCACGTCGGCATAGAGGGCGACATCACCTACTCCACCGACAACGGCCTGGTCGAGATCGTGCCACTGGGGATCAGCAAGGCCACCGGGGTGGACGAGATCGCCAGGCCGCTGCAGATCGCTCGCGAGGAGGTGGTGGCGTTCGGCGACATGCCCAACGACCTGCCGATCCTGCGCTGGGCGGGTCACGGCGTGGCGATGGGCAACGCCCATCCCGACGTGCAGGCCGCCGCCGACGAGGTGACCGCCGCCAACAACGACGACGGCGTGGGGCGGGTGCTGGAACGTTGGTGGCTTTAACGCGCCTCAGGTGGCGCCGGGGTGCGCGGGTAGCGAGAAGTGCTCGGCGGGCACCGTTGGGCCGCTTGGCAATTGGGTGGCCAGCGGCGTCGTGATGCCGTCCACCACCTGGGTGACGTTTCCGGTCAGCCGCTCGAAGTTCAGCGTCCCGTGCTGGAAGTTCTGCGTAATCTGCAGCGGCTCTTGTATTTCCGCGCTGGTCGGCAACCCGAGCGGGCCGCGCTCGTAGCTCTGCGATCCCCAGGCGTCGTAGATGGCGCCGGTGACCGGCTGGGGGCCGGTCTCGGGTGACCAATACATGGCGCCCCGGGCGAAGGTGACAAAACGGGCGTCACCGGCCGCGCTGTCCTCGGGCGCGGTCGGCGCACCCAGCACGCTGTTCATCCCGCCGATCGCCTGCCAGTGATCGTAGATCGCGCCGCCCTGCAGCGCCTTGATCAGTTCCTCCGGCGGGTCGTTGAAATGCGCTGCGATGTCCCGTATCTCGTCCATCAGCGCGTAGGCGGCGTTGCCCGGGCAGTCGGTGTTGCCGACGTCACGGTGGGTGAAGATGGTCGGCAGCGTCGCGACCGAACCCGCCGGGAAGGTGGTGTAGTGGCTGCCGGCCGACTCCAGTTGCACCGTGCCCTTGGGGTCGACGCCGTCGATGCCCAGCCGCCAACCGAGCAGGCGGCCGACGGTGCGCAGTTGGATCGGTGTCGGGGGCACGTCGTCGAAGTTGCCGATCATCGACACACCCCAGGTGTTGCGGTTGAACCCGCCGGTGTGGAAGGCCTCGACCGCCTTGGTGAGCCCGCCGGCGCTGCCCTCGAACACCTGGCCGTACTTGTCCACCAGCGCGTTGTAGGCGATGTCGCACCAGCCCAGCGTCTTGCTGTGGTAGGTGTAAATGGCCTTGACGATCCCGGCCGATTCCAGCGGCGAATAGTCGTTACTGCCCGCGGTGTGATGGATGACCGCGGCGCGAATCCCGTTGTCGTACTGCGGGCTACCGCATCGCAGCGATTCGTCGGCACCCCATTCCGCGCGGCTGATGATGGGGGGCGCCTGCCCCGGCATTACCACGCCCGACGGCGGCGTCCACTGCGTTTGGTTCGGCGCTTGGGGCGGGGAGATGAGGACGGCGGAGATGTTCTGCCCGAAGGGCTGTTCCCTCGACGCCGGTTTGTACCCCAGATCCTTCGCTTCAGTCGGGGACGCCGGGGGCGGCTGCGTCGCCTTCGCGTCGAGCGGTCGGGTCACCGCGATCTGGACGGTGGTCGTGGTGCCGACGAAGACCGGGTCCGTGCCGCGCGGCCCCTCCGCGACGCCGGCCGGATGGGCGGCCCCCGAAGGGTCGGGCGCCGCGGTTTCGTACTCCGTCTGATACCAGGGGCCCCACGAGCCGTCGGAGTGTCTGGCGCGCACCCGGGTCGACGTGCCGGCCAGGTCGCCGGTCAGCGCCACCAACGAGAACGGAGTGTCCTGACCGATTTCGCGAACCGTGACTCCGGCGCCCAGTCCGATCAGCGGTTGCTCGACGAGCTGGGTGCCGCGCGCCGGCGCCGGGCCGGCGGCAACGCGACCGCGCGTCGCGTCCCCCACCCACGAGACGATGACGACGGTCGCCGCGATGGCGGTGAGCATCATCGTCGGCGCGCGACTGCGAGACACCAGCCGATGTTACGTGTGTTTCTAATGTTATCTATGAGACGACACGAGGTTGGGCGCGGCCGATTCTCGACCAAAATCGACGGCACCGCAGATGATTCTGCGGTGCCGTCTGGTGGAGGGTTCGGGTAAAGGTCAGACCGGGGGCAGTGCCGGCACCGCGCCCGCGGCTGCCGGCAGCGCACCGGCGGCACCCGCGGCGGCCGGGAGTGCTCCCGCCGCGGCACCGGGCAGGGCGCCCGCGGCGCCCGGCAATGCACCCGCGGCGCCCGGCAGAGCGCCCGCGGCGGCACCCGGGAGGGCGCCCGCGGCCCCGCCGCCCTGCATGCCCTGCGTGATGGCCGGCATCACCAAGCCCTTGAGCAGGTCGATCGCCTGACCGGCGCCCAACTGGTTGGCCGCCTGCATGACGTCGTTGACCAGGCCGCCACTGGCGCCGGATCCAGAGCCACCGCCCAGCCCGGTGCCGCCGCCGATGGGCGAAGCGTTACCGAACGTCGACGGGTCGCCGAGGATCGGGTAGGTGCCGCCGACGCCCGGGTCCAGGCCGGCCCCGGAGTCGATGGGAACTTCGCTCGGCGACAGGGTCGGGCTGCCCAGCCCCGGCGCCACCCCGGCCGGGCTGGTCAGCCCGGGGTTGGACAGCGCGGGGTTCAGCCCGGCGCCCGGGGTCGCGATCCCCGCGCCCGGGGTGGCCGGCAGCGCACCGGGCGCGGTGAGCCCGGGCGTCGTAGGAGCCGCGCCGGGGTTCGTGAGGCCCGGGCTCGCCAGCCCGGGGCTGGTCAAACCGGGGCTCGTCAGGCCGGGGCTGGTCAAACCGGGGCTTGTCAGGCCGGGATTGGTCAGGCCCGTCGTCCCCAGCCCGGGGGACCCGAGGCCCGGAGTGCCCAGGCCGGGACTGGCGAGACCGGGTGTGGTCGCGCCCCCGCTCAGGGCGGGAACCGGAGGCATGTTGATCCCGAATTGCGACAGCCCCTGGGACAGCGCGCCCATCAGCTCGCCGGGCAGGTCGCTCATCACCGCGGCCTGCTTGAACTCGTGATGCTCGGGCGCCTTGTTGTCGGCCGTCGATTCGTAAACAAGGAAGTATGCGCACGGACTCGCCACTGCCAGGGCGGCAACCGCGCTCATGGCTGTCGAGAGCTTGCGTCGGCGTCGGTTCGGCACGGAAGTCTCCTCTATCTGACTATGTGTTGTGTCGGCGGTCCCGCCGGTCCTGTCTGGCTGGAATCACACACAGTCGATGGTACGAGTGGGGACCCTGTTACTAGAGTGGTGATATTGAATCGTGAGGCAATTGCGACCAGGACTGTGATCGCGAGCCCGGGACCTCCCACCGGCCCCCGCGAAGGCCCCCGCGACGGCGCCCGTCAAACGGCCGGCCCTCTCCGTGGCCTCGCCAAATGGGTTAGGGCCCCGCGGTCGGATACCCTAAGCAACCGATGACAGCTCGTTTCGATCTTTTCGTCGTCGGCTCTGGATTCTTCGGACTGACCATTGCCGAGCGCGTGGCTACCCAGCTTCAGAAGCGTGTACTCGTGGTGGACCGCCGTCCGCACATCGGCGGCAACGCCTATTCGGAAGCCGAGCCGCACACCGGCATCGAGGTGCACAAGTACGGCGCCCACCTGTTCCACACCTCAAACAAGAGGGTCTGGGACTACGTGCGGCAGTTCACCGAGTTCACCGACTACCGGCACCGGGTCTTCGCCATGCACAACGGGCAGGCCTACCAATTCCCGATGGGGCTGGGCCTGGTGTCGCAGTTCTTCGGCAAGTACTTCACCCCCGACGAGGCCCGCAAGCTCATCGCCGAACAGGCCGCCGAGATCAAGACCGAGGATGCGCAGAACCTCGAGGAAAAGGCGATCTCGCTGATCGGCCGCCCGCTCTACGAGGCGTTCGTCAAGGGCTACACCGCCAAGCAGTGGCAGACCGACCCCAAGGAGCTGCCCGCGTCGAACATCACCCGGCTGCCGGTGCGCTACACCTTCGACAACCGCTATTTTTCCGACACCTACGAGGGCCTGCCGGTCGACGGGTACACGGCGTGGCTGCAGAACATGGCGGCCGACGACCGCATCGAGGTCCGGCTGGGCACCGACTGGTTCGACGTGCGCGATCGGCTGCGGGCGGACAGCCCCGACGCGCCGGTCGTCTACACCGGCCCGCTGGACCGCTACTTCGACTACGCCGAGGGCCGGCTGGGCTGGCGCACGCTGGACTTCGAGCTGGAAGTGCTTCCGATCGGGGATTTCCAGGGCACACCGGTGATGAACTACAACGACGCCGACGTGCCCTACACCCGCATCCACGAGTTCCGGCACTTCCACACCGAGCGCGACTATCCGGCCGACAAGACCGTGATCATGCGCGAATATTCGCGGTTCGCCGAGGACGACGACGAGCCCTACTACCCGATCAACACCGAGGCCGACCGCGCCGTGCTGGCCGCCTACCGGGCCAGGGCGAAGTCCGAAACCGCTTCGGCGAAGGTGCTTTTCGGCGGTCGGTTGGGCACCTACCAGTATCTGGACATGCACATGGCCATCGCCAGCGCACTGAACATGTACGACAACGTCCTCGCGCCGCACCTGCGCGACGGCAAAGCTCTAGTGGGGGAGAGCGACTGATGCGTGCCACGACGATGCAGAGCGAAGCGATGAGGAGGAGTGGCGCCTGATGACTGCCGTAAGCCTGTTGTCCCGAATCATCCTGCCGCGTCCCGGCGAGCCGCTCGACGTGCGCAAGCTGTACCTGGAGGAGTCGACGACCAACGCCCGGCGTGCGCATGCCACCAGCCGCACCTCGCTGGAGATCGGCAAAGAGTCCGAGGTGTCGTTCGCCACCTACTTCAACGCGTTCCCCGCGAGCTACTGGCGGCGCTGGTCGATCTGCAGTTCGGTCGTGTTGCGCGTCGAGCTGACCGGGACCGGACGCGTCGACGTCTACCGGACCAAGGCCACCGGGGTGCGAATCTCGGTGGAGGGCCGCCAATTCGTCGGCACCGACGAGCAGCCGGCCGTCGTGGAGATCGAGGTGGCCCTGCGGCCGTTCGAGGACGGCGGCTGGATCTGGTTCGACATCACCACCGACACCGAGGTCAACCTGATCAGCGGCGGCTGGTATGCGACCGAGCCGGCCCCGGGCACGGCCAACATCGCCGTCGGCATCCCCACCTTCAACCGCCCCGCCGACTGCGTCAACGCGCTGGCCGACCTCACCGCAGACCCGTTGGTGGACAAGGTGATCGGCGCGGTGATCGTTCCGGACCAGGGCACCCGCAAGGTGCGCGACCACCCGGACTTCCCGGCGGCGGCCGCCGGCCTGGGCGATCGGCTGTCCATCCACGACCAGCCCAACCTCGGCGGCTCCGGCGGCTACAGCCGGGTGATGTACGAGGCGCTGAAAAACACCGACTGCCAACAGATCCTGTTCATGGACGACGACATCCGCATCGAGCCGGACACGATCCTGCGGGTGCTGGCCCTGCACCGCTTCGCCAAGACACCGATGCTCATCGGCGGCCAGATGCTGAACCTGCAGGAGCCGTCCCACCTGCACATCATGGGCGAGGTCGTCGACCAGTCGAACTTCATGTGGACCGCCGCGCCGCACGCCGAATACGACCACGACTTCGCGCAATTTCCGTTGAACGACAAGAACCCTCGCAGCGCACTGCTGCACCGGCGCATCGACGTCGACTTCAACGGCTGGTGGACGTGCATGATCCCCCGGCAGGTCGCCGAGGAACTGGGCCAGCCGCTGCCGCTGTTCATCAAATGGGACGACGCCGAATACGGCCTGCGCGCCGGCGAGCACGGCTATCCGACCGTCACCCTGCCCGGCGCCGCGATCTGGCACATGGCCTGGAGCGACAAGGACGACGCCATCGACTGGCAGGCCTACTTCCACCTGCGCAACCGGCTGGTGGTCGCGGCGCTGCACTGGGACGGTGACATCACCGGGCTGGTCCGCAGCCACCTCAAGGCGACACTGAAACACCTTGCCTGCCTTGAATATTCGACGGTGGCGATCCAGAACAGGGCCATCGACGACTTCCTCGCCGGGCCCGAGCACATCTTCTCGATCCTGGAATCCGCGCTGCCGGAGGTGCATCGCCTGCGCAAGGAGTACCCGGACGCGGTGGTGCTGCCGGCGGCCAGCGAGCTACCGCAGCCGCGCTACCAGAGCAAGGTGATGAACCCGCCGGTCAACCCGGTGTCGATCGGTTACCGGCTGGCCCGCGGGATCCTGCACAACGCGACCAGGGCCGACACCGAGGCGCACCGGACCCCGGAGTACAACGTGCCGACCCAGGACGCGCGCTGGTTCCGCTTGTGCACCGTCGACGGCGTGACGGTCACGACGGCCGACGGATGCGGCGTGGTCTACCGACAGCGGGACCGGCGAAAGATGTTCTCGCTGTTGTTCAAATCGTTGCGCCGGCAGCGTCAGCTGCTCAGCCGGTTCGACGAGATGCGCAGGGTCTATCGCGACGCACTGCCGGTGTTGTCCAGCAAGCAGAAGTGGGAGACGGCGTTGCTGCCAGCTGCGGAACATGCCTGAGGCCTCTGCTGCGCAGGCCCCGCGCGGTGAGGTGGCCGCGCTGGTCGCCGTCCAGGCGGCGCTGGGCGATCGGCCCGGGGCGTTATCGGTGGCGCGCGCGCTGTCCCACTTCGGCGAGCACAGCGTCGGGTGGGTGGCCGTGGCCCTGCTCGGCGCGGTCCTGTCGCCGAAGCGGCGCGGTGACTGGCTGATCGCCGGGGCCGGAGCCTTCGTCGCCCACGCCGCCGCCGTGGTCGTCAAGCGGATCGTGCGACGCAAGCGGCCGCACGATCCCGCCGTCGTGGTGAACGTCGGCACGCCCAGCCAGTTGAGTTTTCCGTCCGCGCATGCCACTTCCACCACCGCCGCCGCCATCCTGATGGGCCGTACCACCGGCCTGCCGCTACCGGCGGTCCTGGTGCCGCCGATGGCGTTGTCGCGAATGTTGCTGGGCGTGCACTACCCCAGCGACGTGGCCTGCGGCATCGCCCTGGGTGCCGTCATCGCGGCGATCGCACGCCGCGCAGGACAGGTGCAAGAGGTTGTGAGAGGTAACGCATGACCAAGGAAACTGGCGAAACCGAGGAAGTGGTGGCCGGGCCGCCCAGCAACCTGGTCGCCGGGGTGATCAAGGCGCTCCGCCCGCGCCAGTGGGTGAAGAACGTCTTGGTGCTGGCCGCGCCGGTGGCCGGGCTGGGCAGCGGGATTCGATACGACTACGGGCAGATGCTCACTCAGGTCGGGTTGGCGTTCGTGGTGTTCAGCCTGGCGGCGTCGTCGATCTATCTGGTCAACGACGTGCGCGACGTCGAGGCCGACCGCGAACACCCCACCAAGAGGTTCCGCCCGATCGCGGCGGGGGTGGTGCCCGAGTGGCTGGCCTACGCAATGGCGGTGCTGCTGGGTGCGGCCTCGCTGGGCATCGCATGGATGGTGACGCCGAACCTGGCCTTGGTGATGGCCGTCTACCTCGGCATGCAGCTGGCGTACTGCTTCGGGCTCAAACATCAAGCGGTGCTTGACATCTGCGTCGTGTCGTCGGCGTACCTGCTGCGCGCCATCGCCGGCGGCGTGGCCACCGAAATCCCGCTGTCACAATGGTTTTTGCTCTCGGCGGCGTTCGCGTCGCTGTTCATGGTGGCCGGCAAGCGTTACGCCGAACTGCAATTGGCCGAACGCACCGGCGCCAAGATCCGCAAGTCGTTGGAGAGCTACACCAGCACGTACCTGAGGTTCGTCTGGACCATGTCCGCCACCGCGGTGGTGGTCTGTTACGGCTTGTGGGCGTTCGAGCGCGACCACCATTCGGGGTCCTGGTTCGCGGTCTCCATGGTCCCGTTCACCATCGCGATCCTGCGCTACGCGGTCGACGTGGACGGCGGTCTGGCCGGGGAGCCCGAAGACATCGCGTTGCGGGACCGGGTGTTGCAGCTGCTGGCGGTGGCGTGGATCGCGACCATTGGAGCCGCCGTTGCCTTCGGTTAGCCCCGAGCTGCAGGCGCTCAAGGCGCGCATGATGCGTAGCCGGCCGGTGATCAGGCGGCCCGGCTGGCCGGTGTTCCCGTACACGACCATGGTGCGGACCAGCCTGTGGATCGGCGTCGCGGTCGTCGCCGTCCTGTTCGGTTGGGGCGCCTGGCAGCGGCGGTGGATCGCCGACGACGGGCTCATCGTGTTGCGCACCGTGCGCAACCTGCTCGCCGGCAACGGGCCGGTCTTCAACCAGGGCGAGCGGGTCGAGGCCAACACCTCCACCGCCTGGACGTACCTGATGTACGCCGGCAGCTGGGTCGGCGGCCCGCTGCGCATGGAGTACGTGGCTTTGGCTCTGGCGCTGGTGCTTTCGGTGCTCGGTGTGGCGCTGCTGATGCTGGGCGCCGCGCGGCTGTACGCGCCCAGCCTGCGCGGGCGCAAAGCGATCATGTTGCCCGCCGGGGCACTGGTGTACATCGCCCTGCCGCCGGCGCGCGACTTCGCCACCTCGGGCCTGGAAAGCGGTTTGGCGCTGGCCTACCTCGGGCTGCTGTGGTGGATGATGGTCTGCTGGGCGCAGCCCGTGCGCAACCGCCCGGACAAGAACGTGTTCGTCGGCGCGCTGGCGTTCGTCGCCGGGTTCAGCGTCCTGGTCCGGCCCGAGCTGGCGCTCATGGGTGGGCTGGCGCTGATCATGATGCTGATCGCCGCCCGGACCTGGCGGCGCCGCGCGCTGATCGTGGCGGCCGGTGGTCTCCTGCCGGTCGGCTACGAGATCTTCCGGATGGGCTACTACGGCCTGCTGGTGCCGGGCACCGCCCTGGCCAAGGACGCGGCCGGGGACAAGTGGTCCCAGGGCATGATCTACCTCTCGAACTTCGACGCCCCGTACGCGGTGTGGATACCCGTGGTGCTGCTCGTGCCGCTGGGCGTGCTGCTGTTCGCCGCCCGGCGCCGGCCCTCGTTCCTGCGGCCCGCGCTGGCGCCCGACTACGGGCGGGTGGCCCGGGCCGTGCACAGCCCGCCGGCGGTGGTCGCGTGGGTCCTGATCAGCGGCCTGTTGCAGGCCCTGTACTGGATCCGCCAAGGCGGCGACTTCATGCACGCGCGGGTGCTGCTGGCGCCCGTGTTCTGCCTGCTGGCCCCGGTGGCCGTCGTCCCGGTCGCCATCCCCGACGGCCAGGACTATTCGCGCGAGACCGGTAACTGGGTGGCCGGCGCGGCCGCCGCGTTGTGGCTGGGGGTGGCCGGCTGGTCGCTGTGGGCCGCGAATTCACCCGGCATGGGCGACGACGCCACCCACGTCACGTACTCGGGCATCGTCGACGAACGGCGCTTCTACGCCCAGGCCACCGGTCACGCACATCCGCTGACCGCCGCGGACTACCTGGGCTATCCGCGGATGGCCGCCATCCTGACGGCCCTGAACGACACCCCCGACGGCGCGCTGCTGCTGCCGTCGGGCAACTACATCCAATGGGACCTGGTGCCGCAGGCCCAGCCCGCGCCGGGCGACAAACCGCAAAAGCCGCAGCACGCGGTGTTTTTCACCAACCTCGGCATGGTCGGCATGAACGTCGGGCTCGACGTCCGGGTCATCGACCAGATCGGGCTGGCGAATCCACTGGCGCAACACACCGAGCGGCTCAAGCACGGCCGCATCGGGCATGACAAGAACCTCTTCCCGGACTGGGTGATCGCCGACGGCCCCTGGGTGAAGGTGTATCCGGGAATTCCGGGCTACCTGGACGCGCAGTGGGTCGCCGACGCGGTCGCGGCGCTGAAATGCCCCGACACCCAGGCGGTGCTCGGCTCGGTGCGCGCGCCGATGAACCCGCATCGGTTCCTGTCCAACGTGCTGCACTCCTTCCAGTTCACCAGGTACCGCATCGACCGGGTCCCGCTCTACGAGCTGGCGCGGTGCGGGCTTCCGATACCCGAACAGGCGCCCCCGCCGCCTCGCGAGTAAGCGCTGCGCAGAAGAAATTTCGGCAGATTTCACCCCGATTACGGCCGGCCCGTCACGAAAAAATGGCAGCAACATCACATTTGGCCCCTCACCAGCTGGCAATGGCGGTCAAGCACATGCGCAATGCTCGCCTTTTCTACACGTGTTTGACATGAAAACCGCTGGGTAGGTGGGCCGCTCGCCGGTTCGGGGGCCCGCCTCGATGCGAACGAATGGGGCAAGGTGTGGTTGACTACACGGGCACTCCTGCGCTTCGCGCGGTGACGATGCGGGCCGACCGGTTCGACGAGGAGCCGTGCAAGTGGGTACGCGCAGGCAGTTCGACCCAATCAGGAAAGCGCCCAAACGGACGAATGCGCCGGGAGGCCGCAAGAAGGATGAGGAAGCAAGGATGACGCTTGTCGACAGATTGCGCGGCGCCGTGGCGAGTATGCCGCGCCGGCTCGTGGTGGGGGCCGCCAGCGCGGCGCTGCTGACGGGCCTGATTGGCGCCGTCGGGGGCTCGGCGACCGCCGGTGCCTTCTCGCGCCCGGGTCTGCCGGTGGAGTACCTGCAGGTTCCGTCCGCCGGGATGGGCCGCGACATCAAGGTTCAGTTCCAAAGCGGCGGCGCGAACTCGCCGGCTCTGTACCTGCTCGACGGCATGCGTGCGCAGGACGACTTCAACGGCTGGGACATCAACACCCCGGCGTTCGAGTGGTACAACCAGTCGGGCATCTCGGTCGCCATGCCGGTGGGTGGCCAGTCCAGCTTCTACTCCGACTGGTACAAGCCCGCCTGCGGTAAGGCCGGCTGCACCACCTACAAGTGGGAGACCTTCCTGACCAGCGAGCTCCCCGCGTATCTGCAGAGCCAGAAGCAGGTCAAGCCGACCGGCAGCGCCGTCGTCGGCCTGTCGATGGCCGGATCGTCGGCGCTGATCCTGGCCGCCTACCACCCCGAGCAGTTCGTCTACGCCGGATCGCTGTCGGCGCTGCTGGACCCGTCCCAGGGCATGGGCCCGTCGCTGATCGGTCTGGCCATGGGTGACGCCGGTGGCTACAAGGCCGCCGACATGTGGGGCCCGAAGGAAGACCCGGCCTGGGCACGCAACGACCCGTCGCTTCAGGTGGGCAAGCTCGTCGCCAACAACACCCGCATCTGGGTGTACTGCGGTAACGGCAAGCCGTCCGACCTCGGTGGCGACAACCTGCCCGCGAAGTTCCTCGAGGGCTTCGTGCGGACTTCCAACCTGAAGTTCCAAGACGCCTACAACGCCGCCGGCGGCCACAACGCGTTCTGGAACTTCGACGCCAACGGCACCCACGACTGGCCCTACTGGGGCGCGCAGCTGCAGGCGATGAAGCCTGACATGCAGTCGGTTCTGGGCGCCACCCCGGGTGCGGGCCCGGCCACTGCCTCGGCCGCCGGTAACGGAACCGGCCAGGGCACCTAAAACACGCCAAGCACCACGACTCGCGGCGGGAACCCTTCGGGGTTTCCGCCGTTAGTCGTTCGCGGCACGTGTGACGTGTTTCACTACCCGGCGAGCGCGGGTACCGGCCCGCTGGCTAATGTGCTTTCAGCGACTAGACGATGGAGGGTGGACATGACGGTCGTGCGGGGTGTGCCAGCGCTTCTTCGGGCGTTCTGCTTGGCCGCGCTAGCGGTCGGGCTGGCCTTTGTCTCACCGGCGGTCGGGGCCGTCGGCAAAGCCAGGGCCGCGGGCTACGAAAGCCTGATGGTTCCGTCGGCGGCCATGGGCCGGGACATCCCGGTGGCCTTCCTCGCCGGCGGCCCGCACGCGGTGTACCTGTTGGACGCCTTCAACGCGGCGCCCGACGTGAGCAACTGGGTCACCGCCGGCAACGCGATGAACACGCTGAGCGGCAAGGGCATCTCGGTGGTGGCCCCGGCCGGCGGCGCGTGGAGCATGTACACCAACTGGGAGCAGGACGGCAGCAAGCAGTGGGACACGTTCCTGTCCAGCGAGCTGCCCGATTGGCTGGCCGCCAACAAGGGCCTCGCGCCCGGTGGCCACGCCGCCGTCGGCGCCTCCCAGGGCGGCTACGGCGCGATGGCGCTGGCCGCCTTCCACCCCGACCGCTTCGGCTTCGCCGGCTCGCTGTCGGGCTTCCTGTACCCGTCGGACACCACGACGAGCGGCTCGATTTTGGCCGGGCTGCAGCAGTTCGGCGGCGTGGACGGCAACGGCATGTGGGGTGCGCCGCAGCTGGGCCGGTGGAAGTGGCACGACCCGTACGTGCACTCGGCGCTGCTCGCGCAGAACAACACCCGGGTCTGGGTCTACAGCCCGACGAACATGGGCGGCGACGACGCCGCCATGATCGGCCAGGCCGGCCAGGCCATGGGCAACAGCCGCATGTTCTACCAGCAGTACCGGAGCAACGGCGGGCACAACGGCCACTTCGACTTCCCGGGCGGCGGCGACAACGGCTGGGGCTCGTGGTCGGGGCAACTGGGGGCCATGTCGGGCGACATCGTCGGCGCCATCCGCTAGCAGCGCGCGGCGGGTCGCGGCCCGGATTGGCCTAGCCGGAGAGCCGGTACCGTGTAGGAGTGCAGCAGGGGTCGCGAGGGCCGCTTGCCCGGATCCGAGCTGCGAATCCACCGACTCTGCTGGCAGGAGAACATGGCTAACAGCGCCCGGCGTAAGCGTCGCCGCACCCTCGCCTGGGTTGCCGCCCTTTCGGTCGCCGGTGTCGTCCTGTTGGTCATCGTCGCCGTCGTCACCGTGCTGCGCGGGCGCGAGTCGCAGCCCAGCGCGGTGCCGCCCGGGGTCTTGCCCCCGTCGTCGACGACATCGCACCCGCACAAGCCGCGACCCGCGTCCCAGGACGCCTCGTGTCCCGACGTGCTGCTGGTCAACGTTCCCGGCACGTGGGAGTCCGCCCCGCAGGATGACCCCGCCAACCCGCTGCAGTTCCCGAACGCGTTGCTGCACAAGGTGACCGCGAGCCTCACCCAGGACTTCCCCGCGTCGCGGGTGCAGGCGTACACCACCCCGTACACCGCTCAGTTCCACAATCCGCTGAGCGGCGACACGCAGATGTCCTACAACGCCAGCCGCGCCGAAGGCACCCGCGCCACCGTGGCGGCGATGACCGACATGAACACCAGGTGCCCGCTGACCAGCTATGTGCTGATGGGCTTTTCGCAGGGCGCGGTGATCATGGGCGACATCGCCAGCGATATCGGCAACGGCCGCGGGCCCGTCGACGAAGACCTGGTGCTGGGTGTGACGTTGATCGCCGACGGGCGTCGTCAGCTCGGGGTGGGTAACGACATCGGGCCCAACCCGCCGGGCCAGGGCGCCGAGGTCACGCTGCACGAGGTGCCGATCTTGTCCGGGCTGGGTCTCACCATGACCGGCGCCCGCCCGGGTGGCTTCGGTGACCTCAACGGCAGGACCAACGAGATCTGCGCCCCGGGCGACCTCATCTGCGCCGCACCGGAAGAGGCCTTCAGCATCGCCAACCTGCCGAGCACGCTGAACACGTTGGCCGGCGGCGCCGCCCAACCGGTCCACGCGTTGTACGCGACGACCCAGTGCTGGAGCGTCGACGGGGCCCCGGCGACCGACTGGACGTTGAACTGGGCTCACGGGCTGATTGCAAATGCGCCACAACCGAAACACGGATGACCGGGGCGGTGGGACACAGGCTTTAGGTAGCGGTTGCCGGTGGCTATCAGCGGTACCTTGTGATTTGGTCTGCCGTGGGCAGGCCCGTAACATTAAGAGGAATTTAAGAGCTACCAGACTTTGTCGCGGACCCGGGTCGGGGTCGATGCCGGCTGGGACTGGCACGTGACCGCCGTTCTGGCCCGCGCGTAGACATGTAACGGTCGGCGGTAGCCGGCCAGAGCTAGGACCGAAACGTCGGCGGAGCCGACCGAGATAACAACGTCGGCGGAGCCGACCTAGATACAGGTGTGACAGGAGAGCGGCATGGCGTACCACAACCCGTTCATCGTGAATGGAAAGATCAAGTTCCCCGACAACACGAACTTGGTCAAGCACGTTGAGAAGTGGGCGCGGGTGCGTGGCGACAAGCTCGCCTACCGATTTGTCGACTTCTCCACCGAACGCGACGGCGAGTACCGCGACATCGTGTGGCGTGACTTCAGCGCCCGCAACCGGGCCGTGGGCGCCCGCCTGCAGCAGGTCACCCAGCCGGGCGACCGCATCGCCGTGCTGTGCCCGCAGAACCTGGATTACCTCATCGCGTTCTTCGGCGCGCTGTACGCCGGCCGGATCGCGGTGCCGCTGTTCGACCCCGCCGAGCCGGGTCACGTCGGCCGGCTGCACGCCGTCCTCGACGACTGCTCCCCCTCGACGATCCTGACCACCACCGACGCCGCCGAAGGCGTCCGCAAGTTCATCCGCGCCCGTTCGGCCAAGGAGCGGCCCCGCGTCATCGCCGTCGACGCGGTCCCCAACGAGGTCGCGTCCACGTGGGAGCCGCCCGAGGCCGACGAGAACACCATCGCCTACCTGCAGTACACGTCCGGCTCCACCCGGACCCCGACGGGCGTGCAGATCACCCACCTCAACCTGCCCACCAACGTGCTGCAGGTGCTCAACGGCCTGGAGGGCAAGGAGGGCGACCGCGGGCTGAGTTGGTTGCCGTTCTTCCACGACATGGGGCTGATCACGGCGCTGCTGTCGCCGGTGCTCGGCCACAACTTCACCTTCATGACGCCGGCCGCCTTCGTGCGCCGGCCGGGCCGGTGGATCCGCGAGATGGCGCGCAAGCCCGAGGACGCTCCCGACAGCGAGGTCTTCACCGTCGCCCCGAACTTCGCCTTCGAGCACGCGGCGGTGCGCGGGGTGCCCAAGGAGGGTGAGCCGCCGCTGGACCTGAGCAACGTCAAGGCGATCCTCAACGGCAGCGAACCGGTGTCCCCGGCGTCGATGCGCAAGTTCTACGAGGCGTTCTCCCCCTACGGTCTGCGGGAGACCGCGATCAAGCCGTCCTACGGCCTGGCCGAGGCGACGCTGTTCGTCTCCACCACGCCGATGGACCAGGCGCCCACGGTCATCCACGTCGACCGTGACGAGCTGAACAAGCAGCGCTTCGTCGAGGTGCCCGCCGATTCGCCGAAGGCCGTTCCGCAGGTCTCGGCCGGCACCATCGGTGTTGACGAGTGGGCCGTCATCGTCGACCCCGAGACGGCGAGCGAGCTGCCGGACGGTCAGATCGGCGAGATCTGGCTGCACGGCAACAACCTGGGCACCGGCTACTGGGGCCGCGAGCAGGAGACCAACGACATCTTCCGCAACATCCTCAAGTCGCGGATCAGCCAGTCGCACGCCGAGGGCGCCCCCGACGACGGCATGTGGGTCAAGACCGGCGACTACGGCACCTATTACAAGGGCCACCTCTATATCGCGGGTCGCATCAAGGACCTGGTCATCATCGACGGCCGCAACCACTACCCGCAGGACCTCGAGTACTCGGCGCAGGAAGCCAGCAAGGCGCTGCGCACCGGCTACGTCGCCGCCTTCTCGGTGCCGGCGAACCAGCTGCCGAAGGAAGTGTTCGACAACCCGCACACCGGCCTCAAGTACGACCCGGATGACAGCTCCGAGCAGCTGGTGATCGTCGCCGAGCGGGCCGCGGGCTCGCACAAGCTGGACTACCAGCCCATCGCCGACGACATCCGGGCGGCGATCGCCGTGCGCCACGGCGTCACGGTCCGCGACCTGCTGCTGGTGCAGTCGGGCACGATCCCGCGGACCTCCAGCGGCAAGATCGGGCACCGCGCGTGCCGCGCCGCCTACCTCGACGGCAGTCTGCGAAGCGGCGTCGGATCCCCGACCGCGTTCGCCAATTCCACCGACTGAGCTACAGGACCATGGCTGACACCGAGCACCCCGAAAGCACCGATCACCCGCCCGCCGCCAAGGGGACCGACATGACCGTCCCCGAGATGCGCCAGTGGCTGCGCAACTGGGTGGGCAAGGCGGTCGGCCGGTCACCGGACGAGATCGACGAGTCGGTGCCGATGGTCGAGCTGGGCCTGTCGTCGCGCGACGCGGTGGCGATGGCCGCCGACATCGAGGACATGACCGGAGTCACGCTGTCGGTCGCGGTGGCCTTCCAGCATCCGACGATCGAGTCGCTGGCCACCCGCATCGTCGAGGGCGAGCCCGAAATAGACACCGCCGCCGACGACGCTATGGACTGGACCCGCACCGGCCCGGCCGAGCGCGTCGACATCGCGATCGTGGGGCTGTCCACCCGGCTACCCGGCGACATGAACAGCCCCGACGAAACCTGGCAAGCGCTCATGGAGGGCCGCGACGCCATCACCGACCTGCCCGAGGGCCGCTGGTCGGAGTTTCTCGAAGAACCGCGCATCGCGGCGCGCGTCGACGCCGCCCGCACCCGCGGCGGCTACCTGAAGGACATTAAGGGCTTCGACTCGGAGTTCTTCGCGGTCGCCAAGACCGAGGCCGACAACATCGACCCGCAGCAGCGGATGGCGCTGGAGCTGACCTGGGAGGCGCTCGAGCACGCCCGCATCCCGGCGTCGAGCTTGCGCGGCGAGGCCGTCGGCGTGTACGTCGGCTTCTCGAACAACGACTACCAATTCCTCGCGGTCTCCGACCCGACCGTTGCCCACCCGTACGCGATCACCGGCACCGCCAGCTCGATCATCGCCAACCGGGTGTCCTACTTCTACGACTTCCGCGGCCCGTCGGTCGCGCTGGACACCGCCTGCTCGAGCTCGCTGGTGGCGACGCACCAGGCGGTGCAGGCGCTGCGCAACGGCGAATGCGACGTCGCGGTCGCCGGCGGCGTCAACGCGCTGCTGACGCCGTTGGTCACACTCGGTTTCGACGAGATCGGTCAGGTGCTTTCCCCCGACGGCCGGATCAAGTCGTTCTCGTCGGACGCCGACGGCTACACCCGCTCCGAGGGTGGCGGCATGTTCGTGCTCAAGCGGGTCGACGACGCCCGCCGCGACGGCGACCAGATCCTGGCCGTGATCGCCGGCAGCGCGGTCAACCACGACGGCCGCTCCAACGGGCTGATCGCCCCCAACCAGGACGCCCAGGCCGAGGTGTTGCGCCGGGCCTACAAGGACGCCGGGATCGACCCGCGGACCGTGGACTACATCGAGGCGCACGGCACCGGCACCGTCCTGGGTGACCCGATCGAGGCGGAGGCGCTGGGCCGCATCGTCGGCCGCGGCCGCCCCGCCGACCGCCCGGCGCTGCTGGGTGCGGTGAAAACCAATGTGGGACACCTGGAGTCGGCCGCCGGCGCGGCGAGCCTGGCCAAGGTGGTGCTGGCGCTGCAGCACGACAAGCTGCCGCCGTCCATCAACTTCGCCAGCCCCAGCCCCTACATCGACTTCGACGGCATGCGCCTGAAAGTCGTTGACAGCGCGACTGATTGGCCGCGCTACGGCGGTTACGCGCTGGCCGGGGTGTCCAGCTTCGGCTTCGGTGGGGCCAACGCGCACCTGGTGGTGCGCGAGGTCTTGCCGCGCGACGTGGTGGAGCGCGAGCCCGAGCCCGCCCCCCAGGCAGAGGCCGCCGCAGCCGCCGAGGCGGCCGAGGCCCCCACCCTCGAGGCCCACTCGCTGCGATTCGACGACTTCGGCAACATCATCCCCGACGCCGAGGCGCCCGATGAAGAGGAAGACTACGAGCTGCCGGGCGTGACCGAAGAGGCGCTGCGCCTCAAGGCGATCGCGCTGGAAGAGCTTGCCGCGCAAGAGGAGGCGGAGCCGACCAGGCCGCTGATTCCGCTCGCGGTGTCGGGCTTTTTGACCTCGCGCAAGAAGGCCGCGGCCGCCGAGCTCGCGGACTGGATGGAAAGCCCGGAGGGGCAGGCGTCGTCGCTGGAATCGATCGGCCGGGCGCTGTCGCGGCGCAACCACGGCCGCTCGCGCGCGGTGGTGCTGGCCCACGATCACGAGGAGGCCGTCAAGGGCCTGCGGGCGGTCGCCGAGGGCAAGCAGCGACCGAACGTGTTCAGCGTCGACGGTCCGGTGACCAGCGGCCCGGTCTGGGCGATGGCCGGTTTCGGTGCGCAGCACCGCAAGATGGGCAAAAACCTGTACCTGCGCAACGAGGTCTTCGCCGAGTGGATCGAGAAGGTCGACGCGCTGATTCAGGACGAGCGCGGCTACTCGGTGCTCGAGCTGATCCTCGACGACTCGCACGAGTACGGCATCGAAACCTCCAACGTCGTCATCTTTGCCATCCAGATCGCGCTGGGCGAGCTGCTCAAGCATCACGGCGCGAAACCCGCTGCGGTGGTGGGTCAGTCGCTGGGTGAGCCCGCGTCGGCGTACTTCGCCGGCGGGCTGTCGCTGCGCGACGCCGCCCGCGTGATCGCCTCGCGCTCGCACCTGATGGGTGAGGGCGAGGCCATGCTGTTCGGCGAGTACATCCGGTTCATGGCGCTCGTCGAGTACTCCGCCGACGAGCTCAAGACGGTGTTCGCCGACTTCCCCGGCCTGGAGGTGTGCGTCTACGCCGCGCCCAGCCAGACCGTGATCGGCGGTCCGCCCGAGCAGATCGACGCCATCGTCGCCCGCGCCGAGTCCGAGGGCCGCTTCGCCCGAAAGCTGCAGACCAAGGGCGCCGGCCACACCTCGCAGATGGATCCGCTGCTCGGTGAGTTCTCCGCGGAACTGCAGGGCATCAAGCCGATGAGCCCCACCGTCGGGATCTTCTCGACGGTGCACGAGGGCAGCTACATCAAGCCCGGCGGCGAGCCGATCCACGACGTCGCGTACTGGGTCAAGGGAATGCGGCATTCGGTCTACTTCACCCACGGCGTGCGCAACGCCGTCGACAGCGGCCACACCACGTTCCTGGAGCTGGCGCCCAACCCGGTGGCGCTGATGCAGATCGGTTTGACCACCGCGGCCGCGGGTTTGCATGACGCCCAACTGATTCCGACGCTGGCCAAAAAGCAGGACGACGTCGAGTCGATGATCTCGGCCATGGCCCAGCTCTACGTGCACGGCCACGACCTGGACATCCGGACGCTGTTCACCCGTGCTCAAGGCCCCGAGGACTACGCGAACATCCCGCCGACGAGGTTCAAGCGCAAAGAGCACTGGCTGGACGTGCACTTCTCCGGCGACGGCTCGGTGATCATGCCCGGCACCCACGTCGCACTGCCGGACGGCCGGCACGTCTGGGAGTACGCGCCGCGCAACGGCGAGACCGACCTGGCCGCGTTGGTGAGATCGGCCGCGACACAGGTGCTTTCGGATGCCCAATTGGTGGTGTCCGAGCAGCGCGCGGTGCCCGGCGCCGGCGCCCGGCTGGTGACGACCATGACCCGGCACCCGGGCGGCGCCTCGGTCCAGGTGCACGCCCGCATCGACGAGTCCTTCACCCTGGTCTACGACGCGCTGGTGTCGCGGGCCGGCCAGAGCGTGGCCGCGCTGCCGACCGCGGTGGGCGCCGGTGCGGCGATTGCGGCCCCGGTGACCGACGGGCCGGTGGCGGAAGCCCCCGCCGAGGAGACCGACGCCGAGACGCTGTCGGACAGCCTGACCAACCGGTACCTGCCGTCGAGCGTCGGCAGGTGGTCGCCGGACTCCGGTGAGACCATCGGCGAGCGGCTGGGCCTGATCGTCTCGGCGGCCATGGGCTACGAGCCCGAGGACCTGCCGTGGGAGGTGCCGCTGATCGAGCTCGGCCTGGACTCGCTGATGGCGGTGCGGATCAAGAACCGCGTCGAATACGACTTCGACCTGCCGCCCATCCAGTTGACCGCGGTGCGCGACGCCAACCTGTACAACATCGAGACGCTGATCCAGTACGCGGTCGAGCACCGCGACGAGGTCGAGCAGCTGCACGAGCACCAGAAGACGCTGACCGCCGACGAGATCGCGCAGGAACAGGCGCGGTTGCTCAGCGGCGCGACCGTCGACTCGGTGACCGCGCCGGCGCCCGACCCGCAGGCCGAGCCGCAGACCCAGCCGGCACCGCCGTCGTCGGACGCGCCGATTCCGCCGCCGCCGACGGATCCGTCGGGACCATCGGGCAACGGCGCCACGGCGAACCTGGCGGGAGCGCTCAGCCAGGAAGCGGTGTCCAAGGCGCTCAATTCCGATGTGCCCCCGCGTGACGCCGCCGAGCGGGTCACCTTCGCCACCTGGGCGATCGTCACCGGCAAGTCGCCGGGCGGCATCTTCAACCCGCTGCCCAAGCTCGACGAGGACACCGCGGCCAAGATGGCGCAGCGCCTCTCGGAGCGTGCCGACGGCACGATCACCGCCGAGGACGTGCTGACGTCGGAGACCATTGAGGAGCTGGCCGAAAAGGTCCGCCAGTACCTGGAGGCCGGTCAGATCGACGGCTTCGTCCGCACCATCCGGGCCCCGGAGAACGACTCGCAGATACCGGTGTTCGTGTTCCACCCGGCCGGCGGGTCGACCGTGGTCTACGAGCCGCTGCTCAACCGGCTGCCGGCGGGCACCCCGATGTACGGGCTCGAGCGCGTGGAGGGCACCATCCAGGAGCGGGCCGCCCAGTACGTGCCCAAGCTGCTGGAGATGAACGACGGCAAGCCGTTCATCCTGGCCGGCTGGTCGCTCGGTGGCGCCCTGGCGTACGCGTGCGCCATCGGGCTGAAGCGGGCCGGCGCCGACGTGCGGTTCGTCGGGATGATCGACACGGTGCGCCCCGGCGAGGAGATCCCCCAGACCAAGGAGGAGACCCGCAAGCGCTGGGACCGCTACGCCAGATTCGCGGAGCGCACCTTCAACGTCGAGATCCCCGCGATCCCCTACGAGCAGCTCGAAGAGCTCGACGACGAGGGGCAGGTCAAATTCGTCCTCGACATCGTCCAGCAGAGCGGCGTGCAGATCCCGGGCGGCATCGTCGAGCACCAGCGGACGTCGTACCTGGACAACCGGGCGCTCGAGACCGTCGTGATCGAGCCCTACGACGGCCACGTGACCCTCTACATGGCCGACCGCTACCACGACGACGTCATCGAGTTCGAGCCGCGCTATGCGATCCGCCAGCCCGACGGCGGCTGGGGCGAGTACGTGGCGGACCTGGAGGTGGTCCCCATCGGTGGTGAGCACATCCAGGCCATCGACGAGCCGATCATCGGCAAGGTGGGCGCACACCTGACCGAGGTGCTGAATAAGGTGGACGCGGAAAGCACCCAGACAAGTGAGGTAGGCAAGTAGTGACGGAGATGGCGCCGGCCCCCATCCAGCACACCACCGCCGAGAAGCTGGCCGAGCTCCATCGCCGCCTGGAACTGGCCCAGGAGCCCGGCGGTGAGAAGGCCGTCGCCAAGCGCGACAAGAAGGGCATCCCCAGCGCCCGCGCCCGCGTGCACGCGTTGGTCGACCCGGGCACCTTCCTGGAGACCGGGGCGCTGGCCAAGACGCCGAACGACCCGAACGCGCTCTACGGTGACGGGTGCGTCACCGGGCACGCCATGATCGACGGCCGCCCGGTCGGGGTGTTCTCCCACGACCAGACGGTCTTCCAGGGCACCGTCGGCGAGATGTTCGGCCGCAAGGTCGCCCGGTTGATGGAGTGGTGCGCGATGATCGGGTGCCCCATCATCGGCATCCAGGACTCCGGTGGCGCCCGGATCCAGGACGCGGTCACCTCGCTGGCGTGGTACGCCGAGCTGGGCCGCCGGCACGAGGCTTTGAGCGGCCTGGTGCCCCAGATCTCCTTGATCTTCGGCAAATGCGCTGGGGGAGCGGTGTATTCACCGATCCAGGACGACCTGCTGGTCTCGGTGCGCGACCAGGGCTACTTCTTCGTCACCGGCCCCGACGTGATCCGCGAGGTCACCGGCGAGGAGGTCACCCTCGACGAGCTCGGTGGCTCCGACGCGCAGGCCCGCTACGGCAACATCCACCAGGTGGTGAACTCCGAGGCCGAGGCGTTCCAGTACGTGCGCGACTTCCTGTCGTTCCTGCCGTCGAGCACCTTCGGCAAGCCGCCGGTGGTCAACCCCGGCCTGGAGCCGGAGATCACCCCGACCGACCTCGAGCTCGACTCGATCGTGCCCGACTCGGACAACATGGCCTACGACATGCACGAGATCCTGCTGCGGATCTTCGACGACGGCGACTTCCTCGACGTCGCCGCGCAGCACGGGCCGGCCATCATCACCGGCTACGCCCGGGTCGACGGCCACCCCGTGGGCGTGATCGCCAATCAGCCCATGTACATGTCCGGGTCGATCGACAACGAGGCCTCCGACAAGGCGGCGCGGTTCATCCGGTTCTGCGACGCGTTCAACATCCCGCTGGTTTTCGTGGTGGATACCCCCGGGTTCCTGCCGGGCGCCGAGGAGGAGAAGCGGGGAATCATCAAGCGCGGCGGGCGATTCCTCTACTCCGTGGTCGAGGCCGACGTGCCCAAGGTAACGATCACCGTGCGCAAGTCCTACGGCGGCGCGTACGCGGTGATGGGCTCGCGGCAGCTGACCGCCGACTTCAACTTCGCCTGGCCCACGGCGCGGATCGCGGTGATCGGCGCCGAGGGGGCCGCGCAGCTGCTGATGAAGCGGTTCCCCGACCCGACCACCCCCGAGGCGCAGCAGATCAAGAAGGACTTCATCGAGGGCTACAA
The DNA here is from genome assembly GCF_000709305.1 of Mycobacterium sp. TKK-01-0059. Classification (NCBI taxonomy): domain Bacteria; kingdom Bacillati; phylum Actinomycetota; class Actinomycetes; order Mycobacteriales; family Mycobacteriaceae; genus Mycobacterium; species Mycobacterium sp. TKK-01-0059. Next base: position 2,095,547 of record NZ_KL446993.1, read on the forward strand.
CCTCAACATGGCGATCCCGTGGACCGCCGCCGAACGCGGCTTCATCGACGCGGTCATCGACCCGCACCAGACCAGGCTGTTGCTGCGCAAGTCGATGAAGCTGTTGCGGGACAAGCAGTTGTGGTTCCGCACGGCCCGCAAGCACGGGCTCATCCCGATCTAGTCCGCACCGCCGTCGGTGAAGGCGCCCTCGAGCAACTCGTCGAAGCGCTCCAGCGCCTCGTCGGAGTCGGCATCGATACCGCGCAGCGCCCCGCGATCGGCCAGATAGCGCTGCGCGTAGAGCCGCGCCACCAGCGCCTTGCGCCCGCCGCCGCGGGTGGCGCGCTCCCAGGCGGCCTGCTCGATGAGCAACGCGCCGCCGTAGACGTCGCCCATGAATTGCGCCAGTCCGAACAGCCGCGCCTCGGCCAGCTCCCGGTCAAGTTTGGACCACGCGGTGATCGCCGCGTCGAGATCCTCGATCCGGCCGGCGACCAGCCTGGTGGCTTCGTCGTCGTCGGCGACCGACACGGCGTCGCGCAGCCGGGCCAGCAGCGTCTCGTGCGCGCGGGTCTGCTCGATTCCGCGGCGCACGTCCAGGCACAGGATGTTGTCCGGGCCCTCCCAGATGGTGTTGACCTGCGCGTCACGCAAAAGCCTTGCCACCGGCCAGGTCTCGATGTAGCCGTTGCCGCCGTGGATCTCGATCGCGTCCGACGCCGCGGTGATCCCGAGCCGGCACACCTTCAGCTTGGTGACCGGCACCGCGATGCGCTGCCGCAGGCTGCGCGGCTGGCGATGGTTGGTGGCGCCGGTGCCGTCGAACACCAGCGCCTGGGCGGCCTCGACATCGACGATCATCTCGGCGAGCTTGCGCCGCATCAACGGCTTGTCGATCAGCGCCGCGCCGAAGGCGCGCCGCTGCCGCGCGTAGCACAGCGACTCCACCAGGGCGCGCCGCGCATTGCCGAGCCCGAACAACGCGATGCCCAGCCGCGCGGCGTTGGTCAGCTCCATCATGCGGCCCAGCCCCTTGCCGTCGGAGGGGCCGGACTCGGCGGTGGGTTCGCTGGACAGCAGGAACGCCTCGGCGTCGACGAACTCGACCTCGCCCGAGGCCACCGAACGGGTGCCGAGCTTGTCCTTCAGGCGCCGGACCCGCACCCCGTTGCGGGAGCCGTCGCGGCGGGTGCGCAGCACCAGGAAATTGGCGACGCCCCGCGAAGAGTCCGGTGCGCCTTCGGGTTTGGCCAGGACGACGAACGCCTCCCCGGCGCAGTTGGACGCAAACCACTTGAACCCGTTCAGCAGCCACGAGTCGCCGTGACGGGTGGCGGTCGTCTCGAGGGCTCCCAGGTCGGAGCCGCCGGTGCGCTCGGTGAGCAGCTGCGCCGTCTCGCCGGCCCACTCGCCGGAGGCGAATTTGGCCAGCACGTGTTCGGCCACGTCGGCCGGCGCGTAGGCCGCCACCAGCGACTGGACCATGCCGCCGCCGGTGCCCAGCGCGCAGCCCATGCCGATATCGGCTTGATTGAGCAGATAATTCGACGCGAACAGCGTCAGCGACGAGCTCATCTTCGCCTCGCGCGCCTCGGTCCGCAGCGCCCGCTGGGCGTCCAGGACGGCCCGCTTGGACTGGGTGAACGACGTCGGCATGACCACCTCGCTGACGTCGTGGCCCCACCGGTCGTAGCGCTGAAGCCGCGGCGGGTTGCGGTCGGTCTCCTCGGCCCACCGCGCCACCGGGCCGCCCATCAGCTCGCCGATGCGCGTCAGGTGGCGCTCGGCCAGCTTCAGCTCGTCGGGCTGCAGGTAGTAGGCCATGGTGAACTGCAGCGTGGGATCGGTGCTGTACCAATTGAGACCGACGGCCCCGCCGTAGTTCTCCGTCGCGTAGCGCTGCGATTTTTCCTCGGTGGAGAACGGCAGCCTGTCCACCGCCTCCACGGCGTAGTCGCTCATGGGACAGACGCTACGCGCCGAGCCGATCGTCGTGGGGTAGGGCGTAGCGGGTGCCGTCGGCGCCCCCGACGTCCCCGGCGCGTCTAGCCAGCGCGTCGGGGTTGATGATCACAACGGTCTTGCCTCTCAACGAGATCCAGCCGCGTGTCGTGAAGCTGCCCAATGCCTTGTTCACCGACACCCGGTCGGCGCCCACCAGCTGGGCCAGCTCGTCCTGGCTGAGTTCATGCGCGACCCGCAGCGCGCCGCCCTCGCGGGTGCCGAACCGCCTGCCCAGCGCCAACAGCTGGCGGGCGACGCGGGCGTTGACGTCGCTGGAAACCAATTCGACGAGTTGTCGTTCGGCGGCCCGCACTCGCCGGGTCAGCGCCCGCAGCAGCTGTTCGGCGAGCGCCGGATCTCGCGCCATCGACGCGCGCAGGGTGGCGCGGTCCAGCCACAGGGCTCGCACCTCGGTGAGCGCCGTGGCGGTGCACGCGCGAGGGGCGGGATCGAACACCGCCAGCTCGCCGAAGATGTCCGTGGGTCCCAGGATGGCCCGCACGCCGGTGCGGCCCGCGGGGTCGCGGAGGCTGATCGTCACCGTGCCTTCGGCGATCAGATAGATCCGGTCACCCGGGTCGCCCTGGGCGAAGATCGTTTGGCCGGGCCGGAATTCGCAGGTGTACATCGTCGGATCACGGCGTCTGGGCGGCGAGGAACACCAGCCGGAAATTGCCGATCTGCAGCACGTCGCCGTTGGCCAGCGCCGCGGAGTCGACGGCTTCGCGGTTGCGATAGGTGCCGTTGAGGCTGCCGAGGTCGACGACGCGGAATTCGCCGTTCTCGCTGCGGAATTCGGCATGCCGTCGGCTGACCGTGATGTCGTCGAGGTAGATGTCGCTGGCCGGGTGGCGTCCGGCGGTCATGACGGGCTGGTTCAGGACGAAGTGCGATCCGACGTTGGGTCCCCGTTTGACCACGAGCATGGCCGAGCCGCGCTCCAGCGCCGCCGCCTCGGCCGCCGCCGACGACGTGTCGATCTCCTCGGGGACACCGTCAGCAGGCAACGGGGAGCCCCGGACCGCGGACAGGTCGCCGGTGGCGTCATCGGCCGCGATTCGCTGCTGTCGTGTGTCCCGTTGGGATGCGGACACTTTCGCCTCTCATCTGCCCTACGCCCTCACCGGCACGACGAACTCGGAGGTGTAGAACTCCGCCGGGCTCTGCGCGTGGGCGTTCGGTTGCTCGATGATCACCCACACACCGGTCGTGCCGGGCCGGATGCTGTCCTGGACGGTCGTGTTCCCGCTACCCGCCCCGTCGGTGTCCAGGCCGGCGAAGGCGGTCCCGGGGTCGCCGGGCCCGCACGGGGCGGAGGCGGGGCGGGGCACCTGGATCAGTCCCACGTCGAAATGGGTGCCGGGCTCCGGCGGGTTCACCAAATGGACGTCCGCGACCACCCTCGACCCGGCCGTGCGCACGACGGCGTACCCCGTCCCCAGCGAGGGGTGCGGCACCTGCACCGCAAAACTCACCAGGCTGAAATCGCAACGCCGAAGTTTGGCGTCGAAAACGACGGTGGTGCCGGCGCCCTCGGCCCCCGCCGTGCCGATGGCGAATGTCGTGGCCGGCAAAACCAGCACCGTGAGCGCGGCCGCGGGGGTTTTCAGGCGTGTCTGCGTGCGCATCGGGACTACCCCTTACCGTCGTGTGAACTGGATCACATCGGAATGAGTATTGTCCCGCGATTGGCCGATTCAAACCCTCGCCCAGCAATTACTCAGGCGTTAATTCGGCGCGTTATTCCGCGGAGGAATTGCGGCCGCGGCACGCCATTTAGACACGCCGATAATTGACGCTTTTCGCCGCGGTTACGGCTTGATGCGGATCGGGCCCGGCGACCACCACCCGGTGCGGGTGGCGGTTCCGAGATCGAGCTGCGCGGGATGCGCGTCGGCGATGGTGTCGAATTTGCGCAGCGACCCCCAGTCGCGGCCCCAGTCGTGGGACAGGTACGTCGACATCACGTGGGCCCGCAGCAGCAGGTCGGTGATGCCCAGCAGCCCCCCGTTGGTTCCGTCTTCCCAGGTGTCGGTGTCCATCTTCTTGGCCGTGTAGTCCGGGGTGATGCGGAATTTGGGGATCTCGGTGACGCCGTTGACGTGCAGCATCGGCTGCTGGCAGGGGAAGGCCAACCCGACCGCCCAGTCCATCAGCACCGGCTGCGTCGAGCCGACGTACTCCTGCAGCGAACGCATCTCCGGCACCCGCGGCGGGGTCACCGCGATCCAGTCCTCAGGCGTCAGGGACAGGTCCTCGGCCACCACCCGCACGGCGACAGCGTCCGCCGGCATGTCGGAGCGGGCGAAACGCAGGTTGCGCCAGGCCTTTGGCTGCTCGCCGTTCAGGTCGTAGGGCACCAGCCGCCCGGCGGGCACGATGCCGGCCCCGGTGTCACCCGCGGGCCCGGGCCGCCCGTACTCGAGCACCACCTTCTGGCCGTCGGTGTGGTGGTGCAGCACGCTGTTGCCGTCGATCTTGCCGGCGGCGGACACCACCACGAGCGGATGCCCGGCATCGGGTTTGGGCAACCGGTACCACGCCGAGGTGAGCCTGCTCTGCTGCTGCGCCGCGGTGGTGTAGCTGCCGGCCAGCGGAACCCGATCGGGATCCAGGCCGTAGGGCAGCGGCACCGTCGAGCCGTTGATGCCCGGCGCGCTCAGCTTGGTCGGCGCGTCCCAGTCGTAGTCGGTTCCGGGTTGATTCGGGGTGATCCGAATGGCTTCGGCGACAATGTGTTCGGGCACACCGTTGGGGCTGAATCCCACCGGGTGCTCCCCGCCCAGCGGCCCCAGCGGCCCGTAGTTGCCGGGTAGCGGCGCCATGTAGCCGACGTTGCTGTCCGGCTCGACGAGCACGTCGTCGGCCAGGCCGCAGCCCCCGCTGAACTCGCGCAGGTTGTCCCAGGCGTTGGAGTAGGTGGGGTACTGGCGCACGATGCCGGCCACCATCGACGCGATGAACACCAGCGCCATGAATCCCGCCGCGATGGGCACCGGTGCGGCCGTCAGCGCCCGCGCCACCCGGCCCTCCCCGCGGTCGCGGGACGCGAAGTGCAACCAGATCGCGTACAGCACTGCGAGCACGAACAGCGCGAAAAAGATTGTGCTGACCGAGATTCCGCCGATCTTCGGCATGGTGCTGTTGAACGGGACGCCGTAGCTGGAGACGTACCACCAGCCGTTGGTGGTGGCGAAGCACAGCGCCATCAGGAACAGCACCGCCGCCAGGAACGCCATCCTGTTGCGCGACCACCGCAGCACCGCCGGCGAGACCAGCACCGTGGTCAGCGCGGCCATCGCCGCCCCCACCGCGGCGAACAGGCCGAAGTGGTGCACCCACTTGGTGGGCGTGAACATCAGGAAGAACATGGTGCCGAAGATGACGCCCATCAGCCGCCACGCCGGGCCGCGGGCCACACCCGGAACCCGCTTGCGCCGCAACATGATGAACACGGCGGTGAACAGGCACAGCGCGGTGATCAGGAAGCCGAAGCGGCGCGACAGCGAACCGTCGACGGTGGGCAGGATCAGGTAGTAGTAGCGCAGGTTCTCGGTGTACCACGCCTGGCTCGGCCCGATCGCGGTCCGAATCCTGGTGGCTTCCAACACCGCCCGCAGCGTCTGGTCGGCGAACACCACGGTCAGGATGACCGTGCCGGCGGCCAGCATGGGCGCCACCAGCGGCCACGTGCCCACCAGGCGATGACGGCGGACCAGGATGCGCAGGATCGGACGGCCACCGGCGACCAAGGCGGCCACGGCGATCAGGCCGGTGGGCTGCACACCGAGCGTGAACGCGGCGGTGATGACCGCCAGCGCCGCGGGAGTCAGCCGGCTGTACCGCATGGAACGTTCGATCAGCACGTAGGTGACCAGCGAACCGAGCGCGATGATCGGCTCGGGGCGCAGACCGTTGTCGAACGGCATCCACGCCGTCAGCAACACCATGCCCGCCGCCCAGTTCGCCGGCTTGCTGGCGGCCACCGCAGGCCCCAGCCGGGGCAGCACCTCGCGAGACAGCAACAGCCAGCACACGATTCCGGCGAACAGGTCCGGCAGTCGCATCCACAGGCTGGCGTCGCTGACGTGGGTCATCAGCGCCAGCAGGTTGTAGTACCAGCCGAAGGGGTCCTCGGGGCTGCCGAACCAGCGGAAGTAGTTCGACATGTAGCCGGCGCGATCGGCCACCCGCGCCATGCCGAGGATGTAGCCGTCGTCGGACGAGTTCGCCCCGATCACGTGCCAGAGCACGAACCCGAAGATCACCGCGACGTCGGCGAGGGTGAACGTGCGCCAATTCGCCGGAATGAGCCGGCGCATCCGCCGCCCGTCCAGCTGGTCGAGTCGCCACAACGCGACCAGCGCAACGATGGTCGCCACGATCGCCAACACCATCGCGACCAGTTTCAAAGTGGTTGGGGTGGTGGAGAACCGGGTGTCGATGGTCGCCGACAGCGTCAAGCCGGCCGGGGCCGGACCGGTCAGGTCGGTGAACACACCGACGATCTGCGGTCGCAGGTTCGGGTCGGGGAATCCGCCACCGATCGGTTTGCCCGCCGAATCATTGAGCCCGACAAAGGTGGCGAACGTGCCGGCCTTCGTCGAGGTGATCTCGATGCGCTGGCACTGTGGCGACATCGCCTGGTCCCGGGACACGCTGGCGATCACCACATTGCGGTCGGTGACGTCGACGCGCTTGCCGTTGACGACGACGAACAGCGCGTTGAGCGCGGCGTCCTTGCCCTTCTTGGGCCCGGTGCCGACCACCACCCCGCCCTCCGGTGGCAGGTCGCGCACCAGCGAGCAGGGAACGGTGGCGGTCATGTCGACCGGGGTCAGCGAAATCAACGGTGCCGTAACGCTGTTCAGCTGTCCGTTCTGGGGCCAGTTCAGCGTCGCGGTCGTCTGCACGACGGGCAGCAGCGGGGTGGCGACGGACAGCACGAACCCGATCAGGCCGGCGATGGTCGCCACCCAACGCGTCGTTCGCACGTCGTCGCGCATCCTCGGCGCGCTCATGGCAACGCCCGAATCGGTCCCTGCCGGCTCCAGCCGTGCACTGTCATCACACCCTGTTCAATCGCGGCGTCCGGCGCCAAATCAGCCGGCACCAACCGGAAGTACTGCTCCACGGATCCCCAGTCGCGATACCAATCGCCGCGCAGATACGTCGAGATCGTCGACGTGCGCAGCAGCGCCTGGGCGAACAGGAAGGGCCCGCCGGCCTCGCTGGACTGCCACAGGTTCGACGACGCCGCCGTCTGCTTGCGGTCGGGAAGGATGCGGTACCCCGGAAGTTCGGCAACGCCAAGGTGTTCGGAGAACGGCCGCTGGCACGGGAAGTTGGCGGCGGTCGCGATGTCCATCAGCACCGGCGTCTGCGACCCGACCAGTTGCTGCAGGGTTTCCAGCACCGGCACCCGCGGCGGCGTGAACGCGAACCACTGCTCGGAGCTCAGGTTCGGGTCGTAGGCGACGATGCGCGCCACGTTCGCCTCCGGCGGCGCCCACGCCAGCGGGAAACGCAGGTTGCGCCACGCCGGCTGCGGGCCGATGTCGATCGGCTGCACCTCGGCCAGCGGCTGGGTGGTGCCGTCCGGGCGGGTGACGCCCCATTGCAGCTTCAGCGATTGCCCGTAGGTGAAGGTGCCGTCCTCCTTGTAGGACCAGATCGCGCCGGCGGCGGAGACGACCACCAGGGGCCGGTCGGGGGTGCGCGCGGGCAGCTGGTACCAGGCCGAGGTGGCGGTGGCGGCCAGCGTGTTCTCGCCGTAGCTGCCCATCACCGGGGTGCGGGCCGGGTCCAGCCCGAACGGCAGCGCCGCGTGGGAGCCGTTGACCCCGACCGGGCCCTTGCCGCCGGCGGTGCCCGCCGAGTCGCTGTAGGCGACGTTCGGCTTGTTCGGGGAGGCGTCGGAGTTGACCAGTCCCGGCTTGGTCACCACCGGGTCGGATTGCAGGTCCTCGCCCACGCCTTCGGGTTTGAAGCCCACCGGATTGACGCCCCCGAGCGGCCCGTCGGGCCCGAAGGTCTGGCCCGGTGCCGGGGCCAGCATGCCCGCGTTGGGGTCGGGCTCGGCCAGCACGTCGTCGGCCATGGCGCAGCTGGTGGCGGACAGGCCCGAAGTGATCGCGGCGAGGTTGGCCTTGCCGGTGGTGTAGAGCGGGTAGCGGAACACCGCGCCCTTGGTCAGCGAGGCGACCTCGCCGACGACCATGATGGTCGCGACCACCAGCAGCGGGGTCGACGCCAGGACGCGGTTGCGCCGGTTGTCCTTGACCTCGGTGTGGCCGGCGTAGTCCATCCGGAAGTGCTGCCAGGCGGCCAGCAGTCCGGTGATGATCGACAACGTCAGGAACATCGACGTCACCGGGTGGCTGGCGACGACCGGTTGGATGTCGTACCACGGCACCCCGTAGTTGCCGACGTAGAACCAGCCGTTGATGCCGGAGGTGGCCCACGCCAGCACGAACAGCAGCGCGGTGACGTACAGGGTCAGGTTGCGGCGGTTGTGCAGGCCGATCCGCGAGCAGGCGAACGCGGTGACCGCGCCCAGCGCCCCGGCCAGTCCCGCGAAGGCACCGAACTGGATCGCCCACTTCGTCGGGGTGAACGTGACGAGCAGCAGGCCGATCGCGGTGGTGCCGATCAGCCGCCAGGCCGGGCCGCTGGCCACGCCGGGAACGTGGCCGCGGCGCAGCAGGATGACGAGCATCCCGAACAGGCACAGCAGCAGGATCAGCACCGCGAACCGCCGCGCCATCGATCCGTCGGGGTTGGACTCGACCGTGAGGAAGTAGTAGCGCAGCCAGTCCTGGTACCAGGCGATCGTCGGCCCGACCTTGTATTTGATGCGGGCGGACTCCAGCACCGTGGCCAGCGTCTGGCTGCGGAACACCACCACGAGGATCACCGAGAGCGACGCGCCCAGCACCGCCAGCGGCGCCAGCAGCCCGTCGGTCGCCCGGCGGCGCCGGATCGTCTGGGCGACGGCCCGCGCCCCGGTCAGCAGCGCGGCCACGGCGATCAGACCCTGCGGCGCCAGCGTCGCGCTCAGCAGCGCCACGATGATGGCCACCGCGGCCGGGGCGAGCCGCCGCAGGGCGATCGCGCGTTCCACCAGCATCCAGGTGACCAGCACGCCGAGGGCGATCAGTGGTTCGGGCCGCAGCCCGTTGTTGAACGGCAGCCAGGCCGCGACGAAAACCGCGCCCGCGGTGAAGACCGCGACGCGGTTGGCCGCCAGTCCATCCCTGCCGGGGCCCAGCCGGCGCAGCATCCAATGGCCGATGATCAGCCAGCAGCCGATCCCGGCCAGCGTGGCGGGCAGCCGCATCCAGACGCCCGCCGTGCTCACCGAGGCGAGCTTCGACAGCACCCCGAGATACCAGTCGAAGGGGGCGTCGGTGGTACCGAAGTAGCGGTAGTAGTTGGCGACGTAACCGGCGCGCGGAGCGACGCGGGCGACGGTCAGGTTGTAGCCGTCGTCCGATGTGGTGGCGCCAATGATGTGCCACAGCAACAGGGTTGCGATCACCCCGGCGTCGGCGATCCACGTCGCCAGCCCGACGCGCCGCCAGTTCGCCAGGTGCGTGCCGGGCCGGTACCGGGACAGCCAGGCGATGGGGGAGCGCCAGTTGAGCAGCGTGCCGCCGCCCCGGCTGCGGCGGTCCAGCACCGCGAGCGCCACGATGGCCGTCAGCACGGACAGGACGCCCAGCGCCATCACAATCTTCTTGACCGCGGTGGGCGCGGTGATGAATCGGGTGTCGATGTCGACCCGGGCCGAAAGCCCCGGCCCCGCGGGCACCTTCAGATCGGTGAAGATCCCGCCGACCTGGGGCTTCTTTTCGGCCGGCAGGACGCCGGTGGCGCCGGGTATGCCGACGAACTCGGCGCCGGCCGCCCCGACGCCGGCCCAGGCGTGCAGCACGCTGCAGGCCCCGGCGGCGATGGCCGAGCGCTGCGCCACCGCCGCGACGGTGTCGCGGAACGCCACGACGACGACGTCCTTGTTCGCGCGCACGAACAGCCCGTTCTTCCCGGCGTCCATCCCGCCGGGCGGCAGCGTCGAGACCACCAAACCCCCGCTGGCGGGCAGGGTCGCGATGTCCGGGCAGGGAATGGAGATGTCCAGCGCGCGGGGCGCCCCCGACACCAGGGGCGCGGTGATCTGGCTGACGTGCCCGTCCACCGTGCCCTGCGGCCACAGCACCGTCGCCGTGGTCTGTTTCGCCGGAAGCACCGGGACGAGGAGGCACAACAACAGCCCCGCGATTCCCGCGACCGCGGCCACCGATCGTGGGATGCGCTGCGATCGCTCATTACGGTCGTGGGGCACGAGGCTCGATCGTAAGCGACGCGGCTTTGTGCCATCTGGACGCGGGGCCGCGCAGCGGGGCGCTGCTATCCGCCGAGCCGGGCCGCCAGGGTCGCGTGCCCGGGACCGTCGAGGTCGGCGAGCGCGGCCGGGCGCCCGGACATCGCCATGAGCAGCGCCTCGCCGGGGCCGGTCACCTCGGGCCCGTCGCCGTGCGTCCACTCGACGTCGGTGGCGCGCAGGCGCAGACCCCTGATCCGCCGTCCCGCGCCGATCCTGGGGTTGCCGGGCACCAGGGAGAGGACCCGCTCCAGGCGGTCGGGCGGGATCTCGCGCGGCCGGTCCAGCGCGCGGCGGATGTCCTGGTGATGGATCGTGCCGTCGACGAGGGCGATCATTCCCCCGAAACCCGCTGTCAATCCGCGTGGTTCGAGGTGGTTGCGCAGAAACTCCAGCAATTGTTGCGGGGTCAGGTGCGAGAATTCATCGACGCCCACCTGGTTGGCCCGCACCACCAGGCCCTTCGCGAATCGCTTCACCAGCCCCAGGGCGCCGAGCTCCTCGTAGCTGATCACATGCGCGACAACGTCTTTCACGCTCCATCGCGCGCACAGGCTGGGCGCCTCCCAGTCCCGCGGCGCCAGGGTGGCCAAAAAGTCCGCCAGGTCGGCCCGTTCGGCGCGGGCCATGGGCATCAGGTCGGCGGTCATCGCGGGTCACCGCCCCTCAGCACGTCGGCGTAGCGGGCCAGGTAGAGGGGCCATCCCGCATCGCCGTCGACCCCGTCGGCCACCGAGGGCCAGCCCGGCCCGTGGCGGTCGAGATGGCGGTGTTCGAGGTCCACCCGGGTGCGTCGGTCGGCCTGGGCGGTGAAGCGGACGTCGACCTCGCTGGTCTTGGCCGGGTCGGCTTCCAGCTGCCACGTCGGGCCGATGTCCCAGCTGAACACCACGCGATGCGGCGGCTCGTAGACCAGGATCCGCGCCCACCGGCACACGCTTCCGTCGACGCCGCGGTCGTAGATGTGGCCGCCGACGCGGGGCTCGAACACGGTCTCGGCGATGGGGACCGCCAAGAGATTGTGCTCGCGCGGCTTGAACGCGCCGAACTGCTGCGTGAAGACCGTGAACGCGCGCTCGATGGGGGCGTTGACGACGACGTGGTGGGTGACGTTGGGCGTCCGCTGGGATGTCATGTCGATCCTTCGTTGGTCTCGTCGATGGCCCGCGCATAGCCGGCGAGCGCCTGGGTCCAGAACCGGTCGAGGTCGGCGCGGAGCGCCTCGAGACCGGTGGGGTCGAGCTGATAGACGCGACGGGTTCCCGCGGCCCGGTCGCGCACCAGCCCGGCGGACTTGAGCACCTTGAGGTGTTGCGACACGGCGGGTCTGCTGACCGGCAGGTCGCGCGCCAACTCACCGACCGCCGACGGGCCGTGCGCGAGCCGTTCCACGATGGCCCGCCGCGTCCCGTCCGCCAACGCCAGCCACGCGTCAGCGGTTTGGTAAGTGGTCACGAACCGTAAGCATAGGCTTACGGATATCCGCGTTCAAGGGCCCGCGACGGCGCCTACGTCTTGCGCAGCGGCGCCGGGTTCCACAGACCGCTGCGCGTCGCCGTTCCCAGCAGTAGGTCGGCGGGTTGCGCGCCGGGGTAATACGGCGTCAGCCGCTGCAGCGAGCCCCAGTCGCGGGACCAGTCGTCCTTGAGATAGGTGGCCATCGTGGTGGCTTTCACCAGGAGTTCGGTGACGCCCAACGGGCCGCCGCCGTTGTTGTCCATCACGGGCGAGTTGGCCTCGGCGCCGAACCGGTCGGGCAGGATGCGCCACTTCGGTGTCTCGTCGACGCCGTTCTGATGGCCGAACGGTCGCTGACACGGGAAGGCCAGCCCGACGAGCCAGTCCAGGAACACGGGGTCGGCGGAGCCCACCACGTCCTGCAGGGTGCGCAGCCGCGGAATGCGCGGCGGTGTCAGGGCGATCCAGTGCTGCGGCGCCAGGTCTTCGTCGTCGGCGACCAACCGAATCTGGGTGGCGGAGTCGGGGATCGCCGACAGCGCCAGGCGCAGGTTGCGCCAGGCCGGGGACGCGCCCACGTCGGCGAATTGGAACGAGCCGCCGGGGTGCCCGCCGGCCGCCTGCTCGTCGGTGGCCCACTGCACCTGGACCTCACGGGGGTCGAAACGCCCGGCCGCGCTCACCACCAGCAGCGGTCCCGCCTTGTCGCGCGCGGGCAGGCGATACCACCCGGACCGCAGGTGCGCGGGAATCTGGATGCCCGAGCGCCAGCTGCCGAGCACCGGTGTGCGCGCGGGGTCGAGGTTGAAGGGCAGCTGGGCCGACGATCCGTTGATCCCCGGCGCGGGGGTGGTGCCGCCCTCGGTTCCCGCCTGGTTGCTGCCGGTCTTCTCCTCGTCGTTGACGAAGCTGCGGTCACCCGGCCGTTCCATCACCGGGTCGGCGCGGACGTCGGCGGGAATTCCGTTGGGCGTGAAGGCTTCCGACAGGCCGGCGCCGAGGGCGTCCGCCGCCGAGGCGCCCACCGGCGAGAGCATGCCCGCGTTCGGGTCCTGCTCCACCAGCACGTCCTCGGCCAGCCCGCACGTCTTGCCGGTCAGCGCCTGCAGGTTGGAGCGGCCGACCGACCAGGCCGGATACTGGTCGGTCATCGCCAGGGTCAGCGACGCCACCTCGAACACCACTAGCACCCACGTCGCAATTGCCAACGGGGACTGGATGATTCCCGCCACGCGTGCGCCCAGACGGGTCTTGGGTGGCCCGTTCTCGGGGGCGACGAAGTGGAACCACGCCGCCGCCAGCAGCACCACCACGGTCAGCCCGAGCAGGGCGGTGGCGAACGCGTAATGCCACGCCGGGAACGCATTCGACCAGGGCACACCGAAATTCGAGACGTACCACCAGCCGTTGACGCTGGCGAACGACAGCGCCACCAGGAACAGCACCACGGCGGCGTACACGGTGCGGTTGCGCCGTGACCGCATGGCCACCGCGGTCACCGCGACCGCGGCGAGCGCGCCCAGCGGCCCGGCGAGCCCGGCGAACACGCCGAAGTGGTGGGTCCACTTGGTGGGGGTGAACATCATCGCGACGAACGAGATGATGGTGATCCCGACGATGCGGCGGCTCGGCCCGGCGGCGGTGCCCGGAATCCGGCCCTTGCGCAACGACATTGCGACCGTGACCCCGAGCGCGAGCACCAGCGCCAGCACGGCGAAGCGGCGGGCGACCGACCCGTCGGGGCTGGCCATGAACAGCCGCTCGTAGCGGATGTGTTCGTCGAACCAACTCAGGCTGGGGCCGACGGCCCGCTTGAGCATGGTGGCCTGGACCTCGCCGGCCAGCGTCTGGTCGCGGAAGATCAGGATGCCGGTGACGGTGACCGCGGCCAGCAACGGCAGCACCAGCGGCAGCGCACCGAACCGGGTGATCCTGCGGTGCAGGATGGTGCGCAGCGGCCCGATGGCGACCAGCAGGGCGCCGATCGAGGCGATGCCCGTCGGTCCGGAAAAGAGGGTCAGCGCGCCGATGATGCACGCGATCGCCACCGGCAGCAGCCGGCTGGTGGCCACCGCGCGCTCCACCGAACACCACGTCAGCAGGATGCCCAGGGCGATGATCGGCTCGGGGCGCAGCCCGTTGTCGAGCGGGAGCCAGACCGCCAGGAACGTGCCCGCCGCGGTCCAGGCCGCCGCGCGGTTCTGCTTGACCGCATGGCCCAGGCGGGGCATGACCTCCCGGCTGATCACCCACCAGCACGTCAGCGCCATCACCAGGGTCGGCAACCGCATCCAGATGCTGGTGGTGCTCACGTGGGCCCACAGCGCCAGCAGGTCGTAGTACCAGCCGAACGGTGCCTCGGGCGTGCCGAACCAGCGGTAGTAGTTGGCCATGTAGCCGGCGTGCTCGGACACCCGGGCCATGGTCAGGATGTAGCCGTCGTCGGAGGTGTTGGCGCCGACGAAATGCCACCACACCAGCACCGCGATCACCAGGGCGTCCAGCGCGCCGATGGACCACCACCGCGCCGGCAGGAAGCGGCGGTGCCGGGTTCCGTCGGCGGTGTCGAGCCGGTGCAGCGCGACCAGGGAGGCGGCGGTCAGCACCAGCCCCAGGATCATCGCCGCCATCTTCAGCGGGGTGGGGCTGCTGCTGTAGCGGGTGTCGACGGTCGCCGCGAAGCTCAGCCCGGGCGGCGTCGGCCCGCTGAGATCGGTGAAGACGCCGACGATCTGCGGCCGGAAGTCGTAGCCGCTCTTCTCCCCCCGCAGCGGCGAGCCGGGATGCTCGGAATTGCGTCCCTGGGTCAGCCCGACGAACTCGGCGGTCACCCGGTCGGCGTGCGCGGTGAACGTCAGCCGCTGGCAGGCCGGGCCGAGCACCTGGCTCAGCGGCGCGCTCACCACCGGGACGTTGCGCACCACCAGCACCAGCTCGTCGTTGGCCCGCACGATCAGCAGGCCCCGGTCGACGGCCTTGGGCGCCTGCTTGGGCACCGTCGACAGCAACACCGTCTTGCCGGCGTTACCCCCGCCGGTCAGCCCGGCGGCGGCCTGACACGGGACGGTGATGTTCAAATCGGTGGCCACGTAACCGATCAGGGGCGCCTCGACGCTGCCGAAGGTCCCGTTCTGTGGCCAGTTCAGCTGGGCGGTGGTCTGGTCGACCGGCAGCAGCGGGGTGGCGATCGCCAGCAGCACGCCGAGCAGCCCGGCGACGGAAGCAACCAGCCGGGCGATCCGGTGATTGGTTTCCGTGGCTGACACGGTGCTAGATGCTAGTTCTTCCGCGGTGTGCGGCCCCGTTTGAGGCGTGGTCTCGGTGCTCATCGGTGGTTACGCCCCCGGTTTGCGGATGGCCAGCACGAAGGGGCCGACGCTGCGGACGTCGAAGCGCGGGCTGTCGAACAGGGCGCCGCGCAGATCGACGGTGTAGCGGCGCACGTTGGGCTGGTTGGGGTAGACGTCCTCGGCCAGCCGCAGGGTGTAGTTGCCGTTAGCACCGCGGCGCATCAAAAAGACCGTCGGAGGTGGCCAGGGGCAGGCATCCAGGGCGTGGATCAGCTCGTCGGCGGTCTTGAGTTTGGACCACTTGTCGATCTGCGCGGCCCGCAGGTCGAATTGCGCGAGCGGGTTGGCGTAGTGCGAGGTGAGCCCCTGGAATCCCCAGTAGGGGTAGAACGACAGGAAGCTGTAATCGGCCGTCATCACCACGGTCTGGTCGCGCGGCTTGCCGGTCACCTGCGTGATGTCGTGATCGATTGTCGCATAGAACTTTTCGGCGCTGGGCGGCCGCCGGTCGCCGCGCTGCCCGTTGCCGTCGGTGTCGGTGTAGGCGATGGTGAGGTCGGGGCGTAGCACGTCGGGGATGTCCTGGCTGAACGCGATCGCGGCGGTTAGGCCGATGGCGCCGGCCACCGGGACGATCGCGCGGCCGCGCGGCTTGAGGGCCAGCGTCGCCTCGAGGAAACCGAAGGCCCCGGCGGCCACCAGCAGCACGCTCAGCGTCGGCTGCAGCCGGAACGACAACAGAGTGACGCGCGCCAGCGTGGTGAGCATCGACAACAGCGACCACAGGTAGATCGCCACCACGCCGATGGCCAGCGCACCGGCCCGCACCGAGGAGCGCGCCCGCACCACCAGCCACAGGGTGCCGATCATGGCGACCACACCGAGCAGCGTGAACTGCAGCATCGGGAAGGTGAGCTCGGCCCCGTCGGCCGGCAGGTAGTGGGCGGCGCCCCCGGTGTTGCTGATCGGACTGCGCGCCGCTCGCACCAGGAACGGCAACCAGGTCGTGCAGCCGATCACCACGGCGATGCCGGCGATGACCGCCAGGCGTCGCAGCGGATCGAGCGCGGCCTTCACGCCGTCCCGGTGCCACCGCACCCCGGCCAGCCACAGCGCCATCAGCCCGATCGCGAACGCGCTGAACCCGAACAGCAGCGTGTACCAGGTGGCCGTCCACCCCAGGAAAATCCCTGCGCCGATCACCGCGCCCCAGCCCGCGCGCCGGCCCGCGTCCGGACGGTCCGCGGCCCGCAGCCCCGACCAGGTCAGCACCAGCACCGGCGGCAACAGCACGGTGATCATTGCCGAGTAGGGCTCGGGCGAGCCGTACGCCAGCGTGACCGCGGCCGTCGCGGCGGTGACGATCAGCGCGTACTCGAACCGGACCATCCGCCACCACAGCACCAGCGCGACCGCGACCGCGACGGCGATCGAGGTGATGGCCCACGGTTTGAAGACCTCCCACGCCGGCGTCCCGGACAGCGCCGCCGCGCGCCCGCCGATCCAGAACCAGCCGGGCGGGTAGAACGGCGGCAGCCCAAGGTAGGTCATGTCGCGCAGGGCGGGGCTGTCGGCGAGCCGGGTGACGTATTCGGTGCGGAACTGCTGGTCGACGGAGATGCCGAACAGATACAGCTTGGTGGCCCCCAGCGGCATGCCCAGGGTGACGACAGTGAACGCGGACACGAACACCAGCCCGCCCAGCTGGGCGATCAGCCGGTGCCCGCGCCGCCACACCCATCCGGTGGCGACCAGGCCGGCCAGGCAGCCGACCTGCCCGACGGTGGTCAGCGCGTGCAGTTGGTTGGACGACGGAAAGGCCGGCCACTGCACGCCAGAGATGGCGATCAGCGACACCACCGCGACGGCCACCGCAACCAGCGCCGCCAAGGCCATCTGGCCGAGGGTGGCCAGCGCGTTGCGCATGATCAGATTGGCAGCTTGCGGAAGATGGGACGCGGGACGTGTCGCAACACCATCATCACGTAACGGAATGCTGCTGGTGCCCAAACCAATTCCTTACCCTTTGCGGCCGCGGTGACCGCGAGGTTGGCGACGTACTCCTTGTCGACGGTCAGCGGCGCTTCCTTGACGTGCGCGCTCATCCGGGTACGCACCTGGCCGGGGCGAATCACCAGGACACGAACCCCGAACTCGCGCAACGCTTCTCCTAGCCCCAGGTAGAAGCCGTCCAGGCCCGCCTTGGTGGAGCCGTAGACGAAGTTGGACCGTCGCACCCGCTCACCGGCCGCCGAACTCATCGCGATGATCTGGCCGAAGCCCTGCGCCCGCATCTTCTCGGCTAACAGCACGCCCACCGAAACCGCTGCGGTGTAGTTGATTTCGGCGGCCAGCACGGCCTTGTGCTGGTTTTGCCACAGCTCCTCGGCGTCACCGAGGATGCCGAAGGCGACGATGGCCACATCGACATCACCGTTGGCGAACGCCTGATCGATCATCTTCGGGTGGGTGTCGGGGTCGGTGGCCTCGAAATCGATCAGCTCCACCGACCGCGCACCGGCGGCCTTCATCTGCGCCACGGCGGCGTCGCGGCCCGGGTCGTTGGGCATGGCGGCCAGCACGATTCGCGCGTGCGCGTTCTGCAGGTAGCGCTCGCAAATGGCCAGCCCGATCTCGGAGGTGCCGCCGAGCAGCAGGATCGTCTGCGGATTCCCCACGGCGTCTAAAACCATTGGCGCACCATCTAGAGCAGCTCCAAACGTCGGGCCATGTCCGAGGCGAACACCCGTAAGGGGTCGACCTTGCGGCGTACCGCGATCCATTCGTCGATGCGCGGATACATGGCGTGGAAGGTTTCTGCGCTGACACGGGAGTCCTTGGCGGTGTAGACCCGTCCGCCGAATTCCAGTGCGCGCCGGTCGAGTTCGTTGAGGAACTCGTCGATCCCGGGCTTGTTGGGGAAGTCCATCGCGACGTTCCAACCGGCCATCGGGAAACTCAGTGGTGCGCGGTTGCCCGGGCCGAAAAGCTTGAACACGTTCAGCGCCGAGTAGTGGCCCGTGGTTTGGATCCAGCGGATGATGTCCTTGAATTCGTCCATCGCGTTCGGCGGGACCAGGAACTGATGCTGGGCGAAACCCCTTGGGCCGTAGGCGTTATTCCAGCCGCTGACCAGATCCAGCATGTGGTAGAACTGCGACAGGTTCTGGATCTTGCCCGAGTAGGTTCCGCCCAGCCGGTAATACGTCTCGCCGATGGCCATGAACGACAGCTTGTTCATCGCGCTCACCGGAAACACGTTCGGCACCGTCAACAGCTGCGGCGCATCGAATTTCAGCGGGTTCTTGGCGAGCTTCTTCGGCAATTGGTCCAGCTTCGCCAGGCTGCCGCGGCTCACCGCGGCCCGGCCGAGCTTCGGGGGCGGACTGATCAGGTCGAACCAGGCGCTGGAGTAGGTGTAGTTGGCTTCGCTGCCGTCCAGGTGCACGGCCACCGTCTCGTCGAGATCCTTGGTGGCCACGCCGTCGGCGATGAAATATGCCGTCTCCGTGGGCGTCATGGCGATGGTGGCGCGCAGCACGATCCCGGTCAGGCCGTTGCCTCCGACGGTGGCCCAGAACAGCTCGGCGTCTGAGGAGTCCGGGCCGTCGGGGGTGATGGTGCGCACGGACCCGTCGGCCATGAGCAGGTCCATCGACCGCACGTGGTTGCCGAAGCTGCCCGCGCTGTGATGGTTCTTGCCGTGGATGTCGCAGGCGATCGCCCCGCCGACGGTGACCTGGCGGGTGCCCGGCAGCACCGGGACCCAGAGCCCGAACGGCAGCGCCGCCTTCATCAATTGGTCAAGGCTGACCCCGGCGTCGACATCGACCAGCCGGGTGTCGGCGCTGATCGAGTGAATGCGGTTGAGCGCGGTCATGTCGATCACCAGGCCGCCGCCGTTTTGCGCGTTGTCGCCGTAGGAGCGGCCCAGCCCCCGGGCGATCACGCCCCGGCCGCCCGAGTCGGCCGCCCGGGCCACCGCCTTGGCGATCACCTCCGGATCGCGGGTGGACAGCACCTGGGCCACCGACGGTGCGGTGCGCCCAAAGCCCATCAGCCGGGTGGGCTTGGTCACGGGATCGGTGCTCGACATCGTCAAAGAGGGTACCGCCTGCTCCGGCGACCATGCGGGACGCAGGCGTCCCGCTGAGGAGGCGGGCAATCCCGGCTGGGCCGGACGCGGCTCAGTGGATGCGGAAGATCACGGCCCGCTGCACGACGAAGTTGATCACCGTCGCGGTGCCCTGCGCGATCACGAACGCGACCGGGATCGCCCACGCTTGGTAGTGCAGAAACGCCAGGCACAGGTGGTTCAGCCCGACCTGCACGGCGAAGGTGATGGCGTAGAGGACCATGACCGCGACGAACCGGGCGGTGCTGGGGGGCGCCTGGAAGGTCCACCGGCGGTTGATCAGGTAGGCGGTGATGGTGCCGACGATGAAGCTGATGGACTTGGCCACGTCGACCTGTACGTGCGCCGCTTTGAACAGCAGCAAGTAGAGCCCGAAGTCCACGATCCCCGCCAGGCCGCCGGTGACCACGAAGCGCGTGACCTGTGTCGTCAGACTCAGGCGCGCCGGCGCGGCCGGGGACTCGGGGGGAAGCATTGGGGGGAGTCTAACGGGGCCGCCGGGCACCGGCGGGCAGCGTCAGCGGGGCAGTTTGACCGCGATCAACTCGACCTGGTTCTCGCCCTGCGGCGTCGAGTACGTCACCGTGTCGCCCGGCTTGCGCCCGGCCAGGGCCTGGGCCAGCGGGCTGCGCGCGGTCAGCGTCTCGGCCTCCCGGCCGACGGGCGTCTCCTCGACGATCGAGATCACGTGCATGGTGACCACTTCGCCGTCGGCGAACCGCAGTGTCACCTCGGTGCCGCCGGGCAGCGTCGCCGAGGAGTCGGAGTCCGGCGGCCCGGCCCGCAGACGCCGGTCAAGTTCGTTGATCCGATCGGAAAGCACCACGAGTTCGTCGGCGCGCTGGATCGCCTCGGCCGCGTCGCCGTGATCGCCCACCATCCCGCGGTCGTTCTTGACTTCGGCCTCGAGGCGGTCGCGCCGCTGCCGCAGCCGGTCCAGCTCGGCTTCGAGGTTGTTCCGCGCGGCGTCCGCTGCCGATGGGGCTTTCTTGCTCACGTCCGTGGACCTTTCGCCCGGTGTGCTCAGGTGGCGTACCAGTGTGACACCACGATGAGCGGCCCGCCACCATCTGCGGGAGAACCGGACATCAGAAGGGCGGCGGGTCGTTGTTGTGGGGGGCCGACCGCTCGGCGTGACGCGCCGCCTCGGCGCTGATGCGGGCCTCGTTGATGCCGCGCTCCCAGCGGACCCGGGCGGCGCGATCCTCGGCGCGGGTTCGCTGCCGGACGGGCATCATGACCCCGCGGTTCTGCGAGGGTGCGGGCGCGACGGCCGGCAGTGTCAGCGTCCCGGTCGGGACCGCCAGCGCCGGAAAGTACAGGCTGCCACCAGGTTTGGTGATGTACGTATGTCCCGTCGGCGACGTCCACACCACGGTGCCGTCGGGCAGCTGGCGATCCCGCCAGCCGTCGGGGCCCGTATAGAACGTCTTGAGCAGGTGATGGTGGCGGCAGAGCAGCTTGAGGTTGTTGACAAGTCATTAATCTATCCCCAGGCTGGCGCGCTGCGCTGAGGGTCCTGTCCCTGCGGCGGTGTAAAAGGGTTCGGACGCCTAGGCGATTAGGAACCCACGTCCGTGTGGAAGAGAGTATCGCCTGCGCAGCGGTTGCAAGCTCAGATTGATGAGGTGTTCGCCGTCGGCGAGGAGCTGGCGCGTGCGATCGGGCAGGTCGCGGTGCTCGGTGCCCCGTTGCTGTTGCAGGCCGCGATCGAGGCCGAGGTGAGCGCGTGCCTTGGCCGGGACCGCTATGAGCGGGCCGCGGGCTGTGAGGACGTTCGCGCCGGGATGCGCAACGGGTAAGGTCCGATCACGGTGAAGACCACCGCGGGGCCGGTGACACTGCAGCGGCTGAAGGTGCGCGGCACCACCGAGCGCTTCGCCTCCCAGTTGTTCGGGAAGGGCGTTACCAAGACGAATGCGCTGGAGTCGCTGGTGATCGTCGGGTTTGTGCGCGGGCTGTCGGTCCGTGACGTGGAGGCCACCTTGGTGGAAGGGCTCGGCAAGGCCGCAATGTCGAAATCGACGGTGTCGCGGGTGTGCGAAGACATCAAGACCCAGTTGGAGGCGTGGTCGGCGCGGCTTCCTGACGAGGTGCAGCTGGATTATCTGGTCGTCGACGGTAGCCATTTCAAGTACCACGCGAGCGCGTCGGCCGAGCCGGTGCAGGCCGCGTGGGGCATCGACACCGACGGCAAACCGGTGTTCGTCGGGCTGGAGGTGGCCACCAGCGAGTCCGGTGACGCGTGGGAGGGGTTGCCTCACCGGGCCCGGCGGGCGTGGGTTGGCGTGTCCGCTGCTGGTGATCAGCGACGGCGCGGCCGGGTTGATCGGCGCGGTCGAGCGCACCATGGGCGCGGCGCTGCGGCAGGGGTGTCTGGTGCATCGCGCTATAACGTGTTGGCCAAGGTGCCCAAGAACGCCCAAGCGGAGGTGAAGGCCGATTACTGGGCGATCTTTGAGGTGCCAGACTCGATCGAGCCTGGCCCCGACGCGGTCGCCTACGTGCAGAAGCGGATCGACCAGTTCGAAAAGCGTTGGCGCGACTCGTATCCGGCGGCGGTGCGGTGCCTGCTCGATGACCGTTACTCGCTGACGGTGTACCTGCGGTTTCCGCGTGAGCACTGGACCCGGGTGCGGCACTCCAATTTCATCGTTATCTCGAGTCTTCGATTAAGAGGGGCTATTGACCTGAAAGTCTGCGTTGTAGACCCGGAGTGGACGATGACCGCGGCGTCGGGGCTGCCGTGGTCGCCCCGGTCCGGTCGCGGCCTGGGCCTCCCGATTTCGGTGACCAGCCCGTCGCGCCGTCGTGGTTGCGCGTCAGCACTGGGCCGGTGTGCTGGCGGCGGTGTCGGGGGACAGCGGCGCGGGTGCTTGCCTGCGCAGCCGCGGAGATGTCAAGGACGTCGACTGTGCTGGCCTGGCCACCGGCTGCGACATCGACGAATCGGTGTGAGTGCAACGGTACGTTACTGGCCGGTGCTGCCCCGACGGTTCTATTGTGGTGGCTGTGACTATTGCTGATCGCGCGACAACGGAGTTGTCACCGTGGTCGCCCAGGGAGACCGAGTTGCTGGCGGTGACGTTGCGGCTGCTGCAGGAGCATGGGTATGACCGGTTGACGGTGGATGCGGTCGCAGCGAGCGCCCGAGCCAGCAAGGCCACCGTGTATCGGCGCTGGCCGTCCAAAGCCGAACTGGTGTTGGCGGCGTTCACCGAGGGCATCCGCCAGGTCGCGGTTGCGCCCGAGACCGGCACATTGCGGGGCGATCTGCTGCGACTGGGGGAGGTGGTATGCCAGGAGGCGCGCCAGCACGCCAGCACCATCCGCGCGGTGCTCATCGAGGTGTCGCGCAACCGGGCGCTCAACGACGTCATGCAGCACCAGTTCATCGAGCAGCGGAAAGCCTTGATCCGCCACGTCCTGCAGCGGGCCGTCGACCGCGGTGAGATCGAGGAGGCCGCCATCAGCGACGAACTCTGGGATCTGCTGCCCGGCTACCTCATCTTCCGGTCCATCATCTCCAGCCGACCGCCCACCCGCCAGACCGTGCCGACCCTCGTCGACGACGTCATCATCCCCAGCCTGACCCGGCCCGCCGGATAAGGGCTCGGTCATCGCGCGCCCGGCCAATGCGTACGGTGTTCGTCTCTTGTCCTGTCCGGCCCCGTACCGTACCGTCATAGGCGATCGATCCCCGCTTGACGCGCAGGAAGATGTGTCACCGGTCATCGAAAGGCCAACGGGTGAAGGGTATTTCAGTTAGCCGCCTGGTCAGGCGCGGCTGGATGATGCTGGTCACCGTGGTCGTGGTCGCGGTCGCGGGGTTCGGCGTCTTCCGACTGCATGGTGCCTTCGGGGCGCACAAGAGCACTTCGGCCACCGGCGCCGTCTCGGAAGAAATCGAGCCTTTCAACCCTAAGCGCATCACCCTTGAGGTCTTCGGCGAACCCGGGAAGGTGGCAACCATCAACTACTTGGACATCAATGTTCAGCCCCAGCAAGTCCTCGACGCGGCCCTGCCGTGGTCGTTGACCATGATTACGACACAGCCCGGGGCCTTTGCCAACCTGATGGCACAGGGCGACAGCAATCCCCTTGGCTGCCGCATCATCGTGGACGGCGAGGTCAAGGACGAGAGAGTCTTTAACGAAGTGAACGCCTATACCTTCTGCCTGGTGAAGTCCGCATGAGCGACCGTGACGGCCGGCGGTCCTTCTTGGCGCACACCATCCGCCGGCTTTCGGTGCCGCTCGTGCTGCTGTGGCTGGCGCTGGCTGGCGTCACCAATATTGCCGTGCCGAACTTGGAGGCGGTTGCAGAAGCGCACACGGTGGGGATGAGCTCCAACGATGCGCCGTCGCTGCAGGCGATGAAACGCATGGGCAAACTCTTTCACGAGTTCGATTCCGACAATTCGGCCATGGTCCTCCTAGAGGGCGATAAGCCGCTGGGCGACGACGCCCACCGGTTTTACGACACCGTGGTCCGCAAGCTCGAAGCCGATATCAAGCACGTCCAGCACGTCCAGGACTTTTGGGGGGATCCGCTGACGGCGGCGGGCTCGCAAAGCAACGACGGCAAGGCCGCCTACGTTCAAGTGTATTTGTCCGGCAACCAAGGACAGAGCTTGGCGACCGAGTCTGTCAACGCCGTCCGTGCCATCGTGGACCATACGCCACCACCACCGGGGGTCAAGGCCTATGTGACCGGCCTGGGGCCGGTGATCTCGGATCAGTTCAGCGCGGGCCAGAAAAGTCTTCTGAAGGTCACCCTGATCACGGGCCTGGTGATCTTGGTCATGTTGTTTTCCCTGTACCGGTCTGTCGTCACCGTCGCGCTGGTGCTGGCCGTGGTTTTGATCGAGGTGGCCTGCGCCCGCGGAATCGTCGCGGTCCTTGGAAACTACGGGATCATCGAACTTTCGACGTTCTCGGTCAATATTCTCACATTGCTGGCCATCGCCGCCGGGACGGACTACGCGATATTTGTCGTCGGCCGTTATCACGAGGCCCGGCAAGCGGGCGAGGATCGCGAAGCAGCCTACTATACGATGTCGCACGGGACGGCCCACGTTATCTTGGGATCGGGACTGACTATTGCCGGCGCGGTGTTTTGTCTGGGCTTTACCCGGTCGCCCTACTTTCAAAGCATGGGCATTCCCGGCGTGGTGGGCATGCTGACCGCGGTTGCAGCCGCGCTCACGCTGGCCCCGGCCGTGCTGACCGTGGCCAGCTTTTTTGGGTTCTTAGACCCCAAGCGCGCGATGAGGACCCGGGTGTGGCGGCGCATCGGCACGGCCATCGTCCGCTGGCCGGGCCCCATACTGGTGGTGACCTGTGGCGTCGCCTTGGTCGGTCTGCTCGCCTTACCGGGGTATCAAACCAGTTACGACGCCAAGGCCTATATGCCCTCATCGGTTCCGGCAAAGGTCGGGTATGCGGCGGCGGAACGGCACTTTTCTCCAGCCCGGCTAAATCCCGAACTGCTGATGATCGAGGCCGATCACGATATGCGCGACCCGGCCGACATGATCAACCTGGAGCGGGTAGCCAAGGCGGTCTTTCACACTCCCGGTATCGCCCGGGTTCAGTCCATGACCAGGCCGCTGGGAACCCCGATCGATCACACCTCGCTAGCTTTCCAGATCAGCGCGGGAAACGTCGGCCAGATCCAGAACCTGCATTACCAGAAAGAACGCGCGGAAGACCTGTTGAAGCAGGCCGACCTGCTGAGAAATACGATCAACATCTTGAACCGGCAGTACGCCCTGCAGAAAGAGCTCGCAGCCGCTACCCACGCCGAGACCCAGAACTTTCACGACACGATCGCAACGACCAATGACCTGCGCGATAAGATCGCGAATTTCGACGACTTCTTCAGGCCGATTCGCAGCTATTTCTATTGGGAAAGGCACTGCTACGATATCCCCGTCTGTTCTGCGCTCAGAAACGTCTTTGACGCACTCGACGGTATCGACAAGCTCAGCGAACAGTTTCAAAACCTCACCGCATCGTTGGATAAATTGGATGCCGGCCAGCAGCAACTGCTCACGCTGCTACCGCCGCAGATCGCCGACCAGGAGAAAAATCTGGAACTGACGCTGTCCAGCTACGCCACCAACTTCGGGATCAACGCCCAAACGCGGGCCTCGACTGACAACGCGACTGCCCTGGGACAAGCGTATGACGCCGCCAAAAATGACGATTCCTTCTACTTACCGCCGGAGGCTTTCGACAACCCCGAGTTCAAAAGAGGTCTGAAACTATTCCTCTCCCCCGACGGCAAGGCCGCCCGCATGATCATCTCCCATGAAGGCGATCCCGCGACCCCCGAGGGTATCTCGCATGTCGATCCGATCAAGAAAGCAGCCCACGAGGCCGTGAAGGGCACCCCCCTGGCGGACGCCCACATCTACCTCGCCGGCACCGCGGCAACCTACAAAGACATCCACGACATGGCCAATTACGACCTCATGATCGCCGGTCTGGCCGCGCTGAGCCTGATACTGCTGATCATGCTGTTCATCACCCGAAGCCTGGTGGCCGCGGTGGTCATCGTGGGCACCGTGGCACTTTCGCTGGGCACCTCGTTCGGGCTGTCGGTACTGGTTTGGCAAGACCTTTTGGGCATCAAACTCTACTGGGTGGTGCTTGCGCTGTCTGTCATCATCCTCTTGGCGGTGGGATCCGACTACAACCTGCTGCTGATCTCGAGGTTCAAAGAAGAAATACACGCTGGATTAAAGACCGGCATCATCCGAGCGATGGCCGGCTCCGGCTCGGTGGTAACCTCTGCGGGCCTAGTGTTCGCCGCCACCATGGCCTCCTTCATGTTCAGCTCGCTGGTGATCCTTGGTCAGGTGGGGACCACCATCGGTCTAGGTCTGCTGTTCGACACGCTGATCGTGCGGTCGTTCATGACCCCGTCCATCGCCACACTTCTCGGGCGTTGGTTCTGGTGGCCCCAACGGGTGCGGCCGCGTCCAGCCAGCCAAATGCTTCGGCCCTACGGGCCACGTCCCGCAGTTCGCCAACTGCTGCTGTGGGAAGACGGAGACCCAGCGGTGACTTCCCAATCAGCATGAGGTCTACGGGTCGATCCACCGCTGCCACCGCAGGAAGCAACCGTCGAGGAGCTGATCTACTTTAGATCCGGCGCTGCCTGTCAGGCCGCCGACACTGGCCGGGGTTGACAGCGAGGGATTCTGCGTGGTGATTCGTAACGCGATGTTCGTATCCTAAAGGACCGCCGCAAAATTGCAGTCAGCATGGATCAACGAGTGCTCCTTTAGGAATCCGGCCCACGCGCAGCTGGCTTCCCCGCAACCTCATCTCGGCGCTCGAAGCGCAACTCCCGCTGGCCGATGCGATCGCGATGAAGTACCAGAGCATGGCGAACCGGACACCGCATCGTGGTCTTAGACAGGCTCAAACGACGAAATGAGCCATTGACCATGAGCTTTCGTCAATGTGGCCAGAACGCTGCTCGTGGTCAATGTCGGTTCTGGCCGATCCAAGCTCACCGTGCGTTGGTTGACGAACATCAACACGACAGCCGAGTCCGGATGCAACTCCGACACGGCGGCACGAAGTACTACCGCGGTCGTCTTCAAGGACTTCGGCTTGGCAGCCAGCGCGACGATCTGCTGGCTGAACTGGTTGTAGTAGGACAAGAAGTCGCCAGTCAAGTGGGATTTGGCTGAAGAAAAGTCGCGGTCGAGAGTGTCCGAAGAATACGACAGGATGGCGACCGTTCCACCAGTAGCCGCCGTGATTGCGGACTTAGCGGCCGCGGCGTCGGTGGCACGGTCTGGCAGGTATTGGAAGTAGATCAGTCCAGCCGCCAACCCCACGGAAGTCACGACCGACAACGCCAAGAGTGCAGTGAATATTTTGCCCGACACACGCTGCTTGATACCAGTAAAGAAAGTTCTCACACAGCAGTTCAGTGGTGGCGGCTGGTGGACTTCGGCGGCGTAGGGGGCTGGGGATGTGGCGGGGCGGCGGACGGCAGCGCCAGCGGACGGTAGCCGCCCCGCTCGGCAGCTGGTTCGGCTTACTGGGCGGTGGTGAGTTCGATCAGGGTGGCCGCATTGCGGCCGAGGTGGTCGAGGGCTTTGTTGCCTTTGGTTTCGGTGGCCTGCGATGGGGAGCCGATGACGCCGGTAGGTGTGTAGGCGTGGATGCCGAGGGTGGTGAGGTAGCGGCGGTCGCTGGCCGTGTGATCGCTGGTTTGCCATCCGTCGCGGAGATAGTCGGGGCAGGCGGCGAGCAGGATGGAGGTTTCTAGTTCGCCGGCGTGCATGTCGTCGTGGTTGCTGCTTTTGATTCCTGCAGCGATGCGGGCCTCAGCCCAGTCCTCGCGGCTGGGGTACAGCCCGACCTTGATCGGGGTCCGCGCATGGTTGGCTTGCTGCACGACGTTGGTGAGGACGGCGTTGCCGCCGTGGCCGTTAACGACGATCAACGCGGCGATGTTTTGGTGGGCAAGTGATTCGATGATGTCGACGACGATTGCGGCGAGCGCGGTCGCGCTGACGCTCACGGTGCCGGGATAGGCGGCGTGCTCGTGGGAACAGCCGAATGCGACGGGCGGTAGCTGAAACACGTTGTGATGCTGACTGATTGATGATGCGATAGCGCAGGCGATGAGGGTATCGGTACCCAACGGTAGGTAGGGGCCGTGCTGCTCGAACGAGCCGACGGGCAGGACCGCGACGGTTCTTGTTGCCGCGGAGTCTGCGGTGGTGGTGTCGGGGATGACTCGGCGACTCACGTGATGACTCCTTGGGTGGCGTTCTTTATACGTCCGGCGAGCTGTTGCAGCACCGGGCTTTTGTTGCGTCGTCGGCGATCCCTGACGATTGTGCCTGCCTTGGCGAGGTGAAGTCGGGCTCGCTGAGAGGGTGCGGACAGGTAGCCCGGGATCGCTGTGACGGTCAGCGTCAGCGCTTGCTGGTACTCGCCAACAGCGATGTAGGCATGCAAAAGCCGCATATCGGCCACGGCCCGGTCGCGGTGCTGGTCTGATGTCCAGGCGTGATGATGGCCGGCAAGCAGGGTTACCGCCTTGTCCGCGTCGCCGATGCGTAGGTAGCCGGAGGCGATCTCGCTGGCAACGTAGGCACCGTGGGCGTAGATCGCGCGGTCGTGGGTGGTGGAATCGACGTCGCTGAGGTCTAACGCCGTGGCGGCGTGGCGGTGGAACGCCGGCTCATTGTGGTTGGCCAGCTCAGCGAGGGCTTGTTGGCGGGCGATGCTTGCTGCCAGGCGACCTACGTCTTGCCCATCAATGAGTTCGGCGGCGTCGGCGGCCAGGTCAGCGGCGAGGTCGGGGTTGGTGCGGGCAAGGATGTTGGACTGTCGCATGAGGATCATCGCATTGAGTTCCGGGCCGGCCGACCGTAGGTGCAGGGCGGCGGTGTTGGTGAGTTTTTCCGCGGCGGTGTGATCGCCGAGGTCTTGGGCGATCCATCCCGCGACCTCGGCGATTGTCCCGGCGGCGTGCCGCATCTGTGGTTTGAGCCGCGGCGGCGCATGGGCGATCAGGGATTCGATCGTGACCAGATCGGACTCGACGAGTGGGCGGGCGTGCTGGGGGCCGAAGGCGTGTTCGGCGCGGATATGAGCATGTTGCTGAACCTGGATGACATCAACAACGTCGCTGTCGACGGGAAGTTGCGGCAACAGGGGGTGCGGCAACTGGCTTTCGATCGGCACGATGAAGAACTCATCGGGTTGGACACCGAACACTGCGGCCAGGTCTTCACGCCACATCGGTCCGACCTTGCCGGTCGCCAGGACGTGAGAAATCTCGCGCTTGAGGGCTTCGCGGGTAGGGACGTTGTCGTCGCCGCGCAGCCGGCGAACATTCTCGGCCTCGATTGCCAGCTCACGAAGGCTGTAGCCGTACCGGTCCATGGCATCGCGGAGCCGTTGGGCGTTGCGTGCCCGGATCGGGTCAGCTGCGGCCATGGCTTTGATCATGCCGCACGCATCGGCGCAGGTCAGCTATGCGCGCGCGTTTTCGGTTATCACCCCCATCACTGGCTGTCACTTCCGGCAACATCCGGGGTGGCGCTGTCCTTGAGTCGCGGCCGAACAGACCGTGTGAACACCACCAGGAAGGACAGCAATCCATGAAGTTGCGAATCGAAACCACCGGCGTGACGTTCCTGTGCACCCGGGTTCCCGAGCAGCGCACCAATTTCGACACCGGTGCACCACGCATCGATAAAGCGACTGGGCAGGCGTTGTGGCAGGTCCAGTTGATCGCCCTGGATGCCACCGGCGGGGAGGTGCTGGCGGTGACCGTGGTTGGCGAGCCCAAAGTGATTGTCGGCCAACCGGTTGCGGTGTCGGGTCTGGTGGCGTTGCCGTGGTCGCAGGATGGCCGCTCGGGCATCGCGTATCGCGCCGAAACCATCACCCCGGCCACCGACCCGGGTGCGGGCGCCAAGGCGGGCCAGCAGGCCCGATAGCGGCGGTCTGGCCCGGCAGCACCCGCAAGAGCGCGGGGCGGCTGCCGGGCCAGGCTCCGGACCACCCAACAATCCGTCGCAGGGAAAGCGTGGCATCATGCCGAACACCTCAAACCCTAAGAACCGCAACACTAATCAGTCCTCTGATGATGAATGGATCGGCGAGCTGATCTGGTCGCTGGCCAAAGCCGCCGGTTATCTGCTGTGGTGGGCAATCCTGTTCCCCGCCCTCAGCATCCCGGCCATCCTGGCGACCTGGGTCGCCATCGCCCACGGCGCCCGCGCGGGCCTGCTGACCGCCGCCCTCGCTACCGCGGCGTACACCGGCTGGGCGATCGTGGAGCCGTCCTCGTTTAGCGCGTGGGTGACCAACCCGGTGCGGCACCGCTTTTTGTCGTGGTGGCGCTATGGCCGCACCTGGGAGTCGGTGTGCACCCTGCACGGGTTGACCGCCCGGCTCGGTGACCGCACTCTGGTGCCCGCGCTGCGGTCCGTGGAGATCGGCAGTCACTCCGACGTGCTGACCTTGCGGGTGGTGGCAGGGCAATCGATCAACGACTGGCAGAAGCGCGGCGACGCGCTGGCGGCGGCGTGGCGGGCTGAGCGAGTCACGATCCGCGCCACCACTCCCGGCGAGCTGCGGATGATCATCAGTCGCGGTGACGTGCTCGCCCAACCCATCAGCCTGCCCATGCCGACGCGAGCAACCCCGGTCAACCTGGCCGCGGTGCGGGTCGGAATCACCGAGACACGGACCTGGTGGCAACTGCCTGTGTTGGGACAGCACATCCTGATCGCCGGTGCCACCGGGGCGGGCAAAGGATCGGTGCTGTGGTCGCTGATCGCCGGACTGGCACCACAGGTCACGACAGGCCGGGTGCGGTTATGCGTAATTGACCCCAAAGGCGGCATGGAACTGGGTGCGGGCGCACCGATGTTCTCCCAGTTCTGCCACCACACCGGCGAACCCACGGTCGAGCTGCTGCGCCAGCTGGCGGCGTTGATGCAGGCGCGGGCTAACCGGCTGCGCGGACATACCCGCTTGCACACCCCCACCCCGGCCGAGCCGTTGATCGTGGTGGTCATCGATGAGATCGCCGCGCTGACCGCCTACGTCACCGACCGCAAGGTTCGCGCCGAGATCGAACAGCTGCTCGGCCTGCTGCTCTCCCAAGGCCGCGCGGTCGGGATTTCGGTGGTGGCCGCGGTTCAAGACCCTGCCAAAGACACCCTGCCGGTGCGGCAGTTGTTCACCGTGCGGATCGGGCTGCGCATGACCGAAGCCACCCAGACCGCGATGGTATTGGGCCAAGGAGCACGCGATGCCGGCGCCGAGTGCGACCTTATCGCCGATGCCACACCTGGTGTCGGGTACGTGATGATCGACGGTACCGCCGACCCGATGCGGGTGCGGGCGTTTCACGTCAGCGACCGTGACATCACCGCCTTGGCCCGAACCTTTCCCGCACCCCGCCCCCGCACACCACGCACGACGGGGAACGGAACAGACCGCTCGGACTACCGAGGCAGTCAGGGGCAGCGGTGAGGACCGACACTGTGGACGGCCGGGCGATGGTGTTGCCGGGGCTGCCGACCACCGTTGATCCCGGGCCGGTGATCGCTCAGATGTTGCGCCGTGCCTCCTCGGCGGGTTTCGGGTTGTGGTGGCATCGGGTCGAATCGGTCGGCTTTTGCGCCCACCCGATCCAACTGTCGGGCACCGACACCGCCGGGCGTCGGCACACTGTGTGGACACGCTGCAACAACCGCCGCACTGCGGTGTGTCCGTCGTGCTCAGACCTCTACGCCCGCGACACTTGGCAACTCGTACACGCCGGAGCCGCCGGGGGCCACCACAACATCCCGGTTGAGGTCGCCAACCGTCCGCAAGTGTTCGCCACCTTGACCGCCCCCAGTTACGGGGCCGTGCACAACGCCACCGGAACAGCCTGCCACCCCAATGCGATTGGGTCGGTAGGCCACTGCGGGCACGGAAACCCACTGCGCTGCACCATAACCCACGCCATTGATGACCCGGCGGTGGGCCAGCCGCTGTGCCGGCAGTGCTACGACTATCTGGGGCATGTTCTGTTTACCTGGTGTCTGCCCGAGCTGTGGCGACGGTTCACCATCGCACTACGACGCGTCGTGACAACACACCTGAAAAGCGTTGGCGTCAAGCCCGGTTCGGTTCGGGTCAGTTTCGTCAAAGTCACCGAACTGCAAGCCCGCGCCATCCCGCACATCCACGCCCTGATCCGCCTCGACCCACCATCGGACCACACCACGACATCAGGTGACCACGATCCTCACGGCCCCGCCGCCCCTCGGGGTGGTGGGGAGACCCGTCCGGTAGCCGACCAGCACACCGACTGGTCGTCGCCGCTCACCGCCGCAGAGCTGGCCGCCCTAATCCAGCGGGCCGCACGCCACGTCAGCATCGACGTAACCACCGGCGCCGGCGGCTCCGACCAACAGGCAGTGCGGACGCTGCGGTTCGGCACCCAGATCGACACCCAACCACTGACCCCCGAAACCCCAACAGCCGCAGACAATTCCACAATAGACGACACTGCGCGCACTTCGGTCTCGCGGCTCTCGCCACGTAGGGTCGCGGCGTACCTGGCCAAATACGTCACCAAATCGTTGCACGACTTCGGCATCACCGCCCGTCGCCTCACCGCCGAAGCGATCCGCGACCTGGATGTCAGCGAGCATGTGCGCGCCATCTTGGCCACCATCGCCGAGCTCGCCGAACACGGCGGCAGCGCGTTGGTGGGGATCGGGCGCTGGCTGCACACCCTGGGCTACCGCGGCCACATCACCACCAAATCGCGACGCTACTCGACCACCATGGGCGCCCTGCGCGCCGCCCGCGCCACCTGGACCCGCCACCAGATGACTAAACACCCTGTGCAACATGCTGATACGCAATTGGCCCATCCGGTCCAACACGTGACCGGGGCCGCCGTTGGCCGGCACGAACCGATCGACACCGATGAGGTGCTGTGGGAATTCGATCACGCCGGACACGCCAGCGCCGGGGACCGCGTCCTGGTCATCTCAGCAGCCCTGCGCCACATCGGCGCCCGGATCATCGCTGTCACCGAATCCCGGCCTGACGCCAGCCGTATCGCGCCAGCACGGCCAGGGGCCGGGTAATGGCCAAGACGCCCCGGCAAACCGTCGGCGACCAGGATGGTGGCGCGGTGCCGCTGCATGAGCGCCCCGAATTCACCGCATGGCTGACCGCATCGTGTCAACGCCAGGGCCTGCCGGTCACCATCACCGACCCGATCGTGATCGACCGGATCGCAACCCTGCTTGGAGCGAACTCGAAGGCGCGGCCAGCGGTTCACACCCGCCACACCGGTCGTACCCGCCCGATGTCAAGGCTGCGCGAACCAGGTGTCCCCGGAGCTATGACGGCGTGATCGAGCACGGATTTGATGACTGCTTGTTGGCGGTCGATGTCCAAGCTGTCCCACTGCTCGCGTAGCAGACGCCCGGTGCCGGCCAACTCCTGCACATCAGCGGTATCGGTGGCAGCTGCTATCGCTCGGCGCGTTTCGGCGATGCGGGCGGTGATCGGGTCACGCGCGGCGATCCACTCCCGCGCGGTCACGGCACCGTCCGCATACAGGCCCGCCAGCTCATCCAAGCGGGTGGTGTCGGCGTCAAGCTGAGCCGACAACGCCGCCACATCGGCATCCACGCTGACCTTGCCTGCCAGCGCATCGGCCAGTGCCGGCGAGTCCAGCCGGGTCAGCACCGCATCCGTCAACAGTTCCTCGACAGGTTGGGCCACCACCGTCAGCCGTCCGCAGCCGCCCTGATCCGGGCCACTCAGGCACACATAGCGACGCACCCGATTCTCGGGATTGACATGGCGGGCTTGGGAATACAAGCGGTTGCCGCAGCGCCCGCAGCGCAGCAACCCCGACAGCAGGTAGGTGCGCGGTGCGCGGGTCTTCGTGAGCGCGCGGGCCGCCATGCGGGCCAGCACCTGGTCCCGCTGCGCCGGGGCGATGATCGCCGGCCACGCCGCCTCACCGATCACCTGGCCGTGATGCTCGCGCAGCCCGGCGATGCGGCCCGAGCACAGGATTTGGCGCACCGCCGAGGTCCGCCACGTCTTCGATGCCGCCGGCGCGATCCCGGATTCGTTGAGCCACATCGTCAATGACCGGATCGAGGCGCCCGCCAGATACCGGTCCACCATCTCACGCACGACGGCAGCCTCATCGCTACGCACGGTGATCTTGTCGGGTTCGTAGCCGAACGGGCGCACCGAGCCGTGCGGCCGCCCTTGTTCGGCGTTCTGCAACATCTTGCGGCGGATACGAGCCGATTTGCGGCCGGACTCCTTCGCGGCGAACGCGGCGAAAATCCGGGCCATGAACAACCCGTCATCATTGCCCAGATCAATATCGGCGGTCACGGTAGCCACATCGCGCACACCCACCGACTCACACAACGCAACGAACTCTTCCAGCTCGACCGGGCGGCGATGCAACCGGTCCAAGTTGTAGACGATCACCGCATCCCGAGCGCCCGATTTCAGATCGGCCAACATCCGTGCATACTCGCGGCGCGGTTTGCCGGAGAAGGCCGACACATCATTATCGACATACTCATCACCGACCGGCCAGCCGCGATCGGCGGCCAACTTGCGACAGTCCTCCAACTGGCGCGCGACGCCCAGCCCGGTGCCCTCCACGTCCGCGGAGATACGCGCGTAGATCGCCGCCGACTGAACCCCGCCTCGCTGACCAGTGGCTTTCCGACATGACATGAGGGTAGTTTAACATCATCTAAGCTTGGACGGATGCGTGGGGCCGAGCGGAAACGGCACCGTGTGGTCGATGTCGCAGACGTCGGCCGGCGCGTCGCAGCCGGGGAATCGGCATGTCAGGTCGCGGAAGCGGACGAATTCGGCCAGCGCGGTCGACGGCCGGTACCCCGTCTCCGCGCGATCCGGCGGCACCGAGAGCGGCTTGGTCTTCGCTACTCCGGCCAAGTCTCGCAGCGAGCCCGTCGGCAACGGACCGAACCCCGGCAGCAGCGCCGGCGCGCACGCCTCGCCGGCGACCGCGGCCGGCTCGGCCAGCACATGGACCATGACATTGGTTCCCGGGGGCCGCTGCGGCGCAGGGCAATCCGGGCTGCCACAGTCGCAGCGCAAGACGGTCAGCCCGGCGGCCATCGCGCCCATCGCATCGGCGCGACGCTGGGCCTTGGTGCGGGAATCGTTCCGGCACACCGAATCGGCCAACGCGTCGAGCGCGCGGTCCACCGCGGCCGCATCGGTGGGATGCACCCTCGCCGAGATTTCCGCCAGCCCGGGGCTGATCGGCCCGATCTCGACACGGCGATCTTGACTGCGCATCCCCGGCACACGCACCCCCGCGGGATCGATGCGGGCCACCCACATGTCAATGCGCTCGGCCATTTTCGGCCCCGACAGCCGCATCCATTTCGGGGCGTGCCGGGCGACCGCGGCGTCCAACCGGGCGATCAACTCGGGGTCCTCGATCAGCTCGGTGCGGTACACCACCGCCGCCATCAGCCGGAAATCGATGCGGCCCTGGGCGAAGACCTCAGCGACCCGGGGCAGCCGCTCACGCAACGCGATCGCATAGTGCAAGCGCCCGGACGCGCGGCCCCGACTGATGCCCAGCGCGGCCGCCACCTCGGCGACCACGTTCTCGTGTCCGTCGACCGCCCAATTGAAACGGTCGGCGTCGTCGTCCGGCGCCCGACGCGCATACAGCTCGCCGATCGCCGCCAACTCGCGCGCGCAGTGCGCGTTCTGCGCCCGGGCCGCCGCGGTGACGCGATCCAGCACACCGGCGTCGTCGACGCCCTGAAACGCCAGGTCACACGGCATTGCTTCGAACATACGTTCGATAATAACCCCGCCCTGTGACAAGCCAGGAAACGCTAAACCCAGTAGGGCACCCGGGCGCGATACTGGCGCATCGCGAAGGCCGCGAACACCCAACCGACGGCCGTCAACACCAGCACCACGGCCCAGTGCCGCAGCTCCTGGTGCGCCCCGAGTAGCGGCGCGCGAACGATGTCGAGGTAGTGCAGCAGCGGGTTGAGTTCGACGATGCGGGACCACCGCCCGGCGCCCTGCTGGCGCAAGGTGTCGTCGTTCCAGATGATCGGCGTCATGAAGAACAGCAACTGCACGACGGAGAACAGCAGCGGACCGATGTCGCGGTAGCGGGTCGCGAGGATGCCGAAACACAGTGACACCCAAATGCAATTGAGCACGATCAGCGCCAGTGCCGGGAGCACCGCGAGGTCGGCCCACGACCACGGCTTGGGATAGATCACCGCGATCACCGCGTAGATGACGATGTTGTGCGCGAACAGGATGACCTGCCGCCACACCAGCCGGTAGACATGCACGCTCAGCGGGGTGGGCAACTGCTTGATCAACCCCTCGTTGGCGACGAACACGTCGGCGCCCTCCAGGATGGCGGCGTTGATCAGGTTCCAGATGATCAGGCCCAGCGTCACGTACGGCAGATGCACGGACAGCTCGAGGTGAAACAGCTTGGAGTACAGGCCACCCATGGCCACGGCGGTGGTGCCCGTCGCGATGGTGATCCAGAACGGCCCCAGCACCGAGCGCCGGTAACGCTGCTTGATGTCCTGCCAGCCCAGGTGCAGCCAGAGCTCGTGACGACGGAAGCCGTCGACCAGGTCGCGGCGTGCCCGGGTGAATGTCCGCGACTGCGCCGCCGCGTCAAGGAACGTCACGGGCGCCACTCCTCCTCATCGCTTTGCTCTGCATCGTCGTCGGGGCGCGTCATGGGCGCCCTCCTCCCGGCTTCCCGAACTGTTCACGACGCCCCAAGCGCCGCAACCGGATCCACTCGGCCAGGCCACGGGGGTCGCGACGGGTCACCAGAAAGAACCAGCCGAACCGGACCCATTCCTGCACCACCAACTTGCGCAGCCCCGGCTGTGACTGCAGGTAGCCGCGGTTGCGGTAGGTGAAGAACCGCTTGGTGGCATTGTCGGGATATTGGGTGTGCATCCGGCCGCCGAGAATTGGGCGGAACTCGTCGGATCCGCACGGATGCAGGTAGACCGCGTCCAGGCAGGTTCCGAACGGCAGGCCGGAACGCACCAGCCGCCGGTGCATTTCGACCTCGTCGCCCCGGATGAACAGCCGCAGATCCGGGACGCCGACCGATTCCAGCGTGGCGGCCCGGAACAGCGCGCCGTTGAACAACGAGGCGATCCCGCGCAACAGGTCCTGCCCGGTTTCGGTGCGCAATTCGCTTGCGCGCCTGCGCCATACCAGGCCGCGGCGCAACGGAAACGCCAACCGCTCGGCATCGTCCATGTTGCAGACCATCGGTGACACCTCGGCCAGGCCGTGCTTGTCCGCGCACGCCAGCAGGGTGGCAAGGACATGCGAATCCTGCGGGCGCCCGTCGTCGTCGGCCAGCCACACCCAATCGGCGCCCAGGGCCAACGCGTGCAGCATGCCCAGCGCGAAACCGCCGGCTCCGCCGAGGTTGCGTCGCGATCCCAGATAGGTGGTCGGAATGGGTTGTCCCGCAACCAGTTCGCGGACACGGCCGTCACCGGAGAAATCGTTGTCCACAACGATGAGGTGGTCGGGCAGCCGCGTTTGCGTGCTCAGCACATCGAGGGACTTGGCCAGCTCGTCGGGGCGCCGGTGGGTGACGACGACGGCGACGACGGTGTCGCTCATGGCTGTCCGGCCGTCTCGGCCAGCACCTCGCGCACGTGCCGGGCCGCATCCTCCCCCTCGTACGCCCGCACGACGTCCTCGATGCCGCCGGTCATGCGGATCACACCGTGGTCGATCCACATCGCCGTCTTGCATAGCCGGGCCAGAAATTCGTTGGAGTGGCTGGCGAACACCAAGATTCCGGACCGCTCCACCAGCCCCTGCAACCGCGACTGCGCCTTCTTCATGAAGTCGGCGTCCACCGCGCCCAGCCCCTCGTCGAGCAACAGGATCTCGGGATCGATGCTGGTGACCACGCCCATCGCCAGCCGGACCCGCATGCCGGTGGAGTAGGTGCGCAGCGGCATCGACAGGTAGTCACCCAGCTCGGTGAACTCGGCGATCTCGTCGACCTTGGACTGCATCTGCTTTCGGGTCTGCCCGAGGAACAGGCCGCGGATGATGATGTTCTCGTAGCCGGAGATCTCGGGGTCCATCCCGACGCCGAGGTCGAAGATCGGCGCCACCCGCCCGGTGACCTGCGCCCAGCCCCGGGTGGGCTCGTAGATGCCCGAAAGTAGGCGCAGCAGTGTCGATTTCCCCGCCCCATTGTGGCCGACCAGGCCGACCCGGTCGCCCAGCTCGAGGGACATGGTGATGTCCCGCAACGCTTCGACGACGACCACGTTGGAGTTGTTGCGTCCGATCGTGCCGCCCGCCTTGCCCAAGAAGGCCTTCTTCAACGAACGCGACTTGGCGTCGAAGATGGGAAATTCGACCCACGCGTTGTGCGTCTTGATGTGAGGACCCGACACCGTGAACTACTCGAGGTCGCTTACAGGTACTGGCCGTGCCCGGGCGCGCCGCCCGCCTTGCCGACGCCCGGGGGAAGCGCGCCCTGGCGCATCTTTTCCAGCTGGGCTCGGGCGGCCATCTGCTGGGCGAACAGCGCGGTCTGGATGCCGTGGAACAACCCCTCCAGCCAGCCCACCAACTGCGCTTGGGCGATGCGCAATTCGGCGTCCGACGGCGCGGCGTCCTCGTTGAAGGGCAGGGTGAGGCGGTCGAGTTCCTCACGCAGTT
This sequence comes from Mycobacterium sp. TKK-01-0059, assembly GCF_000709305.1. NCBI lineage: Bacteria > Bacillati > Actinomycetota > Actinomycetes > Mycobacteriales > Mycobacteriaceae > Mycobacterium > Mycobacterium sp. TKK-01-0059. The sequence continues at coordinate 2,134,088 of NZ_KL446993.1, forward strand.
CCGGCGCCAGGCCCTCTTCCAGTTCCCGGATGCTGGTGGCGTGGATCTCGCGCAGCCGGTTGCGGCTGGCGTCATCCAGCGGCGCGGCGCGCACTTCCTCGAGCAGTTGCTTGATCATGGTCCCGATTCGCATCACCTTTGCCGGCTGCTCGACCAGATCGGTCAGGGAGCGCTCGTCGGAGTCATCGTCGGCGATCGCCATCATCCGCGGGTCGACGCCGCCGATGATTTCGACGTCGTCGTCATCGTTGCGGGTACTCAAAACTTCACCATCCTTCGTGGACTATGGGTGTGGCGTCGTGCCGCTTGGTCGCCATTCATAAATTCGGGCGCCGCCATTGTCGTAGATCAACGCCCACGACTTCGACTTATCCAATGACACTAGTCCGTCGGGTACGGCGAACCCCCGGACAGTCGGCGCACTCGTGTAGATGTACCGGATATTGAGCGCCTTAATCGCTTCGAGGACCCTCGGATCGGAATCGCCCTGCCGCGCCGAGGTCCAGAAGATGTAGCGGTTGGGACCGGGCCCCATCTGTTGCGGGTAGTCGTAGTGCGTCCAGAGCGGGTGCAGATCGGCGACGGCGTACATCCACGCGGTGCCGTCGGTGTTGGCGTTGCCGATCAGGGTCTCGCGGGCCCCGGGGAGCGTGGCCAGATAAGCCATGGCCATCAGATCGCGTTGGTCGATCATCACCGAGTCGTATTTGTCGCCGAACAACCACAAATGCCGATAGAGGTAGTGGCGCGCGCTGAGCACCGTGGTCGCCACCAGCAGCACCGCGGTGACCGACACCCAGACCGGGGCGGGCAGCGGTTTGAACCGGTCCGACACCCGTCGGGCCCCGGCCACGACGCCCATCACGATCGCGAACAGCGCGATGCCGGCCATCGGCTCCAGCAGCAGGGTGGTGGCGGCCGCGATCCGGCGCGGATCCTTGTAGAAGAACTCGCCGAACATCCCGGCCACCGCGCCGATCGGGCCGCCGATCGGATTTCCTGCGTCGACGTTCACCACGATCAGCAGCAGCCACAGGGCCAGCGGCCACCAGATCCGCTTGACCAGCAGGATGACGCCGCCGATGGCGGCCAGCGCGATCAGCCCGTATTGGACCGGGAAGTCGTTGAGATGGCGGGAGTGCTGGAAGACGGCGTCGAACAGCCCCCGCTTCTTGCTGAGGTAGGTGAGGAACGAGTGCCCGGCGATGATGTCTTCCTGCTCCTGCACGCTGATGAACTGCGGCAACAGGATCAGCCCCGACACCACCGCGACGCACGCCAGGGCCGCCACATCGGCCAGCCTGCCGCGCACGGGACGCCACAGCGCATCGAGGAGCCACCAGGCCAGCAGCAACAGCAGCACGATCACACCGCCGGTGATGTGCACCGACATGACACCCACCAGCGCCAGCACGGCCGCGGGGATGCGGTCGCGGTGCCGCAACGTGGAGGTGATCAGCACGAACGCCGGCACCGCGGCGCCGTAGGCGGCCAGGTTGGGCATCGCGGCGACGGCGAACTCGACGTAGGGGACCGCCGTGAACGACGCGGCCAGCGTGGCTGCGGTCGCCGCGGCCCCCGCGCTGCGCCATTCGCCCCAGGTCGGGCGCAGCACCCGCCAGGTCAGCATCGCCGCGCCGGTCGGAAACAGCCACACCGATGCGGCGACCGAGCTCAACGTGTAACCCGTGGTCGGCGCCGCCCCGGTCAGCTGGCAGAACACCGCGGTCAGCGCGTGGAACACCGACGGGTAGTACAGCGTGTGGTGCGTCTCGACGTTGCGCAGCTCGCCCATGTGGGTGGACGACGCCTGGCCGGTGTCGAGGATGAACCGCACCTCGTTGGCGTGCCACACCGCATCCCAGGTGCTCGGGATGGTCTGCCAATGACCGTCCAGGCCGCGGTAGGCGGCCCACATGATGAGCAATGCCCCCAGCGCCACCCCGGCCGCCACCATGATCGCCGGCCAGCGGCCGACCCTGCGGGTCTCGGCGTCGCGGTCGCGGTAGCGGCCGAGCAGCAGCTGGAAACCGATCATCACCAGGCACATGACGACCAGCGCGGCCAGCGCGGTCCAGCCGTTCCACGGTATTCCGATGGCACCAAACGGAATAATGGCGAGCGCAACCACGCCGTAGGTCAGCGCCGGGCCCACCGCAACGGCGATCGGCCAAGACAACTGACTGATACGTGCGATGATCGCCCCGGGCGCTATCAGCAAAAACAATGCAATGAGCGTTCCGAACCAGAGCCCCACTCGACTAGTATGGCTGGCCGGGTGCCCTGGCTCGGGAGGCCACCGACTGGCCGGAACGGCTTGGACCCTTTCAAGGCACCCGCTACCGTCGCAGTTTCGCAAAAACGCGAAAGCTTTAAGGTGGCCCACATGGCATACGATGTCGCCCGGGTGCGCGGACTCCATCCGTCGCTGGGTGACGGGTGGGTGCACTTCGACGCTCCCGCCGGGATGCTGATTCCCGACTCCGTCGCGACGACGGTGTCGACGGCTTTCCGCAGGTCTGCGCCCACCACCGTGGGGGCGCACCCCTCGGCGCAGCGCAGCGCCGCCATCTTGGAGGCGGCCCGGGCGGCCGTTGCCGATCTGTTCAACGTCGAACCCGCCGGCGTCGTGCTGGGCGCCGATCGCGCGATCCTGCTGTCCGCGCTGGCCGAGGCGTCGTCGTCACGCGCCGGCCTGGGCTACGAGGTCATCGTCAGCCGCCTGGACGAGGAAGCCAACATCGCCCCCTGGCTGCGGGCGGCGCACCGGTACGGGGCCAAGGTCAAGTGGGCCGAGATCGACATAGAGACGGGCGAGCTGCCGACGTGGCAGTGGGAGGGCCTGATCGGGAAGTCGACTCGGCTGGTCGCCGTCGCCTCGGCGTCCGCGACGATGGGCACGGTCACCGACCTGCGGGCGATGACCAAGCTGGTGCACGACGTCGGCGGCCTGGTGGTGGTCGACCATTCCGCCGCGGCGCCCTACCGGCTGCTCGACATGAGGGAAACCGACGCCGACGTGGTGGCGGTGAACGCCGCCGCGTGGGGCGGCCCGCCGATCGGCGCGATCGTGTTCCGCGATCCGGTGCTACTCAACTCGTTCCATTCCATCTCGGCCGACCCCAAGGCGACCGGCGCCGCGCGTCTGGAGATCGGTGCGCACCAGTTCGGGCTGCTGGCCGGGGTGGTCGCCAGCATCGAGTACCTGGCGTCGCTCGACGAATCCGCCCGCGGCACCCGGCGCGAACGCCTGGCGGTGTCGATGCAGTCCGCCACCTCGTACCTGAATCGGATCTATGACTACCTGATGGTGTCGTTGCGCTCGTTGCCGTTGGTGATGGTCATCGGCCGCCCGGAGGTGCGGATCCCGGTGGTCAGCTTCGTTTTGAACGGCGTGCCCGCCGAACGGGTGGTGCAGCGGTTGGCGGACAACGGGATTCTGGCCGTCACCAACGAAAGCTCCCGCGCGCTCGACGTGCTGGGCGTCAACGACATCGGCGGCGCGGTCACCGTCGGGCTGGCGCACTATTCGACGACGGCCGAGGTCGACCAGTTGGTGCGCGCGCTGGCTTCCCTGGGCTAGACCGTCAGGACGATCTTCCCGGTCACCTTGCCGTCCACCAGTCGCTGGTGCGCGTCGCCGGCCTGCTGAATGGGCAACCGGGCGCCGATGATCGGCCGCACGCGGCCGTCGGCGATCATCGGCCACACCGAGGCCGTCACCGCCTGGACGATGTCGCTTTTGCTGTTCGGCCCGGTGGCCGGACGCCCCCGCAGCGTGGTGCCGATGACCCGCGCCCGCTTGGCGAGCAGTTTGCCGATGTTGAGCTCGCCCTTGACGCCGCCCTGCATGCCGATGATGACGAGCTGCCCGTCGCTGGCCAGGGCGTCGATGTTGCGATCCAGGTAGGCCGCGCCCATGATGTCGAGGATCACGTTGGCCCCGGCGCCGTTGGTCTCGTCGCGCAGCCGCGCGACGAAGTCTTCGTCGCGGTAGTTGACGGTGATGTCGGCGCCCAGGTCGCGGCAGAATTCGAGCTTTTCCGTCGAGCCGGCGGTGACCGCCACCCGGGCCCCGAGCGCCCGCGCGATCTGGATCGCGTGGCTGCCGATGCCGCTGGCCCCGCCGTGCGCGAGCAGCAGCTGGCCCCGGCTCAGGCCCGCGATGAGCACCACGTTCGACCACACCGTGCAGGCCACCTCCGGCAGCCCGGCCGCATCGACGAGATCCACACCGGACGGAATCGTCAGCACCTGGCCGGCGGGAACGGCGACGTACTCGGCGTACCCCCCGCCCGCCAGCAGCGCGCAAACCTGTTGCCCCACAGACCATTCCGTGACACCGTCGCCGACTTCGGCGATGACGCCGGACACCTCCATGCCGATGATCTCGCTCGCCCCGGGCGGGGGTGGGTACTTACCGGCGGCCTGCAGCACGTCGGCGCGGTTCACACCGGCGGCGGCCACCTTGATGACGACCTCGCCGGGCCGAGCGGACACGTCGGCCACTTCTTGCCAGGACAGTTGATCGGAGGATTCGGCGACGATGGCTCGCATGGCGGCCACGCTACCGGCCCCCGTTACCCTTGTCCGTGGTGGCGTGGCAGAGCGGCCTAATGCACTCGCCTTGAAAGCGAGAGACGGCTAAAACCGTCCGGGGGTTCAAATCCCTCCGCCACCGCTGGTGAGTCGAGGCTCTCAGTGCAACGTCGGCGCGTAGCGCAGCACCGCACCGATCCCGTCGGCCGGGGAGATCCGCTCGTCGGTGTGCACCAGGGCCGCGCCGACCGAAATCGCCGATACCGGCAGCGCTTCGTCGGCCCGCAGCGTCTTGGCGGGAGCGGCGCCCTGCTCGGACAGCACGTTTTCGTTGGGGGCGACGGTCGTCAGGCCCTCGTCGGCCACCACGGTGGCGTCGCCGATGTCGCCGATGATCAGTGTCTCCACCGCGCCCTGGCGCAGCGCCGAGCACACCGGACCGAGCCCCTCGGCCGCCAGCCCGGACTGCCGCCCGATTTCGGCGGTAAACCGTTGTGCCGCATCGTCAATCGTGCGCAGCTGGCGCTTGACGAATTCGTCCTCGATGGCCTGCTCGATCTCGCCGAAGTCATGGCCGCTGTGCCGCGCCCCGACCTCGAGGGCCACCGCGCGATCGTGCAGTCGTTCCGGCAGCGCGGCCAGCAGGTCGGAGCGCGACCGCACCTCACCGACCACGAAGATCACCTCGATCGCCTTGTCGTCGGCGAGTTCGGCGACGCGATCGGCGACCGCGCGCACGTTCTTGCGGGCGGCCTCGTCGGTGCGCAGCTGGGGGTCGCCGTATCCGGCGGTCTCGGCTCCCGCGGCCTTGTGCACGGGGTAGCCGCCGCCGTCGACCGTCTCGGTGCGCAGCGTCCCGCCGAGGTGGGTCGTGATGTCGGCGCCGCTGTGGTCGACGACCACCAGGACGTAGTCCGGGTGATCGAAGCTCTGCTCCAGAATCGGTACCAGGTAAGGCAATTCGGACACCCGGACCACGCTCGCGGCGGGGCCGCGGGCCAGGTGCTCGTTGATCACCACACCGTCGGCGCCGGCGATCACCGCCCGTCCACTCCGGCCGATCGGGGGGCGCAGGTTCATGGCCGCGTCCTCGATCGCGGCGATCACCGCGGCGTCGGCGCGTGCGCGTTCGAGGTCTTCTTTGATCGCCCGCCACTTGAGCTCGAGTTGAGCCTCGGCGTCATGGGTGTCGTGCGAGTCGTCGAAATACACCGAAACGAACGGCCCCGGTGCGTCCAGCAGCTTGCGGAAGCGTTGCGAGTCCATGCCTTGTTGGTTGCCCCGCGAGCCGGAGCACAAACACCGTCAGCTTCGATCGCCCTCGCTGTCGTCGAAGAAATGCCAGTCGCCGTCGTGCTCGACTTCCATGCGCCAGCCGAGCTCGCTGTTGTCGGCCTTGTTGTCGACGAACCATGCGTGTGCGTCGTCGGCGCTGTCGATGTCTTTCGTCGCGACGACGTCGCCTTTCGGATTGAGCACTCGATAGGTAGCCATGCCGGCAGGGTTCCCACTGCCGTGGCCGTTAACCGGTGGGGATTTCGGCGGCGATCGTGTCCATCAGGGCCGTGTACCGGCGGGCTTCGGGATCCCGCCCGGGTTTGCCGCTGCTCACCACGCCGGCCGCCAGCCCGCGCGCGGGGTCGGCCCAAATCGCGATGTTGACCAGGCCGAGGTTGCCGAAGGCGTGCGGCGCGTTGCGCCCGAAGGGTCCCCACCGGTTGGTGCCGAGGATGTAGCCGGTGCCCCAACGAGCCGGTTGCAGCCCGACCGCGAAATCCGGTCGCAGCCTTCGGCATTCGGCTATCGCGCCATGCATGGTCTCCGGTCTGATGACCCGCACACCGTCGAGTTCGCCTCCGCGACGCCAGATCTCGGCGAACCGCGACATCTCCTGTGCGTTCGACACCGTGTTGGACGACGGGATGATGGTGGTCAAGAACAACTTGGAGTTCGTGTACGGAATGATCTCGTGCACGGTTCCGCCGATCGCCTTGCGGAAGATCTGGGCGACCACCGGCGGTAGCGTCCGCCCGGTGGCGTGGCTCGGCGCCACCAGCGCCACGTCCTTCTCGGCGACGCCGAAGTTGGTCCAGCGGAAGCCGAGCGGGTCGAGGATCTCGGTGCCCAGGATTTCGCGAATTTCCTTGCCGGTGGCCGCATACACGATCTCGCGCACCAGCGGACCCCAGGTCAGCGCGTGGTACATGTGGAACAGCCCGGGACGGTACAGGGGCCGCAATTCGCCGAGCTTGCGCTGCGCGTACTCGTGGTCGTCGGCGCGCGTGACGTCCGGCCGCGGGCCGGTCGGGAACGGCAGCCCAGCGCTGTGCGTCATCACGTGCCGGATGGTGATCCGGTGCTTGCCGTGGCTGGTGAAGGTGGGGATGTAGTCGCAGACCCGGTCGTCGAGTGAGAAGACGCCGCGCTCGGCGAGCATGTGCACCACGGTCGCCGCCATCCCCTTGGCCGCCGAGTACACGCAAAACGGGGTATCGGGCGTGACGGGGATCCGCTCGGCGTCCGGCGGATCGCTCGGGGCGTTGCCCCAGCCGTGGCCGATCGCCCGGTTCAGCACGACGCGGCCGTGCCGGCGGATGCACAACTGGATCGCCGGATGGAACCCGGCCCGGTACCAATGCCGCGCCGCCTCCCAGATCCGGTCGACGGCGGCGCTGTCGATTTCGGAATGGTCTTCCGCGCCGATCGTCGTCACCGCGTCGAGGTCGGCCGGGACGCGGATCTTGCCGTCAGGGGTGGTCACCTCAGCGAGGGTACGTGCCGCCGGACTACTCCCCGGTGAACTGCGGTGGGCGCTTCTCGAAGGTCGCCGTGATGCCCTCGGTCAGGTCCTTGGACGGCAGGAAGGCAGCGTTCCAGGCCGCCACGTATCGCAGGCTCTCCGAGACCGCCGCGATGCGCTGCTGGTCGAGGACGTCCTTGACGCCGTGGACGGTCAGCGGGGGATTGGCGGCGATCTCCGCGGCGGTGGCGTGGGCCGCGGCCAGCGTGGCCTCGGCGTCGGCGTACACGTCGTTGACCAGCCCGATCTTCTCGGCGCGGGCCGCGTCGATGTCCTTGCCGGTGAGCGCCAGCTCACGCAGGTGCCCGTCGTTGAGGATCAGCGGGAGGCGGGCCAGGCTGCCGACGTCGGCCACGATGGCGAGTTTGACCTCGCGCACCGAGAACTTGGCGTCTGCGCTGGCGTAGCGGATGTCCACCGCCGAGATCAGGTCGACGCCGCCGCCAATGCACCAGCCGTGCACCGCGGCGATGGTGGGGGTGCGGCAGTCGGCGACCGCGTTGATCGCGCCCTGCATGCGCAGCACCGTTCGGTGAAATTCGGCCCGCGGCCGCGCCGAGGCGCCCTCACCCAGCACCCCGGACAGCGTCCCGCCCATCGCGGCCAGGTCCAGGCCGTAGCTGAAGTTGCGGCCCGAACCGGTGAGCACGATGGCCCGCACCTCGGGGTCGGCGTCCAGCTCCGGAAACAGCTCGGGCAGCTCGGACCAGAAGGCGGGCCCCATCGCATTGCCCTTGCCGGGCCCGATCAGCGTCACCTGCGCGACGTGGTCTTTCTTCTCCACGGTGACGGATTCGTATGCTTGCGCCATATCGAGACCGTAGCGTGGCGAATATGGCTCCTGACTTGCGACCCGGCCCGCATTCACCGCCGACCGACGAGCTGCACAGCGCCGAGGACACCCTGGGGGTGCTGCAGCGGGTCCTGCACACCATCGCCGCCGACGACCTGTCGCGGCCGACGCCATGCGCGGATTTCGACGTCGCGCAGCTGACCGGGCACCTGCTGAATTCGATCAAAGCCCTCGGGGGCATGGTGGGCGCCGACGTTCCCGAACCCGCCGAAGGCGATTCGGTGGAGCGCCAGGTGGTGGCCGCGGCGCGGCCGGCGCTGGACGCCTGGCACCGCCGCGGCCTGGGCGGGACGGTGCCGTTCGGCAAGGGCGAGATGCCCGCCCGGGCGGCATGCGGAGTCCTGTCGATCGAATTCCTGGTGCACGCCTGGGATTACGCGGCCGCGACGAAGCGCGAGGTCGACGCCCCCGAGCCGCTGTCCGAATACGTGCTGGGCCTGGCCCGCCAGATCATCAGGCCGGAGCTACGCGGTCAAGCCGGGTTCGACGAGCCGGTCGACGTACCCGCCGACGCCGGCGCCCTCGAGCAGCTGGTCGCGTTCACCGGCCGCAACCCGGCGCGATAGTCCGCCCTTCGGCTCTCGGACCGTCGAGGGTGAAGCCTGGGCTTTGGCGGTGAAGCCACGGCGGGTCCGCGCGGGGCGGTTTCAAGGTTTGGTTGCAACAGTGGTTTCTGTTGGCGGTGACTGTAGTAGTTGGTTGAGGCGGTTGGTGGGGTTGTCCCAGTCGAATCGTTTTCGGGGTCGTTCGTTGAGTTCGGCGGCGACTTCTGCCAGGTAGTCCGCGGAGTGCACGGATAGGTCGGTGCCTTTCGGGAAGTATTGGCGCAATAGGCCGTTGGTGTTCTCGTTGCTGCCGCGCTGCCAGGGTGAATGTGGATCGCAGAAGTAGATGTCGATGCCGGCATCGACGCTGATACGGGCATGAGCAGCCATCTCGCTGCCTTGGTCCCAGGTCAGCGTCTTGCGCAACGTCTCGGGCAAGGCCTGGATGGTCGTGACCATCACCTCGGCCACAGTCTCAGGATCTCGTCGAGTGGGCAGATGCAAAAGTTGCACGAATCCCGTGGAACGCTCGACCAACGTGCCGATCTGGGAGCGCTGGTTTTTGCCGATGATCAGATCGCCTTCCCAGTGCCCTGGCACCGCACGGTCAGCAGCCTCGACGGGGCGCTCACTGATGTTGACCATGCCCGGAATGCGGCCGCTGGGGCTTGTCAAGATAACTGTGTAAGGTGTTGCAGCCGTTTATCTTTGGGTCATAGTGGGAGTCGGTCGGGGAATTGGATGGCGAAGGTGTTCAGTGCTTCGGTCCAGCGGTAGGTGCCTGGTCCGTGTGTTGATCCTCGTTTCTGGTTGATGTTGCGGATGGCCAAATACAGCAGCTTCATTGCTGCGGCGTCTGAGGGGAACGAGCCGCGGGCCTTGGTGACTTTGCGCAGCTGGTAGTTCAGCGATTCGATGGCGTTGGTGGTGTAGATGATCTTGCGGATCTCGACCGGGAATGCCAGGAAAGGCACGAACTCAGCCCAGGCCCGATCCCAGACAGCGATGGCTCCGGGGGATTTGGTGCGCCACTGGGCGCGGAACTCCTCGAGGGCCAGTTTGGCGGCCTCTTCGGTGGGTGCGGTGTAGATCGGACGCAGCGCGGTGGCCATCTTGCGGCGGTCGGCGTAGGAGGCATAACGCATCGAGGAGCGCAGCAGATGCACCACGCAGGTCTGGATCACCGCGGCCGGCCAGACCGCCGCGATCGATTCGGGCAGGCCGGCCAACCCGTCGCAACACACGAACAGCGCATCGCGGCACCCGCGATTGCGCAGTTCGGTGAGCACCCCGTGCCAGAATTTGGCGCCCTCGCTCTGCTGGATCCAGATGCCCAGGACCTGCTTGATTCCCTCGACATCGACGCCGATGACCACGTGGGCGGCCTTGTTGGCCACCACGCCGCCGTCGCGGATCTTGATGCGGATCGCGTCGATATACAAGATCGGATACACCGGATCGACCGGCCGGGATTGCCAGGCGGCGATCTCCTCGGTGACCACGTCGGTGACCCGCGAAATCGTGGCCGCCGACACGCGGGCGCCATAGACCTCGCCGAGGTGCTCGGTGATATCGCGCGTCGACATGCCCCGGGCATACAGCGACAAGATCATGTCCTCAACCTGGCCCAGGCGGCGTTTGCGCTTGGGCACGATCGCCGGGCTAAACGTGGCGTTGCGGTCACGGGGCACTTCCAGCTCGACCGGCCCGGCCGTGGTCAACACGGTTTTGCGGCCATGGCCGTTACGGGAATTGCCCGAGCCATGCCCTGCCGGATCGCCGTGCTCATAGCCCAGGTGATCGGCGATTTCGACGTCCAAAGCGCGTTCGAGCACCGCCTTGGTCATCTGCGCGAGCAACCCCTCGGGGCCATCAATCGGGGTGCCAGACGCTTCAGCGTCGGCCAACAAGGCATCGACTGCCGCCGGCGGCAACAACTCGGCCAACTGGGCGGCAGCATCATCTCTTGACGAATCAGATTGCGGCAATGGAACTCTCCTGTCCGGTGGTCAGCCACCACCATTCAGGCCGAACCCCTTACACAGTCAATAAGACACGCCCGGCCGCTGCCCGCACGGGACCGGTGGCGAGGCTTGCGCAGGGCACGCCCGGTCCGCAGACACTTGGTCAACTCGCGGCGTAATTCCCCGCGTCCTTGCACATAGAGCGCTTTATAGATGGTTTCGTGGGACACCTGCATCTCCGGGCGATCAGGGTAAGTCCTGGCCAACTCCCCAGCAATCTGTTCGGGGCTGAACTTCTTGACCAACCACGCTTGCACCTCGGTGCGCAGCGCCGGGCAACGCCCCAGCTTGCCGGTCTTGGGACGCCGCGCGCGCTGCTCACTGCGCAGCTGAGCAATCCGCGCCGAATACCCCGATTTTGCGTCCCAGCCGGCCCGGCGAGCCCCGAAGCGATACCGGGCACGATAACGGCCAACATGCCCGCGCATCACGCCGTTGTGGGCGATCTCGCGCATCACCGTCGAGGGGGCCCGACCCAACCGGGCCGCCATCGAGCGGATCGACTCACCCTGCGCGGTACCGATCATGATCTGTTCACGCTCATCAATCGACAACCGCGGCCGCTTCTGCCCCTGAGGGGCAACCCATCGTGGATTCACACCACCAAACCTGCGAAACCACTTGCTACCGCACGTCGCCGACACGCCGACCGCAACCCCGGCATCCTCCGAAGACACCCCCGCTGCGATCAACTCCCAAAACCGACGTTGCACCGACAACAGCTGCGGCTCACCCGACATCAACACCCCTAACTACGAAGTGTTGCAATCACCCCTTGAGCCCAAGCGGCGTGTCGTCACCCTGGACGCACGATCAAAGCCGTCAGTTCACACTCGACGGCTCGGCTCGGAAGCTAGACGCGCTCGAGGTAGAAGTAGTAGTACTTGCCCACCCCGCCCTGGAAGTCCCGAACGCCCTTGCCGTTCATGATCCCCATCACGGCGTTGTCGTCGATCTTCTTGAAGTGATCGTGCACCGGCTGGCCGTCGTAGACCATGGTGGCGGTGACCTCCCCGCGGAAGTCCTCCAGCCACAGGCTGGCCTCGCCCTTGCCCATTTCCACGTTCGAGAACTTGTTGCCGTCGGCGTCCAGGCAGACGAGCGGCTGCACGTCGCTGACGGATTTGAAGGTCTTGCCGTACCACCCGGCTTTTTCCAGTTGGCCGTTCATCTTGTGGCCGGTCTGGAACTCGCCGCCCTTCCACTCGCCGAGCATCCCGTCGAGGGTTGCGGGCGAAAGCCCGGCCCAGAATTCGTCGAGCTCGGAATCCGCGATGTCGCCGCTGCGCTCTTTGAACTCGGTGAACTTCTTTCGGGCGAGGTCCACGGCGTCTCCTCAGGATTCGGTGCGGGCTATCCAATCGCGGGCGAAACGCAGCAGAGCGTCATTTTCGTCCGGAGCACCAATGGTGACACGAACGCCTTCGTCCGCGAACGGCCGCACCACCAGGTGCGCTTCGGCGGCCTGCTCGGTGAAGTCCATGGTGCGCGACCCCAGTGGTAGCCAGACGAAGTTCGACTGCGACGGCGGCAGCTCGAACCCGGCCTCGCGCAGGGCGTCACTCACGCGGGTGCGCTCGCCGACCAGTGCGTCGGTGCGGGCCATCAACTCGGCCGACGCGTCTAGCGACGCGATGGCGGCCGCCTGCGCGACGTTCGTCACCGCAAACGGCATGACGACCTTGTCCAGGGCGGTGATCAGGTCGGGGTGGGCGACCGCATAGCCGACCCGCAAGCCCGCCAACCCGTACGCCTTCGAAAAGGTCCGCAGCACAACGACATTGCTGCGGGTGAGGGCCAGCTCGAGGCTGTTGGGCAGCATGCCGTCGCGGACGTACTCGACGTAGGCCTCGTCGAGGGCGACGAGGATGTGCGACGGAACGGCGTCCACGAATCGGGCCAGCGCGTCCGGGTCGACGACCGTGGACGTCGGGTTGTTTGGGTTGCAGACGAAGATCAGCCGGGTGCGGTCGGTGATCGCCGCGAGCATCGCGTCGAGGTCATGCGTGTGATCGGTGAGCGGCACCCGCACGGTCGTCGCGCCGGACACCTGAATGATGGGCAGGTAGCACTCGAAGCTGCGCCAGCCGATCATCACCTCGTCGCCGGCCGCGGCGGTGATCTGAACGAGCTGCTGGCACAAGGTGACCGAACCGCTGCCGACCGCGATGTGCTCGGGGGCGACGTCGGAACCCAGGTGCATGGCCAGCGCCGCCTTGAGGTCCACGCTGGCGTTGTCCGGGTAGCGGTTGACGACGGCGATGGCCCGCTCGATCGCCGCGTGCACGCTGGGTAGCGGGCCGTAAACGGTCTCGTTGCTGGCCAGCTTGATCGAGCCCGGCACGTTCTTGCCGGGCACATACACTGGCAGTCCGGCCAGTTCGGAGCGCAGACGGGCGGTCACTTCGACAGTTTATGTCTCAACTGTGTACAGTATGGCCGGTTCCGCGAGACCGGAAAGGGGTCGGTACCCTCAGAAAGTCCAAAGGGAGGCGTGCCAGAGCGGCCGAATGGGGCTCACTGCTAATGAGTTGTCCCCCTCAAAGGGGACCGGAGGTTCAAATCCTCTCGCCTCCGCTGGGTCCTTGAACGGAACACGGAACGACAACTGAAGAACAGGCGCCCGTAGCTCAACGGATAGAGCATCTGACTACGGATCAGAAGGTTAGGGGTTCGAATCCCTTCGGGCGCGCTCAGCCATTGTATGACGTCGGGTGATGCGTGACATTTTGCCTTCGGTTGATGCGTGTCAGTGTTTCGGCTGATGCATGACAGTTGTTTCGGTTGATCGGTGACACTCCCTAGATGAGGGAGTTAAGTGTGGCTGAGCAGCGGTATCAGGCCGTGATGGCGGTGATCGGCGACGGGTTGTCGGTGTCACAGGCCGCAGAGAAGACCGGGGTGGCGCGTCAGACGCTGCACCGATGGCTGGCCCGTTATGAAGCCGCGGGCTTGGAAGGACTGGTGGATCGGTCGCATCGGCCGGTGTCGTGTCCGCATCAGATGCCCGGGCAGGTGGAGGCCGAGATGCTCGAGCTGCGCCGCTCGCGACCGTATTGGGGGCCGCGGCGGTTGGTGTTCGAGTTGGCCAAACGAGGTGTCCATCCGGTGCCGTCGGAGTCGGCGGTGTATCGAGCGCTGGTGCGGGCCGGTCTGATCGACCCCGCGATGCGAGATCGACGGTCGCGCAAATGGAAGCGCTGGGAGCGTGGGGCGCCGATGGAGCTGTGGCAGATGGACATCGTCGGCGGGTTCGCGTTGGCTGACGGCACCAGCGCCAAAGCCTTGACCGGTATTGATGATCATTCCCGGATGTGTGTGTGCGCCAAGTTGATGGCTCGTGAGCGCACCCGTGCGGTCTGCGACGGATTACGGGCGGCGCTGGCGGCTTACGGCGTGCCTGAGCAGATCTTGACCGATAACGGCAAGGTGTTCACCGGGCGGTTCTTTCATCCACCGGTCGAGGTGCTCTTTGATGCGATCTGCCGCGAGCACGGCATCGAGCACGTGTTGACCCAGCCGCGAAGTCCGACCACGACGGGCAAAATCGAGCGGTTTCACCGCAGTCTGCGTGCTGAGTTCCTCAGCGGCCGTGAGCCTTTCACCAACCTCAAGGTCGCTCAGCAGGCGCTCGATGAGTGGGTCGAGGACTACAACACCACCCGGCCGCACCAAGCCCTGAAGATGACCACACCGGCTCAACGGTTTCACGCCGGTGCGCCGGCATCACCGCCCTCGAACTCGTGTGCCCGACACGTCGACCGCAGTGGCGATGATTGGGTAAGTCGACGGGTGTGCTCCAACGGCATCGTGTGCGTGTCCTGGCAGCAGGTCTGTATCGGGCGCCACTATGCCGGCGCGCGCTGCGATGTCCACGTCGATGGGGACCTGCTGCGGTTTTGGGTCGGCGATGATCTGGTCAAAACCGCCGCGCGCACCAGCCGCGGCGAGGTACGAAACAAACGGGCCCTGCGCACCAGCGCACCGGCCTAAACCACAACACAGAGTGTCACCGATCAACCGACATAGAAATGTCACCGATCAACCGACTCTGAACAGGCGCGCTCAGCCATTTTCGTGCGTCAAACGTGTCACAGGCAGCGCGGTCTGCGCGTAATATCATCGGCCTCGGGCCTCAGTTCAGTTCCGTGCGAACATCGGAGTTGAGTCATGTCCCGTGTCACCAAAATCCTCGCCGCCCTGGTCATCGCCTCCAGCGCCCTGCTGACGTCTGCATGCGGTTGCAGTACAAGCGCAGCAGGTGTCACCACTTGCACCTTGTTGTAAGCGGCCGAATTATGTTGTGCCCTCGGGTTTGATGGAACCCGGGCACACCCGCGCCGCCGGCGCCGACCGCTAGCGTCCGCCGAACGGTCCGCCGAACGGCCCCCGACGGGGCGGCTCGGTCACCGTTTGGGTGACGGTGCTGGTCTCGGTGCTCGGCGTCACGGTGACCGTGCTGGGCGAGACGGTCGTCGTGGGAATGTCGGTGCTCGGTGGCGGGACGGTCTCGGTGACCGTCTCGGTCGGGCCACCACCGCCGCCGCCGTGGTGCCGGGGTGGCTCCGTCGTCGTGGTGGTCACCGGCGCGGTGGTGGACGGCGCCGGCGTCGTCGTGGTTGCCGGGCTGGGCGCCGGCGAATTGCTCGCGAGCTTGACCGCCGCGAAGACGACCGCGCCGAGCAGGAGCGCGCCGATGGCTCCTGCTGCGACCAGCGCCGCCGGGCGGCGGTACCAGGGCGTCGGGGGCTCGGGTGGCTCCGGCGCGGCGTCGTAATAGCCGCCGCCGTACCGCGCGGCCGCGGTGGGCTCGGAGTAGTAATCCGGTTCCTCGGGATAGGGCGGCACGAGACGAATGCTAGTAGGTCAGCCTTCGTTGTCGATGAGGCGCAGCGCCCGCTCGAACAGATGCACGGTGGCGGCGTGCAATTGGTCGCCTACCTCCCTCTCCGCCTTTCCCGCGCAGGCCCGGGCCAGCGTCCCCTCGATCACGATCCCGAGCTTGAAGCAGGCCAGCACGGTGTACCAGGTGATGTGTGACAGGTCGCGGGTGGTGTTGGCGGCGTAGCGCTGGAAAAGCTCGTCGGTACTGGCCAATCCGTCCTGGCCGCCCAGGGCGTGGCTGAACACGCTGGAGCCGTCGGGCTGGCGCCAGGTGGCCAGCAGCCAGCCCAGGTCCAGCAGCGGATCGCCGATCGTGCACATCTCCCAGTCGACGATCGCGACCACCTCCGGCCCCGTGCGCGAGAACATCACGTTGGCCGCGTGGTAGTCGCCGTGCATGATGCCCGGCGTCCAGTGCGCCGGCCGGTGCCGGTCCAACCAGGTCGACACCTCCTCGATGCCGGGGATCTGCGGCCCGGGATAACCCTCGTAGTCGTTGTAGGACTCGAGCTCGGAAAGCCAGCGCGGCACCTGGCGCTCCAAAAAGCCCTCCGGCTTACCGAATTCGGCGAGGCCGACGGCGACATGGTCGACGGCACCGAGCTTGGCCAACGCGTCGGCCATCGACAGCCCCATGCCATGGCGCACCTTCGCGTCGCCCGCGTGCAAAGGCGGCAGGCCCTCGCCGGCGTTGAATCCGTCGACGGGATCCATCAGGTAGAAGACCGCGTCGCCCAGCACGGCGGGGTCCTCGCAGACGGCGATCAGGTGTGGATGGGGCACATCGGAACCTGCCAGCGCCGCAAGGACTTTCGTTTCCCGCAGGATCACGCTGTTGCTGCGCGGACGCAGGTGCCGGGGCCCGCGCCGCAGCACATAGGGCCGCCCGGCCCTGCTGAACCGCAGCATGACGTTCTGCGTTCCGCCGGTGACGTTGGAGACGCCTTCCAGCGGGCCCTCGCCGAGCCCCTGCCCGGACATCCATTCCGCTACGGCTTGAAGGTTCACGGAGTCCACTGCTCAGCCCTTCGGGTGGGGCGTGTATCGCACGGTCTGCGCCGCGATCATGCCGTCGCGGAACACGAAGGTGTCAACGCCGTCGGCGACCCGGCTGACCGCCGAATCGGCGGCCCATTCCAGGAACAGCACATCGCCGTCGAAGAGCTGGGTCTTCAAGTCCCAGTTGGCATCCGGGATATCGGCGAGCAGTTGCGCGAAGACCCGGCGGATGGCCTGCCCGCCGCGCGCGACGCCGGCGGGCGTGATCAGCACGGAGTCCTCGGCGTAGTCGGTGAGGATTTCGTCGAGGTCGCCCGCGGCCAGCGCGGCGCCGTGGTGGGCGAACACTTCCTGCGGCGTACGCGACGGGGTGGGCGTCATGGCACTCCCTTGCAACCTGTGGACCGTCTGGGAAAAAGACTAGGGCAGGGGCGACGGGAGGCGGCCGGTGGCGGCGGCTGGAAGAATAGTGTGCATAACTTACTTTCTGGGGAAGGGAACTGGCGATGCCGCGGACCGACAACGATTCCTGGGAAATCACCCAAAGCGTCGGCGCCACCGCGCTCGGCGTCGCCGCAGCTCGCGCCGCGGAGACCGAGAGTGAGAACCCGCTGATCAACGACCCGTTCGCGCGGGTGTTCGTCGACGCCGCGGGCGAGGGGATGTGGAGCATCTATGCCAACCCGGCGTTGCTGGCCAAGGCGGCCGACATCGAGCCCGATCTGCGGGCGCGGCTGCAGCTGATGGTCGACTTCATGGCCACCCGGACGGCATTCTTCGACGAGTTCTTCCTGGGCGCGGCCGACGCCGGCGTGCGCCAGGTGGTGATCCTGGCGGCCGGACTGGACGCGCGCAGCTGGCGGCTGCCGTGGCCCGACGGCACGGTCGTGTACGAGCTCGACCAGCCCAAGGTGCTGGAATTCAAATCCAACACGCTGCGCGAACACGGCGCGGAGCCGACCGCGCAGCTGGTCAACGTGCCGATCGACCTGCGCCAGGATTGGCCGAAAGCGTTGCGGGAAGCGGGGTTTGATGCTTCGCGACCTGCGGTGTGGTCGGCCGAAGGGCTCGTTCGCTACCTACCGGCGCAGGCCCAGGACTTGCTGTTCGAGCGGATCGATTCGCTGAGCGCCGAGGGCAGCTGGCTGGCGTCCAACGTGCCCGAAGCGGGTTTCACCGACCCCGACCGTGTGCAACGCCAGCGCGAGGACATGCGGCGCATGCGGGCGGCGGCAGCAGAGCTGGTCAACGCCGAGATCACGGACTTCGACGACCTGTGGTACCCGGAGGAGCGCACGCCCGTCGACGGCTGGCTGCGCGGCCGCGGCTGGGACGTCACGACCGCGACGTTCGCCGAGTTGATGGCCCGGTATGACCGCCGGATCCCGCAGGGCGCGGAGGATTCGATGCCGCCCACCCTCTATGTGTCCGCACAGCGGCGGCCGGGCTGACCGGACGCCGAGATGGAAAGTGCCGCTGCTAATTTAGCGGCTCAGGCACGCCATTTCGATAGGAACGCCTCGGATCGGGGTGGGTCCTCGAGTTAGCTGAGCTAATCCAGCGGGCACGCCCCTCCCGGCCGTGGGTGGCGCGGACCGCCGGCCGCCGCGTCGACCGCCTCTGACGTGCCGGGATGTGCCGACAAGCGCTGCCGCATAACCCATTGCATGTTTAGGCATAAGTCGAATGGGTAACTTCAGCACCACGAGAAAACTTCTTCTCGCTCACAATGGAGGTCACGATGCGTGGCAGCGGGATCATCGGAACGGTTGCTTTGGTGTGGTTGCTGATCGGAGCCTTCGCGGCGTGGCAACGGGATTACTTCAAAAACGACCAGACGACATGCGCCTCCGCGGGCACGGTTGCGGTGACCGTGATCGCCGGACCCCTGAATTACTTCGGGGTCAACCCGAAAGTCACGGATTGCCATCTGCCGCAACCAAGTTCAATGCAATCGGTCAACCTCTAACCCTCACCCGAAGGAAGTCGAAATGGTTATCTTAGGAATTGTCCTGCTTGTTCTCGGGTATTTCTTCCACGTACCCGTGCTGACCACGCTGGGAATCGTGCTGCTGGTGATCGGCGCGATCCTCTGGATTCTGGGCTCGATCGGGCGTCCGGTCGCCGGCCGGCGCTACTGGTATTAACCGCTACGGCCGAACACCACGATCGCGCGACTGCTCCGGCAGTCGCGCGTTTCGTTTCACAGCGCGCGCATAGGTTCGTCATAGTCTCGGCTCAGTCGGTGACGGATACTGGAGCTTGTGACGCAGCCCCGAGCCTCTGTAGAGCGGGTTGTCATGCGCCGTGCGGACGGCAACCCCATCAACGTGCTGGTCGTGGACGACGAACCCGTCCTGGCCGAAATGGTGTCGATGGCGCTGCGGTACGAGGGCTGGAACATCTCCACCGCCGGGGACGGGGAATCGGCGATCGCGGCCGCCCGCAACCAGCGTCCGGACGTCGTCGTCCTCGACGTGATGCTGCCCGACATGAGCGGCCTCGACGTCTTGCACAAGCTGCGCGGGGAGGTCCCGCAGCTGCCGGTGCTGCTGTTGACGGCCAAGGACGCGGTGGAGGATCGCATCGCCGGCCTGACCGCCGGCGGCGACGATTACGTCACCAAACCGTTCAGCATCGAAGAGGTCGTGCTGCGGTTGCGGGCGCTGTTGCGCCGCACCGGGGTGACGACCGTGGACAGCGGCGCACAGCTGGTGGTCGGGGATCTGGTGCTCGACGAGGACAGCCACGAGGTCACCCGCGCCGGGGAGCCAATCTCGTTGACGTCGACCGAATTCGAGCTGTTGCGGTTCATGATGCGCAACTCCAAGCGGGTGCTGAGCAAGGCCCAAATCCTGGACAGGGTATGGAGTTACGACTTCGGCGGCCGGTCCAACATCGTCGAGCTCTACATTTCCTACCTGCGCAAGAAGATCGACAACGGTCGCGATCCGATGATCCACACACTGCGCGGCGCGGGTTATGTCCTCAAGCCGGCCCGCTGACCCGCGAAGGGTCTGGTCCCTTCGGCTGCGGCTGCTGGTCGGCCAGATCGTCGTCCTGGCGATCGTCTGCGTCGGCATCACCGCGGTGACCGAACTGGCGCTCAACCATCACCTGGTCAAGCAGCTCGACGGCCAACTCGCCGGGACCTCGTTCCGCTCGGCGCTGATGTACCCCGAGCCGAACCACCCGGGTTGGCACCACCACCAGCACTCCTACTATCCGAGGCCGGGCCCCGGCCCGCGGTTCCTGGACGCCCCGGGTCAGCCGGCAGGCATGGTGGCGGCGGTGGTCAGCCACGGCAAGACGGTTGACGCCGGCTACCTGACCAGCAGCGGCACCAGGGACGACCTGACCCCGACCGCCCAGGCCCAACTGGAACAGATCGCCGGCAACCGCGCGCCGGTCACGCTCAACCTGGACGGCCTCGGCCGCTACCGCGTCGTCGCGGCGCCGAGCCGAAACGGTAGCGACATCATCGTCACCGGCCTGTCGATGTCCAACATCGACGCCACCCTGATCCGGATGCTCGTCATCTTCGGGATCGTCACCGCGGTCGCGCTGGCGGCCGCGACGATCGCCGGGGTGGTGATCATCAGGCGGGCGCTGGCACCGTTGCGCCGCGTCGCCCAAACCGCGGGCCAGGTCGCCGATTTGCCGCTGTCGCGCGGCGAGGTCGAATTGCCTGTGCGCGTGCGCGAATCCGACGCGAACCCCGCCACCGAGGTGGGACAGCTCGGTGCCTCGCTCAACCGGATGCTCGACCACATCGCGGAAGCGCTGTCGGCGCGCCAGGCCAGCGAGACTCGCGTTCGCCAGTTCGTCGCCGACGCCAGCCATGAGCTGCGCACGCCCCTCGCCGCGATCCGCGGCTATACCGAACTGACGCAACGGATGGGCGACGACCGCGAGGCGGTGGCGCAGGCGATGAGCCGGGTGGCGTCCGAGACCGAGCGGATGACGCGGCTCGTCGAGGACCTGCTGCTGCTGGCCCGCCTGGATTCCGGCCGGCCGCTGGAACGCGAATCGGTCGATTTGTCGCGGTTGGCGGTGGATGCGGTCAACGACGCGCACGTCGCGGGACCGGATCATCAGTGGGAACTCGACCTGCCCGAAGAACCGGTGGTCGTCACCGGCGACGCGGCGCGGCTCCACCAGGTCCTGACGAATCTGCTTGCCAACGCCCGCGTCCACACCGGCGCGGGCACCGTGGTGACGACGCGGTTGAGCACCGAGCCGTCGCACACCGTGCTACAGGTCATCGACAACGGGCCCGGCATTCCGGCGGCGCTGCAGTCGGAGGTCTTCGAACGGTTCGCCCGCGGTGATTCCTCGCGCTCGCGCAAGGGGGGCAGCACCGGGCTTGGATTGGCGATCGTCTCGGCCGTGGTGAGGGCGCACAACGGGACGATCGCGGTCGACAGCTCACCGGGCCGCACCGAGTTCACGGTGCGGTTGCCAACCAACGGATGGCAACCGCCCGCATCGTCACCGAGCTAGCTGTTACAGGTCACATTGATTTCGAACGGCTTGTTCACCGGCTGCATGGGGTTGGCCATGTCCACCCCGGTGGCCGTGCCGCTGATCTTGTAGCTGTTGCCATCCTTGCTGGCGGTGGCGTTGCCCTGGCCGGTGCCCGAGGTGTAGCCCAGCGTCACGCCGTTGACATTGCCCAGCCCAACGGATTTCACCTGTGGGGGGTTGCCGTCGCTGAGCACGGCGGCGATGCCGGTCGCTGTGCCACCGATCGCGATGTTGATGGTGCCACCCGCATTTGTGCACACGACGGAACCGGAGACGTTCTGGTCCTTGCCGTCGATCGTGACCTTCGTGCCGGCGGCGCCGCCGGTGCTTGCCGACGCGCTCGTACCCGAGCTACTGGCGGAACTGCTCGCGCTCGTTCCCGACTTGTTACCACCCGAACATCCGGAAATGCCCGCGGCGAGAATCGCCGCCCCGGCCACCGCGACCGTCAATTGACGCTTCACCTGTTCTCCTTTGCCCGATAGTTGCGGTCCTCGGCATTGAGGGCCGTCTGGGCAGTATGCGGGTTAACTGGACCGAGAATCCAGAACCCCGAGAAATTGTTGCTGTATTCATTATTCGTCGGTGAAATGCCTTTCGGGGCCCGCCGCATCACTGGCAAGGTGGAGAAGGTGGATCACAAGCCTCCCACTCCCGTCATCGAGTCCGCCCACCGCGGACAGGTCCTGCCGTTCCAGGACGACGCCGATTTCCGCGCCGCGGACCGCGGATTCATTGCGGCCTTGTCGCCGTGCGTGATTCGGGCGGCAGACGGCCGAATCGTCTGGGACAACGATGCCTACGCCTTCCTGGACGGACCCGCGCCGACGTCGGTGCATCCCAGCCTGTGGCGGCAGTCGACGCTGGCCGCCAAACAAGGCCTCTACGAAGTGGTGCCGGGCATCTACCAGGTCCGCGGGTTGGACATCTCCAACGTGACGTTCGTGGAAACCGACAACGGCATCATCGTCATCGACCCCCTGATTTCCACCGAGGTCGCCGCGGCGGCCCTGGCGCTCTACCGCGAGCATCGCGGCGGCGACCGGCCCGTCGTCGCGGTGATCTACACCCACAGCCATGTCGATCACTTCGGCGGCGTCCTGGGCGTCACCTCGCAGGCCGACGTGGATGCGGGCGCGGTGTCGGTGCTGGCGCCGGAGGGCTTCATTGAGCACGCGGTGCAGGAGAACGTCTACGCCGGACCGGCAATGACGCGGCGGGCAACCTACATGTACGGCACCCTGCTGCCGCGCGGGCCGATGGGTCAGGTCGGCTGCGGGCTCGGCCAGGCGCCATCCACCGGCGAGGTCGCCGTCATCGTCCCCACCGTCGACATCGAAACTACCGGTGAAACCCACACGATCGACGGCGTGGAGATCGAGTTCCAGATGGCGCCCGGCACCGAGGCGCCCGCCGAAATGCACTTCTATTTCCCGCGTTTCCGCGCGCTGTGCATGGCCGAGAACGCGACCCACAACCTGCACAACCTGCTGACCCTGCGCGGCGCGGTGGTGCGCGACCCGCACGCCTGGTCCGGTTATCTCACCGAGGCGATCGACACCTTCGCCGACCGCGCCGACGTCGTATTCGCCTCCCACCACTGGCCGACCTGGGGGCGCGACAGCATCGTCGAGTTCCTGTCCTTGCAGCGCGATCTGTATGCGTACCTGCACGACCAGACGCTGAGGTTGCTGAACCAGGGTTACACCGGCGTCGAGATCGCCGAAATGTTCGAGATGCCACCGGCACTCGAGCGGGCCTGGCACACGCACGGTTACTACGGTTCGGTGAGCCACAACGTCAAGGCCGTCTATCAGCGGTACATGGGCTGGTTCGACGGCAACCCGGCCCGGCTGTGGCCGCACCCGCCCGAGGCGCTCGCGCCGCGCTATGTCGAGGCGTTGGGCGGCATCGACCGGGTCGTCGACCTTGCGCAAAAGGCATTCGACTCCGGTGACTATCGTTGGGCCGCAACCCTGTTGGATCATGCTGTCTTCACCGACAGCGCGCATGCCGGCGCTCGCGCGCTGTACTCGGACACGCTCGAGCAACTCGCCTACGGCGCCGAAAACGCGACCTGGCGCAATTTCTTCCTGACGGGGGCAATGGAGTTGCGCGACGGCAACGTCGGCACCGCTACCACCACAACGTCGCCGTCCATGCTGACCCAGCTGACCCCGGAGCAGATCTTCGACAGCCTGTCCATCCGGGTCAACGGCCCGCGCAGCTGGGATCTCGACCTCGCCATCGACGTCACCTTGGCCGACACGGCGGTCAACTATCGACTCACCCTGCGCAACGGGGTGCTCGTCCACCGCAAGGCGGCGCCCGATCCCGCAACGGCGACAGTTACGGTCAAGCTGGCCGGCAAGATTCGGCTCCTGAGCCTGGCGGCGGGTGACTTCTCCTCGCCCGGCCTGCAGCTGTCCGGTGACCGGGGCGCGCTGCAGGCCTTGGTGGATGTGCTCGACGGGCCGGACCCGAGTTTCAACATCGTCACACCGTGACGCGGCGTCACCCGACGTCGATCACCACCTTGCCCAGCACCTTGCGGTCGGCGACATGCCGCAGCGCGGCGGCGGTCTGCGACAGCGGGAATCGCGCGCCGATGTAGGGCCGGACCGTGCCGGCGGCGAACATCCGCGACAGCTCCTTGATGTCGCGGACGGCATTGTCGGGGTAATCGCTCATAAAGGTGCGGATCTCCATGCCCCGCACGCAGATGTCTTTGAGCAGAATGAGATTGAGCGGTATCGCCGGGATCGCGCCCGCCGCGTATCCCAGCGTGACGAAGGTGCCGCCACGCGCGAGCCCGCGCAGCGCCGGTTCCGAATACGATCCACCGACCGGGTCCAGGACGACCCGGGCGCTGTCGCCGGTGAGTTCACGGATCCGCGACTTCAGGTCCTCCCGGTCGTAGTCGACGGTCGCCTCGGCGCCGCGCCGCCGGCACAGCTCCAGCTTTTCCGGACTCGACGCCGCGGCCAGCACCCGCGCCTTCATCGCCACGGCCAGATCGACGGCGGCCAGGCCGACGCCGCCCGCGGCGCCGAGCACGACGACCCAATTTCCTTCCGCGACAGCGGCGGTCGAGCGCAGCGCGTGATAGGCGGTGCGGTAGGTCACCCCGAAGGCGGCCGCCGTCGCGAAGTCGGCGTCGTCCGGCACGGGCTCGGCCTGGCTCGCATCGAGCAGCGCCAGCTCGGCGAACGCCCCGAAGGTGGTCCCGGACACGCGCTGTCCAGGACGGAACGGCGCGCCGTCGCCGGCGGCGATGACTTCGCCGGCGATCTCGTTGCCCGGGATGAACGGCGGCGGGATCTTCACCTGGTACTTGCCGGCGATGAACAGCACGTCGGGGAAGTTGACCGCGGCCGCGCGCACCCGCACCAGCAGCTGGCCCGGCCCGGGGGAGGGGTCGGGCACCTCGTCGATCACCAGGTCCTCGGGTGTGCCGTAGGAACGACAGATCACCGCGCGCATCAATTGGCCCCCAGTCCACGTAAACAGAACCGCACCACGTGTGCGATGTCGTCGGGCCCCGGCTCGTCGGCCGAGCCCACATAGCGGCGCAGGGTCGCCGCCGTGCAGCTGAACACCGCCTCGACGTCGCGCTCGACGTCGCTACTACCCAGCGCCGCAACGGGTTCGACGAGCAGCGCGCGAAGCGGCCGCATCATTTCCTGGTCGGCCGCGCGCCAACTCGTGCCGGCCGACATCTGTCCGGCCGCCGCTCGGGTCATGCTGATCAGATGCGGGTCGGCCACCTGCGCCAGCGTGCCCTCGATCCACCGCGCGACCTTGTCGCGGGGCTTGGACTCCTTGGCCATCTGATGTTCGAGGTAGGACACGACAATGGCCACCCCGCGTTCCATGACGGCCAGAATGAGATCGCCCTTGCCGGCGAAATAGCGGTAGAACGCCTTGTTCGACGAACCCGCCTCGGCGACGATGTCGCTGACCCGGGGCGGCTCGGGCGCCACGCGTTCCATGACGCGCACCGCCGCCGCCAGGATGCGTTCCACCTCCTCGGTGGCTTCCCGCTGGCGGTCGTCCAGCGCCCGCTCGACGGCCGCGGCGACCCGGTTAGAGGTCAACGAGGTCACCGTATTTGGCGCGGGCGGCCGCGCGCCGCACGTCGAGCATCGCGCTGGGCCAGTCGCCTTCTTCGGCCTCGTACCCCTTGAGCAGCATCCGCGCCAGGTTGACCTTGTGCGCCTCGGTAGGACCGTCCGCCAGGCCCAGCGCGATGCCGCCGAGCAACACGTTGACCAGGGGCAGCTGGTCGGTGAGCCCCAGCGCGCCGTGCACCTGGATGGCCCGCAGGGCAATCGATTTGAGCACCTGGGAGGCCAGGATCTTGCAGGCGGCGATCTCCGCTCGCGCGCCGCGCTCGTCGCCCTGGTCGATCAGCCAGGCGGCGTGCAACACCGTCAGCCGGAACGGGATCAACTCGGTGTAGGAATCGGCGATGAACTCCTGCACGAGTTGCTTGTCGGCCAGCAGACTGCCTTGCGTGAAGCGGCTTTTCGCCCGCCGCGACATGATCTCGACAGCACGCTGGGCCATCCCGATGGACCGCATCGCGTGATGCAGCCTCCCGCCGGCCAGCCGGGTCTGCAGGATCAGGAAGCCCTGACCGGGCTCGCCCAGCAGGGCGTCGGCGGGCACGCGCACGTCGTTGTAGTGCACCAGGGAATGCCCGGGCTCGTGCGGATCCGCGCCGACCAGGTGGTGGTTGGCTTCCAGGACCAGTCCCTCGGTGCCGGCCGGGATCAGGAACGTCGATGCGCCGGTGTGCACCGGCACGTCGGGATCGGTGATCGCGACGACGATGAAGAAGGAGGCGACGGAGGCGTTGGAGGAGAAGTACTTTCGGCCGGTGATCACCCAGTCGTCACCGTCCCGGACCGCGCGGGTGGTGAAGACCCGCGGGTCGGCACCGCCTTGCGGCTCGGTCATCGAGAAGCAGGAGAAGATCTCACCCGACAGCAGCCCCGACAGGTAGCGGTCCTTCTGCTCCTGGGTTCCGAAGCGGGCGATGATCTCGGCGTTGCCGGTGTCGGGGGCCTGCGTTCCGAACACGATCGGCGCCCACGGGCTGCGGCCCAGGATCTCGTTGATCAGCGTCAGCTTGACCGCGCCGAAGCCCTGCCCGCCGAGCTCGGGCCCCAGATGCGGCGCCCACAGACCCTTGTCGCGGACCCGCTGCTTGAGCGGGTCGACGATCTTGCGCCGCTCGTCGTTCAGAGGCAGGAATTCGCAGCCGGGGAACAACACCTCCAGCGGCTCCACTTCCTCGCGCACGAACTCGCGGATCCACTCCAGCTTCTTTTCGAACTCCGGTTCGGTGGAGAAGTCCCAAGACATCGAATGCTCCTACTCGTTCATTGGTGGCGACCCACTGCGCCCGGTCTCGCCGCGCTTGTGATCGCCACGTGTTAAGGAATGCCGCCGTCGGCGCGCAATATCGATCCGGTGGTGAAGCTGGACGCGTCGGAGGCGAGAAACAGTGCGGCACCGACGATCTCGCGCGGATCGCCGGCACGCTCCAACGCCAGATGCCTGAAGGGCTTCTCGGTCGCCTGGTCGAGATTCCACGCCTTGCTCACGTCGGTGAGAAACGGCCCGGCCATCAGCGTGTTGACCCGCACCGCCGGCCCGAAACCCTTCGCCATCGCCTCGGTCATGGCGTTGAGCCCGGCCTTGGACGCGGCGTAGGGAATGATGTCCGGCGTCGGACGCAGCGACCCGGCCGTACTCACGTTGATGATCGACCCCCGGCCCGCCGCCACCATGCGCTCACCGACCAACGCGGACAAGCGGAAGGGGCCCTTGAGATTCAGGTTGACCACGGCGTCGAACAGCTTCTCGGTCACGTCGGTGAGCTTGTCGTACAGCGGCGACATGCCCGCGTTGTTGATCAGCGTGTCGACCTTGCCGAAGCGCTCGTACGTCGCGTCGACCAAGCCGTCGAGCTGGTCCCAGCGGCCCACGTGCACCTGATACGGCATGGCGCAGCGGCCGGTCTCGGCCTCGATCTCCTTGGCCGTGGCGACGCAGTTGTCGATGTTGCGGCTGGCGATCACCACGTCCGCGCCGCAGCGGGCCGCGCCGAACGCCATCTCACGTCCCAGCCCGCGGCTGCCGCCGGTGATCAGGACGACCCGGCCGGTCAGATCGAAAAGCTGGTCGGCATAACCCATTTCAGCATCCCTAGGTTGTCAGCGATCGGGCGAGGTCGGCCGCGGTGGCGATGAGCGAAAGGATCATCGGCCCGAACGCGTCGGTGATCTTGGGGTCGACCCCTCCTTTTTGGGGCCCGGTGCGCACGCCGGCCGCATACGTCTTCTCCAGCACGATGCCGAGCTTCCAGTTGGCCAGCACCAGGTAGTAGTCGATGTTCTCGGTCGACAACCCGCTGACGGTTTCGTAGCGATCCAACAGCTCGCTGCGCGAGGGCATGCCGCGCATGTCGAGATAAAACCCGTCCTCGCGCGGGTTTTCACCGTCATAGCCCAGCAGGCACCACGCCAGGTCGAGCAGCGGGTCGCCGACCGTCGTCATCTCCCAGTCCACGATCGCCGCCAGGCGGGCCGGCGAACCGTGGGCGAACATCACGTTGGCGAACTGGTAGTCGCCGTGCATGATGCCCGCCCGGTAATGGGCCGGCCGGTTGCGGCGCAACCAGTCCGAGGCCTCGTCGAGGCCCGGCAGCTCGCGCACCTTGTAGGCGTCGAGGAACGCCAGCCAGCGATCGACCTGGCGCTCGTGGAATCCGTCGGGGCGGCCGAAGCCCTCGAGCCCTTGCGCGCGCCAGTCCACCCGGCCCAACCTGGCGGCGCCCTCGACGAGTTGGAACGCCAGGCCGCGGCGGGCGGCGAGATCGGTGTCGAACGGCGGGGCCCAGCCGCCGTCCATCGGGCTCCACCCCTCGATCGCCTGCATGACGTAGAAGGGCATGCCGAGCACGGTGCCGGTGTCGTCGGCGGCGATCAGCGCCGCGTGCGGCACGTCGGTACCGGACAGCGCCCGCACCAGCCGGATCTCGCGCAGCAGGCCGTCGATGCGCGCGGCGTCGGCCCGGGCGCCGGGCATTCGCAGCACCATCCGGTGCCCGCCCCGCTCCACCAGACAGAGGGTGTTCTGCGAGCCGCCCTTCAGCTGGGTCAGCCGCGGCCGTTCGCCACCGCCGGGTGCGTCGTTCGCGTCCAGCCAGCGGGCGAGGACGTCCGCATCCAGCCCCGATTCAGTCACGCGCTCGGCCATCGCTGCACACCCCAATCTCCGTAGGGAGAATAGCATTCTCCACGGTGGCGGCAACGCTTAGCCGGGTTTGTGAGCGCTCAGCAGGAAGCCGGGCGCCATGAAGTGGCCCTCGTCGTCGTGTTCGAGATGTGCCAGCGAGCCGTCCGAAGACTCGTCCTTGCCGTAGACCTTGGCCACGCGAATGTCATCGACCCGCCACAGCGTCGAGACGGCGTCGTGCAACTCTGTTTCGGCGAAGCCCGGCGGGCCCGGCCGGTCCGGGTGGGCCTGGTCCAACGCCCCCGCGGCGAAGGCCAGGATGTACAACGCCGCCCCGGGCGCCGCGGCCCGAAAGATGGACTGCACGTAATCCTGGCGCCGTTCCGGCGCCAGCGCGTGGAAAAGGCCGCTGTCCAGGATGGTGGAGAAGCGGCCGTCATAGCCACGAAACGTGGTGACGTCGGCCTGCGCGAAGCTCGCGGTGTTCAGCCCCTGCTCGGCGGCCGCCGCGGCCGCCGCCTGGACCGCGGTCGCGCTCGCGTCGAGGCCGACGACGGTGTAGCCGCGCGCCGCGAGCGCCAGCGAAAGTGCGGCATGGCCGCAGCCGGAGTCCAGCACCTCGCTGCGGACAAGGCCCTGATCGATGAGGCGCGCCAGCTCCGGTTGGGGCCGGCCGATGCTCCACGGGGGCGGCGCCGCCTGCCGGTAGGCGGCGTCCCAATCCCGATCCGGTTGCGTCATAAAGAATCCTCCAGGGGATTGGCGGCACGCACGCGATGAGAAACTGGCGCTGCCACCTTCGAACGACAGGAAGAAATATGCAAGTGCTTCTGGTCCGGCACGCCCTGCCGCTGCGCAGCGAACACGGCCAAGGTTCCGATCCGGACCTGTCGGCGGAGGGGTTGGCCCAAATCGAGCGACTGCCCAAGGCGCTCGCGAGGTTTCCCATCTCGCGGGTGGTGAGCAGCCCGCAGCGCCGGGCCATCCAGACCGCCGAACCGGTCGCGGCGGATCGGGGGCTGACCGTCGAGATCGACGACCGCTTCGCCGAGTATGACCGCGACCTTCCGGTGTACATCCCCGTCGAGCAGATCCGCGCGGAGATGCCCGAGGAGTGGGCGCGCCTGGCCCAGGGGCATTTGCCCAGCGCGGTCGACGAGGATGCGTTTCGTGCCCGGGTGCGCGCAGCGGTCGACGGCCTCGTCGCGAGCGCCGAACCCGAAGACACCGTCGCGGTGTTCAGCCACGGCGGGGTGATCAACGTGCTGCTGCACGAGATCCTCGGTACAGCGCGACTGCTGTCCTTTCCCGTCGACTATGCGTCGGTCACGCGACTGTTGTTCTCCCGGTCCGGTCAGGCGACGGTCGCCGCGGTCAACACCACCGAGCACGTCTGGGATCTGTTGCCGCGAAACCAGCGGCTGCTCGACGATGACGCGAACCGCGGGACGGCCTGACCGGGACGCCGGCAAATCGCAGGTGGTGAACCGGGTCGTGGCCCGCGATGGTAGACAAGTTCGGTGACTTCAGCTGACCAACTCGAGGGGCTTGACCTGGCCTCGCTGGACTCCTACCTGCGTTCACTCGGGATCGGGCGCGACGGGGAGTTACGGGCGGAGTTCATTTCCGGTGGCCGCTCCAACCTGACGTTCCGCGTCTACGACGACGCGACCAGCTGGCTGGTGCGCCGACCGCCGCTGCACGGGTTGACGCCGTCGGCCCACGACATGGCCCGCGAGTACCGGGTAGTCGCTGCGCTGCAGGACACGCCGGTTCCGGTGGCGCGCACGATCGGGCTGTGCGAAGACGATTCGGTGCTGGGCGCCCCGTTCCAGATCGTCGAATTCGTTGCCGGCCAGGTGGTGCGCCGCCGCGCCCAACTCGAGTCGTTCAGCCACACCGTCATCGGCGGCTGCGTCGACTCGCTGATCCGGGTGCTCGTCGACCTCCACAATGTCGATCCCAACGCCGTCGGCCTGGCCGACTTCGGCAAGCCCAGCGGGTATCTTGAGCGACAGGTGCGGCGGTGGGGCTCGCAATGGGATCTGGTGCGGCTGCCCGAGGACCGTCGCGACTCCGATGTTCAGCGGCTGCATTCCGGTCTGGGCGAGGCGATTCCGCAGCAGAGCCGCACGTCGATCGTGCACGGCGACTACCGGATCGACAACACGATCCTGGATGCCGACGACCCGACAAAGGTTCGGGCCGTGGTGGACTGGGAGCTCTCGACACTGGGGGATCCGCTGTCCGACGCGGCCCTGATGTGCGTGTACCGCGACCCCGCGCTGGACCTGATCGTCAATGCGCAGGCCGCGTGGACCTCACCGCTGCTGCCGACGGCCGACGAGCTGGCCGACCGCTATTCGCTGGTGGCCGGTTTACCGCTGGCGCACTGGGAGTTCTACATGGCGCTGGCGTATTTCAAACTCGCGATCATCGCCGCCGGCATCGACTTCCGGCGCCGGATGTCGGATCAGGCTCGCGGCGCGGGCGACGCCGCCGAGCACACGCCCGAGGTGGTGGCGCCGCTGATCTCCCGCGGCCTGGCCGAACTGGCCAAGCTGCCCGGCTAGCGCGGTGGGGCCGTGTGGTGCTTTTTCGCCACGCGGCGCAGCTGCAAGATCCGAGCGGTGCCGACCGCCACCGTGATCAGACCGCCGACGACGGCGGCCAGCAAGATCGCCACACCCAGGGGCAGGGTCCAGTGCCAGCCCAAGAACCGAAAGTCCGTCGGCGCCGTGTTCTGGGTGATGAAAATCAGCAACAGAATCAGGATCACGAAGCCGGCGAACAGCGACGACCACAGCGCACCGGCGCGAGTGAATCCGATAGCGGGTTCCTTGGTGGATGCGCCGGTCTTGTCCCCGTGGGTGGGCTTGGGGGACGGCTGTCCGGGCGACGCAGGGTTGGGGCTGCTCATAATGTCATCTTTGCCCGATCCGGGCCAGAATGAAACCGATTCGGGCAACCGATCCTCGCAGGCCAGCGTGCGCCCGGTTGGGGCGTTAGGGTCGGCGGTATGACGCTAGCGCCGCGCCCGCACGGCGTGATCGTGCGCGCGGCAGCGCTGCTGACGGCGATGTGCGTTGTCGCGGCCTGCAGCAATTCCGACCCGCTGGGGGCGCAGGTCAAAAATCCCTCGTCCATCGTTGTCGGTTCCGGGGACTTTCCGGAATCACAGATCATCGCCGAGATCTACGCACAAGCCCTGCAAGCCAACGGGTTTGACATCGGAAGGCGGATGGGGATCGGCAGCCGGGAGACGTATATCCCTGCGCTCAAGGACCATTCCATCGATCTGGTGCCCGAATACATCGGAAATCTGCTGCTGTATTTCGCACCGGACTCGGAGGCGACCACTCTCGATGTCGTCGAGCTGGAGCTCCGCCGCCGCCTCCCGGGCGATTTTTCGATCCTGACGCCCGCGCCCGCGACCGACACCGACACCGTCACCGTGACCAGTCAAACGGCGAACGCGTGGAACCTGAAGACCATCGCCGACTTGGCCGCGCATTCGGCCGAGGTGCGCTTCGGGGCGCCGTCGGCGTTCGCGACCAGGCCGGCCGGGCTGCCCGGCCTGCGACAGAAATACGGGCTCGACATCCGGCCGGGCAACTTTGTCGCCATCGACGACGGCGGCGGCGCGGTCACCGTGCGCGCCTTGCTCGACGGAAGGGTGAACGCCGCCAACGTTTTCACCACCTCACCGGCCATACCGCAGGGCCACCTGGTGGTGCTCGACGACCCGGAGCACAATTTCGTGGCGGGAAACATTGTGCCGCTGGTCAATTCGCAAAAGAACTCCCGCCTGCTCAAAGATGTACTGGACGCGGTGTCGGCGAAGCTGACGACCTCCGGGGTTGCCGGGCTCAACGCTGCGGTGTCGGGAAACTCGGGTATCGATCCCGACGAGGCGGCCCGAAACTGGATACGGGACAACGGCTTCAACCACCCGATCGGCGGATGACGTGATCACCTTCGATGAGGTCAGCAAGGTCTTCGGCGACGGGACCACCGCGGTGGACCGCCTCAACCTGGAGGTGCCCAGTGGAAAGCTGACCGTGTTCGTCGGGTCCTCCGGCAGCGGCAAGACGACGGCCCTGCGCATGATCAACCGGATGATCGAACCGACGTCGGGCACCATCGCGATCGACGGCGTCGACGTCGCCACCCGAGACCCGGTGAAACTGCGGCTCGGGATCGGCTACGTCATCCAGCACGCGGGCCTGATGCCCCACCAGCGGGTGATCGACAACGTGGCAACGGTTCCGGTGTTGCGGGGGCAGTCCCGCCGCGCCGCCCGCAAGGCCGGCTACGAGGTGCTCGAGCGGGTCGGGCTGGACGTCAAGCTCGCCCGCCGCTATCCCGCGCAGCTCTCGGGTGGTGAACAGCAACGGGTGGGCGTGGCCCGCGCCTTGGCCGCCGACCCGCCGATCCTGCTCATGGACGAGCCGTTCTCCGCCGTCGACCCGGTGGTCCGTCACGAGCTGCAGAACGAAATACTGCGCCTGCAAAGCGATCTGCACAAGACGATCGTTTTCGTCACGCACGACATCGACGAGGCGCTGCGGCTCGGCGAACGGGTGGCGGTATTCAAGGGCGGATCATTACAGCAGTACGAGGAACCGGCTCGGCTGCTGTCGCGACCCGCGAACGACTTCGTGTCGAGATTCATCGGTCTGGGCCGCGGCTATCGCTGGCTGCAACGGCTCGACGCGGCCGGACTGCCGCTGCACGACGTCACGCGGATCACGCCCGAGACGCTTTCCGGGACGGGGCTTTCCGACGGCTGGGCGGTGGTGGTCGACGGCGGGGGAGCGCCGCTGGGCTGGATCGACGCCGAAGGCGCGCGGCGGCACCGCGACGGCGCACCGTTGTCGGACTGCATGAGCGGGGCGGGATCGCTGTTTCGGCCGCGGGGCAATCTGAGCCAGGCGCTCGACGCCGCGCTGTCGTCGCCGTCGGGGGTCGGCATCGCCGTCGACGACGGCGGCAAGGTGATCGGCGGGGTGCTGGCCGCCGACGTGCTGGCCGCGGTGGAATCCCAACGGGAGAAACGATAATGCACTATCTGCTCACCCATCTCGACGACGCCTGGTGGCTGACGATCGTGCACCTGCGGCTGTCGTTGGTGCCGGTGGTGATCGGGTTGGCGATCGCGCTGCCGCTGGGCCTGGCCGTGCAGCGCACGCGGATCGCCCGCACGCTCACGACCGCTGCCGCCAGCGTCGTGTTCACCATCCCGTCGCTGGCGCTGTTCGTGGTGTTGCCGATGATCATCGGAACGCGCATCCTCGACGAGGCGAACGTGATCGTCGCGCTGACCGCCTACACCGCCGCGCTGCTGGTGCGCGCGGTGCTCGAGGCGCTGGACGCGGTCCCCGCCCAGACCCGCGACGCCGCCGTCGCGGTCGGCTACCCGCCCATCACGCGGATCGTGAAAGTCGATCTCCCGCTTGCGGTTCCGGTCCTCATCGCCGGCCTGCGGGTAGTGGTGGTGACCAACATCGCGATGGTCTCGGTCGGCTCGGTCATCGGGATCGGCGGGCTGGGCAGCTGGTTCACGCAGGGGTATCAAACCGACAAGAGCGATCAGATCCTGGCCGGCATCATCGCGCTGTTCGCGCTGGCGGTCGTCATCGATGTGCTCATCGTGTGCGCCGGCCGGCTGGCCACACCCTGGGTCCGCGCCGTAGATACCGCCGGCCGCCGCTCGGTCGTCGCGCCCGTTGTGGGTGGCGCGCGATGAACTTCGTCGATCGGGCTATCTCGTACGTGTTGACCGTCGACAACTGGACCGGGCCGGTCGGACTCGCGGCCCGCATCCTCGAGCACCTCGAATACACCGCCATCGCGGTGGGCGCCTCGGCGCTGATCGCCGTTCCCGTCGGGCTCGTCATCGGGCACACCGGCCGCGGCACCCTGTTCGTGGTGGGCGCCGTCAACGGGCTGCGCTCCCTGCCGACGCTGGGCGTGCTGCTGTTCGGGACGCTGCTGTTCGGGTTGGGCCTGGGACCGTCGCTGGTGGCCCTGATGCTGCTGGGTGTGCCCGCGCTGCTGGCCGGCACGTACGCGGGGATCGCCAATGTCGACCCGACGGTCATCGACGCCGCCCGGGCGATGGGCATGACCGAGGCCCAGGTGCTGCTGCGCGTCGAGGTGCCCAATGCGCTGCCGTTGATGCTCGGTGGGCTG
The DNA here is from genome assembly GCF_000709305.1 of Mycobacterium sp. TKK-01-0059. Classification (NCBI taxonomy): domain Bacteria; kingdom Bacillati; phylum Actinomycetota; class Actinomycetes; order Mycobacteriales; family Mycobacteriaceae; genus Mycobacterium; species Mycobacterium sp. TKK-01-0059. The sequence goes on from NZ_KL446993.1 coordinate 2,168,702, forward strand.
CGCAACGCGACGCTGCAGGTGGTCGCCACCGCAACGGTGGCCGCGTATGCCAGCCTCGGCGGTTTGGGGCGGTACCTGATCGACGGGATCAAGGAACGCGAGTTTCACCTGGCCCTGGTCGGGGCGCTGATGGTGGCCGCATTGGCGCTGGTGCTCGACGGACTGCTGGCGTTGCTGGTGTGGGCGTCGGTGCCGGGCACCGGGCGCCTGCGACGCACTTACCGGACACTTCCGCAGCGGTTCGCGGGGACGTCTTACGGTAGATGAGTGAACGCAGCCCCCTCCGACCCGTCTCGCCGCGTGTGGCAGGCGATGCTCACCTGGCGCGCACAGGACGTCTCCCGGATGGAATCGGTACGACTCCAGGTGTCCGGCAAGAGAATCAAGGCCAACGGCCGCATCGTCGCGGCCGCCACCGAGGCCAATCCGGCGTTCGGCGCCTACTACGACCTGTTGACCGATGAAACCGGCGCCACCAAGCGGCTCGGGATGACCGTCACCCTGGCCGAGCGCGAACGCGTCTTCTCCTTCGCGCGCGACGAAGAGAACATGTGGTTGGTCACCGACCATCAGGGCGAGCACCGCGCAGCCTACAACGGCGCCCTGGACGTGGACGTGGAGTTCAGCCCCTTCTTCAACGCGCTGCCGATCCGGCGGCTCGGCCTGCACGAGCAGGCGGCGTCGGTCACGCTGCCCGTCGTCTACGTCAACGTGCCCGAGATGTCCATCATCGCGGACACGGTGAGCTACAGCAGCGCGGGCAGTCGCGGCGAGATCAAGGTGCACACGCCGATCGCCGACACCACGGTGAGCGTCGACGGCGAAGGATTCATCGTCGACTATCCAGGCTTGGCAGAGCGGATCTGATCACCCCGCCCGCGCGGCCCGCGGCGGCCAGTTCCTGGCGCCAGTTCTCCGCGCCGACGACGACGTGGAAGATGTCGCTGCGCGGGAAGCTGTCGTAACGCGTTCGCGCGGCGTGGCCCGCTTCGATGAGGTCGGCGACCGAGTTGTGGTGGGCCAGCGAATCGCGGGCGCGACTCAGCAGTTCGATGACGCGGTCGACCGTGGGCACCAGCTGGTCGCAGTTGCCCTCGCACATCGCCCGCACCAGATCCGGGGCGCTGGCCGCCACCCGGGTCCCGTCTCGGAATGACCCGGCGGCCAGCGCGAACGCCAACGGGACGTCCCCGGCGACGACCGCCAGCGCCTCGGCGAGCAGGTGGGGCAGATGCGAGATGGCGGCCGCGGCGGCGTCGTGTTCATCGGATCTGGCGGGCACCACCACCGCGCCGCAGTCCAGCGCCAACGTCATCACCATCGACCAGACCGTCGGGTCGACATGATCGTCGACGCTGACCACCCACGGCGCCCCGGCGAACAACCCGGCGTAGCCGGCGGTCCAGCCCGAATGCGCGGTGCCCGCCATGGGGTGGCCCCCGACGAAGCGTTCCTGCAGACCCGCCGCGACGACCTCGTCGAGCACCGCCTTTTTGACGCTGGTGACGTCGGTCAACGGGCACGCCGGGGCCGTGTCCTTGATGTGCGCGAGCATGCCCGCCATCGCCGGCATCGGTACCGCGAGCACGATCAACGCGCCGGAGCCGGCGGCGCGGGTCAGGGTCTCGGTGAGCTCCGTGAAGGCGTCAAAGCCGTCGGCGGCCGCGGCCTGCGCGCCCTCCACGGAGCGGTTATAGCCGAAGACTTCACGGCCCGCCGCCGTGGCGGCCCGCATGATCGAGCCACCGATCAGCCCCAGCCCGAGCACACACACCGGTGTCTTAGAAGGAGGGCTTGCCACATTTCAAGGTTGGCACATCAGTTCGGATAGGTCGCTGTCAGATGTCGCCGCTACCAGGCTCCATCTGGTCAGGGGCCTGGTCAGGGACTACCGTAAGCGGCCATGGGAGCACAACAACGGGCCTCCGCCCAGGGCCTGTCCGCAGATGTGCCGGACGGCTTCGGCGTCGCGGTCGTGCGTGAAGAGGGACAGTGGCGCTGTGCTCCAATGGCCCGCAAGTCGCTGACGAGCCTGGCGGCCGCCGAGACGGAGCTGCGTGAATTGCGCAGCGCCGGGGCTGTCTTCGGCCTGCTCGACGTCGACGACGAATTCTTCGTCATCGTGCGGCCCGCGCCGTCGGGGACGCGGCTGCTGCTCTCGGACGCCACCGCAGCGCTGGACTACGACATCGCCGCGGAAGTGCTCGACAAGCTCGACGCCGACATCGATCCCGACGACCTCGAGGATTCCGATCCCTTCGAAGAGGGTGACCTGGGGCTGCTGTCCGACATCGGGCTGCCCGAGGCGGTCTTGGGGGTCATCCTCGACGAGACCGACCTGTATGCCGACGAGCAGCTGGGCCGCATCGCCCGAGAGATGGGCTTCGCCGATCAGCTGTCGGCGGTGATCGACCGCCTCGGTCGGTGATCGCAAGCGCGGCCGTGGCGATCGCAAGCGCGGCGGAGCCGGGCGCAGCGGGTCGCCACCACTGATGGAGCCTGGCGCAGCGGGTCGCCGCCATCAGGATCGGTCGGTGATTCCTGACGAACAGCTGATCCGCTCCGCGCTGTCGGTCGCCGCGACGGCGGGTCCCCGCGATGTGCCCATCGGCGCGGTCGTGATCAGTGCCGACGGCACCGAGCTGGCCCGCGCCGTGAATGCCCGCGAGGCCCTGGGCGACCCGACGGCCCACGCCGAGATCCTCGCGCTGCGCGCGGCCGCCGAGGTGCTCGGCGACGGGTGGCGGCTCGAGGGCGCCACGCTGGCCGTCACCGTCGAACCGTGCACCATGTGCGCGGGTGCGCTGGTGCTGGCGCGCATCGGCCGGCTGGTGTTCGGCGCCTGGGAACCCAAGACGGGAGCGGTCGGATCGCTGTGGGACGTGGTCCGTGACCGGCGGCTCAATCACCGGCCGGAAGTGCGCGGCGGTGTGCTGGCACAGGAGTGCGCGGCGCCGCTGGAGGCGTTCTTCGCCCGCCAGCGATTGGGGTGAGAGGCGTGCCGTTCGGTAAGCTGCTCGGCGGTGGCGTGTCCGAGCGGCCTAAGGAGCACGCCTCGAAAGCGTGTGACGGCTAAAACCGTCCGAGGGTTCAAATCCCTCCGCCACCGCCAAAAACTACCGGCGCCCCGTCGCAGGTAGATCGTGCTCTCACGATGCACCGATCGTGCGCGCGCCGATCGCTCGCCACCCTCGTTGGCGCTCGATGGTTCGACCCACTAATTTTCCTGAGGTGACGTTCTCAGCTGCTCGTGCAGTCGCACGATGGATCACTCCCTTCCTGACGATCACGGCCGTCGCCGGCATCGGTCTTGTCTGCGACCCGGTGCCGGTCCGTCCCGCCCCGACGGTGCGTTTGGCCTCCGATGGCAACCCACTGGACGGGGCGCCGTTCTACGTCAACCCCACGTCGGCGGCCATGCGCGCCGCCCAGAGCGCCGATCCGCCGAGTGCCGAGTTGACCGCGATCGCCAATACGCCGCAGGCATACTGGATCGTCCCGGGCGGTTCCGCAGCAACGGTCGGGAAGTACGTCGGCGACGCGGCCGCCGCCGGCGCCATCCCGGTGCTGGCGATCTATGGAATCCCCCATCGCGACTGCGGCAGCTTCGCAGCGGGCGGCATGGGGTCGGGCGCCGACTACCGGAGCTGGATCGACGGCATCGCCGGCGGAGTGGGCACCTCGCGGGTGGCGATCATCGTCGAACCCGATGCGCTCGCCATGGCCGACTGCCTCTCGGGTGATCAGCGCCAAGAACGGTTCGATCTGGTTCATTACGCCGTCGACACGCTGACGAAGGATCCGAACGCAGCCGTGTACATCGACGCGGGTCACCTGCGTTGGCACAGTGCCGAGGACATGGCCGCCAGGCTGAATCAGGCCGGCATCGGCCACGCGCGGGGCTTCAGCGTCAACACCGCGAACTTCTTCACCACCGAGGACGAAATCGGTTACGGCGAAGCGATTTCGGGACTCACCAATGGTTCGCACTACGTGATCGACACGTCGCGCAACGGTGCCGGACCGGCCCCCGATTCCGAGCTCAACTGGTGCAACCCCAGCGGCCGAGCGTTGGGCACCCCGCCCACCGCCTCGACCGCGGGTGCGCACGCCGACGCCTACCTGTGGATCAAACGTCCCGGCGAATCCGACGGGACGTGCGGCAAGGGTGATCCGCCGGCGGGTCACTTCGTGAATCAGTACGCCATCGATCTGGCCCACAACACCGGCCACTAGCAGGGCCTTTGGCTTAGCCTCGCCGTCGGCGGCTGTCGAACGGATCTGTTATTCGCGACCGTCGATGGTTGCAAGTGGGTAACATTTTGTTACCTGAAACAGATAAAGCCAGTATGCGGTACGAGGCAAACATGACGAGGAAAGTTGCGTTCTACGCAATCTTCTCGATCTGCACTGCCTTCATTACTGTTTCCGGTGCAGACGGGTTCGTTGCGCACGCCGACGATGCGGGGAGCGCGGTGTACAGCGGCGTCAACCAGCTTCGCCAGGGATGCGGACCGATCAGCGACGACCCGCGTCTGACGGAAGCCGCCCAGCGACATGCCGACGACATGCTGCGCAGCGGGGTCAGCGGACACATCGGCTCGGACGGCTCGTCGCCGCAGGCGCGGATCGCGCAGGCGGGCTATCGGAGCCGCTCCACGGGTGAAATCGTCTTCTGGGGCACCGGATCCGCCGCGAATCCCCGTGAGGCCCTGGACATGTGGATGCAAAGTCCCCCGCACCGGGCGATCATCCTGAATTGCGCATTCAACGCAGGCGGCTTCGCCACCGCACGGAACGGCAACAAAATGACCGTCGTCGGTGACTTCGCGGCGTCGTAAACCCTTTTGGGTCAGAATGTTTCGGATCGCCGTCGGGGCCTACTGCACCGGTAGTCGCGTGGCGTCCCTGAGTCGACACATTCGGATTGTGCGCTTGAACGTTCCACGACGAGGCGAATGCGTGGTGTCGGCCCGGGGCGGCTTAGCCCGCGCAATGGTGGCGCTCGGCGTTGCAGCGGGGCTTGTTGTAACCAGTGGCGCATGCACAACCCAGACGCAGCGCGCGACTCCAGCAACGCTTACGGCTGCGCCTGCTGAACTGGGTGTATGTGAACCGGATCAATTGGCCCGGTGCGTCCCCGGGTTGGCCGACCTCGAGGAGAACCTCTTCGGCGGAGTCGCTGTGTACGAGTCCGATTCGGATTTCAGCTCGGTGTCACCCTCGGCCGCACGGGAGGCCGCACCCAAAGAGTGCCAGCATCTGCCGAGACTCGGAGCCAGCGACAGTCCGGAACTCGATGTCGAGTACCAGCCCGCAAAGGACACCGATGGGAAGCCGCTGAGCAATCGCTTCCCCGCGAATGGCGGCGAGTACGTCCGGGTCCGGTTCACCGTCGGCCACAACGGCTATGACGTGACAAGGGCTATGGGCGTTTGGGCGCATCGCTGCCCGATGTGGGGCTTTGCTCAATCGATGAGTGACAACGACATCCACGGCTGGCTGGTCGCCGAGTCCGCCGCGTCGCTGAGCAGGTACCAAGCGGGCGACGTCGACTACCAGTGGCCCGCTGTCATCGACACGGCGGCGACAATGCTGTCCAACAAGGTGATCGTGCAGGTGTGGTACAGCACCAACGATCCGTCCGCGGCATCAAGGAACCAGCTCCTGTCTCAGTTGATCGGTGCGGTGGGCCGACCACGGCCACGCTCTACCCTGCCGCCTACGCTCATCGGTTGGAGCCAAGCCCAGATTTCGTCACTGCTTCCGGCGCTGTCGATAGACGTGGGCATCGACACAGCGACCGGTGACAAGCGGCCGCTCGGCGCGGAGCCGGGCGGTCAGTTCTGGTCGCTCTGCCCGTCAGGTGACCATGCCTGGACCCCACGCTACGATCCCCTCGCCAGCTGGCAAAACTTTGACCAATCGCGGTGGGATAAGCCGGGAAAGCCACCGCGACCCAGACTGATGATCAGCCGCGCGCACGGCGGTGATGATTTCCTTGGCGATCTGCGGCACGAGATCGCCGATTGCAGTTCGCATTTGGCGGAAAGACCCGCAGTGTGCGGAGACCGAAAGAATCAGCAATTCTTGCAAGCGGATTCGGCTGTAGCCGAGGGCGAGGACGCGGTGCGGTTCACACATCGGTGGATGCGCGAGGTCGAGGTCCGCGGTCATAGCGTCTGCGGTGAAGGCGTCGAGGCGATGAGGGTCGCACAGCTAAAGGGACTGGTCGTTATCGCTAGCGCAAGCGACGGGGGCTGGCTATTCAAAGAGGATACACCGCCGCTGCCGCTAAGTACTCTCGATGAGCTTCTGGCCGAGACCATACGGCGAATTAAGGGCGCATAGCCCCGCATTCGTTGGATGACAATAGTTTTCAATCATCCAGCGTAGATCGGTGACGTTGCATGGAAATCTCCGCAGAATCGAAGCCCGCGTCTACAAGACTCCGGGGCGATTCGACGCGTCCGGTTGTGCTCAAAAAGCCACGCTGCCAGAGGGTTTCAGCACAAATCCGTGCTGGCCGCGTGTGGTGTCCAAGCATGCGACGAGGTGGTCTGACCCCACTGCGCATGTCGCATTTAGGGCGGTCACCTTCTGCCCGACATTTAAAAGCTTCCCGTGTGAGAATTGCGCGCCACACGCTTCGCTCGTCCGGCTCAACCCGTAAGCCGGCCCCATACCGGCCGCCGCTGCTCTGCCGACAACGCACGATCCCTGGTCCATTCCCGGAATCTCGCCATTGCAAGTAATCCCTTGTCCGGCCCACGCCGGTATAACCTCGCTTGCCTCGAAGAAGCACGCAATGTTGTAAGGAGTCGAAAAGTACGCGAACGACGGGCCTTTCTCAGGCGGTTCGATGTAAGCCTCGACTGGGACAGGCGTGAAGCTGCCGAGATCGGGGAAGCCGGGCGGTTGTGCGACGGCGTGTTGCGGCGCCGATGTACACGACATGGACAGTACGGCTGTCGTTACAGCCGCCAACCGCTTGGTCGCACTTGCTATGGCGCGCATTCGAATGCTCCTCAAATCAGGGGGTGACTGTAAACGTCGTTGTGTAGGTGCGCGGATCGTAGTGGCCGTCACCATAAGTGCTGACCCGCATCGAAATCACTTCCTTGCCGTTGATCTCTTGTATGCCGGTGATTGTCGGCCCGTAAACTTGCGGCAAATCCCTCGGATTTACAAGCGCTGTCGGTGTGGCGGTCAACAATCCTTGCGGAGTACTAGCAGTGACCGCCTGAATCGGTAAGGTCTGGTGATTGGGAGTCTCACCGGCCCCGACTGCCATGAAGCCCCCTTTGGGCAGAGCGACAATCTGACTTTCACGGTTCCCGTTCATCGCGCCGGAGAACGTTCCCTGCTGCTGCAAGGTATTGCCCCATGCAGAATTCTGGTTGAGGGGGGCGGATTGCCAGAGCGCGTTGTCCATTCTGCGTGTTGCCGAGAATTACCATCCGTCCGGACTTGGGGTCATACGCCCCGCTAGCTTGCGAGACACCCTGCAGGGTGAACAGAGGCGTCTCCGGGTGGCGCAAATCCACAACAACCGTATCGGGAGATGTATAGCTCTTGTTGGGACTGCCGTCTGGGTTGTGGTACGGCACAATGGCATAGAATGCATATTGCTCGCCGTTCGGCCCGATTGCGGTACCAGTCGGTAGCGGCCGACTATCCGGGGGCACCGGCAACGGATTCTTGCCGTCGTACACACCGGGCACATGGATATGCGGAAACCCATGTTTGCCGTCCCCACCTAGAGCGATGCCCGTCCCGGGAATTGACACATCTAAGTCGTCCTGATCCCCGGTGTTTTGACCCTCCATCTTGGGTGGCGTGGCAGGGCCATCAATGCTCGGTCCCGCGCCGTGCGGAGGGGGCCTTTGAGGTTGGTGTCCGTCAACACCCCAGATGAGGGAAGGGTCGTATCCGTCTCCCGCCAACGTGCCCCGCGAGGTGTCTAGGACGTCGGTATACAAGCCGCGGATCATCAGCATCTGCTTGAGAGCATCTCGAACATCGTCCACGGCATCGGCGTGAGCGTCGTTGATCAGTTTCTCCAGTTTCTCGCGTTCGTTAGCGGGAAGGGCGAGCGTCAAATCCTTCTTTGCCGCGCCGATCAATACGTCGAGCACATGTAGCTGGCGATCCAACGCGGCGATTTCGTCGGCGCCCGCCCTTTGCGCCGCGGCCAGGGCCGTCGCGACGTTTTCCAAATCAAGACCAATCTTTGGCAACTTCTCGGACTGGTAGCCCAGCGCTTTGGTTACCTGCTGCACCTCTTCGGACTCGTTGATCGGGTGGGGACCTTCCTCGTGGGTCCAAGCCGCCTCGAAGCGTTTCCGTGCTTGCGCAAACTCCTCGCTGGCCGCAGCGGTACACCGGCCCGCGTTATGAAACGCTTGCGCCAATCGGTCGATCTGAAACGGGCTACCCGCCTGCAAGCTCTGGTTGATCGCCCACGGATCGCCGCCGGCCGACGCGATCAGTTCCGCTTCGCTCAGGTTCGCCAGCGTCATGGCGTCGTGGGCAGATGGCCAACACCGACGATCATCGCCGCCCCCTTCTGAGCTGGCATAAACGCTACTACTGGCAGCGCGACGGCGATCGTTGAATGGTCAAAGCCCAGGCCGGGCCCGTTGGCCCGCCTCTGCTTGTCAGGCCTGGCTTCCGGCCAGCTTCCGGACGGTCAAAACCTCGATGTCTTGGAACGGACGTCCCTCGGGCCGGATCAAGTCGTGGAACCACACTTTCGGAACCGTCGTGGCCGGGTGATCCCACGTTTCCCAGGGGAAGTAGGTCTGGGTCTTTCCGGCAACCAGGCCCCAGTTGATCGCGCCGACGTTGTGGCGCTTGGCGACGGGCAGGATGCTCTGCACGGTGCTGCCCCGGGGCCGGGCCATGTATTCCGTGCACAGGATCGGTCGGCCCATCGGCGTCAGCTCGTTGATGCGCGACTCGAACCCGGCGGCCTCAGCGTAGGAATGGAAGGTGACCACGTCGGAGTTGGCGAGCTGGATGTCGCTGATCGCGCTGCGGCCCTGGGGTTGTCCCCAGTCGCCCCGCCACACCCCACTCGTGAGCGGCTGGCTCGGATCCACCGCGCGCGCCCACCGAAACACCTGGGGGAGCAGGTCGGCGACGAGTTGCTCCTTATCGCTTCTTTCGGTGTTGCGGTATTGGCGCGCCGGGTTGTCCGGTTCATTCCAGAGATCCCAGCCCAAAACCCGGTTGTCGTTACGGAATTGGGTCATCACCGCGGTGACGTAGTCGCGCATCACCGGGACGTAGCGGGGGTCGCCGAGGCGCTCGGCACCCGGGCTCTGCGCCCAGCCCGAGTTGTGCACACCGGGGCGCGGCGCGCGCTGTCGACCCGCGCGGGGTTGCGGATCCCAGCAGGAGTCGAAGAAGACAAACAGCGGTTTGATGTGATGACGGGCCGCGATGTCGACGAATTGCCCTAGGCGCGTTTGGAACCCGCGCTGGTCGGCGGCCCACAGCTGATCGTGGAGGAAGACCCGCGCGGTGTTGTGGCCATAGAACTGAGCCCAGCCGAGCTCGGTGTCGATGCGCCGCGGGTCGAAGGTATCGGCCTGAAACATCTCGAACTGATTGATGGCGCTCGCGGGAATGTAGTTTGCTCCGACGAGCCAGCCCTGCGCCTGATACCACCGGTTGGCGCGATCGGGGGACCACCGGCCCGCTTCCTCCGCGGAGGCCCTGGGTACCCGGGTAACTGCGGCGCCCGCCGCCAACAGCAGAGGGAGTTTCAGGGCCGTTCGTCGTTCCACGATGTGACGATAAGTTTCCGGGGCGATTTCCCTGGGATTTGCTCAGCGCGTCGCGAGAGCTTGAGATAACAATTGTTCCTGCACCGTAATCGGGGTCGCCGAAAGTCGGCACCCACCCGCCATCGTGACCAATCCGTAACCATCGACTCCGGCGCGCCCCGGGCCGCCGTGCATGCCGGCCGGGTTAAAATGTCCCCGACTGTGCGCCAAAACCGTTGCAGGCCAACCGAACCCGATAGCCCTCTTATATGGAGGGCCTAGCGCAGCTTGCGGCCGTGGTTGTCTTTGACGCTGCCGGTGATGATCAGGATCGCGTCGACGATCGCCCAGATGATCCCGCCGAGCAGGACCGGGAATCCCAGAAAACAGAACAGGCTGAAGACAATTCCGAACAGCCCCACGCACAGCTGGGCCACGGCGATCTGAGTCGAGTCGATGTAAAAGCGGCCGACACCGAACAGGCCGAGGAAGAGCTGAAGCAAGCCGGCGGTGGTGGCGGACTTATCCGACACGGGCAGCCCGGTAACGGGATCACGGCCGAACGGCGCCTGCGGGTCGACGTAGCCCGGGTACCCGCCATAGCCCGGATAGCCCGGGTACCCGGGGTAACCCTGCGGCGACGGATACCCCGGCGGTGGCGGAGGCGGGCCCTGCGGATTCGGCTGCGGACCGTAACCGGGCGGCTGCCATCCCCACGGTGGTTCATCGGCGGGATTTCCGGGCAGGTTGGGCGGCGTCGACATCGATTCGAGTTAACACGCCCGCTGTCCGGCCGTCCACAAGGGCCTCCGTGGGCTCCAAGGCGCCGGCGCGGAAAATCCTTTGGGCGCAGTCGGCAAATTGCTTCAAACTTCACCACCGCGAGAGCGATACTGGACGGGTGCCTGATCGAAATGTGCTGGGCGGTCCGCTGGAACCGTGCGGCACAGACCCGCTGACCGGTTTCTACCGCGACGGCTGTTGCTCAACCGGGCCTCAGGACCTTGGACGGCACACCATTTGCGCGGTGATGACCGCCGAGTTCCTGGAGCACCAGCGCTCCATTGGCAACGACCTGTTGACGCCGGTTCCCGAGTATCGGTTTCCCGGTCTGCTGCCCGGCGACCGCTGGTGCGTGACCGCGCTGAATTGGCTGCGGGCACACCACGACGGGTGTGCGGCGCCGGTGGTGCTGGCATCCACGCACGAGAGCACCCTCGAGGTGGTCCCCCTGGAGGCGCTGCAGGCGCACAAGATCGACGTGCCCGACGATCTGGCCAACCTGTAGCCGGGTGACCGCTGGCCGGGATGGTGGGTGAACCACGGAATCGCGCCGCGTCTAGCCTCGGTGTCATCTTTCTCACCTGACGCGTCGAAGAGGGGTTGCGGTGGGTTCTGCGGTTGACGACATCGACTTCGACGACCTGACCGCGCCCCGGCTGACCGACGTCCAGCGCCAGATCCTGGAGTTCACCGAGTCCAAGCGCGTCGACCTCGACATCGACCGGATGCTCGCGGAGGCCGTCGAACAGACCGGCCTGGCGACCGCGGCCGCCGATCTTGACGACGCCGACGGCTTCGCTGACCGGCTGCGCGCGCACGTCGCGGCGATCGAAGCCGACGAGGGCCTGCGCCAGCTCACCCGCGGTTCGCTGCGGCAGCGGATCGTCCGCCTGCTGCGTAACCGGTTGTCGCTCACCGAGCTGATCACGCGGTACCCTGAGATCGAATCCATCCCGATCGAGCGGCCTTTCATCGTGGTCGGGATGCCGCGGTCGGGCACCACGCACCTGGTGAATCTCATTGCCGCCGACCCGCGCAGGCGCGCGCTGCCGTACTGGGAGAGCCAGGATCCCATCCCCGCCCGTGGGCAGGGCCCCGACGTCTTCGGCGTGGACCCCCGCTACGCGCGAGCCAAAGCAGAACACGAGGCGCTGATGGCCAGCGCGCCCGCGGTGGCCGCCATGCATGACCGCTTCCCCGAGGCGATCGAGGAGGAGGTGGAACTCCTCGACCTCGATCTGGCCTCCTATGTCCTGGAATGGCATGCGCGGGTGCCGGATTGGCGGGACTACTACCTGAGCCTGGACCAAACCCGCCACTACGCCTACCTTCGCAAGGTGCTGCAGGCGCTGACCTTTCTGCGGGGTCCGCGCACGTGGGTCCTCAAGAGTCCGCAGCACTGCGAGCAGCTCGGCCCCTTGATGGCGACGTTCCCCGACGCGACGGTGGCTTTCACGCACCGCGACCCCGTCGCGGTGATCCAATCGGCGATCACGATGATGGCCTACTCGGATCGGCTGCGCCGCAACAGCATTGATCCGCAGTGGCTGCTGGAGTATTGGAGCGATCGCGTGCATCGTCTGCTGAGCGCATGCGTGCGCGACCGCGACCTGGTGGACACCGAACGCAGCATCGACGTCAACTTCCACCAGCTGGGTGGCAACGAGATGCCGGTGCTCGAGCGGCTGTATCACTGCGGCGGTGTCGAATTGCCGCGGCAGGTGCGCGACGGTTTCCAGCGCTACCTGGACGGCAATCCACGCGGCAAGCACGGCCGCATCCATTACGAACTGCAACGGCACTTCGGCGTCTCCGCCGACGATCTCCGGGGCCGTTTCGGCTTCTATTTCGACAAGTTCGACGTCCGACCCGAATAAGGAGTCAGCAGCGATGACCGAACCCGTCTATCGCGGCAGGCCCGGCGCCGACGCGATGCGCCCGGCGTCCGCGGAGAAGGCGGATAAGATCGCCCCGGGATTGTGGTGCTCGCCCGGGCTGTCCAACTCGTACCTGCTCACCACCGCGCAGGGGCGGGTGATCGTCAACACCGGCATGGGTTTCGAGGGGCCGGTGCATCGCGCCAACTTCGACGCCGTGGACTCCTCGCCGGTGCGCTACATCATCTTCACCTAGGGCCACGTCGATCATGTCGGCGGCCTGGACAGCGTGCGCGACCCCGACACGACCGTTGTCGCGCAAGCGAACTGGACGGCGTGGCGAGACGACAACGAACGATTGATCCCCTACCGCGCCAGCCGCAGCGCGTTCGCGTTCAAAGACACGCTGGCCGACGGCATCCAAGCCATCCAACGGCGCCTGGGGACCGCGCAGCTGGCGGGCCAGAGCGTGCCCGTCGTGGACCTCGACTTCGAGGACACGCTGACGCTGGAGCTCGGCGGCCGGCGGATGGAACTGATCTCGGTGCCCGGTGGGGAGACCACCGACTCGCTGGTGGTCTGGCTCCCCGAGGAGCGAATCTGCCTGTGCGGAAACACCTTCGGCCCCCTGTTCGGGCACATCCCCAACCTCGTCACCATGCGGGGCGACCGCTACCGGGACGCGTTGACGGCCATTGCCTCGGTGGAACGGGTCCGCGACCTGCACCCCGAGCTGCTCGTGACGGGTCACTTCGCGCCCGTCGCGGGGGCCGAGCGCATCAACGCCGAGCTGACCCGGCTGCGCAACGCCATCCAGTACATCCACGATCAGACGATCGCCGGAATGAATGCCGGAAAGGATGTCCGCACCCTGATGCGCGAGATCACGTTGCCCGCGGAATACGAAGTGGGCCAGGGCTATGGGAAGGTCGCCTGGGACGTGCGGGCCGTCTGGGAGAACTACTCGGGCTGGTTCCACCACGAGTCGACCACCGAGCTGTACCCCGTCGGATTCGACGCCGTCGCGGCCGACGTGGTCGAGTTGGCCGGCGCCGATGCGCTCCTGGATCGCGCCCGGGCGCACCTGGCCGCCGATCGGGCGCTGCACGCCATCCACCTCGCCCAGCTCGTGCCCGCCGAGCATTCGGGGGCCCGCGATGTGCTCCGGCAGGCGCATGAAAAGCTTCTCGCAAGCAGCACGAACTTCTGGGAAAGCGCGTGGCTGCACAACCAGATTGCGAGGAACTCATAGCATGTTGCTGACGGTCCTGCGCTTCAATTTCGCCTCGCCGCAGGGGGATCCGCGCGTGCAGGGCGAACTGCTGTCCGCCGCGCTCGAACTGGCGCAGTGGGGTGAGTCGCACGGCATCACGTCGATCAGTGTCGACGAGCATCACGCGACCGGGCACGGGTGGAGCTGCAACCCGATCATGGCCGCGGCGATGTTCTTGGCCCGCACCTCGACACTGATCGCCAGCGTCGATTGCGCGTTGGGCCCGCTGTGGAACCCCGTCCGCCTTGCCGAAGACATCGCGCTCGTCGACAACATGAGCCGCGGCCGGCTGCACACCACGGTGGGCCTGGGATACCGCACGGTCGAATACGACGCGCTGGGGGCCGATTTCACGCGACGTGGCGCGCTGATGGACGGCCTGCTCGAGCGGATGCTGGCGGTGTGGTCCGACATTGGCACGTGGACCCGGCCGCATCCACCGCTGTACGTCGGCGGCGGCGCGCGCGCCACGGCGCGGCGCGCCGCCCGGTTCCGGCTGCCGCTCAGCCTGGCCGATCACCTGCCCGAGATCGCCGCGTACTACCGCGAGCTGTGCGCCGAGGCCGGCATGGCGCCGTTCATTCTCATGCCGGGACCGATCAACCGCGGAATGATCTACCTGCACGAGGACCCCGAGCGGGCGTGGGCGGAACTGGGCGATCACATCCTCTGGGAGGCAGTCACTTACGGCGGATGGTCCACCGATCAACGCTCGCTCATGCACCTTCCGGGTGTGCAGACCCTGGATCAGGTCAGGGCATCGGGGCGATACCGCTTCCTGACTCCAGATCAGCTGATCGCGGAGGTGCGCGAGGCCGAGAACTACGGGCCGCTCGTCATGCACCCCCTGGTCGGTGGCATGCCGGTCGACGAAGCGTGGAAGTCGGTGCAATTGCTCACCGACAAGGTGCTGCCCGCGCTGGCGGGCTAGACGTCGCGGCGCTGCTCGAGCCAGTCGGCCAGCGAGCGGCCGGCATCCAAGACGTGCCGTTCGGCGATCGCACGGGCGCGTTCGGCGTCCTTGTCGCCCAGCGCATCGAGGAGCTGTTGATGTTCGTCGAGCGAATGCTTTTCGTGCTCGGGGAACAGGGTGAGGAAGTTGCTCGGCACCACGCGCGCGACCTGCTTGATCTGGTTCAGCAGGCGAGGGGAGTGCGCCGCGCGATGGATCATCTGATGGAAATGCCAGTTGGCCTCTCCGATGGAGTCGTCACCGGATCGCGCGACCACGTCGGCCGCGAGTTCCCGGAGGGTGGCGAGTTCGGCGGGTTCGATCCGCTCGGCGGCCCACGCCGCGGCCTGCCCGGTCAGCACGCCGAGAATCGTGAAGCTGTCCAGGACGTCGCCCGGGCTGATGCCGACCACCGTCACCCCGCTGCGCGGGGCGACCTGAACCAGGCCCTCGAACGACAGCTCCAGCAACGCCTCGCGCACCGGCGTGCGGCTGGTCGCGAATTCCTCGGTGATGGCGTCGAGATCGACCCGGGAGCCGGCCGGCAGCACGCCGGTCAGAATGCGGTCGCGAAGCTCGCGGGCGGCGCGCTCTCGGACCGTCCCGGAGATGTCGATCCCTGAGGTCGAAGCCACCTGGGCACAATACCAAACGACAGATCTAGCATTTGATATCTGAAATATCAGATGTTACGTTTCAAGCATGCGCACCGACAAAATGGCCCTCGTGGCCTTCATGCAGGCCGGCAGCACCTCGGTCTACGCGGGCTCGTGGCGGCACCCCGCGACCGAACACCGGTACCTGGACGCGTCCTACTACGCGAAGATCGGCCGCCAGCTCGAAGAGGGTTGCTTCGACCTGATGTTCTTCGACGACCGCCTGGCCATGCCCGGCGTCTACGGCGGATCGGTGGGCGAGGCCGTGCATTACGGCGCCCGCCCGGTCAAGCTGGACCTCAGTGTGATCCTCGGGGTGCTGGCACAAGCCACGTCCAAGATTGGGCTGGGCGCCACCTACTCGACCACCTACTACCAGCCGTTCCACGTGGCGCGCACGTTCGCCTCGCTCGACCACCTGTCGGGCGGCCGCGCGGCGTGGAACGTGGTCACCTCCGTCAACGACAGCGAGGCGCAAAACTTCGGCGTCGACGCCCACCTCGGTCACGACGAACGGTACGACCGCGCCGACGAATTCATGGACGTGGTGACCGGCCTGTGGGACACCTGGGAGGACGAAGCCGTCCTGCACGACCGGGCCTCCGGGCAGTTCGCCGACCCCAGCAAGGTGCACGAGCTGGGACACGTCGGCCAGTTCTTCTCCGCCCGTGGACCGTTGACGGTGCCGCGGACCCCGCAGGGCCGTCCGGTCATCATCCAGGCCGGTTCGTCGGGCCGGGGCCGCGAATTCGCTTCTCGGTGGGCCGAATTGATCTTCACCGGCGACCCGGGCATCGAGGTGGCGCGCAGCCACTACGCCGATCAAAAGGACCGCATCGCCGACGCGGGCCGCGATCCGGCCGCCGTGCGCATCTGCCCCATGGCCTACGCGGTGGTGGGCGAATCCGAGGCCCATGCCAAGGATCGCGAGGCGATGTTCCTCAACGATCTAGTACATCCGATGGCGTCGCTGACGCTGCTGTCCGAGCTGATGAACTATGACTTCGCGCAACACGATCTCGACGACCCGGTGACCGACGAACTGCTCGCCTCGGTCTCCGGAATCCGCGGCCTGGTGCAGAACCTGCGCACCCATATCGGCGGGGACACGGTCACCTTGCGCGACCTCGCCAACCATCGCGCCACCCTGCTGCAGGGGCCGCGCTTCGTCGGCACCGGCGAACAGGTCGCCGATCAGATGGCGGACTGGTTCGAAAGCGGCGCGTGTGACGGATTCGTCTTGGCCGCAACGCATCTGCCCGGCGCATTCGAGGACGTCGTGCGCATGGTGGTGCCAGAGCTGCAGCGCCGCGGCCTGTTCCGCACGGAATACGAATCCTCCACTCTGCGCGGCCATCTCGGGCTGCAGCGTCCGTCGAACAGCCGGGTGGCCGCCGGTGCCCATGCTTGACGGGCTGCGGGTGCTCGACCTCGCCACGTTGGCCGCCGCGCCGTTGGTGGCCACCTATCTCGGGGAGTTCGGCGCCGACGTGATCAAGGTCGAAGAACCGCGCCACGGCGACCCGATCCGCGGCTGGGGCAACCAGCGCGACGGTGTCGGCCTGATGTGGAAGTCGATCGCGCGCAACAAGCGGTCGATCACGCTTGACATGCGGTGCGCCGAAGGGCAGGAGCTGGTGCGCCGCCTGGTGGAGCACGCCGATGTCGCCATCTTCAACACCCGCCCTCAGACCTTGCGGAAGTGGGGCCTCGACTACGAGAGCCTGCGCGCGGTCAACGAGCGGATCGTGATGCTGCACATCACCGGGTACGGGCTGAGCGGGCCGAAGAGCGAGCGCCCGGGCTTCGGCACGCTGGGCGAGGCGATGAGCGGGTTCGCGCACATCACGGGTCAGGCCGGTGGGCCGCCGACGTTGCCGCCGTTCATGTTGGCCGACGGCGTCGCTTCGCTGAACGCCGCGTACGCGGTGATGATGGCGCTGTATCACCGGGACGTGCATGGCGGGCCCGGACAACTGATCGACGTCAACCTGATCGACCCGCTGGCCCGGCTGCTGGAACAGACGCTGCTGGGCTATGACCAGTTGGGCCTGGTGCCCGAGCGGGCCGGCAACCGGTGGGACATTTCGGCGCCGCGCAACACCTATCGCACCGCGGACGGCAAGTGGCTGGCCATGTCCGGCAGTTCGCCGGCGTTGGCGCTGCGGGTGTTCCGGGCGATCGGCCGCCACGATCTGCTCGACGACGCCGACTTCTCCGACCCCCAGCGACGCCTGGCGCGGGCCCGCGAGGTCGATGCCGTGGTCGCCGATTGGGTTGCCACTAAAACACTTTCGGAGGCGATGGCCGCCTTCGAGACGCACGAGGTGGCCGCGGCGCCGGTGTATGACATCAGCGACCTGGTGGCCGACGAACAGTTGGCGCATCGTGAGGTGTTCATCTCCGTCGACGACCAACAGCTTGGACCCATGACGGTGCAGGCCCCCGTGCCGCGTTTCTCGTCGTCGCCCGGCACGGTCGGGCATCTGGGACCGCGCCTCGGCGAGCACAACACCGAGGTATACGGGGAGCTGCTCGGCATGAGCCACGACGAAATCGACGACCTGCGCGCCCGCGGCGTGTTGTGACACAAGGACACTGAAGGAAGCAACCATGACGAAACTTCTCCGCCGCTCCGAGCTCGCGGTGCCCGCCTGCAACGACAACATGTTCGACAAGGCCGCCGGGTGCGGCGCCGACCTGGTGTTCCTCGACCTCGAGGATGCGACGCCCGCCGCGTTCAAGGAGGAATCGCGCGGCAAGGCGGTCAGCGCGCTCAACGACCTGAACTGGGGCCGCACCGCGCGGGCGGTGCGGATCAACGGCCTGGACACCCGGTGGTGCCACGACGACGTCATCGACGTGGTGACCAGGGCCGGCCGCAACCTCGACACCATCATCATCCCCAAGGCGCGCACCGCGCGCGACGTGTGGTGGGTGGATGTCCTGCTCACCCAGCTGGAATCAAAGCTGAACCTGGGCAAGCGGATTCGCCTCGAGGTGCTGATCGAAGAAGTCGAAGGCCTGGCCAACGCCGAAGAGATCGCGGCGGCCAGCCCCCGCCTGGACGCCCTGATCTTCGGGGTGGGCGATTTCTCGCTGTCACAGGGCGCGCGGGTGGACACCAACTTCGTCCCGCTGGGCGAGTATCCGGGTGAGTTCTGGGCCTACGCGCGCAACAAGGTGATCGTCGCCGCGCGCATCGCGGGCATCGACGCGATCGACGCGCCGTACCCCGACTACCGCGACCTCGCCGGGTATGAGCGCGACGCCCGGCGCGCGTCGCTGCTCGGCTACACCGGGAAGTGGGCCATCCACCCCGACCAGGTTCCGGTCGCCAACGAGGTCTACGCCCCGACCGCCGACGAGATCGCCCGCGCCGAAGCCAACGTCGCCGCCTACCGGGAGGCCGAGGCCAAGGGCCGGGGAGCCGTCGGGGTGAACGGCGTCCTAGTCGACGCCGCCCACGTCAAGCAGGCGGAGCAGACGCTGGCGCGCGCTGCCCTGATCAACGGCACCGGCTAGTCGATCGTCGCTAGTCGATCACCACCAGGAGGTCGCCGCCCTCGACTTGTGCGGTGCGTGACACCGCGATTCGCGCGACCTTGCCGGCCTTGGGGGTGGTGACGGCGGCCTCCATCTTCATGGCCTCGATCGTCGCGATCGTCTGGCCGGCCTCGACCTCCTCGCCGACCTCGGCGGTGACCGTGACGACGCCGGCAAAGGGGGCGGCGACGTGATCGGGATTGGCGCGGTCGGCCTTCTCGGCGGCAGGGACGTCGGTGGCGATGCTGCGGTCGCGCACCACGACGGGCCGCAGCTGACCGTTGAGGATGCACATCACGGTGCGCATTCCGCGTTCGTCGGGGTCGGAGATGGCCTCCAACCCGATCAGCAGCTCCACACCGCGCTCCAGCTCCACGCGATGCTCGTCCCCCTGGCGCAGCCCGTAGAAGAACTGGTTGGCGCTCAATCCGGAGGTGTCGCCGTAGGCCTCGCGGTGGTCCTCGAGCTCTTTGGCCGGCCCGGGGAACAGCAGCCGGTTCAGCGCCGCCTGCCGTTCGGCACCCGGTGTGGCCAACGCCTTTTCATCGTCGGCTATCAGCGGCTGCTCGGGCTTGGCCGGGCCGCGGCCGTCTAACGCCTTGGTACGCAACGGCTCCGGCCAGCCGCCGGGCGGATCGCCGAGTTCGCCGCGCAGGAACCCGATGACCGAATCCGGGATGTCATAGCGCGCGGGATCTTCGGCGAAGTCTTGCGCGCTGACGCCCGCCCCGACCAGCGCCAGCGCCAGGTCGCCGACCACCTTGCTCGACGGCGTGACCTTGACGAGGTGCCCGAGGATGGCGTCGGCGCCGGCGTAGGCGTTTTCGATGTCCTCGAACCGGTCGCCGAGACCCAGCGCGATGGCCTGCTGGCGCAGGTTCGACAGTTGGCCACCGGGGATCTCGTGGTGGTAGACGCGGCCCGTCGGGGACGGCAGCCCGGATTCGAACGGCGCGTACACCTTTCGCAGCGCCTCCCAGTACGGTTCCAGGTCGCACACCGCCGGCAGCGACAACCCGGTGTCGTAGTCGGTGTTGGCGGCGGCGGCCACGATCGATGACAGCGCGGGCTGGCTGGTGGTCCCCGCGAGCGGGGCAGCGGCACCGTCGACGGCGTCGGCCCCCGCGTGCCAGGCCGCCACGTAGCTCGCGAGTTGTCCGCCCGGGGTGTCGTGGGTATGCACGTGCACCGGCAGGTCGAACCGGGATTTGAGCGCCGAGACCAGCGTCGCGGCGGCCGGCACGCGTAACAACCCGGCCATGTCCTTGATCGCCAGGACGTGCGCGCCCGCTTCGACGATCTGTTCGGCCAACTTGAGGTAATAGTCGAGCGTGTAAAGCTTTTCGGCCGGATCGCTGAGATCCCCGGTGTAGGACATCGCCACCTCGGCCACCGCCGCCCCGGTGTCGCGCACCGCGTCGATGGCCGGGCGCATCGAGTCGACGTTGTTCAACGCGTCGAAGATCCGGAAGATGTCGATGCCGGTGGCCGTCGCCTCCTCGACGAACGCCGTCGTCACCGTCTCCGGATAGGGCGTGTAGCCGACGGTGTTGCGCCCGCGCAGCAGCATCTGCAGGCAGATGTTGGGCATCGCCTCCCGCAGCGCCGCCAGCCGCTCCCACGGGTCCTCCTTCAAGAACCGCAGCGCCACATCGTAAGTCGCGCCGCCCCAGCACTCCACCGACAACAGTTGCGGCATGGTCCGCGCGAGGTAGGGCGCGACCTTGATCAGGCCGCTGGTGCGGACGCGGGTCGCCAGCAGCGACTGGTGCGCGTCGCGGAACGTGGTGTCCGTGACGGCGACGCCGCGCGACTCGCGGAGCCAGGCCGCGAATCGCTGGGGTCCGAGTTCGGTCAGACGCTGCTTGGAGCCCGGGGGTGGGTCGGTCGACAGGTCGATGTCGGGCAGCTTGTCGTGCGGGTACACCGTTGACGGGCGCTCACCGTGGGGCTTGTTGACGGTGACGTCGGCCAGGTAGTTGAGGATCTTGGTGCCGCGGTCGGCCGAGCTGCGCGCGGTGAGCAGCTGCGGGCGTTCCTCGATGAACGACGTGGTGATGCGCCCGGCCTGGAAGTCGGGGTCGTCCAGGACCGCTTGCAGGAAGGGGATGTTCGTCGACACACCGCGGATGCGGAACTCCGCGACCGCCCGCCGGGCGCGGCGCACCGCGGTGGGGAAGTCGCGGCCCCGGCAACTGAGCTTGATCAGCATCGAGTCGAAATGCGCGCTGATCTCCGCGCCCAGGGTGGTGCCGCCGTCCAGTCGTATTCCCGCGCCGCCCGGGGTGCGGTAGGCGGTGATGCGGCCGGTGTCCGGGCGGAAACCGTTCGCCGGGTCTTCGGTGGTGATGCGGCATTGCAGCGCCGCGCCGTGCGGGACGATCGAATCCTGGTGCAGGCCAATCTCTTCCAGCGTTTGACCGGACGCGATGCGCAGCTGGGCGGACACCAGGTCGACGTCGGTGATCTCCTCGGTCACCGTGTGCTCCACCTGGATGCGGGGATTCATCTCGATGAACACGTGATTGCCGCGCTCGTCGAGCAAGAACTCGACCGTGCCCGCGCAGGTGTAGCCGATGCTTTGCGCGAACGCCACCGCATCGGCGCAAATACTCATCCGCAGTTGTGGATCCAGGTTCGGCGCCGGGGCGATCTCGATCACCTTCTGGTGCCGCCGCTGCACGCTGCAGTCCCGTTCGTAGAGGTGGATCACGTTGCCGTGGTTGTCCGCCAGGATCTGGACCTCGATGTGGCGCGGGTTGATCACCGCCTGTTCGAGAAACACCGAGGCATCCCCGAAGGCGGATTCGGCCTCCCGGCTGGCCGCCTCGATCGCCTCCGGCAGCGCCGCGGGGTCGGTGACCCGACGCATCCCGCGGCCGCCACCACCGGCGACCGCCTTGACGAACAGCGGAAACGTCATCGACTCGGCGGCCGTCACCAGCTCGTCCACCGATGTCGAGGGCGCCGAGGACGCCAGCACCGGCAGGCCCGCCGCCCGCGCCGCCGCGATCGCGCGCGCCTTGTTGCCGGTGAGCTCGAGCACCTCGGCGGTCGGGCCGACGAACGTGATGCCCGCCGCCGCGCACGCCGCCGCCAGGTCCGGGTTCTCGGACAGGAACCCGTAGCCCGGGTAGATGGCGTCCGCCCCGCACGCCAGCGCCGTGGCGACGATGTCGTCGACCGACAGGTAGGCGCGGACCGGGTGACCCTCCTCGCCGATCTGGTACGACTCGTCGGCCTTGAGCCGGTGCACCGAATTGCGGTCCTCGTAGGGGTAGACCGCCACGGTGGCCATTTCCAGTTCGTAGGCGGCGCGGAAGGCGCGGATCGCGATCTCGCCGCGATTGGCGACCAGGACTTTCGTCAACACGGTACTTACGATAGAGCGCGTTGCGGCGGTCCGACATACTCGCTCAGCGGACGGATCAACGCGTTCGACGCGGTCTGCTCGATGATGTGCGCCGTCCATCCGGTGATCCGGCTCATCACGAAAATCGGGGTGAAGGCCCCGATGTCGAAGCCCATCAGGTAATAGGCCGGGCCGGTGGGAAAGTCCAGGTTCGGCTTGATGCCATTGGCTTGGGCCATCCCCTTTTCCAGGACCTCGTAGATGTCGAGCCACTTTTGACCGTCGCGCGCGGCGGCGACGCGCGTGAGCGCCGCCTTCATGGTCGGCACCCGGGAGTCGCCGTTCTTGTAGACGCGGTGACCGAAGCCCATGATCTTGTCGCCGCGATCCAGCTTGCCAGACAACCACTCCGAAGCCCGTTCGGCGCTTCCGATTTCGATCATGTCGTGCATGACCGCTTCGTTGGCCCCGCCGTGCAGCGAGCCCTTGAGCGCGCCGATGGCGGCCGTGACCGCGCTGTAGATGTCGGACTGGGTCGAGGTGACCACGCGCGCGGCGAAGGTGGATGCGTTGAAGCTGTGCTCGGCGTAGAGCACCATCGACTGTTCGAACGCGTCGACGATCACCTGCTCCGGGACGTCGCCGAAGCACATGTGCAGGAAATTCTGGGCGTAGCTCATGTGGCTGTGGGGCGCGATGGGTTCCAGTCCGCGCTGGCGGCGCATGTCGGCCGCGACGACGGTGGGCAGCACCGCGAACATCCGCAAGGCCTTGGCGTAGTTGGCCGCCGGGCTGTTGTCGTCCTCGTCGGGGTCTTCGGCGCCCATCGAGCTGATGAAGGTGCGCACGACGTCCATGGGGTGGCAGGTGTCGGGCAATTTGGTCAGCAGCGACAGCTGGGACCGGTTCAGCCGACGCGCCGCTCGTTCCCGCTGGGTGAACAGCGCCAGCTGCTGCTCGTCGGGCAGCTCGCCGTGCCACAGCAGGTAGGCGACCTGCTCGAAGCTGCACGCGGCCGCGAGGTCCTGTACGGCGTACCCGCGGTAGGTCAGGGAGTTGGTCTCCGGGACGACCTTGGAGATGGCGGTGGTGTCGACGACGACGCCGGCCAGGCCTTTGTAAATGCGGGGCTGGTTGTCTTCGACGATGCTCATGGCGCGACTCCTTGGACGGAAAAGTTGTAGAGGTCGGAATCGAATTGGCTGTAATCGGCGTAGCGCAGCAATTCGTAGAGGCGGCTGCGGTGCTGCATCCGCTCGGTCAGGCCGGATTGTGTTCCGGTCTCGGCGATTTCGCGAAGGCCCGCCTCGACGGCGTGCATGGCCAGCCGCAGCGTGGTGACGGGGTAGATCACCACGTTGTAGCCGATGTCGGACAGCTGTTGGGTGGTCAGCAGCGGCGACTTGCCGAACTCGGTCATGTTGGCCAGCAAGGGTGTGTCCACCGCGGCGCGGAACCGCTCGAATTCCGTTGGGCTGCCTAAGGCTTCGGTGAAGATCAGGTCCGCACCCGCGTCGGCGTAGGCCTTGGCGCGCTCGATCGCCGCCCCCACCCCCTCGATGCCGGCGGCATCGGTGCGGGCGCAGACGATGAAATTCGGGTCGCGGCGCGCGGAGACGGCGGCCCGCAGCCGTTTGATCATCTCGCCGGCCGGCACCACGGCCTTGCCGTCGAGATGCCCGCAGCGCTTGGGGTTTTCCTGGTCCTCCAGGTGGCAGCCCGCGAGGCCGGCGTCCTCGAGCACCGTCACCGTGCGCGCCGCGCTCATCGGCTCACCGAAGCCGGTGTCGGCGTCGATCAGGGTGGGCAGGTCGCTCACCCCCGCGATCTGGGCGCCTCGCCCGCTGACCTCGGTCAGGGTGGTCAGGCCGATGTCGGGCAGGCCGAGGTCGGCCGAGAGCGCCGCGCCCGACACGTACACGCCGTCGAACCCGAGCTCGGCGACAAGCTTGGCCACCAGTGGTGAGAAGGCGCCCGGGAACCGTTGCAGCCGACCGCTTTCCAGCGTGGCGCGGAACCGCGCCCGCTTGTCGGTCGCCGGCACGGCCCCGCCGATCAGCCCGCCCATCAGAAGATCCCCGGCCCGATCGCGGGGGCCTTGTCGAGTATCAGCGGAGCGACCGTGATGTTGAGCGCGCCCACAGCGCCCGCCTGCAGGTCCGCCAGGGCTTCGGCCGCCGACAGGAACCGCTGCTGCTCGGCCTCGCCGACCACGCCCTCGGCCAGCTCGGTGAACTTCCCGATGTACTGCTTGCGCTCGAATGGCCGCGCCCCCAGCGGATGAGCGTCGGCGACGGCGATCTCGTCGACGATGACCTCGCCGTTTTTGAGGGTGACCTCCGCGCGCGCGCCGAACGCCTTCTCCGCCGGATCGGTGGAGTGGTAGCGCCGGGTCCATTCGGGATCCTCGACCGTCGAGATCTTGTGCCACAGCTCGACGGTGTCGGGGCGGCGCGCCCGCTGCGGAGCATACGAGCGCTCGTGATGCCAGGCGCCGTCCTGCAGCGCGACCGCGAAGATGTACATCACCGAGTGATCCAGCGTCTCGCGCGAAGCGTCGGGATCGAACTTCTGCGGATCGCCCGACCCGGTGCCGATCACGTAGTGGGTGTGATGGCTGGTGTGCAGAACGATCGTCGCGACCTGGTTCAGATCGCCGATCCGTTCGCGCATCCGGCGCGCGAGGTCGATCAGCGCCTGACTCTGATACTCCGCCGAGTGTTCCTTGGTGTAGCTGTCGAGGATGGCGCGCTTGGGCTCGCCGGGCTCGGGCAGCGGGACGTGATAGGTGTGCTCGCGCCCCGAAAGCAGCCAGGCGATCACCCCGTCCTCGCCCTCCCAGATCGGGGCCGGCGCACCCTCACCGCGCATGGCGCGGTCGACGGCCTCGATGGCGACCTTGCCCGCCCAGGCGGGCGCGTACGCCTTCCAGCTCGAGATCAGGCCCTTGCGCGACTGCCGGGTCGACGTCGTAAGGTGCAGCGCCTGGCCGATGGCCTGATAGATCGTCTCTTTGTCCAGGCCCAACATCGTGCCCAGGCCGGCCGCCACCGACGGGCCCAGGTGCGCGACGTGGTCAATCTTGTGCTCGTGCAGGCAGATTCCCTTGACCAGGTCGATCTGGATCTCGTAGCCGGTCGCGATGCCCCGGATCAGGTCGGCGCCGCCGATCCCCAGGTGCTGCGCCACCGCCACCAGGGCGGGAATGTTGTCGCCCGGATGCGAGTACTCGGCGGCCAGAAACGTGTCGTGGAAATCCAATTCGCGCACCGCGACGCCGTTGGCCCAGGCCGTCCACTCCGGGGAGTAGTCGCCCTCGATCCCGAAAACCTTGGCGCCCTTGGCCGCGGCGGGGTGCGCCCGCGCCTGAGCCCGCGCGACCGCCACCGGCCGGCGGACCAGCGAGGCGGCCGAGACGGCGGCGTTGTCGATGATGCGGTTGATCACCATCGCCTCGACGTCGACGGGCACGGCGACCGGGTCGGCCGCGACCTCGGCGATCTTCCACGCGAGGTGTTCACTGCGGGGGAAGTCGTCGGCGCTACGACGCGTCCGAACATCGTGAATGCGCATAACTCGCACAGTACGCAGGGCTGAAGTCGGCGTAAATCCCCTGTAAAAGCGTAAACTTGTGTCCTTCTCCGCGGCAGTTTGCGAATGTTGTGAAAGGGGTTGGGCGTACGGTGGGATCCGTGGCGAAGACGTTCGCCGGCGCGCGGCTACGGCGATTGCGCGAGGAACAGGGGCTGACCCAGGTGGCGCTGGCCCGCGTCCTGGGGCTGTCGACCAGCTACGTCAACCAGCTGGAAAATGACCAGCGCCCGATCACCGTTCCGGTACTGCTCACGCTCACCGAACGATTCGACCTGCCGAGCCAGTACTTCGCGCCGGAGTCCGACGCCCGCTTGATCTCCGACCTGCGGGAGGTGCTCGCCGAGGCGCCCGCGACGGCCGGGCAGGTCGAGGAGCTCGTCGCCCGCATGCCCGCGATAGGTCAGACCCTGGTCAACC
The DNA here is from genome assembly GCF_000709305.1 of Mycobacterium sp. TKK-01-0059. Classification (NCBI taxonomy): domain Bacteria; kingdom Bacillati; phylum Actinomycetota; class Actinomycetes; order Mycobacteriales; family Mycobacteriaceae; genus Mycobacterium; species Mycobacterium sp. TKK-01-0059. The sequence continues at coordinate 2,194,925 of NZ_KL446993.1, forward strand.
TGCACAGGCGGCTGCACGACACGACGGCCGACCTGGAGGCCCTGCACAGTCGCGCGAATTCGGAAGCCTCGGACGCGTCGTCGCTGTCCCAGCAGCCGATGCCGTTCGAAGAGGTTCGCGATTTCTTCTACGACCGCAAGAACTACATCGGCGAACTGGATCTCGCGGCCGAAGAGCTGTTCACCAAGAACCACTTGCGAATCGGCGGACTCGACGGCCAGCTCGCGGAGCTGCTCGCCGAACAGCTCGGCGTCTCGGTGGTGATCGACGACGGTCAGGTGTTGGATCCCAACTCCAAACGCCGGTTCGCGCCCGAATCGAAAACCCTGTACCTGGCTCGGTGGCTGCATCCGGGCCAGCGTGCCTTTCAACTCGCCACCCAGATCGCCCTGCTCACCCAGGCCAAGTTGATCACCGGGATCATCGCCGGCGACGACCAGCTCAGCGACGACGCCCGCAGCGTGGCGCGTATCGGGCTGGCCAACTATTTCGCCGGCGCCCTGCTGCTTCCCTACCTGAGATTCCTCGAGGCCGCCGAGGACGTCCGCTACGACATCGACCAGCTGGCAAGGCGATTCGAGGTGGGATTCGAAACCATCTGCCACCGGCTGTCCACCCTGCAGCGCCCGAACGCGCGGGGCGTGCCGTTCATCTTCGTCCGCACCGACAGCGCCGGCAACATCTCTAAACGCCAGTCCGCCACCGCTTTTCACTTCTCACGCGTCGGCGGCAACTGTCCGCTGTGGGTGGTCCACCACGCATTCTCCCGGCCCGGCCAGTTTCTGACCCAAGTCGCGCAGATGCCCGACGAGCGCACCTACTTCTGGGTCGCGCGAACCACCACGACGGAGCCGAGCCGATACCTCGGCCCGGACAAGAGTTTCGCCATCGGACTGGGGTGCGACGTCGCGCACGCGGAGAAGCTGATCTACTCCGTCGGCATCGATTTGGGCGACGCCGAGTCGATCGTGCCGATCGGCGCCGGCTGCAAGATCTGCGACCGGCCCGCGTGCCCGCAACGCGCGTTCCCATACCTCGGCCACCCGGTGTACGTCGACCCCCACAGCAGCACCGATCTGCCGTACCCGCCGGCGATCACGTATTGAGCGCGGTCAGGTCGGGCCGGCCGCCGAGGCGCTGAACGGTGGCGCTGGCGGCCGCGGCCGCCAGTTCACCGGCCTCCGGTGGTGCGGCGCCATCACGCAGCGCGGCGATCAGCCCGGCCACGAACGCGTCGCCCGCGCCGGTCGGATCCACCACGTCGACGTCGGCGAATTCGAAGAGCCGGCTGCCACCGTCCCACGCCACCAGGTCACCGACCTTCGGAACCGCGAGGGCGACCAGTCCCGGACCGCAGGTCAACAGGCGGTCGGCCAGCTCGCGCGCCTGCGCCGCCGTGCCGATCTCCCGGCCCGCGATGAGCGAGGCTTCCGTGGCGTCGGCGCGGATCACGTCGACCGCCGCGAGCAGGTCGGCCCGAATGTGCTCGGCGGGCGCGCCGTCGGCCACGACGCGCAGACCCCGCCGCCGAGCGCGTTGCGCGGCTTCCAACGCGGTGGCCGGCGGCTGCTGCAGCTGAATGGAAACGGTGTCGGCGGTGTCGAACGCGGACCGATCGAGGTCGGCGACTTGGATCAGCGAGCTTTCGGGCACGTCTTCGAGGAGCATGCGTTCCGGCGGTTTTGGGACCACATCGATCAACAGCGCCGTGGTGCCGCGACGCGCGACGCCGCCGACGTCGATGCCGTCCCGTTGGGCCTGCGCCAGGACCGACGCCCCCGCATCGTCGTCACCGGCCACCGCGATGAGGGCGACCGGCACACCCAGCTGCGCCAGGCCGACCGCCTGATTGGCGCCCTTGCCGCCCAGCAGCTCCTTGCGCTGCAGGATCGTGGTGGAATCGTCGGTCGTCGGCGGCCCATCGGTACGCAGCACCAGATCGCGTGCGATCTGGCCGATCACGACAACGCCCATGGGTCCACAGTGCCCGGTCTTGACGGGCACGGCAACGCGATGATCGAGTGAGCCATGCCCAAGGTCGCGGTACTCGACGACTACGCGGGAGTGGCATTGCAGGTCGCCGACTGGTCACCCGTGCAGACACGCTCGGAGGTAACCGTTTTCGATCGCCACCTCTCCGAGGACGCGGCCGCCGAAGCGCTGCGGCCGTTCGACGTGGTGTGCACCCTGCGCGAGCGGATGGCGTTTCCGTCGACCCTCATCGCGCGGCTGCCGAACCTGAAACTGATCACCATCGTCGGCAAGAGCCTGCCGAACCTGGACCTGGCCGCCGCCACCGAGCACGGGATCCTGGTCGCTCACTCCGATTTCGCGCATCCCCGATTCAGGGCAATGCGCGATGCGACACCGGAACTCGCGTGGGGGCTGATGATCGCGACGGTGCGCAATCTCGCCGAAGAGCATCGCAACATGCGCGACGGCGGCTGGCAGAGCGCCGCGGGTATCACGCTGGCGGGCAAGACGCTCGGCCTGCTCGGTCTCGGCAGGGTCGGCAAACGAATGGCCGAGTATGCCAAGGCGTTCGGCATGGACGTGATCGCGTGGAGCCAAAATCTCACGGCGGACACGGCCGCGAGCGTGGGGGCCCGGCGCGTGCAGAAGGCGGAGCTGTTCGCCGCCTCCGACGTGGTCTCCATCCATGTGGTGCTCTCGGAGCGCACCCGGGGGCTGGTCGGCGCGTCCGAGCTGGCCTTGATGAGGCCGCACGCCTACCTGATCAACACGTCGCGGGGTCCGATCGTCGACGAGGCGGCGCTGCTCGCCGTGTTGGAGTCCGGGCGTATCGCCGGCGCCGGGCTGGACGTGTTCGACGTCGAACCGCTGCCCGGCGATCACCGGTTGCGGCGGCTGCCGAATGTGACGCTGTCTCCCCACCTGGGGTACGTCACCCGGGAGATGCTCGGCGCCTTCTACTCCGACACCGTGGAGTCAGTGGTGGCATGGCTGGACGGGACGCCCGTTCGGATCGCCAATCCCGAGGTGTTGCACCGACGCTGACCGCTCACTTCCGTTTCCAGTGCGGGCTTTTGACCGCGTCGAGAGCCTCGGTGACGTAGCGGTCGAGCGGCCGCGGCTTTCCCGATTGTCGTACCCATTGCTGGAAGGCGAAATCCGCCGCCGCGAAGGCCAGTTGGACCAGCAAGCCGGGACGCAGATCGTCGTCGGCGTTGACGCCCATTCGTTCGGCGATGAGTTTGGTCGCCCGGTCCTTGTCGGCGGGCCGGTGCACCGTGACCTTGTCAAGCAGGTCGGTGGCCACCAGCAGGGCTTCGCGCCATTCCTCGGTGTCGGCCTGCTCGAACGAGCGGGTGCGGGTGACGATGGCGTTGATCAGCGCAATGTCGGGTGGTTCGGCGGCCGGGCGGCCTTCGAGGAGGTTGACGATCGCGGCGCCGCCATAGCGCACCGGCGCGAGCAGCAGCTCCTCCTTCGCCGGCACGTGGCGGAAGAAGGTGCGCGGGGAAACGCCCGCGGCCGTGGCGATTTCCTCCGTCGTCACCGCGTCATACCCGCGCTCCACGAACAGCCGGAACGCCGCGCGCCGGATGTCGGCGCGGATCTGCGCGCGCTGCCGATCGCGGAGCGACTCTGGTCGGGTGGGCGAGGTCACCGGAAGCAGCCGATCCCGCCGTCGACGTGGATGGTCTGCCCGGTGATGAACGTCGCGTCACCGCCGAGCAGGAACGCCACCAGCGCGCCCACGTCGGTGCGGACGTCGCCGATGCGCTTCATCGGGACGCGGCCCACGGCCTTCTCGTATTCCTTGGGCGCGAACGACTTCCAGTACTTGACGCCGTCCGACTCGGCGAATGGGCAGATGACGTTGACGCGGATGTTGTCGCGTCCCCATTCGAGCGCCGCGACCTTGGACAGCCCGCGGATGCCTTCCTTGGCGGCCGCGTACCCGCCCCACTTGGGCTCGCCGCCGGTACCCGTCCCGGAGCCGAGGTTGACGATCGACCCGCCGCCCTCCCTGACCATCAGCGGGTGCACGGCCTGCATGAGCAGGAAGGTCGCCCGGGGCCCGACGTCGTAGCCGAGCGCGAGGTCTTCGGTGGTGATGTCGACGAACGCCTTGGGCTCGTTGGTGGCGATCGCGTTGTTCACCAGGCCGTGCACGGCACCGAAGGCGTCGATCGCGGCGGCCGCGATCCGCGGCGCACTGTCGGGGTCGCGCAGGTCGGCGACGAGCCGTTCGACCCGTCCGATCGCGGCGAGTTCGGTGGTGGTCGCCTCGAGGGCTTCCTCCTGGATGTCGACCAGCAGCACCGCCGCGCCGCGTTCGAGCAACGCGGTGGCCACGCCCTTGCCGACCCCCTGGGCGGCGCCGGTGACGATCGCGACGTGTCCGCGCATCGAATCGGGGTGGCTGTAGCTCATTCGGCGGGTCCCATCTGCAGCGCCACGCCCCGGTGCAGTTCGTAGGTGCTCCGCGCGCCGTTGGGCAGTTCGATGAACTCCACCGGGGTCCCGTCCGGATCCTTGACGAAAAACATTCGGACACCACCGATCTCGAAGGGGTCCTGGTCGGGGGTGTAACCGGCGGAGACGATGCGGCGATGGGTGTCGTCGAGGTCGGGCACCGACAGCGAGACGTTATGGATCCCGGTGATGCCCCGTCGCGGTTTGTGTTCGGTCGCATTGGTGCCGATCGACAGCAGCTCGATCATCAACCCGCCCAGCAGCCCGCCGACGACGCGCCCCTCCTGCTTGCGGGTCGCGTGCAACACCGCATCGAAAGGCTCTCCGGAGATGAGCGTTTCGAAGACCACGTCCATGCCCAGGACGTCGCGGTAGAACGCCAGCGCGCGGTCCATGTCGGTGACGCCGACGACGAGGTGGCAGAACGACACGTCCTCGAGGGTCATGGCCTGACCGCCGCAAGATTCGGGGCCGGGCGGCCGGCGAACAACGGCAGATCGAGGTAGGTCTTGATGCCCGGTTCGGAGGCGCAGACGTCGGGAACGGCGTTGATGCAGTGGTTGGCGGTGACCACGACGCCCGGATTCTTGATCAGCCCTTCGGCGATCGTCTCCGGCTGCAGCCCCTTGAAGGTGAGGCTCACGTCGGGGTCGCCGGTGATGTCGACCTCGAAGCGTTCGCCGCGCCCGCCGAAATCCCAGGCGGGATCCAGGTTTTCCTCACCCATCAGCCAGTTGACCGCCGCGGTGATGACCGGCTCGCCATCGACCAGCGCTTGCCAGCGGAAGCGGCGCGCCGCCACGGTGCCGACGGTGATCGGGAAGGGGTCGTAGTCGATCTCCGCGGTCGCCACCGCGACATCTTGGATGGTTCTGATGTTGGGATCGATGCGAAATCCCATGTGATCGGCGATCATCCGCACCGACTGCTTGAAGCCCCCGTCGAGCAGTCCGGCCATCGGTCCCTGGGTGGCCTCCTCGGGCGTGCCGCCGAATCCCATGATGTGGCGGACCACGTCGGGTGCGTTGTAGGTGCGGATGTCGGAGAACTCCTCGGCGCGCACGTGCGTGATCGCCGACGACAACGAGGACACCATGAGCGGGAATCGCTCCGTGATGCCCCCGGGGTGGATCCCCGAACCATGCAGCGTGACACCGTTTTCCGCCGCGGCGTCGGCGACGGCCCGGTGGCGCGGGTTGGCCGGATCGGGGTAGACCCAGCCGACCGGTGTGACGACGTTCTTGCCGGACCGCAGAATCGCGATGACCTCGTCGTCGTTCGGGATCAGCGGGCTGTACATGACGCAGTCGGCGTCCAGCGCCAGCACCTCGTCGATGCTGGTGGTGGCCGTGACACCGAGATCCTGGGTGCCGATGATCCGCCCGACGTCGACACCGTTCTTGTCCGCGCTGTGCACCCAGCACCCGACGAGTTCCAGCTGTGGGTGATTGAGGACGCACTGGATCGCCGCCTTACCCACACCGCCGGTGGCCCACTGGATGACACGAAGTTTGGACGGGCTACTCATCATTGACCTCCCGGACGGCGGTGCGCGACCTTTACACATCGGCGAACAAAATGGCAGGCTATGACTTGCTGACAGTGACTGTCAATGATCGCCTACTTCGGGAAGGGTCTGTTGATGAGCGTCCTCGACGGGAAGATCGCGATCGTGACCGGCACCAGCCGCGGCGTGGGCGTCGGCATCGCCCACGAGCTGCTGCGGGCGGGCGCGACGGTCATCGGCTGCTCGCGTTCGCCGCTCGATGGCCTCCCCGGCATCGAAAACGACTGGGCGCCCCGCGCTTTCCAGAGGGTCTGCGATCAGGGTGACTATCGGTCGATCGACTCGTTCGTCGCGGACGTCGTGGCCGCCCACGGCCGGGTCGACATCCTGGTGAACAACGCCGGCGGCACCGTTCCGGCGCCGCACGTCGAGAGCATTCCCGAACTGGTGCAACGCATTCAGGGCGCGCCCGCCAGCGACGACGAGTACGCGCGCACCGCCCTGTTCCATGCGTTCGCGGTGCAGATGAACCTGATCAGCCCGCTGTGGTTCGCCATCCGCGCCTATCGGCAGATGCAGACCCAGGACGGCGTCGGTTGCATCATCAACATCTCCAGCGGCGCGGGACATCCGGCGGGATCGCCGACGCTGGTCTCCTACGGCGCGGCCAAAAGCGGCCTCAACCACCTCACCCGATCCCTGGCCGAGGAGTGGGGGCCGAAGGTCCGCGTCAACTGCGTGGCGTTGGGCCCGACGATGACGGAAAACTTCCGGTCGTTTGTGCTGCCCAAGGACGATCCGACCGGAGAGAAGTACTTCGCCGCCGTTCCGCTGCGCCGCGCCGGCGAGCCCGCGGAGGTGGGGCGGGTGTGCGTGTTCCTCGCGGGCGGGCAGGCCGACTTCGTCAACGGCACCACCATCGAATGTGACGGCGGGATGCTGCCCGGTGTGCTCTATGACGCGGGGCTGAAGACGATCACCGACCTGTTGTGACCGGCTGGTAGCTGGAACCCTTCTGGGACAACGGGACTCGCGCGATCACCGCACGACCCACTGCCGCGTTCGCGGTCACCGCGACCGACCGGCGGCGAATCGGCTCGTCGCCGATCTGGGCAGACATGCACACAGCGGCGTCAGTCGCGGTCTAATGGGTGGATGGAACTGATGATGCCCACCGACGCGATCTTTCTCCTGGGAGAGTCTCGCGAACATCCCATGCACGTCGGAGGCTTGCAGTTGTTCGAGCCCCCGCCGGGTGCGGGGCGCGGCTTCGCCCGTGAGCTGCACAAGCAACTGACCGCTCAGCGGGAGTTCCAACCCACGTTTCGCAAGCATCCCGCGAAGTTCGTCGGCGGCATCGCGAACCTGGGGTGGTCGTATGACGACGACATCGATGTCGACTATCACGTCCGGCGTTCGGCGCTGCCGTCACCCAAACGGGTCCGCGAACTGCTCGAGCTGACGTCGCGGTGGCACAGCACGCTGCTGGACCGTCATCGCCCGTTGTGGGAGACGCACATCGTCGAAGGCCTCAAGGACGGCCGGTTCGCCATCTACACCAAGGTGCACCATGCACTGATCGACGGCGTCTCGGCGCAGAAGCTGATGCAGCGCGCGCTGTCCACCGACCCCGACGACCCCGAGATCCGCGCCCCGTGGAGCCTGAGCAAACCCAAGCGCAGATCCAGCACGTCGTCTCGCTTGAGTTCATTGGCCCGTGCGGCGGGATCCGTTGCGGCACTTGCTCCCTCGACGGTGGGACTGGCGCGCGCCGCGCTACTCGAGCAGCAGCTGACGTTGCCGTTCGGCGCGCCGAAGACCATGTTGAACGTCAAGATCGGCGGCGCTCGCCGCTGCGCCGCGCAGTCCTGGTCGCTGGACCGCATCAAAAGCGTGAAGCGGGCCGCGGGCGTCACGGTGAACGACGTCGTCTTGGCGATGTGTTCGGGGGCCCTGCGCTATTACCTGCTCGAGCAGAACGCGCTGCCGGACACGCCGCTGATCGCGATGGTCCCGGTGAGCCTGCGCACCGAGGAGGAGGCCGACGCCGGTGGCAACATGGTCGGAGCCATCCTGTGCAACCTCGCGACCGACACCGACGATCCCGCGCAGCGTCTGCTGACCATCAGCGATTCGATGTGCAGCAACAAGAAAGTCTTCTCGCAGTTGCCGCGGCTTCAGGCGCTGGCGCTGTCCGCCGTCAACACGTCGGCGCTGGCGTTGGCGGCGGTGCCGGGCTGGGTGGCGTCGACGTCGCCGCCTTTCAACATCATCATTTCGAACGTGCCGGGGCCCACGCAGCCGATCTACTACGGGGGAGCGCGGCTCGACGGCAACTATCCGCTGTCCATCGCGCTGGACGGCCAGGCGCTGAACATCACCCTGGCCAGCAACGCCGGCAATCTGGACTTCGGTCTGGTGGGGTGCCGGCGCAGCGTGCCACACCTGCAGCGCCTGCTCGCGCATCTGGAATCCTCGCTCAAGGATCTGGAACGCGCTGTGGGGGAATAGAAGTCGATGGCAAAGCTGAGCGCGGGTGTGATGCTGTACCGGACCTGCGACGGCGTCGTCGAGGTCTTGCTCGCGCACCCGGGTGGGCCGTTCTGGGCCCGCAAGGACGACGGCGCGTGGTCGATCCCGAAAGGTGAGTACGCCGACGGGGAGGATCCCTGGGCGGCCGCGCAGCGCGAGTTCGCCGAGGAGCTGGGGTTGCCGCTGCCGGCCGGGCCGCGTGTCGACCTCGGTCAGCTGAAACAATCCGGCGCCAAGGTGGTGACCGCCTTCGCCGTGCACAGCGACCTCGACATCACCGACGCGCGCAGCAACACGTTCGAACTGGAGTGGCCAAAGGGGTCGGGCACGCTGCGGGAGTTTCCCGAGGTCGATCGGGTGGGCTGGTTCGCGGTGGGGGCGGCGCGCACCAAGTTGCTGAAGGGCCAGCACGGTTTTCTCGACCGCTTGATGGCGGATCCTGCTGTGGCCGGACTATCCGAAGGGACCTGACATGCAGACGCTGCGCACACCCGACGACCGGTTCGACGAGATTCCTGATTTCCCCTATGCGCCAAGGTATTGCGAACTGCCCGACGATGACGGCGGTGCGCTGCGCGTCGCCTGGATCGAAGACGGACCAGGAGATGCGGATCCGGTTCTCATGCTGCACGGCGAGCCGTCGTGGTCGTACCTGTACCGCAAGATGGTTCCGATACTGGTGGCCGACGGTCACCGCGTCGTCTGCCCGGACCTGGTGGGCTTCGGCCGTTCGGACAAGCCGACCCGGCTCGACGACCACAGCTATGCGCGCCACGTCGAATGGATGCGCGCGCTGGCGTTCGATGTCCTCGACCTCCGCAACGTCACCCTGGTCGGTCAGGACTGGGGCGGGCTGATCGGATTGCGGCTCGCCGCAGAGCATCCCGAGCGGTTTGCCCGGATCGTCGTCGCCAACACCGGGCTCCCGAACGGGGACCAGCCGATGGCCGACATCTGGTGGCGCTTCCGGGAGGCCATCACCTCGGCGCCGGCGCTCGACATCGGCGCGTTTGTGCAGGGCGGCTGTCGCCGGCCGATGAGCGATGCCGAACGCGCGGGCTACGACGCGCCGTTTCCCGCTGACGAGTACTGCATCGGCCCGCGGGCCATGCCCGGGCTGGTGCCCACCTCTCCGGACGATCCCGCCGCGGCGGCCAACAAGGCCGCGTGGGCCAAGCTGTCGGTGAGTCCGACGCCGATGCTGGTCGCCTTCAGTGACAGCGACCCCATCACCGGGCCGATGGCCGCGATCTTTCAGCGCGAGATGCGCGGCGCGCAGGGGATCGACCACCCGGTGATCCGCGGCGCCGGACACTTCCTGCAGGAGGACGCCGGCGAAGAACTGGCCCGCCACATCGTGGCGTTCCTGCGCCGCTGAACGGGCGCGGCCCGGCGGATCGGGGGCGGGCACAATGTCAGGATGACGACCGCGCCCACCGAAGCCGCCGAATCCCAGGGGCTATTGCTGCAGCTGCTGGACCCCGCCAACCGGGCCGACCCGTATCGGCTGTGCGCGCAGTTCCGCGACCGCGGGCCGTTGCAGCTGCCCGACGCCAACCTGGCGGTCTTCTTGAGCTACCGCGACTGCGACGAGGTGTTGCGGCACCCGTCGTCGAGCAGCGAGAACGCCAACTCGACGGTCGCGAAGCGGCAGGCCGAGGCCGGCACCGCGCCGCCCAGGCAGGGCCCGCCGGGATTCTTGTTCCTCGACCCGCCCGATCACACCCGGCTGCGCAAGCTGGTCAGCAAGGCGTTCGCGCCGAGGGTGGTGAGCGCGCTGCAACCCGACATCCGGTCGCTGGTCGACGGATTGCTCGACCGGGTCGCCGAGAAGGGCCAGTTCGAAGTCGTCGAGGATTTCGCCTATCCCCTGCCGGTCGCGGTCATCTGCCGGTTGCTCGGTGTGCCCCTCGAGGACGAGCCGCAGTTCAGCCGCGCGTCGGCGTTGCTCGCCCAGGCGCTGGACCCGTTTTCGACGATCACCGGCGTGCCGGCGGAATTCGCCAATGAGCGACAACAGGCCGGTACGTGGCTGCGTGATTACTTCCACGGCCTGATCGACAAGCGCCGGTCACGACCCGGTGAGGACCTGCTGTCGGGGTTGATCGCCGTGGAGGAGTCGGGGGATCAACTGACCGAGGAAGAGATCGTCTCGACCTGCAACCTGCTGCTCATCGCGGGTCACGAGACCACGGTGAACCTCATCGGGAACGCCGTGTTGGCCATGCTACGCAACCCAGGTCAGTGGGCAGCCCTGGGCGCCGACGTCGACCGAGCGCCCGCGATCGTGGAGGAGACCCTGCGCTACGACCCGCCCGTACAGCTGGCCGGTCGAATTGCGCTCGCCGACATGGTGATTGGGGGAGTCGAGGTGCCCGCGGGTGATGTCATGATGCTGCTGCTCGCCGGCGCCAACCGTGACCCCGCCGAATACGACCGGCCCGATGTGTTCGATCCGGAACGGAAGAACCTGCGGCACTTGGGATTCGGCCGCGGGGCGCATTACTGCCTTGGTGCGCCGCTGGCCCGGCTGGAGGCCAGCGTGGCGCTGGCGGCGGTCGCCGCGCGTTTCCCGAACGCACGGTTGGACGGCGAACCGCAGTACAAGACCAACGTCACGCTGCGCGGACTGTCGCAGCTGACGCTCGCGATCTGATCGGCGCTCCCAGGGTTCAGCGCTCCCAGGGAGGGCTTTCGTCCATCTTCCTGTAGTACTTCGCCAGGTGGCTTTTGACCCGATCGACATCGGAGTGCGGCACGTCGATGCCGCCGCGCGCGCCGTCCATGATCGCGCCGGCGGCCATCACCCCGCGCGGCACCGCCTTGAGGGTTCCTCCGATGACGTCGGCGATCAGTAGCTTGTAGCCGGTGAAATTGTCCTTGTTGTCGCCGTCGTACCAGACGTGGGCGTCGCGGTACTTCTGGTTCGGGGCGTCCTCGGCGCCGGCCCACTTGCGGACCCGTTTCTCCGCGGCGCCACCGTCCCATTTCCGGTCGCGGTCGGCCAACGGCAGGTCTTGAAACGCTGTGACTGACATACGGGCCGCGTGCCCGCTTCGGCGGGCGTTAAACGGCCGATCTGGAAGTTATCCACAGTTGGAAGTTCGTCCACAGGTTTGCTTTTGGGCCGACATCGGCGCGATTTGGTCGGCCGGTTTTGTCGGTGGCGGTGGCGATGATGGCGTTATGTCTTCGATCGCATCTGCTGAGGCCGTGGTAGTGACTGCCAGTGACCGTCTTGAGGTGTTGTTCGAGGAGTTGGCGGAGTTGAGCGGTCAGCGCAATGCGATTGATGGGCGCATCGTGCAGATCGTCGCTGAGATCGATCGCGACCAATTGTGGGGCGTGACCGGTGCGCGCTCGGTGCCGGCGTTGGTGGCCTGGAAGCTGGGCTGTTCGTCGGGCAACGCCCACACGCTCAGTACGATCGCGGGCCGGCTCGAGGAGTTCCCGCGCTGCACCGCGGGTATGCGTGAGGGTCGGCTGTCGGCCGATCAGGTCGGGGTGATCGCCGCCCACGCGGGCCCGGGATCCGATGAGCATTACGCCCAGCTGGCCGCGGTCGCCACGGTCAACCAGTTGCGCACCGCGGTCAAACTCGAACCGCGACCCCAACCAGGACCCCGCCCCGAGCCTGAGCCTTCGCTCACCACGACCACCACCGAGGCGGGCAGCTGCTATCGGATCACCCTGGGCCACCATGATGCGGCGAAATTCGATGCCGCGTTGGCGTCTCACCGTGATGCGCTGATCGCCGAATGGAAACACGACCACGACGAGCGCGCCGGCGGCCAGGACGTTTCCGATCAGCGGCCGCCGTTGCCGAGCACCGCCGAGGCGTTCATGCGCCTGGTCGAGGCGGGCTGGGACGCCGAGGCCACCCGCCGCCCGCATGGGCAGCACACCACCGTGGTGGCACACCTTGACATCGAGCGCCGCGTTGCCGCGCTGCATCTGGGTCCACTGCTCACCGACGCCGAACGCCAATACCTGACCTGTGATGCCACCTGTGAGGTCTGGTTCGAGCGCCACGGCGAACCCATCGGCGCCGCCCGGACCACGCGGGTGATCAATCGGCGGCTGCGCCGCGCCCTGGAGTACCGCGACCGCTCGTGTGTGGTGCCCGGTTGTGGGGCCACCCGGGGTTTGCATGCCCATCACCTGTGGCATTGGGAAGACGGTGGCCCCACCGAGTTGGCCAACCTGGTGCTGGTCTGCCCCTATCACCACCGGGCACACCACCGGGGCGAGATCACCCTCACCGGACCCGCCGACGCCGTGACCGTCACCGACGACGACGGCCAAATCCTGAGCCCGGGATCGCTGGCACGCCCACCAACCGGGCCCCCGCCCGCGGTAGCGCCGTGTCCGGGACCTACCGGCGAACGCGCCGATTGGTGGTGGTATGACCCCTTCCAACCCCAACCACCACCGACAACCAACTAGCTGGCGGACTCAATCCTCCTACGGGTTTGGGGCATCAACGGATTCGTTCCCGACCCGCGCCGACGCGCGCACCAATGCGGATCAAGCCTGGTGTTAGGACAGAATCACCGAATTAACATGCACCGGAGCATTAACCACGCCCTTGGACCAGCCCACCATCGGCATATCGGCAATGTCCGCTAATGCCTGAGGGCTGCGCTAGAGCGAAGTGTTTTTGTCGAGTCGATTGCCTTGCGCCGCATACACCATTGGCAACGCAGGCTCCGGGTTACGGGTGAATGGGCCATTTTGTGCCATCGCCCGTTTGGTTCGTTCTACCTTGAGGCATGACTACACCCGACCGAGCGGACCAAGCATCATCGGTCCCTACGTCCCGCAAAATTCTTTGCATCGTATACGGCGCTATCGCGGTCGCCGCGCTCATCGCGACGTGGAGCCAGACAATCACGTACGTTCACAGCCCGACCGACTTTTTCGTTAATTTCTGGCGCGACACCAAAACGACTGCGGCCTCGCGCAATATCACAGCCGACGCCCTGATGCTGGCCCTGAGTGCCGTCATTCTGATGGTGATCGAAGCCAGGAAATACAACCTGCGATTCGTCTGGCTTTACATTGTGGGATCGTTCTTCATCGCCGTCAGCGTGATGTTCCCGCTCTTCCTGATCGCGCGCGAATTGCGCCTGCGCACAGCCGACGTGCCACGCCTTGGCAGGACAGACACAATTCTGCTCGCGGTTGTCGCCGTCTTGACCCTGGCCCTGACTATCAGGATCGACATGCGGTGACCACTTAACGCGACCTTTCACTTGTGCGACTGACAGTGCTCTGACGGCACCACGGTGTGGATATGACCCCAAGCTGACCTTGAACAGCCGCCCGGGCACCTGGCTCTTATGTCCGAAGGTATGCCCCGCGGAGGCTAACTAACCAGTGCCGCAAGGCGTTTCAGATCCGCGGGAGATCGCGGGTCGTGAAGGCCGCAGCGCCGCGGAAGCGCCCCTCCCTTTTAGCCCGGGCCGAGGCCCGGCACGATCTCGCCGAGGCTGAACGTCACCGGCTGTTCCAGCTGCTGGTAGGTGCACGAGCGCGGGTCGCGGTCCGGACGCCACCGATTGAACTGCGCGGTATGACGAAAACGCCGACCCTCCATGTGGTCGTAGCGGACTTCGACCACGCGCTCGGGCCGCAGCGGCACGAACGAGAGGTCCTTGCCGGCGTTCCACCGCGAGTATTCGTTCTTGCGGGGCGTTCGCTCGCCGGCCTCGTGGGCGGCCCAGTTCCACGGATGGTCCGCGAAGTCGGTGACGAGCGGCTGCAATTCGGTGAACAGCCGGCGCCGCTCGGCCATCGGGAACGCGCCGATGACGCCGACGGACGCGAGCTGGCCGTCGTCCTGGTAGAGCCCCAGCAAAAGCGACCCGATCGCGTCGGCGCCGGACTTGTGCACCCGATAGCCGGCGACCACACAGTCCGCGGTCCGTTCGTGCTTGATCTTGAACATCACCCGCTTGTCCGGCTGGTAGGTGACGTCCAGGGGCTTGGCGATCACGCCGTCGAGGCCGGCGCCCTCGAACTCGTCGAACCATCGCTGCGCGGTGCCCAGATCGGTCGTCGCGGGCGTGACATGGATCGAGCGACCCGATCCGCCCACCGCATCGACGAGGGCCGCCCGCCGCTCACTGAACGGCCGCCGGGTGTAGTCGTCGCCGCCGAGCGCCAGCAGGTCGAACGCGATGAAGGACGCGGGCGTCGCCTCGGCGAGCATTCGCACCCGCGAGTCGGCCGGGTGAATGCGTTGCTGCAGCGCCTCGAAGTCCAGGCCGTGGTCGGTGGCGATGACGATCTCCCCGTCGATCACGCAGCGCTCCGGCAGCTCGGCCCTGACCGCGGCGACCAACTCCGGAAAGTAGCGGGTCATCGGCCGCTCGTTGCGGCTGCCGAGCTCGACGTCGTCGCCGTCACGGAAACAGATCGACCTGAATCCGTCCCACTTGGGCTCGTACGACGCGTGGGGCGGGATAGCGCGAACCGACTTGGCCAGCATCGGCGACACCGGCGGCATGACAGGGAGGTCCATAGCCTGATTGTGCTGGAATCGGTGGTATGGCTGCTGCAGAAGAGGTCGACGTCGACGGTGTCGCGGTCCGCCTGACCAATCCCGACAAGGTGTATTTCCCCAAGCTGGGATCGCGGGGCACCAAGCGGCACCTGGTCGAGTACTACCGCGCCGTCGCCGGCGGCCCGATGCTCGACACGCTGCGCGACCGGCCCAGCCACCTGCAGCGGTTCCCGGACGGCATCGACGGCGAGGAGATCTATCAGAAGCGGATCCCGCAGCACCATCCGGACTACTTGGAGACGTGCCAGGTGACGTTCCCGTCGGGGCGGACCGCCGACGCGCTGAAGGTCACCCATCCCGCCGCGATCGTGTGGGCGGCGCAGATGGGCACGATCACCCTGCACCCGTGGCAGGTGCGCTGCCCCGACACCGACCACCCCGACGAGCTGCGCATCGATCTGGATCCCCAGCCCGGCGTCGCCTTCGAACAGGCGCGTACCGTCGCGGTCGACGTGTTGCGGCCGCTGCTCGACGAGCTCGGTCTGGTCGGCTACCCGAAGACATCCGGGGGTCGCGGGATCCACGTCTTCCTGCGGATCGCCACCGACTGGGATTTCGTCGAGGTGCGCCGCGCGGGCATCGCGCTGGCCCGTGAAGTGGAGCGCCGTGCGCCCGACGCCGTCACCACCGCATGGTGGAAGGAAGAACGGGGCGAGCGCATCTTCGTCGACTTCAACCAGAACGCCCGGGACCGGACCATGGCGTCGGCCTATTCGGTGCGACGCACGCCGATCGCGACGGTGTCGATGCCGCTGACTTGGGACGAATTGGCCGGTGCCGAGCCGGACGACTACACCATGGCGACCGTGCCCGAGCTGGTCGCGCGCCGGGAAGACCCTTGGGCCGCAATGGATGATGTTGCCCAGTCGATCGCGTCGCTGCTGCAAATGGCCGAGGCCGACGAAGAACGTGGATTGGGTGACATGCCGTATCCGCCGAACTATCCGAAGATGCCCGGGGAACCCAAACGCGTTCAGCCCAGCCGGGATACGGATCGCAGGAACGGGAAGAAGTAGCCCAAAACCCATTACGCGATCAGCCTGAGGGCGATGGGCTGCGCGCTCGCGATGGGCGGGTGGAAGCGATCCTCTTGTGCCCCAGGGGCTTAGATGCGGCTCCGAACCGCACGAATTCCCCTACCCGAACTGCCAGGGCTTCGGGGCCGACCGCTTCGAGCGTTGTTTCGCTGAGGTGATCAGTTTACCGCGAACCCGGGCGACGGGCAGCAAGTAATTTCGCGAAGGGCGTACGCACGGCCCGAAGGGTGCGCACGCCCTCGCGTCGCTGAGATGCCGGCCGCGTCGAGGGCTGACAAACAGCGCTCAATGCGCAGCGTTAAAGCATTGGTGTACAGTCGCTTTCGCGATCAGCCGCCGCGACGGCGTAGTCACGGCGTCGTCCGATGCGCGAGGGGATGGTATCGGCTTTCGGCCGTGCTGGGAACTGGCACCCAATGCCATCAAAGGCGCGAAAGGGTGCCTGTCATCGCGATCCTGTCGGCAGGCCTACGGCACGCAGGTCAGGCCGGGTCCACAGTCGATGGTCAGCGGCACCGTGCAACCCGAGGCCGTCAGCGCGGTGAAGGTGAGGAGAAGACCGAGGACAACCTTGTACTTCAATCCAGACATAACCACTCCCTCCTAGGAGAAATGTACGCCCGAGAAGCGTTATAGTACGTGAGTACAATGCGGAATGCCATGGGATCCAGCGAAATAGGACCGATTTACGTCAACTGATTGAAGTCCATCGCGGCGGACTCATTCTAGACCGGGAATGGCGCGTTTCCCCGTGTCAATTCCGGCCGCATGGTGCGAACGAGCAACACCTCGAATGTATTTCGCGCGGCGGGCGCGGGGCCAGAGCACGAAGAAAAGTAAGCTCCGTTGTTATGCCGGTGGCTTCTGGGGCGTGGACTGCGGCCTGCGCGCTGATGCTATGGGCGGCCGCCTGCGCCATCGCGCCCGCAGCGGCCGAGCCGCCGGCCGCCGGTCTCGGCGAGAAGATGGTCGGCTGGGACACCTACCGCCGGTTGGATCGGCTGCCCTACCTGGACGCCGAATCGCAGACCCTGCAGGTGTCGAGTTTCGATCGCAGCGGCGGCGATTTCGACATTTCGACCGGTAACCGCAACGGCACCGGCGGGTGTTTGGCGCCGGGCGGCGCGGGCTGCGTCATCGCGGAGGATCACGGTGCCGGGGAAGTTGATTCGATCTGGTTTACCCGTGACGGGGGCAATGTGCGTGCCATCGGGCACATCCGCATCGAGCTGGATGGGCAGACCGTCGTGGACACACCGCTGCAATCGCTGGTCGACGGCGAACTGGGCGCCCCGTTCGCGTGGCCGCTGGTGGCCAACGCCGCCCAGTCGCCGGGCGGGGTCTATATCAAGGTGCCGATGCCCTATCGGCGGTCGATGCGGATCAGCGTCGCGTCCCATCTGGAGTACTACCACGTCGACTATCGACAGTTCCCGAATGCCGATGGGATAACTACCTTTTCGCCTGCCGATCCCGCGCTCGATGTGCTGGACACCCTGCGCGCCGCAGGCACCGCCGACCCCAAACCGGCGACAAGCACTGCAACGCAGAGCAATCGGGTCATCGATCTGCCCGCGGGGACCGAACAAACCGTCGCCGAGGCGAGTGGCCCGGGCAGCATCTCGGCGCTGCGGCTGCGGTTGCCCGCCGCGACGGATCAACTCCTGGCCGGATTGCGCCTGCGGATCGAATTCGACGGCCGGGCCATGGTCGACGCGCCCGTGGGGGAGTTCTTCGGCGCGGGACTCGGCGCCAACCCCGTGCGATCGCTGATGTTCGCCGCCGATCCACAGCCCGACGGGTCGCTGGTCTTGCGGGATTGGTGGCCAATGCCTTTCGCGAACTCGACCAGCGTCACCCTCGTCAACACCACCGCCGCCACGGTGCCGGGGATCGCCGGCGACGTCACGACGGCGCCCGACGCGCAATGGGCGGCGGCGCTGGCCAGCGGCCGCGCCGGCTACTTCACCGCCCGCGCCCATGCCGGTCCGACCATCCAGGGCCAGGACTGGGTGTTCGCCGACGAGCAGGGCCACGGCAAATTCGTCGGGGTCAGCCACACCATACGGGGCCGGCGGACCAAAACGGCGTTCAGCGACGGCGCCCCTTACTTTCTCGAAGGCGCCGAGCGGGTCTACACCGACGGCGCCGCATCCCCGCAGTGGTACGGCACCGGCACCGAGGACCTCTACGAGGGTGGCTGGTACTTCAAAGACGGCACGCACTTCAGCGACCCGCTCAACGGCCAGCCCGACCAGCGCACGGCGACCGGCGGGTGCGCGGATTACTGCGTCGCCGTCTACCGGATCATGCTCGCCGACGCCATCGGTTATCACTCCGCGCTCCGCTTCGGCATCGAGCACGGCAAGCGCAACATGGTCCAACCCGACTACAGCTCAACGGCATTCCTCTACACACAGCCGGACGCGGTCCTCACCGGCAGCGACGACGTCCGCCCCGCCGATCCCGTCGATCGCGTCCTGCACGGCTACACCGATGCCGACGCCACCGATCAGCTGCTGGTCAGCGAATACGAGGGCACCGAGGACACCCTGCCCCTCGTCGGCTCGGTCCGCAGCACCCAGGGTGCGATCACCTTCCATGTTCAGGTTGATCCGGGCAACCACGGTGTCCTGCTGCGCCGCACGTCGGACCAGGCGACCGGCTTCCAATCGGCGGACGTCGCGGTGGACGGCGTGCCCGCGGGCACGTGGCTTCAGCCGCGCAGCAACACCTTTCACCGCTGGCTGGACGACACCTACCTGGTGCCGCAGTCGGTCACGGTGGGCAAAGCGCAGTTGACCATCACGCTGGCGCCCACGGCGGATTCGCCGCCCTGGACCGCCAGCCGCTACCACGTCGACGCCCTCACGGGCCCGGCCTAGAGCGCGGCGATCGCGGCGACGGCCTCGTCGGCGGTCACGATGGCCGAGGCGTAGTTGGGCAGATTGACCTCGAGGGCGGCGCGCATCTCGGTGTCCGAATAGTCGGCCGTGGCGTCGCGGACCACGGTGACGTCGTAGCCGAGTTCGGCGGCGAACCGCACCGTCGCCTCCACGCAGGTATGCGCGATCAAGCCCATGACGATGACCTGCTCGATGCCGTGGCGCTTGAGTTGCAGATCTAAATCGGTGTTGGCGAAACCGCTGGAACACCAGCGCTCATGAGCGACGACGTCACCGGGTTGCGGTTCGAACCCTGGATGGATCTCGCCGCCCCAGGTGCCGTATTCGAACGTCTTGCGCGACCAGGCCGCCCGCTGCACCGGCGCGATGTGCTTCCACGTTTCGTAGTCGCCCGGTCAGTAACGGCGATGCAGGGCATAAAAGAAGCCGAGGTTCGCGCCGCGCGCCGCGTCGAGCACCTGCTGCATGTGGGTGACGCAGCCATTGCCTTCGATGACGCCTTTCAGCCGGTCCCACACCTTCCCGCCCGGGGAAATGAAGTCGTTGTAGGGATCGATCACCAGGAGCCCGGTCGCCGCCTTGTCGTATGCCACGGGATCATCATCGCGCACGGCTTGGCGACCTTGACGGATTCGCGGAGATGCTGCTAGACATGGCCTGCGCCACGATTTTGGGCGATCGCCCAAAATCGACGGGTGCAGGGATGCCGGCGGCTGCCCGAAGTGAGGAAATCGATGACCGTCACCAATGACACCGACGTCTACTACGACCCCTACGACGTGGGCATCAACGCCGACCCGTATCCGACCTATGCGCGGCTGCGCGACGAAGCCCCGATCTACTACAACGAAAAGTACGACTTCTGGGCGCTGTCACGGCATTCCGACGTCGAGCGCGGATTGGCCAACTGGGAAACCTTCTCCAACAAGCGAAGCGACATCCTCGAGCTGGTCCAGTCGAAGTTCGAGATGCCCGGCGGCGTGATGATGTTCCAGGACCCCCCCGAACACACGAGGCTGCGCGGCCTGATGTCCCGCGTCTTCACGCCGCGCCGGATGGCCGCCCTCGAGGACCAGATCCGGCAGTACTGCGTTCGGTGCCTGGACCCACTCGTCGGGTCCGGGGGATTCGACATCATCGCCGAGCTGGCATCGATGATGCCGATGCGGGTGATCGGGATGCTGTTGGGAATCCCGGAATCCGAGCAGGTCTCGGTGCGAGACGCCAACGACGCCAACCTGCGCACCAAGCCCGGCGCCCCCCTGAAGGTCGCCAACGCCGACTCCATCGCCGACGGCCGGATCTACGCCGACTACGTCGAATGGCGTTCGAAGAATCCGTCCGACGACCTGATGACGACGCTGCTCAACGTCGAGTTCGACGACGACCAGGGCGTGCACCGCAAGCTGACCCGTAAAGAGGTGCTGCATTACACCCAGGTGGTCGCCGGGGCGGGTAACGAGACGACCGGCCGGCTGATCGGCTGGCTGGCCAAGGTGCTCGCCGAGCACCCGGATCAGCGCCACGAGGTGTACCGGGACCGGTCCCTGTTGACCCGCACCGTCGACGAGACGCTGCGCTTCGAACCCACCGGCCCCCACGTCGCCCGTTGGAGCGCAACCGATTTCGAGTGCTACGGCACGACGGTGCCGGCCGGCAGCGCCATGCTGCTGCTGTTCGGCGCCGCCAACCGCGACCCCCGCCGCTACACCGATCCGGACACCTACAACATCCGGCGCGACAACATCTCGCACATCACGTTCGGCAAGGGCGTGCACTACTGCCTGGGCGCCAACCTGGCCCGCCTGGAAGGCCGCGTCGCGCTCGACGAGATCCTCAACCGTTGGCCGGAATGGGACATCGACTACGACACCGCACAATTGGCGTCGACGTCCACGGTGCGCGGCTGGGAGCGGCTGCGCGTCGTGCTGCCCTAACGGGCGCTAAGAGGGCAACTCGAAACGGTCGATGAGCCGGTTGACCAGTGCGACGGCTTCGTCATGGCCCGCCGTGGTGCCGAGCGCCTGTTCCAGGATCAGCATGCGGCCGATCGCCGCGATGATGACCGCGATCCCCGCGGGCGGAAATTCGCTCCGGTCCAATCCGTGTTCGCGGACGATGAAATTCAATGCGGTGGTTTGCGTTTCGCGCCATCGCTCCGACCACGCCGCGATCTCTGCCCCGATCTCCTTGCGATGGTTGGCCAGCCCCATGAACTCCAACAGCAGCCGGGTGTCCTTCGGCTCGATGAGGGTTTGCCAGAAGGCGTGCAGTGGGCGGTCGGAGGCCAGCGCCTGCTTTTGGCGCTCCAGATAGGCGCCGGCCCCGCGCCGGAAGACGTCGAGGTACAGCTCGTCCATGGTGGGGAAGTAATAGTGGACCAGCGCTGGTTTGACGCCGGCCTCGTTCGCCACCCGCCGCGAGGTGGCCGCGGCGTAGCCGTCCTCGACCATGATCTGGATCGTCGCGTCGATCAGCATGTCGCGAGTGGTGGAGTCGCGCGCCTTCGGCCGTCGGGGGGCGGTCATGGTGTACGTCTTTCCCGCAGGGATGCGTAGCCTTTTGGGCAATCGCCCAAAAGCTTAGCCCAGGGTCGCGCCGACCATGATTAGGAACTGGCGCGACGGGGCAATGGAGGTGTCATGGCCCCCAGTTTCAGCGACGTCATCCGATCCAAGTATTTGCTGTTGACCACGTTCACCAAGGATGGCCGGCCCAAGCCGACGCCGGTCTGGGGGGCGCCCGACGGCGACGGCAAGCTGTTGGTGATCACCGACGACGGTTCGTGGAAAACCAAGCGGATCAACAACACGCCCAGGGTGACGATCGCCAAGAGCGCGGCGTTGGGCAAGCCCAAGAGCGACGAGGTCGAGGCCGTCGCCCGGGTACTGCCGAAGTCCGAGACGCGGCGCGTGTACAACGCCGTCCTCAAGCGGTACTGGTACCACGCGTGGTGGTTCTACGCGCACACGATCGTCCGCGGCGGCATCGACAAGGTGCACGTCGGCCTGGAGATCACACCCGCCTGAAAGCCCTGAACGCCCTGAACGGCTCTGAACGGCTTTGCGGCTATTCGCTTTCCGCGCGCATCGCCGCGAACGTGTCCGCCACCGTCTGCTGCGGATCGCGATAGGTGATGCCCAGTTCTCGTTCGCTCGGGGAATCGTCGGACGCCGGCATCTGGGTGTAGTACTGCATTCCCGCCGAGGTGAACGGGGTCTCGAAGGGCAGGAAGCGATTCGCCCGATCAAGCACCGCCCCGGCCACCCGCAGCGCGGTGTCCGGGATCGGGACCGCCACCATCGGCGTCCCGGCCACCTGGCCGAGCAGGGTCGCGAGGTCGGCGGCGGGCACCCGGTGGCCCCCCGCGGTGTAGCGCCGCGGCCCGCGCCCGGGTTCGAGCAACGCCGCGTGCAGGGCGGCCAGGTCGCGGACGTCGACGATCAGCCATGCCGCGCTGCGCCCCGGGATCGCATGCATCTGCACGGCCGCCCGCACGCCCTCGCCGGCCTCGCCGAACTGGTCGCCGACCGGCGGCCCGAGCACCATCCCCGGATAGGTGATGCTGACCGGCGCGCCCGCATCCTGCAGGCCGCGGGCATAGATCTCGACCTGCGCCTTGGACGTTCCGTAGCCGTCGGCCCCACCCACCACCGGCAGGTCCGCCGTCAGCGTCTCCAGGTCCGGACGGAACAGCGCGGTGAAACTCGACACGTGCACGATCGGATCCAGACCGAGCTCGACGGACTGGCCGAGCACGTTCTGGGCGCCCTGCATGTTGGTGGCGAGCATCTGCGGCGTCTGGCGCGGATCCGTGGCCACCAGGGCGGCGCTGTGCACGACGGCGTCGCATCCCTGCAACGCGTCTCGCACCGCGACGCGGTCGGTGATGTCGGCGACGGCGAAGTCCGAGGTGTCCACACCCAGCTTCGCGACGGTGGTCTGCAGCTTCGCCGGGTTGCGGACCAGGAACCGCACCGAGTGTCCCGCGTCGAAAACGGCCTTGGCGGTCCACCCGCCGACAAAGCCCGTACCGCCCGTGATGAGGACCCGCATGCCGGCCTACAGGCGGCCGGCGACGAAATCGGCGGCCTGGCTGGTCATGCCGTTTCCCGGGTAGGAGGTGTGGGCGGCCAGGCCCCCGTCGCCGCCGCTGGCACAGACCGGATCGCCCGGTGCGCACAGTTGGATCGTCTTGGGCGCATACAGCGGCCCGATGGTGAGCGGCGGCGCGTTGTACTTCTGCAGGAACTGCCCCGTCGGCGTGCCGAACAGCGTGACGGCGGCGACGTGTTGCGCGATGGCCGGCGGCATCGGAGGCGGCACCTTGTCAGCGGGAACGCCCGGCGGCACGGTGGCCGAGGTGGTGTAGCCCGCCACCGCGGCGCCCTGCGAGTAGCCGCCGAGCACCTCGCGGGTGTTTGGGCAACTCGCCACCATGGACTCGATGTGCGAACTGGCGTCGCGGATTCCGTCGATGACGGTCCCCGGGAACGCGGGATTGTCGAAGTCGGTGCTGGCGGGGTAGTTCACCGCATACACCGTCAGCGACTTGGCGCCGATCTCCGAGCGCAGCGCGTCCACGAACGGCCGGCCGATGCCGCCGATGCCGGGCGGCTCGCCGGATCCCCGGGCGAACACCACCTCGACGTCGGGACACGGTTCGGCCGTCGCCGAGGGCGCGCTCGCGACCGGTGAGCCGAATACGGCTGCCGCTGCCAACAAGGGCAGCGGCAGGCGGCGCATCGACCGGACGGCCAACACATTCCGGATTGTCATTACTTTTTGAACGCGTCCTTCACCTTTTCGCCGGCGTCTTTCAACGCGGACTTCGCTTGATCGGCCCGTCCTTCGTCCCGGGTTTGGGCATCGCCCGTGGCTTTGCCGAGGGCTTCCTTGGCGCGGCCGCCGAGGTCCTCGATCTTATTCTTCAACTTGTCTTCGGCGCTCATGGCGTGCTGGCTACCCGGGAGCAGCAGATATCGAAACACCGGCCCTGTCATCATGGACGCTGTGAGCACCGCGATCGTGGTGGCAGTAGTGGCGGGCCTGATGTTGCTGGGCATCGGCATCGTGGTCAATCAGCTGCTGCGGCTACGCCGCTATCTGAGGGAAGCGCCGCCCGATCAAATCCCCGGCGAGAATCCCGAGCCCCCGCGACAACCCGACTGATAGCTTCATTCGGATGACCGCTCCAGACGTCGCGGCGCAGTGACACCGTCGACCCTGCTGATCACCGGCGATGGTTTGCCACGCGGTGTGTCCGGCGCCGCCGACCCGCGCTTCGCCAACGTCGTCAAGCTGTTCTCCCAGCTGTTCCCCGGCCGCCGGTTCGGCGGGGGAGCCCTGAGCGTCTATGTCGACGGCGTGTCCGTCGTGGACGTCTGGACCGGGTGGTCGGACCGGGCCGGCACCCAGCGCTGGACCGCCGACACCGGCGCGATGGTGTTCTCGGCTACCAAGGGCATCGCGTCGACGGTGATACACCGGCTCGCCGACCGCGGCCTGCTGTCCTACGACGCGCCCGTCGCGCAATACTGGCCCGAATTCGGCGCCAACGGGAAGGCCGAGATCACGGTCCGCGACGTCTTGCGGCACCGATCCGGGTTGTCGCACCTGCGGGGCGTCACCAAAACCGAGTTGATGGACCACCTCCTGATGGAGGAGCGGCTGGCGGCCGCGCCCGTCGATCATCTGCGCGGTGTGCAGGCCTACCACGCGCTCACCTACGGGTGGCTGTTGTCGGGTCTGGCCCGGGCGGTGACCGGTAAAGGGATGCGCGAGCTGATCCGCCAGGAGTCGCCCGTCCGCTGGACACCGACGGGCTGCACCTGGGCCGCCCCCCGCAAGGTTCACCGACGACGGCCGCCGAAATCCTGATACCGCAGGGGCGGCTGCCTGCCCCGGTGTTCAACTTCATCGCGCCGCGACTGGCCGGCCTGCCCTTCTCCGGCGCGCTCGGCGCGATGTACTTCCCGGGCGTCATCTCGCTGATCAAGGGAGACACCCCGTTCCTGGACGGCGAGGTCCCCGCCGCCAATGGCGTGGTGACCGGGCGGGGACTGGCCAAGATGTTCGCCGCGCTGGCCAACGACGGCCGCATCGACGGCAAGAAGTTCCTGTCCGACGAGCTGGCACGGGGGCTCGCCGGGCAGGCGCGGCGGAAGTGGCCCGACGCGAACATGGTGGTGCCCATGCCTTTTCACCTCGGCTACCACGAGTCGCCGGTTCCCGGCCTGCTCCGCGGCTTCGGCCACGTCGGGCTGGGCGGAACGCTCGGCTGGGCCGACCCCGAGACCCGCAGCTCCTTCGGCTTCGTGCACAACCGGCTGCTGACGCCGCTGCTGTTCGACATGGGATCCTTTGCGGGCCTTGCGCGTCCGCTGCGCAACGCCATCGAGGCGGTCCGCGATCAGGAGCCGCTCGCGGTGCCGCCGCTGGGCGCGCGCTACGCCAAACCCGCCCGGCGGCGCAGCGCGGCGCTATGACCCGATGTGCGCGTTGCCGCGGGGCAGCGTAAGCGGGAGGTCGGCGTAGGTGGCGATGCCGGGTGCCGCGGCGACGACGGCGGGGATCGCGTTGATGGCCGGCATCGCGGTCATGATGTGGCCGAGGTCCATGAACTCTTCGATGGTGGTGGCTTCGAAATAGGGCGGCGGCAGGAAACCCACCTTGGTGGTCACCGTGGGCTGCCCGTCGATCTGGATGACCCAGCCGTCCTGCTCGATCTTCCAGTCCGGCTCGAGCGTCTGCCCCTTGCGCCACCGCACGTTCAGGTCGATCAGGGTCTGTCCGTTGACGATTCCCTGCCAGCTGATGTAGGTGCCCGCGACGTGTCCCGCGGGGATGGTCCAGGACGCCATCACGAGGTCCTCGGTGGTCTGGGCGAACTCGGCGACGCAGCGCACCTCGTCGAGCTCGACGCCGAGGGCGTCGCCCACCAGCCGGACGGCCTCGCCGAAGATGGCCGTCCCCTTCGCCGCCATCGCCGGCAGGTCCGGATGGTCGATCGGCTGGCCGAAGCCCACCGGCTTCTCTGTCTCGGGCGAGTCATAGAACGTGGTGTCGGCGGCCTCGTTGACCGTGACCTTGTCGATCCGGTTGCACACCATCGCCGACACGATGGCCAGCAGCTCGGCGAAACCCGGGCTGACGCCGGACCCGAAGATCGTGGAGCCGCCCTTCTGGCAGGCCTCCGCGATGCGCTCGCGGTCGTCGCCGAGGTTCCCGCCGGTGATGAACGACGCGGTGGTCACCACGTTGACGCCCGCGGACAGGATGCGGACCAGCTCGTCGGCGTCGAACCACATCGGGTTGTAGACCACGCAATCCGGCTTGAGGGCCAGGAGCTCGTCGACGTCGTTGGTGGCCGCGACGCCCACCGGCGCGATCCCGACGAGCTCACCGGCGTCGCGCCCGACCTTGTCCTTCGACCAGGCGAAGCACCCGACCAATTCCAGCGTGGGGTTGGTGACGATCGACTTCAGCGAGCTCTTGCCGACGTTGCCGGTGTTCCACTGAACCACTCGATAGTTGTTTGGCACTCGCTCAGCATAGGGAATCGCGGGGGTTCTTAGTAGGCCTAATAGGAAGATTCGGAGCCGACGCTTCCGCGGGAGGGTGGGGTCGACCGAGGCCGCTAGTCCTCGTCGGCGGTTTGGTCGACGGTGTCGTCGACCGCGGTGCCGGCCCGAGTGCGCCTGCGCCGCATCCGGTGCGACCCCTTGCCCGTCGGGCGGCGGTTCTGCAACTTGGTCCGCGGCTCTTCGCTCTCCTCGGTCGCGTCGGCTACCGGCGCTACCTCGGTCTCGGCGGGCTCGTCGGGGGCTGCTTCGGCTGCTGCTTCGGTGGCCGCGTCCGTCTCGTCCGGCTCGCTCGCTTCGGTCTCTGTGGCCGCGTCGGCCTCTTCGGCTTCGCCTGCTTCGTCGGCGCTGTCGGCCTCTTCGGCGGCGACGTCGCTGTCGGCCTCGTCGGCCTCCTGGCCCTTCTTGCGGCGGAGGCCCCCCTTCTTGGCCTTCTTGGGCTTTTTCGCCTTGACCGGTTTCGGCGGCGGCGGCGGCAACTCGGCGACAAAGGAGAGATAGAAGGCAAAGAATCCGAGCAACGCGATCGCGGCGGCCGCCCCGTAAATCCCGAACAACCACCGTCCGGCGACGTCCAGGCTCAGCCAGATCTCGCTGATCGCCGTCCCGATGATGAGCACACCGGCCAGCACGTGGGCCACGATCGAGGCGACCCGGATGGACAGCGCCATCTGCGGGGTGCCCAATTCCGGCTTGCGGGTGCGCAGCAGGGTGAACACCACCGGCAGCGCCGCGAGCGCGACAAGCGCGCCCGTCACGATGCGCAGCGCCGTCCCCAACGAATGCGCGGTGTCACCCATCAACTCAGGCCAGCGGGGCAACACGAAGAAGAAGTAGAGGAAGCCGGCGGCGATCGTGAATGACGCGTGCCACAGGATGGCGACCTTGCGCCCCATAAGCCTCCTCATGCTGGGTCGGTTCGAGCCGGCCTGAGGGCGACCGACCCGACACCAAACCGCTTTGTGCGTGTCCGCGGGGCGGACCGATGGCGGAGGATGCGGGATTTGAACCCGCGAGGGCTGTTAACCCAACCCGCGTTCCAGGCGAGCGCCATAGGCCACTAGGCGAATCCTCCGTGGCCATGGTAACCGAGGGCCAGACCGCGTTCGCCGGTTGCTCCGGGGAAGGTACTAGACTCTCGGTGGACCCCGCGCGGCGTCTATCCTGTGAACTCCCCCAGGGCCGGAAGGCAGCAAGGGTCAATGGGCTCTGTCGGGTGCGCGGGGTCCCCTAGGTTAAACGGGTGCCGACCCGCTGCGCCCGGCTCCGCCGCGCTTGCGATCGCCACAGGATTCGATTGAGTGGCGACCCGCTGCGCCCGGCTGGCCGCGCTTGCGATCGCCACCTCCCACGCCTTGATAGCGAAAGGGTCCATGGTGTCGCTGGAGTCCCTCGGCCCTGCCGAGCTTGCCGCCGCACACGCTCGCCACCAGCAGGATTACGCGGATTTGCAGGCCAAAAAGCTGGCCCTGGACCTGACCCGCGGCAAGCCGGCGCCCGCCCAGCTCGACCTGTCCAACCAGCTGCTGAGCCTGCCCGGCGACGACTACCGCGACGGCGAGGGCACCGACACCCGCAACTACGGCGGCCTGCACGGCCTGCCGGAGCTGCGAGCCATCTTCGGTGAGCTGCTCGGCATCCCGGTGCAGAACCTGATCGCGGGAAACAACTCCAGCCTGGAACTGATGCACGACCTCGTCGCGTTCTCGATGCTCTACGGCGGCGTGGATTCGCAGCGGCCCTGGAAGGACGAGGCCAGCGTCAAGTTCCTATGCCCCGTCCCCGGCTATGACCGGCACTTCGCCATCACCGAGACGATGGGGATCGAGATGATCGGTGTCCCAATGCTGTCCGACGGGCCGGACGTCGACCTGATCGAGGAGCTGGTCGCCGCGGACCCCGCCATCAAGGGCATGTGGACCGTGCCGGTGTTCGGCAACCCCACCGGGGTCACCTACTCCTGGGACACGGTGCTGCGGCTCGTCCAGATGCGGACCGCCGCACCCGATTTCCGGTTGTTCTGGGACAACGCGTACGCCGTGCACACCCTGACCCACGACTTCGTCCGGCAGGTCGACGTCCTCGGCCTGGCGGCGGCGGCCGGCAATCCCAACCGCCCGTACGTTCTCGCGTCGACGTCCAAGATCACCTTCGCCGGCGCCGGCGTCAGCTTTTTGGGCGGATCGCTGGGCAACATCGCCTGGTATCTGCAGTACGCGGGGAAGAAGTCGATCGGACCGGACAAGATCAACCAGCTGCGGCACCTGCGCTTCTTCCGCGACGCCGACGGGGTGCGCCTGCACATGCTGCGGCACCAGCAGATCCTGGCGCCGAAGTTCGCGCTGGCGGCCGAGATCCTGGATCAGCGGCTCAGCGATTCCAAGATCGCCTCGTGGACCGACCCCAAGGGCGGCTACTTCATCAGCCTCGACGTCTTGCCCGGCACGGCGAAGCGGACCGTCGCGCTGGCCAAGGACGCGGGGATCGCGGTGACCGAGGCGGGCGCGTCGTTCCCGTACCGCAAGGATCCGAACGACACGAACATCCGGATCGCGCCGACCTTCCCGTCGCTTCCGGATCTGCGCGACGCGGTCGACGGCCTGGCCACCTGCGCGCTGCTGGCCGCCTCGGAGTCGTTGCTGGCCCGCGATCGAGTGTGAACCGACGACCCTGCCGCGCCCGCATCGTCGTCGGACGACGCCGGTAGCCTGCTGACCGTGGCCCTCTACCGCAAGTACCGTCCGGCAACCTTCGCCGAAGTGGTGGGGCAGGAGCACGTCACCGAGCCGCTGTCGATCGCGCTGGAGGCCGGCCGGATCAACCACGCGTACCTGTTCTCGGGTCCGCGCGGCTGCGGCAAGACCTCCTCGGCGCGGATCCTCGCCCGGTCGCTGAACTGCGCCCAGGGGCCGACGGCGACCCCCTGCGGGGTCTGCGACTCGTGCCAGGCCCTGGCGCCCAACGCGCCCGGCAGCATCGACGTCGTCGAGCTCGACGCCGCCAGCCACGGCGGTGTCGACGACACCCGCGAGCTACGCGACCGCGCGTTCTACGCGCCGGCGCAGTCGCGTTACCGGGTGTTCATCGTCGACGAGGCGCACATGGTGACCACCGCGGGGTTCAACGCGCTGCTCAAGATCGTGGAGGAACCCCCCGAGCACCTCATCTTCATCTTCGCCACCACCGAGCCGGAGAAGGTGCTGCCGACGATCCGGTCGCGCACCCATCACTACCCGTTCCGGCTGTTGCCGCCGAAGACCATGCGGGCGTTGATCGGCCGGATCTGCGAGCAGGAGGGCGTCGTCGTCGACGACGCGGTCTACCCGCTGGTGATCCGCGCCGGCGGCGGCTCGCCCCGCGACACCCTGTCGGTGCTCGACCAGCTGGTGGCCGGCGCCGAGGGCGCCCACGTGACCTACCAGCGGGCCCTGGGCCTGCTGGGGGCCACCGACATGGCGTTGATCGACGACGCCGTGGACGCTCTGGCCGCCGCCGATGCCGCGGCGCTGTTCGGGGCGGTGGAGTCGGTGATCGACGCGGGCCACGACCCCCGGCGTTTCGCCACCGATCTGCTGGAGCGGTTCCGCGACCTGATCCTGCTGCAGGCCGTCCCGGACGCGGCGGCCCGCGGCGTGGTGGACGGACCGGAGGACGTGCTGGAGCGGATGCGCGACCAGTCGACCCGGCTCGGGACGGCGACCCTGACCCGCTACGCCGAGGTGGTGCAGGCGGGGCTGGGGGAGATGCGGGGCGCGACGGCGCCGCGCCTGTTGCTCGAGGTCGTGTGCGCGCGGCTGCTGTTGCCCTCGGCCAGCGACACCGAAGCCGCGCTGCTGCAACGCGTCGAGCGGATCGAGACCCGGCTGGACATGTCCATTCCCGGCTCGGAGGCCACCGCGGGCCGGCCGGCCGAGCCCGCCGACCGGCCGGTCCGCTTCACCCGACCGTCCGCGGCTGCCCCCAAGCCCGAGCCGAAGCCCGAACCAAAGCCCGAGCCGAAGCCCGAGCCAAAGCCCGAGCCGAAGGCCGAGCCCGCGCCGGCACCCGAGCCTCCTCCGGCGCCCGCCCCCGCCCCCTCGCCGGCGGCCGAAACATCCTCTGCGCCCGGCGAACTCAACGCCGCAGCGGTGCGCAGCATGTGGTCGACCGTGCGCGACAAGGTCCGTCAGCGCAGCCGCACCACCGAGGTGATGCTGGCCGGCGCCACCGTCCGGGCGATCGAGGACAACACGTTGGTGCTGAGCCACGAATCGGCGCCGCTGGCCAAGCGGCTGTGCGAACAGCGCAACGCCGACGTCATCGCCGAGGCGCTCAAGGACGCGCTGGGAGTCAACTGGCGAGTGCGGTGCGAGGCCGGCACGCCGGCGCAGGCCGCGGCCAACCCGCTGACACCGCAGCCCGAAGAGCCTGCCCCCGAACCGGATTCGGCCCGGCGGGCCGAGGAAGAACACCTGCTCGCCGAGGCCGTCCGCGACCAGCCGTCGGGCCCGCGCCGCGACCCGGAAGAGGTCGCGCTCGAACTGCTCCAGAACGAGCTCGGCGCGCGCCGCATCGACAACGGCTGAGCGTCAGACCGTCAGGCCGTCCACCACGGCCGCAGCGGCAGGTCGTCGTCGCCCCGCGCGTCGGTCTTGGCCGCCAGCACGTGATGCAGCTGAAGGTTGTTCTGCTCGAACGCAACCCGTGACGCCGCCATGTACAGGCCCCAGACCTTCGCGGTCGGCAGGCCGACCTCGCTGACCGCGGCGTCCCAGTTCTCGACCAGATTCCGGCACCAGTCGCGCAGCGTCATCGCGTAGTGGTGGCGGAAGTTCTCCGCGTGCAGCACCTCGAAGCCGCAGTCCTGGACGTCGCAGGTGATGCGGCCCGAGCCGGTCAGCTCCCCGTCCGGGAAGACATAGCGATCGGTGAATCCGCCCGCGAACGACGTCGACGTGTTGTCGTGGCGGGTGATGCAGTGATTGAGCAGCAGGCCGCCGGTGCGCAGCTTCGACTTCAAGAAGCCGAAGTAGGCGGGGTAATTCTTGACGCCGATGTGCTCGGTCAGCCCGATCGAGGACACGGCGTCGAACGCCGCCTCGCCCACGTCCCGATAGTCGGTGTGGCGCACCTCGGCCAGGTCCGCAAGGCCTTCCTCGGCGATCGCCTTCTGCGCCCACTTCGCCTGTTCGGCCGACAGGGTGGCGCCGGTGGCCCGGACGCCGCGCCGGGCCGCGTAGCGCACCATGCCGCCCCAGCCGCAGCCGACGTCGAGCAGCCGGTCGCCGGCCTTCAGCCGCAGCTTCTCGAAGATCAGCCGGTACTTGTTCTCCTGCGCCTGTTCGAGTGTCGCGTCGGCATCGGGATACACCGCGCAGGTGTAGGTCATCGACGGCCCCAACACCAATTCGTAGAAGGTGTTGGACACGTCGTAGTGGTGGTGGATGGCCTCGGCGTCGCGGGTCCTCGTGTGCATCAGCCCGTCGGCGATGCGCCGCCACCTTGGCAGCGCCTCCTGCGGGGGCGGCGCAACCGGCAGCAACCGCTCGAACCCCAGCGACCGCACGACGTTGGCCAGCACCCGCACCGGGGGCCGCTTGAATTCCACCCGATCGGTGAGCGTCTTGAGCAGTTGGTACGGGTCGCCCGGATGAACGCCGTACGCCTGCAGGTCGCCCGACACGTAGGCGCGGGCGAGGCCGAGTTCGCCGGGGGCGGTCGCCAGATAGGTGGCGCCGCGGGGGCTGCGAAGGTCCAGGCCCAGTTCGGCGTCCTCGTTGCCGGCGATGCTGCCGTCGTAGGCGGTGAACTTCAGCGGATGTCGGCCGGTGGCGGCGAAGACCTCCAGGATCTCTGCCATGCTCAGTTTCCCGTGCGACGTGCGGTGGGGTTCCTTGGTAGTCGTCATCGCCGTTGCACCGCCTTTGCGTAGAGGTCGAGTAAACGAGAATCGGGGTCGTAGGTTTTCTTGACGGTGTTGTAGGCCTCGCCGCCGTACAGCTCGTCGAAGTCCTCGCGGGAGTAGAAGGAATCGGAGTACAGGGACTTGTGCCCGTCGAGTTCGCTCACCTTTTCTTCGATCATCCGGTTGGCGGCGCCCTCGGTCGCGCCCCCCGGCACCGACGACCAGAAGCCGACGTTGACGTACGTGTGATCCGGCCGCATCGGGTACAACGGCCAGCCGTCGCGGTCGCGAAGGCGCAACGGGCACAACCAGATTGGCGTGATGGGCACGTTGTCCAGGAACCACTCCAGGAAGTCGCAGGTCCGTTCGACCGGAATCTCGATGTCTTGCACCACCCGTTCGCGTGGGGGGCGCCCGTTGCGCGCCTCGATGCGGTCGGAGATCCCAAAGCGCCGGTCCAGGGAAATCAGCTTCCAGTAGAAGCTGCTGCGTCGATAGCGGCGCGGCCAGAAGCGTCGCACCCGCGGGTCCTGCACGCCGAACGCGCGCGAGCACCAGAACCAATCGGTGTCCCAGCGCCAGAAGTAGTCGTGCATGGTCAGCCGGTCATCCTTGGTCGCCTCCAGGCCCGGGGCGTCGTGCCGGATGGACTGGTAGTAAATGTCCTTGCCGGTGTAGTCGCTGACCGGGCCGGGGGTGGTGGTCCGCCGGCCCACGCACAGGTAGCTTTCGTCGGCGCTGAAGACCACCCCGTCGAGATAGTCGACCGGGGTTCCCCCCTGCCCGCCGGTGTCGATGATGCGTTCGGCCGCGGCGATCAGCGCGGGCAGCGAGCGGAAGCGGATGTGGCGCAGCGCGACGAACGGTGCGACGGGTTCCAGCTCGATCCGAAGCCGGGTCGAATACCCTAGTGTTCCATAAGAATTCGGGAAGGCGCGGAACAGGTCCGGGTGCTGGGTGCGTGATGCGGTGAGCAAATCGCCAGCGCCGGTGAGGATATCCATCTCCAGCACCGATTCGTGCGGCAGCCCGTTGCGAAACGACGCCGACTCGATCCCCAGGCCGCTGACCGCCCCGCCGAGGGTGATCGTCTTCAGCTGCGGGACGACCAGCGGCGAAAGGCCGTAGGGCAGCGTCGCGGCGACCAGGTCCGCGTAGGTGCACATGCCGGCGACGTCCGCGGTGCGGGTTTCGGGATCCACGCTCAGGACGCCGGTCAGCCCCGAGGTGTCCAAGCCGGGCGCGTCACGTTTGGTGCGGGCGCGGAACAGGTTTGACGTCGGTTTGGCCAGCCGGACGGCGGACGTTGCGGGAATGGATCGATAGCTTGCCAGCAGCCGGTCAACGCCCGACTTGTGGGCCGAGAGTGCAGATCCAAGGACAGGCACCACATATACCCTAGTCTTCGACAACAGCCCGTGCATCCGTCGCGAGCGGCGGCGCCGGGGAATTCATCACGAGGAGGGGTCGCCTTGGGACAGGTGAGCGCCGACAGCACCATCTTGATCAATGCCGAGCCTGCGGCGACCCTGGCCGCCGTCGCGGATTATCAGACGGTGCGTCCGAAAATTCTCTCGCCGCAGTACAGCGACTACCAGGTGCTGCAGGGCGGGCAGGGGGCGGGCACGGTCGCCAAGTGGAGGCTGCAGGCCACCAAATCACGCGTCCGCGACGTGCAGGTCAACGTGGACGTGGCCGGGCACACCGTCATCGAGAAGGACGCCAACTCGACCATGGTGATCAACTGGACGGTGGCGCCCGCCGGGCCGGGCTCCAGCGTCACCGTGAAGACCACCTGGACCGGCGCGGGCGGCGTCAAGGGCTTCTTCGAAAAGACCTTTGCGCCGTTGGGGCTGAAGAGGATTCAGGGCGAGGTGCTGGCCAACCTGAAGAAGGAACTCGAAGGCTAGCGCCGGGCGGGCGATCAGCGCGCCTGGCCCTGCGAGGCCAGGAAACCCGCGACGCCGCGGACCATCGCGTCGGCGTATTTCTGCCGGCCTTCGGCGGACTGCATCAGCGCCGAGTCCGCGGGGTTCTTCATGTTGCCGCACTCGACCAGAACCGACGGGTACTGCGCGAGGTTCAGGCCGGCGAGGTCCGAGCGTCCGTACAGTCCGTTCTGCCCGATGTAGTTGGCCGGCGGGATGCCCGACGCCTGCATCTGGTCGCGCATGATGCGGGCGTACTGCACCGAGGGCCCGGCCTGCGCCTGGTTGAGCGGCGGCGCCGAATAGTTGACGTGGAACCCGCGCCCGGACGGCGGGCCGCCGTCGGCGTGGATGGACAGGATCGCGTTGGGGTGCAGTGCGTTGGCCATGCTGGCGCGCTCGTCGACGCAGGGCCCCAGCCCGGTGTCGTTGGCGCGTGCCAGGGCGGTCCGCACTCCCAGCGCGGTCAACTCGGCGCGGACCCGCAGCGCGGTGTCCCAGGTGAAGGTGTGCTCCTGATAGCCGGCGGCGGACGCCGTCCCGCTGGCCTGGCAGTCCTTGGTGCCGCCGCGGCCGGTGGGCACCTGCCGGCTGATCGACGCGTCATTGGAGCCGTTGTGACCCGGATCGATGAAAACCACCATGCCGGCGATGTTGGAGGGAACCCCCCACGCGGCCGGGGTGATCGCCGTCGAGGCGGCAACGAGCGCGCCGACCGCCAATTTGATCCCGACACGTCTGCTCAGTCGTAGGTCCACGGCGCAAAGGTAACGGCGCGCGGTTTACGCTGGGTGTTCCGAATCGCCGGAGACTCACGAGCGAAATCAAGTCGAGACCAAGATGCGAGGGGACTGTCATGCAACCCGGAGGCGATATGTCGGCGCTGCTGGCCCAGGCGCAGCAGATGCAGCAAAAGCTCATGGAGGCCCAGCAGCAGCTGGCGAACGCTGAGGTGCATGGTCAAGCCGGTGGGGGTTTGGTCAGCGTCGTCGTCAAGGGCAGCGGCGAGGTGGTCGCCGTGAAGATCGATCCCTCCGTCGTCGACCCGTCGGACGTCGAGACCCTGCAGGACTTGATCGTCGGCGCCATGGCCGACGCGTCCAAGCAGGTCACCCGGATGGCGCAGGAGCGGCTCGGGTCGCTGGCCGGTGGGTTCGGGCCGCCGCCGGGGCAACCGCCCGCGCCGGCGCCGGGGATTTAGATCCCGCCCCGACATGTTCGAAGGACCCGTCCAGGATTTGATCGACGAGCTGGGCAAGCTGCCCGGCATCGGGCCCAAGAGCGCCCAGCGCATCGCCTTCCACCTGCTGTCGGTTGAGCCGCCGGACATCGACCGGCTGACCGCGGTGCTGGCCAAGGTGCGCGACGGCGTGCGGTTCTGTGCGGTGTGCGGCAACGTCTCCGACAATGAGCGGTGCCGGATCTGCGCCGATCCGCGGCGGGACGGGTCGCAGGTGTGCGTCGTCGAGGAACCGAAGGACGTGCAGGCCGTCGAGCGCACCCGCGAATTCCGCGGCCGCTATCACGTGCTGGGCGGGGCGCTCGATCCGCTGTCCGGGGTGGGGCCCGACCAGCTGCGGATCCGCGAGCTGCTGAGCCGGATCGGGGAGCGGGTCGACGACGTCGACATCACCGAGGTGATCATCGCCACCGATCCGAACACCGAGGGCGAGGCTACGGCCACCTACCTGGTGCGGATGCTGCGTGACATCCCCGGCCTGACCGTGACGCGGATCGCCTCCGGGCTGCCGATGGGCGGTGACCTGGAGTTCGCCGACGAGCTGACGCTCGGCCGCGCGCTCGCCGGCCGCCGGGCCATGGTCTGACGTTCGTCAGGCCTTGCTCAATTGGAACGACCTGGTAAAGGTCCTGCCCGCCTCCGGGCCGCACGCGTCCGTCGTCGTCTGCTGGCCCTCGCCGGCGAGCGACACGGCGTCGAAGCTGTAGTTGACGGTCACCGGAGCGGACGCGCCGTTCGGGCACGGCGCCTGGGACGTGCCGCTGTGCGTCCACCGCCCGTCGGCGAGGTGGAACTCCCAGCTGATCACGAATGTCCCGCCATCCTGGGAGGTCGCCAGGGTGCAGTCCGACCCGCACGGGACGAACAGCCAGGCGGTCGGCTTGTCGTTGTCCGCGTAGAGCACGTTGTACCGGCCGTTGAGCACTTCCGGGCTGGCGTGCGACGGCGCCGACGACGCGACGAACGCGGCGACCAGTGCGGCACCGGCGGCCAGTCTCGGGCGGATCTTCATCATCTCGGCAACCCCCTAGCGCGCCGCTAACCGCTCGCGGCGCAGCAGGTCCACTTCCGGCATCGGCAGCGGCGGCAGCTCACCTACCACCGAACCCAGCAGCAGGTCGGCCAGCTGCGGGTTGCGGGCCAGGCACGGCCCGTGCATGTACGTCGCGATCACGCTGCCCTGCACCACGCCGTCGAATCCGTCCCCGGACCGGTTGCCGGCGCCCTTGACCACCGCGCCCAGCGGCGACGCCGACGGGCCCAGCACGGTGCCCCCGCGGTGGTTCTCGAACCCGGTGAGGCGCTCGGTCAGGCCCGCCAACAGCGGCCTGGTCGCCAGCTCGCCGATGGTGCGCGCCGCTTGCGGCGACGTCGTCGCGTCCAGCATGCCCACGCCGTCCACGCGCTCCCCGGCCGAGGTCTCGTACCAGTGTCCGAGCACCTGGACGGCCGCGCAGATCGCCAGCACCGGCGCGCCGCGTTGCGCGGCGCGCTGCAGGCCCGGGTGCTTGACCAGGTGCCGGGTGGCCAGCCGCTGGGCGTAGTCCTCGGCCCCGCCCAGCGTGTAGAGGTCCAACGACTCCGGCACCGGGTCGGCCAGGGTGATCTCGACGATCTCGGCGGGGATGCCGCGCAGCAGTAGCCGCTGGCGCAACACCAAGGCGTTGCCGCCGTCGCCGTAGGTGCCCATCACGTCGGGCAGGACCAGCCCGATCCGCACCGTCGAGTCAGCCACGGCGCGCCAACGCACGTTGCAGCTGGAGGAACGCGGTGTAATTGGCGACGACCTCCACCCGCCCGGGTGGGCACGACGCGATCGCGGCGACGGTGTCGTGCACCAAGGTGTGCTCGACCCCCGCGTAGCCGAGGCGCACCGCGAGGTCGGTGCCGCGCTCGCCGGCGGCCACGACTTCCGTTTGCTCGAAATGCTCGAAACGCACGTCCCACAACCACGACAGGTCCTCCCCGTCGGGCACCTGGCCGTTGACGGAGATGACCACCCCGGCGGCGCGCTTGTCCACCATCGACAGCGCTTCCTGCCAGCCCGCCGGATTCTTGGCCAGCAGCATCCGCACCTCGTGGTCGCCGACGCGGACGGTCCGGTAGCGCCCCGCGACCTCGTCGACGGCCGAGACGGCCGCGACCGCTTTGGCGGGATCGGCGCCCAGGGCGACCGCGGCGGCCACGGCCTGGGCGGCGTTGCCCCGATTCACCGCGCCCGGCAGCGTCAACCGCATCGGCAGGGACAACCCGTCCGGGCCGTGCAGCGTGTGGTCGTCGAACCACCACTGCGGGCTGGGCCGCTTGAAGTCGGCGCCGGTGGAGAACCAGTGGCCGCGCTCGCGGACGATGACCTCGCCGCTGCGCGGGCAGCTCACCGAGTCGTTCGACCACGAACCCCCGGCGGCCACCCACACCACGTTGGGGC
Organism: Mycobacterium sp. TKK-01-0059; assembly: GCF_000709305.1. Lineage (NCBI taxonomy): Bacteria > Bacillati > Actinomycetota > Actinomycetes > Mycobacteriales > Mycobacteriaceae > Mycobacterium > Mycobacterium sp. TKK-01-0059. The sequence goes on from NZ_KL446993.1 coordinate 2,232,981, forward strand.
TGTCGTAGGCGGCCGACGTCATCAGCACGTCGTCGCAGTTGGCCACCACCACCGCGTTCGGGTGCCGCGCCAGGCCCGCGCGCAGGGTTCGTTCGATGACGTTGATCTCGCCGACCCGGTCCAGCTGGTCGCGCGACAGGTTGAGCAGCACGACGACGCTGGGCTCGACGGCGTCGGAAACGTGGGGGACGTGCATTTCGTCGACTTCCAGCGCGGCCAGGGACGCTCGCCGGTTGGCGGCCAGCGCGGCCACCAGCCCGGCGTCCATGTTGGCGCCCTCGGCGTTGGTGGCGACGGGGCCCAGTGTTGCCAGCGCGGCCGACGTCATCCGGGTGGTGGTCGATTTGCCGTTGGTGCCGGTGACGACGACCGTGCGCCGCCCGGCGGCGAGCTGCCGCAGAACCGAGCGGTCCAGCGTCATCGCGATCAGCCCGCCGATCATTGCGCCGGCCCCGCGGCCGGTCACCCGCGACGCCCAGCGCGCGCTCGCTCCCGCGGCGAGGGCCAGGCGGGCGCGGGTGGTGACCACCCGGGAAGTTTAAATGCGTGCGGCCCGCGTTGGATTCCCGCACCGATTTCCCACCCGACACGGCGCCGCGTGACACCGATGATGTCGGTCGGCCGTGCCATCCTCAGTGCATGAGCGCGGTGTGCTGGGGGCGGCCTGCCAGCGAGCCGGACGCGGGCTGGGCCGTGATCGACGTCGAAACCTCGGGTTTCCGGCCAGGTCAGGCGCGGATCATCAGCCTCGCGGTGCTCGGTCTGGACGCCGACGGCGAGGTCGAACAGTCGGTGGTGAGCCTGCTCAACCCCGGCGTCGATCCGGGGCCCACCCACGTGCACGGTCTGACCGCGGCCATGCTGGAAGACCAACCGCAGTTCGCCGATATCGCTTCAGACGTGATCGACGTGCTGCGCGGCCGCACGCTGGTGGCCCACAACGTGGCGTTCGACTACGCCTTTCTTGCCGCCGAGGCCGAACTCGCCGACATCGAACTTCCCGTCGACTCGGTGATGTGCACGGTCGAGCTGGCCCGGCGGCTGGACCTCGGCGTCGACAACCTGCGGCTGGAGACGCTGGCGGCGCATTGGAGCGTGACCCAGGAGCGCCCCCACGACGCCTTCGACGACGCCATGGTGCTGACCGGAGTGCTGGCCTCGGCGCTCAAGCTGGCCCGCGACGGCGACGTCTGGCTGCCGGTGCATCCGGTGACCCGGCGCCGCTGGCCGAACGGCCGGGTGACCCACGACGAGCTGCGGCCGCTGAAGGTGCTGGCCTCCCGGATGCCCTGCCCGTATCTCAACCCCGGCCCCTACGTGGGCGGGCGGCCCCTCGTCCAGGGCATGCGGGTGGCGCTGGCCGCCGAGGTCGGCCGCACCCACGAGGAACTCGTCGAGCGGATCCTGCACGCCGGTCTGGCCTACAGCGAGGCCGTCGACCGGGAGACCTCGCTGGTGGTCTGCAACGACCCCGCGCCCGAGCAGGGCAAGGGCTATCTGGCCCGGAAGTTGGGGGTGCCGGTGATCTCCGACGCGACCTTCATGGACTGCGTCCGAGCCGTCATCGGCGGCACCAGCATGGATGAATTCGCCGACACCACCAACTCCGACCCGCAGCTCGCGCTGTTCTGATCAGGCGCGAGTCTGATCAGGCGCGAGCCGCGCGGTTGACCGCCGACACGACCGCACGCAGCGACGCTGTGGTGATCGACGGCGCGATGCCGACACCCCACACCGTGCGAGCGCCCACCGGACCCGATGGGTGCCGACCCGCTTCGCCCGGCTCCGCCGCGCTCGCGATCGACACCGACGCCTCCACGTAGGCCGCCGCCTGCGCGTCGTCACCGGAACTCATCGCGTGCTCGGAGTAATCCAGCACGGCCACGTCGAATCCGACATCGCCCAGCGCGTGGACGAACGCGGCCAGCGGGCCGTTGCCGGACCCACTGATCTCGGTCTCCACCCCGTTGATCTTGACGGTCGCGGCGATGCTGGTGACGCCGCTGTCCTCCTCCGACGCGTCGACGCGCTGCTTCACCCGCTCCAGCGGCCACACCGGGGCCAGATACTCCTCGGAGAACGCGTCCCACATCTCCTTCGGCGAGACCTCGCCGCCTTCCCCTTCGCTGATCTTCTGCACCACCTGGGAGAACTCGATCTGCAGCCGCCGCGGCAGGGCCAGGCCGTGATCGGACTTCATGATGTAGGCGACCCCGCCCTTGCCGGACTGCGAGTTGACCCGGATCACCGCCTCGTAGGTGCGCCCGACATCCTTGGGGTCGATCGGCAGATACGGCACCTGCCAGAGCATGTCCTCGACGTCGGTGTCCGCGGCATCCGCGTCGACCTTCATCTGGTCCAGGCCCTTGTTGATGGCGTCCTGGTGGCTGCCGGAGAACGCGGTGTAGACCAGGTCACCGCCGTAGGGGTGACGCTCGTGGACCGGCAGCTGGTTGCAGTACTCCACCGTGCGGCGGATCTCGTCGATGTTGGAGAAGTCGATCTGCGGGTCCACGCCGCGCGAGAACAGGTTCAGCCCCAGCGTCACCAGGCAGACGTTGCCGGTGCGCTCGCCGTTGCCGAACAGGCAGCCCTCGATCCGGTCGGCGCCCGCCTGGTAGCCCAATTCCGCTGCGGCAACGGCGGTTCCGCGGTCGTTGTGCGGATGCAGGCTCAGGATGACCGATTCCCGGTTGGCCAGGTTGCGGCTCATCCACTCGATCGAGTCGGCGTAGACGTTGGGGGTGGCCATCTCCACGGTGGCGGGCAGGTTGAAGATGATCGGGTTTTCCGGTGTGGGACTGATGATTTCGCCGACGGCGTCGCACACCTGCTTGGCGTACTCCAGCTCGGTTCCGGTGTAGGACTCCGGCGAATACTCGAACCGCCACCGCGTGCCCGGGTACTTGGCGGCCTCCTCGACGCACTTGCGGGCGCCCGCGGTCGCGATGTCTTGCACCGCGGCCTTCTCGGCGCGAAATACGACGCGGCGCTGCAGGATTGACGTCGAGTTGTAGAAGTGCACGATGGCCTGCGGCGCGCCCTGGCACGCCTCGAACGTGCGCTCGATCAGTTCCGGCCGGCACTGAGTCAGCACCTGGATGGTGACGTCGTCGGGGATGGCGCCGCCGGTGATGATCTCGCGGACGAAGTCGAAGTCGGTTTGACTGGCCGACGGGAACCCGACCTCGATCTCCTTGTAGCCCATGCGGACCAGCAGATCGAACATGCGGCGCTTGCGGGCCGGGCTCATCGGGTCGATCAGCGCCTGGTTGCCGTCGCGCAGGTCCACCGCGCACCACAGCGGCGCGCTGGTGATGACCCGGTCGGGCCAGGTGCGATCGGCGAGCCGGATCGGCTCGACCTCTTCGGCGAAGGGCCGGTACCGGCTGACCGGCATCGACGAGCCGCGCTGGGGGTTCCATGCGGGCTGCCCGGGCCCCGGCGGGCCCGCCGGTTTGACGATGCTGCGTGTCGAGCTGAATGCGTCGGAATTGGAAGTCACGGTAATTGCTCCGGGGATATCAGAAGGAACCTCAGACCGGCGCATCGCGAACACCCGCGACGGGAAGCCGGTCTGGATCAGACCCCGTCGCGGCGTCCGAGGAGGAGCACCCGCTGCACGTCCTGCACTTTACCGCTTTTAGCGCGTTGGTAAAAATGGCGCCGAGACAGCGGCGAATCCGCACTCCGGGCGACCGGGTATCGCGACGTAAATCACCATGCGGCGGCACGTATTCTGTTGTGGACTTATCCCCCAAATTGCAGTGCCCAGGGCCGGAGAGGCAGGGAAAAACGTGGCGCTCGTCGTGCAGAAGTACGGCGGATCCTCAGTGGCGAACGCCGATCGGATCCGGCGCGTGGCCGAGCGCATCGTCGCTACCAAGAAGCAGGGCAACGACGTGGTCGTCGTCGTCTCCGCCATGGGCGATACCACCGACGACCTGATGGACCTAGCCCAGCAGGTGTGTCCGGCCCCGCCGCCGCGCGAGCTCGACATGCTGTTGACTGCCGGTGAGCGCATCTCCAACGCCTTGGTCGCGATGGCCATCGAATCGCTGGGTGCGCAGGCCCGCTCGTTCACGGGTTCGCAGGCCGGCGTGATCACCACCGGCACGCACGGCAACGCCAAGATCATCGACGTCACGCCGGGGCGGCTGCAGGCCGCGCTCGACGAGGGACGCGTCGTGCTGGTGGCCGGGTTCCAGGGCGTCAGCCAGGACACCCGGGACGTCACCACGCTGGGTCGCGGCGGCTCGGACACCACCGCGGTGGCGCTGGCCGCGGCGCTGCGCGCCGACGTCTGCGAGATCTACACCGACGTCGACGGCATCTTCAGCGCCGACCCCAGGATCGTGCACAACGCCCGCAAGCTGGACACGGTCACCTTCGAAGAAATGCTCGAGATGGCGGCTTGCGGCGCCAAGGTTTTGATGCTGCGCTGCGTGGAATACGCGCGCCGCTACAACATTCCGGTGCACGTCCGATCCTCGTATTCGGAAAACCCAGGCACCGTCGTCGTCGGATCGATCAAGGACATCGCCATGGAAGACCCCATCCTGACCGGAGTCGCGCACGACCGCAGCGAGGCGAAGGTGACCGTCGTCGGTATTCCCGACATCCCCGGATATGCCGCTCGCGTCTTCCGGGCGCTCGCCGACGCCGACGTGAACATCGACATGGTGTTGCAGAACGTCTCCAAGGTCGAGGACGGTAAGACCGACATCACCTTCACCTGCTCGCGCGACAGCGGGCCCACCGCGGTGGCCAAGCTCGACGCGCTCAAGGACGAGATCGGGTTCAGCCAACTGCTCTACGACGACCACGTCGGCAAGGTGTCGCTGATCGGGGCGGGCATGCGCAGCCACCCCGGGGTCACCGCCACCTTCTGCGAGTCCCTGGCCGAGGTGGGCGTCAACATCGAGCTGATCTCCACCTCCGAGATCCGCATCTCGGTGCTGTGCCGCGACACGGAACTGGACAAGGCCGTCGTGGCGTTGCACGAGGCGTTCGGGCTCGGCGGCGAGGAGTCGGCGACGGTGTATGCGGGGACGGGTAGATAGATGGTTGCCATCGGTGTGGTGGGCGCCACCGGCCAGGTCGGCCAGGTGATGCGCAGGTTGCTCGACGAGCGGGACTTCCCCGCTTTGAACAGTGGGGGATCGGTGCGGTTCTTCGCGTCGGCGCGCTCGCAGGGCCGCAAGTTGGAGTTCCGCGGCCAGGAGATCGAGGTCGAAGACGCCGCGACGGCCGACCCCAGCGGGCTGGACATCGCGTTGTTCTCCGCCGGTAAGACGATGTCGCTGGTGCAGGCGCCGCGGTTCGCCGCGGCCGGGGTGACGGTGATCGACAACTCGTCGGCCTGGCGCAAGGACCCCGACGTGCCGCTGGTGGTCTCCGAGGTGAACTTCACGAGAGATGTCGCCAACCGGGCGTGGTCTCTCAAGAAGGGCATCATCGCCAACCCGAACTGCACGACCATGGCCGCGATGCCGGTGCTCAAGGTGCTGCACGACGAGGCCGGCCTGCAACGGCTGGTGGTGTCGAGCTATCAGGCGGTCTCCGGCAGCGGGATCGCCGGAGTCCAGGAGCTGTCCACGCAGGCCCGCGCGGTCGTCGACGACGCCGAGCAGCTGGTGCAGGACGGGGGCGCCGTGCAGTTCCCGGCGCCCAAGACCTACGTGGCGCCCATCGCCTTCAACGTCGTGCCACTGGCCGGATCGTTGGTGGACGACGGGTCCGGCGAGACCGACGAGGACCAGAAGCTGCGCCACGAGAGCCGCAAGATCCTCGGCATCCCCGACCTGGCGGTCAGCGGCACCTGCGTGCGGGTGCCGGTGTTCACCGGGCACTCGCTGTCGATCAACGCCGAGTTCGCGCGGCCGCTGTCGCCGCAGCGCGCCCGCGAGCTGCTCGACGGCGCGCCCGGCGTCAAGGTGGTCGACGTGCCGACCCCGTTGGCGGCCGCCGGCGTCGACGAATCCCTCGTCGGCCGGATCCGGCAGGATCCGGGGGTGCCCGACGGCCGCGGCCTGGCCCTGTTCGTCTCGGGAGACAACCTGCGCAAGGGGGCGGCGCTGAACACTATCCAGATCGCCGAGTTACTCGCCGCCGAGTTGTGAATCCGCGAGTGAGTTCCGCGACGCGGTTCTCGCTACTTGTGGCATCTTTGCTTGCGCCGCAATGGTTTTGGGCCGCGCATGCCGATCCGCCGGCGCCCGCCCCGGAACCGATCCTGCAGCCGCTGGCGCCCGGTCAGGTGCTGCGGATCGGTCCGACCGCCGGAACCGGAACTCCCACAGGCGATTACGGCATCGGCGCGACCGACCTGTGTGAATTCGTCGAATTCCCCACCGAACTGCTGCAGGTCTGCGGCGACAGCTTCGCCGGCCAGGGCGTCGGGTTCGGCGGCTGGTATGCGCCCGTCGCGCTGCGCGTCGACACCGCGTCGGTCGACGACCCGGCCGGGGTGCGCTACACCGGCGTCACCGGGATCGCCCACCCGCTGCTGGCCGACCCCGCTCCGCCGGATTCCTCGCAACTGCCCGCCGGGGTGGTGCAGATCAACCGGCGCAACTACCTGATGGTGACGACGACGAAGGACCTGGAGCCGCAGAGCTCCCGGCTGGTGACCGCCGAACCGGCGCGCGCGGGCTGGCAGACGATCCCGGGTTCGAAGCGGCCCGCCTCGTATCAAGGCGGCTCGCAGACGCAGATCAGCGGGTATTACGACCCGATCCCGACCCCGGAATCGCCGAGCGGGTGGGTGTACATCGTGGCCGACAGCTTCACCCGTCGGGACCCCGTGGTCCTGTATCGCGCCACACCGCAAACGTTCACCGACCGGTCCCGCTGGCAGGGCTGGGCGGCCGGCGCGAGCGGGGGGTGGGGCAAGCCGCCGACACCGCTGTGGCCGGACGCGGTGGGCGAGATGTGCATCAGGCAGATCGACGGCAAGGCCGTGTTGTCCTACTTCAATGCCGTCACGGGCAACATGGAGGTCCGGGTGGCCGACGACCCGACGGCGCTGGGTGACGCGCCGGTCACCACGGTGGTGCAGCACGACGAGTGGCCGGAGCCCGCGGAAAGCCTGCCGCCGCCGTACGACAACCGGCTCGCGCAACCGTACGGCGGCTACATCTCGCCCGGTTCCACGCTGGACGAGCTGCGAATCTTCGTGAGCCAGTGGGACACCCGCGCGCGAGTGGCCGCGCCGTACCGGGTCATCCAGTTCGCGGTCAATCCGTTCAAGCCCGAGTAGGCGCTTCGCCCGCTGAGCGGCGGCGATGGTTCACAGCTCCTACATAAGTAGCGCATAGCCGCCACTACTGTTAACGGCTTCATCATTTGTCTCATGAGTGAAACACCTGAAACCCCCACCGTGCGGACCTCCACCGCAACTGCACCGGCCGCCGCTGCAGCGGCCTATCGGGCCCCGCGGGTCTTCCAACTCGCCGCGTGGGTCGCCATCGTCGCCGGGATCGTGTTCATCGTCGCGGTCATCTTCTTCACCGGCTTCATCCTCGGCCACCGCGGCGGCCATCACGGCCATCACCACCACAAGCACCACCAGCACGCAATGCTGCATCACCGCGGCCCCGGCGGGCCCGGTGGACCGGGCGGCGGCACCCAGGGCGGCCCGGGCGCACCCACGGGCCCGGGCGCGACCACCGCGCCCGCGAGTCCGTCGCCCGTGCGGCCCAGCGGCATGGCCCCGGGACAGCTCCCGGCGTCGATCTTCCACTCCGCGGCGGCCTCGCACGCAGCGCCGGGGCAGGCCCCCAGCGTCATCGTGCTGACCAACTAAAACCCCCAACCCACTCGTGGCCCGGCGCTCTCATCGAGCGTCGGGCCACGTCTCGATTCCACGGCAATTTGCCGCCGGGGCCTGTTCCGGACATCGCGTGCGGGGCAATATGGCATGGCATGAGCGAGACACCCGAACCCCAACCCGAGCCGACCCCTGCCGCCGCGACCACTCCGCCCGCGCCGCCACCGCCGCAGCGGGTCAAGCCGCCGCGGCTCTACACTGCGGCAGCCTGGGTGGTGATCGTCGCGGGCATCGTGTTCATCCTCTCCTCGGTGTTCTTCGTCGGCGCCTTCATTTGGAAGCACCACTACCACTGCCACCATCACCACGGCATGTTCCACCCGGGCGGACCCGGCCCGGGCAACGGGCCGTGGGGACCCGGCCCCGGGCCGGGCAACGGTCCGTGGGGACCCGGTCCCGGTGGTCCCGGATCGTGGTACGGCGGCCCGGGTGGTCCCGGGCCCGACAATGGGCCCTGGGGGCCCGGCCCCGGCGGCCCCGGTTTGATCGTTCCGATGCCCCCGGGCGGCCCGGGCGGGCCCGGCGGTCCCGTCTCCGGCCCCGGCATCAGCGGACCCGGTCAGCCGACGGCCGTCAGCCCGGCTCCCGGCTCGCCGGCGCCGCGCCCCTGACGCGGTCGCGAAACGCTTGGCGCACAAGGCCGGCGCTTGACGTGGGCTGACCGAACGTCGGGACGTTTGGCATGATCGCCTCATGATCATGCGGGCCACGCAGGTGCACCGCGCCGTACTCACCGTCGGGTTCGCGGTGGCGGGCACCGTCGCGCCCGCGGTCGCCGCCGCGCACCCGTCGGAGCCGGGTGTGGTGAACTACGCCGTCCTGGGCAAGGGGTCGGTCGGCAACATCGTCGGCGGACCCATGGGGTGGGAGTCGGTGTTCACCCAGCCCGGACAGGGCCCCTGGGTGGACCTCCCGGAGTGCAACAACTGGGCGGACATCGGGCTGTCCGAGGTCTACGACGATCCCGATTTGGCGTCGTTCAACGGGGCCGTTACGCAGACGTCGGCGAACGATCAAACGCACCTGGTCAAGCAGGCGGTCGGGGTGTTCGCCACGCCCGACGCCGCGGCCCGGGCATTTCATCGGGTGGTGGATCGAACGGTCGGCTGTTCGGGTCAGACGACCGCGATACACCTGGACAACGGCAGCACGCAGGTGTGGTCCTTCGACGGCGGGCCGGCCGGGCCGGCCGACGAGAACTGGACCAAGCAGGAGGCGGGCACCGATCGGCGCTGCTTCGATCAAACCAGGCTGCGCGAAAACGTGTTGCTGCAGGCGAAAGTGTGTCAGTCCGGCAACGCCGGGCCCGCCGTGAACGTGCTAGCTGGGGCGATGCAGAACGCGCTGGGTCAGTAGCGCAGCGATCGGGTATCCGTCCTTGCCGTCCGGCCATCAGCGCGGGAGGGGAATATGTCGGGGGCGTCTGATAGATGAAGCACTAGACGAAGTAGTGCCGGATATCGTTCGATTAGCTGCGCAGGGAAGCGGTCCGCAGGTGCGTGTTCAGCCGTCGCCGGGCCCGAAGGGATCGTGATATGACGTTCGCCCCGATCACTGCGGCGGCTCCGCGGTCGACCGGCGCCGACCCCGCCCCGGAGCTGAAAATCGCCGAGCTCACCGACTCCACGGCCGTCGCGCAATACATCGCCGACGGCTGCCTGGTGGACGCCCCGCTGGGACGGGTGGGTCTGGAACTCGAGGCCCACTGCCACGACCCGGCCGCCCCGCACCGCAGGCCCGGCTGGGACGAAATCGCCGCGGTGCTCGACGGGCTTCCCGCCCTGCCGGGCGGCAGCAGGATCACCGTGGAACCCGGTGGCGCGGTCGAACTTTCCGGGCCGCCGGCCGACGGCGTCCTGCCCGCGATCGAGGCCATGCGACGGGACCAGGCCGTGCTCCAGCCGGCGTTTGCCGAGGCCGGCCTGGGGCTGGTCTTCCTCGGCGCCGACCCGCTGCGACCCCCCCAGCGCATCAACCCCGGCGCCCGCTACCGCGCCATGGAAAAGTTCTTCGCCACCAGCCGCTCCGGGGAAGCGGGCGCGGCGATGATGACGTCCACCGCATCGATCCAGGTCAACGTCGACGCCGGGCCCCGCGAGGGCTGGGCGGCTCGGGTTCGGCTGGCACATGCCTTGGGGCCCACCATGATTGCGATCACAGCCAACTCGCCGATGCTGGGCGGCGACTTCACCGGCTGGGTCTCCAGCCGGCAGCGGGTGTGGGGGCAGATGGATTCGGCGCGCTGCGGACCCATCCTGGGCGCCAGCGGCGATGACCCGGGCACCGACTGGGGGCGCTACGCGCTCAAGGCCCCGGTGATGCTGGTGCACACGCCGGGCGCCGAGGCGGTCACGCAGTGGGTGCCCTTTGCCGACTGGGTCGACGGCCGGGTGTTGCTCGGTGATCGCCGCCCCAGCGTCGCCGACCTCGAATACCACCTGACGACCTTGTTCCCGCCGGTCCGCCCCCGGCAGTGGCTGGAAATCCGCTACCTGGACAGCGTCCCGGACGCGTTGTGGCCCGCGGTCGTGTTCACCCTGGTGGCGCTGCTCGATGATCCGACCGCGGCCGACGCCGCGGCCGAGGCCGTCGCACCGGTGGCCACCGCCTGGGACATCGCGGCCCGGCTCGGGCTGCGTGACCGGCGGCTCTACGCGGCCGCCAATGCGTGCGTGGCCATCGCGGCCGAAAGGGCGCCGGCCGAACTCGGCGACGCGATGCAGCGGCTGGTCGGCCTCGTCGAACAGGGGCGGTGTCCCGGCGACGATTTCGCCGACCGGGTGATCGAACACGGCGTCGCCGCCGAGGTTTCGCGGGCGGCGCGAGGGGGACTGTGACGGTGACGTCATGCCGGGAAACCCTCGCCGACCAGTTGACGCGGACGCGGGCGCGGACGCTGCGGCTGGTCGACTTCGACGACGCCGAACTGTGCCGGCAGTACGACCCGCTGATGAGCCCGCTGGTGTGGGATCTGGCGCACATCGGCCAGCAGGAAGAGCTGTGGCTGTTGCGGCGCGGGGATCCGGCCCGGCCGTCGATGCTGTCGCCGGCCGTCGAGGGACTCTACGACGCCTTCGTGCACTCGCGCGCCAGTCGGGTCGACTTGCCGCTGTTGCCACCGGACGAGGCGCGCGCGTACTGCCGGACGGTGCGGTCTGCCGTGTTCGACGCCCTGGACGCGCTGCCCGACGACCCCGCGGGCGACGAGGCGGCGTTCGCGTACGCGATGGTGGTCAGCCACGAAAACCAGCACGACGAAACCATGCTGCAGGCATTGAATCTGCGCAGCGGCCCGCCGCTACTGACCGGCACGTCGATGCTGCCGCCCGCCCGCCCGGGCCTGGCCGGCACCTCGGTGCTGGTGCCCGCCGGCAAGTTTGTGCTCGGCGTGGACCCCGCCGCCGAGCCCTTCTCGCTGGACAACGAGCGTCCCGGCCACGTCGTCGACCTGCCCGCCTTCCGGATCGGCCGGGTTCCGGTCACCAACGGCGAATGGCGGCACTTCATCGACGACGGCGGCTACGACCAGCCGCGGTGGTGGTCGGAGCGGGGCTGGCGGCATCGCCAGGCCGCCGGCCTGACCGCACCGCAGTTCTGGAATCCCGACGCCGCCACCCGCACCCGGTTCGGCCACGTCGAAGACATCCCCGCCGACGAACCCGTCCAGCACGTCAGCTATTTCGAGGCCGAGGCGTACGCGGCCTGGGCCGGCGCGCGGCTGCCCACCGAGATGGAATGGGAGAAGGCCTGCGCATGGGACCCCTCCGCCGGCGCCCGGCGCCGCTACCCGTGGGGCGCCCAGGAGCCGTGCGAGGCGCTGGCCAACCTCGGCGGCGCCGCGCTGCGGCCCGCACCGGTCGGGGCCTACCCCGCCGGCGCCTCCGCGTACGGGGCCGAGCAGATGCTCGGCGATGTGTGGGAGTGGACGAGCAGCCCGCTGCGGCCCTGGCCCGGGTTCGTCCCGATGCTCTACGAGCGCTATTCACAGCCGTTCTTCGACGGCGATTACCGGGTGCTGCGCGGCGGATCGTGGGCCGTGGAACCGGGCATCCTGCGCCCGAGTTTCCGCAACTGGGATCATCCGTACCGGCGCCAGGTCTTCTCCGGCGTCCGGTTGGCGTGGAACGTGCCGGAGGAGATCGCCTGATGTGCCGGCACCTGGGGTGGCTCGGGGCCGACGTCACGGTCTCCTCGCTGGTGCTCGACCCGCCGTTCGGGCTGCGGGTGCAGGCCTACGCGCCGCGCCGCCAGAAGCATTGTCTGCTGAACGCGGACGGTTGGGGCGTCGGCTTTTTCGATGCTGCGTCGGATGGCGCCGCGCCCCGGCGCTGGCGCAGCCAGCTGCCGCTGTGGGGTGATGTGTCCTTCGAGTCCGTCGCGCCGGCGCTGCGCAGCCACTGCGTGGTGGCCGCAGTGCGCTCGGCGACCGTCGGCATGCCGATCGAAGTCAGCGCGACCGCGCCGTTCACCGACGGGCAATGGTTGTTGTCGCACAACGGAATCGTCGACCGGGCGGTGCTGCCGGCGGCGTCGCAGGCCGAATCGGTCTGCGACAGCGCGATGCTGGCGGCCGTCATCTTCGAGCGCGGCCTCGACGCGCTGGGCGACACCATCGCCGAGATCGCGGCGGCCGACCCGCGCGCCCGGCTGAACATATTGGCCGCCAACGGTTCTCGCATGCTGGCGACGGCGTGGGGGGACACGCTGTCCGTCCTGCGCCGCCCGGACGGTGTGGTCCTGGCCAGCGAACCCTACGACAACGACTCCGACTGGGAGGACGTGCCGGACCGCCACCTCGTCGAAGTCACCGCCGGCGGAGTCACGATGACCCCGCTGGATCATCCGAAAGGGCCTTGATGACGCTGTCGCTGTCGAACCACCTCGCCGCCGACTCGGCCTACCACGCGTTGCGCCGTGACGTGTTCGAAGGCCTGCAGAAGACGCCGAAGTCGTTGCCGCCCAAGTGGTTCTATGACGCCGTGGGCAGTGACCTGTTCGACCAGATCACCCGGCTGCCCGAGTACTACCCGACCCGCGCCGAGGCCGAGATCCTGCGCGCGCGGGCGGCCGAAATCGCGTCGGCCAGCGAGGCCGACACCCTGGTGGAACTGGGCAGCGGCACATCGGAGAAGACGCGACTGCTGCTCGACGCCCTGCGCACGCGCGGTTCGCTGCGCCGGTTCGTCCCCTTCGACGTCGACGCCAGCATCCTGTCGACGGCCGCCGCGGCCATTGCGCAGGAATATTCGGGAGTCGAAATCAACGCCGTCTGCGGCGATTTCGAAGAACACCTGACCGAGATCCCGGCGGACGGGCGGCGGCTGTTCGTGTTCTTGGGGTCGACGATCGGCAACCTCACGCCCGGGCCGCGCGCGGACTTCCTCGCCGCGCTGTCCGCCCAGATGCGGCCCGGCGACAGCCTGCTGCTGGGCACCGACCTGGTCAAGGACCTCGAGCGGCTGGTGCGCGCCTACGACGATTCCGCCGGGGTGACGGCCGCGTTCAACCGCAATGTTCTTGCGGTGGTAAACCGGGAACTGGACGCCGATTTCGACGTCGAAGCATTTGCGCACGTCGCGCGGTGGAACCCGGCCGAGGAACGCATCGAGATGTGGTTGCGGGCCGATCGCCGCCAGCGGGTGCGTGTCGGTGCGCTCGAGCTGATCGTGGACTTCGAGGCCGGCGAGGAGATGCTGACCGAGGTGTCGTGCAAGTTCCGCCCGGAAAAGGTGAGTGCCGAACTGGCCGCCGTGGGACTGCGTCGCACGCAATGGTGGACCGACGGCGCGGGTGACTTCGGGTTGTCGTTGGCCGTGAAGTGACCGCCGGCGACTCGCTGGCAGACCGATGGCGGGCGGCACGCCCGCCCATGGCCGGCCTGCATCTGGACAACGCCGCCTGCTCGCGGCAGAGCGTCGCGGTGATCGACGCCGCCGCGCAGCACGCCCGCAACGAATCTGAAGTCGGCGGGTATGTCGCGGCCGAGGCGGCCGCCCAGGTGCTCGACGCCGGACGTGTCGCGTTCGCCGCGCTGACCGGGATGACCGACGCCGAGGTGGTGTTCACCACCGGCTCGCTTCACGCCTTGGATCTGCTGTTGGGCGCCTGGCCGACCAAGCACCGAACGGTAGCGTGCCTGCCAGGCGAATACGGGCCCAACCTGGCCGTGATGGCTGCCCACGGGTTCGACCGCCGGCTGCTGCCGACCATGGATGACGGCCGCGTCGCGCTCGACGAGGCGGCGCGGGTCCTCGACACCGACCGGCCGGACCTGGTGCACTTGACCGCGGTGGCCAGCCATAGCGGTGTGGTGCAACCGGTTTCGATGATCGCCCAGCTCTGCCGGGAACTCGGGCTGCCACTGGTGGTCGACGCGGCGCAGGCGCTGGGGCAGGTGGATTGCGCGGCCGGGGCCGACGCGACGTATTCCTCGTCGCGCAAGTGGATCGCCGGCCCGCGCGGTGTCGGGATGCTGGCGGTGCGCCGGGAGCTGATGGAGAGCCTGCGCCCGAGGCTGGCGGCGGCACCGCAGTGGGCGCGCGCATCGGGGTCGCCGACGGTGGCCCAGCAGCTCGAATTCGGCGAAGCCAATGTCGCTGCGCGGGTGGGGTTTTCGCTGGCGCTGGGGGAGCACCTGACCTACGGGCCGGCGGCCGTCCGCGCACGCCTGGCCGCCCTCGGCGGCCTGAGCCGCACGGTGCTGGCCGACGTCGCCGGGTGGGCCGTCGTCGAGGAGGTCGAAGAACCCAGCGCCATCACGACTTTGGCGCCGACCGACGGCGCCGACCCGCAGGCGGTGCGGGACTGGTTGCTCGCCGAGCGACGGATCCTGACGACCTTCGTCGGCGTGCAGCGGGCGCCGCTGGAGCTACCGGGGCCCCTGCTGCGGATCTCGCCGCACCTGGACACCGCGGCCGAGGACCTGGAGACCTTCGCCGAGGCGCTCATCGCCGCGACGGCGGCGACCGCGACCGGCTAGCCGGCCTTGTGCGCCGTCAGCAAGTAGGCCGGCATCTTGATCCGGCCCTGCTCGTCGCGATCGTGCGGCGGGAATTCGAAAGGCGCGTCGGCGATGTTGACGGCGTTCGACAGGATGAAGGAGGGGCGAATCTCGTCGATTTCCCAGTACTTGCTGACCGCGGCGCGCAGTTCGTCTTCGTCGACCTCGTTGGGCTTGGGTTCCATCTCGGCGGGGAAGGCGCCCTTGGCGAACACCAGCACGAAGTAGCCGGCGCCCGGTGCCGCGGCGCGGTGGACCGAGCGCAGGTAGCCGTCGCGGCCCTCCACGGGCAGCGAGTGAAACAGCGTGCTGTCGACGACGGTGGCGAACCGTCCGTCATACCCGCTCAGCGACGTGATGTCGGCCTGCACGAAGCTGGCCGTGGTCAACCCGCGCTCCTGGGCGGACTTGGTGGCCGCCGCGACGGCGGTCGGTGTGAGGTCGACGCCGACCACGGTGTAACCCTGGGCGGCCAGGCTCAGTGAGAGCTCGGCGACTCCGCAGCCGGCGTCCAGGACGTCGCTGCGGAACTTACCGGCCGCGACCAGCGCCGCCAGTTCGGGTTGCGGCTCACCGATATTCCACGGCGGCGGACCCTCGAAGTGGGCCTGCTCGCGGTAGGCACTGTCCCAGTCCATCACTTGATCAGACGACATGGTTGTCAACCTACTCCCAGGTGTGCACCGGCTCGTTGGCGTGCATGTACTCGCAGTAGCGGCGCAGCATCTCGGCCAGCGCGGCGGCCCGCCCCATGCCCGCGTCCTGCAGGGCCCGCACGGTGGAGACCTGCCAGGTGGCGCCGTTGCGGCCCGCGCGGGCGCGGCCCTCGATGACCCCCAGGAACCGGTCGCGGACCTCGGGGTCGACGCCCCAGCGCCGCAACCCGTCGTCGGCCATCGGCAGCAACGTGTCGAGCACCAGGTCGCGTGCGCTCACCTCCCCGAGCCCGGGCCAGTGCAGCCGGGCGTCGATGCCGTGGCGCGCCGCCGCCAAAAAGTTGGCCTCCGCCACCGCGAAATCCAAGTGGTCCCACAACGGGCTGTCCGCCTCGGACAAACTGCGCAGCATCCCGTAGAAGAAGGACGAATTCGCCAGCATGTCAACGACTGTCGGTCCGGCCGGCAACACCCGATTCTCCAGTCGCAGATGTGGTCGCCCGTCGACCACGTCGTACACCGGGCGATTCCATCGGTACACGGTGCCGTTGTGTAGCCGCAACTCGGACAGCTGCGGGGTGCGCCCGGCGGCCAGCTCGGCGACCGGATCCTCCTCGGACACCTCGGGCAACAGGGACGGGAAGTACCGGATGTTCTCGCGGTACAGGTCGAGGACCGAGGTGATCCACTGTTCACCGAACCACACTCGCGGGCGCACGCCTTGGGTTTTCAGCTCTTCGGGTCGGGTGTCGGTGGATTGGGTGAACAGCTCGATGCGGGTTTCCGCCCAGAGTTGATGGGAGAAGAAGAACGGCGAGTTGGCGCCCAGCGCCAGCTGCGGACCGGCGACGATCTGCGCGGCGTTCCAGTTGGCGGCGAACGTCTCCGGGGCCAATTGCAGGTGCAATTGCATGCTGGTGCAAGCGGATTCGGGCGCTATCGTCGCGGCGTGCCAGTTCAGCGGTTCTGGGCCGTCGATGTCGATGGGCAGGTCTTCGCCGCGGGCGGTGAAGATCGAGTCGTTGAGGGCGGCATACCGCGTCGACTCGCTCATCCAGTCGTGATCGAGGTGTTCGGGCATCAGCGTGGGCAGGATGCCGATCATGACGATGTGCGCACCGTCGGCGGCGCCGGCCTTGATCTCGGCCTCGTTCAGGCTGGCCCGCACCTCGGCCTCGAGATCCAGCCCCGTGTGTCCGGGCAGCGCGTGCGGCGGGACGTTGAATTCGATGTTGTAGGCGCCCAATTCGGTCTGGTACGCGGGATCGCCGATGGCGTCCAGGACGTGGCGATTGGACATGGCCGGCTGGTAGTCGGCGTCGACCAGGTTGCACTCGATCTCCATGCCGGTGAGCGGCTGGTCGGAATCGAAGCATGACTGGGCGAGCATCGTCTCGAACACGTTCAGACACGCCTGAACCTTGCGCCGGTATTCGCGGCGGTGTGCGCTGTCGTACGTGGTGCGCTTGACCTCTTCGCCCACACCGCAGATGCAACAGGGTTACCGCCCGTAACGCAAGCTCTGCGGCGTCGCGGTTGTGGCCTCGCCCGCCGGGCGGGTAGACCATGATGGACTTTTGCCGCAAAAGTGTCAGAGCTCACGGGTGGAGGAGAGCAGTTGGCCGAGTTCGCCGAATTCGTGGCCGCCATCGACCAGGGGACGACCAGCACGCGCTGCATGATCTTCGATCACGAGGGTGCCGAGGTGGCCCGCCACCAGCTCGAGCACGAACAGATCCTGCCCCAGGCGGGCTGGGTCGAGCACGACCCGGTCGAGATCTGGGAGCGCACCTCCTCGGTGCTGACCTCCGTGCTCAACCGCGCCAACCTGGCGCCGAAAAACATTGCCGCGCTGGGTATCACGAACCAGCGCGAGACGACGCTGGTCTGGAACCGCAAGACCGGACGGCCCTATTACAACGCGATCGTCTGGCAGGACACCCGCACCGACCGGATCGCGTCGGCACTGGAAGGCGACGGCCGGGGCGAGGTGATCCGCCGCAAGGCGGGACTTCCCCCGGCGACGTACTTCTCGGGCGCAAAGCTGCAATGGATCTTGGAGAATGTCGACGGGGTGCGCGACGCCGCGGAGCGTGGCGACGCGTTGTTCGGCACCCCGGACACCTGGGCGTTGTGGAACCTGACCGGGGGTCCGCGGGGCGGCGTGCACGTCACCGACGTGACCAACGCCAGCCGGACCATGCTGATGAACCTCGAGACCCTGGACTGGGACGACGAGTTGCTGTCGTTCTTCGCGATCCCGCGCGCGATGCTGCCGCGGATCGGGCCGTCGTCGTCGCCGCAGCCCTACGGGGTGACGGCCGAGACCGGCCCGGCGGGGGGAGAGATTGCGATCACCGGCGTGGTGGGTGACCAGCACGCGGCGATGGTGGGGCAGGTGTGTCTGGCCGAGGGGGAGGCGAAAAACACCTATGGCACCGGCAATTTCCTGCTACTGAACACCGGCGAGACGATCGTGCGGTCCGACAACGGGCTGCTGACCACCGTCTGCTACCAGTTCGGGGACGCCAAACCCGTTTACGCACTTGAGGGTTCGATCGCGGTGACGGGCGCGGCCGTGCAATGGCTGCGCGATCAGCTGGGCATCATCAGCGGGGCCGCGCAAAGCGAGGCGCTGGCCCGCCAGGTCGACGACAACGGCGGCGTCTATTTCGTCCCGGCGTTTTCCGGGTTGTTCGCCCCCTACTGGCGATCCGATGCCCGGGGCGCGATCGTGGGGCTGTCCCGATTCAACACCAACGCGCATCTGGCCCGGGCCACCCTGGAGGCGATCTGCTACCAGAGCCGCGACGTGGTAGACGCGATGGCCGCGGATTCCGGTGTGCGCCTTGAGGTTTTGAAGGTCGACGGCGGTATCACCGGCAATGACCTGTGCATGCAGATCCAGGCCGACGTGCTGGGCGTGGACGTGGTGCGTCCGGTGGTCGCCGAGACGACGGCGCTGGGCGCCGCGTACGCGGCCGGCCTGGCCGTGGGGTTCTGGGCCGACCCGGCGGACCTGCGCGCCAACTGGCAGGAGGGCCGGCGTTGGTCGCCGACTTGGAGCGACGAGCAGCGCGCCGAGGGGTACGCGGGCTGGCGCAAGGCCGTGCAGCGGACCCTGGATTGGGTCTCCATCACCTGAGGTGACCCGATCCAGGGTCCGCTGGCTCGGAATCAGTCTTCGCCGAGGATGCCGTAGATCTCGCGCCGCGCGTTGTTGAGAATGTCGACGATGCGCTGCTGCTGCTCGGCGGAAGCGGTGTGGGCGGACTGCCCGACCGCGCCGAACAACTGGCCGACGGCCGCCCTCAGGCTCATGTGACCGGGGTCCGCACCTTCGGTGATCTCGTCCCACGGCGGGGTCTCGATCTTCTCGGCCGCCCCGCGGCCCTGCTCGGTCAGCTCGAAAAGCTTCTTGCTGCCCGCGGATTCGCTCGCGGTGATCAGGCCTTCGTCGTCGAGCAGCTGCAGGGTCGGATACACCGAGCCGGGGCTCGGCTTCCACAGCCCGTTGCTGCGTTCGGCGATCTGCTGGATCATCTCGTAGCCGTGCATCGGCCGCTCGGCGAGCAGCGTCAGGATGGCCGCCCGCACGTCACCGCGCTTGCCGCGGCCCGGGCCGCCACGGCGCCAGGCGCCGCGCCGTCCGCCGGGACCGAAACCGAAACCGGGGCCGAAGCCCGGCCCGAATCCGGGACCGAATCCGAACGGGCCTTCGTAGCCACCCGGGTGGCCGCCGCCGGCGTGGTCGCGGAGATGTTCGCGGAAGTCCCGCCTGGCCTGGCGCCGCGCCTCGTGCAGGGCGCGCCGGTCGACCGGGCCGAAGCCGAATCCGAAACCGGGCCGGCCGCCGAATGGTCCCTCGGGGGGAGTGAATGGGTTGCTCATTTGTGTCCTTACGTTGGTGGGTCGCGCACCCAACGTGCGCTTCGGAATATCACGATATATCGGAAACTAACGCGATGCAACTGGATATGTTGAAAGATATCGGCTAGCGAAGCTGACCTGCGGAAATCCGCGCCCATCCACGCCGCCCAAACCCGCGGGCCGGTTTGCAGAGGCCAGACGGCGGGTAGGAACTGTGGGATGGACGCTGACAACGACGTGACGGTCGATCGCACGGCCGCCGGTGCGGCCCCATCCGGGGACCCCGGTGGTGCCCCGCGCCGGAACGTCTGGCCCTGGGTCAACTGGGGCTTGGCGCTGGCGACGGTGCCCGCCGCGGCGATCGTGATGCTGTTCGCGCTCGGTGGCGTGCTGAGCACCGCCGGTTGCAGCGACACCAGCTGCCCCAACCTGGGCCACGGCGGCATCGACTTCGGCGTCGCCTTCTACGGCGCGCCCGCGGTGGCCGTCGTCGTCATCGTCATCTCGGTTTTCACCGCCAAACACCGCGGCGGCATCGCGGTTCCGCTGCTCGGGTGGGCGCTGCTGGTCGCCGACGTCGTCCTCATGGCGGCGAGCGTCGCCCGCTAGCCGCGCTGCGTCAGTGCGGCGGTGCGAAACCGTCCGGAGGCGCGCCGTAGCCCGGTCCCGGGGCGGGTCGGCCCGGCTCCGGCCACGGCGCCGGGTACCGCGGCGGCGCGCCCGGTGGCATGGGCGGCCAGCCCGGCGCCTGGGCGGTCGGGCGCAGCCGGGCCAGTTCGCGACGGTGCCGCTCGGCGAGGACGGCGGCCAGCACCAGTTCCGGCGGGGCCCCGGGGGGCGGGGGCGGCGCAATGCGCGCCACGACATCACCGGCGATGCGGTACGCCATCTGAGTGCGCAGCTGGCGGTCGAGTTGCGGTGCGCGGGAAAGGAATTGGCGCGACACTTCGGCTTGACCGACGGACAGTCCCGACAGCTGCAGCGACGCCGCCCACCAGGCCAGCGCCGGAGGCATCGCCGGCGGGGGCCCCAGCCGGGGTCCGCGTTCGTTGACCACCACCGTGCCGGCGAAGATATCGCCAATCCGTTTGGCTTTGGGTGACAGGATGCTGCAGATGATGGCGGGGCTGCCGAAGAGCATCCAGATTTCCACCAGCGAGGCCAGGGCGCGAAACAGCGCCTGGCGGAAGCGTTCTGGGCCGCCGTCGTCGGACACGACGCGCAGACCCAGGGCGATCTTGCCCACCGAGCGTCCCCGCGTCGCGGTCTCGAGGATCAGCGGGTAGCCCACAATTACCAGAACCGTGAATATAAGCAGGATGGCGTTGCTCAGCGCGGTGTCGAACTCGGTCAGGGTGGCGGCCCACAGCATCAGCCCGAGCAGGTAGCCGAGCACCATGACGGCGATATCGATCAGCGCGCTCAACGTCCGCACCGGCAGCTGGGCGATCTGCACGTCCAGCACCACGGCGTCCCCGGTCACCACCGACATAACTTCGAACGGTACAGGCCGGGCGGGTGGGGGCGACCGCACTTGGTCATGCCAGCGGCGCCGCGCCCGCGGGGTGATTAGGCTGCCCAGGGTGGACGTCGACGCATTCGTGCTGGCCCATCGCGGCACGTGGGACCGCCTCGATCGATTGATCGGGCGGCGCCGGTCGCTCAGCGGCGCCGAGATCGACGAACTCGTCGAGCTCTATCAGCGGGTGTCCACCCATTTGTCGATGCTGCGCTCGGCCGGAAATGTCGGGTCGGATTCGATGCTGGTCGGCCGGCTCTCGAGCCTGGTCGCGCGGGCCCGTTCCGCGGTGACCGGGGCCCACGCGCCGCTGAGCAGTACGTTCACCCGGTTCTGGACGGTGTCCTTCCCGGTCGTCGCGTACCGCACGTGGCGGTGGTGGCTGGCCACGGCGGCGGCGTTCCTCGCGGTGGTCGTGGTCATTGCGCTGTGGGTCGCCGGCAGTCCCGAGGTGCAGTCAGCGCTCGGAACCCCTAGTGACATCGAGCAATTGGTCAATCACGACGTCGAGTCGTACTACAGCGAACATCCCGCCGCCGCCTTCGCGCTGCAGATCTGGGTGAACAATTCCTGGGTTTCCGCTCAATGCATCGCGCTGTCCGTCGTGCTGGGGCTGCCCATTCCCTTTGTGCTGTTCGAGAATGCCGCCAATGTGGGCGTGATCGCCGGCCTGATGTTCCCCGCCGGCAAGGGCAGCCTGCTGCTGGGATTGCTTGCCCCCCATGGGCTGTTGGAGCTCACCGCGGTCTTCCTCTCGGGGGCGGCGGGAATGCGGCTGGGATGGTCGGTGATCTCGCCCGGCGACCGGCCCCGGGGACAGGTCCTCGCCGAACAGGGTCGTGCCATCGTCTCGGTGGCCGTGGGCCTGGTGGCCGTGCTCGCCGTCTCCGGGTTGATCGAGGCGCTGGTGACGCCGTCGCCGTTACCGACGGTCGTACGGGTCGGCATCGGCATCATCGCCGAGGCGGCGTTCTTGTCCTACATCGTCTACTTCGGTCGCCGCGGGGTCAAAGCCGGGGAAAGCGGCGACATCGACGACGCGCCGGATGTGGTCCCCACCGGCTGAGCTTCGCGAGACCGCAACTGCGGACGGCCCTACTCGGGAAATGCGTCGGTGGTTACAGTTTCGCGGTGCCGATCACAGGCGCCCGGTCGCTTTCATCGCCAGGTAGTGGTCGGCGAGCGCGGGCGCCAGTTCGGCGGGCGGGGCGTCGACGACCTCCACGCCGCTGCGGCGCAGTCGTGTGGCCATGGCGCCGCGGTCGTTGCGGGATCGCTCGGCCGCGGCGGCGTCGTACACCGCCGCGGCATCCGATCGGCCGGCGGCCATCTGGTCGACCCGCGGGTCGGAAACCGCGGCCAGCAGCAGGTGATGCTTGGCCGACAGCTGCGGCAGCACGGGCAGCAGCCCCTCGTCGAGGGCGGTCGGATTGAGGTCGGTCAGCAGCACCACCAGCGAGCGCCGGCGGGCCCGCAGCGCGATGGCCGAAGCCATTGCCCGCCAATCGGATTCGACGAGCGTGGGCTGCAGGGGGGCCATCGCGTCGACGAGCTGGGCGAGCAGCTCGGTGCGCGACGCGCCGAAGACGCCGGCCCGGCTCACCCGGTCGTGGGCGAGGAAGTCGACGTTGTCGCCCGCCCGCGACGCGAGCGCGGCCAGCAGCAGCGCGGCATCCATCGACCAGTCCAGCCGCGGCCAGCCCGCGGGATCGGACGCGGTGGGGTCGACGCCCACCCGGCCGGCCGCGGTGCGGCCCGTGTCGAGCACGATCACCACGCGCCGGTCGCGTTCGGGGCGCCAGGTGCGCACCACCACGTCGGCGCGCCGCGCGGTCGCGCGCCAATCGATCGAGCGCACGTCGTCACCGACGACATACTCTCGCAGCGAATCGAATTCGGTGCCCTGCCCGCGCACCAGGGTGGGCAGCAGGCCGTCGATCTCGCGCAGCCTGGCCAGGCGCGACGGCAGGTGCTTGCGCGACAGGAACGGCGGCAGCACCCGGAGCTGGCCGGGCACCGATTGCGAACCCTGCCGTCCCGCCAGGCCCAGGGGCCCGATCGATCGCGCGGTGATCACCGTCGCGCGCTGATCGCCGCGGCGCACGGGGTCCAGCCGGGTCGCGACGTGCTGATCGCCCCCGGCCGGGATGTCCACCACATGGGTGCGCGGCCGCGCGCGGGCGCTGGGCGGCCAGGCGTCGCGGACCTGGCCGCGGAACCGCCGCCGGCCGTCGTTGTGGATGGACAGCTCACAATCCACCTGCTGACCGAGCCGGGCGGAGCGATCCGGGGAGCGCACGTAGCGCAGGGCGGTGGTGCGGGCCGCCAACCCGACGTCGACGGCGACGGCGACGGCCAGCGCCACCAACAGGGCCACGAAAGCCGTTGCCGGCCAAGGCGAGACAGCGATGGGCAGGACGCAGATCAGCGCGACCAGTCCCGTGCGTCCGGTCAGGATCACTAGCGGGGCACCGGAACCGACGCCAGAATCCCGTCGAGCACGCCATCGGACGTGGCCCCCTCGAGTTCGGCTTCGGGTCGCAGCATCACCCGGTGCCGCAGCGTCGGGCGGGCCATGGCCTTCACGTCGTCGGGGGTGACGTAGTTGCGGCCCGACAGCCAGGACCAGGAGCGCGCGGTGGCCAACAGGGCGGTCGCCCCGCGGGGGGACACGCCCAGCTGCAGCGCGGGGGAGGATCGGGTGGCCCCGACGATGTCGACGATGTAGCCGAGCACCTCGTCGGCGACCAGCACGTGTCGCACGGCGTCGCGGCCGGCGGCCAGGTCGGCCGGCCCCGCCACCGGCTTGATCGCCGACAGATCGCGGGGATCGAAACCGTGCGCGTGCCGGTGCAGGATGGCGATCTCGGCGTCCCGCGGGGGCAGCGTCACATTCAGTTTGAGGAGAAAGCGATCCAGCTGGGCCTCGGGCAGCTGGTAGGTGCCCTCGTATTCGACCGGGTTCTGGGTCGCGGCGACGATGAACGGGTCCGGCAGCGGCTGGGGTTCGCCCTCGACGCTGACCTGGCGCTCCTCCATCGCCTCGAGCAGCGCGGCCTGGGTCTTGGGTGGGGTGCGGTTGATCTCGTCGGCGAGCAGCAGGTTGGTGAACACCGGACCGGGCCGGAACACGAACGCGGCGGTGCGCGCGTCGTACACCAGGGAACCCGTCACGTCGCCGGGCATCAGGTCCGGCGTGAACTGCACCCGCTTGAACTCCAGCTGCAGCGCCGCGGCCAGCGCCCGGACCAGCAGCGTCTTCGCCACTCCCGGAACGCCTTCCAGCAGCACATGCCCGCGGCACAGCAGCGCGATCACCAGGCCGCTGACCACGCCCTCCTGCCCGACGACGGCCTTGGCGAGCTCGGCGCGCAACGCCAGCAGCGCCTCGCGAGCGGATTCGGCGGTGGGAGACGAGGCGGTATCGGCTCGCGGAGCGGAAGGGGACTGTGTCACGGGCGTGCGACCTGCCTTTCGATGTCGTCGAGCGCACGGGCAAGTTGTAACAGGTCGTGGTCGGTCGTCGGGGGCGGACCGAACAGATGGTAGGAGACGAACCCCGGATCCGAACCGGTGCGCTGGGCCGCGGTGGACACCACGGTCGCCGGGTCGGCGCCGGCGCCCAGGCCGAGCCGCGGCAGCAGCCGCTGCAGTGTCGCCGTGCGCAGCGCCGCGGCCGCGCGATCGCGTGCCCGCCGGGACCGATACAGCCGGCCGCGACCCTCGACGGTCTCCGACGCGCGCACCACGACGGGCAACTCCTCGGCCACCAGCGGGCCGGGGCGGCGGCCCTTCCACGCGGCGACCAGCAGCACCACCAGCGCCAGCTGCCACACGATCCAGCTCACGTTGGGTGGAATCAGATCGAAAAGCGATGCCTTGGTGGAGGTTTCACCCTCGACGTGATGGGGCGCGTACCACACCAGCCGGGGGCGGTCGCCGGCCAGGTTCATCGCGAGCGCCGCGTTGCCCGCGTGCAACAGGCCGCCGTTGGTCATGAAGTCGGTGCTTCCGACCGCGGTGACGACCCGCCCGCCGTCCCGGAAGCGGATCAGCGCGCCGTCGTAGCAGCGGGTCATCGTCCGACCGTCCTTGGCCTTGAAGGTGTTGGTCGGGCCGAACCGCACCGAGCCCGACCGAACGGCTTCGCGCAGCGTGCAATTCGGGTCGCTGTCGAAGCCGCTGGCGCCGGATACCTCCACGCCCGGCAGCAGCGCCCCGCGGGCCCGCGTCGTCGGTTCCACCAGCAGCAGGTCCGAACGGATCCTCGTCAGCCGGTCGGTCACCGCGTCGGTCAGGTACTGGCTCTGTGCCACCAGGATCAGCGCGTCCGGGCGCGCCGCCCGTTCGACGTCGGCGATGTTGTCGGCCACGACGACGTCCACACCGGCGTCGCGGAGCAACTCCACCAGCGCGTGGGCGCCGTCCGGGCCGGTCGACGCGGGATCCATCCGCGCGCCGGGGCGCGGCGCGGTCAGGTAGGCATCGACGCCGGCGATGACGGCCAGCACCAGCAGGGTGACGACCACCCAGCGCCACGAGCGCCGGCGCCGGGGCGCGGTCTGGGTGCGGGCATCGCTGATCGTGGCCATCACCGCACCTGCGCCCACGACTCGGGGACGGCGGGCCGCCCGGCCTCGGCAGGGACACCCTGCCAGCGGGACCGCAGGTGATCGTCGAGGTCGGCGATCATCTGGTAGGCGGCCCGGGTTCCGGGCTGCTCGCCGTAGGTGACGTCGTTGAAAGCCGTTGCCGCTTCGGACAGTTCGCCGGCCAGATGGGGCAGCGCGGTGCCGGCGTCGCGAGCCAGCTCGTTGGCCGTGCGGCCGGGGGCCGCCGCCAGCACACCGGTCTCCTCGAGCTGGCGGGCGACGGCGCGCAGCCGGTGGCGTATGGCCGCCGCCCAATCACCTTCGGCCGCATAGCTTTCGGCCGTCGCGCGATGCTGGGCGGCCGTCAGCTGCGCGGCTTCGAACAGCAGCTGGTCACCGCCGCGGCGGGCGCGCATGGTGCGCCGCGCGACGTGGACGGCAACAAACACCGCGACCGCCAGCAGGATCAAAAGCACTGTCGCCGTGAACCATCCGCCCGGCACCGTGGCGGTCTTCTGCAGCATGCGGTATATCAGGTCGTTGAGCCAGTCGAGGAACTGGTCGGCCGCCGACCCCTTGGAATAGATGGGCTTGTTGAGTTCGTCCTGCGCGGCGCGGTGCGCGGCATCGCGGTCGATGTCGATGGAAGGCATGCTCAGCTAGTCCTCGCTCGGCCGTTACAGCGGCCGCGTGAGCCAGAGGTTGTCGGTGGACGCGGCCGCGTAGGGCCCCTGGGCGGCGCCGGTCTGCAAGACCAGGTCGAACGCCTCGGCGCGCATCCGGCGGTCGGTGTAGAGCAGGACGATGACTCCGGCGTTGAACGGTGCGGTGATGATCTCGCCGATCGCCGCCCCGACGGAGAGGATCGCGGTGCTGATCAAAAAGGCGGTGCCGGACGAGGTGATCTGGAAAAACTGACCGACGATGCTGAACGGCACCGCGACGGCGTTGGCGACGATCGAGGCCACCAGGAAGGTGAGCGTGCGGATGCCCAGCACTCGCCAGAACCCGTTGCGGATCAGCCTGAACGATCGGGTGATCGCGTCGAGCACGGGCAGCCGTTCCAGCACGATCAGCACCGGGGCGAACAGCACCACGGTGTACAGGTACACCAGCGCCGCGAGGACGACCAGCACCAGCGGGATGCCGAGCACCACGGCCGCCGCGGCGCTGCCGATCGCCGCCAGCACCCCGATGATCACCGCGACCAGCCCGGCCAGGGCCGCCACCACGACGGCCTCGACCAGGGCCAGGCCGAGCAAGGCCGGTAGCCGCCCGCGGATCCTGGTCCAGGTTTCACCGATGGTGATCGGCGACCCGAACACCGCCCGCCCGACAATGACGGTGAGCATTCCGGACAGCAGCATGCCGCCCAGCCAGCCGACGAGGAGGCCGGCCCCCACCGACGCCGTCCACGCGCCCAGGACCCCCGCGGTCAGGGTGTCGGGCTCGCCGGTGGTGGTGAACCGGTCGTGGGCGGCCAGCGGTCCGAAGAAGGCGACCTTGGTGATGATCTGCATGACCACGACGACGATGGCGGTCAGACCCAGCGTCGCTTTCGGATTGGCGCGCACGTAGCCGACCGCGCCGTTGAAGATGTCGCCGAGGGTCAGCGGGCGCAGCGGGATGATGCCGGGCTTGACCGTTCCGTAGCCGGGTGGCGGGCCGAAGGCGGGTGGGGTGCCGTAGCCCGGCGGCGGCCCGTAGCCGGGTGGGACGCCGTGGCCGGGTGGGGGCGGATAGCCCGGCGGGGGACCATAGGTCGGGTAGACCGGGGGCGGGCCGTATTGAGGTGGCGGGCCGTATTGAGGTGGCGGGCCGTATGCGGGCGGCGGGCCAACCGGATGACCAGGCGGCGGCGCGGTCACCGAACGCTGAGGCCTTGCAAACTAGCTCCGCGGCCGGGCGCATCGTTCGTCATGGGCTCCATCCTGTCGGCGGTCGTGGCATTTCACAATGTTGACCGGCATTGGCCGGCATTGACCGCGTTGTCCCCCGCGCCCGCGCGTAGCGTCTCACACATGGCGGAACTCAAATCCCGGCTCCGGGCGGACCTGACCGCGGCGATGAAGGCCCAGGACAAGCTGCGAACGGCCACGCTGCGGATGCTGCTGGCCGCGATCCAAACCGAGGAAGTGTCCGGTAAGCAGGCCAAAGACCTCACCGACGAGGAGGTCATCAAGGTGCTGGCCAAGGAATCGCGCAAACGCGGCGAATCCGCCGAGATCTACACCCAGAACGGGCGGGGAGACCTGGCCGCCAACGAGCACGCCGAGGCCAGGATCATCGACGAGTACCTGCCCACCCCGCTCACCGAGGCCGAGGTGGCCGACGTCGCCGACACGGCGATCGCGCAGGTGGCCGAGGAAATCGGCGAGCGCCCCGGCATGAAACAGATGGGCCTGGTGATGAAGGCCGCCACCGCGATCGCGGCCGGCAAGGCCGACGGCGCCCGATTGTCGGCCGCCGTCAAAGAGCGCCTGTAGCCCGACCGGTTCGGTGGACTCGTTTGCCCTCGGGGCAGCCGGGTACCCAACTGCGCATGACCAATTTTGGCTACACTTTGATGACCGAGCAGAGTGGACCCAAAGAGCTTGTCCAGTACGCCATTTCGGCCGAACAGCGCGGTTTCGACTTCCACGTCTGCAGTGACCACTTTTCACCGTGGCTCAGCTCGCAGGGGCACGCGCCCAACGCCTGGGCGGTCCTGGGTGCGGTGGCACAGGCCACCGAACGGGTAGACCTCTACACCTACGTGACGTGCCCGACGATGCGGTATCACCCGGCCATCGTCGCCCAGCAGGCCGCCACCGTGCAGATCCTATCCGACGGCCGGTTCACGCTGGGCCTGGGCAGCGGCGAAAACCTCAACGAGCACGTCGTGGGCAGGGGCTGGCCGGCCGTCACCCGCCGCCAGGACATGCTGCGTGAGGCCATCAAGATCATCCGGGAACTGTTCGGCGGGCAGCTGGTGGACTTCACCGGCGACTATTTCCAGGTCGACTCCGCGCGGCTGTGGGACGTCCCCGACGTCCCGGTCGGCATCGGGGTGGCCATCGGGGGCACCAAGGCGATCGACAAGTTCGCCAAGCTGGCCGACCACCTGATCGCAACCGAGCCCAAGGCCGAACTCGTCCACGGCTGGCACGGCGCCCGGCAGGCCGCGAACCTCGCCGGCGGCGGCCGGGTGATCGGCCAGATACCGGTGTGCTGGGACCCCGACCGTGACACCGCCGTCAAGCGCGCGCACGACCAGTTCCGCTGGTTTGCCGGCGGCTGGAAGGTGAACGCCGACCTGCCGACCCCGGCCGGTTTCGCCGGCGCGACCCAATTCGTCCGCCCCGAAGACGTCGCCGGCACCATTCCCTGCGGCCCCGACCTCGACGCGATCGTCGAAAGCGTCCGGCCCTACTGGGAAGCCGGATTCACCGACATAGCGCTCATCCAGGTCGGCGGGGACACCCAGGAGAGGTTCCTCAAAGAGGCCGCCGAGCCGTTGCTCGCCGCGCTGCGCGAGGCAGCGAACTGATCGGCGGACAGGCGATGACGAGCGACCAATCGGACGGCACCACAGCCACATTGGTCTCCGCGCTCGGCGGTGCCAGCTTAGCCCTGGGCATCAGCGAACTGGTGGCGCCGAGTCGGGTCGCCGCGATCGCGGGTGTCGACGACACCGCCCGGTCGCGCCGGGTGATCCGCGCGCTTGGGGTGCGCGAATGCGGCCACGGCGCGGCGCTGTTGGGGGGCCCCGACAAGCTGGTATGGACCCGTGTGGCCGGGGATGTCCTGGATATGGCCCTGTTGATCGCGGGTGTGGCCGCCCGCGGCCCCGGGCGGCGGCGCCAGGGCATCGTCTGCGCCGCCGCCCTGTCCGGGATCGCCGGCCTGGACCTCTACACGGCGATGCGAACTCTTTGATCCGACGCGAATCGTCGATCGCAGGAAGGAAAACGGCGATGTCAAACGAATTGCAAGGAAAGAGAATAGCTTTTCTCGCGGCCGACGGCGTGGAAAAGGTTGAGCTCGAACAGCCGCGCGCGGCGCTGCAAGAGGCCGGGGCCAAGGTCGAGGTGCTCTCGCTCAAGGACGGCGAAATCCAGGCCCGCAACCACGATCTCGAGCCCGCCGGGACCTTCGCCGTCGATCGGAAAGTGTCCGAGGCGTCGGTGGGCGAATTCGACGGCCTGGTGCTGCCGGGCGGCACGGTGAACCCGGACAAGCTGCGCATGGACGACGACGCCGTCTCGTTCGTCCGCGATTTCGTCAGCTCGGGCAAACCGGTGGCCGCCATCTGTCACGGACCCTGGACCCTGGTGGAAGCCGGTGTGGCGGTGGGCCGGACGCTGACGTCCTACCCGAGCATTCGCACGGATCTTCGCAACGCGGGCGCCCAGGTGGAAGACGACGAGGTCGTCATCGACGGCAATTTGATCTCCAGCCGGTCACCGTCGGACCTCCCCGCGTTCTGCGCGGCGATCCTCAAACAGTTTGCCCAGGCGACGGCCGGTTAGCCGCGGCGATGCCGGGCCGGTCGGTTTGAATGCCCCGGTTTGCGGGCATCATCCCGCCAAGCCGTGATCAGCGGCTATCCGTATAGGGTTCTCGAAAGGCCAACCGTGACGACCACATATCCCGAGCCCGCCGTCTTGCCCACCCAGAACGTGTATCGGCCGCAGGAGGACTCCAGACTGCTGGTCGATGTGATGCACGAGACCGGTCTGATCCCGGGACGGCGCGTTCTGGACCTGTGCACCGGCAGCGGTTTCGTCGCGATAGCGGCGGCGGAGATGGGTTGCGCCGACACGACCGCCTTCGACATCTGCCCGCAGGCCGTTCGCTGCGCCCGGGAGAACGCCGCGGCTGCCGGAATCGACATCGACGTTCGCGAGGGGTCGTGGATAACCGCGGTGGAGTGCGCGCCGTTCGACGTGGTGGTGTCGAATCCGCCCTACGTGCCGACCCCGCCCGGTGCCGAGCTGGAAGAGATCTGCCCGGAAGCCGGACCGTCGTGGGCCTGGAATGCCGGCCGAGACGGACGCCTGATCCTCGACCCGCTGTGCGAGTCGGCTCCGAAGTTGTTGCGCGACGGTGGATCCCTGCTGATGGTGCACTCGGCACTCGCCGGTGTCCAGCAGTCGCTGGATTCCCTCAAGTGGGCCGGTATGGACGCGGCAGTGGTTGCCTCGAAATGGATTCCGTTCGGCCCGGTGATGACATCCCGGGCGCAGTGGTTGGAAGACGTCGGCCTGATACCGCGCGGACGCCGGGAAGAGGAACTGATCGTGATTCGGGCCGAAAAGCGATGAGTCCCACCAGGGTTCAGGTGGTGCCCAACGGCCCGGTGCTGGTTTCGGGTCCGGTGCGCATCGAGATGCCCGGCGGCGAGGTCGTTCAGTCCGACCGGTTCATGGTGGCGATCTGCACCTGCCGTCGCAGCGGCAGGTACCCCTTGTGCGACACCAGCCACCGCAGATGCAAGCGCCTGAGCAAGACGACCGCTACGTCAGCGGCCGCCGCAACGACGTCCGATCCTGCTTCCACGACGCCATAATCGTTTCCGCCAAGCGGTTTTCGACCGCGGCGTGCGCGCGGATCCCGAAGATGACGTCCTGCTCGAGCTGCGGCTCCCGGGCGACGAGATCGCCGACCACATCCGCGCGCACGACGTGTTCGTGTACCGCGTCGGCCTCGACGTGCTCGCTGTAGAAATTGATGCAGGCCGCGGGCGCCTGCAAGCGCTCCAACGCCCGCACCATGCGCTGGGATCCGGGCGGCGAGGTGATCTCGGTCGACGCGAAGTGCCCGATCGCGGCGCCGCGCAACGAGCGGTGCAACCCGAACAGCGACATCAGATTGACCACCGCCAGCGATTCGGGGGGAACCGCGTCGACGTAACCCCAATACGTCGCGTCCAGCCCGGCCGCGGTCAGCAGATCGGCGAACAGTTGCTGGTGCAGTCGGGGGCCCTGCCCGGCGCCGTACTCGTCGAACTCCACCGCCACGAAGGCCGCTTTGGCGGTGCCCATCAGGCGCGGGATGGCCCAGGCGTGCGGATCGCCCTCTTTGAGGTGATACAGCGAGCGGTGCACGAAGTATTCGCACATCTGCTGCCACGTCCCGGTGTCACGCAGGTAGTACGACGGGCCGGTGCCGTCGACGGGTTCGATCGAAATCGCTTCCATCTCAGCCGCGGCCGTCTGCTCGGGTTCGATCGGCCCGACGTCGCGGCGCACACCGGCCAAGAACACGCGCTCCAGCTCGGCGCGCAGCGCCAGCAGCGCCGGGTTCCACTCCCACGCGGGGTCGACACCGGCGAAACCGCGGTAGTGCAGCTCGTAGCAGACGGACAGCGCCAGCTGCAGATCCAGACCGTACGGGTCGGAATCGCGCACGGATGCGCCGATGCGCGCGAAATGGTCAACCGACGGCGGGCCCGCCAGCGCGCAACGAACGGCTGTCGACAGGGGCCCGTGTGCCTCGGGCAGGACGGGTTCAGTCATGGTCGATGAGCGGGTCACGCCGGTGACTACCCGTAACCGGGGCCCGGCAAACGGCGCCGCAACACTTTTCGACGCCCACTAGCCGGATTCAGCCGGCAGTCTGAAGGTGATGTCGAGGGTGGTGCCGGTGGCCGCGGTGTCGAGCTGCGTCGCATCGCTGAGCGCCCTGATCAGGGGCAAGCCGCGCCCACCGTTGACCGGGTTGGCGGCCGGCGCCTTCCACGAACCGTAATCGGTGATCCGGGTGCGCACTTCGCCGTCGCCGAGGCTGGCCTCGACCACCATCGTCCCCGCGACGAATCCGCGGTAGGCGTGTTCGACGCAATTGGTGCAGGCCTCGTTGACCACCAGCACGATGTCGGCGGCCAGGTCCCCCGTGATGTGAGCGGCGCGCAGCCAGTCCGCGAGGCGGTGCCGGATGCGAACCAATTGGTCTGCGGTGGCGTCCCTTTCGATGCGTAGCGGCGTCTGGTGGTGGCGGTAGATCACCATCGCGACGTCGTCGTCATAGCCGCCCGCCGGCGCCAGTTCACGAAGCATCTCGTCGGCGACGGTGTCCAGCGGTAGTGTCATCGTCTGCGCCAGAACGTCTGCCGCGCGGGCGATTCCGTCGTCGATCGACTCGTGTTTGCGTTCCACCAGCCCGTCGGTGAACAACATCAGGGTCGAGCCGGGCGGCAGCACCCGGGTGGCCTGCGGGCGCGGTTCATCGCGGCGGACCGCGAGCGGCACCGAAGCGGCGTCGGTCAACAGGGTCGTCGTGCCCGGCTCGGGGCCGATGAGCACGGCTGGCATGTGCCCGGCGTTGCTGTATTGCAACAGCCCGGTTTCGGTGTCCAGGATCGCGAGAAACACGGTGGTGCAGTAGGCGTTCGGGATGAGCGACGCCGCCGAGTCCAGCTGATCGAGCAGCACCGCCGGCTCGGCGCCGTTGATCAACAACGCTCGCGCGGAACTGCGCAGCTGGCCCATGATGGCGGCGGCGGGCAGGCCGCGTCCCACGCAGTCGCCGACGACGATGCCGATGCGGTGCTCGCCGATCGGCAGCACGTCGTACCAGTCACCGCCGATCTCCAAGGGCAGCACCGCGGGTTCGTAGCGCACCGTGAAACCCGGCGGGGGCTGGATGGGCGGGAGCATGGCACGCTGCAGCGTCAGCGACGTCTCGCGGGCGCTCTCGAACTGACGAACGTGCTGCATCGCCAGACTGAGGTGGCTGATCAGCACGGTGACCAGCAGGCGGTCTTCGCCACTGACCCAGCGGGGTGTGCGCAGCTCCAGCCACAACGCCAGGTCCCCGGTGCCGGAGAGCACCGCGACCAATCCCTGGGCCTTACCGGGATGATCAGGTGACTCAACGGTTTTCGCGGTCAGCGGTAGTTGCTGGCGCGCGTCGGAGAAGGTGTGACGCAACCACGGATCCAGCTTGCGCCACGACGTCGCCGCGGGCTCGCCCGCGGTGTGGACGGTCGGGTCGCCCTCGCCGCTGGGCCACATGACCGCGACCACCCGCTGCACGTCGATCGCCGCGCGGCACTCGTCGAGTGTGATCGACAGCAACTCGTCCACGCTCCTGGCCACCGCCACCGCCGTGGCCAGGCGCAACACCGCGCTCTCCCGCGCCGCGAATGCGCGTTCCGCGGTGATATCTCGAACGGTCCCGACGTAGGCGTCGCGATCGCTGCCGGATTCCTTGACCGCGTTGATGCTCACCTTCACCCAGGCGAGATGCCCGTCGCCGTGGCGGATCGGCGTTTCGTAGTCGGCCCTGCCGTGGTTCAGCACCAGGCCGATCTGCTCGGCCGCCGTCTTGGTGTCGACCAGCCACGGGTGCGGCCACCGATAGGGCAAACCCTCGCTGGGAAAGCCGATGATGTCGATGAAGGCGCTGTTCATCTCGATCACGGAGCCCTCGTGGTCGGCGACGAAGAACCCCTCCTGCAGCGAATTCACCAGCGCGTTGCGGAATTTGTCGCGATCTGCCAGCCAATCCGCGCGATCCCGCTGTTCCGCGTAGCGCCTGTTGCCGTCGATGAAGCCGCGCATGGCCACGTCGAGGGGAGCCAGCAGTTGCAGCAGGAACTCCAGCGCGATCGGCCCGTCGATGCGCACGTCCTTCGCGATCTCGAAAACCAGGCGGACGTGGTTCTCGACGATTTCGAGCAGGCTGATCTGATTCTGTAGGGCCGTGCGGCCGAGCTCATTTCCGATCGACAAGTTGGCGTCATCGGGTGAGTCCAGATAGTTGCGCAACGCGGCGGCGTAGCGATCGTGGAAGTCTTCGTTGCCGCTCATGTCGAGGTCCCCCTGTGCCGCGCCGTCAGC
This sequence comes from Mycobacterium sp. TKK-01-0059, assembly GCF_000709305.1. Classification (NCBI taxonomy): domain Bacteria; kingdom Bacillati; phylum Actinomycetota; class Actinomycetes; order Mycobacteriales; family Mycobacteriaceae; genus Mycobacterium; species Mycobacterium sp. TKK-01-0059. The sequence goes on from NZ_KL446993.1 coordinate 2,267,274, forward strand.
ACCATCGCGTCATCGGTTTCCTTGGCGCCCTTACCGAGAATCTCTTCCGCGATGGCGACAGCGTGCGCCGAGAAGTCGACGTGACCCAGGTAATCTTCCCCGATCCCGTCGGTGCTCATCACGAGAAGATCACCGGGGCGGATCGAAATAGCCTGTGCCGGACGGATTTCCGGTATCCGGTAGCCGACGATGCCCCCGGTGAGACGGGCACTGGACCGGACATGGACACCGCTGGGCGCTTTGGCCACCAGATCGGCGGTGACGTTGCCGACTCCCGTCCACGTCAGCGTGTTCGCGGCGAAATCCACCCGCGCCAACGTCATTGCCACCCCTCTGGTTCCGGTGAGCAGCCGGTGGCAAAGCTGGATCAGGACTTCGAGCCGCTCGGAACTGTTGTTCTTGACCGCATCGATCGCGCGCAGCGCAGCCTCCGCGGCGGCCGGCCCGTGACCGAGGCCATCCACCAGACCGAACAGCGCGGCCTCGCCGCCGATGGCGACCGAGATGCCCCGGTCGCCGGAGGTGTACTCGCTGGGCAAGGGCCGGCCCGCCCTGGCCCATTCGATGGGTCCGAACCGGCCGCTTTCATGCACGGGGCGGGACCCATTTCCACATCTCGATGACGGTCCCCTGACCGACCGTGGACTCGACGACCAACCGGTCCATCAGGCGGCGCGCGCCCGGCAATCCCATCCCGAGCCCGCGGCCGGTCGAATATCCGTCTTCCATCGCGCGTTCGATGTCGGCGATCCCGGGCCCCTGATCCTCCGCGCGCACCACCAGGGCCTTGCGCCCCTCCCGGTCGGCCACCCCGACCCGGACGGAGCCGCGGCCGGCGTAGCTGGTGATGTTGCGCGCGATTTCGGAGATCGCCGTCGCGATCATGGTGACGTCCGTCAGCGAGAATCCCAGATCGAGGGCGAGCTGGTGTCCCGCCTTGCGGGCGTCGACGATGTCGTCGGGATGGTCGATGGCGACGACGATATCAGCCGCCACCATCGCGCCCGATCGTCGGTTTCCGCTGCGCCAGTTGACGATTCAGAAGGGACAGGCCCTCTTCCAGGTCCAGCGCGGTGTTCATGTCGTCGAACGCCAGGCCAAGCTGGACCATCGCGAACGCCACCTCGGGCTGCAGGCCGACGATCACCGTGTCCGCGCCACGCAGCCGGGTCATGTGCGCGATCGTGCGCAGCGAGCGGGCCGCGAAGGAATCCATGACGTCGATGGCGGTGACGTCGACGATGATGCCCTGCGCGCGGAACCGGCTGACGCGCTCCATGAGGTCGTAGCGCAGCCGTTCGGCGTCGGAGTCTGAGAGCGCGGCCTGCACCGAGGCGATGAGGATCGAACCCTGTTTCAGGATCGGTACTGGCATGCGGCGCTCGCGTTCCTAACCGTCACCCGGTCTGCTCGCCGGTGCGAGTCACCTCGTAACCCAGCAGCCGCTCGGCTTCCTCGATGCCGCCCTGCAGGTCGCCGACCGCGTTCATCTTCGACAGGTCCAGGCCGATCGTCACCAGCGTCAGCGCGATCTCCGAGGACAGGCCGGTGATGATCACGCTGGCACCCATCAGCCCCGACGCGTCGACGGTCTGCACCAGGTGGTTGGCCACGGTCGAGTCGATGGTCGGCACACCGGTGATGTCGATGACCACCACTTTCGCGCGGTTGGCCCGGATGGCACGCAAGAGCTGCTCGGTGACCTGGCGGGCGCGCTGGCTGTCCAGCACACCGATGATCGGCAGGATCAGCAACTGCTCACGCACCTGCAGCACCGGCGTCGAGAGCTCCCGGATCGCCTCCTGCTGCTGGCGGATGATGCGCTCACGTTCCTGGACGAAGCTGACCGCCACGGTGTTGGCGATCCGGTTGGCCGCCGGCTCGTAGGCGTCCAGCACCCGGTTGAGCATCTCGAACTCGGTCTGGTACTTCTCGAACAGCGAGCGGGCCAGCACGTCGCGGAGCAGCAGGACGATGCCGACGACCTCGTCGGTTTCCACGCCCCGTGGAATGATGCGTTCGGACAGGTCGCGGGCGTAGGCCTGCAGCGCCTCGACGCTACCGGTCTCGAGCACCTCGACATAGTTGTCGTAGACGGCCGTGGCCTCGGAGAAGAGCTCTTCGGGCGTCATCGCGGTGAGCAGCTCGGCCTCGGTGATGCGGCGGGCCCATTCCTCCCGCAAAACGGTCCGATTCTGCCGCAGGTGCTGAACGAGCTGAGGCAACAGCCCCTCGCTGGAAATGCCGACGACTTGCGCTGCGGTGCCGGTACTGGTGAAATCCGACGTCGAATCTGACATATGGCCTCCCCAGGCCTCCCGAGTACACGTCACGCACTGCGGTCTGCAGTTCCTTTTTGCGAGACTAGCCTGGGTTGTCGCGGGCCACGTGTAGAGGGCATATTCTTCTCGCAGTTCATAACGCAGGCTAGGGTTGAACCACGCTCGAGGCATTCAAGGCCCAGGACAAAGGATTGCCATTGTCAGCTCCTGATTCGATTACCACGTTGGTTGAGGACCACGACGGCGTTTCCGTGGTCAGTGTCAGCGGCGAAATCGATTTGGTCACGGCTCCTGCCCTGGAACAGGCCATCGGCGCGGTCGTCGCGGAGAGTCCCACCGCACTGGTCATCGATCTCTCGGCGGTGGAGTTCCTGGGCTCGGTGGGGCTGAAGATCCTGGCCGCGACGTACGAGAAGCTGGGCAAGGACACCGGGTTCGGCGTGGTCGCGCGCGGCCCGGCCACCAGGCGGCCGATTCATCTGACCGGTCTGGACAAGACCTTCCCGCTGTATCCGACGCTCGACGACGCGCTGACCGCGGTGCGGGACGGCAAACTCAACGGCTAGCAACCGGGGCGCCGGCAGCCATGGGTGTCGATCATCCGGAAGACGACCAGCAATGGGACCGCAGCCAGCGCGGTGAAACCGAAATCGAACGGCTGGACCGCAATTGGAACAGCCTGCTGCAGGAGTTGCGCGTGGTGCAGACCGGCGTGCAGCTGCTCACCGGGTTCTTGTTGACGCTGCCGTTCCAGCAGCGCTTCGACGTGCTCAGCGGACCGATGCGGATCGTGTACCTGGTGACGGTGGGGTGTTCGGTGGGCGCAACCGTGCTGCTGATCGCCCCGGTCGCCATTCACCGGCTGCTGTTCCGGCGGCACCGCCTCCAGGCGCTGGTGTCGGCCGCGCACCGGTGTGCCTACGCCGGGCTGGCGTTGCTGGGCACGGCGCTGACCGGGGTCACGGCAATCGTCTTTGTCGCGGTGGCCGGGGCGACGGTGGGGTTCATCGCCGGAGCCTGCGCCCTGGCGCTGTTTGCCATCTTCTGGTGGGCGTTACCCCTGACGCTGCGCACGCACGGAATGTAGTCAGCGGCCGGGCGACAACTCCGCGATCCGGGTGGTTTCCAGATGGTCGAGCAGGTCCTGCGGATCGGCGAAGATCGGGGCGGCCCCGGCCTCCTGCAACTCCGCGCGGGAGATGCCGCCGCTGAGCAGCCCGATGCAGGGCACTCCCGCGGCCGCCGCGGCGTGCGCGTCCCAGACGGCGTCCCCGACGAAGACGGCGTGCCGGGCATCCACCCGGGCCCGGTCCAGCGCCACGTGCACGATGCCCGGTTCGGGTTTGGCGGTGTCGACGTCACGGGACGAGGTCGTCTCGGAGATGACGTCATCGCAATCGAGCACCTTGCGCAAGATCGCCAATTCGTCCTCGGGCGCCGAGCTGGCGAGCACGACCTGCAGTCCCAGGTCCGCGACGCGGCGCAGCAGGGCGCGGGCCCCGGGCAGCGGTTCTGACAACGCGGTGATCTCGCGGTAGTAGTGGCTGTGCTTGTCGCTGAGCCGCTCCTGCACGTCGTCGGGCGCGTCGTCGGACAGCGTCCGCACCAGCGTTGAGCCGTCCATGCCGATGCGGCGGTGGATCTGCCACGACGCCACCACGATGCCTTCGGCGTCGAACGCGCGCCGCCACGCGTGGACGTGCAGGTAGTTGGAATCCACCAGGGTGCCGTCGACGTCGAACAGGACGGCGGGGGCGCCCGCATCGGGTCGCAACGTCATGTGGTGGGCATACCCACGCCGGGCCGGGCTGACACCGGCCGGCGGCTGAGCGGCGTGGCGGCGGCGACCCGAGCCGCCGCTCCGTTGCGAATAACGCTGGCATTCAACGGATCTCGCGAGCGACCGCGTTGGGTTGCCCCGGCGGCGTCCGGTCGGCGACGCCGGGACGCCGGGGGGACCCGCTGGCGCGTAAGCGGATGCGTGCGGCGGCCGAAATTCTTGCCCCAGATCGGTGTAGGGCGCGCGTGAACGGGGTACTGCCTGCGCCACGGGTGAGTACAGCAAAGTGCGTCAGCCCGTCTGAGAGCAGGGAGGAACTCCGATGGCGACCACCACTGACTACGACGCACGCCGTGTATCCGACAACGACACCCAGGACAAGTCCTCGCTGCGCGAGCTGGCACCGACCCTGCGCGGGGCCGGCACCACCGTGGCCGACGAGGATCCCAACGATGTCCACTTCTTCGAGCTGCCCGGCGCCGACCTGTCCGGGGAGGAGCTGACGGTGACCGTGATCCCCCAGCGGGCCGACGAGTTCACCTGCTCGAGTTGCTTTTTGGTGCAGCACCGCAGCCGGTTGCGTCGCTCCAGCTCCGGCCTGCCGGTCTGCGCCGACTGCGCGTAACGCGCCGATAGCGCCCCGGCCGCGGCGTGGCGCCGTCTCGCGCCTGCGCCGAAATGTCACAGGCTTGAACTAGGTTCATCGGACAAGTCTGCGTCGGCGCGAACGGCACGTTGAGGAGTCATGGAGAAGGTTCTCGGGTTGCTCCTCCTGCTGGGGTTAGCTCTCCCTTGGTATTTCACGCAGCAGGCCACCGGCAGCCCGCCGGCGGGGTTTTTGGCCGGCCTCGGCGGGCTCGCGCTCGCGGTCGCCGTGCTGTGGTGGCTTTCGGTGCAGCGGGACCGCCGTCAGGCCGACGCCCACCGCCGCCGCGACCTCAAACACGCGAAATCCCGGCTGCGGGCCATCGACCGCATGTCCGGTACCGAATTCGAGGAATTCGTCGCCGCCCAGCTGCGCGTCGCGGGTTACACCGTCACGCCGACCGCGAGCACCGGCGACTACGGGGTGGACCTCATCGCCAAAAGGGGCGGCGTCCGCATGGCGGTGCAGTGCAAAAGGCTGGCCAAGGCCGTCGGCGTCGCCGCGGTGCAACAGGTCGTTTCCGGGTCGCGCCACCACGGCTGCAATCGGGCGGTCGTGGTGACCAACCAGACGTTCACGAAGGCGGCCCGCCAATTGGCCGGCACCCATCAATGCCGGCTGGTCGGGCGCACCCAGCTGCAGAACTGGACGCGGGTGGCGCCCCTTCCCGTGCGGGGGAACTAACGGCCGCGAGATGCCCTGGGCCGCAGCGCGTTCGGACGGCGCGCCTCAGCGCCGGGTGGTGTCCTCGATGACCCGGCGCGCGATCTCGCGCAGCGGGGTGTTCGTGCTCTGCGACAGTTTGATCAGCGTGTTGAACGCCGTGTGGTCATCGAGGTCGTAGCGCTCCATCAGAATGCCTTTGGCCTGCCCGATGGTGTCGCGGGTGCTCAGGGCCTCCCTGAACTGTTGGGTGCGGACGACGTTGCTCCACGCCAGGGCGCCCAGCGCGGCGAAGACGGCGGCCACCCGGCGGGAATCGTCGGAAAAGGCGTGCGGGCGTTCGGCATAGAAGTTCAGCGCCCCCATGCTGAGCTCGTCGGCGTACATCGGCAGTGACAGGACGCTGCGCACCGGCGTGTACGCGAGGGCGTCGGCCTGATACTTCGGCCAGCGCGAGTCGCTCCCGAGGTCGTCGATGACGACGACTTTCCGGGTCCACGCGGCGTGCACGCACGGCCCCTCGAGGTGGCGTTGCTGGAACTCGTCGAGCAACCTGGCGCAGTCGTCGGTGACCGAGGGGGTGCTGACCTCGTTCTGCCGGCTGGTGACCGTGATCCCCGCCTCCTGCGCCCCGGGCACCCAGCGCGCCGCCGCCCTGGTCAGCTCGTCCAGCACCCGAGGGAAGTCGGCCGCGTCCGCCGAATAGATGGCCCGCAGAACGTCGGTGAGCAGGGTGAGATCGTCGAAATTGGTCACTGAATGTCGCCTTCGTGCGTCGAGACCGGTTCCAGGCAAAACCCGCGCCGTTTTCTCCCAGCCTGCGGTCTCGCGAGGCGATCATTTGTCAGTTATGACGGCGACGAATGTCAATGCTGTCTGCTCAGCATTACGGTGAGATCCACTATATCGGCCGGGTTTTGGGTGATTGCGACCGACACCGGACGAGCAAAACCTAAGTGGTCGGGGTGGCGGGATTCGAACCCACGGCCTCTTCGTCCCGAACGAAGCGCGCTACCAAGCTGCGCCACACCCCGCCTGAAGCTCCGACAGCCTATCGCACCGGGCCAGCGGCTCGCCAAACCGCGGTGCGCCACGTCACTCCCACGAGCAAGAACGCTCGAACTCGACCAGCGCCCGGGCCGGGCCCGTTGGGTCCAGTCCCTGCGCCGCGACCCACTCGTCGCTGAAGTAGGTGTCGCGGTAGCGGTCGCCGCTGTCGGCGAGCAGCGTCACCACCGAACCGCTGCGGCCTTCGGCGACCATCTCGGCGAGCAGGCCGAACGCGCCCCACACGTTGGTGCCCGTGGACGGTCCCACCCGGCGCCCCAACACGGCGCTGACGTGGCGCGCGGCGGCGATCGACGCCGCGTCCGGGACGGCCACCATGCGGTCGACCACGCCGGGGAGAAACGACGGCTCCACCCGCGGGCGGCCGATGCCCTCGATGCGCGACGAGGTGGGCATCAGAACGTCGTCGCGGTCCTCGGCGTAGGCGGGAAAGAAGGCGGAGTTCTCCGGGTCGACGACGCACAACCGGGTGGCGTGGCGGCGATAGCGGATGTAGCGCCCGATCGTGGCGCTGGTCCCGCCGGTGCCGGCGCCGACCACGATCCATTCCGGGACGGGGAAGCGCTCCTCGCGCATCTGCTCGAAGATCGACTCGGCGATGTTGTTGTTGCCCCGCCAGTCGGTGGCGCGTTCGGCGTTGGTGAACTGGTCCAGGTAGTGCCCGCCGGTTTCGCGGGCGACGCGCTCGGCTTCGGCATACACCTCGCTGGAACTCTGCACGAAATGGCAACGGCCGCCGTGGGCTTCGATCAGCGCGACCTTCGATGCGCTCGTCGCCGCCGGCATCACCGCGACGAACGGTAGCCCCAGCAGGGCCGCGAAATAGGCCTCCGACACCGCCGTCGAACCCGACGACGCCTCGACCACCGTGGTGCCCTCGTCGATCCAGCCGTTGCACAGGGCGTAGAGGAACAACGAGCGGGCCAGCCGGTGCTTGAGGCTGCCGGTGATGTGGGTGGTCTCGTCCTTGAGGTACAGCGCGACGTCGACGTCGGTGCTCCACGCCGACGGCAGCGGATAGCGCAGCAGGTGGGTGTCGGCGCTGCGGCGGGCGTCGGCGTGGATCAACCGGATCGCGTTGTCGGTCCAGCACCGTGAGCGGCTGCGGACCGCGATCCGGGTCCGGTCGGTCAACGCACCGAAGCTGTTGGCTGCGAACGGCTCAGGTCGCTGGCCGCGTCGCGGTCGCCCATCGGGGTGGAGATCAGCGTCAGCATGGTCGCCTCGGGCCGGCAGCAGAATCGCACCGGCGCGAACGGCGAGGTGCCCATCCCCGCGGAGACGTGCAACTGCATGTGCGCGCCCCACCGCGACGGCCCCTTCGCGCGCGAGCGGTCCAGGCCGCAGTTGGTCACCAGGGCGCCGTAGAACGGCAGGCAGACCTGTCCGCCGTGGGTGTGCCCGGCCATCACCAGTTGATAGCCGTCGGCGGCGAAGCGGTCCAGCACCCTGGGCTCCGGGGAGTGGGTCAGTCCCAGCCGCAGGTTCGCCGCGGGGCTGGCCGGGCCCGCGATGGTGTCGTAGCGGTCCCGGTCGAGGTGCGGGTCGTCCACGCCCGCGGCGGCGACGTGCAGACCCGCCACCTCGAACTCGCGCCGGGTGTGGGTGAGGTCGAGCCAGCCGCGCTCGGTGAACGCCGCCCGCAGGTCCTGCCAGGGCAGCGGCTCGCCGCGGACCCGGTGCGACGGGTTGGTCACGTAGTTCAGCGGGTTCTTCAGGCGCGGCCCGAAGTAGTCGTTGCTGCCGAACACGAAGACACCCGGCCGCGACAGCAGGTCGCCCAGGGCCTGGACGACCGCCGGGACGGCCTTCGGGTGGGCCAGGTTGTCGCCGGTGTTGACCACCAGGTCCGGCTCCCAGCCGGCCAGCTCCCGCAGCCACGCCTGCTTGCGCCGCTGGCCGGGCGTCATGTGGAGATCGCTGATGTGGAGCACGCGCAACGGTGTGGAACCCGGGCTCAACACGGGCATGGTGATCTCGCGCAGGACGAAGGCGTTGCGCTCGATGATCGCGGCATAGCCGAGGCCGGCGACGCTCGAACCGAGCGCCGCGGCACCGGCACGTATCAGGACGGGCATAACGTTCGCCATGATGGCAGCCTACTGCCGGTCGCGGACGGGCAGCGTATCTCGTGCGTCACGACGCAATCAGATTTACGGGGGCGGCGCACCGGGCGGGGCCGGCGGTGGCGGCGCCATCAACGGGATGGTGATCGGCGGCAGCCCCGGAATCTCGACGACCTGCGAGCCGACCGGCACCGGCGCCCCTTCGGGCGGCGGCGGCGGGGCGGGCGGGATGCCGTTGCTGACCTGAATGGTGATGATCGAGCCCGGAATCGTCGCGCCGCTCGGTGTCGTGCCGACCACCTCGCCCTGCTTCGCGCTGCTGTTGACGAAGTTGTTCTGGTCGGCGACCTGGAAGCCGGCCTCCTTGATGCGCGCGCGTGCCGCGTCGATGTCCAGGCCCGCCACGCTCGGCACCCGCGACCCGGGGGAGCCGTCGACGTAGCGCGGGTCGGTGGGCGGCAGTTGCACCGGGCCGAAGTTGGTGGCGATCGGTTTCATCGCGGTGAACCACGTGCGCGCGGGCTCGTTACCGCCGTAGAGGTCGCCCTCGCCGCAGTGCCGCAACGGGGACGAACACAAGTCCGTGGGGTTGGTGGAGTCATCGTAGATGTAGTTGGCCGCCGCGTAGTGGTTGGTGAATCCGACGAAGCCCGAGGAGCGGTGGGCTTCGGTGGTGCCCGTCTTACCGGACATCGGCAGGTCCCAGCCCGCCGCGCCGGCCGAACCGGACGCCGTGCCGCCGCCCAACGCGTCCTTGCTCATCGCGTTGGCCAGTGTGTTGGCCAGCCCCTCGGGGACCACCTGATCGCAGGTCTCGGTCGTCACCGCGACTTCGTTGCCCTTGCGGTCGACCACCTTGTCGATCGGGTTCGGCGGGCACCAGGTGCCCCCCGAGGCGAGCGTGGCCGCGACGTTGGACAGCTCCAGCGCGTTCACCTCGATCGGGCCCAGGGTGAACGATCCGATGTTCTGCCGTTTGACGAAGTCGGCGAGGCTCTCGTTGCTGTCGGGGTTGTAGTCGCGGGCGGTGCCGGGGTCGGCGTAGGACCGCAGCCCGAGTTTGATCGCCATGTCCACCGTGCGCGTCACCCCGACCTGCTGGATCAGCTTGGCGAACGCGGTGTTGGGTGAGGTGGCCAACGCGTCGGTCACGTTCATCGACCCGCGGTAGTTACCGGCGTTGACCACGCACCAGTTGTCCTTCGGGCAGCCCTTGGCCCCGCCGCTACCCATGCCCTTGGCCTGGAACCGGCCGGGCACCTCGAGGGTGGCGTTGATGCCCATCCCCATGTCCAGGGCCGCGGCCGTGGTGAAGATCTTGAAGACGGATCCCGCGCCGTCGCCGACCAGGGAGAAGGGTTGCGGGCGCATGGTCTGACCGGCGTCGACGTCCAGCCCGTAGGTGCGGTTGCTGGCCATCGCCATCACCTTGTGCGACGTCTTGCCGGGCTGGATCACGCTCATCACGCTCGAGATGCCCGGCAGCGTCGGGCTGGCGAACTTGTCGATCGCCGCCTTGACCGGCAGCTGCACGTCCGGGTCCAACGTCGTCTTGATCAGGTAGCCGCCCCGGGCCACCTGTTCCTTGCTGATCCCGGCCCGGGAGAGGTACTCCTGCACGTAGTCGCAGAAGAACGCCCGATCGCCCGCCGCGATGCAGCCGCGGGGCAACTCGTTGGGCTGCGGCAGGATGCCCAGCGGCGCGGCCTTGGCGGCCTGCAGCGCCTCGGCCTCCTGCGGGATGTTCTCGATCATGGTGTCCAGCACCAGGTTCCGCCGCGCGAGAGCGCCCTCGGGGTTGGTGTACGGGTTGAGCGCGCTGGTCGATTGCACCATGCCCGCCAGCAGCGCCGCCTGCTGCCAGTTCAGGTCGGAGGCGTTGATGCCGAAGTAGGTCTGGGCGGCGTCCTGCACGCCGAACGAGTTGTTGCCGAACGAGACCAGGTTCAAATACCGCGTCAGGATCTCGGGCTTGGTGAAGGTCTTGTCCAGCGTCAGCGCCATCCGGATCTCGCGCAGCTTGCGCGCCGGGGTGGTTTCCACCGCCGCGCGCTTCTCCGCGTCGGTCTTCGCGGTGACCAGCAGCTGGTAGTTCTTGATGTACTGCTGCTCGATGGTCGACCCGCCGCGCGTGTCCACGTCACCGCGCGCGTAGCCCGCCAGCCCGGTCAGGGTGCCCTTCCAGTCCACCCCGTTGTGGTCGGCGAACCGCTTGTCCTCGATGGAGACGATCGCCAGCTTCATCGTGTTGGCGATCTTGTCGCTGGGCACCTCGAACCGGCGTTGCGAATACAGCCACGCGATGGTGTTGCCCTTGGCGTCGACCATCGTCGTCACCGCCGGCACCTCGCCCTCGAGCAGCTGCGCGGAGCCGTTGGCGACCACTTCGGAGGCCCGATTGGACACCAGCCCTATGCCGCCGGCGACGGGAAACAGGAGTGCGGTGGCGACGACGCTGGCCAACAAACAGAACCCCGCGAGCTTCAAGATCGTGAGCGCGGCCGGGGGGCGGTCTGACATGGCTACTACAGTAGCGGCCCCCAGTCACGCCGCCACGCTGCAACTTCGCCCAAAAATTTCGGCGCCCGGGCCCCTCGGGTGCGCACCCAGAATTTGCGATTGCGTCACAGGTCAGACGGGTAGCCCAGTGTGCAAGATCACTTTCCCGCCGGATTTTTTGGACGAGACGGCACGCTCGTCCCAAAAAAAGCGTTATCGGACTGTTGCGCAATTGGCACCTGACCACCTAACTTAGACACACGGTGAGATTCAGGTAACACCGATGTACATGGTGAGGCGTAGATCGCAGGGTTGGATCTGCACCCAAGGAGGGCGGCCGTGACGGGCGGCCGGTAGGGAAAGGGAACGATTCGTGTCACCAATACGGCCGGCGGCGCGTAGGACAAACATCGCAGCCGCACAAGGTGTACTCCGCAGCGTCGATGCTGAAGAACGGATCGCTTGGGTCTCGAAGGCGCTCTGCCGCACGACCGATCCCGACGAACTGTTTGTCCGTGGCGCGGCCCAGCGCAAGGCGGCAGTGATCTGCCGGCACTGCCCGGTGATGCAGGAATGCGCGGCAGACGCGCTGGACAACAAGGTCGAGTTCGGGGTGTGGGGCGGCATGACCGAGCGGCAACGCCGCGCGCTGCTCAAGCAGCACCCCGAGGTGGTGTCCTGGGCGGACTTCTTCGACAAGAGCAGAAGCCGCACCGCGGGCTGACCGAGTGGGGCCCTAGGCGACCGACGTGATCTGGTCGGCGAGGGCCCGCAGCGCTTCCAGATCCGACACGTCAAACGGCAGCGAAGGAACGCCGATGACCGGCACGTGCGGATTGGCTCCGGTGAATCGGGAGAGCAATCTGACTTCCCGCTTGGCGGTCTGCGCGCGGTCGGCATGAATCCGCAGCACGGCCGCGGCCAGCGACGCGGCTTCGGAATCGGTGTCGTGCTCCAGCATCTCGGTGGCGTCGATCGCCCGCTCGGCCGGTAGCGAGCACAACGTCGGATGCGTGCGGTTCAAGACCAGCCCGGCGAGCGGCATGCCTTCCTGCGACAGCCGGTCGACGAAGAAGGACGCCTCGCGCAACGCGTCGGGCTCGGCCGCCGACACCACGACGAATTGCGTGCCACGCCTTTTCAGCAGCGCGTACGTGCGGTCCGCCTTTTCCCGGAAGCCGCCGAAGGTGGCGTCCAGCGATTGCACGAACGCGGCGGCGTCGCCGAGCATCTGTGAGCCCAGGATGGTCGACATTGCCTTCATGGCCAAACCCATTGCGCCGGTGACCAACCGGCCGATGCCGCGGCCCGGCGCCAGCAGCAGCCGCCACAACCGGCTGTCCATGAAGCTGCCCAGCCGCTTCGGCGCGTCCAGGAAGTCCAGCGCGTTGCGCGACGGCGGGGTGTCGACGACCACCAGGTCCCAGCGATCCTCGGCCAGCAGCTGGCCCAGCTTCTCCATCGCCATGTATTCCTGCGTGCCCGCAAGCGAACTGGCGACGGTCTGATAGAACTGGTTGTCCAGAATCGCTTGTGCGCGACCGGGTCCGGAGTATTGGACCACCATTTCGTCGAAGGTGCGACGCATGTCGAGCATCATCGCGTGCAGCTCGCCTTCAACCTCCGCCGCCAGCGGGACGCGCTGCGGCGTGTTGCCGAGGTCGTTGACCCCCAGCGCCTGGGCCAGCCGCTTGGCCGGATCGATCGTCAAGACGCAGACGTTGCGGCCGTATTCGGCGGCGCGCAGGGCGATCGCGGCCGCGGTGGTCGTCTTGCCCACGCCGCCCGCGCCGCAGCACACCACCACCCGGTTCGACGTGTCGGCCAGGATAGCGGCCATATCAAGCGGTTTCGGCGTGGTGCTCATCGAACTCCTTGCTGTGCAAGCGATTCCGACAGTTCGTAAAGGCTGCCCAAATCGACCCCGTCGGAGATCGCCGGAAGTTGTAGCCGCGGGACTTTCAGCGCGTCGAGCTGTTGCGCGATCTCGGAGCGGGTGGCGATCACGGTCGCGTGCTCGATGGTCTCGGTCAACAGGCCGGCGAAGTCGTTGTCGTTCAACGTGATTCCGGACTTTTCCAGCCCGGCCCGCACCGAGTCGGCGTCGACGTCCCCCTCGGCGGCCTTCGCCAGATCGGCCGGTTGCAGGTAGGAGGGGATGTTGCGGTTGACGATCACGCTGCCGATCGGCAGCTGCATGTCGGCGAGCTCCTCGATGGCCTCGAGCGTTTCCTGGACGGGCAGCGCCTCCAGCAGGGTGACCAGGTGAATGGCGGTCTGCTCGGAGTGCAGCAGCTTCACGACGCCGTCGGCCTGCGAGTGCACGGGGCCGCCCTTGGCCAGATCGGAGACGGCCTTGGTGACATCGAGAAACCGCGCGATCCGTCCCGTCGGGGGCGCGTCGACGACGATCGCGTCATACACCGGGAGCCGGTTCTTGTCGACGCGGATCACCGTCTCTTTGATCTTCCCGGTGAGCAGCACGTCGCGCAGGCCGGGCGCGATGGTCGTCGCGAACTCGATCGCACCGATGCGGCGCATCGCGCGGCCGGCGATGCCCAAGTTGTAGAACATGTCGAGGTATTCCAGGAATGCGGCCTCGATGTCGATCGCCAGGGCGTTGACCTGGCCGCCGCGTTCGGCGGTCGCGATCTTCACCTCCTGATAGGGCAGGGGTGGGACGTCGAAGAGTTGCGCAATCCCTTGGCGGCCCTCGACTTCCACGAGGAGGACTTTGCGGCCGCCGGCCGCCAGCGTGAGCGCCAGCGCCGCCGCGATCGTCGACTTGCCGGTACCGCCTTTGCCGGTCACAAAATGCAAGCGGGCCTTGGTCAGGCGCGCCGGCCAGCCGACGGCGCTGCCGCCGCTCGAAGTGGTTGCCACCTTCGCATGCTAGCCCGGCCGGGCTGGCCGGAGCGGTTCACCTCCGACCGATAAGCTCGCCGCATGAGCCAACCGACCGCCTGGGAGTACGTCACCGTCCCGTTGCTGACGCACGCCACCAAACAGATCCTCGACCAGTGGGGCGCCGACGGCTGGGAGCTGGTGTCCGTGCTGAACGGCCCGACCGGCGAACAGCACGTCGCCTACCTCAAGCGCCCCAAGTAGAGATGAGCGCCCAGCCTTCCTGGAAGGCCCGACTGGCCGAGCTCGATCTCGCGCTGCCGGAGGTGGTCGCGCCCCTGGCCTCTTATGTGCCGGCGGTGCGCACGGGCGACCTGGTCTACACCGCCGGCCAGCTGCCGATGCGGGCCGGGAAGCTGGCGGGCACCGGCAAGCTCGGCGCGGAGGTCACCCCGGACGAGGGCAAGGCGCTGGCGCGGATCTGCGCGCTCAACGCGTTGGCGGCGGTCGATTCCCTGGTGGGCATCGACTCGGTGACCCGAGTGGTGAAGGTGGTCGGCTTCGTCGCATCGGCTCCCGGGTTCAACGGCCAGCCCAGCGTCATCAACGGCGCCTCCGACCTGCTCGGCGAGGTCTTCGGCGACCGGGGCGCGCACGCGCGCTCGGCGGTCGGCGTCTCCGAGCTGCCACTGGACGCGCCGGTGGAAGTGGAGCTGATCGTCGAGGTCGGCTGACGGTCGTGACCGAGGTTGCCGAGCCGCCGACTCACCCCGCATACGGCAGGTTGCGGGCAGTCACCGACACGGTCTCGGTCCTGTTGGCCGACAACCCGGGCCTGATGACGCTGGAGGGCACCAACACCTGGGTGCTGCGCGGGCCGCGGAGCGACGAGCTGGTCATCGTGGATCCCGGCCCCGACGACGACGAGCACATCGCGCGGGTCGCCGCGCTGGGGCGCATCGGTTTGGTGCTGATCAGCCACCGGCACGGCGACCACACCGACGGCATCGACAAGCTCGTCGAGCGCACCGGCGCGACGGTCCGGTCGGCGGGCAGTGGCTTTCTGCGTGGGCTGGGCGGCGAGCTGGTCGACGGCGAGGTCATCGATGCGGCCGGACTCAGGATCAAGGTCATGGCCACCCCCGGCCACACCGCCGATTCGCTGTCCTTCGTCCTCGACGATGCCGTGCTGACCGCCGATACGATCCTGGGCCGCGGCACCACGGTGATGGACTCCGAAGACGGCAGTCTCACCGACTATTTGGAATCGCTGCACCGGTTGCGGGGGCTGGGCCGCCGCGCCGTGCTGCCCGGGCACGGGCCGGAGCTGTCCGACCTGGAGGCCGTCGCGCGCGGATACATTGCGCACCGGCATGAGCGGCTGGAGCAGGTGCGATCCGCGCTGCGCGAGCTCGGCGAGGACGCGGGGGCCCGCCAGATCGTCGAGCACGTCTACGTCGACGTCGACGAGAAGCTGTGGGATGCCGCCGAATGGTCGGTGCAGGTGCAGCTGAACCACCTGCGCGGCTAGCGCGGAGTCGCCCCGGCGAGCGTTCGCGAGCGTAACGCCATTGCGAAATTGAGCGCCGCAAATTGCAGCCACGAAGCGCTCGCAGACCAGGATTGCGC
Organism: Mycobacterium sp. TKK-01-0059; assembly: GCF_000709305.1. Lineage (NCBI taxonomy): Bacteria > Bacillati > Actinomycetota > Actinomycetes > Mycobacteriales > Mycobacteriaceae > Mycobacterium > Mycobacterium sp. TKK-01-0059. Next base: position 2,282,751 of record NZ_KL446993.1, read on the forward strand.
GCGCGCTTCGCGCGCGCTTACCTCGCTCGGGGTGGGATTCTCGCTCGGTTGCGCCCGCGCTTCGCGCGCGCTTACCTCGCTCGGCGCGCGAGCCTCTCGGAGTCGGAGATCAGCACGCTCTTGCCCTCGAGGCGGATCCAGCCGCGGTGGGCGAAGTCGGCCAGCGCCTTGTTCACCGTCTCCCGCGAAGCCCCCACCAGCTGGGCGATCTCCTCCTGCGTCAGGTCGTGGGTGACCCGCATGGCGCCACCTTCCTGGGTGCCGAAACGCTGGGCGAGCTGCAGCAGCTGCTTGGCCACCCGGCCGGGCACGTCGGTGAAGATGAGGTCGGCCAGGTTGTTGTTGGTGCGGCGCAGCCGTCGGGCCAGCACCCGCAACAACTGCTCGGCGATCTCGGGGCGATCGGCGATCCACGCCCGCAGCGCGTCGCGGTCCATCGACACCGCACGCACCTCGGTGATGGTGGTGGCGCTGGAAGTCCGCGGACCCGGGTCGAAGATCGACAATTCGCCGAACATGTCCGACGGGCCCATGATCGTCAGCAGGTTCTCGCGTCCATCGGGCGAGCGGCGACCGATCTTCACCTTCCCCGCGACGATGATGTAGAGCCGATCCCCCGGTTCCCCCTCAGCGAAGACTGTGTGTCCGCGGGGGAAGTCGACGGGTTGCAGCTGCTTGGTCAGCGCCGTGACCGCGCCGGGCTCAACCCCTTGGAAGATTCCTGCCCTTGCCAGGATCTCGTCCACGTTGCCTCTTCAACTTTCCCAGAAAATTAATGTATACGGGCAGGCTGATCCCTTGCTCGCGTGACGAGTCTAGAGGAACGCCATTGTGTCTAACGTGCCAACGCTACACACGATTGGCGTGTCGAGGTGCCCTAAATTGCGGATTGACGTGCGAATGGCCGTGGATTCGCGTCGGCAGGGTCATCTCGTCGCGGTCGACGAAGCCGACGGCGAATGACGGCGCGGCGTGCCGCGGCCCGTCGTTGCGCCCCGTCAACGCGGGGCCGGGCAGCTGCCGGGCCTCGCGTCGATGCAGGTATTCAAGCGCCTCGGGCATGCCCTCGGAGGCCAGCGTGCGCATGTCGACACCGCCGGCGCGTTCGAGAAATTCGTCGACATCGGCCACCGCAAGGGGGGCACGGGTGAGCTCGGATTCGAGCCGCCCCAGACCCAGCGCCGCCAGCATCAGCAGCACCGGAACCCCGGCCACCAGCAACCATGACACACGAAGAGTAAACATGGCCTCCCGTCAACACGAGGTCTCGGCGAGATCACGAAATCAGTACTCTGTCGTAGGTGACAGTGGCAAAGTCGTCCGGGCGTTCGAAGTCGACGCCGGCCCAGCCCGATGGCGTCGACGCGGGGCGCTGGTCGCAGGAATCCCGAGTGGCCCTGGTGCGACGGGCGCGGCGGATGAATCGTGCGCTGGCACAAGCGTTTCCGGATGCGCACTGCGAGCTTGACTTCACCACGCCGCTGGAACTGACCGTCGCCACCATCCTGTCCGCGCAGAGCACCGACAAGCGGGTCAATCTGACGACGCCGGCGCTGTTCAAGCGGTATCCGTCGGCGCTGGATTACGCCCAGGCCGACCGCGCCGAACTGGAAAACCTGATCCGCCCGACCGGGTTCTTCCGCAATAAGGCGTCCTCGCTGATCGGCCTGGGGCAGGCCCTGGTCGAACGGTTCGACGGCGAGGTGCCGCCGACGATGGCCGAACTGGTCACCCTGCCCGGCGTGGGCCGCAAGACCGCCAACGTCATCCTGGGCAACGCCTTCGGGATCCCCGGCATCACCGTCGACACCCACTTCGCGCGGCTCGTGCACCGGTGGCGCTGGACCACGGACAAGGACCCGGTCAAAATCGAGCACTCGGTCGGCGAGCTCATCGAGCGCAGCGAGTGGACGATGCTGAGCCACCGGGTGATCTTCCACGGCCGCCGGGTGTGCCACGCGCGCAAACCCGCATGCGGCGTCTGCCTGATCGCCAAGGATTGCCCCTCCTTCGGGCTGGGTCCCACCGAGGCGCCGCTGGCCGCGTCGCTGGTGAAGGGCCCGGAAACCGAGCACCTGCTGGCGCTGGCCGGGCTCTAAGCACCCGGGGTAGGAGACGTTGAGCCGGACGACCCGCTGGACCATCGCGATTCTGGCGGTGGTGGTGGCGCTGATCGCGGCGCTGGTGGCCCAGCTGCGAGACCACTCCGCCACGCCGGGGACGCCGGCGACCGATCGTGCGGCGGCGGAGCGGGAACACCGCGACGCCGATACCCCCGCCGCGCTGGCGGGTCCGCGGCAACGCGCCGGCCTGGCGCCCTGTCCCGCCGGCGCAAGCGGTCCCGGTCCCGAGGCGCTGCGCGGTGTGACCGCCGAATGCGCCGCCGACGGTTCGGTGGTCGACGTCGCGCGCGCGGTCGCCGGGCGCCGGGTGGTCCTCAACTTGTGGGCATATTGGTGCGCGCCGTGCGCCGCCGAACTGCCCGCGATGGCCGAGTATCAACGACGGGCCGGTTCGGACGTGACGGTGGTGACGGTGCATCAAGACGAGAACGAGACCGCCGCGTTGCTGCGGCTGGCCGAGCTCGGCGTTCGGCTGCCGACCCTGCAGGACGGCCGGCGCCGGGTCGCGGCCGCGCTGCGGGTGGTAAATGTGATGCCCGCGACGGTGGTCCTGCGGCCGGACGGTAGCGTTGCGCAGACGCTGCCGCGCGCTTTCACCACTGCCGACGAGATCGCCGCGGCGATCGGAACCGACAGGGGATAAGCGGAAAAATTGAACCGACTGGAGGGGCCGTGAGTGCTGGGGGTTCGCCCCTGCGGAATGGGGACCCCGCCCCCGCGCGCGGGACCGTTCCGCTGACACCTGACGCCTGCCCGTCCTGGCTGCGTCCACTGGTCGACCACGTCGACGACGTCCCCGACGCGGCCCGGCGCCGCCTGCCGGCCGACGTGCTGGCGATGATCACCACCAAGGCCGCGTCGGCGGTCACCACCCTGCGCGGAGCCGCCCGCGACGCCGCGGTCCTGGTGTTGTTCTCCGGCCCGCAATCCGGCCCGCCCGGTGGCGGCCCGCCCGACGACGCCGACCTGTTGCTCACCGTGCGGGCGTCGACCTTGCGCCACCACGCCGGCCAGGCGGCATTCCCCGGCGGCGCCGCCGATCCCACCGACGACGGCCCCGTGGCCACCGCCCTGCGCGAGGCCCATGAGGAAACCGGAATCGACGTCAGCAGGCTTCATCCCCTGGCCACCATGGAGCGGATGTTCATCGCGCCCTCGCAGTTTCACGTCGTGCCGGTGTTGGCGTACTCGCCGGACCCCGGTTCGGTGGCCGTCGTCAACGAGGCCGAGACGGCGATCGTCGCGCGAGTTCCGGTGCGCGCCTTCATCAATCCGGAAAACCGGTTGATGGTGTACCGCGGCGACCTCGGCCGCCGGTGGGCCGGCCCGGCGTTTCTGCTGAACGAGATGCTGGTATGGGGATTCACTGGCCAGGTGATCTCCGCACTGCTCGACGTCGCCGGCTGGGCGCAGCCATGGGACACCGCCGACGAGCGGGAGTTGGACGCGGCGATGGCGCTGGTCGGTGACCGGGGTGAGCCCCGCCGATGAACATGAATTCGATGACCCCGTCGCAGTGGCTGGATATCGCCGTGCTGGCGGTCGCCTTCATCGCGGCGGTCTCGGGCTGGCGGTCCGGGGCGTTGGGGTCGCTGCTGTCGTTCGTGGGGGTGTTGCTCGGTGCCATCGCGGGGGTGTTGCTTGCGCCCCACCTCGTCAGCCACATCGCTGCGCCGCGCGCCAAATTGTTTGCGGCACTGTTCTTGATCCTCGCGCTCGTCGTCATCGGCGAGGTCGCCGGCGTGGTGTTGGGACGCGCCGTCCGGGGCGCGATCCGCAGCCGCTCGATCCGAACCCTCGACTCGGTGATCGGGGTTGGGGTGCAGCTCGTCGTGGTGCTGACGGCCGCGTGGCTGTTGGCGACGCCGCTGACCCAGTCGAAGGACCAGCCCGAGCTGGCCGCAGCGGTCCGGGGTTCGCGAGTGTTGGCTCAGGTCAACGAGGTAGCGCCGCCGTGGCTCAAGACGGTGCCCAAGCGGCTGTCCGCGCTGCTGAACACCTCCGGGTTGCCCGCGGTGTTGGAGCCGTTCAGCCGCACTCCGGTCATTCCGGTCGCCTCGCCCGACCCCGAGCTGGCCCGCAACCCGGTGGTGCAGGCCACCGCTCCGAGCGTGGTCAAGGTGCGCAGCCTGGCCCCCAGCTGCCAGAAGGTGTTGGAGGGCAGCGGATTCGTGATCGCGCCCGACCGGGTGATGACCAATGCGCACGTGGTGGCCGGCTCCAACAGCGTGCAGATCTACGCCAGCGGCAATCCCCTCGACGCCACCGTGGTGTCCTACGATCCGTCGGTCGACGTCGCGATCCTGGCGGTCCCCAACCTGCCGCCGCCACCGTTGCCGTTCGCGCAGACCGAGGCGAAGACGGGTGCCAGCGTCGTCGTGCTGGGGTATCCGGGCGGGGGCAACTTCACCGCGACCCCGGCCAGGATCCGGGAGCTGATCAAGTTGAGCGGGCCCGACATCTACCGGGACCCGGCGCCGGTCACCCGCGACGTATACACGATCAGAGCCGGTGTGGAGCAAGGCAATTCGGGCGGACCGTTGATCGACCTCGACGGCCACGTGCTCGGGGTGGTGTTCGGCGCGGCCGTCGACGACCCCGACACCGGCTTTGTGCTGACCGCCGACGAGGTGGCGGGTCAGCTCGCCAAAATCGGTGACACGCAGACGGTGGGCACCGGGTCCTGCGTCAGTTGAGGCCGGCCCGGGAGCCGTGCACCTGGTCGAGGAATCTCATCAGGTGCCTGTTGACTTCCTCGGGGGCCTCTTCGTGGCTGAAATGCCCTGCGCCCGCGATGGATACGTAGCGTCCCTGCGGCGCGTAACGTCGCGTCCGATCGACCGGGTCGGCAAGCACATAGGGATCCGCCTCACCGCGTAGGTGCAACAGCGGCACACTGAGCCGCTGGCACATCGACCTCATGAACCGCCTGCCCTCGTCGCGCAGCTGGCTGCGCGCCGCCCAGCGCTGGTATTCCAGCGCGCAGTGCGCGGCGCCCGGGATCTGTATCACCGTCCGCAGGTGGCCGATGGTCTCGGAAAAGTCCTCGGATGCAAGCCATTTCGCGCAGCTGCGGCTTCGGACCAAGCGTTCGATCTCGGCCGCGTCGTCGCGGGTCAGCAGGCGCTCGGGCCACAACGGCACCTGGTAGGGGAGCAGGGTCTGCAACAGCGCATAACCCTGGTCGCGGCGCGTCAGCGTTGAGCGCCGCAACGCCGCGGGGTGCGGCGAGCTGATCAGCGCGATGGCCGACACCAGCCGCGAATGCAGCAGCGCGGTGGCCCAGCAGGCCAACCCACCGTCGGCGTGGCCGACCAACGTCGCCGAGGAGTGCCCCAGCGCCCGGATGAGCCCGGCCGTGTCCCCGGCCAGCGTCCACCCGTCGTAGCCACGGGGCGGCTTGTCGCTGCCGCCGTAGCCGCGCAGGTCGACGGCGACCATGCGGGCGCCGGTCAGGCCGCGCAGCTGATGACGCCAGGACCACCAGAACGAGCCGAATCCGTGCAACAGCATTACCAACGGCCGCGCCGTCGGCGGCAGTCCACCGGCGTCGCGGGCGCTGACGGCCTCGACGACGTGAAAGCGGATGCCGTTGGCGTGCACATCCAGGTGGCGCCACGGCCCGTCGATGCGGGTTACCGACGGATCGGGCGGCGGCATCTACCCACCCGAGGGGTCGCCGGCGGCGTCGCGCTTCGCGTGCCTGCCGTGGCTCCCGGTGAGTTGCTTGTCATGGCCCGGGGTGAGCGCGGTGCGGGTCTCCTTGACCGATTCGATCGTCTCGCGCGGCCCTCGAATCCGGCGCACCTTGAGGAAGCCCAGCAGGGCCAGCACGGCGCCGACCACCACCATGATCCCGAAGACGATCAGGTACGCCACCCAGCGCCACAGCCAGGTGTCGAGCAGTTCGGCGACGAAGAAGAAGAAAAAGAAGGTGGAGTAGAACAGCACCACCAGCGCGGCGATGAAGAAGACGCTACCGGTGAGGCCCTTTTTGACGTCGCGGGTAATTTCGGCGCGGGCCAGTTCGACTTCGGCGCGCACCAGCGTGGAGACCTGGGTCGTCGCGTCCTTGATCAGGTCGCCGATCGACGACTCGGCGGGCTTGGCGTGCGGGTCGGTCAACGGGATCGTGGTCAGCGTGCTGGGCACGCCGTTCTTGCCATCGGCTTTGCTCACAGACCGTCCTCTTTCGTCGTCGCCAGGCTCGCTGTCGTCGCGGTTTATGTTGCCATGTGGCGCCTGGACAGGAGAAGGCAGACGAGACCAGCCGAACCCGCGACCGCCCGGTGGCCAGTTGGGTTCGGCCAGAACGCGGTCCGCACAGGCGCGCGGCAGGAGCGAACCTGGCTGCCTGGCCGATTACACTCGTCCACGCCGGTCGCGATGTCCGGCCGACCGATGGGAGTGAGGCTGTGCGGAGGGCGCACCGGTGCTTCTTGGTGGCGATGGTTTCCCTGCTGGTGGCCGTGCTCGGTTCGCATGCCCACGCCGCCGCCGCTGATGTCAGGATCCCGCTGGGGGGCGGCGCGGGCATCGTCGTCAACGGCGACACCATGTGCACGCTGACCACCATCGGCGGGGACGCCGCGGGTGAGCTCATCGGTTTCACCTCCGCGCACTGCGGGGGCCCGGGCGCGCAGGTCGCCGCCGAGGGCGCGGAAAACGCGGGCGTCTTGGGCACCATGGTCGCCGGCAACGACAACCTCGACTATGCGGTGATCAAGTTCGATCCGGCCAAGGTGACGCCGGTGGCGAACTTCAACGGCTTTTTGATCAGCGGCATCGGTCCGGACCCGGCCTTCGGCGAGATCGCCTGCAAACAGGGCCGCACCACCGGCAATTCGTGCGGCGTCACCTGGGGCGCGGGCCAGACGCCGGGCACCATCGTGATGCAGGTCTGCGGCCAGCCCGGTGATTCCGGCGCGCCGGTGACCGTGAACAACGAGCTGGTCGGGATGATCCACGGCGCGTTCAGCGACAACCTGCCGACGTGCATCGTCAAGTACATCCCGTTGCACACCCCGGCGGTGGTCCAGTCCTTCAACGCGATCCTGGGCGACATCAACGCCAAGCACCGCCCCGGTGCGGGGTTCAGCCCGCTGCCGGCCTGACCGTCACCGGCTACTTCGCCGCCCTGATCGCGTCGAACACGCCGGGATCGAGCAGCGTTGACGTGTCGCCCAATTCGCGGTTTTCGGCGATGTCCCGCAACAGCCTGCGCATGATCTTGCCGCTGCGGGTCTTGGGTAGCTCGGGCACCACGTGTACCTCGCGCGGGCGTGCGATGGGGGAGATCTCCCGGGCCACCTCGACGCGCAGGTCGTCGACGATCCCGTCATGCACCTCGAAATCCGCGCACAAGACGACGAACGCGCAGATGGCCTGGCCGGTCGTCTCGTCGGTCGCGCCGACCACCGCCGCCTCGGCCACCGCGGCGTGGCCGACCAGCGCCGACTCCACCTCGGCCGTGGAGAGCCGATGCCCCGACACGTTCATCACGTCGTCGATGCGGCCGACCACCCAGATGTCGCCGTCGCTGTCGTAATAGGCGCTGTCACCGGCGAAATACCAGCCTTGCTCGGCGAATCGGGACCAATAGGTCTCGACATAACGTTGCGGATCTCCCCAAATGCCGCGCAGCATCGACGGCCACGGCTGGTCCAGCACCAGGTAGCCGGTGACGTGCTCGCCCTTGTCCTCGCCCGGCGGCGGCAGCTCCTCGCCGTGGTCGTCGACGATCTTCGCCGAGACACCCGGCAGCGGCCGCATCGCCGAACCCGGTTTGGCCGCAACGACTCCGGGCAACGGGGAGATCATCGTGGCGCCGGTCTCGGTCTGCCACCAGGTGTCGACGATCGGAAGGCTGTCGGCGCCGATGACCTTGCGGTACCAGCGCCACGCTTCGGGGTTGATCGGCTCGCCGACCGACCCCAGCAGCCGCAGGCTGGACAGGTCGTGGGCGTCGGGAATCTCGCGGCCCCACTTCATGAACGTGCGAATCAGCGTGGGCGCGGTGTAATAGATTGTCACGCCGTACTTTTCGATGATCTCGAAATGCCGGTGCTGCGACGGGCTGTCGGGTGTGCCCTCGTAGAGAACCTCGGTCACGCCGTTGGCCAGCGGGCCGTAGACACCGTAGGTGTGTCCGGTGACCCAGCCGATGTCGGCGGTGCACCAGAACACGTCGCTGTCGGCCTTGATGTCGAAGACGTAGTAGTGCGTGTAGGCGGCGTGGGTCAGGTAGCCGCCGCTGGTGTGCACGATGCCCTTGGGCTTGCCGGTGGTTCCCGAGGTGTACAGCAGGAACAATGGTTGTTCGGCGTCGAACGGTTGCGGGGTGTGTTCGGGGGAGGCTGCGTCGATGACGTCGTGCCACCACAGATCGCGGTCGTCGTTCCAGGACACGTCAATTCCGGTGCGCCGCACCACAACAACGTGCTCGATGGGGCTGTCCGGGTCCGAGACCGCCTCGTCGGCGGCGTCCTTGAGGGGCGCGGGCTTGCCGCGGCGGAACTGCCCGTCGCTGGTGATCAGCAGCTTGGCATCGGCGTCGGCGATGCGGGCCTGCAGCGCTTTGGCGGTGAAGCCGGCGAACACGACGCTGTGCATGATGCCGAGGCGCGCGCAGGCCAGCATCGCGATCACGGCCTCCGGGATCAGCGGCAGGTAGATCGCGACGCGGTCACCGGCCACCAGGCCGAGATCGGTCAGCGCGTTGGCGGCCCTGCAGACCTCGGTTTGCAGCTGCGAGTAGGTCAGGCTGCGGTGGTCACCGACGGGCTCGCCCTCCCAATGGATGGCGACCCGATCCCCGTGGCCGGCCTCCACGTGGCGGTCCACGCAGTTGTATGCGACGTTGATCTTGCCGTCGGCGAACCATTTGGCGAACGGCGCGTCGGACCAGTCCAGCACCTCGGTGAACGGCGTCGCCCAGGACAACCGGTTGGCCTGCTCGGCCCAAAAGGCCAGCCGGTCCCGCTCGGCGTCGCGGTACAGCTCCTCGCCCGCGTTGGCCTGTTCGGCGAATTGCGCCGACGGGGGATACGACGAGGGGCCCGCAGAGTTGGTGGCGGTCACTGGCTTCTCTCCTGTGTCGAGGCTGCGCCGTTCGGTGGCGAGCCTAGCCCGGCGACGGCGAGCGCCGCATGGCGCGAGTGAGGAGCCGGGCAATCGGGGCTAGCGGTGTGCGGCCCGGCCGTCTGCGGCGTAGCTGTGCGAGCGGGAATTGCGCGGCCGAATCCGGGGTCAAAGGATGCCCTCGGGGCGGATAATCACCGTGTGTCGGGTCATGGGCGGAGCATCCGCCGACTAGCCTCCAGCATTGCCGCGGCCGCAACGACTTACGCCGCCGCCACAGTGCTGGGGTGGCCCGCATCGGCCATGCCGGCCGACACCGTCGACGCGCCGACACCGTGCTGGTCGGACCAGATCGCCGTATCCGCCTCCCCGACGCAGGGTGCGGTGGGGCACCGCGGGGTGACCCTGATCTTCACCCTCGCCGGCGGCGCGGAGCCCTGCACCATCGCCGGATACGCCGGGGTCGACTCCGGCGCCGGCGGCCCATTGGTGCACGCCCGGCCCACCCCGCGCGGATATCTGGGCGGCCTTCCGGCCGGCGTCAACGTCGCGCCCGCCGTCATCCTGTCCATCTCGACCCAGGGCCAGGCGATCGTCGAGGGCATCGCCGTCGACGGCGAGGGAAAGCCGTGCCCCACCTACACGGACCTGCTCGTCAATCCGCCCGGCACCACCAACGTCGTCACGGTGTCGGCCACCATCGAGGCCTGCGAGTTGCAGGTGCATCCCGTCACCGCGGTCTGAGCGACTCAGCCGGCCCTGGCCAGGCAGTAGACCCGCGCGGGGCTGGGGTAGGAATTCGCCTTAGTCCCTGCAGGGCACTGGGTTTCGTCCACGCTGCCGTCGATGCGCTTGAAAACCTTGAACGTGGCTAAGCGCGGGTTGTCACAGTCGGCCGGCGTCCAGGTGGCCGTAGTGGTGGGATCTGTCTGCAGGTAACACTGCCCTTCGATGAGGTTGGCGATGAAACACAAAGTGTGGGCGTTGTTGGCGAGGCGTGAATAGACGGAGCCATCGCGCTTGTCGTCCGGGCAGGTCGCCGTCGGTCCCTCGTCGGCGGCGAGCTCGAACGTCGCCACGGGGTTGGCGCAGTCAGACGGTGACTTCAACGAACCCATGCGCACCTCGAACTCCGAGAAGCACTGGCCGACCTTGGGCACCGCGGCCGAGCCCGACGTTGATGCCTGGCCGATGGTGTGCGATCCCCGCCGGTCGTCGTGCGACGCGACCCGCGCGATTTTCCCCAGCATGGCCAGGCCGCTCAGCGCCAGCAGGACGGCGCCGACGGCGATCAGCGTGGTGCCCGACTTCCCCGGCGCCGGCCGTGGCGGGTAGCCGGGATACGGCGGCGGGGTCGGGTACGGACCCGGATATCCGGGCGGGGGCGGCGGATAGGGATAGCCGGGGTGATAGGGCGGCGGGGTCTGCCGACGGGCGCGGGAGCGCCGCCCAAGTCCGATGATGAGAAGCGTCAACCCCGTCGCCGGAAGCCCGAGCAAGAACATCAGCCGGCCGACCAGCACGGCGGGGGATTCGTCGAGGGCCAGGTACGCGACGACCACCCGAGGATTCTAGGTCGTAGACGCGGCCACGGCACTTCACCGCCCGCACGACTTCAGGCCCTAGGGTCGGGTGTCATGCGTGCGATGCGGACCCCGCCGGCCTTGCTGGCCCCGGTCGTCGCCGCGATGCTCGTGGTCGCTTCGCTGGCCGGATGCGGCGGCGGTGTGCTGAGCCCGGATCTGGTGGTGGTCAACGGCGGCGAACCGCCCAACCCGCTGATCCCCACCGGCACCAATGACAGCCAAGGCGGGCGGATCCTCGACCGGCTCTTCGCCGGGCTGATGTCCTACGATGCCGCCGGCCATCCGTCGCCCGAGGTCGCCCAGTCGATCGACACCACCGACAACGTCAACTACCGCGTCGTCCTCAAACCCGGCTGGACGTTCACCGACGGATCGCCGGTGACGGCCCATTCGTTCGTCGACGCCTGGAACTATGGGGCGCTGAGCACCAATGGCCAACTGCAGCAAAGCTTCTTCAGCCCGATCGACGGCTTCGACGCGGTCGCCGGCCTCACCGGCGACGGCAAGCCGACCGCCACCACGATGTCCGGGCTGCGGGTGATCAACGACGGGGAGTTCACCGTCCGGCTCAAGGCGCCGACCATCGACTTCAGGATGCGGTTGGGACACAGCGCCTTCTATCCGCTGCCGCGGGCCGCCTTTCGGGACATGAACGCGTTCGGGCAGCACCCGATCGGCAACGGACCGTACCAGCTCGCCGAGGGCCCCGACGGGCCGGCGTGGGAGCACAACGTCCGAATCGACTTGCGGCCCAACCCCGGATATCGCGGCAACCGCCGACCACACAACAAGGGCTTGAGGTTTGAGTTCTACGCCAACCTGGACACCGCCTACGCCGACCTGCTGTCGGGCAACCTCGACGTGCTGGACACCATCCCGCCCAGCGCCCTTCCGGTCTACAAACGCGACCTCGGCGACAAGGTCACCAGCGGTCCGGCCGCGATAAACCTGAGCCTGGACACCCCGTTGCGGCTACCGCACTTCGGCGGTGAGGAAGGACGGCTGCGCCGTCTGGCGCTATCGGCCGCCATCAACAGGGCGCAGATCTCGCGGCAGATCTTCGTCGACACCCGCAGTCCCGCACGCGATTTCACCGCCCGATCGCTCCCGGGTTTCGACCCGAACATCGCCGGTAACGAGGCGTTGGACTTCAATCCCGGGCGGGCGCGGCAGCTCTGGGCGCAAGCCGATGCGATCTCGGCGTGGAGCGGACGCTACGCGATCGCCTACAACGCCGATGCGGGACACCAGGACTGGGTGGACGCGGTGGCCAACAGCATCAAGAACGTGCTGGGCATCGACGCGGCCGGAGCGCCGCAGCCCACCTTCGCGGGCTTTCGCACCCAGATCACCAACCGCAGCATCGCCACCGCCTTCCGCGCCGGATGGCAGGGGGACTACCCGTCGATGATCGAATTCCTCGCGCCGCTGTTCGCCACCGGCGCGGGATCCAACGACGTCGGCTACTCCAGCCGGGAGTTCGACGCCGCGCTGGCGACCGCCGAAGCCGCGCCCGACATGGCACAGGCCACCAGGCTGGCCAACGACGCCCAGCGAATCCTGTTCCACGACATGCCCGTTGTTCCGCTGTGGAACTACATCAGTGTCCTCGGATGGTCGGCTGAGGTCAGCAACGTCACGGTCACCTGGAACGGGTTGCCCGACTACGAGAACATCGTGAAGGCTTGAGATGGGTTGGTATATCGCGCGCCGGATCGCCGTCATGGTGCCCGTGTTCCTGGGCGCCACGTTGCTGATCTACGGCATGGTCTTCCTGCTGCCCGGCGACCCGCTGGCCGCGATCGCCGGCGATCGCCCGTTGACGCCGGCGGTCGCCGCGCAGCTGCGGGTCCGCTATCACCTCGACGACCCGTTCATCGTGCAGTATCTGCGCTACCTCGGCGGCGTTCTGCACGGCGACCTGGGCCGCGCCTATTCCGGGCTACCCGTCAGCGACGTTCTCGCACATGCGTTTCCGGTCACCCTGCGGTTGTCGTTGATCGCGCTCGCGGTCGAGGCGGTGCTGGGCATCGGATTCGGGCTGATCGCGGGCCTGCGCGCGGGTGGCCTCTTCGATTCCACGGTGTTGATCACCGGCCTGGTCATCATCGCGATCCCCATCTTCGTGCTGGGATTCCTGGCGCAGTTCGTGTTCGGGGTCCGGCTGGGCATCGCCCCGGTGACCGTGGGGCAAAGAGCCACCTTCACCCGCCTCCTGTTACCCGGAATCGTGCTGGGCTCGGTGTCTTTCGCCTACGTGGTGCGGCTGACCCGGTCGGCGGTGGCCGCCAACGCGCATGCCGACTACGTGCGCACCGCCACCGCTAAGGGATTGTCGCGACCCCGCGTCGTGACGGTGCACATCCTGCGCAACTCGCTCATCCCGGTGGTGACGTTTCTGGGAGCGGACCTGGGTGCGCTGATGGGCGGGGCCATCGTGACCGAAGGCATCTTCAACATTCACGGGATCGGCGGTGTGCTCTATCAAGCCGTCACCCGGCAAGAGGCTCCCACCGTGGTCTCGATCGTGACCGTCCTGGTGCTGATCTACCTGCTCACCAATCTGATGGTGGACCTGCTGTACGCCGCGTTGGATCCCCGGATCCGTTATGGCTGAGCGGATCCCCGCACGGGGCGGATTCTGGCGCGACACCTGGCGGCGGCTGCACCGGCGCCCGAAGTTCATCGGTGCGGCCCTGCTGATCGCGTTCATCGTCGCCGTCGCGATGTTTCCGGCGCTGTTCACCACCGTCGACCCGACCTACGCCGACCCCGGCCAGAGCCTGCTGCCCGCGTCGCGCGCGCACTGGTTCGGCACCGACTTGCAGGGCCACGACGTGTACGCCCGCACCGTGTACGGCGCGCGCGCCTCGGTCACGGTGGGCCTGGGGGCCGCCGCGATCGTGTTCGTCGTGGGCGGTGCGCTGGGTGCGCTGGCCGGCTTCTACGGCGGCTGGATCGACGCGGTGGTCTCCCGCGTCACCGACGTGTTCTTCGGGCTGCCGTTGCTGCTGGCCGCCATCGTCCTCATGCAGGTCCTGCACCATCGCACCGTCTGGACGGTCATCGCGATCGTCGCGTTGTTCGGGTGGCCGCAGGTGGCCAGGATCGCGCGTGGTGCGGTGCTCGCGGTGCGCGCCAGCGACTACGTGCTCGCCGCTAAAGCGTTGGGGATGAGCAGGTTTCAGATCCTCCTGCGGCACGCGCTGCCCAACGCCTTGGGACCGGTCATCGCGGTGGCCACCATCGCCCTCGGCCTCTTCATCGTCACCGAGGCCACGTTGTCGTACCTCGGTGTGGGATTGCCGACGTCGGTGGTGTCGTGGGGCGGCGACATCAATCTCGCCCAGACGCGGCTGCGGGCGGGCTCACCCATCCTGTTCTATCCCGCCGGCGCCCTGGCCATGACCGTGCTGGCCTTCATGATGATGGGCGACGCGCTTCGCGATGCGCTGGATCCGGCGTCGAGGGCGTGGCGGGCATGAGCGCGGACGCCTCGCCACTGTTGTCGGTGGACGGCCTGGACGTCAGTTTCGGCGGCCAGGCCGCGGTGCGCGGCCTGGACCTGTCGGTGTTGCCGGGGCAGACCGTCGCCGTCGTGGGCGAATCGGGATCGGGGAAATCCACCACCGCCGCCGCGATCCTCGGACTCCTTCCCCCCGGCGGGCGAATAACCGGCGGGCGCATCGTGTTCGACGGCGTCGACATCTCGGCCGCCGACCGCCGAGCGATGCGTGCGATCCGGGGCCGGCAGATCGGCTACATTCCGCAGGACCCGATGACCAACCTGAACCCGGTGTGGAAGGTCGGCTTTCAGATCCGGGAAGCGTTGCGGGCCAACACGTCCGACTCGCGCACCCGGCAGCGCGCGGTGGAACTGCTCGCCGCGGCGGGGATGCCGGACCCGGCGAAACAAGCCGGGCGCTACCCGCATCAGCTGTCCGGCGGCATGTGCCAGCGTGCGCTGATCGCGATCGGGTTGGCGGGCCGGCCGCGGTTGTTGATCGCCGACGAGCCGACCTCCGCGCTGGATGTCACGGTGCAGCGGCAGGTGCTCGATCACTTGCAGCGGCTCACCGCCGAACTGGGCACCGCGCTGCTGCTCATCACGCACGATCTGGCGCTGGCCGCCGAGCGCGCCGAGTCCGTCGTCGTCGTCCACCGGGGGACCGTCGTGGAATCCGGTGCGGCACGGGCGATCTTGCGGAGCCCGCAACACGAATACACGCGGCGGCTGGTCGCCGCGGCGCCGGCGCTGACGGTCCGGGGTGGCGCGCGGTCGCGTCCCGCAGCGGTGCGGCCGGACGAGGCGGCCGACGACATCCTCGTCGCCTCCGGGTTGACCAAGATCTACCGCGAGCCCCGCGGTGTTCCGTGGCGGCGCAGCGAATTTCGCGCGGTCGACGCGGTGTCGTTCCGGCTGCGCCGGGGAAGCACACTGGCGATCGCCGGAGAGTCGGGGTCGGGTAAGTCCACCCTGGCACGGATGGTGCTCGGCCTCCTGCCGCCCACGGCGGGCACGGTGGTGTTCGACGGCACCCGGATCGACGAAGCGATGCCCCGGGACGCGCGGCTGGCTTTCCGCCGGCGAGTGCAGCCGGTGTTTCAAAACCCTTACAGCAGCCTGGATCCCATGTATTCGGTGTTTCGCGCCATCGAGGAGCCGTTGCGGATTCATCGGGTCGGCGACCGCAGGCAGCGCGCACAAGCGGTGCACCGCCTGGTCGACCAGGTGGCGCTGCCGTCGTCGGTGTTGGACCGCCTGCCCCGCGAACTGTCCGGCGGTCAACGCCAGCGCGTGGCGATCGCTCGAGCGCTGGCGTTGCGTCCCGCGGTGCTGGTCTGCGACGAGGCGGTCTCAGCGCTCGACGTCCTGGTCCAGGCGCAGATCCTCGATCTGCTGGCCGACCTGCAGACCGAACTGGGTCTGGCCTACCTGTTCATCAGCCACGACCTCGCGGTGATCCGGCAGATCGCGGACGACGTCTTGGTCATGCGCGCGGGCCGCGTGGTGGAGCAGGCGCCCACCGAGGAACTGTTCACTCGCCCCGGCCACGAGTACACGCGGCAGCTGTTGGATGCCATCCCGCACGCGCGGTGAATCCGGCGGAGATAGGTTGTCAAGCTGTGACGGCTGATCCCCTGGCGCCCCTGATGGAACTGCCCGGCGTCGCCGAGGCAAGCGACCGCGCCCGCGAGGCGCTGGGGCGCGCCCATCGCCACCGGGCCAACTTGCGCGGCTGGCCCGTGACCGCCGCCGAGGCGGCGCTGCGGGCGGCGCGCGCGTCGTCGGTCCTCGACGGTGGTCCCATCCGGCTCGAGGACCTCGCCGACGCCGGCAAGGTCAGCGATCCGGTGTTCGCGGGCGCGCTTCGGGTGGCGCAGGCGCTCGAGGGCGGCGAAGGCCCCGTCGTCGGCATCTGGCGGCGAGCACCCCTGCAGGCGCTTGCCCGACTGCACATGCTGGCCGCGGCCGACCAGGTCGACGCCGAGCATCTGGGTCGCCCGCGCGGCGATTCCGGCGTAGGTCCGCGGCTGGAGTTGTTGGCGGAGCTGGTGAACGGCCGCACCCAGGCGCCGGCCCCGGTGATCGCCGCGGTCGCGCACGGTGAGTTGTTGACGCTGAAGCCATTCGGCAGTTCCGACGGCGTGGTCGCGCGCGCGGTGTCGAGATTGGTGACCATCGCCAGCGGGCTCGACCCGCACGGGTTGGGCGTGCCCGAGGTCAGCTGGATGCGTCAACCCGCGGCGTATCGCGACGCGGCACAGGGTTTCGCCGAGGGCACGCGCGAGGGCGTGGGCGCGTGGCTGGTACTGTGTTGCCGGGCGATGCAAGCCGGGGCGAAAGAGGCCTTGGCGATCGCCGACTCGATGTCGAATCGGTAGCTGGCGCAGTAGCCCGAACGCGGGGAAATCGGGCCCGGAAACGTGTAGAGCGGGCGGCGTTCCGAATGATCGGTCCGCCGCCCGCTAGCACGGGACTCGGTTACCAAGCGTGCATTTCTGGGCTGCGTGGGTTGGCCTCGGCGATCTCGCGACGCTTCTGGCTGCAGCCCCACCCAAAGGGCCGTCGACGCTTCCGCTCTTCGCAATTACGCAGGCCCGCAACACTTCTGCCATTTTCGCGGCTATGACTCCGCGTGGGTGCCGGGCACCGTGCTGGGCGCCCGGATCGGGAGATCGAACCTTCTCTTCCGGATCGACCTAGGCCTCACCGGGCTTCCGTGGTTCCTTTGTACTACTAGACCCCTAGCACAGCAAGAGCCAATTCGCGAAATGGCGCCGAATACGTTTTGTATTGCGGGTGTAACGCGTTTGCTGCCGCCGCCGGCTCAGAACGCGTAGCGGCGCAGCAGCGAATAGGTGACGGCGCCGGCGGCCAGCGCGCTGATGCCCACCGCCGCGGTGGTGGCGATCGCCGCGCCCGACGGGGCCGGGATGCGGTCGCGCAAGGACACCGGGCGGGAGAACGACATGACCGGCCAGCCACGCTCGAGGGCTTCCCTGCGCAACCCGCGGTCGGGATTGACGACGCTGGGGTGGCCGACCGACTCGAGCATTGGCAGGTCGGTGATCGAGTCGGAGTAGGCGTAGCAGTGTTCCAACGGATAGCCCTCGCGAGCGGCGAGCTCGCGGATCGCTTGGACCTTGCCCTCGCCGTAGCAGTAGAACGCGATCTCGCCGGTGTACCGGCCGTCCTCGACGACCATGCGGGTCGCCATCGCGTGGGTGGCGCCCAGGGCGCGGGCGATCGGCGCGACGATCTCCTCGCCGGAGGCCGACACGACCACGACGTCGCGCCCGCACAATTTGTGGGCGGCGATCAGATCGGCGGCCTCGGCGAACACCAACGGGGTCACGATGTCGTGCAGCGTCTCGTTGACGATCGACTTGACCTGTTCCACGTCCCAGCCGGTGCACATGTTGGTCATGTGCGCCCGCATCCGATCCATCTGGTCATGATCGGCGCCGGAGAGCAGGTAGATGAACTGGGCGTAGCTGGACTTGAGCACGGCGCGGCGATTGAGCAGGCCCTGGGCGAAAAACGGTTTGCTGAAAGCCAGCGTGCTGGACTTGGCAATGATCGTCTTGTCCAGATCGAAGAAGGCCGCCGTGCGGGCGTGGGTAGTGGTGCCTGCCGCTGATTGCCCCGCGGCTGACTGCTCCGCAGCCGGGTCGAAGACGGTCACGGACCCAGCATAGGTCGGCGGTGCCGCCGGGCCGCGATCCCGCACCGGAAATGGCCGCTCAGGGCCTTGCGGGGGTCGGGTGACGCCGTGTTTTCGCGGCTCAAGGTCATTTTTCAGTAAATGATCTATTGCGTTATTGCGGACTGTCATGTGTATAGTAAGCATTACTCGGCCTGAGCCGAGGGTGTATCAGCCCGACCCCCCGGGGCTGATGCACGACGACCCTCGCCTCCTCCCCCCCTGGCGGGGGTCGTCCCTTTTCTCGGGTCTTTTTGGGCGGTTTCCCCCCGGTTTCGGGCGCGTGGGCCGGGCCGCTGACGCGTTGCGGGGAATCCGTCCGTCGTCGCTGGCGCACCACCGCCGCGCGTGGTTTGTGCACACTCGCGTCTCTATCCCCAAATCCGCGTTTGGGACTGGTGTGCCAGGCTGGGGCGCTGCACAGTGGGCGGATGACTGGCACCTCCGGAGCACAAGGCGCCCACCACGCGGGTGTGTTGGCGATGCTGGCGGAGCCCGAACTGCGCGCCGAGGTGGAGCGGGTGGCGGCCGCGGCCGGGGTGCGATTGGTGCATGCCGGCGAGGCGGCGCCGGTGAGTCGCAAGACCTGGACGGCGGCGGCGGCCGTCGTGCTGGACGCGCGGGCGGCCGCGCGGTGCGAGCGCTGGGCGCTGCCCCGCCGCGATCACGTGACCGTGCTGACGGTGGGCGAGCCCGAGTCGACGACGTGGGCGGCCGCCGTCGGCGTCGGCGCCGAGCACGTGCTGCGACTGCCCGGGCAAGCGGCCGACCTAGTTGGTGCGTTCGCCGAAGCCGCCGAGTCGTCGCGCGACGACGGGTCGCGCGGCCACGCCGTGGCCGTCATCGGAGGCTGCGGCGGGGCCGGCGCCTCGTCGCTCGCGGTCGCCCTTGCTCAGGCCGCCGCCGACGCGCTGCTCGTGGACCTCGACCCGTGGGGTGGCGGCATCGAATTGTTGCTCGGCGGCGAAAACGCGCCGGGCTTGCGCTGGCCGGACCTGGCTCTGCAGGCTGGGCGGCTCACCTGGTCGGCGGTGCGCGATGCGTTGCCGCGACACCGCGGCATCAGCGTGCTGTCCGGAACGCGCCGCGGGTACGAGGTGGACGCCGGGCCGGTGCACGCCATCGTCGAGGCCGGCCGTCGCGGGGCGGTCACCGTGATCTGCGACCTGCCCCGCCGGTTGACCGACGCGACCCAGGCCGCCCTGAGCGCCGCCGATCTGGTCGTGGTCGTCAGCCGCTGTGACGTGCGTGCGTGCGCGGCGACCACCGCGATGGCGCCGGTCCTGGCCGCCAGCAATCCCAACGTCGGCCTGGTGGTGCGGGGCCCGTCGCCGGGCGGACTGCGCGCGGTCGAGATCGCCGAGATCGCGGGCCTGCCGCTGCTGGCGGCGATCAAGGCGCAGCCGCAACTCGGCGAACAGGTCGAACGCGGCGGCCTGCGGTATCGGCGTCGGTCCGCGCTGGCGGTGGCGGCCCGCGAGGTGCTCGGGGTGCTGCCGCCCGCGCGGGCGGCGCGGAACGGGCGGGCGGCGTGAGCGGTTCGCTGATCGAACGCGTCCGCGAGCGGCTGGCCGGCGAAGTCGGCCCGCTGGGTCCGTCGGTGGTGGCCGCCGCGATCCGGGCCGAGTCCGGCGGGATGCTCGGCGACACCGAGGTGCTGGCCAATCTCCGCGTGCTGCAGACCGAACTCACCGGCGCGGGCATTCTCGAACCGCTGCTCTGCGCGGACGGTACGACCGACGTCTTGGTGACGGCACCGGACGCGGTATGGGTCGACGACGGCAACGGTTTGCGGCGTACCGGGATTCGCTTCCCCGACGAGGCCGCGGTGCGGCGCTTGGCGCAGCGGCTGGCGCTGGCCGCCGGCCGGCGGCTGGACGACGCGCAGCCCTGGGTCGACGGCGAGCTGTCCGGCATCGGAGCCGGGGGATTCGCGGTGCGGTTACACGCGGTGCTGCCGCCGGTGGCCGCCGCGGGCACCTGTTTGTCGCTGCGGGTGCTGCGGCCGGCCAGCCAGGACTTGGCGGCCCTGACCGCCGCGGGCGCGATCGACCCCGTGGCCGCCGCGCTGGTCGCCGACATCATCGCCGCCCGGCTGGCGTTTCTGGTGAGCGGCGGAACCGGCGCGGGCAAGACGACTTTGCTGGCCGCGATGTTGGGCGCCGTGCCGCCGGCCGAACGGATCGTCTGCGTCGAGGACGCCGCCGAATTGGCGCCGCGGCACCCGCATCTGGTGAAGCTCGTCGCGCGGTGCGCCAACGTCGAGGGCGTCGGCGAAGTCCCGGTGCGCCAACTTGTCCGGCAGGCGCTACGGATGCGGCCCGACCGCATCGTGGTCGGCGAGGTCAGGGGCGCCGAAGTGGTGGACCTGCTGGCCGCGCTGAACACCGGGCACGACGGCGGCGCGGGCACCGTGCACGCCAACAGCCCCGGCGAGGTTCCCGCCCGCCTGGAGGCGCTGGGCGCGCTCGGCGGCCTCGATCGTGCGGCGCTGCACAGCCAGCTCGCCGCGGCCGTGCAGGTGCTGCTGCATGTCGAACGCGATCGCACCGGCCGGCGGCGACTCGGCGAGATCGCCGTGCTGCAACCGGTTCAGGAGCGGGTCCGGGCGGTCACGGTGTGGCACGCGGATCGGGGGATGACGGACGACGCGCCCCAGCTGCGGCGCGTCCTGCAAAGCCGGATGCCGGCGTGAACGGCCCGCAGGCCGGCGCGCTGCTGTTGGCGCTCGCGCTGGTCATCGGCCGGCCCTCGCCGCGGCGCCGGCTCCGCGCGACGGCGTCACCGAGGTGGCGGCTCCCCTCGCATGGGATTCGCGGGGTGGTTTGGGTGGCCGTCGGCCTCGGCTGCGCGGCCGTGGCCCTACTGCCGCTGACGACCGTTCTGTGCGGCGCGGTCGTGGGCGCGACAGTGAGCGTGCGTTACCTCCGTCGGCGCCGCATCCGGCGCGCGACCCGCGAGGGCCACGCGCTGGAAACCGCGCTCGATGTGCTCGTCGGTGAACTGCGGGCGGGCGCCCATCCGGTGCGCGCGTTCGGCGTGGCCGCCGACGAGACCGCCGGCGCGGTCGCGGCGTCGCTGCGATCGGTGGCGGCGCGGGCCCGGCTGGGAGCCGATGTCGCCGCCGGGCTGGCCGCCGCGTCGCGCTCCTCGGCACTGCCCGCGCAGTGGGAGCGGCTCGCGCTGTGCTGGCGGCTGGCCAGTGACAACGGGTTGGGGATTGCGACCCTGATGCGCGCGGCCCAGCGCGATATCGCTGAGCGGCAACGGTTCTCGGCGCGCGTCGCGTCGAGCCTGGCGGGGGCGCGCGCGACCGCGACGATACTGGCCGCCCTGCCGGCGCTGGGCGTGCTACTGGGCCAACTGGTCGGGGCCCGCCCGCTGACCTTCCTGCTGGGCGGGCAGGTGGGCGGGTGGCTCTTGCTGATCGGGTCAACGCTGGCCTGCGGCGGGCTGCTGTGGTCAGACCGCATCGCCGATCGGGTGGCGTGAGGGGGAGACGCGAAATGGGTGTAGCGGCAGTGTTGCTGGCCGCGGCGCTGTGGATGGCTCCGGGCCCGTCGCTGACGCGACGGCGTGCCGGCATGCCGTCGCGTGGCGGCCGGGCGCTCGCGACGGCCCGGCGAACGGATGGCCCGGATCCGTTGGCGGTCGCGTCCTGTCTCGACGTGCTGGCCGTGTGCCTGAGGGCCGGGATGGCGGTGTCGGCCGCCGCGGCGGCCGCTGCGCCATCCGCCCCGCCGCAGCTGGCCCGCGTCCTGCGCCGCGCCGCCGACCTGCTGGCGCTGGGCGCCGATCCCGCTGTGGCATGGGCGATTCCGTCGGACCAATCCGCGCGGCCGGACGACACGCACATCGAAGCGCTGCTGCGGTTGGCCCGGCGTTCGGCGTCCTCGGGCGCGGCGCTGGCCGATGGCGTCGCCGAGTTGGCCGACCAGTCCCGTCACGACGCCGCACACGCGGCCACGGCCGCCGCCGAGCGGGCGGGGGTGCTCATCGCCGGGCCGCTGGGAATGTGCTTCTTGCCGGCTTTCGTCTGCCTGGGCATCGTCCCGGTGGTGGCCGGCTTGGCCGGTGACGTGCTGCAGTCGGGTCTGCTGTGAAACGAAAGGAAGTCCTTGATGATGAACAAGTTTCGCGAATTCGCCGCGCGCGCGGCCGTGCTGGCGGCCGACGAGTCGGGCATGTCGACGGTCGAGTACGCCATCGGCACCATCGCGGCGGCGGCGTTCGGCGCGGTGCTGTACGCGGTGGTCACCGGCGATTCCATCGTGTCGGCGCTGACCAACATCATCGGCCGTGCGCTCAACACCAAGGTGTAGCCGGCAGTGCCGGCGCGAGCACCGTTGAGGCGGCGCTGGGCATCGCCTCGCTCGTCGTCGTGCTGGTGCTGTGCCTGGCCGGTGTCAGCGCCGTTTCGATGCAGGTGCGCTGCATCGACGCCGCCCGCGAGGCCGCCCGGCTGGCCGCCCGCGGCGACGAACGCTCCGCGGTGGCCGCCGCGGTCCGGCTCGCCCCCGCCGGCGCCCGGATCGACCTGCACCGCGACGGCGACTTCCTGGTCGCCACCGTCGCCGCGCATTCGAAGTTCCTGCCCGCCTTGGACATCGGCGCGAAGGCGGTCGCCGCGGCCGAGCGGCCATGACGATCGGGGGTCGGCCACGGTGGTCGCCGCCTGGATGGTCGTGGTGCTGCTCTGGGCGACCGGCGTCGCCGGCTACCTGGGCTCGGCGGTGGTGGCGCGTCACCGCGCACAGGCGGTGGCCGACCTGGCCGCCCTGGCCGCCGCGGCTCGGCTGACATCGGGATCCGCCGCGGCCTGCGCCCGGGCCGCGGCCGTCGCCCGCGCGATGCGGGTCGACGACGTCGGCTGCGTGGTCGATGGTCTCGATGTCGTCATCACGGCGCGGGTGCCGGTCGTCGTCGCCGGTACGGCACGGGCCACCGCGCGGGCGGGGCCCGCCGCCGGGCGAAATGGCTAGCGCGTCTGCGGCAGCCCCGCGGCCGCCAGCTCGTCGTCGGTGGGCAATCGCAGGGAGACCAGCCCCGCGTATGTCTCCGGTTCCAGTTCGACCCGGTTGACGGTGACGTGCACGGGCACCCAATCCCCGTCGTGGCCGGGCAACCGCAACACCCGACTGGTGGCACCCCCGCCGAATTCCCTTGTCATGGTGGACATCACGTCCTGATCGTCGGGATGGACCCGCGGTTTTCCGGTCTCGCTGCTGCGCCAGTCATAAAACGTGCAGGGCTCGTCGAGCCATTTCAACAGGGTCCAGTTGTTGAGGTCGATCAGCGCGCGGTGCACCCCGGCCTGGGCGAGGCCGCTGAGGATCCGTTGGGCCAGATCATCGGTCGACACCGCCGGGCCCTTGAGTTCGGATTGCCAATTGATCGCCCGCGCCACCAGGTGCTCCCGGCCGTCGGGCCCCGGCTCCAAGATCGTGCGCGCGACGAAACCTATCCGGATGGCCTTGCCCCGCCAGTCGGTGAGATCCCAGGTGCTGCACAGCGTTTGGTCGGGCTTAGCCTTGACCGCCATGGCGAGCACCTTGGTTTCGTTCGGGTTGAGCTCGCGGGACGGCAGGTCCTCGGCGAAAGCCCTGCCGAAGGTGACTTCGACTTCGGGATTCTTGCCGCTGTTGATCAGCGATTCGCGGGTGTCGGTCGCCACCCCCATGGTCAGGTCCCACTTCAGCGGCCCCGGAATCGGGCGCTCGGGTGGGTCGATGTCCGACGGCCCGGTCCACACGTGCACGCCGTGGATGAGCCCGTCGGACATCACCACGGGTTCGGTGCGAATGATGCGATCGCGCTTGGGCGCGATGCTGGTCAGGGCCTGTCCGGTCTGGACCGATTCGGCGATCGCCGTTCGCACCGCGGCGAGATAGGGGCTGCGGCGCAGGAAGGTGGTGATCGGGACGAGATTCTTCAGTTGGCGCCCCTGCGCCACGACGGTGGGATCACCCCCGAGTGTCTCCACGAGCAACCAGTCGTGGGCCATGCGGCTGAGTTTACGGCGACGGGACGGATCCGGGGGAGCGGGTGAACCGGCGGGCGACCTCGCCGCTGTGCTCAGCGTGACTCCCGCGGCAGCTCCGCGAGTACCAGCCGCAGCACCTGCACCGCGCCGGCCTTGTCGAGCGGGTCGTTGCCGTTGCCG
This sequence comes from Mycobacterium sp. TKK-01-0059, assembly GCF_000709305.1. Lineage (NCBI taxonomy): Bacteria > Bacillati > Actinomycetota > Actinomycetes > Mycobacteriales > Mycobacteriaceae > Mycobacterium > Mycobacterium sp. TKK-01-0059. The sequence continues at coordinate 2,306,911 of NZ_KL446993.1, forward strand.
CACTTGGGGGACTGCACGCACGACGGGCACCCGCGGGGGCATTCGCACGCCTCGATGGCGGCGGCCGTCGCGGCGAGCCACGTGCGGGCCCGGCGGAAGCCCCGTTCGGCGAATCCCGCGCCGCCCGGATACCCGTCGTAGACGAAGACGCTGGGCAGCCCGTCGGGACCCGGTCCCACCGCGGTGGACAAGCCGCCGATGTCGCCGCGGTCGCAGCTGGCGACCAACGGCAGCAGCCCGATGGCGGCATGCTCGGCCGCATGCAATGACCCGGGAATCCGCGTGCCGTCAATACCCTTGCGCAGCAACGCATCCTCGGTGATGGTGTACATCACCGAGGTGGTGGCCAACGTGTGCTCCGGCATGTCCAACTCGATGAAGTCGATCACCTCCCCGGAGAGCAGGCGGCGCAGGTAGCCCACCACCCGGTGGGTGACCCGGACCGGGACCAGCCCGAGCGTGACCGGCCCGAAGGCCAGACGCTCACCGCTGCCGGTGACGACGATGTCGGTGATCTCCCGCGCGAACGTCGCATAACCGGGGTCCTCGGCGTGGACGAAGGCGATGCCCTCCTCGGTGTCCAGCGAATCCACCACGTAGCTCTCGCCCTGATGCAGGTACACCGCGCCCGGGTGCACCGAAGCCGGTGCCCGGCCGACGTCGGCGCTGCCCAACAGCCGCCCGGTGTCGGCCTCGACGATGACGATCTGCCCGCCCGTCGAGCCCCGGATGTCCACCGCGGCATGCGGTTCCAGGCCGGGCGCCGGAAAGTACTTTCCGCTTCGCCGCCGCAGCAGCCCGTCATCGACCAGGCCGTCCGCCACGTCGGTGGCGCCGAGTTCGCGCACCTCCGCGTCGTCCAGCGGCAGTTCGGTTGCCGCGCAGAGCAGTTGCGGCCCCAGGATGTACGGGTTCGTCGGGTCGATGACGACCCGCTCGACCGGCTTGTCCAGCAGCGCGGCCGGATTGTGCACCAGATACGTGTCCAGCGGATCGTCCCGGGCGATCAACACCACCAGCGCGCCCTGCCCGCGCCGACCGGAGCGGCCGGCCTGCTGCCAGAACGAGGCGACGGTGCCCGGAAAACCGGCGAGCACCACCGCGTCCAGCCCGGCGATGTCGACGCCCAACTCCAGCGCATTGGTGGTGGCCAACCCGCGCAACCGGCCCTCGGCCAGGGCGCGCTCCAGCGCGGTGCGGTCCTCGGCGAGATACCCGGCCCGATACGACGCCACCGTCCGGGACAGCTCGGGGGCGATGTCCTCCAGCCGCGCCTGGGCGCCCAGCGCGGTCAATTCCGCGGCGCGGCGCGACCGCACGAAGGTCAGGGTCTGCGCTCCCTCGGCGATCAGGTCGGCCATGACGCGCGCCGCCTCCGCGCCCGCCGAGCGGCGCACCGGTGCACCGTTCTCGCCGACCAGGTCGGTCCGCAGCGCGGGTTCCCACAGGGCCACGGTCCGCGCCCCCTGGGGTGAACCGTCTTTGGTGACCTCCTGCACCGGCAGCCCGATGAGCTCGGTGGCCGTCGCACCCGGGGAATCCGTTGTCGCGCTGGCGAAGATCACCGTCGGCGCACTCGAATAGCGGGCGCACAACCGCAACAAGCGGCGCAGCACCATCGCCACATTGGAGCCGAACACCCCACGGTAGTAATGACATTCGTCGACAACCACGAAGCGAAGACCCCGCAACAGCACCGCCCAGCGGGCGTGGTTGCGCAGGATCGACAAGTGGATCATGTCGGGGTTGGAGAACAACCAGCGGGAGCGTTCCCGCGCGAAGCGGCGCACCTCGGCGGGACTGTCGCCGTCGTAGGCGGTGGGAGCCACCGCAAAACCGGGTTCATGCAGCCGCGGAATCGCCGCGGTCAGGGCGTGCGCGGCCCGCAGCTGGTCATGCCCCAGCGCCTTGGTCGGCGACAGGTAGAGCACCCGGGCCCGCGGATCGGTCGCCAGCGCGTTGAGGACGGGAAGCTGATAGGCCAGCGACTTGCCCGAGGCGGTGCCGGTGCTCACCACCACGTGGCGGCCCGCGTAGGCCAAATCCGCGGCCGCGAACTGATGCGACCAGGGCGCGGCGATCCCGCGGTCGGCGAACGCCTTGACCACGTCGGGCTCGGCCCACGCCGGCCAATCGTGCGGCCGGCCACTGCGCGGTGGCAATTCGGCGACGTGGCGCAGCGGCCGTTCGTCCGTCGCGGTTCCGGCCAGCGCGGCGGCAAGCAGCTCACTGCCGAAGCTCGCCATCTCACCCCACACGGAATCGCTCTTCGAATCGGGCAAACACACAAGTCTGTCGCCGACGCGATGAACATGGTTGACTAATTGCGGTCGCAGCTTCTGTGTTCGTGTCAAACTTTCGCAGGATCGACGTTGCGGCCGCGGTTCCTGCGAGGTTAATCGGTCGGGTGAAGTTCCGGCGACTCAGCGAGGTATGGCGGTCGTACCAGGCCCGGGGCATCGAAAGGCGATGCCCCGCACCCAGAAGAAAAGGAAAGATCGAGAGATGCCACAGGGAACTGTGAAGTGGTTCAACGCGGAGAAGGGCTTCGGGTTCATTGCCCCCGAAGACGGCTCCGCGGATGTGTTTGTCCACTACACGGAGATCCAGGGTTCGGGCTTCCGCACCCTCGAAGAGAACCAGAAGGTCGAGTTCGAAATCGGCCACAGCCCGAAGGGCCCCCAGGCCACCGGAGTCCGCTCCCTGTAGGGAAGAGCAGACCTGAACGGACACCCCCCGTGCAGCCCCGCCCAGCGGGCCCAGCCGGGGGGTTTCCTTTTTCTATCGGTTCTATCGGTTTCTATCGGCACGGCGCCGCCGCGCCGATTGCCTCAAGACGCGGATGGGCGAGAGGGCCTACTGTCGGATGGCGTGAGCCAGCTTTCCTTCTTTACCGCGGAGTCGGTGCCGCCCGCGGTCGCCGATCTTTCGGGGGTGCTGGCGGCGTCCGGGCAGATCGTCACCGTCGGCGGTGCGGAGGCCCAGGGCGCTCGGCTTTCGGTGGTCGTGGACGCGCCCTGGCGGGCCTCCGCGCTGGCGGACATGATCCGCGAGGCCGGTCTGGCCGCCGAGATCGGCCGGACCGACGAAGACACCCCGCTGGTGCGGACGGCGGTGGACCCGTCGTTGAGCACGCTGGCGGCCGAATGGACGCGCGGCGCGGTCAAGACCGTGCCGCCGCGCTGGCTGCCCGGACCGCGCGAGCTGCGGGCCTGGACGCTGGCGGCCGGCAACCCCGAGGGCGAGCACTACCTGCTGGCGCTGGACCCCCACGCGCCCGACACCCACTCGCCGCTGGCGTCGGCGTTGATGCGCGTCGGGATCGCGCCCACGCTGATCGGCACCCGCGGCGGCCGGCCGGCGCTGCGCATCAGCGGCCGCCGCAGGCTATCGCGCCTGGTAGAGAACGTGGGGGAGCCGCCCGACGGTGCGGAGGCGCTGTCCCGGTGGCCGCGGGTCTAGCCACCGGACGACGCGCGATTTCGCGCCGCGTTCTCGAGCGTCGGTTTGCGTAGGCCCGCCCGAGGGTGCGAAATTGTCAGGTGCCGCAGGGCGAAGGAACGGTCGCGTACCTGAATTTCACCGGAATTTTCGAAGCCGACCTGTCATTCTTCCTGCAGGTGGTCTCGCAGGGGGGACCAATCAGGGATGGAGCGTAAGGGCAGTTGGCTGACCCGAAACTGAAGGACAGCGCCGGCGGCGGCAACGGAAGCCGCCGGCGACTCGTGATTGTCGAGTCGCCCACTAAGGCGCGCAAACTGGCCGGGTACCTGGGCTCCAGCTACATCGTCGAGTCGTCGCGCGGCCACATCCGCGACCTGCCCCGGGCCGCCGCCGACGTGCCCGCCAAGTACAAGTCGGAGCCGTGGGCCAGGCTGGGCGTGAACGTCGATCACGACTTCGAACCGCTCTACATCATCAGCCCGGAGAAGAAGAGCACCGTCACCGAGCTCAAGGGCCTGCTCAAGGACGTCGACGAGCTCTATCTCGCCACGGATGGCGACCGCGAGGGCGAAGCCATCGCCTGGCACCTGCTGGAGACCCTCAAGCCCAACATCCCGGTCAAGCGGATGGTGTTCCACGAGATCACCGAGCCGGCGATCCTGGAGGCCGCCGAAAACCCCCGCGACCTCGACATCGATCTCGTCGACGCGCAGGAGACCCGCCGCATCCTGGACCGCCTGTACGGCTACGAGGTCAGCCCGGTGCTGTGGAAGAAGGTCGCGCCCAAGCTGTCGGCGGGCCGGGTCCAGTCGGTGGCCACCCGGATCATCGTGCAGCGCGAGCGCGACCGCATGGCGTTTCGCAGCGCGTCCTACTGGGACATCGTGGCCCAGCTCGACGCCAGCGTGTCCGACCCGCAGGCGTCGCCGCCCACCTTCTCCGCCCGGCTGACCAATGTCGACGGCCTGCGCGTCGCCACCGGACGCGACTTCGACTCGCTGGGACAGCTGCGCAAGGCCGACGAGGTCACCATCCTCGACGAAGCAAGCGCGACCGAGTTGGCCGCCGGGCTGCGCGGCGCCCAGCTGTCCGTCGCCTCGGTCGAGGAGAAGCCCTACACGCGCCGGCCGTACGCGCCGTTCATGACGTCGACGCTGCAGCAGGAGGCCGGCCGCAAGCTGCGGTTCTCCTCCGAGCGCACCATGAGCATCGCCCAGCGGCTCTACGAAAACGGCTACATCACCTATATGCGTACCGACTCGACCACGTTGTCGCAGTCGGCGATCAACGCCGCCCGCAACCAGGCGCGTCAGCTCTACGGCGAGGAGTACGTCTCGCCGTCCCCACGCCAGTACACCCGCAAGGTGAAGAACGCCCAGGAGGCGCACGAGGCGATCCGGCCCGCCGGCGAGACGTTCGCCACCCCGGACGCGGTGCGACGCGAACTCGACGGCGACGAATTCCGGCTCTACGAGCTGATCTGGCAACGCACGGTGGCCTCGCAGATGGCCGACGCGCGCGGCACCACGCTGAGCCTGCGGATCGGGGGCCGCTCCGGCGAGCGTCAAGTGGTGTTCTCCGCCAGCGGTCGGACCATCACGTTCCCCGGCTTCCTGAAGGCCTACGTGGAGACGGTGGACGAGTTGGCTGGCGGCGAGGCCGACGACGCCGAGAGCCGGCTGCCGCAGCTCACCCAGGGCCAGCGGCTGGACGCCATCGAACTCACGCCCGACGGCCACGCCACCAACCCGCCGGCCCGCTATACCGAGGCGTCGTTGGTCAAGGCGCTCGAGGAACTGGGCATCGGCCGCCCGTCGACGTATTCGTCCATCATCAAGACCATCCAGGACCGTGGCTACGTGCACAAGAAGGGCAGCGCCCTGGTGCCCTCCTGGGTCGCGTTCGCCGTAACCGGTTTGCTGGAGCAGCATTTCGGCCGGCTGGTCGACTACGACTTCACCGCCGCGATGGAGGACGAGCTCGACGCGATCGCCTCGGGCCAGGAGCGGCGCACCGACTGGCTCAACAACTTCTACTTCGGCGGCGAGCACGGGGTGGCCGATTCGGTGGCCCGGTCCGGCGGCCTGAAGAAGCTCGTCGGCGTCAACTTGGAAGGCATCGACGCCCGAGAAGTCAACTCCATCAAGCTCTTTGACGACGAGCAGGGCCGTCCCGTCTACGTCCGGGTGGGCAAGAACGGGCCGTACCTGGAGCGCATGGTGACCGGCGACGACGGCGAGCGCACGCCGCAGCGGGCCAACCTCAACGACTCGCTGACCCCCGACGAATTGACCCTCGAGCTGGCCGAGCAGCTGTTCGCCACGCCGCAGGAGGGACGGGTGCTGGGCGTGGACCCGGCGACGGGCCACGAAATCGTCGCCAAGGACGGCAGATACGGCCCGTACGTGGCCGAGGTCCTGCCGGAGCCGCCACCCGGCGACGACGACGGCGGCGCCGCACCCGCGAAGAAGGGCAAGAAGCCCACCGGTCCCAAACCCCGCACCGGGTCGCTGCTGCGCACCATGGATTTGCAGACGGTCACGCTCGAGGACGCGCTGCGGCTGCTGTCGCTGCCCCGGGTGGTCGGTGTCGACCCCGAATCCGGCGAGGAGATCACCGCGCAGAACGGCCGCTACGGCCCATACCTGAAGCGCGGCACCGATTCTCGCTCGCTGGCCACCGAGGAGCAGATGTTCGACATCACCCTCGAGGAAGCGTTGAAGATCTACGCCGAGCCCAAACGCCGCGGCCGCCAGGGCGCCGCCGCGCCGCCGCTGCGTGAGCTGGGCGCCGACCCCGCGACCGGCAAGCCGATGGTGATCAAGGACGGCCGGTTCGGGCCGTACGTCACCGACGGCGAGACCAACGCGAGCCTGCGCAAGGGCGACGACGTGCTGTCGATCACCGACGAGCGGGCCGCCGACCTGCTGGCCGACCGCCGGGCCCGCGGCCCGGCGAAGCGTCCCGCCAAGAAGGCCGCCCGCAAGTCACCGGCCAAGAAGTCGGCTGCCAAGAAGACCGCCAAGCGCAGCTAGCCGCGCGCGTCGCTGGAAACCTCTTGCGGCGCAACCTCTTCCGGGGCGGCCAGCTTCACCGGCCGGGCCAGCTGGGTGGGCGCCCTGCGGCCGCGCAGCTCGACCACCTCGCCGACATCCCAGCACAGGGCCTCGGCATCCAGCGCGCCGCTGACGGCGATCGCCGACGCGAGCACGTGGCCGGGCTCGAGCTTGGCCAGCTCGGTCAGCCGGGCGGCCTCGTTGACCGGGTCGCCGATCACGGTGTACTCGAAGCGGGCCTGCGCGCCGATGTGGCCGGCGATGGCCCGCCCGGACGACACCCCGATGCCGAACTCCGCCGAACCGATCACCGGGAGCAGCTCGTCGTGCAATTCCCGGGCGGCGGCCAGCGCCCCGCCCGGTGAGTCGGGGTGCTCGATCGGCGCGCCGAAGATGGCCAGCGCGGCGTCGCCCTGGAACTTGTTGACGAAACCGCCGTGGCGGCCAACGGTTTCCACCACTACCCGGAAGAACTCGTTGAGCAGGTGGACCACCTCGGCGGGCGGGCGGGTCGAGGCCAGCTGGGTGGAGCCGACCAGGTCCACGAACAGCACCGCGACGTCGCGCTCCTGCCCGCCCAGCTCGGTGCCACGCTCCAGCGCGCGGCGGGCGACGTCCTCCCCGACGTAGCGGCCGAACAGGTCGCGCAGCCGCTGCCGCTCGGACAGGTCGCGCACCATGTCGTTGAAGCCCGCCTGCAGCAGGCCGAGCTCGCTGGCGTCGTAGATCTGCATGTGCGCGTTGTAGTTTCCGCGCTGCACCTCGCTCAACGCCCAGCGCAGCTGGCGCAGCGGGTCGGCGATCGACATGGCCACCAGCAGGGTGCTGATCAGCCCGACGCCCAGCGCGGTCAGCGCCAGCAACAGGATGGGGTTGAACAGGCTCTCCGGCGCGGCGTGCAGCAGCGAGGCCTTGTCCGCCACCACGGCCAGCACGATCGCCATCAGCGGCACCGCCGTGGACAGCATCCAGGTCAGGATCTGGCGCAGGATGACGCCGGGCGCCTTGACGTTCTCCGGCACCCCACTGCGCAGGGCGGCGACCGCCACCGGCCGCAACACCCGTTCGGATTGCAGGTAGCCGATGATCGCCGTGGCGGCGGCGCCCAGCGCGGTCGCGACCGAGACGACCGGCGCCGCGAACTTGGCCACCGACCAGCTGGCCACGATGAACACCACGCCGCCGATGCACCAGTACGCGACCGTGCTCAGGGTGCGGTAGTACGGCATGCGCAGCGCGCGGCTGCGGGCGAGTTCGGTGGCGACCGGATCGGTCTCCGCGAGCATGTTGTCGCGGCGCTGCCAGCGGAAGACCGGCATCAGCAGCTTGAGGTTGACCACGACGCCGACGAGGAACAGGACGACCAACGAGCTCGAGAAGATCGCCAGGTTGAGCGTCGGCAGGTCCTGCAATTCGATGCGATCCTGCGGCGGCAACCCGTAGCGCAGGAAGCCGAGCACGAACAGCGCGCCGATGATGTCGGCCTGCAACATGCTCAGCGCGAACAGCGGCCACGGGGTGCGCACCACCCACCGGACGAATGCGCTGATCCGCCCCGGTAGTGCCGCCGCCGTAGTCACCAACCCACCGTATCGGGCGGCGGCGACGTCCCGGAAACTTAATAACGATCTCGGCAGGTCGCGCGGGGGGCCCCGACGACCGCAGAGATCACGGAATGGTCGCGGTACGGTAGCCGATCGGTATCTGTCGGCCTCGCTGTCTACTGTTACCGATGATGTCCGGGGTGTTTGCGCGGCTGGTAGGCCAAGACGCGGTGACGGCCGAGCTGCTCGCCGCCGCCAGAGCCTCCCGCGGTGACCCAGCCCACAGCGAGGCGGGCGCCGGGACTATGACACATGCCTGGCTGATCACCGGTCCGCCGGGCTCGGGGCGCTCGGTGGCCGCGCTGTGCTTCGCGGCCGCGCTGCAGTGCACCGCCACCGTCGAAGACGGGGGCCCGGGCTGCGGGCGCTGCCACGCGTGCACGACGACCATGGCCGGCACGCACGCCGACGTGCGCCGGGTGATCCCCGAGGGCCTGTCCATCGGCGTCGACGAGATGCGCGCGATCGTGCAGATCGCGTCGCGGCGCCCGGCCACCGGGCATCGCCAGATCGTGGTGATCGAAGACGCCGACCGGTTGACCGAGGGCGCCGCCAACGCGCTGCTGAAGGTCGTCGAGGAGCCGCCGCCGTCGACGGTGTTCCTGCTGTGCGCGCCGTCGGTGGATCCCGAGGACATCGCCATCACGCTGCGGTCGCGGTGCCGGCACGTGGCGCTGGTGACACCGTCGACCGAGGCGATCGCCCGCGTGCTGGTGGACAGCGACGGCCTGAGTCCCGAAACCGCGGACTGGGCGGCGTCGGTCAGCGGCGGCCACGTGGGCCGGGCGCGCCGGCTGGCCACCGACCCGGAGGCCCGCGCGCGCCGGGAGCGGGCGCTGGGACTGGTGCGCGACGCCGCGACCCCGTCGCGGGCCTACGCCGCCGCCGAGGAGTTGGTGGCCGCGGCCGAGGCCGAGGCGGTGGTGCTGACCGCGGACCGCGCCGAGGCCGAGACCGAGGAGCTGCGCACGGCCCTCGGCGCCGGCGGCACCGGCAAGGGCACCGCGGGCGCGATGCGCGGCGCGGCCGGGGCGATCAAAGACCTTGAGCGGCGGCAGAAGTCGCGCCAGACGCGGGCCTCGCGCGACGCGCTGGACCGGGCGCTGATCGACCTGGCGACCTATTTCCGGGATGCGCTCCTGGCCGCCGCGAACGGCGGGGCGGTGCGGGCCAACCATCCGGACATGGCCGAGAAGGTCGCGGCGCTGGCCGCGCATGCCCCGCCCGACCGGCTGCTGCGCTGCATCGAGGCGGTCCTCGAGTGCCGGGAGGCGCTGGCGATCAACGTCAAGCCGAAGTTCGCCGTCGACGCCATGGTCGCCACGATCGGCCAGCAACTGCGCGCCCAGGAACCGCGCGACTGATTTCGTGGTGCCCGCCCGCCTGCCGTAGACTCGTGCCGCCCGGCGTGTGGGCACCAGCCGCCTTAGCTCAGTCGGTAGAGCGATTCACTCGTAATGAATAGGTCAGGAGTTCGATTCTCCTAGGCGGCTCCATTTCTTCCCGGGTCAGGCCGGGGCCAGAAAACCCACCGGGCCCGACGCGATGCACAACGCCAGCGCGGCGGTGTTGGCCCGCACGGTGATCGCGTCCCCGGCGCCCGGCAGGCGCGCGAAGACCCGGTTGAGCCCGGGATGCACCGGCACTTTGACCTCGGGCCCCTGCGTCATCGACAGCGTCATCGACCCGTCGCTGTTGGCCAGGTAGTTCAGCTCGACGGTCCAGTCGGCGGGCAACAGCGGCCCGTCGAGGGCCAGGCGCGCGGGTTTGTCCGGTTGCGCGAAATAGCCGCATCGCGGCATCGGCCCCGGCGCGATGGTACGGACCCAGGTCACCCGCGCCTTGACCAGACGGCCGGAGCTATCCAGCATGCGCAATTGCGTTGTCGCCGGCGCGAATTCGGGCCTGTCGCGCAGCAGGGCGAACATGTGGCTGGCCAGATTCTCCGGTGCGGCCACCCGTTGCAGCACCAGCGGATCGACCTCGGAGTCCAGCAGCGGCGCGTCCGAGGCGGCATGGGCCGCGGCCAGCGACGCCTGGGCGTTGCGCAGATAGGGCTGGGCCGGGTTGTCGCGCCAGCTGGTCAAGAACGTGGCCGTCGAGTACAGGCTGCTGACCGCGAACAACACCGCAAAACCCGCGGTTACCACGGCGCGTTTCGGCGACGCGTCGAGCCAGCCCGGGCCGGCCGGGCGGTTCGGGGCGCACAGCGCGACGGCGGCCAGCAGCGCCAGCATGACGACTAGATCCGGGAAATACCGCAGCGTCTGGGCGAGTTCCAGCGCGGTCTGCTTCGACGAGCGCATCAGATAGATCGGCACCTGGCAGGCCACGGCGTAGCCCGCGGCGGTCAGCCACACCGGCCCGATGCGCCGCTTGCGCGCCAGCGACACCGCCAGCGCGCCGCCCAGCACCAGCCAGCCCAGCGCCATCACCGACGGCGGGGGCGTGGCCCAGGGCGAGGCCGGCGCCCACCGGTCCCAGTGCCAGGGGCCGCCGGCCAGCCCCGGCACGATGCCGTGCGTGATCGATCGCGCCAGCAGCCGCCCCGTCATTGACAGGTCGGAACTCCACCGCCGCTGATTGACCACGGCCAGATAGAGCACCACCCAGGCCGCGGTGAGCGCCAGCGCCGCGACCCACAACCGCGCGCCGGCCCGCCACACCGCCGCGAGCGCCGATCCCAGCCCCCCGTCACCGGTCACGTGGCGCAGCAGCGCGGCGACCGCGAACGCGACGAACGGGATCACCGCGGCCTTCTCGAAGAACAGCAGCCCGCCGAAGTAGACCAGCACCCCGGTCACCGCGTAGCGCCGGTTGCCGGTGCGCACCAGCAGGACGGCGTCGGCGCACACCCAGGCCAGCGCCGCCAGCATCGGCAGCGAGTTCAGCGCCGCCGCCCACCAGGCGAACCCGGGCACGGCGAGCGGGGTGAACAACGCGAACGTCAACGGGATCAGCAACACCGGCCGCCAGCCCAAGATGACGTGCAGCGCGCGCAGCAACGCCAGCGACGCCAGCAGCTGCAGCACCACCAGGCTGACCGCCGGCCACGTCCAGTCCAGCGGCGCCAGCCGGATGATGGTGCCCGCGAGCAGGAATGCCGCCGGCATGACGTGGCCGTCGTGATCGTGGAACAGGTACGACGGCGCGAGCAGGTTATGCGTGCCGGCCTTGCCGATCAGAATCAGGTCGTCCCAATAGAAATAGCCCCCGAACGCCAGCGCCGCGCGGACCGCCAGCTGCACCGCGATGAGCGCCGCGGCCGCCGCCGCTATGTATGGTGGGCCGGTGCGTGCACTGGTTACCGGGGCAGCCGGATTCATCGGCTCGACGCTAGTCGACCGCCTGTTGGCCGACGGCCACACGGTCGTGGGGCTGGACAACTTCGCGTCCGGCCGCGCGAGCAACCTCGAGCACCTGGCCGACAACCCGGCACACGTCTTCGTCGAGGCCGACATCGTGACCGCGGACCTGGAGGCCATCCTCGACGAGCACCGCCCGGAGGTGGTGTTTCACCTCGCCGCCCAGATCGACGTGCGGCACTCGGTGGCCGACCCGCAGTTCGACGCCTCGGTCAACGTGATCGGCACGGTGCGCCTGGCCGAGGCCGCGCGCCGGGCCGGGGTGCGCAAGGTCGTGCACACCTCCTCGGGCGGCTCGATCTACGGCGTCCCGCCGCGGTACCCGACGCCCGAGACGGTGCCGACCGATCCGGCTTCGCCGTATGCCGCCGGGAAGGTGGCCGGCGAGATCTACCTGAACACCTTCCGCCACCTCTACGGTCTGGACTGCTCACACATCGCGCCGGCCAACGTCTACGGCCCCCGCCAGGACCCGCACGGGGAGGCCGGCGTGGTGGCGATCTTCGCCCAGGCGCTGCTATCGGGTAAGTCCACCAAGGTTTTCGGTGACGGCGGCAACACTCGCGACTACGTTTTCGTCGACGACGTGGTGGACGCGTTCGTCAAGGCGTCCGGGGACGCCGGCGGCGGGCAGCGTTTCAACATCGGCACCGGCGTCGAAACCTCGGACCGGCAACTGCATACGGCGGTGGCCGCGGCCGTCGGGGGGCCCGACGACCCGGAGTTCGCGCCGCCCAGGCTCGGTGACCTCAAGCGATCCTGCCTCGACATCGGTTCGGCCGCAGAGGTTTTGGGTTGGCGACCGAAGGTCGAGCTGACCGAGGGGGTGCGCCGCACGGTGGATTACTTCCGGCGGACGCACGCCGGCTAGCTAGCCTCGGGCGCCTGCGCGGAATCCAACGCGATCGCCCGGGCCAGCCGCGCGTAGCGCAGCTCCAAGTCCTTGAACCGCATGTAGGTGCTGAGCGTGGTGAAACAGAAGGCCATGACCAGCGCGTAGAGCATCAGGTCGGTGCCGCGGCGCACCCCGAACCACTGCGCCACGACGGTGGTGTCGTCGGGCCGCAGCACGGCGTAGATGCCGGCCAGCACGAACACCACATAGCCGACCTTGACCCAGGCCCGGGACCGCGCGTTGCGGCGCGACCGCAGCAGATAGACCAGCAGCGCGACGATCGATCCGATCAGCAGCACCTGGATCCAGTTCATGGTGTCCTCCCTCGCAGGAACCCGTCGAAGATGATGTTGACGCCGTTGAGCAGCGGCTGCCCCTTCGACTTCGAGTATTCGGTGTAGAGCACCTCGACCGGTTCTTCGGCGACGCGCCAATGGTTTTCGTCGATCAGCATGATGAACTCGTTGGCGTGGCTCATGCCGCTCATCGTGATGTCCAGCCCGTCGGCGACCTTCTTGTTGAACACCCGCAGGCCGTTGTTGGTGTCGGTCAGCCCGAGCCGGCGACCGCGCCGGCTCAACCGCGCTGCCGTCTGCAGCACGATCCGTTTCAGCAGCGGCGGCCGCGCGACCTGCTGGGTGCCGAACCGGGTCCCGATGACCACGTCGACGTCCCCGACGCGCAGCCGGTCCACCATGGCGGCGAGGTCCTTGACGCGATGCTGGCCGTCGGCGTCGAACGTGGCGAAAACCTCGGCGCCGGGCTGCTTGCGGGCGTACTCGACGCCGGTCTGGATGGCCGCGCCCTGCCCGAGGTTGATGGGATGGCGAACCAGGTGAGCGCCCGCGCGCCGGGCGATCTCACCGGTGCCGTCGGCGCTGCCGTCGTCCACGCAGACGACGTGGTCGAATACCGAGCGCACGTCGGCTATCACCTCGGCGATGACAGCTGCTTCGTTGAAGGCGGGAATGACGACCCAGACGACCGAATATTGCGTTTCCGTACCCATCTAAGCCCACAAGGTACACGCTGGTGCAGGCCAGATCAGCCCGTTGCGCGTCCGGCGCGCGACAGCGCCACCAGATGGACTCCGATGCCCACCAGTGGCCCGCACAGCAATCCGACCACGGTGCGGGTCTGCAGGGACAGCGGCAGCAACAGCAGCAAACCCGACGCGACCGTGGCGCCAACCCAGCCCACCGAGTAGGCGCGGTGCAGCGCGGCGGCCACCGCGGCGGCGCCGGTCAGCGTCAGCATGGCGATCGCCACCGCGGCCGCGGTCAGCCAGGCCAGCAGGGCGCTGCTGGCGTGGTACTGCGGCCCGAAGGCGAATCGCAACAGCCAGGGGCCCACGGCGCCCGCGGCCAGCACCCCGACCGCGCCGATGCCCGCGACGATGCCGGCCGGGGCGATCAGCGCGCGCACCCGGTCGCTGCGCTCGTCGACGAAATGCGCAATCAGGTTGCCCTGCATGGCCGTCAGCGGCACCAGCAGCGGCGCGCGGGTCAACGTGACGGCCAGGATGATCACCCCGCCCTCGGCGCCGAGCTCGGCGCTGGTGAGCTTCAGCAGCACGGGAAAACCCATCACCAGGATGGCGCTGGCGCCGGCCGCGGTGATCGAATGCGCGGCGCCCCGCAGGAAGGTCGCGGTGCCGCCCGGGGTGAGCAGCCGCGCGGCCGCGCGGGTGGCCGGCGAGGCCACCAGCAGGATCAGCCAGGCGATCGCGCCGCCGACCGTCGCCCACAGGAAGCCGGTCAGATGCCAGCCCAGCACCACGGTGGCCGCCGCGATCGCGACGCGGATGACCGCGTCGGTCACCATCAGCGCCCCGTACTGGGTCCACTGGTTGATGCCGGCCAACATGCCCAGCAGCGTGGTGTGCACGCAGAAGCCGGCCAGCCCCGCGCACAGCAGCGCCACCGACAACCAGCGCTCCTCGACGAAAACCCGACCGCTCCACAGCGGCGCGGTCCCCCCGATCACGACGGCCGCGGCCACCCCGAGCAGCGCGCCGACCCGCAGCGGGTGGGTGCGCTTGGTCGGCGCGACGTCGAGGTAGGCGCAGGCGCGGACCTCGCGGGTGGTCTCTTGGAGCAGCCCGAAGGCGGCGCCGCTGACCAACCCGAAGGCCCCCCAGAAGACGCCGAACACCGAGAAGCCACTGGGCGCGAGGTCGCGGGCCGCCAGGTAGATCACGCCGTAGCCGCACAGGGCGGTCACGGCGGTGGCGGTGCCGACGCGGGCCATGCTGCCGCGCGCCACCGGCCCCTGCGAGGCGCTGATTTCGGTCATCGGGGCAGCGCTTTCAGCGGACCGCGCCGATGTATCGCCACAATTTGAAAATAGTAAGTGTCCGCACCGCTCGCCCGGCGCGGCGCTCGGGTTCGCTAATGTGGGCCGCTGTCGGAAAGGACCCATGGCCGCCTACCGCGTCTTCGGTGTTTCGCTGTTGCTCACCGTGGTGGCCCTCGTGCTGGGGTATGCCCACGGTGGCCTCGAGGATCTCTTCCTGCTGCTGGTGTTGGCCGTCCTCGAGGTGTCGCTGTCGTTCGACAATGCCATCATCAACGCCGCGATCCTGAAGCGGATGAGCCCGTTCTGGCGGCAGATGTTCTTGACCGTCGGGATCGTCATCGCCGTGTTCGGGATGCGTTTGTTGTTCCCGTTGGTCATCGTGTGGGCGACCGCGGGGATCGGCCCCGTGCGGGCGATGGAACTGGCGCTGCATCCGCCGCCGAACGGCGCGCTGGAGTTCGCGGACGGCTCGCCGAGCTACGAGAAGATGATCCTGTCCGCCCATCCGCAGATCGCGGCCTTCGGTGGGATGTTCCTGTTGATGCTGTTCCTGGACTTCGTCTTCCACGACCGAGATATCAAGTGGCTCAAGTGGATTGAGGTTCCGTTCGCCCGTATCGGGCGACTCGGCCAGGTGTCGGTGGTGGTGGCCGGCGCCACGCTGGTGCTCGTCGGCTCGCGGTTGACGCATTCCGCCGACGAGCGCGCCACGGTGCTGACCGCCGGGGTGCTGGGCCTGGTGACCTACCTGGTGGTCAACGGGTTGAGCCGCGCGTTTCGGCCGGCCAACGTCGAGGGCATGACGGTCGGCGAGGCGGTCGGGCGGGCGGGTTTCACCCTGTTCCTCTATCTCGAGGTGCTCGACGCCGCGTTCTCGTTCGACGGGGTCACCGGCGCCTTCGCGATCACCTCGGACCCGATCGTCATCGCGCTCGGGCTCGGCTTGATCGGCTCGATGTTCGTGCGGTCCATCACCATCTACCTGGTCAAGCAGGAAACCCTGGACCGGTACGTCTACCTGGAACACGGCGCGCACTGGGCGATCGGCGCGCTGGCCGTGATCATGCTGGGATCCATCGATCCGGGTTTGCAGGTGCCCGAGGCGGTCACCGCCTCGGTGGGTGTGGTCTTCATCGGGGCGGCGCTGGGCTGGAGCCTGCTGCGCAACCGGCGCAGGGCGCCATCGCGGGCTAGTGGCGATCGCAAGCGCGGCGAAGCCGGGAGCAGCGGGTCGCCACCATCGGGCTAGTGGCGGGTCGCCACCGTCGAGCTAGTGCCCCTCGGCCTTGAACCGGTCCACCGAGCGCTGAATCTCCGCCTCGGCCTCCGCGCGGCCGACCCAGTCCGCCGCCTTGACGAACTTGCCCGGCTCCAGGTCCTTGTAGTGCACGAAGAAGTGCTTGATCACGTCCAGCTCGAACTCGGGCACGTCGCCGATGTCCTGGATGTGGTCCCAGCGGTGGTCGCCGGCCGGCACACACAAAACCTTGTCGTCGCCGCCCTTTTCGTCGGTCATCCGAAACATGCCCACCGGGCGGGCCTCCACGATCACCCCGGGAAACACCGACTGCGGCAGCAGCACCATGGCGTCCAGCGGGTCACCGTCCTCGCCGAGGGTGTCCTCGATGTAGCCGTAGTCGGTCGGGTAGCCCATCGCGGTGTACAGGTAGCGGTCCAGACGCACCCGTCCGGTCTCGTGGTCGATCTCGTATTTGTTCCGCTGGCCCTTGAGGATCTCGATGGTCACGTCGAATTCCACCGCGTCGGCTCCTTGTCTGGGTGTCTGCATGGGCAGGCCAATTTTGCTCTGCTACACCCTAGTCGAGCCCATCGGCGCCGATTCGGCAGAATGGGTTCAGACAGTCAGGAGAGTGATGGCCCGTACTCGCTGGCAAAAATCCACCCCAGTGTTGATCGGGTTGGGCGTGCTGGCGTTCGTCGCTGCCGTGGTGGTGGCGGCGACGTTTTTCACCACGACCGGGCACGGCGCGGGCAGCGCGCGCGCCCCGATCCCGCCTCCGCACGCGCCCACGGTCAAGCCCGGCATGGTCCCGGTGAGCGACACCGCCGAGTTACCCAGCGGGCCCGGCGTGGGCGCCGCGCTGGCACCGGTGGCGGGCGATCCCAACCTGGGCAGGCTCGGCGGCCGGATCACCGACGCCCTCACCGGAAAAGAGCTGTGGCAGGTGGCCGATGACATGCCGCTGGTGCCGGCGTCGACCAACAAGGTGCTGACGGCCGCCGCCGCCCTGCTGACATTGGACCGCCAGGCCCGGATCAGCACCCGGGTGGTCGCGGGCAGCCAGAACGCCCAGGGCCCCGTCGTGCTGGTGGGCGCCGGCGATCCGGTGCTGTCGGCGGCGCCGCCCGGGCAGGACACCTGGTACCGCGGCGCGGCCCGCATCAGCGACCTCGTCGAACAGATCCGGCGCAGCGGGGTGACCCCGACCGCGGTGCAGGTGGACACCTCGGCGTTCAGCGGCCCGACGATGGCGCAGGGCTGGGATCCCGCCGACGTCGACAACGGCGACATCGCGCCGATCGAGTCGGTGATGATCGACGCCGGGCGCATCCAGCCGACCACGGTCAACTCCCGGCGGTCCCGGACGCCGGCGCTGGACGCCGGCCGCGAGCTGGCCAAGGCGCTGAACCTCGATCCCGCCGCGGTGACGATCGCGACGGCGCCGTCCGGGGCGCGGCAGCTGGCCGTCGTGCAGTCGGCGCCGTTGGTCCAGCGACTCTCCGAGATGATGGACCACTCCGACAACGTGCTGGCCGAATGCATCGCCCGTGAGGTGGCGGCCGCGATCAACCGGCCGCGCAGCTTCGCCGGCGCGGCCGACGCGGTGACCAACCGGTTGAGCACCGCCCACGTCGACACCGCGGGCGCGGCGCTGCTGGACTCCAGCGGGCTTTCGGTCGACGACCGGCTCACGGCCAAGACGCTCGACGGGGTGCTGCAGGCCGCCGCCGGGCCCGACCAGCCGTCGCTGCGGGCGCTGCTGGACCTGCTTCCGATCGCCGCCGGCAGCGGCACGCTGGGTGACCGGTTCCTCGACGCCTCGACCAGCCAGGGCCCCGCCGGCTGGCTGCGGGCCAAGACCGGCTCCCTGACCAACATCAACGCGCTGGCCGGGGTGCTCACCGACCGCAGCGGCCGGGTGCTCACCTTCGCGTTCATCTCCAACGACGCGGGACCGAACGGCCGCAACGTGATGGACGCGCTGGCGACCCGGCTCTGGTTCTGCGGGTGCTCATGACGCCGGCGTCGGAGCTGACGCTGGGCACCGCCGTCGACTGGCAATTCGCGGCCACGGTCGGCCGGCGGCTGGCCCGGCCCGGGCCGCCGTCCAGCGACTACACCCGGCGCCAGGTGATCGACGAACTGGTGGGCGCGGCCGCCAAAGCCGAACCCCTGGTCCGTGACGTCACCGGCCTGGTCGCGGGTGGCTTTGACACGGGCCAGGTGCCCGCCGCGCGCATCGTCGACCGCCCGGAATGGGTAGCCGCCGCGGCCGAGTCGATGCGGGTGATGATGAACGGCGCGGAGAAGCCGCGCGGGTTTCTCACGGGCCGGGTCACCGGCGCGCAGACCGGCGCCGTCCTGGCCTACGTCTCGTCGGGGATCCTCGGCCAATACGACCCCTTCGCCACCGATAACGGGGCGAGGGCCGGCTGCCTGCTGCTGGTGTACCCGAACGTCATCGCCGTCGAGCGGCAGCTTCGGATCGAGCCGTCCGATTTCCGGCTGTGGGTGTGCCTGCACGAGGTCACCCATCGCGTGCAGTTCACCGCCAACCCGTGGCTGCCCGACTACATGTCGCAGGCGCTGGGCCTGCTGACCCGCGACGCCGGTGACGACCTCGGCGAGGTGGTGAGCCGGCTCGCCGACTACGCCCGCAATCGCGGCAATCCGGCCTCCGACGCCAACTCGGCGGGCATCCTCGGTCTGGTGCGGGCGGTGCAGTCCGAGCCCCAGCGCCACGCCCTGGATCAGCTGCTCGTGCTGGGCACGCTGCTGGAGGGCCACGCCGACCACGTGATGGATGCCGTCGGGCCGATCGCCGTGCCGTCGGTGGCCACCATCCGCCGCCGCTTCGACGAGCGCCGCCACCGCAAGCAACCGCCCCTGCAGCGCTTGCTGCGCGCACTGCTGGGACTCGACGCCAAGCTCAGCCAATACACGCGCGGCAAGGCGTTCGTCGACCACGTCGTGGGCCAGGTGGGCATGGCGCGATTCAACGCCATCTGGACGGGGCCCGAAACGCTGCCGCTGCCCATCGAGATCGAAGAGCCCCAGCGATGGATCGACAGGGTGCTGTAGGCCGGCTGCGCGCGGTTGTCGAGGCGTTCGTCAAGACGCACCTCGCCACCGTCGACCAATGGTGCGTGGCCCTGTCCGGTGGCCCGGATTCGTTGGCGCTGACCGCGGTGGCGGCCCAGCTGCGGCCCACCACCGCGGTGGTGGTGGACCACGGCCTGCAACCCGGCTCGGCCGACGTCGCCGAAGCCGCCCGGAAGCAAGCAGTGTCACTGGGATGTGTTGCGGCGCAAGTGGTTCGGGTGCAGGTCGGCACGGAGGGTGGCCCCGAAGCCGCGGCGCGCGCGGCCCGCTATGCCGCGCTGGCCGCCTACCACGACGGCCCGGTGCTGCTGGGTCACACGCTCGACGACCAGGCCGAGACGGTGCTGCTCGGGCTGGGTCGGGGGTCCGGCGTGCGCTCGATCGCCGGGATGCGCCCCTACGACCCGCCGTGGTGCCGGCCGCTGTTGGGGGTCCGGCGCGCGGTGACGCACGACGCGTGCCGGGAGCTGGGCCTGACGCCGTGGCGCGATCCGCACAACAGCGACCCCCGCTTCACCCGGACCCGGTTGCGTGCCGAGGTGTTGCCGCTGCTCGAAGATGTGCTCGGCGGGGGCGTCGCCGAGGCGCTGGCCCGCACCGCGACCGCGCTGCGGGAGGACAGCGAGTTGATCGACGCGCTGGCCGCCCGGGCGCTGCCCGGCGCCAAGGCGGGCGATGGGCTGCGGGTCTCGGCGCTGGCGACGCTGGACGCGCCCGTGCGGCGGCGCGTGATCCGGGCCTGGCTGCTGGCGGGCGGCGCAACGGGGCTGACCGACAAGCAGATTCGGGGGGTCGACACCCTGGTCACCGCGTGGCGCGGCCAGGGCGGCGTGGCGGTGGGGTCGTCCGTGCCCGACGAGCGGTTGTTCGCGGGCCGCCGCGACGGCGTTTTGACGCTGTGGCGCGAACCGGTCGGCTGACCGCAATATCGGGGCCGCCGTTGGTTATCCGCCCGCCGGCGTGGCACTCTGTGGGCGTGGCCCAGATCTCCTCGGCGATCACCCCCGCCCAGCCCGCGGAGCTCTACCCCGGGGATATCAAGTCTGTCCTGCTGACGGCGGAGCAGATTCAGGCGCGAATCGCCGAACTCGGCCGCGAAATCGGGGAGCACTACCGTGACGCCGCGAGCGAGACCGGCCAGGACCTGCTGTTGATCACCGTGCTCAAGGGCGCCGTGATCTTCGTCACCGACCTGGCCCGCGCGATCCCGGTGCCGACGCAGTTCGAATTCATGGCCGTCAGCTCATACGGATCATCGACGTCCTCGTCGGGTGTGGTGCGCATCCTCAAGGACCTGGACCGCGACATCCAGGGCCGCGATGTCCTGATCGTCGAGGACGTCGTGGACTCGGGCCTGACCCTGTCGTGGCTGCTGCGCAACCTCAAAACGCGGCATCCGCGGTCGCTGAGGGTGTGCACGCTGCTGCGCAAGCCGGACGCGAAGGGAGCCCACGTCGACATCGCCTACGTGGGCTTCGACATCCCGAACGACTTCGTCGTCGGCTACGGCCTCGATTACGACGAGCGCTACCGCGACCTGTCCTACATCGGCACCCTGGACCCCAGGGTCTACCAGCAGTAGCTCGCGGCGATCGCGAGCGCGGCGAAGCCGGGCGCGGCGGGTCGCCGCCATCCGGCTTCGCGGCGATCGCGAGCGCGGCGAAGCCGGGCGCGGCGGGTCGCCGCCATCCGGCCGGGTCAGTCCAGTTCCCACACGGCGGTGACCGAGAAGTTCACGGTCTGCTGGCCGGGCTCGAGCGGGACCATCGACGGCATGGCGCGCGGCGTCGGCGTCCCGACCGGCGGGGGGTTGCCGGTGGCCTCCGAGATGGACAGCACCCGGCCCAGCCGGAGCCCGGACAGCTGGGCGTACTGCTCGGCGCGGCCCTTGGCGTCGTTGAACGCCCGCGCGCGGGCGTCCTTGACCAGCTGCGAATCGTCGGCGATGGAATAGCGGACCGACCTGATCCGGGTGGCGTCGCCGCCCGTGCCGACGACGAGGGCCAGCAACCGCGACGCGGCGTCGGGCGGGTGGATCTTGACGGCGACGGCGTTGGTGGCGCGGTACCCGGTGATGTCGGCCGTGCCGCTGGGGCCAGGGTTGTTGTACTGCGGCGCCAGGGTGACTTCGGTGGTGCTGATGTCCTTGTGGTCGACGCCGGCGCCGAGCAGCGCGTTGATGACCGCCTGCTGACGGTCGTTGGTCTGGTTCATCGCGGTGGTCACGTCGGGGGCGGTGAATTCGATACCGACGTCGGCGGTCAGCGTGTCCGGGACGCCTTGCACTTGCCCGGTTCCCAACACCGTTACCTGGCGGGGGTTGGCGCCCGGGTGCGACGGGCTGGGCTCGTCGCATGCCGACGCCGCCGCGACGGTCAGGCCGGCCGCGGCCACCGCGATCGATCGGCGGACAAGGTTCGAGGCGTTGGTTGCGACCGGCATGCCTGGCACCCTAGCCGCTGGCCCCACGGTCCGTGTTGTGAATTTCCGGTCAAGTGGTCGGTGCCGGGGGCCCGATTCCCGGCCCAGTCCGGTTCGTGGATGCGAATAGTGATGTGCGAGAGCCAGTTTGACACCAGCACCATGGCGACGATCACGACGATGATCACCACCAGGGGTAGTTCCAGGCCAGGCTGAGCCATATCGGCCGTGTTGCCGCCGGACCCGCCATGAACCCGACCGGCAGTGCCTGGGCAGCATAGCCAGCGGCCGGATTGGGTCAGCGGGTCGTCCGGCGCCGGTTCACCGGTACCCGGAGCAAAGCAAAATCGGCGCTGCGGCGCGCTCATATAGGAACATATATGAAACTCCAATCATATTGGATTACCGCGATATTCATGCTGAATCCAAAAGTCGCAGCGGATCCGACCAGCTAAATGAATAGTTGTCCAACCGGCCGTGAAAAGGCGACCCGAAGGCTGTCATCATCCGAGGTCACCGGCCTAACGTGACGAGCGTCGGACTCGGCGCCGGTGATCGTCGCTGAAAGCTGGTTAATTGAAAGGGTTTTGAGGACTCACCATGTCTTTTCTGATGGCACGGCCGGAAATTCTCGATGCGGCTTCGCGTGAGCTGCACGGCATCAATGCCGCAGTGCAGGAGAACAATTCGGCGCTCGCCGTGGCGACGACGGCGGTGGCCCCCGCCGCCGCCGATGCGGTGTCGATACTGACGGCCGCCCGGTTTTCCCAACACGGACAGCTCTTCCAGGAGATCAGTGCGCAGGCGGCGGCGGTTCGCGAGCAGTTGGCGACGACGCTTGGCATCAGCGCCGGTTCGTATGCCGCCACGGAACTCGCCAACGCCGCCGCGGTCGGTTAGGCGAGGACACGATGCTGGACTTTGCGCAGTTGCCGCCGGAGATCAATTCCGCGCTGATCTATTCGGGGCCAGGTTCGGGGCCGTTACTGGTCGCCGCGGCGGCATGGGGCGGCCTGGCCGCCGGCCTGCATTCCGCGGCTTCGTCCTACGGGTCGGTGATCGCGGGCATCGAGGGCGGCCCATGGCAGGGGCCCGCCGCGACGTCCATGCTCACCGCGGCCGTGCCGCAAGTGGCGTGGCTGAGCGCCACGGCCGGACAGGCCGAACAGGCGGCGAACCAAGCGGTGGCAGCGGCGGGTGCCTATGAGGCGGCATTCGCCGAAACGGTGCCGCCGCCGGTGATCGCGGCGAACCGGGCGTTGCTGATGGAGTTGCTGGCGACGAACTTCCTCGGGCAGAACACCCCGGCGATCGCGGCCACCGAGGCGCAATACGCCGAGATGTGGGCCCAGGACGCCGCCGCGATGTACGAATATGCCGGCGCTTCGGCGGCGGCGTCGACCTTGCCCGCGTTCGAACCGGCGGCGCCCACCACGGACCCCGCCGGCGTCGCCGGTCAGGCCGCCGCGGTGGCCCGGGCCGCCGGCGCGAGCGGGAGCGACAGCGCGCAGGGGCTCGACGCGGTGCCCCAGACCCTGTCGGCGCTGGCCGGGCCGACCAACACGTCCCCGTCGCCGGCCAATCCCACGCTGTCCCTCGGTGGAATCGGCATGAACCCCGAGGGCGACGGCATTGTCGTGGGAGGCCCGTTGGGGGATCTGTTGGAGGGCCTGACCGGGTCTCAAACCCTCGATGCCAGCACGCCTTTCGACGCCTTCATCCGTTTGATTTCGCCGACGCGGTTGTTCACCACGGCGTTCAAGGACATCCAAAGTCTCGCGCAGGGCTTCATGCCCGCCGCGAAGTCCGCCGCCGAGGGCGTCGCCAAGGCCGCGGAAGCGGCCCTTCCCGCCGTTTCGGGTGCGGGACTGGGCTCGATCGGCGCGATCGGCGGCGCCGTCGGCAAGGCGGCATCGATCGGCGGATTGGCGGTGCCCGCCGCCTGGGCGAGTGCGGCCCCGGCGCCGCCGATCGCCGTGGCGCTCAATGGTGCCACCACCGCGGGGGCCGTCGAACGTGCCACGAACGCGGTGGGCGGGGTTCCGATGGTGCCCGCCGCTGGGGCGGGGCGCGGCGTCGCGGCCCACTTCGTCACTCCCCGATACGGTTTCAAGCCCACTGTCATCGCGCAGCCCCCCGCGGGTGGGTGACTCGTCAGAAGGGTGGGTCGTCGGGCAGGGGCTGCAAGGTGGATTGGTCGGGTTCCCAGTCCGGGGGCAGTTCTTCGGGTTCTCGGGGGTCGTTGACCCAGGTGCAGTAGGGGCTGGTGCTCGGTGTCCCCTTGAACAGGAACAGCATGTCGCGCATGTGGTTTCGGAACTTGCGCGCCGCGATTTCGTCTTTGCGGTCCTGTTCGAGGCGGCGGCGGGCCTCGTTGATCGGGCGCTGCTCGCGATTGTGGGTGCGCGCCTGGGTGATCCGCGCGCTGCGCTGCCGGGATCGGCCGCGTCGTCTCGGCTCGGGGGCGGCGCAGGCCGGGGCGCGCGCCGCCGGAAACAGATCCGCACCCACGGGGGAGGTCCGGTAGGTGTTGCCGGTCGGCGAGGTCCAGATCACGGTTCCATCGGCCAACTGTTTGTCGCGCCAGCCCCCGAAGGTTTTGAGCCGATGATGCTGGCGGCACAGGCATTTCAGGTTCTCCGCGACGGTGCGCCCGCCCGCCCGCGGATCTTGATGGTTGAACGGAACGGTGTGGTCGATATCGCAGATCATCGCCGGGCGGGAGCATCCGGGGAAGCGGCAGGTCAGATCGCGGCAGCGCACGAACCGCTCCAGCCCCGCCGGCGGTTGATAGCGCAAGGCCTCGACCGGACTGGTCACCGGGTTGGCCACCAGCACCGACGCGGCGGCCGCCAACCGGCGCACCTGCTCGGCATCGATGACCCCATAGCCCTCCAGATAGCCGGGCCCGGCGCCGTCGGCGTAGACGGTCTGTTCGCCGGCCATCACGTTGACGACCACCCGCGTCCCGGTCGGCTCACTTTCGCGAGTGTGCTCGCCGGCCCGGGTGGGGCAGTCGGCCCGCCGGCACGCACAGCCCAACCGGCGGCCCTCGGCCAGAGCCGACAGTGCGTCGGCGCGGCGCTGATCCATCGTCCGTGGATCGGCCGGGCACACCTGCTTGGCGAGTTGGGACAGCCGGCGATCAAAGGCCGTCGCGGCGGCGGCGGCCACCGAACCGCGGATCTCGGCCATCCCGTTGTCCGCGGCGCTGATGGCGACGTAACGGTCGTCCTCGGCGGCCACCCGACGCTCCCGGGCGGCGTCGGGATCGGCGACCCGCACCGCGGCATCAACCGCGTTGACGATCCGCTGCCGCGACCAACCGTGCCAATTCCCGATCCGGGCGGCCAACGACTCATCGAGCGTGGCGATCACCTTCGGGTCGGTGACCAGATCGGTGCGGGTGATGACCAAACGCACCGTGCGCCAGTCCGTTCGCCCCTCGGCCAACAGCGCCGCCACCCGCGGCAGGCGGGTATCGAGCGCCTCGGCGTGCGACACCAGAAAACTGGCACCCATCGCAGACAGGTTCATCACCGCGGCGACCTCGGCGGCGGTCTGCTCGAAACCGTCGATCTCGGCGTACTCCCGATCGGCCCCGTCGGCAGTGGCCACCCGATGCCGCAGCAGCGCCGCCACCGCCGCCAACCGCCGCGCCACCAGCATCGACTCCTCCCGATGCGTGGACTCGATCACCGCTACCAGAGCGGCGGGATCCGACGGTACTTCGAACATGCGTTCGATTATAGGTGGGCCCCCCGACAAGTTTCAGGGCGTGACGAGAACCTTGCAGTGCCGCTCGGGGTCGGCCAGGTCGTCGAACGCCGCCCCGACCGCATCCAGGCCCACCTCGCCGGTGATCAGCGGGCTGACGTCGATGTCGCCGTCGGCCAGCGCGCGCAACGAGTCGCCGAACTCGTCGGGGGTGTAGGCGAGCACGAACTGCACGTTGATCTCTTTGGCGATCGCGAAGAAGGGATGCACTGTGTCGGGTTGCATGCACACCCCGGCGACCACCAGTCGAGTGCCCGGCCGCGCGCGGAGCAGCACGTCGTCGATGATGCCAGGCACCCCGACGGCCTCGAACACCACCGCGGGCTTGACACTGTCGAAGGGCGAGCCCTGCGCCGGATCCAGCGTCTGGTGAGCTCCCATCGCAGTGGCGAGCTCCCGTCGCTTCGGTGAAAAGTCCGCCGCCACAATGGTTTCGACGCCCTTGGACCGAAGGGCGGCGACGATGGCGATCCCGATCGGGCCGCAGCCCAGTACCAGGGCCGTCTCCCCGGGCGCGACGTTGGACTTGTTGACGGCATGCAATCCCACCGCCATGGGTTCGGTCAGTGCTGCGTGTTTGAAGTCTAGGCCATTGGGGACGGGCAGCAGCAGCGGCGCGGACAACAGCATCCGTTCGGAGTAGCCGCCGATTGTGCTGTTGCTGTACACAATTGGCTCGACGCCCTTGGCGGACAACAGCACCGGCAGCGAGGTGACCAGGGTGCCCGGTGGATGGGTCTCGGTGTCGGGGCCCGCTTCGAGTATCTCGGCGCTGAATTCGTGACCCATGAAGATGTCGTGGTCCAGGTCGACGTGCATGCCACCGCCGCCACCGGCCGCCCGTTCGGTCATTTCCAGCACCTGGGCGCCGTGGGCGGCGAAATGCAGGTCGCTGCCGCAGATTCCGCATGCCCGCACGCCGACGAGCACCTGCCCGGCTTCGGGGATCGGGTCGGGCACGTCGTCGCGGTAGACCATGCGACCGTCGCGCAACACCGAGGCGCGCATCAGTGCACCGCGTCTTTCTGTTCGTCGACGTGCTCGGTGATGGCCTTGACCACGGCCTCGCCGGCCCGGCCGATCAACTGGTCACGTTTACCTCTGGCCCAGTCGTGGGATGCGCGGGACGCTTCGAGTTGACGTTTGAAGTGGGGAATCACCTTGCGCGCCATCAGGTCATAGCAACGGTACGTCGCTTCGGGTGATGCCCAGTCATGGCCGAGCATCAGCAGGGTGCCGAAGCCGCCGGAGCGGTCGAGCAGGTCTTCGATGTGGGCGATGGCGTCCTCGGGCGTGCCGATGCAGCAATTCCCCTTGGCCGCGTAGTCCGCGACGAACTCGTGTGGCGTCTGGGTGCCTTCCACGCTGTTGGCCAGCGGGACGAACCCGGCGGCGCCGAAGTAATTCGCGAAATCCTGCAGCCCGTAAGTGCAATCGTCGATGGCCTGCTCGCGGCTGTCGGCGATGTGCATGATGCTCAGGACGCGCCAGTTGCCGCGGTCCGGCTCGTCCCGTCCGGCCTTTTCGGCCTGCTCGCGCACCACGTCCCAGGTGGTTTCCAGCGCCGCGTAGCCGCCGGGCACCGACATCGACAGCGACAGCAGCGAGGTGCCCAGCGCGCCGGCCAGCCGCGGACCGGACGGCGAAATCATTGCCGCCGTGGATATTTCGGGGTAAGGCCAGGTGTAGGGCCGGATGTGCAACTGCGCGTCGCGCAGGGTGAACCAATCGGAGTGGCGGTCGATCCGTTCGGTGGGTGCGGCCCGGAACAGCGCCAGGATGGCCTCGAGGGATTCCTGCATCATCGGTCGCTGTTCGACGGGATCGATGCCCATCATGTAGGCGTCCGACGGCAGCGCGCCGGGCCCGGTTCCGAACATGACCCGGCCGCGGGTCAGGTGATCCAGCAGCACCCACCGATCGGCGACCATCAGCGGGTGGTGATAGGGCAGCGAGACCACTCCCGTGCCCAGCCGGATGTGTTTGGTCCGCTCGGCCGCCGCGGCGATGAATACCTCCGGACAGGCGATCAGCTCGTAGCCGCCCGAGTGGTGTTCGCCGAACCACGCTTCGTCGAACCCGAGCCGATCCAGCGCGACGACGCGTTCCATGTCGTACTCGAGTGCGACCGTTGGGGATTGGCCGACGGGGTGAAATGGGGTGATAAAGACACCGAAACGCAGGGGCGCACTCATCGAAGCTCCAATCCGTTGAGGAATTCCAGTAAGGCCGCATTCACCTCGCCGGGGCGCTCCTGCTGCAGCCAATGCCCGGCGCCGTCGATCATCACCTGTTGGTACGGCCCGGAAATCGCCTCCGCAGCGCGGTCGGCACGGGTGAACGACAGGACGGGATCGGCCGTCCCGCCGATGAACAGACACGGGACCGAAATCTTGACGTCGTCGAGTTCGGGCGTGGTCTCCCAGTTGCGGTCGAAATTGCGATACCAGTTCAGCCCGCCGGTGAAGCCGGTCCGCGAGAATTCGGCGATGTAGTGGTCGAGCTCGTCCTGGCTTATCCAGTCCGGCAGGCCGTCCGGTTCGGGAAGGCGTTCGACGAAACCTTCCGGACCGGGGCTGGCCATCCGCACCAGCGCATCCTTGCCGTCGGTTCGCAGGCTGCCCATCATGCGACGGATCACCCGGGCGGGATCGGCGTTCAATTCGGCGTCGGCGACACCGGCCTCCTGGAAGTAGAGGATGTAGAAGAAGTTCTCGCCGAACATCTTTCGCCACGCCTTCGTCGGCGCCACGTGCGGGCGCGGCGTCACGGGCACGCTGAGCGCGGCGACGGCCGCTACCCGGTCGGGGTGCAGCAGCGGGGCGTTCCACACCACGGCGGCGCCCCAGTCGTGGCCGATCCACACGGCACGCTCGGCGCCGACGTCGTCGAGCAGACCGACCAGGTCTCCCGTCAACTGGTGAATGTCGTACGCCTCGACGGCATCCGGGCGATCCGAACCGCCGTAGCCGCGCTGATCGGGCGCCAGCACGTGGTAGCCGGCGTGCGCGAGGACGTCTATCTGGTGGCGCCAGGAGTAGGCCAGTTCGGGAAAGCCGTGGGCCAGGATCACCACGGGTGCGCCGCGGTCGCCCGCTTCGGTCACCCGCAGCCGCACACCATTGGTATCTACTAACCGTTGGGTTGGGGGCACCGTCTCACCAAAGCACAACGGTTGCGCACTGAGAAGGGTCTCTTTGGCCCCGCGCAGCATAATTTGTGCATGCGATTGGACCACGTAGTTCTGTGGACGAAGGATCCGCGCGCGGCGATGGACTTCTATTCGAGGGTGGTCGGGCTGGCACCGGTGCGATTCGCCGAGTTCGAGGCCGCCGAGGCGCCTTTCCCCAGCGTGCGGGTGTCCGAGGATTCGATCATCGACCTGATGCCACTCGAGATGGCTTCCGGCGCGGTGTCGTCCGCGGTGGCCGAAGGAAGCGCCGGCCAACCGGTCAACCACGTGTGCCTTGCCCTGTCGAAGGCCGAATACGACGCGCTCGACGCGCGCCTGCAGGCCGAGGGCGTGGACACCACCGCGCGGCTGAACCACAGCTTCGGCGCGCGGGGCTGGGCGCCGCAGGGATTCTATTTCGCCGATCCCGACGGGAATGTGGTCGAGGCGCGCTACTACGAGTGAGCCTGCCGGCCCGGGAACTGCCAATCGTTAACTGGACAGCCCGGCGCTGCCGGAGCTGGCGATCGCCGCGGAGCAGATGGTGGCGACCCGCTGCGCCCCGGCGCTGCCGGAGCTGGCGATCGCCGCGGAGCAGATGGTGGCGACCCGCTGCGCCCCGGCGCTGCCGGAGCTGGCGATCGCCACAGGCGGTAGCCTGGACTTTTCCAGCTGCGTGTATATCGGGGAAGGACCTGGCCGGCAAGGCCGATGATTGATGAACCGGAAAAACGTTATTCGCACCATCACGGCGATTGCTGTCGTGGTGCTGCTCGGCTGGTCGTTCTTCTATTTCAGCGACGACACTCGCGGCTATAAGCCCGTCGACACGTCCGTGGCGATGTCCCAGATCAACGGCGACAACGTCAAAAGCGCGCAAATCGACGATCGCGAGCAGCAGCTGCGCCTGACCCTGAAGAAGGGCAATGGCGACACGGACAACTCCGACAAGGTCATCACCAAATACCCGAGCGGGTATGCGGTGGACCTTTTCAACGCGCTGACCGCCAAGAATGCGAAGGTCAGCACCGTCGTCAACCAGGGCAGCATCCTGGGCGAGCTGCTGGTTTACGTCCTGCCGCTGCTGCTGCTGGTGGGGCTGTTCGTGATGTTCTCCCGCATGCAGGGCGGCGCCCGGATGGGCTTCGGGTTCGGCAAGTCGCGCGCCAAGCAGCTCTCCAAGGACATGCCCAAGACCACGTTCGCCGACGTCGCTGGCGTCGACGAGGCGGTCGAGGAGCTTTACGAGATCAAGGACTTCCTGCAGAACCCCGGTCGCTATCAGGCGCTGGGCGCCAAGATCCCCCGGGGCGTGCTGCTCTACGGTCCGCCCGGGACCGGTAAGACGCTGCTCGCCCGCGCGGTGGCGGGCGAGGCCGGCGTCCCGTTCTTCACCATCTCCGGCTCGGACTTCGTCGAGATGTTCGTCGGTGTCGGCGCGTCCCGGGTACGCGACCTGTTCGACCAGGCCAAACAGAACAACCCGTGCATCATCTTCGTCGACGAGATCGACGCCGTGGGCCGCCAGCGCGGCGCGGGCCTGGGCGGCGGGCACGACGAGCGCGAGCAGACGCTGAACCAGTTGCTGGTCGAAATGGACGGGTTCGACCCGCGGGCCGGCGTCATCCTGATCGCGGCCACCAACCGGCCGGACATCCTGGACCCGGCGCTGCTGCGGCCCGGCCGCTTCGACCGGCAGATCCCGGTGTCCAACCCGGACCTGGCGGGCCGCAAGGCGGTGCTGGAGGTGCACTCCAAGGGCAAGCCGATCGGCCCGGACGCCGACCTCGCCGGGCTGGCCAAGCGGACCGTCGGCATGACCGGCGCCGACCTGGCCAACGTCATCAACGAGGCGGCGCTGCTCACCGCCCGGGAGAACGGCACCGTCATCACCAGCGCCGCCCTGGAAGAGGCGGTGGACCGCGTGATCGGCGGCCCGCGCCGCAAGGGCCGCATCATCAGCGAGCAGGAAAAGAAGATCACCGCCTACCATGAAGGCGGCCACACCCTGGCGGCCTGGGCGATGCCCGACATCGAGCCGATCTACAAGGTGACGATCCTGGCGCGAGGCCGCACCGGCGGGCACGCGGTGGCGGTGCCGGAGGAAGACAAGGGGCTGCGGACCCGCTCGGAGATGATCGCGCAGTTGGTGTTTGCCATGGGCGGGCGTGCCGCGGAGGAGCTGGTCTTCCGGGAGCCGACCACCGGCGCGGTGTCGGACATCGAGCAGGCCACCAAGATCGCGCGCGCCATGGTCACCGAATTCGGGATGAGCTCGAAACTCGGTGCGGTCAAATACGGTTCGGAGCACGGCGACCCGTTCCTGGGCCGCACCATGGGAACGCAGGCGGACTATTCGCACGAGGTCGCCCGCGACATCGACGACGAGATCCGCAAGCTGATCGAGGCCGCGCACACCGAGGCGTGGGAAATCCTCACCGAATACCGCGACATCCTCGACACCCTCGCCGGGGAGCTGCTGGAAAAGGAAACCCTGCACCGGGCCGAACTGGAAAGCATCTTCTCGGGCGTCGAAAAGCGCCCGCGGCTCACCATGTTCGACGATTTCGGTGGCCGCATCCCGTCGGACAAGCCGCCCATCAAGACCCCCGGCGAGCTGGCCATCGAGCGTGGCGAGCCGTGGCCGCCGCCCACCCCCGAGCCGGCGTTCAAGGCGGCCATCGCGCGGGCCAGCGAAGCGGCACGGCTGGAGGCGGACCGAAACGCCAACGGCGGCAACGGTTCTCATGGCGGCCAGGGCAGCGGTAAGGGCGCGCCGCACGGGCCCACCCAGCCGGACTACGGCGCGCCGGCCGGCTGGCGCGCGCCGGGATGGCCGCCGCAAGCGCAGCAACCGCAGCAGCAGCCGAACTATTGGCATCCGCCGGCACAGCCGCCGCAGCAGCCCTATTGGCAGCAACCGGCGCCCAGTTATCCGGGCCCGCAGCCCTATCCCGGTCAGCAGGGCCACGCCGGCCACCAGCAGGGCTATCCGGGCGGGCAGGGTCGTTCCGGCCAGCAGGGCCAGGCGCAGCCTTCGTACCCGCCGTACCCGCCGTATCCCCCACCGGGACAGCCCGCCCAGGAGGGTGGCTCGCCCGACCGGCAGGATGACGACGTGAGCCGGTCCAATCCGCCGGCCCACGGCTGAGCAAACGGAGGATTCGATGGCACTGCCGGACACCGCGATGTCCAAGATGCGGGTCTTCGACCAGGACCGTGCCGAGGCCGCGGTCCGCGAGTTGCTGTGCGCGATCGGCGAAGACCCGGACCGGCACGGCCTGCGGGAAACCCCGGCCCGCGTCGCCCGCGCCTACCGGGAGATGTTCGCCGGGCTCTACACCGATCCGGACAGCGTGTTGAACACCATGTTCGACGAGGATCACGACGAGCTGGTGCTGGTCAAGGAAATCCCGCTGTACTCCACCTGCGAACACCACCTGGTGTCGTTCCACGGGGTGGCCCACGTCGGCTACATCCCGGGCAACGACGGCAGGGTCACCGGCCTTTCGAAGATCGCGCGACTGGTCGATCTGTACGCCAAGCGGCCCCAGGTGCAGGAACGGCTCACCAGCCAAATCGCCGACGCCCTGGTGAAAAAGCTCAATCCGCGCGGGGTGATCGTCGTGGTCGAGGCCGAGCACCTGTGCATGGCGATGCGCGGTGTCCGCAAGCCCGGAGCGACGACCACCACCTCGGCGGTGCGCGGAATATTCAAAACGAACGCCGCTTCTCGAGCCGAGGCGCTCGACCTCATCCTGCGGAAGTGAGCCTGGCGCCTGTGCAGGTAATGGGAGTTCTGAACGTCACTGACGATTCGTTCTCCGACGGCGGCCGCTATCTCGACCCCGACAAAGCCGTGGCACACGGATTGGCGCTGGCCGCCGACGGCGCCGACATCGTCGACGTCGGGGGAGAATCCACCCGTCCCGGTGCCACGCGCGTCGACGCCCGTGTCGAGGCCTCCCGGGTCGTCCCCGTCGTCAAAGAGCTTTCCTCGCAAGGCATTACGGTGAGCATCGATACCATGCACGCCGACGTCGCGCGGGCGGCGCTGTGCAGCGGCGCGCGGATCGTCAACGACGTGTCCGGCGGCCGGGCCGATCCCGCCATGGCGCCGCTGCTGGCCGAGGCGAAAGTGCCTTGGGTGCTGATGCATTGGCGCTCCGTGTCGGCGCAGCGTCCGCACGCGGCCCCGGACTATCGTGACGTGGTCGCCGAGGTGCGCGCCGAGTTGCTTGCCAGTGTCGACGCCGCGGTGTCCGCCGGTGTCGATCCCGCTCAGTTGATGATCGATCCGGGTCTGGGATTCGCCAAGACGGGCCAACACAATTGGGCGCTGCTGCATGCGCTGCCGCGATTGGTCGCCACCGGGATCCCGGTGCTGCTGGGCGCGTCGCGCAAACGGTTCCTCGGTACGTTGCTGGCCGGGCCCGACGGCTCGCCGCGGCCGCCCGACGGGCGTGAGACGGCGACCGCGGTGATTTCAGCGCTCGCCGCGCTGCACGGGGCCTGGGGCGTGCGGGTGCACGATGTGCGTGCCACGGTCGATGCGCTCAAGGTCGTGGCGGCGTGGAACGACGAGACGCACACAGGGCTGGCTGAACACGATGGCTGATCGAATCGAGTTGCGCGGGTTGAAGGTTCGTGGGCAACACGGGGTTTTCGACCACGAACGCGCGAACGGGCAGGACTTCGTCGTCGACGTCACCGTGTGGATCGACCTGGCGTCGGCCGCCGCCACCGACGACCTGACCGACACCTACGACTACGGCGCGCTGGCCCGGCTGGCGGCCGACGTCGTGGCGGGACCCGCGCGAAACCTGATCGAGACCGTCGCCGCCCAGATCGCCGATGAGGTGATGGACGACGAACGCGTGCACGCCGTCGAGGTGGTGGTGCACAAGCCGCAGGCCCCGATCCCGCAGCAGTTCGCCGACGTCTCGGTGGTGGTGCGGCGGTCCCGGCGCGGTGGCCGGGGTTCGGTGGTGCCGTTATGACGCGTGTTGACGACGATGATGCCGGCTCGGTCCTGTGCGGAGCCGGCATCGGAAAGTGGCGTCGATGACCAGAGTGGTGTTGTCCATCGGGTCCAACCTGGGAGACCGGCTGGCGCGGTTGCAGTCGGTCGTCGACGGGCTGGGGGACACGGTGCTCGCCGTGTCACCGGTGTACGAGACCGACCCGTGGGGCCGGGTCGATCAGGCGCCGTTCCTCAACGCGGTGCTGATCGCCGACGACCCGGCCTGCGACGGGCAGGGCTGGCTGGCCCGGGCGCAGGAGTTCGAGCGCGCGGCGGGCAGGGTCCGCGGCGAGCGCTGGGGGCCGCGCACCCTCGACGTCGACCTGATCGCCTGTTACGGGCAAACCGAGGTGACCTCCCGGGAGAACAACCTGACGCTGCCGCATCCGCTGGCCCATTTGCGGGCCTTCGTGCTGATCCCCTGGCTGGCCGTCGACCCGGACGCTCGGCTGACGGTCGCCGAAGGGCCGCGTCCCGTCGCGCAGTTGCTGGCCGAACTGGAGCCCGCCGACCGTGCCGCCGTACGGCGCTCCGACCTGACGCTCGAGCTCACAACCTGATGGGGCCCACCCGCAAGCGTGACCTGACGGCCGCGGTGGTCGGCGCCGCCGTGCTGGGTTACCTGCTGGTCAACGGCCTGTACCGGTGGTTTCCCCCGATCACGGTGTTGACCGGCCTGTCGTTGCTGGCGGTGGCCATCGGCGAGGCGCTGTGGGCGCGCTACGTGCGCGCCAAGATCGCCGACGGCGAAATCGGCCCCGGTCGGGGCAGGTTGCATCCGCTTGCGGTGGCACGCAGCCTGATGGTCGCCAAGGCCTCGGCCTGGGTGGGGGCGTTGATGCTGGGCTGGTGGGTGGGACTGCTGGTGTACTTCCTGCCGCGCCGGTCCTGGCTGCGGGCCGCCGCCGAGGACACCACCGGGACGGTGGTGGCGGCCATCAGCGCGCTGGCATTGGTGGTCGCCGCGCTGTGGCTGCAACATTGCTGCAAGTCCCCGTACGACCCGACCGAGCACGGCGAGGGCGCCGAAACCTAGCGCCGATCGATCGGCGGATCAACCCAGGTGAGAATCGCCGGAGTAGGGCGACACGCGGATTGACCTCGCGCAGGTACAGTCAGGCCATGACCGTTCTGTCCCGCGGCGCCCGGGTGCGGCGCGGCGGCCGCAGGCCGGGGTGGGTGCTCTTGACCGCGTTGCTGGTCCTCGCGATAGGTGCCAGTTCCGCATTGGTTTTCACCAATCGGGTGGAACTCCTCAAGCTCGCTGTAATCCTGGCGCTGTGGGCCGCAGTCGCCGGCGCCTTCGTTTCCGTGCTCTATCGCCGCCAAAGCGACGCCGATCAGGCCCGCGTCCGCGACCTCAAGCTGGTCTACGACCTCCAGCTCGACCGGGAGATCTCGGCCCGACGCGAATACGAACTGACCGTGGAGTCCCAGCTGCGTCGCGAGCTGGCCTCCGAGCTGCGCGCTCAGGCCGCCGACGATCTGGCCGAGCTGCGCGCCGAGCTGAGCGCCTTGCGGACCAGCCTGGAAATCCTGTTCGACACCGACCTCGCGCACCGCCCCGCCCTCGGGACCGTCGAGAGCGAGCCGCAACCGGAGCGCGCCTACAGCGAGTGGGATCGCAACGGCGAGACCCCTCGCGACAACCCCGTCGATTGGGTGCCCAGCGATCGGGTCACGTCGGTGCCCCAGGACAACCCGCGCGGCCGCGCCGACGAGACGGCCATCATCGACGTCCCCGAAGAACCCCTGCTGCCGCCCCGTCAACCGCCGCCACCCCGTCGGGAACGGCCCCGCTACCAGTACGAACCGCCCCAAGAACCCGCGTATCCGGCGCCGGAGCCGGCCTACGCCCCACCGCCGCCGGAGCCCCGGTTCGAACCCCGCCAGCAACCGCCACCGCAACCCGAACCCGAACCGCAGGCCCCGCCGGAGCCCGAACCACAGCCTGCGCCCCGGGCAGAGCGGCACCGCCAGGACTGGCAGCCGACGGCCGCGGAAGGCCAGTGGTTGCCACCCGGGACACCGGGCAGCAACTGGACCGGCGCCGACGCCCCCGGGGAACCGGCGGGCGGGCGCCGGCGCGCACGGCATTCGGGCCCCGACGAGTCCCGAGACGAACCCCGAGACGAAGCCCGGGACGAATACCGAGACGAAGCCTGGGACGGCCTGCCCGTCGAGCCCCTGC
Organism: Mycobacterium sp. TKK-01-0059; assembly: GCF_000709305.1. NCBI lineage: Bacteria > Bacillati > Actinomycetota > Actinomycetes > Mycobacteriales > Mycobacteriaceae > Mycobacterium > Mycobacterium sp. TKK-01-0059. The sequence goes on from NZ_KL446993.1 coordinate 2,342,502, forward strand.
CCCAACCGCCCTACGCCGAGTCCGGCCGCCGGGCCCGGTCACGCCACTCGGCGGAGTACCGCGACTACGGTGTGCGCAATTTCGCCCCCGGCACCGAGCCACCGGCCCCGGCGCCGCCCCCGCCGCCCGAGCCCCCGGTGCAGCAGGGCCCGCCCGCCGGCGCGCCCCCGCCGCCGCGGCTGGCGCCGCCCCCGGCACCGGAGCACACGCCCCGGCACGGCGGTGATCCCCAGCGCGAGGACGCCGGCGCCGCCGGAGAGACCACCGCCACGGGCGGCCAGTCGGTGGCCGACCTGCTGGCCCGCCTGCAGGTGCAGCCCTCCGAGGGCGGCCGGCGTCGCCGCCGCGAAGGATGAGCTGGGAGCTTCCTCACATTGGGAAACGCCTGGTGATCGACTAGAGTCTTGGTGACCGAACGGTACCCACCTGGTGGGACCGGAACGAACAAGAAATCTGTGAGGTCGTCTGCGATGGTGCAGTTCGACGGTCTGCGCCCGGCCAGGCTCAAGGTGGGAATCATCTCCGCCGGCCGGGTGGGCACCGCGCTCGGTGTCGCGCTGGAGCGCGCGGACCACGTCGTGGTGGCGTGCAGCGCCATCTCCCACGCGTCGCGGCAGCGGGCGCAGCGCCGCCTGCCCGACACCCCGGTGGCGACGCCGCCCGACGTCGCCGCCGGCGCCGAGCTGTTGTTGCTCGCGGTTCCCGACAGCGAACTCGCGGGCCTGGTATCCGGGCTGGCCGCGACGTCGGCCGTGCGGCCCGGGACCATCGTGGTCCACACGTCCGGCGCCAACGGGGTGAGCGTCCTGGCGCCGCTGGCCGAGCAGGGCTGCATCCCGCTGGCGATCCACCCGGCCATGACGTTCACCGGCTCCGACGAGGACATCAGCAGGCTGCCGGACACCTGCTTCGGCATCACGGCGGCCGACGAGGTCGGGTACGCGATCGGTCAATCGCTCGTCCTGGAGATGGGCGGGGAGCCGTTCTGCGTCGCCGAGGACGCCCGCGTCCTCTACCACGCGGCGCTGGCCCACGCGGGCAATCACATCGTGACCGTGCTCGCCGACGCTCTGGAGGCGCTGCGCGCCGCGCTGCGGGGCAGCGAGCTGCTCGGCCAACAGTCCGTCGACGACCAGCCGGGCGGCATCGCCGAACGCATCGTCGGCCCGCTGGCCCGGGCGGCGCTGGAGAACACCCTGCAACGCGGGCAGGCCGCGCTCACCGGTCCGGTCGCGCGTGGCGACGCCGCCGCGGTCGCCGGGCATCTGGCGGCCCTGGCCGGGGTCGGACCCGAACTGGCGCAGGCGTATCGGGTGAACGCCCTGCGAACCGCCCAGCGCGCGCACGCCCCCCAGGACGTCGTGGAGGTGCTGGCGCCATGACCCGAGCAAAACCCCCGGCCTTCAAGGCGGGCGAACTCAACCTGTACCCGAACCCGCGTGACGTCACCGACGTCAGCCGCGCCCTGCGCCACACCGGCCGCCGGGTGATGCTGGTGCCCACCATGGGCGCGCTGCACGACGGCCATCTGGCGTTGGTGCGGGCGGCCAAGCGGGTGCCCGGCTCGGTGGTCGTGGTCTCGATCTTCGTCAACCCCCTGCAATTCGGCGCCGGTGAGGATCTCGACGCCTATCCCCGGACCATGGACGACGACCTCGCGCTGCTGCGCGAAGAAGGCGTCGAAATCGTCTTCGCCCCAACGGCCGCCGCGATGTATCCCGACGGGCTGCGCACCACGGTGCAGCCCGGACCGCTGGCCGCCGAACTCGAGGGCCGCCACCGGCCCACCCATTTCGCGGGCGTGCTCACCGTCGTGTGCAAGCTGCTGCAGATCGTGCGTCCGGACCGGATCTTCTTCGGCGAGAAGGACTATCAGCAGCTGGTGATGATCCGCCAGATGGTCGCCGACCTCAACATCGACGCCCAGGTCGTCGAGGTGCCGACCGTCCGGGAATCCGACGGCCTGGCGATGTCGTCGCGCAACCGCTACCTCGATCCCACGCAACGCGAACTGGCGGTGACGCTTTCGGCCGCGCTGACCGCCGGCGCCCACGCCGCGCACCACGGCGGCGCGGCCGCGCTGGACGCGGCGCGCGCGGTGCTCGACGCCGTCCCCGCGCTCACGGTCGACTACCTCGAGCTGCGCGACGCCGGGCTCGGGCCGGCGCCCGCCCACGGTTCGGCCCGGCTGCTGGTCGCCGCCCGGCTGGGCACCACCAGGCTGCTGGACAACATCGAAATGCAGATCGAAACACCCGCCGGCACCTCAGGGCCGGACGGCAATCACGAATACGCCCAATCACCTTGGAGGAATTGATGCTACGGACGATGCTGCGGTCGAAGATCCACCGGGCCACCGTCACGCAGGCCGACCTGCACTACGTGGGCTCGGTGACCATCGACGCCGATCTGATGGACGCGGCGGACCTGCTCGAAGGCGAACAGGTGACCATCGTCGACATCGACAACGGCGCCCGCCTCGTCACCTACGCCATCACCGGCGAACGCGGCAGCGGCGTGATCGGGATCAACGGTGCCGCGGCGCATCTCGTCCACCCGGGCGACCTGGTGATCCTGATCGCGTACGGGACCATGGAGGAGGCGGAGGCCCGGGCGTATCGGCCGCGGATCGTCTTCGTCGACGCCGACAACAAACCGGTCGACCTCGGCCACGACCCGGCGTTCGTGCCCGAAGACGCGGCCGAGCTGCTGGATCCCCGGATCGTTGCGCGGTAGCCGTGCTGCTGGCGATCGACGTCCGTAATACCCACACCGTCGTCGGGCTCATATCGGGCGCCAAGGAGCACGCAAACGTCGTGCAGCAGTGGCGGATTCGCACCGAATCGGAGATCACCGCGGACGAATTGGCGCTGACCATCGACGGATTGATCGGCGACGACTCCGAGCGGCTCACCGGCGCCGCCGCGCTGTCGACCGTCCCCTCGGTGCTGCACGAGGTGCGGCTCATGCTCGACCAGTACTGGCCGTCGGTGCCCCACGTGCTGATCGAGCCCGGGGTGCGCACCGGCATCCCGCTGCTGGTGGACAACCCCAAAGAGGTGGGTGCCGACCGAATCGTCAACTGCCTGGCGGCCTTTCACAAGTTCGGTCAGGCCGCCATCGTCATCGACTTCGGGTCCTCGATCTGCGTGGACGTCGTGTCGGCCAAGGGCGAATTCCTCGGCGGCGCGATCGCGCCCGGGCTGCAGGTTTCCTCCGATGCCGCGGCGGCCCGCTCGGCCGCGCTGCGCCGCGTCGAGCTGACCCGGCCCCGTTCGGTGATCGGCAAGAACACGGTCGAGTGCATGCAGGCCGGGGCGGTGTTCGGGTTCGCCGGGCTGGTCGACGGCCTGGTCGGACGCATCCGTGAGGACGTGGACGGCTTTGCCGGTGACGACGTCGCCGTCGTGGCCACCGGACACACCGCGCCCCTGCTGCTGCCCGAGCTGCAGACCGTCAGCCACTACGAACAGCACCTGACCCTGCACGGCCTGCGGCTGGTCTTCGAACGCAACCGCGACGCCCAGCGCGGCCGGCTGAAGACCGCCCGCTAGGGCGCCCGCCGGTCAAAGGTGCCACGAGAGTTGATTTAAGCTGGCACGTCGTGAGTGCCGACGACCCAGATATTCCCGAGCAGTACCGGATCCGCCGGGACAAGCGCGCTCGGCTGCTCGCCGAGGGGCGTGATCCCTACCCGGTCGCCGTCGAACGCACCCACACGTTGGCGCAGGTCCGCGCCGCCCACCCCGACCTGCCGGTCGACACCGCGACCGACGACGTCGTCGGCGTCGCCGGCCGGGTGATCTTCGCGCGCAACTCGGGAAAGCTCTGCTTCGCCACGCTGCAGGAGGGTGACGGCACCACGCTGCAGGTGATGGTCAGCCTCGACAAGGTGGGCCGCGAATCCCTCGACGCGTGGAAGGCCGACGTCGACCTGGGCGACATCGTCTACGTGCACGGCAACGTGATCAGCTCACGGCGCGGCGAATTGTCCGTGCTGGCCGATTCGTGGCGGATGGCGTCGAAGTCGTTGCGTCCGCTGCCGGTCGCGCACAAGGAGATGAGTGAAGAAGCGCGGGTGCGGCAGCGCTACGTCGACCTGATCGTCCGCCCGCAGGCGCGCACGGTGGCCCGGCAGCGGATCGCGGTCATCCGCGCCATCCGCAACGCATTGGAGCGGCGCGGCTTTCTCGAAGTTGAAACCCCGATGTTGCAGACGCTCGCCGGCGGCGCGGCCGCGCGGCCCTTCATCACACATTCCAATGCGCTGGACATCGATCTCTACTTGAGGATCGCACCGGAACTGTTCCTCAAGCGGTGCGTGGTCGGCGGTTTCGACAGAGTTTTCGAACTAAATCGCGTGTTTCGAAACGAAGGTGCGGATTCCACGCATTCTCCCGAATTCTCCATGCTCGAGACCTACCAGGCGTACGGAACGTATGACGATTCGGCGGTTGTGACGCGCGAGCTTATTCAAGAGGTCGCCGACGAGGCGATCGGAACCCGACAACTCCCGCTGCCCGACGGCAGTGTCTACGACATAGACGGAGAATGGGCTTCCATCGAAATGTACCCGTCGTTGTCGTCGGCGCTCGGTGAAGAGATCACGCCGGAGGCGACGGTGGAAAAGCTGCTCGGCATCGCCGATCGCCTCGGCGTCGAGATTCCGCGCGACCGTGGTTACGGACACGGAAAGATCGTCGAGGAGCTGTGGGAGCACACGGTGGGCAACGCGCTCGTCGCACCCACGTTCGTGCGGGATTTCCCGGTCGAGACAACACCTTTGACGCGCCAGCACCGCAGCATCGCCGGCGTCACCGAGAAGTGGGACCTGTATGTGCGCGGGGTCGAGTTGGCCACCGGTTACTCGGAATTGAACGACCCGGTCGTGCAGCGGGAGCGCTTCGCCGCCCAAGCGCGCGCGGCGGCCGCCGGCGACGACGAGGCCATGGCGCTCGACGAGGATTTTCTTGCCGCACTCGAGTATGCGATGCCGCCATGTACCGGAACGGGAATGGGTATCGACCGGTTGTTGATGACATTGACCGGACTGTCAATTCGGGAGACAGTTTTGTTCCCCATTGTTCGGCCACACTCGTAGTCGAAAAGCTCAACCCTGCAACGCCCGTACAGATTGAGTATGCTGCGTTGTTATGGCAGATTGGTGACCGGGGAGGTCGATCGAATCTGCTCAGCAACTGCTCAGGACGAAATGCGAGGGTGAGCCAATGGCAAAAAAAGTGACCGTCACCTTGGTCGATGATTTCGACGGTGCCGGCGCAGCCGACGAAACGGTCGAATTCGGGCTTGACGGGGTGACCTATGAGATTGATCTTTCGTCCAAGAATGCCGCGAAACTTCGCGGGGATCTGAAGCAGTGGGTGGAAGCCGGTCGCCGCGTCGGCGGCCGCCGGCGGGGGCGGTCCGGCTCGGGGCGCGGGCGCGGCGCCATCGACCGTGAGCAGAGCGCGGCGATCCGCGAATGGGCTCGCCGGAACGGGCACAACGTGTCGACGCGCGGCCGCATCCCGGCCGACGTCATCGACGCGTTCCACGCCGCAACCTGACAGTCTTCAAACCGGCGCCCGGGCCCCAAGCCCGGGCGCCGGTTTGTCATTTCGCTCGGCGCGAAACGACGGTCGGGCGTCCCGGGAAACGAATGGGGACATTGCAACGTTTCTTGGGATACGGCGGGTAAAGCCCCAGGCAGTCGCAAGTGAGATCAGGGCCGGAACGACCGAGTTGCGTCGACAGCGAACGAGGCCGCACAAGGTTAGGTCCGCCGGCAAGCCGACCATTACAGTGGATGGCAGGTACGCGATTCCGGCCACAGGGGACCGGCAGGGTTGTTCGAAGGGCCGCTAACTAGTTTGTACCGATGTTGAGGGAGAGCAGGTAACCCGATGTTTGAAAGATTTACCGACCGTGCCCGCAGGGTCGTCGTCCTGGCGCAAGAAGAGGCCCGGATGCTCAACCACAACTACATCGGCACCGAGCACATCCTGCTGGGTTTGATTCACGAGGGCGAAGGCGTCGCGGCGAAGTCGCTGGAGTCGCTGGGCATCTCGCTCGAGGGCGTCCGCAGCCAGGTCGAGGAGATCATCGGCCAGGGCCAACAGGCGCCGTCGGGCCACATCCCGTTCACCCCGCGCGCCAAGAAGGTTCTCGAGCTGAGCCTGCGCGAGGCGCTGCAGCTCGGCCACAACTACATCGGCACCGAGCACATCCTGCTGGGCCTGATCCGTGAGGGTGAGGGCGTGGCCGCGCAGGTGCTGGTGAAGCTGGGCGCGGAGCTGACCCGGGTGCGCCAGCAGGTCATCCAGCTGCTGAGCGGCTACCAGGGCAAGGAGGCCGCCGAGGCGGGCACCGGTGGCCGTGGTGGCGAGTCCGGCAGCCCCTCGACCTCGTTGGTGCTCGACCAGTTCGGCCGCAACCTGACGGCCGCCGCGATGGAAGGCAAGCTGGACCCGGTCATCGGCCGCGAGAAGGAAATCGAGCGGGTGATGCAGGTGCTGAGCCGGCGCACCAAGAACAACCCGGTGCTGATCGGCGAGCCCGGCGTCGGCAAGACGGCCGTCGTCGAGGGCCTGGCGCAGGCCATCGTGCACGGCGAGGTCCCGGAGACGCTGAAGGACAAGCAGCTCTACACGCTGGACCTGGGCTCGCTGGTCGCGGGCTCGCGCTACCGCGGTGACTTCGAGGAACGCCTGAAGAAGGTGCTCAAGGAGATCAACACCCGCGGCGACATCATCCTGTTCATCGACGAGCTGCACACCCTGGTGGGTGCGGGCGCCGCCGAGGGTGCGATCGACGCCGCGTCGATCCTCAAGCCCAAGCTGGCCCGCGGCGAGCTGCAGACGATCGGCGCCACCACGCTCGACGAGTACCGCAAGTACATCGAGAAGGACGCCGCCCTGGAGCGCCGCTTCCAGCCGGTGCAGGTCGGGGAGCCGACGGTGGAGCACACCATCGAGATCCTCAAGGGCCTGCGCGACCGCTACGAGGCGCACCACCGGGTCTCGATCACCGACCCGGCGCTGGTCGCGGCGGCCACCCTGGCCGACCGCTACATCAACGACCGGTTCCTGCCGGACAAGGCGATCGACCTGATCGACGAGGCGGGCGCGAGGATGCGGATCCGCCGGATGACCGCGCCGCCAGACCTGCGCGAGTTCGACGAGAAGATCGCCGACGCGCGCCGGGAGAAGGAGTCGGCGATCGACGCACAGGACTTCGAGAAGGCGGCCAGCCTGCGGGATCGGGAGAAGCAGTTGGTGGCCCAGCGCGCTGAGCGCGAAAAGCAGTGGCGCTCAGGCGATCTCGACGTGGTCGCCGAGGTCGACGACGAGCAGATCGCCGAGGTGCTGGGCAACTGGACCGGCATCCCGGTGTTCAAGCTCACCGAGGCCGAGACCACCCGGTTGCTGCGCATGGAGGACGAGCTGCACAAGCGGATCATCGGCCAGGAGGACGCCGTCAAGGCCGTCTCCAAGGCGATCCGCCGCACCCGCGCCGGGCTGAAAGACCCCAAGCGCCCGTCGGGTTCGTTCATCTTCGCCGGCCCGTCCGGTGTCGGTAAGACCGAGCTGTCCAAGGCGCTGGCGAACTTCCTGTTCGGCGACGACGACGCGCTCATCCAGATCGACATGGGCGAGTTCCACGACCGGTTCACCGCGTCGCGGTTGTTCGGCGCCCCGCCGGGATACGTCGGCTACGAGGAGGGCGGCCAGCTCACCGAGAAGGTGCGCCGTAAGCCGTTCTCCGTGGTGCTGTTCGACGAGATCGAGAAGGCGCACCAGGAGATCTACAACAGCCTGCTGCAGGTCCTCGAGGACGGTCGGCTCACCGACGGTCAGGGGCGCACGGTGGACTTCAAGAACACCGTGCTGATCTTCACCTCGAACCTCGGCACGTCCGACATCTCCAAGCCGGTCGGCCTGGGCTTCACCCAGGGTGGCGGTGAGAACAACTACGAGCGGATGAAGCAGAAGGTCAACGACGAGCTGAAGAAGCACTTCCGCCCGGAGTTCCTCAACCGCATCGACGACATCATCGTCTTCCACCAGCTGACCCGCGACGAGATCATCCGGATGGTCGACCTGATGATCCAGCGCGTCGGCAACCAGCTCAAGAGCAAGGACATGGCGATGGAGCTGACCGACAAGGCCAAGGCATTGCTGGCCAAGCGCGGCTTCGACCCCGTGCTGGGTGCCCGTCCGCTGCGGCGCACCATCCAGCGCGAGATCGAGGACCAGCTCTCGGAGAAGATCCTCTTCGAGGAGGTCGGCCCCGGACAGGTTGTCACGGTCGACGTCGACAACTGGGACGGCGAGAGCGCCGGCGAGGACGCGAAGTTCACCTTCACCGGCACCCGCAAGCCGCCGGCCGAGCCGGACCTGGCCAAGGCCGGGGCGCACGCCGCGCCGCAGGCGCCGGACGCGCAGTAGCGAGCGGTTCTCGCGGCGCCGGCGCTATCGCGGCGCGATCAACGCGAAGGCCTGCTTGGCGACCTGCAGCATCCAGCCGGTCACGGTCGGCCCGTGGTCGCGCGGCCAGGTCAGCTGGAAGCTGACCACCCAGGGCTGCCGCGTCTTGTCGACGGCATACCAGCTGAACGTCAGATCACCCGGCAGGCCACCGGCTTTCGCGCCGATGTAGGGCCACACGTTGCGGTCCAGCTGGATACCCGCCACCGCGGACAGGATCTCGCGCACCGGCGCGGCCTCGCCGACGGCGTCGGCCTGCAGCGCCGCGTGGACCCGGCAGATGTCCTCGGCGTTGCCGTACCACTCGGCGCCGTACGAGGACGCGGGTGAGTGGGCGCGCATCGGATCCGGGTCGTACGGCGTGGAATTCGCCTGCTGAAGCAGTTGGGCCCGCACTTGGGGGGACCCGTGCTCCCATTGGCCGCGCAGGTCGGGTCTGCCCCAGCCGACCGAGAAAAGCTCGTACATGGTGGGGAAGGGCGTCATGCTGGCCGGGTCGTGATGGCCGGCCGTGGCGAGCGCTTCGGAGATGGCCTGCGTGCCCAACTTTCCGATCAGCAGATCGGTGGCCATGTTGTCGCTGGTGGCGATCATCTTCTCGGCGGCCTTGCGAACCGAGACGTGGGCCCCGGCGGGCAGCGCCAAACCCGACGAGCCGACGGCCCGGCTCTTGTCGGTGACGGTCAGTTGGTCATCCCAGGACACCGTCCCGTTCTTGATGGCGCCGGCCAGGGCGTGCAACACGTACAGCTTGAAAATCGATGCCAGCGGCAGGGATTCGCGGGCGTTGGTGCCCGCCACCGGGTTGCAGCGGCCGTCTTCGACCTTGGCGACCTGATAGGAGTAGCGCGCGCCGGTCTTGCTCAGCACCGCGTCGATGTCCTGCCACGACTTGACCGTCGGCGCCCGGGTGTCCAGGTCGAACCGGTCTACCCACCCGCCGTCGTCGGTGTGGATCCGGATGTCTTGGCGGGCACCGTAGGACGACGTCAGGTGCAGCGTGGCCACGCTCGCACCGATGTCGACGCCGTCGAGGGTGAACGGGCGATCCCACCACAGCGCCTCCATGGTGGTCTGCACCGACTCGACCTTGTCGGCGGCGGCCAGCGTGCCGACCCCGACCGGCCCGATGGGCCAGTCCGAGTTGAGCATGTCCAACGTCTGCTGGGCGCGAATGCCGGGCGGGGTCCGGGTGTCGATCTGCCGTCCCGGATTTGCCGCGTTCGCCTGCGGTGAGGGGGAGGGGGCGCAGCCGGACGCCGAGGTGACGATCAGTGTGGTGGCGGCGCTCAGCGCCAGCGCGCGGCGCCAGGCCGACCGCCCGCTAGCCAGCCTGCTTGTTTGCGGCAACGTCCAGCACAACCTCGAATTCCAGCAGGGACGCCCCGGTCGCCACCGGGTTGGCCCGATGGCCGGCGTGGGCCTCGATGGCCGGACCCTTCGCCCACGCCTGGAACGCCTCGTCGGACTCCCAGTGCGTCACCACGAAGTAGCGCTCCTCGCCCTGGACCGGGCGCAGCAACTGGAAGCCGAGGAAGCCGGGCTGATTCTCCACCGCGTGCGCGCGGTGGGCGAACCGCTTCTCCAGTTCGGGGCCGGCGTCGGCGGGAACTTCGATTGCGTTGATCTTCACCACAGGCGGCATGCCGCTAGGCTACCCCGCCCCCCGCGCCGTTCAACTAGGGCGGTCCACGCAAGATGGTGGCATGCCCGGCGATTTGTTGACGCGTCACGGGGGACGCGGCGAGCCGTTGGTGCTGGTGCACGGCCTGATGGGGCGCGGGACCACGTGGACGCGTCAACTGCCGTGGCTGACCCGCTTGGGCACCGTCTACAGCTACGACGCGCCATGGCATCGGGGACGCGACGTCGACGATCCGCACCCGATCAGCACCGAGCGGTTCGTGGCCGACCTGGGTGACGCGGTGGGCGAGTTGGGCGCCCGGGTCAGGATCGTCGGGCATTCGATGGGTGCCCTGCACGCATGGTGCCTGGCCGCGCAGCGCCCCGAACTGGTTTCCGCGCTGGTGCTCGAGGACATGGCGCCAGACTTCCGCGGCCGCACCACCGGCCCGTGGGAGCCTTGGCTGCACGCGCTTCCGGTCGAATTCGATTCCGCGGAGCAGGTATTCGCCGAATTCGGGCCCGTCGCCGGGCAGTATTTCCTGGAGGCGTTCGACCGCACCGAAACCGGGTGGCGGCTGCACGGTCACACCTCGCGATGGATCGAGATCGCCGCGGAGTGGGGTACCCGCGACTACTGGGCGCAATGGCGGGCGGTGCGCGCCCCGTCGCTGCTCATCGAGGCCGGCAACTCGGTCACCCCGCCGGGCCAGATGCGGCAGATGGCCGAAAGCGGCTATGCCGCAACGTATTTGCGTGTTCCGCAAGCGGGTCACCTGATCCACGACGAAGCGCCCGGCCAATACCGCGAAGCGGTGCAGGCTTTCCTGGCCGCGCCGCATCCGCGGGCCTGATCCGCTACCCCTCGCCGGCCAACGCGAACCGGCCGTCGCGGGTCTGTGTCACCAGGCCGTCGGCGAGCAGCGAATACAGCGCCCGGTCGCGCTGCGCGGTGTCGGTCAGCCACGCCACATCCAGCTCGGCCCGGCTGGCCGGGGAATCCTTGGCGCGCAACACATCCAGCAGGCGGCCGCGAACCTGGCGGTCGGTGCCGGCGTAGGTCTGGACGCGTCGCGGCGGTCCTTGCGCGGCGGGATAGCCCGCGCGCCGCCAGGCGCATTGGCCCACCGGACACAGCCCGCATCGCGGGGCGCGCGCGGTGCACACCGTCGCTCCCAGCTCCATCAGCGCGACCGAGAACTGCGGTGCGGTCGCGTCGTCGGGTAGCAGCGCCGACACGTCGGCGTGGTCGCGGGTCACCGACGGCGCGCCCGCGTCGGCCAGGCCGTGCACGACGCGCGCCACCACCCGGCGCACGTTGGTGTCGACCACCGGCACCCGCCGGCGATAGGCGAAGCAGGCGACGGCGCGCGCGGTGTAGCTGCCGACGCCGGGCAGCGTCAGCAGGGTGTCGACGTCATCGGGGACGACGTGGTCGTGATCGCGCGCGATCACGGTGGCGCACTCGTGTAATCGCTTGGCCCGCCGCGGATAACCGAGCTTGCCCCAGGCGCGCAACACATCCGCGGCGCTGGCCGCGGCCGTCGCCGACGGGGTCGGCCAGCGCCGCACCCAATCCGACCAGATCGGCAACACCCGGGCCACCGGCGTCTGCTGCAACATGAACTCGCTGACCAGGATCTGCCAGGCGCTCACCCCGGGCTCGCGCCAGGGCAGGTCGCGGCGTGAGGCTTCGTACCAGGCCAAAAGATTGGTAACTGATATGTATGCCGGACCCGGAGTTGGTTGTTCCGGCATGATGGCAGCCATGCCTAACACCAGTCCGGTAACAGCGTGGAAGTCACTCAAAGAGGGTAACGAGCGATTCGTCGCCGGTAAGCCGCAACATCCCAGCCAAAGTGTTGAGCATCGAGCCAGCCTGGCCGCCGGGCAGAGTCCCACCGCAGTCGTGTTCGGCTGCTCGGACAGCCGGGTCGCCGCCGAGCTCATCTTCGACCAGGGCCTGGGCGACATGTTCGTGGTGCGCACCGCCGGGCAGGCCATCGACACCGCGGTCCTGGGTTCCATCGAGTTCGCGGTGAGCGTGCTCAACGTGCCCCTCATCGTCGTCTTGGGTCACGACAGCTGCGGCGCGATCAAGGCCGCCCTGGGCGCGATCGAAGAGGGATCCATCCCGGGCGGTTTCGTGCGCGACGTGGTGGAGCGGGTCGCGCCGTCGATCCTGATGGGCCGCCGTGACGGCCTGAACCGCGTCGAGGAGTTCGTGGAGCGACACGTACGCGAAACCGTGGCGCAGCTGGTGTCGCGGTCCACGGCGATCGCCGAGCGGATCGCCGACGGCACGGTCGCGGTGGCCGGTGTCACCTACCACCTTGCCGACGGGCGCGCGGCGTTGTGTGACCACGTCGGCGACATCGGCGAATAGCGGGCCGAATAGCGGGGCCGATCGCGGGCGAATGGGCCACGCGGTCGGCCGCCACTAACACGGCGATTGGCCGGCAAACCTAGCGACACGCCGAGGCGGGTCAACCGAATCGGCGTGACCTGGGCCTACGCTGCGAACGTGCTCGATCTGGAACCGCGTGGCCCGCTACCCACCGAGATCTATTGGCGGCGCAGAGGCCTGGCCGTGGGCATCGCGGTCGTCGTGATCGGGATCGTGGCCGCCACCGTCATCGCGTTAATGGGGCACAGCTCGGGAGCCAAGCCCGCCACCGCCGACAAGCCGAACTCAGCGCAGAGCAAGCCGGGATCGCCCGCGCCCCAGGCGCCGCCACCGGCGGGGCCCGAAAGCCCCGCCCCCGGGGCGCCGCCGGTGCAAGGCCAGAACCCCGAGACGCCCACCCCCACCGCCGCGGTGCAGCCGCCGCCGGTGCTGAAGGAGGGTGACGACTGCCCCGACTCGACGCTGGCGGTCAAGGGCCTGACCAACGCTCCTCAGTACTTCATCGGTGACCAGCCGAAGTTCACCATGGTCGTCACCAACATCGGGCTGGTCGCGTGCAAGCGCGACGTCGGGGCCGCGGTGCTGGCGGCCTACGTCTACTCGCTGGACAACAAGCGGCTGTGGTCGAACCTGGACTGCGCGCCGTCCAACGAGACGCTGATCAAGACCTTCACGCCCGGCGAGCAGGTGACCACCGCGGTGACGTGGACGGGCATGGGATCGGCGCCGCACTGCCCGCTGCCGCGGCCGGCGATCGGGCCGGGCACCTACAACCTGGTCGTCCAGCTGGGCAATCTGCGCTCGATGCCGGTGCCGTTCATCATGAACCAGCCCCCGCCGCCGCCGGGCCCGGTGCCCGGCCCGGGCCAGCCCGGCGCCGTGCCGCAACCGGAGGCGCCGCCGATGCCGCCGGCCGGCTGAACCCAACGAGCATCAGCTCAGTGAGTCGGTGATCGTCGACTCCGCCAGCTGCGACAGCCCCTCCCGCACGTGGCGCGCCCACATCGCGCCGATTCCGTCGACCGATTGCAGGTCGCTGGCGCTGGCCGCCAGCACGTTCTGCAGCGTCCCGAACGAGCGGACCAGCAGGTCGGCGTGGGCGAACTGCAGCCGGGGGATGCCGGCCAGCGCGCGGTAGCCGCGCGGGCTGACCGCCGAGTCCTGCGCCTCCGTCGTCGTCGGGTAGCCGAAAACCTTTGCCAGAGCGGTGAAGTCGAGCAGCTCGGTGTCCGAGAGCGCGTCCAGCTCGTCCAGCGTCGCGGTCAGCTGCGCTTCGGACAGCGGCTCCGGGCTGGCGTGGTAGTCCCGCACGATCAGCTCCCGGGCGATGTCGTTGCCGCCGAGCAGTTCGTCGAGCTGCAGCCGCAGCTGGCGCCCGTCGGTGCCGAGTTCGACGACGTCGTTGTCGATCACCTGGCCGATCCGCCGGACCAGCTCGAGGCGCTGCACCACCGTCAGGACGTCGCGCAGGGTGACGAAGTCCTCGATCTCGGCCCGCGACAGCTGCCGGCTGACCTCGTCGAGCCTGATCTTGTACCGCTCGAGGGTGGCGATGGCCTGGTTGGCCCGCGACAGGATGGTCGCGGAATCGGCGACCACGTGGCGCTCCCCGCCCACATAGACGGTCACGATGTTCATCGAGTGGCTCACCGAGATCACCGGGTATCCGGTCTGGATCGCCGCCCGCTCCGCCGACCGGTGTCGAGTCCCCGATTCGTCGGTGGCGATCGACGGGTCCGGCACCAACTGCACGTTGGCGCGCACGATGCGGCTGCCGTCGGTGGACAGCACCACGGCGCCGTCCATCTTTGCCAGCTCGCGCAGCCGGGTCGGCGCGTAGCGCACGTCCAGCGCGAAGCCGCCGTCGCAGATGGCTTCGACGTTTTCGTCGTTGCCGAGCACGATCAGCGCGCCGGTGCGGCCGCGCAGGATGCGTTCCAGGCCGTCACGCAGCCCGGTCCCCGGCGCCAGGCGGGCAACGGTGTCACGCAACGTCGGTCGGGTCACAGCGTGCATTCTGCGGCCCATCGCGTCACGCGTCCAGCCGGTACGGGTTTGCGGGGCCGTCGCGGCGCTCGGCGATGCCGATCATGTGCTGGAGCGCCGCGACGATGGTGGGCGCTCGCAGCGCGCGCATCCCGCGGGGCACGATATCGCGCCGGGGGTCGTCGCCGTCCGGGATGAGCGCGACGGTGAATCCCTGGCGCGCGGCCTCCGACAGGCGCCGCTCCATGCCACTGACCCGCCGGAGGTCGCCGGCCAGGCCCACCTCCCCGATCATCACCGCCGTGGTGCGCAGGGGCAGATCGGCGAGCGCGGACGCCAGCGCGACCGCGACCGCCAGGTCCGATGACGGGTCGGTGAGCCGCATGCCGCCGACGGTGGACAGGTAGATGTCGTGGGCGGCGACGGGCAACTTGGCGTGCTTTTCCAGCACGGCGGTGATCATGGCGGCCCGCGAATGGTCGATGCCGCTGACGGCGCGGCGCGGCGAACCGCCCGACGGCGAGGCCAGCAGGGCCTGCACCTCGCCGATGAGCGGACGTTTGCCGTCGAGGGTCACCGTGATCGCGGTGCCGGGAACCGGCGCGGGGCGCTGGTCCAAGAACAGGTTCGACGGGTCGGCGACCCCTTCGATCCCGTTGTCGTGCAACAGGAAACACCCGACCTCGTCGGCGGCGCCGAACCGGTTCTTGATTCCCCGGACCATCCGCAACGAGCCGTTGCGGTCACCCTCGAAGTGCAGGACCACGTCGACGAGGTGCTCGAGGGAACGCGGCCCGGCGATGGCCCCATCCTTGGTGACGTGCCCGACCAGGATCAGCGCGACCCCGTTGGTCTTGGCCGCCGCGGTCAGCGCCGACGTCACCGCCCGCACCTGCGTGACGCCGCCGGCGACGCCGTCGGCCTCGGTGGTGGACATGGTTTGCACCGAGTCCACGATCACCAGCGCGGGCTTGACCGTGGCGATGTGCTCGAGCACGGTGTGCAGGTCGGATTCGGCGGCCAGGTACAGCTCGTCGCCGCCGCAGCCGATGCGGTCGGCGCGCAACCGGATCTGGCCGGCGGACTCCTCGCCGGAGATGTACAGCGCGCGGCGGCCGGATTCCGCCCAGCGGTGGGCGACCTCGAGCAACAGCGTCGACTTCCCCACGCCCGGATCGCCCGCCAGCAGCGTGACCGAACCGGGCACCACGCCGCCGCCGAGCACCCGGTCGAGTTCGCCTACGCCCGTCGTGCGGTGCTGGCTGGCGCCCGGCTCGATGGACGTGATCGGCACGGCCTGCGACGCCGCGGCACGGACGGCGCGGCGCCCGGCGACGGTACTGAGCACCGGGACCTCGTCAACGGTGCCCCAGGTGCCGCACTCGAGGCAGCGGCCGACCCATTTCGCGGTGACGTGCCGGCATTCCGAGCAGCGGTATTGCGAGCGCGCGGTTGCCACGTGATGACGGTATCGAGCCGCTACGACAAGCCCCCGTCACGACAGGCGGTTACCCCGCGTGATTTTCGTGCGGCGGGGTCACTCCAGCCGAAATCGGGACCAGCACGGTGGCCTGCCCGGCCTTCTCGAAGTTGAACGTGAAGTTGTAGGTCAGGCCGTTCGAGATGGGCTTGGCCAAGGTGACGGTCGCCTTGGCGGCGGTGCTGGAATCGATCGGGCCCGGCGCCACCTTCTGGCCCTCGGGCGTGCCGATGAACAGCATCCCGCCGGCGGGCAGGCGGGTGTCGCCGCTGATCGCCACGGCGCCGACGTCGCTGGTGATGCCGACGAGCCTGTCCGGGGTGGTCGGCGACTGGTTGACGGCCACCAGCACCAGGTCGACCGCCCGGCCGGGCTGCAGGAAGTCACCCGTCTGCGTGGCCTGGAGGTGGATGTTGCGCAACGCCACGTTGTTGAAGGTGACCTTGTTCCCGTTGATGGCGGGCTCCTGCACCGCCATCTGCGAAACCTGACCGGCCCCGCAACCGCTGAGCAGCGCGGCCAGCACGGCCAGCACGCCGGCCACGGCGATCGCGGGAAGGCCGAGGCGGATCTTGAAGCGGTTCACTCTCTACAGCCTCCTGCTCGGCCGGTTCGACTAATGCAACTATGCACAGTAGTAGGGACGCTGTGCACGCGGTAGCGCGGGGCGCCAGACCAGCGCAGGAGCTGTTTTCAAGGCCGCCAACCGCCCGGTCCGGGGGCGTTGGTAATGTGCTGCACTGCACGACTTGGTCCCCATGTCAACCCCTAATCTGCGCGTGTTGTGCCCCTGACCTGCATCGTTGCTTCGCGCGTGGTTAGGCGGCCGTGTTAGGATGAAGTAACGAAAGGGGCTCGAATCAGATGATCTTCAAGGTCGGCGACACCGTTGTTTATCCGCATCACGGTGCTGCGTTAGTCGAGGCGATCGAAACCCGGACGATCAAAGGGGAACAAAAAGAATATCTCGTCTTGAAGGTGGCGCAGGGAGACCTGACCGTTCGAGTTCCCGCGGAGAACGCCGAGTACGTCGGCGTCCGCGACGTCGTCGGACAGGAAGGCCTCGACAAGGTGTTCCAGGTGCTGCGCGCCCCGCACACCGAGGAGCCGACGAACTGGTCGCGCCGCTACAAGGCCAATCTCGAAAAGCTTGCCTCCGGCGACGTCAACAAGGTGGCCGAGGTGGTGCGCGACCTGTGGCGCCGCGACCAGGAGCGCGGACTGTCGGCCGGTGAGAAGCGCATGCTGGCCAAGGCCCGCCAGATCCTCGTCGGTGAACTGGCGTTGGCGGAGAGCACCGACGACGCCAAGGCGGAGACCATCCTCGACGAGGTTCTGGCCGCCGCTTCCTGAAGGTCCTGACGCTTCGGTGGCCCGACAGACGGGCGCCTCGGGCGATGTGATCGCCGTCGTCCCGGCCGCAGGTTCGGGCGAACGACTGGCGGCGGGAATCCCCAAGGCATTCTGCGAGATTGCCGGCCGCACCCTGCTGGAGCGCGCCGTCGCGGGTTTGCTGGAATCCGGCGTGGTCGATCACGTCGTGGTGGCCGTGCCCGCGGACCGGATCGACGAGGCCAAGCGCGTCCTCGCCGGCCGGGCCACCGTCGTCGCCGGCGGGCCCGACCGCACCCGATCCGTCGACCTGGCCTTGGCCGCCCTCCCCGTGGCCGCCGCGTACGTGCTGGTGCACGACGCGGCGCGCGCGCTGACCCCCCCGACGCTGATCACCCGCGTGGTCGACGCCCTGCGGGCCGGCCACGACGCCGTCGTGCCCGCGTTGCGGCTGCACGACACCATCAAGGCCGTGGACGCCAACGGGGTGGTCCTGGGGACGCCGGAGCGCGACGGGCTGCGGGCGGTGCAGACGCCCCAGGGGTTCGCCACCGACCTGCTGCTGCGCGCCTACCGGGCCGGCGCCGGCGCGGCCGGTTTCACCGATGACGCGTCGCTGGTCGAGCACGTCGGCGGCCAGGTTCAGGTGGTCGACGGCGATCCGCTGGCGTTCAAGATCACCACCCAGCTCGATTTGTTGCTGGCCGAAGCGATCGTGCGCCGATGAGCGAGCCCCTTCCCGTCCCCAGGGTCGGCCTGGGCGTCGACGTGCACCCGATCGAACCCGGGCGGCCGTGCTGGCTCCTGGGACTGCTGTTCGCCGACGCCGACGGCTGCGCCGGCCACTCCGACGGTGACGTGGGGGCGCACGCTCTGTGCGACGCGGTGCTCTCGGCGGCGGGCCTCGGCGACGTGGGCGCCGTGTTCGGGGTCGACGATCCGCGCTTCGAGGGCATCAGCGGCGCGGACATGCTGCGCCACGTCGCCGCACTGGTGTCGGGCGAAGGCTTCCGGGTCTGTAACGCCGCCGTGCAGGTCATCGGGAACCGGCCGAAGGTCGGTCCCCGCCGCACCGAGGCGCAGCGCGTGCTGTCGGAATTATTGGGAGCGCCGGTGTCGGTGTCGGCGACGACGACCGACGGGTTAGGGCTGACCGGACGCGGTGAGGGGCTGGCCGCCATCGCCACCGCGCTGGTGGTCCCCGCGGGCTAAGCCCGCGCAGCGCCGGGCGCCGGGGAACTACCCGGTAAGCTGGCACGTCGTGACCGATCGCGCCCGCTTGCGGCTACACGACACGGCAGCCGGTGCTGTGCGTGATTTCGTGCCGCTGCGCGAGGGCCACGTCTCCATCTACCTTTGCGGCGCCACCGTGCAGGGCCTGCCGCACATCGGCCACGTCCGCAGCGGGATGGCCTTCGACATCCTGCGCCGCTGGCTGATCGCCCGCGGGTGCGACGTCGCCTTCATCCGCAACGTCACCGACATCGACGACAAGATCCTCAACAAGGCCGCCGCGGCGGGCAGGCCGTGGTGGGAGTGGGCGGCCACCTACGAACGCGCCTTCTCCGCCGCGTACGACGCCCTGGACGTGCTGCCGCCGTCGGCCGAGCCGCGGGCCACCGGCCACATCACCCAGATGATCGAGTTGATGGAACGCCTGATCGAAACCGAGCACGCGTACGCCGCCGGCGGCGACGTCTACTTCGACGTGCTCAGCTACCCGGAGTACGGGCAACTGTCCGGCCACAAGATCGACGACGTGCATCAGGGCGAGGGCGCGGCCACCTGCAAACGCGACCAGCGCGACTTCACCCTGTGGAAGGCCGCCAAGCCCGGCGAGCCGTCCTGGCCCACGCCGTGGGGCCGCGGCCGCCCGGGCTGGCACCTGGAATGCTCGGCGATGGCCCGCACCTACCTGGGCGCAGAATTCGACATCCATTGCGGCGGAATGGATTTGGTCTTCCCGCATCACGAGAACGAGATCGCCCAGAGCCGCGCCGCCGGCGACGGCTTCGCCCGCTACTGGCTGCACAACGGCTGGGTGACGATGGGCGGCGAGAAGATGAGCAAGTCGCTGGGCAACGTGCTGGCCATCCCGGCGCTGCTGCAGCGGGTCCGGCCCGCCGAGTTGCGCTACTACCTGGGCAGCGCCCACTACCGGTCGATGCTGGAATTCTCCGAGACCGCCCTGCAGGACGCGGTGAAAGCCTATGTGGGCGTTGAGGAATTCCTGCACCGGGTGCGGGTTCGGGTCGGTGGCGTCGAGCCCGGCCAGTGGACGCCGAAGTTCGCCGACGCGCTCAACGACGACCTGGCGGTGCCGGCGGCGCTGGCCGAGGTGCACGCCGCCCGCGCCGAGGGCAACCGGGCGCTGGACTCCGGCGATCACGACGGCGCACTGCGCCACGCCCGGGCGATCCGCGCGATGATGGGCATCCTGGGCTGCGACCCGCTCGACGAGCGCTGGGAGACCCGCGACGAGACGTCGGCGGCGCTGGCCGCCGTCGACGTGCTGGTGCACGCGGAGCTGGAGAACCGGGAGAAGGCGCGCGAGCAGCGCAACTGGGCGCTCGCCGACGAGATCCGGGACCGGCTCAAGCACGCCGGCATCGAGGTCACCGACACCGCCGACGGGCCGCAGTGGTCGCTGCAGGCCGGCCCGGATCAGTAGGGGCCACGCACATGGCCGGCAATTCGCGACGCCGCGGCGCAATCCGTAAGGCGGGCACCAAGAAGGGCCCGACCGTCGGTTCGGGCGGCCAGCGTCGCCGCGGGCTGGAGGGCCGCGGCCCCACGCCTCCCGCGCACATGCGCCCCAACCACCCCGCCGCCAAGCGCGCCCAGTCGCCGTCGCGCCGCCCCGCGCGGGGTAAGACCGACGAGACCGAGACGGTGCTGGGCCGCAACCCGGTGCTGGAGTGCCTGCGCGCCGGCGTGCCGGCGACCGCGCTCTACGTGGCGCTGGGCAGCGAAGCCGACGAGCGGCTCACCGAATCCGTCTCCCGCGCCGCCGATTTGGGCATCGCGATCCTGGAGGTGCCGCGCACCGACCTGGACCGGATGACCAACAACCATCTGCACCAGGGCATCGCGTTGCAGGTGCCGCCGTACAACTACGCCCACCCCGACGACCTGGTGGAGGCGGCGACCGGTTCGCCGCCCGCGCTGCTGGTCGCGCTCGACAACATCTCCGACCCCCGCAACCTGGGCGCCATCGTGCGTTCGGTCGCCGCGTTCGGCGGCCACGGCGTGCTGATCCCGCAGCGGCGGTCGGCCTCGGTGACGGCGGTGGCATGGCGCACCAGCGCCGGGGCCGCGGCCCGCGTCCCGGTGGCCCGGGCCACCAATCTCACCAGGACACTGACGGATTGGGCGGATCGCGGCTTGCGGGTGATCGGGCTGGACGCCGGCGGCGACACCACGCTCGACGACCTCGACGGCACCGACCCGATCGTGGTCGTCGTCGGGTCGGAAGGCAAGGGGCTGTCGCGGCTGGTGCGGCAGAACTGCGACGAGGTCGTGTCCATCCCGATGGCCGGCAATGCCGAATCGCTGAACGCCTCGGTGGCCGCCGGGGTGGTGCTCGCCGAAATCTCGCGCCAGCGCAGGGGTTAGGTGATCGCCCGACTCGTTGCCGCGCTGCTGGCATCGGCGGTGCTTGTGGCGGCGCCGGCCGCCGCGCAGGCACCCGACTTCGACCTGCAGGCCCACCGCGGCGGCCGCGGGGAGGCCACCGAGCAGTCGTTGCGGGCCTTCGCCAGGTCGCTCGAATTGGGGGTCAGCACACTGGAACTCGACGTCGTGCTCACCCGGGACCGCCAACCGCTGGTGTGGCACGACCCGACGATCGCGGCCGAGAAATGCGCCGACACCGCACCCGCATTCGCCGGCGACCCGCAGTACCCCTACGTCGGCAAACTCGTGCACGATCTCACGCTGGCCCAGATCCGCACCCTGGACTGCGGGCGCCGGCTGGACGACTTCCCGAACGCCGAAGTGGTGCCGGGCAACAGGATCGCCACGCTGCCTCAGGTTTTCGCCCTCGCCGACTCCTACCGCGCCGACGCCGTGCGCTACAACATCGAAACCAAGGTGGACGCCGATGAACCCGAGCCGCAGGAGTTCGTCGACGTGATACTGGAAGCGGTCAGGGCCGCGGGCAAGGTCGAGCGGGTGGACATACAGAGCTTCGACTGGCGCACGCTGCCGTTGGTCCACCGGGCCGAACCGTCAATCCCGTTGGTGGCCCTCTATGACGAGCAGACTCCCGGCGATCCGCTGATCGGCGCGCTGACGGTCGGCGCCGACGCCGTCTCACCGGACTACCGGCTGGTCGCCGGCAAGCCGTACGTCGACCGCGCGCATGCGTTGGGGCTCAAGGTCATTCCGTGGACGGTCGACGATGTCGACGCCATGCGCCGGCAGATCGGGTACGGGGTCGACGGCATCATCACCGATTATCCGACGGCGTTGCGGGGTGTGCTGGCCGAGCTGTCCATGCCGTTGCCGCCGGCATACCGTCGGGGCTAGAGGCCGAGCGCCCGCGCCGACGCCCACAGCGCGAGCACCGCCACCGCCAGCGACGCGGGCACGGTGCACACCCCGAGGCGGGTGTATTCGCCGACCCCGGCGTCGACGTCGTGCTGGCGAAGCACGCGCCGCCACAACAGGTTTGACAATGACCCGACGTAGGTCAGGTTGGGGCCGATGTTGACCCCGATCAGCACCGCCAGCACCGCCACCGGCCCGGCCGGGGCGACCAGCGGCAGCAACACCAGGGTGGCGGGCAGGTTGTTGACGACGTTGGCCAGCACGGCCGCGATCGCGGCGATCGCCAGCAAGGCAGGCAGGCCCGAGCCCGACGGCAGCACCGCCGACATCGCCCGGTCCATCCCGCCCAGCATGACCGCCCGCACCACGACCCCCAACGCCAGCACGAACACCAGGAAGGACACGTTGGCCGAGCGCACGATCTCCGACACCGACGTGTGGCGGCGGCGCAGGCTGCGCGCCGCCAGCACCGCGGCGCCGCACAGCGCCACCCAGGCCGGCGCCACCCCCACCGACTGGGCGACCGCGAACCCGGCCAGCGTCAGCGCGACGACCACCAACACGAACACCGGCGGGCGTGGTGGCGCGCCGCGTTGCTCCGGGTTCGGCTGCACCCGTAGGTCCTTGGCGAAGAACCAGCGGAAGATCACGTAGAGGGTGGCCACCGCGCCGAGCCACGGCAGCGCCATCACCAGCGTGAACTTGGTGAACGAGATGTCGGCCGTGTGGAAGGCCAGCAGGTTGGTCAGGTTGGACACCGGAAGCAGCAGCGAGGCGCCGTTGGCCAGATGGGCGGTGGCGTAGGCGTAGGGCCGCACCCGAGTGCGCTGCCGCCGCACGGCGGCGAGCACCACCGGGGTCAGCAGCACCACGGCGGCGTCCAGGCTCAGCACGGCGGTGATCCCCGACGCGATCGCGAACACCCGCCTCAGCAGCGTGCCCGACCCGACGCGTCCGCGCGCGATCGCCGCGCCGGCGGCCTCGAACAGGCCCTCGTCGTCGCACAGCTTGGCCAGCACCAGCACCGCCCCGAGGAAGGCGACCACCTCGGACAGGTCGGCGATCTCCTTGGCCGCCTGCTGGACCGAGACCGCCCCGATCCCGACCAGGACGAGGGCGGCCGGAATCGCGGCCAGCGCCTCGGGCCAGCCCCGTGGGCGCGCGACGGCGAACCCCAGGACGACGGCGAGCAGCAACAGCGCGACGGTCAGTGCCAACGTCTAGACCGCTTCGCCCCACGGGTCCTCGCGCCGCCACACCGTCGGCAGGTGCATCGCGACACCGTCCTGTGCGGCCAGCTCATCGAGGACGCGGATGGAGACGTCGAGGTCGTCGCCCGCATAGGGCAAGGCGCGCAACGGCTTTGTCAGCGGGCGGAAGAAGTCGTCCCAGTGGATGAGGATCACCCGGCGAGCGCCCACCACGCGGACGGTCTCGGCCCAATAGTCGACCAGATACGACCGCGGCTGCAGCCCCAGCTGCCCGACGGACAGGTAGACGGCATCGGCGCGGTGGCCGGCCAGCGCCCCCTTGACGAAACCGGCGCTGCCACAGATCAGCAGCCGCCGGCCCGTCGGCCGGTGGGCCACCAGCGTCGACCACGACTCGCCGCAGCGGTACGCCGACGCCTTCACCGGGGTGATCAGCGGTTCGTCGATCACGCCGGGATACCGGTCGGGTGGGCAGTGGTGGGAGTTTACCAACGTTATCTCGTAGTCGCCCAACCGAATTGGCTGCCCGTCGACCGCGACGACGATCCGGTTCTCCGGGAGGCCGTAGCCGCGCCCGACGTTGGCCGCGGACTGGCCGCCGATCAGCTGCGCGCCGGTGCGGTCGGCGACCAGCGCGGAGTCCAGCACGTGGTCGATGTGGGTGTGCACCGGGATGACGGCGGCCAGTCGCGACACCTTGGCCCGGGCCAGGCATCCGTCGACGCGGGCCGGCGACGGCGCCACCTTGCCGGCCGCGATCTTGGCCAGGCCCGGCCGGGAGAAGTAGCCGTCGGTCATCAACGCCGACGAGCCGTCGTCGATCAGCAGCGTCGCCACGCCCATCCAGGTCACCGAGAGCCCGTCGGGCCCGGCCGCGGGGGCGTCGAATCGGTCCGCGTACCGAGCGATGTCGGGCCGCCCGAGCTTGAGCCGCATCAGCAGAACGCCCGAAGGTCGGCGCCGGCCGCCGTGAGGCGATCGCGGACCGCGGTGGCAATCCGCACCGCCCCGGGCGAATCACCGTGCACGCAAACCGATTCCACGCTCACCTCGATGTGGCTCCCGTCGAT
This sequence comes from Mycobacterium sp. TKK-01-0059, assembly GCF_000709305.1. Lineage (NCBI taxonomy): Bacteria > Bacillati > Actinomycetota > Actinomycetes > Mycobacteriales > Mycobacteriaceae > Mycobacterium > Mycobacterium sp. TKK-01-0059. The sequence goes on from NZ_KL446993.1 coordinate 2,366,648, forward strand.
CGCGGTGATCTGGCCCGCGGTCACCATGGCGGCGACGCGCTCGGCGATCGCGCCCGGATCGTGCAATACCGCACCGGGTTCGCGGCGGGAGACCAGCCGCCCGTCCGGGCGGTAGGCCCGGTCGGCGAACGCCTCGGCCACGGTCCGCAGGCCGCGTCGGGCGGCCTCGTCGAAGAACGCCGACCCGGCCATGCCCAGCACCGGCAGGCCGTCGTCGACGAGCCGCACCGCCTCGGCGACCGCGGCGGCCTGCTCGCTGTTGGTCACGATCGTGTTGTACAGCGCCCCATGCGGTTTCACGTAGGACACGACAGAACCGCACGCGTGCGCGATCGCCTGCAGCGCGCCGATCTGATACACCACGTCGGCGATCAGGTCGTCGGCGGCGACGTCGATGAAGCGCCTGCCGAACCCGGCCAGGTCGCGGTAGCTCACCTGCGCCCCGATGCGCACCCCGCGCCGCGCGGCCGAGGTGCATACCCGCACCAGTCCGGCGGGGTCCCCCGCGTGGAAACCGCACGCCACGTTGGCGCTGGTGACGATGTCGAGCATGGCGTCGTCGTCACCGAGGCGCCAGACGCCGAAGCCCTCGCCCAGGTCGGCGTTGAGGTCGATACCGGCCACCCGCCCAGCTTATGGGGGCGGGCTATTGCCCGGCGACCTTGGCCGCGATCTGCTGGGCGATGTCGGCGGCGGACCCGCCGGCCAGGAAGGACGCGCACGTGGCGACGTCGATGGCGATGTTGTTGCGAACGGTCAGCGCCCGCTGGCACGTCCAGCCGTCGCCGCCGTCCTGAGCTGTCGACGTGCTGAGTGTGCCGCCGACTTTGTGGGCGTCGCCCGCGGTCCACACGACTTCGGGCTTGCCCGGGGGACGGTCGACGAACTTGCGGTTGGCGCAGGCGAACCACCGCCGCACCGAGGCGTCGTAGAAGGTGTTGGCCTGGCGCGCGGTGGGATAGGCGATCACGGCCTCGGCGGCGGAGTCATTGCGGACGGCGGGGTCGTCGTAGTTGTCGTCCAGTTGTTGGCCGCGCATCGCGGTCCAGCCGGTGTCCGCATACACGGCTTCCTGGGCGGGACCGTCCAGCGCCAGGCAGCTCTTGTCGCTGAAAGTCGCGCTGGAGTCCCACATCGCCTGGGTGCGGTTGCGGACCCGCATTCCCGCGGTGAGCACGGAGTTGATCTGGCCCTGGTCGAGCAGCAGCCCGTCCAGGGCGGCGACGGCCACGGGGGTCTGCGGCAGCGGGCCGGCGGTGTCTGCGGGCGCGGCGCTTCCGTCGACGACGGTGGTGCAGCCCACCGCGAGGGTGGACACCGCCGCCTGCACCAGGACCGCGATTCGCCTGCGCGCCATGGCCTCCGAGCCTTCCCCGACGTGGGCCGATCTGTGCGACCAGCTTAGGCGGACGCCTCGCGCCGGCGCCCCACCAGCCAGCAGACCAGGTAGATCAGAAACGAGATGCTGGCGACGAAGACCGACACCGGCACGCCCGGCGCAAGCGATAGCACGATCCCGCCGACCGCGGCCACCTCGGCGAACACCACCGAGGTCAGCATGGCCGCCGCCGGCGAGGTGACCACCCGGGCCGCCGCGGCCGCCGGCGTGATCAGCAGCGACATCACCAGCAGCGCCCCGACGATCTGCACCGCCTGGGCGGCCACCACCCCGACCAGCGCGGCGAACACGATCCCGAGCGCGTGGACCGGCACGCCGCGGGCGGCGGCGACATCAGGGTCGACGGTGGCGAACAACAGCGGGCGGTAACACGTTGCCAGCACCGCGATGACGAGGAGGCAAACCAGCGCCAGCATCGTCAGCCCCGTGTAGCCGACCCCGACGATCTGGCCGGTCAGCAGCGCGAAGCTGGTCGCCGTCCGGCCCGGGTAGAGGTGGATGAACAACACCGCCAGGCCCAGGCCGAACGCCAGGACCACCCCGATCACCGAATCGCGTTCCCGGGCGCGCCGGCCCAGGACGCCGAACAGCGCCGCCGCCAGGGCGCTGCCGATCAGCGCGCCCAGACCCACCCCGAATCCGACGAGCAGCGCGAAAGCGGCTCCGGTCAACGACAATTCGCTGGACCCGTGCACGGCGAACGACATTTGCCGCATCACGATGAACGGCCCGATCAGCCCGGCCACCAAACCCAGCAGCGCGGCCGCCACCAACGCCTGCTGCACGAAGTCGTGGCTGAGCAGATGCGCGGTGATGTCGAAGGAGAACAGGTGGTGTCCCACGTCGGCGAGCCGGTGCTCCATCAGCCGTGCCCGTCGGTGCGCTCGCCGGCCACAACGTAGCCGTCCCTGACCTTCACCACCTGGATGTCGGATCGATACAGCGCCGACAGCGTCTCGCTGGTCATCACCTGCTCGACGGTGCCGATCCTGAACCGGCCGTCGACCAGGTACAGCACCCGGTCCACATACGGCAGGATCGGGTTGATCTCGTGGGTGACGACGATGACCGTGGTCCCCGCCTCCCGGCGGCGCCGGTCGATCAGCGCCGACACCAGCTTCGCGTTCGCCGGGTCCAGCGTCAGCAGCGGTTCGTCGCACAGCAGCAGGGTCGGGTCGCTGACCAGTGCCTGGGCGATGCGCACCCGCTGCAGCTCGCCGCCGGACATCACGCCGACCCGGACGTCCGCCAGGCGTTCGCCGTTGACCTGGCTCAGCGCGTGGGCGACGGTCGCGCGCCGCCGGGCACGGTCGCGGGACCGCAGCGGGACGGCGCCCCAGCGCCCGCCGTCGACACCCAGCCGAACCAGGTCCCGTCCCCGCAGCATCACGTCGCGGTCCAGCGGCCGATGTTGCGGCACATAGCCGATGCGCCCGCTGCCCGAGGTGATCGGCCTGCCTTCCACCAACCCGACGCCGGCGCTCAGCGGCAGCTGCCCGAGGAGCACGTTGAGTAGCGACGTCTTGCCGCTGCCGTTGGGGCCGAGCACCGCGATGAACTCGCCGCGCGAGACCGACAGGTCAAGGTGGTCCCACAGCACCCGGTCGCCGAACGCCAGGCGGGCGCCGCGCAGTGACACGGTGTCCGGGTGCCGATCGACGGCGGGCGCCGTGTCGATGCTCACGGCTGGACGGGCCGGCTCGACTGCAGCGCGGCCAGCAGCCGTTCGACCGTATTGCGTTGCCAGCTCAGGTAATCCGCCCCGTCAGGTAGGGTCTCGGCCGCCTCGGTGACGGGCACACCCGCGCGACGCGCGGCGTCGCGCAGGCTGGTGATTGCGGCCGCCGAGGTCTGCGGGTTGACCACCAGCGCCGACACCTGGCCCCGGTCGATGAGGTCGAGGACCGACGCCAGATCGGCCGGCGCCGGGTCGGTCTCGTTCTCGATCGCCGCGGCGAACGAGGGCGGGGTGCGGTTCAGCAGGCCCGTCGCCTTCAGCAGGTAAAAGGCGACCGGTTCGGTCGCCACGACCGAAGTGTGGGGGTAGGTGGCGGCGATGCCGTGTTCGGTGCCGGCGATGGCGTCGGCGCCGCGCCCGAACGTGGCGGCACTGGCCCGGTAGTCCGCGGCGTTGCCCGGGTCGATCGTCGCGAGCCGGTCGGCGATCGTGGCGGCCACCGCCTTGGCGACGCTCAGGTCGTAGAAGACGTGCTCGTTGCGGGGTTGCCCGTCGTTCTCGAGGAACGAGTAGGCGTTGACCGGCCTGGCGCCGGGCTGGCGGGCCAGCACCTCGTCGACCCATCCGTCGTAGCCGCCGCCGTTGTAGACGACCAGGGCGGCGTCGGCGATGGCGGCGGCGTCCGAGGGGCTGGCCTCATAGGAGTGCGGGTCGGTTTCCGCGCCGCTCAGGATGGACTTGACCGCCACATGGCTGCCGGCGACGGCGCGCGCGACGCTGCCCCACACGTCGGTGGAGGCGACGACGGCCGACGCGTGCGGGTGCGCGGCGTGCCCGCCGCAGCCGGACAGCACCGCCGAGCCGGCCACGGCCAGTGCGGCCGCCAGCCCACGCGTCAGTGCCATGCGCACGTCCGATTTCCTCCCGCCCGCCAGCAAGCCGATCCACAATACTAATGAAAATCGTTTCCATTACAAAGCCGCGGTCGGAAGCGCATGGGCCGCGCACCGATCCGCTGTAGCGTCACCGAACGTGAGCCCCACACCGCGCCGGCGTGCGACCCTGGCGTCGGTCGCGGACGAGCTCAACGTTTCGCGCACGACGATCTCGAACGCCTTCAACCGCCCCGATCAACTCTCCGCCGACCTGCGTGAACGCGTGCTCGCGACGGCCAAGCGGCTCGGCTACGCCGGTCCCGACCCGGTGGCGCGCTCGTTGCGGACCCGCAAGGCCGGCGCGGTCGGTCTGGTGATGGCCGAGCCGCTGACCTATTTCTTCAGCGACCCCGCCGCCCGGGATTTCGTCACCGGGGTGGCGCAGTCCTGCGAGGCGGCCGGGCAGGGGCTGCTGCTGGTGGCCGTGGGGCCCAGCCGCAGCCTGAAAGAGGGAACCGACGCGGTGCTGTCGGCGGGCGTGGACGGTTTCGTGGTGTATTCGGTGTGCGACGACGATCCCTACCTGCAGGTGGTGCTGCAGCGACGGCTGCCGGTCGTGGTGGTCGATCAGCCGAAGGATCTCGCCGGCGCCTCGCGGGTGGGCATCGACGACCGCGCGGCGATGCGTGAGCTCGCCGACTACGTGCTCGGGCTGGGGCATCGCGAGATCGGGCTGCTGACCATGCGGCTGGGCCGGGACCGGCGCCACGGCCTGGTGGACGCCGAGCGGTTGCGCTCGCCCGCCTTCGACGTGCAACGCGAGCGCATCATCGGCGTGTGGGAGGCGATGACGGCCGCCGGCATCGACCCGGATTCGCTGACCGTGGTGGAAAGCTACGAGCACCTGGCCGAATCGGGCGGCGCGGCCGCCAAGGTGGCGCTGGAAACCAATCCGCGCATCACCGCGCTGCTGTGCACCGCGGACATCCTGGCCCTGTCCGCCATGGATTACCTACGGGCGCATGGCATTTACGTGCCCGGCCAGCTGACCGTCACCGGATTCGACGGCGTGCCCGAGGCCATCAGCCGCGGGCTGACCACGGTGTCGCAGCCGAGCCTGCACAAGGGGCGCCGCGCGGGCGAGCTGTTGTTGAAGCCACCGCGGTCCGGTCTGCCGGTCACCGAACTCCTCGACACCGAGCTGATCCGCGGACGCACCGCCGGCCCGCCCGGGTGAGCGCCGCTATTTGGAGTCTTGGTCGCCGATCAGCAACCGCACGGCCAGATCCAGCCGCTTGCTGACGTCGGTGGCCGAGGCGCGGCGGGTGAGCCAGGCGAGCAGGTTCGACAGCCACACGTCGGAGATCACCCGGGCGATGTGGTACTGGTCCTCGGTCGGTTCGCCGTCGGCCATCGCGCGCGCGAACATGGAGTCGATCAGCTTTTCGACCTGGTCGACCTCGCTGGCCGCCGACGCGTCGGCGAAGACGTAGGCGCGCGTCATCGCCTCCGTCAGCAGCGGGTTGCGTTGCATCGCGCGGTTGAGCTTGCCCACCATGAAATTCAGCCGCTGAAAGGGTGTGCCGCCGGTCATCGCCGAGCGGTCGGTCTTGGCGTCGATGCGGCCGAACTCGCGGCCCAGCGCCGACACCAGCAGGTGCACCTTCGACGGGAAATACCGGTACAGCGTCCCCACCGCCACGTCGGCGCGATCCGCGACCGCACGCATCTGAACGGCCTCGTAGCCGCCCTTGGACGCGATGGCCATGGTGGCATCCAGGATGCGCTTGCGGCGTTCCCGCTGCGCCTCAGACCCGAGTTCGGACTCCGCCAGAACCGCCACGTTTATGACCTCACGCGGCTGCGAGTCGGAAACGCGGCTCGAACTAGCCTTGGAAGTGGCCTTGGCGTTGGCGCTGGCTGGCATGTGATGGTTTGCTCCTGTTCCGGGCGGTTCGTTTGCAAACGATACGCATTCTGCGTGTGAATTTCCCACCTCCATACCGCCGGGGACAAGCGCATGTGCTGCTGCGATGGCGTTCGACTTGACGGTCGATCACTGGCACTATTAGAACACGTTCTAGTCTTCGGTGAGCGGGTTGCGCGCCAACTGGTGGTGGGGATGTCCCCGCTCGGGCAAAGATCGGACAATCAGGACACGGGTGCCGGCCGGCCCCGTGTCACGTCGAGCCAAGGACGCGGAGGTCCTCTCAGGTGGTAGCGACCGTCACCGATGAGCAGTTTGCCGCGCGCGCCCTGGTGCGCGACTGGGCCCGCAACGCGACGTCGGGACCGGGTGGCACCGCGGCGATCCGCGAGGTCGAGCAGGGCAAGCCCGACGCGTGGCGGCCGGTGTTCTCCCGGCTGGCCGAACTGGGAATCTTCGGCGTCGCGATCCCGGAGGAATCCGGCGGGGCGGGTGGGTCCATCGAAGACCTGTGCGCGATGGTCGAGGAGGCGGCCAAAGCGCTGGTCCCGGGCCCGGTCGCGACCACCGCGCTCGCGACGCTCGTCGTCACCGACCCCGAACTGCTGGAGGCGCTGGCCGCCGGGGAGCGCTTCGCCGGGCTGGCGCTCGAAGGCGACGTCCGACTCGACCGCGCGACGTCGACGGCGTCGGGCACACTTCCGTTCGCGCTGGGCGCCTCGAACACGGTGCGCGATGGCGTGCTGCTGGCGCCCGCCGACGGCAAGTGGCTGCTGATCGACGCCGCCGGCGAGGGCGTGCGGGTCGAGCCGCTGCAGGCCACCGACTTCTCCCGGCCGCTGGCCCGGGTGGTGCTCAGCTCCGCCCCGGCCACGGTGCTGCCCGAAACCGGCACGCGCGTCGAGGAATTGGCCGCGACCGTCCTGGCCGCCGAGGCGGCCGGCATCACCCGATGGGCGCTCGAGACCGCCGTCGACTACGCCAAGGTCCGCGAGCAGTTCGGCAAGCCGATCGGCAGCTTCCAGGCCATCAAGCACCTGTGCGCCGAGATGCTGTGCCGCGCCGAGCAGGCCGAGGTGGCCGCCTCGGACGCGGCTCGCGCCGCCGCCGACGGCGACGCGTCCCAGTTCTCCATCGCGGCCGCGCTGGCCGCCAGCACCTGCATCACCACCGTGAAGGCCAACGTCAAGGACTGCATCCAGGTGCTCGGCGGCATCGGCTGCACCTGGGAGCACGACGCGCACCTGTACCTGCGCCGGGCGCACGCCATCGGCCGCTTCCTGGGCGGCCCCGAGCGCTGGCAGCGGCGCATCACCGCGCTCACCCAGGACGGCGTGCGCCGGCAGCTGGGCTTGGATCTTTCTGACCTCGACGAGGTCAGGGGCCGGCGCGCCGAGATCGCCGCGGCCGTCGCCGAGATCGCCGAACTGCCGGCCGAGAAGCGACAGGTGGGTCTGGCCGAGGCGGGCCTGCAGGCGCCGCACTGGCCCAAGCCGTACGGGCGCGCCGCATCCCCGGCCGAGCAGCTGCTGATCGATCAGGAGCTCGCCGCGGCCGGCGTCGAACGGCCGGACCTGGTGATCGGCTGGTGGGCGGCGCCGACCATCCTCGAGCACGGCACACCGGAGCAGATCGAGCAATTCGTGCCGGGCACGTTGCGCGGTGAATTCCTGTGGTGCCAACTGTTTTCCGAGCCCGGCGCGGGCTCCGACCTGGCGTCGCTGCGCACCAAAGCGGTCCGCGGTGACGGAGGCTGGCTGCTGACCGGCCAGAAGGTGTGGACGTCCGCGGCGCACAAGGCGCGCTGGGGCGTGTGCCTGGCGCGCACCGACCCCGATGCCCCGAAACACAAAGGCATCACCTACTTCCTGGTCGACATGAAATCGCCAGGCATAGACATCCGGCCGCTGCGCGAGATCACCGGCGACTCGCTGTTCAACGAGGTGTTCCTGGACAACGTGTTCGTGCCCGACGAGATGGTGGTCGGTGAGGTCAACGACGGCTGGCGGCTGGCCCGCACCACGCTGGCCAACGAGCGGGTGGCGATGGCCAACGGCACGGCGCTGGGCAACCCGATGGAAGAGCTGTTAACCCTCTTGGCGGCAAGGGAACTCGACGTCGCCGAGCAGGACCGGCTGGCGCGCCTGATCATCCTGGCCCAGACCGGCGCGCTGCTGGACCAGCGCATCGCCCAGCTCGCGGTGGGCGGCCAGGACCCCGGCGCGCAATCGAGTGTGCGCAAGCTGATCGGCGTCCGCTACCGCCAGGCGCTGGCCGAATTCACCATGGATGCCGCCGAAGGCGGCGGCCTCGTCGACCGCCGGGCCGACGGCGACCGGGCGGTGTTCGATTTCCTCAACACCCGCTGCCTGACGATCGCGGGCGGCACGGAGCAGATCCTGCTGACCGTGGCGGCCGAACGCCTGCTCGGTCTGCCGCGCTAGCCGAGATCGGCCGCGGCGGCGTGTAATTCGTGCAGCGCTTCGCATGCCATGGCGCCCAGGTCTCGGTCGTCGCCCGGTTCGCTCCAGCGTGCGTAGGCCGTCTTGAACGCCAGCGCACCGAGTTCGGCGGCCAATACCGCCGTCGGCTCGGGTATGCCGCGCGCCTGGAGTGCCTCGGCCACCGCGCGCGCCAGCCCGATTTGTTTGAGCGCGTTGCGCTCCTGGAGTTCGGTGCTGGCGGCGATCGCGGCCTTGAGCCTGGGCGCGAGCTCCCGGTTGAACGACGTGAACGCGGCCGCGGCCGATTTCAGGCCGGAGCACACGGTGGCCAGCGGCGTCGCGTCGGCCGGCGCCGTGGCGATGCCCTCGCGCAGGAGTTGCGCGATCGCGTCCTGGCCGGCCGCCAGCACGTCCCGCTTGTCCGGGAAGTGCCGAAAGAACGTGCTTTTCGTCAGGCCGGCGCGCTCGGCGATCTGCGTGACGGTCGTCTCGTCGTAGCCCCGTTCGTTGAACAGGTCGAGTGCGGCGGCGACCAGGCGTTCGCGCGCATCGGGTTCCCACCGGGCCATGGCCCCAGCCTAGTGATGCGACCATAGTCCCGTCACGGGTGTAGGGTGATGGGACAAATGTCTCATCGCGTAGAAGGAGCTGCTCGTGCGCGTATTCGTCACCGGGGCCAGCGGAGGAATCGGCTCGGCCGTCGTCACGGAACTGGTCGCCGCCGGCCATCAGGTTGTGGGCCTGGCCCGCTCGGAGGCCGCGGCGGCGACCATCGGCGGACTCGGGGGCGAGCCGCTGCGCGGCGACGTCACCGACCTCGACGTGTTGCGGGAGGCGGCCGGCGACGCCGACGGCGTTGCCTACCTGGCGTTCTCGCACGACTTCGCCGGTACCGGAGACGTGATCGGAGACGCGATCGGGGACGAGGCCCGCGCGGTCGCCGCGCTCGGCGACGCGCTCGCCGACACCGGCAAGCCGCTGGTGCTCGCCAGCGGCACCCCCGCGGTGGCCGGTCGCGCCAGCACCGAGGACGACCCGTTCAACACCGAGGGGCCGATGGCCGGGCGTGGCCGCACCGGACAAGCCGTCATCGACCTGGCCGAGCGCGGTGTCAGATCGGCCGTGGTGCGGCTGCCGCGGTCGGTCCATGACGCCGGCGGACGCTACGGCTTCGCCGGCATGCTCATTCAGCTCGCGCGCCGGCGCGGGGTGTCGGCCTTCATCGGCGACGGCGCGCAACGCTGGCCCGCGGTGCACCGCGACGACGCGGCGTCGTTGTTCCGGCTGGCCCTCGAGCAGGCCCCGCCCGGCTCGGTACTGCACGCGGTGGGTGACGAAGGCGACCCGATGCGGGCGATCGCCGAGGTGATCGGCCGCCGGCTCGGGGTGCCCGTCGAATCCGCCGCGGTCGAGGCCTTCGGCCCGCTCGGCGCCATCTTCGCGGCCGACCAGCCGTCGTCCAGCGCGCTGACCCGCCAACGATTCGACTGGAAACCCACGGGGCCAAGCCTTCTCGACGACCTCGAGACCGGCGACTACCCGGACTGAGAGATCAGGAGAAGGTGGTCTGCGCGCAGGTGCTGGGCGAGGTGATGTTGACCCCGGAGTAGACGACCTGGATGTGGGTGCAGGCGATGACGTTGTTGTCGGTCTTGGGTTGCCCCGTCTGCCAATCGGTGGAGTCGATGCGCCCGTTGGTCTGATACTTCTCCGGGGGACCCTCACCCATGTAGATCGTGGTGATCTCGTCGGAACCCATCGACTTGTGCACCCGCTCGTACTGGCCGTCGGCGTGCGCGTCGAGGTAGGCCAGCCGGTTCGAGGAGCGGATCTCGGTGGTCTGACGGGCCCACAGGCCGGGCGGGAAACCGGTCACCCCGTCGGGCGTCAGCATGTCCGCGCCGGCGGTGAAGTCGCAGTGGCCGTCGGATTTGAAGCAGTTGAGGATCACCCGCGTCTCGAGCTGGTTGGGCCCGTCCAGCGGGAACAGCGTGGTGGCCGTGTTGCTCGCCGCCGCGCACACCCCGGCGGGCAGCAACATCGGCAGCGCCGCGACCACCGCGAATCCCGACACCAGCCGCATCATCGACGCCATCCCTTCCCCGTTGCTGACCCCAAGGGTGAACCTAACCCCGCGACTACTCGTCGTAGGTCACTTCTACCGAATCAGATTCGGGGTGGGATTGACAGGCCAGGATCAGCCCCTCGTCGAGGTCCTGCTGCTCGAGCACGTCGTTGACCTCCATGTTCACCTTGCCGCTGCGCAGGGTGCAGGCGCACGCGCCGCAGTGACCCTCGCGGCAGGAGAACGGCGCGTCGAGGCCCTTGGCCAGCAGCACGTCGAGCAACTTGGCGTTGCGCGGCCACGACACCGTGTGGGTCTCGCCGTCGAGCTCCACCACCGCGGTGGCCGGCGGCTGGTCACCCTCGGGGGTGTCCTCGATCTTCACCGCGGCGAACGGATCCGATTCCAGCGACTTGAACACCTCGATATGTATTTGTGGCGCAGGCACTTTCAGCGTCTCCAGCGCCTCCTTGGCGGACTCCATGAACGCGCCCGGGCCGCAGATGTACACGGGCCGGTCCGTGTAGGGGGCCGCCAGCTTGGCCAGCGCGGCCACGCTGGGCAGGCCCTGCAGCGATTCCAGCCAGTGCACGACGGTGAGCCGGTCGGGGTATTTGGCCGACAGCTCGCGCAGCGCCTCGGCGAAGATCACCGAATCCTCGTCGCGGTTGGCGTAGACCAACGTCACCTGTCCGCCGCCGTCGGCCAGCGCCGACTTGCAGATCGACATGATCGGGGTGATCCCGCTGCCCGCGGCCATCAGCAGGAAGTCGTCGCCGAGCGTCTTCGGCACGAAATTGCCCGACGGGGCCAGCACGTGGATACGCATGCCTGCCCGCGCGTTGTCGCACAGCCAGTTGGAGGCGTACCCGTCGGCGGTCCGTTTGACCGTGACGGCCAGGGCGTCGTCGGTGAACGGCGAGCTGCACAGCGAATAGCAGCGCGCCACCGACCCGGTGCGCTCGCTGGGGACGCGCAACGTCAAGAACTGGCCCGGCGAGTAACGCAGCCGCTCGGGCGGGATGCCGGGGTCCCCTTCGTCGTCGGGCACCGCGAACACCAGCGACCGCGCATCGTCGGTCTCCGCGATGACCTCGGCGATCTGCAGTTCGAGGACGTGGTCACCGAGTGGCTCGTCGGGTACTTGGTCCAGATCCGCCTCGGTCAAGGCCCGTGCCTTCCTGTCGTTGCAACTAGAACATGTTACAGAAAAGTGGATTCGTATCGCTACCAGCCGCAGGAATACCCTGCTCGACACAAATCGGAACGTGTTCTAGTCTCTGGTGTAAGTCCGCTGTGTAAGTCTGGCCCAGGAGGCAAACTTAAGTGACGTCCATTCAACAGCGTGATGCGCAGTCGGTTCTGGCTGGCATCGATGATCTGCTCCCGCAGATCCGGGAGCGCGCTCAGGCGACGGAGGATCTGCGGCGGCTGCCCGACGAGACCGTTCAGGACCTGCAAGACGTGGGCTTCTTCACGCTGTTGCAGCCCGAGCAGTGGGGCGGCCTGCAGTGCGATCCGACGCTGTTCTACGAGGCGGTCCGGCGGCTGGCCAGCGCCTGCGGCTCCACCGGCTGGGTGAGCTCCATCATCGGCGTGCACAACTGGCACCTGGCGTTGTTCGATCAGCAGGCCCAGGAGGAGGTCTGGGGCGAGGACCCCAAGACCCGGGTTTCCTCGTCGTACGCCCCGATGGGCGCGGGCGTGGTGACCGACGGTGGCTACCTGGTCAACGGCGCATGGAACTGGTCCTCGGGCTGTGACCACGCGACGTGGGCGTTCCTGGGTGGCCCGGTGATCAAGGACGGCCGCCCCGTCGACTTCGGCAGCTTCCTGATCCCGCGCAGCGAGTACCGCATCGACGACGTGTGGCACGTCGTCGGCCTGCGCGGCACCGGCAGCAACACCGTCGTCGTCAAGGACGTCTTCGTGCCGCGGCACCGGTTTTTGTCCTACAAGGCGATGAACGACGGCACCGCCGGGGGGTATGAGACCAACACCGCGCCCGTCTACAAGATGCCTTGGGGCACAATGCATCCCACCACCATCTCGGCGCCGATCGTCGGCATGGCCTACGGCGCCTACGCCGCGCACGTCGAGCACCAGGGCAAGCGGGTGCGCGCGGCGTTCGCCGGCGAGAAGGCCAAGGACGACCCCTTCGCCAAGGTCCGCATCGCCGAGGCGGCCAGCGACATCGACGCGGCGTGGCGCCAGCTGAGCGGCAACGTCGCCGACGAGTACGCGCTGCTGTCGGCCGGCAAGGAGATCCCGTTCGAGCTGCGCGCCCGCGCCCGCCGCGACCAGGTGCGCGCCACCGGCCGGGCCATCGCCTCCATCGACCGGTTGTTCGAGGCGTCCGGCGCCACCGCCCTGGCCAACGACCAACCGGTGCAACGGTTCTGGCGCGACGCGCACGCCGGCCGGGTGCACGCGGCGAACGACCCCGAGCGGGCCTACCAGATCTTCGGGAACAACGAGTTCGGGCTGCCACCCGGCGACACCATGGTCTAGCCATGCGCGCCGACGACGATAGACAGGGCAGTGCGATCTGAGATGGGTAGGAGGAGCGGCGCTAAGTGACCGCAACCGAGGAGATCACCTTCGAGTCCACCTCGCGCTTCATCGAGGTCGACGTCGACGGGCCGCTCAAGCTGCACTACCACGAGGCGGGGGTCGGCAACGACCAGACGATCGTGCTGCTGCACGGCGGCGGTCCCGGGGCGGCGAGCTGGACGAACTGGTCGCGCAACATCCCGGTGTTGGCCGAGCGGTTCCACGTGCTCGCCGTCGACCAGCCCGGTTACGGGCATTCGGACAAGCGCGCCGAGCACGGGCAGTTCAACCACTACGCGGCCAGGGGGCTCAAGGGCCTCTTCGACCACCTGGGCCTGGGACGCGTTCCGCTGGTGGGCAATTCGCTGGGCGGCGGCACCGCGGTCCGGTTCGCCCTGGACTACCCCGACTTGGCCGGGCGCCTGGTCCTGATGGGGCCGGGCGGGTTGAGTATCAACCTGTTCGCCCCCGACCCCACCGAGGGCGTCAAGCGGCTGGGCAGGTTCTCGGCCGAGCCCACCCGGGAGAACCTCGAGGCGTTCCTGCGGGTGATGGTCTACGACCAGAAACTGATCACCGACGAATTGATCGACGAGCGGTTCGCGTTGGCCAGCACGCCGGAATCGTTGACGGCGACGCGGGCGATGGGAATGTCGTTCGCGGGCGCCGATTTCGAGCTCGGCATGATGTGGCGCGAGGTGCACCGCCTGCGCCAGCCCGTGCTGCTGATCTGGGGGCGTGAGGACCGGGTCAACCCGCTGGACGGGTCGCTGGTCGCGCTCAAGACCATCAAGCGTGCGCAGCTGCACGTTTTCGGGCAGTGTGGGCATTGGGCGCAGGTGGAGAAGTTCGACGAGTTCAACAAGCTCACCATCGATTTCCTGGGAGGTGCGTGATGAGCATCCGTTCGCTGGGTTATCTGCGCATCGAGGCCACCGACATGGCGGCCTGGCGTGAGTACGGGTGCAAGGTCCTCGGCATGGTCGAGGGCAGCGGCAACACCGAGGGCGCCCTGTATCTGCGGATGGACGACTTCCCCGCGCGGCTGGTGATCGTGCCCGGCGAGCGCGACCACCTCATGGAGGCCGGCTGGGAGTGCGCGAACGCCGAAGGCCTGCAAGAGATCCGGGATCGCCTCGACGTCGAGGGCGTCCCCTACAAGGAAGCCACCGCCGCGCAACTGGCGGACCGCCGGGTCGTCGAGATGATCCGGTTCTCCGACCCGTCGGGCAATTGCCTGGAGGTCTTCCACGGCGTCGCCCTGGAACACCGCCGGGTGGTCAGCCCCTACGGGCACAAGTTCGTCACCGGTGAGCAGGGCCTGGGGCACGTGGTGTTGTCCACCCGCGACGACGACGAGGCGCTGCACTTCTACCGCGACGTGCTCGGGTTCAAGCTGCGCGACTCGATGCGGATGCCGCCGCAGGTGGTGGGCCGCCCCGCCGACGGGGCGCCCGCCTGGTTGCGATTCTTCGGCTGCAACCCGCGCCATCACAGCCTGGCCTTCCTGCCGCTGCCCACACCGAGCGGCATCGTGCACCTGATGATGGAGGTCGAGGACGTCGACGACGTGGGGCTGTGCCTGGACCGGGCGCTGCGCCGCAAGGTGCCCATGTCGGCCACCCTGGGCCGTCACGTCAACGACCTCATGCTGTCGTTCTACATGAAGACACCCGGCGGATTCGACATCGAATTCGGTTGCGAGGGAAGGCAAGTCGAAGACGACGACTGGGTCGCCCGGGAAAGCACCGCGGTCAGCCTGTGGGGCCACGACTTCACGGTCGGCATGCGCGGCTGACCATGTCGGCGCCCATCGATCCGCGGACCTTCCGGCAGGTGCTGGGGCAGTTCTGCACCGGCATCACCATCATCACCACCGTGCACGACGACGTCCCCGTCGGCTTCGCCTGCCAGTCGTTTGCGGCGCTGTCGCTGGACCCGCCGCTGGTGCTGTTCTGCCCGACCAAGGTGTCGCGGTCCTGGAAGGCCATCGAGGCCTCCGGCCGGTTCTGCGTCAACATGCTGACCGAGAACCAGAAGCACGTCTCGGCCCGGTTCGGCTCCAAGGAGCCCGACAAGTTCGCCGGCATCGACTGGCACCTTTCCGATCTCGGTTCACCGATCATCGACGGGTCGCTGGCCTACATCGACTGCACCGTGGCCTCCGCGCACGACGGCGGCGACCACTTCGTGGTGTTCGGTGCGGTGCAATCGCTTTCGGAGGCCCCCAAGATCAAGCCGCGGCCGCTGCTGTTCTATCGCGGTGAGTACACCGGCATCGAGCCGGACAAGACGACGCCGGCGCAGTGGCGCGACGACCTGGAAGCCTTCCTCACCACCACCACCCAGGACACCTGGCTGTAGGGGTTCTCAAGGGCGTAACGCCACGGCGACTTCGCGCGCGTTTTTCCGCCGTGGCGTTACGCCTGCGGGACACCCGGCCGCCGTAACGCCCCGCGTTGGGCCCAGAATGGTTTCATGACGCTGGATCTGGGCGCGTACTTCGACCGCATCGACTATCGCGGCGCCGCCGAGCCGAATCTCGAGGTGCTGCAGGATCTGATGACCGCGCACACCGGGTCGATCCCGTTCGAGAACCTCGATCCGCTGATGGGGGTGCCGGTCGACGACCTGAGCCCCGAAGCCCTCACCGACAAGCTGGTGTACCGGCGCCGGGGCGGCTACTGCTACGAGCAGAACGGCCTGATGGGTTACGTGCTGGCCGAGATCGGGTTCCGGGTGCGCCGCCTGGCCGGGCGGGTGGTCTGGATGCAGCCGCCCGACGCGCCGCTGGGAGCCCAGACGCACACGGCGCTGGCTGTGACGTTCCCGGGCTCGCAGGGCTCCTATCTGGTCGACGTCGGTTTCGGTGGCCAGACGCTGACGTCCCCCATCCGCTTCGAGACCGGAAACGCCCAGCAGACAACGCACGAGCCGTACCGGCTCAACGACCGCGGCGACGGCCTGGTGCTGCAAGCCCTGGTCCGCGACGAGTGGAAACCGCTGTACGTGTTCGGCACCCAGACCGTGCCGCAGATCGATCTGCGGGTGGGCAGCTGGTACGTCTCCACGCACCCCGAGTCGCACTTCGTGACCGGGCTGATGGCCGCCCTGACGACCGCCGACGCCCGCTACAACCTGGCCGGCCGCCACCTGACCGTCCACCGCGCCGACGGCAGCGAGAAGATCCGCCTGGACGACGCGGCGGCGGTCGTCGACGTGCTCGGTGAGCGATTCGGCATCGACGTGGCCGGCATCGGCGAGCGCGGTGCGCTCGAGGCGCGCATCGGGCGGGTGCTGGACGCGTAGGCGCGGCGCGGCTAGCGGGCCGAAAGCCACGGGCCGAGCCGTCGCACCGCTTCCTCGATGTCGGCGGTGGGCCCGGCGAACGACAGCCGGACGAACGAATTGCCGCGGGTGGTATCGAAGTCGATGCCGGGCGCGATGGCGATGCCGGTCTCTTCCAACAGTTTCGAGCAGAACTCCATCGAGTTGTCGGTGAAGTCCGAGACGTCGGCGTACACGTAGAAGGCGCCGTCGGTGGGGGCCAGGCGCTCGACACCGATGCTGCGCAGCCCGTCGAGCAGCAGCGAGCGGTTGGTCGCGTAGTGGTGCAGGTGGCCGTCGGCTTCGGCGGTGGCCTCCGGGGTGAAGGCCGCCACCGCCGCCAGCTGCGAGAGCACGGGCGGGCAGATCGTGAAATTCCCGGTTAGGCGATCCACCGCGCGGCGTAACTCGGCCGGCACCAGCAGCCAGCCCAGCCGCCAGCCCGTCATCGCGTAGTACTTCGAAAAGCTGTTGACCACCACGGCATTTCGCGATGTCTGCCACGCGCAGCTGGTCTGCGGCGCGCCCTCGTAGACCAGCCCGTGGTACACCTCGTCGCTGATCAGCCGCGCCCCGGAGGCGTCGCACCAGGCGGCGATCGCGGCCAGCTCCTCCGGCGCGATGACCGTTCCGGTGGGGTTGGCGGGGCTCGCCACGATGACGCCCTGCACCGGGGGGTCGAGCTCGGCGAGCATCCGCGCGGTGGGCTGGAAGCGAGTCTGCGGCCCGCAGGGGATCTCCACGACCTCACATCCCAAGGCCGACAAGATGTTTCGGTAGCACGGATAGCCGGGGCTGGCCAGGGCCACCCGGTCGCCGGCGTCGAAGCAGGCCAGGAAGGTCAGCAGGAAGCCGCCCGAGGAGCCCGTGGTGATCACCACGGCGTCGGGTTCGACGTCGAGGCCGTGCTGGCGCCGGTAATCCGCGGCGATCGCGGCACGCAGCTCGGGGGTGCCCAGCGACACCGAGTAGCCCAGCTGGTTGGAATGCACGGCCGCCGCGGCGGCCGCGCGCACCGGCTCGGGCGCCCCGACGCTGGGTTGGCCCGCCGACAGGTTGACCAGATCGCCGTGGCTGCGCTGGCGTTCGGCGGCCGCCAACCAGACATCCATCACGTAGAACGGTGGGATGCCCGCGCGCAGCGAGACACGATCGGTCACGGCGTGTTGAGTACCTCGGATTCCAGCCGGTTAAGCAGCTCCTGCGGCGTGTCTAGCAGGTGCGCGCTGCCGTGGGCGCGTTTGAAGTACAGGTGCATGTCGTGTTCCCACGTGATCGCGATGCCGCCGTGCAACTGGATGCCCTCGGCGGCCACCGTGTTCAGCGCCTCGGTGGCGGCCAGCCGTGCCGCGGCGGCGTTGGTGGGTGAAGGGTCCTCACAGGCGTCGGATACGACGGCCTTCGCCGCGGCGACCGTGACATACAGGTCGGCCATTCGATGCTTGAGCGCCTGAAAGCTGCCGATCGGCCGGCCGAATTGCACTCGGTCCTTGGCGTATTCGACGGTCAGCTCCAGACAGCGCTGCGCGGCGCCGATCTGCTCGGCGGCCAGCAGGACGGCAGCCTTGTCCGCCAGGCCGGGGTCCGCGCCGATCGCCTCGGCCTCCTGCGGTTGCACCCGGGCCAGGCGCCGGGTCGGGTCCATGGTGGTGACGGCCTGCGCGCTGAATCGGGTCCACCTGCTCAGCCGGCCGTCCTCGACGGCGACCACGACGTCGGCGATGTCGCCGTTGACCACGTAGTCGGGATCGAGCACCAGCGCGCCGATCGCGGTGCCCTCGGCCAGGCCCTCCAGCGTCGCGGCGTCCGGCTCGGGGGCGCTCAGCAGCGCCAGCTCGGCCAGCGTGGTGCCCAGCAGCGGGGAGGGCACCAGGGCGCGGCCCAGCTCCTGCAAAACCACTGCGGCGTCGGCCAATTCACCGCCAGCGCCGCCCAGTTCCTCCGGTATCACCAGGGCCGCGGCGCCGACCTGCTCGCACAGCAGCCGCCAGAGCGATTCGTCGTAGCCTCGGTCGGACTCCATGGCGGCGCGCACCGCCGCCGGGCCGGCGTGCTTGGCGACCAGCGCGGCCACCGTCTCGCGGAGCAGCTCGCGTTCTTCAGTCATTGGCGCCGCTCCTTCTCATCGCTACGCTCTGCATCGTCGCGGCGCGAGTCATGGGCGCCGCTCCTTCTCATCGCTA
>NZ_KL446993.1:2385198-2594206 GCF_000709305.1 Mycobacterium sp. TKK-01-0059
GGCGCCGCTCCTTCTCATCGCTACGCTCTGCATCGTCGCGGCGCGAGTCATGGGCGCCGCTCCTTCTCATCGCTAGGCTCTGCATCGTCGCGGCGCGAGTCACAGCGCCTCCAGCACTCGCCGCCGATGTTCTTCCGGTGTGCCCCAGGCGGATCGCAGCGCCTGCACCCGCAGCAGCAACAGCGACAGGTCGTGTTCCTGGGTGAACCCGATCGCGCCGTGGGTCTGCAGCGCCGACCGCGCGGCCAGCAGGCCCGCGTCGGAGGCCGCCGCCTTGGCCGCGCTCACGTCGCGGGGGTCCAGCGTCAGCGCCGCGCCGTGCACCAGCGGCCGGGCCAGTTCGATGGCGATGTGCACGTCGGCGAGCTGGTGCTTGATCGCCTGATACGAGCCGATCACCCGGCCGAACTGGGTGCGTTGCTTGGCGTAGTCGACGGCGGCGTCGCGCAGCGCCTCGGCGGCGCCGACCAGTTGCGCGGCGGTACCCAGCGCGGCGAACTCGTAGGCGCGCTTGACGTCTGCTTCCCAAGCGGCGCCGGTCGGGGTCACGTCATACAGGTGGCGGCTGGGGTCGACGGACTCGTGCTCTTCCCCCGCGGTGGCTTCGGTGACCCCCTCGTCACCGGCCAGCAGCACCAGGTTCGCCACGTCGGCGTCGACGGCCCGCAGCACCCGCGGCGGCAGTGCGACCGTGGCGATCAGCTCGCCGGCCGCGAGCCCGGCGCACCGCTCGGCGTGATCGTCGGAGTCCAGCAATACCGGTGCCACGGCGATGGATTCGACCACCGGGCCCGGCACGCACCAGCGCCCGAGGCGTTCGAGGGCGACGACCAGGTCGATCGGGTCCGCCCCGATGCCGTCGAATTTCTCCGGCACGGCCAGGGCGGTGACACCCAGGTTGGCCAGCTGTTCCCACACCTTGCGGCCCGGCGCGGTGTCGCCCGCCGCCCACGCCCGCACGGCGCTGGGCAGGTCCGCCGAGCCGAGCGCGGCGTCGATGCTGGCCGCGAAGTCACGCTGCTGTTCGTCTAGCGCAAATCTCACTTCTTGCCCCCGGACTTCTCGCGCGGCAGGCCCAGCAACCGCTCGGAGATGATGTTGCGCTGAATTTCGTTGGTGCCGGCATAGATCGGGCCGCCCAGCGCGAACAGCAGACCTTCGGTCCACGGGCCGGCGAGTTCCCCGTCCGCGGCCAGGATGTCGAGCGCGGTCTGGTGCAGTTCGACGTCGAGGTCGGACCAGAACACCTTGGTCACCGACGATTCGGCGCCCAGCTCACCACCGAGGGCCAGCCTGGTCACCGTGCCGAAAGTCTGCAGCCGGTAGGCCTGCGCCTTGATCCAGCCGTCGGCGACCCGGTCGGCGAACGCGGCCGGTGCGCCGGCCTCCTTCCAAAGCTGCACCAACCGTTCCGCCGTCGCCAGGAAGCGGGCCGGGCTGCGCAGCGACATGCCGCGTTCGTTGCTCGACGTGCTCATCGCCGCCCGCCAGCCCTCGTGCGGGGTGCCGATCACGTCCTCGTCGGGGACGAAGACGTCGTCGAGGAAGATCTCACCGAATCCGGTGTCGCCGCCCAGTTGGACGATCGGCCGCACCGTCACGCCCTTGGCCTTCAGGTCGAACATGAAGTAGGTCAGCCCGTTGTGGCGCTCGGCGCCGGGGTCGGAGCGGAACAGCCCGAATCCCCGCTCGGCGAACGGCGCACGTGAGCTCCAGATCTTCTGCCCGTTGAGCAGCCAGCCGCCGTCGGTCGCCGTCGCCGTGGAGCGCAGCGACGCCAGGTCGCTGCCCGACTCGGGTTCGGACCACGCCTGCGCCCAGATCTCCTCGCCGCTGGCCATTTTGGGCAGGATCCGGTCGCGCTGCTCCTCGGTGCCGTGCGCGAACAGCGTAGGGGCCAGCATCGAGGTGCCGTTGGCGCTGGCCCGGCCGGGCGCCCCGGCACGGAAGTACTCCTCTTCGAACACCACCCAGTGCAGCAGCGGCGCGTCGCGGCCGCCGTAGCGCTTCGGCCAGGTGATCACCGAAAGCCCGGCATCGAACAGCACCCGGTCCCAATGCCGGTGCTGCTCAAAGCCTTCGGCGTTGTCGTATGACTTCGTCGGGATCGACTCGGCATTGGCCGACAAGAATTCCCGGACCTCGGCCTGGAAAGCCAAGGTGTCGTCGTCTAGATCCAGATCCATCAGTCCAGCTCTCGCAGTTGTGGTTTGAGCACCTTGCCGCCGGCGTTGCGCGGCAGCGCGTCGACGAACCGCACCGATCTCGGTGTCTTGAAGTTCGCCAAATGCTCACGGGTGTATGCGATCACAGATTGTTCGTCGAGTTGTGCCCCCGGGCGGGTGACCAGAAACGCCCGGCCGACTTCGCCGAGTCGCTCGTCGGGGACCCCGATCACCGCGGCGTCGGCCACACCGTCGAGCCGGGCCAGCACCTGCTCGATCTCGGCGGGGTACACGTTGAATCCCCCACAGATGTACATGTCCTTGAGCCGGTCGGTGATGCGCAGGTTGCCGGCCGCGTCCAGCACACCGATGTCGCCGGTGTGCAGCCAACCGTCGGCGTCGATGGCGGCGGCGGTGGCCGCCGGGTCGTCGAGGTAGCCCAGCATCACATTGGGCCCACGCAGCAACACCTCGCCCGATTCGCCGGATTCCCCGGCGTCGATGCGCAATTCGAAGTCGGCGAACGGGCGCCCGCAGGTGGTGGCGACGGTGACCGCGTCGTCGTCGGCGCGGCACATGGTTCCCATGCCGTTGGCCTCGGTGAGGCCGTAAGCCGTCAGCACGATGTCGATGTCGAGTTCGGACTGCATGCGCTCGACCAACACGACCGGCACGGTGGCCGCCCCCGTCACCGCGAAGCGCAGCGAGCTCAGGTCGTAATCGCCACGAGCCGGATGATCGAGCAGGGTCTGGTAAATCGTTGGCGGACCGGGCAATACGGTGATGCGGTGTTGCTCGATCGCCTTCAGCGCGCGCAGCGGGTCGAAGGTGAGGTGGGGGATCAGCGTCGCGCCGGTCTGCAGGCACGCCAGGATGCCGGCCTTGTAGCCGAAGTTGTGAAAGAACGGGTTGATGCACAGGTAGCGGTCGTCGGCGGTGATCTTGCCGTTGGCCGCCCACGACGCCGAGGCCGACAGCGACTGCCGGTGCGCGCACAGCACGCCCTTGCTGCGGCCGGTGGTGCCCGACGTGAACAGGATGTCACTGACGTCGTCGGGCGTGACCGCCGCGGCCCGGGCGGCCACCGCGTCGAGATCGGTGCCGCCGGCGATGAATTCGTCCCAGGTGCCAGCCCCCGTTTCCCGGGCATCGATCGGTATCCGCACGATGTGCCGCAGCGCGGGCAGCGCCGCCCGATCCAGGTCGGCGACGCGGTCGTTGCCCAGGAACTCGCCCATGCCGAACAGCACCGGCGCCTCGACGCGGGCCAGGATGTCACCGGCCTCCGCGGCGGTGTAGCGGGTGTTCAGCGGGACCATCGCGGCGCCGGCGTGGTGGATCGCCAGGCAGGCCACCACCCAATGCCAGGTGTTGGGGGACCAGATCGCCACCCGGTCGCCGGGCTGCACGCCCAGCGCGATCAGCGCCGCCGCCGCCCGGTGCACCTCGTCGCGCAACGCCGCGGCGGTGAACGACCGGTCCTCGGTGACCAACGCGTCGTGATCGGGGAATTGGCGCGCGAAACGATCCAGCGCCGCGGGCACGGTGCGGGGATCGGTGGTCATCGGCGCTTCTCCTACGGCGGCCTAACAAAGCAAGTGCTTGGTAGGTTAGCCTACAAGGCATGCAGGACGTCGAGGAGTTCCGGGCCGAGGTCCGCTCTTGGCTCGCCGACAATCTGGTCGGTGAATTCGCAGCTCTCAAGGGTCTCGGGGGCCCCGGCCGCGAGCACGAGGCCTTCGAGGAACGCCGGGCCTGGAACCAGCATCTCGCCAAGGCCGGACTGACCTGCCTGGGCTGGCCGGTCGAACACGGCGGCCGCGGCCTGTCCACCGCGCACCGGGTGGCGTTCTACGAGGAGTACGCCCGCGCCGACGCCCCGGACAAGGTCAACCACTTCGGCGAGGAGCTGCTGGGGCCGACGCTGATCGCGTTCGGGACACCCGAGCAGCAGCAGCGTTTCCTGCCCAAGATCCTCGATGTCACCGAGCTGTGGTGCCAGGGCTATTCGGAGCCCGGCGCCGGCAGCGACCTGGCCAACGTGGCGACCACCGCCGAACTCGACGGCGACCACTGGGTGATCAACGGCCAGAAGGTCTGGACGTCGCTGGCGCACTGGGCGCAGTGGTGCTTCGTGGTCGCGCGCACCGAGAAGGGCTCCAAGCGGCACGCGGGGTTGTCGTATCTGCTGGCGCCGCTGGACCAGCCGGGCGTGGAAGTGCGGCCGATCATCCAGCTGACCGGCGACTCGGAATTCAACGAGGTGTTCTTCGACGACGCCCGCACCGAGGCCAACCTGGTGGTCGGCGAGCCCGGTGACGGCTGGCGGGTCGCAATGGGCACGCTGACGTTCGAGCGCGGCGTCTCGACGCTCGGGCAACAAATCCGTTACGCCCGTGAGCTTTCCAACCTCGCCGAGCTCGCCCAGCGGACCGGCGCGGCCGACGACCCGTTCATCCGCGAGCGGCTGACCCGGGCGTGGACGGGCCTGCGGGCCATGCGTTCGTACGCGCTGGCCACCATGGACGTCGAGCAGCCGGGCCAGGACAACGTGTCGAAGCTGTTGTGGGCCAACTGGCATCGCGATCTGGGCGAGCTGGCGATGGACGTCGTCGGCAAGCCGGGCCTGACCCTGGCCGACGGCGAGTTCGACGAGTGGCAGCGGCTGTTCCTGTTCAGCCGCGCCGACACCATCTACGGCGGGTCCAACGAGATCCAGCGCAACATCATCGCCGAGCGGGTGCTCGGCCTACCCCGAGAGGTTAAGGGATGAGTCTGTCCGAAGCTCCCAAAGAGATTGCCGGACATGGACTTCTGCAGGGCAAGGTGGTGGTCGTGACGGCCGCCGCCGGCACCGGGATCGGCGCGGCGACCGCGCGGCGGGCGTTGGCCGAGGGTGCCGACGTGGTGATCTCCGACCACCACGAACGGCGCCTGGGGGAGACGGCCGAGCAGCTCGCCGCGCTGGGGCAGGGCCGCGTCGAGCACGTGGTCTGCGACGTGACCTCGACCGCTCAAGTCGACGCCCTCATCGCGTCGACCACCGCCCGGATGGGCCGGATCGACGTGCTGGTCAACAACGCCGGTCTCGGCGGACAGACGCCGGTCGTCGACATGACCGACGAGGAATGGGACCGCGTCCTCAACGTGACGCTGACGTCGGTGCTGCGTGCCACGCGAGCGGCGCTGCGCTACTTCCGCGAGGCACCACACGGCGGCGTCATCGTCAACAACGCCAGCGTCCTGGGCTGGCGGGCACAGCACTCGCAGTCGCACTACGCGGCCGCCAAGGCCGGCGTGATGGCCCTGACCCGCTGCAGCGCAATCGAAGCCGCCGAGTATGGGGTACGGATCAACGCGGTGTCGCCGAGCATCGCGCGGCACAAGTTTCTGGAGAAGACGTCGTCGGCCGATCTGCTCGATCGGCTCTCGGCCGGCGAGGCCTTCGGCCGCGCCGCCGAGCCGTGGGAGGTCGCGGCCACTATCGCCTTCCTCGCCAGCGACTACTCCAGCTACCTGACCGGCGAGGTCATCTCGGTATCCAGTCAGCACCCGTGAGAGCCGGCCCGCTGGCCAAGCAAGCGCTTGGTTGATACTCTGGTCGGGTGGACCGAGTGACCGGTCAGGCCAACAGCCGGCGAGACGAGTTGCTGGAGCTTGCCGCGACTATGTTCGCCGAGCGCGGGCTGCGCGCCACCACGGTGCGCGACATCGCCGACAGCGCCGGCATCCTGTCCGGCAGCCTGTACCACCACTTCTCGTCCAAAGAGGAGATGGTCGACGAGCTCTTGCGCAGCTTCCTGGACTGGTTGTTCGCCCGGTACCGCGAGATCGTGGACGGCGAGGCCAACCCGCTGGAGCGGCTCAAGGGGCTGTTCATGGCGTCGTTCGAGGCGATCGAGCACCGGCACGCGCAGGTCGTCATCTACCAGGACGAAGCCCAGCGGCTGTTGTCACAGCCCCGGTTCTCCTACATCGAGGACATGAACCGGCAACAGCGCAAGATGTGGCTCGAGCTGCTCCATCAGGGCGTCGACGAGGGCTACTTCCGTCCCGATCTCGACGTCGACCTTGTCTACCGCTTCATCCGTGACACCACGTGGGTGTCGGTGCGCTGGTATCAGCCCGGCGGTCCGCTCACCGCGCAGCAGGTGGGTCAGCAATACCTCGCCATCGTTCTTGGCGGGATCACCAAAGAAGGAGTCTGAAATGCCAGAGGCCTACGTCATCGACGCCGTGCGTACCGCGGTCGGCAAGCGCGGCGGATCGCTGGCCGGAGTGCATCCGGTCGACCTGGGTGCGCTGGGATGGCGCGGACTGCTCGACCGGGTCGACGTCGACCCCGCCGCCGTCGACGACGTGATCGCCGGCTGCGTCGATGCCATCGGCGCGCAGGCCGGCAACATCGCGCGCCTCTCCTGGCTGGCCGCGGGCTACCCCGAAGAGGTGCCCGGCGTCACCGTCGACCGCCAGTGCGGCTCCAGTCAGCAGGCCATTTCCTTTGGCGCACAGGCGATTCTGTCCGGCACCGCCGACCTCATCGTCGCCGGGGGGGTGCAGAACATGAGCCAGATCCCGATCTCGTCGGCCATGACCGTCGGCGAGCAGTTCGGCTTCACCTCCCCGACCAACGAGTCCAAGCAATGGCTGCATCGCTACGGCGACCAGGAGATCTCGCAGTTTCGCGGCTCGGAGCTGATCGCCGAGAAGTGGAACCTGTCGCGCGAAGAGATGGAGCGATACGCGCTGACCAGTCACGAGCGCGCGTTCGCGGCGATCCGGGGCGGCCACTTCGACAACGAAATCATCACCGTGGAAACCGAATCCGGGCCGTTCCGGGTCGACGAAGGCCCGCGCGAATCGTCGCTGGAGAAGATGGCCGGCCTCAAGCCTCTGGTCGAGGGCGGCCGGCTGACGGCGGCCATGGCCAGCCAGATCTCCGACGGGGCCAGCGCGGTGCTGCTGGCGTCCGAGCGGGCCGTCAAGGAGCACAACCTGACACCGCGGGCCCGCATCCACCACATCAGCGCACGCGCGGCCGACCCGGTCTTCATGCTGACCGGGCCGATTCCGGCGACGCGCTACGCGCTGGACAAGACGGGGCTGTCGATCGACGACATCGACACCGTCGAGATCAACGAGGCGTTCGCCCCGGTGGTCTTGGCCTGGCTCAAGGAAGTCAAGGCGGACCCGGAGAAGGTCAACCCCAACGGCGGGGCGATCGCGCTCGGACACCCGCTGGGCGCCACCGGCGCCAAGCTGTTCACCACCATGCTCAACGAACTCGAGCGCACCGGCGGCCGCTACGGCCTGCAGACGATGTGCGAGGGCGGGGGCACCGCCAACGTCACCATCATCGAGCGGCTCTGACCTTCTTCCTCTGCCCGCCGAGTGTGAATCCTGCGACGCCACAACGGCGTGTCGCGTCGTAGGATTCACATTCGCGGAGTTGTCGGTGCGGGTTGGCACCATCGGCGGCATGACGGAGCTCTTCCTGGGCAGTGAGGCCCTGGCGGCAAAGGTGTTGCCGGAACGGGCGATGCGCTCCCTCTACGAGCCCGTCCACCCGGGTGTCTACCGCCCCGCCGGCATCGCGCTGACGGCGCGCGAACGCGCGCAGGCGGCATGGCTTTGGTCACGACGCAAGGGCGTCATCGCGGGGAACTCGGCGGCCGCGCTGCTCGGGGCGAAGTGGGTAAGCCCGACGCTCGATGCCGAGTTGATACACGGCAACCGGCACCCACCCGCCGGCATCGTCGTGCACAGCGAGACACTGCTGCCCGGCGAGGTCGTCGAAGTCGACGGCATGCCGGTGACCAGTGTGGCGCGTACGGCTTTCGATGTGGGCCAGTGGGCGTCGTCGCGGCTGTTTGCGGTGCAGCGGCTCGACGCGCTGGCCAACGTCACCGGCGTCAAAGTCACGGACATCGAAGCCGTGATGGCCGAGCATCGCGGCACGCGCGGTCTGGTTCGACTCAAAGCCGTGCTGCCCCTCGTGGACAGCGGGGCGGAGTCTCCACAGGAGACCCGCACCCGGCTGGTGCTGATCGACGCGGGTTTGCCTGTGCCACAGACACAGATCCGAGTCTGCGACGACTACGGCGACTTCGGGGCGCGCATCGACATGGGGTATCGCGAGCTGCGGGTCGGCATCGAGTACGACGGACCGCAGCACTGGACGGATGCAGGGCAGCGTGATCGTGACATCGACCGGTACACCGCATTGGCCGACTTGGGCTGGGCGATCATCCGGGTCAGCAGCGATCTCCTGCGTTACCGCCAGGGCACCTTCATTGCTCGTGTCGTCGCGGCCATGCGCGCTGCGGGGTGGCGCCCAGTACCGCCGAGTGTGAAGTTTCCGACGGACCACCGGCGTGTCGCGTCGTGAAATTCACACTCGGCCAAGCTCTTAGCGGGTCGCCAGAACGAGCCCGATGCCGCCCAGGGCGAGCAGCCAACTGGTGAAGCTGCCGACGAGGAAGTACTCGGTCACCTCGTCGATGCCGACGTCGCCGTTACCGCCCTTCTGCGCGTTCAACTCCGGGAAGCGGATGATCCCCTTGGCGGCGACGACGGCGCTCGCCGCGGCGACCTGCCCGCCGACACCGAGGCTCAGGATCAGCAGGCGTTCCATCGGTCCCAGCAGTCTGCCGCCCTTGAGCCGGTCCGACGGCTGCGGCTGACCTTCCGGGCGCATCGCGCCCACCGAGCCAAGCACCAAGCGCACCAACTGATTTGCGGTGGCGAACTGAGCCAGGACGACGCCGACGATCATCAGCAGCCGGGTGGGCGTGACGTGGGTGAGCGGCAGGTGCACCCAGGACGACCATCGAGCGACCGCGCCGTTGGTCGGCGACGACCACCCGGACAGCAGCATCAGTAGTGCGAGCGCGGCGCCGAACACCGCCAGGGCCGCGCCTTGCCGGCTACCGCTGTGTTCGCTTCGCGCGCACAGCCATTCCCAGGCCACTACCGCCGCGGCGGCCAGCACCAGCAAGGGGATGTCGCCGGCATGCCAGAGGGCTCCCGCTGCGGCGCACGCCACCACCACGACCGGCCCGATCACGAGCGACGGCCATACCGTGCGGAGCGCTCGCCGACCGAGATCGGCGAGTGCGAGCGCCGTGAGGAATACCGCGACGGCGCTCACGGCAGACTCCGAAGATAGTGGCTGGCAAGGACAATCAGATCCAAACCATCGCGGCTCGCGCGCTGAGACACCGCGGATGGACTGATGCCCTCGTCCGCGGCGAGCTCCTTTTTGGTTCGGCCCGTCATCAAGCCCCTCACGATCCGCAACGATCTTTCATCGAGCGATCCAAGCAGATGGTCCCGACAAATCAGCGCCGCGTTGACCGCCGCGGCGTCGGTGCGTGTGTCACCGTCCGCCCGGAACGTCGTGCGTACCAACGCGAAGCCGGGTTGCCGCTGGGCCTCTGCGGTCTGCTGGATGGCCGCCCGTGCGCTCCACCAGCCGGGCCCGTCCTGAATTCCCGCGTCGGCATCGAGGATGGTGACCGCGCCCCATCCGATGCCGAAACGGACGTCGGTGTCCGGGCCGAGCAGCAGGCGGACGGTCAATGCCGCGTCGATCGCGGCCCCGACGGTGGGGTAGCTGCCCTGGAACTCGTCGCCGACGGTGAAGGCGGGCGGGTCGATCGCGCCGTCGCCCACTTCCCGCAGAGCCGCGGACAGGGCGCGGTGCAACCCGGAGCGATCGGCGGCACGCCGGGAACCGACGACATCACCGATCAGCGTCGCGCGAGATGAAGGCTGTGGCTTCATCCGATCCATTTGAAGAGTATAGCTTAATTACATCCAAATTCAGCAAATAGCTTCACAAGGGCGCGTGGCTACTCGTGCACCAGGGCGGATGCCGCCCGCAGGTGCTCGATGGCGTCCCGCACGATCGAATCGATCAGCTCGGCGCACGACGGCAGATCCTCGAGGATGCCCGCCACCTGCCCGGAGGCCAGCACCCCGGCCTCCGTATTGCCGTCCACCAGACCGGCTTTCAACAGCATCGGGGTGTTGGCCGCCATGACGACCTGCGACCAGGTCAGCTCCTTGCCGTGCCGCATCGCCAGGCCGTCGCTGATCATCGACCGCCACGTCATCCGTGACATGTGCTTGAACTTGGCGGCGTTGCGCACCGCGGCGGTCAGACCCCGCACCGGCGAACCGTTTTCCAGCTTCTCGACCAGGCCGGTGCGCAGGACCCGGTGCGGCATGCCGTCGACGCGGGTGGTGACGACGGTGCCGTCCAGCGCCGCCTCCAGGTAGCGCCGCTTGACCGCATCGGGCACGGTCGAATCCGAGGTCAGCAGGAAACGCGTGCCCATCGCGACGCCGGCGGCGCCGTAGCTCAGGGCGGCCGCCAACCCGCGCCCGTCGAAGAATCCGCCCGCGGCGATGACGGGAATGCCGGTGCCTCGCACGGCGTCCAGCACCGAGGGCAGCAGCAGCGTGGTGGCGACCGGACCGGTGTGCCCGCCACCCTCGCCGCCCTGCACGATCATCGCGTCCGCACCCCACCCGGCGACCTTGCGGGCGTGCTTGGCCGCACCGATCGACGGAATCACTACCGCGCCGGCCTCTTTGAGCCGGGCGATGAGCTCCTGCTTGGGCGCCAGGGCAAAGGACGCCACCTTGACGCCTTCGCGGATCATCAGATCGACCCGGTCGCCGGCATCGGCCGCGTCGGCGCGGATGTTCACGCCGAACGGCTTGTCCGTGGTGGCCTTGACCTTGGCGATGGCCGTCGCCAATTCGTCCAGCGTCATGGTGGCCGACGCCAAAATGCCCAGCCCGCCCGCGTTCGCGGTGGCCGACACCAGGCGCGCCCCGGCCACCCAGCCCATCCCGGTTTGCACCACCGGGTGCTCGACACCGACCAGCTCGGTCAGCGGCGTGCGCAACCTGGTCATCAGCGTATCTCTCTGTCGCGCAACGACTTCGGATCGATCGTTTCGCGGATGAGGCGCAGTTCGTCCTCGGTGGGCAGCCGGGTCTCCTCGGCGTCCTCGAGCCCATGGATCTCGAAAGAGGTGGCCTCGCGGACCTCGTCCGGCGAGACCCCGGGGTGCAGGCTCAGCGCCCGCATGGTCCGGTCGGGGCCGCCGAAGTCGAAGACGCCGAGGTTCGACACGACCCGGTAGGTGTTGGCGAATCGAAACGCCGGATTGTCGGCATCGACGTTGTCCCAGCCGATCCCGCAGACCACGTCCACCTTCTCGCTGAACACCCGCTTGGAGTGGTTGCCCACCCAATAGCTGGTCGCGTGGTTGATGGCGTTGCCCGGGGCGCCGCGCACGCCGAACATCTGGCGTTTGGGTTGCTGCAACGGGCCGAACGCCGAGATGTTCTGATTGCCGAACCGGTCAACCTGATTGGCGCCCATCACCACGTGGCGACGCCCCCAGGCCAGCGTCTCGAACACCCGGCCGAACGGCATCCAGCCCTCGACGGCACCGGTCGCGCCGAGCGCCGGGGTGTCGGCCAGCAGTTGGGCCTCGCCGTCGGTCAGCAAGATGTCGGGGGAGAAGGTCAAGCGGGCCAGCCGCGCCCCGACGGAGGCCATGTTGGTCATCGGGCTGACCATGATCTCGCCTGCGTCCCTGAACAATTCGGCACACGCGACTGCGCACACTTCGGCGCGGGTGCTGCTCACTTTCAGGCCTCCTCTGCGAATGCGCGAACCGCCGCCTGGTAGTCGTCTTCGGTGCCCGACAGGTAGGTCTGGGTGAACTTCTGCCAGCCCTCGTCGGTCGAGGCCGCCTCGGCGTAGTGCCGCTGGAACTTCTCGTCGCGCCCGTAATCCGGTGCGGCGGTGGTGAAGTGGGCACCGCCCGGCGCCTCCACGACGCTGTCGACCATCATCCGATTGACCAGCAGCGCCTGCGGCGGCACCGCCTTGATCAGTTCGTCGGTGGATACGATGCGCTCGACCGACAGGTGGCGCCTGTCGGCGGCCATCAGGAACAGATCGTCGAAGTAGGGGTCGATCCCGGTGTAGGCGGCGTTGCCCCGGCTGTCGCCGAGGTTGAGGTGGACGAATGCGGCGTCCAGGCGCAGCGCGGGCATGGCGATCAGCGTTTCGTGGCCGCCGTCCGTGGGGTACGGCGAAGTGACGGTCTGCAGTTCACCCTCCCAGAAGTCGGGCACCGAACTGCCCAGCCCGGCCCGGATCGGCAGGAAGGGCAGGCGTTGCGCGGCGGCCTGTAACCCGCAGCGCAGCATGCCCTCGTCCATTTCGCGGGCCTCGATCGCCCCGGCCGCCCGGGCCTTGGCGAACCACGGGTCGTAGAACGGCGGGGAGTCCAGCGAGACGAACCCGTAGTAGACGCGCTTCACCTTGCCGGCCGAGCACAGCAGCCCCAGGTCGGGCCCGCCGTAGGTGACCACGGTCAGGTCGGTGACATCGGTGCGCAGCAGGGCGCGCACGAATGCCATTGGCTTGCGCCGAGATCCCCATCCGCCGATGCCGATGGTCATGCCGCTGCGCACCTGCGCGACGGCCTCGTCGAGGGTGGTTCTCTTGTCGCTCACGCGTCCTTGCCCTTCGTCGTGCCGGCGAACGCGTCGCGGTGCTCGTCGGACACCCCGGCGAGATTGAGCTCGAACGTAAAGCCTTGCTCCATGCGGTAACTCGAGTTGACGCGTTGCACGTCGATGAGGTTCAGCGCCTCCTTGGCCGCCCGGATGACCCGGGTGTCCTTGGCGGCGATGTCGCGCGCGACCCGTAGCGCGGCCTCGTCCAGCTGATCGCGCGGCACCACCTCGTGCACCGAACCGAAGTGGTGCAGGGTGGCGGCGTCGACCGTGGCGGCGGTGAAGAACAGCCGTCGCATCAGGTGCTGTGGCACCAGCCGGGACAGGTGGGTGGCCGCGCCGAGCGCGCCGCGTTCCACCTCGGGCAGCCCGAAGGTGGCGTCCTCGGAGGCGACGATGACGTCGGAGTTGCCGACCAGGCCGATGCCGCCGCCGACGCAGAATCCGTTCACGGCCGCGACGACCGGCACCGCGCATTCGTAGACCGCGCGGAACGCGGCGAAGCAGCCGCGGTTGGCGTCGATCAGCGCGGTGAATCCCTCGGTGCGCTGCATCTCCTTGATGTCGACCCCGGCGTTGAACCCGCGGCCCTCGGCCCGCAGGATCACGACGTGGGTTTGCGGGTCCTGGCCGGCCGCGGTGACGGCGTCGGCCAGTTCGAACCAGCCGCGCGACGGGATGGCGTTGACGGGCGGGTAGTCGACGGTAACTGCGACGATGCCCGGTTCGGTGGTGGTGGATGTGATGGTCAAGGTGCCACTTCCTCGTGGGGTAACTACCTAAGCAAGCACTTGCTTGGTACGCTAGCACAGTGACTCGCGTCGAAGCATGCCCCCCATTTGCAGAAGCCATGAACTTGGGGCTGGCCGGGCGGGTGGTTCTCGTCACCGGCGGCGTTCGCGGGGTGGGCGCGGGCATCAGCGCGGTTTTCGCCGCGCAGGGCGCCACCGTCGTCACCTGCGCGCGACGGCCGGTCGAGGGATCGCCGTATGAGTTCCACTCCTGCGACGTCCGCGATGACGACGCGGTCAGGGAATTGATCGACACCGTCGCGGACCGGCACGGCGGCCTCGATGTCGTCGTCAACAACGCCGGGGGATCGCCCTACGTGCTGACCGCGGAATCCAGCGCCAAGTTCAACCGCAAGATCATCGAGCTCAATCTCATTGGCGCGCTGTCCGTTTCGCAGCACGCGAACGACAAGATGCAAGCCCAGCCGCGCGGCGGGTCGATCATCAACATCTGCAGCCTGTCCGGGCGTCGGCCCTCCCCGGGTACCGGCGCGTACGGGGCGGCCAAGGCGGGGCTGGAGAGCCTCACCCAGACCTTGGCCGTGGAATGGGGGCCCAAGGTCCGAGTCAACGCCTGTGTGGTCGGCATGGTCGAGACCGAACAATCGGAACTGTTCTACGGCGACGCGGACTCGATCGCCGCGATCTCGAAGAATGTGCCGTTGGGCCGGCTGGCCAAACCCGAGGACGTCGGTTGGGCCGCAGCGTTTCTGGCCTCGGACGCGGCCTCCTACATCAGCGGGGCCTCGTTGGAGGTGCACGGCGGCGGCGAGCCGCCGCACTATCTGTCCACCACGACCGCCAGCGCGGTCAAGTAGAGGAGACAAGGACTATGGGAGTGGTTGACGGCCGCGTCGTCATCGTCACCGGGGCGGGCGGCGGCATCGGCCGCGCGCACGCGCTGGCCTTCGCCGCCGAGGGTGCGCGGGTGGTGGTCAACGACATCGGGGTGGGCCTGGACGGGTCACCGGCGGGCGGCGGCAGCGCCGCCCAGGGCGTGGTCGACGAGATCGTCGCCGCCGGGGGCGAAGCCGTCGCCAATGGTTCCAACGTCGCCGACTGGGACCAGGCTGCCGAACTGATTCGGACCGCCGTCGAAACCTTCGGCGGCCTGGACGTTTTGGTGAACAACGCCGGCATCGTGCGCGACAGGATGATGGCCAACACCAGCGAGGAGGAGTTCGACGCCGTCGTCGCCGTGCACCTCAAGGGCCACTTCGCCACGATGCGGCACGCCGCGTCGTATTGGCGTGGGTTGTCCAAAGAGGGCAAAACCGTTGACGCGCGGATCATCAACACGAGCTCGGGCGCCGGCCTGCAGGGCAGCGTCGGGCAGGGCAACTACAGCGCCGCCAAGGCGGGCATCGCGGCGATGACGCTCGTCGGCGCGGCCGAGATGGGCCGCTACGGCGTCACCGTGAACGCCATCGCTCCCTCGGCACGCACCCGCATGACCGAGACCGTCTTCGCCGAGATGATGTCCACCCAGGACCAGGATTTCGACGCGATGGCCCCGGAAAACATTTCCCCCCTGGTGGTTTGGCTGGGTAGCGCCGAATCACGCGACGTGACCGGCAAGGTGTTCGAGGTCGAGGGCGGCAAGATCCGGGTCGCCGAGGGCTGGGCGCACGGGCCGGAGATCGACAAGGGGGCGCGGTGGGATCCCGCGGAGCTGGGACGCGTCGTCGCCGACCTGCTCGCCAAGGCGCGCCCGCCGGTCCCGGTCTACGGCGCCTGACGCGGCGCCCGCGCCGAACGCGCACTCACGGCGATGATTTCGCCGATTCTTCGCCGTCGGTGCACGCTCGCCGAGGGGGTTCGCACACCACGAGCGGGATGACCCGGTCGGCGGCTTCGCGGTACTTGCGGTAGGGCGGGTACATCCGCATCAGCGGCGGCCAATAGCGTTCGCGCTCGGCGTCGGTCGCGTCGCGCGCGATCAATTCCAGGCGCTGGGCCCGGATCTGCACCCGCACCTCGGGATTCTCCCGAAGGTTCAGATACCACACCGGGTCTTCGTCGCGGCCGCCGAACGACGCGGGCAAAATCACCCGTTCACCGTCGCGCAGGTAGAGCGTCGCGGTGGTCCGCGGCCGGTTGGACTTGCGTCCGGTCGTGGTCAGCAGCGCCGCGGGGAATCGCAGCAGTTTCGCGCCGAGCCTGCCGTTGGTTCGGCGGTACACCCAGATGTGGGCGCGCGCGAAGTACTTGAGCAGCAGCGCAATCGGGCGCGAGTTGCGGATCCAGCGACGCTCGGACATCTTGCCAGGATGGTTCCCCATCCGGGCGATTTGAAACTCTAGGGGTCGCAGATGACGACCGGGATCACCCGATCGGTCCAGGACCGGTAATCGTCGAACGAGGGATACATGGCGTCCAACTTCGGCCAGTACTCGGCCCGTTCCGCCTCGGTGGCGTCGCGGGCCTGCAGGTGAAGCACCTCGTCCTTGATCTGCACGGACACTTTGGGATTGGCCTTGAGGTTGAGGTACCACAGCGGGTGCTTGTCGCTGCCGCCCTTCGATGCGACCAGTACCACCCGATCGCCCTCGCGTAGGTAAAGCAGCGGGCTCACCCGCGGTTCGCCGGTCTTGCGTCCCGTCGTGGTGAGCAGCGCGACGGGGGCCTTCTGGAAGGTGCCGCCGAATTTTCCATTGCTGCGTCGGTATATCCATGCGTTGCCCTTGGCCATCCACTTGATGATGAAGGCGACCCAGGGTGAGTTCAGTGCGCGTGGCTTCGGTTTCGGCATGATGTTCCTCGACGTCCCTAACGCTGGATGAAGGGGTGGAAGCGAACCTTGATGTGGTGGATTTCGGCTTTCCCGCTTGCGCTTTCGGCCGGAATGACGAAGGTCTCGGTGACGTGCGCCGCGAGCCGACGCCCGCCCAACGCCGCCTTGGTCAGCACCTGGTACGCGGCGTGCACGTCGTCGCCGTCGATGCGGTACTCCGGCGTCGTCGTGTGCGCCAGCAACCGATACTGCGGCCCGCGATTCAGGCTGCGCCGCAGGTGATTTCCGGAGAACCCGTTCTTGATGCCCTGCTCGATGCGGGTGCAGCCGGCCGCGAACGGGACCGTGTCGCCGTCATGGCTGACCAACGCGTCGATATAGGACTGCGCCGCGGCGATGCGGCTCTCTTCGGAGACGAGCAAGGGGGAACTAGATGCGCTCGATGATGGTGCCGGTGGACAGGGCGCCGCCCGCGCACATCGTGATCAATGCGGTGGTCTGGTCGGTGCGCTCCAATTCGTGCAGCGCGGTGGTGATCAGCCGGCTGCCGGTCGACCCGACCGGGTGGCCGAGCGCGATGGCGCCGCCGTTGACGTTGACCCTGGCCATGTCCGGCTCGTGCACCCGCGCCCAGGACAACACCACCGAGGCGAACGCCTCGTTGATCTCGACGAGGTCGATGTCCCCCATCTTCATGCCGGCCTTCTCCAGCACCTTGGCCGTCGACTGCACCGGTCCGTCGAGGTGGTAGTAGGGCTCGGCGCCGACCAGCGCCTGGCTGACGATGCGGGCGCGTGGCCGCAGGCCCAGAGCCTTGGCCTTGTCCTCGTCCATCCACAGCACGGCCGCCGCGCCGTCGGAGATCTGCGACGACGTTCCCGCGGTGTGGATTCCGCCCTCGAGGACCGGCTTCAGCGCGCTCAGACCCGACAGGGTCGTCTCGCGCAGGCCCTGGTCGCGGGAGATGGTGACACGCTCCGACGTCGGCTGCTTGTTCTCGTCGAGCGCCGGGGCCTCGATCGGGGAGATCTCACGGTCGAAGCGGCCCTCGTCCCAGGCCTGCTTGGCCCTGGCCTGCGAGTTGAAGCCGAACTCGTCGATCTCCTCGCGGGTGATGCCACGCCGCTTGGCGATCCGCTCGGCGGCGGTGAACTGGTCGGGCAGGTCGATGTCCCACGACGCGGGCCGCAGGATGCTGCGGTCGGGGCCCGCGTTGGCGCCGAGGCCGACGCGGCTCATGGCCTCGATGCCGCACGCGATACCGATGTCGATGGCGCCGGCGGCGATCAGCCCGGCGACCAGGCCGTTGGCCTGCTGGCCGCTGCCGCACTGGCAGTCCACGGTCATGGCGCCGACGTGTTCGGGCAGCCCGGCCACCAGCCAGCTGACCCGGCTGATGTTGTTGGACTGTTCGCCGTACTGCGTGACGCAGCCGCCGATGACCTGTTCGACGTCGCCGGCGTCGATGCCTGCCTTCTCGACCAGCGCCTTCTGCACCGCACCCAACAGCTCGGTGGCGTGCAGCCCTGACAACCATCCGTTGCGCTTGCCGATCGGGCTGCGGGTGGCTTCGACGATTACCGGGTTACCCATGACGCCAGGCTAGAACACGTTTCATTACTATGACAAGCGAGGATGCGTCGCCGCCTTTTGTCTGCGGTGGAGGCATGTTTTACTGGCACCAGAGCATCACTAGGACAGCTAGTGTCCTGGGATCGCGAGTCATCGAGGACTGTAGTTAGGAGAAGTAGCGTGCCCAGTCCGAATCTTCCGCCCGGGTTTGATTTTCTCGATCCGGACGTCAGTGTCAAAGGCCTCCCGGTCGCGGAGTTGGCCGAAGTGCGCAAGTCCGAGCCGATCTTCTGGGTAGACGTCCCGGGCGGCACGGGCGGTTTTGGCGACAAAGGCTATTGGGCCATCACCAAGCACAAGGACGTCAAAGAGATCTCTGTGCGCAGTGACATCTTCTCGTCTCAGCAGGACTGCGCCATCCCGGTGTGGCCGCAGGAGATGACGCGCGAGCAGATCGACCTGCAGCGCAACGTCATGCTCAACATGGACGCCCCGCACCACACCCGGCTGCGCAAGATCATCTCGCGCGGCTTCACCCCGCGGGCCATCGGACGGCTGCGCGACGAGTTGGACGCCCGCGCGCAAAACATCGCGAAGACGGCCGCCTCGTCGGGCTCCGGCGACTTCGTCGAGCAGGTCTCCTGTGAGCTGCCGCTGCAGGCCATCGCGGGTCTGCTGGGTGTTCCGCAGGAGGATCGGGACAAGATCTTCCGCTGGTCCAACGAGATGACCGGCAACGAAGACCCCGAGTACGCGCACATCGATCCCGCGATGTCCTCGGCCGAGCTGATCATGTACGCGATGAAGATGGCCGAGGAGCGCGCCAAGAACCCCGGCGACGACATCGTCACCCAGCTGATCCAGGCCGACATCGACGGCGAGAAGCTCTCCGACGACGAATTCGGGTTCTTCGTGGTCATGCTGGCCGTCGCGGGCAACGAAACCACCCGGAACTCGATCACGCACGGCATGATCGCGTTCGCGGACAACCCCGACCAGTGGGAGCTGTTCAAGAAGGAGCGCCCGGACACCGCGCCCGACGAAATCGTCCGGTGGGCAACGCCGGTCACCGCGTTCCAGCGGACCGCGCTGGAGGACTACGAGCTGTCCGGTGTGCAGATCAAGAAGGGTCAGCGGGTCGTGATGTTCTACCGTTCGGCCAACTTCGACGAAGGGGTCTTCGAGGATCCGCACAGCTTCAACATCATGCGAAACCCCAACCCGCACGTGGGCTTTGGCGGCACCGGTGCCCACTACTGCATCGGCGCCAACCTGGCCCGGATGACGATCAGCCTGATCTTCAACGCCGTGGCCGACCACATGCCGGACCTCAAGCCGATCTCCGCGCCCGAGCGGCTGCGGTCGGGGTGGCTCAACGGCATCAAGCACTGGCAGGTCGACTACACCGGCAAGTGCCCGGTGGCGCACTGATATGGCGGCCGAAGCCACGATGGATTTCGATCTCACCGCGACACAACAGGCGGTCGCCGACGTCGTGACGTCGGTGTTCGAGCGCGAATTGAGTTGGGAGGCTTTGGTCAACGGCGGCGTGACGGCGCTGCCGGTGCCCGAGCGCCTCGGCGGTGACGGGGTGGGATTGCCCGAGGTCGCGACCGTGCTGACGGAGATCGGTCGCCACGGCGCGATCACGCCGGCCCTGGCCACCCTGGGTTTCGGTGTGGTCCCCCTGCTTGACCTGGCTTCCGAGGACCAGCAGGACCGGTTTTTGGCGGGCGTCGCCAAGGGCGGCGTGCTGACCGCGGCGCTCAACGAACCCGGCGCCGCGTTGCCGGACCGGCCGTCGACCACGTTCGCGGGCGGCCGGCTGTCGGGCACCAAGGTCGGCGTCGGCTATGCCGGACAAGCGGATTGGATGATCGTCACCGCCGACAGCGCGGTGGTCGTGGTGTCGCCGAAGGCCGGCGGCGTCGAGGTGGTCCAGACGCCGACCTCGAACGACTCCGACGAGTACACGGTCACGTTCACCGACGTCGCCGTCGAGGACGCCGATGTCTTGGCCGGCGCCACCGCGCAGCGCGTCAACCAGCTGGTGCTGGCTTCCATCGGCGCCTACGCCGACGGGCTGGTGGCCGGGGCGCTGCGGCTGACCGCCGACTACGTGGCCAACCGCAAGCAATTCGGCAAGCCGCTGTCGACCTTCCAGACCGTGGCCGCACAGCTCGCCGAGGTCTACATCGCATCGCGCACCATCGATTTGGTGGCGAAATCGGTCGTGTGGCGGCTGTCGGAGGGGCGGGATGCCGACGACGACCTCGATGTCCTGGGGTATTGGGTCACCTCGCAGGCGCCGCCGGTGATGCAGCTCTGCCATCACCTGCACGGCGGCATGGGCATGGACATCACCTATCCGATGCACCGGTACTACTCCACGATCAAGGACCTGACCCGGTTGCTGGGCGGTCCTTCTCATCGTCTCGATCTGGTGGGAGCGCAATGTTCATAGACCTGACCCCGGAGCAGCGCCAGCTGCAGGCGGAATTGCGGGAATACTTCTCGAACCTGATCTCGTCCGACGAGATGAAGGCGATGGAGCAGGACCGTCACAACGAGGCCTACCGCGCGGTGATCCGCCGGATGGGCCAGGACGGCAAGCTCGGCGTCGGGTGGCCAAAGGAATTCGGCGGCTTGGGTTTCGGCCCGATCGAGCAGTCGATCTTCGTCAACGAGGCGCATCGCGCCGACGTGCCGCTGCCCGCGGTCACGCTGCAGACGGTCGGTCCGACCCTGCAGCAGTTCGGCAGCGAGATGCAGAAGAAGAAGTTCCTGCCGGCGATCCTCGCCGGCGAGGTGCACTTCGCGATCGGCTACACCGAGCCCGAGGCCGGTACGGACCTGGCCTCGCTGCGGACCACCGCCGTGCGTCACGGCGACGAGTACATCGTCAACGGGCAGAAGGTCTTCACCACCGGAGCCCACGACGCCGACTACATCTGGCTGGCCTGCCGCACGGACCCCGAAGCCGTGAAGCACAAGGGCATTTCGATCCTGATCGTCGACACCAAGGATCCCGGTTACTCCTGGACGCCGATCATCCTGTCCGACGGCGCCCACCACACCAACGCCACGTATTACAACGATGTGCGGGTGCCCGCCGACATGCTGGTCGGCGAGGAGAACGGCGGGTGGCGGCTGATCACCACCCAGCTCAACAACGAACGTGTCATGCTCGGCCCGGCCGGGCGTACCGCGGGCATCTACGACCGGGTGCACGCCTGGGCGTCCAAGCCGGGAAGTGACGGGGTCACCCCGATCGACCATGCCGACGTCAAGCGCGCGCTCGGCGAGATTCACGCGATGTGGCGGATCAACGAGCTGCTCAACTGGCAGGTGGCCGCCGCCGGGGAGGACATCAACGTCGCCGATGCGGCGTCGACCAAAGTCTTTGGTACCGAGAAGATTCAGTACATAGGCCGGCTCGCCGAGGAGATCGTCGGCAAGTACGGTAACCCCGCCGATTCTGCCACCGCTGACCTGCTCAACTGGCTGGACTCCCAGACCAAGCGCAACCTGGTGATCACGTTCGGGGGCGGTGTGAACGAGGTGATGCGCGAGATGATCGCCGCGGCCGGACTCAAAGTGCCGAGGGTGCCTCGATGACCGATATCAAGGAAGCGGTTGCGGAGATCACCGCCACCGTCGTCGCTGCCCCGCGCGAGGCCCGGGATCCGGTGAACCAGCCGACGATCAACAACTGGGTCGAGGCGCTGGGCGACCGCAACCCGATCTACGTCGACGAGGCCGCGGCCAAGGCGGCCGGTCATCCCGGAATTGTCGCCCCGCCGGCCATGATTCAGGTCTGGACGATGTTTGGCCTGGGCGGGGAACGCCCGACCGACGACCCCATGGGCCCGATCATGCAGCTGTTCGACGAGGCCGGCTACATCGGCGTGGTCGCCACCAACTGCGAGCAGACCTACCACCGGTATCTGCGTCCCGGCGAGCAGGTCACCGTCGTGTCCGAAATGCGCGACGTGGTCGGCCCCAAGCAGA
Source organism: Mycobacterium sp. TKK-01-0059 (assembly GCF_000709305.1). Lineage (NCBI taxonomy): Bacteria > Bacillati > Actinomycetota > Actinomycetes > Mycobacteriales > Mycobacteriaceae > Mycobacterium > Mycobacterium sp. TKK-01-0059. The sequence continues at coordinate 2,407,023 of NZ_KL446993.1, forward strand.
CCGGGCTCGGCGAGGGCTGGTTCATCAACCAGCACATCACGTGGCGGGTCGGCGACGAGGATGTCGCCGAGATGGCCTGGCGAATCCTGAAATTCAGGCCCCGCGATGATTCCGGCGCGACCGCATCGGTCCCTCAGGACCTGGACGCCGACGCCATGATGCGTCCGGCGGTCTCACGCGACACCGCCTTCTTCTGGGAGGGGGTGGCGGCGCACGAGCTGCGTATCCAGCGCCTCCCCGACGGCACCCTGCAGCACCCGCCGGTGCCCGCGGTGTGGCAAAACAAGGCCGAGCCGATCGATTTCGCGGTCGCCAGCGGCCGCGGCACGGTGTTCAGCTACGTGGTGCACCACGCACCGAAGGTGCCCGGGCGCACGCTGCCGTTCGTGATCGCACTGGTCGAACTGGAAGAGGGCGTCCGGATGCTCGGCGAGCTGCGCAACGTCGACCACGCCGAGGTCAAGATCGGAATGCCGGTCCGCGCAACCTATATCGACTTCCCGGCCGGTGAATCCGGGCCCGCGTGGAGCCTCTACGCCTGGGAGCCCATGGGAGACGAAGCATGAGCGCACCCGTTGTCGAAGTGGGCACCACCCTGCCCGAACTCAAGCTGCATGGCACGCCGACGTTCATCATCTCGACGGCCCTGGCCACCAGGGACTTTCAGGACGTGCACCACGACCGGGACCTGGCGCAGGCCAAGGGTTCCAAGGACATCTTCGTCAACATCCTCACCGACACCGGGCTGGTGCAGCGCTACGTCACCGACTGGGCGGGCCCGACGGCGCTGATCAAGTCGATCGGCCTGCGCCTGGGTGTGCCGTGGTACGCCTACGACACCGTGACGTTCTCCGGTGAGGTGACGGCCGTCGACGACGGCCTGATCACGCTGAAAGTGTTTGGCCGCAACAGCCTTGGCGATCACGTCATCGCGAACGTGACGCTGACGATCGGGGGCGCATAGATGTCAGCGGGCTTATTGAACGGCCGAGCCGCGATCGTCGGGATCGGCGCTACCGACTTCTCCAAGGACTCCGGCCGCAGCGAGCTGCGGTTGGCCGCCGAGGCGGTCCTGGATGCCCTGGACGACGCCGGGCTGAGCCCGTCCGATGTCGACGGGTTGACCACCTTCACGATGGACACCAACAACGAGACCGCTGTGGCACGCGCGGTCGGCATCGGTGACCTGACGTTCTTCTCGCAGATCGGTTATGGCGGCGGCGCCGCCTGCGCGACCGTTCAGCAGGCGGCGCTCGCCGTGGCCACCGGCGTGGCCGACGTCGTCGTCGCGTACCGGGCGTTCAACGAGCGATCCGGCATGCGGTTCGGTCAGGTGCAGACCCGGTTGGTGGGAAACGCCGGCGTGCAGGCTGATTCGACGGCGGCGGACAACTCGTTCTCCTACCCGCACGGGCTGTCCACGCCCGCCGCACAGGTCGCGATGATCGCCCAGCGCTACATGCACCTGTCCGGGGCGACCAGCCGGGACTTCGGCGCGATCTCGGTGGCCGACCGCAAGCATGCGGCCAAGAACCCGAAGGCCTACTTCTACGAGAAGCCGATAACGATTGAAGACCACCAGAATTCGCGGTGGATCGCCGAGCCGCTGCGGCTGCTGGACTGCTGCCAGGAGACCGACGGGGCGGTGGCGATCGTGGTGACGTCGCCCGAGCGGGCGAAGGACCTCAAGCAGCGGCCGGCGATCATCGAGGCGGCGGCGCAGGGCTCCAGCCCCGACCAATACACGATGGTCAGCTACTACCGGCCCGAGCTCGGTCTGCCCGAGATGGGGGTCGTCGGGCAGCAGTTGTGGGCGCAGTCGGGGCTCAAACCGAGCGACATCCAGACCGCCGTGCTGTATGACCACTTCACTCCGTTCACGCTGATTCAGTTGGAGGAGTTGGGATTCTGCGGTCGCGGTGAGGCCAAGGACTTCATCGCCGACGGGGCGATCGAGATCGGCGGCCGGCTGCCCATCAACACCCATGGTGGCCAACTCGGCGAGGCCTACATCCACGGCATGAACGGCATCGCCGAGGGTGTGCGGCAACTGCGGGGCACCTCGGTGAACCCGGTGCCCGATGTCGAGCACGTGCTCGTCACTGCGGGTACGGGCGTGCCCACCTCGGGCCTAATCCTCGGCTAAGGCGCGCTTCGCCCCCGCCGAGCGCCCGGCTGGCCGGGCGTTCGACGCCCAACGCCCGTCTGGCCGGGCTTTGGACAGCTGAAGTGACGCGGCTGGTTTAGCATGCGACGCTGCGGCGATGGGCGAGCCATTTGTCGGAAGTGAAGCCGTTGCGGGTGGACTGCTGACCAAAAGTCAACTGGAAGCCCGCTACGTCAGGCTGTTTCGAGACGTCTACATTGATCGCGACGCCGAGCTCACCGCGGCAGTGCGCGCCAAGGCCGGCTGGCTGTGGACAGGCCGACGGGGGATTGTGGCGGGCTTCTCGGCGGCCGCGCTGTACGGGAGCAAATGGATCGACGACCGAAGAGCTGTGGAGGTGATCCACGACAATCACCATGTCGCGGCGGGGATACAGCTGCACAGAGACACCGTCGAAGCGGACGAAATCGAGACGATCGACGGCGTAGCGCTTACATCACCGACGCGGACAGCGCTCGACCTCGGCTGCTGGTACCCGACGATGACCGCCGTGGCAGGTATCGATGCGCTTGCACGAGCGACGGAGATCAAAGCCGCTGATATCGAGCTGCTCGCCCGAAGGTACACCGGACGCCGAGGCATTGCGCGAGCGCGGCGGGCGGCGGAGCTATTCGATGCCGGCGCCCAGTCGCCCAAAGAGTCATGGCTGCGCGTTGTCTTGATCCAAGCCGGCTTGCCGAAGCCGCAGACACAGATCCCGGTGCTCGACGAATTCGCCAGCCCGATGGCCTATCTGGACATGGGCTGGGAGGACATCATGGTCGCCGTCGAGTACGACGGCGACCATCACCGCAGCGATCATTCACAATTCGGCTGGGATATTCGGCGCTTGGAGCGGCTGCAACGCAAAGGCTGGATCGTAGTCCGGGTGGTCGCTGGTGATCGGCCCGCCGACATTGTCCGCAGGGTTCTCGCCGCGCGTGCCGGCCGAACTCCCGTCCACGCGGGCGCTCGCAATCGAGCGCCCAGCTAGCCGGGCGCTCGCCGCAAAGCAAAAGAGAAAGGCGCGCCCGAAGCCGTTAGGCCGGGACGAGTTCGACCCCGGAGAGCACGACGGCGTTGTCGCGCGAGGGCGCGACAACGCTGGCCAAAAAGCGGCCGCCCTCCTTCCAGATGCCGACCTTGAGCGTTTCGCCGGGGAATGCCACCCCGGCGAAACGCGCACCGTAGGCGGCCACCGCGGCGGTGTCACCGTCGAGCAGCGCGTCGGTGATCGCCTTGCAGGTCATGCCGTACGTGCACAGCCCGTGCAGGATCGGCTGCGAAAAGCCTGCGGCAGCGGCGAATTCGGGATCGGAGTGCAGCGGGTTGCGGTCGCCACACAACCGGTAGAGCAGCGCCTGCTGCGGCAGGATCGGCACATCGACCTCCAGGTCGGGGGCCCGCTCGGGCGCGGCGTCGCCGCCCGACGGGCCGCGCTCACCGCCGAAGCCGCCCTCGCCGCGGGCGAAGATCGACCGTCGCTGCGTCCACAACAGCGTGCCGTCCGGCGCGGTCACCGTCGTCTCGCTCCAGATCACCGCGGCCTTGCCCTTGTCCCAGATGTCGGTGAACCGGGTGACGGCCTTGGCCGAGCCCGACGGCGGCAGCGGCCCGGGCACCTCGACCCGCTCGCTGGCGTGCAGCACCTTGCTCAGCTCGATGTCGATGCCCGGGAACTGCACGGTCGGCGGTTTCGTGGCGTGGAAGGTGGCGGCCACGTTGCCGAACGTGGGCAGCACCTGCGGGGTGTCGTCGACCAGGTAGCGCAGCTCGCGCGGATCCATCGGGTCCGCGCCCGCGCCCAGGCCGAGGTGATAGAGCTGCACATCGCTGCTGGCCCAAGAGAATTCGATGGGGTCCAGCTCGGCGTTCAGCGCGACGTCTACGTCGATGGGCATGTCAGTTCTCTCCCGCTATGTGCAATGCCGCCAGGTAGCCGAACGTCATGGCCGGGCCGATGGTGCCACCCGGACCGGGGTACGTGTGGCCCATCACCGGCGCGCTGACATTGCCGGCGGCGTAAAGGCCTTCGATGATACTGCCGTCGTCGCGCAGCGCCCGCCCGTGGACATCGGTCCGGATGCCGCCCTTGGTGCCCAGGTCGCCGGGCACCATCTTGGCGGCGTAGTACGGCGCGTGGCTGATCTCGCCGAGGTTGGGGTTCGGCTTGTTGGTCGGGTCGCCGTAGTACCTGTCGTAGGCGCTCTCGCCGCGGTGGAAGTCCGCGTCGACACCGGAGCGCGCGAAACCGTTGAAACGTTCCACGGTGGCGGTGAATTCGTTCACCGGAAGACCGGCCTTCTGGGCCAGCTCCGCCAGCGTGTCGGCCGTGATGATGACGCCCGACTCCAGCCACTTGCGCGGAATGCGTTGTCCGGGCTGCAATCCCGCAAAGATGTAGCGGTCACGGTACTGCTGGTCGAAGACCAGCCACGCGGGGATGTTCTCGCCCGGCCCGGGTCCCTGGCCATATTCGCCGCCGTACATGTGGTGGCAGGCCTCGACGTAGGGCATCGACTCGTTCATGAATCGCTTGCCGGACATGTTGACGATGATCGATCCCGGCGAGTTGCGCTCCGACAGCGCGAACCACGGCGCGCCGACCAGCGGGACGGTCGGGCCCCACCAGGCATCTTCCATCAATTCCAGTCCGGCGCCCAACTTTTCGGCGGCGACGATGCCGTCGCCGGTGTTCGCGACCGCGCCCACCGTCCATTCGGTGGTGATCGGGGCGCGCTGGTATTTCACCCGCATTTGTTCGTTGTGCTCGAACCCTCCCGACGCCAGGATCACCCCGCGTCGGGCCCGGATCAGCCGGGGCTCACCCGATTCGGCATCAGCGGCGCCGCGCACATAGACCCCGCGCACGACGCCGTCTTCGACGTACAGGTCGGTCAGCGCGGTGTTGAGCACCACCGGAACGCCGGCGCGTTGCAAGCCGATCCGCAGCGGTCCGATCAGTGCGCGCCCCATGCCGACGAGGTTCTTGCCGGTCGCCTTGGCCCACATCGTGCGCGCGCCGACCTTCAGGCTGCGCAGCACGCCGCGCGGGTGACGCTTCAGTTGGTTCAACCGCACGTAATCCTGTTGCATCACCACAACGTTGAGCGGCACTTTGCCGTACGCGGGCTCCAGGCCGGACTCGTCGGCGCCGAGCTTGCGGGCATCGAACGGCTTCGGCTCGATCGACCGGCCTTCCGCGCGCCCGCCGGGCGACTCGGGGTAGTAGTCGGAATACCGGGGCACCCAGCACATCTTCAGCGGTGTGTGCTTGAGCACGAACGACAGCATCTCGGGCCCGCGCTCGAGGTAGGTGTCGATGCGTTCGGGCTCGACGACGCTGCCGACGATCCCGTGTAGATAGGTGCGGGCCGCCTCGGCGGTGTCCTTGACCCCGTCACGCTTGAGCACTTCGTTATTTGGGATCCAAACGCCGCCGCCCGACCGTGCGGTCGAGCCGCCGAAGTGTGGGGCCTTTTCGATGACTATGGTGGAAAGACCCCGGTGAGCGGCGGTAAGGGCGGCCACCATGCCGGCCCCGCCGCTCCCGACCACGACGACGTCGTACTCCTGCGCTGACATGTAGAACACGTTATAGAATTGCCCGGGGCGGCCGCTACTGGCCCGGGTCGACCGTACGAGGAGACGTAGAGAAATGCTCAGTGTTGCTACCCGCGACGAGCTGGCTGCGGACTTGGCGCAGGCCGAGCGGAGCGGTGAGCCGATCGCCCCGCTGACCGCGGCCTACCCGGACATCGACGTCGTCGACGCCTACGAGATCCAGCTGATCAATATCCGGCAGCGGGTCGCCGAGGGGGCGCGGGTGCTGGGCCACAAGGTGGGGCTGTCGTCGAAAGCCATCCAGCAGATGATGGGCGTCGACGAGCCGGACTACGGGCATTTGCTCGACGAGATGCAGTTGTTCGAAGACACCCCTGTCAAGGCGAACCGCTACCTGTATCCGCGGGTGGAGGTCGAGGTCGGCTTCATATTGAACGCCGACCTGCCGGGAGCCGGTTGCACCGAGGACGACGTGCTGGCGGCGACCGAGGCCTTGGTCCCGTCCATCGAGTTGATCGACACCCGGATCACCGACTGGAAGATCGAGCTGTGCGACACCATCGCCGACAACGCGTCGTCGGCCGGTTTCGTGCTCGGCGAGGCCCGGGTTTCCCCCCGCGACATCGACGTCAAGGGGATCGACGCGGTGCTGCGCTGCAACGGCGAGGTCGTCGCGGAGGGCCGCACCGACGCGGTGCTGGGCAACCCCGTCACCGCGGTGGCGTGGCTGGCCCGCAAGGTCGACGGGTTCGGTGTGCGGTTGCGCAAGGGCGACGTGGTGCTGCCCGGATCGTGCACGCGAGCCATCGACGCACACCCGGGCGACGAGTTCGTCGCCGACTTCGTGGGCCTCGGTTCGGTGCGGTTATCGTTCGAATAGGCTCGAATTAAATCGACTAACTTAAATCTCAGCAGTTCGAAAAGGGGCATCATGCCGTCTAAGGCGAGTGTGGCCATTGTCGGGTCGGGCAACATCAGCACTGACCTGCTTTACAAGTTGTTGCGATCGGACTGGCTGGAGCCGCGCTGGATGGTCGGCATCGACCCCGAAAGCGAGGGCCTGGCGCGGGCCCGCAAGCTGGGTTTGGAGACCACCCACGAGGGCGTGGACTGGTTGCTGGCGCAGTCGGACAAGCCCGATCTGGTGTTCGAGGCGACCAGCGCCTATGTGCATCGCGACGCCGCGCCCAAGTACGAGGCCGCCGGCATCCGGGCCGTCGACCTGACGCCCGCCGCGGTGGGTCCCGCGGTGATCCCGCCGGCCAACCTGCGCCAGCACCTGGATGCGCCCAACGTCAACATGATCACCTGCGGCGGGCAGGCCACCATCCCGATCGTGTATGCGGTGTCGCGCGCCGTCGCCGACCTCGGTGGGGTGCCGTACGCCGAGATCGTCGCCTCGGTCGCCTCGCTGTCGGCGGGGCCGGGAACCCGGGCCAACATCGACGAGTTCACCAAGACCACCAGCAAGGGCGTGGAGACCATCGGTGGCGCCAAGCGGGGCAAGGCGATCATCATCTTGAACCCCGCCGATCCGCCGATGATCATGCGCGACACCATCTTTTGCGCCATTCCCGAGGACGCCGACCGCGACGCGATCGCCAAGTCCATCCACGACGTGGTGGCCGAGGTGCAGACCTACGTTCCCGGCTACCGGCTGCTCAACGACCCGCAGTTCGACGACCCGTCGATCAACTCCGGCGGCCAGGCGCTGGTCACCACGTTCGTCGAGGTCGAGGGGGCCGGCGATTACCTGCCCCCCTATGCGGGCAACCTGGACATCATGACCGCCGCGGCGACCAAGGTCGGCGAGGAGATCGCCAAGGAATCCTTGACCGCGACGGCCGGAGGAGCGCAATCATGACTACCGACATCTTTTTCAACCCGGTCTGGGACGTGCGGATGACGGACACGTCGCTGCGCGACGGCTCGCACCACAAGCGCCACCAGTTCACCAAGGACGAGGTCGGCGCGATCGTGGCCGCCCTGGACGCCGCGGGTGTGCCCGTCATCGAGGTCACCCACGGCGACGGACTGGGTGGCTCGAGCTTCAACTACGGGTTCTCCAAGACCCCCGAGCAGGAGCTGATCAAGCTCGCCGCCGAAACCGCCAAAGAGGCCAAGATCGCCTTCTTGATGCTGCCCGGCGTGGGCACCAAGGAAGACATCAAAGAGGCCCAGAACAACGGCGGTTCGATCTGCCGGATCGCCACGCACTGCACCGAGGCCGACGTCTCGATCCAGCACTTCGGCCTGGCCCGCGAACTCGGCCTGGAAACCGTCGGCTTCTTGATGATGAGCCACACCATTTCGCCGGAGAAGCTGGCCGCCCAGGCCCGCATCATGGCCGACGCGGGCTGCCAGTGCGTCTACGTGGTCGACTCGGCCGGGGCGCTGGTCCTCGAGGGCGTGCGGGACCGGGTCGCGGCGCTGGTCGCCGAACTCGGTGACGACGCCCAGGTCGGCTTCCACGGGCACGAAAACCTCGGACTCGGGGTGGCCAACAGCGTCGAGGCCGTGCGCGCCGGCGCCAAGCAGATCGACGGCTCGTGCCGCCGCTTCGGGGCCGGGGCGGGCAACGCCCCCGTCGAGGCCCTGATCGGGGTGTTCGACAAGATCGGCGTCAAGACCGGCATCGACTTCTTCGACATCGCCGACGCCGCCGAGGAGGTCGTCGCCCCAGCCATGCCCGCCGAGTGCCTGCTCGACCGCAACGCCCTGATCATGGGCTACTCCGGGGTGTACTCCAGCTTCCTCAAGCACGCCATCCGCCAGGGTGAGCGCTACGGCGTCCCGCCGCATGAGCTGTTGCACCGGGCCGGCCAGCGCAAGCTCATCGGCGGCCAGGAGGACCAACTGATCGACATCGCGCTGGAGATCAAGCGCGAGCGAGAAAGCGGCGCCGCCGCCGCGCGCTGACCTGCCGCTTCACCCGGAGCGCGCACAGGCTACGCAAAGGTAGCGCGCGTAGCCTGGTGGGCATGAGCACATCCAAGACAGTCGGTACTCGTGGCCGCGGACTCTTCGGCCTGCTCGCCGGGGGGTTACTGACCGCGACCGCCGCGACGATGATCGCGCTGCCAGTGGCCAGCGCGGATCCCGGGTGCAATCAGGACGTGGGCAGTTCCATCGACTCGTACCTGCAGCGGCACCCCGACCTCCATCAGCAGCTGATCGACAAGTCAAAGGGCGAGGGTGGCAACGGCAGCGTGATCGACTACCTGAACCGGCATCCCGACGTACGTCAGCACCTGATTCAGCTGTCCCACGCGTGCCCGCCCTAGCGAACCCGCATCGTCGTGCAACCCCGCAGCCGACGCGCGGGAATGTTCGCCATTGACGAAAAAGTAGAACACGTTCTAGCGTCTAGGCGTGTCCGTAACTTCCTTTTCCGGCCCGCTCACCCACGCGATCGCTGAGGCCGAGGAGCTGGTGGCCGCCGCGCCGCACATCGAGTCCGAAGCCGACCTGCTCGAAGGGCTCCAATATCTGGCCGGTTGTATCGCGGCCTGCACGCATCTGGCCTTCGACTACGACCGCGACCACCCCTTCCTGCAGTCGGGGACCGGGCCGTTCACCAAGATGGGCCTGGACAACCCCGACACGCTGTACTTCGGCACCCGGGTGCACGCCAACCACGATTACGTCGTCACCGGCAGGCGCGGCACCACCACCGACCTGAGCTTCCAGCTGCTCGGCGGCGAGTACACCGACGACAACGTGCCCGTCAGCCAGGCCGCGTTCGACGACCGGGAGCTGCAGATCGCCCCCGACGGCAGCTTCGAATGGCGGTTTCGGCCGACCGACCCCGGCCAGCTGGTCATCCGCGAGGTGTACGGCGACTGGGCCGCGCAGCGCGGCACGCTGGCCATCTCCCGGCTGGACACCGCGGGCACCGCGCCGCCGCCGCTGAGTCGCGAAACCATCGAAAAGCGTTTTGCCACAGCGGGAAAGCAGCTGGTTAACCGGGTGAAGACGTGGCTGCAGTTCCCGCAGTGGTTCTACTTCAACATCCCGGTCAACACGATGGTCGCGCCACGGTTGACGCCCGGCGGCCTGGCGACCCAGTATTCGTCGGTGGGGCACTACGAGCTGCGGCCCGACCAGGCGCTGGTGATCACCATCCCGGCCACCGACGCTCCCTACCTCGGCTTCCAACTGGGCAGCCTGTGGTACATCTCGCTGGACTACATCAACCACCAGACCTCGCTGAACAACACTCAGGCGCAAGCGGATCCGGACGGCAAGGTGCGCATCGTCGTCGCCGACCAGAACCCCGGCGTGACCAACTGGGTGGAGACCCTCGGACATCGGAAGGGCATCCTGCAGTTCCGGTGGCAGCGGGTGTCGCGACAACTCACCGACGCCGACGGCCCCACCGTCGAGCTGGTCGACATCGACGCCGTGCCGGCGGCGCTGCCGTATTTCGAGCACAACAAGATTTCCGAGGACGAATGGCGTGCGCGGATTGCGCTGCGCCACCAGCAGATTCAGGCAAGGATGTTGGGATGACGAAGTTGCTCGACGGCAAGGTGGTGGTGATCAGCGGCGTCGGCCCGGGTCTGGGCACGACGCTGGCGCACCGATGCACACGGGAAGGCGCCGACCTGGTGCTGGCCGCCCGCACGCCGGAACGCCTGGACGACGTCGCCAAACAGATCGCCGACCTCGGAGGCCGGGCGACCACGGTGCGCACCGACATCACCGAGGACGATCAGGTGAGCAACCTGGTCGATGCCACCTTGGAGGCCTACGGCAAGGTCGACGTGTTGATCAACAACGCGTTCCGCGTACCGTCGCTGAAGCCGTTCTCGGGCACCAGCTTTCAGCACATCCGCGACGCGATCGAACTCAGTGCGCTGGGCGCCCTGCGGCTCATCCAGGGATTCACGCCGGCGCTGGCCGAGTCGAAGGGCTCGATCGTCAACGTCAACTCCATGGTGCTGCGGCACTCGCAGGCGAAGTACGGCGCCTATAAGATGGCCAAGTCCGCGCTGCTGTCCATGTCTCATTCGCTGGCCACCGAGCTGGGCGAGCAGGGAATCCGGGTCAATTCCGTTGCACCCGGCTATATCTGGGGCGAGACGCTGCAGGGCTACTTCAACCACCAGGCCGGCAAGTACGGCACCACGGCCGAGCAGATCTACCAGGCCACCGCGGCGGGCTCCGACCTGAAGCGGCTGCCGACCGAGGACGAGGTGGCCTCGGCGATCTTGTTCATGGCGAGCGACCTGTCCAGTGGCATCACCGGGCAGACCCTCGACGTCAATTGCGGGGAGTACCACACCTGATGTCCGGCGCTGACGATGCAGAGCGATGCGATGGGGAGGAAGCGGCGCAACGATGACTGAGCGTACCGACGTCGGCACCGTTGAAGACCTGAAGGCGTCGGCCAGCAAGATGATCGGGCTGGACGATTTCGGCAGCAACGACGACAACTACCTCGAAGCGCTGGAAGTGCTGCTCGACTCCTACCGCCGCGACGCCGACTTGACGCCGTTGGGCAGCAAGATGAATCGGTTCTTTTTGCGCGGTGCGCTGGTGGCCAGGCTGCTGTCCGAAGCGGCCTGGAAGCAATACCCGCAGCACGCGGACGTCGTCATCGAGCGGCCGATCTTCGTCACGGGACTGGTGCGCACCGGCACCACCGCCTTGCATCGGCTGCTGGGCGCCGATCCCGCGCACCAGGGCCTGCATCTGTGGTTGGCCGAATTCCCGCAGCCGCGCCCGCCTCGTGAAACCTGGGATTCCAACCCGTTTTACAGCCAACTGAACGCGCAGTTCGAGAAGCATCATGCCGAAAACCCGGACTACACGGGTCTGCATTTCATGGCGGCGTACGAGCTGGAGGAGTGCTGGCAGCTGCTGCGGCAGTCGCTGCATTCGGCGTCCTACGAGACGCTGGCGCACCTGCCCACCTACTCGCAGTGGCTCTCGCGGCAGGACTGGACGCCGTCGTATCAGCGGCACCGCCGCAACCTTCAGCTGATCGGACTCAACGACGCCGACAAGCGGTGGGTGCTGAAGAATCCCAGCCACCTGTTCGCGCTGGACGCGCTGATGGCGACCTATCCCGACGCGTTGGTGATCCAGACCCATCGTCCGGTCGAGACGATCATGGCCTCGATGTGCTCGCTGGCGCAGCACACCGCCGAGGGATGGTCGACGTCGTTCACCGGCGCCCAGATCGGCGCTGACGCAATGGAAACGTGGTCGCGGGGCCTGGAGCGGTTCAACACCGCGCGGGCCAAATACAGCCCGTCGCAGTTCTACGACGTGGACTACAAGGAGCTGATCGCCGACCCGATGGGCACGGTGGCCGACATCTACCGGCACTTCGGCATGACGTTGACCGAAGAGGCCAAGGCGGCCATGGAAAAGACCCACGCCGACAGCCAGTCCGGCGCGCGGGCGCCCAAGCACTCGTACTCGCTGGCCGACTACGGCCTGAGCGTCGAGACGGTCAAGGAGCGGTTCGCGGGGCTGTAGAAATCACAGGCGCCACAGGAGTTTCCGGTCCGATGGACGCGCCTTTTGCCCACCTCCGAGCGACAAAGCCGCGAATCGATCCGCGCGAATCCATCCGCGCCGCCTGCCGGTTGTCGCTCGGAGGTGGGCACGACGCCCATGGCTTCCGGGTGCCGGCTCGGTTCCGACGGGCTATGACGAACCGCGACCGTCGCTCAGTGCTCGTCTGGCTCGTCTTCGAGGTAGCCCTCGGCGACCGCATGCTCGATGCTGTCACTCAGTTTGGGGCAGGACCGGGTGCGCGCGGTGTCGCCGCCGGACTCGCGCACCTCGGTGAAGTGCGCGCAACGCTGCCAGGCCTCGGTATTCCATTGCACCGCAGTGTGTCCCGGCCCGAGCCTGCGCACCGTGACGCGGACGTGGCAGAAACGGCAGTCCACCGGCAACAGACCCGAGTTGAGGTAGCGCTCCCGGTCAGCGCGGCTGGCTTCGGCCACGGCGGCCGCGCGCTGCGGATCGTTGGCGAAATCCCTTGACTTCGACCACGATCGGGACCCCCCGCCGTTGCCGGCGGGCTTCTCCTCGTGGTCGTGATGATCGCCGTGCAGCTGCAACATCGACCGCGCGAGCCGATCGACGTCAGGTACCTGCGGCTGATCGTCGGCCATGATGGCTAGTGCTGCTCGGCCGGAACGTCCTCGGATTCCTTGGCCTTGAGGTTCTCGGAGACCTCGGAATTCCAGTACTCGTTGGCGCGGGTGGTGTCGACCTCGATCTCGAAGCGTTCCACCATTTCCGGCTCGATGTCGGCGACGTCGACATAGAACTGCTGATACCAGCGGCGCAGCTGGTAGACGGCACCGTCCTCTTCGACCAGCAGCGGATTGTCGATGCGAGTCTTGTGCTTCCAGATCTCGACGTCCTGCAAAAAGCCCTTGCTGACGCCCTCGGTGAACACCTTCGACAGCTTGTCGGTCATCTTTTCGTCCATGCCCTTGGGCTTTTCGACGATGACACCCCACTGCAGCACGAACGAGTTCTGGGTCACCGGGTAGTGGCAGTTGATCAGGATCGACTCGGCCTTGTAGCCGCCGTAGCTGTTGTGCAACCAGTTGATCATGAACGAGGGCCCGAAGTAGGACGCCTCGGAATCCAGGTGCGCCTCACCGTAAGACGTGCCGAGGTCGTTCACGTCGGGCCGGCCCACGTTGTGCAGGTACTGCGAGGCGATGTGTCCCTCGAAGACGTTCTTGAAGTACGTCGGCAACCCGAAATGGATGTAGAAGAAGTGCGCCATGTCGGTGACGTTGTCGATGATGTCGCGGCAGTTGGACCCCTCGATGAGGATGCTGTTCCACCGCCAGTCGGTCCACTCGTCGCTGTGGGCCTCCGGGATCTCCGGGATGCGCACGGCGGGGTCCGGCGGATTGTTTTCGTGGTCGTGCCAGACGAACAGCAGGCCGCCGCGCACGTCGGTGGTCCACGACCGGGTGCGCGCCGTCTTGGGAGTGCGCTTGGCGTACGGCACCAGCTTGCAGCGGCCGTCGCCGCCCCAGCGCCAGTCGTGGAATGGGCAGGCCACCTCGTCGCCCTTGATGGTGCCCTCCGACAGATCACCGCCCATGTGCCGGCAATAGCCGTCGAGGACCTTGATGTCCCCGTGGGAGTCGGCGAAGACCACCAGCTTGGTGCCGAAAGCCTCGATCGAATGCGGCTTACCGTCCTGGAAGTCCTTCGCGACGCCCAGGCAGTGCCAGCCGCGGGCGTACCTGGTCGGCAAGGCGCCGGGATCGATCTCCCGGATGCCGACCGCCTTGGTGCCGGTACTCACCTGTCCACCTCCAACTCATAGCCCTCTAACTAGAACACGTTACAGTTTTGCGGCGGGGCCGCGCAACGACGGCGAGCCTGGCTGGGACATATGCGTGTTGGGGTATACGTAGACGATGCCGCTGTTTGCATTCGAGGGCCGCGCACCACGGGTCGATTCCACCGCTTTCGTCGCCCCGACCGCCGCTTTGATCGGTGACGTCGTCGTGGAGGCGGGGGCCTCGATCTGGTTCAACGCCGTGCTGCGCGGCGACTACGGGCCCATCGTGGTGCGGGAGGGCGCCAATGTGCAGGACGGGTCGGTGCTGCACGCACCTCCCGGCATCCCGGTGGACATCGGTCCGGGCGCGACGGTCGCGCATCTGTGCGTCATCCACGGGGCGCACGTGGGGCAGGAGGCGCTGATCGCGAACCACGCCACCGTTTTGGACGGGGCGGTGATCGGGGCGCGCAGCCTGGTCGCCGCGCACTCGCTGGTCACCGCCGGCACCCAGATCCCGACCGGGATGCTGGCGGTCGGCGCCCCGGCTCAAATCAAGGGCCCGGTGGCCGGAACCGGCGCCGAGATGTGGCTCAAGCTCAATCCGCAGGCCTACCGCGACCTCGCCCAGCGGCATCTGGCCGGGCTGGAGCCGATCTAGACCTTGCGGGTGTTGGCCGCCGCGCGGTCCATCTCCCAATAGGCGCGCAGGGCCACCAGCTTGCCCTCGTCGTTGGCCTTGTAGGTGAACACGCCCTCGGCGGTCGTCTGGTATTCGCCCGTCGTGATGAGGATGTGCCCGACGTTGGCTTCCTCGTTGCCGCACTGATAGGTGTCGCGGAAAACGAACTCGATCTTGGTGGTCGGGGCGATCGCCTTGTCCCAGAAGGCCGAAATCGCGTCACGGCCCCGATGCCCTTTGCCCTCGGGGTCAAACGCGGAGGGGCCGATCGGGTCCTCGACGATGGCGTCGTCGGCGAACACCGCCAGCCAGGCATCCTTGTCCCGGGCCGCCACCGCCTCGCGGGAGCGGCGGCCGGCATCGTGCGCGGGATGCCCGCTCACGAGACCTTCTGGGCCGCGGGCTTGTCGGCGCCCACCACCCACATCGAGTAGTACTGCGAGCCGCCACCGTAGGCGTGTCCCAACGCCTTTCGCGCGTTGGGCACCTGGTGGTCGCCGCCCTTGCCCATGACCTGGATCGCCGCCTCGGCGAAGCGGATCAGGCCCGAGGCGCCGATCGGGTTCGACGACAGCACGCCGCCCGACGGGTTCACCGGCAGCCGGCCGCCGATCTTGGTCTCGCCCGCTTCGGTGAGCTTCCAGCCGTCGCCCTCGGGCGCAAACCCGAGGTTTTCCAACCACATCGGCTCGAACCAGGAGAACGGCACGTAGATCTCCGCGGCGTCGATCTCGTCGATGGGGCTCGTGATGCCGGCGGCCTTCCACAGCGCGGCGGCCGCGTCGCGGCCGGCCTGCGGGCTGACCTGGTCGCGCCCGGAGAACTGCAGCGGTTCGGTGCGCAGCGCCGTGGCATGGATCCATGCCACCGGATTGCTCTGCGCCAGGCGCGCTTCGGCGGCCTCCTCGTTGCCGATCACGACCGCCGCCGCGCCGTCGGAGGACGGGCAGGTCTCGTCGTAGCGGATCGGGTCCCACAGCATGGGCGAGGCCATCACCTTCTCCACGGTGATGTCGGGCTGGTGCAGGTGCGCCAGCGGGTTCTTGACGCCGTTGAGCCGGTCCTTGACCGCGACCATGGCGCCGACGTTCGTCGGCGCTCCCGATCGGCGGATGTAGGAGCGCACGTGCGGCGCGAAGTAGCCGCCCGCGCCAGCCCCCACCGGCTTGATGAACGGGATCGGAATCGACAACGCCCACATCGCGTTTGACTCCGACTGCTTCTCCCAGGCCATCGCCAGCACGCGCCGGTACTTGCCGGACTGCACCAGACTGGCGGCCACCACACCGGTGGAGCCGCCGACCGAGCCCGCGGTGTGTACCCGGATCAACGGCTTGCCGGTGGCGCCCATGGCGTCGGCCATGAACAGCTCGGGCATCATGACGCCCTCGAAGAAGTCCGGGGCCTTGCCGACGACGACGGCGTCGATGTCATCGAAGGTGCAACCCGAGTCGGCCAGCGCCCGGTCGATCGCCTCGCGCACCATGCCGTTCATCGAAACGTCCTGGCGCTTGGCGACGTACTTCGTCTGCCCGGTACCCAGTACCGCAGCGATGTTTGGCCCTGCACCGGCCATCAGTTCTTTCCTTCCATGACCGCGACCAGGTTCTGTTGTAGCGCAGGACCGCTGGTGGCGTGCGCCAGTACCCGCTCAGCCGAACCATTCCAGATGTGTTGTGCTGCAAAGCCGATGCGCTCGAGGCCGGCAACGAACATGGGATTGGCCGCCAGCGCGCCACCGGACGGATTGACCTTGGTCGGTCCCGGTATCCGGATGGCTTCCTCGAGGATCAGGTGCTGGTGGGTGAAGGGCGCACAGATCTCCGCCACATCCAGGTTGTCGGTACGGCCGCCGGTGGCCACGTGGGCCGCGGCCTTGGTCGACGGGGACTCGGTGAGGTCGCGCGCGCCCAGCGACGGGGTCTCGATGCGATGCTCGATTCCCGTGATCCAGGCGGGGTTTTCGCGCAGTTCGCGTGCCCGGTCGCCGGCCGCCAGCACGATCGCCGCGGCACCGTCGGTGATCGGCGCGATGTCGTGGCGCCGCAGCGGGTCGGCGAAGAACGGCCGTTCGAGCAGTTCGGCCACGCTGATCGAACCCTCGACCTTGTCCACCCGGCGCGCGTTCGCGAAGGAGTCGAAGGCCACGCGCGCCATCTGCTCCTCGGTCCACTTGCCGCAGTCGAGCCCGATGCGGGCCTGCAGCCCAGCCATCGAGATCGAATCGGGCCACAACGGCGCGACGGTGTAAGGGTCGGTCTGCCGCGACAGGATCTGGCGCAGGATCCCGGCCGAGGACTTGCCGAAGCCGTACACCAGTGCGGTGTCGACCTCACCGGTCAACAGCTTGATGTAGGCCTCGTAGAGAGCCCAGGCCGCGTCCATCTCGACGTGCGATTCGTTGATCGGCGGTACGGCGCCGATGGAGTCGATCGCCGAGATGAACGAAAAGGCCCGTCCGGCAAGGTAATCGGACGATCCGGAGCACCAGAAGCCGATGTCGGTCCGCTCGATGCCCAGCTCCTCGTAGAGCTGGGCGAAGCACGGTATCAACATCTCGACGCCGTTGGTGGTGCCGTCGGTGCGGCGGACGTGTGGTGCGTGGGCGAAGCCGACGACCGCAACGTTGCGAGCGCTCATAGGTAGGTAAGCCCTTTACAGGTGGTGCTTGTAGGTGTCGTAGTCGGCGTCGGGTTCCCCGGTCGGCCGGAAGTACTCGATGTTGTCGATGCCAAAACCCCACTCCTCGCGGGGTTTCCACACCGCTTCGACGCGCATGCCCATCCGTACCTCGTGCGCGTCGATGTCGGCGACGAGATGCAGGAACGGGATGTCGGCCCCATCGAGCAGCACATAGGCGGCCACGTAGGGCGGCTTGATGCGCTGGCCCTGGAACGGGATGTTGATGATCGCGAACGTCGTCACGGTGCCCTTGTCCGGCAGCTCGACGAAGTCGGTGGTCGGCTGGCCGGTGGCCGGGTCGGCGCCGTGGGGCGGGAAATACACCTTGCCGTTCTCACCCGTCTTCGCGCCGAGCAGCTTGCCCTGGGCGATGGCCCGCAGGTAGGCGCTCTCCTCGTGCGAGGCGCTGTGCTGGATGGTCAGCGAGACGGGCGTGACGATCATGGTCACGGGGTCCTTGTCGCCGTCCGACTGCTCCGCGACGGCTTCGGCTGGCTCTTCTTCGTCGCCCGGCTTGAAATACGCGATGTCGGTGATGGCGCCCACCGGCTCGTCCACCCAGTGCACGTGCACGCGGGTGCCGGTCTTGATGGCCTTGGGCTCGCCCGCATCCACCGCATGGATCAGCGGGGTGTCGGCGCCGTCGAGCTTGATCAGCGCCCAGGCGAAGGGCCGGTCGAGCGGCTGGCCCTCGATCGGTTCGGGCTGCCAGGTCCACGAGACGACGGTGCCGACACTGGATACCGGTACCATCTCGCCCAGCGGCTCGTAGGTGACCGGGTCATATTCCGGCGGCGGCACGTGCACTCGGCCATCCGACCCGCGCACCCCGAGGACGTGGCGGTCACGCAGGGCGGTGAAGAACTTGCTCAGCGTGGGGCCGACCGAACGGGTGTAGTCGAAGGACAACGTCAGTGGCGCGGCGAGCGGTGGCTCAGGGTTATCCATCAGGGGCGGGCTACTCGAGCTGGCTGTCACGCCATCGAGTAGAACAGGTTCTAAGAACGGATTCAACATCGGGTCTGCGGAAGGGTGACGACGATGAAGCTGGGACTGCAGCTCGGATATTGGGGCGCTCAGCCGCCGCAGAACCACGGTGAGCTCGTCGCCGCGGCAGAGGAGGCCGGCTACGACGCCGTCTTCACCGCCGAGGCGTGGGGATCCGACGCCTACACGCCGCTGGCCTGGTTGGGTTCG
Organism: Mycobacterium sp. TKK-01-0059; assembly: GCF_000709305.1. NCBI lineage: Bacteria > Bacillati > Actinomycetota > Actinomycetes > Mycobacteriales > Mycobacteriaceae > Mycobacterium > Mycobacterium sp. TKK-01-0059. The sequence goes on from NZ_KL446993.1 coordinate 2,425,572, forward strand.
TCGACGTCGCGGGTGCGGCTGGGCACCTCGGTGGTTCAGCTGTCCGCGCGGACCCCGACGGCCTGCGCGATGGCCGCCCTGACGCTGGACCACCTGTCCGGCGGGCGGCACGTGCTCGGCCTCGGCGTCTCCGGGCCGCAGGTGGTCGAGGGCTGGTATGGCCAGTCGTTCCCCAAGCCGCTGGCCCGCACCCGGGAATACATCGACATCGTCCGGCAGGTGTGGGCGCGGGAGGCGCCGGTGACCAGCGCCGGTCCGCACTACCCGCTGCCGCTGACGGGCGAGCGCGCAACGGGTCTGGGCAAGCCGCTCAAGCCGATCACCCATCCGCTGCGGGCCGACATCCCGATCATGCTGGGCGCCGAGGGGCCGAAGAACGTCGCGCTGGCCGCCGAGATCTGCGACGGCTGGCTGCCGATCTTCTACACGCCGCGCATGGCCGATACCTACAACGAGTGGCTGGACGAGGGGTTCGCCCGCCCGGGCGCGCGCCGCAGCCGCGAGGACTTCGAGATCTGCGCGACGGCCAACATCGTCATCACCGAGGACCGCAGCGCCGCCTTCGCGGCCATGAAGCCCTACATCGCGCTCTACATGGGCGGGATGGGCGCCGAGGACACCAACTTCCACGCCGACGTCTACCGCCGAATGGGTTACTCCGAGGTGGTCGACGACGTGACGAAGCTGTTCCGCAGTGGACAAAAGGACAAGGCCGCGGAAATCATCCCGGACGAGGTGATCGACGACGCCGCGATCGTCGGCGACGTGGACTACGTGCGTAAGCAGATCAAGGCCTGGGAGGCCGCCGGCGTGACCATGATGGTGGTGTCCGGGCGCAGTACAGAGCAGGTCCGCGAGCTGGCGAGCCTGATCTGACCCCGGCCCACCGCGGACTAGAACACGTTCTACTTTTCTTGCCAGCGGCCGAGAACGCGTTCTAGATTGTCCGGATGACAGGCCCGACGACGATGCAGAGCGCGCAGCGCGATGAGGAGGAACCGGGCAATGGAGGCCGGCCCGGCCGGTCAGCCGAGCGGGTGGGCGTCGCCGAATGTCATCTCGACGTGGCCGACGGATCCAGAGATCATCGCCTTCTTCGGCAGGCCCAGCGACGCCAGCTCCTTGGCGTAGGCGTGATCGCCCAGTCGCAGCGTCGCGCCGCCGAGCTGACCGCGCAGCCCGCGCACCCGCATCTCCCACGGCACCTCCCGGGTGACGCCGTCGGCGTAGGTGTAGGTCTTGAGGACCTGCGGACGCGAGGTGAACAGCGACGGCACCGGCAATCCGCGGCCGAAGTCGATGCCCGCGATGTGCGCGCCGTCGGCGCTGACGTCGAATCCGAACCGGCCCTGCTCGCGAACGGTGAAGTCGGCCATGATCTTCGGGAACCCCCAGATGGAGCGTCCCGCTTCCAGGGTGAAGCTCTGGTCGACCGGCAGGTGGTGGATGAATGCGGCCGCGTCGCCCAGCGCCCGCCAGCCCCGCGCCGTCGAGCCGGGGGGATTGACCATTACGCAGGTGCCGAATTCGTGGTAGGACCCCAGGTCGCCGTCGATGTAGCGGGCCAGCATCAGGTTGACTACCGCCCGGCCCGGGCGGTGCTGGCAGACCCGCAGGCCGCTGTAGTCGATAAGGCGTTGCGCCGCTTGAGCATCCACCGAAAACATCGCGGTGTGCACGTCCGCTTTTCGTATCCGCACCGGCATGGTGAGGACCGTCCCCGCAACGATGTGTTGTGACTCAGCCATGCCGGTTACTGTAATCCGTTCGTCAACACTTGGAGGCTGTAGATGACTTCGACCATCCCGGAAGCAATCTCGAACATCGACCTGACCGACGGCAATTTCTACGCCGACCGTCACACCTCGCGCGAGGCCTATCGCTGGATGCGCGCCAACCAGCCGGTGTTTCGTGATCGCAACGGCCTGGCCGGCGCCACCACCTATCAAGCCATCCTCGACGCCGAACGCAATCCGGAGTTGTTCTCCAGCACCGGCGGCATCCGGCCCGAACAGCCGGGCATGCCCTACATGATCGACATGGACGATCCCGCACATCTGTTGCGGCGCAAGCTGGTCAACGCCGGCTTCACCCGCAAGCGGGTGAAGGAGAAGGAGCCGTCGATCGCCAAGCTGTGCGACACCCTGATCGATGCCGTGTGTGAGCGCGGCGAGTGTGACTTCGTCCGCGATATCGCCGCCCCGCTGCCGATGGCGGTGATCGGCGACATGCTGGGCGTGCTGCCCACCGAACGCAGCATGCTGTTGAAGTGGTCCGACGACCTGGTCTGTGGGCTGAGTTCGCACATCGACCCCACATCGGAGACGGCGCAGGCGGTGATGGCCGCGTTCGCCGCCTACACCGAATTCACCACGAGCATCATCACCAAGCGGCGCGCCGAGCCCACCGACGACCTGTTCTCCATCCTGGTGAACGCCGAGGTGGAGGGGCAGCGGATGTCCGACGACGAGATCGTCATGGAGACGCTGCTCATCCTCATCGGCGGCGACGAGACCACGCGCCACACGCTGAGCGGGGGGACCGAGCAGCTGGTGCGCCACCGCGACCAGTGGGAAGCCCTGGTGCGCGACCCGTCGCTGCTGCCGGGCGCGATCGAGGAGATGCTGCGCTGGACGTCGCCCGTCAAGAACATGTGCAGAACCCTGACCGCCGACACCGAATTCCACGGCACCTCGCTGCGTGAGGGCGAGAAGATCATGTTGCTCTTCGAGTCGGGCAACTTCGACGAGTCGGTGTTCGAGGATCCGGACAGCTTCGACATCCGGCGAAACCCGAACAGCCACATGGCGTTCGGCTTCGGCACCCACTTCTGCCTGGGGAACCAGCTGGCCCGCCTCGAGCTGTCGATGATGACCGAGCGGGTGCTCAAGCGATTGCCGGACCTGAGGCTGGCCGACGACGACTCGACCCTGCCGCTGCGGCCGGCGAACTTCGTCAGCGGCCTGGAGGCGATGCCGGTGGTGTTCACGCCGAGCGCGCCGCTGCTGGGGTAATCTCTTGCGCCGAGCGTGATCTCACGGCGAGATCTCGTCTGATTTCCCGCCCTGAGATCACGTTCGGCGCGGCCACGCCGCTGACACCCTGGCGATGACGCCGCCCGCCGTGTCCGCGGCCGTGACGCGAACGACGGTCCAACCGATCTCCGCCAGGGTCTCCGCGCGTCGAATGTCCTTGTTGAATTGCCGCTGATCGGTGCGGTGGTGGTCGCCTTCGTACTCGACGGCCAGTTTGATGTCCTGCCAACCCATATCAAGACAGGCGATCAGAGCACCGTAGTCATAAACCGGTATTTGAGTCTGCGGCCGCGGGAAGCCCGCGCGGATCAGCAGCAGCCGCAGCCATGTCTCGCGGGGAGATTCGGCGCCCTTATCGACAAGCGGCAGCGCGACGCGCGCACGCGCGATGCCCCGTCGGCCTCGGTAACGCTCGCCGAGTGAGCCGACCTCGCTCACCTTGAGATCGGTTGCGCGCGCGAGCGCGTCGATGGCTGCGACCGCCCGATCGACGGGATATCGGCAGGCGAGGTCGAGAGCCGTCCGTGCGGGGGTCGTCACCCGTAGGCCGGCGATCGTTTGTATCTCGTCCTCGGACAGCGAATCCGACCACGTGTTGATACCGGCCGGCGGGCGGCGGTGTTGATAGACCAACTGCGCGGGCGCCCGGTGGTCGATCCATTTGGCCCCATGCAGTGCCGAGGCGGAGCGCCCTGCGACGATGCCCCGTCGCCGCGACCACAGCCACGCGGCGCATGCGCGTCTTGTGGCGGTCAGTTCCGTGGCGGGGTCCATGTAGACGTCGGGGTGCAACGCGACGAACCGGCTCCGCAGCCGGTACCGGGTAAGGGTGCCGGCTGCGAGCGCCTCGCTGCCGATGAAGGGTTCGCGCACGCAAGCAGTGTGGCGTCAAGGACTGACAGCGACGCCGAGTGTGACGTCAGGGCGAAAAATCGGCCGAAAAGTCGCCGTGACTTCACGTTCGGCGGAGAGGGGACCTAGCGGTTTTGGAAGTTGGGCTTGCGCTTCTCGGCGAACGCCCGGGGGCCCTCCTTGGAGTCCTCGGACAGGAACACCGGTATCCCGTTTGCGGTATCGGGCTTGAAGGCCTCTTCCTCGTGCATCCCCTCGGTCTCGCGGATCGTCTTGAGGATCGCCTGGACGGCCAGCGGGCCGTTGTTCTCGATGACCTCGGCGATTTCGAGGGCCTTGGTCAGCGCCTGCCCGTCGGGAACGACGTGGCCGATCAGGCCCATGTCCTTGGCCTCGGCGGCGGTGATGTGCCGTCCGGTCAGCAGCAGGTCGCACGCCACGGTGTAGGGAATCTGGCGCACCAGTCGCACCGCGGACCCGCCCATCGGATACAGGCTCCACTTGGCCTCGGAGATGCCGAATTTGGCGCTCTCGCCGGCCACCCGGATGTCGGTGCCCTGCAGGATCTCCGTACCCCCGGCGATGGCCGGGCCCTCGACGGCGGCGATCAGCGGCTTTTTGAGCCGGCGGCCCTTGAGGAGGGCGTCGATCCGCGACGGGTCGTAGCTGCCGTCCTTGAATGACTCACCCGGCGGCTTCTGGGTCGCGGCCTTGAGGTCCATGCCCGCGCAGAAGTAGCCACCGGCACCGGTCAGGATGCAGCAGCGGATGTCGGGATCGTTGTCGACGCGGTCCCAGGCCTGGACCATGATTTCCATCATTTCCGTGCTCAGGGCGTTGCGGCGGTGCGGCCGGTTCATGGTCACGATGAGGGTGTGACCACGCTGTTCCACGAGCGCGTCAGGACCGGTTTCCTCGTTTGCTGGCGCCTCGGTCACGGTTACCGCCTTTCCCTCGACAATGGTCACGAGCTTGCCTCGAAATGTAACACGTTCTAATTTGGTGGCCGTGGCCTTGAATATTGCCGATCTTGCAGAGCACGCCATCGACGCTGTGCCCGAGCGTGTCGCCCTGATCTGCGGCGACGAGAAGTTGACCTACGCCCAACTGGAGGAGAAGGCCAACCGCCTTGCTCACTACCTGCTCGGGCAGGGGGTGAAAAAGGACGACAAGGTCGGCCTCTACTGCCGAAACCGCATCGAGATCGTGATCGCGATGCTCGGCATCGTCAAGGCGGGCGCCATCCTGGTGAACGTCAACTACCGCTACGTCGAGGGCGAGCTGCGCTACCTGTTCGACAACTCCGACATGGTCGCGCTCGTCCACGAACGCCAGTACTCCGACCGCGTCGCCAACGTGCTGCCCGAGACCCCCAACGTCAAGACGATCCTCGTCGTCGAGGACGGGAGCGACAACGACTTCGGCCGCTACGGCGGTGTCGAGTTCTACTCCGCGATCGCGCAGAGCTCGCCCGAACGCGACTTCAGCCCGCGCAGTGCCGACGACATCTACCTGCTGTACACGGGCGGCACGACCGGGTTCCCGAAGGGCGTGATGTGGCGCCACGAGGACATCTACCGGGTGCTGTTCGGCGGAACTGACTTCGCCACAGGCGAATTCATCAAAGACGAGTACGACCTCGCCAAGGGCGCGGCCGCCAATCCGCCGATGGTCCGCCACCCGATTCCGCCGATGATCCACGGCGCCACCCAGTCGGCGACCTGGATGTCGATCTTCTCGGGCCAAACCACGGTGCTGGCACCGGAATTCAATGCCGACGAGGTCTGGCGCACGATTCACGACCACAAGGTGAACCTGCTGTTCTTCACCGGCGACGCGATGGCGCGACCGCTGCTCGACGCGCTGCTGGCCCACCAGGACGAGGGCAACCAGTACGACCTGTCGTCGCTGTTCCTGCTCGCCTCCACCGCTGCGCTGTTCTCGCCCAGCATCAAGGAGAAGTTCCTCGAGCTGCTGCCCAACCGGGTCATCACCGACTCGATCGGATCGTCGGAGACCGGATTCGGCGGCACCAGCATCGTCGCCAAGGATGCGCCGCACGCCGGCGGCCCGCGGGTGACGATCGATCACCGCACCGTCGTCCTCGACGAGGAGGGCAACGAGGTCAAGCCCGGTTCCGGTGTGCGCGGCTTCATCGCGAAGAAGGGCAACATTCCCGTCGGCTATTACAAGGACGAGAAGAAGACCGCCGAGACGTTCAAGACCTTCAACGGCGTGCGCTACGCCATCCCCGGCGACTTCGCCGAGGTGGAGGCCGACGGCACCGTCACGATGCTGGGCCGCGGCTCGGTGTCGATCAACAGCGGCGGCGAGAAGATCTACCCCGAGGAGGTCGAGGCCGCGCTCAAGGGGCACCCCGACGTCTTCGACGCCCTGGTGGTCGGTGTGCCCGACGCCCGGTACGGCCAGCACGTCGCGGCCGTCGTCCAGCCGCGGCCGGGAACGCGTCCCGCGTTGTCGGAGCTGGACGCCTTCGTGCGCTCCGAGATCGCCGGCTACAAGGTGCCGCGCAGCCTGTGGCTGGTCGACGAGGTGAAGCGGTCGCCCGCCGGCAAACCCGACTACCGCTGGGCCAAGGAACAGACCGAGGCACGGCCGGCCGACGACGTGCACGCGGCCCACGTCACTGCGTGACGCGCGCGAAGCGCTAGGACCGCGCGTGGCGTGACCGACTTCGTCAAGCGCAACCCGGACGCGCCCGCCCGTTTCTTCGCGGCGGAAGCCGCGGGGCTGCAATGGCTTTCCGCCGTCGACGGCGGGGTGCCGTGCGCGCAGGTCGTTTCCGTCACCACGACGAGCCTGACGCTGCGGCGCCTCGATTCGGCCAGCCCGACCGCCGAGGCGGCGCGCGCGTTCGGCGGCCAACTGGCCATCACGCACGACGCCGGCGCCGCCGGGTTCGGCGCCGGGCCCGACGGGTGGGACGGGCCCGGCTTCTTCGGACCGCTGTCGCAGCCCCTGCCGATGTCGCTGCAACCGCACCGACGCTGGGGCGAGTTCTACGCCCAGGAACGGCTGGCCCCGATGGCCGAACTCGCGGCACCCCGGCTCGACTCGGCGACCCGCGAGGCCGTCGACGCCGTCGCGGCGCGTTGCCGTGCGGGCGATTTCGACGACGACGATCAGCCGGCCCGGCTGCACGGCGACCTGTGGAGCGGCAACGTGATGTGGACGCCCGGCGGGGTGGTGCTGATCGACCCGGCGGCCCACGGCGGTCACCGCGAAACCGACCTGGCGATGCTGGCGCTGTTCGGCTGCCCGCACCTCGACGCCGTGATCGACGGTTACCAGCGGGTGCGGCCATTGCGGCCCCGGTGGCGCAACCGCATCGGGCTGCACCAGCTCTTCCCGCTGCTCGCTCATGTCGTGTTGTTCGGCGGCGGGTACGCGCGGCAGACCGACGCCGCCGCCCGCGCCGCGCTGGCCGCCTGAGCGGAGTCTGCGACAGCCGGGCTACTGTCGATCCCGATGACGATCGACGTCTGGATGCAACACCCGACGCAGCGATTCCTGCGCAGCGACATGCTGGCGTCCCTGCGCCGCTGGACAGGCGGGTCGATCCCCGACACCGACATCCCGATCGAGGCGACCCTGGCGTCGATGGACGCCGCCGGCGTGCACCTGGGCATCCTCAGCGCGTGGCGCGGCCCGAACGGCCAAGACCTGGTCTCCAACGACGAGGTGGCGCAATGGATTGCCGCGCACCCGAGCCGATTTGCCGGGCTCGCCGCCGTCGACCTCGACCGCCCGATGGAAGCGGTCCGGGAGCTGAGGCGGCGAGTCGGGGAAGGGTTCGTCGGCCTGCGGGTGGTGCCGTGGTTGTGGAACGCCCCGCCCACCGACCGCCGCTACTATCCGCTGTTCGCCCAGTGCGTGGAGTCCGGCGTGCCGTTCTGCACCCAGGTCGGCCACACCGGACCGCTGCGCCCCTCGGAGACCGGCCGGCCCATTCCCTACATCGACCAGGTCGCCCTCGATTTCCCGGAACTGGTGATCGTCTGCGGCCACGTCGGCTACCCGTGGACCGAAGAGATGGTCGCGGTGGCCCGCAAGCACGAAAACGTCTACATCGACACCTCGGCGTACACGATCGCGCGGCTGCCCGAAGAACTCATCCGATTCATGAAAACCCGCACCGGACAACGGAAAGTGTTGTTCGGCACCAATTACCCGATGATCGCCCACGAGCACGCGCTGGCGGGGCTGGACGACCTCGGGCTGTCCGCCGAGGCGCGCCGAGACTTCTTGCGCGGCAACGCCGAACGAGTGTTCCGACTGGAGGCAAGCACGTGAATGGCGCCCAGGCCCTGATCAACACCCTGGTCGACGGCGGCGTCGACGTGTGTTTCGCGAACCCGGGCACCTCGGAGATGCACTTCGTCGCGGCCCTGGACACCGTCCCGCGGATGCGCGGCGTGCTGGCCCTGTTCGAGGGGGTCGCCACCGGCGCGGCCGACGGCTATGCCCGCATCGCCGATCGCCCGGCGGCGGTGCTGCTGCATCTGGGCCCCGGTTTGGGCAACGGCCTGGCCAATCTGCACAACGCGCGCCGCGCCCGGGTGCCGATGGTGGTGGTGGTCGGTGACCACGCCACCTATCACAAAAAGTACGACGCCCCACTGGAATCCGACATCGACGCCCTCGCCGGGACCGTCTCGGGGTGGGTGCGCCGAACGAGTGATTCCTCGCAGGTCTCGGCCGACGCCGTCGAGGGCATCGCGGCCAGCCGGTGGGGTTCGCAGATCTCGACGCTGATCCTGCCCGCCGACGTGTCCTGGTCCGACGGCGCCCAGCTGTTCTCCAACCTGGAGGCACAGCCGGCGGGCGCCGATCCCCTGCTGGCGCCGGAGGTGGCCGAGGTGCTCGGATCGGGGGAGCCGACCGTGATCATGGTGGGCGGCGACGCCACCCGCCACGCCGGCCTGGCCGCGGCCACCCGCATCGCGGCGGCCACCGGCGCGCGCGTGCTGTGCGAGACCTTCCCCACCCGGCTCGAGCGCGGCGCCGGCATCCCCGCCGTCGACCGGCTGGCCTACTTCGCCGAGGCCGCCACGGCCCAGCTGGACGGCGCCAAACATCTGGTGCTGGCCGGCGCCAAGTCGCCGGTGTCGTTCTTCGCCTACCCCGGCATGCCCAGCGACCTGGTGCCCGCCGGTTGCGAGGTGCACGTGCTCGCCGAACACAGCGGCGCGGCGGATGCGTTGACCGCCTTGGCGGATCAGGTGGCGCCGGGAACGGTGGCGCCGGTGGCGGCCGCGTCGCGTCCCACGCTGCCGACCGGCGCACTGACGTCCGCGTCGGCGGCCGACGTGATCGGGGCGCTGCTGCCGGAACGGGCGATCGTGGTCGACGAGTCGAACACCTCCGGCCTGCTGCTCGCCCAGGCCACCGCCGGGGCGCCGGCGCATGACTGGCTGACCCTGACCGGCGGGGCGATCGGCTACGGCATTCCCGCGGCGGTCGGTGCGGCGATCGCCGCCCCGGATCGCCCGGTGCTGTGCCTGGAATCCGACGGCTCCGCCATGTACACCATTGCGGGGTTGTGGACCCAGGCGCGGGAGAACCTCGACGTCACCACCGTGCTGTACAACAACAGGGCCTACGACATCCTGCGCATCGAGCTGCAACGGGTCGGCGCCGGCTCGGCGCCCGGGCCCGAAGCACTGTCCCTGCTCGACTTAGCCGATCCCACAATGGATTTCGTCAAGATCAGCGAGGGCATGGGGGTGCCGGCCCGGCGCGTCACCACCGCTGAGGAGTTCGCCGACGCGCTGCGCGCCGCGTTCGCAGAAGCCGGACCGCACCTGATCGACGCCGTGGTGCCGTCAATAACGGGCTAGGGTCGGCAGCCGGCTCAGCAACCAGTCCGTCATCGTATTGACCACGTCGACGCCGGTCTCGAACGCGCCGTCGTGCGCGTCCGCCGCCAGTGCCACACCCCACTGCCCGGACGGGGTGGGGACGATCCCGAATTGCCGGACCAGGTACTCGCCGTGCACTCCGGGCCCCCAACCCCCTTTCGCGGCAATCCCTTTGGCGGCCAGCCCCCATTGGTCACCGCTGCTGAGTCGTTGCATCAGGTCGATCACCTCGGCGGCGTCGGGGATGGTCGGCAGCTCCGCGGCGAACCGCGCCTGGCGCTGCAGGTTCCACTGGGTTTGGCCGAAAGCGGTGAAACCACGGCGAAGTCGGCGCGATTCGACCACCGTCGCGGTGTCACCGCCCTCGGCCACCACCGCCTGAACCTGCCGTGCCGCGTCGGCCGGCTCGCCCAACTGCGACCACAACTGCTCGGATGCGCGATTGTCGGATTCGGTGATTGCCTTCACGGCAAAATCGCGGGCGCCCAGCCAATCGTTGCGCAGCGCCGCCACCGCCAGGGGCACTTTGATCGTCGACCATGCCACACCCGACCATCAGCTCCCCAGCGAAAATGTCCGGTCCGGCCGGGCGATCGCGATGCCGACGTTCGCCGGCGCCGCGGCGGAAAGCTGTTCGAAGCTGGCTTCCAGCGCGAGCTCGAGAGGCCGAGCCGTCATGCGCCGGTTCCGCTATCGGCGCGAATGACCGCGGCGCCGGGACGGGGGACCGGCGCATCAACCATCGCGTCTCCTTGTCGTTGCGGCATGTTCAGCGCGGCGGTAGCGGCGCGCCCTCCTCCGGCGGGGGAGGAGCTTCCCACGGTTCGGGGTCCGGCGTCGGCGGTGACCACACCAGCGGCGGGGGTGGCGGTGGCAGGGGAGGCGGCGGGGGCGGGTCCGCCGCGGCGACACCGGCACCCAGCCCGAGCGCGGCCCCAGCCAGCGACCCGACCAGGAGCGAGCGGGCGATCATTTCGCGGATTTTCATCGAGCGCTGAGTTTACTGCCTGGACGCCCACATCCCGCGATAACGCCCGTCCCGGGGCCCTAGCGGTGGATCTTCCAGACCGGATCGCCGCAGTCGACGCCCTGAGCGGCCAGTTGCCGCTTGAGCACCTTGAAGGTCACCGTGCGCGGGAGTTCGGTGCTGACCCGTACGTATGACGGCCATTGCTTGGGTCCCAAGTCCGGTTGCTCGGCCAAGAAGGTGCGGAACTTCTCGTCGTCGAACTCGGTGCCCGGCGCCATCACCACCGCGGCCATGACTTGGTCGCCGACGATCGCGTCGGGCACCGGGTACACCGCGACCTCGGTCAGGTCGGGGTGGCGCAGCAACACCCGCTCGATCGGCGCGGCGCCGAGGTTTTCGCCGTCGACGCGCATCCAATCACCCAGCCGCCCAGCGAAATACGCATAACCGGCGTCGTCACGGTAGGCGAGATCGCCGCTGTGGTAGACCCCGCCGGCCATCCGCTCGGCCTCGGCGGCGGCGTCGTTGTAATAACCCTCGAAACGGCCCGGCCCGGCGACGTTCACCAGTTCGCCGACCACGCCCGGTGGGCATGACGCGCCGGTGTCGGGATCGACGATGTCGATGCCCGGCGGGAGGGGGCCCAATGAACCCGGCGGTGTGTCCGGCGTGCGCGCGATGGCCACGCCGCCCTCGGTGGAACCGAACCCGTCCTGCACGACACACCCGAATCGGCGGGCGAAGCGCTCGATGTCATCGGGCACGCCTTCGTTGCCGTACACCGCGCGCAGCGGGTTGTCCGCATCGTCGGGCCGCTCGGGCGTGGCCAGTACATACGACAACGGCTTGCCGACGTAGTTCGCGTACGTGGCGCCGTAGCGGCGGACGTCGACGATGAAGTTCGAGGCGGAGAACTTGCGCCGCAAGGCCATTGAGCCCGCACACGCCGCCGCCACCGCCCAGCCGACCAGCACCGCGTTGGAATGAAACAGCGGCATCGACACGTAGCAGACGTCGTCGGGGCCGAGGCCGAAGCGCTGCGACATCGTCACGCCCGCGATCGCGACCTTGCCGTGGCTGCACTTGACCGCCTTGGGCTCGCCGCTGGTACCCGACGTGAAGATCAACATGAACAGATCCGCCGGCGCGGCGTCCTGAAAAACGATCGGGGCGTCGCGGTGCGCGGCCAGTTCGTCGGCCCACGCGACGGAGTCGGCGTTCAGGTGCTCGATATCACCCAGCGTCTCAGACGATTTGGAGTCGGCGAGCACCAATTGGCAGTCGGCCCGGGCGATGTCGCGCTGCAGCGCCTCGCCGCGGCGCACCGGGTTGAGCCCGACCGGCACGATCCCCGACATTCCCGCCGCGACCAGCATCGCCGAGAAGAAGGGCGTGTTCTCCAGCAGCACTCCGACGTGGGGTGGCCGGGTGGGGTCGAGCCGCTTACGCAGCGCCGCGGCGATCGCGGCACCCTGCTGCAGGTGATCGCGCCAGCTGGTGAACGAGTCCTCGAAGTAGATACCCCGGTCGTCGATCTCGGTCAGCGGCGCCAGCAGCTTGGTGACCGTCAGGTCGTCGGTGAGCTCCATTTCGCCTAGGCGGGCGTCTCCGCCAGCTCGCGCCCGATGCGGCGCAGCTGCCCGGTGGCACCGCCCAGCGCGAACTCAATCTCCTTGGCGGCCAGGAAGTATCGGTGCGCGGGGTGATCGGTGTCGACGCCGACGCCGCCGTGCACGTGCACGATGGTGTGCGCCACCCGGTGACCGGCGTCGGCGGCCCAAAACGCCGCGCTGGCGACGTCGATCTCCGCCGGAATGTCCTCGGAGACTCGCCAGGCCGCCTGGGTGAGCGTCAGCCGCAACCCCTTGACGTCGATGTAGCCGTCGGCCAGCCGCTGCGAGACCGCCTGGAAGCTGCCGATCGGCCGGTCGAACTGCTCACGTTCGCGCGCGTATTCGGCGGTCATCTGCAGGCCACGCTCGAGCACCCCGAGCTGGAAAGCGCTGCGGCCCAACGTGCCCAGCGTGCCGAGCCAGGTCGCCACCTCGGCGCCGCCGACCCTGCGGCCGCCGTCCACCTCGGTGCCGTCCAGTGCGAGGTGCCCGACGCTGCCCAGGCCGGTGGTCTGCAGGGCCGTCACCGTGACGCCGGGATCGTCGGCGGCAACCAGGAAAACCGCCGTGCCGGCATCCGTTTCGGCGGGGACCAGGAACGCGTCGGCCACCGGGCCGAAACCGACCTGGGTGCGCGTGCCGGTCAGCCGGTAACCGGCGCCGGCGCTGAGCGCCTGCACCGGGCCCTCGCCCATCTCGCCGTCGAGCGCGATGCTCAGGGTCTTCTCGCCGTTGACCGCCGGCACGCCCCAGTTCTGCTGCAGCTCTTCGGAGCCGAACCGGGCCAGCGCCCCGGCGCCCAGCACCACCGACTCCAGGTAGGGCACCGCGGCCAGCTGATGGCCCAGCGCGACCAGGATCGCGATCTGCTCGAGCGCGCCGAAACCGTCGCCGCCCAGCGATGACGCCGACGCGCTGGACAGGATGCCGGCGTCGATCAGCTTTCGCCACAGGTCGCGATCGAACCGCTGATCGAGCCCGTCCAGCTCGCGCTGGTGTTCGGGGGTGCACACCGAGTCCACGATCGTGTCGACCAGGTTGCCGAGGTCGTTCGCCGCTTCGGTTGTCGTGAAATCCATGAACGTCCGTCCTTCTATTACGTAGCGGCTCAGCGGTTGCGGGGCAGACCGAGGGCGACCATGCCGATGATGTCGCGCTGAACTTCGTTGGTGCCGCCTCCGAAGGTCAGGATCAGGCAGGCCCGGTGCATCCGCTCGACCCGGCCCCGCAGCAACGAGCCCGGCGAATTCTGGCGCACCGTCGCCGCGGTACCCAGCACCTCCATCAGCAGCCGGTAGGCCTCGGTGGCCAGCTCGGTGCCGTAGACCTTGGCCGCCGACGCGTCGGCGGGTGACAGGTCCTCACTCGCGGCCGAGGCCAGCTCCCAGTTGATCAGCTTGAGGACCTCGGCCTTGGCGTGCACCCGGGCCAGGTTGAGCTGCACCCACTCCGAGTCGATGAGCCGGGCGCCCCCGTCGTCCTTGGTGTTCTGCGCCCATTCGCGAACCTCGCGCAGGGCCAGGAAGATCGGTTGCGGCGACACCAGGGCGACGCGCTCGTGGTTGAGCTGGTTGGTCACCAGCTTCCAGCCGCCGTTCTCCTCGCCGATCAGGTTGGTCACCGGGACGCGGACGTCGGAGTAATAGGTGGCGCTGGTGTCCACACCGGCCATCGTGTGCACCGGGGTCCAGGAGAAACCCTCCGCGGTGGTCGGCACGGTCAGCATCGAAATCCCGCGGTGCTTCTTGGCGTCGGGGTTGGTGCGCACCGCCAACCACACCCAGTCGGCGTAGGCGATCAGGCTGGTCCACATCTTCTGGCCGTTGATGACGTAGTCGTCGCCGTCGCGCACCGCGGTCGTGCGCAGGTTGGCGAGGTCGGTGCCGGCGCCGGGCTCGGAGTAGCCGATCGAGAAGTGCAGCTCGCCCGCGGCGATCTTGGGCAGGAAGAACTTCTTCTGTTCCTCGGTGCCGAACGCCATGATGGTCGGCGCGACGCTGTTGATCGTCAGGAACGGCACCGGCACGCCGGCGATGGCGGCCTCGTCGGTGAAGATCAGCGAGTCCATCGGCGAGCGGTCCTGGCCGCCGTACTCCTTGGGCCAGTTCAGGGTGAGCCACCCGTCTTTGCCCATCTGCGCGACGGTGTCGCGATACGCCGTGCCGGTACCGACCTCGCCGCCCCCCGAGGAGGTCAGCGCCTCGCGACGCTCCGGGGTCATCAGGTTGGTGAAGTACGACCGCAGCTCGCGACGCAGCTCTTCTTGCTCAGGGGTGTAACTGATGCGCATTTCAGCCGTCCTTCAAGTCAACGACGTTTCCGAATACAACCCGCGTCACAGGCTGCAGCTCGACCAACGGCTACCCATTCGTCTTCCCGGTTGTAACACGTTCTAGTCTGGGAATCCAGCGACCGTTTCCCCAGCGGTGTCGGGGTCTTATGGTGGACCTACATACTGATGAGGCGAGTCCTGCGGTGAAGGCCAGGTTCAAGGAGGGTGCTGTGCGGGTGATCGTGGACCGTGACCGGTGCGAAGGTAACGCAGTGTGCTTGGGAATTGCCCCCGATATCTTCGACCTCGACGACGAGGATTACGCCGTGGTGAAGCTCGACCCGATTCCCGCCGATCAGGAGCAGTTGGCCGAGCAGGCGATCGCCGAATGCCCGCGCGCCGCGCTGTCCCGCGGCGACTGATCCGAGCCTAGAGCGCGCAACCCGAAACTAGAGGTATTCATAAATTGACTAGGCCTTATGACCCGGCTTCTCCTCAGACCGCTGCGCGGTCAGCATCGTCGCCGGGCGCTAGCACGAACGCGACCGATCTCTCCGGAAAGGTCGCGGTGGTCACCGGTGCGGCCGCGGGCCTGGGACGGGCCGAGGCGCTCGGCCTGGCACGCCTCGGAGCGACCGTCGTCGTCAACGACATCGCCGCCGCGTTGGACGCCTCCGACGTCATCGACGAGATCAACTCCTCCGGTTCGAAGGCCGTTGCCGTGGCGGGCGACATCAGCGAACGCTCCACCGCCGACGAATTGGTCGCCCAGGCCGACGGGCTGGGTGGGCTCGACATCGTGGTCAACAACGCCGGCATCACGCGCGACCGGATGCTGTTCAACATGTCCGACGAGGAGTGGGACCAGGTCATCGCCGTGCACCTGCGCGGCCATTTCCTGCTGACCCGCAACGCCGCCACCTACTGGCGCTCCAAGGCCAAGGAGGCGGACGGCAAGGTCTTCGGCCGGATCGTCAACACCGCATCGGAGGCCGGCCTGGTCGGCCCCGTCGGGCAGGCGAACTACGGCGCCGCCAAGGCGGGCATCATCTCGCTCACCCTGACCGCCGCGCGGGCGCTCGGCCGCTACGGCGTGTGCGCCAACGCCATCTGCCCCCGCGCGCGCACGGCGATGACGGCCGACGTGTTCGGCGATGCACCGGAGGTGGAGGCCGGCGGGGTCGATCCGCTGTCGCCAGAGCACGTCGTCAATCTGGTCAAGTTCCTGTCCTCGCCGGCGGCTGCGGAAGTCAACGGCCAGGTGTTCATCGTCTACGGTCCGCAGGTGACACTGGTCGCTGCCCCGACGGTCGAGCGCAAATTCAGCGCCGACGGCGCCGCTTGGGACCCTGCACAGCTGAGTGCGACGCTGCAGGAATACTTTGCTGGACGTGATCCTGAGCACAATTTTTCGGCGAGCGCACTGATGGATCAATAGCCATTTGGGGCTAGTCGATCGGGGGGAATCGGCAGGTAGAACGTGTGTCAGTTTGACACGTGACAAGTGCGTCTGACCTGGCGAATTAACGGTTGGGATAAGAAATGCTGTTCATTGACATGGTGAACTTGTTCTGAGTTAATATGATCCGGCTCACACCGAGCCCCATGCGACCGTAGACAACGCAAAGGCCAGCCATAGACTTCGCCGAGACCAGCCGAGGGGGGACACCGAGTTGAGGGAGCAACTTGCCGTTCCCGCCCGCGCCGTCGGCGGATTCTTCGAAATGATGATGGACACCGGCCGGGCAGCTTTTCGCCGGCCGTTCCAGTTTGGCGAGTTTCTCGATCAGACGTGGATGATCGCCCGCGTGTCGCTGGTCCCGACGCTGCTGGTGTCCATCCCCTTCACGGTGCTGGTGGCCTTCACCCTCAACATCCTGCTGCGCGAGATCGGCGCCGCCGACCTGTCCGGCGCCGGGACGGCGTTCGGCACCATCACCCAGCTGGGTCCGGTGGTGACCGTGCTCGTCGTCGCCGGTGCCGGCGCCACCGCGATCTGCGCCGACCTGGGCGCGCGCACCATCCGCGAGGAGATCGACGCGATGCGCGTGCTCGGCATCGACCCGATCCAGCGGCTGGTGGTCCCCCGTGTGCTGGCG
This sequence comes from Mycobacterium sp. TKK-01-0059, assembly GCF_000709305.1. Lineage (NCBI taxonomy): Bacteria > Bacillati > Actinomycetota > Actinomycetes > Mycobacteriales > Mycobacteriaceae > Mycobacterium > Mycobacterium sp. TKK-01-0059. The sequence goes on from NZ_KL446993.1 coordinate 2,442,295, forward strand.
TCCACGGTGGTGGCGCTGCTGCTCAACGGCTTGGTATGCGCCATCGGGCTTTCCGGTGGCTATGTGTTCTCCGTCTTCCTGCAGGGCGTCAACCCGGGCGCGTTCATCAACGGCTTGACCGTGCTGACCGGACTGCGCGAGCTGGTACTCGCCGAAGTCAAGGCGCTGCTGTTCGGTGTGATGGCCGGGATGGTGGGCTGTTACCGCGGCCTGACTGTCAAGGGCGGGCCCAAGGGCGTCGGCAACGCGGTCAACGAAACCGTGGTCTACGCCTTCATCTGTCTGTTCGTGATCAACGTGGTGATGACCGCCATCGGCGTGCGAATTTCGGCGAAGTGATGAGACGGGTGAGCACGCGATGAGTTACGACGCCACACTGCGGTTTCGTCGCCTCTTCTCGCGGCTGCAGGAGCCGGTCGACGACTTCGGCGAGCAGGCGTTGTTCTACGGGCAGACCGTGCGCTACGTCCCCAACGCGCTCACCCGATACCGCAAGGAGACGGTCCGGCTGATCGCCGAGATGACCATGGGCGCGGGGGCTCTCGTGATGATCGGCGGCACGGTCGGTGTCGCGGCGTTTTTGACCCTGGCCTCCGGCGGTGTCATTGCCGTGCAAGGGTATTCGTCGCTGGGCAACATCGGCATCGAGGCGCTGACGGGATTCCTGTCGGCCTTCCTGAACGTCCGGGTGGTCGCCCCGGTGATCGCCGGCATCGCGCTGGCGGCCACCATCGGCGCCGGCGCCACCGCCCAATTGGGCGCCATGCGGGTGTCCGAGGAGATCGACGCCGTCGAGTGCATGGCGGTGCACTCGGTGTCCTACCTGGTGTCGACCCGCCTGATCGCCGGCCTGATCGCGATCATCCCGCTGTACTCGCTGTCCGTGCTGGCCGCGTTCTTCGCCGCCCGCTTCACCACGGTGTACATCAACGGGCAGTCAAAAGGCCTCTACGACCACTACTTCAATACGTTCCTGATCCCGTCGGACCTGTTGTGGTCGTTCCTGCAGGCGATCGTGATGTCCATCGCGGTCATGTTGGTGCACACCTATTACGGCTACAACGCCAGCGGTGGTCCCGTCGGCGTCGGCATCGCAGTCGGCCAGGCCGTGCGGACCTCGTTGATCGTCGTGGTCGTCATCACTTTGTTCATCTCGCTCGCTGTGTATGGGGCGTCCGGTAACTTCAACCTCTCCGGCTAAGAGGACCGCTTAAAAAGACATGGCAGACACAGGCGCGCGACGCACGACCGTCCGGCTGGCAGCAGCAGTGCTGGCCGGCCTGATGGTGGCTTTCGCTGTGCTGACTTACCTTTCCTACACGGCCGCCTTCGCGTCGATCGACACCGTCACCGTGTCGGCGCCCCGGGCGGGGCTGGTGATGGAGAAGGGCGCCAAGGTCAAATACCGGGGCATCCAGATCGGCAAGGTCGAGACCATCGACTACTCCGGCGACCAGGCGCGCCTGACGCTGGGCATCAACAGCGACGACATGCATTTCATCCCGTCCAACGCGGCGGTGCACATCGCGGGTAACACCATCTTCGGTGCCAAGGCGGTGGAATTCATTCCGCCGCAAACGCCGTCGCCGACCTCGCTACGTCCGGACGCGCACGTCGCGGCCTCGTCGGTGCAGCTCGAAGTCAACACCTTGTTCCAGTCGCTGATCGACCTGTTGCACAAGGTCGACCCCGTCGAACTCAACGGGACGCTGAGCGCGTTCGCCGAAGGCCTGCGTGGCCACGGCGATGACCTGGGCGGCATCCTTTCGGGACTGAATACGCTGACGCGCCAAGCGAATCCGAAGCTGCCCGCCTTGCAGGAAGACCTCCGCAAGACCGCGGTCGTGGCGAACGTCTACGCCGACTCCGCCCCCAATCTGAACACCGTGTTCGACAACCTGCCGACGATCAACAAGACCGTCGTGGACCAGCAGAAGAATCTCGACAAGACCCTGTTGGCCACCATCGGCCTGTCGAACAACGCCTATGACACGTTGGCGCCGGCCGAGCAGGACTTCATCGACGCCATCAACCGGCTGCGGGCCCCGCTCAAGGTGGCCGCCGACTACTCACCGGAATTCGGCTGCCTGTTCGCCGGAATCGAGCGCGGCATCAAGGAATTCGCCCCGCTGCTCGGCGTCCGCAAGGCCGGCCTGTTCACGTCGTCGAGCTTCGTGCTGGGCGCGCCGTCGTACACGTACCCGGAGTCGTTGCCGATCGTGAACGCCTCCGGCGGCCCGAATTGCCGTGGGCTGCCCGACATCCCGACCAAGCAGACCGGCGGCTCGTTCTACCGGGCGCCGTTCCTGGTCACCGACAACGCCAACATCCCGTACGAGCCGTTCACCGAGCTGCAGTTCGACGCGCCCTCGACGCTGCAGTTCTTGTTCCACGGCGCCTTCGCGGAACGGGACGATTTCTGATGCCGGACAGTTCGGGCATGCCGTCGCACCGCGAGATGATGATCAAGGTCAGCATCTTCGCCGTCGCCATGCTGCTGGTGTCGGCCGGGCTGGTGGTGGTGTTCGGTGACTTCCGGTTCGGACCCGAAAGCACCTACCACGCAACGTTTACCGACGTCTCGCGGTTGAAGGCCGGTCAAAAGGTGCGCATCGCCGGGGTGCCGGTCGGTGCTGTGTCGGACATCAAGCTCAATCGCGACAACACCATCGACGTGAAGTTCGGGGTCGACAAGCGCTACACGCTCTACTCGTCGACGCGCGCGGTGATCCGCTACGAAAACCTCGTCGGTGACCGATATCTGGAGATCACGTCCGGCCCGGGAGAGTTGCGAAAACTCCCCGCCGGCGCGACGATCAACAGCCAACACACCCAGCCCGCACTGGATCTCGACGCGCTGCTGGGCGGGCTGCGGCCGGTCCTCAAAGGCCTCGACGCCGACAAGGTCAACACCATCAGCAGCGCGGTCATCCAGCTGCTGCAGGGCCAGGGCGGCGCGTTGTCGAACGTGCTGGCCGACACGAGCGCGTTCTCCTCGGCGCTGGGCCAGCGCGACCAGCTCATCGGCGACGTGATCAACAACCTCAACACGGTGCTGACGACCGTGGACCAACGCAGCGCGCAGTTTTCGACAAGCGTGGACCAGTTGCAACAACTGATCACCGGGCTGGCCGAACACAAGGACGACATCGCGGGTGCCATCCCCCCGCTGGCCTCCACGACGACGGATTTGACCCAGCTGCTGAAGAATTCGCGCCGCCCGCTGCAAGGCGTCCTGGAGAACACCCGTCCGCTGGCCACCGAGCTGGACAACCGCAAGGCCGAGGTGAACAACGACATCGAACAGCTGGGCGAGGACTATCTGCGGTTGGCGGCCCTCGGCGCTTACGGGTCGTTCTTCAACATCTATTTCTGCTCCGTGACGATCAAGATCAACGGCCCCGCCGGTGGCGACATCCTCCTGCCGCTTGGTGGCCAGGTGGATCCCAGCAAGGGGAGGTGCGCTTTTGCCAAGTAACGCAACACATGAGCGCGATCCGCTGCGCACCGGCATCTTCGGCGTGGTGCTCGTGGTCTGCGTCGTGCTCATCGCATTCGGGTATTCCGGGTTACCGTTCTGGCCGCAGGGCAAGATCTACGACGCCTACTTCAGCGACGCGGGCGGAATCAATCCCGGCAATGCCGTTTACGTCTCGGGTTTCAAAGTCGGCAAGGTGACCTCCGTGGGTCTGGCCGGCGACAGCGCCAAGATCAGCTTCAGCGTCGACCGCCACGTCGCCGTCGGCGACCAGTCGCTGGCCGCGATCCGCACCGACACCATCCTCGGTGAGCGCTCCATCTCGGTGACCCCGGCCGGTGGCGGCAAGGCAACCACCATCCCGCTCAGTCGCACCACGACGCCGTACACGCTGGCCGGCGCGCTCGAGGACTTGGGTTCCAATGCCAGCAACCTGAACAAGCCGCAGTTCGAAAAGGCGCTGAACGTGTTGACCGACACGCTGCACGACGCCACCCCCGAGCTGCGCGGTGCGCTGGACGGCGTGACGTCGCTGTCTCGCACCCTGGACCGACGCGACGAGGCGTTGCAAAGCTTACTGGCGCACGCGAAGTCGGTCACCGGCGTGTTGTCACAGCGCGCCGAGCAGGTCAACAAGCTGGTCGACGACGGTAACGAGTTGTTCGCCGCGCTCGACGAACGCCACCGCGCGCTGGGTCAGCTGATCTCGGGCATCCAGGAGCTCTCGGCGCAGATATCCGGCTTCGTCGCCGACAACCGCAGGGAATTCGGGCCCGCGCTCAACAAGCTCAACGATGTGCTGTCCAACCTCAACGAACGCCGCGACTACATCACCGAGGCCCTCAAGCGGCTGCCCACCTACGCCACCGAGTTGGGCGAGGTGGTCGGCTCGGGTCCCGGCTTCAACGTGAACGTCTACGGCGTCATCCCGGCGCCGCTGCTCGCGACGATGTTCGACTTCTTCTATCAGCCCGGCAAGATGCCGGCCAGCCTGGCCGACTACCTGCGCGGGTTGATTCAGGAACGCTGGATCATCAGGCCGAAGTCACCATGATGCAGCGGATCATCCGCAGCAGGGGGCTGCGCTACGCCACCATCATCGCGCTGGTCGCGGTGCTGGTGGGCGGCGTGTATGTGCTGTCGTCGCAAGGGAATAACCGCAAGATCGTCGGCCACTTCGCGTCGGCGGTCGGGTTGTATCCCGGCGACCAGGTGCGCATCCTGGGTGTCCCGGTCGGCACCATCGACACGATCGAGCCGCGACCCTCCGACGTCAAGATCACGATGTCGGTGTCCAAGGACGTGAAGGTCCCCAAGGACGCCAAGGCCATCATCATGTCGCCAAACCTGGTGGCGGCCAGGTTCATCCAGTTAACGCCGGCCTACACCGGCGGGCCGGAGATGGCCGACGGCGCCAGCATCGGCCCGGACCGCACCGCGGTCCCGGTGGAGTGGGACGAGGTCAAAGAGTCGCTGACCCAGCTGGCGGTCCAGCTCGGCCCGACGGCCGGATCGCTGCAGGGCCCGTTGGGCGCGGCGATCAACCAGGCCGCCGACACCTTCGACGGCAAGGGCCAGTCGTTCCACAGCGCCCTGCGCGAGCTCTCGCAAGCCGCTGGGCGACTTGGGGATTCGCGCGGCGACATCTTCGGCACGGTCAAAAACCTGCAGGTCGTGGTCAACGCCCTGTCGTCCAGTAACGAACAGATCGTCCAATTCGCCGGTAGCGTCGCCTCCGTGTCGCAGGTGCTCGCCGACAGCTCGCGCCATCTCGACAGCACCCTGGGGACCCTCAACACGGCGCTGTCGGACATCCGTGGGTTCCTCCACGAACACAACTCGACCATCGTCGACACGGTCAACAACCTCAACGATCTCGCGAAGACACTGAGCGACGAGAGCGACGACATCGAGCAGGTGCTGCACGTGGCGGGCCCGGGTATCGCCAACTTCTACAACATCTACGATCCCGCGCAGGGCACGCTCAACGGTCTGCTGTCGATACCGGAATTCGCCAACCCCGTGCAGTTCATCTGCGGGGGATCCTTCGAGACCGCGGCCGGGCCCAGGGCGCCGGACTACTTCAAGCGCGCCGAGCTCTGTCGTGAGCGGCTGGGGCCGGTGCTGCGCCGGCTCACCGTGAACTACCCGCCGCTGATGTTCCACCCGCTCAACACGATCACGGCGTACAAGGGGCAGATCATCTACGACACCCCGCAGACTCAGGCCAAGGCGGCGACCCCGGTTCCGGAGCTGACGTGGGTGCCGGCCAAGGGCGCCCAGACGCCGGCCACGCAGAACCCGGCGGATCTGCAGGCGCTGCTCGTCCCGCCGGCCCCGCAGGCCGGTCCGGGGCCCGGCCCCGCGCCGGCCGGCGCCGCTCCGGCCCCCGGTCCCGCTCCCGGAAGCGCGTTCGGGCCGCGGCCGGGGCCTGCTCCGGCCCAACCCGCGCCCAACGGGCCCGCGGCCGGCTTGGGCGGTGGCGGATGAACCGAATGTGGTTGCGCGCCAGCGGATTGGCCGCGGGGAGCGTGCTGCTGGCCGGTTGCCAATTCAACGGCCTGAACTCGTTGGCGATGCCGGGCACCGCTGGCCACGGCAGCGGCGCCTACTCGGTGACCGTCGAGCTGCCCGACGTGGCGACGCTGCCGCAGAACTCGCCCGTCATGGTCGACGACGTCACCGTCGGAAGCGTTGCCGGCATCGCGGCCGAACAGCGCGCCGACGGATCGTTCTATGCGGCAGTCAAATTGGCGCTGAACAAAAACGTCGTCCTGCCCGCCAACTCGACCGCGACCGTCGCCCAGACGTCGCTGCTGGGTTCGATGCACATCGACCTGGCCCGGCCGAAGAACAAGCCGGCCGTGGGCCGGCTGACCGACGGGTCGAAGATCACGGAGGCCAACACCGGCCGCTATCCCACCACCGAAGAGGTGCTCTCGGCGCTCGGCGTTGTGGTGAACAAGGGCAATGTCGGTGCGCTGGAAGAGATCACCGACGAGACCTATCGGGCCGTCGCGGGCCGGCAGGACCAGTTCGTCGACCTGATCCCCCGGCTGGCGGAATTGACCTCGGGGCTCAACCGCCAGGTCAACGACATCATCGACGCGGTCGACGGATTGAACCGCTTCTCGGGCGCACTGGCGCGCGACAAGGACAACCTGGGCCGGGCGCTGGACACGCTGCCCGAGGCGATTCGCGTGCTCAACAAGAACCGCGACCGCATCGTGGAGGCCTTCGGCGCGCTGCACAAACTGGCCAACGTCACCTCGCACGTGCTGGCCAAGACCAAGGTGGACTTCGCCGCCGACATGAAGGACCTGTACTCGGTCGTGAAGACCCTGAACGACAACCGAAAGAATTTCGTCACCTCACTACAGCTGTTGCTGACGTTTCCGTTCCCCAACTTCGGGATCAAGCAGGCGGTGCGGGGTGACTATCTCAACGTGTTCACCACCTTCGACCTCACCCTGCGCCGGCTCGGTGAAACGTTCTTCACGACGGCCTATTTCGACCCGAACATGGCTCACATGGACGAGATCCTCAACCCGCCGGACTTCTTGACCGGCGAATTGGCCAACCTGTCCGGACAGGCCGCGGATCCGTTCAAGATTCCGCCCGGCACGGCTTCGGGACAGTAGGGCGGGCGCACATGCATGACAGACTGACCAGGATCCAGCTGGCGATCTTCGCCGTGATCACGGCGATCACCCTGACTGTGATGGCGATCTTCTACCTGCGGCTGCCCGCGACCTTCGGCATCGGAACCTACGGTGTGAGCGCCGATTTCGTTGCCGGCGGCGGCCTGTACAAGAACGCCAACGTCACCTACCGCGGCGTTGCCGTCGGCCGCGTCGAGTCGGTCGGGCTGAGCCCCAACGGCGTCATCGCCCAGATGCGGCTGAACAGCGAGACGGCCATCCCGTCGAACGTCACCGCCACCGTCAAGAGTGTGTCGGCGGTCGGCGAGCAGTACATCGACCTGGTGCCCCCGAGCTCGCCCGCGGCGAGCAAGCTGACCAACGGTGCCCGCATCGAGCGGCAGAACACCCGGATCGGCCAGGACGTCGCCGATCTGTTGAAGCGGGCGGAGACACTGGTCAACAGCCTGGGTGACACCCGGTTGCGTGAACTGTTGCACGAGACGTTCATTGCGGCCAACGGGTCAGGCCCCGAGCTCGCCCGGCTGTTCGAGTCGGCCCGGCTGCTGGTGGACGAGGCCAACGCCAACTATCCCCAGGTGTCGCAGCTGATCGATCAGGCCGGGCCGTTCCTGCAGGCCCAGATCCGCGCCGGTGGCGACATCAAGTCGCTGTCGGATGGGCTGGCGCGGTTCACCTCCGAGGTCCGTCAGGCCGACCCCCAGCTCCGCGACACCCTGGCCACGGCCCCCGGCGCCACCGACGAGGCCAGCACCGCGTTCTCGGGCATCCGCCCCAACTTCCCGACCCTGGCCGCCAGCCTGGCCAACCTCGGCCGGGTGGGCGTGATCTACAACAAGTCGATCGAACAGCTGCTCGTCGTGTTGCCGGCGTTGTTCGCGGCCATCACCACCGCCGCGGGCGGCGGGCCGCAAGACGAGGGCGCCAAGCTGGACTTCAAGCTCGACCTCAACGACCCGCCGCCGTGCGCCGTCGGCTTCCTGCCGCCGCCGCTGATGCGCACCCCGGCCGACGAGACGGTGCGCGAGCTTCCGAGGGACATGTACTGCAAGACCGCGCAGAACGATCCCAGCACCGTGCGCGGCGCGCGTAACTACCCGTGCCAGGAGTTCCCCGGGAAGCGCGCCCCCACGATTCAGCTCTGCCGCGACCCGAAGGGCTACGTGCCGATCGGTCGCAACCCGTGGCGCGGCCCGCCGGTGCCCTACGACACCCCGATGACCAACGGGCTGAACGTGTTGCCGCCCAACCACTTCCCGTACATCCCGCCGGACGCCGACCCAGATCCGGGCACTCCGATGGTCGGGCCGCCCCCGCCGGGTGTGGTCCCTGGACCCGGTCCGGCGCCGCACCAGCCGGCCTTCGCCCCGCCGCCGCCCAACGACAACGGGCCGCCCCCGCCGTTCACGTCGTGGCAGCCGCCGGGGGTGCCGCCGGTACCGCCGCAGCTTCCGTATCCGAAGTGGCTGCCTCCGCCGGCGCCGCCGCTAGGGATCAACCCGCCGCCGCCGGGCCCCGGCCCGGAGAAGCCGTGGGGCCCGCCGCCCGGCGGGCAGCCGCAGGCCAGCGGGCCGGCGTATGCCACCTATGACGAGAAGACCGGCGCGTTTGTCGATCCGGCGGGAGGCACTGGTATCTTCGCCGCCGGCGCCACCGGAACCTCCGGCGCCGAGAATTGGGTGGACCTCATGCTTGATCCAAGGCCTCTGTGATGGACGCTGCCATGGCAGACGAACAGACAACCAAGCCGCGCGCTCGTCGTAAAGCCTCGCGCGCGGCGGGTCCTGCCAAGAGCGAGTCGACACACGACGTCACGGTCCAGACGGAGGTGCCGGCCGCGCCGAAGCCGCCGGCGAAACCCGTCAAGACCCTCACGTCGATCAAGCCGCCACCGCGACGCCAGCCGCACCGCGCCCTGGTGGCGTGGATCTCCTTCGCGGCGGCACTGGTGGCGGTGGGGGTGTTGGCCGGGTGCGTGGCCCTCCTGGCCGTCCAGCACCGCCACGCCACCGCGGCGCAGGCGCGCGACCAACGGTTCGTCGACACCGCGACGCAGACGGTGGTCAACATGTTCAGCTACAAGCAGGACAACATCGACGAGAGCGTCAACCGGTTCGTCAACGGGACCAGCGGTCCGCTGCGCGGGATGCTCAGCGCCAACAACAATGTCGAGAATCTCAAGGGCCTGTTCCGCTCCACCAACGCGACATCGGAAGCCGTCGTCAACGGCGCCGCGCTGGAAGGCATTGACGCCGTTACCGATAACGCGTCCGTGTTGGTGTCGGTGCGCGTCACGGTCGCCGACATCGACGGCGTCAACAAGCCGTCCATGCCCTACCGGTTGCGCGTCATCGTGCACGAAGACGACTCCGGACGCATGAGCGGCTACGACCTGAAGTATCCAGACGGGGGTAATTGATGCGATGGCGGCGTTGGCTGCTCATCGTCGCGGGTTACCTTCTGGCCGTGGCGTTCGTCGGGTTGTCCGCGGCGGCCGGCTGGATGTATTGGGATCGGGTCGAGGTTCGCGGTGAGCAGGCGGCGCGTGCCGTGTTGCCCGGTTTGGCGGCCAAGGAAATCCCCGAGGTCTTCGCCTACGACTACCAAACGGTCGAACGCAGCCTGTCGGCGGCGTACCCGCTACTGACCCCCGACTATCGCGCGGAGTTCCAGAAGAGCGCCAACACCCAGATCATCCCCGAAGCCAAGAAGCGCGAAGTGGTGGTGCAGGCCAACGTCGTGGGCGTGGGAGTCATGTCCGCCCAACGGAATTCGGCGTCGGTGATGGTCTACATGAACCGGACGGTCACCGACAAGTCACGGCAGCCGCTGTATGACGGCAGCCGATTGCGGGTCGACTTCAAAAAGGTCGGCAAGCAGTGGCTGATCGCCTACATCACTCCGATCTAGCTCAGTAGCACATCGCAATGCCGTTGCAGTACAACGGGTAACGCTCGATCGGGCTGGGCGGCGGCCCGGTCATCGCCAGCGAAAAGGGCTGCTTCTTCATCTCCGGCTGCAGCCCGCATACCGGCCCGTGCAGCGTGGTGTGGGTGCCGCTCATCGTTTCGTCGCTGAACGCGAAGGTTTCGGTGGACGGCGCGGTGCCCCCGCCCGGGCAGGCCACGCCGTTGTCCTTTTGCACCTTGAACGTCCACAGCATGCTGGACATGCGAGCCCGGCCGCTGAAGTTCTGCAGCTTGTCGGCGGCGCTGATCTGCTCGTTCGTAGAGCTCACGATGTTCAGCGCGCAGTTCATCGCGAAGACGATCGGGTCGGAATAGTCGTTCATGTTCCGGGTCCCGGACGGCTGGTCACACAGTGCGGAGATGGTCCAGGTAACCCCGGAGACGCCCGCCTCGTTGTAGGCGTAGGTGCCGTCCGCCGGCGGCCCGAGCGCCTTGGCCGGTTCGCCGGATTGCAGCGCGATTCCCGTTGCGACAGCCGTGAAGACGGCGGCACCCGCGGCCAGTCCGTGACGGAGCTTCATGTGACTCTTTCTCCTTCGCGTGCGACGCTGCACCCGAGTATCACAGCGTTGGCGCGCCAACACCATGGGTTCCCGGGGCATCCGCGCTAATCGGCGTCATGGGGCCGCGCCTCGGCGAGCGCATCGAGGAATGACCGCGCCCAGCGATCGACGTCGTGGGCGAGCACCTGGCGGCGCAGCGACCGCATGCGCCGCCGTCCTTCCTCGACGGGCTGGTTGAGGGCGGCCTCGATGGCGTCCTTGACCCCCTCGAGGTCGTGCGGGTTGACCAGGTACGCCTGGCGCAGTTCGGCGGCGGCGCCGGTGAATTCGGACAGCACGAGCGCGCCGCCGAGATCGCTGCGGCAGGCGACGTACTCCTTGGCGACCAGGTTCATCCCGTCGCGCAGCGGGGTGACCAGCATGACGTCGGCGGCCACGAAGAACGCGATGAGTTCGTCGCGGGGGACCGGCCGATGCAGGTAGTGCACCATCGGATGCCCGACTTCGCCGTATTCGCCGTTGATGTGGCCGACCTGGCGTTCGATGTCGTTGCGCAGCTGCTGGTAACTGTCCACCCGCTCGCGGCTGGGCGTCGCCAGCTGGATCAGCACCGTGTCGTCGCGTTTGGCGCGGCCCTCGGCGAGCAGCTCCGAAAAGGCTTTCAGCCGAACGTCGATGCCCTTGGTGTAGTCGAGCCGGTCGACGCCGAGCAGCACTTTGCGGGGGTTGCCGAGCTCGGCCCGAATCTCCTTGGCGCGGCGCCTGATATCGCGGTGCCGGGCCGTTTGGTCGAGGGCACTGGAATCGATGGAGATGGGGAAGGCGCCGACCCGGACGACGCGGGATTCCAGCTCCACCTCGCCGTACCGCGACCGCACCCCGACCGCCCCGCGCGTGGTGTTGGCTCCGATCAGCCGCCGGGAAAGGAACAGGAAATTCTGCGCGCCGCCGGGCAGGTGGAATCCGACGAGGTCGGCGCCCAGCAGGCCCTCGACGATCTCGGTCCGCCACGGCATCTGCATGAACAGCTCCACCGGCGGGAAGGGGATGTGCAGGAAGAAGCCGATGGTCAGGTCGGGCCGCATCTCGCGCAGCATCGCCGGGACCAGTTGCAGCTGATAGTCCTGCACCCATACGGTCGCGCCCCGCGCGGCGGCACGTGAGGTGGCTTCGGCGAAGCGGCGGTTGACGACGACGTAGCGGTCCCACCATTCGCGGTGGTACAGCGGCTTGACGATCACGTCGTGATACAGCGGCCACAGCGTGGCGTTCGAGAAGCCCTCGTAGTACTCGGCGACGTCGTCCGCGCTCAGCTTGACCGGCCGCAGTTCCAGGTCCTCCTGGACGATCGGCTCGTCTTCGTGGTCGACGTCCTCGTCGACCACACCGGGCCAGCCGACCCACGCGCCGCGCCGACGGCGCAGTAGCGGCTCCAGGGCGGTGACCAGTCCCCCGGGGCTGCGCTTCCAGGCCGTGCTGCCGTCGGGAAGCAGCTCCCGATCTACCGGCAACCGGTTGGCGACGACGACGAAGTCGGAATCCCCGAATTTGGCCGCCTTGGAGCCTCGCCCTCCCCCGGGAGCCATTTACGCGTCGAGTTTCGCCGGCCCAATACCCAGCATGGACAGGAAGACCCGGCATTCGTCGGCGTCGTTGGCGTACGCCGCGACGACCCGCCTGGCCTGGCTCGCAGTGCTGTCCGCCACCGGCTCGACGTCGCCGATTTCGCCAGGATCAGATTTCGTAGGCATGACTTAACTGTAGGCGACGCGCGTGATCGGCCGCAGCCCGTCTCACCAGCTAACGGGCGTCGGGCGCGTTTATGGCTGGTTTGCAGGGACTCGTCGCGCCGCTCGCGAAGACACGACCGGCCGGGACGTGCCGCCGATCAAGGGCTCGCGGCGCGTCCCCCCGACGCGGCCCGGTTACACACTGGCCGTAATCTGTAAACAAGGCCAAATCAACGACGAACGAGGTGGGCGGAATGACAGTCTCCGAGCAAGCCGACACCGGGGCGGCCAACGCCAACACCCCGGAGCTCGTGGCCTACGAAACCCTCGACGAGGGCCGGATCGCGCGGATCTGGCTCAACCGGCCCGAGGCCCACAATGCGCAAAGCCGCGGCCTGCTGGTCCAGCTCGACGAGGCCTTCGGCCGCGCCGAGGCCGACGACACCGTTCGCGTGGTAATCCTGGCGGCGCGCGGCAGGAACTTTTCCGCCGGCCACGACCTGGGTTCCGAGCAGGCACTGGCCGAGCGCGCACCGGGGCCCGGGCAGCATCCGAGCTTCCGCTCGCGCGGGGCCACGCTCGAGCCGATCATGGAGAAGCTGTACCACCAGGAATGGCACTACTTTTTCGAAAACACCTGCCGCTGGCGCGATTTGCGCAAGATCACGATCGCCCAGGTGCAGGGCAACGCGATCTCGGCCGGGCTGATGTTGATCTGGGCCTGCGACCTGATCGTCGCCGCCGACAACGCGAAGTTCAGCGACGTCGTCGCGGTCCGGTTGGGCATGCCGGGTGTCGAATATTACGCTCACCCTTGGGAATTCGGTCCGCGTAAGGCCAAAGAACTGCTACTGACCGGTGATTCGATCGACGCGGACGAGGCGCACCGGCTGGGCATGGTGTCCAAGGTTTTCGCTGTCGACGAATTAGAGGAAAAGACACTCGAATTCGCGCGACGCATCGCCGAGCGGCCCACGATGGCGTCGCTGCTCATCAAGGATTCGGTCAACGCCGCCTCCGACGCGATGGGTTACACCGAGGCGCTGCGGCACGCCTTCCACGTGCACCTGCTGGGGCATGCGCATTGGGCGGCGTTCAACGAGAACCGGTGGCCGGTCGGCCAGCCTCCGCACGTCGAGGATTGGCGGGACGCGAAGCCGACGAAGGTGGCGCGCCGCGATACGCCGTAGCGCCGCGCAGCCGAGGACCTAACGAGACCGGGGGTAGCGATATTCCCCCCGAGGGCACATGCTTCTATAGCTAGAACCTGTTCCAGTTTGAAAGGGCCTCGCGTGCAGCTTTCTTTCCAAGACCGGACATACCTGATCACCGGCGGGGGTAGCGGGATCGGCAAAGGCGTGGCCGCCGGGCTGGTCGCGGCCGGCGCCTCGGTCATGATCGTCGGCCGCAACGCCGATCGACTCGCCGGGGCCGTCAAGGAGATCGAAGCCCTGCCCGGCGAGGGCTCGATTCGTTATGAGCCCGCCGACGTAACCAACGAGGACGAGGTGGCCCGCGCGGTCGACGCCGCGACGGCCTGGCACGGCCGGTTGCACGGCGCGGTGCATTGCGCGGGTGGCTCGTTGACCGTGGGGCCGATCACCCACACCGACTCGGAGGCGTGGCGAAACACCGTCGACCTCAACGTCAACGGCACCATGTACGTGCTCAAGCATGTGGGGCGCGAGCTTGTGCGGGGCGGGGGCGGCTCGTTCATCGGGATCTCGTCGATCGCGGCCAGCAACACCCACCGGTGGTTCGGGCCGTACGGGGTCACCAAGTCGGCGATCGACCACATGATGATGCTGGCCGCCGACGAACTCGGCCCGTCCTGGGTGCGGGTCAACAGCATCCGGCCGGGCCTGATCCGCACCGATCTGGTCGACGCGAGCGTGATCCAGTCACCCGAGATCAGCGGCGACTACGCGCTGTGCACTCCGCTGCCGCGGGTCGGTGAGGTCGAGGACGTGGCCAACCTGGCCATGTTCCTGCTCAGCGACGCGGCGGCCTGGATCACCGGCCAGTGCATCAACGTCGACGGGGGACACATTCTGCGCCGCGGCCCGGATTACTCCTCGATGATGGTGCAGATGTACGGCGAGGACGCGCTGCGCGGGGTCGTGGCACCCTGACCCGTCGCCGCGCCTAGTGAACGGGAGAAGCGATGAAGCGTCTCGAGGGCAAGCGGATCCTGGTGACCGGCGCCGCGTCGGGGATCGGGCAGGCGACCGCGCTGCGCCTGCTCGACGAGGGCGCCGCCGTCGCGGCCTCCGACGTCGCGGCTGAGGGCCTGGACACCACGCGTGCGCGGGCACAAGAGGCCGGCATCGCCGACCGGCTGAGCATCGTGCCGATGGATGTCGGCAGCGAGGATTCGGTGGTCGACGGGGTGCGCCTGGCCGTCGAGCGGCTGGGTGGGCTTGACTCGCTGGTCAACGCGGCGGGCATCCTGCGGGCCGCGCACACCCACGACACCACCCTCGAACTCTGGAACCGAATCGTCGGCGTCAACCTGACCGGAACGTTTCTGGTGGTGCGCGAGGCGCTACCGGCCTTGTTGGCGAACCCGCGCAGCGCGATCGTGAACTTCAGCTCCACGTCGGCCTCGTTCGCCCATCCCTACATGGCCGCCTATGCCGCGAGCAAGGGCGGCATCCAGGCCTTCACCCACTCGCTGGCGCTGGAATACGCCAAGCAGGGCCTGCGCGCGGCGTGCGTCGCGCCGGGCAGCATCAAGTCCGGGATCACCGATGCCACCGGCGGATACATCCCGCAGGACGCCGACTGGGCGCTGTTCTCGCGGCTCATGCCGGTCCTGCCAACCACGACGGAGTCCAGCGGCACGGGAATGGCCGGACCCGAAGCGGTCGCCGGGGTGGTCGCCATGCTGGTATCCGACGACGGCGCCTGGATCACGGGCACCGAGATCCGCATGGACGGCGGCACGCACAGCTGATGGCGGCTTAGTTGACGCAGGGCACGCCGCCGCCGTCGATCGGCTTTCCCTGATCGGGCGTCGGGTACGTCGTGGTGGTGCCGTTGTAGTAGTAGGTCTTGGCCTTGGTCGACGTGGTGGTGCTGGTGCTCGTGACGTCGTCCATCTGGGTCTCGTCCGGTGTGGGAATCGAGAAGTTGGTGTCCACCGTCACCCGGATGTGGCCGGGCTGGACGCCGGGGCTGGGCTGGCTGGGAGCGTCGAGGCCCAGCATGGTGGCCAGGTTGCGCGCATCGCTCTGCGCGCCGGCGCCGTACGCGATCGAGCTGGTGGTCGGCTCGCCGGACTCGCGGTCCCGGACCTGGCCCGGGGTGTAGCCCTTCTTCTTCAGCGCGCGCGATACCTCGGTGGCAAGCCCGCTCATGCTGCCCGAGTTGACCACGTCGACGACGGTGGACGGGTCGGGCTTGACGGCCGTGGTGGTGGGCGCGGTGGTCGGTGCGTCGGTGCCGATCGCCGCCGCCACCTCGGCCTTGATCGCGGCCGGGTCGACGATGTTGACGTCCTGGCCATCGATGTTGTCGTAGCGCACCACCGGTAGCGTCCGGAATTCCAGGTTGCCCCGGGCGAGCCCGCCGAGCCGTTGGATCATGTCGTCATTCCAGCCGGAGGAGAGCACCACGTCCTTGCGCGCCACCGCCATCAGGTTCTTGAGCTTGTCGATGTTGGTGAAGGTGCCCGCGGCCTGCAGCTCCTGCATGACCGACGAGATGAACGCCTGCTGCCGATGGGTGCGGTCCAGGTCGCCGTTCTCCAGGCCGTGCCGCTGCCGGACGAACGACAGCGCCTCGGACGCGTCCAGTCGCTGGCGCCCGGCCGGGAAGTCGGCGCCGGAATACGAGTCGTAGACGGCGTGGTTCAGGCACACCTCGACGCCACCCAGCGTCTGCGCCAGATCGTAGAAACCGGCCAGGTTGACCTCGGCGAAATAGTCGATCGGCACCCCGGTCAGGCTGCGCACCGCGCGCAGGGTCGCCGCCCGCCCGGCCTCGCGACCCTTGGTCTCGAGCTCCTTCTGACTGCTCGTCCCCTGGTTGGCCAGCTTTTGCGCGACGTACTGCTTGGTCAGCCCGTAGGCCTCTTTGATCTTGATGTGGTTGTATCCCGGGACCCCGGTGAACGGCACCCAGTCGTCGCGCGGGATCGAGAACGCGACCACTTTGTTGTCGGCGCTGACGTGCACGAGGATCAGCGTGTTGGTGTTGTAGCCGCCGTCGTCGGAATCGCCCGCGTGCAGGTGCTTGAGGATCGAATACGGCAGGTCGTTGCCGTCCTGATCTTTGCGCGAGTCCAGGCCGATCAGCAGGATGTTCATGTTGTCGCCGCTGGACCGCGGATCGTCGGGCTGCAGGGCGTTGGAAACGGTGATGCCGCCCAGCGCGCCGTGCGCCACGTAGTACCCGGCGCCGGTCAGCCCGACCGCCGCCACGGAAACCAGCGCGCCCAGGGTGCGCGTCAGCCCCTTGCGGAAGCGAGAGGGCTGACGGACGGCTCGATGACGGCGATGGGCGCCGCCCGAGCGGGCCATCACAAACCTCTGCCCGCACCCAGCGCATCACCGGGCCCCGCAACGGCGGTTAGCGGCGATGTCGCTTCGAGCATGGTGACAAGTATGCGTTAGCCAGCTGTGAAGGCCCCAATCGAGAGCGCCCGCCGGCGGCGGCCGTCACCGGAATCAGCGGGCCCACTCGGCGCGATTCGCGGCCGCGATCGCCGATCTACCTGCCTGTTTTGCTCGGGCGGTGCGGGTGTGCGCCCGGGACGACCCCCGCCCGGTCTCGTACGCGAGCCGGATCGAGCCGAACTTGTGACCGCACGGATACCCGGCACCGCACCGACCGCCCGGGACCGGCAGCAAACCGTCGCCGTCAGCAGTACAGGTACTCGATGCGCCATCGACCGTCGACGTAGTCGGCGCGGTACTGCCCGCCCAGCGCCGGGTTGGCATCGTGAATGAGGCCAGAGCCGCCGACCCCCGGCGTGAAGCCCGGCGGATCCCACGCGATGGACACCGGGTGGGGCGGCATGTTCGGCGTGCATCCGACCTGCTTCTTGACGTAGCCGTCGATGATCGCACGCTCGGCGGCGGCCTGGTCACCGCCGTCGGCCGCGGGGGCGTTGGCGCACAACGCATTTGCGCTACAGGGGCGTTGGCCCACGGCGGCGAGTGCCGGCGCGTTCGGGTGCAGCATGGCCGCTGCGAGCACCCCGGCGGCCGCCGTGATCAGGGCAGTTGCGCCGATGCGCATGTCGTCTCCCTGCAGTGCTATCGGGCTTTGACCAGGTCCTCGCCCGAGGAGTAAAAGAGCGTGATGTTGGAGCCCGTGACGATTTCAGCGAGGTAGACGCCCGCCGGTTCGACCTCGTAGTAGTAGTGGGTGTTGCCCTCGTTGTCCAGCGTCGACGCGCACGGGTAGCCCGGCGCCCCGCACCGTTGCTTGATCGGTATCGCGAAGACGGCGAGCAACACGAGGACGGCGATTCCGATGCCGAGCGGGACTTTCTTCACTGCCGACCTCGTTTGCGCCAGATCTACCACGGTTGGAGTGTAAGCGGCCGGGCCGCCCCCGGCACCCGGTGCGCAGCGGGGCGTTTTTCCAACCCGGCAGCGTTTGGAGGCCCCGGTGCGGGGGGTACGCGGGTTTGAGCCGATCGAAGGACTGAGCATGGGCGATACGGACCTCAGGCCGCCTTCGGCGAAGCGGCCAGGCGATTCAGAGCCACCCGAGCCGGGGACACCGGGCGAGACGCCGGAGCGGCTCACGCCCACCGAACCGCCCGAACGGCTCACGCCAACTGAACCGCCGGAGCGCTTGACGCCATCGGAACCGCCCGAGCGTCAAACTCCGGAATGACAAACGCGCGACTGAGCAGGATCGGAGGACAGACATGCGCGCCGAGGAAGGCGACGAATCGGTCAAGGACTACGCGAAGGAAGGCCGGGAAACCTTGGGCCGCATCAAAGCTTCCCAACATGCGGGGGGCCGGCTGGGTGACATCGCCCGTCGGTTTGCCGGGTTGTGGCGGGGCCAGCGCGGCCAGCAGGGCACCGAGCCGCCAGCTGAAACCTCTGACGGCGGCGGCTAATTCGTGCCCGGGGCCGGGTATCGGTGAGCCCACGGGTTCGCCTCTTCGAGTTGGGCGGCCAACTGGAGGAGCTCGCCGTCGGCGCCCAGCTTCCCCACGAACTGAACACCGAGCGGAAGGCCGTTCTGCGTCCAATGCAGTGGGACGCTGATCGCCGGGCGCCCGGTGAGGTTGGCCAGCTGCGTGTAGGGCACCCAGCCCAGGCTCTCCTGGATGAGATCGTCGAGAATTCCGCTGAGCCCCATGAGTTTTCCCGCGCGTAGCCTGCTGATCACTCGGGCCGCGCGCTGCAACACCGCCGACGTCGCGGTGGCACCAACCTCCAGGGGCGGGGTCGCCAAAGTGGGGGTCAGGAAGTAGTCGTAGGCGCCGTGAAACTCGGCCAGGGACTGGATGTAGTTGTTTCTGTTTTCGAGCGCGGACATGACCGCCAGGACACCACCGGATCGGCCGAGTTCGCTGACGGCCAACGTGTCGGCCTCGAAGTCGCTGTCGCGGGCGCCGGTTCGCCGCTTGATATCGGCGACCTGGTGGTGAAGCTGTGCGAACCAGATGGTCAGAAAGTCACGGCCCAGTGCGGCGTCATCGTACGGCGGCGCGACCTCGTCGACCTGATGGCCCAATTCGCCCAGTAGCACCGCCGTCTTCTCGACCGCGGCAACGGCTTCGGCGCTGGGCCGCGGGTTGATCGCCGAGCGCGCCGAGTACCCGATTTTCAACCGCTCCGGACGACGCTTCACGAGCTCGCTGAATAGCTTGTCGGGCAATGCAACTCGGTAAGCGGAACCCGGATGGTGCCCGACGATCGCGTCGTAGAGCGCGGCACTGTCCCGCACGGTGCGCGATACCACCCCCTGGGTCGCCATCCCCAACAGCATCTCGCCGGTCTGCGGGCCGTAGGGAGCCAAGCCCCGGCTGGGCTTGAGGCCGACGAGTCCGTTGCAGGCGGCGGGGATTCGGATCGACCCGCCACCGTCGTTGGCCCCGGCGGCCGGAACGATGCCGGCGGCCACCGCCGCACCGGATCCGCCCGACGAGCCGCCTGGCGTGTGCCGGATGTTCCACGGGTTGCGGGCCGGGCCCCAATAGTCGGGTTCCGTGACACCCTTGGCGCCGAATTCGGGCGTATTGGTCATCCCGAAAATCACCAGGCCCGCGTCCAGAAACCGCTGCGTGATCAGCGCGTGCCGGTCGGCCACCTCATTGGCCAGCGAGCGCGACCCGCACGACGTGGGAAAGCCGCGGTACTCCTGGCCGAGGTCTTTGAGCAGGAAGGAAACACCGGCAAACGGGCCCTTCAGGCCCGGATCGGCGGCCCGGGCGTCGGCGACACCGTCGAGGCGACGGACGATGGCGTTCAAGTGCGGGTTCACCGCGTCCGATCGTTGCCGTGCCAACGCGAGTAGTTCGGCCGGGGTGACCTGCTTGCGCTCGACCATTTCGGCCAAGGAGGTCGCATCCAGCGACATGTACTCGTCGAGATGCATGCCTTCTCCTTCGCTTCGGCCCGTCGCTGCGGCGCCGCCCGCCCCCTAAATTGACGCCGCTGCACGCCATTGGCGTCAAGCGAACGCGGGCGCCGGTTGCGGGCGCCTTAGTATCACCTGGTGCCCACGGCAGCTGAACCGTTTACGATCCGGGGTCCCGGTGGGGTCCAGATCGTCGCCGACCGACTCGGGGATCCTCATGCGCGCGCGGTGGTGTTCCTGCATGGCGGCGGTCAGACGCGCCGTTCGTGGGGCAAGGCCGCTGCCGCGGTCGCCGCGCGGGGGTGGCAGGCCGTCACCGTCGACCTGCGCGGCCACGGCGAATCGGACTGGTCGGACGACGGCGACTATCGCGTCGTCAGTTTCGCCGGCGACGTCCAAGAGGTGCTGCGCACGCTGCCTCCGCGACCGGTCCTGGTCGGTGCCTCGCTGGGCGGGTTCACGTCGATGCTGCTCGCCGGGGAGCTGTCCCCGGGCATCGCGAGCGCGGTCGTGTTGGTCGACATTGTCCCGAACATGGACCAGTCCGGGGCGAACCGGATCCATGCCTTCATGGCCGAGCGGGTGGAATCGGGGTTCGGCTCACTGGACGAAGTCGCCGACGCGATCGCCGAGTACAACCCGCATCGGCCGCGACCGACCGATCTGGACGGCCTGACCACCAACCTGCGTCGCCGCGGCGACCGCTGGTATTGGCACTGGGATCCGCAATTCATCAGCGGCACAGCCGCATTCCCGCCGTTCGAGGTCACCGACCCCGATCGGATGCACGCGGCCGTGGAGGCTATCCTGCGCGGCGGGGTGCCGATGCTGCTGGTGCGCGGGCAGATGAGCGACCTCGTCAGCCAGGAGCGCGCCGACGAATTCCTGGCGCGTTTTCCCCAAGTCGAATTCACCGATGTCCGCGGCGCGGGACACATGGTCGCCGGTGATCGCAACGACATCTTCGCCGGCGCCGTGCTGGACTTCCTTGCCCGGCACGTCGACGCCGGATGAACCGGCCGCGCGGAACCTGCTGGCCGCCAGTGCATTCGAGGCGAGTGGCGCTGCTATTATCTGCCCGGCACAAACCGGAGGGGGACGGCGTGAACATGCCGTGGTTGCGGGGGCTGGGACTCGTTGGGGCCGTGCTGGTGGCCGCGACGACGCTGGCGAAAACCGCTGCGGCGGCGCCGCCGCCGGCCCTGCCGTCGCCGCCCCCGGCACCGGGCATGGGAGTTGATCATGAATCCGGCAGGTGCACAGCGGGTTTCGCGGCACAGGGCGCCGACGGCAGCTACTACCTGATGACCAGCGGGCACTGCGACTCGCACGATGGCGCGGAGTGGACGTACGGCAACGATGCTCCGCTCGGCAAGATCTCGGCCAGCGAGCATGAAGGGGCCAAGCGCGACGCCGCGATCATCCGCCTCGAGCCGAGCATCGGCATGCCGGTGGGCGACATAGCCGGCAGGTATCAGGTTCGGGATGTGTTGAGCCACGCGCAGATCCAACCCGGTATGCCGTTCTGCAAGATCGGTGCGGTGACGGGTGAGACGTGCGGCGCCATCAAAGGAATCGACGGTGACGTGGTCGAAGCAAGCGTGTTCAGCCTGGACGGCGACAGCGGCAGTCCCGGCTTCGTGATGAACCCCGACGGCACCGTGAGCGCCGTCGGTCTGTTGATGTCCTCGCCCGACGGTGACGACTACACGACCTATTTCATGCTGATCAATCCGCTGCTGGACAGGTGGGGCCTGCGCGTTCTCCCGTGAGTGTCGTAGCGTTTGCAATTCTGACGTACCGGGTACCGACGCCATGGTGAAGCAGCGGAACCGGCGACACGAAGGGGAAGCAGTAGTGAAGCGTGGGATCGTAGCCGGCGTTGCCGGTGTGGCCCTGGTGATCGCGGCCGGCGCGGGGTGTTCGAGCAACAAGTCCGGTACGTCGCCGTCCGGCTCGTCTTCGCCGGCGGGTGCGGCAGGTCCGCTGGTGATCGTCGACGGCCAGAACCAGAACGTCAGCGGGCAGGTCACCTGCACCGCCGCGGGGGACAACACCAACATCGGCATCGGCGACCCCACCGCCGGGCTCGGCGCCGTGGTCAGCAATGGCAATCCGCCCCTGGTCCATTCGGTCGGGCTGGGCACTGTAAACGGGGTCGCGCTCGGTTTCTCCGACGCCGCGCCCAACCAGGGCGGCAGTGCCGGGGCCGCGGTCAACGGCAAGACGTGGGCGATCAAGGGCACCGCTACGGGTGTCGACATGAGCAACCCGCAGCAACCGCAGCAGGTAACCAAGTCATTCGAGTTGGACGTCACCTGCCCGTAGCGCAGGCCATCGACACCCGAGGGGAACGCAGCTATGTCTATGAAACGTGTCGTCGGCGCTGCCGCGGTGGCCGCCGGCCTGAGCATCTCCATGGCCACCCTGAACGCCGGGACGGCCTACTCCGCGCCACTTGACCCGCCTCCGCCTTGCCCGGGCTGCCACGGCGGTGGCGGTGGTGGCGGCGGCGGGGGCGGCAACCCCGGCGGCCCGGGCGGCGCGCCGGGCGGCCCGGGTGGACAGCCCGGCGGCCACGGCGGTCAGCAGGGCGGGGGGAACACCCCGGCGCAGGGTGGGCAGAATGGTCCGCCGGCGCAGGGTGGGCAGAATGGTCCGCCGGCGCAGGGTGGGCAGAATGGTCCGCCGGCGCAGGGTGGGCAGAATGGTCCGCCGGCGCAGGGTGGGCAGAATGGTCCGCCGGCGCAGGGTGGGCAGAATGGTCCGCCGGCGCAGGGTGGGCAGAATGGTCCGCCGGCGCAGGGTGGGCAGAACGGTCCGCCGGCACAGGGCGGCCAGAACGGCCCGCCACAGGGCGGCCAGAACGCCCCGCAGCCGAATGAGCCCGGTCATAACCCGCCGCAGGGCGGGCAGACCAACGCCCCGGCGAACACGCAGAATCCGCCGGGGAACGAGCGGCAGCGGTACGCCTCGCTCAATCCCCCGAGCACGCAGCCGCCGCACCCGCCGTACATTCCGCCGCGCGGGGTGTATGCCAGCGGCAACGCGGAGATCGGCGGGCCGGTGGGTCTCGACACCGGCTTCAGCGTCGTGGGCCACGGGGCACCCCCGCCGCCGCGCCCGCACAACTACGGCTGGAACGACGGCCCGGCCCCGGGCCACCCGCCGCCGCACTGGGTGGGCCCGCCGCCCCCCGGGGGCTGGAACGGTCCGCCGCCTCCGGGTGGGTGGAACCGGCCGTGGGCCGGACCGCCGCGTGACGTGCTGGTGGCCCGGGCGGACTTCGGACCGTTCAACTACAACACCTTTACCGTCGTCCCGGTCTTCAACTGGCAGTACGGCGGTTGGGGTTACTGGTTCTTCGGTGTCTGGGTGCCCCTGTACTGAGCGCGTACTACTGCGGGTGGGCCGCCACGTAGTCCGCGGCCGGGATCGGTGACGACGCGTCGTAGCCGATGGGCAGCACCACGTCGCCCGCGGTGGTGCGGCAATAGACGTCCCACCGGTAGTACGCGGTGAACGTGGCCGGATCGGCCGCGATCAGCGCCGCGTATTGGTCGACCGCGCGCACGTATTCGCCGGCGTGGTTGTAGCCGTAAATGGCGCGATCCCGATCGTCGGCAAAGCCGTTGGCGGCCAGGTAGCGGCCCGCCGCCAGGATGCTGTCGCGCGGGGAGTGGATATCGCCGCCCTGTCCGTAGCCGGCGAACGTCGACGGCAAGAACTGCATGGGGCCCTGTGCCCCGGCGGTGCTCGCGCCCACGATGCTGCCGAACCGGGTCTCGATGAAGTTGATTGCGGCCAGGTAGTTCCAGCCGACGCCGGATTCGGACTCCGCCTGGTGGTAGTCGCTGAGCAGCTCGTCGGCCGGGGCCGGCGGCTCGATGCGCCACGCCGGCAGGGTGTCTCGCACCGGGGTCAGCGCGATGAGTTGCCGACGGGCGTCGACGTTGCGGTCGTAGACCTCGGCCAACTCCGCCGGGATGCGCGGGCGCGTCGTCGCGTCCCATTCGGGATGGCGTGCGATGGCCCGGTAGGCCGCCTGCTCGCGGTGTGCCGCCGCCGTCAGCGCCGGCTCCGCGGTCCCCGGGTCGCGCAGGGCGCGCTCGTCGGCGACGAGGTCGTCGACCAGCTGCGCGGGATCCGCGGCCAGCGGCGGCTGCGCGCCGCCGGGCGTCCCGGAGTCCACGGGCACCACCCGGGTCGGCGCCGCGGTGGCGGACGTCGTCGTGGCCGCCGGGGAGGCATGTTTGGGATGCGATGCCGAACAACCGGCGAGCGCGACCATGATCGCGGCGAGGACGAGCGGCGCGGCGCGTCGGTTAGGGCCCACAGTGATCACATCCGTCCATCGCCTCGATCCCCCACGGCTCCGGCTGGTTCGCCTCACAGCGAGTCTGTCGCATCCGAGCGCGTGACATCAATGCCGATGAAGGCTCAAACTGGTTGATATGCGCGACCGCGAGACGATCGACTCAGAACTGCGGCGCATCGCCCTTGGGCGACGATCGATCCGCGAGCAGGGTGGCCAGCCGTCGACCCAAGAGGTCGACGAACTACTCGACGAACTCCTGGCCCACAGCACCGGGGCGACGCTCGTGAACGCGCCCAGCGCCCCCGAAACCCCGGCGGTCGCCGCCGCCCGGCCCCGGCACGACACGGTCACGCTCCTGCGGCCCAGCGGCGTGCTGCGCCGCCTCGGCCTGCTGGCGGCGTTGCCGCTGTCACTGGTGGCGATCGCCGCCGCCGCGATCGCCATATTCGCCGTCCGCCACCAGGATTCATCGGCGCAGCCGACGGAAGCCCCGCCGCCGGCCGCGTCGTCACCCAGTCGACCGGTCGCGTCGCCACCCGCTCGCATGGCTCCCCCCGCACCCGCCCCGCGGATCGGCGTAGCCGACACGGCGTTCATCGCCGCGTTGAAGCACGAAGGCGTGCCGATTCCCAGCCAGGATTACGTGACGGTCCAGGGGCACGCCGTCTGCGACTTCCTGGCGCACCAACACAACTTTTCCGACGCGGTCGGATTCGTGCAGCGATCGTCGATCTGGGACGCCGATCAAAGCACTCATGTCACCGCGGGCGCCATCGTCGCGTACTGCCCCCAGTCCCTACCCTCTGCCTCAAACGAGATGCAGCCGTCCTATCAGGATGCCCTCTCCGATTTGCAGGCCATCGAAGGAAAACTGCGGGACATCCAGGGAGATCTGGACAACCTTCCGGGCCACCCGTGAATCTCAAGTAACTCAGCGGAGACGACGGCGCAGCCAGCCAACGACTTTCCAGCCTAGCCCGATGGTGCTCACGGCGATTTTCAGTACTGGGTGCATACCGGTCGCCCCATCAGGATCGCTTTCGAAGAACTCGGCGTGGGCAAGAATTTCGTCGCGGATGGGGTTCCAAACGGACGCAGGCGGGATGCCGTCCGGCCCGCGAATCAGCCCATGGGCTTTACCAAGATGGGGACTGTTGGGGTCCTCGGCCGCGATGACCCCAAGGTTTGGTCTGACGTGGCCCGCTGCAAACCGTGCCACACCATGTGTTTCCCAGTTGCACAGATCTTTGGTCTTCAGCTTCAACGAGCGAATCAGTCCATCGACGACTACTGATAAGCCATCAGGCTCTTTCTTGATGCTGAACGCTGCTGGCTGCGGCCGTCGCTTCCCAGTGATCGGATCGAGGTGCGACAGATAGGGTGGCTTGCCAGGAACTCGGCGGTAAAGAAGCTCTGTATCGGCGAACGAATCGTCATCGTATGCACCAGCAGGACCGATCTTGATCACTTTGGATCAACGAACGATGTTGCGCCAGTTCGGATTCTGGCGTTCAACTTCCTTCGAAAACTGATTCAAGCTGTACCGAAGTTCCCGCAGGGGTAGATCAGATCCAGAGTCCGAGAAGGACATTCCGGCAATATTTCTCACAGACCACCAATAGTCGCCTGACGAAAATATCTGAATCGTAATCGCCATGTCGCGCGCGGCCCAGTAGAAAATTAAGCCGTCGTCTTCAGGGGCGATCGAGGCGTCAACGGTGTGTGTCTTGAATAGAAACTCGATCAGTTGTCTTCCGCGAGAAGCCATTCCGGCGTTAATGCAACGGTCAGCGAGCAATGCGGTGAGCGTAGTGTGCGCCCGCACTTGAGCATTGTCCGTACTAGATTGGGGCGGTCGGCGAAAGAAACGGGGCTGCGTACAGTCGCCTTCTACTTCCATCGCTGCCGGACGGAGATAGAAATTCATCCTTGCTTTTTGGAGGGCAGCCGCTTCTGTTTGGCGAGAGGCTATTTTTGTCCAACCATCTTCGAGAATCGTCATGGCTGTGCCTTCCACCTCGTCTTCATGTCTTCGCTGAAACAGTCCTCAAACGTGCTGTTCTCAAGTTCGTGAGCTGAATCCAAGAGACTGCGGGCCGTTGTGCACGGATCATCTGACTTTATGGACGACGGATCAGCATGTGCCGCAACAGAATGGATGTCCAGCTCGGGACGCTGTTCCAGCCCTTCGTCTATGTGAACTCCAACGTTGCGCTTCAGACCACCTTCTTCTTCTTCGTTCCAATGGAGTTGAAAACCGATGTATGCCGCGTCGTGGAGTTGTTTTTCGTGCGCCTCGATATCAGACCAATCCCCGGTTAAATAGCCGACCAGCCAGCGTTCTGCGCCGATATCTTCCAGGGAATTTGAGTAGTAACACTGGCAGCCCTGGACCTCTACCGTGGCGTCGGAGACGTCGTCTACAATCCGGACGAAGTCGCCAAACTTCGTGATCAGTTCCTCCGCAAGCACCTCGTAGCTTGGGTATTGGTCGTTGGGTGTGTCGGCGTCGAAGCGCCACGTCAGTGACACGTGGTCGAACTGGAACGCGATCGTGCGCGACAGTGAGCTGTTGACCAACTCGACCCTCGGCATTGGCCATGGCGCATCGAACGGATCTGTCTGTGGGAGCGGGCTATAGGTGCTACGTGAACGCGGCACCGGTGGGGTCTGCCTGACCCCAGGGTAGTCAGTTGACCAAACCTCGCAGAGTTTGTTGATCAACCCTATGTCGTAGGGCAACGGCTTGACGTACACAGTGAAGATCGCCCTGCGGACCGGCGGACGTTCGTAGTGGGTCCTGCCTCCACTTACCACCGATTAGCCCCACTTACCACCATGTTGTTCATCTTTACACAAACCCGCCCACTGGAGGTATTATGCCCCGCGCTCGGCAACTTGTGTCGGTTCCGGTAATCCAGGTTGTTCAGCGCGAAATTGTCCCCGTTTTGAGTAGGAGCAAACGCGCGCTCGTGGAATGCCGGGGCCGCTCCCGATTGCGGCGCGGGCGCACCGTTTCGAGGCAGCGAGGCTCGTTAGCAACGCCGCCTTCCTTCGATATTGTCGCAGAAAGGCATTGTCTACCAGCGCAAATGCCATTGCAGCTACGGAGCCCCCTGTCAGGATTGAACTGACGACCGCTCGCTTACAAGGCGAGTGCTCTACCACTGAGCTAAGGAGGCGGGTAAAACCGGGACCAAGCCTAATCGGTCACTGGTCGGTGTCGATCACGCGCGCCGAGCGCACCGCCCGTGACGAGGGCCGCCGGCGCCCCGGCAGCGGGATCCGATCCGCGATGTTGCTCAGCGGGTTGACCACCATGGTGAGCGCGATGACGGCATCTTGCAGGGTGGCGATGGCGGGCTCGAGCGCCTCCATCCCCGGGGTGAGCCGCGCCAGGGTATCGGCGACGTCGGCGAGCTGGTCGAGCGGTCCGTGTTTGGCGGTCAGCTTGTCGACCAGGCCGCCTTCGCTGAGCAGGCGGTCGGCCAGCCCGTCCTCGGCCAGCAGGCGTTCGATCAATCCGTCCTCGGCGACCAGCTGATCGGCCAGCCCGCCCGGCTGCAGCGTGCGCTGCAAGGCGCCGCCCTCGGCGGTCAGCCGGTCGAGCAGGCCGCCCTCCGAGGTCAGCATGTCGACGACCCCACCCGGGCGGAGCAACCGATCGAGCGGCCCGTCCGGGGCCACCGCCCGACCCAGCGGGGCGTCGTCGTCGAGCAGCCTGGCCAGCCGGTTGGCGCGCACGAGCGCGTCGTCGAGACCCAGCATCGACGTCATCGGGTTGGTGCCGGCGGACCCGTTCTCGCCCAAAGCCCGCTTCGCCACGCCAACGGCCGCGCTTGCCACGCCCAGACCCGCATCCGCCGCGGCCAGACCGACCCGCGCGGGAGCGGTCGCCGCCGACACGATGCTTTTGGCGAGGTTCATTCTTCGAGTCTATGCACGGCGCGGCCTGCGAAAGGCCGATCCGTCTTAAGGCAACGCGCCGATGCCTGGCAGACTACTAACAGACGGTTGACACTGAGCTTTCAGGAATCACACAATTTTTCCATAGGTAACTTCAAGTAAGGGACAGCAGCACCTGATGACATCGCCAACTCCCAGCGACACCAAACCGGAGGCCCGCGTCCTCGTGGTCGACGACGAGGCCAACATCGTCGAACTGCTCTCGGTCAGCTTGAAGTTCCAGGGCTTCGAGGTCTACACGGCAACCAATGGCGCCCAGGCGTTGGACCGGGCGCGCGAAGCCCGTCCCGATGCCGTCATCCTCGACGTGATGATGCCCGGCATGGACGGGTTCGGGGTGTTGCGACGGTTGCGGGCCGACGGCATCGACGCCCCCGCGCTGTTTTTGACGGCGCGGGATTCCTTGCAGGACAAGATCGCCGGCCTGACGCTGGGGGGCGACGACTATGTGACGAAGCCGTTCAGCCTCGAAGAGGTCGTCGCGCGGTTGCGGGTCATCCTGCGGCGCGCCGGCAAGGGCGGCGCCGAACCACGCAGCGCCCGACTGACTTTCGCCGATATCGAACTCGACGAAGAAACGCACGAGGTGTGGAAGGCCGGTCAGCCCGTGTCGCTGTCGCCGACCGAATTCACGCTGCTGCGTTACTTCGTGATCAACGCGGGCACGGTGTTGAGCAAACCGAAGATCCTCGACCACGTATGGCGCTACGACTTCGGGGGCGACGTGAACGTCGTCGAGTCCTACGTGTCGTACCTGCGGCGCAAGATCGACACCGGCGAGAAACGGCTGCTGCACACGCTGCGCGGCGTGGGTTATGTGTTGCGGGAACCGCGCTGAGCGCGTGCGCGGTCGTCAACGGTAGCGAAGAATTGGGTAGATGGTCACTCAGCCTCGACGCGGATTGCCGCTCCGAATAGGGCTCGTCGCCGCCACCCTGTTGTTGGTCGCCTGCGGCCTGGCCGTTTCCGGTGTCGCGGTGACGTCGATCCTCCGGCACAGTCAGATCAGCCGCATCGACCAGACGCTGCTCGACGCATCCCACAGCTGGGCCCTGGCCCCGCGTCGTCAGTCCCCGCCGCCGTACGAGGGCCCCGACCCGGGCCGGCCACCGTCGAAGTTCTACGTGCGCGGCGTCGGCACGGACGGCGTGCCCTTCACCGCCATCAACGACCGCAACGCCGAACCGGCGCTCCCGGCCAACAACGACGTGGGTCCCAACCCGACGACGCTGCCCTCGGTGAATGGCTCGAACATCCATTGGCGGGCCGTATCGGTGCGCGGGCCACAGGGTTTGACGACGGTCGCGATCGACCTGTCCGACCTCCAGCACACTCTCCGCTCACTGGTCTGGCTGCAGATCGCCATCGGGGTGGGGGTGCTGGTCCTGGTCGGGATCGCCAGCTTCGCCGTGGTCCAGCGCAGCCTGCGGCCGTTGGCCGAAGTCGAACGAACGGCCGCGGCCATCGCGTCCGGCCAGTTGGATCGCCGTGTCCCAGAACGGGATCCGCGCACCGAGGTGGGCCGGCTCTCGCTCGCCCTCAACGGAATGCTGGCGCAGATTCAGCAAGCGCTGGCGTCCTCGGAGTCCTCGGCCGAGAAGGCCCGCGGTTCCGAGGACCGGATGCGCCGCTTCATCACCGACGCCAGCCACGAGCTGCGCACCCCGCTGACCACCATCCGCGGTTTCGCCGAACTGTATCGCCAAGGCGCCGCCCGCGACGTCGCCATGTTGTTGTCGCGGATCGAGAGCGAGGCCTCCCGGATGGGTCTGCTGGTGGACGACCTGCTGCTGCTGGCCCGCCTCGACGTGCAACGACCGCTCGAGCACAACCGGGTGGACCTGCTGGCGCTGGCCAGCGACGCCGTGCACGACGCGCAGGCGATCGATCCGGGGCGAACCATCACCATGAAGGTCCTCGACGGCCCCGGCACGCCGGAGGTGCTCGGCGACGAAGCGCGCATCCGGCAGGTGCTGAGCAATCTGATCGCCAACGCCTTGCAGCACACCCCGGAAAGCGCCGACGTGACGGTGCGGGTCGGCACCGACGGCGACGACGCGGTCCTCGAGGTGGCGGACAAAGGCCCCGGCATGAGCGAGCAGGACGCGTCGCGGGTGTTCGAGCGTTTCTATCGCACCGACTCGTCGCGGGCGCGCGCGAGCGGCGGGACGGGCCTGGGCCTATCCATCGTGGAGTCGCTGGTGCGGGCGCACGGCGGTGTCGTCAGCGTGACCACCGCGCCGGGCGAGGGCTGCTGCTTCCGGGTGACGTTGCCGCGCATCAGTGACGTCCACGCGCAGCACGCGGTTCACGCCAACTGAGCCAGGGCCGCCTTGATCTTGGCCTGGGCCTCGTCCAGCGATTCCGGTGAGGGGTTGCGGTCCACGTTGGCGAAGCCGAAGTCGCTGAGGCTGCGGGTCGGGAAGACGTGCACATGCAGATGCGGCACCTCTAGTCCGGCGATGATCAGGCCGGACCGTTCGGTCCTGAAGGCCTTGCAGACGGCCTTGCCGATCAACTGGCTCACGGTCATCACCCGGGCGAAGGCCGCGCCGTCGACGTCCTGCCAATTGTCGATCTCTTCGCGCGGCACGACGAGGGTGTGTCCCTGGGTCATCGGCTCGATCGTCAGGAACGCCACGACGTCGTCGTCCTCATAGACAAAGCGGCCTGGCAGTTCGCGGTTGATGATCTTGGTGAAGATCGACGCCATGGGCACTCACTCCTCCTTGCCGAACTGCATCATGTCGAGGTTCCAGTAGCCACGCATGTTGGTGATCAACCCGGCGTCGTTGACCTTGTAGGTGAACACCCCACGCACCGAGCTGGTCAGGCCGCCCTCGAACTTGCTGTTGAGCACCAAGATGTGGGCGATCTCGTCGGGAGAGCTCGACGGGAAGGTCTCCTCGCAGGTGATGGAGAGCTGATTGGCCGCGATGTTGGTGTCGAAGAACGCTCCGACGGCCTCCTTGCCACGGACACCGGTGCCGTCGGGGTTGGTGACGGACTTGCCGATCGGGTCCTCGATGACGACGTCATCGGACATCAGCGCCAACCAGCCCGCCCGGTCGTGCGCCTGCACGCACCGCCACGAGGACTGCGACGCGGCCAGGGCCGGGGATGCCTGGGATTCTTGCGCGGCTGCGGCTTCGGTCATTTCTTCTCCTGTCACTAGTTTGCGCACCCGGTGCCTCGGAACGAGTCAACCCGATGGGCGTCCGTGAGCCGATTTCGTTGTGGCACAAGGAGGGAGCTCGACAGCACACCGCCATGGCGCCGGTTCGCCCCGGCGCCATGAGGTGGCACAAAGCCGGTCACAGCAGACGCGGCTGATGACGGGTCGTTTACCGGTCGGCGTCGGTGTAGCGGATGACTCCGCGAATGTTCTTGCCGTCCAGCATGTCCTGATAGCCGTCGTTGATCTGCTCGAGCCGGTATTGGCGGGTGATCATGTCGTCCAGGTTCAGCTTGCCGGCCTTGTACATCGACAGCAGCTGCGGGATGTCGTACTGCGGGTTGCCGCCACCGAAGATGGTGCCCTGCAGGTTCTTCTGCATCAGGGTCAGCATCGCCAGGTTGAGGTTGACGTTGGTGTCCAGCAGGCTGCCGATGGCGGTCAGCACGCAGGTCCCGCCCTTTTGGGTGATGTTGAGGTAGTTGTCGACGTCGGCGCCCTGCAGCTCGCCCACGGTGACGACGACCTTGTGGGCCATCAGGCCGTAGGTGACCTCGGCCATGCCGGCCATCGCGGCCATGATGTCGGGGTAGACGTGGGTGGCACCGAACTTCAGCGCCTGGTCGCGCTTCCATTCCACCGGGTCGATCGCGAAGATGTAGCGCGCGCCCGCGTTGACCGCGCCCTGCAGCGCGGCCATGCCGACCCCGCCGACGCCGACGATGGCGACGTCTTGGCCCGGCCGGATGTCAGCGGTGCGGACCGACGAACCGTAGCCGGTGGTGACACCGCAGCCGACCAGCGCGGCGACCTCGAACGGGACCGACGGGTCGATCTTCACCACCGAGCTGCGGTGCACGACCATGTAGGGGGAGAACGTTCCCAGCAGCGTCATGGGGAAGACGTTCTGGCCGCGGGCCTGGATGCGGAACGTCCCGTCGGACACCGCGGCGCCGCCCAGCAGGCCGGCTCCCAGGTCGCAGAGGTTGCGCATGCCGGCCTGACAGGTCGGACACTGCCCGCAGGACGGGATGAACGACAGCACCACGTGGTCACCCGGCGCGATGTCTTCCACGCCCGGCCCGACCTCGGTGACGATGCCGGCGCCCTCGTGACCGCCCAGCACCGGGAAACCGGCCATCGGGATACCCCCGGTGACCAGGTGATGGTCGGAGTGGCACATGCCCGCCGCTTCCATCTGGATCTTGACCTCATGCGCTTGCGGGTCGCCGATCTCGATTTCCTCGATGGACCAGGGCTGGTTGAACTCCCAGATCAGTGCGCCTTTTGTCTTCACGATGGTCCTGACCCCATTTCGCCTTTGGAATTGATCAGCGCTGACCGGCCCTTCATGCCGGCCAGCTAGGTGACGGATGCCACAGGCACCCTCGTCGCGTCAGCATAGCGCGTGCAACAAATCAAATGCTTGGTTGGCTCCCGCGGCGATCGCAAGCGCGGCGTAGCCGGGCGCAGCGGGTCGCCGCCATTGGCTCCCGCGGCGATCGCAAGCGCGGCGTAGCCGGGGCGCAGCGAGTTGCCGCCGTGGGCTCCCGCGGCGATCGCAAGCGCGGCGTAGCCGGGCGCAGCGGGTTGCCGCCATTGCTTCGGTCACCAGATGGGGACCGGTGCTTCGCCGAGCGGGTAGTAGCCGGGCAGCTTCTCGCCGGCGATGCTGCGTTCGATGCGCCGCTGCATGCCCTCGCTCAGGTCGCCGGACTCGATGAGCTTGCCGTACATGTACGCGACGTGTCCGAAGTCGAAGAAGTCGCGCTGCCACTCGATCAACAGGTCGTCGTTGAGCCGGAACCAGCTGCCGCCGATGCCGTAGATCTCGCCCTGGGTACCGTCGGCCTTGTTGACGATCTGCTTCCAAAAGCCGACGATCTCGCCCTGCTTCTCGTCGATGAGCACCTTCTGGTACTCATACACCCAGTTCTCCAGGCCTTCCATCTCCAAACCCAAAGCGATGTCGCGGATCTCGTCCACGCCGACGCACATCACGTCTTCTTTGGGGCCGATGTTCCACCCGTAGGTCGCGTCTTTGGTGTAGAAGTCCGCCAATGGCCGCCAGTCACCGGCCTTTTCGCAGTCCTTGTTGGCCTGCAGCCAGCGGTCGACCCATGCCTCGAGCTCTTCGCGTGACGCCACTGTCAATCTTCTTTCTCTTTGATGAGTAGTGCTTGTGTTGGGCACATCTCGACCGCGCGTTCGACTTCGTCGCGGGCGTCTTCGGGGGGCTCGGGGTCGAGGATCTCGACCTTGCCCCGCTTGGGCACCTGGAAGTAGTCGGGCGCCTCCAGTTCGCACATGGCGTGGCCCTGACACAAATCCAGATCGGCTTCGATTCGGAATCCGCCCATCGGACTTACTCCTTACGCCTTGCGCTTGCGGTAGCGGACCTTGGCCGGCCGGGCGAGCTGCACGACCATCTTCGAGTGATCGTTGTGATAGCTCTCCGCCGGTTGCGCCATCTCGAAGTCGTACTCGCGCAACAGGACCGAGAAGATCGCCTTGATCTGCATCTGGGCGAACGCTGCGCCGACGCAGCGGTGCCGGCCCGCACCGAACGGGATCCAGGTCCACCGGTTGACGATGTCGGCCTGCTCGGGCTTGTTGTAGCGGTCCGGTTTGAACGCATCCGGGTCGGGAAAGTCCTCGGGAATCCGGTTGGAGATCGCCGGAGAAGCCGCGACGTAGTCGCCGTTGTGAATCGGGAAGCCCTCGACCTCGAACTCGCCCTGGGCCACCCGCATCAGAATGATGAGCGGTGGGTGCAGCCGCAGCGTCTCCTTGACCACGTTGTCCAGCTTCGGAATCGAGCGCAGCGCATGGAAACTCACCTCCTGGCCGTCGGCGTAGAGCTCCTCGAGCTCGGCCAGCACCTCGGCGTACACCTCGGGATGGCGGATCAACTCGATCAGGGTCCACGCCGAGGTCCCCGAACTGGTGTGGTGCCCGGCGAACATGAGCGAGATGAACATCCCGGTGACCTCGTCGGCGGAGAACCGCGGATTGCCATCCTCGTCGTTGATCGACACGAGCACGTCGAGCATGTCGCGGTCGCTCTTGTCCTTCGGCGGGTTGGCCAGCCGCTCGTTCATGATCTCCTGCACCAGCGCAACGAGTTTGACGCGGGCCTCGTCGCGGCGCCGGAAACTGTCGATCGGCAGGTACGGATCGACGTAGCACAACGGGTCGGTGCCGCGTTCCAGCTCGTGGTAGTACTCCGCGAACCGGTGGTCGAGCTGGTTACGGAATTTCACGCCGATCAGACACGCCGTCGAGGTGTAGATCGTCAGCTCGGAGAAGAAGTCGAGCAGCTCGATCTCGCCCTCGTCGCCCCAGTCGGCGATCATCCCCTTCACTTGAGCCTCGATGGTGGCGGCGTGGCCCTTCATCTGCTCCCCGCGCAGCGCCGAGTTGTGCAGCATTTCCTTGCGCCGCTCCGGGCTTGCGTCGAACACCACGCCCTTGCCGAAGATCGGCGCCATGAACGGGTACGCCGCGGCCTGGTCGAGGTCCTCGTCGGCGGACCGGAAGAAGAACTCGTTGGCACCCGCGCCGGAGAGCAGGATGACGTGCTTGTCCACCAGCTGGAACCACCCGACGTCGCCGCACTCGTCGCGGACCCGCTTCATCAAACCGATTGGGTCGGTACGGAATTCCTCGAGGTGGCCGTGCTCTTCTTCGCCACCGGAAACCCGGGGCACGATAGCTGTGCTGGTCATTGTCCTGGCATCCCCTCTTCGCCGAGTGCGAGCTTCTGGCGATCTTTGTTATTGGCCAGCGGGGCTTCGGGCTGAAGCTCCATGTTGGCAACGAAGCCGCCGCGCGGCGTCTCGGCGACGAACGTGATGGCGCGTGCCAAATCCGCTGCGCGCAAGAAGTAGTCGTGACGGGCCTGGCCCCACTTGGCCCAGTCTTCCAGTGCGGGACCGATCTTTTCGGCGGGCAGGCTCCACCCCATCGACGTCTTCGTCGGGCCCGGATGCACGATCGAGGCCCGCACGCCGGTGCCCTCGAGCTCCATCTGAAAGTTGGTGACCATCGCGACCAGGGCGGCCTTGGCGGCGCCGTAGGCGCCCATGTGCGGTCGCTGGCGCAGGGCGACGTCGGAGCCGACGAAGATCAAGTCACCCCGCTGCCGCTCCAGCATGCCGGGCAGCACCGCGGCGGCCAGCCGGTTGGCGCCGACGAGATGGATCTGCAGCTGGGACTCGAATTCGTCGGTGGTGATCTCGGCGAGCTTGCCGAAGTAGGTGTCGCCCGCGCCGGCGACCAGTACCTCGATGTCGCCGAGCGCGTCGACCGACTGGGCCACAAAGGATTTCACCGAATTCGGGTCGGTGACGTCCAGGTGGAACCCGACCGCTTCGCCGCCCTCGGCGTTGATCTTGCCGACAATGTCGTCGAGCTTCTCGACCCGGCGTGCGCCCAGGGCGACCGGGAAGCCGTGCGCCGCGAGTTCGATGGCGGTGGCCTCCCCGATACCGGAGGACGCTCCGGCCACGATGGCGGGCCGGCGTTCGGGCAGGGGCTCAAAGCGGGGCATTCAGCGGACCTCCACGCTCATTGGTAGGTGGGCGAATCCGCGGACATTGCTGGAGTGGACGCGGACGGCGTTGGCCTCGTCCACTTCGTAGCCGCGGATTCGCTTGAACAACTCGGTGAGCGCCACCCGGGCTTCCATCCGCGCCAAATGCGCGCCCAGGCAGAAGTGTGCGCCGCTACCGAAACTCAATAGCTTGGGCCCGATTTCGCGCCCGATCACATAATCGTCGGGCTTGTCGAACACCCGCTCGTCACGATGGCCCGAACCGGGCAACAGCAGCAGGACGTCGCCGTCGGGAATGGTGGTGTCATAAAGGGTGAGCTCACCGGACACGGTGCGGGCCAGTATCTGGCTGGAGGTGTCGTAGCGCAGGGTCTCCTCGACCCACAGCGGCACCCGGGACAGATCGTCGTAGACCGGGGTCAGCTGATCGGGGTTCTTATGACCCCAAAAGGCGGCGTTGGCAAGCAGTTTGGTGGTGGTCTCGTTTCCCGCGATCACCATGAGGAACATGAAGCCGAGCACCTCGTCGTCGGTGAGCCGGTCGCCGTCGATCTCGGCTTCCAGCAGCGCCGACGTCAGATCGCCCGTCAATTGCTCGCGTCGCTCGGCCACCATCTGTTGGTAGTAGACGATGAGGTTGAGGGAGGCCTCGACGGCCTCGGGCGGCACGTCGGTAACTCCCTCGTCGCGGTGCATCACCCCGTCGGCCCAGGCGCGGACCTGGTCTCGGTCCGGCTCGGGCACACCCATCAACTCGGAGATGACGTCCATGGGCAGCTTGCCCGCGAACTCGTCGACATAGTCGACGGTGCCGTTCGCTGAAGACTTAGCCTTGGCCAGCATCGTGTCGAGGTGCTGCGTGGCGATCTCGGTGACCCGGGGTTCGAGTTCGCGAATCCGGCGCGGCGTGAAGCCTTTTGAGACCAGCGTGCGCAGCCGCAGGTGGGCCGGATCGTCCATCGCGAGAAAGCTCATCGTCTTACTTGCGTGCGGGCCGCGCGACGCCGGATCCAGCGACACGCCGTACTTGTTGGACAGCGTGGTGCTGTTGCGGAAACCCTGCAGCACGTCCTGGTGCCGGGACAGCGCCCAGAACTTCAGTTCTTCATTGCGATACAGCGGGGCGTCGTCGCGGAGACGCTTGTAGTACGGGTACGGATCCTCGTGGAAGTCGTAATCGTAGGGATCGAGGACCAGCTCGTGGTCGCCAACGTGGACGGTCATCGCTTAGGTTCCTGCCTTACGTCTCGGGGCTTGTGTCTTTGGCGCCGGTCAGGATCAGCCGCACCACGTAGGCCAGCCGGTCGGCGATCTCGCGGTAGCTGAATTCGCCACTGCCGCCCTGGACCAGCGCGCCGAAAAAGGACATCTCCAGTGCGGACACGGTCGTGGGATCGGCGTTGGGGCCCATCGCGGATGTGATCCTGCGGTGGATCTCCACGCCGATGCGGTCGCGGGCGGCGCGCACCGCGGGGTCCGCCCCGCCGCTGAGCAAGGCCGTCGTGCAGGCGGCGCTGACTTCGGGCTCGTCGGCGACCACCAGGGCCAGATGGCGCAGCACCTGTTCCACCCTGCTGGGCATCGGGTCGTTGACGTCGGTGAAGTAGGGGACCTGCCGCACCAGGTCCAGGTAGACCTCGGCGATCAGGTGATTCTTCGACGAAAAGTAGGTGTAGGCGGTGGCGGGCGCCACCTTGGCGCGGGCCGCCACCGCGCGCACGGTCAGGTCGGCATAGGACTTCTCGCGCAACGTTTCGATGCCGGCGGCCAACACCTTGCGGAAGGTCTCCTCTTGACGCCGATTGCGCGGCGTCTGACCGGTCTGACGGTCGGCGTCGGAGGTGATCGCCAGTGCATCGCTGGACACATGTCCAAGCTAATCGATGTTGTCGGCGCGAAGCAAGTCCGTCCCGGAAACATTGTGGTTAATCTGCGGTTTTGGGGCGAGTATTCGAGTCGAACGGGATCCGCCCTTGCACCGCCGCTGGCCAGGAGACTATGGTTCGATCGGACGATATCGGACAACTGTCCACTAGATTGGCGTGGCGGGTTGGCCGCGCACAGACAGGAGCGGGACATGGCCTTGCTGGCCGACGGCGTGAGCGAACTCTTCATCGACGGCAAGATGTCGGCCGGCAGCGCTGGCACCTTTCCCACGGTCAATCCGGCGACCGAGGAAGTGCTGGGTGTCGCCGCCAACGCCGACGCCGCCGACATGGAACGCGCGATCGATGCCGCGCGGCGCGCCTTCGATGAGACGGACTGGTCGCGCAACACCGAATTGCGGGTGCGCTGCGTCCGGCAACTGCGCGAGGCGATGCAGCAGCACCTCGAAGAGCTGCGCGACCTGACCATCGCCGAAGTCGGGGCGCCGCGAATGCTCACCAGCATCGCCCAGCTCGAAGTCCCGGTCAACGACCTGGCGTTCGCCGCGGACACCGCCGAATCCTACGAATACAACCAGGATCTCGGCGAGGCGTCGCCGATGGGCATCCCCACCAGGCGCACCATCGCGCGCGAGGCCGTCGGCGTCGTCGGCGCCATCACCCCGTGGAACTTTCCCCACCAGATCAACCTCGCCAAGATCGGGCCCGCCCTGGCCGCCGGAAACAGCGTCGTCCTCAAGCCGGCACCCGACACCCCCTGGTGCGCCGCCGTGCTGGGGGAACTCATCGCCGAGCACACCGACTTTCCGCCCGGCGTCATCAACATCGTCACCTCCGACGACCACGGTGTCGGGGCGTTGCTATCGAAAGACCCACGGGTGGACATGATTTCGTTCACCGGGTCGACGGCGACCGGGCGCGCCGTGATGGCCGACGGCGCGGCGACCATCAAGAAGGTCTTCCTCGAGCTGGGCGGCAAGTCGGCATTCATCGTCCTCGACGATGCCGACCTCGGCGGCGCGGTCGGCGTGGCCGCGTTCTCGGTGTGTATGCACGCGGGGCAAGGCTGCGCGATCACCACCCGGCTGGTGGTGCCGCGGGCGAAGTACGACGAGGCCGTCTCCATCGCGGCCGCGACGATGGGCGGCATCAAGGCCGGCGACCCCACCGACCCCGGAACCATCTGCGGGCCAGTGATTTCGGCGCGCCAGCGTGACCGGATACAGGGCTACCTCGACTCGGCGATCGCCGATGGCGGGACGTTCGCCTGCGGAGGCGGCCGGCCGGCCGACCGCGAAGTCGGCTTCTTCATCGAGCCCACGGTGATCGCGGGACTGGGCAACGACGCGCGCTGCGCGCGCGAGGAGATCTTCGGCCCGGTCCTGACGGTGATCCCGCACGACGGCGACGACGACGCCGTCCGCATCGCCAACGACTCGCCATATGGCCTGTCGGGCACCGTGTTCGGCGCTGACCCCGACCGGGCGGCCCGGGTCGCCGCGCGCGTCCGCGCGGGCACGATCAATGTCAACGGCGGCGTGTGGTACTCGGCCGACGCGCCCTTCGGCGGTTACAAGCAGTCCGGAAACGGACGCGAGATGGGCCTGGCCGGTTTCGAGGAGTACCTGGAAATCAAAACCATTGCGACAGCAGTTAATTAGAGGAGCTTGCGAACATGCGATTCGAGAACAAAGTCGGCATCGTCACCGGTTCCGGGGGCGGGATCGGGCAGGCCTATGCCGAGGCGCTGGCCCGCGAGGGGGCCGCGGTGGTGGTCGCCGACATCAACGCCGAGGCGGCCGAGGCGGTCGCCAAGCAGATCGTGGCTGACGGTGGAACCGCGATCAGTATTCCGGTCGACGTGTCCGACCCGGCGTCGGCCAAGGCGATGGCCGATCGCACGCTGGCCGAATTCGGCGGCATCGACTACCTGGTCAACAACGCCGCGATCTTCGGGGGCATGAAGTTGGACTTCTTGCTCACCATCGACCCGGAGTACTACAAGAAGTTCATGAGCGTGAACCTCGACGGGGCGTTGTGGTGCACGCGCGCGGTCTACAAGAAGATGGCCAAGCGCGGTGGCGGGGCGATCGTCAACCAGTCCTCCACCGCGGCATGGCTTTACTCGAACTTCTACGGGTTGGCCAAGGTTGGGATCAACGGACTCACCCAGCAGCTGGCCACCGAACTCGGGGGTCAGAACATCCGGATCAACGCGATCGCGCCGGGCCCCATCGACACCGAGGCCAACCGGTCGACGACGCCGCAGGAGATGGTTGCCGACATCGTCAAGGGAATCCCATTGTCGCGCATGGGACAGCCCGAAGACCTCGTCGGCATGTGTCTGTTCCTGCTGTCCGACGAGGCGTCGTGGATCACCGGCCAGATCTTCAACGTCGACGGCGGACAGATTTTCCGGTCATAGCCGCCGGCGACGATGCAGAGCGAAGCGATGAGGAGGAGCGGCGCAGATGACACCGCCGGCGACGATGCAGAGCGTAGCGATGAGGAGGAGCGGCGCAGATGACTGATCAGCTCAAGCTGGGCTATATCGGGCTGGGCAATATGGGCGCTCCGATGGCCACGAAGATGACCGAATGGCCGGGCGGGGTAACGGTTTTCGACATTCGGACCGATGCGATGACCCCACTGGCCGAAAAGGGCGCCCGCCTGGCCGACAGCGTCGCCGACGTCGCGGCCGCCGACATCATCCACATTACCGTGCTCAACGACGCCCAGGTCCGTGAGGTGGTCGGCGAGCTGGCGGCGCACGCCAAGCCCGGGACGGTCATCGCCATCCACTCGACCATCAGCGACACCACGGCCGCCGAACTGGCCCGCGAGCTCAAAGACCGGGGCATCCACATCGTCGACGCCCCGGTCAGCGGCGGCGCCGCTGCCGCCGCGAAGGGTGAGCTCGCCACCATGGTGGGCGCCGACCGCGAGGTGTACGAGCGAATCAAGCCGGCGTTCAAACACTGGGCAGCGGTGGTCATCCACGCCGGTGAGCCGGGTGCGGGCACCCGAATGAAGTTGGCCCGCAACATGTTGACGTTCACCTCGTATGCCGCCGCGTGCGAGGCCATGAAACTCGCCGAGGCGGCCGGGCTGGATCTGCAGGCGCTCGGACGGGTGGTGCGTCATACCGACGCTCTCACCGGTGGCCCGGGGGCGATCATGGTGCGTGAGGACATGAAAGACCTCGAGCCGGACAACTTCCTGTACCAGCCGTTCCTGCACACCCGGGGGCTGGGGGAGAAGGATCTGAGCCTGGCATTGGCTCTCGGCGAGTCGGTGTCGGTCGATCTACCGCTCGCGCAGTTGGCCTACGAGCGATTGGCCGCCGGCCTCGGGGTGCCGCACACGAAGAAAGAGGCGTAATGGACGAGCTGCGCAGCAAGGGTCTCGCGAAGATGAACGAGGTCTACGGCTGGGAGATGCCCAACGTTGAAGGCGACGCGTACTTCGACCTGACCGTCGATCACCTGTTCGGCAGCATCTGGACGCGGCCGGGATTGTCGATGCGCGACAAGCGCATCATGACGCTGACGGCCGTGACCGCGATCGGGAACCGCGACCTGGCCGAGATCCAGATCAACGCCGCGCTCCTCAACGGCGAACTCTCCGAGACCGAACTGAAGGAGATGGCCGTCTTCCTCACCCACTATCTCGGCTTCCCGCTGGGTTCGGCGCTCAACGGCGCGGTCGACGCCGTGGTGGCCAAGCGCAAGAAGGCCGCGGCAAAGGGGGCCGGCGAGGACAAGAAGGGCAACGTCGACGCCGCGCTCAAGATGCACTCGGGCGAAAAGTCGTGACCGCCGGCTGACGCACGTTCGTGCTCCCTGCGCCGGATAGCTGTTCCGGCGCGGGTTTTCGTGAACCCCTCCTAACTCATGGGTGTACAGGGACGGCAACGCAGAATATCCTCGATCGCGGTGTTTGGCGCGTCACCGCTGATTCCCGGTGCGTGGCGCCCATGAGCGGGGCCGGTCTGCAGAAGGACCAAAGGGAGCTGAGGAGCAGGATGGCAAAGGAAAACCCGGACGAAGGTGAAGCGCCGATCATCGTCGGCATGGCGGAGGCGGCGATGCACATGTACGTCACCGCCATCACCGCGTTGCCCGATGCTGGCGATGACGAATTTCGGCCCCGGGTCGAGGTAATTCTCGCTGGCTTGCGCAAGCTCCGAAAATCGCTGACCGACGGCGCGGCCCGCAGCAGGCTGACTCCCGGCGTGATCGTTGCGCTCAGCGAAGCTCGTCGGTGTTACG
Organism: Mycobacterium sp. TKK-01-0059; assembly: GCF_000709305.1. Taxonomy (NCBI): domain Bacteria; kingdom Bacillati; phylum Actinomycetota; class Actinomycetes; order Mycobacteriales; family Mycobacteriaceae; genus Mycobacterium; species Mycobacterium sp. TKK-01-0059. Next base: position 2,484,359 of record NZ_KL446993.1, read on the forward strand.
ACGACCTGATGGAACGCGCCGCGGCCGCACCCGCGGCCACGCTGGGCCAGCAACTGTACGTGGCCCGGTTGCGCGCCAAACTCTCGGCGAAAGAGGCGGCGAACGGGGTCGGACTGCGCGCGGAGCTGCTGGACCAACTGGAAGCCGGTGAAATGCCAACCGAGGATGAGGCGATCAAAGTCAAAGCGCTGATCGAGGCCCTCGGCCGCGGGGTGCCGGCGACGAACAGCAACGGCGAGCACGGACGATTGCCCATCGAGTCGCTCGACGAATCAGTGGCGTGAAGCCTCTTGGGCGAGCTGCACTCTGGAACTGATACTCAGTTTGGCGTAGACGTGGCTCAGATGTGCCTGCACCGTGCGCGCGGAAAGGAAGAGGCGCGCGGCGATGTCCTTGTTTGATAGGCCCTCGCAGACCAGGTTGACCACGTTGAGCTCGGCCGGCGTCAGCGATTCCCATCCTGTTGCCGGTCGTTTGCGCTCGCCGCGCCCACGCTGCGCGTAGGCGATCGCTTCGGCGATCGACAGCGACTCGCCCTCGGCCCATGCCTCACGGAATTCGTTTTCGCCCATGGCTTCCCGCAGGGCGGCGACCGATGCGTCATAGTCGGCGTCATAGATCTTGAAGCGCACGTAACCGGAGCGGCCGCGAACCGCCTGTGTCGCTCCGAAGAGGCGCCCGGCCTCTCGGTTCGCACCGGCACCCGCCGCAAGCATGGCCAGGCATTCGAGGACGTCGGGAACAACGTAGTAGCCCTTAAGGTCCCCGGCGCCGGTGAGCGCATCGCGTGCGTCGCGCGCCGCCCGCTCAACATCGTTCTGTGCGATCGCAACACGCGTACGCTTTGCCAGCGCCAGCAGCCGGTGCATGCCCGGGGCCACCGCGACGGCATCGTCGGCCAAACGACGCGCCACCGCCAGATCACCCCGTGCGAGGGCGACGTCCGCGAGTGGGATGACGTTGACCGCGGCCAGTTCGGGTTGGGCCTTCATGCGCTCCCATGCCGCCTCGCCGGCGGCGGCAGACGCGTCCACGTCACCCGCGGCCAGGTTCGCGACCGCCAGCGCGGCGTAGGCGAAACCTTGGTTGAACGCGCTGAAATCCGCGGCGGATTCCACCGCCGCGGTGGCGGCGGCCCAGGCCTCGCTCGTGTCGCCCGCGAAGGCCAGGTAGTGCCCCAGGCTGACAAGGCTGGACATCCGCCACGTTTCGTCGTGCGCCGCCTCCGCCTCGGCGACCAGTGCGCGGAATTGCGCTACGGCTCCGGCGAGATCACCTTCCCACTGCTGCGCCAAGCCGATACACCACCGGCACGCGCGAGAGGCGTAGCCGTCCCCGATCGCGTCGGCGACGTCACGGCCTTCTTCGCCGGCCGCGCGAGCAGCCATCGCGTCACCTTGGCCGGTAACCGCGGCGAAAGCCTGAAATGCGAGGATCTGGCTCAGAATCCGGTCGTCGCCCACCACGCGGGCGAGGCCGAGCGCTTCGTCAAAGTACGAGCTGGCAGCAGCCGCGTCGTAGGCGGCGATGATGCCGCACCCGGCGAGCGCGCGAACCAGCAACGCCGGGTCGCCGATCTCACGGGCGAGCGCCAAGGCCTCCAGCGCCTTGTCCATGTTGTCGTGGATGGTCTGCGCGCCCTCGAGAGTGGCGTTGTCCGCGAGCGCCCGCGCGCGAACGGGGCGTGGCACGTCCGCGTCGTGCGCCGCGGCGTCGTCCAGCGCCGCTTCGAACCAGGCCGTCCCCTCCCGCACGCGGCCGCGAGTAGTCCAAAGCGGTTGCAACGCCGATGCGAGGCGCAGTGCCTCGGAGATCTCGCCATTCTCGCGGCACCACGCGAACGCCGCGCGCAGATTGTCCATCTCGATTGCGGCGCGCTCGACCCTACTCTGATAACCGGTGCGTCCGGGCTCATCGAGCAGGGCGGCCATTGCGGTGTAGTGGTCGCGGTGGCGCGCGCGGACGGCGTCGGCCTCACCGGACTCGCCGAGCTTTTCCAGCGCATACTGGCGAACCGTCTCCAGCATCCGGTACCGGGTCCCGAATTCGCCGTCTTCCGCCGCGATGAGCGATTTGTCGATGAGCAGCGTGAGCTGGTCGAGAATCTGGTAGCTCTCGACGTCGCTGTCACCACAAACCGCTTGTGCCGCATCGAGATCGAAACCGCCGTGGAATACTGCTGCCCGGCGAAACAGGACGCGTTCCGGCTCGGTCAACAGCGCGTGCGACCAGTCGACCGACGCCCGCAACGTCTGTTGGCGGCGGACGGCGGTGCGCGCGCCGCCCGTCAGCAGACGGAAACGGTCGTGCAGGCTGTGGAGGATCTGCGCCAATGACAGCGCGCGAACACGCGCGGCCGCCAGCTCGATCGCCAAGGGTATGCCGTCGAGGCGTTCGCAGATCTCTGCTACCGGGGCCGAGTCCTGTTCGTTCACAACGAAATCGGGCCGCACCTGGCGGGCCCGCTCGGTGAACAACGTGACGGCCTCGTCCGTGAGTGACAGGGAAGGAACACCCCAGGCGACTTCGCCCGGAACCCGAAGGGGTTCACGGCTCGTGGCGAGAACGTTCGCCGCGGGGCAGGCTCCCAGCAGCGCAACGGTCAGCGCGGAACACGCCTCGATCAGATGCTCACAGTTGTCCAGGACGAGGAGGACGTGCCGGCCGGCGATGGCGCGGATGAGGGTGTCCATCGTCGAACGGCCCGCTTGGTCCGGCAGCGCCAGCGCCCGCGTCACGGCGACCGGCACGACGGTGGGGTCGGTGATCGGCGCCAGATCGACATACCACACGCCGTCCGCGAATTCCGTGTCCATCCGGTCCGCAATCTGCACCGCTAGCCGCGTCTTGCCCACACCACCCGCGCCGGTCAGCGTCACCAACCGGTTGCCGGCGATGATTTTCCGCACGGTCTTGATTTCGGAGTCGCGGCCGACGAAACTCGTGAACTGCACTGGAAGATGCTGCTTCCCACTGGTTTTCGCCGCGCGTAGCGGCGGGAAGTCGTTGCGCAGCTCGGCGTGACACAGCTGCGTCACCCGTTCTGGGCGGGGCAGGTCGCGCAGCGCGTGGGTGCCCAGATCCAGCAGCCACGCGCCGGCAGGAAGTCCGTCGGCGAGGAGGTCGCTCGTCGTGGCCGAAAGGACCGTCTGGCCCCCATGGGCAAGATCACGCAGCCGGGCGGTGCGGTTGATGGTGGGCCCCACGTAGTTTGCCTCGTCGCGCAGTTGCACCTCGCCTGTGTGCAGACCGATCCGCAAGCTGATCGGTGCAAGCGACGCGAGCTGCAGCCGCAGCGCGAACGCGGCGGCGTCGCTGGCGCGGGCGAACGCCACAACGAAGCTGTCACCCTCGCCTTGCTCCACGGGGCGCACCCCGCCGTGCTCGGTCACCAGATCCGATACCACCCGGTCCAGGCGTGCGACCGCGGCGCTCATGTCTTCGGGCTGGGTCTGCCATAGCCGCGTCGATCCCTCGACGTCGGCCAGCAGCAACGTCACCGTTCCGGTCGGGAGCTCGCCTACGCCCAAGTCGCTCCAGTTCAGAGGTTCCAGCGGCGGCGTTTCCGCACGTCGGTCGGTGGTCTCAGTCATGGTAGTCAGCATGTGGCATTCGCACGCAGCAAACATCAGCGCAAATGCCTAGAATCCGCCTCCTCCGTCGCCCGCCGGATCTAGGCCGATCGGCGAATGTTCTTCGTCGCCCGAGATCGCATAGTGACCTGGTCGGACTCAGGAGGTCACCAATGACAAGCCAGACTCTCATCGACGCCCACTTCACGACGGGCGTCCTGCACGGGCACTACGACACCCGTTTCGAGGATCTCGTCGCCGGGCTGGTCGACGAGGTCGGCACCGGCGGCGAACTCGGCGCCGCCATCGCGGTAGATATCGACGGCGAGCTCGTCGTGGACGTCTGGGGCGGGCATGCCGATCGAGCGAAAACCCGGGAATGGTCGCAAGACACCATCGTCAACGTCTTCTCCAGCACCAAGAACGTGACCGCGCTGGCCGCGCTGATGCTCGTCGACCGGGGGCTGCTCGACCCCTTCGCCCCGGTCGCCAAGTACTGGCCCGAGTTCGCCGCCAACGGCAAGGACCACATCGAAGTGCGCCACGTCCTGAGTCACACCTCGGGATTGTCCGGCTGGGAGATGCCTTTCTCCCTCGAGGACATCTACGACTGGGACAAGTCCACGTCGCAACTCGCCGCGCAGGCGCCGTGGTGGCCACCGGGCACGGCGTCGGGTTACCACGCGATCACCATCGGCCACCTCGTCGGCGAAATCGTCCGGCGGGTCACGGGCAAGCCGCTGAAGCAATTCGTGCGCGAGGAGATCGCCGAACCGCTCGCAGCTGACTTCCAGATCGGCGCCCGGCACGAGGATTACGGCCGCATCGCCGAGCTCGTTCCGCCGCCGCCGCTCGATGTTCCGCTCGACGCGGTGCCCGACGACCACCCGATGCGCAAGACGTTCGCCGCGGTGCCGCCCACCCCGGAGGCTGCGCTGGCGGCACAGACCAGCGCGTGGCGAGGCGCGGACATCGGCTCGGCCAACGGCCACGGCAACGCTCGCTCGCTGGTCCGCGCCCTGTCTCCAATTTCGTTGGGCGGCAAGGCCAATGGGGTGCGGCTCTTGGGCCCGGACACCATCGACCTGATTTTCCAGGAGCAAGCCAATGGCATCGACCTGGTGCTGGCCATGCCTGCGCGCTGGGGCATCGGATTCGCGTTGCCCCTCCCGGAAGCGGTGCCCGACATTCCCGACGAGAAGATCTGCTACTGGGGCGGGTGGGGAGGCTCCATGGCCGTGATGAATCCGGACCGTCGCACCACGTTCGCCTACGTGATGAACAAGATGGGCCAGGTCACCTCGGCGGGAACCGAGCGCACGCGCAAGTACACGCAACTGATCTACCAGGCCCTGTAGGCGTCGCGCGTGCGCCCGGCTAGTCTGACGTGTCGTGCGCGTCCTGGTGATCGGTTCCGGTGCCCGTGAGCATGCGCTGCTCCTGGCGCTCCGCAAAGACCCGCAGGTGACGGGACTGGCCATCGCCCCGGGCAACGCCGGCACGGCCCGGCTGGCCGAGCAGCACGACGTCGATGTCACCTCGACGGAAGATGTCGTCGCCATGGCCCGAGCGGTCCGCGCCGACCTGGTGGTCATCGGTCCCGAGGTGCCGCTGGTCCTCGGGGTGGCCGACGCGCTGCGGTCCGCGGGCATCGTCTGCTTCGGCCCCGGCAAGGACGCCGCCCGCATCGAGGGCTCCAAGGCGTTCGCCAAAGAGGTCATGGCCGCGGCCGGCGTGCGCACCGCGGCCACCGAAATCGTCGACAGCCCCGCACTTTTGGACGCCGCCCTGGACCGCTTCGGCCCGCCGGCCGGCGATGCGGCCTGGGTGGTGAAGGACGACCGCCTGGCCGCCGGCAAGGGCGTGGTGGTGACCGCGGATCGCGGTGCGGCGCGAGCGCACGCCGCCGGGCTGCTCGAAGCCGGCCACCCGGTGCTGCTGGAGTCGTATCTGGACGGTCCCGAGGTGTCGCTGTTCTGCGTCGTCGACGGCGCGACCGTGGTCCCGCTGCTGCCGGCGCAGGACTTCAAGCGCGTCGGCGACGGCGACAACGGACCCAACACCGGCGGCATGGGCGCCTACGCGCCGGTCCCGTGGCTTCCCGACGAGGTCTATCGCGACATCGTCGGCAACATCGTCGAACCCGTTGCGGCCGAGATGGTTGCGCGTGGCTGCCCGTTCAGCGGATTGCTGTATGCCGGGCTCGCGATCACCGCAAACGGGCCCGCGGTGGTCGAATTCAACTGTCGCTTCGGCGATCCCGAGACCCAAGCGGTGCTGGCACTGCTGGAATCACCACTCGGCCAGCTCCTGTACGCGGCGGGCAGCGGCACGTTGGCGGAGTTCGGCGAGCTGCGCTGGCACGACGGTGCCGCGGTGACGGTGGTGCTGGCGGCGGAGAACTATCCCGGGCGTCCTCGGGTGGGCGATGTCATCGTCGGCTCCGAGGCCGACGGGGTGCTGCACGCCGGAACCGCGCGACGCGAGGACGGCGAAATCGTCTCCTCGGGTGGCCGCGTGCTGTCGGTGGTGGGAACCGGCGCCGACCTGTCGGCCGCGCGAAGTCACGCGTATGACGTCCTGCGTTCGATTCGACTGCCCGGCAGTCATTTCCGCAACGACATCGCCCAGCTGGCGGCCGAAGGCCAGATCCGCGTCTAGAAGGCGTTAGAAGGCGGCCGCCTGTCCGTCGCGGCGCGGATCGCTGGCCGCGAAATAGCCGCCGTGGAGTCGCCAGATCGCCTGGCAGCTGCCGAATTGGTTGTAGTCGTCGACGGCGACCAGGTCGTGCCCGCGCCGGCGTAATTCGTCGAGTGTCGCAGCCGGGAAACCCTTTTCGCAGCTGACCTGCGTCCCCTCCACCCACCGGAACCGCGGGCCGTCACACGCCGCCTGCGGGTTCTGCCCGTGGTCGGCGATGCGCACCATCACCTGCACATGTCCCTGCGGCTGCATCATTCCGCCCATCACCCCGAAGCTCATCACCGGGGCCCCATCCTTGGTCACGAAGGCCGGAATGATGGTGTGGAAGGGGCGCTTGTTCGGGCCCACGACGTTCGGATGGCCGTTCGTCGCAAGGAAATTCGCGCCGCGGTTTTGCAGCGAGATGCCGGTGCCGGGCACCACCACGCCGGAACCGAATCCCATGTAGTTCGACTGGATCATCGACACCATCATCCCCGCGGCGTCGGCCGCGGTCAGGTAAACGGTTCCGCCCGTCGGGGCGCCCGCGGACGCCGGCTTCGCCCTCGCGCGGTCGATCAGCGCGGCGCGCTGCGCCAGGTAGTCCGTGTCCAACAGGTGTTCGGGCCGCAGCGGCATGTGCTCGATGTCGGCGACATACGCCTGGGCGTCGGCGAACGCGAGCTTCACCGCTTCGATCTGCAGGTGCACGCTGTCGGCGGAATCCGGTGGCAGCGACGCCATGTCGAAGCGCTCCAGGATGCCCAGGGCGATCAGCGCGACGATCCCCTGCCCGTTGGGCGGAATCTCGTGCACGGTGTATCCGCGGTAGCCGCCGTCGACCGTGCCCACCCAGTCGGCGCGGTGAGCCGCGAGGTCGCTGCCCCGCATGACACCGCCGTGGGCCGACGCGTGCGCCTCGAGTTTGGCGGCCAGTGCCCCGCGGTAGAACGCCTCGCCGCGGGTGGTGGCGATCGCCTCGAGTGTGGCCGCGTGATCGGGCAGGCTGAATCGCTCGCCGGGTTTCGGCGCCCGCCCGCCCGGCAGAAACGCCTCGGCGAAACCCGGCTGCCTCTCGAAGAGCGGCACCTGGGCCGCCCACTGCTCGGCCACCGTCGGCGAAACCAGAAAGCCGTTGCGGCCATAGGAGATCGCGGGCTCGAAGAGCCGCTCGTACGGCAGCTTGCCGAACTTGGAATGCAGTTCGGTCCACGCCGACACCGCGCCGGGCACGGTCACTGAATTCCACCCGAAGAGTGGAACAGCTTCTCCGCCAAAGTATTCCGGAGTCCAGCCCGCCGGAGAGCGGCCCGATGCGTTCAGCCCGTGCAATTGCTTGCCATCCCACACGATGGCAAAGGCGTCCGAGCCGATGCCGTTGGAGACCGGCTCCACGATCGTCAGCGTGATGGCGGTGGCGATGGCCGCGTCGACCGCGCTGCCGCCCTGGGCGAGCATCCGCAGGCCCGCCTGGGCGGCGAGCGGTTGCGATGTGCACACAACGTTTTCCGCCACGACGGGCTTGCGGGGCCAGGCGTAGGGGAGGTTCCAGTCGAACGGTGCGCTCATCTCCGCGAGCGTAACGCCATGGCGATTTCGGACGCTGCGATGCTTCGCCGTGCGTTACCCCCGCGGGGCGCCGGCGCAGACCCCTCACGCCGTCAGCAGCGGTGCCATCCAGGTCAGCTCGGCGGGCAACTGCGAGCTCCAGAATCCCCCGTCGTGCCCACCGGGCGAGAAGCCACCGGCCGGCGGATTGGGCAGTTGCGCGATGAACTGCTTTGTCGCGCTGTAAAACGGATCGCTGTCGCCGCAATCGATCCGAATGGGGATCGAGGCCAGGGCGGGCATGCCGAACACCGAGTTCGCCGCGAAGTCGTCGGGGCCGTCGAAAGCGCCGGGTGCGGCCGCGCCCGACGACATCCACAGTGCGGGGCTCACCGCGCAGATCGCCGCGGTGCGGCCCGGTCCCAACCGACCGCCCAGCAGCAATGCGCCGTAGCCGCCCATCGACCAACCCAGGAACGCCACGCGTGACGTGTCCAGTTTCTGGTTGCCCAGCATCGGGATGAGCTCGTCGAGCACCATGGCGCCGCTGTCCTCGCCGGAAGACCGTTTGTGCCAATAGCTGCCGCCGCCGTCGACGGCGACCACCGCGAACGGCGGTAGTCCGGCGTCGACGGCCTGCGCCAGACCGTGTTCGACGCCGCCCGCCATCACGGTGGACGCGTCACTGCCCTTGCCGTGCAGCGCGATCACGGGTCGCAGCGGCTTCGTCTGGCCCGGCGGACGCGCGATGGCCCAATTCGTGTTCACGCCGCCACGCGCGGCGGAGACGAAGGAACCGGTCACCATGGTGGGCGCGGCCGCCGCCGGGGGAGCCGGATCGCGAGGCGGGCTGGGCGCCAAAGGCGCCTGGGTGCCGGCCGTCGACACCGTTGTGGCATGAGATGTGCGTGGCTGTAACAGGATGTCGAGTCCGTACGCGCCGACGGCGCCGAGGGCCGCGCCGGCGCCGAGACCGAGCACGGCGCGGCGGCTCAAGTGGGGCATGCGGGCCATCATGCCATGTTCGTTCGGCGGGCCGTTTGGCCGAAATGGCAATGCAGTACCACTTTGGCTGGCACGATGGCTACTCGTGACTGCAGCGGTTACTCCGAAAGGAGAACGTCGACGGTACGCGCTCATCAGCGCCGCCGCCGAGCTGCTCGCCGAGGGCGGGTTCGAAGCGGTGCGCCACCGGGCGGTCGCCGGGCGGGCCGGATTGCCGTTGGCGTCGACCACCTATTACTTCTCCTCCCTCGACGATCTGATCGCACGCGCGGTCGAGCACATCGCGATGATCGAGGTGGCGCAGCTTCGGTCGCGGGTCACCGCGTTGTCCCGGCGGCGCCGCGGGCCGGAGACCATCGCCGAGGTGCTGGCGGACCTGCTCGTCGGGGACGTGTCCGGCCCGGGACTCACCGAGCAGCTGATCTCGCGCTACGAGCGACACATCGCGTGCACCCGCCTGCCCGCGTTGCAGGAAACCATGCGACGCAGCCTGCGTCAGCGCGCCGAGGCCGTTGCGGAGGCCATCGAGCGCTCGGGCCGCTCCGTGCATATCGAACTGGTGTGCACGCTGATCTGCGCGGTCGACGGGTGTGTAGTGTCGGCCCTGGTCGAGGGCCGGGATCCGCGCGCGGCGGCGCAGGGCGCGGTGGTCGATCTCATCGAGGTGCTCGCCCCCATCGATCAGCGCCCCGTGCAGATCTGACCGGGCAGCGACGGCGTCACGATGCACCCGCTGTCAACGTCGCCGTAGATCGTCATCCCGGCCGGGCGGCGGTGGGCGTACAACGCCACGTAGGCACAGACGACCGCGTCGACCGGATCCTCGGCGCGGCGCAGCTCGCATTTGCGGTGCGCGGCGGCCACGGCCGTCCGCAACGCGACCCAGCCCTCGTGCGCGGCGACGCGCAGCGGGATCGGGGCATGCGCGAGCCGTTCGAGCCCGTCCATCAGTAACAGCAGCTCGGACTTGAGCCGGTCGACGCTACGGCCCGGCTTGGCCTTGTACTTCAGGGTTCGCTCCAACCCGAACACCGCGACCGTCGCCGCATGCGGGTAGACCTCGACGGCGCGACGGCCGACCGGTGACCGAGGATCCAGGTCGAGGCCGAGCGCCGCGGCCAGGCGTCCGCCGCGCGGGCCGTTGGCGAATTCGGGCTTTCCGGTGTTGCAGGGGTGGGCGCCGGCCTCGAACCTGCGGAAGTCGCGGTTGAGCGCGGTCTCGGCCGGACGCTGGCCGGTCGGGTTGTTCACCACCAGAGGCGCGTCGAAGGCGACGACGCAATCACCCCGCACGTAGGGCCGCAACGCGGCCAGGATCTCGTCGTCGTCGCGGGCCGCGCCCACGCTCACCAACTCGCCGTCGGAGTCGACGACGGCGACGCCGGTCGGGTTGCGACCCGCCCAGGCGAGGTCGACACCGGCGAAGTACATCCGCACAGGGTATGACCGCGACGCAACGAGGGTATGGCGGCATCGAATGTAACGCCACGGTGATTTTCGGCACGATTTTTCGCCGCCACGTTACGCCCGGTGATGAGAAGACCCGGGCGCGACGACCGTAAGCTGTGTGTTCGTGAGGACCAAGTGAGCATTCCGAATGTGCTGGCCACCCGGTACGCCAGCGCCGAGATGGTCGCGATCTGGTCGCCGGAGGCCAAGATCGTCGCGGAGCGTCGGCTGTGGCTCGCGGTGCTGCGCGCGCAGGCGGAGCTGGGCGTCGCCGTGCCCCCACAGGCGATCGCCGACTACGAGCGGGTGCTCGAGGACGTCGACCTGTCGTCGATCGCGGACCGTGAACGGGTCCTGCGCCACGACGTCAAGGCCCGCATCGAGGAATTCAACGCGCTGGCCGGTCACGAGCATGTGCACAAAGGCATGACCAGCCGCGACCTGACCGAGAACGTGGAGCAGCTGCAGATCCGGCGGTCGCTGGAGCTCGTCTTCGCGCACGGGGTGGCGGTCGCGGCGCGGCTCGCCGAGCGGGCCGTCGCCTATCGCGACCTGGTGATGGCCGGACGCAGCCACAATGTCGCCGCCCAGGCCACCACGCTCGGCAAGCGATTCGCCTCGGCGGCCCAGGAGACGCTGATCGCGTTGACCAGGCTGCGCGAGTTGATCGACCGGTATCCGCTGCGCGGCATCAAGGGACCGATGGGCACGTCGCAGGACATGCTCGACCTGCTGGACGGCGACGCGGCCAAGCTCGCCGAACTCGAGCGGCGCATCGCCCAATTCTTGGGTTTCGCAACGGTTTTGACCAGCGTCGGGCAGGTGTATCCGAGATCGCTGGACCACGACGTGATTTCGGCGCTGGTGCAGCTGGGCGCGGGGGCGTCGTCGATGGCGCACACCATTCGGCTGATGGCCGGCCACGAGCTGGTCACCGAGGGATTCGCGCCGGGCCAGGTCGGCTCGTCGGCGATGCCGCACAAGATGAACACCCGCAGCTGCGAACGGGTCAACGGCCTGCAGGTGGTGCTGCGCGGATACGCGTCGATGGCCGCCGAGCTGGCGGGTGCGCAGTGGAACGAGGGCGACGTCTTCTGCTCGGTGGTGCGCCGAGTGGCATTGCCGGACAGCTTCTTTGCCATCGACGGGCAGATCGAGACCTTCCTGACGGTGCTCGACGAGTTCGGCGCCTATCCGGCGGTGATCGCTCGCGAACTGGACCGCTACCTGCCGTTTTTGGCCACCACCAAGGTGTTGATCGCCGCGGTGCGCGCCGGCATGGGCCGCGAGGCGGCGCATCACGTGATCCGCGAACACGCGGTCGCGACGGCGCTGGCCATGCGGGAACGCGGGGCCGAGCCCGATCTGCTGGACCGGCTGGCCGCCGACGACCGGCTGCCGTTGGACCGGGCGGCCCTGGACGCCGCGCTGGCGGACAAGAAGGCCTTCACGGGCGCGGCCGGTGACCAGGTGGACGAGGTGGCGGCCCTGGTGGACGCGCTGGTGAGCCGCTACCCGGATGCCGCGAAGTACGCCCCGGGTGCGATCCTGTGACCCTGGCCGGCGCACTCGCGGAGATCGATTTCACCGATCTCGACAACTTCGCCAACGGATTTCCGCACGACCTGTTCGCCATCCATCGCCGCGAGGCGCCGGTGTACTGGCACCCACCGACCGACAACACCCCGGACAACGAGGGCTTCTGGTCGGTCGCCACCTACGCGGAAACGCTTGAGGTTCTCAAGGACCCGGTGACGTACTCGTCGGTCACCGGGGGCGGACGGCCCTACGGCGGCACGCTGTTACAGGACCTGGCGATCGCCGGGCAGGTGCTCAACATGATGGACGACCCGCGGCATTCGCAAATCCGGCGACTGGTCAGCTCCGGGCTGACGCCGCGGATGATCCGTTTGGTGGAAGACGATCTGCGGGCCAGGGCGCGCCGGCTGCTCGACGCCGTGGTGCCGGGCGAGCCGTTCGACTTCCTGGTCGACATCGCCGCCGAGCTACCGATGCAGATGATCTGCATCCTGCTGGGAGTCCCTGAATCCGAACGGCATTGGCTGTTCGAGGCGATCGAGCCGCAGTTCGATTTCGGGGGTTCGCGCAAAGCGTCGCTCTCGCAGCTGTCGGTGGAAGAGGCCGGATCGCGCATGTATGACTACGGCCGGCAATTGATCGCGTCCAAGCGTGAGAACCCGACCGATGACATGTTGTCGGTCGTGGCGAACGCGATGCTCGACGATTCGGAGGCGTCGGCCCTCTCCGACCTCGAGCTGTATCTGTTCTTCAGCCTGCTGTTCAGCGCCGGCGCGGAGACCACCCGCAACGCGGTCGCGGGCGGGCTGCTGGCGCTGGCCAACCATCCGTCGCAATTACGTTCCCTGCGTGAGGATCTCGGTGCGCTGCCCACCGCCGTGGAGGAGATGGTGCGGTGGACCTCACCCTCGCCGTCGAAGCGGCGCACCGCCACCCGCGACGTCACGCTGGGCGGCCGGCCGATCGAGGCCGGACAGAAAATACAGATCTGGGAGGGTTCGGCGAATCGCGACGCCAGCGTGTTCGACCACGCCGACACATTCGATATCGCCCGGAAACCCAACCCGCACCTGGGATTCGGTCAGGGTGTGCACTACTGCCTGGGCGCCAACCTGGCCCGGCTGGAACTGCGGGTGCTGTTCGAGGAGTTGCTCTCCAGGTTCGGTGCCGTGCAGGTGGTCCGGCCGGTCGAATGGGCCCGCAGCAACCGGCATACCGGCATCCGGCACCTCGTCGTGGAGCTACGCGAAGACCAGTGACGATCCGGTTCGCCGATATCGAGCCCTCACCCGATGTGTTCGCTGCGGTGATGGCAACCGGCATCTTGTCGATCGGTGCGAAAAATCACGGGTACCGGTTGATCAGCGACACGATGGGTGTCATCGCCACCCTGGGTCTGGTCCTCCTGGTTGCCCTCGTTGTCGCGAAGGGTTGCGCCACCGGACACAAGCTGCGCTGGGATCTGACCGATCCCGACGTCACGCTGCGGATGATCACCTTCGTCGCCGCCTGCGCGGTGATCGACACGCGCCTGTCGTCGAATGTGTGGGTGGCGCGGGTGCTCGGTGCCGTCGGGCTGGCGTCGTGGCTGGTGCTGATCCTGCTCAGCGCGCGAAACATGTTGGCGCACCGCTGGTCCGCGCTGCGCGACCGCGCCCACGGCGCCTGGCAGCTGGGCAGCGTCGGAACATCGGGTTTGGCGATCGTGATCGCCCGGGCGGCCCGTCACACCGGTCATCACTGGTGGCTCGCGGTGGCCGTGGCCGCGTGGGTGGCGGCGCTGTGCATCTACGGCCTGATGACCTGGCTGACCCTGTGGCGCGTGGTCAATGAACGACAGGACCGCGACGGCTTCGAACCGGATACCTGGATCCTGATGGGCGGCATGGCGATTGCGACGCTGGCCGGCGACAACATCCACGCCGTGGCCCCCGCCTGGCTGGCCGGCCCGGTGCGCGTGGTCACCATCGTGACCTGGGTGACGGCCACCCTATGGATACCGCCGCTCATCTACTTCGCGCTGCACCGCATCCGGCGGTATCCGAACATGCTGCGGTTTGCCGGCGTGTGGTGGGCGTTCGTGTTCCCACTGGGCATGTATTCGGCGGCCAGCTTCGCCATGGCCATCGAGATCGGTCAGCGATCGCTGCTCACCGTCTCGCTGGTGTTCTTCTGGGACGCGTTGGCGGCCTGGCTGATTGTGGTCGCCGCGGGGCTGCTCCTGTTGTCGCGGGCGCTGCTGCTAAGCCCCGCGGATCGCGATACCCGCCGAGCGTAATTCAAGCGCGGCCAGGGCCCCGATGGTGACCGGGTCCTCACGGCGCCACCCGCCGACCGGGTCCGCGCTGACGGCCATCAACTTGCGTGGTGGGCGGTTGGTCAACGCGCGCAGCGCGAGCAACTGCGCACCGGCCGGGGTTGCGGCCAACGCGGTCACCGTCAGCTTGCGCCGAAAGAAGCGAACCCGCAGAAACAACCACGGGATTACCGCGACGAGGATCGGGAGCGCGACGACCGCCATCGCCAGCAGCACCGCGAGCCAGCTCGCCGCGGTGTCCAGGTCGTGGCCCGCACCCGCGATGTCCAGCGCGGCCTGGCTGGCGGAGTTGAGCGGCTTGCTGACCGTGTCGCCCACCACCGGGATGTGCTGGGCGCCGTGGCCGGCGGACGCGAGGTTGCCGGCGATGCCGTCCGCGCCGCTCTCGACCTGGCGGCCCGCGTCGGCGATGGTCGCGATGGCGTCGTAAACCGCCAGGCCGACGAGGAGCCACAGCGCAGTCCACACGACGACGGCGAAGTCGCTGAACAGCTGGGCGGCCAGCCGGCCGGGCCTGGTGGAGTAGGGCAGAAACCGCGGTGTCATAGCCCGATCCCAGCACAAGCCGCGTCGTCAGGTGCCCGATAGGCTGACCGGATGCCCGCACTGTCCGACTACCAGCATCTGGCCAGCGGCAAGGTCCGTGAGCTGTATCGCGTCGACGACGAACACCTCCTACTGGTCGCCACCGACCGCATCTCGGCGTACGACTTCGTCCTGGACAGCACCATCCCGGACAAGGGCCGCATCCTGACGGCGATGAGCGTCTTCTTCTTCGGTCTCGTGGACGCCCCCAATCATTTGGCCGGGCCGCCGGATGACTCGCGCATCCCCGACGAGGTGCTGGGCCGGGCCCTAGTGGTGCGGCGGCTGGAGATGCTTCCGGTCGAATGCGTCGCGCGTGGTTACCTGACCGGCTCGGGGCTCCTGGACTACCAGGCGACCGGCAAGGTCTGCGGCATCACCTTGCCCCCGGGACTGGTCGAAGCCAGCCGGTTCGCCGAACCGCTGTTCACCCCGGCGACCAAGGCCGCGTTGGGGGACCACGACGAGAACGTCTCGTTCGCCCGCGTGATCGAGATGGTGGGCGGGGTGCTCGCCAACCAGCTGCGCGACCGCACGTTACAGATCTACGTTCAGGCCGCCGACCATGCGCTGAGGAAAGGAATCATCATCGCGGACACCAAGTTTGAGTTCGGCACCGATCGCGACGGCAACCTGCTGCTGGCCGACGAGATCTTCACCCCGGATTCGTCACGGTACTGGCCGGCCGACGAGTACCAGGTCGGCGTGGTCCAGAACAGTTTCGACAAACAGTTCGTCCGCAACTGGCTCACCAGCCCCGACTCCGGGTGGGACCGCCACGGCACGCTACCCCCGCCGCCGCTGCCGGACGGCATCATCGAGGCGACTCGCGGCCGCTATATCGAGGCCTACGAACGCATTTCCGGCCTGAGCTTCGGCGACTGGATCGGCCCCGCCGCATGAGCGAGTCGCACCTTGCCGGTCCCGTGCCGCCCGTCGCCAAGCGGGTGGACAGCCGGCGCGAGCACCACGGTGACGTCTTCATCGACCCCTATGAGTGGCTGCGCGAGAAGACGAACCCCGACGTGATCGCCTACCTCGAGGCGGAAAACAGCTACGTCGACCAGATGACCGCCCACCTCGAGCCGCTGCGGCAACAGATCTTCGACGAGATCAAGGCGCGTACCAAGGAAACCGACCTGTCGGTACCGACGCGGCAGGGCCAGTGGTGGTACTACGCCCGCACGTTCGAAGGCAAGCAGTATCGCGTCCAGTGCCGTTGCCCGGTAAGTGATCCCGACGACTGGAACCCGCCGACGCTGGACGAGAACACCGAAATTCCCGGCGAACAAATCTTGCTCGATTCGAACGTCGAAGCCGAGGGCCACGAATTCTTCTCCCTGGGCGCCGCAACCGTCAGTCTCGACGGAAACCTGCTGGCGTACTCCGTCGACACCCTCGGCGATGAACGCTATACGTTGCGGTTCAAGGATTTACGCACCGGCGAGCTGTATCCGGACGAGATCGCCGACATCGGCGCGGGTGCGACCTGGGCCGCCGACAACCGCACCGTGTACTACCTCACCCTGGACGCGGCCCATCGCCCCGACAAGGTGTGGCGGTATCGGGTGGGCTCCGGTGCGGAATCGGAGCTGGTGTACCACGAAGCCGACGAGAAGTTTTGGCTCGGCGTGGGACTCACCCGAAGTGAGGCCTACGTCTTCATCGCCTCCGGTTCCTCGATCACCTCCGAATTCCGCTACGCCGACGCCGCGGATCCGCAGGCGCAGTTCACCGTCGTGCTGCCGCGCCGCGAAGGCGTCGAATATTCGGTCGAACATGCGGTGGTAGGCGGGCAGGACCGGTTCTTGATCCTGCATAACGACGACGCGGTCAACTTCACGCTGACCGAGGCGCCGGTCAGCGATCCCACCCAGCAGCGCACGCTGATCCCGCACCGCGACGATGTCCGACTCGACGGGGTGGACGCCTTCGCCGGCCATCTCGTGGTCAGCTACCGGCGTGAGGCGCTGCCGCGGCTCGCGCTGTGGCGCGTCAACTCCGACGGCACATACGCGGAGCCCGAAGAGGTTTCGTTCGATTCCGAACTGATGTCGGCCGGCCTGGCCGGCAACCCGAATTGGGGCGCGCCCAAGCTGCGGATCCGGGCGGGGTCTCTGGTCATTCCGGCACGGGTCTACGACATCGACTTCGTCACCGGCGAACGCACCCTGCTGCGCGAGCAACCCGTACTCGGCGATTATCGCCCGGACGATTACGTCGAACGGCGCGACTGGGCGGTCGCCGAGGACGGCGCCCGGATCCCGGTCTCGGTCGTGCACCGCTCAGGAATCGAATTCCCAGCGCCCGCGCTGGTTTACGGCTACGGAGCCTACGAGATCTGCACCGATCCGAGTTTCTCCATCGCCCGGTTGTCGCTGTTGGATCGGGGAATGGTGTTCGCGATCGCCCACGTCCGCGGCGGCGGCGAGATGGGCCGGCTGTGGTATGAGCACGGCAAGCTCTTGGAGAAGAAGAACACCTTCACCGACTTCGTCGCGGTGGCAAGGCATTTGGTGGATTCCGGAGTAACCCGCCCGCGCCGGCTGGTGGCGTTGGGGGGCAGTGCCGGCGGACTGTTGATGGGAGCGGTGGCCAACCTGGCGCCGGAACTCTTTGCCGGCATCCTCGCGCAGGTACCGTTCGTCGACCCGCTGACCACCATTTTGGATCCCTCCTTGCCGCTAACCGTCACCGAGTGGGACGAATGGGGAAACCCGTTGGCGGACAAGGACGTCTACTCCTACATGAAGTCCTATTCCCCGTATGAGAACGTCGAGGCAAAGCCCTATCCGGCGATCCTGGCGATGACGTCGCTCAACGACACGCGGGTCTACTACGTGGAACCCGCAAAATGGGTCGCGGCCCTGCGACACGTCAACGCGAACGGCAGCCCGGTGCTGCTGAAGACTCAGATGAATGCCGGGCATGGCGGCGTCAGCGGTCGCTACAAGGGTTGGGAGGAAACCGCGTTCCAGTATGCGTGGCTGCTGGCCACCGCCGACGGCGACCGTTATGGCGGCGGCCGGGACGGCTAGCTCGAGGATCAGCCGGGCCCGGCGCTAGTCGTCGCCGACGGCGGGGTCGCCAGCTTCCTGGGCAGGAAGGATGCCGGGACGACGGTGAACGCCACCAGCACGACCGCCAGCACGAACACCGTCGTATAGGCGTGCGCCAGGTGGTGCGACACGTGGCTGGCCAGATCGGGCGTCATCGTCTGCCCGGGAAGGGCCGACGGGTCAACGCTTCGCTTGCCGGCGGGCGGGCGCACCCCGGCCATCTCGTTCGCCGCCATCAGGGCTTCGTTGCGATTGAACTGATTGGTCAGGATCACCGCCATCAGCGCGGCCCCGATCGACCCGCCCACTTGCTGATTCACGCTGATCAGCGTCGTCCCGCGGGCCACCTGACGCGGGGTAAGCGCCTGCATGAGCGCCGCGGAAAGCGGCGTGGTGGTCAAGCCGGCACCCAGGCCCATGATCGCGAGCCCGGACACCAAGACCGGCGAGTACTCGGCCTGCGTCGCGACGCCGTAGGTGAACACGCCCAGACCCGCTGCCATCAGGGGCAGGCCGATCAGCACGATGTTGCCGGGACCGTGCTTGTCCATGAAGGCCCCGCCGATCGGCATGGTCAATACGGCCCCGATTCCGATCGGCAGCATGTGCAGCCCGGACTGCATCGGCGTCTCGTGGCTGACGATCTGGAAGTAGCTCGGGATCAGCAGGCCTACGCCGACCGAGGCGGCCCCGAACACCAGCATCGTCACGTTGACCTCGGTGACCACGGGGTTGCGGAACAGCCGCAGGTCGATCAGGGGGTGATCGGTGCGATGCCACGCATGCACGATGAACGCGCCGATCAATGCCAGGCCGAGCAGCGCCGGCCCCAGCACGTAAGGGTCGGTGATCGTGTGCCGACCGGGGATGGAGCACACCCCGCACAGGAAGATCGCCACCCCGGGGGAGAGCAACAGCGCGCCGGTGATGTCGAGGGCCTCCGAGGGGGCCGAGCGATCCTTCGCGAACATGATCGCGGCCAGCGCGAACGCGGTCAGCCCGATCGGCAGGTTGATCAGGAAGATCCACTTCCAGCCATACGCACCGATCAGCCAACCCCCCAGGATGGGCCCGCCGATGGGGCCGAGGAGGATCGGGATTCCCCCCACCGCCATGAGGCGGCCGACCCGTTTGGGCCCGGCCTCACGCGTCAAGATGACGAAGCTGAGCGGCAGCAGCATGCCGCCGCCCACCCCTTGCACCACCCGGAACAAAATCAGCAGCAAGATGTTTGGTGCCACCGCGCACAGCAGCGACCCCAGCGTGAAGATCAGGACCGAACCCATGAAAAGCCGCTTGGTGCCGAACCGATCCGCCGCCCATCCGGTGATCGGGATCACGGTCGCAAACGCGAGCATGTAGCCGGCGATGGTCCACGAGACGACCGCCTGAGTGGACCCGAACTGATCGATGAAGGTGCGTTGCGCGACGGCGACGACGGTGCTGTCCAGGACGGCCATGATGCAGGCCAGGCCGCAGACTCCGGCGATCCGGAACAGCGCTGCGTCGAGCTTGTCCGGGTACTCGTCTGGGTGCCGCGACGGACCCGGCTCGATGGGCAACGGAACGGTGAAAGATGCGGAACGGGTGTTCTCCATGGCGCCGCTGAGCATATCCACCCGGCTAGCCGTGCTGAGGCGTTTTTACTCGTATTCGCCGCTATTCCCACGCGTGTAATTCCTGCCGCGCAGAGGCGGCGCGGACGGCAGTTTAAAGCGAAAAAATCGGCTTTTCGCGGGCTACAGGGCGCGAATGCGTTATTCGCCGGCGGTTTCGCTTGCCGGCTTTTTCGGCAAAAAGGACGCCGGAATGATCGTGCAAACCACCAGCACGACGGCAATCACGAATACCGCGGTATACGCGTGGGAAAGATCATGCACCACATTCCCCCAAAAGCCCGGGACAAGGGCCTGCCGGGGGATTGCGGATTGGTCCACCGGCACCCCGTCGACGGTCGCACGCTGATGCAGGGCAGCAACCTTGTTTGCCGCGACGATATTTTGGCTCCGATTGAACTGATTGGTCAGGATCATCGACATCAGCGCGGTCCCCATCGAGCCGCCCACCTGGTGGTTGACGCTCATCAAGGTGGTTCCCCGGGCGATTTGATGCGGTGCCAGCGCCTGCACGGCGGCGACCGACAACGGCATCATCGTGCAGCCCATGCCCAGGCCCGTGACCGCCAGCGCCACCAGCAGCACAGGTAGATAGTGCGCCTGCTTGGCCACCCCGAACGCGAAGGCCCCCAGCCCGGCCGTGATCAGCACAATCCCGACCAGCACGATTTTGCCCGGCCCTTGCCTGTCCACCAGCGGCCCGGTCAGCCGCATGGTCAGCATGGCGCCGAGCCCCTGCGGGATCAGGTGCACGCCCGCCTGCATCGGCGTTTGGTGCAGCACCTGCTGGAAGTAGCTCGGAAGCAACAGGCCGGCGCCGAAAAAGGCGGTCGCGAAGACCAGCATCGTCACATTGGCGTGGGTCAGCACCGGATTGCGGAAGAGCCGCAGATCGATCAACGGATGATCCGCCCGGTGCCAGGCGTGCGCGACGAACCCCGCGATCAATGCCAGCCCGATCGTCGCCGGGATCACCACATGGCGGTCGGCCACGGTGCCGCGGCCCGGGACGGACGACACTGCGAACAGGAACATGGCCAGGCCGGGGGAGAGCAGCAGCACGCCGACGGCGTCGAACGTTTCCGACCGGACCGGATGGTCGCGGGGGAACACGATCGCCGCGAGAACAATGGTGAGCAGTCCGATCGGCACGTTGATCAGGAAGATCCATCGCCAGCTCGAGGTGTCGATCAGCCAGCCGCCCAGGATCGGGCCGCCGATCGGGGCGAGCAGCATCGGGATACTCAGGATCGACATCAGGCGCCCGAGCCGGGCGGGGCCGGCCTCACGGGTCAAGATCATGAACCCCAACGGCAGCAGCATGCCGCCGCCGACACCCTGAACCACCCGAAAGACGATGAGCTGCAAGATGTTTGCGGCAATCGCGCACAGCAGTGATCCGAGCATGAAGGCCAGCACGGAGCCCATGAAGAGCCGCTTGGTGCCGAACCGGTCGGCGGCCCACCCGGTTATCGGGATCACTGTCGCCAGGGCGAGCGTGTAGCCCGTCATCGTCCAGGCCACGACCGCCTGCGAGGACGCGAACTGGTCGATGAAGGTGCGTTGCGCGACGCTGACCACCGTGACATCCAGGATCGCCATGACCGTGGCCAAGATGCACACGCCGGAGATCCGCAACAGCTCGGCGTCCAACTTGTCGGGATACTCCCGTGTGTCGGCGCCCGGCTGCCCCGCGGGGGCATGGGGCAGCGGCGCTCCGGCCGCTGCGTAGGAGGCCTCGTCCATGGCGTTGCTTAGCATATCGAACAGATCGTGTCCGCCGGCGCCGGTGGCCGTTTGCTGGACCGCCCCTGAAACTCCGGTCGCCGAACCCAGTTATCGCTTTTGGGTGAGCGCATATACGCCTGCTGTCTGCGTGTCCTTCACCGTTCCGACACTTGCGGTCGGCAAACTGCTGGTGTGTCTGGAAAATTGATCGTTTCGGTCTCGGGGATCGGGGAACGCACCCTGCCCGACGTCGAGGCGTTCTGCGCGCAAATGGATGCCCGTGAGGTACCGGTGTCGCTGCTGGTGGCTCCCCGCCTGTCCGGCGGCTACCGGCTCGACAGCGACCCGAAAACCGTTGACTGGCTGACCGCCCGCCGCGCCGGTGGCGACGCGATCGTGTTGCACGGCTACGACGATGCCCTCACCAGGAAGCGCCGCGGTGAGTTCGCGATTTTGCGGGCGCATGAGGCCAATCTGCGCTTGATGGCCGCCGACCGGGTCCTCGAGCACCTCGGGTTGCGCACGCGGCTGTTCGCGGCTCCCGGCTGCGTGGTCTCGCCCGGTGTCGTCAAAGCATTGCCGGGCAACGGTTTTCGGATGCTGGCCGATCTGCATGGGATCACCGACCTGGTGCGGCACACCCCCGTGCGGGCGCGGGTTCTCGGCATCGGCGAGGGTGTTCTCGCCGAGCCGTGGTGGTGTCGCACGGTCGTGCTGTCCGCCGAGCGGATCGCGCGGCGCGGCGGCATCGTGCGGGTGGCGGTCGCCGCGCGGCATCTCCGCAAACCCGGACCGCTGCAGGCGATGCTGGACGCGGTCGACTTGGCGTTGATGCACGACTGCACACCGACGGTGTATCGCTGGCGTCGTGACAAGGCCTTGCTCGACGCCGCCTGACGAATCGACTGCCTGACCTGCTGTCCGGGGCACTACCCTGGACCGACATGAGCGTTTCTTCGGTTGGCGGGTTCGGCGCTGATGTCATCGTCGTCGGGGCGGGGCTGTCCGGCCTGGTCGCCGCCTGCGAACTGGTGGATCGCGGCCTGCGGGTGCTGATCCTCGACCAGGAGAACAGCGCCAACCTGGGCGGGCAGGCGTTCTGGTCCTTCGGCGGTCTGTTCTTCGTCGACAGCCCCGAGCAGCGCCGGTTGGGCATTCGCGACAGCCACGAGCTCGCGCTGCAGGACTGGCTGGGTACGGCGGCGTTCGACCGGCCCGAGGACTACTGGCCGCGCCAATGGGCCCATGCCTACGTCGATTTCGCCGCGGGGGAGAAGCGCAGCTGGCTGCGCGCCCGCGGGCTCAAGCTTTTCCCGTTGGTGGGGTGGGCCGAGCGCGGCGGGTATGACGCGCAGGGGCACGGCAATTCGGTTCCGCGCTTCCACATCACCTGGGGCACCGGGCCCGCGCTGGTCGAGATCTTCGCCCGTCAATTGCGCGACCGCTCCACGGTGCGCTTCGCGCACCGCCATCAGGTCGACGAGTTGATCGTCGAGAATGACGCGGTGACGGGCGTCCGGGGGACGGTGCTGGAGTCCTCAACCGCGCCGCGCGGCGTCGCCTCGTCACGAAAGGCCGTCGGGGAGTTCGAGTTCCGCGCCGCTGCGGTGATCGTGACGAGTGGTGGCATCGGGGGGAACCACGAGCTGGTGCGCAAGAATTGGCCGAAGCGGATGGGCCGCGTGCCCGAGCAATTGCTCAGCGGCGTGCCGGCACACGTCGACGGCCGGATGATCGGCATCACGCAGAAGGCCGGCGCGCGCGTGATCAACCCGGACCGGATGTGGCACTACACCGAGGGCATCACCAACTACGACCCGATCTGGCCGCTACACGGAATTCGCATCATCCCGGGCCCGTCGTCGCTGTGGCTGGATGCGAACGGCAAGCGGTTGCCGGTTCCCCTGTATCCCGGTTTCGACACACTTGGCACGCTCGAGTACATCACCCGATCCGGGTTCGACTACACGTGGTTTGTGTTGAACGCCAAGATCATTGAGAAGGAATTCGCGCTTTCCGGGCAGGAACAGAATCCCGATCTGACCGGGCAGAGCGTGCGCGAGCTGCTGCGGAACCGGGCACGCTCCGGACCGCCGGGGCCCGTGCAGGCGTTCGTCGATCGGGGCGTGGACTTCGTCAGTGCGGATTCGTTGCGCGACCTGGTGTCCGCGATGAACAAGCTGCCCGACGTGCAACCGCTGGACTACGCCACGGTGGAGGCCGAGGTCACCGCGCGGGACCGGGAGGTCGCCAACAGGTTCAGCAAGGACGGCCAGATCACCGCGATCCGTGCGGCCCGCGGCTATCTGGGCGACCGGCTGGGCCGGGTCGTGGCGCCGCACCGGTTGACCGATCCGAAGGCCGGGCCGATGATCGCGGTCAAGCTGCACATCTTGACGCGAAAGACGCTGGGCGGCATCGAAACCGATCTTGCCGCACGGGTGTTGACCTCCGACGGCACTCCGCTGAGCGGGCTGTACGCCGCCGGCGAGGCGGCCGGCTTCGGCGGCGGGGGCGTGCACGGCTACCGCGCGCTGGAGGGCACATTCCTGGGTGGATGCATCTTCTCGGGCCGCGCCGCCGGCCGCGGCGCCGCCGACGACATCACCTAGCTGCTCGCGCTAGAAGGTGACGGCGTCCTCTTCGGGCAGCACCTGGAAGTCGGTGCTGGTCATCTCGGTGAGCCGGCCGTAGTAGATGCCACGCGCATCGGGGGCGATGATCCCCTGGTGGATGGGGACGGCGCGCGCTGGTGCCACCGCGCGAAGGTAATCGACCGCTTCCGAAACCTTCATCCACGGGGCCGCCGCCGGGGTGGCCAAAACGTCCACCGGCTCGTCGGGCACGAACAGCGCGTCGCCGGGATGCATCAACCGGGCGGGATGCTCGCCGTCGCCGATGAGAAACGAAATGTTCTCGATCACAGGGATTTCCGGGTGGATGACGGCGTGCTTGCCCCCCAAGGCCCGCACGGTCAGCTCACCGATCTGCAGCTCGTCGCCGACGTGCACCTCGCGGCAGGGCGCGCCGAGTTGCGCGGTGGTCTGTGGGTCGGCATACAACGCGACATCCGGGTTACCCTCGAGCAGTGCCGGCAACCGTTTCCCGTCGACGTGGTCGGGGTGCTGATGAGTGATCAAGATGGCGGTTAAGCCGGTGATTCCCTCGAAACCGTGGGCGAAGGTACCGGGATCAAACAGCACGCGTGTCTGGTCGAACTCGGCGAGTAGGCACGAATGACCGAAATGCGTCAGTTGCATATCTACGATTGTGCCTTGATGGACAAGCTGCCGCTGCGCGTGATCCTGGCCACGATGCTGGTCGCCGGCGGCCTCGCGGTCGCGCTGGTCGTCGTCATCCCTGCGCACGGCGAGCCCGAGACCTGCCCCGCCATGTGCGACCGGATCCCCAACACCGCGTGGATCGATCAGCGTGCCGTGCCGCTGGACGCGGTGTACCACTGGCCCGCGCTCGCCGGTCAGGCGGTCCAGACGACGGGCTCGGCGCCCGGCCCCCGGTTTCGGTTCGAGGAGCTGTGCGCCACGCCGGCCACCGCTCGGGACCCCCGCGACTCGGCGGTCTCCGCCCGCTCGACGGTGCAGCATCCGGACGGTCAGTGGCAGTTGCAGGCCCAGATCCTGCATTGGCGCGGTGATACGGCCCGCGGTGGTGAGATCGCGGCCGAGGCGTTCCGTAGCGCCGTCGCCGCGTTGCGGAGTTGCCAGCAGCGTGCGCCGCAGCAATCGCCGTCGTTGACCAGCGACGACACCAACCGCATGGCCGCCGTGATCAGCGGGCCGGTGGTGATGCACACCTACCTTTTCGCCCACCCGGCCAGCAGCACGGTCAGCGAGGTCACGCTCTGGTCGACGTCCCCGCCGCAGACGCCCTGGCCGGCGATGGCCGACGACCCGGTGCTGGGCGCCATGGGCGCGCCGCTGTGCGAGGCCTACATTGCCTCGTGCCCGTGAGGGCGAGCTGCGGTTTCGCCGGTAGAGTTGGCGGCGAAACGCCAACTGAGGAGGAGCGCCGGTGGCCCGGGTGATCGTGAGCGTGATGCCCAAAGCGGAGATCCTGGACCCGCAGGGTCAGGCGATCGTCGGCGCGCTGGGCCGCCTCGGTCACCCGGGGATATCAGATGTCCGGCAGGGCAAGAGGTTTGAGCTCGAAGTGGACGACAGCGTGGACGACTCGGCGCTGGCCGAGATCGCCGAATCGCTGTTGGCGAACACCGTGATCGAGGACTGGACGATCAGCCGGGAGACGACATGACCGCACGCATCGGGATCATCACGTTTCCCGGCACGCTCGACGACGTGGACGCCGCCCGGGCGGCCCGCCGCGTCGGCGCGGAGCCGGTCAACCTGTGGCACGCCGACGCCGATTTGAAAAGCGTCGATGCCGTGGTGGTTCCGGGCGGCTTCTCCTACGGTGACTACCTGCGGGCGGGGGCGATCGCCAGGTTCGCCCCGGTGATGACCGAAGTGGTGGACGCCGCGCGGCGCGGGATGCCGGTCTTGGGTATCTGCAACGGTTTTCAAGTGCTCTGCGAGGCCGGCCTGCTGCCCGGTGCCCTGACCCGCAACGTGGGTTTGCATTTCATCTGCCGCGACGTGTGGCTGCGGGTGGCGTCGACGTCGACGGCGTGGACGTCGCGTTTCGAACCGGACGCCGATCTGCTGGTGCCGCTGAAGTCCGGCGAGGGCCGCTACGTGGCGCCCGCCGAGGTGCTCGAGGAGCTCGAGGGCGAGGGGCGGGTGGTGTTCCGGTACCACGAGAACGCCAACGGTTCGCAACATGACATCGCCGGCGTCAGCTCCGCCGACGGCCGCGTGGTGGGCCTGATGCCGCATCCCGAACACGCCATCGAGGCGCTGACCGGGCCCTCCGACGACGGCTTGGGCCTGTTCTACTCGGTGCTGGACGGGGTCCTCGCCGGCTGACCGGAAATGCCTGCGGCACAGCATAATTCGTCGAAGGCCGCGCTGATGGCGTCCGTCGCCTCATGCGGGTCGTCGAACGTCTGATCGTCGGTGAGCACGGCGACGCCGAGCCGGTCGACGTAGCTCCACACGGTGATGTTGACCGGGGCGCCGGGCGAGAGCACACCCGTGGAATAGATCTCGCTGACGGCCGCGCCGCCGAAGTGGCCGCGTTCGCGCGGTCCGACCACGCTGGATACGGCGACGTTCATCAGCTTGTTGGGCACCTCGCGCAGACCCAGCCAGCGAAATGCCGCCGGGGCGAAGGCGGTCGGCAGGTAGGCCATCATCTTCCCGTACAGCTGCGGGCCGAGGATCTCGTGGTCTTCCTTGGCGATCCGGGTGGCCACCGAGATCAGCCGGGCCCGTTCGATCGGGTCGTCGACATGCACCGGCAGCGAAATCATCAGCCCGCTGATCTCGTTGCCGGTGATCCGGTCCGACTTGTCGGTGGCGGTCGGCACCGACGCGATGATCGGGCGGTCGGCCGCGCCGTCGTAGGCCAGCAAGAGCGTTCGCAGCCCGCCGGCCGCCGTCGCCAGCACCAGATCGGTCATGGTGATGCCCAACGCTTTTGCCGTCGCCTTGGCCTGCGGCAGCGGTAACGACGTGCTGGCGAACCAGCGCCGGGGTGAGACCACATGGTTGAGGAACGTCGGGGGCGCGTCAAAAGCATCGGCGAGGTCGGGGTGGTCGCCGCGCTCGCGGGAGCGACGCCGCACCCGCATCAGCCCCACGGCCGCGTCTTTGAGCAGCCGTGGCAGTTGCGCGAGTTGCCGGACGTGGTCGCGCGCGGCGGCGCGCAGCAGGTCGGCATCGGAAACCGTGACACCGGCTTCGTCGTTGTCGCGCTCGTCGGTGAGCCCGTCCCGCAGATCCATCGCGCGCGCCAGGAGGTTGACCGACGCGACACCGTCGGCCAACGCGTGGTGCACCTTGCCGATCAAGGCGAACCGGCCGTCGGCCAGTCCCTCGGCGAAGTGAAACTCCCACAGGGGCCGGGTGCGGTCCAGGGGGGTGGACGCCACCTCGCCGATGACCCGATCGAGCTCTCGCCGCCCGCCCGGCGCGGGCACCCGGACGCGACGGAGGTGATAGTCCAGGTCGACCTCACAGTTTTCCTGCCACATCGGGTGATGCAGGTGCCACGGGATGTCAACGAGCTTGTAGCGCAACGGTTCCAGCAGGTGAAGCCGCCGGCGCACGTGGCGGCGGAACGCGTCGAACCCGAACTCGCCGTCGCAGTCGGCCGGGTCGATGATCGCCACCTTCAGCGTGTGCGTGTGCAGGTTGGGCGTCTCGCTGTAGAGCAGCATGGCGTCCATGCCGTTGAGTCTTTTCACACGTCACCTCGCCCTGCCGACGCGACCAGGCCAACAACTATGCCGTAGGGCGCCGGCCGGCGGCGCGGATTGGCGGCATCCTCAGCCGAGGATCGGAAACCGGCGCTGTTCGGCCAACCGCTTCAGCGCGTCCTCCATGACGGCGCGGACATGGGCGTCGACCTCGTCGACGTCGGGGTCCTCACCGAAGCGCGCGATGACGTCGATCGGCTCGAGCACCTCGGTGACGACCTTTGCCGGCAGCGGCAGGTTGGGCGGGAAGATCACGCTGAGCCCGAACGGGAACCCGACGCTGACCGGCAGGATGTCCATGCGGGCCTTCGTTAGCCCCAGCTTGCGGGCCAGCCAGTTGCCCCGGGTCAAAAACAGCTGGGTCTCCTGGGCGCCGATCGACACGGTCGGCACGATCGGCACGCCGGCTTCGATCGCCGTTCGCACGTAGCCGGTGCGCCCGTTGAAGTCGATGGTGTTGGCGCTGAACGTCGGGCGGTACGAGTCGTAGTCGCCGCCGGGAAACACCAGCACCACCGCGCCCGAATGCAGGGCGGCGGAGGCGTTTTCGCGGCTGGCCTCGATCACCCCGAGGCGGCGCAGCCAGCCGTCCAAGGGCCCCATGAAGATCCCGTAATGGCCGAGCGTGTAGACCGGGCGGTCGTAGCCGAACCTTTCGTAGAAGGCCGGGGAAAAGATCAACACGTCCGGTGTCAGCATGCCGCCGGAGTGGTTGGAGACCACCAGCGCCCCACCGGACGACGGGACGTTGTCGATGTTTCGCACCTCGGCCCGGTAATACCGTTTGATGGCCGGCCCGAGCGCGTTGGCGACCCGTTCGGTGAAGGCCGGATCCCATTTGGCGGTCTCGTGATTGTCCGCCGCGCCCGCACCGCTGCCCTTCATGGCTCCCTGCTGTCGTGATCGTGCCATTTGCTATTGGTTGCCGGTGTGACGCCGGTCTCAAACCTCAGGCCATGGATGACATATGATACTTTCGAATTTGGAGAATGTCATATTCGTTTGCTGGGGGCAAACCCGGCGCTGGGGGATCATGTCCGAGAAGGTTCTTGTCACCGGGGGTTTCGGGCTCGTCGGCTCACAAACGGTGCGCCGGCTGGTCGCCGACGGCCACCGCGTGGTCGCGACGGATCTGGGCACCCCCACCCAGCGCAAGGCGGCGAGGACGCTGCCCGACGGCGTCGAGGCGCACTGGGCCGATCTGACCGACCCGGGCCATGTCGACCGCCTGCTCGCCGCGACCTCACCCACCGCCATCGTCCACCTGGCCGCGGTGATCCCGCCGGCGATCTACCGCAGCCCCGCCCTCGGGCGCCGCGTCAACGTCGACGCGACCCTCACGCTGCTGCGCGCCGCGCAGGCCCGGCCGCACCCGGTGCGGTTCATCCAGGCGTCGAGCAACGCCGTGTACGGGGCGCGTAACCCGCACCGCAACGCCGAGCTGTTGCGCGCCGATTCCCCGATGAACCCGGCTGATCTCTACGGCGCGCACAAAGCCGAAGCGGAACAGCACATCCGGTCCTCGAACCTCGAATGGGTGATCTTGCGCCTGGGCGGGGTGATAAGCGTCGACCCGGAGGCCATGCCGTTCAGCGTTGACGCACTGTTCTTCGAAAGCGCCCTGCCGACGGACGGGCGCATCCACACCGTCGATGTGCGCGACGTCGCCCGTGCGTTCGCCGCGGCGACCACGGCCGACGTCGTCGGTGAGACCCTGCTGATCGCCGGCGACGAGTCGCACCGGATTCGGCAGGGCGAGGTCGGCAAGGCGCTGGCCGCCGCCCGGGGTCTCGTCGACGTCCTGCCCGGGGGACGTCCGGGTGATCCCGACAGCGACGACGACTGGTTCGTCACCGACTGGATGGATAGCGCTCGCTCCCAACAAGTCCTGCAATTCCAGCACCATTCGTGGCCGGACATGCTCGACGAGATGCGCGCGACGGCGGGGTGGCGGCGCTACCCGATGCGGTTGATCTCGCCGCTGGCACGGCGATTTCTCAAAAGCCGTGCGGCCTACCGGGATACGCCCGGACGCTACGCCGATCCGTGGGGCGCCATCCGGGCGAAGCTGGGTGAGCCGCGCCCCGATGCCCCGGGTGCCGCGAGCGGCCCCTAGACCAGGCGGGCGTCAGCCGGCGTGACGCAGCAAGGACCGCTCGGCGGACGGCAGGCCGGCGGCGGGGTCCAGCTGCTCGAAGAGCTCGGTGGCGTCCGCGATCGTCAGGTCGACGAGGGACGCGAAATCGGCGAAGGAGACTTTGCTTCGGATCCATTGCGACTTGCGGGCCACCACGCCGATGCGCTGCGGATCGCACGAGCAGTGCACGATCGCGGTGACGTGGCGGTCCTGAAGGTTCCACGTGTCGGCGAAGTGCGTCAGCCAAGGGCGGTCGGCGGCCGGAAAGTAGCACCCGGGAGTGACCCGGATGATCAACACGTCGTCGTGCGCGGGCGAGATCTCGAAATGAACGTGCAGCCGTCGCGGAGCGCCGGTGACGAAGAAGTATTCGCCATCGCGGTGCCCGCGAAAGTATTGCCGTCCGCGGGTGCGCAAATAGCGTTCGACAAGGTTCGCGCACATCTGCTCGTTCGTCATAGACGTATGGTGTCGCCGGCGACTTTGCGGACGCTGGCAGCCAAGCGATGTGGCGCCGAAGAATCTGTTGAGAATTCGCTGAGTGGCCCGCTGCCCGTTTATCGGGGCCCGTCGAGCGGATACAGGGCGGGGAGATTGATCACGATCGCTTCCTGGGTGCTGCGGGCGATCACGACCTCGGCCCCGGTGTCGGGGTCCGGGTTTTCCTCCCGGTGCGGAAGGTACGGCGGAATGAAGACGTAGTCGCCGGGTTCGGTGGCAATACGGACCTCTTGGGTGCCGTCGTGAAACACGAACTCCGGGTGGCCGCTTCGCACATAGATCGCGGTCTCCGAGTCACCGTGGTGATGGTTGTCCGAGGCGGATTTCGGCGACGCGTGCGTCTCACCCATCCAGAGCTTCTCCGCTCCGACCGACGCGCCGGAAAGCGCGGCGAAGCGCCGCAGGCCCTCCGACTGCGCGGTGTCCGAGCTGATCTCGGACGCCTTGATGTGGCGCACTCGGTTGCGGGCGATCGGCGCTGCCGTGTCTTCGAAGTCGGGATGGAATCCGTCGGAGGTGGCCATGGGTCAATTATCGTCGTGCTCTCGGCGCTCAGCGAGACCCGAGGCGCTCGGCCAGCTCGCGAAGGTTGCCGGCGACGATGTTCGGCTGCGGTAGGCCGCGGACCGGTAACGGCGCGTTGCCGCGCCGGGTGATCAGAGCCCCACTGAACCCGACGCTCTGTGCGCCGAGGGTGTCCCACACGTGTGCGGCCACCATCATGCAATCACCGGGTGTCACACGGAGCTCGTCGCACACGTACCGATAGACGGCGGGAGACGGTTTGAAGGCGCGGCGGGCATCGACGCTCAGTTGGCGCTCGAAAAAGCCTGCCAGCCCGGAATTCTGTAGCGCCGTCTGGCCGTCCGGGTTGGGTGGGGAGTTCGTCAGGGTTACCAACCGAAAACCGTTGTCGCGCAAGGTGGCGAGACCCTCGGCGGCATCGGGGTGTGCCGGCATGGTGAGCAACCCGGTCGTCAGGCGATCGAGGTGGTCATCGGTGACGTCCACCCGGTGGACGTCACCCAGCATGCGCAGCACCGCCTGAGCGAGAACGGGGAACGGCACGTACTTGCCGGCCAGTGTGATGGTCATCGAGTACTGAATGAGCTGACCGAACCACTCGCGCAGCACGCGTTCGTCGCCGAACATGTCCGCGAAAAGCGGTGCGAGGGACTCGATGTCGATCAGCGTCTCGTTGACATCGAAAACGAGGACGGAGGGTGTCGTCATGCTAGGGCTCGACCTTTTTAACGTTGGGCACATCCGGCCGCAGATACCCCGCCAGACACACGCAAATCAATACCATTCCGACGGCCGGCCACCAGAATGCGACGACTGCCGCCGCCGCGAAGACGCCGATCGTGATGAACGACCGCATGCGTAGCAGTCGGCGCACTCGCTGGGTGAGGTCCTCGTGGGCGGGACGATCGACCACTTCCTGGCACAGCGCCAAGTAGGTGATGTTGACGAGCACGAACACCGAGGCATACAGAACCACCGGTGCGGCGGCCAGCCTGCTGTCGGCGATCCATTCGGTGGTGATCGGAATCAGCGACACCGAGAACAAGTGCGCAAAGTTCGACCACACCAATCGTGGCGTCGCCACTTGCGCGTAGCCGAACAGGTGGTGGTGGTTCACCCAGACGATGGCGATGAACACGTAGCTGACCACATAGCTCAGTCCCGTGGGCCATTCCGGTAATAACGCGTTGAAGGTGTAGGACTTCGGCGGCTTGAGCTCGAGGACGAGGATCGTGATGAGGACTGCGAACACTCCGTCTGAGAATGCGCCCACCCGGTCTGGACTCGTTTTCCGCGCGGCCACGACGCCTCCTCAACCCCGCTGGTGGTTTCGTTCCTGCAAGCTCCAGGCGTTCCCGTCGGGATCGCGGAAGTCGGCGAAGCTCGCGTAGTCACCGCGATCGGGGTCGGTACCCGGGAGGAAGCCCCCTCTCCAGCCGCCGTCGGTGTCCTTGTGGCGGACCTCGCCGACGGTTACGCCGCGACCGATCAACTCGGCGCGGCAGGCTTCGATGTCCGGGACCACGAGGTATAGGCCCCGCACCGAGCCGGCCGGCGCGTCGGTCAATCCCACGCCGAATTGGATTGAGGCGTGCGATCCCTCGGGCGTCAATTGGATGACCCGGAACCCGGGCGCGGGCGCGTAATCGACATCGAGGGCGAAGCCGACCTGGTCGCGGTAGAACCGTAGTGACCGGTCGGGATCGGCGACGGGCAGGATGACGACTTCGATGGACATCCTCATGACGTGCCCCCCAACCGGGTTCTTTCCTAAGACCTCGTCGGTGTCCAATCCGCGGTCGACACCGTGCGGGATGACGGTTTGGCCTGGTTCCAGCCGAAGTTGCTTGCCGTCGAGGTACACATCGATTTTGTCCGGTTCGAAGGACACCAGGTTGCGGACGCGCGACACCTCGGTCCACGCATCGACGTAAGACCACGCCGCGTGCTGGTGGCCGCCGATGTCATAGTACGAGCAGATTCCTTTGTATGGGCAAAAGGTTTGGATAGCAACGGGTTTGAGGGCGGACTCGTCGATATCGTCGCGCTCGACGTACCATCTGGGCGCGAAGCCGGATTCATACAGGGCCACGGGTCGGCGAGTCTCGGCGATCACGCGCTCGCCGTCACGGACGACGAGATGCCGTGCCGTGGAACGGATGTCGATGCGGTGGTAAGCGTCCGCGGCGTGCCCGACGATCCGTTCCTCTTCTTCATAGAAGGCATCCATGGCGCGCCACGCAAAAGCCACCCGGCCCTGCAGGACAGTCGCATGCGCGGGCAGACCGGTATGTTCCCAGGCGCTGTGGGCGGCCTCGCGCCCCGGTGCCTTGACGGTGAACCACTGCGTGTCGCCGAGGTCGCGGTGCTGCGTCACCCGATCCTCGGCGGTCAACGTTCCCGCTTCGATATCCCCTGACGGAAAGTAGGCCACCGGGTAGCGGCCGGGCTCGTGTAACAGAAGCACGTCCTCGCTGTCGGCGATCCACCGTTCCGCGAAGCGCACCCGCATCCGGCGGCGCAACGGTTCGGCAAAGAGCAGCCGCGACGGCATCGGCTGCTCGGTGAGGAAGTGCCCTATCGACCCGGTTGCCAGCGGGCCCTGCTGCCATGCCAGTCCCATGTGGACACCTTCCTTTCCCGAATCCCCTGCGTGCCACGGTGTTTCGACGACACATCACTCCATCACGACGACCATCTTGCCGCCGGCCTCCCCGGCCTCCATCAGACGGTGCGCCTCATGGATCTGGTCGAAGGAGAAGACCCGAGACGGTTTCGCTTCCAGCGTGCCGTCGGCGACCTGCCCCGCGATGTCCCCCAGCGGTACGTCGGACAGCGGGAAGCCCGGCGTGCCGAACACGAAGCTGCCGAAGAAGTTCCAGTTCACACCGGATGCCATGCGCAACAGCGGGTTGAAATCCCCGATGGGCTCCAGCCCGCCCAGCCAACCGGCCAGGCAGGCCGTGCCGCCGCGGCGCAGCATGTCCAGGGAGTCGAGGATGGTGCTGTTGCCGACGAGATCGAGGACGGCGTCGATCCGGCCGCTCTCGGGAAGGTGGCCTGCCAGGTCGCGCCGCTCCAGCTCGATGCGCGACGCGCCCAGTTGCTCGAGCATCGCGAAGCGTCCCCTGCTGCGCGCGGTCGCGATGACTCGTGCGCCGGCGGCCACCGCCATCTTGAGTGCGGCCTGCCCCAGGGACGACGTGGCCCCGCGTAACACCAGTGTCTGCCCGGCTTTGAGATCCAGATTGCGGAAGAGGCATGTCCAGGCCACCGCGAACGTTTCGGGCAATGCCGCCAACGCTGCCCACGACAGCTCGGAGTCGATGAGGGCGACGTTGGCCGCGCGCACGCGCGTGTATTGCGCATAGCTGCCGTTGATGGTTCGGCCGAGGCCACCCATCAGCGCGGCCACCTTGGCGCCGACCGGGAACTCACCGCCCGGGCACGAGTCCACGATGCCGACGCATTCGATGCCGCTCACCTCCGCGGCCTCGGCCCACTCGCCCCGACGCATGTGCATCTCGGCGTGGTTGATCCCGAAGCCCTTCACCGCGATGACGACTTCGCCGTCTTTCGGCAGCGGCTTGGGGAGGTCGTCGTAAACCAGGTTGTCCAGCCCGCCGAATCCCTTCAGGATGATCGCCCGCATGGTTTCCCCGCCGGGGCGCTCGCGCACGACGGCCGGTGCGGTGGGCAGCTCTGGTGAATCCGTGACGGACATGGACTGCCTCTTTCGACATCGTTGGCAGCGCGAGACGCCGGTGCCTGCCGCACAATAATGGGCCAACTGACCCAGTATTATGTTCGAACCTTTCCGCCATGTCCAGGGCGGGCGGTCAGGAGTTGCGCTGACCGCGAGGCGCGCGGGGTCCGCCCTTGCGCGGCGAAACCGCGAACGAACGCACGTAGTCGACGGCGGCGGTGACGGCGGCCCGCAGCGGCTGCGGATCGCCGGTGGCGTGCGTGAGCAGTGCGCCACCCTGGTGCGCGGCAACCAGTGGCACCGCCAGGTGGCGAGGATCGGCGTCGGGGCGCAGGTCGCCACGGTCACACATCGCCTGCAGGCCCGTGCGAAACAGTTCGATCCATTGGTCGTATCCGGCGGCCAGGTCGTCGTGGATTTCGTCGTCGGCCTCGATCAGCTCGCCCGCCAAGGACCCATAGACGCAGCCTCCGACCCGGTACACCGGATCGATGTCGGAGACGCAGGCATCGGCCCACGCCTGCAGCGCATCGAGGCTGTCGAGCGCGGCGAACTTCGCTTGAGTGTGGAAGTCCCGCACATTGTTTCGGCGTACGTCGACGACGTGCCGGGTCAGGTCGCGCTTGTTGTGGAAGTAGTGGGAGATCTGGGATCCGCCGACTTCGGCGGCGCGCCGCACCTGGTCGATGCTGGTGTTGGCGACGCCGCGCTCGAACATCAGCCGGGCCGCGGCCTCGATGATGCGCGCACGGGTCGCCAGACCCTTGTGGGTGTACCGCGGCGAGGGATGTTCCGTCACCTGGTGGCCTTGGGCGCGGACGGATCCGCCGGCTTTGCGCGGGCGGCGGCTCCGCGACCGGCGCGGGGGCCGCCGCGGAACCCGTTCGGCACTATCGGTGGCGAACATTCGCAAGTAGTTCACCGCGAAACGAATCGCATCGGCGTGCGGCCATTCCTCTTGGTAGGTGAAGGCCAAAATTCCGCCTCCTTGATGCGCGGTGATGATCACCAACGCCAGCTGCCGCGGGTCGGCATCCGCAACCAGCAGCCCGTCGTCTTTCATCCGCTGGATTGCCTTCTCCACCAAATCGATCCACCGGCGGTAGCCGGCCGCCAACGCGTCGCGCGTGGCATCGTCCGACTTCGCGAGCTGGCCGGCCAGCGCGTGATAGGTGGGGGTGCCGACGTATCCGATGCGCCGCAGGTAGCGCATGTTCATCTCGATCCATTTTTCGAAGTCGTCGAACGTACTCAGGCCTCGAAGCGTGGGTTGGCGGTGAAAGTCCAAGACGACGCCGATTTGGCGTCGGATCACCGCGCGAATCAGCGCGCCCTTGTCGGCGAAGTAGTGGGCGAGCTGCGAGCCGCTGACCGAGGCGGCGCGCCGCACGTTCTCCATGTTGGCCGCGGACAGGCCGTCGGTGACGATCAACTGCGCCGCCGCTTGCACGATTCGGTCGCGGGTGGCACGCCCCTTGGCGGTCAACCGTTGTTCGTCACGAACATCGGGATGGGCCATCGCGTCAGGCTAACCCGTGGGTGCCCCCGTTTATGGGATCTCCAACCCAGACGGCGGGATCGTCGCGGTCGGTTGCCGCGCGCCCGGCGGCCGGGCATCACGCCCCGAGCTGCGCGGCAAGGAAGTTCCGGATCAGGGGAATGACGTCATCGAGCGCGGACTCCAACAGAAAGTGCCCGCCGTCGAGCAGGTGGATCTCGGCGTCGGGCAGGTCGTCGGCGAAGGCCTCGGCCCCGGCCGGTCCGAAAATTTCGTCGCCGCGACCCCAGACCGCCAGCAACGGCACCCGGCTGGCCCGGAAGTATTCGTGTAAGCGCGGATACAGGGGCGCGTTGGTGGCATAGTCGCGAAACAGCTTGAGCTGCACCAAGTCATTGCCGGGCCGGGAGAGCAGCGCGTAGTCGTGATGCCACGACTCGGGATCGACCAGGGTCTCGTCGGCCACGCCGGTCACGTACTGCCACCGGGTGGCGTCCAGCGTGAGGAACTGGCGCACCGGGGCCTCGGTGTCCGCGGTGGGCTCACGCTGGTAGGCCTGTACGACCTTCCAGAAGCTCTCGACGAATCCCGCGTCATACCCGTTGCCGTTCTGGGTGATGATCGCGGTGATCGCCGACGGGTCGCGCAGCGCCAGCCGCCAGCCGATCGGCGCGCCGTAGTCCTGGACGTACATGGCGTACCTGTCGACGCCGAGGGTTCGCAGCAGGCCCGCCGTGAGGTCGGTCAGCGCGTCGAAGGTGTAG
Source organism: Mycobacterium sp. TKK-01-0059 (assembly GCF_000709305.1). Classification (NCBI taxonomy): domain Bacteria; kingdom Bacillati; phylum Actinomycetota; class Actinomycetes; order Mycobacteriales; family Mycobacteriaceae; genus Mycobacterium; species Mycobacterium sp. TKK-01-0059. The sequence continues at coordinate 2,520,927 of NZ_KL446993.1, forward strand.
TCGAACTCCTCGACGGGCGGCGCGTCGGACAGCCCGAATCCGAGATGGTCCGGCGCGATGACGTGGTAGCGGTCCGCCAGGGCCGGTATCAGACCGCGAAACATGTAGGAGCTGGTGGGAAACCCGTGCAGCAACAGCGCCGTGGGAGCCCTCGGGTCGCCGGCTTCCCGGTAGAAGAGTCGGTGGCCGTCGACCGTGGCGTATAGATGATGAACAGCCGGCATGACATTCCTCCTCAGCCAACGCTTTTCGCACGCGAGCGCCGCGACCGCGTTCGGTAGACATCGACAGACCAGCTCGACGTATTTTTGGGTTGTATGACCCAGTATGCACCAAACCGGACCCGGGCAACAGCCCGTGCGGCCGATGTGTTGCCGTGCGGATCGCGCTGCCATATTCTGGGCCAACCATCCCAGTTGGGTGACTGGTGCCATGGCGAGCTGGTTCGAGGTGACACGGTGGGCAAGCTTGTTTCGGTGAACGTGGGTATGCCCAAGAACGTCCGATGGCGAGACAAAACGGTCTACACCGGCATCTGGAAGACCCCGGTGCAGGGGCCGGTCATGGTGCGTCGACTCAACGTCGACGGCGACGGGCAGGGTGATCTCGCCGGCCATGGCGGGGAACAACGGGCCGTGATGGTGTACCAGAGCGAGTCCTACGACTTCTGGAAGACGTACCTGGGCCGCACCGACCTGCGGCCCGGGCATTTCGGCGAAAACTTCACCGTCACCGGGCTCGCCGACAACGAGGTGTGCATCGGTGACCGTTATCGCATCGGCGACGCCGAATTCGAGGTCACGCAACCGCGAGTCACGTGCTTTCGGGTCGGTCTTCGCCTCGACGAGCCCGACATGCCCAATCTGCTTGTCTCCCAGCACCGTCCGGGTTTCTACTTCCGGGTCATCACCGAAGGCCGGGTGCGGGCCGGGGACGACATCGTGCGGACCCGCCGCGGCCGCCACCGGCTCAGCGTCGCCGAGGTCGACGCGTTGCTCTACCTGCCGGACCGCAACGTCGAGCGGCTGCGCGAGGCCGTCGATGTTCCGGGGCTGAGCCCGGGATGGCAGCAGTCTTTTCGCGACATGCTGGCCGCACCCGATGGTGCGGCCGCCTCGCCTATCCCGGTCGAGCCCGGATGGAAGGGATTCCGAAACCTACGGGTCATCGAGACGCGTCGGGAGAGCCCGCAAGTGCTCTCGATTCGGCTGCAGGCCGACGACTCCGACCCGCTGCCGCCCGCGCTACCGGGTCAGTACCTCACGGTGAAGATTCCCGGGGCCGGTGAGCCGGCGCCGTTGCGCAGCTATTCCCTGTCGGGCGACCCGTCGGCCGGGTACTACCGCATCAGCGTCAAGCGGGAGGATCACGGATTGGTCAGCGGCTGGCTGCACACCCACCTCCGGCCGGGGATGGTGATCACGGCGGCCGCCCCGCGCGGCGACTTCTGCCTCACCGAGGACCGGCGCCCCGTCGTGCTCTTTTCCGCCGGAATCGGGGCGACGCCGGTGCTGGCGATGTTGCATGCACTCGCGGGGGCGGGCAGCGAGCGAGACATCTGGTGGGTGCACGCCGCTCGCAATCGCCAAACCCAGCCCTTTGCCGCGGAAGTCGCAACGCTGATCGAGTCGTTGCCTCACGCCCGTCAGCAGGTTTTTTACTCCGAAACGCAGGGACGCCTGAACCGCGATGCCATCGCGGGATTGGGATTGCCGACCGATGGCGTCGTTTACCTCTGCGGGCCAACGCAATTCATGGCGGACGTCCGCGAATACCTGGTCGGCATCGGATTCGACCCCGCGTTGATCCACAGCGAACTATTTGGTGCGCTGCCCGCGATCAACCCCGGCGTCGTCGAAACGGGACCGCACAGGCCGCCCCATCAGCCCGCCGGGCCGCCGGGCACGGGGCCGTCGATCACGTTCGCGCGCAGCGGGTTGACGGCCCACTGGTCGCCGGACTACGGCAGCATCCTCGGGCTCGCCGAAGCCTGCGATGTGCCCACCCGCTTCTCCTGCCGGAGCGGCGTCTGTCATGTGTGCGTCACCGGGGTCGTCGCCGGGACGACCACCTACGTCCAGCGGCCGCTGGAGCCACCGGCCGACGGGTCGGTGTTAATCTGCTCGGCTGCTCCCGAAACCGATGTGGTGCTGGACCTTTAGCGACAGAGCGAGGGGTGTGTTGCTACGCGGTCAGCGGGACGGACGCCTCCGCGGTGTAGCACAGGAAGGTGAGCGTCTCCTGCAGATACAGCTGCACGGTGTCCGCGTCGTGGCTGGTGTAGCCGATCGTGACGTCGGTCCCGAGCTGCAGGTCGAAATCGCCGCCGCGGGTGGTCAGCACGAAGGCACCGTCGATGGCCGGGGCCCAGATGATGTCTCCGGGAACCAGCCGGTCGATGTGTTCGAGGATCGGGTATCCATGCTGGGTCGTCTCGCTGACCTTCGTGTAGACGTCGGCGGACAGCAGCACCGAGTACGGGCCGTCGACGCCGGCCAGGCGGAGCTCGGAGATCGCCTGGGTGATGACGTCGGGAATCTCGCTGGGGTCCGCCGGCAGCGTCAGCGTCTTGTTGGAGCTGGCGGAACGGATGCCCTCGATCGACGCGGCGGCGTAGCCCTCGAAGATCGCCCGGTCTTCCACGAACGCGAGCTTCTTCGCCGCCGCCTTGACCGGGTCCCAGTCGGAGTCGTTGGCGCCGCGCTCGACGTTGTCGATCTCGTAGCGCGACAGGGTGAACGGAACGCGAAGCCGTACAAGCGGTTTACTCTCACGCAGGTGCGCCTCCACGCCCTCGGTGGGTGAGGCCACGTTGGCCAGCCGTCCGGTGCTGACCGCGGCGGCGACGGGACCGCCGGGCTCGCTGACGTCGACGACCCGGCGCCCGGCGATGTGGCGCTTGAATGTCCGGGTCGCCTCCAATTCGATTTCTTTCCAGGCGGCTTCGGTGACCGGTGCCAGGTCGCGGTAGAGGTTGTTCATGAAGTGGTTCCTTTCAGGCTGCCGATCGAAAGTGAGCCGTCCTGTGCAACAGACGTTTCCGCCGCCGCCGGCGTTGCGGGCAGGGGTGGGGGATCATCGAGAAAGTCGACGGTGGGGGAGAAGAACAACCCGCCGGTGATGGCGGTGGAGAAGTCGAGGATGCGGTCGGTGTTGCCGGGCGGGTCGCCGAGGAACATGTTGCGCAGCATCCGTTCGGTGACTCGAGGTGTGCGCGAATAGCCGATGAAGTACGTGCCGTACTCGCCCTTGCCGAGCTCGCCGAATGGCATGTTGTGCCGGACGATTTTCAGTTCGGTGCCGTCGTCGTCGGTGATGACGTTGAGGGCGATGTGGGAGTCATCCGGCTTGACGTCGTCGTCGAGTTCGATGTCCTCGAGCTTGGTGCGGCCGATCACTCGCTCCTGCTCGGTGACCGAGATCGCGTTCCACGCGGACATGTCGTGCACGTATTTCTGGACGTGCACGTAGCAGGAGCCGGCGAAGTCGGGGTCCTCGTCGCCGATCGCGGTGGCGCTGACGGCAAGTGGGCCGTCCGGGTTCTCGGTGCCGTCGACGAACCCGAGCAGGTCGCGGTTGTCGAAATACCGGAAGCCGTGCACCTCGTCGACGACGCTGACCGCGCCGGCCATCGATTTCAAGATCCGGTCGGCCAGTTCGAAACAGACGTCCAGACTCTCGGCCCGGATGTGGAACAACAGGTCCCCGGGCGTGGCGGGAGCGTTGTGACGCGGGCCGTTCAGTTCGATGAACCGATGCAGTTCGGCGGGACGCGGCCCGGAAAACAAGCGGTCCCAGGCGTCCGAGCCGATCGAGGCGATCGCCGACAACCGCTTCTGCGGCTCGCGGAAACCGATCGCGCGCACCAGTCCGGATACGTCCTGCAGCGCGTCGTGGACGGTTGCCTCTCCACCGTCGTCGATGGTCACCACGAGGAAGATCGCCGCGGGCGTCAGCGGCGCGAGGATGGGTTGCGGCTGGACGGGGGGCACTCTGGTGACCCTAGCGTGGCGACGGTGAGCGCCGGAAGCGGCGCGAGCAAGGAGCGCGCAATGGACCCCCCGCGTGGCGACGGTGAGCGCCGGAAGCGGCGCGAGCAAGGAGCGCGCAATGGACCCCCGCGTGGCGACGGTGAGCGCCGGAAGCGGCGCGAGCAAGGAGCGCGCAATGGACCCCCGCGTGGCGACGGTGAGCGCCGGAAGCGGCGCGAGCAAGGAGCGCGCAATCGACCCTAGCGGGAACGCCGCGGGCTCGGACAGCCATGATGTCAACATGTCCGGCGGGCCTCGAAACCAGACGAAGTCCTCGGCGAGCGCACAAGGACTCTGCGAGTTCATCGACGCGTCGCCGTCGCCGTTTCACGTCTGCGCCACGGTGGCCGCCCGGCTGATCGCCGCCGGGTACACCGAACTGAGCGAGGCCGAACGCTGGCCGTCGGTGCCCGGGCGCTACTTCACGGTGCGGGCGGGCTCGCTGGTCGCCTGGAATTCGGCGGGAGCCGATGGGCCGTTCCGGGTCGTCGCAGCGCACACCGACAGCCCCAACCTCAGGGTCAAGCAGCATCCCGATCGGGTGGTCGCCGGCTGGCGGGTGGTGGCGCTCGAGCCGTACGGGGGCGCGTGGCTCAACTCCTGGCTGGACCGCGATCTGGGAATCAGCGGGCGCCTGTCGGTGCGGGCGAAGGGTCAAAGCACCGGGATCGCGCACCGCCTGATCCGGATCGACGAGCCGATCCTTCGCGTGCCGCAGCTGGCCATCCACCTGGCCGAGGATCGCAAGTCGCTGACGCTGGACCCGCAGCGACACCTCAACGCGGTGTGGGGCGTCGGCGAGACGGCGCGGTCCTTCGTCGATTACGTCGCCGAGCGCGCCGAACTGGCGCCCACCGACGTGCTGGCCGCCGACCTGATGACGCACGACCTGACTCCCTCGACGGTGATCGGTGCCTCGGACGACGGAACCGCGGACCTGCTGAGCGCGCCCCGGCTGGACAACCAGGCCAGCTGCTACGCGGGACTGGAAGCGCTGCTGGCATGGGAGCAGGGCGCGGGCTACCTGCCGGTGTTGGTGCTCTTCGATCACGAGGAGGTCGGCTCGTCCTCGGACCACGGCGCGCAATCGGACTTGTTGGGCACCGTCCTGGAACGAATTGTGCTGGCGGCGGGCGGCACCCGGGAGGACTACCTGCGCCGGCTGCCCGCGTCGCTGCTGGCCTCCGCGGACATGGCGCATGCCACCCACCCCAATTACCCGGAGCGGCACGAGCCCGGCCACCCGATCGCGGTCAACGCGGGGCCGGTGCTCAAGGTGCACCCGAACCTGCGCTACGCCACCGACGGCCGCACCGCCGCGGCCTTCGCGCTGGCCTGTCAGCAGGCCGGGGTGCCGTTGCAGCGCTACGAGCACCGGGCCGACCTGCCGTGCGGATCGACGATCGGGCCGTTGACCTCCGCGCGCACCGGCATCCCCACCGTCGACGTCGGCGCCGCGCAGTTGGCGATGCACTCCGCGCGCGAGCTGATGGGCGCGCACGACGTGGCCGCCTACTCGGCGGCGATGCACGCGTTCTTGTCGCCGGCCTGACGGCCTACTCGGGCTTGGTCGCGGCCGCGCCGTGCAGGACCGCGTCGAGCAGCCCATCGAAAGTTCGCGGTCCCTCCGCGGCGAAATCGGTTGCGCCCCCGTGGGTTAACGCGCGAAACAGCATGGTGCCGATCAGCGCCTCGGCGATCGCGTCGAGGTCGGCGGCGGCGCTCAGTTCCTCGTCCCGGACGGCCCGGCGCAGTCGCGTCGTCAACCCGTCCAGCTGGGGCGCGCTGAGCTGCTGGTAGAGATCGTCGCCGTCGGCCGGGCGGGCGGCCGCCGCGGCGATGAGCGCCCGCACCAAGGCGGCGTTCGCCGGCTGCGCCAGGAAGTCGGCGTGCTCGCGCAGCCACGCCTGTAGGTCGGCGCGCAGGTCCCCGGTCTCGGCGACGGGAAATGACCCGGTTCCGCCGTACGCCTCCAGGACGGCCTCGGCGACGAGCGGGGCTTTCGATGGCCAGCGCCGGTAGAGGGTCTTCTTCCCCACGCCGGCGCGCGCCGCGACGCTTTCCATCGACAACTCGGCGTAGCCGCCGGTGGTCAGGAGTTCGCGGGTGGCATCGAGGATCGCGTGATGCAGCCGGGTGTCACGGGGCCGGCCGGCCCGCTCGTCTGACATGTGGGCCGAGCCTAAGTGCGCCCGGTTGCGGCGGCGAACCGATTCGGGACTGGCGGGCGGGCGTGCGCTCGGGTTACCTTCACCGGGACAAGTGTAGGAAACGATACGTGTCGTTTCTATGCTCGGCGGTCCGTGACGAAGGAGTCCACCCATGAATGCCCCCGCGTTGTCGGTGCCCACGACCTGGGATGACATCTCGCCGCAGTGGATGTCTGCGGCGCTGGCCGCCGCGCATCCCGGCGTCGAGGTGGACACCGTCACCGTGGAGGTTCGCGACGACGGCACCAACCGGCGCGCCCGCCTCGGGGTGACCTACCGCAACGGCAGCGGACCGGCGTCGGTGTTCGTCAAGGCCGCCGACCCCGACCACAAGGAACTGATCCGCATGACCAGCGGCATGTTTCACGAGCCGCGGCTGTTCACCTGCGGGGTCGACCTGCCCCTCGAGCACCCGCGCGTCTACACCGCGTTGATCGACGAGGCCGCCTACGACTTCGTGATGGTCATGGAAGACCTCACCGCGCGGGGCGCCGATCCCCGCGACGCCACCAGGCCGATGACCGTTGAGCAGGTCGCCACCGGCGTGCGCGGCCTGGCCCGCATGCACGGACGGTACTGGGGCCAACGGGTTCTGACCGAGCCGGCGCTGGAGTGGCTCGAGCCGTTCCTGCCCTGGGACGGCATGGAAATGGCGCCGTTGCCGGCCGCGCTGGAGCGCCTCGGCCCGGACGCCCCCGAGCAGGTGACCTCGCTGACCATCGACGCGCTGATCGAATCGATCTGGAAGCCCTACATCAGAACGCTGACCGCGTCGCCGCAGACCCTGCTGCACGGCGATCCGCACATCGGCAACACCTACCTGCTGCCCAGCGATGAGGTGGGGTTCCTCGACTGGCAGGTGGCCCGGCGCGGCAACTGGTCACTCGACCTGGGCTACTTCCTGCAGGGCGCCCTGACCGTCGAGGATCGCCGCCGCAGCGAGCGCGATCTCCTCGAGGAGTACCGCGGCGCGCTCGGCCTGCCGAAAGCGGAGATGCCGAGCCCCGACGAGGTCTGGTTGCGGTACCGGGCCTCGGTGGCGCACGGGCTGACCCTCTGGTTGTGCACCGCCAGCGCCGGGGAGCTCTGGCAGCGCCCCGACATCGCGCTCGCGCTGGCCCAACGGTATTCGTTCGCCTACGCCGACCTGGATACGGCCGCGGCGCTGGCAGAGATCGCCGGCTAGAGGCGCTTGGCCAGCAGCTGTTCCGCCATCTCGGCGCCCTTGCGGCTGTCTGATTGCGCCTTGCGGAACAACTCGGCCACGTCCTTGTCCCCGGCGCGCTCGGCGTCCTGGATGTAGGTCTCTAACCGCAACGCGTTGTCGAGGCACTTCTCGGTGTACCAAATCAGGTTGTAGTTCTTGTCTTTGGTGCCGGTGATGTGTCCGGTTTCGACTGTCATTTCGTACTCCGGTTGATTGCTCTTCGGACACTGTGCGGCTACCCGCCGACTACAGGTGCAAACGTTCGTCGCGCCCGGTAGGGCGGCGAGAGCGCCTTGCCGATGTCCAGCCCTAGACTGTGTCCCGTGACTGTCTCCGGGACGAGTGCGCGCACCCACGCGATCGACACCGTCGAGCACGCCGCCTCCACCCCCGACGAGCCGCAGCCGTTCGGCGAGCTGGGCCTCAAAGACGACGAATACCAGCGCATTCGCGAGATCCTGGGGCGTCGCCCCACCGAAACCGAACTGGCGATGTACTCGGTGATGTGGAGCGAGCACTGCTCGTACAAGTCGTCCAAGGTGCACCTGCGCTACTTCGGCGAGACCACCACCGACGAGATGCGCGCCGGCATGCTGGCCGGGATCGGCGAGAACGCGGGCGTCGTCGACATCGGCGACGGCTGGGCGGTCACCTTCAAGGTGGAATCGCACAACCATCCCTCCTACGTCGAGCCGTACCAGGGCGCGGCCACCGGTGTCGGCGGCATCGTCCGCGACATCATGGCGATGGGCGCGCGGCCCGTCGCGGTGATGGACCAGCTTCGGTTCGGCGCGGCCGACGCGCCGGACACCCGCCGCGTGGTCGACGGCGTGGTCCGCGGCATCGGGGGCTACGGCAACTCGTTGGGTCTGCCCAACATCGGCGGTGAGACCGTCTTCGACGCGTGCTACGCCGGCAACCCGTTGGTGAACGCCATGTGCGTCGGTGTGTTGCGGCAGGAGGACCTGCATCTGGCGTTCGCCTCGGGCGCCGGCAACAAGATCATCCTGTTTGGCGCGCGCACCGGGCTGGACGGCATCGGCGGGGTATCGGTGCTGGCGTCGGACACCTTCAGCGCTGATGGGGGGGCCGAGAACTCGCGCAAGAAACTGCCGTCGGTCCAGGTGGGCGACCCGTTCATGGAGAAGGTGCTCATCGAGTGCTGTCTCGAGCTGTACGCCGGGCAACTGGTGGTCGGCATACAGGACTTGGGTGGTGCCGGATTATCCTGTGCCACTTCGGAATTAGCGTCGGCTGGCGACGGTGGCATGGCGATCCAGCTCGAGAACGTGCCGCTGCGCACCACCGGCATGACGCCCGCGGAGATCCTGTGCAGCGAGTCCCAGGAGCGGATGTGTGCGGTGGTCACCCCGGAGAACGTCGACGCCTTCCTGGCGGTATGCCGCAAGTGGGACGTGCTGGCCACCGTGATCGGCGAGGTGACCGACGGCGACCGGCTGCGGATCACCTGGCACGGTCGGACCGTCGTCGACGTGCCGCCGCGCACGGTCGCCCACGAGGGCCCCGTCTACCAGCGTCCGGTCGCTCGCCCCGACACCCAGGACGCCCTGAACGCCGACGCCTCGACGCGGCTGCCGCGGCCCGCCACCGGCGACGAGCTGCGCGCGACTTTGCTTGCCCTGCTGGGCAGTCCGCATCTGTGCAGCCGCGCGTTCATCACCGAGCAGTACGACCGGTACGTGCGGGGCAACACCGTGCTGGCCGAGCGCGCCGATGGTGGCATGCTCCGCGTCGACGAGGTCACCGGCCGCGGTATCGCGCTGTCGACCGACGCGTCCGGCCGCTACACCAAGCTGGATCCCTACGCCGGCGCCCAACTCGCCCTGGCCGAGGCCTACCGCAACGTCTCCGTCACCGGCGCCACCCCGGTCGCGGTGACCAACTGCCTCAACTTCGGGTCGCCCGAAGACCCCGGCGTGATGTGGCAGTTCTCCCAGGCGGTGCGGGGCCTGGCCGAAGGCTGTGCGGCCCTGGGGATTCCGGTCACCGGTGGCAACGTCAGCTTCTACAACCAGACCGGGTCGACGGCGATCCTGCCCACCCCGGTGGTCGGGGTCCTCGGCGTCATCGACGACGTCGGTCGCCGCATCCCCACCGGCTTGGGCACCGAGCCGGGCGAAACGCTGATGCTGCTGGGCGATACGCGCGACGAGTTCGACGGATCGGTGTGGGCGCAGGTGACCGCCGATCACCTGGGTGGGTTACCGCCCAAGGTCGACCTGGACCGCGAAAGGCTGCTGGCCGAGGTGTTGCGCTCGGCGTCGCGCGACGGCCTGGTGTCCGCGGCGCACGACCTGTCCGAAGGCGGCCTCGCCCAAGCCGTCGTCGAGGCCGCCCTGGCCGGTGAAACCGGTTGTCGCATCGTGCTTCCCGAGGGTGCCGATCCGTTCGTGCAGTTGTTCTCCGAGTCGGCGGGCCGCGTGCTGGTGGCGGTGCCGCGCACCGAGGAGAGCCGGTTCCGTTCGATGTGCGAGGCGCGTGGCCTGCCGGCGGTGCGCATCGGCGTCGTCGACCAGGCCTCCGACGAGGTGGAGGTCCAGGGACTGTTCACGGTTTCCCTCGCCGAACTGCGCGAGACCTCCGAGTCGGTGCTGCCGCGCCTCTTCGGATGAGCGCCGGCATCGAATCCTGATGCCTGCCAGGCGTTCTCGTCAAGCCTACGCCCTGTCTTTGGCCGCCGCCCTGGTCGGTTGGAGCTTCGCCGGCCCGCGGCTGCCGGCCCGGTGGCGGATGGCGTTGCAGGCCGGCCTGGGCGGCGCGCTGGTGCTGGTGACGCGGGCCCCGCTGGGCCTGGGGCCGCCACGGTTGTGGGCCGGCCTGCGGCTGGGGTCGGCGGTCGCCTTCTCGGCGGCGAGCACGGTGGCCGCGACCACCCGCCTGCCACCGGTGCGCCAATCGATGGCCGTCCGGGAACCGCCCGCCTCCGCGCCGGACTGGCTGCTGGTGCGGATACCCGTGGGCACGGTCTGGTCCGAGGAATCCGCCTTCCGCGGGGCGCTGGCCACCGCCGGCTCCGCGGCGTTCGGCAGACGCGGCGGAAGGGTGCTGCAAGCCATCGCTTTCGGCCTCTCGCACATCCCCGATGCCCGCGCGACCGGTGAACCCGTGGCGGCCACCGTGCTGGTCACCGGCCTCGGCGGCTGGCTGTTCGGTTGGCTGGCCGATCGCACCGGCAGCCTCGCCGCACCGATGCTGGCCCACCTTGCCATCAACGAGGCCGGCGCCATCGCGGTGTTGGCCGCGAGGTCTCGGGGCGCCGTCAGGGGTTGATGGTGTAGTCACCCAGTTGGCGGCCCCACACGAAGTCGACCGCGAGGGGTGAACCGACCTCGAAGTGGTTGTAGGGAGCCATGCTCGCGCCGGTGTCCATGACCAGGAACGGGGCGGGCCACAGTTCTCGCGTGATCTTCTGCCAGCACCCCGGTCGCCCGCCCGGTCCGCCCCGGGCGTTGGTCCGGGGCAGGTTCTCCGGCCAGATGTACGGATTGGGTGCACCGGCGATAGCGCCCGAGGCGTGGGCGCCCAGCGAGTACCCGTTGTCGCCCAGCGCGTTGTGGACCCGGGGCGCGACCTCGTCGAAATTGCGGATGGTGCAATAGATTTCGGGGCTGTACTCGTCGAGCAGCTGGCTGCTTCCCACCAAATCCGCGGCACCGCGCGCGAAGTACGGCCCCGCGCGACCGAGAACATCCGCGCCGGCGTTGCCCAATCCCGCGGCCGCCAGCAGCGCCTGATCCAGATCGCGTTGCTGGCGATTGAGCGTGCGCGCGGCGGTCACCGCGTGGTCCAGCGCGTCCCATAGGTCGGGGGAGGCGTGCGCATAAGTGTCGCCGAGGGCCGCCAGCTGCGCTATGTCGGTGCGCAGCGCCGGCATCCGGGGGTTCACGTCGTCGAGGATGGCGTTGCCGTCGATCAGCGACCGGCCGAGGTTCTCACCCAACCCGGTCAACGCCTGCGCGGCCGCGCTGAGCGTCAGGTTCACTTTAACCGGATCGACCTTCTCGGCGATCGAGGTGACCGTTTCGAACAGGGTGTTGAACTCGGTTGTCACCGAAGTCGCGTCGATCACGATGGATGGCGTGATCGAATGCGCCGCAGGGTGATTCGGCGCGCTGAGCGCAACGTACTTGTTGCCGAACACCGTGGTCGCTTTGATGTCGGCGGCGACATTGGCCGGAATCCGCTTGACGTACTTCGGGGTGATGTCCAGCACCACTTTCGCGGCCGGCTTGCCGCGATGGGTGACCTCCGAAAGGCTCGACACGCGGCCGATCTGGACCCCGTTGTAGGTGACCTTGGACCCGGGGTCCATCACCAGCCCCGCCCGCGGGGCCACCATCGTCAATTGCGTATTGGGCGTGAGGTCGCCCCGGAACTGCCCATACAGCAGCAACACGATCAGCGCCATGACCACGATCGTCACCAGGCCGACGGTCTTGTACGGTGGCCGCGCCCGCAAGCGACGGGGCTCCATGATTTTGAGACCCTAGGGTATGGCGCCGCGCGACAAGGCCGATCCGGCCAAGACCCGGCAGGCCGTGTTGGCCGTGGCGCAATGGTTGGCTGACGAAACCACCCCGGCACCGAGCCGTGACGAATTGGCGGCGGCCGTGCGGCTCACCGCCCGCACCCTGGCCGCGGAGGCGCCGGGACGAAGCGTGGAGCTGCGGATCCCGCCGTTCGCGGCGGTGCAATGCGTCGCCGGACCCACGCACACCCGCGGCACCCCGCCGAACGTGGTGGAGACCGATCCGCGGACCTGGCTGCTCCTAGTCACCGGCAAGTTGTCGTTCGCCGAGGCGAAGGGCGCCGGTACGCTGCGACTTTCCGGCTCCCGTGCCGGTGAGATTGACCACTGCCTGCCGTTGTTCGATGTGGGCTGAATGCAACCCTGAACTGCACCTTTAGGGTCCGGTGCGGGTATTTCGTCGCTCAACACGCCTGGTGGATTCGGCGGCTCGGCGCCGGTGCCCGTAGACTCCCTAGCGTCACCAACCGTTCCCCGGGGAGCCGCCCAATCGTGACCGCCCAAGAGCCCGACGAGGACTTCAACGCACCCCGTGAGGAATGCGGCGTATTCGGGGTCTGGGCCCCGGGCGAGGACGTCGCCAAACTCACCTATTACGGCTTGTACGCGCTGCAGCATCGCGGGCAGGAAGCCGCCGGTATCGCCGTCGCCGACGGATCGCAGGTGCTGGTCTTCAAGGACTTGGGTTTGGTCAGCCAGGTGTTCGACGAGCAGACGCTGGGCGCCATGCCGGGCCACGTCGCCATCGGGCACTGCCGGTACTCCACCACCGGCGACACCACCTGGGAAAACGCCCAGCCGGTGTTCCGCAACACCGCGGCCGGCACCGGGGTTGCGTTGGGGCACAACGGGAACCTGGTCAACACCGCCGAGCTCGCCGCCCGCGCCCGCGACGAGGGCCTGATCGCCAAACGCGCCCCGGCCCCGGCGACGACGGACTCCGACATCCTGGGCGCGCTGCTGGCCCACGGCGCCGCCGACTCCACGTTGGAACAGGCCGCGCTGGATCTGCTGCCGACCGTGCGCGGCGCGTTCTGTTTGACCTTCATGGACGAGAACACCCTGTACGCGTGCCGCGATCCGCATGGGGTGCGGCCCCTTTCGCTCGGACGGCTGGACCGCGGCTGGGTGGTGGCCTCCGAAACGGCCGCGCTCGACATCGTCGGCGCCTCGTTCGTCCGCGACATCGAGCCGGGTGAATTGCTGGCGATCGACGCCGACGGCGTCCGCTCCACACGTTTCGCCAACCCCACCCCCAAGGGCTGCGTCTTCGAGTACGTCTACCTGGCGCGACCCGACAGCACGATCGCCGGCCGGTCCGTGCACGCGACCCGGGTGGAGATCGGCCGCCGGCTGGCCCGTGAACGCCCCGTGGAGGCCGACCTGGTGATCGGCGTGCCCGAGTCGGGCACCCCCGCCGCGGTCGGCTACGCGCAGGAGTCGGGCATCCCCTACGGCCAGGGGCTGATGAAGAACGCCTACGTCGGGCGCACCTTCATCCAGCCGTCCCAGACCATCCGCCAGCTCGGCATCCGGCTGAAGCTCAACCCGCTTCGCGAGGTGATCCGCGGCAAGCGGCTCATCGTCGTCGACGACTCCATCGTGCGCGGCAACACCCAGCGCGCCCTGTTGCGGATGCTGCGCGAGGCCGGTGCCGTCGAGGTGCACGTGCGCATCGCGTCGCCCCCGGTCAAGTGGCCCTGCTTCTACGGCATCGACTTCCCGTCGCCGGCCGAATTGATCGCCAACGCGGTCGAAGACAAAAAGGAGATGCTCGAGGCGGTGCGACACGCCATCGGTGCCGACTCGTTGGGCTATATCTCGCTGCGCGGCCTGGTCGCGGCCTCCGAACAGCCGGCCTCGCGGTTGTGCACCGCCTGCTTCGACGGCCAATATCCGATCGAGCTGCCCGAGGAGACCGCGCTGGGCAAGAACGTCATCGAGCACATGCTCGCCAACGCCGCGCGCGGTGCCGGGCTCGACGATCTCGCGGCCGGCGAAGTGCCGGTGGTGCACTGACTCGGTTGCGCTCCTTCGCCGACGTTTGATACCGGCGGTCAGCGCCGCCCGGTAGCCTTTATCGCGATGACGGATCCCGGAAAGAGCCCCGCGCGCCACTCAGGCAGTCAGGGCATCACCTACGCGTCGGCCGGGGTGGATATTGAAGCCGGCGATCGCGCCGTCGAACTATTCAAGCCGCTGGCGACGAAGGCCACGCGACCCGAGGTGCGGGGCGGCTTGGGCGGATTCGCCGGCTTGTTCGCGTTACGCGGCGACTACCGCGAGCCGTTGCTCGCGGCCTCCACCGATGGCGTCGGAACCAAGCTGGCGGTCGCCCAGGCGATGGACAAGCACGACACCGTCGGGCTGGACCTGGTGGCGATGGTGGTCGACGACCTCGTGGTGTGCGGCGCGGAGCCGCTGTTCCTGCAGGACTACATCGCCGTCGGCCGCACGGTGCCGGAACGGTTGAGCGCCATCGTCAGTGGCATCGCCGAAGGGTGCGTGCGGGCAGGCTGCGCCTTGCTCGGTGGCGAGACGGCCGAACACCCCGGCCTGATGGAACCGGACCACTACGACATCTCGGCCACTGGCATCGGTGTCGTCGAGGCCGACGACGTGCTGGGGCCCGATCGGGTCAAACCCGGCGACGTCATCATCGCGATGGGATCGTCGGGCCTGCACTCCAACGGGTATTCGCTGGCCCGCACGGTCCTCCTCGAGATCGACCGGATGAACCTGGAAGGCTACGTCGAGGAGTTCGGCCGCACCCTGGGCGAAGAGCTGCTGGAGCCCACGCGCATCTACGCCAAGGACTGTCTCGCGCTGTGCGCCGAAACCCACGTCCGCACCTTCTGCCACGTCACCGGCGGTGGACTCGCCGGAAACCTGGCGCGCGTCATCCCACACGGGCTGGTCGCCGAAATGGACCGCGGCACCTGGACGCCCGCGCCGGTGTTCGCCATGATCGCCCAGCGCGGCCGGGTGACACGCGAAGAGATGGAGAAGACGTTCAACATGGGCGTCGGCATGATCGCCGTCGTGGCTCCGGAAGACACCGACCGCGCGTTGGCCATCCTGACCGCCCGGCACCTGGATTGCTGGGTGTTGGGCACGGTCGGCAAAGGTGGAAAGGCGGGCCCGCGGGCCAAGCTCGTCGGTCAGCACCCGAGATTCTGAGGGCCCCGGACCTCAGCTGAACTGATGCGGCGCCGGTGCTCGAGGCATCGGCGCCGAGGCGTTGGTTCTAGCGCCGCCAGCTGTCCTGGTCGTCCCAGGATCCGTCGGCGCCGTCGGTGTCCAGTTCGGTGGGCTCGTCGGAGCCAGTCCCGGACAGCTCTTGCTGAAGCCGCTGGAAGTCGGTCTGCGGAGAACTGTATTTGAGTTCTCGAGCAACCTTGGTCTGCTTTGCCTTAGCCCGGCCGCGGCCCATGGGGGAACCCCCTCGCGCAATAACGGAGCGGCCTAACGAGTAGGCGGCTCCGATCTCCTGGTGTCGTATTGTCCTGCCAACAGTTTACCGTGCCCCGCCAGTGGGCGTCGGTGCCCCCTGCTCGCTGTGGCGGACGTTACCGTTCATTATCCCGCACCGCCCCGCAACCGTTCAACGGCCAGTCGCCCGGCGCCGATGTGTTCGGTGGGAGGCAGGGAATCGACGTCGATCACGGCGGCGACCGCGGCCTCCGGACCGGTCGCCAATTCCGTCTCGGCGGGCAGCCCGCGCTTGAGCAGCGCCAGCGCGATCGGTCCGAGGTCGACGTGATCGACCACGGTGCCGAGGCGGCCGACGGTACGTCCGCCGGCCAGCACCGGCTCGCCCGTCGACGGCCGTTCCACCGAGCCGTCCAGGTGCAGCAACACCAGCATCCGGGGTGGCCTGCCCAGGTTGTGCACCCGCGCGACGGTCTCTTGCCCGCGGTAACAGCCTTTGTCCAGATGGACGGCGCCCTCGCGGGGGCCGCCGATCCAACCCACCTCGTGAGGAATCGTGCGTTCATCGGTGTCGACGCCGAGCCGTGGCCGCACTGCCGCGACCCGGTGGGCTTCGTAGGCCCACACGCCGCCGGGCCGCACTCCGGCCTGCGACAACCGGTTTCGCCAGTCACCGGCGTCGGCGCGCGGAACCACCAGGTCCAGTTCGACCGGGCCGGCAGGCGTGCCGGGCATCCGTCGCACGAACCCGCCGTCGAGGGGAACCGCGGACAGCTCGGCGGGCAGCGCGTCCACTCCGAGCGCGTCGAGGATCGTTTGGTCGGCCAACCGCGGGCCCAGCAACGAGAGCACGGCCAGATTGGCGTCGGTCGGGGTGACCTCGGACCAGAACACCATCTTGCGCAGGTATTCCAGCAGCGGCTCGGCGCGCCACGGTTCGGTGTCGAGGTAGGTGGTGCCCCCGAGCTCGGTCTGGATCCAGTGGTCCTCGACGCGGCCCTGACCGTCCAGGCTCAGATTCTGCGTGCTGCCGCCCTCGGGCAGGTTGCTGACGTGCTGCGTCGAAATGCTGTGCAACCACGTCTGGCGGTCGTTGCCGGTTAAGGTGAGCACACCGCGGTGGGAGCGGTCGATCACGATCGCGTCGGTTTCGGCCGCGCGTTGCTCGCCCAGCGGGTCACCGTAATGCCAGACGGCGCCGGCGTCGGGTCCGGAATCGGGTGCGGGGACGGGGTGGCTCACACGTCAACTCTACGGCCGTCGAGTGCGCGCCCAACGAGTGTGCAGCTCGCCGCACGTTCGTCGACGACTGTGCGGCCGGCTTCACATTCGGCCCGGGAGCGGTGAGCCGATAGGCTTCTCCACCATGGCTGGCCCGAACGGTGTGATCGTCACGCTGGACGGCGAAGTCCATTCGCCGGACGCGCCGCTGTTGCACGCCGACGACCTGGCGGCGGTGCGCGGCGACGGCGTCTTCGAGACGCTGTTGGTGCGCGACGGCCGGGCCTGTCTGATCGAATCGCATCTGCAGCGGCTGACCCAGTCGGCCGTGCTGACCGATCTGCCCGCCCCGGATCTGCCGCGCTGGCGTAGTGCGATCGAGGCGGCCACCCGGCAGTGGTGCGCGGGCACCGCGGACGAAGGCGCGATGCGGCTGATCTACAGCCGTGGCCGGGAGGACGGTTCGACGCCGACGGCCTACGTCATGGTCAACGGCGTTCCCGAACGCGTCACGGCGGTCCGACGCGACGGACTGGCGGCCATCACTCTCGATCGCGGCCTGCCCGCATCGGGCGTCGACGCGATGCCGTGGCTGCTGGCCGGCGCCAAGACGCTGTCCTACGCGGTGAACATGGCCGCCCTGCGTCACGCAGCCCGCCAGGATGCCGGTGACGTCATCTTCGTCAGCACGGACGGCTACATCCTGGAGGGCCCACGCTCGACCGTGGTGATCGCCACCGACTCCGATGCACCCGAGGGCATGCCGTGCCTGCTGACGCCCCCGCCGTGGTATCCGATTTTGCGCGGCACCACCCAGCAGGCCCTGTTTGAGGTCGCCCGGGCCAAGGGGTACGACTGCGATTACCGGGCGCTGCGTGTCGCGGATCTGGTTGCTGCGCAAGGTGTTTGGCTGATCTCGAGCATGACGTTGGCCGCCCGGGTGCATACCCTCAACGGATTGCCGCTGCCGCGGTCGCCGATGGCGGCGGACTTCGCCGAGTTGGTCGACGCCGCCATCGTCAGCGATCGCTGAGCGCTGAATCCTGTTGTCGCCTCTGGGATTCGCGGGTACGGTCGGCCGTACACAAGGAAGGAGGTGGTCCGAGAAATTGATAGCTTCATGGACATGTGAGGTGGCTGCGCGCTAGCTGCATCGGCTCTCGGAAGAGCCGGCGATACAGATGCGCTGGCGAATTCCCCGCAGTCACCCGGCCCCCGAGCTTCCGGTTTTGTCCGACCTGGAATACGGCTCGGGGGCCGCTCCATGCCGGCGGCCGCTACCGAGCTGCTAGCCGGCGAACCGGGACAACCGCGCCGAAAGATGCGGCACCAGGCCGCCGTCGGCGTCGACCCGCTCCTCGACATAGGCCAGATCGCCGCCCTCGACGATGCCGTAGAGCCGCTTGGCGCCGCCGACCAGCACGCCGGACCTGCTGCGGGCCAGCGCATCGGTCACCAGCTCCCACGACGACTGGGTGCGCGGGCGCCCGTAGAACAATTCGACATAGCCCGCCGAATGGGCCAACAGCAGCTCGATCGCCTGCGATTCGCTGGGGTCGTCGGGATCGTTGACGAAGCGCCAGAAACCGGTCTCACGCAGGTCGCGCTCCTGGTAATCGCCCGTCGCGCTCAGCCGCCAGGAGCGGGATTCCCAGTTGAGATAGTCGCCGCCGTCGTGCGAGACCACGATCTGCTGGCCGAACCGGTAGTCGCCGTCGTGGCCGCGGCCCTCGCCTTCGCCGCGCCACACGCCGACCAGCGGCAGCAACGCCAGCAGCGCGTCATTGAGATTCGCGCCCTCGCGCAGGTTGGCGGTGTCGGCGGGAAGGGGCAGGTCATCGAAGGACGGGATGTTGCGGCCGGCGGTCACCTTGGCGCGCTCAGCGGCGGCGGCCACCGCCCGGTCGCCGGAACTAGCCGCACTCAACGGTTCCTCCCCATCGCTGCGCTCTGGATCGTCGCCGGCGCGCGTCACGACTCGTCAGTGATGAGCCGATAGAGGGTGTAGAGGGCGAACCATGAAATCACCACGACCGCCACAACCAGCATGATCTCGAAGAACAGCACCACGGGGACAAGTCTATTCGCCCCGTCGCGGCACAGTCGCGGGCAGCTGGCCGATCAGGCGATCTTGACGTCGACCTCGTGGATGCCGGCGCCCGACGGCGTCACGACGGCGTTCCCGTTGCCGGCCGCCGACAGCGCGCGCAGCGTCCAGGATCCGGGAGCGGCGAAGAACCGGAAGTCACCGGTGGCCGAGGCCACCACCTCGGCGGTGAACTCGTCCGACGAGTCCAGCAAGCGGACGAACGCGCCACCCACTGCCTGGCCATCGCCGTCCACGACGCGGCCGGTGATCACCGTTTCCTTTTCCAGGTCGACGCTGGCGGGCAACGTCA
Source organism: Mycobacterium sp. TKK-01-0059 (assembly GCF_000709305.1). Classification (NCBI taxonomy): domain Bacteria; kingdom Bacillati; phylum Actinomycetota; class Actinomycetes; order Mycobacteriales; family Mycobacteriaceae; genus Mycobacterium; species Mycobacterium sp. TKK-01-0059. The sequence continues at coordinate 2,539,976 of NZ_KL446993.1, forward strand.
GTCCTTGCTTCGGTGCAGAGCACATATCAGCTTCCCAACTCGATCGGGGCTCCCACCAGGGAGCCGTATTCCGTCCAACTGCCGTCGTAGTTCTTGACATTCCTGTGCCCGAGCAATTCGTAGAGAACGAACCAGGTGTGCGACGACCGCTCGCCGATGCGGCAGTAGGCGATCGTTTCTTTGTCGCCGTCCAGGCCGGCCGCGGCGTACAGCTCGGCCAGCTCCTCGTCGGACTTGAAGGTGCCGTCCTCGTTGGCGGCCTTGCTCCAGGGCACGTTGATGGCGCCCGGGATGTGGCCGGGCCGCTGGCTTTGCTCCTGCGGCAGATGCGCGGGCGCGAGGATCTTGCCGGAAAACTCGTCGGGGGAGCGCACGTCGACCAGGTTCTTGACGTTGATGGCCGCGATGACGTCGTCGCGGAACGCCCGGATGCTGTTGTCCGGTGCGGCCGCCGTGTACGACGTCGCGGGCCTGCTGACGGCATCGCTGGACAGTGCGCGGCCGTCGAGCTCCCACTTCTTGCGGCCGCCGTCGAGCAGCTTGACCGTCTCGTGGCCGTACAGCTTGAAGTACCAGTACGCGTACGCGGCGAACCAGTTGTTGTTGCCGCCGTAGAGGATCACGGTGTCGTCATTGGAGATGCCCCGCTCGCTGAGCAGTTTCGAGAACTGCTGGGCGTCGACGAAGTCGCGCTTGACCGGGTCCTGCAAATCGGAGCGCCAGTCCAGCTTGATCGCGCCGGGGATGTGACCGGCGTCGTAAGCGCTGGTGTCCTCGTCGACTTCGACAAAGACGACGCCGGAGGCGTCGAGATTGCTCTCAGCCCAGTCGGTCGAGACCAGGACGTCGGAGCGTGCCATGGAGTGGGTCCTTTCGATCACTTTTGGTTACAGCAGGTCAGGTGGGGCGCGCGCCGCCTCGCAAGCGGGCCACCAGTGGGTAGAGCTGGCAGCCCAGGCAGATTCCGAAGGCCGCGTTGAGGGACGCGGCCGCCAGGGCGGCCGCGGTGGCGATGACGCCGACCAGGACGGCACCGGCGGCGAAACCGGCCGTACCCAGCACGGCGAAGATCAGGCCGACGAGTTGGGCGAACTTCAGCGGCGCGGCGGGTTCGCGGTCCTGCACCGGGTCCAGCCGGGGCGCGACGACGGCGGCGAATATCCGGCCGTAGGGGTGCTGGCGGGGCCCGGCGACGGCGCCGATGGCGAAGATGACGGCCTGGATGGCAAGGATCGCCGCCGCGGCGGCTGGGCTGACCGCCGACACGACCAGCGTCAGGATCAAGACCCCGGTGGTCACCCACGCGGCAAATCGTGGTCCACGCACGTCGACGAGGTCGGGCTGCGTGGCGGTGTTGCTGCTCGGCAAGGTGTTACTCCTCGAATACCCCTGTTGCTGACGGAAACGACGATGGGAGAGGTGCCACGGTCGGGATCCGGGCCCGCTCCGAGTGCTACGCGAAGGCGCGGCTACTCAGCAGCAACAGCAACAACAACAGCCCGCGGTGCGGCACAGCGCAACTGCGCGGCGCTTGGTGAGCATGGGCTCGAGGCGGGCTAACACGTCGGTCAGCTTACCCAATGACACCGTGGTCAAGCCAACAGCGGTTTCAGGGCGGACCGCAGGTCGGCGGCGCTGGGCACTCCCGAGGTCCGGTAGCGCTGCCGCCCGTCGATGTCGAAGATCAACGTGGTGGGCAGGGACAGCACCGAATAACGGCGTGCGGTCTCGGGATTGGCGTCCAGGTCGACCTCGACGTGGGCTATCGGAGATCCCGGGTCGCCCAGGTCGTCGCAGACCTGGGTGACGACCCGGCGCACCCGGTCGCACGGCCCGCACCACGGGGCGCTGAAATGCACGACGGTCGGGCCGCCGCGGGAAAGTCCCAGGGCTGCGACGTCGGCGGCGGGGTCGCGATCCGGCCCGGGATCGATTGCCCGGATGCTGCCGGAGCGGCGTGTCAACAGCCAGCCGAGCAGCGTCGCGACGGCGAGCGCGGCGACGGTCACCACGATCACCGTCATCATGCGCGCCACCCCTGGCCATCGCCGCGTTCGGCGGCATCGTCAGCGTGCGTCATGACCGTTTAAACCCATCGAGGGACACCGTTACTCCATAGGTGATGCCCTCGATGATGACGTCGGAGCCGCGCGCGCCCTCGGTGGTGGGCGCGACGCCGAAGGGAAGCCGCTGATCGGGAAGCCTGCCCGCAAAGGCGTGCAGCACCGCGTCGTGCTTGTCGGCGGGGACGATCTGGTCGGCGGTGTCCGGCCCGGTCAGCACTCCGGTGGGGGTGAAGACCAACGTCGCCGGGTCATCGGGGGCAATGGACAGGTCGACCGAGACGCTGACGCGGTGATCGAAGCCGGAGGATTTGGGCGTGCCGGTGAACACCAGCCCATGGCTGTCGGAGATGCCCGACGCGGTGACGCCGCCGGTCGAGGTGTTGGTTTCCTTGGGCGGGGCCTCGACCATCAGGTCGCTGATGCCCAGGTAGCGGCCCAGGTGGGTCGAGTCGATGATGATGCGGCTTTCCAGCTTGTGCACGGCGAGCTTCGCGTCGGGCGTGATCAGCCACGCCGCATGCGCGAGATCCACCGAGTACATCGTGGCCTCGAGGGTGGCTTTGCCGGTCATTGCGTGTTCGACGGCGTTGGCCTTGATCTCCACCTGGTCGTAGTTGCCGCGCATGGCCTGCGGAATGAAGGGAAACGCCACGATGGCCACGAACGGGTCGCTGCCCAGGTTGGCCGCCTTGCGCACGCTGGCCGACAGCCGGTATTCGGCATAGATGCTGGTGCCGTAGTCGACTCCGATCGCGCCGAGGGCGACCACGGCCAGCAGGATCGCGGTCGCGGTCACGGCAATCAGCACCTTGCGCACCCGCATATTGTGGCGTAACCCCCGGCGGGGCCGGATCGCCCGTGGCGGGGCTCACAGTGGCTCGTCCGCCACGCGAAAAAACCAGGTAACACGTTATCGTTAGATGACCTGGTAACTAACGCGTGATGGCGTTGTGAATTTGGGAGATGCCGTTCCCCCGAGCTGGAGGGACTAGTTGGAGCTTTTACTGCTGACCTCGGAGCTGCATCCCGATCCGGTCCTGCCCTCGTTGTCGCTGCTTCCGCATCCCGTGCGGACGGCGCCGCCGGAACCAGCTTCGCTGCTCGAGGCCGGGACGGCGGACGCCGTGATCGTGGATGCGCGCACCGATTTGTCGTCCGCGCGTGGGCTGTGCCGCCTGCTGAGCACCGCCGGCCGGTCGGTTCCCGTGTTGGCGGTGGTGAGCGAAGGCGGGCTGGTGGCCATCAGCGCGGACTGGGGTCTGGACGAGATCCTGCTGCCCACCACCGGGCCGGCCGAGATCGACGCGAGGCTGCGGCTGGTGGTCGGCCGCCGCGGCGGGCTCGCGGACCAGGAAAGCGCCGGCAAGGTGAGCCTGGGCGAGTTGGTGATCGACGAAGGCACCTACACCGCCCGGCTGCGTGGCCGCCCGCTCGATCTCACCTACAAGGAATTCGAGTTGCTCAAGTACCTGGCTCAGCACGCCGGGCGGGTATTCACGCGGGCGCAGCTGCTGCATGAGGTGTGGGGGTACGACTTCTTCGGCGGCACCCGCACCGTCGATGTGCACGTGCGTCGGCTGCGGGCCAAACTCGGTTCCGAGCACGAGGCGTTGATCGGCACGGTCCGCAACGTGGGTTACAAGGCGGTCCGCCCGGCCCGCGGCCGCACTCCGGCGGCCGACTCGTCCGACCCCGACGGCACGGATGGCGGCGAATCCAATGCGGAATCCGACTCCGAGGATGTCAAAGATCCGTTGGTCGATCCCTTGCACACTCAGTGATCCCGCCCGACTGGCGCCGGACGCTGACCGACGACGAACAGCGGGGCGTGCGCGAACTTGTCGGTGCTGCAACGGAATTCGATGGGGTGGCGCCCGTCGGCGAGCAGGTACTGCGCGAACTCGGACACGACCGCACCGAGCACCTGCGGATCACCTCGGACGACGCCGGCGCAATCATCGGTTATCTCAATCTCAGCCCGGCCCGCGAGGGCGAGACGGCCATGGCCGAACTCGTCGTGCACCCACGGGCGCGTCGGCGCGGGATCGGGGCCGCGCTGATTCGCGCGGCGTTGGCCAAAACGGGTGCGAGCAACCGGTTTTGGGCGCACGGCACGCTCGAGCCCGCCCGCGCGACCGCGTCCGCGCTAGGCCTGGCGCCCGTGCGGGAACTGATGCAGATGCGACGCTCGCTGCGCGATCTCCCCGACACCGCGCCGTCGGTGCCCGGGGTGCAGATCCGCACCTATGCGGGCACGGCCGACGACGCCGAGCTGCTGCGCGTCAACAACGCCGCGTTTGCCTACCACCCCGAGCAGGGCGGCTGGACCGACGTCGAACTGGCGGAGCGGCGCGACGAACCGTGGTTCGACCCGGCCGGCTTATTTCTGGCGTTCGATGACTCCGCCGGCGATCAGGGCGGCAGGCTGCTGGGTTTTCACTGGACGAAGGTGCACCTCGATCGGCCCGGTTTGGGGGAGGTGTACGTCGTGGGCGTCGATCCGTCGGCCCAGGGCCGCGGACTGGGCCAGGCGTTGACCGCCGTCGGCATCGAATGGTTGGCCCGCCGCCTGGCCGACGCCGCCGATCCCACCGTCATGCTCTACGTCGAGTCGGACAACGTCGCCGCCGTGCGCACCTACCAGCGCTTGGGGTTCACCACCTACAGCGTCGACACCGCATACGCGGTCACACCCGCGGCCAACTGACCGCGGGTACGCGGGGCATCGAGCCGGATCGTTAACCTGGTCCTTGCTACCGAGGCGTTGCTGCGCGCCGGGGCGGCACATACTTTCGCCGCGACGGGCAACCTGGCAGGGGATGACCAGCGGCGCCCACATGCGTCTTGAACGGTGTCATGAAAGCGAGATCGGTGAAGCTCGACAGGCAGGGCAGGGCGGCGGCCGCGGTAGTGCTGGCGACGGCACTCGGCGTCGCGGCGCTGACCGCCTGCGGCAGCGACGAGAACCGTCCCGGAGCCGCGGCGCCCAGCGTCACCGCCCCCGCGGGCACCGCGGGGTGTGGCGGCAAGAACAACCTGACGGCGGAAGGCTCGACCGCGCAAGCGAACGCCATCACCGTCTTCAACCAGGTGTGGGGCCAGTACTGCCCGGGCAAGGGTCTGGCCTACAACCCGACCGGGTCGGGCGCCGGTCGCGAGCAGTTCATCGCCGGGCACGTGGACTTCGCGGGGGCCGACTCTCCGTTGGTCGCCGAACAGATCGGACCGGCCGCCAGCCGGTGCGGCGGGAACCCGGCGTGGGACCTGCCCCTGGTGTTCGGCCCGATCGCGCTCGCCTACAACCTGCCGGGGAATCCGGCCCTGGTGGTCAGCAGTGACGCGGTGGCCAAAATTTTCACCGGCAAGATCACCACGTGGAACGACCCCATCCTGGTCGGGCTCAACCCGGGTGTGGCCCTGCCCGACACCAGGATCACGCCGATCTACCGGTCCGACTCGTCGGGAACCACCGACAACGTACAGAAGTATCTGACCGCCGCCGCCCCGCAGAGCTGGGCCAAAGGGGTCGGTACGGAATTCCAGGGCGGCGTCGGCGAGGGCGCGGCGAAGTCGTCCGGGGTCATCCAGGCCGTCCAGACCATTCCGGGCGCCATCGGATACGTCCAGAAGGGCTTCGCCGACCAGGCGCGCATGTCCTACGCCAAAATCGCCACCCGCGGCGGGGTGGTCCCGCTCACCAACGACACGGCCGGAAACGCCATCAAGGCGGCCAAATTCCTCGGCGAGGGAAACGACCTGTTGCTCGACCTCAACGCCATGTACGGCTCGCAGGAGCCGGGCGTCTATCCGCTGGTGCTCGTCACCTACGAGATCGTCTGCTCCAAGGGCTACGACGCCGAGACCGCCGGGGCAATCAAATCGTTCCTCTCCATCGCCGCCACCAGCGGGCAGGCCGAACTTTCCTCGGCCGGTTACATTCCGCTGCCCGATAAGGTCAAGGAACGACTGGTCGCCGCGATCGATGCGCTGCAGTGACCAGGTGAGATCGCAGTGACGGAGTTTTCGGGGCCAAACCCAATAGACTCAGGCGCGGGCGCGGTCCTCGCCACGTCGATTCCCGAGTCGCCGACGACACCCACCAGCCCGTGGGGCGAGGCCAGACCGCATGTGGGAGACCGGATATTCCGGCGGCTCGCGCAGACCTCGGGCGTGCTGATCATCGTCGTGATCGCCGCGATCGCCGTCTTCCTGCTCGGGCGCGCGGCACCGGCGTTGCAGCGCAACCGCGAGAACTTCTTCAGCTACGGCGGTAACTGGGTCACCACCGACCCATCGGCGATGCACTTCGGGATCGCCAGCCTGCTGCCGGTGACCGTGTTCGTGTCGCTGTTCGCGTTGACCTTGGCCATGCCCGTCGCGCTGGGCGTCGCCCTCTTCATCACCCAGTACGCGCCACGGCGGGTGGCGACGCCGCTGGCCTACGCGGTCGATCTGCTGGCCGCGGTTCCCTCGATCATCTACGGCGCCTGGGGTCTATACGTGTTGGCGCCACAACTGCGGCCCATCGCCACCTGGCTCAACCGCTCCATGGGCTGGTGCTTTCTGTTCGCCGACGGCAACGCGTCGGCCGCCGGCGGCGGCACCATCTTCACCGGCGGCATCGTCTTGGCGGTGATGATCCTGCCCATCGTCACCGCCGTCACCCGCGAGGTCTTCGTCCAGACACCGCAGGACCAGATCGAAGCCGCGCTGGCGCTGGGCGCCACCCGATGGGAAGTGGTCAAGACCGTCACGCTGCCGTTCGGGCGGTCCGGCTACATCAGCGGCGGGATGCTGGGGCTGGGGCGCGCGCTGGGCGAAACGGTCGCGCTGCTGATCATCTTGCGGGGCACCCAGTCGGCGTTCGGCTGGTCGCTGTTCGACGGCGGCTCCACCTTCGCCACCAAGATCGCGGGCGCCGCGGCCGAGTTCGACGACCGGTTCAAGTCGGGCGCCTACATCGCCGCGGGCCTCACACTCTTCGCGCTCACCTTCCTCGTCGACGCCCTGGCCCGGGGCGCCGTCGCCGGGGCGGGCCGAAAGGGCGCGCGATGACGTCGATGCTGGACCGCCCGCTCAAGTCGCGGACGTTCTCACCGCTGTCCCGGCGTCGCCGTACCGCGAATCGTGTTGCGACCGTACTGGTTTCACTGGCATTGCTGGTGGCCGTGGCGCCGCTGGTGATGGTGCTGTGGTCGGTGACCGCCAAAGGAGTCAGGGCGATCACGTCGACCGTTTGGTGGTCGCACTCGCAAGCCGGGATGACGGCCTTCGTGACCGGCGGCGGCGCCTACCACGCGCTGGTCGGCACCGTGCTGCAGGGATTGGTGTGCGCCGGCATCTCCATTCCGATCGGTCTGATGGTCGCGATCTATCTGGTCGAATACGGCGGCGGCACCGCGCTGGGCCGGTTGGCCTCGTTCATGGTGGACATCCTGAGCGGGGTGCCCTCGATCGTGGCGGCGTTGTTCGTCTACGCGTTGTGTGTGGCCACGCTGGGCCTGCCCCGCTCGGAGTTCGCGGTATCGCTGGCGCTGGTGTTGCTGATGCTGCCGGTGATCGTGCGGGCGACCGAGGAAATGCTGCGGGTGGTTCCGGTGGATCTGCGCGAGGCCAGCTACGCCCTGGGCATCACCAAGTGGAAGACCATCGTCCGGGTGGTCATTCCCACCGGGCTTTCCGGCATCGTCACCGGGATCTTGCTGGCGATGGCACGGGTGATGGGGGAGACGGCGCCGCTGTTGATCCTCGTCGGCTATGCGCAATCGATGAACTTCAACATCTTCAGCGACTTCATGGGGACGCTGCCAGGCATGATGTACAACCAGACGTCGGTCGGCGCGGGCCTCAACCCCATCCCCACGGATCGGTTGTGGGGTGCCGCGTTAACCCTCATCCTGGTGATCGCCGCGATCAATATCGTGGCTCGAGTGATAGCGAAATTCCTTGGCGCCAGAAAGTCATAGGCAGGAGCAGTAGTGGCCAAACGGTTGGACCTCAAGGGCGTCAACATCTACTACGGGTCGTTTCACGCCGTCGCGGAGGTGACGCTGACGGTGTTGCCGCGCAGCGTCACCGCGTTCATCGGCCCGTCGGGGTGCGGCAAGACGACGGTCCTGCGCACCCTCAACCGCATGCATGAGGTGGTGCCCGGCGGGCGCGTCGAGGGCAGCGTGCTGCTCGACGACGAGGACATCTACGGCGCCGGTGTCGACCCGGTCGGTGTGCGCCGGGCCATCGGGATGGTGTTCCAGCGTCCGAACCCGTTCCCCGCCATGTCAATTCGCGACAACGTGGTGGCCGGCCTCAAGCTGCAAGGGGTGCGCAATCGCAAGGTGCTCGATGAGACGGCCGAATACTCGCTGCGCGGCGCGAACCTGTGGGACGAGGTCAAGGATCGGTTGGACCGGCCCGGTGGCGGTCTGTCCGGCGGGCAGCAGCAGCGGCTGTGCATCGCCAGGGCCATCGCCGTGCAGCCCGACGTGCTGCTCATGGACGAGCCGTGCTCGGCGCTGGACCCGATCTCGACGATGGCCATCGAGGAGCTGATCAGCGAACTGAAGCAGGACTACACGATCGTCATCGTCACCCACAACATGCAGCAGGCGGCCCGGGTCAGCGACTACACCGCGTTTTTCAACCTGGAAGCCGTCGGGAAACCGGGGCGGCTGATCGAGGTCGACGACACCGAGAAGATCTTTTCCAACCCGAATCAAAAGGCGACCGAGGACTACATCTCGGGCCGTTTCGGCTAGCTGGACGGCGGTTTCGCCTCTTCCTCGGGCAGTCTGCCGGTCGCCTGGAAAATGACGCGCCTGGCCACCTCGACGGCGTGGTCGGCGAAACGCTCGTAGAAGCGGCCCAGCAACGTCACGTCGACGGCCGCCGCCACGCCGTGCTTCCATTCCCGGTCCATCAGCACCGAGAACAGGTGCCGGTGCAGATCGTCCATCGCGTCGTCTTCTTCACGGATCCGGGCCGCCTTCTCCGGGTCGCGCGACAACACCACCTCTTGGGCGCTGTTTCCCAATTCGACTGCGATGCTGCCCATTTCGGCGAAGTAGCCGTTGACCTCTTCGGGCAGGGCGTGCTGGGGATGCCGCCGTCGGGCGATCTTGGCGACGTGCAACGCCAGCGCACCCATGCGGTCGATGTCCGCCACCATCTGAATGGCGCTCACGATCGAGCGCAGATCACCGGCCACCGGCGCCTGCAATGCCAGCAGCACAAAGGCGCTTTCCTCGGCGCGTGCGCTCATCGCGGCGATCGCTTCGTGGTCGGAGATCACTTGTTCGGCCAGCACCAAGTCGGCCTGCAGCAGGGCTTGGGTGGCCCGCTCCATGGCGATTCCTGCCAAGCCGCACATCTCGCCGAGCCGCTCGGATAACTCCGAGAGTTGCTCGTGGTAGGCGGTTCGCATGTCGTCAAGGATACGTTCCCCGCGTCCCAGACAGGCCGCGGAGCGCCGTCAAAACGGCTTATTCGCAGGTGGTGTCGGCCGCGTTGGTGACGGTCAGGTCCTCGGGGAGCTTGGCCGGCGCGTTGCTCGAGCCGCGTTCGATCTGCAAACTCATCGGCGAGCCGCTCGGCGAGGGGGCGGTGACCGACTTGAAGTCCGGGCCCAGAACCACCTGCACGACCTGCCCGTAGCCGGAGACCCGCTGGACCTTGGCGTTGGCGAACGAGGACGCCACGGTGGCCGCGGCCTCTTCGTTGCCGGGCGAGAACAGCACCGTCGTCGCGGTCACCGAACTCGGATAGTCGTCGGGGGCCATCACGTTGAAGCCGTCCCGCTTGAGCTGGGTGGTCGCGGTCGCCGCCAGCCCGGTCTGCGTGGTGGCGTTGGAAACCCGCACGGTCACACCGCTCGGCGAGGTCGTGGTGACCTGTTCGTGTTGGGCCTCCGGCGTCGGGGACGGTTTCCTGGTGGTCGGGGCCTTCGACGCGCCCGTCGTGCCCGAGCCGGACGATGCGCTCAAATTCTTTGCGTTCTGGTCGTTTTCCTCCGGCAGCGGATCGTCGTTGATGATGGCGTCGAACAGCGCCCGCATGTCGGACATGCGCGGCGGCTCGTCGCCGTTCTGGTCGGTGACGCCGGTGGGCACCGTCACGAACGTGACGTGGCCGGCCGCCATCCCCTGCAACGACTGACCGAGCTGCACCAGGTCCTTGGACTTCACGTTGTCGACGACGGTGTCGCTGATGAACATGTTGACGACGTTGTTGAGCTTGTTGAGGTCAAGCAGCGTGTCCGCCGAGATCAACGATCTCAGCAGCGACGACAAGAACAGCTGCTGGCGCTTGATGCGGCCGTAGTCCCCGTTGATCTCCGTGGTGACCTGGCGGGCCCGCACGTAATTCAGCGCGGTGGAACCGTCGAGAACCTGGCGCCCGCCGTGTTCGAGCACGGTGCCCAGCTCGTAGTCGTGCAGCGGGGTGCTCGAGCACACCTCGACTCCGCCGAGGGCATCCACCATTTTCGCGAAGCCGGAGAAGTCGACGGCGATGAAGCGGTTGATGCTCAATCCGGACAGCTTCTGGATTTCCTTCACCAGACACTTCGGGCCGCCGAAGGCGAACGCGGAGTTCAGTTTGGTCTCGGTGTAGACCATCTTCGGTCCCCACGTCTGCGTCTTCGCGTCGTAGAGCGGGCCGTACTTGCCGGTGGTGGGGTCCCAGGCCTCGCACTGCATCGGGGTGATCGCCAGGTCGCGCGGGAACGACACCGCCACCACGCGTTTGCGATTGGCCGGGATGTTCACCAGCATGACGGTGTCCGAGCGGGCGCCGTCGGCGTCGTCGGTGTCGCCGGCGCCCATGTTGGCGTTGTCGCCGGCGCGCGAGTCGAGGCCGACGATCAAGAAGTCTTCGTCGCCGTATTGCCCGTTCGCGTCGCGGATGTCGTCCGAGTGCGGGTCGAGCGCGTTGATCGTGTTGAGCCGGGCGTTCTTCGACGTGCTCCACTGCCAGGCCCCGCCGGTCATCACCAGCGCCAGCACGGCGGCCAGCGCCGCCACCGAGCGGCCGGCCAGCAGCATCGGGCGGCGGCGTTTGGGCTCGTCGGCGGTGGTGTCGACGGCGCCGGATGGCGGCTCGTCGGGCTCGTCCTCGTTCGGGTAGTCGGCGTCCATGAGCTCGCGAAGCTCGGAGACCGCGTCGAACGAGTAGGCGAAGTCGTCGATGACCTGTGTTTTCTGTAGCTCGAGCGGTGGTTCGGGCTCGGGCCGGAAGGCTTGGGGGCGGGGCTCGAAGAATTCGGGCTCGGGAGGCTCGACCTCCGGGGCGGCGCGTCGGTGGATGGGCCGGTCGGGGGCGCCGATCTTGGCGATCAGATCGGCGACGCTGACTCCGCCCCCGGCGTGGCTTCCGGTGTGCTCGGTGTCGTCGATGTCCTGCGGCGCGGCGGGCTCGACGGCCGTTTCGGGTTGCCAGCGATGGATGCTGTCGTCGGGCGGCGGTTCGAAGAATCGCTCCCAGGGAGCGGCGCCCAGGCTGGGCGACGGGCCCGTCGGGATCGGTTGGGCGTGAACCTCGCCCGGTGCGTGCCGACCGTTACGAGTGGCGTCGCGCTCGCCGTCACTCATGTCCTACCGGCCTCCGAAGCTCTGATGCAGACGTCAGCGTGTCCGTGCGTGGTGGCAGCGCGGCGCCGCTCGTGTGACGGCTCGTGCCATCCGTTTTCGTCGCGCCCGTGCGGCGGCACAAAATCATCCGCCGTCCAAGCGCATGCAACAAAGCCCACATCGTACTGAGTTATCGGTCCGGAAGCGATTTCGAGCCGGTGGACTCAGCCGCCGGAGTGCATGACGTCGGCGCCGGCCGGCACCGTGCAGTCGTCGGGGTCGTCCAGCCAGCCTTCCGGGAGCACGACCCGGGCGGGTGAACCCTGCCGGCCCCGGGGCCCGCTCGCCTCGTCCGGGAAGGGCACGTCGGCGTCCAACCGGTCGAGAAGGCGGTCCAGCTCGTCGAGCGTCTTGACCATTGCCAGCGCTCGGCGCAGCTCGGAGCCGGCGGGAAAGCCGTGCAGGTACCACGCGATGTGCTTGCGGATGTCGCGCATGCCCTTGTCCTCGCCGAAGTGCGCGGCCAGCAGCTGGCCGTGCCGGCGGACGATGTCGGCGACCTCGCCCAGCGTCGGTGGTGTGGGCGGAGGGCTGCCGGTGAAAGCCGCCGACAGCTCGGCGAAAAGCCACGGGCGGCCCAGGCAGCCGCGGCCGATGACCACGCCGTCGCATCCGGTGGCGGCCATCATCGTCAGGGCGTCGCTGGCGTCGTAGATGTCGCCGTTGCCGAGCACCGGGATCGTGCGCACATGCTGCTTGAGGCGGGCGATCTCGTCCCAATCGGCGGTGCCGGAATAGCGCTGCGCCGCGGTGCGGGCGTGCAGCGCGACCGCGGCGGCGCCCTCGGCTTCGGCGATGCGGCCGGCGTCGATGTGCGTGTGGTGCTCGTCGTCGATGCCGATGCGGAACTTGACGGTCACCGGTATCTGGGTGCCCTCGGTGGCGCGCACGGCGGCGGCGACGATCTGGCCGAACAGCCGCCGCTTGTAGGGCAGCGCCGACCCGCCGCCGCGCTTGGTCACCTTGGGCACCGGGCAGCCGAAATTCATGTCGATGTGATCGGCCAGGCCTTCGTCGGCGATCATCTTGGCGGCCGCGTAGGTGGTCGCGGGGTCGACGGTGTAGAGCTGCAGCGACCGGGGCGACTCGTCGGGGGCGAACGTGGTCATGTGCATGGTGACCGGGTGACGCTCGACGAGCGCGCGGGCCGTCACCATCTCGCAGACGTAGAGGCCGCTGACGGTGCCGACCTTGGATTGCTCCAGCTCACGGCACAGCGTCCGGAAGGCGACGTTGGTGACGCCAGCCATCGGTGCCAGAACCACCGGGCTCGCGAGCGCGATGGAACCGATGCGCACCGCTTGGTTACCGCCGGCTCATGGTCAGCGTGCCCGCCGTCTGATGCAGCTCGACGGCTGTGGTCCTCTTGCCGGTGCGGGCTTCCCGGTCGAGCTGGCGCTGCTTGGAGACCTCGAACTTGTCGCAGGTCTGCTCCAGCTCCTTGATCAGCACCCCGAGGTCGTCGCGCAAGGCGGCGGCCTCACCCGAGAAGTCCTCACGCTCGAAGATGCGCCATTTCCTCAACACCGGCATGACGACCTCGTCGAGGTGGATGCGCGGGGCGTACACGCCGCCCACGGCGATCATCACGGCCTTGCGCCGGAACTCGGGCACCTGGTAGCCGGGCATCTGGAAGTTGCGCAACACCTTGTGCAGCGACTTCATCGCCTGATTGGGCGCGATCTCGAACCCGGCCTCGGTGACGTCGCGGTAGAAGATCATGTGCAGGTTCTCGTCGGCCGAGATCTTGGCCAGCAACTGGTCGGCGATCGTGTCGTTGCACGCCTTACCGGTGTTGCGGTGCGAGATCCGCGTCGCCAACTCCTGGAAGGTCACGTAGGTGACCGAATCGAACAGGCTCTCGGCGAACAGGTCTTCGCGAACCTGGTGGTTCTGGCCGGGGCTGAAGCCGCGGTTGACCACCTCGATGCGCAGCTTTTCCAATTCGTACGGGTCGACCGCGCGCGTGACCACCAAGTAGTCGCGCAGCGCGATCCCGTGCCGGTTCTCCTCCGCGGTCCACCGGTTGACCCATTGGCCCCAGGGGCCGTCCATGCTGAAGTTCATCGCGATCTCGCGGTGATAGGACGGCAGGTTGTCCTCGGTCATCAGGTTCTGCACCATCGCCACCTGGGCGACGTCCGAGAGCTTGGATTGTCCCGGCTCCCAGTCCTGCCCACCGAGCGCATAGAAGTTCTTTCCGTCCGACCACGGGATGTAGTCGTGCGGGTTCCAGTTCTTGTGCATGCTCTCGTGCCGGTTCAGGTACTTCTCGACGACCGGCTGGAGTTCGTGCAGCAGCTGTAGGTTTGTCAGCTCGGCTGACATAGTGCCTCCAGTTATCTGTGTCGATGGGTAGCAGTCAATATATCTGTGTACTTCGGTAGCAGCAAGTTCCTCGCCAGGCGTGGTCGATAACGGTTTGACATCGCGATCAACCACCAGTTTTACGGCTTGCCGATCCGGCCCGAATGAAAACCCGCTACTGCGACTTGCCGAGCTCTCCGGCGGGGACGTACGGCGCCGCGGTGATGTAGAGCATGTTGATGCAGTAGTCGATGAACTGTTTGCGCGTCGCCCCGAGTTGCCCGTGCAGGTAGGCGGTGAACAGGCTCGACAGGCCACCGACCAGGCTGGTGGCGATCATTTTCTGCAGCACGGCATCGCCGATCCGGGACAGCTTGCGCTGCAGCAGGTCGATGAAATTGGGCATCCACTCCGCGCCCGACCGCACCAGCACCGGCTCCACCGCCGGCGCCAGCAACAGCACCCGCCCCCGGACCGGGTCGTCCACCATCAGCTCGACGAAGCGTTCGACGGCCTCTCGCGGGGTCGTCGCCGACGTCAGGGTGTTCATTGCCCGCGTGCAGACGTCGTCATAGACCGCGCGCACGAATTCGTCACGGTCGGCGAAGCTTTCGTAGAAGTAGCGTTCGGTCAGCGCGGCCTTGCGGCACACCGCGCGAACGGTCAGCGCCGGCCCCCCGGAACCGCCGAGCAGCTGCACGCCGGCGCTGATCAGGTTGTCACGGCGAAGCGCGAGGCGACTCTCCAAGGGGACGCCGGTCCAGCGGCCCCGTCGTTGACCCGTCTGCACATCGCTCCTAAGCTGAAAATGACAACGGCTGTAGTCAAAAATTCAGATACCTACAGGAATCCAATAGTGACTCAAGATACGTCCGCATCGCGCCCCCTGACCAGCGACGCGACCGGCGCCCCTGAGCAGTCTGGCGGGCCGGCCGACGGCTCCAACGGTGTCGCGGGCGGCTGCCCCGTATCGCCACTGGGCTACGACGCGCCGCCAACACCGCTGGGACCCGATTCCCTGACCTGGCGTTATTTCGGGGACTGGCGGGGCATGCTGCAGGGCCCATGGGCCGGATCGATGCAGAACATGCACCCCCAACTCGGCGCGGCGGTGCTCGACCACTCCACCTTCTTCCGCGAGCGGTGGCCGCGTCTGCTGCGTTCGCTGTATCCCATCGGCGGGGTCGTCTTCGACGGTGAGCGCGCCCCCATGACCGGCGCCGAAGTCCGCGACTACCACACCGACATCAAGGGCGTCGATGACCAGGGCCGCCGCTACCACGCCCTGAACCCCGACGTCTTCTACTGGGCGCATTCCACCTTCTTTATGGGCACCATTCACGTGGCCGAACGGTTTTGCGGTGGGATCACCGAGGCGCAAAAGCGTCAGCTGTTCGACGAACATGTCGAGTGGTACCGCATGTACGGCATGAGCATGCGGCCCGTGCCGAAGTCGTGGGAGGAGTTCCAGGCCTACTGGGACCACATGTGCCGCAACGTGCTGGAAAGCAACGAGGCGGCACGGGCCGTGCTCGACCTCAGCGAGTTGCCCAAACCGCCTTTCGCGCAATGGATTCCGGAACCCTTGTGGGCCTTGCAGCGCAAACTGATGGCCCCGTTCTTCGTCTGGCTGACCGTCGGCCTCTACGACCCCCCGGTGCGGGAGCTGATGGGCTACCGGTGGTCGCGCCGCGACGAGTGGTTGCACCGGCGTTTTGGCGACCTGGTTCGTTTCGTATTCGCCCTGGTGCCAAGCAGATTCCGCAAGCACCCGCGGGCGCGTGCCGGGTTGGACCGCGCCAGCGGGCGAATCCCGCTCGATACCCCGCTGGTGCAAACGCCCGCGCGCAATCTGCCGCCGATCGACGAGCGCGGGGACCCCAAGCACTACTGCCCGATGGTGTCTTGAGCCGTACGACGATGCAGCCCGCGAAGCGGGGTGAGGAGGAGTGCGGCAATTCGGTCTAGCCGTACGACGATGCAGCCCGCGAAGCGGGGTGAGGAGGAGTGCGGCAATTCGGTCTAGCGCGTACGGTCGTCGTCCGCGCTAGGCGTGGGCGTGGCCGTGAACGTCCTCCAGCCCGGCCTGGTGCACGTGCCGATGGGTGTGTTCGGTCCCGTCGGCGTGCGCGTGGGAGTGTTCGTGCTCCACGTGGTCGTGCTCGTGGGACGTGTGTGCGTGGGCGTGCGTCACGTCGCCGTGCCGATGCTCGTGCGCGTGGGGCGCGTCGTGGGTGTGCTCTTCGCTCATCGGTGATGCCTCCTTGCGTGAAATGCCTTGTGCCTCCGGCCGACTCAGCGGCCGCTGCTGCGGTGTCGGTTCGACGATTCGGCTACCGCCTTTAGCCCGTCGTCGCCGCGGTGATGGCCGGGGACCCCGGGTCCGGCGTGCTCGGCGTTGAAAACGGCGTCGATGACGAGCTGGCGCACGTGGTCGTTCTCCAGGCTGTAGAAGATCGTGGTGCCCTCCCGGCGGGTGCGGACCAGACGTGCCATCCGCAACTTCGCGAGGTGCTGGGAAACCGACGGCGCCGGCTTGCCCACGTGCTCGGCGAGTTCGTTGACCGACATCTCGTGGTCGGTCAACGACCAGAGCACCTGCACGCGGGTGGCATCGGCCAGCATCCGGAAGACCTCGACCACCAGGCCGGCCTGGTCGTCGGGAAGACGCCCTTTGCTATTACCTGCATGCATACGCAAATACTAGCGAAGGCTAGCGGGGCTGCCAAGGGGGCGGCTCAGGCCGGCGGGACAACCGTCGTCTGGCGCCGGCCGCCATTGCGCTCGTTCCACAGCCGGTAGACCTCTATCGCCCCCTCGTGCGGGTCGTAGCGCATCGGCAGGCGCCGATCCTCCCAGTCCTTGGAGAATTCGTCATAGAAGGTGGACAACTCGAAGTACTTGCGGTCATCGGCGTAGTACTGCTCGTAGCTTTCGCGCGTGGTCAGGAACACGACCTCCCGGGGCGAGCAGTAATACAGCGAGCCCAGGCACATCGGGCACGGGTGGGCGAGCACGTAGATCGTGGCGTCGACGAGGTGCTCGGTGCCCAGCTTCATGCAGGCCTCGCGGATGGCGAGGATCTCGGCGTGGGCGGTGGGGTCGCTCGTCTGGGCCACTCGGTTGGCGCTCTCGGCGAGCACCTCGCCGCCCCGCACGATCACCGTGGCGAACGGCCGGCCGCCTTCGGCCACGTTGCGACGAGCCAGTTCGATCGTTCGTTGAGCGAAGTCGGTCACGGGTCCTCCGGAGTGCAGCAGATAAGTCGGAGGGTAGCCCCGTCGGCCGCCACACCGAGCCTGTGATGTTAACTAGATTGTCTATCTTTTTTCGGACCCGACTGAAGGGGCATCATGGCGCGCACCGATCGTGATCGTTGGGACCTGGCGACAAGCGTCGGGGCGACGGCGACCATGGTGGCCGCCCAGCGGGCGCTGTCCTCCGAGGCGAAGTTGATCGACGACCCCTATGCCGCGCCGCTGGTGCGGGCGGTCGGCATCGACGTCTACGTCCGCCTGGTGAACGGCGAAATCGAGGCCAGCGGGAACACGGAGTTCGATCCCCGGCGAATGGCGCAGGGAATGGCCTGCCGAACCCGGTTCTATGACCAATTCTTTCTGGATGCCACCCGCAGCGGCATCGGCCAGGTGGTGATCCTCGCGTCGGGCCTGGATTCCCGCGCCTACCGGCTGCCCTGGCCGGCCGGCACCGTCGTCTACGAGGTCGACATGCCAGAGGTCATCGAGTTCAAGACCCTGACCCTGGGCGATCTGGGCGCCAAGCCGACCGCGCAGCGGTGCACCGTCGCGATCGATCTGCGCGACGACTGGGCCTCGGCCCTGCGGGCCGCGGGATTCGATCCCCAGGCCCCCTCCGCGTGGAGCGCCGAAGGCCTGGTGGTCTATCTGCCGGACGACGCTCAGGATGCGCTGTTCGACAACGTCACCTCGCTGAGCGCCCCCGGCAGTCGTCTCGCTTTCGAATTCGTGCCCGACACCGCGGTTTTCGCCGACCCGCGGTGGCGTGCTCACCACGACCGGATGAGCGAACTCGGCTTCGAGATCGACTTCAACGACCTCGTGTATCACGGCCAGCGCAGCCACATCGTCGACCACCTGAACCAGCGCGGCTGGCAGACGTCGTCGACGACGGTCGCGGATCTGCACGCGGCGAACGGTTTCGTCTACGCCGACGACGACGTCGCCGCGGCCTTCGCCGACGTCACGTACTGCAGCGCTGTGCTCGGGCGATGAGCGGTCATCGGTCGCGCACGGCCCACGCGATGCGCGATGTGGTGCCCCCACTAGGACTCGAACCTAGGACCTGCGGATTAAAAGTCCGTAGCTCTACCAACTGAGCTATAGGGGCCGCGAAGATTCAGGATACTTGGACCGAAAACCCGGCTCGTTTGAGGATTGGGCACACCGTGACCTAAGCTGACGTGGCTCCCAACGAAACCACGTTGCGAGTACCCCGGAGTGATTCGGTTCTGGCCCCCATCGTCTAGTGGCCTAGGACGCCGCCCTTTCACGGCGGTAGCACGGGTTCGAATCCCGTTGGGGGTACGCGACGCGGTGACGCGGAGCAGCAGCAAGGCCCTGTGGCGCAGTTGGTTAGCGCGCCGCCCTGTCACGGCGGAGGTCGCGGGTTCGAGTCCCGTCAGGGTCGCCAAGCGCGGCGAGGCACTCGCTGCCTTCCGGCCAGGTAGCTCAGTCGGTACGAGCGTCCGCCTGAAAAGCGGAAGGTCGGCGGTTCGATCCCGCCCCTGGCCACCAGTCTTGAGCTGCACGGACGCGGTGATGGCACTCTATGGATGGTTCGGTGTGTCCGGTTCCTGTCCGTTCGCCCGGTTTTTGGCGACGTCCTGAAGCCGGTCGAGATTCGTGGCTACGTGGTCGAGTTCGTCTGAATAGAGGTCGCTGTAGATGTTCGCGGTGACGGTCGGCGTCGAGTGCCCCATCGTCTTCTGGACGTAGCGGAGGTCGGCGCCGGAGGCCCGGGCCAGGCTGGCGTAGGTGTGGCGCAGGTCGTGAATCGTCAGCGGCACCAGTCCGGTTTTCTTTAGGGCTTCGTTCCAGTCGGTATGCCGGCGCCAGTTGTTTGATCTGAGGAACCCGCCATTTGGCGAGGTGATTGCATGTTCTGTGGGCGCGCGATTATCGATCCTTGGTTTGAGCGCGTCGATGACGATTTGGGGGAGTGGGACGGTTCGGGCGGCGGCGCGAGTTTTTGGCGGCCCGACGATGATCCGGCCTTCCACTTCTGGCGCGGCCTGGCGGACATAGAGCCGACGCGCAGTTAGGTCGATGTCGCCGACCCGCAGGCCGACGAGTTCGGACCAGCGCAGGCCGGTGAAGGCGAGGATGATCACCACGTCGCCGTGGTCGCCGCATGCGGCTGCCAGGGCGGCGACTTCGGTGGCGGTCAGATAGCGGTGGCGTTCTCGGGTGGGTATCCGCCCGGATGACACCCCGTCAGCCGGGTTGCTGTGGATTCGACCGTCCTCGCGCGCCATGTCGAGAATCGACCGCAGCAGCCGCAGCGTGGCGAGTTTGGCCCAGGGACCGACGGTCATGGAATCGATGAATTGCTGTATATCCTTTCGGCTGATTTCATCAACCGGGACGTGGCCGAAACGCGGACTGATGCGTAGTTCCCAATGCTGGGTGTAGCCGCTCCAGGTCTTGGGCGACACTGCGGGGCGTTTCAACGCGCTGTATTGCGTCCAGACAGCGGCGAGTTTGGCCCGGCCAAGTCGGGGGTCGAAGCGTCTGGCGCCGATCGCCGCTTCGCCATCCCGGTCGGCCTTGAATGCCCGCGCTTCTCGCAAGGTGGCGAACGTCGACGACGTCTCAGCCCATCCCGACGGGGAGTCTGAATCACGCACCAGGTAGCGCACTTGATAGCGCGGCAGACCGGCCGAATTGATCCGCTTTCGGATACCGCGCGGGACCGATCCGGCCACTTAGCGACGCACCTTACGAAGCCATGCGCGGACTTCAGCTGCGTCCCAACGTCTTACGCGATCAGATAGCGTGTAGCAGGGCGGTCCCACGTCTGCGCCGTGTTCGCGCAATGCGCCCCATCGACTCACCGTCGCAGCGGACACGCCAAGCAGCTCGGCCACCTGCTCCGCTGTTAGAAGCTCTGGAAAGGTCGCTGTCGCGGTGGCGCTGGTTTTGATGCCGAGGGTTGTCATGCCGATGTCCTCAGTTCTCTGCTGAACCAGCGCGACTTGAGCTTGTAGGCCCGTATTCTTGTGCGACAGAACGGATTAGCGAATCGGGCCAGAAGTCGGCGCGTACTCGCATCGTTGACCCGTCTTCGGCGATGACGTATCCGGTACCAGGCTCATTTGGGTTGATCCGATGCGCGGGGGCGGCGTCGGCGAGGCCGTCACCCAAGACCATGGCGACTTCGTCGCGTGAGCGCAGCCGCAGTGCGACGGTTTGGGTGAACAACCCGCGCATGGGCAGAATCTCCTTGCGAGGGTCCTGCATGAATGCGGCGACCACGATGCCTACAGCCCTACCCTTTGTCAGGATGCGTGAGAGTGAGCCCGCAACTTGCTTCCTCAGTGCCGCGTCCGTCATGTATGCGGTCAAGCCCGCGAATTCATCGATGAGCAGCACGACGAGCGGTTCGGCGGTGCTCGGTGTGTGCGAACGCGCTCGGCCGGCCATCCTGCGACCGCGGCTGTCTAGTAGCTCCTCCAAGTTGGTCAGCAGTCTCGCGGCGTTGGCCTCGGTCGTCGCAATGCCGCTGAATAGTGCAGACCCGACTGACACTTCGATCCCGTACTTGAGATCCACGGCGAACAGCCGCACGGTTCCCGCCTTGATGGCTGGGCCTAATCCGCCTGCAATGCCCCAAAAAACGGAGCCCTTGCCCGCACCCGAGCACCCAACAGTGAGGGTGTGCAGGCCGGCGACGCGCAGAGTCCATGCCGACCCATTCTCACGCCGGCCGACCTCGACGCCCGTCGGCTCGACGCTGGTTGGGAATGCAGCGGTCTCTGCCTCTGAAAGGCATTGTTTCATAACGAATTCCACGCGAACCGTGCCGGGGCCGATCAGTGTCGAGCGGGCGGAATGCGCCCCGACAGCGTCACGAATTGCGGGGACCGCGTTTTCGAGGTCGTCCACCGTCTGGCCGGTCCGTGTTCGGACTGTCATCCGTAGGCAGTCGCCGAACATGCTCACCCCGAGAAGGCGAGGATGAGTCCAAACTGTCCTCGTCCTGCTCTTGCCCTGTGCGTCCGTGCGTGTGACGTGCTCGGGAGTCGACAACCCGCAGGCCTTGGCAACCCGTGGCCAGGAGATCGATGCCCAGATCAGCCATCGGGCCCGACATGCTGGTGTTGCAACATAACGCCCAAATGTGGCGGGGGAACGCACTCTCCAAACGACGAGCGAAACGGCGACCACGCCGATCACCGCAATGAGCCACATGGCGCCGACCGCCAGCAGGTGCGTGAGGTCAAAGAAGTCGATGCCGGCGTCGGGATCTGGAATCGAATACGGATCGCTAGGTACTACGGGGTCGTACGGACTCATGCTGACACCCGGTCTCCCGCTGAGGACCCCGCCTTGCCGGTGTCCGCAGTCATACCCGAGGCCCGAAACGACCACGCGATGCGGCCGGATTCGCTCGAACGGTCTACGTACGGCAATATGTATAGTTCCTCGAAAATCACTGGTGTGAAGGGCATTCCGGCAGTGTTCGGTGGGCACACAGGCTGCTTGGGCGTTGCGAACTTGACGGTGAGAGTGCGCGCTCGCTTACTAGCTGTCGGGTCGCCGTCGAGGACTTCGACCTGCCACAACGGAGCGCCTGATTCTCGATCAGTCGCCTGGACCTTGTTGTCCTTCGTCGACCGCTCGTAATCGATCACCGCCGTCACGTCGGACACCACAAACGCTTTGCGTGGGAAAACCTGCTGGTGTGACACCTTGAGCCATTTCGGCACAGACATTTGTCGACCTTTCATGAGAACTGCTCTAGACAAGTTGAGGTTACATAGTCGTCTAGAGGAGTGCAACGGTCGACGCCCAGTTGATCGAAGACTTTGGGCTCAGCGGGCCGGGAACTCGTATTCGAGCAGGTAGGCGGAAGCAACTTTCACCGTGTCGCAGACCTCAACCGCCACGTCATTCGCGTCATATGCGGTTCGCAGCACTGTCAATACGGGAACGCCTGGTTCGAGTTCCAGTTGCCGCCGTTCTTCGGGAGTGGGCATTCGGGCTGCGACCTCCTCGGTGAAGTGACCGAGTACGTGGCCATTCTCTTCCAGTCGGGCGTAGATGCCCCCGGGCCCAGTGTCCACCTGCTCGATCCTCGTGCCTTCGGCGAAAGCAGCCGGGATGAAGGAGACCGCCGTTTCAACCGGTCGGCCATTCGCCAGGTAGCGGCGCGATCGCACGACGATGTCATCGTCCGGTGATAATCGAAGTCGTTCCGCTACAAACGAATTCGGCTTCTCGCGGCTCACCGCAATATTGTCGACTTGCGGCGAGTAACCCGATTTCTCGGCCTCGACGGTAAACGCCGCCTTGCCTGCCGCGCGATGCTGTCGCGCGAATCGATCCGACGCGAGCCGGCGGATGGGGGGCGTCGGGCGAATAAACACCCCGCGGCCATGCTGCGAGACGACCAGTCCCTCGGAACGAAGCTCCTGCACAGCTTGTCTTACCGTCATGCGTGCCACACCGAAATGCTCGATAAGTTCCGTCTCAGACGGCAGTCGTTCCCCGGGAGCTAGCCGGTTGGAACGGATCGCTTCTCGCAACATGCCCGCGATCTGCCGATATGGCGGCTTGTCATCGGCTCTGTCGATTTGTCCAAGTTGCAGCACCCGCTGGCCTTCCATCACATGTCTAGACGACTAGTCTAGGAAGCCAGTCAACCCGTGTCTCTTCTGCCGGCATCGAACAAGGAGGACCCCAGAAATGGCAACCTCGCCTAAGCACTCGGTCAGTGTCGCCGGCATCGTAGTGCGTGACGATGATCGCGTTCTCGTGATCAGGCGGGACGACAACGGCCACTGGGAAGCCCCTGGTGGTGTACTCGAACTAGGCGAATCTTTTGAGGACGGTGTTCGGCGCGAAGTCCTTGAGGAAACCGGATTGACGGTGAAGGTAGAACGTCTCACCGGCGTTTACAAGAACCTGACCCATGGGATTGTCGCTCTGGTCTACCGCTGCCATCCGGCCGATGGGGACACTCACCCCACTGCGGAAGCCCGCGAGGTTCGTTGGATGACAAGGGAGGAAGTTCAGTCAGCGATGAATCCTGCATTCGCGGTGCGTGTACTGGACGCGTTCGACGAAGAAACTCATTCGCGGGTCCATGACGGCGTCAACCTCGTGTCGGGCTGCTAGGGGTCCACTACACGCTGTCCGGATGTAATCCGAACAGTGCTTGATAGAACACTGCTCGCTTTGGGGGCGCTGGCTCGACCTCGCCCGGACGAGCCTGCACGCATCCCAGGAACGCACTAGACGACGGCGCATTCGCCGGTTTGTTCCGGACGATAAGTTTCGTGAACGCTTCGATGTACTCGAGCGCCGCTCGGATGAGGGTGAAACCGGTTGTCGCAAGGTCGGCCACCATTGACGAACCGGTAAAGGGCGAAACAGGTTCGGTCTGCCACACTCCCAGCGCGTCGTAGTGGTGCTGAGTCATCTCATTGTCGGCACCGAGGGCTAACTCGGGAATCACACTGAGATTCAGCGCCACGTTCATCGTGTTGCCGTAGCTGCGGCCAGGGTGGGTGTCGACGGCAAGAACGCCATCGTGGATGTGATTCCTCAACTGCTTGCAGAGCCACGCATACACCCGCAGGCGCGTCACGTCACCCAAAAGTGACTGGTCGTACTGCGTTCGCACTTCCTTGTCGATGAAGGTCCGCGAGTCGAGTGATCCCCGAGCCTTTTTCCGATCAACTGACGGGTCGACCATCGCTTGGTAAGCACGCCCGAAAATATCGAAAACTGCTGCAAGATAGAGTAATTCACGGTCAAAAGCTTCAGCGGTAGCCTCGGCAACATCTTCGTTCCGCTTCCCGTCCAGCGGGTTCGACAGCGCGGCCAGCAGATCGTCGAACGCGCGCGCTGCACGTCTCAGGCGGATGCGAACCGACGTGAATGCCTCTGCGGCCTCAGGTCCACCTTTAGCGGCAGCCGCAAACATTGAAGCGGCATCGAAGTATGGCAATCCGCTGACCGTGCCCCAGTCGTAAAGATTGACGATGGTCGCAGTCGACTCCGTCGTCTCCCAGCTTCCGCCACCCACCAACATGCCGCGCTCGACCGTCACAACCGGATTGCTAGTCACCCGCAAGTAGTGACCGATGAGTGGTACAGCCGCGTCGGGTGTCACGCTGACGACCACATCGTTGTCGGCGACATCTGTTCGTCCCGCAGTGGGGGCGGTGGTGACGATGGCATCGATGCCAACAGCCCCGGCGGCGGCAGCATAGGCAGCTGCACGATGTCGCTGATCGAGCGTCAACGGGGGGAGGCCGTCCGGCGCATCGTGCTCATCGAGCTGCTGGTACGCGGCGAAGAACCGAGCCTTGGACCAGGCACGGTAGCTCTCGCCACGAGCGGTGCTGACGGAGAACTCGGCCGCGTCGCAGAACTTGCCTGCGTCAGCTACGTTCGTGAAATTGACGGTGTGGCAAGGCGGTTCATCGAGCAACTCGGTCCACCCGCTCGGAGCTTCCGTTGCCGCCGGGATCAATAGGTGCACCTCGATCTCGTCGCGCGTCAGGAACCCGGTGATGTAGCCCTCCTCCGGCGGCTCCGCGATGGTCCCGACATCAATGCCCAGCCGCACCGGGCGCGTTGCCGGCCTCAATGGGTACAGAGGCTCCAACTTCGAGTCTCTCGTCGGCGGCCGAACGTAGCGCATGAAGCGCCAGTTGGGCCGGCCGGATGGGATGGTGATCGCCATATTGGGATGGTCGCACTTGGGGATGACAACTCAGATCGGTCCGTAGTGTTCGCATTCCGACGACTGCATGCATACGGCAGGTCAACCGACCGCAGCCACACCAGAGCCGCACGGCAGGGGAGGCGCGCGAGCGCATTGATCGAGGTTTGCAGCGCATTCTTGATGCATGGAACGCCCGCGATAGCGCATAGGAATACTAATAGTATCGTTGCGCTACTATCGGTAGCATAGATGGGACTCACCGACGCGTCGAAGGGGGCGGTTATGCACACGCAATGGATTGAGCAATGCACCGTTCAGCGAGTCTCGCTGCACGAAGGGCTCATACTCGACCTCGACGGTTACAACGAATTGGTGATTTCCCGACCGCTGCGACTGACCCTCCCGCCGGCAGGAGCCTGGCCGTCGGATGAAGTGTTGATCGACCCCATCAACCTTTCGCCCGAGGAGCGGCCACTGTTGGACCTTGCCGGAGCGATCTGCACGCGCGCCTGGTGCGACGACGACGGGGCCTTACATCTCTGTTTCTCCCCCGGCCACCGCATCGACGTCGACCCGGATGTAGCGGCGACCTCGTGGGAACTCTATGGCAAGTGTCACGGATACGTGGCGTGTCTGCCGCGAGGTCGCGTCCGAGCGATTCGGCACGACCTTCCTGTCGACGAGAATGACTCAGACGCAACACAACCCAAAGCCATGGCACATCAGTAGCCCGGGTGGCTGAAGACTCGCTGGATGCTTATGTCAGGGTCCTCATGGCGCGGTCGAGGAAGTCGGTAACCGCGGCGGTGAACGCGTCGTTGTTGTCGCCGGCAACCATGTGACCGGTGCCGGTGACGTCCGTCGTTTCGGCGTGCCTGACGAGCTGGCGGAATTCGCTGACGGTTTCCTGGGAGACTACGTCTGAAAGTGCCCCGCGTACCAACAGCGTTGGGGCCGTGATTCGACGTGCTCCTTCGGCGAGGAATCCGCTGATGGCGTCGAACTCCTCGCTGCCCGTCATGAGATTGCCTTGGAGGACATCGAAGTTGGAGCTGATGAAGGCCGGGTCCCAGCGCCAGATCCATCGGCCATCGCTACGTTGGCGCAGAACCTTGTGCAGGCCGTCGAGATTTTCGGGTCGCGCGCGGCGTGGGTTGTATTCGGCGATGACATCGGCGGCATCATTGAGCGTGCCGAATCCGTCGGGGTGTCCGGCCATGAATGACAGGATGCGACGGGCCCCATGAAATTCCATTCGCGGGGTGATGTCGACCAGGACAACGGCTGCCCAGAGGTCGGGTGGGGCCAGCAGATGGGTAGCGAGGATGATCAGCCCACCCAGCGACGCGCCGACGACGGCGGGGGGACTGTCGGCGCTGACGTGTCCTCGTACCGAGATCAGATCGGACACAAACCGTTCGATGTCATATTGTCCGCTCGGGTCCCAGTCGCTGTCGCCGTGACCTCGTGTGTCGTAGGCGACGACGGTGTAGCCGTGGGAATAGAGTCGACGGGCGGTGGTGGCCCACGCGTGACGGTTCTGGCCGCCGCCATGGAGCAGCAACACGACGGGGTGAGTCGCGGCGTGCCGGTAGCAATCGGCCACGAGAGTGATCCCGTCGCTGGTGCGGATGCGCTCTCGGCCAATTGTCATGTGGTCCGGTGTGGTCGGCCGTTGTGAGTCGAGGATTTCCGTTGCGGCCACCAGCTGGCCTCGCGCAGGAGCGTAGCGATCGCGGGCACCGTGAGGGTGCGAACGACGAAGGTGTCGAGTAGTAGGCCGCAGCCGACGATGAATCCGACTTGGATCATGATTCCGACAGAGCCGACCATCAGGCCGAACATACTCGCGGCGAAGATGAGCCCGGCTGAGGTGATGACTGAACCGGTGTTTGCGACCGTGCGTAGCACGCCGACGCGAATGTTGTGAGCGGATTCTTCGCGTAACCGCGAGATCAGCAGCATGTTGTAGTCGGCGCCGACGGCGACCAGGATGATGAACGCCACAAGCGGTACGGGCCAGGCGATTTCCTTACCCAGGCCGTATTGGAAGACGAGCGTCCCAATGCCCAGTGCCGCGCCATAGTTGAGTACGACCGTACCGAGGAGGTAGAGCGGGGCCAGCAAGGCACGCAGGAGAAGGACAAGGATCACTCCGACGATGACGAGCGTGGCGATCGCCAGCAGATGAAAGTCGGCCGACAGCAGGCGCTGAATATCGGAGTTGACGGCGGGGAAACCGGCCATCGATATCGTGGCGTTGGCCAGGGAGGTGTTCGGGCGTGCGGCCCCGGCAACTTCGGTGATTTTCTGAGCGAGATCCATCGCTTGGCTGCTGTAGGGGTTGTAGCTCGATTCGATCGCGAAGCGGGCGGTCTTGCCATCGGCCGACATAAAATGTTTTGCCACATCGGCGAACTGGCGATTCTCGAAGGTGTTGGCGGGCAGGTAAAAGCCGCTGGCGTTGTCCGAACCGGCGCTGGACCGCGCGGAATTTTGTAATTGGGTGGCGACCTGACTCATGCCGGACAACATTTCGATGTTGCTGTCGGCAAGGGTGTGCACGCCGGTGGCCAGGGCTTGTGCACCCGACGCGAGCTGGCTGATGCCGTTTTGGAGGCGGCGGATATTGCCGGCCATGTCGGCGGGATCGCCGAGTGCTCCGAAAGCCTTGTTCAGCGAGGTGACCGTGCTCTGCAGATCTGCTACGGTGCCCGCCGCATTGTCGCTGCCCGGCTGGTACATGTCGCCCAGGTTGGCGAGCTGGCTGAAAAAGCCGCCATCGCGCAAGGTCACCAGAATCTGCACCTGATCGCGGATCTGGGCACACTCGGGTGTGGTGGCACACCACGGGGAGGTGTTGAGCGCACCAACCAGCGGATCGATCGTGGCGATCGCGTTTTGGGCTTGTTGAGCTTCTTGACGCAGTCCCGGCCCGGTTCGGATCGCTTGATCGATGGTTGGTGTGGTAGCCGAAAGTTGCTGCAGCAGAGGGCGAAAGTGTTGAAATTGCGATCCGCTGGACTGGGCTTGGGTAAGGACCGCGGTCAGCGGTGTCAATGCCGTGCGCAGGGTGGTGTCAAGTTGCGCCAGGCCGCCGGCGAGTTGGTCGGCGCCACTGGTGAGTTTGGCCAGGTCGTCCTTATGGGCGTCTCCCTTGGCGACCGCGCCGGCCATCTTGTTGCCGATCTGGCCGTTTTGCCACGAGAGCTGTGCCTGATCGAGGCGTGCACCGGTGGGCCGAGTGACACCGGAAACCTTGGTGACGCCCGGCAATTGCGACACTCGAGACGCCATTTCATCTAGGTCGGCTAGGCCTTTACTGGTGCGCATATCTGTGGGTGATTCGACGACCATGAACTGTGTGATGACGATATCTTTGCGGAAATGCCTATCCAGCAAGCGATAGCCCTCATTGCTGGTGGTCGTCGCCGGCTGTCCTTGCCGATCGTCGTAGCTGATGTGCATAGTCAGCGCGACAGCCGCGAGGCCTAATACAAGTGCCAGGCTGGCGGCCAGCAGTGGGGCGGGTCGGCGGACCACGGCCACGGCGATCCAGTTCCAGTATCGGCGCGTGCGGTCAGCTTTGGGTTCGCCAATGCCATGTTTCGCGGCAAGCGCCAATACCGGAGGAAACAACGTTACTGTAGCTGCGACTCCGACAAAGACAGCGATCGCGCACGCCGGGCCTAATGCGCTAAATACGCTCAGCTTCGCAAAGACCAAGGATAGAAACGCAAACGCCACAGTCGCGGCGGAAGCCATGATCACCCGCCCGATGGTGGCGGTTGCGTTAATCACAGCCAGGTCAGCCGAAATCATCTGGCGGCGCTGCTCGTGATACCGGCTGATCAGAAACACGGAATAATCGGTGCCGGCACCCAACAAGATGGCAGTCATGAACGCAATCGTGAATTGCGACACCGGCATTCCTGATTCGCCCAGCGCCGAGAGCACCCCGCGCCCGACCGCCAGGCTCACACCGATCACGAGCAATGGCAGCAACGCGGTAACTAGTGACCGATAGATGACCAGCAAAATCACCGCGATCAGACCGGCTGTCACGATGGAGATGCCAATCAAATCCTGCTCAGCCGAATCGATTAGATCGCTGAATGTCGCGGGAGGTCCGGTTACACGAACGATCGTGGACGTACCGCTAAACGACTCGGCGACAATAGCGCGCACCGCCCGAACGGATTCCGCCGCTCTAGGATCGCCGAGCGTGCCAGCTACCCCGACCGGCACATACCACGCCTTGCCATCCTGGCTCATCGCCTGACCCGCAGTAACGGGGTCGGCTAACAGATCCTGAACCAGTCGCACGTGCTGGGAGTCGGCACGCAACCGCGAAACCATCGTTTTGTAGCGCTGACGCACCGGCGCAGTCAGGCCCGTCGGGTCCTCGAATGCAACAAAGACGGTGGTCTTGGACCCCTGCTCGCCGAATGCCGTGCCCATCCGGTCAACCGTCTGCAGCGATGGAGCATCAGGGGGGACCAGATTCACCGACTGCTGTTTCACAACGGTTTCCAGCTGGGGGAACAGCATCGCCAGGACGCCGGCGGTCACCACCCACGCCCCGATGACCAGCACCTTATGTCGGATGCTGAACCCCGCCAGGCGAGCTAGTCGATCACTGTATGCGCCCTCGCCCGCCGCGACCTTGCGAAGTTGCTCCCGAACTGGGCGACTCAGCGTCGCCACCCCCGAGGAAACCCACCCGTTGTCCGCCATCCCCCACCTCCGTTATCCCAAAAGAAACTAACGGTGTCGGAACAGTACCGCTAGTACCCTTTCGCTTCGTCGCCGAAACCGCGACAGGCGTGCACCCGTCGACCGCTACCGCACTACTCACCTGGATTGGCCCGAGAGCACCCCGCAGGCGACGGACCAGCATTTCGCGCCTGGCGCGACGTGCCCCTCGGCGCGCAGGTTGATTGACCGTGACGACGCACCGTCGCCGAAATTCTGAAAGGTTCATGAACGCCGCAGACGAAAAGCCAGCCGGGAAGTTAGCCTGGTGGGATCGTCGTGCACGTGGTTGTACATTTCCCGGTTCATCAAATTGTCGTCCAGGTATGAGCAGTAGCGAGGCGGGTAATGCCGAGGACGAACGCGGTCTTGGTCCGGCGGCGTTCGGTGGATGTCACTGGTAATGGTGCGGCCGCTGAGCCTGAAACCGCGAGCCGCACTCATCCACACTTGGGTCCTGGTTAGCGCAAGCAGCGCATTCATCGCAGAACGCCATCCTCGGCGTGTGCGAGTCCCTGCCGCACAAGTTGGGAGGGTTCGTGGGATGGCCTCATGAACCGACATGCCAGCCGTGCATTGGTGGCCTTTTGGACCACGGGTTGTTCGAGCCGTTGCCTGATCACGAATCCCCCTACTACGCACAAACCCCTACGAATAACTGTACTATTGGTAGCGCTATGCTACCAACAGTAGCGTTAGTTGGGTAGTGGCTGGATCAATCGCCAATGCAGATGCGATTCGGTGCGGGCCAGGTATGCGTAGGGTTTACGGTGACCATATGGAGCGCGACGGTTTTGACATGCCGGTCGACGACGATGTCGATCCGCGCCTGGTGCGCTCCCGGACCCGGCTATTAGATGCAGCCACCAAACTCCTCAGCGCCGGCGGGATTGAAGCCGTCACCATAGACGCGGTCACCAAGGCCTCTAAAGTTGCGCGCACGACCCTCTATCGCCACTTCAGCAGCTCCACTCAACTACTGGCCGCCACATTTGAACGGCTGCTGCCGCAGGTTCACCTTCCGCCGGCGACGGGATCGTTGCGCGACCAACTCATCGAACTGTTGAGCCGACAGGCCACGCTGTTCCAGGAGGCGCCGCTGCACGTCACCACACTGGCTTGGGTCGCGCTTGGCCCAACATCAAACAGCACTCAGGAGACCTACGATCGGCACGCGCTGCGGACCCGGATCATCGAGCAGTATCGCCAGCCGTTCGATCTACTTTTGCAAAGCCCCGAAGCCTGCGCCGACCTCGATGAATTCGACCCCGAGCTGATCCTGTGCCAACTCGTGGGGCCGGTCGCCTTCGCGCGCCTCACCGGGCTGCGTGCCATCGATCGTCAAGACTGTGAGCGCATCGTCGATGACTTCCTCGCCGCGCACCGCCGCAAGGTCGACGAGCCCGCATCGTAGTGATCCCGCTCCGCGGGAATGGCGCCGCCCCAGCCGCTCTGCCTGACGCGCAGTTCGGCTAATTTGCCGACCACGAGATAGGCAAAGACATATAGCCCCGGATGAGGCCCGACCGCAGGCGCTGCGCGTTCTCTAGGTCGACTTCCCAGTTGGGCACTCGGGCCAGCAGGGCGCGCAACGCTATCCGGGCCTCCATCCGCGCTAATGACGCACCGAGACAGAAGTGGATACCTCGGCCGAACGCCACTTGATGTTCGGGTTTGCGCCCGATATCGAACACGTCGGGATCAGCAAACACTCGTTCGTCACGGTTAGCCGAGCCGAACAACAGCAGCACTGAATCACCGACGGACATCGTGACGCCATGCAGCGTGACGTCGCGGGTCAGAGTTCGTGAAAGTCCTTGCACCGGTGAGTCATACCGGAGGAGCTCCTCAACTGCGGGACCAAGCAAGTTGTCATCGGCGACTAGTCGTCGGCGAATGTCGGGATCGCTCGCAAGCACTACTGCGGCGTTGCTGAGCAGGTTCGAGGTGGTCTCATGGCCTGCGATGAGCAGCAACAGGCAAAAGCCAAGGAGGTCCTCGTCAGTAAGACGCTTTCCGTCGATCTCGGCGGACACCAAGGCCGACATCAAGTCGCCGCGCGGTTCGCGTCGACGCTCGGCGAGGAAGTCGGTGAAGTAGGCATAGACGGCCGCAGCCGCGGCCAGCCCCTCGCCCATCTCACCGCGCGCCGGATTGGACTGGACCATCGTGGTTGACCACTGCCGAAACTGTGCGCGGTCCTCGCGAGGAATGCCGAGCAAATCAGCGATCACCATGGCCGGCAGGACGGCGGCAAAGTCGGCGGCAAAGTCAACCGACCCTGCGCCCCGGTCAAGGCAATCTGATAAATCCTCCGCCAGGTCCTCAATCCCACTACTTAACGCCGCGATGCGCCGCGGGGTGAACGCCTTGCTTACCAACGCGCGCAGCTGATCGTGTCGCGGGGGATCCATCAAAATCATCATGGGCAAGAACGATGCGTGGAAATCTGAGCCCGGTGGAGTTGGAAATATGCCGTCCACGGATGAGTAGGTGTGATGGTCAAGCAGCGCGCTGACGACATCTTCGTGGCGACTGAAAACCCACGTGTTGGAATCGGCTGCGCGATACAGCGGGGCTTTGTCGCGCAGCTGCCGGTAGATGGGGTAGAGATCGTCCTGAATCGTCGCATCGAACGGGTCGTAGCGAAGTTGCACCGTCGTCATCTGAGCTCCTACCGCTGTGAATCTAATTATACGGCTGTCTAATCCAGTAGTTTAGACTGTAAGTCCAACCGAGAGGAGCGTCAATGCGCGAGGTTCCGCGAAAAATTGCCGACCGCCTGCCGCCGGCGGCGGCACTTTTCGCAGACCGCGGGCTCAACGACACCAAGATCGAAGACGTCGCCGCCACCACCGGCATCGCCAAGGCCACCCTTTACTACTACTTCGCCGGCAAAGAGGAAATACTCGCCTTCCTCCTCGAAGACGTCCTACAGCAAGTCGCGCACGAGGTCGCCGCAGTCGTGGAGGCAGAAGGCTCCGCCGCTCAGCGCCTGCACGCAGTCATCAGTGCCCAGCTGCGCGTGATGGCACAGAGACCCGCCGTCTGCCGCGCTCTCATCGGGGAACTGGGCCGCGCCGCCCGCATGCCCGTCATCGCCGACATGATCAGCGCCGCATACTTCGCACCCGTCGAGACGTTACTTCGCGCTGGCGCCGGCGACGGCTCACTCGTGACCCTCGACAACCCAGCAGTTGCCGCGATCGCGCTATTCGGTGCCGTCACGACCAGCGCACTGACCTACCTAGTGCTTGACGATGCGCTCGACGAAGATCGAATTGCCAGAACAATTCACGACCTCGTTTTTGTCGGTTTACGACCGCGCTAGCCGTCCCCCGCACCGCGTGGACGGTAGTGCGCAGCTGAGCATGGCCCGCGACTCGGACTATCCGGAGCATCCAGGCGACGCGGGGTCGTCGGAGTGAGCTACAGACAGCGCGTGACGCAGCGGATGAAGTACGGCTGGCCCACCCGTATGCACCGCCAGCCGCAGCTGCTCAATGACTGTGTGCACCTGACGTCGCTCTTCAGTGTCGGAAAGTCCGAATTCATAAAGCTCCCAACGATATTTATGATCCTCCAGCCGCAGGAGTAGCTCGTTGATCACGTTGTCCAGGTCCATCTGCTCAGCGGCCAATTCCTGATGATTCCTCGGCCGCTCACCATCCGGCAGGCGCGGCGACAGTTCGATGGTCACGTGCTAAGCGTATGTAGCCGGTTGCTGCAATGCGACGGTCAGAGGTGAATTGCGTTAGATCACTTACGGCCCGCGAGTTGTTCGTCGCGCACCGCCTTCGCCCGATCCGCCGATAACGCTGCCGCGAGCTGGGATGCGAACGCTGGTCCGTCGTTCACAAGGGCGTAGCCACCCGCGAAGCCGCCTTGGCGGCAGAGAAGTCGCCTCCGACAGACGTTGCGGTGGCGTACTTTGCCAGTCTTGGAGTTTGTTCGTTGAACTGCGACGCGGGTCATTCGCGGAACGAGTGCGGTGGGGAAGCAGTGGGTGCAATCGCTATGAATGGCCTGTGAGCGAGACCACCGACGGATGATCCTTCGGGCCGTCAGGTATGCGTCCTGGGCGATCTCAACGACTGCGGTTGCTCGTTCCAACCCGTGGACCCCCCAAAAGCGACCCGGTCCGCGGCCCGGCCGCCGCCAGGCCTCCGGAACGATGTGCTGGTATTCCTTGTCGCCCAATCTATTCGGTGATGAGTGCTTCGTGAAGTAGATCGCCAAGCGTTTGGGGTCGCAAGCACGCAATCCGTTGAGGCTGTCGATAGCCGTACCGGCGCGCAAGTGGCGTGTGCGTTGTTCAGGGTCGGGATGGGCGACGACTTCCGCCCATTCCTGCGACAACCATTCGCTGAACCTACGGCCTGATCGACCGACGGTATACGGGGGAGCCATCCATAGGTGAATGTGTGGTGCGCCGCGGCGTTGAAATTCCATCTTCCAGATGTAGCGCGCTGGTTCACCCCATTCGCGCTGAAATCGTTTGCGCCACAGCATCATATGTCGCTTTACGCTGGCTCCATCGGGTGCGACCGATTCCCAGTCGCCGGGGTAGGTCAGCGTGACCATCGCGGGTACCCGTCCGCTTTCCACCATCGGCGTGTAGTCCAGCTCGGCGAAGGTGCGGCACATCGCCGCACGCGACTTGCGGGACCATTCGGTGATCGCACGGCCCGACGGGTCAGGCACATCACGACCGGCCTTTATGCGGTCTACCTCGCCCGCTACGTCCTGCATGTGCTGGCCCACGGTCCGCTCAGATGCCTTCTCCGCGCGAACGGGATTGGTCCAGCCGAGACGGACGACGCCCGGGCCGATCGTGATCCGGAATCGCCCGCACTCAGGTTCGACATCCAGCCGGTCCCGTCCATGCGCCCATGGTTCGGCCGGTTCGAACAGCGCCGCTGCCGAGGCCACCATGTTGGGCCTCGGGAACCGCAGCCCCAAGGCATCCGAGGCCGACAGTTCCGCATCAACAATGCCGTCGACGGTGTCGCGGACACTTTTGGCGCATATAACAAGCCCGTTGGTCCCAGCCGGAACACGGTCTACGCCGCTCCCGCCGTCCGACCGACCGCTACCGCTCTCGCGCCCTGCGGCCTTGCCGGCCTCGGGCACTCGCGGTCTACCGGCGTCCGCCGCTCCGTCCGTGTTCCGGCTGGCCGTTCGGGTTGTGTCCGGCCGAAGGGTGAGTCGCTCCGCAATCGAGCTCGTTGAATGCGCGCTCGACCTCGTGATGCCGGGCATCGGGTACCTGCTCCCCGGGAGCCCCCAGCGCGCATCACTGAGTGACGGGCGATGAAGGGTCCCTTGTCGGGAGTGCTGTCACCGTGTCCGGTCTGTGTCCGATCGCCGGACGAGCAGCCTGCGTCAGACGCGCTCAGCGCGGCGTATTTGACGTATGGGAGTCATTAAACCGCAGGCCAGCGGCCGTTCCATCCACCTGAAAAGCGGAAGGTCGGCGGTTCGATCCCGCCCCTGGCCACCACGATGGTGATCACCATCAATCATTTGACCCGTCGGCTGCATGGACGGTCGCCAATCGCCAGCAGGCCCCGTGGGCGCTGCTGGCGGGCGGTCGACGACTACGGCGGGCTCGGCCGCCATTGACTGGGCGAAGCCCCTACTTGAGCATGCTCCCGGCATCGACGGTGACCGGAAGACCTGTGATGTAACGCGATTCGTCGGAAGCCAGGAACAGCACCGCGTTGCTGATGTCCACCGGCTCGACCCAGCCGACCGGCAGCACGTGCATGAACTGCGCGGCCACCTTGAGGTCATCCGGGCCGGGATTCTTCAGGTCGGGCCGGAACAGCTTCATCGTCCCCTCGTTCATGAACATGGGCGTGTTCACGTTGGTGGGGTGCACCGAGTTCACCCGGATGAAGTGCTCGCCGAGTTCGACGGCGAAGGTGCGCATCAGGCCGACCACGCCGTGCTTGGCGGCGATGTAGTGACCGGTGTGCGGGTAGGCCTTGAGGCCCCCGACCGAACTGGTCAGAATGATCGAGCCGCCCTGACCCTGGGAAATCAGGTGCGGCACACCGGCTTTGACGGTTTTCCAGACGCCGGAAAGGTTGACGTCGATCATGTCGCGCCAGTCGTCTTCGCTGGTCTTGTCCAAAGTCTGGCCGCCGTTGCCGATTCCGGCGTTGGCGCAGATGATGTCCAACCGGCCCAGCTGCTCGACGCCGCTGTCCACCGCCGCTTTCAGCGCGTCGTAATCGCGTACGTCGGCCTCGGCGGTCACGATGCGGCGGTTCAGGCCCTTGATGAGGTCGGCCGTCTCGGCCAGGTCATCGGGCGTCGACGGCGGGATCTCGCTGCTGCTACTGATCGGCGTGCAGATGTCGACCGCGATGATGTCGGCACCTTCCTGCGCCAGGCGCACCGCGTGGCTGCGGCCCTGGCCGCGAGCCGCCCCGGTGATGAACGCGACCTTGCCCTCAACTCTTCCACCCATGACTGCACCTCACCTAGACGTGGCCGACAATTCTTTGTCGATCGATCAGGAAGGTTGGCACCATTCGTGCGCAGTGTCAACAGACGTGTGCCCGACCGCCCGCTCGGTGGCCGGGATGCGGAAACGGTCCTGTCGCCGCTGCGGTGGCGCCGGCCGGTGCTAGCGGCCAAGCGTGGACGCGGCCGCGGGCGCCGCCAGCAGGCTCATCTGGCGTTCGGCGAACGCGCGCAGCTCGTCGTGTCCCTGGGTGACGCCGACGGCGCTCTCGTTGCACAGGCTGCGGGCCACCTGCGCGATCAGCATCGAGATCGCGACCGGGGGATATTCCTCGAGATCGACTCCGTTGGCGCGTAGCACCATGGTGACGGCCGCCGTCTCGATGTCACGAACGCGCTCGGCGTAGGCCTTGAGTTCGGCGCCAATTGCCTTGCGGTGGTTGGCCAATGCCATGAACTCGGCGTTCAGTGCGGTCACCGCCGTGTCGCTGTTCATCGCCCACAGCGCCCGCAGGGGGTCGTCCTCGGCCAGCAGGGCGCGCATGCGCGTCAGCGCGGTCTCGGCACCGGCGCGCAGCACCTCGACGAACAGATCGTCCATCGTGGGGAAGTAGTAATAGACCAGCGCCTGCTTGACGCCGGCCTCGGCGGCGACCCGCCGGGAGGTGGCCGCGGCATAGCCTTCCTCGCGCATGATGCGGGCGGTGGCCTCGATCAGCTTGCTGCGCGCGCCGGCGTCGGGGGTCCGCTTGGGTTGGCGCGCCGCCGCGCGGTTGGGTGCGCCGGCTTTGCTTGACCGGCCCGCGCGATCCGTGGTAGGCATACCGCATCCTAACAATTTGGTCGATCGATCAGTTTGTGGAGCGGCAAACGGGGGATTGGAGGGCCGGTGACGACAGCGCGCATGCGTGTGCGGGTGGATCCGCGCCTGTGTGAGGCGCATGCCCTCTGCGTGGAGATCGCCCCCGAGGTTTTCGAGCTGGGTGACGACGTCGCGACCTGCGACGAGCAACCGGCTGAAGCGTTGCGCCACAGCGTGGAAGCGGCCGTGGCCGCCTGTCCGCGCCAGGCCATCAGCGCCGTCGCCGGCGACGCATCAGCGTGACGCACTGCGCTTTTCGGTGCCAGGAAAAGGAATTGGACTCATGACCGATCTCGCCAACGTCGACTACTTCACCGACGCCGACGTCGCGCAAGACCCCTACGACTACTGGGACTACCTGCGCAACCAGGGACCGGTGTTCCGCGAACCGCACTACGGGGTCGTGGCCGTCACCGGCTACCAGGAGGTTCAGGCGGCATTCAAAGACGTGGACTCGTTTTCCGCGGTCAACGCGATCGGTGGTCCGTTCCCGCCGTTGCCGTTCACCCCGGAAGGCGACGACATCAGTGAGCAGATCGAGGCGCATCGCCACGAGTTCCCGATCTTCGAGCACATGGTCGTCATGGACCCGCCCGAGCACGAAAAGGCGCGCTCCCTACTCGGCCGGCTGCTGACCCCGCGCCGACTGCAGGAAAACAAGGACTACATCTGGCAATTGGCCGACCGGCAATTCGACGAGTTCATCGCCAACGGCCACTGCGAGTTCCTCAGCGAGTACGCGAAGCCGTTCGCCACCCTGGCGATCGCCGATCTGCTCGGGGTTCCCGACGAGGACCGCCCAGAGATCCGCCGCAATCTCGGGGCCGGCAATGCGCCGGGCGCCCGAGTGGGCGCGCTGGATCACGAACCGGTGGGCAGCAACCCATTGCAGTACCTCGACGACCTGTTCAGCGCCTACATCACCGACCGGCGACGGCAACCGCGCGAAGACGTGCTGACCGGCCTGGCCACCGCCACGTACCCCGACGGCTCGGTCCCGCCGCTGTTGGAGGTCGTCCGGCCGGCGACGTTCCTGTTCGCGGCCGGGCAGGAGACCGTGACCAAACTGCTCAGCTCGGCGGTGCAGGTCCTCGGCGACGACCCCGAGCTGCAAGAGCGGCTGCGTTCAGATCGAAGCTTGATCGGCACGTTCATCGAGGAGGCACTGCGCATGCAGAGCCCCACCAAGGTGGACTTCCGGCTGGCACGGAAGACCACCACCCTGGGCGGGGTGCACATCCCGGCCGGCACCGTCCTCATGCTCTGTCTGGGTGCGGCCAACCGCGATCCGCGAAAGTTCGACAATCCCAACGAGTTCCGGCCCGATCGGAAGAACGTGCGCGAGCACATCGCCTTCGGTCGCGGCATTCACACGTGCGCGGGCGCGCCGCTGGCGCGGGTGGAGGGACAGATCACCATCAACCGCCTCCTGGACCGCACCCGCGAATTCAGGATCAGCGAGGCCAAGCACGGATCGCCCCGTGGCCGTCAGTACCACTACGAGCCGACGTTCCTGCTGCGCGGCCTGACGGAGTTGCACATCGACTTCACCCCGGCCGACTGACGCCCGAGACGGCGGACATCAACTCTCCCAAACGGGCCAGGGCGGTGGTGTATTCGTGTTCGGGCGGTGTCCCGTACCCGATGATGATTCCGTCTGTGCGGCGGCCCGTGCCGTGCCAGAACGGGGCCAGCCCGGTGAGGGCGATGTCGCGTCCGCGCGCCGCGCTCAACACCTCGGCCTCCGAAATGCCCTCGGGCAGCGCGACAACGGCGTGCAGGCCGGCTGAGATGCCCAACACCGGCATCCCGGGGGCGCAGCGGCCGAGGGTAACGACGAGAGCGTCGCGGCGGTTGCGGTAACGCCGCCGCATCCGCCGGATGTGCCGATCGAGCGCTCCGGATTCGATCAGCTCCGCGAACGTCAGCTGCGCGAGCACGTCGGTTCCGCGATCGGCGCGGCGCTTGGCTTCGACCACCCCGTCGACCAACGCGGCGGGTAACGCGAGCCAGCCGAGGCGGAGGCCGGGCGCCAGGCTCTTGCTGGCGCTACCCACGTAGACGACGTGTTCGGGTGCCAGGCCCTGCAGCGCGCCCACGGGGTGCCGGTCGTAGCGAAATTCCCCGTCGTAATCGTCCTCGATCAGATACGTGCCCCGGGTCGCGGCGATGTGCGCGAACTCGGTACGCCGGTCGGCGTCGAGCGTCGCCCCGAGGGGAGCCTGGTGTGCCGGGGTGAGCACCGCCGCGGCGACGGCCGTATTGAATCCCTCGGGCCGCGCACCCCCGTGGTCGACGTCGAGGGGCTCGACGGTTAGCCCGCTCGCCGCCGCCGTCGCGCGATGGTCGGGCAGGCAGGGATTCTCGAGCGCGATCGACCGGGCTCCGCCGGCGGCCAGCGCCTCACACACCAGACGCAGCCCCTGGGTGAACCCGCTGCAGACGACGATGTGCTCGCCGGTGGTGAGCACCCCGCGCACTCGACCCAGGTAGTTGGCCAGCGCGGCGCGCAAGCGCGGTGACCCGCGCGGGTCCGCCGGCCCCAGTTCGGCGTGGGGGGTGGCCTCGAGGACTCGGCGCAACGCGCGTAACCATTCGGCGCGCGGGAACATGCTGAGGTCCGGGCGGCCGAGGCGAAAATCGGCCGCATAGCGCTGGGTAACCCGCATCGATTCGATCGGTGCCTGAACGTGCGGTCCGCCCGCCACCTGGGTGGCCGCGCCTGGACGGGTCCGGAGGTATCCCTCGGCCGCCAGTTGCGTGTAGACCTCGACGACGGTGCCGCGGGCAAGCCCGAGCTGTGTGGCGAGGGCACGCGAGGATGGCAACGCCTCGCCCGCGGCGAGGCGTCCACCCCGGATGGCTTGTCGCAGAGCGGCTTCGAGCGCCGCACGCCGGCCCCGACCCGGGGGAAGGTCGAGATGCAGGTCCCCTCCGGTATCGCGACTGGTCCACGAATTCGGCATCGAATTGGACCTTACCGATGGGCCGGTGTGGTGGATAGCGTCAACAGCGGATGGTTCGTGCAAAGGGGAGACGATGGTTGATGTGGGCGCCCGACGCCTTGATCGCGCGGCGAGTTGGACCGCCGAAGTCAATGCGTTTCAACGCGCTGCGGAAACGCTGCGGCCACCGGGGCGGCGGCTCGTGGAGGACGCGTACTCCCGGCGTTTCGTCGGTAATCCGGTGCTGCGCGCCATGCTCGCCCACTGGCGCGCGGCCGACGCCGCGCTCCGGATATTTGACCACCTGTGGGGAGGCCTGCACGCCCACATCGCGCTTCGGGTGCGCTACGTCGACGACGCATGTGAGGCCGCGATCGCCGCGGGGATCGGCCAACTCGTGCTGCTGGGCGCGGGCTTCGACACCACCAGCATTCGCCGCGCGGGGACCCCGGTGACGATCTTCGAGGTCGACGCGCCCACCACTCAAGCGCACAAGCGCCCGGTCGTCGAGCGGCTGTTGGCGCCGCGGCACAGCTGCCGAATCCATTGGGTCGCCTGCGATTTGGAACGGAACGCGCTGCGCGAAGCGCTACTGGCCGCCGGCTTCGACCCCAAGCAGCCCGCCCTCGTGGTGTGGCTCGGCGTCACTCCCTACCTGACCCGCGGCGCCATCGACGCGACCATCGCCGACCTCGCCGGCCTGTGCACCCCGGGGAGTCGCCTCGTCCTGGACCACATCGCCGCGGGCGTCGTCACCGCCGGCACCCCGTGGAAGAGCGCGGGCCGGATCACCCGGATGGTGGCCCGGCGCGGCGAACCGTATCGCAGCGACTTCACCGAGGCCGACCTGACCGCCACATTGGCAGCGCACGGATTCGAGCTGCGCGACCACGCGACCGTGCCCGCGCTGTTGCGCCGCTACGACCCGTCGCGCGCAAGCCGGCTCGCGGACGACGACTGGCTCGCCGTCGCGACGGCAGAACGCGAATGAGGCGCGCCCCGACGGCCAGATAACCCGACGCGGACCGATCCAGCCGGGACAATGGCCCAATGCGTCGCGCAGGAGTGCTCAGGCTGGCCGCTTTCGCACTCATCCTGGGGTGCGGCCCGGCCTGGGATACCCCTCGCGCCTCGGCGGGCCCCGACGTGCCGCCGGTCAGCGACGCCGCGCGGGCGGCCGGCTTCGTCGACGTCCGCACCGTCGTTCCCGACGCCGTGCTCGATCTGCGCTACGCGACGACCAACAACTTCACCCACACGCAGCTGTATCCGTCCGACGCCAGATGCCTTGTGCACCAATCGATGGCGCCCGGACTCGCCGCCGCCGCCGGCGCGCTGCGACCGCAGGGCCACCTCCTGGTCTTCTGGGACTGCTATCGGCCGCACGACGTCCAGGTCAAGATGTTCAGCCTGGTCCCCAACCCGGCCTGGGTGGCACGACCTGGCCAATATGCGCGCAGCCATGAGTCGGGACGCTCGGTCGACGTGACGTTCACGACGCCGCAACAGCCATGCACGTCGGGACTACACGCGGGTGGGCTGTGCCTGGCCGACATGGGCACCGACTTCGACGACTTCACCTCTCGGGCAACGGCGTTCAACACCCAGGGCATCAGCGCCGACGCGAGGGCGAATCGAGCCGCGCTGCGCAACGCCATGAACTATGGCGGCCTGAAGGTGTATTCGGGCGAATGGTGGCATTTCGACGGTCCGGGCGCGGGTGTCGACCTCCCGATTCTCAACGTCCCCGTCGACTAGATGTCTCATATACCGAGACACGTGTATCATCATGTGGCTTGCCGCCGTACGCTGGCGAGGTGAACGAGCGGGCCAGTTACACACACGGACACCACGAGTCGGTGCTGCGCAGCCACCGCCGCCGCACCGCCGAAGACTCGGCGGCCTACCTGCTGCCCCACCTGAAACCGGGCCTGTCGGTGCTGGATATCGGCTGCGGTCCCGGCACCATCACCGCTGACCTCGCCGCGCGCGTCGCACCCGGACCCGTCACCGCCGTCGACCAAGTCGCCGACGTCCTGGGCGTGGCCCGCACCGAAGCCCGGCAACGCAACCTGTCCAACGTCTCGTTCGG
Source organism: Mycobacterium sp. TKK-01-0059 (assembly GCF_000709305.1). Classification (NCBI taxonomy): domain Bacteria; kingdom Bacillati; phylum Actinomycetota; class Actinomycetes; order Mycobacteriales; family Mycobacteriaceae; genus Mycobacterium; species Mycobacterium sp. TKK-01-0059. The sequence continues at coordinate 2,582,038 of NZ_KL446993.1, forward strand.
CACCGCCGACGTGCACGACCTCGACTTTGCCGACGGCACGTTCGATGTCGTCCACGCCCATCAGGTGCTACAGCACGTGGCCGACCCGGTGCGCGCCCTGCGTGAGATGCGGCGAGTGTGCGCGCCGGGCGGCATCGTGGCGGTCCGCGACGCCGACTATGCGGGGTTCATCTGGTACCCGCAGCTACCCGCCCTCGAGTTGTGGCGCGAGCTCTACCAACGCGTCGCCCGCGCCAACCGCGGCGAGCCCGACGCGGGCCGGCGGCTGCTGTCCTGGGCACAGCAGGCGGGATTCGACGACATCACACCCACCGGCAGCCTGTGGTGCTACGCCACACCCGAGACGCGCGAATGGTGGGGCGGCATGTGGGCCGACCGGATCCTTCATTCGACCGTGGCCAGCGACCTGGTGAGCCTCGAGCTGGCCACCCCGGCGCAGCTCGAGGAGATCTCCGCCGCCTGGCGAGAATGGGCCGTCGCCGAAGACGGCTGGATCGCCATCCCGCACGGCGAAATCCTCTGCCGTGCTTAGGTATTCAGTCCAGGAATAGGTCCGGGATCGGCTGCTCGCCGCCGCCGTATCGGGACAGATCCGCAACCCCGGCCGATCGCAGCACCTCGGCGTCGACGTGGCATTCGCCCGTGGCTTGCCGGGCGGGTCGAGAGACGATCTCGACGGCGGCGTCGCCCATGATCTCCGGGCTGCGCGACGACGCGGCCAGCCGGTCGCCATCGGCCATGTTGGTGACCGCCGCGGTGGCGATGTAGGTCTCCGGCCACAGGCAGTTCACGCCGATCCCGTCGTCCGCGAACTCGGCCGCCCAGCCCAGCGACAGCAGCGTCATCCCGTACTTGGACAGTGTGTAGGCCGGGTGGGCGCCCAGCCAGCGGGGGTTCATGTTGATCGGTGGCGAGATGGTCAGCACGTGCGGGTTGGCCGATTTCTTTAGATGGGGCACGCACGCCTTGGTCAGCAGGAAGGTGCCGCGCAGGTTGATCTCCTGCATCAGGTCGTATTTCTTGGCCGACAGCACGGCCGTCGGGTCGGTGGCGATGGCGCTGGCGTTGTTGACGCAGATGTCGATGCCGCCGAACCGCTGCACGGCCGCGTCGACCACGCGCTGCACGTCCTCTTCGCGGCGCACGTCGCCCACGACGGCCAGCGCCTTCCCGCCGGCGGCCTCGACGTCGGCCGCCGCGGTGTGCACCGTCCCGGGCAGGCGCGGATGGGGTGTGTCGGTCTTGGCCAGCAGCACCACGTTGGCACCCCGCCTGGCGGCGGCGATCCCAATCGCGAGTCCGATCCCGCGGCTCCCGCCGGAGATCACCACCGTGCGATCGGTGAGCACGTTGTCAGCCATTCGTCTCCTTTGACCAGGTCAAGCGTATGGTATTGGCATTCTCTTTTTTTGCAAGTACGTTATTCACCGATGGATAATACGGCCCACACTCCCTCCGGCATCCCGCTGCAGCCCGTATATGGGCCGGCGGATAGGGGCGCGGAGCCTCCCCAGCCCGGGGAGTTCCCCTTCACTCGCGGCAACTTCGCGTCGGGCTACCGCGGCAAGCTGTGGACCTTCCGCCAATATTCGGGGTTCGGCACCGCCGAGGAGTCCAATCGCCGGTACCGCTACCTGCTGGATCAGGGCGGGACCGGGTTGTCGGTGGCGCTCGACCTGCCGACGCAGTGCGGATACGACTCCGACGACCCCGAGTTCGGTGAGGAGGTCGGCCGGGTCGGCGTCGCGGTGGATACCCTGGCCGACTTCGAGATCCTGTTCGACGGCATCCCGCTGGACAAGCTCAGCACCAGCATGACCATCAACGGCACGGCGGCGATCCTGCTGGCCTTCTACGTCGCCGCGGCCGAGAAAAAGGGCATCCCGCGGGCCAAGCTCACCGGGACCATCCAGAACGACATCCTCAAGGAGTACGCCTCGCGCGGGACCTGGATCTGGCCGCCGGAGCCGTCTTTGCGGTTGATCGCGGACACCATCGAGTTCTGCGCCGCCGAGGTGCCCAGGTTCAACGCGATCTCGGTCGCCGGTGCGCATTTCCGCGACGCCGGGGCCAACGCCGTGCAGGAGATGGCGTTCACCCTGGCCGACGGCGTCACCTACTGCGACACGGTGGTGGAACGCGGCCGCATGACGATCGACCAGTTCGCGCCGCAGATCTCGTTCTTCTTCTACACCCACGGGGATTTCTTCGAGGAGATCGCCAAATACCGTGCGGGGCGGCGGCGTTGGGCGACGATCGTGCGGGAGCGCTACGGGGCGACGAAGGACAAGGCGGCGATGTTCCGCTTCGGCTGCGTCTGCGGCGGGGCGTCGCTGTATGCCCCGCAGGCCCACAACAACATCGTCCGGGTGGCCTACGAGGCCATGGCCGCCGTATTGGGCGGCGTCCAGTCGATGTTCACGGCCGCCTGGGACGAACCATTCGCGCTGCCCACCGAGGAGACCACCACGCTGGCGTTGCGCACCCAGCAGATCCTCGCGCACGAAACCGGCGTGGCCAGTGTGGCCGACCCGCTGGGCGGCTCGTACTTCGTGGAGGCGCTGACCGACGCGACCGAGGAGCGCATCATCGAGATCATGTCCGACCTCGAGCGGCACGGAGGAATGGTCCATGCCATCGAGGACGGTTACCTACAGGGCCTGATCGCCGACGAGGCATTCAAGATCCACCAGGACATCGAATCCGGCGACCGCCCGGTCGTCGGCGTCAACCGCTTCGTGACCGAGGAACCGGAACACGATGTCGTCACCTATGAGCTCGACGCCGAAGGGCGTGATCTTCAGCTCAAGCGGCTCTCCAAGGTAAAATCCGAAAGGGATTCGGCCGCAGTGAAATCCAGCCTCGCCGCCCTGTCGCGTTCCGCCGAAGGAGACGACAACCTGATGCACAAGTTGATCGACTGTGCCAACGCCTACTGCACCGTTGGGGAGATGGTCTCCGCGCTCAAAGCAGTGTGGGGCGAGTTCCAGCAGCCGGTGGTGTTCTAAGTGGCCGTTCGCGTTCTCGTTGCCAAACCCGGCCTGGACGGACACGACCGCGGCGCCAAGATCGTCGCCCGCACCCTGCGCGACGCCGGATTCGAGGTCATCTACACCGGCATCCGCCAGCGTATCGAGGACATCGCCTCGATCGCGGTGCAGGAAGACGTCGCCGTGGTCGGCCTGAGCATCCTGTCCGGTGCGCACCTGGCGCTCACCGCGCGCACCGTCGAGGCGCTGCGCGCCGCCGACGCCGCCGACATCTCGGTCGTCGTCGGCGGGACCATCCCGCACGCCGACGTCCCCAAACTGCTCTCCGCCGGGGCCGCGGCCGTATTCCCCACCGGGACACCGCTGGACAACCTGGTGCGCGACATCCGCGCGCTGACCGGGACCCCCGAGCCCGCTTCGGAAGAAAAAGAGGAACAGTGCGCGTCGGAGTAATGATCGGTGCCGAGCGTGGCGACATGGCCCGCAAGGTGCACAAGCTGGCCTCCGATATCGAATGGGCCGAATCCGCGGGTCTGGACACCGCGTGGATGCCGCAGGTGCCCAACGACTTCGACTGCCTGACCATGGTGTCGCTGATGGCCGCGCACAGCTCGCGCATCGAACTGGGCACCGCGGTGGTGCCGCTGCAGGCCCAGCATCCGATCGCGCTTGCCCGCCAAGCGCTTTCGACGCACGCGGTGGCAGGCGGGCGGCTGGCTCTCGGTGTCGGGCCGTCGCACCACTGGATCATCCGCGACATGCTCGGCCTGCCCTACGAGAAGCCGGCCGCCTATACCCGCGATTACCTGCAGGTGCTCAACGCCGCTGTCGCCGGCCCGGGCCCGGTGGATATCGAGAACGATTCGTTCACCGTGCACAACCCGCTGGCGATCGGGGCCGATACCCCGATGCCGGTGCTGGTCGCCGCGCTCGGCCCGGTGATGCTGCAGCTCGCCGGTGAACTCGCCGACGGCACCGTGTTGTGGATGGCCGACGAGCGCGCGATCGGTGACCACATCGCGCCGAAGATCACCAAGGCCGCCGCCGATGCCGGGCGACCCGCGCCGCGGATCGTCGCGGGCATACCGGTATGCCTGTGTGGGCCTTCGCAAGTCGAGGAGGCCAAGGAGCGCGCCAACCGGATCTTGGGGGAGGCCGAGGTGTCACCCAACTACCAGCGCCTGCTCGACCGGGGCGATGCCCGCGACGTCGGCGACCTGTGCGCGGCCGGCGACTCCGAACAGATTCTCGCCCGGATGCGCCGATTCGCCGACGCGGGCGTAACCGATCTCTCGGTGCGGCTGCTGCCCATCGGCGACAACCGGGACGAGCTGGTCGCGTCCAAGCGTCGCACCCGCGAAATGATCGCCTCGCTCGCCGCGGAATTGCGTTGACTCCCAGCAACACCGGGCCACTGGCGGGGATCCGTATCCTCGAGGTCGGCACCATGCTGGCCGGCCCGTATGCCACCATGCTGCTCGCCGACCTCGGCGCCGAGGTCACCAAGATCGAGCCCGCCGGCGGCGAGATCTCCCGCAGCGTCGGCGCCACGTACTTCGCCAGCCTCAATCGGAACAAGTCCAGCATCTGCCTGGATTTGAATTCGGATGCGGGACAACAGCGCCTGGGCGACCTGGTCGGCGAGTCCCACGCGCTGCTGGTGAACCTGAAACCCTCCGCCATCCGCCGGCTGGGCCTCACCTACGAGCAGCTGCGACGGCACAACGAGCGGATCGTCTGCGTGGCGATCACCGGCTTCGGCCTGTACGGCGGCGACGACCCCGCGTTCGACTACGTGGTGCAGGCTGGCGTCGGCACCGCGGCGCTGACCGGTGACCCCGACGGTCCGCCGACGCTGCCCGGCTACTCGTCGGCCGACAACTCCACCGGAATGTCGGCGGCACTGGGACTGCTGGCCAAGATCATCTCCGGCACCGGCGGGCAGGTGGACGTGTCGCTGCGCGACGTCATGCTGTCGCAGCTCAACTACCACGCCTCCGCCTACCTCAACAGTGGGGTGGAGCCGCAGCGGCGCCCCCACGGGGCGCACTCGTATTACGTTCCGGCTCAGCTGTTTCCGACCGCGGATGGCTATCTGGCGCTGTTCATCACCCATGACGGGTTCTGGAAGTCGTTCGCCGCGGAGGCAGGCATCGGTGGTTTCGAGACGATGGCCGAGCGGGTCGCCCGCCGCGACGAAGTACTCGCCGTCGTCACGGCGATGCTGGCGACCGACAGCGCGGCCGGGTGGGAACGCCGGCTGCGCCCGCTCGGGGTTCCGGCCGCGGCCGTCAGGACCCTGCCCGAGGCCCTCGAGGCCACCCCGGAAGTGGTTGTGACAGCGGGTGATTTCCGTCTGGTGGGCAGCCCGATTCACGTTTCCGGCTACGAACCCGAGTACCGTCCACCGCCGGAACTGCCGAGCGTCGAGTAGTTGCGCCGAAATCGCCGATTTCGCGCAACAAGTCGACGTTGGACGCAAAGGCGCTGGCTACGTCTCGCTGGTGAAAGGGGAATTCTCATGGGGCGCATCGGGATCCTGCGACGTTACCTGCGAAAGGCCGGGGTGCGGGCGTGAATGCCTTGCCAACGGTCGAGGATGTCATCGACTCGTACACTGGCCGATCGCACGTGGTGCTGCAATACGGCGCCACCACGAAGCGCCTCGTCGACCAAGCGAAGAAACCGGGCTTCTCGGCGGACAGTTGGAGACCGCTGGCCGAGCTGGTCGCCGTGGGCGAATTCGAGCGAATCGGTGCGTTCAAAGAGGTGATGAAGTGGCCGGACTATGTCGAATTCCTCACCAATTGGGCGACATCGTCGGAGTGGGAGTGTTCTTTCAAGCACATCACCGAGGCCGGCGGCCGCGTGTTTCTCGAACTCGAGGAACGGAGCGAGGTGGGCGAATTCCGTAGCGTGGTCAATTCGCTGACCGTCTATGAGTTCACCGATGATGACCGCATCCGCCACATAGACTTTATCTCCAGATGACGCCGCCGCCGGCCGAGATGCTCAAAAGTTTTGAGGGAGTGGAACTGCCGCAAGGCTAGTCCGTCCGCCGAACGTCGAGTTATGGCGCCAGAATCGCCGATTTCGCGCAATAAGTCGACGTTCGACGCCAAGGGATATGAGGTGCAACGATGGATCTGCAGCGGGTCGCCGACGAACTCGAAATCGCCGCGCTACTCAACAGATACGCCCGCGCCGTCGATGCCAAGGATTGGCAGCTGTACCGCTCGGTCTTCACCGACGACGCGCATATCGACTACTCGTCGGCGGGCGCGGCGGCGGGCCCTCGTGACGAGGTGGCCGCATGGCTGGAGCAGGGCTTCGGCGCGATCCCGATGTCGATGCACTACATCACCAACGTGGAAATCCTGGCGCTGCACGGCGATTCCGCGACGGTGCGCGCCATGTTCTACAACCCCATGCAGTTGCCGGGCATGGCGGAGTTGAGTTACTGCGGCGGCTACTACCACCACGAGCTGACGCGCACGGCCGACGGTTGGCGCAGCCGCAGCCTGCGCGAGGAGAACGTGTGGTTCGTCAACCCGCCAACGGGCTGACGATGCCCCGAGCGTCGAGTTGTGGCGCAAAAATCGGTGATTTCGCCCAACAAGTCGACGTTCGGCGTCAGGACGTGGCCAGCTGCTTTTCCTGATAGCGCCGCGCCCACTCGGCACGCGACCGGATCGACACATCCACGTCGGTTGCCTTGGCGCGCAGGGCCTTGACGGTCGCCTGCTCGCGGGGCGTGCGGGCGAACGGGTCCCAGCCGAAGAACCGGCAGGCGTTGGCCCAGGTGATCTTGTTGACGTCGGAGTCGTCGGCGCCGGCGGCGTTCAGTTCGGCCAGCACCTGCTCGGGCGCGTCGGGCCAGAAGCAGTCCGAGTGCGGGTAGTCGCACTCCCAGGCGATGATGTCGATGCCGATCTCATGGCGCAGCTTCAGCGACGTCTTGTCGGTGACGTAGCAGGCCAGCGAATGCTCGCGGAAGACGTCGCTGGGCAGCTTGTCGCCGAAGTCGCGGCGCAGCCACTTCTGGTTGGTGTAGTGGCGGTCGCTGCGGTCGAGGTAGAAGGGGATCCAGCCGATACCGCCTTCGGAGAAGGCGAATCTCAGGTCGGGGTAGTTGCGCATCGCCGGGCCCCACAGCAGGTCCTGGGCGCACATCGCCGAGACCTGGGTGGCCAGAATGATCATGTTGTCGATCGGGGCGTCGGGCGCCATGCTGATCGCCCCGAAGCCGGTGCCGATGTGCAGACACATCACCACGTTCTCCTCGGACAGCGTGCGAAACACCGGCCCCCAGTAGTCCTCGTCGTGGTAGCTCGGAAGTCCTTCCAGATGCGGCAATTCCGGCATGGTGACCGCGCGGCAGCCCTTCGCGGCGACCCTACGGATCTCGGCGCACATGCCCTCTGGAGTCCAGGTCGGCAGGATCGCGATGGGGATGAACCGGTCCGGGTAGGAGCCGGCCCATTCGTCGATGTGCCAGTCGTTGTAGGCCGACACCATCACTAAGGTGACGTCCTCGCGCGTCATGTTGAGGTGCCGGGCCGAAAAGCCGGTGAACGTCGGGAAGCACATCGACGCGAGGATGCCGTTGCGGTTCATATCACGGACGCGCTCGTGGACGTCGTAGACGCCCGGACGCATCTCGGCGAAGCCGGCGGGGTCGCGGCCCCACTCCTCGGCAGGCCACGACACCACGGCGTTGAGTCCGCTCACGCCCTGTGGGCGGCCCTGGTACATCCACTGGTCGACGCCCTTGTCGTCGGTCACGACGATCGGTGCCTCGTCCCGGTACTTGGCGGGCACGTGGCGCAGGAACATGTCCGGCGGTTCGACCACGTGGTCGTCAATGCTCACCAGGATCAGGTCATCGGCCTTCATCAATGGGCTCCTCTTGTGTGCGCGACGCGAGCTCGGTCAGCCGCTGCACTCGGTGGTGGTTTCGAGCAGTCGTGGAATCGGCGGCGGGTCCAGCTGCAGGGCATCGGACATGTGCAGCTGCGGCCCGTTGGCGATCATGTTGTCCAGAATCGCCTGCAGATCGTCGCCTTCGATCTCGTAGATCGCGACGTAGGGGCCGTCGCCGTCGACCGGTCGCAGTCGACGTGCCGAGACGAATCCGTCCAGCGCCACCAGCTCACCCAGGTGCACCTCGTCGTACCAGGTGTTGTACTCGTCTTCCCGTTCGGGCGAGCTGGGCCGACTTTCCACGAGGATGATGCCCTTGGCCATCGCAATTTCTCCTGGCTGCTACTCGTAGCGCACCGTGATCGAGTCCGTATCCGGAACGCCCTGGCACGTCAGAATGTAGCCCTCTTCGACCTCGTCGGGTTCGAGAGCGTCGTTGACCCGCATGGTGGCGTGCCCCTCTTCGAGCTTGGCCATGCACGTCCCGCAGTTGCCGGCCTCGCAACTGAACGGCGGCTCGAGCCCGGCGCGCCGCGCGGTCTCCAGGAGCGTCTCGCCCGGCACCCTGGGCACCGAGACCTTTTTGCGGTCGAGATGAATCGTCACGGTTCCGGCGCCGGAGCCGTTTGTGGCCGGATCTGTCACCCGTGGGGTCTCCTCGATGATCCGGGTGACCGTCACGTAGACCGCCCCCTTCCGTACTTGCATTCTTCAGTATAGAGAATACTATTCTCACGAAGCGATAGCATCTTCTCAAGACTTGTATGGATGTCGGGTCAGCCCGGTCTGTCAGGGAAGGACGGGACGTGACCGAGCCGGCGGCGCTCGTGTTCGAGGAACGGCGATTCAGCGCGCCCGAACTCCACGCGTTGGCCGACGGATGGGCCGCGGCCCTGGCCAAAGACGGCGTCACAGCAGGTCAGCGGGTCGCGGTCATGGCGTCCAACCGGCCGGAGTTCCTCGCTGTGGTGCTCGCGATCTGGCGGCTGGCCGCCAGTGCCGTCCTCATCAGCCCGGCCTGGAAACGCGACGAGGTCGACCACGCGCTCGCGCTGACGGGTCCCGCGCACGCCGTCGGCGACCACCCCGTGCTGGCCGGCCTTATGCCGATGCTGCACCTGGACGAGCCCGTCCCACCGGCCGACCCGGCCACCGGTCCTGCGCCGCCGGCTGAGGCCGACGCGGCGCTGGTGTTCAGCTCCGGCACCACCGGCCTGCCCAAGGCCGTCCGCCACACCCACGTCTCGCTCGACGAGGCCGTGCGGCACTGGCGCCACGCGCTGCAGTTGACGCACCGCGACCGGATCCAAGTTGCCACGCCACCGTCACACATCCTCGGGCTGCTGAACCTGCTGACCGCGTGGGAGACGGGCGCCTGCGTGCGGCTGCACCGCCGGTTCGACATCGACCGGGTGCTGCACCACATCGAAAGTGACCGCATCACAGTGGAAATGGCGGTCGCACCCATCGCGCTCGCCATCGCCTCGCACCTTGGCCTGGAATCCTATGACCTGTCGTCGCTGCGCTACATCATGTGGGGAGCCACACCGGTCAACGCCAACGTCGCGCAGACCGTGACCCGGCGCACCGGCGTGAGCTGGCTTCCGGCCTACGGGACCACGGAATTGCCTGTCATCGCCTGTAATCCGATCGAGGACGCGCGACTCGACACCGTCGGACGCGCGGTACCCGGTGTGGACCTGCGGGTCGTCTCGCTGGAGACGGGCGAGCCGGTCGGCCCCGGTGAGGTCGGTGAGATTCAGGCCCGGTCGGCGTCGCTCATGGCCGGCTACCTGCCGGCCGAAGCGACCGGCGAGGCGATCCGGGATGGCTGGTATCGGACCGGAGACGTCGGGTGGCTGGACACCGGCGGCTGGCTGCGGATCACCGACCGCCTCAAGGAGATGATCAAAGTCCGCGGCTTCCAGGTCGCCCCCGCCGAGATCGAGGCGGTGTTGCACGGTCATCCGGCGGTGAAAGACTGTGCGGTGTTCGGGATTCCCGACGGAACCAACGGCGAGGCGATCGTCGCCGCGGTCGCGACGTCCGCGCCCGTCGACGCGTCCCAGCTGACCGCCCTGGTGGACGAGAAGTTGGCGTCCTATAAACATCTGAGCCGAGTGGTGTTTGTGCCTGAAATTCCCCGCCTGCCCTCGGGCAAGGTGCTGCGCCGAGTGCTGAAGGAGCGCCATGGATGTACGTCTGACAACTGAGCAACAGCAATTGCGCGACGCCGCCGCCAAGCTGGCCGACGATCTGGGACCGGCAACGGTCCAGGATCTCGACGACCAGAACCGAATCACGCGCCTGGACAAGCAGATCGAGTCCACAGGCTGGCGCTCGTTGCGCTCCGATTGGGCCTCGGGCGTCGAAGTGGCCATCGTGGCAGAGGAATTGGGGCGTCGTCTGGTGGACACGCCGTTTCTCGGCCCGGTGCTCGCCGACGATCTCGCCCGTCACATCGGCGAAGAAGCCTCGGGGACAACGGTCGCGGTCGACGATCGGGTGATCGACGCGCGCGGCGCGCGGCGTGCGTTAGTGCTCTCGGGCGGCGCGGTCTCGGCCGTCGATGTGCAGGCGTTGACCGATGGCGTCGACCTCACGCGGGCCGAGGCGAAGATCGTGGGTTCGCCGGTGGCGCTGGGCGAGGTGTCCCCTGAGGTTGCCGAGCAGTGGCGGGCACTGGCTCTGGTCGCGACGACGGCCGACCTGGTCGGTATCGCCCGCGGCGCGCACGCCGTCGCCTGCGACTACGCCAAGATCCGCGAACAATACGGCAAGCAGATCGGGTCGTACCAAGCCATCGCGCATCTGCTGGCCGAAAGCCTTGCGCTGATTGAAGGTTCGGTCAGCGTGTTGCGCCACGCCGCGTGGGCCGTCGACGAGTTGGCACCCGCCGAAGCCATTCGGGCCGCCCAGATCGCCAAGGTCTATTGCGCGCGCGCCACCCGAACCGTCTGCGAGACGGCCATTCAGGTGCACGGCGGCATCGGCAACACCTGGGAATGCGTGGCGCACGTCTACCTGCGCCGCGCCCTGACCTCGACCGAGCTGTGGCCGGTCGCGTTGAAGGAGATCGATCTTGGACTTTCGTGACTCACCCGACGAGGCCGCCTTCCGGGAGCGGCTGCGCACCTGGCTTTCCGCGCACGCCAAGGAGTTCTCCGGCACCGGGGACGAGTATTGGGCGCGCATGGCCGACTGGCATCGCGCCCTGTACGACAACGGCTTTTTCGGCCTGTCCTGGCCCCGCGAGTGGGGCGGGCAGGACCTGGCGCCGGTCTATGACGTCATCGTCGACGAGGAGCTGGTCCGTGCGGGCGCACCGCCGCGACCCAGCGTCGGCTATCTGGTGTACGGCATCGGCGAGCACGCCAACGACCAGGTGCGCAAGCGCTTCCTGCCCGGCATCATCAACGGCAGCGAGCGGTGGTGCCAGGGCTTCAGCGAGCCGGGCGCCGGTTCGGATCTGGCCTCGCTGACCACCACCGCCCGCCTCGAGGGCGACAAGTACGTGGTGAACGGGCACAAGATCTGGACCAGCTATTCCGACGTGGCCGACTGGTGCCTGCTGCTCGCGCGCACCGATCCCGCGGCCAAGCGTCACCGCGGCCTGTCGGCGTTCGTCCTGGAGATGAAACAGGCTGGCGTGCAACAGCGCCCGCTGCAGATGATCAACGGCGTGACCAACGAATTCGGTCAGGTGTTCTTCGACGATGCCACGGTCCCGGCGGACCGGATGGTCGGTGCTCCCGGGGACGGCTGGGCGGTGGCCATGACCGTCGTCGGGCACGAACGCGAGCCCTCCACACTGGGCTACGCCGCCCGCTACGGCAAGCTCGTCCGGGAGTTGTTGTCGCGGAACGACGGTGACGTGCCCGAGGAGCTGGCGTGGGCCGCGGTCCAGTCGGACATGCTGACCCATCACGTGCGGCGGCGGTTGTCCGAACAGCTCGACGGGGTTTCGCACGGCTCGGAAGGCTCGCTGGACAAGCTGCTGATGACCTGGGTGGAACAATCCGTCGGGCACGCCGCCCTGGCCGTCGCGGGCACGCGTGATCCCGATCTGCTCAGCGCCTACCTGTACAGCCGGGCGCAGAGCGTCATGGGCGGGACATCACAAATACAGAAGAACATCATCGCCTCACGAATCTTGGGATTGTAGGAGTGATCGCGAACGCGGGCGAAGCCCGGGTGAAGCGGGTCACGACCGTTGAAGTAGGAGTGATCGCGAACGCGGGCGAAGCCCGGGTGAA
>NZ_KL446993.1:2594306-2636718 GCF_000709305.1 Mycobacterium sp. TKK-01-0059
CGCGAACGCGGGCGAAGCCCGGGTGAAGCGGGTCACGACCGTTGAAGTAGGAGTGATCGCGAACGCGGGCGAAGCCCGGGTGAAGCGGGTCACGATCATCGAAGGAGTCTGACGTGTACGACATGCCTACCGAAATCGATGTCCAGGCCGACGGCGCGCTGCGCATCATCACCCTCAACCGGCCGGAGTCGCTCAACTCGGTCAACGACAACCTGCACGTCGGGCTCGCGCGGCTGTGGCAGCGGTTGACCGACGACCCCACCGCCCGCGCCGCGGTCATCACCGGCGCCGGCAGGGCATTCTCGGCCGGCGGCGATTTCACGTACCTGGAAGAGCTGGCGAACGACGCCGAGCTGCGCGCGAAAACCATCCGGGACGGGCGCGAGATCGTGCTGGGCATGGCACGGTGTCGAATTCCCGTGGTGGCGGCCGTCAATGGCCCCGCCGTCGGGCTGGGCTGCAGCCTGGTCGCGCTCAGCGACATCGTGTACATCGCCGAGGATGCCTATCTGGCCGACCCGCACGTGCAGGTGGGGCTGGTGGCCGCCGACGGCGGCCCGCTGACCTGGCCGCTGCACATCAGCCTGCTGCTGGCCAAGGAGTTCGCGCTGACCGGAACACGCATCAAGGCGCCGCGCGCCGTCGAACTCGGACTGGCCAACCACGTGGTGGCCGACCCGGTCTCGGAGGCGATCGCCTGTGCGAAAAAGATTCTGGAACTGCCCCAGCAGGCGGTGGAGAGCACCAAGCGGGTGCTCAACATCCACCTGGAGCGCGCCGTGCTGGCCAGCCTGGACTACGCGCTATCGGCCGAGAGCCAGTCCTTTGTCACCGAGGACTTCCGGGCCAACGTCGCGAAATTCAACGCGGCCAAGAAAAACTGAGGCTATCGGCCCGCGGTGGCCTCAGGCGTCGTGGCGGCGCAGGAAGTCACGCATCACCGCGTCGAACTTGTCCGGCTCTTCGATGAACGGCATGTGGGCGCTCGACTCGAACAGCTCGAACCGGGATCCCGCTATGCGCTGGTGCATCGCAAACATGTGTTCCGGCGCGCATTCGTCGTAGCGGCCCGCGAGCAGCATTGTGGGCGAGGAGATTTCGGGCAGGCGCTCGAACACGTCCCAATCCCGGATCGTCCCGACGATGTGAAAATCGCTGGGGCCGAACATCGTCTCGAAGATTTCCGCACCCATGCCTCTGAACGCGTCCTCGAGCTCACGTGGCCAGGGTCGCACCCGGCAAAGGTAGGTTTCGTTCCAGGTGCGTATCGCGGCCTGGTATTCGGGCGCATAGGTGGTGCCGGCGGCTTCATGCCGGTCGATGGCCGCCTGGGTGGCCGGATCCAGCTCGGACTTCAAGCGCGCCACCATCTTCGCGAACTCCGGAATGGACGCGATGCTGTTCGAGATGGTGAGGCTGGCGACGCCCGAGGGGGTCGCGTCGAGCATGTACTGCTGGGCCAGCATCCCACCCCAGGAATTGCCGAAAAGATGGAAACGGTGCAACCCCAGAGCCCGCACTACGGCGTCCACCTCGGCCACCGAGCGATCCATTGTCCAAAGCTTGTGGTTTGGCAGGCATTTGGATTTCCCGCAACCCAGCTGATCCCAGAAGATGACTTCGCGCTGCGTGGCCAAGCGTCCCAGCGACCGCAGGTAGCCGTGCGGTAGGCCGGGGCCGCCGTGTATGACGAGCAGCGGCAGACCCGCGCCGCCGCCGGTCCGTTCGAACCACACTTCGCCGCCCGGGACCGCGATCCTTCCCTCAACCATTTATCCACCATCGCAGACCTGCGCGCTTTCCGCAGGACCGCCGCTCACGCAGGCGGGCGCATCGGTGTAAACCTGCTGTATGAGCGGCGCGGCGTCCCTGGCAGGATCGTCACCGTGGCAGCCAGCACGGCCGAGACCCACACAGGAGGAACGGCAATGACCAGCGTCGCAAACCCGATTCCACCGCAAGACTTTTCGGGAATCGTCGGGCACCGCTTTATCTACACCTACGCCAACGGATGGCAGTACGAGATGTACGTCAAGAACGCCACCACAATCGACTACCGCATCCACTCCGGGCATGTCGGTGGCCGCTGGGTCAAGGGCCAGGAGGTCAACCTCGTCCAGCTCGACGACGACAGTTTCAAGATCTCCTGGACCGAACCCACCGGAACCTGTGTGGCGGTCAACGTTCTGCCGTCCAAGCGGCGCATCCACGGCGTCATCTTCTTCCCCCAGTGGATCCGCGTGCACGGCGAGCGCACTGTCTGTTACCAGAACGAACACCTGGATGAGATGCGGGCCTACCGAGATCAAGGCCCGACCTACCCCATCTACGAAGTCCCCGAATTCGCCTACATCACCCTGTTCGAATACGTCGGTCCCGACGACGAGACCGTCATCGACACCGGCCCCGACCGCCTCCCGCCGGGATGGTCCGACCGCACCAACTGATCGGTCTTCGGCCGCTTGTTGCAACGCGTACTCTCGTGTTGAGAGAATGGTATTCTCGTGAATGTGCGGGTGGCTTTCACCGCCCGCACCCACCGGCCGAACTGGAGAAGACCCGTGCCTGAAGCCGTCATCGTGTCCGCCCTGCGCACCCCCATCGGCACCGCACGCAAGGGGACCCTGCGCGACACCAGCGCGTTCGATCTGGCGCACCACGTCGTCACCGAAGCGGCAACGGATCTCGACCCGGCGCAGGTCGACGACGTGATCCTGGGCGAAGGCCTCTACGGAGGCGGCGTGCTGGCGCGCCACGCGGCCATCACCGCGGGCCTGACCCAGGTGCCCGGCTTGGCCAACAATCGCCACTGCGCGGCGGGCCAGGCGGCCGTGCAGAGCGCGGCGGCGAGCGTGCGCGCGGGAATGGACGAGCTCGTGATCGCCGGCGGCGTGAATTCGGCGTCGACGTCGCCGCGGTCGCGGTTGCAGGTGGACGGCGACTGGGTCGACTGGTTTCCCCCCACCCACCCGGACCGCCCCGACGCGCCCAACATGGACATGTCGATCACCGTCGGCTGGAACGCCGCGGTCAAGGCCGGCGTGACCCGCGAGGAGATGGACGCCTGGGCGCTGCGCTCGCACCGCAACGCCATCGCCGCCATCGACGAAGGCCGTTTCAAAGAGGAGATCGTCCCCATCGACACCCCACACGGGTTGTTCTCGGTCGACGAACACCCACGACGCGACACCAGCATGGAGAAGTTGGCCGCGCTCAAGCCGCTGCACCCGGAAATCGAGGGCTTTTCCATCACCGCCGGCAACGCCTGCGGTGCCAACGACGGGGCCGCCGCGTTGACGATCGCCAGCGACCGGTTCGGGCTGCCGGCGCTGGCCACCATCCGGTCCTGGGCGTCGGTCGGCGTCGACCCGGCGGTCACCGGTTTGGCGCCGGTCGAGGCGATCCCGAAAGCTCTTGGCCGCGCTGGCCTTTCGGTCGCCGACGTGGACCTGTTTGAAATCAACGAGGCCTTCGCGGCGATGTGCGTGGCCACCATCAAGCTCCTCGAACTTGACCCCGAAAAGGTCAACGTCAGCGGCAGCGGCTGCTCGCTGGGGCATCCCGTCGCGGCGACCGGAGCCCGGATGCTCGTCACCCTGGTGCACGAATTGCGCCGCCGCGGCGGCGGGATCGGTGTCGCGGCGATGTGCGCGGGCGGCGGAATGGGCTCGGCGACGGTGATCGAGGTCGCGGCTCCATAATGCGTACATGATCATCGCTGAGCTGATCGACCGCGCGCGCAACGGATCTCCCCGCGCGGCGGGACGGCTGCTCAGCCTCGTCGAGGGGGAGCAGCGCGACGAGGTCCTGGCGGCGATCGGGCCCGCGCCCGAGCGCATGGGGCCCGTCATCGGCATCACCGGGCCGCCGGGCGCGGGCAAGTCGACGACGGTCGCCGCCCTGGTCGGCGCCTACCGCGCACGGGGTTGCCGGGTGGCGGTGCTGGCCGTGGACCCGTCGTCCCCGTTCAGCGGAGGAGCGCTCCTGGGGGATCGCATTCGAATGGCCGCGCATATCAACGACTCCGACGTCCTCATCCGCTCGGTGGCGACCCGGGGCCATCTCGGCGGGCTGGCGGCCGCGGTTCCGGCGGCCATCCGCCTGGTGGGGGCTATCGGCTACGACGTCGTCCTGCTCGAGACCGTCGGGGTGGGGCAGTCCGAGATCGAGATCGCCGCCGTCGCCGACCCGACCGTCGTCATTCTCAATCCCGGTGCGGGCGACGCCGTCCAGGCCGCCAAGGCCGGGGTGCTGGAGGTCGCCGACATCGTGGCGGTCAACAAGGCGGACCGGGACGGCGCCAAGCAGACGGTCCGAGACCTTCGGGCCGAGACCAGCGCCCCGATCGTTTCGCTGATCGCCGCCCAGGGTGAGGGCATCGACGAGCTCATGGGCGTCATCGAGGACCACCGCCGCACCGACAGCCGCGCCCGCCGGCTGGCCCGCGCCCGCGCACAGATCCTGTCGCTGGCCCAAACCCGGCTGCGGACCCAACCCGACCTCGACCGGCTCGCCGAGGCCGTCGTCGACGGCGACCAGGACCCCTACACGGCGGCCGACCGACTGCTCGCGCCCCGCACACCTCAGGCGGACTGACCACCCGTTTGTCCCCCGATCGGGGGAACGGGCATTCATCACCTTTGCGGACCGATCGGCGGAGGTATGCCGCGCACGACCGTCCTAGGTTGAGCGTCGAGCAGATCGCTTGAGA
This sequence comes from Mycobacterium sp. TKK-01-0059, assembly GCF_000709305.1. Lineage (NCBI taxonomy): Bacteria > Bacillati > Actinomycetota > Actinomycetes > Mycobacteriales > Mycobacteriaceae > Mycobacterium > Mycobacterium sp. TKK-01-0059. The sequence continues at coordinate 2,599,018 of NZ_KL446993.1, forward strand.
CGGAGGAGGTCCGGCACATGACTTACACACCTGCGCTGCCGACAGTGTCTGGGCGCGACGACCGGCTGGAGCCGTATCGCCGGATGTGGGTCTTGCGGCTGCTCGACATGGCGCTGGAAGAGGCACGCGGCGACGGCCTGGTCGACGAGGCAGTGCGGATGGAATTCGGGCAAGAGGCGGTGGCCGTCGGCACGGTTGCGGCGCTTCGCCCCGGTGACATCGTCAATGCCACCGCGCCGCATATCCGGCACGCCCAGCACGTCGGCCTGGCCCTGCCACTGGGTCCGGTCATCGCCGAGACGATCGGCAAAGCCCGCGGCGCGTCGCGCAAACCCGGCGTTGCCGATTGGAAGCAAGCGCTGGCCAACGAAAGCGTTCTGGGGCAGTCGACCCTGTTCGCCCTCGGCGACGCCAATGCGCAGCGGATGACGGGCGAAGGCAAGGTCACGCTGTGTGTCGTCGGCGGTCGTGACGCGCACTCCGTCGAATTCACCACGGCCGCAAAGATCACCGTGACCTGGCGGCTGCCGGTGGTGTTCGTCGTGGAGAACATCCGTGGCGGGCCCGACGCGCGCCGGCGCGCCTATGAGACCGACGCGATGCCCATGCTGTCGGTCGACGGCAGGGACGTCGCCGCCGTGAGCGCCTCGGTCGCCGAAGCGGTGCAACGGGCGAGCGCCGGCGGCGGGCCCACCCTCGTCGAGGCGATCACCTACCGGACCAACCACCCCGTGGCGATGGATCCGCTGGTGTTTGCGCGACGGCAGCTGATCGCCGAGGGCGTCGACGCCGACCGGCTCTACGAGGTGGAACGCGGCGCCCGCCACCTGGTGGCCGAGGCGATCGCGTCCGCAAAAGCGTTGGTGCGGGCCGAGGCTGAGCGGGCGCCAAACCCCTGGTCGGCGGCTAGTTGAGCAGACCTTGTCGCATTGCCTCGGCGACCGCGGCCGCGCGATCGCTGACGCCGAGCTTCTCGTAGAGGCGCTGCACATGCGTTTTGACCGTCGACGGGGCCACGTAGAGCTCGCCCGCGATCGTAGGGATGCTTTGACCGCGCGCGATTCGGTTGAGCACCTCGCGCTCTCGCGCACTCAGCACGGGTGCCGACGGTTCCGCGCGCTGGCGGATTTCCGCGGCGAGGCCGCCGACGAGGGCGGGGGCCACGACGTCGCGGCCCTGCGCGCAGTCGAGGACGGCTTTGACGATCTCGCCGCGCGTCGAGTCCTTCAGCACGAACCCGGCGGCCCCCTGCTGCAGCGCCTGGTACACGATCGCCGACTCGTCGTGCGCCGAGATCAGCAACACTCGGGTGGCCAAACCCTGGGTTCGCACTGCCGCCGCCACTTGCGCGCCGTCCATGCCCGGCATCCGGTAGTCGAGCAGCGCGACGTCGGGTTCGTGCACCTTGATCAATTCCAGTGCCGCAGAGCCGTCTTCCGCCTCGGCGACGACGTTGACCGAGCCGCTCGACGACAGCGCGCGCACCACGCCCTCACGAAAGAGCGGATGGTCATCGGCGACGACCACCCGCACCGTTTCGGGGGCAGTCGCGCCAACCATGGCCGACAGTGTAGCGGTTTGCCAAGCAACGGCGTTCGCCTTTTCTGTGTCGGCCGATGAGTCATTTTTCAGTTTGCCCCGAGGTGGCGTGCCTTGATGAGTACGGTGATCGGGTGGCAGGGGCCGGTGACGCGGAACTGGAACGGGTGCGCACGATTCATCAATTGCGCTCGTATCGAATCGGCTCGGTGCTTCGGATCGGTGTCGTGGGACTGATGGTCGCGGCCATGATCATCGGCACCGACCGGCACGAGTGGCCGCAAGAAAGCGTGCTGATCGTCCTGTACGCGTGCGTCGCGGCCTGCGCCGCGGCGTTGGCCTTCGCGCCTTTCCGGCGATGGATCGGGATGGGCCGTTTGGTCGCGATCGGGCGACTGGAGCCGTTCGCGTTCACCGTCATCGACATCGTCGCGCTGACGGTCTTTCAGCTGCTGTCCACCGACGGGGTCTACCCGCTGCTGATCATGGCCATGTTGCCGGTCCTGTTGGGGCTCGATGTCTCTTCGCGTCGCGCGGCGGTGGTGCTCATCTTCTCCATGCTCGGGTTCGCGATCGCCGTGCTGCAGGATCCGGTGATGACCAGCGCGGTCCGATTGCCGGAGGCGGGGTTTCGGTTCCTGCTCTATGCGTTCCTGTGCTGCGCGGCCTTCCTGGTGGTGCGGATCGAGGAGCGGCATACGCGCTCGGTGGCCGGGCTGAGCGCCTTACGGGAGGAACTGCTTGCCCAGACGATGACCGCATCGGACGAGGCGGCGCGCCGGATCTCGGAGTTCATTCACGACGGACCGCTGCAAGACATCCTGGCGGTGCGCCAAGAGCTGGACGAACTGGATACCGCATTCCCGGGCGATGAGCGCATCGTGCGGGCATCGGCCGGACTGCGGCAGGCCTCGGAACGACTGCGGCAGGCCACGTTTGAGCTCCATCCGGCGGTTCTCGAGCAGGTCGGGCTCGGCGCTGCGGTCCAGCAGCTTGCGGAGTTCACCGCCGAGCGTTCGGGCATCGAGATCGCCACGGACATCGACTATTCGGCGCGCAATGCCATCGATCCCGTGGTGTTCGCGATGGTGCGTGAGTTGCTGTCCAACGTCGTGCGACATTCCGCGGCCCGCAACGCGTCGGTCAGGCTCGGGATCACCGAGGGGACCTGCGTTTTGCATGTGGTCGACGACGGCGTCGGGTTCAGCCCCGAGACCGTCACACATCGTCTGGAGGAGGGGCACATCGGCCTGGCGTCACACCGTGCCAGGGTGGAGGCCGCCGGGGGAGCAACGGTCTTTTTCGATGTCCCGGTGGGCACGCACGTCTGCGTCGAAGTGCCGCTGAAGGACTGACGGCGCTCGCACCGTCGGGTCGAGCCGCTTCGTCGGTCACACCAGTCACGCGGGCACCAGTTTGGTTGGCATGAAATGTGTTTGGTTTGCGCTATCGCCGGCGCTATCACCGACGAGGCTCTCCTATTGATCCTTAGCCGCCATCGCTGATGAGCAGGCGGTAGCCGGCGTCGAGCTGTTGTTGTTCAAGGAGTTCCGCGTGTCGTCGTTGCCATCGTCTCGAGCGCAGGTCGGCCGCGAGCCGGCCCAGCCCGTCGGCCAAGGCGCCTTCATCGGCGTAGGCCAGCATCGAGATGCCGGCGCGGACGGTGGCGTCGAGGTAGGCCTCGGGCCGGCGCCAAAAGGCGGCGCCGAATCCGTCGGTGCAGTCATGCGGTATCGGTACGGTGTGCACCTGCGCGCCGCCCAACAGCTCCACCAGTCGTTCAATCGGTACGTACAGCGCCTTGTTGATGCGAGCGGCGTCGGGCAGATACTCACGCAGCAACCAGAAGTCGTCGATCACTGCTTGATCCCAGGTGAATATCACGATTCGGTGGCGGCTGACCCGGCGCAGCTCGGCGATCCCGGCGGAGAGATCGCCCCAATGATGCACGGTCAACAACGCCATTGCGGCGTCAACGCACTTGTCCCGCAGGGGCAATGCCTCCGCCACGGCCTGGACACACGGCGCCGAGCCGGGAGGGCGCTGGGCGATCATCACCATGCTGGGCTCGATCGCGGCGACGGTCTGGCCCGGCTCGTAGGAACCGGTGCCCGCCCCGACGTTGACGACGGTGCCCATCGTGGCGAGCGCGTCGCGCACCTGCGAAGCGATCCGCGGGTCGGGCCGGCGGGTGCTGCGATAGGTAGCACCGATCCTGTCGTAGGCCACCATCAGCTCAGGATGACGCAGGTAGGGCCGATTGCGCCAGCATCACCGTGGGTTACGTTGCGAATCGCGTGCCAAAAAGGATTGGTGTGTAGCGAGGCAAGCTGCCACGCTGGAAGGGCCTTCGAACGAAAGAGCCCCAATGACCGAGCCGTTAAGCATTACGGTGGTTGGCGACTTCGACAGTTCCTATGGTCCTCATATCGCGACCAACAGCGCGATAAGCCACTCAGCGACATTGCTGGGTCTGCACGCCTCGATTACATGGCTGGCAACCGAATCGCTTGAAGCCGACCTCCGGCCGATCGTTGCCGCCGATGCGCTGTGGTGTGCTCCCGGTAGTCCATACCGCAGTTTGCGCGGAGCCCTTGCTGCTTTACGTTTTGGGCGCGAAAACCGTGTGCCGACGCTAGGTACCTGTGGCGGATACCAGCACATCGTTCTTGAATTTGCCCGCAATGTCCTCGGCTTCAAAGATGCGGAGCACGCCGAATACGATCCGTACGGATCGGTGTTGTTCATCTCTTCATTGACGTGTTCCCTGGCGGGCCGAACCATGCCGCTCAACCTCCAGCCTGGGTCACTGGCTGCGCAGTGCTATGGGAAGCGACGGATTTATGAAAATTACTACTGCGACTTCGGATTGAATGAAACCTATCGACCAGCGCTGGAAGCAGCCGGATTGCGCGTCACCGGAGTCGACGACCACGAAGAAGCTCGCGTCCTGGAGTTATCGGACCACCCGTACTACATCGCCACGTTGTTCGTTCCGCAGAGTCGCTCCACCGTCGAGGAACCTCATCCGCTCGTGACACAACTGTTGTCCGCGGCCGCCCGTAAACGCGCCGCGCAGCATGGTCAGCGAGGAGCTGGGTACGACGAGCGAGCCCCCAGTAACGCCGAGCGTGGGGCCTATGATCGAACTCGCGGCGGCTTTCGTACCTAGAGCCACGCTCGGCGCCCAAAACACGCTATTTCAGGTCGACGGACTTTCCGGTCGCGGCCGCGTGACCCGCACGGTAGCCGAAAACCATTGCCGGACCCAGTGTTCCGCCCGCGCCCCCGTAGGCCCGCCCGGTCACTCCGCCCATGGCGTTGCCGGCGGCGAAAAGCCCCGGTATCGGCTCGCCACCGACGTGCAGGACGCGGGCGTCGTGATCGGTGCGCGGGCCGCCCTTGGTGCCCATCGCACCGATGCTCACCGGCACCGCGTAGTACGGGGCGGTGTCGATTGGGCCCAGCGTCTTGCCGGCCTGCGTCGTCGCGCTGTCGTCACCCCAGTAGCCGTCGTAGGCGCTGGAACCACGACCGAAGTCGGGGTCTTCACCGTCGGCCACGTGGCGGTTCCAGCTCTCGACGGTGCGAGCCAAACCGCCGGGGTCGATGCCGGTCTTGGCGGCCAACTCGGCCAGGTCCGCCGACTCGCAGAACCAATCCGGGACGGGCTGTCCCGGCTCCACACCAAGAAATCCGTAGCGCTGCAGGTGAATCGAATCGAACACCATCCATCCGCGATCGTTGACGTACCCGCCGCGAGGATCCAGATAGTGGAAGGCGCCGGCCATCGAGTTGTAGTCGCACGCTTCGTTGACGAAGCGCTGCCCCGCGGAATTGACGATGATGCTGCGCGGTCGCGTTCTTTCCAGACGCACGCTGCGGCTGCGTGGCTTGCCCTCGATGGTGTCGCCCGGGATCTGGACGATCGGCACCCACCACGCCTCGCCCATGTTGGCCAGGTCGGCCCCGTGAGCCATCGCCATGCGCAGCCCGTCGCCGGTGTTGTTGGGTGGAGAGACCGCGCCGTGCATGGGGCCGCGCAGAAAGGCTTGTGTCAGTGCCGGATCCCACTCGAAGCCGCCGGTGCCCAGGATGACCCCGCGTCGCGCGCGAACGCTGATCGTCCGTTCCGGCAGGGCGACGCGCACCCCGGTCACCTCTGGACCGTCGGTGATGAGCTCCTCGGCCCGCGCATTGGTATGGGGGGTCACGCCGGCGTCCAGCAGGCCCTTCAGCAGGCCCGCGATCAGCGCCGTGCCCGCGACACACAGATGGCCGGTCCGTTCGTCGGTCGCCGCGTGCAGGCGTGCCCTGGTCTCGGCATCGAAACCCACGTTGGACCAGTCGGCCGGGAAAGACGTGATCTGCGTTGCCCATTCGCCCAGCTGCGCGAGATCGAACGGCGCCGCGCTCAGCGATCGGCCGCCCGTCGGTTGTCCGCCCGGCAACTCCGGCCGATAGTCGGGGAAGCCGGTCGCGATCTCGAACTGCAGGCCGCTGTGCGCCTCGATGAAGTCGAGCATCGCCGGACCCGTGCGCACGAACGTCTCGACCAGCTCGTCGTCCATCGAGCCGAGCGACTGGGCGCGCAGGTATTGCAACGCGTCGGCGGGGGTCAATTCGCCGTCGGGAGAACGGTTATGGGCGGGGATCCACACGATGCCGCCCGACACGGCGGTGGTCCCGCCGACCGTCGCGGCCTTTTCGTAAACCTCCACCGACGCGCCCGCCACGACCGCGGTCAGTGCGGCGGTGAGCCCCGCGCCGCCACTGCCGAGCACGACGACGTCGACTTCGTGGTCCCATGACATGGACTGCTATCCCTTCAGCTCAGTGGCTAGCTCAGTAGCTCCGACAACTCCTTGGCGGCTTTGACGACCGCGTCTTTCCCGCGCATCACCACGTCTTCTCGGTGCGAGATGAGGTTGATGCATGTCGGTGGGGACGGCGCCGGGCGGCGCACCCCCACGGCCAGCCCGTAGGTATTCGGTTCGATCTCGCCGTAGGTCGTCACCCATCCGCGCTCGCGCGCCCGCGACACCAACTCCCGCTCGCCCGGGCGCGGTGGCATGCACGCGAGCAAGGCGATCCCGGCGGCGCCGCGGTCGAGCGGGTACCGACTGCCCTCGTGAAAGGAGAGCTGGTAGGCGACGTGGCTGGGCACGATGACTGCGATCGCCACCTGCTGGTCGCCCTCGGCGATGAGCAACGACACCGTCGTGCCGAGGTCGTCGGCCAGCGCGCGCAACGTCGGCAGACTCAGCTGGCGCACGTTGCGGTCGAACGACGCGCCTAGCACGGCGAGACCGGCCGCGGGGCGGTAGCGCCCGTCCTCACCCTTGGCCACCAGCCGAAACTCCGCCAGCGTCGTCAGCAACCGGTAGGCGATCGTGCGGTGCACCCCGACCTGATCGGCGAGCTGCTGCACGGTGAGCCCGGCGGGGGACTCGGCCACCATCTGCAACGCGGCGAGACCCCTGGCCAGGGTTTGCGACCCGGTACCGGAACCCGTCACAGCCTTGACAGACCTTCCCGCGAGAGCGAAGCTCTATATATAACGCACATCAGTGTGCGATATTAGCACACGAAGCGCGTCGAAAACGAGAACGAGATTTCCCCGATCTGGAGGCCGGACAGGACCGTGGCGGATTTCGAGAGCATCTGGAGCGATCTCCAGGGCGTCGCGTTTGAGCAGGGCTACCTCGACGCCGGAGGAATACGGACCCGCTACCTGCGAGCCGGGGACCCGGGCAAGCCGGTGCTGGTTCTGCTGCACGGATCCGGCGGTCACGCCGAGGCCTACGTGCGCAACCTGGCCGCCCATGCGGATCATTTCTGGACCTGGTCGATCGACATGCTGGGCCACGGCTACACCGACAAGCCGGGCCACCCACTGGAAGTCCACCACTACGTCGAGCACCTGATGGCCGTGCTGCGCACCATCGGTGTCGATCGCGCGTGCATCAGCGGCGAATCCCTCGGCGGTTGGGTGGCCGCGCGCGCCGCCGTCGACCACCCCGACGTGGTCGACCGCCTGGTGCTCAACACCGCCGGCGGTTCGCAGGCCGACCCCGCGGTGATGCAGCGGATCATCACCCTGTCCATGGCGGCCGCCGAGGATCCCACCTGGGAAACGGTGCAGGCGCGGATCAAATGGTTGATGGCCGACAAGTCCCAGGACTACGACGACCTGGTCGCCAGCCGCCAACGCGTCTATCGCCAACCGGGATTCGTCTCCGCGATGCGTGACATCATGGCGTTGCAGGATCCCGAGATTCGGGCACGCAACATCCTCGGTCCGGCCGAGTACGGCTCGATCATCGCCCCGACGCTGGTGCTGTGGACCAGCGACGACCCCACCGCCGACGTCAGCGAAGGCCGGCGCATCGCGTCGATGATCCCCGGCGCGCGCTTCGAGGTGATGCGCGGCTGCGGTCACTGGCCGCAGTACGAGGACGCCAAGACCTTCAACCGCCTCCATCTCGATTTCCTGCTGGGTCGCTGATGGCGACTCCGGGGCAAGAGACACCTGACACCGAGACCGACGTCCTCGTCGTCGGGGCGGGCCCGGTCGGGCTGACTCTGGCCAACATCCTTGGCCTGCAAGGGATTCGCACGGTGGTGGTCGAAGAGCGGGACACCCTCATCGACTACCCGCGCGGGGTCGGTCTCGACGACGAGGCGCTGCGCACCTTCCAGTCGATCGGCCTTGCCGACCGGGTGCTGCCGCACACGGTGCCCAACCAGATCCTTCGCTTCATGGACGCCAAGCGCCGCGTGCTTGCCGAAATGGCCCCGCCCGACGCGCGTTTCGGTTGGCCGAAGCGAAATGGGTTCGTGCAACCGCTCGTCGATGCCGAGCTGCTGGCCGGCCTGGACCGATTCGACCACGTCCAGGTGCGGTGGGGCAGCCCGATGGCGGGCTGCCGGGAAGACGCCGACGGGGTCACCGTCGAGCTCGGCGGCGGCGTCGAGAACAACGGCGACACAACGAGACTGCGGGCACGGTACGTCGTCGGGTGCGACGGCGGGCGCAGCATGACCCGCCGCGTGATGGGGGTGTCGTTCGACGGGACGACGTCCTCGACGCGGTGGCTGGTGGTCGACATCGCCAACGACCCACTCGGGCACCCGAACAGCGAGGTCGGCGCCGACCCCGAGCGCCCGTACGCCTCGATCTCGATCGCCCACGGTATTCGCCGCTTCGAGTTCATGATTCACGCCGACGAGACCGACGAACAGGCGGAAGACCCGGCCTTCCTGCAGCAGATGCTGGCCCGGATGGTGCCCCACCCCGACCGGGTCGACGTGATCCGGCGCCGGGTCTACACGCACCACTCGCGGATCGCCGGCGCGTTTCGCCGGGGCCGGCTGCTGCTGGCCGGCGACGCCGCGCACCTGATGCCGGTGTGGCAGGGGCAGGGCTACAACAGCGGGATTCGCGACGCCGCCAACCTGGGCTGGAAGCTCGCGGCGGTGGTAAGCGGCCGCGCCGACGACAAGCTGCTGGACACCTACGACGTGGAGCGCCGCAAGCATGCGCGCGCGATGATCGACCTGTCCACCATGGTGGGCCGCGTGATCTCGCCGACCAACCGGCGGGTGGCCGGCGCGCGCGACCTGCTCGTGAGGTCGGCGTCAATCGTGCCGTCGCTCAAGCGATATGTGCTGGAAATGCGGTTCAAGCCCATGCCGCGCTACGAGCACGGCGCCGTCGTGCACGCCGAGCCCGGCCGCAGCGATTCGCCGGTTGGGACGCTGTTCATCCAGCCGCGAGTCGACACCAGAGACCGACAGGATGTGCTGCTCGACGACGTGCTGGGCACCTGGTTCGCGGTGCTGTGCTGGAACAACAACCCCCGCACGCTCCTCGGCGAAGCCGCCTTCGCAAGCTGGAAAGCCTTGGGCGCGCGCTTCTTTGCGCTGCGGCCGGTGACACAGTTGCACTGGACCGGGCACGACGATCCCGACGTCGTGATCGTCGGCGATCGCCGTGGTGACCTCAAAGCGTGGTTCGACACCCATTCCGATTCGGTGTTGTTCCTGCGCCCCGACCGATGCGTCGCGGGCGCCTGCATCGCTCAGCGCACCCCCGACCTGAGCGCCGCGCTGCTTGACGCGCTGACCCTGACGCCGCAAGGGGGTGATTTGCAAAGTGGCACTGGCTCTGTGCTGTATGTCGCACAGCCCGCTCCTGAGTCTTCCGGGGCCGTCGCGGGACCTGCTTGACGACATCGAGGGCGCGATCGCCGAGGCGCGAGGATTTGTCGAGGATTTCGATCCCGAACTCGTCGTCACCTTTTCCCCGGATCACTACAACGGGTTCTTCTACAAGGTGATGCCGCCGTTCTGTATTGGCATGAGCGCCACCGGAGTCGGGGACTACGGCACCCACGCCGGCCCACTGGACGTGCCGGAGGACCTCGCCGGCGACTGCGCAAAGGCCATCCTCGACGCGGGTGTCGACATCGCGGTGTCGGCCAGCATGGACGTGGATCACGGCACGGTCCAGCCGCTCGAAAAGCTGTTCGGCGACGCCACCTCGCGTCCCGTGATCCCGATCTTCGTCAACGCGATCGGGGTGCCGCTAGGCCCGATGCGCCGTTGCCGAGCGCTCGGCGCCGCCGTCGGTGGCTATCTCGCCACCCTGGACAAGCGCGTCCTGGTGCTGGGCTCGGGTGGGCTCTCCCACAGTCCGCCCGTGCCGACGCTGGCCACCGCGGGCGCACCCGTGCTGGAGCGCATCGTGCACGGGCGGCCGATGACCTCCGAGCAGCGCCAGGCCCGGCAGGCGGCCGTCATCGATGCGGCTAAGAGCTTCGCCGCCGGCGACAGTGACCTGCAGCCCCTCAACCCGGCGTGGGACCACCGATTCCTGGAGATCATCGACGGCGGATGGCTCAGCGACCTGGATGAGTGGTCGAACGCGTTCGTGGCCCACGAGGGCGGCAGCTCCGCGCAGGAAATCCGCACATGGGTGGCGGCGTTCGCGGCGCTTCAGGCTGCGGGACCATACGAAACCACGGGACGCTATTACAAACCGGCCCCCGAGCTGATCGCCGGTTTCGCCATCAGAACGGCACTTCCGAAATGACGGACGCAGTGGACGAATTCGATCACGTTGTCGACGTACTCATCGTCGGGTCGGGCGGGGGAGGCATGACGGCCGCCCTGACCGCCCAGGCCTCCGGGCTCGACGCCCTGGTGGTCGAAAAGTCCTCCCACTTCGGCGGTTCGACCGCGTTGTCGGGCGGCGGCATCTGGGTTCCGGGCGCGCCCGCCCAGCGCAGGGAGGGTTACGCGCCCGAGCCCGAGGGCGTGGTGGGATACCTCAAGCTGATCACCGACGGCCTGGTCAGCGAGGCGCGCATTCGCCAATACGTCGAGACGGCACCGCAGATGCTCCAATTCCTGGAGCAACTGTCCGGCTGGTTCGAATTCGTCTGGAAGCCCGGGTATGCCGACTACTACCCCGAGCTCCCGGGCGGCTCCGAACTCGGCAGCACCATCAACGTGCCGCCGATCGACCTGCGCAAGCTGGGCGACGACGAGCAGCGGCTGCTTCAGCCGCTGGCGCTGGCGCCCAGAGGAATCTGGTTGGGCCCCAAGGAGTTGCGCACCTTCTACCGGATCCGCCAATCCTGGGCCGGCAAAGCCGTGTTGCTCAAGCTGATCGCGAGGATGGTGAGGGCGAGGGTGTTCGGCGAGCGGATGGCGGCGATCGGGCAGTCACTGGCGGCCCGGCTCCGGCTGGCGCTGAGGGAACGCGGCATCCCGCTGTGGCTGGACTCCCCGATGGTCGGGCTGCTCACCGACGCCGACGGAGCGGTGACCGGCGCGGTGGTGGAAACCGGCGGCAAGTCAAAGCGGATCGGGGCGCGGCTGGGTGTGATCCTGGCGTCGGGTGGGTTCGACCACGACCTCGGCTTGCGCAAGGAGCTGCTGCCCGAGGTGGACCAGGACTGGAGCTTCGGCAACCCGGCGGCGATGGGCGACGGTATCCGCGCGGCGCAAAAGGTCGGCGCCGCCACGGACCTGCTCGACGAAGCCTGGTGGTTCCCTGCGATCCAATGGCCGGACGGCCGCATGCAATTCATGCTCAACGAACGGATGATGCCCGCGCAGTTCATCGTCAACGGCGCCGGCAAACGGTTCATCAACGAAGCGGCCCCGTACATGGATTTCGGCCACGCCATGATCGAGGGCCAGAGATCCGGCGTCACCCATATCCCGTGCTGGCTGATCACCGACCACCGATCGTTCAACCGCTACGTCGTCGGCGGACACCTGCCGATACCCAAGATCCCATTCGCGCCCGTACCGACGGGGCGCAAGATTCCTCCGGCCTGGCTGGAATCGGGTGTGGTGAAGCAGGCCATGACGTGGGAAGAAATGGCGGCCAAGATCGGCGTGCCCGCGGGCCAGCTCGCCGAAACCGCCGGGCGCTTCAACGAACTCGCCCGCAACGGCCACGACGACGACTTCAACCGCGGCGACAGCGTGTACGACAACTACTACGGCGATCACACGTTGCCCAACCCGAACTTGCATCCGCTGGGCGATCCGCCGTACTACGCGTTCCGGATCGTCCTCGGTGACCTCGGGACTTCCGGCGGCCTGCGCACCGACGAGCACGCCCGCGTCCTGCGGACCGATGACACCGTGGTGCCCGGGCTCTACGCGGTGGGCAACGCCTCCGCGCCGGTGATGGGCCGCAGCTACGCCGGCGCCGGCGCGACCATCGGCCCCGCGATGACCTTCGGCTATGTCGCGGCGAAACACGTTGCGGCACAGGCAGCCAATCGAGCCGTTAATACTCATAGGAGGTAGCAATGAAAATCTCGCTGTTCTACGAATTCGCCCTGCCGCGGCCCTGGGCGCCCGACGACGAGCACATCATGATGCAGGACTGCCTCGACGAGGTCGAGGCCGCCGACAAGGCGGGCTTCTCCACCGTGTGGCTGACCGAGCACCACTTCCTCGAGGAGTACTGTCACTCGACGGCACCGGAGATCTTCTTGGCCGCGGCCAGCCAGCGCACCAAGAACATTCGCCTCGGCTTCGGCATCATGCACCTGCCGCCCGTGGTCAACCACCCCGCCCGGGTCGCCGAGCGCATCGCCACCCTCGACCTGCTCTCCAACGGCCGCGTCGAGTTCGGCACCGGGGAATCGTCGTCGGTCGGCGAACTCGGCGGATTCAACATCGACCCCGCCGACAAGCGCGCCCAGTGGGAGGAGGCCCTCGAGGTCTCGATCCGCTGCATGATCGAGGAGCCGTTCACCGGCTTCCACGGCGAGCACGTCCAGATGCCGGCGCGCAACGTCGTGCCCAAGCCGTTGCAAAAGCCGCATCCGCCGGTCTGGGTCGCCTGTACACGCCCGGCCAGCGTGCAGATGGCGGCCCAAAAGGCCATCGGCGCCTTGAGTTTCGCCTACACCGGGCCCGGCCCGCTGACCGAGCGGGTCAACGGCTACTACAAGGAATTCGAAGAGAACGGCGTCCCGGTGACCCCGCGGATCAACCCGAACATCCTCGCCATCGGCGGTGACCTGTCGATGATGGTGGCCAAGACCGACGAGCAGGCGCTGCAGCGGCTCGGGCAGGGCGGCGGGTTCTTCTCGTTCGGCATCATGCACTACTACATGACCGGGGTGCACACACCCGGGCGGACCGGAGTGTGGCAGCGGTATCTCGAAGAGGTCGACAAGGATCCGACGCTGGCATACGGGCCGGGCCGCGGCGCGATCGGGTCTCCCGCCACGGTGCGCGAATTCCTGCGCGGCTACGAAGAAAGCGGCGTCGACGAGATCATCCTGCTGCTCAACCCGCGCAGCCACGAGGGCACCATGGAATCCATCGAGTTGATGGGCAAGGAGGTGCTCCCCGAATTCATCGAGCGGGACGCGAAGGCCGTGGCGGAAAAGGCGAAGCGGCTCGAGCCCGTCATCGAAAAGGTGGAGGCGCGTCGGCCGAAATCGACCGCACCGCAGTTCGATGAGGATTACTCGTTCGGTGGACTGCCCACCGGCCGCGGCGGTAAGTTCACCGCCAGCGAGATCCCCGAAGCCATGGCGGAGATCAACGAAGGCCGCGTGCAGGCGGCGCAGCGGGCGAAGGACCAGCAGAAGAAGTAGAGCCTGAGTTCTACCAGGATGTCGGGGCGAGCCTTGGGAGCAATCGACGAGCTGTGGCGCTACGACGGCCGCCGGGCGGTGGTGACCGGATGCGCCTCGGGCATCGGGGAATACGTGGTGCGTCAGCTCACCGATCTGGGGGCCGACGTCGTCGGGCTGGATAAGCGCCGGCCCGACTTCGGGATCGGCGGTTTCCACGAGGTCGACCTGGCCGATCCGGCATCGATCGATCGCGCGGTGGCGTCCATCGACGGGCCGGTCGATGCGCTGTTCAACATCGCCGGCGTCTCTTCGGGTGTGGGCAACCCGCCGTTGATCGTCACGATCAACTTCTTGGGGTTACGCCATCTCACCGAGGCGCTCATCCCGAAGATGACCGCAGGGTCGTCCATCGTCAGCGTGTCCTCGCTCGCGGCGGCCGCCTACCGTGAGCACCTGCGCGAGGTGGCGCCGTTGCTCGACACGGCGACCATGCAGGAGGGGATCGACTGGTGCGATCGACACCGCGAAGCGCTGGGCAACGGCTACCAACTGTCCAAGGAGGCCATCATCCTGTACACCATGCGCAGCGCAACGCCGCTGGGCGGCAGGGGGATCCGTATCAACTGCACCGGGCCGGGGGTCACCGAGACACCGATCCTGGACCAGCTTCGTACCGCATACGGCCAGGGCTTCCTCGACGACATCCCCAAGCCGCTGGGACGCGTGTCCGAACCGGCGGAGCAGGCGGCGGTGCTGCTCTTCCTGAATAGCCGTGCGGCCAGTTATATTTCGGGTCAGGTTGTATGGGTAGACGGCGGAAACGTGGGCGCCGCGATAGCTCGTGAACTCGAGGAAGGGCGTGCTTCGTGGCCAGTGTGACCGACTTTCGCCGGGCTGCGCGCGATGTCAGCAACTGGGGCCGCTGGGGTGACGACGACGAGCTCGGCACGCTGAACTTCATCACCTCCGAAAAGATCGCACAGGCCGCAAGCCTGGTCCGGCGCGGCAGGGTCTTTCCACTCGGGGTGGACTTCGGTGCGTCGGGCCCACAGGGCGCCTTCGAATATCGGCACAACCCGGTCCATATCATGACCATCGATGGCGGAGACGCGAAGACGCTGGCCCGGTACGGGCCGGGGTGGGCGAGCAACCCGATAGCCCAACAGCTCAGCAGTTACCTGGGCGACGACAATCCGTTCCGCTTCAACGACGACCTGATCATCATGCCGCTACAGGCGGCAAGTCAGTGGGACGCGCTGTCGCACGTCTACTACGACGAGCAGCTCTACAACGGCTTCCGAGCGGATTCGGTGACCAGCATGGGAGCCGTGCATTGCGGAATAGACAAGGTCGACGGCAAGGGCATTACTTCGCGAGGCGTGCTGCTGGATCTGGTCCGCCACCGGAATGCGGAAGTCTTTCTCGAGCAGGGGAATCCGATCACACCCGAAGAATTAGACGATGCCGCGCGCGCGCAGGGCGTGCGGATCGAACGCGGTGACATCGTGCTGATCCGGACCGGCTGGTGGACGAGGTTCGCGCAGACCGGGGACAAGACCGAACCCTTCTCCGGACTGGACTGGAGCTGCGCCTCGTGGCTGCACGACCACGAGGTCGCCGCGGTCGCGGCCGACAACCTCCAGGTCGAGGACCTGGTCTCGGGAGTAGAGGGCGTGTTCCTGCCCCTGCATCTGCTCTGCCTGCGCGACATGGGAATGATGTTCGGCGAGTACTGGGATCTCACCGCGCTGGCCGAGGACTGCGCCGCCGATGGCGTCTACGAATTCCAGCTCATCGCCCCGCCGCTGAGAGTCGTTGGGGCAGTAGGATCGCCGGTCAACCCGATCGCGATCAAATGATGGACGTTCAGCGCAAAACCTTGTCGGTGGACGGCCTTTCCACCGGTTACCTGGAAGCCGGCGAGGGCGAGCCGGTGGTGCTCCTGCACGGCGGTGAGTTCGGCGCGAGTGCCGAACTCGGTTGGGAACGCAACATTTCCGCGCTCGCCGCACGCTACCGGGTGCTGGCCCCGGACATGCTGGGGTACGGAAGTTCGGCCAAGGTGATCGACTTCGTCGACGGGCGCGGCATGCGGATCCGGCACGTCGCCCGGTTTTGCGAATCGCTCGGGGTCGGCTCGGCGCACTTCGTCGGCAATTCGATGGGCGCCATCAACCTGCTCACCGACAGCACGTCGGAGACGCCGCTGCTGCCGGTCCGGAGCCTGGTGATCATCTGCGGCGGCGGCGAAATCCAGCAGAACCAGCATTTCGAGGCGCTGCAGAACTATGACGCCACGTTGCCGGCCATGCGCCGCATCGTCGAAGCCCTGTTTTCCGACCCCGCCTATGCCGACGACGAGGACTACGTGCGGCGCCGTCACGAGTCGAGCACCGCGCCGGGGGCATGGGAGGCCATCGCCGCGGCCAGGTTCCGCCGCCCCGGCGCCACGCCGTCCTCCGCCCCGTCCAGCGTGCGGGCCTACGAACGCATCGGCGTGCCAACGCTTGTCGTCGAGGGCGGCGACGACAAGCTCCTGCCCAGCGGCTGGGCGGCCCAGATCGCCAAGCAGATCGACGGAGCCCGTTCGGTGGTGGTCGACGACGCCGGGCACTGCCCGCAGATCGAGCAATCGTCGGTGGTCAACCGGTTGCTGACCGAATTCTTGGGCAGCCTCTGAATCGTCAGAAGACGTAGTCCAGGCGCGTCTCCATCCCGGCGACCTGGTGATAGGTGTTGTGGCAGTGCATCAGCCACGTGCCGGGGTTATCGGCAACGAGAACGGCGGCGAGCTTCTGTTTGGGCAGCACGATGACGGTGTCCTTGCGGGCGCCCGGGCTGCCGTCGGGCTTGATCACCTGGAATGTGTGCCCGTGCAGGTGAATCGGGTGGTACATCGTCGTGGTGTTGTCGAAGGTGATGGTGGGCCGCTGGCCCTGTTGCACGCGCAGCGGGCTCGTCTTGCCGAAGGGCTGCCCGTTGATCGTCCAGTTGTACTGCATCATGTTGCCACCCAGCACGACCGGGAGATTGAGGTTCGGATCGGGGCGCCCAAGGTTGACCGGTGTTGTAGCGGTGAACATTTCGACGGTGCCCACGCGCTTGGTGAGTTCGCCGGGCTGCAGTTGCGGGTCGGGCGCGCTGCCCGCCCCCGTGGCCAGCAATGCCCGCGCCAGAGCGTTTTTGCCCTCCGCGACGGCGACGAGTGGGAAGACACCGTCCGCGGCGGTCACAAGGACGTCGTAGCGTTCGGCCATGCCGATGAGCAGGGCGTCGACCGCAGCGGGCACCACGGGGTAGCCGTCGGTGTGGGTCACCGTCATCGAATGGCCGGCCAGCGCGACCCGGAAGGTGGTGTCGGAGGCGGCGTTGATGAAGCGGATCCGTATCCGCTGGCCAGGCTTCGCGTTGAACGTCATGGGGGAGGCGGGAATTCGGCCGTTGATCAGGTAGTGGGGGTAGGTGATGTCTCCGGCGTCGCCACCGAGGAGGTCGCTGCTGCCGGCACTTCCCGCCGTGGGCCCGGGCCCGCCGGGCGCCGGGCTTGTCGAAGTCGTCGGGCTGGTCTCGGTCGTACTCGCTTCGCTCGCCGGCGTGGTGGTCGGGGTCGTCTCGGATGTGGCGGGCATGGGCGACTTGTTCGGGTTGCTCAGATCGCCGTAGAGCTGCTGGGGGCTCTTGCCGACGCCGTCGGTCCAATCGTCGAGGACGACAATCCATTCGGCGTCGTAATTGCCCTCGGTCGGGTCGTCGACGATGACCGGCAGGTACAGCCCGGTGTCCTCGTCCAGGCCGGTGTGCGGATGTGCCCAGTAGGTGCCCGAGTTGGGCACGGAGAACCGGTAAGTGAAGTCGTGGCCGGCCGCGATGTTGGGCGTGGCGGGCTCGGCGCCGTCCATGTCGTTGCGCACGGCGATACCGTGCCAATGCACCGACGTCGGATGATCGAGCCGGTTTTTCACCGTCACCACGACTTGGTCACCGATGCTGGCGCGGAGCACCGGACCGGGGATGGAATCGCCGAAGGCCAGCGTGCGGACGACCGGTCCGCCCAGGTCGATCTGCACCTGCTGGGACGTCAGGGTGGCGGTGACGGTCCGGCCGCTGTGCGGCCGGGCGGCCTCGGCCGCATCGACGGCGGCGGCCATCCTGGCACTGCCCGACGGCTCGGGTTTGGTTTGGCTGCACGCCGTCAGCGCCAACCCGCCGGCGATGCCCGCGGCCATGAAACCGCGCCTGGTGAGCCGGGTTCGGTCGAAGGTTACGTCGCTGGTGGGTTGCCCGGGCAATGAATGCTCCTCGTCGTTGCGCAACTACCCACCGTAGAGCGAACGCCGGCGAAAAGTCCGCAACAACTCGACGTTGACCGCCGCGGCGATCAAACCGCGGCGCCGCCGCCGTCGACGTGCAGGGTCGAGCCGGTGATGAAGCTGGAGCGAGGGGAGCTCAGGAAGAGCACCGCTTCGGCGATCTCGGACGGGAAGGCGGTGCGCCCCAGTGGCAGGGCCCGCCCGAGCTCCTCGTTGACGTCGCCCCATTCCGCCGCCACCCCGGGGGTGCGGGTGGGCCCCGGCGCCACGCTGTTCACCCGCACCCCGGCCCCTCCGAATTCGGCGGCCCAGGTGCGGGTGAGCGATTCCACCGCGGCCTTGGAGGCGCTGTAGCCCGACGCACCGGGAATTCCCTTGAAGGCGGCCATGGTCGTGATGTTGACGATGCTGCCGCGGCCGCGGTTGAGCATTCCCGGGACCAGGCCGGCAACCAGAAAGTACGCGCCGCGCACGTTGGTGTCGAACATCGTCTCGAACGCCGACATCCCCTGCTCCACCGTCAATGCCGACGGAAAGCTGCCGGCGTTGTTGACGATGATGTCGACCTCACCGCACTGCTGCACAAGCGAATTCACCGAATCGATATCGGCCATGTCGGTCTGGATGAACCGTGCCTTCGGGCCGATGACCTCCACCGCGTGCGCTCCCCTGGCCGGATCGCGGCCCGAGACGATGACGGTGGCGCCTTCGCTGGCGAACAGCCGAGCCGATTCCAGTCCAATGCCCGCCGTCCCGCCGGTGATCACCGCGGTGTGGTCCATCAGCTCCATCGGACCGCCTCCTCCAGCCGTTACTCGGCGTTGCTGGGCGCCTGCGAGGCCAGCCAGTCGCCGAACCGGGTGGGGTAGATGGTCACTTCTTCGCCCTCGACGGGAACGATCATGCGCTCGTCGAGGACCGCGCCGTAATACTGCGCATCCGGGTCGGTCACCACGCGGCGGGCATCGCCGGTCGCGGCGAACCGGGTCCGGATGAAGTCGTCCATGCCCTGCTTTTCGGGTCCGGCGATGTTGATCACCCCGTTGACCGGCTCACCGATCGCGGCGCGGGCGACGGCCGTGGCCACATCCGCGGCGGCGATCGGCTGGAACGCCCCATGCGGCGCCCGGACCGTGTCACCCTCGGTCATCGAATCCGCAATGCCCGCAACGAATTCGAAGAACTGAGTGGCCCGCACGATGGTGTAGGGGGCTCCGGATTCCACGATCACCTTTTCCTGAGCGATCTTGGCCCGCATGTAACCACTTGCGGCCGCGCGGTCGGCTCCCACGATCGAGAGCGCGACGTGGTGCTGCACGCCCGCGGCCCGCTCCGCCTCGAGAAGGTTGCGGGTGGAGGTGGTGAAGAAGTTCAGCACGTCGTCATCTGCCCACGACGGCGAGTTGGAGACGTCCACCACCGCCTGGACACCGGCGACGGCCTCGGCGACCCCCTCACCGGTCACGGTGTTGACGCCCGTGCTCGGTGACGCCGGGACGGCTTCGTGTTCCTGCTCGGTGAGCAGGGTGACAACCTGTGATCCGATCAACCCACTGCCACCGATTACCAAAACCTTCATGACCACGCCTTTCACGCTTCCCGACGAACTGGCCTCTTCAGCATGGCCCGCGCGCTGGTCCGGGGGAACCCTGGAAAGTCCGTAGTCATGCCGAACTCAGGGGGCCAAACTCCTTGGCCAAGCCGCGCAGTTGCCGGCGGGAGGTGATGCCGAGCTTGGCGAACACCTTGCGCAGGTGCCATTCGACGGTGTGGCTGCTGATGAACAATTGCGCGGCGATCTCGGGGTTGGTCAGGCCCTCACCGGCCAGCCGGGCGATCTGGGCCTCCTGCGCCGTCAGCTCGCCGCCGGAGGCGTTTCCCGTTTTCCCGGACCGCTTGTTCACTTTCTCGCCGGTGGCCAGCAGCTCGCGGCGGGCTCGCGCGGCGAACGCGCCGGCTCCCATCCGGGTGAACATCTCGTGGGCGGTACCCAACTGGGAGCGCGCGTCGATCCGGCGGTTGCAACGGCGCAGCCACTCCCCGTAGGACAGGTGCGCGCGGGCCAGCTGGACGGCGATGCGCGTCCGCGCGAGCTTGTCGATCGCCTCGAGGTGGCAGGCCTCCGCGTCGCGGTCGGAGGCCAGCAGCGCCTTGGACCGAAGGAAAACCCCGTCGGCCCAATCTGTTCGGGCGCTGAGCGCCCGGACTTCCAGTTGGCGCAGGGCGTCGCGGGCCGCGTCGGTTTGGCCGCTTCGCGCGGCGGCTTCGACGAGTTCGATCAGGCACCACCCGAACAGGCCCAGGTCCTCGTATTCGCATGCCGTGCGGGCCGCCGCGAAGGCATCGTCGTAGCGGCACAGGCCGTTGTAGAGGACGGCGCCGCAATACCCGGTCAATCCGACGACTCGCCCTTCGCCCCTTGCCATCCCGTCCGCGGCGGCCTGCTCGATCAGGGCGGTCGCGACGTCCTCGTTGCCGCGCCACGCGGCCAACAGCACCGAGTGGTATTTGACCGGGACATAACCGGTGGCGGCCGAGATCGCCTTGGCCTCCTCGATGAGTTGAGACGCCGTCGCGAATTCGCCCGCCTGCACGTGCACTCCGGCGCGGTAGACCAGGGCGTGCGGTAACACGGCGAGTGCGCCCGCACCGCGCGCGAGCCGAACGGCGTGGGTGGCCAGACGGTGCCATACCTCGTCGTCCCACAGCTCGTGGACGGCGGATTCCTGGACGACGGGGAAGGCCTGCCAGAACCAGTGCAGCACATCGTCGCCGCGCTCTGCTTCGTCCTGGATGCGGGCCAGCGCGTCGCGCAGCGCCGTCACGCTCGGGACTTGCCCGGCCGTGGCCCGCAACGCGATGCCGTCCAGCAGAAGGTCGACCGGACGCGCGGGTTGCGGCCCGGGCGGCGCGGCGCGGGCCGCTTCGGCGACCAGGTGAATGCCGCCGTGCGGGCAGAGACGGCCGCCGAACATCGCCGCCCCCAAGGCTTCTAGGTACGTTTCGCGGGAATGCGCGCCGTCAAGTCTCTCCAGCCCGCGGGCGGCATCGAGCAAACCGATGGCGGCGTCGGAGACCGTTGGCGCGTCGGCGGCACCGCTGCGGCTTCGGGCGAAGACGATCTGCGCGCGCAACCGGGCGGCACGGGCCTGCTGCAACTCGTCCAGCGACGCGCCCTCGGCGACCGTGATCAGCTCGTCCGCCGCGTCGAAGGCGGCCGCGTCGCGTTTGGCCTGAGCGGCCGCGAGCGCCCGCGTTCCCCGGCGGGACGGCTCGGCGCTCAATTGGGTCGCCCGTTCCAAGAAGGCGGCCGCGGCGGCGACGCCGCCCCGGGCCTGGGCGCGGTCGGCGGAGCGCTCCAGCGCGGCGGCAACGGATTCGTCCGGGCCGTGGGCCGCGATGGCCAGATGCCATGCGCGGCGGTCGGGATCACTTCGCCTGTCGGTCGCCTCGGCCAGCGCGCGATGGATCCGTCGGCGCTCGATCAGGTCCGCCGTGCGGTATGCGGCCGAGCGCACCAGGGGATGGCGGAACCGCACCCGGGTCCCCACGTCGATCAACCCGGCCGCTTCCGCATCGGCCGCCGCGTCCGGCGGAAGGCCCAAATGCTCGGCGGCGCGCAGCAATAGCGCGGCGTCGCCCACCGGCTCCGCGGCGGCGGTCGTCAACAGGCGCTGGGTGTGGTCGGGAAGCGAGCGGATCCGCCGCAGGAATGTCTGCTCGATCTGTCCCGCCAGCGGTCGCACGTCCGGGCGCTGGAAGCCGCCCGCCAGCTCCGCGCCGGTCAGGCCCCGCGGCAGCTCCAGCAGAGCCAACGGATTGCCCCGCGTTTCCGCCACGATGCGATCGCGCACCTGGTCGTCCAGCCGGCCGAGGATGACCGAATCCAGCAACGCCCGGGCGTCGCCCGGTTCGAGCCCGCCGAGCGTCAATTCGGGCAGCCCGCTCAGCTCATCGGTGTCCAACGCCACGGCACCGTCGCGCATCGCGAAGACCATCGCCGCCGGCTCGGCGATCAGGCGGCGGGCGACGAACGCCAACGTCTGGGCCGAGATACGGTCAATCCACTGCGCATCGTCGACCAGGACGATCAAGGGCTGCGACTCCGTCGCCGCGCCGATCAAACTGAGCACCGCCAACCCGACCAGGAAGCGCTCCGGTGCCCGTCCGGCGCTTCGCCCGAAGGCGATCTCCAGGGCGTCGCGTTGCGGAGCCGGTAAGCGGTCGGAGAAGTCGAGCAGCGGCACGCAGAGTTGCTGCAGCGCGGCGAACGGTAGCTCCATCTCGGACTCCACACCCGCCACCCGCGCCACGCGAAATCCTGAAGCGCGCTCGGAGACGAAGTCCAACAATGCGGTCTTGCCGATGCCCGCTTCCCCCCGCAATACCAGGACCCGGCTTTGGCCCGCGCGGGCGTCCGACACCAGGCGTTCGAGCGCCGCGCATTCCGCGCTCCGGCCGCGCAAAGGTTGCGCCTGCTGAACTTTCACCCACACCGCCGCGTCCGAAGGATTTGCTGTACGACCTTACCGATGGCGCGCGTCGCCGGGGCGACGAGCACCCGGCCCGCACAGTCTTAAATCAACTGCTTGACTTAACGCTGAGGGCCCCGATTAACTCGTCAGGTGGTTAACGAACTTGATGGCAAGGTCGCCATCGTCACCGGCGGCGCGTCCGGCATCGGCCGGGGCCTCGTGGAGCGGTTTGCGGCCGAGGGCGCACGCGTCGTCATCGCCGACGTCGAGGCCGACCGGGGCGAGGCGCTGGCGGCGTCGCTGGGCGACAATGCCCTCTTCCAGCCGACGGATGTCTCCGACCCCGAACAGGTCGGCGCGCTGGTCTCCGCTGCCGTCGCGAAGTTCGGTGGCCTGCACGTGATGGTCAACAACGCCGGAATCTCGAGCCCCCTGCGGAAGTTGCTCGACGACGACCTGACCGATTTCCATCGGGTGATGGGGGTCAACGTGCTGGGCGTCATGGCGGGCACCCGAGATGCCGCGCGGCACATGGCCGAACATGGCGGCGGATCCATCATCAACATCACCTCGATCGGCGGGATCCAGGCCGGCGGCGGCGTGATGATCTACCGCGCGTCCAAGGCGGCGGTCATCCAGTTCACCAAGTCCGCGGCAATCGAGTTGGCGTACCACGAGATTCGGGTCAACGCCATCGCGCCGGGCAGCATCCCCACGCCGATCTTGGGGAAGTCGGCGGCCGGCATGGACCCCGAACAGCTCGAGCAGTTCGAGGCGCGGATTCGCCAGGGGATGCGCGATGACCGCCCGCTGAAGCGCGACGGCACGCCCGATGACGTCGCCGAGGCCGCGCTGTATTTCGCGACCGACCGGTCGCGCTACGTCACCGGGACCGTGTTGCCCGTCGACGGCGGAACGGTGGCGGGCAAGGTCATTCGGCCCAAGAAGGGTGGGGGATAGGGCGGGGACGTCCGTCGGCGTCGCGACGGATCAGGCCTTGGTCCGCGAAGGAGGACAGCCAGCCCTCCATCGGCCACCAGCCCCAACGCCCATAGAAGATCTCGGCGTTGCGCAGTATGTCCTCGAGGTGGTCGACGGGGGGATCGGCGACCGCATGGTGCTGGTGGAATGCGTGGGCCCCGCCGACCCAGCGCATCGGAACTTGGCGTGCCGCCGCGCATTGCGCGAAGTCCGTGTCCTCTCCGCCGTAGCCGCGGTACCGCTCGCAGAATCCCCCGATCCGCTGCCACGTAGGGACTTTCACCGCGAAAGACAGCGACCAGAACAGCGCATAGTCCGTCGTGGAGAGGACGGCGCCGTCCCGCGGTGCGGGCCGAGCACGATGCGGGTCGGGATTCGACCGCACCTCGGAGATCACGTAGCCGCCCGGCCCGGGTGGTGGCAAATACGTGACCGGGCCATTCAGGATCGCGTCCGCGTGTTCGGATCTGCCTGCGACTCCGTGGTAGCGGTCGAGCAACTCCGCGCCGGGAATGCAATCGACGTCGAGAAAAACCAAGAGCTCGGCGGCATTTCGTATCGCCGCGGCCGCTCCCACGTTGCGTCCCATCGCCACCGGCAACGGGCGGGCGGCCTCGCACTCAACCACCAGCGCCGGCGCCTTCAGCTCGCTTACCAGGGCGGCGACGGTGGGGTCACCGAGCGCCACCACGATGTGCAGGTCCGCCCGCAGTGTGCTGCTGGCGAGGCCTTCGAGCTGCCGCCGCAGGTGGTCGCCCCTGCCGTGCACGACGGTGATGACGGCGGTGCGCACTACGTGCCTTGCCTACAACGGCGGGCCGTCGACTCGATGGCTTCGGCGGCACGGTCGGCCGCCCCATCCACTTCCCACCGTCGCCACCGTCGCGGATCGGTCGCCATGGTGGCGGTCAGCAGCGCCGGCCACGCCCGTGGGTCGGGCATGCCGTGCGTGACCACCGCAAGCTGGTGGCGCTTGAGCATCCGGGCCGTCGCGTGTTGCTCATCGAAGGGCCGCGACTGCGGGAGGACCAAAGCGGGACGTCTCGCCGCGGCGACATCAGCAATGCAGCTCTGACCCGCGTGGGTGACGACGACATCCGCCCCGCGGATCTCGGGCCACGGGTCATGTTTCCACGCACCGGCCTTGCCGCCGAGCGTCGTCCATGACCGGACCGAATCCGCTGCGGCACAGTCCTGCAGCGAGGTTCCGAATGCGCCGCCGGCCCCGCCCAATACGACGACGCGCGTCTCGTTCAACGGCCGTGCCGATGACTCGGGCTCGCCGCCGCGACGATCGCGGCCCTCGAAGCGGCTGATGCCACCGACGTAGCTGGTCTTGTCCTCCCACTGCCGCAGCCATGACGGCACACACAACGCGCGCGGCCAGGCCGCCACGATGTGATCGGCGAGGCGATGCACCAGCACATGCGGGGCGTCCACGCGGCTGCCGGGCAACGCCACGACGATCACCGGTACGCCGAGCAACCGGATGAACAGCGCCACTTCCACCGATACGTCGACAACGACGGCCTCGGGCCGCGCGTCGGACACCCACTCCGCGATCTGGTTCATCCGGGCGCTCAGCCCGGGGTCGTGGTGGGGCGCCCAATGCAGCGCGCCGTGTGCGGTGGCCTCGCGTGGCTGCGGTCCCTCGTCATCGCGCGGTAACCTCATGACCTCCGAAAACGGGTGGGGCTCCGGCACATCCAGCGATGTCATGGCTGTCACCGGGCGGCGCATCCGTGCGCAGACGCTCATGGCCCGCGCCAGATGCCCGAACCCGTGGTGGTGAATGTAGTACCCGATCATGTTGCCTGCCCGCGAAGTCGTCGATCATTTCTCGGTACACATTGGTGTAGGCGGTCACCATCGCTTCGGCCGAACACTGGCGAATGGCGTGCTCGCGCACCCGCTTTCGCGGTAGCGCGAGCACCGTGCCGATGGCGTCCGCCATGGCGGCGACGTCACCGGCGACGATGAGTCGCCCCGACGCCGCGCTGATGAGTTCGGGGATGCCACCGAGCGCGAACGCTACGACGGGGGTGCCGCACGACATCGCTTCGGCGACGACAAGGCCGTACGGCTCGTCCCAGGTCGGGGTGACAAGCGCCGCTGCGGCGTGGTTGACCACGTGGGCCAGTCGCCGCTGGTCCAGATGGCCCGCATACCGGACGTCTCCCCGAAGGTGGGGCTCAATGTGGCGGAGAAAGTACTGCTGGTCGGAGATCGGACCGGCGAGGACCAACGGTCTGCGCGCCCGTTGGGCCGCGGCGATCGCCAGATGGGGTGCCTTCTCCGGGGTGATCCGGCCAAACCACACCAAAGACGGCCCACCCGGGCCGAGGGGCCACTGGCCCGTATGAATGCCGTTGGGAATCACGGTGATATCTCCGGTGAGGCCTCGCCACGCCGCAGCGGTGTGTCGGGAGACCGCCGCAAAGCGGGTCCCCTGCCCGGTGGCGGCACCGATCGCCGACTCGAGCCAGGGCGTCGGCGGCGTGTGCACCGTGGTGAGCATCGGGGTGGACAACGCCGAGGCCATCGCCACCGGAAGGTAATGCAGGCTGTGGTTGTGGATGATGTCGAACTGTTGGCTCCCGGGCCCCGCCAACCACAACATCAACGATAGGTACGCGTGATGATCGGCCATGAAATCTGCCGGGGGCATCGACACGTCGCGGCGCGCCGCGTCCGACAGATGCAACGGGCGCACGTCGAGCGTCTGACAGTTCAAACCGGGATCCGAACCCGCCGCGGCGAACAGCGACACCCGATAGCCGCGGGATGCGAGCGCGCGGGTCAGGTGGCAGACGTGCGCTTCGAGGCCCCCGGCGAACGGTTGGCGAATCGGATGGCGGGTCGAGGCGATCAGCGCCACGCGCAGTGGCTCCGTCATCGCAGGACGCTCGCGTAGATGGCACGATGCGCCGCGGCGAGCTCTCGCCTTTCGGCGAGCCGCGCCACCCAGTCCGCCCGGGGGGCGGGGCAGCCGGCGGCCCAACGCGCGTGTGCCCGGTGGATCGCACCGCACAGCGACACGGGATCCAAGCCCTGGTCACCGAAACCGAAAACACCGCACGGGCGTTGCTGGTGATAGAAGCCGCAGCTGGGCGCCACCACGGCGGTTCCGAGATCGTAGCTCGCCTCGAGCCAGCCCGAATGGGTGCCGAACCGGTAGGGCAGTACGGACACCGTCAGCGAAGCGAGATAATCCCAGAATTCGTCGTCCGAGAAGTACGGGTGCACCCGGACCTGCACATGCTCGTGGGAGTCGTAGGCCAGCAGTGCCGCGCCGGTCGACGGTGCGAACCAGTGATTGTCGGGATCGAAGATCTCGTCGTGGACGTCGACCTGCAGGATCGCGTCGGGCAGGGACGACACGATCGCCGCGAGCGCGTCCACGACGGGCAACGGGTCCATGTTGGCGCGCAAACTCTTGGCGTGCAGGCCGACGACGAATCGCTCGCCGCGGGCGCGGGGCCTCTCGATCCACTCCTTTTCGAGCACGTGCGGGTGCGGCAACACGCGGGCCCGCCGCCCCCAGTTTCGCCAAATCAGCTGTGCGGCACCGGGCGTCAACGTTATCAGCTCGTCGGCGGCGGAAATCAGGACGTCCTGCTGGGCGGCGTGGGCCTCGGGTTCCGGGTGATGTGGATTGCGCAGATCGTGCACCGTGTACACCAGCGGCTTGTTGTGCTTTTTGAGTTCTTCGACGACTCCGGCCAAATCCTCCGGAGTGACGGCGTCGAACCCGAAGTGGATGTGGAACACGTCGAATCGTGAGTGGTTGTCGCTGACCCAGCCCGGCTCCAACATCAGCGGCGGCCACCAGCCTCCCGGCACGGTGCGGCCATCCGCCGGCGCCGGATCATCCAGGCGCACAACACAATCCGAGTACGGATTGCCGAGGTGGCGGACGTAGACGTGCGACGCCGGCACCGAAGCTACGCGCAACAAACTCAAGGCCCCTTCTCAAAATCTGTAGGGGCAGCCGCGCATCCTGGCGGCACCGTCCCGTCTGTCGAGAAGCAGAACCGTCCCTGCTGACTGAAGGACGCTGCGAAGCTGCAATACCCGCAACACGCGGGGCCAAACTCGGACACGCGACCGTAAGCCCGCGCCCGGGCCGCTTGTGTCGGCGGCGTCCCGCTCCGAGGTCGGCTGCGGATTAAATCAAGCGCTTGACTTAACGGCCTGCGGCGGGTTGACTGGGCCGATGACCACCGTCGGCCGGACCGTGCGCACCGAGCGGGCCAGCTCCACTCAAGAGGCGATCTTGGTGGCCGCCGAGCGGCTCTACGCCGAGCACGGCATGTTCGCGGTGTCCAACCGACAAGTCAGCGAGGCTGCCGGCCAGGGCAACAACGCCGCGGTCGGCTACCACTTCGGCACCAAGGCCGACCTGGTGCGCGCGATCGAGCACAAGCACCGCGGACCCGTCGAACAGCTCCGCGAGCGGATGGTCGACGAGCTGTTGGCCTCCGGCGCCGCCGACGGCCGGGACGCCGAACTGCGCAACTGGGTGGCCTGCCTGGTGCGCCCGCTCACCGATCACCTCGAGGAGCTCGGAAATCCGACGTGGTACGCGCGGTTCGCGGCGCAGGCGATGACCGACCCCGCCTACTACAACATCATCGTCAAGGGCGCGCTCAGCTCGCCCTCGCTGGTTCAGGTCGTCGACGGCATCAACCGGTGTCTGCCCGAGCTGCCGGCCGAGGTGCACTTCGAACGCAACATCATGGCCCGAAACCTGTTGATGCACACCTGCGCCGACCGTGAACGCGCGCTTGTCGCGGGAACGTTGACGTCCCATCGTTCCTGGCGCGCTGCGGCGTCCGGGCTCATCGACGCGATCGTGGGCCTGTGGCTGGCGCCCGTGACGGCGTACGAGTGAGGGGTTTGAAGATGAAAGTGACTGTTGACCAAGATGTTTGCGCCTCGTCCGGGAACTGCGTCATGAATGCGCCCGAAGTGTTCGACCAGCGCGACGACGACGGCGTGGTCGTCCTACTCAATCCCAGTCCTACGGCCGACCAGGCCGAAGGTGCGAGGCGGGCGGCGGCCGCCTGTCCCGCCCTGGCCATCCACATCGAGGAATAGAGATGTCAGACATTCTGACGAGTGCCACCACAGAGCAGACCGCCGACATTCCGGACTATCCGATGGCCAGGGAGCCGCGCTGCCCGTTCGCCCCGCCGCCGGACGTCATGGCGCTGGCCGAGTCCCGGCCGCTGTCTCGGGTGCGGATCTGGGATGGCAGTACGCCGTGGCTCATCACCGGCTACGAGCAAGTGCGCGAGCTGTTCTCGGATTCGCGGGTCAGCGTCGACGACCGGGTGCCCGGCTTCCCGCACTGGAACGAAGGCATGTTGTCGACCGTGCACAAGCGGCCCCGGTCGGTGTTCACCTCCGACGGCGAGGAGCACACCCGGTTCCGGCGGATGCTGTCCAAGCCCTTCACGTTCCGGCGGGTGGAGGGTCTGCGGCCGACGATCCAGCAGATCACCGACGACCACATCGACACGATGCTGGCCGGCCCGCAGCCCGCGGATGTCGTTGCCGCCATTGCGCTTCCGGTTCCGTCGCTGGTGATCAGCCAATTGCTGGGCGTGCCTTACGAGGACGCCGAGATGTTCCAGCACCACGCCAACGTTGGCCTCGCGCGCTTCGCCGCCGCCGAGGACACCATGAAGGGTGCGATGAGCCTGCACAAGTACCTGGCTCAGCTGGTGGAAGCCAAGATGGAAAACCCTGCGGAAGACGCGGTTTCCGACCTGGCCGAGCGGGTCAAGGCCGGCGAGCTCAGCGTCAAGGAAGCCGCGCAGCTGGGCACCGGATTGCTGATCGCCGGGCACGAGACGACCGCGAACATGATCGGGCTCGGAGTGCTTGCGCTGCTGGTGAATCCGGACCAGGCCGCCGTCATCCGCGATGCCGAGGACCCGAAGATTCTCGCCAACGCGGTGGAGGAATTGCTGCGCTACCTCAGCATCATCCAAAACGGACAGCGCCGTGTTGCCGTGGAAGACATTCATATCGGTGGCGAGACCATTCGTGCAAACGAGGGCATCATCATCGACCTGGCACCGGCTAACTGGGATGCGCAGGCCTTCGCCGAACCCGATCGCCTGTACCTGCATCGCTCGGGAGCCGATCGCAATGTGGCCTTCGGCTACGGCCGCCACCAGTGCGTGGGCCAGCAGTTGGCGCGGGCGGAACTGCAGATCGTGTTCCAGACCCTGCTGCGCCGCGTCCCGACGATGGAACTGGCCGTGCCGATCGAAGAAGTCCCGTTCAAGCATGACCGCCTCGCCTACGGCGTCTACGAACTGCCGGTGACCTGGTAGCCCAGCTCGCTGCCTTTGAAAAACTGCCGACAACAGCGGATCCGAATGGAGGGTCAACGATGACGACTCAAGCAAGCACGCTCTACCCGCCCGGAGGCTATGGCGCTCCGAAGGACCGGCGCGGCCACGCCGCCGGCAGCGATGTGGGCCTGCCCGCGGGGACCGTGGTCTTCTCGGCGGACAACCACATCTCGCTCGCCGATGACATCTTCTACCAACGCTTCCCGG
Organism: Mycobacterium sp. TKK-01-0059; assembly: GCF_000709305.1. NCBI lineage: Bacteria > Bacillati > Actinomycetota > Actinomycetes > Mycobacteriales > Mycobacteriaceae > Mycobacterium > Mycobacterium sp. TKK-01-0059. Next base: position 2,629,020 of record NZ_KL446993.1, read on the forward strand.
AAGACCTGAAGGACAAGGCGCCGCGGATCTGGTACGAGGAGGGCGCCTACCAGGTCGGCCGCAAGGGACAGTCGTTCCTGCCGGGTGATTTCAGCGCGGTCCTGATGCAGTACGACGACCTGCCCGGCGCCGCCAGCACCAACATCGAGGCCCGGATTCAGGAATTGCATGACGACGGGGTCGAGAAGGAACTGGCTTTTCCCAACGCGGTGCTGGCGCTGTTCCACTACCCGGACAAGCAACTTCGCGAGCTTGCCTTCCGCATCTACAACGAATACATCGCTGAGTTGCAGGAGCGCTCCGGCGGCCACTTCTACGGGGCGGGCCTGATCAACTGGTGGGACCCTCGGGGGACCCGCAAGACCCTCGACGAGCTGAAGTCCCTGGGACTCAAGACGTTCCTACTACCGCTCAACCCGGGCAAGGACGACGAGGGCAACATCATCGACTACGGCAGTACCGCGATGAAACCGGTCTGGGACGAGATCGAGGCCGCCGGCCTGCCGGTGACCCACCACATCGGCGAGACCCCGCCGAAGACCCCGTGTCAGTTCAACAGCGTGGTGGTCGGCATGATGATCAACGTCGACGGCTTCCGCGAGCAGTTCGCCAAATATCTCTTCACCGGAATTCTCGACGATCATCCCGGGCTGCGGATCGGCTGGTTCGAGGGCGGAATTGCCTGGGTGCCATGGGCTTTGCAGGACGCCGAACACCTGGTCGCGTCCTATCAGCACATGTTCAACCGGCCGCTGCAGCACGATGTGCGCTACTACTGGGACACCCACATGAGCGCGTCGTTCATGGTCGACCCCCTGGGCCTGCAGCTGATCGACCAGATCGGGGTGGACAGGGTGATGTGGTCCAGCGACTACCCGCACAACGAAAGCACCTATGGCTACTCGGAGAAGTCGCTGAAGGCCGTTGTCGACGCCGTCGGTCCGGCGAACGCGAAGAAGATCGTCAGCGACAACATCACAACGTTCTTGGGCCTGTAGTGAAGACACTCGCAGACCTGGGCACCAGCAGCGGCAACGGACTGGTGATTCCCGAAACACCCGACCTGGCGCGCCTGCGCCGCGAGACGGGAGCGCGGCTGCGGTCGGCGATGACCGAACGCGGCGTCGACGCGATGATCCTGCTCGGCAACAACGCCGTCGTCTACGCCACCGGCGCAAGTTGGCCACTGGGCGACGCCGGACTGTCCTATGTCGAGCGCCCGGTGGCCGTGGTGCTCGCTGACGACGAATGGCCGCACCTGTTCCTCCCGTTCCGGGAGGGGGCCGCACAGGAGTCGGATCTGCCCGCCGACCACCTGCACGGGCCGGTCTATCTCGAATTCGACGAGGGCGTAGCCCATTTCGCGCGGACACTCGCCGAGCTGATCCCGGCCAAATCGGTGGTCGCTGTTGACGAATGCACGGGGGCGATGTCACGCGCCGCGAACGTCCTGTTCCCGAACGGGGCCCCGGTCGACGCCGCGGCCGTCGTCAGCGCGGCCAAGTCGGTCAAGACCCCGGACGAATTGTCGTGCATGCGCACCGCCATCCGGATCACCGACGAGGCCATGGTCGAGGTGCAGAAGCGGCTGGCGCCCGGGATACGCCAGATCGATTTGTCGGCAAGCTTTTTGCGACGCGCCTTCGAGCTGGGCGCCACGGCCAGCATGCTCGAACCGATCTGGCAGGTGATGCCGCCCAGCAAGGCCGAGGGCGTGTGGACCACGCACGGCGACCTGGCGTTGCCGCTGCTGAGCACCGAGCGCGAGCTGGCCGAGGGCGATGTGCTGTGGACCGATGTCAGCATCACCTACCAGGGCTACTGCTCGGACTTCGGACGTACCTGGATCGTCGGGCGGGACCCCTCCACGCGCCAACAGGCGCAGTTCGACACCTGGTTCGAGATCATGACCGCCGTCCTGGGTGTCGCCAAGGCCGGCGCCACCGCGGCGGACCTCGGCCGGGCCGCGATCAAGGCCAACGGCGGCACCAAGCCCTGGCTGCCACACTTCTACCTGGGCCACGGCATCGGCGTCAATGCCGCCGAAATGCCGATGATCGGAACGGATCTCGGCCAGGAGTTCGACGAGAATTTCGTTCTTCAATCCGGGATGGTGCTGGTTTTGGAGCCCGTGGTGTGGGAGGACGGCACCGGCGGCTACCGCAGCGAAGAGGTCCTGGTGATCACCGAGGAAGGCTGGATCCGTTTGACCGACTACCCCTATGACCCCTATGGGAACTGAAGTCCTGCCCGACGAGCGCGCGCTACGCTCGGGGCGTCGCCAGCGAGCGCTCGACCAGATGGCCGCGCACGACCTCGATGTCCTGGTCCTCGGCCGGCAAGCCAATGTCCGTTACGTCACCGGCGCGCCGCAGCTTTGGGTCGCCGGCACCCGGCCGTTCGGTCCGACCTGCGTGGTGGTCCGGGAGACCCGTGCCGTGCACCTCCTCAGCACGTGGGACGAGGGCGTGCCCGACGACATCCCCCACGAGAACCTCTACGGCATCTCGTGGAACCCGGTGAACACCATGTCGGCGCTGCAGCGCATCGACGGTGCGGCCGATGCGAGGCGCGTCGGAACCGACGCGCTCTCACCGGTTTTCGCGCAGCTGCTGCCGACCGCATTCCCCAACGCCCAGCTGATCGATGGCGAGCTCGCTATGCGGGCGGCACGCCGCGTCAAGACGGCGGAAGAGATCGCCGCGGTGCGGGAGTCCGTCGCGGTGGCCGAATCGGCCCTGGCGGCCGCAGTCGCGGAATTGCGGCCCGGGGTGAGCGAACAAGCGCTGGCCGGCGTCGTGTTGGAGGCCTCGGCGGCCGGCGGCGTGAGCACGCCGTCGAATCAAGACGTCGCGTGGGCGACCTCGCGCACGCACCCGTGGCGGCGCGCCGACAGCGGTGACCGTGTTCAAGGCCGCATCCGGGACGGCGATCTGGTGGCGTTCTCCGCGGGAGTCCTGGCCGGCGGGTACGTCGGCGAGGTGGGACGCACCTGGCCGGCCGGCAAGAAGCAGGTTCCCGGCGGCGCCGCGGCCCTGTATCGGCGCTGGCACAGCCTGTGGGACAGGCTGATCGGGGCCTGTCGGCCCGGCGCCGGCGCGGCCGAGCTGATGGCCGCGTACCACGCCGCGCGGGAGCCGGACCCACCGATGCCGGTCGCCCGTGGCCTGGGCATGGGGTTCGACCCACCCGTCGTCTCCAAGCATCTGCCCGCCACCGCGGCCGGCGAACGTCTGGAACCGGGGATGGTGCTCGCCGTGACGGGTTATGTCTGGGAAGAAGGAGTCGGCGCGGTATTCGGGCGAGAAGCGGTCCTGATCACCGCCGACGGTCCGGAAGTGCTCACCGCCAGCCCGTTCTGGCAGCCCTAGCGATGACCGATCCCGCAGAGCCACCGGCCGACGAGATCATCCGGTACGACAAAGACGCCGAGACGCGGATCGCCACGATCACGTTCGACCGCCCGGATTACCTCAACGCGCCGACGATCGCCGCGCGCCTGCGCTACGCGGATCTGTTGCACCGCGCCGGCATTGACGACGACGTCAAGGTCCTGGTGGTCCGCGGAGCCGGCGACGACATCGGCTCGGGTGCGGACCTGGTCGAGGTGATGCGGGTCCGTGCCGCGGCCGACCAAGGGCCGCGGCTCGCCGAATACCGGATCGGTGCCCAGGAGGTCAGGCACCCGCCGGAGGGCTCGTTTCGCAACGGCGCCACGCTCGGTCAGTGGTATGCCAATCCGAATTCCGGCATCCGCGGCCTGCAGGATTTCAAGAAGATCAGCATCCTCGAAGCCAAGGGCTACTGCTACGGCTGGCACTTCTACCAGGCCGCCGACGCGGACCTGGTGATCGCCAGCGACGACTCCCTGTTCGGGCATCCGTCGTTCCGGTATTACGGCTGGGGCCCCCGCATGTGGTGGTGGGCGCAGACCATGGGCATCCGCAAATTCCAGGAAATGGTGTTCACCGGACGGGCTTTCACCGCCGCCGAGATGTACGACTGCAACTTCCTCAACAGCGTGGTGCCCAGGGACCAACTCGAGGCGGAGGTCGAGAAGTACGCCTTGGCCTGCGCCCGCAACCGCCCCACCGACACCGTCTTCATGCAGAAGGTCTTCTTCGAGATCATGAAGCAGTTCCAGGGCGAGTATCTGGGCAGCATGCTCAGCGGTGTCTTCGAGTCGATGGGCGCCATGGTTCGCCCGGATGTCGGTGACGAGATGACGCTCGCTGACGCCATGGAACAGGGACTGGGTGATGCGGTCAAAGACAACGACGGCAAGTTTCCCGCCGAGTGGCGCCTGAGCAAGAAAGCCCGCAAAAAAGCCAAAGCGAAGAAAAAGAACTCGTGACGCCATCCCGGGTCGAACCGCCACTGACCGGCTATACGGTGATCGATCTGTCCACCGGCATAGCGGGTGCCTACTGCACCAAGTTGCTCTGCGACGGTGGCGCCGATGTTGTGAAAGTCGAGCCGCCGCAAGGAGATCCGCTGCGCAAATGGTCTGCCTCGGGCGCGCCCATCGCGCCCGGCGACGACGGCGCGTTGTTCGGCTTCCTGGCCGGTGCAAAACACAGCGTCATCGCCGACCCCTCCGACGAGGACGACGCCGAGCTGGTGAACCGGCTCCTGGCCTCCGCGGACGCGGTGGTCTGGTCCGCCGGTTCGGCCGTGGCCGAGCACCCGGCCTTTGCGCCGCGCGCCATCCACCGGCGGCACCCGCACCTGACCGTCACGGCGATCACGCCGTTCGGGCTGGAAGGCCCCTGGCGTGACCGCGCCGCAACGGAATTCACGCTGCAGGCGTGGTCGGGAGGAATCGTCGGGCTCGGCCGCGGCGAGCAGGAGCGCCCGCCCGTCTTCGTCGGCGGTCAGGTCGGCGAGTACCTGGCCGGAGCCTACGCGAGCGCGGCCACCCTGGCGTCGCGATGGCGCCGCTTCGACGGCGGGCCAGGGGAACTGCTGGACCTGTCGATGCTCGAGACGCAGATCCTGTGCCTCACCTATTACCCGGTGTCGTACTTCGAGGTGCTCGGGCGGCCGTGGCGGGACATGCGACGGCCGACGATTCCGGGCGTGGCTCAGGCGAAAGACGGACTGGTGGACCTCGGCTGCGGGACCGCGCAGCAGTGGTTCGACTTGTGCGCGATGGTGGGCCACCCGGAGTGGATCGACGAGGAATCGCCGCTGTCGATCACGGAGCAGGCCAACATCCACGCCGAGGAGCTCTTCGACTGGCTGGCCCACACCACGGTCGCCGAAATCCGGGAACTCGCTTCGGCGTTCCGTATTCCCAACGCGCCGGTAGCCAACGGCGCCAACGTCACGTCGTTCGATCAGTTCGTGGAACGCGGTTCGTTCGTCCGCAATCCGCGCGACGGCTACCGGCAGCCGGGGCACCCCTACCGGATGCGGCCGGCGCAGTTGCGCGGACCGCGTCCGGCGCCGCGGTTGGGGGCGCACACCGAGCATTACCGGGCCGCGAACCTCCCCGCCCGCCCCGCACCGACGGGCGTGGCAAAAGCGCTGCCACTCAGCGGTATCCGAGTGCTGGACATGACGACATTCTGGGCGGGACCCTGCGCCACGCACCTTATGGCGATGCTCGGCGCCGAGGTCATCCACGTCGAATCGACGCGACGGCCGGACGGCACGCGGCTGATCGCCGGCGTGCCGGTCACCGAGGAGCAATGGTGGGAGAAGTCGCCGATCTTCGAGGCGCTGAACACCAACAAGAAGGGTCTGACGCTGGACCTGCAGAGCCCGCGCGGCAGGGAGTTGCTGCGCCGGCTCATCGCCACGTGCGACGTCGTCGTGGAAAACTTCACCCCCCGGGTGCTGGACCAGATCGGGCTGGATTTCGCGACGGTTCAATCGATTCGGCCCGACGTGGTGATGGTGCGGATGCCCGGCTTCGGCCTCGAAGGGCCATGGCGTGACAATCCCGCCTTCGCCTACGTCATCGAAGCCGCCGCCGGAGTCAGTTGGCTCACCGGCTACCCCGACCGCACACCCTATGACCCGTATTCGATCGGTGACCCCAATGCCGGTGTGCACGCGGCCAACGCCCTGCTACTGGCGCTGGAGCATCGCCGCCGAACCGGTGAGGGCGTGTTCGTCGAAGCGGCAATGGTTGACGCGGCCCTGAGCATCTCGGCCGAGCAGGTCATCGAGTACTCGGCGTACGGGGCGCTGCTCGAGCGCGCCGGCAACCGTGGACCGGCGGCCGCACCGCAGAACCTCTACCTCAGCGCGGATATCGACGAATTCGGCCGGCTCGACAGCTGGGTCGCCATCGCCGTGGCCACCGACGATCAGTGGGTGAAGCTGTGTCGCGCAATCGGATCTCCCTCCTGGGCAACCGATCCCGGGCTGACGACGCACGCCGGCCGCAGTGAGCACCACGATCTGATCGACGAACAACTCGCAGCCTGGTGCCAACGGCGCAGCCGCGACGAGATCGTCGCAACCCTGTGGGACGCCGGAGTGCCGGTGGCCAAGGTCATGCAACCGCATCGTCAAACCGAGCTGGAGCAGTTGGCGTTCCGCGGCTTCTTCGAAGAGGTCGACCACCCGGTCAACGGTCCGGCTAGGCTCAGCACCGTGCCGATGAGATGCTCAGCCGGGCCCGACAAGTTCCACACCGAGCACGCGCCGCTGCTCGGGCAGCACAACCGCGAGCTGCTGGCCGGGCTCGGGTTGTCCGACGCCGAGATCGCAGGCCTGGAATCCGACGGTGTCATCGGCCGCGCGCCGGCGATGCACGGCTGATCGACGATGGCGATCGCCCCCTCGAACATCCTGCTGACCGGCCGCGTCGCGGTGGTGACCGGCGGGGGCGCGGGCATCGGCCGCGGCATCGCGGCCGGAATGACGGCCTTCGGCGCCCGGGTGGCGATCTGGGAGCGCGACGCCCAAACCTGCGCACAGGCGGCCGAATCCATCTGCGGCCTGGGGATCGTCACCGATGTCCGAGACGGCGGCCAGGTGGATGCCGCGCTGGAACGCACCATCGCGGAACTCGGCACGCCGACGATCCTGGTGAACAACGCCGGCGGCGTGTTCTCCTCGCCGTTGCTGGAAACGAGCGAAAACGGTTGGGACGCGCTCTATCGCGCCAACCTGCGCCACGTGCTGCTGTGCAGCCAGCGCGTCGCCCGGAAGATGGTGTCCGAGGGCCTGCCCGGCAGCATCGTCTCGCTGACCTCGATCGAGGGCGTGCGCGCGGCGCCGGGCTACGCCGCCTACGCGGCCGCCAAGGCCGGTGTCATCAACTACACCAAGACCGCGGCGCTGGAGTTGGCGCCGCACGGGATCCGGGTCAACGCGATAGCCCCCGACATCACGCTCACCGAGGGGCTCGCGCAGCTCGGCGGCGAGGCCGCCACGAGCGCCATGCGCGACATGGTGCCGCTGGGCCGTCCCGGCCATGTCGACGAAATCGCCAGCGCGGCAGTATTTCTGGCCTCCGACATGGCGGCCTATCTGACCGGCCAGACGCTGCACATCGACGGCGGCACCCAGGCCTCCAGCGGGTGGTATCACGACCCGCGGACCGGCGACTACCGGCTGGGCCCGCCGACCTAGCGCGACGACGATGCGGCCTGGAACAGGCCGCTGAGAAGTCGGGCCATTCGACCTAGCGCGACGACGATGGGGCATGGAACAGGCCGCTGAGAAGTCGGGCCATTCGACC
>NZ_KL446993.1:2636818-2987326 GCF_000709305.1 Mycobacterium sp. TKK-01-0059
GAAGTCGGGCCATTCGACCTAGCGCGACGACGATGGGGCATGGAACAGGCCGCTGAGAAGTCGGGCCATTCGACCTAGCGCGACGACGATGGGGCCTGGAACAGGCCGCTGAGAAGTCGGGCCATTTGACCTAGTGCGTCCAGCCCTCGGCGGCCTGTTCGTCGAAGGTCCGGTCGATGCGCTCGAACCTGCGGCGGATGGACGCCCGGGCCGCCGCGTGCGGCAGGATATACAGCCGGTTGGCCAGGATCGCGTCGGCGGTCAGCCGCGCGACGTCGTCGGCGCCGACGCTCTCGTCCTGGGTGGGCAACGTCCCGAACGCCCCCTCGGGACTGGCCGACAGCCCGTAGTCCGCGCCGCGGATTCGCTCGGAATTGGAGACCAGCTTGGTTTCGACGACCATCGGGCACAACACCGATACGCCAATGCCATTGGCCTTGACCTCACGCGCCAGTGTCTCGGCGAGGCCGACGACACCGTATTTGGCGACGCCGTACGTCCCGAGACCGGCGTTGGGCACCAACCCGGCGAAGGACGCGGTGAAGGCGATGTGCCCGCCGCTGCCCTGTTCGATCAACCTGGGCACGAAGGCCTCGACGGCATGGATCGATCCCCATAGGTCGATGTCGATCACCCAGCGCCAGTCGTCGTGGTTCATCTGGCCGATCGGCCCCGCGACGACGATGCCGGCATTGCTGAAAACGACGTCGACGCTGCCGAGCAACCGGAAGGCTTCGTCGGCGAGGTGAACCATCTCGTCGAGACTTCGGACGTCGCAGACCACTCCGTGTGCGTCGAAACCCTCGGCGCGCAGCCGATTCACCGCCTGTTCCAGCGCGGGTTGATCGACGTCGGAGAGCACCAGGCGGGCGCCGCGGCGGGCGAATTCGGTGGCCGTGGCCAAGCCGATGCCGCTGGCGCCGCCGGTGACCACGGCCCCTCGGCCGTCGAAGCCAGACAGAAAGCCGTCCATGGGACGGAACTCTATTTCAGGCAGCTACCCGCGTCGATCGGCAGGGTCACACCGGTGATGTAGCGCGCCTCGTCCGAGGCGAAGAACAGCACCGCGTTGCTGATGTCGATCGGCTCGACCCACGGGATCGGCAGCGTGTGGAACAGCTGACAGATCGGCGCCATGTCGTCGGGGCCCGGGTTCTCCAGGTCCGGCCGGAACATCTTGAACGTGCCCTCGTTGTGCAGCATGGGCGTTTTGACGTGCGTGGGGTGCACGGAGTTGACGCGAATCATGTGCTGTCCCAACTCAACTCCGAAGGCGCGCATGAGCCCGACGACGCCGTGCTTGGCCGCGACGTAGTGGCCGGTGTGGGGATAGGCCTTGAGGCCGCCGACCGAGCTGGTCAGGATGATGGACCCACCGTTGCCACCGGTAATGAGATGCGGCACACCGGCTTTCACGGTCTTCCACACCCCGGCCAGGTTGATGTCGATCATCTCGGTCCAGTCTTCTTCGCTGGTCTTGTCCAAAGTCTCGCCGCCGTTGCCGATTCCGGCGTTGGCCACGATGATGTCGAGCCGGCCGAGTTGCTCGACGCCGTTGTCCACCGCCGCCTTGAGCGCGTCGTAGTCGCGCACGTCGACTTCGGCCGTGAAGATCCTGCGGTTGTGCCCCTTGACCAGGTCGGCGGTCTCGGCGAGGTCCTCGGGCGTCGACGCCGGGATCGCGGTGTCCAGCACGCCCTCGCGGATGGGCTTGCAGATGTCGACGGCGATGATGTCGGCGCCCTCCTCCGCCAACCGCACCGCATGGCTGCGGCCCTGACCGCGCGCCGCTCCGGTGACCAGGGCGACTTTGCCCTCAACACGTCCGGTCATGGCTACCTCAACTCCTGACTTGATCTGATCGGCACAGCCTGCGCGGAGAACAATCGCGTCCCCGGATCGTGGGTCTTGCCGCTTTTGAACTCTGTCATTCGGCCAACACGGGTGTCAATGGCGAATCCGTTTCGGCTATTTGTGGTTCTAGATATTAGAGAATCTCATTCTCACGGGCAAACGGCGTGCGCTATCTGCTCAGCTCCGGAGCGAGGAAGATCACGGCCCGTGGGGGCGTGCTACGCGACGAAACCGCGTGAGCAGAAGTCCCATACCTCTTCTGCGGTGATGGGGTGGGTCGTCGCGTCGTCGGGGCCGCCGCTGGACTGGGCGATGAACATCACCGTCTGCATGGTCATGGCGGCCACGCGCTTGGGATTGATGGTGTTACGCAACTTGCCGGCATCGTGAGCCGCGTCCATCAGTTCCGTCAGCAACGCCAGAAGCGGAGCATGCGCGACCTTGACCTCCGCCGGATGCGTAACCAGCAGTCGCGGAGCAAAGTCGGTGAACAGCGGGCGCTTGGCGGTCGGATCCGGGCGCGAGGCCTCGTATAGCAGTTGCACGGCGACCTGCAGCCGCTCCAGCGGATCGGTGTGGCTTTCCGTGGCGGCGCGGATCTGGTCGGCTGAGCGGCTCAGCGCGTCTTCGAACAGCGCCAGCAACAGCTCGTGCTTGCCGTCGAATTGCAGGTAGAAGCTGCGCAGCGACTGGCGGGAGCGGTCGACGACCTCCTGGACGGTAAAGTCGGTGCTGCCCTTTTCGATGATGATGGCCTGGGCGGCGTCGAGGAAGCGCTGAACACGTTGCGCCGCACGCAGTTTCGCCGTCTTGATGGACCGCTCGACAGCGCGTTGCTTCCAGGCCGGCTCTTCGCTGGGACTGGTCACGGCCGACTCAGGTGATTGCCGCGCTGGGAGAACATGGTTGGACTCTACCGGAGAACGCCGTGACATCGCTGCGCTCGACCCCCTCACGGATCACGTGTCGGAGATTGTAACTTTCTTACCACGAGAATACTATTCTCTTAGACGTGTGTAGGGAAGCGTAATCGCAAGAGTGAACCGCGCCGCTGGCGGAAAGCATGATCTATCGGCGGCGCGATTGCGCTCAGGACCATTTCGGGAAGTGCCGTGCAGCTGACGTTTGATGCCGACGTGGAGGCGTTCCGCGCCGAATTCATCGCGTTCCTCGATGAGCATCTGCCTTCCGAGGCCGAGGCACTCGACCGGCCGCAGTCGAGTTCGGACATCCCTGCGTGGGCCCGCCGTTGGCAACGCCTGCTGTTCGACAGCGGATGGCTACTGCCCGGCAACCCCCCGGAGTTCGGCGGGCGCAACGCGACGCTGCTGCAGCAATACGTGTACCAAGAAGAGTTGTCACGACGGCGGATCTATCAAAGCTTCAACCCGCAGGGCGTGGGCATCATCGCGGCGTCGTTGTTGACGTTCGGCACCCCCGAACAGAAGCAGCGCTGGGCGGTGCCGATCCTGCGGGCGGAGATCACCGCGTCACTGGGCATGAGCGAACCGGGCGCGGGATCCGACCTCGCGTCGCTGAAAACCCGTGCGGTGCTTGACGGCGACCACTTCGTCGTCAACGGGCAGAAGGTGTGGACATCGGGCGCCCATCACGCCGACGTGCTGTTGACGTTCGTGCGCACCGATCCGGACGCCCCAAAGCACAAGGGCATCAGCGCGTTACTGATTCCGACCGGCACCCCCGGTGTGGTCCGCCGTCCATTCGCGTCGATGGGCGACATCGAAGACGTCGACTTCAATGAGGTCTTCTTCACCGACGCGCGCGTGCCGGCCGAGAACCTGGTGGGCGAGCTGAATGCGGGCTGGCGCGTGGCGACCGGTTCGCTCGGTCACGAACGCGCGATGCTGTGGCTGGATTACGCAGACATGTTGCACGCGCTGACCGTCGAGTCCAGCCCCGCGGGGCCCGTTCAGCGGGATCGCTACGCGACGCTGGTGATGGATTTCTACGCGATGCGACTGCTCGGGTCGGCGACGCTGGCCAAAGCCGCGCGCGGCGAAGAGGACGTGCCGGCCCAGTCGGTGCTCAAGCTGCTGGGATCGGAGGCAATGCAACGCGCCTGCGAGGACGCCCTGGGCGCCAAGGGCGGCGAGGGACTGGCGTTGCACGGGGTCACCGCCCCGTTCGCACCACTCAACCTGGACAGCCATTACGGCGCCTGGTTCGACCGGTACACGCGCACGTTCGCCGCGACCATCGCCGGCGGCACCTCGGAAATTCAGCGCAACATCATCGCCGAACGCGTGCTCGGGCTGCCGCGGAATTGATCCGCGCCTCAGTGCCTGGCGACGTCTAGCCTGGCGTAATAGCCGATGGCGACGAGACCGACCAGTACCGCGATCACGCCTAAAACCATTCCCGCCAACGCGGTTCGGGGATTGTTCGCCTCCCCGCGGGCGACGCGCCGCCGGGCGACGTCGCCCGTCACCACCGCCGCGATACCGAACGGCACCCCCAGCATCATCCAACACGTGATGAGCCCGACCAGGCCCAGCAGCAGCGAGGCGACGCCGGCCTCGTTGCGCGGTGCGTCGGGGTGACTCATTGCGTCCCATCCTTGTGGTGTCGGGACGAGTCTACGTGGACGCCGCCGAGAAGAGGCCCGCCGATCGTCATCGCGCGGGCCGATCCGTCACAGCTGGGCAAGCCGTGGGGCGGATCCCGTTGTCACCAAAGCTCTTCCGGCCTCGCGGGTGAGTTCTCGCGCGCTTCCCAGCAGTCCGTCGAGAATGAGCGAGCGTTTGATGTGGTGGTGCAGCGGGTGTTCGGCGGTGAATCCGACACCGCCGAGCACCTGCTGGCAGTGCCGTGCTGCGGTCAGCGCCGCCTGGCCGGCCGCGGCTTTGGCCAGCAGTGCGGCTAGCCCCTCGTCGTCGCACTCGGTGGCGGCCTGCAGCGTCGCCTCGGCGCCCTCGATGGCCACCAGCGTCTCGGCCAGACGGTGTCGGATCGCCTGGAAGGAGCTGATGTGGCGACCGAACTGAACGCGGTCCAGGGCATGTTGACGGGCCAGCGAGAGCATGGCGCGGCTGGTGCCGACCAGCCACCAGCCAAGGGCGCGCCATCCCGCGTGCAGCGCGGCCGATGGCAATGGATCGCCTTGCGGCACAGGGTGTATGGGAAGCAGCTCATCGATCGCCGCGTCGGACTCGTCGCGACGCTCCCACAGCACCCAGGACCCGCCGGCGAACGGCAGCGGAAGCGCGCCCCCGGGCGCATCACCGGCCGCGCACAGCAGCACATCGTTGAGCACGGGCGCGTGCGAGCCGGTCTCGCCGAGCAGCTTGAAGACCAACGGTATTGCGGCGTCGGGCATTTCGTCGAGCATGTCGCGCCAGCCGAGGTCGGTCAGTGCGGTGTCGAGCTTGGCTCCGGAGGCGGCGCCCATCGTCGTCCGCAACGCGTCGGCCAGCAGACGCAGCGATTCGGGGTCTGACTCGGTGTTCGGCGAAGGCGTCACGGTCACTCCTTCCCGAGGTCGAGCAATCGGCGGGCGATGATATTGCGCTGGATCTCGGCGGTACCGCCATAGATCGTCGCCGCGCGCGAGTACAGGTACTCCGAACGCCACGGTGTGTCTTCGAGTTCGAGCTTCCCCGGCAACAGGTCATGGACGGTGTCGTAGAGCCGCTGCTCGGCGGCGGCCAACAACACCTTGTCGATGGAGGTGTCCGGGCCCAGGCGGGCCCCGTCGCGCATCCGGTGCTGGGTGGCGCGCGAACGGCAGCGCAGGGTGTGCAGCGCCAGATAGGCTGCGCCCAGCGCGGATTCGTCGGGCTCACCGATCTCGGACGCTTCGGCGATCAGGTCGTCGAACCGGGAGTAGAGGTAGGCGATTCGCTGCCAGAAGCAGGAGGAACGCTCATAGGGCAGCAGGTCCATGGCGAGCCGCCAGCCGTCCCCAGGCCGGCCGAGCATCCTGCTCGCCGGAATCACCACGTCGTCGTAGTACACCTCGCAGAATTCGTCGACGCCGTGCATCGTGCGCAGTGGCCGGATGGTGATGCCGGGGGTGTCGAGGTCGACGAAGAAGGCGGTGATGCCGTCGTGGCCCGGCGCGGTGCGGGTGAGCAGGACGCACCGCGTCGAGAACTGCGCGAAGCTGGTCCACACCTTTTGCCCGTTGACGATCCAGTTGTCGCCCTGCTGGGTCGCGCGAGTGGTCAGCGACGCGAGGTCACTGCCGGATCCCGGTTCGGAAAAGCCCTGGCACCATTGCTCTTCGCCGCTCAGCAGCCGCGGCACCATCTCCGCGGCGAGCTCCGGGGGCGCGTAGTCGATCATGGTGGGTGCCAGCACTTCGAGCATCGAGTACGGGCCGGGTTCGGCCAGCCGACGGCCCACCACTTCTTCGCCGACGACCGCGCGCAGCACCGCCGGACCGCCCAATCCGCCGACGTCCTCCGGCCAGCCGTAGCGCATCCAATCGGCGTCGTAGAGCGCGCGACTGACCCGGGCGAACTGCTGCATGTGGCCCCGCAGCGAGTGGTCGGGCCCGGGTGTCAGATCGTTGTCGTCGAGCCACGCGCGCAGGTCCGCCCGGAACTGCTCGACATTCACCGCACCGTCGATCGCTTGGCTCCTTAGGTCGTCGGCTGGGCCGCCGAGTCACCGGCGGGGCGCCCGATGGCGTGCGGGCGCCCGGAATCGTGCACACCGCTGCGGCGGATGAACGTCATCGCGCGGGTCTTGAGGCGCCACCCGTCGGCGGTCCGCACATAGGTGTCGCGATAGTAGCCGATCCGCATGTCGTGGCTGGAGTGGTCGATGAAGCACAGCGGCTGGGTCCCGCTGGCCGCGTCACCGTCGAGGTCGACCACCGCAGTCCCGGTGAGAAACAAGCCCTTTGGGGCCGCGGCCACCAGTTCCGGGAAGCGGCTCAGGCTGTAGGTTTCGCCGAACGCGCTGTAGGTTCCGTCCGGGGTGAAGACCGCGACCAGCCCGTCGATGTCCTGCTGGGTGATGGTCACCGCGTAGCGGCCGAGCAGTTGCTGGATCTCGACGAGGTCGTCAGTTCTGGTTGGCCCGCTTTCAGGCTGACCGGGGGTCGACATAGACCTTGCCACCTTTCATCACGAAGCTGACGTTGCGGGTAACGGTGATGTCTTCCAACGGGTTCCCCGGCACCGCGATGATATCGGCGAGCTGGCCCGTCGCGAGGCGCCCCCGGTCGGTCTTGTCGATGAGCTCGGCCGCGGTGGTGGTGGCCGCGCGCAGCACGGCCAAGGGCGGCAAGCCCCACTCCACCAGCGTGACGAGTTCGTCGGCGTTCTTGCCGTGGGGTATCGCCGGGGCGTCCGTGCCGACCGCGATCTTCACGCCGGCCTCGTAGGCGGCCTTGACCGACGTCTTCGCCTTCGGGAACATCTCGGCGGCCTTGTCCTGCAACTCCTTCGGGGCGCGGGACACGTCCATCGCCTCGGCGAGCCTGCGGGTGGTCACCAGGAACCGGTCGTTGTCGACCAGCATCTGGATGGCCTCGTCGTCCATCAGGAAGCCGTGCTCGATGCAGTCGATACCGCACGCGACCGCGTGCTTGACCGCTTCCGCCCCGTGCGTGTGCGCGGCGACGCGCAGCCCGCGCCGGTGCGCCTCGTCGACGATCGCGCGCAGTTCCTCGTCCGAATAGTGTTGTGCGCCGGCCTCGCCGGTCAACGACATCACGCCGCCCGAAACGCACACCTTGATCAATTCGGCGCCGTGCTTGATCTGGTATCGCACCGCCTTGCGGATCTCGTCGATGCCGTTGGCGATGCCCTCTTCAACCGTGAGCTCGAGTGCGCCCGGCATGAACGCGGCGAACATCGTCGGGTCCAGGTGCCCGCCGGTGGGCGTGATCGCGTGACCGGCCGGGACGATTCGGGGCCCCTCGATCCAGTCCGCGTCAATCGCCTTGCCCAGCGCGACATCCAGCAGGTATCCGCCGGTCTTGACGAACAGGCCGAGGTTGCGCACGGTGGTGAACCCGGCGCGCAGCGTGCGTCGGGCGTTGCCGACCGCGCGCAGCACCCGCGTCGGTGGGTCGTCCTGCACTTGGGACAGCCCGGGCGTCTCGCCGCGCCCGCCCATCAAGAGGTTGACCTCCATGTCCATCAACCCGGGCAGCAGTATCTGGTCGCCGAGATCGATGAGCTCGCCTTCCGGCTCGCCCCCCACACCGACGATCCGGTCACCCTCGATCCGCACGATGCCGGGCCGAAGGATCTCGCCGCTGTCAACGTCGAGGAGCCCGGCGGCCTTGAGGGTCAGCTGCGGTGAGCCGCTTGCGCGAAGAGCGTCGGACAACGTCAGATCACCGGCTCCCGAAGCACCTCAACCCACGCCGCGCCGCTGTCCGGGACGCGGGGCTGCTTCCACGCCTCGATCGGGAACGACACCATCACCAACGATTGCATCAGGTGCATCAGGGTCTTTGCGTCGTCCGGCAGGTCGTCCAGCGGATATTTGTCGCAGTACGCGATCACGTCGTTCAGCAACGGGAACGCAGCATCGTAGAACTCCTGCATCTCCGGCATCGTCGAGGCCAGCCGCTTGGCGTAGCGCTCGGGCTCGGTGGCCAGGTCCCAGTCCAAATATGGCTCGAGGGCGGCGAATTCAGACGGTAGCGCCATTGCGCTGGTACTCCTTGACGTAGTTGGCGGTCGTGTGGTGCAGATGGCGGATCAGGACTTCCTGGTCGCACAGCAGGAACTCCTTGACGGCCCGGGTGCCGATCATGGTCTGGGTCGCTTCCAGGGTGTTGGCGTCCTGCAGCGCATACTCCTTGAACGTCACCGCGGCCAACTCCTGGGCCAGACGCTCCCGCGCATTGCGCGGCGGGACGAAATACAGCGTGGACTCGAAGATGTGCTTGTCCACCGCGGTGGGCCAGTAGTGATAGGTCAGGTACCAGCCGGGCTCCCAGATCAGCAGCATGAAGTTCGGGTAGAAGAGCCACGAGTCGATGCCCCACTGCGGCACCCGCTTGACGTTGACACCCGGAGGCAGCTCGAGCTTTTCGATGATCTCGGGCTTGTCCCAGGGGCCGAACAATCCGCTGCGCAACACCTGGTCCATGGGCTTGACCATGGACATGTCCGGGGGCGGCGCCTGGCCACCCCAGGTCGACTGCAGGCTGTGCGGGCCGGCCACCTCGTAGTGCAGCGCCTCGTAGCCGAACTTTTGGATCTTGGCGGCTTCTTCCTTGGTGTACTGCCCCTGGTGCAGGATCGGCGCGTGGTAGAACTCGACGAACGCGTCGATGAAGAGCTTCCAGTTGCTGCCGACCTCGGCCCGGTAGGAGTAGGCCTCGGTCATCTCGCCGAAGGGGTAGCCCTCGATGCTCTTGGCCAGCGGCCCGAGGTAGTCGGTGAGCGGCGCCGCGTTGTCATCGAAGTTGATGAAGATGAAGCCTTCCCATACCTCGCAGCGGACGGGTGCCAGCCCGTAGTCGCCCTTGTCGACGTTGAAGAACTCTTCTTCCTGCTGGATGAAGGTCAGGTCACCGTCGAGGTTGTAGCGCCAGGCGTGGTATTTGCAGGTGAACTGCCGGCAGGTGCCAGAGGTCTCCTCGTTGGGAAAGTCGTTCCACACCAGCTTGTTTCCGCGGTGGCGGCAGACGTTGTGGTAGGCCTTGACCGACCCGTCCTTGGTCTTGACGATGATCACCGACGTCCCCTTGCCGGCCGCCGGCAGTTCCCTGGTGAAGTAGCTGCCGGTGCGGGGGAGCCGGTTGACCCTTCCGACGTTGAGCCACATCCGCCGGAAGACCGCATCGCGCTCGGCTTCGAAGAATGCGGGATCAATCGAGTCGGTGTAGTCGACCGGTTCGGTGCCCAGTTCGGGGTAGTTTTCTGTCCAGCTGCCGGCGGCTGGCTTGGGGAAGTGCGGCAACGTTCTTACTCCTCTTATTCGACGTTGTTAGCGGCTGTGGCGGCGTGTTCGGGCTGGACGCCGAACGTGTTGAAGGCCATGGCCAGCAGCGCATAGCAGCCGACCGTGAAGACGAAGTCCATGCGTTGCTGGTCGTTGAGGCGCTCGCCCAACGCCGCCCACGTGTGGTCGGACAATTCCGATTTCTCGTCGAGCTCGTCGACCCCGGTGATCACGGCTTGGTCGAAGGCGTCGAGTCCCTCCGCACGCTGCACCGCCGCGATCTGGTCCTCGGTGATGCCTTCTTCCTTGGCCATGCGGACGTGGTGGGACCACTCGTAGGCAGAGTGCCGGCGATGGGCCACCCGCAGGATGGCCAGTTCGCGGATGCGAGGCGGCAGCGTGGACGACGTCAGCAGGTGCACATTGAAGCGAAGAAACGCCTTGGCCAGCGCCGGGTGGTGCGCCAGCGTCGACAGCGCGTTGTTGGTGTCCGCTTCACGCATGGCCGAGAGTGCCTGCTGGGTAGCCTCGTCCCACTGATCGGCGGGGAGCGGCCGCAAGCGCATTAGCAGTGTCCTCTCGGTGAAAGAGAATCGTATTCTCATTTGCAACTAACAGACTGGCACGAAACGTGCGCCCGGTCAATGCCGGCGTGTCGCTCGAGTACAGGTGCGGTCATCGCTTGGTCTACGCGGTGGTCGGGATGGCCGCTGTGCCCAACAAGGGCGCCGCGGCGTCAGGCCGGGTCCTACCTCATGGCATCGCCGGTCGGCGGCGGGGAATTCGCCCCTTCCTTCGGTCGCTGGTCAGGCGGGTGCGGGCCGGCTCAGCAACCGATGGATGTTGATTCTCGCCTGGCGAGAAGATAGTTTTCATTTTAGTGATCTTGGCACGGGACAGCGATTCGCCGAGTCCGTGATCGACTCGGTGGAACCGACGGAAGGGACGGCCATGAACAAAGAGGACATGATCCTGATCAGCGTCGACGACCACACGGTCGAGCCGCCCGACATGTTCAAGAACCATCTGTCAAAGAAGTACCAGGACGATGCGCCCCGGCTGGTGCACAACGCCGACGGCTCGGACATGTGGAAGTTCCGCGACACCGTCATCCCCAACGTGGCCCTCAACGCGGTGGCCGGCCGGCCGAAGGAGGAGTACGGCATCGAGCCGACCGGGCTCGACGAGATCCGGCCGGGTTGTTACAACGTGGACGAGCGCGTCAAAGACATGAACGCCGGCGGCATCCTGGCCTCGATCTGCTTCCCGTCGTTCCCCGGCTTTGCCGGGCGCCTGTTCGCCACCGACGACAACGACTTCTCGATCGCGCTGGTGCAGGCCTACAACGACTGGCACATCGACGAGTGGTGCGGCGCCTACCCGGCGCGGTTCATCCCGATGGCGATACCGGTCATCTGGGACGCCGAGGCATGCGCCGCCGAGGTGCGCCGGGTGTCCAAGAAGGGTGTGCACGCGCTGACGTTCACCGAGAACCCGGCCGCGATGGGCTATCCCAGCTTCCACGACGAATACTGGAACCCCCTGTGGAAAGCCTTGGTGGACACCGACACCGTGATGAACGTGCACATCGGTTCCTCGGGGCGGCTGGCCATCACCGCGCCGGATGCGCCGATGGACGTGATGATCACGCTGCAGCCGATGAACATCGTGCAGGCCGCCGCGGACCTGCTGTGGTCCACGCCGATCAAGGAGTACCCGGACCTCAAGATCGCGCTGTCCGAGGGCGGAACGGGCTGGATTCCCTACTTCCTGGAGCGCGCGGACCGCACCTTCGAGATGCACTCCGCCTGGACGCACCAGGACTTCAAGGGCAAGCTGCCCAGCGAGGTGTTCCGCGACCACTTCCTGACCTGCTTCATCAGCGACAAGGTCGGCGTGGCGCTGCGCAACATGATCGGCATCGACAACATCTGCTGGGAGGCCGACTACCCGCACAGCGACTCAATGTGGCCGGGTGCGCCCGAAGAGCTCTGGGATGTGTTGTCCCTCAACAGTGTTCCCGACGACGAGATCAACAAGATGACTTACGAGAACGCCATGCGCTGGTACTCGTTCGACCCGTTCACCCACATTTCGCGGGAGCAGGCGACCGTCGGTGCGCTGCGCAAAGCCGCCGAGGGGCACGACGTGTCGATCAAGGCCCAGGGCCACGAAAAGGACAGCCGAGGCGGCTCGTCCTTCGCGGATTTCGCGGCCAACGCCAAAGCCCTTTCCGGCAACAAGGACTGACCTGGCGAGCAGACGCAGAATCGCACTGTTCGGGCGGAATTCGTGCGGTTCTGCGTCTGCTCGCGCTGAGGACGAGGAGTGCCACCAGTGGGTGGAATGAACTTTGAGCTGACCGAGGACCAGGAACTGATCCGTCGGTCCGTCGCGGAGCTGGCGCGCAAGTTCGACGACCAGTACTGGATGGAAAAGGACCAGGCGCACGAATTCCCGACCGAGTTCTACCGCGCCATCGCCGATGGCGGCTGGCTGGGAATGACCATCCCCACCGAATACGGCGGCCACGGCCTCGGGATCACCGAAGCGACCATCCTGCTCGAGGAGGTCGCCAAATCCGGCGGCGCCATGAACGCCGCCAGCTCGATCCACCTGTCCATCTTCGGCATGCAGCCCGTGGTGGTGCACGGCTCCGATGACCTAAAGGCCCGGACGCTGCCCGCGGTCGCGACCGGAGAGGTACACGTCTGCTTCGGGGTGACCGAACCCGGTGCGGGGCTTGATACTTCCCGCATCACCACGTTCGCCAAGCGCGACGGCGATCGCTATATCGTCAACGGTCGCAAGGTGTGGATCTCCAAAGCGATGGAATCCGACAAGATCCTGTTGCTGACCCGGACCCAAAGCTATGACGAGGTCACCAAGAAGACCGACGGTATGACGCTGTTCCTCACCGACCTCGACCGGAGCCGGGTCGACATCCGCCCGATCCGCAAGATGGGCCGCAACGCCGTCAGCTCCAACGAGCTGTTCATCGACAACCTAGAGGTGCCCGTCGAGGACCGGGTCGGTGAGGAGGGCAAGGGATTCCAGTACATCCTCGATGGCTTGAACCCGGAGCGGATGCTGATCGCCGCCGAGGCTCTCGGTATCGGCCGGGTGGCGCTCGACAAGGCGGTGAAATACGGCAACGAGCGCGAGGTCTTCGGCCGGCCGATCGGGATGAACCAGGGCCTGCAGTTCCCGCTCGCCGATTCCCTGGCCCGGCTCGATGCCGCCGAGCTGATGCTGCGCAAGGCCACCTGGCTCTACGACAACGGCAAACCCTGTGGGCGAGAGGCCAATACGGCCAAGTACCTGTGCGCCGACGCCGGCTTCACCGCCGCGGACCGCGCGCTGCAAACCCACGGCGGCATGGGTTACGCCGAGGAGTACCACATCACCCGCTACTTCCGTGAGGCCCGGCTGATGAAGATCGCGCCGGTCAGCCAGGAGATGATCCTGAATTTCCTGGGAGCCAACGTTTTGAAGCTGCCGAGGAGCTACTGATGCCGGTTGGCTGCCGCCGGTTGACGGCGGTGTGGTGATGTGACGCGCGTTCGACACCGATGACCACGAACGACGGACCGTCGTTGCTGTCGCAAGACCGCGACGGCGTGCGCACCCTCACCCTCAACCGGCCACGGCGCAAGAACGCGATCAACCCGCAATTGTGGGTCGCCCTGCGCGACGCGCTCGACGCCGCCGGTCACGATCCTGGCGTGCGCGCGCTCGTGCTCACCGGTTCCGGGGGCAGCTTCTGCTCGGGGGCCGACATCTCGGTGCCCGAGGACATCCATCCGAAATACAAGCTGCAGCGCCTGACCGACGTGGCGCTGGCGTTGCACGAGCTATCGATTCCGACGATCGCCAAGGTGACCGGTGTGGCCGTCGGGGCCGGTTGGAATCTCGCGCTGGGCTGCGACCTGGTGGTCGCGACCCCGGAATCGACGTTCTGTCAGATCTTTTCGAAGCGTGGTCTGTCGATCGACCTCGGCGGCTCCTGGCTGCTGCCCAAAATCGTTGGCCTGCAACAGGCGAAGCGCCTCGCATTGCTCGCGGACACCATCGATGCCGAGGAGGCGTGCGCGCTGAACCTGGTGACCTGGGTGGTGTCGGCCGCGGAGATCGACGCCTTCGTCACGGATCTCGCCAATCGGCTGGCCGCCGGCCCCCCGATCGCGCTCGCCCACACCAAAGCGTTGCTGAACGAGGGCGCCGACCGCACCTTGCGCGACGCGCTGGCCAGCGAGGCCCGCGCGCAGGGAGTCAACTTCGCCACCGCGGACACCGCGGCGGCCTATGCCGCTTTCGCGCAGCGGCGGGAGCCGTCGTTTACTGGTCGATGGGCCCTAACAAAATCCGGGGTGGAACCGGATTCGGGCGAGAAACAATCGGAGTAGAGATATGCGTGAAACAGTCATCGTCGAGGCCGTGCGCACCCCGGTCGGGAAGCGCAACGGCGCACTTGCGGGCATGCACGCCGCCGACCTGTCCGCGATCGTCCTCAACGAACTCGTCGAACGCACCGGCATCGGCCCCGAGATCATCGACGACGTGGTGTGGGGCTGTGTCTCCCAGGTGGGCGACCAGTCCAGCAATATCGGCCGCTACGCGGTGCTGGCCGCCGGCTGGCCGGAAAGCATCCCCGGGACCACCGTCAACCGCGCCTGCGGTTCGAGCCAACAGGCGCTGGACTTCGCCGTGCAGGCGGTCATGTCGGGCCAGCAGGATGTCGTGGTGGCCGGCGGTGTCGAGGTCATGAGCCGCGTCCCCCTCGGCTCGGCGCGCGCCTCGGGCATGCCTTATGGCCCGAAAGTGCTTGCCCGCTATGACGATTTCTCCTTCAACCAAGGCCTCTCGGCGGAGATGATCGCCAAAAAGTGGGGCTTCTCCCGCACCCGCCTCGACGAGTACAGCGCCGAGTCCCACGAGCGGGCGGCCGCGGCCCAGGACGGCGGCGCGTTCACCGACCAGATCGTGCCGGTGTTCGTCGACGGCGCCGAGAACAACGTCGTGGCCGCCGACGAGGGGGTGCGGCGCGGAAGCAGCGCGGAGAAGCTCGCCGCGCTCAAGCCGGCCTTCACCGAGGACGGCGTGATCCATGCCGGCAACTCCTCGCAGATCTCCGACGGCGCGGCCGCGTTGCTGGTGACCACCGCCGAGATGGCCGTCGAACTGGGCCTGACCCCGATCGTGCGGTACGTGGCGGGCGCGGTCACCGGGGCGGATCCGGTGCTCATGCTCACCGGCCCCATTCCCGCGACCGAGAAGGTGCTGAGCAAGGCCGGCGTCGCGCTGTCCGACGTCGGTGTGTTCGAGGTCAACGAGGCGTTTGCGCCGGTCCCGCTGGCGTGGCTGGCGGAAACCGGGGCGGACCCCGCTCGGATGAATCCGCTGGGCGGCGCGATCTCGCTGGGGCACCCGCTGGGCGCTTCGGGAGCCGTGCTGATGACCCGCATGGTGCATCACATGCGCGACAACGGGATTCGGTACGGGCTGCAGACCATGTGCGAGGGCGGCGGGACCGCCAACGCGACGCTGGTCGAGCTCGTCGGCTAGCGGCGACCCGGCTCACGAAAAGACACCCCGGTGACCCTTGTCACAGCCGCCCAACTAACCTACTGTGTGTTCACTAGGTTGGTTCAGCCGCCAATCGCACCCGTTTGCTCCAGGGAGTCCAGTTGGCCGTCGCACGGCGCTACGACACGCTTCTCGCCAAGGGGGAGGACCGCAAACAGCGGATCCTCGACGTCGCCCAACGCCTCCTGACCCGCAACGGCTGGCGCAGCACGACGCTCGCCCAGATCGCCGGCGAGGCCGGGGTGACCCCCGCGGGCCTGCTGCATCACTTCGAATCGAAGGAGCAGCTGCTGCACGCCGTGCTCGATGCGCGCGACCTCGACGACGACACCCACGCCGACCGAACCGGCGACCTCTTCGACCAGATCACCCAGGTCGCCGACCGGTTCCACCGCGCCCCCGAGCTGGTGGGCACCTTCACGGTGCTGCTGGTGGAGAACATCCTCCCCGAGGCGCCGCTGCACGACCGGATGCTGGCCCGGCACCGCGCCGCGACCGACATCGTCGCCGACCTCATCCGTCGCGGTCAGGCCGATGGCCGGTACCGCGACGACATCGACCCCGCCGTCAAGGCAGTGGAAATCCTCGCCTTCGTCCACGGAATGGAAACCACATGGTTGCTCGATCCTTCGATACCGCTCCCCGAGGTGTTCAAGCAGTACGCCGAGACACTGGCGCGGGACTTCGCGCCCACGAAGAAACCCGCGACGACATGAGATACCGGCTCGACGTCGTCGCCGCCACCGTCATCGACGTGGTGCGCTTCGCCGGCGGCTGGATCTTCGACCGGTCGATGGCGGGATGGGACGTCACCGTGCTGGTCGCGGACCACCCCGACGTCCGGCCCCTGCAGATCGTCGGCGCCCGGGTGCTCGACCTCGAGGACGCCCTGACGTCGGTGCGGTCGCGTCCCCGACCGCAGGCCCTGGCCGCCGCGGCCGACCTGTTCGGCTGCGATCCGCGGGTGCGTCAGGGCGTGCTGCAGGCCCTCGATCACGGCGTCACCGAGGTCACGCTGTGGGGGGAGAACTGGCCGTCCGAACTCGACGAAAGCGTCGGACTGGTGCAACACCAGCTGAGCATGGCCGCCCAGACGTTCAAGGCGCAGGCCCTGGCGGCCGCGTCGAATGCCGCGGGCGCCCCGCAGCGTCCCGTGGCGCACGTCGAGACCTTTCGGAGCGGTCTTTTGGCGTGGCCGTCGGTCGCCGCCGATCTGGTGCCCGCCAGCTGATTCGGCGTGCCGGGGGCCCGCACGACGGCTCGACGTGCCGCCCGTCTCGGCGCGCGGACGGGACCCCGCGTTGACGACCACCGCGCCCTATGGAAATGTAATGCTCATCTGCGAGAGGCACGTTCTCACTAGCCGAGATTCAAGGAGCAGGAGATGACGAAGGAATTCTCCGAGTTGGACTTCTTCCGCGGCAGCGAGCTCATCGCGGACCCGTACCCCTACTACGAGGCGCTGCGCCAGCGGTGCCCCGTCACGCGGGAAAGCCATCACGACGTCACGATGATCACCGGCTGGGACGAGGCGTGCGCGGTGCTCAACGACGCCGAGACGTGGTCGTCGTGCATCTCCGTGACCGGCCCGTTCCCCGGCTTTCCGGTGCCGCTCGAGGGCGACGACGTCACCGAGCTGATCGAGCGGCACCGCGACGAACTGCCCTTCAGCGACCAGTTGCCCACGCTCGACCCGCCGACCCACACCAACCACCGCTCCCTGCTGATGCGGCTGATCACCCCCAAGCGCCTCAAGGAGAACGAGGACGCGATGTGGGCGCTCGCCGACCAGGCGCTCGACGAGTTTCTGGCGCCCGGTCACGGCGAATGGATCAAGGGCTTCGCCGGCCCCTTCACGCTGCTGGTGATCGCCGACCTGCTGGGCGTGCCCATGGAGGACCGCGACAAATTCGTCAAGGGCATCCGCGAGCACTCGGGTGGCGGCGTCGGCGGCACCGGCAAGGAATCGCTGGCCCACAGCCCGCTGGAATTCCTCTACGGCCTGTTCTCCGATTACGTCCGCGACCGCCGGAGCGAGCCGCGTGACGACGTGCTGACCGGCCTGGCCACCGCCACCTATCCCGACGGTTCGATCCCGGAGGTCGAAGACGTCGCGCGCGTCGCCAGCAACGTCTTCTCGGCGGGCCAGGAGACCACCGTGCGACTGCTCGGTGCGGCCCTGCAGACGCTGGGCGAGCGCCCCGACATCCAGGCGCAGCTGCGCAAGGATCGCAGCCTGATCCCGAATTTCATCGAAGAGTCGCTGCGCCACGAGAGCCCCGTCAAGGGCGACTTCCGGATGAACAGGCGACCGGTCAACGTCGGTGGCGTCGACCTGCCGGCCGGCACCACGGTGATGATCGTGCAGGCCGCGGCCAACCGTGACCCGCGCCGGTTCGAAGACCCCGCCACGTTCGACCCGGCCCGCAAGAACGCCAGGCAGCACATCTCCTTCGGCCGCGGAATTCACAGCTGTCCCGGCGCCCCGCTGGCGCGGGCCGAAACCCGGGTGGCGATCGAACGGCTGCTCGACCGCACGACGGACATCAGGATCAACGAGGAAGTCCACGGGCCCGCGGATAACCGTCGCTACCAATACGTTCCGACGTATATCCTGCGTGGCCTGACCGAACTGCACCTGGAGTTCACGCTCGCATGAAGGTCTGGGTGGACGATCAGCGGTGTCGCGGTCACGGGATGTGCCTGACGCTGTGTCCCGACGTGTTCAGCCTGACCGACGACGGCTACGCCGAAGCGATAGATTCCGACGTCCCAACGGAATTGGAGGCCGACGCCCGGGAAGCCATCCAGTGTTGTCCCGAGCAGGCGATCAGCGAGAAGTAACTAATCCACAGGCAGGCAAGGAGATTCGGAGTGGCAAAAGGTTATGTCATCCTGACCGAGGCGATCAAGGACCCGGAGGGCATGAAGGCGTACGCCCAGGCGGCCGGATCGGCGATGAGCGGCGCCACCATTCTCGCGGTGGACACTGCGCCGAAAGTCATCGAGGGCGACTGGCACGGCGACCAGACCGTCGTCCTGGAATTCGAATCGGTGGATGCCGCCCGGGCCTGGTACGAATCCGAGGGCTACCAAAAGGCGGCGAAGCTGCGCCAGCAGGCCGCCGACTGCAACGCGGTCATCCTCTCCGGATTCTGATCGCTACTCACCGACGATGGAGATTGCCTGCCGAGGGCATTGACGGACGGCCTCGCGCACGTCCGCCTCGTTCTCCGGGGTGACTTCCTCTTGGTGGACGGTCAGCATGTCGTCGTCGCCGAGCTCGAAGATGTCCGGGTTGATGCCCATGCAGACACCGTTGCTCTCGCAGAGTCCCCAGTCGACTTCGATCTTCTTCGTCATCGTGGCCCCCTTTAACGAAGCACCTTGACGGGCACGTTCTTCCAGCCCGCCACGTTTTGCATGGTCACCCGTTTGCACCCCGCCAAATTGACCTCGTAGCGCGGCATGAAGTCGAGCAGCCGCTCCAGCGCGATCCTGCTCTCCAGGCGGGCCAACGCGGCGCCCAGGCAGCTGTGGATCCCGTACCCGAGTCCGAGGTGCTGCGCCTCGGTGTGGTCGCGCTCGATGTCGAACGTGTCGGCGTTGGTGAAGGCATCCGGGTCGCGGTTGGCCGCGGCGCCGCACAGGAACACGGGTTTGCCCGCCGGAATGACGCCGCCGCTGACGTGGGCCTCTTTGAGGGTGTAGCGGACGTTGTATTGCACCGGCCCCTCGTAGCGCAGGAGTTCTTCGACCGCCCCGGGGATCTTGTCCCGGTCCTCCTGCAGCTTCTGCCACTGGTCGGGGTGATTGGCGAAGATCACCGCGGCGTTGCCCATCAGTTTGGTGACGGTCTCGGCGCCCGCTCCGCCCAGAAGGGTTGCGAATCCGCAGATCTCGATGTCGTCGAGCTTGCGCAGCTGGCCGTCTTCGCCGGGGATCTCTGCGGCGATCAGCCGGCTGATCATGTCGTCCTGCGGCTCCTGGCGCCGTTCCTGGACCAGGCTGAAGTAGTACATTGCCGTGTCGATGTTGGCCTGCACCCCGGCCTCGCTGACCTCGATCTGGCCCGGCTCGTGGTGCAGGCTGGTGTCGATCCAGTGCCGGACCTGCTGGCGGTATTCCTCGGGCACACCGGCCATCCGGGTGATGACCTCCACCGGGAACGGACCGGAGAAGTCCTGCACGACGTCGAAGTTGTCGGGATCGACCGCGCCCAGGTACTTGTCGATCACCTCGATGATCGTCTCGCGCTGCGATTGGATCGCCCGGGGGGTGAACGCCTTGTTGAGCAGGCTGCGCATGTGGCGGTGCTCGGGTGGATCCATGAAGATGATCGACTTCTGCTCGGGGGCAATGCCCCGCCGCACCATCGCCAGGTCGCAGCCGCGCGCCGACGAGTACGTCTCGAAGTCTTTGAACGCGGCCGCCACGTCCTCATGGCGGGTCAGCGCGTAGAAGTCCTCTTTTTCGTCGTAATACAGGGGCGCGTCTTCGCGCATCCGCCGATAGATGTCGAATGGGTTGTTGAAGTAGTCCTCGGAGTATGGATCGAAGACAACTTTCGGTTTTGTCACTGAATCCTCCTCAGCGGCGGGGTCGGGCTGAAACCTTTACAGCGGAGTCCCCGACTGTAACGCTAACGGTAATACCTTCGTGACGAACCGGAAAGACCAAAACGCTGGCATCTCAAACCAACTTCGCGGTGTCGATCGCCGTGATGACGTGATCCAGCGCGCCCAGGTCGCTGCCCAGTTCCGCCGCGATATCGCGGACCACGGCCACGTCCTTGCCGACGAAGTCGCCGGTTACCTCGATGAACTCCGCGACGGACCCGCCCGCCGCGACGAGGTCCAGCACGCGACTGGTCGCGCTGCCACGGCCCAGGGCGCTCAGCAACGTCGATTCGGGCACGCCGAGGCGTTCGCCCAGCCGGATGGCCTCCGCGAGCAGCCCGATCTGTGCGGCGAAGAGGGCGTTGTTGACCAGTTTCACCTTCTGGCCGGCGCCGGCGGGCCCGACGTGCAGGACCGGATCGCCGTAGCAACCCAGCAGCGGTCGTACCCGGTCCACCGCTGGTTTGGCACCGCCCACGAACAGCGTGAGCCGGCCGGCCGCGATGTCGTGCGGGCCACCGCTGACCGCGGCGTCGACGACGTCGAGGTGATCGGCGCGCGCGGCGATGGCCTCGATGGTGTTGGGGCTGGCGGTGGTGTGCACCACCAGCGTCGATCCCGACGGCATGGCCGGTAGGAATCCGCCGTCCAGGCACACGCGGCGCACCTGTTCGTCGGTGAACACGCAGAGCACCACCACGTCGGCGTGCGCGCCGGCGTCGGCGGCGTCCGCGACGACGCGCGCGCCCAGTTGCTCGAGCTCGCGGCGCTTTTCGGCGGTGCGGCCCAGGGCGTGGACGTCGTGACCGGCCGCGACCAGACGACCGACCATGGGGCCACCCATCCGCCCCGCGCCGATGAATCCGACCCTCAACGGGGGTGCTCCATCAGCGTCAGCGCCGCGTCGGCCGCCGCGAGCACGGCGCCGCCGTCGGCCCCGGCCTGGTCGGCAAGGTCGACGACCAGCCGGACGTCCTTCTGTAGCAGCCCCCCGGCGACACCGGCCAGCCGATCCAGCCCGCCGATGCCGCCAAGGGCATTGAGCGCAAAGCTGTTTCCACTGCTGCGGGAGACGACCTCGGTGAGACGCTCCGGGGTGACACCCAGCGCGTCCGCCAGCGACAGGGCGGTGGCCGCCGTGGCGAGGTTGGCGGTGAACAGCAAGTTGTTGAGCAGCTTGGTGGTCTGCCCCGAACCCAGCTCGCCGAGATGAACCACCGGATCGGCATAGGTTTCGAAGACCGGGCGGCAGCGCTCGACGGTCTCGGTGTCACCGCCGGCCATCACCAGCAGGCGGCCTTCCGCCGCCGCTCCGCCGCCCCCGCTCACAGGCGCGTCGACGATCGACACACCGACGGCTCCAGCCCGCTTCGCCAGCTCGCGACACGTCTTGGGGTGCACCGTGCTGTGCACCGCGATGATGCCGCCCGGCTTCATCGCCGAGAGCAATCCGCCTTCGCCGCCGGTGAGCTCGTCGATGTCGGCGTCGCCGACGACACAGAGGCAGACCAGGTCACTGGCCGCGGCGAGTTCGGCCGGCGTACCGGCGATCTGGGCCGGGGTGTCGGCGAACGCCTCGAGCGTCGCGGGCCGGCGCGCCCACAGCGTGGTGGCGTAGCCGCCCTCGGCGATGCGCCGCGCCATGGGCCCGCCCTGACTGCCCAACCCGATGAACCCGACGCGCATCAACCGGCCTCCAAATCGGGTTCGTCATCGGCCGAGCGTGACACCTCAGTCACGTTCGGGCCCGACGGTGACTGTGCTGTAACGTTCGGCGAGTCGGACGAATCCGACCGGGCCCTTATGCATTCGTCCGCGAACGCCAGAACCGTGGCGTGGTATGCGGGCGCCGTGTGCCCGAGGCTGATGTTGTGTCCCGCATCGGGTTGCCGATGAACGCTGAACCGCGGTGTTGCGGAGAACAGCTCCGCGATCTCGTCCATCGCCGAAGCGTCGTTCTGCCAGACCTTTTCGTGCTCGGCGATGCTGAACCGCACCGGCACGCGTATGGCGGGGGCGAGCGTCGGGAAATCTTGGCGCGCCCAGTTCGATACCATCTGGTCTTCGTAGGACGGGGCGGTCGGGGAGACCGTCGCGCCGTTGAGAACCTCGGGCGGATAAAGGCTTTCGGGTTGCCACAACAGCTCACGCAGTCCCGCGGGACGACGTTCGCGCGTCGCCGTCTTCAGGATGTCGCGGGCCGCGGGGTGATAATGCCGGCCGGTTCCGGCCAATTCGATGCCGAGCAGATCCGCGCCGCGCCCGTCGGCCGCCATCCGCATGACGAGTTCGCAGCCGCCCGAATGGCCCATCAGAAACAGCCCGGCGCCGCGCGGCTTCTGTCCGAGGATGCGATTTACCGCCCCGTATGCGAGGTCGACTCGTTGCTCGGGCCGCGCCATCGCCTCCGGATAGGGGGCCGAGCTGCCATAGCCGGGCCGGTCGAGCGCGACGACGGTGAATCCCGCTGCGGCGCCGCTGCGTAACAGTGAGGACGACGGGTGGCCGGGGCAATCGAAGTAGACGGCGGTGGTGCCGCCGCCGTGGATGGCCACGATCACGGCCTTCGGGTCGGCGGCCTCGGCGACGATGGCCGACATCGGCACCCCGTCGACGATGACGAGTCGAGGGCGGGGAGTGTTCACGTGCCGGACCGCAGCAAAATCACGCCGCTGGGAGTGAGGCCGCCGCTGCTGACGACGCCGACGCGGGCACCGGCGACCTGGCGATCGCCGGCCTCTCCGCGCAGCTGGGTGATCGCCTCGTGCATGAGTCCCATGCCGTGGGTGCGGCCGTGCGAAAGCTGGCCGCCGTGCGTGTTGAGCGGAAGCTGGCCGTCGCGCGCGATGTTCTTGCCGCCGTCCAGGAATTCCTTGGCTTCACCGATTCCGCAAAATCCGAGCCCCTCGATCCAGGACAGGCAGTTCATGGTGAACCCGTCATACAGCTCGGCGACGTCCACGTCGGCGGGTCGCAGCGAGGTCCGCGTCCACATGTGCGCCGCCTGACCCAGTACCTGTGGCTCGTGGGTGAGAGTGCTTTGGTCCCAGTCGATTCGCTCGATGATCTGGGTTCCCACCGCCTCCACCAGCACGGGCGGCTTGGCCAGGTCGCGGGCGGCGTCAGCGGCGGAGACGATGACGGCGATCGCGCCGTCGCAGGGCACGTCGCAGTCGTAGAGGCCGAAGGGCGTGGTGATCGGCCTCGCCTCGAGGTAGTCCTCCATCGTCATCGGAGAGCGGTAGATCGCGGTCGGGTTGAGTTCGGCGTTGGCGCGCTGGTTCAACGCGATCCAGCCCAGCGTCTCCTTGGTGGTGCCGTAACGGTGAAAGTGCCGCTGCGCGTTCATCGCCAGGGTGTGCGCCGCCGAGGTTGCGCCGAATGGCATCTGCCAGCCCGACATTCGGCCCATGGACGGGGCGATCTTGCCCTGCTTCATCAGCTCGCCGTGGGTGGCTTCCCACAGCGTCCGGAAACACAGCACGTGACGCGCCAACCCGCAGGCGACCGCGAGCATCGCGGCGATCACCGAGCCGCCGGGTCCGAACGTTTCCATGGCGCCGTTGTGCCATGTCGGCCGGATGCCCAGCGCGGCTTCGAGAGCGGTGACGCCGCCCTCCCCAAAGCCGGCGACATTGATCGCGCCGGGGTAGGTGGACAGGCCGTCGATGTCGGCGTACGTCAGGCCGGCGTCGGCGATGGCCGCCTCGCACGCCTGCACGGTCAGCGCCAGCGGCAGCTGCATCAGCCGACGCCCGATCGGCGACATGCCGATCCCGGTCAGCGCGACCTTGTCTTCGAACTTCTCCGTGGTGAGCATGGGCCGGACGTGCTCGCCGAAGCGCTCGGGTGCGATCTCGTCGGTGGGCAGGGCGGCGGGCTCGGCGTCGGGCACGGGCCGAAACAGCGGGAACCACACGTCCTCGACGTGTTCGAAGACAACCTCGACCTGCTGGCCGAGTTCGAGCTTGTCGGGATCGCACTCCACGATGTTGGTGGTCAGGCGAACCCGCGGGTCTTCAGCGATGGCGACCTGGGCGACCACGTATGGCGCCGGCAAGCCGGGCAGGCTGAATCGTTCGTTGATGGTGAATCCGGCGAGGCTCGCCCTGCCCGAGACCGCGCGGACCCCCACATCCAACGAGCGGCAGTATCGGCACACCGGCGCCGGTGGGTGGATCAGCGCTTCGCAGCTCTTGCATTCCTGCAGCCGGAGCTTTCCGTCGGCGCCCGAGGTCCAGAAGAATTCGTTCTCCTGCGTGACCAGGGGCAATGGGCGGCCGGGTGCTGCTGACACGTCACCTCCGGTGCGTCGCACGGCCAACTCGGTAGGGCCGTTATACGAATCGGAGAATCACGTTATCACCTGCGAGCAGGCACGATCTAGACCGCTCCTGCCGTGCGAGCGCCGTCAGTACGGCACCCAGGTGCCGGTGAAATAGGTACCCCATTGGTGGAAACCGGCATTCCACATCGGTTCGTTCGGTGACCACCATGGCCGCGGCGGAGGAGGCGGCGGCACGTCCTGCGCCGCAAACGACGGCGCGTATTCCGGCGGAGCGGTGTACCAGTCCGGCAGTGGCGGCGGCGGTTTGCACTCTTCGGTCGTCCGATTCCACGACATGTTGCGATCGCACTCCGCGGAGCCGATCGCCGGCGTGGCGAACATCCCGACCGCCATCGCCGCGACGGCGACCGCGATGCCGGCGGTCAAACGACGAACAAACCACTGCATGGTGGGCCTCCTATTGGGGCCTTTCCGACGTTGGCGGGTTTCAGCTTATTGCGTCGGACGCTATGCTCCAAGCGCGATATCAAGTACTTAACATTGCGAGGCCTGGTTGCTCGAAGCGGAGAAGATCCTGATCACCGGGGCGACGGGCAAGATCGCGTTTCCCATCGCGCGCGCCCTGGCGGCAGCGGGAAACGAGGTGTGGGGCGCCGCGCGCCTGAAAGATGCGACGGCGCGGGAAAAACTCGTCGAGGCCGGCGTCAAACCCATCGCGCTGGACGTCGGCGCCGGCGAGTTCTCCACTCTCCCCGAGGATTTCAGCTACGTCTTTCACGCGGCGGTCGACCCCGGCGCAGAAGACTGGGGCCGCTGCGTCGAAACCAATGCGCAGATGTCGGGCGAATTGCTCTACCACTGCCGCGCCGCCAAAGGCTTCGTGTTGTGCTCGACCGGGTCGATCTACGCGTACCAGGGACAGCGCCCCTTGACGGAGGCCGACCCGCCGGGGGTGCCGCTGCGCGCCAACTACAGCTTCTCCAAGGTTGCGGCGGAGGCGGTTTGCACGTGGATCGCCCGGCATTTTCTCATTCCGCTGACCATCATCCGGATCTGTTCGACGTACGGGCCGCAGGGCGGGGCGCCCGCCGACCGCCTCGATGCGATGCTGGCGGGCAAGCCCATTCGACTGCATCCCGACAAGCCGAACAACTACAACCCCATCTATGAGGACGACTACGTGGAACTCGGCATCCGCGCCATGGAAGTGGCCGCGACCCCGCCGGTCGTGGTGAACTGGGCCGGCAGCGAAACGGTCAGCGTCGAGGACTATTGCACGTTCATGGGTGAGCTGATCGGTGTCGAGCCCACCTTCGAATACACGCCCGACGCGCACACGCCGCTGTGGCCGGATGTCACCCACATGCACGAGGTGCTCGGTCGCACGAAGGTGCCGTGGCGCGAGGGCTTCCGCCGCATGATTGCGGCCCGTCATCCCGAAATAGCGCTGCCCCAGCACGATTCGACGCGACGGTGAGGACGAACGCGATGCAACTACCCGGCACACCCTCGGACGAGGTCACCGAAATCCTTGCCACGGGTAATGGCGGGATCAGCACCCTGTTCGTGTCCATGGCGACCCGGCACCCCGAGGGCAAGGACGCCGAATACCTGCGCTGGCACACCCTCGACCACCGCCCGGAACAACACCGGCTGGCCGCGGTGCGCGCCTCGTTGCGCCTGGTGTCCACGCCGGCCTGCCGCTCCGCACGCGCGCTCACCGAGGGGCCGTTGAATGCGGTCGACCACGTGATGACCTACTTCTTCGCCGACGTCGCCGGCCTGCACGATTTCAACGAATTGTCCACCGCGCTCGGCAACGCCGGCCGCAAGCTCGCCTTGCTGCCACCGGTGGAGCGCGGCGTGTACGACGTCCAGCACAAGGCGGCGGCACCCGGGATCAAGGCCGGGTCGGACGTCCTGCCCTGGTTGCCCGCGCGGGGCGTGTACCTGTTGGTCGAACGCGGATCGGCATCGCCGGACCCGCTGCTCGACGTCGACGGCGTCACCGGTGTCTGGTCCGCGCTCTCGCGCCGGGTCGACGCCAAACTGGCCAGCGCTCAGGGCAATCAGTCGATCACGTACTGCTTCCTGGATGACGACCCGATCGACACCGCGGAGCGGATGCGACCGGTGCTGACCGACCGCTGGGCCGATGACCGCGTCGAACCCTTGTTCGCCGCACCGTTTTTCGCGGTGGTGCCCTACGAATGGGATCGATATGTCCCCTAGACAGCGAGAGTCGAGGGTCGCATGCGCATCGGTTTGATGGTCGGCTCCGACAAGGAGCGCGCGCGTGCCGACCGGCTGGCCGGGCTGATCGACGACGGGACGGGCGCCGAAAGCGCCGGCTTCACCGCCTTTTGGATTCCCCAGGTTCCCGGCTACCTCGACGCGATGACCGCCGTGACGCTGATCGGGCAGGCGACCGCTCGCATCGAGATCGGGACCGCGGTCGTGCCGATCCAGACTCGCCACCCGATGATCATGGCGCAGCAAGCCTTGACGACGCAGATCGCGTGCGGCGGGCGGTTCACGCTCGGCATCGGTCCGTCACATCATTGGATCGTCAACGGTCAACTGGGGCTGGCCTACGACCGCCCGGCGCGCCTGATGGGCGACTACCTCGACGTGCTGAACGCGTCGTTCGGGGGACCCGGCACCGTCGACGTCGACAACGAAAGCTA
Organism: Mycobacterium sp. TKK-01-0059; assembly: GCF_000709305.1. Lineage (NCBI taxonomy): Bacteria > Bacillati > Actinomycetota > Actinomycetes > Mycobacteriales > Mycobacteriaceae > Mycobacterium > Mycobacterium sp. TKK-01-0059. The sequence goes on from NZ_KL446993.1 coordinate 2,663,728, forward strand.
TTGCGTCCATTCGCCGGTGGATGTCACGGACGCCTACGGCGTGCCCATCTTGTTGTCGGCGCTGGGACCGGCGATGCTGCGGCTCGCGGGCGAGCGGGCCGGCGGCACCATCTTGTGGATGGCCGACGAGCGCGCGATCGCGGACCACGTCGTCCCGCGCATCACCTCGGCGGCGACCGGGGCCGGGCGGCAGGCGCCACGAATCGTCGCCGGTGTTCCCGTCGCCCTGTGCTCGGCCAACGAGGTCGGCGATGCCCGCGCCTACGCCAGCGAGGTGCTCGGACACGCGGATTTCTCGCCGAACTACGTGCGGCTGCTGGAACACGGCGACGCCGAGGACGTCGGCGACACCATGGCGGCCGGCGATGAACAGGCCATCCTCGCCCGGTTGTCCCGCTACCGTGACGCGGGCGTGACCGACCTGGCGGCGCGAATTGTGCCGCTGGGCAAAGATGTTGGCGAGCGGGCCGACTCGCGGCGCCGGACCCAGGACTTCCTGTCGTCGCTGTGTCCGGAGTTGTGATCAGCGCGCCGGCAGGCCGAGGACCCGCTGGGCGATGATGTTGCGCTGAATCTCCGACGTGCCACCGGCGATGGTGCCCGCGTAGCTGCTGATGTAGCGGGCGAACCAGCCGGCGGTGAAAAGGTCGGGGGCGTAAGGGTTGTACGGGGCCGTCAGCCCCTTGGCGCGCAACCCGTCGGCGCCGGCCGCGTCCAGCGCGTGCCGCAGCGCGCTCTGCTCGGCCTCCGAACCGAAGACCTTCAGCACCGACAAGGCGGCGACGTCGACGTCGCCGCGGGCCGCGCGCCCCAGTGCCGCCGAACCGAGCAGCCGCAGCGCGTAGTAGTCCATCACAATGGTGGCGTAGTGGTCTGCGTTCAGCTCGTCGGCCGGCCGGTAGTCCTCGAGCAGTTGCTCGAGCCGGTTCGCGAACGCCATCCACATCAGGGTGCGTTCGTGGCCGAGCGACCCGTTGGCGACCCGCCATCCGCCGCCCCGCGGGCCGACCAGGTTGTCCGCGGGCACCCGGACGTCGTTGAAGAACACCTCGTTGAAGTCGAGCTCGTCGGGGTCATAGACCGAGGCGAAGGGGCGGCGCTGAACCCCGGGGGTTTCGGTCGGGATGAGCAGGGCACTGATCCCCTTGTGCCGCGGCGCATTTGGGTCGGTGCGAACGAAGGTCAGGATGACGTCGGCGTCATGGGCGCCCGACGTCCATACCTTCTGGCCGTTGACCACGAAGTGATCGCCCACCAACTCGGCCTTCGTCCGCAGCCCGGCCAGGTCGGAGCCGGCGCCGGGTTCACTCATTCCCAGTGAGGCGGTCTTGTCGGCCCGCAGAATCGGGACGGCCCAGCGCTGCTTTTGCTCCTCGGTCCCGAAGGACAGCAGCGACGCGGCGATGATGCCCACGCCTTGGGGGTTGAAGCAGTGATAGATCCGGCGCCGCGAGAGTTCTTCGCGGTGCACGAACTGCTGGAGGATGTTGGCGTTGCGGCCGCCGAATTCCGGTGGGTTTCCGGGCAGCAGCCACCCGTGGTCGAACTGGAGCCGCTGCCAGCGGCGCGACCACTCGGGCACATGCGAGGTCGACGAGGGGCGCTCCGCGGCCTGGGCCTCCACCGGCAGATGTTCGTCGAGAAAGGCGACGAATTCCGCGCGGAAGGTTTCAACGTCGGCGTCAAAGGTGAGTTGCATGGTCGTTAAGATTCACGCCCGGAGAAGGTCAACGGGTGAATCCCCATTCGGCTTCGTTCTCTTCGGTTTTGAGATTCTCCGCCGGATCCTCGGCATCGGCGAGTGGCGGCTGGGGGGCGCGAGCGGTGCGCTGACCGATCTCGGTGATCGCGTGCACGGGGCAGTCCAGCAGCGCCCGCATGACCGCATCGCGGTCCGCTTCCGCGACCGTGCCATCGCCGATCAGGGATGCATACCCCCAGTCGTCCAGCGAGAAGTATCCCGGCGCGTGTTTGGCGCAGATGCCGAAGCCGTCGCAAATGGTGCGGTCCAGACGGATTTTCATGCGTGCCTCACAGCTTCCGCCTCGTAGGGGCGCCCGGCGTGGAACGCGCCGCGGGCGCAGTCCGGGCACGCGCCGTCGACGTGCGCGCCGACTTCGTCCGGGAACTGATCGAGCAGGCTGGCGGCCACATTGGTGGCGGCATCCAGGGTCGCGCAGGCCCCGCGCCCGCGCAGCACCACCGACCAGCGTCGCAGCCGCTCGACGTCTTCTGGGGTTGCGGCGCCGTCACGCAGGGCACCGGCCGCCGCGGCCATCGCCGCCGTCCCGTTGAAGCACGAGCCGCACTGTCCGGCGTTCTCGCGGTCGAAATAGGCCAGCACCGACGCCGCCACGGCGACGGGGCAGTCGTCCGTGATGACCGAGATCGCGCCGCAGCCCAGCCCGCTGCCGACCCGTCGCATCGTCTCGTGGTCCAGCGTCGTCTCCAGCACAGAGCGGTTGAGCAGGCCGGCGAAGTAGCCGCCCATCAATGCGCCGCGCACTTGGTCGGCCGGAACGCCGTGCACGGCAAGCAATTCGGTGAACGGCAGGCCGTGGGGAAGCTCGTAGAGGACCGGCGGTCGCCCGGCCCCGGTGATGGTGGCCAGGAAGGTACCCGGCGACAGCGGCGTGCCCTGCGCGCGGAACGCCGCCGAGCCATGCCGCTGCAGGTAAGGCAGGTTGGCCAAGGTCTCGACGTTGCTCACCAAGGTCGGCCGGTCGTCGACGCCCGCCTCGAATGGGCGGGGCGGCTTGTCCGTTGGCTTGGCCGGGCCGCCATTGATCGCGCGGACGGCCGCGGTCTCCTCGCCGGCCACGTAGCCGGCCGGCACGGTCAGCATGGTGATCGGCACGCCGAGCGTGTCGGGGCCCAGTTCGCCCAGCGCGGTCTCGACGCTGTGCGCCGACTCCGCGTCCGACACATAGAGGTAGGCGCGGTCGGCGGCAACAATCGTTGCGGCCAACCGCAGCCCGTCCAAGACCAGGTGCGGACGGTTGCGCAGCAGCCAGCGGTCCTTGATCGACGCCGGTTCTCCCTCTTCGCCGTTCGCGACCACGACGGGGCCACCGGTGTCCGCCATCAGGCGTCCGTTCTCGCGCACCGTCCGCAGTTTCACCGCAAGCGGGAACGCCGCGCCGCCCCGGCCGACCAGTCCGCTGGCCTCCACCTCGCTCAGCAACGCGTCGGTGTCGGTCATCGGGTGATAGCCGCCGGCCTGCCGGTAGGCGGCCAGGTCTTCCCGGCCGGCCTGCTCGGACAGCAGCCGCGGCGAGCACCCGGCGGGGACGGCGGTGGTGGTTGCGGACTGGGTGGTGTTCAAAGCTGGCCTGCCATCGTCTTAGTTAGGCTTGCACACATGCGAACTGCCGTGGTGCGTGTCAACGTCGACCCGGAAAGCGGGCTCACGCCCGCACAACTACGTGACGGCATGGCAGCTCTCCACGAGCTCGCGGCCGCGGCCGGCGCCGACGTGGTCAAAAACGACCTCGCCACCATGCCGGTGCGCCGCCGCGAGGTCGAATTGCTCATCGCGGCCGAAGACAGCGGCGCCGCGCAGAACACCGCAATCGGACTGTGCGCCAAAGCTTTCGGCACCACCCCACGCCCGGGTGTGATCACCTTCGTCAGCCGGGGCACCAACGACGACGCACACGGGGTGCTGTCCGCCTTCGGGCTGACCGGCGACATCGAGCGAACCCCGGGCGACGACGGCTTCGACATCGTGCACGTGACGCTTCGGGAGAAAGACCTCGAACGGATTCCGGAAAGCCGTGTGCACACGGCGCTGGAGGCGTCGCTCAATTGCGAGGTCCACATTCGCACCCGGTAGGAACCACAAAAGACGACGTAGGGACATTACGAGCCCAGGAATTCCAGGATCGCGGGCGCCGCCTGCACCCACGTGTCGAACATGTTGAAATGCTGCACCCTGCCGGCGGCGCGGTCTTCGGACGCGCGCTCCCAGGCGTCCTCGGGCCAGGGCGGATCAATGAGCTTTGACCCCTTGATCAAGCAACTGACCTCCAGCGACGTCCGCTTGGGGTGATCCATGTCGTTCTCGCCGCCGCGAATGATCAAGGTGGGCACCTTGATCCGGTCGAACATCTCATCCTCGACGCCGGGAATCGTCTGCCCCGGCTTGGAAACGAACGCGTTGAGCCAGCGCAGCATCACCTTGAGGAATTCGTCTTTGTCGAAGTCGAGGAATCGCTGCTTGTTGTTCGGGTTTTCCTCGATGCGATCGCGCCACTCCTGCACCTTCACCACGCCGTCCATCCCGGTACCGCGCACCGCGAGAATGCTGGGGATGATGTAGAAGGAGCCCAACACGAACGTGCCGTAGACGCCGCCGACGATGTTCCACACCACGAGCTTGGTGACCATCTCGGGGTAGAGCATCGTGGTGAGCATCGAATCCCTTGCGCCACCGGAGCCGCCGGCGAGGATGCAGCGCTCGAAGCCCAGGCCGGTCACCAGCTTGTGCAGCGTCTCGGCACGCATGTGCGATTCGCTCTGGCCGTAGAACTGAACGTCGGAGGCACCGCAGTTGGGCCGGTCCCACAGCAACACGCGATAGCCGCCGGCGGCCAGCGCGTCCGCGAGCGGACGCAGGCCCTCGATCTCCTTGCTGAACCGGCCGCCCGGCGTCAGGGCAATGAGATCGCCGGAGTCACCGAGGATTTCGTAGACGACGTTTCCCCCGTTGATCTCGATTGAAGGCACCTGATTCTCCTGTTGTCTAGGCCTGCACCAAGACGTCGTCGCCGACGACGCGCACCGGATAGGTACGGATACTCCATTCGGGCTTGACCGCGGTGGTGCCGGTCGCCAGCTCGAAACCCCATTGGTGCCAAGGACAGTAGATGTACTCCAGGTCACGCACCATGACCGAGTCGCCCGGGGCGGTCTCGTCGACGATCGTGCGCCCCCGGGCGCGGCCCGAACACAGCGGACCGCCCTGGTGCGGGCAATAATTCGCGATGGCATAGAAGCTGCCGTTGACGTTGTAGACGCCGACGCCGTGCCGCCCGATCGGCACCAACTTGTGTGTTCCCGGCGGGATTTCGTCGACCGTCGCCACTACGTGTTCGCGGCCCTGGGCGAGGCGAGGCTCGGGCCGTTTCGTCTCCTCTGTCAACTCAGAGCACCCGGACCTGGCCCTCGAGGACGGGAACCGTCTCGGGCAGGTGGTATGTCGCAATGCCGTTCTTGTACATCACGGCGTCCCGCGCATGCTTGGGCAGATGCTTGACCAGCCAGCGCGGATCGTCGAACGTCCAGTGCGGGTAGTCCGAGGAGAACAGCAGGATCTTCTCGCACTCCATCCATTCCAGCGCGCGGGTCAGCTCGGTCTTGTCCTCGGGGTAGTCCAGCGGCTGGGTGGTGAACTTGATGTGGTCCTTGACGTAGTCCGACGGCTTGCGCTTGATGTCCACCCACGACTTGCGCGCTTCGTAGATCGCATCCATGCGCCACATCAGCGGCAGGATCCAGGAGAACGCGTGCTCGACGAACACGATCCGCAGCGTGGGGAACCGGTCGAACACGCCATCGAAGATCAGGCTCATCACCTGGTTGGCCGCCAGCAGTGAGTAGGTGACCATGAAGTCGTGGTTGTAGCTGGGGAAGCCCACCGGCGGGATCGGTAGCTCGTCGTACTGGCTGCGCGACAGGTGGCAGCTGACGGTGATGTCGTGCTTGGTGGCGGCGGCCCAGATGGGGTCGTATTTGGGATGACCCCAGGACGGCTTCGGCTCCGCCTTGATCAGGATCTGCGCCATGAAGGGATGCCCGGCCCAGCGCTCGATTTCGCGCACCGACGCTTCCGGCTCCTCGATGGCGAGGCAGATCGAGCCCCGCCACCGTTCGTGCCAGTTGTTGTGGCTGTCGAGCCAGTGATTGGCCTGCCAGTCGTTGAGCGCGTACGACATCGCGTGCTGCGCTTCGGGAAGGCGTGCCGGGTAGGCGGCGGGTTCCAGGATCGCGATGTCGGATCCCGCCTCCATGATGAGCTGGCGGAACGCCATATCCGGGTCGCTGCAGGGGAACTCGCCGTTGGCGGGGAACGAATCCACGCGCATCGCGTAGGAGTGCGCGTAGTCGGGAGCGTCGTAGTAGATCAGCTCACCCACGTTGCGGTTGAGGAAGTACTTGCTGCGCCAGGGCTCGGGGATGTACGGGACGAGCTCGCCCCGCTTGGGCGCCGGGTGGACGTCCGAGTCGACGCACCGGACGGCTATGCACTCCGCGGCGGGGACCCGCTCCTGCGAATGGGTCAACGTCATGTTGAACTCCTCGGTCTCACGTCTTACTCCTACTGTGCGCCGACTCCGGCGGGGATGTCTATCCCGTACAGCCGCGCCGCGTTACGCCAGCACACCTTCTCGCGCTGTTCGGCCGACAGCGCACCGGGAAGTTTGCCGGCGTCACCGAACTGCCAGTGCGGGTAGCTCGAGCCGAACATCACCATGTCGTCCTTGCCGGTGAAGCCGAACCATTCGCCGGCGAACTCGACGTCACCGGGACCGTCGAGGCTGCCCTGAACGAAATACACGTGACCGGGCAGGTAGTCGCTCGGAATCCGCGGCGCCCACGGCGTCTGTTCCAGGTGCGGCCGGCCGAACGTGTCCATCCGCCAGATGAACGGCGTCAGGAAGTCGGCGGCGCCGTCGGCCCAGACGAATTTCAGGTCGGCAAAGCGCTCGAACACGCCCTCTGCGATCATGTTCATCTGGTGGTAGATGTAGTTCAGCGCCATGAAGCTCACGTATTGCTCGTACGTGCGGGTGTTGCCGGACGGCGTCGGCGGGAACATGATCCCGTTGCCGACTTCGATGTGCGCGGCCACCGGAAGTCCCGCGTCGACCGCGGCCTCCCACAACGGCCAGAATTGTGGCTTGCCGTAGAGCTCGCGGGATTGCAGCGGCACGCCTATCTGGACGACGCGCGGATGCGCACGCCACCTCTCGATCTCGCGCAACGCGCCGGGGATGTCGTCGGGGTTCACCCGGATGGTGCCGCGGAATCGCTCGCCGAAGTCGGGGGACTCCAGCCAGTTCGACACCATCATCTCGTTGTGGGCGGCGTGTAGCGCGCTGCCCAGGTGGCGGTCCGGCATGATGCCGCGCCCCATCGGGTGCAGGACCGCCACGTCGACCCCACGCTTCGAAAAGAGCTCATTGGCAACGAATTCCGGATCCGAACCGGGATACTGCCCGTCCGGGCCCTCGGTGTTGGGCGCGTACTCACCGCCCGGAGCGCCATACCAGTCCATCTCGTAATCGGGGAACCCGCGGCTTTTGAACGGCTCGCGGAGAGTTTTGCGCAGCGCCTTGTTGGACGGAAAGAAAATGTGCACGCTCGCGTCGATGAGCGGTGTGCGGGTTCCGTCAGCGTGTTCGATCACGAAGCCATCCTTCGACTCGGGCGGCCAACGCGCACCCAGTCGGGTCATATGATAGATAATCTAACATTCTTCTCGGCGGTCAATCAACGGGTTTTCGGTAAGCATTTCGTTTAGTCATCGTCGCTGGTAGTCGCGGTTTTCGGGCCGCGGGCGCCAGTATCGTTCTTAAATCCGGATAATACCATTCTCGCGCCTTGGGCAGGGGTCGTCACAGTGGCCGGGTCGTGCGGAGGCGCCCGGTCAGGAAGAGGTGCGGCCCACGGTCACGCCGGCGGCCTTCTCCAGCGGTTTGATCACCGTCGTGAAGTCCGAATCGGGGCCCTGGTCGTCCGCGACCTTCGCCCAGAGCCGGCCGATCGTTGCGGCGACGTCGGTCGGCACGGCGAGCGCTTCCGCCTCGTCGAGGTACAGACGCACGTCCTTGACCATCAGGCCGGTGGCGAAGCCGTAGTCGAAGGTCCGGTTGAGGATCGCCCGGGGGAATTTGTCCCGGCTCGCGCTGGTGGCGCCCGACCCGGCGTTGAGCACCTCGATCATCACGTCGGGGTCGAGGCCGGCCTTGACGCCCATCACGACAACCTCGGCGGTGGCGGCCAGCACGTTGGCCGCCAGGATGTTGTTGGCGAGCTTCATCGTCTGCGCCGAACCGGGTTTGGCCCCGACGTAGAGGGGCCGGCCGATCGCCTCGAGCGCGGTCCGGACGGCGTCGAAGTCGGCGCGCGGACCGGACACCATGACCGCGAGCGCGCCCCGCTCGGCCCCAGCGACCCCGCCGCTGACCGGGCTGTCGATCGTCGCGATGCCCCGCTCGGCGAGCCGGTCGTGGATCTGCACCGCCACCCGGCTGCCGACGGTGGACAGGTCGACATAGCGCTTGACTCGTGCGCCCCCGATCACGCCGGCGGCACCGGTGGCCACCTCGAGCGAGGCGAGCGGTGTCGGCAGGCTCGCCAGGACGGTTTCGGTGCGGTCGGCGACCTCTTTCGGCGATGACGCCGGAAGCGCCCCCTCGGCGACGATGCGCTCGAGTGCCCCCTCGCGCGTGTCGAAGGCGACGACATCGTGGCCCTCCTGAATCAGGCGGCGCGCCATGGGAAATCCCATGTTGCCCAACCCGATGAATCCGACCTCCACGACGAGCCCTAGTCCCGGTCGGCTTCGGCGAACGCCTCACGCGCGATGCGGAAGCTGTCGACAGCGGCGGGCACACCGGCGTAGATGGCCACCTGCAGGAAGACCTCGCGGATCTCGTCGCGGGTGACGCCGTTCGTCAGTGCGGCCCTGACGTGCGTCCGCAATTCGTTCGGCCGATTGAGCACCGAGATCATCGCCAGGTTGAGCATGCTGCGCGTCTTGCGGGGCAGCTCCTCGCGGCCCCACACCGCGCCCCAACAGTATTCGGTGACGAGATCCTGCAGGGGCTTGGTGAACTCGTCCGCGTCGGCCAGCGCGCGGTTGACGTAATCCTCGCCGAGCACTTCGGAGCGAATGTGCAGGCCCCGCTGGTAGGTTTCGCGATCCAATGGTCTACTCCTTCGTCGTGGAGGTCGGCGCGCCGGAATCGCCGTGACCGCAGTCTTGCATCGCGGACACTGTGCGCGGCCCGCACCCGAGGCTCGATGCGCCCCGCCGGGAGCTCGCTCGGCCGCCTCGGTCACCCCATAATCCATTTGCGAGATTATTACTTCCACCGACGAGAATGATATTCTCGCCTCGGCGGTGATGACAGGAGGCGGCCTTCATGCTGTTGGAGTTCGATGCCGATCAGCGGCTGTGGCAGAAGACCGTTCGCGACGCCGTCGCCAAGCAGTGCCCGCCCTCGCTGGTGCGCGGCGTGGCGGAAGACGGCGTCGACCCGAGCCCGTTGTGGAAGTCCTATGTCGACCAGGGCTGGACCGAGCTGAGCGATCCGGAAAGCGCCGTCGAGCTGGCCATCGTGCTCGAAGAGCTCGGACGCGCCACCGACCCCACCCCTTTCCTGGCGACGATGAGCCAGTACGCCCCGTTGGCGGCCGCGCACTTCGACCCGCACGAGTCGGGTACCGCCGTGTACACCGGGGTGGCGGCGCATCGGGACGCGGACGGCTGGGTGCTGGACGGTACGGCCCGCCATGTGCTCGACGGCGACCGCGTCGACCGGCTGGCGGTGGTTACCGACGCCGGGGTGTTCCTCACCGCGTCGAACCAGGTGTCGGCGCGTCGCTCCGCGGTCTTCGACCCCGTCCTGCACGTCGCCGACCTGTCGTTCTGCGAGGTCCGGGTGCCCGACGCCGCCCGGCTCACGGTCGACCCCGAGCGCGCGCGCCACCTGGCGCTCACTGGCATGGCGATCACCATGGTCGGCGCCTGCCAACGCATTCTCGACCTGGTGCTCGAACACGTCCGCAGCCGTCAGCAATTCGGTGTGCCGATCGGCTCGTTCCAGGCCGTTCAGCACAAGGCCGCGGACATGCACGTCGCGGTGGAACGGGCCCGGGCACTGGCGTACTTCGCGGCGCTGACGATCGCCGCCGACGATCCCCGCCGCCGGCTGGCGGCGGCGATGGCCAAGGCGTCGGCGGGGGAGTGCCAGTCGCTGGTGTTCCGCCACGGGTTACAGCTCCATGGCGCAATGGGATTCACCTGGGAGAACGATCTGCAGTTCGCGCTGAAGCGAGCCAAAGCCGGCGAGCTGATGCTCGGTGGCGCGGCCGAGCACCGGGCGCGCATCGCGGAGGAATACCGTGCAGCTGACTTTTGATTCCGACGTCGAGGAGTTCCGGGCGCAGTTCTCGGCCTTCCTCGACGAGAATCTGCCTGCCGCAAGCGAAACGCTCGAGCGCCCGCGGTCGGTATCGCACATGCCTCGGTGGGCGCGCGACTGGCAGCGGCTGCTGTTCGACAACGGCTGGCTCCTGCCCGGCCAGCCGCCCGAGTTCGGCGGTCGCAACGCGACGGTCATCCAGCAGTTCGTCTACCTCGAGGAGCTCAGCCGCCGTCGCATCTACCACAGCTTCAACCCGCAGGGCGTGAATATCGTTGCGGCGTCGCTGTTGTCGTTCGGCAGCGAGGAACAGAAGCGGCGTTGGGCGGTGCCGATCCTGCGGGCCGAGATCACGGCCTCGCTCGGGATGAGCGAACCCAGCGCGGGCTCCGACCTGGCGTCGCTGCGCACGCGCGCGGTGCTGGACGGCGATCACTTCGTGGTCAACGGCCAGAAGGTGTGGACGTCGGGAGCGCACGACGCCGACGTGCTGCTGACCTTTGTCCGCACCAACCCGGATGCCCCCAAGCACAAGGGAATCAGCGCACTGGTCATCCCCACCGACAGCCCGGGCCTGGTGCGCCGGCCGTTCCCGTCGCTCTGCGGTGCCGACGATCTGGATTTCAACGAGGTCTTCTTCACCGACGTGCGGGTGCCGGCGGAGAACCTGGTCGGGGAGCTCGACCAGGGCTGGCGGGTGGCCAACGGGTCGCTGGGGCATGAGCGCACGATGATGTGGCTGGGTTTCGCCGATCGCCTCGACAACATGATCGACGACTTCCGGCCCCACACCGAGGTCGAGCGCGACCAGTACGCGAGCACCATCATGGACAAGCAGGCGCTGCGGCTGTTGGGCTCGGTGGCGTTGGCGCGTGCCGCGCGCGGCGAAGACGACGTGGCCGCGATCTCGGTGCTCAAGCTGCTCGGGTCCGAGGCCGAACTGCGTGGCATGGAGCTGGCGCTGACATCGGCGGGATCCGACGGACTCGTCCACCCGGGGCAGACCGGGCCGTACGCGCACATGAACCTCGACCATTATTTCGCCAGCTGGTTCGAGCGTTACGCCCGCAGCTTTTCCGGGACCATCGCCGGGGGCACCTCGGAGATCCAGCGCAACATCATCGCCCAGCGGGTGCTCGGGCTCCCGCGGGGTTAGCCGCCCAGGGCAATGCGGGTGGCTAGACCGGGTCGAATTTGGTGATCAGCCACTGGCCGTTGATCCGCGCCAGACTCACCAGCACGCTGCTGGACGTCATCGCCGGGTCGGGGTTGTCCTTGCTGGTGGTGCTCTGGTCGACCAGCACCAGCACGACCGCCGAGTCGGGCCGCAACTCCGAGACCGCGGCGCCGATCTCCCGAGCGCTGGCCTGCAGCGACTTCTGTTTGGCCGCCGGGGCGACGATCTGGTCGGTGAACTGGTTGTAGTACGAGAGGAAGTCGCGGAAAGGTGTGACTTCGCGGCCGCAAAGTCTTTGTCGAGCGTGTCGGGCGAGTAGAACAGCAACGCGACCGTGCCGTCGGACGCCGCACCGACGACCGCGTTCGCGACGCAGGCGTCGGTTTGTCTGTCGGGCCGGTAGTACTCGAAGTACAGCCACGTGGCCGCACCGGCGGAATCAGCAGCAGCAAGATTAGAACGACGGGAACGACTTTCAACCTGCGCCGCACGCGGGTCCCGTCACCCGCATCCCGTTTGGTCGGCGGGGCGGAATCGTCGGCGGTGTCGACGTCGCGGGTGTCTTCGCTCACGGCATCGCAGCTGCAAGCCCTGCACCGCCGCCACCGGGGACAACCGCCCGCACCAGGACACACCCGACGCGTCGAGTTCGAGTACCGCCGCGGTGGCACCCTGGCCTACTTCGCCGCCTACGACGTCCACCACGCCCGAGTGCTTGGCCAGATCGCCCCCAAGACCGGCATCGAACCCTTCGAGAAGTTGGTGGCCCACGTCATGACGACCGAACCATATGCCTCGGCCCGACGGGTGTTCTGGGTCGTCGACAACGGGTCGTCCCACAACGGGGCGCGCTCGATCGAACGCCTGAACACGGCCTGGCCCACCGCGACCCTGATACACCTCCCGATCCATGCGTCCTGGCTCAACCAGGTGGAAATCTACTTCTCGATACTGCAGCGAAAAGCCATCAACCCCAACGACTTCGCCGACCTCGACCAACTCTCCGAACGCATCATCGGCTTTCAGGACCGCTACAACAGCACCGCGACACCATTCGACTGGACCTACACCCGAGACGACCTCAACGCCTTCCTGAACCGCCTCGACCTCAACGACACCAGCCTGCACGCCGCATAACCCCCGACGAACTAACGACCGTGACCACTAGCGCTTCAGCTTCGGCGGCTTCGGCCTCGGCTTCCTCGATCAAGGCCATCGTGTCGGCCTTCGAGGTGGCCGGATCTCGCGGCGGTTTCTTGGCGTCAGCCATCGCGCTTGCTGCCCGTTGCCACCATGATTCGACTGACCCCTGTGCGTTCACGCGGCTACCATCGCACGAGCCAGAACTGTGAACTGTTGGTGCTACCCGGTCCGCCACTGCAGCCCGTGTCGAACGTCGAGTCCACCTGACCCGCCAGCGTCGCCGCGTCCCACGTGTACACGTCATGCGACGGGAAGAACTGGACCGCGCAGCGCACACCGTCGGCCATGGTGTAGCGGCCGTTGGCCAGGTGGGCGTCCGACTTCCAAAACGCCGCCTGCCCGTTGGGTTGCGCGATCGCTTGACCGTCAGGCATTCCGGTCCTGGTCATATCGGCACGGTCGAATCGCAGAGGTCCAGCTGTGGCTCGGATCGCGGGGGTGTCCAGCCGATAGTTGCCGATCTGCATGTCCGCGCGTGCGGTGGCATTAAGAATCAGCGCGGCCGTGGCAAGCGCAAGGCTCACAGCAAGAGTCTTCACCGATGCGTCGCCCATCTCTGCACAAGCGGTTGACCCAATATCGGGCGCGGTCCCACCGAACAGGCCTACTCGGCAAATTGCGGGGGGCAACGGCTCAGTCGATGACGGCGGCCTCCTTGCGTTCGGTTATCGGCCTGGCAAGTTCTTGTTGGTCGCAAATGCGCTGCAATTTCTCCAGCGTCTCGTCCAGGCCGGCCCCGATCTTGCGGCCGGGGGTGAAGCCGGCCGGCAGCTTGCGCATGCCCTGGATGACGCCGATGGTCTCGTAGTGGATGGTGCCCTCGGGGTCGCAGTGATAGTCGGGCATCCGGTCGAGAACGGCCGTCAGCATCGATTTGAACACGGTGCGAGCCACGTTGGATCCGATGCACCGGTGGACGCCGAGGCCAAAGCTGAAGTGGCGATTACCCTTTCGGTCCAGCACGATCTCGTCCGGGTCTTTGAACACCGCTGGGTCCCGGTTGGCCATGGCCCACGAGATCCACAGCCGTTCCCCCTCCTTGAACTGGGTGCCGTCGAGTTCGACGTCGTCGGAGAAGGTTCGGCCGTCGCCGGGGGCCGGGGTGAAGTACCGCAGGAATTCCTCGGTCGCCGGGTCGAGCAGGGTATCGCGTTGCTTGCTGAGCAACTCGCGTTGATCGGGGTGCTCCGAGAGCCATTCCAGGGAATGGGCGGTCAGCGCCGTGGTGGTGTCGAAGCCGCCGCCGATGACCAGGCCGAGGTTGCCGAGGATTTCCAGGTCGGGGGCGGGCTGCCCGTCGATCCGCATCTCCAGCAGGGCGTTGACGATGCCGGGTCGCGGGTTCTGGCGAATCTCGATCATGTTGTTGACCAGGTCGAGCCCCATCTGCCGGTGCATCTCGGTGACCCGCTGGATATCCGGGGAGTGTTCGGGGGTGTAGACGGCCGCATGGGTGGGCTCGCTGTACATCTGCCAGTTCTTCAGTGGGATGCCCAGCATGGCCAGTGTCAGAACCGCGGGCACGACATTGGCCAGGTCGTCGACGAAGTCGATCTGGCCTTCCTCGATCTTCTCGTCGAGGCAGGCGCGGGTCACGTCGTCGATGAACGGCTTCCAGCGCTTGACCGCTGCCGGTGACAGGTAGGGGTTGAGCACGTTGCGATAGATGCGGTGCTCGGGGTCGTCCATCTCCAAGATGCCGCCGCGTACCCCGTTGATCCGGCTGGCCGTCGGAATCGAAATGCCTTTGTAGCCGCGGCGTTCGTTGTTGACATCGTGATCGTTGGAGACCGCCGGGCAGCGAGCCAGTTCGAACACCTCGTGGCTTCCGGCCGCCACCCAGTGGCCGCCGTAGGCGTCGCTCCAGGCCATCGGGCACTTGGCGTGCATCTCTTCGGTGATGGCCTTGAAGTTCGACCGGTATTCCGGGGAATGCCGCTCGAACTGATACCGCTTCTTCTTGCGGTCGCTATCGCTGACCGCGTCGCCGACACTCAAAGCTCTGTCTCCCTTTATGTGTCATTCGGTGATGATGATGGCCTGCTCCGGGCAGGACTGCGCGGCTTCGCGAACCTGGTCCTCGCGCTCGGTAGGCACCACTTCGTCGACCGCGGACGAACTGCCGTCGATGTCGCTGAGCTGAAAGGACTCCGGCGCGATCATCGCGCACAGGGTGTGGCCCTGACAGCGTTCTGGATCAACCCAGACCTTCACGGTGTCTCCTTGTGGTGGTTCCTTGCCGGCTCAGGTGTTGCGGCCGCCGTTGACGCCGAGGATCTGACCGGTGATGTAGCCGGCCTCTTCGGAGACCAGGAAAGCGCATGCCGCCGCGATGTCTTCGGGCTTGCCCATCCGGCGCACCGGGGTCCGCGCGATGGTCTCCTCGATGTCGCCCAGGAAGCCGTTCTTCTCCGCGGCGCGCAACATCGGGGTGTCGATGAAGCCCGGCGGCACCGCGTTGACCGTGATGCCGGCGGGGCCGTACTCGAGGGCCAGGGACTTGGTGAGCCCGTTGACGGCGGACTTGGCCGCCACGTAATGGCTCATGTACGGCGCGCCGGAATGCGTGCTCGAGGAGGAGATGTTGACGATGCGCCCCCACTGCGTCTCGATCATGTCGGGCAGCACGGCCTGAATGGTGTGGAACACCCCGTTGAGGTTGACGTCGATCACCCGTTGCCAGTCGTCGAACGTGATGTTGTTGAAGCGCTTGAATCCGTCCAGACCCGCGGCATTGACGAGAACCGTGACCGGCCCGAGCTTGGCGCGGATGGCCGCGAACGCGGCGTCCACCTGCGATCGATCGGTGACGTCCGCGGTGAACGAATGGTCGTCGTCCGACGGTCGCAGGTCGATCGTGGCGACGTCCAGGCCGTCGGCGCGCAACCGCTGCGCCACGGCAAGACCGATGCCGGATCCGCCACCGGTGACCACCGCAGTCTTCACGTTTGAGACCTCTACTCCACAGGTGACCGTCTCAGCCACAAAGAATCTCGCTTACGATTATGAGAACCTTACTCTCACGGAAGATCGGGTTGCAACACGCCCGGGAAACCCTGTTCGGCCTGCTTCGAGGCGCCCTACGCGGCGGCGGACGGGCGCTTGCGTCGCTGGTCAGGGGCCCGCCTTCAATCCTGAGAGTTTCTTGAATTATCGAGACTCGAATGTAAGACTCGCCGGGGAAGAGAATGAAATTATCGTGACCGTCACCACATTAGGGGGTACGGAATGCCTGCCCAGGACACGGCAGAGCCCGCCGCTGGAGCCACAGCGACCATCGCGGATGCCGCGCCTGAGTCACACGCCGACCGCCGGCTGTTGATCGGTGGCCGCCTGGTCACCGCCGACAAGACTTTTCCGTCGATCAATCCCGCCACCGGTGCGGTCATCGGGCACGCTCCGGACGCCGGTGCCGGCGAGGCCCAAGCGGCGATCGCGGCGGCCCGGCATGCGTTCGACACCACCCGTTGGTCCACCGACGTCGAGTTGCGGATCCGCTGCCTCGACCAGCTGCACCGGGTGCTGGTCGAGCACGCCGACGAGTTGCGCGAGCTCACCATCGCCGAGGTCGGCGCCACGCGGGCGCTGACCCAGGGCGCTCAGCTCGACGAGCCGATCGGCATCGTGCGCTTCTACGCGGACCTGCTTCGCGGCTATGAGTTCTCCGACGACCTCGGCGAGAAAGAATCGCGGGGCATGCTCCACCACCGCTGGGTGGAGAAGGAAGCGGCCGGGGTGGTCGCGGCGATCATCGCCTACAACTACCCGAACCAGTTGGCGCTGGCGAAGCTGGCCCCGGCGCTCGCCGCCGGGTGCACCGTCGTCCTCAAGGGCGCGCCGGACACACCGTTGGTCACACTGGCGCTCGGCGAGCTGATCGCCGCACACACCGACATACCGGCCGGCGTGGTCAACGTGCTGAGCTCGTCGGGTCCCGAGGCGGGTGAGGCGTTGACCACCAGTCCCGACGTCGACGTCGTCACCTTCACAGGATCGACGGCGGTCGGGCGCAAGATCATGGCCGCGGCGAGCGAGACGGTCAAGCGCGTCTTCCTGGAATTGGGCGGCAAGTCGGCGGCCATCATCCTCGACGACGCCGACTTCACGAGCGCGGCCATGTTCGCGGCGTTCAGCATGGTGACCCACGCGGGGCAGGGGTGCGCGCTGACGTCGCGGCTGCTGGTGCCCCGGTCGCACCACGACGAGATCGTCGACTTGATCGCGCAGAACTTCGCCAAGGTGCGCCATGGTGACCCGGCCGATCCGAAAACCTTCATGGGGCCGTTGATCAACGAACGCCAGCGGGACAAGGTCGACGGCATGGTCCAGCGGGCGGTGGCCGCCGGCGCGACCCTGGTCACCGGCGGCAAGCGGTTGGATCCCGGCTACTTCTATGCACCGACGCTGCTCACCGACGTCGATCCCGACAGCGAGATCGCGCAGGAGGAGATCTTCGGGCCGGTGCTGGTCGTGATCGCATTCGACGATGACGACGACGCAGTGCGCATCGCCAACAACTCGATCTACGGGCTGGCGGGCGCCGTCTTCGGCGGCGACCAGGACCGGGCGCTCGCCGTGGCGCGCCGGATCCGGGCCGGTTCCTTCTCCATCAACGGCGGCAACTACTTCGGCGCGGACAGCCCGTTCGGGGGCTTCAAGCAGTCGGGGGTGGGTCGCGAGATGGGGGTTGCCGGGCTGGAGGAGTTCTTGGAGAGCAAGACGTTTGCGGTGCCGGCCGCGGGGGCCCGGGCATGAGGCCGCTGGAGGGGATCCGCGTCCTGGAAGTGGCCATGTACGGCTTCGTCCCTTCGGCCGGCGCCGTGCTCGCCGAGTGGGGCGCGGACGTGGTCAAGGTCGAGCACGCGGTGACGGGCGACCCCCAGCGCGGACTGCGCCAGACCGGCATGCTGCGCGTCGAGGGCGACCCGAACCCCAACATCGAGCACGCCAACCGGGGCAAGCGCAGCATCGGCCTGGACATGTCGGTGCCCGAGGGCAAGGAGGTGCTCTACGAGCTTGCCCGCCGCTCCGACGTCTTCCTGACCAGTTTTCTTCCCGCTCACCGGAAGAAGTTCGGCATCGACATCGAGGACATTCGTACGGTCAACCCGAAGATCGTCTACGCCCGCGGGAGCGCGCTCGGTCCGCGCGGCCCCGAGTCAGACAAGGGCGGCTACGACATGACCGCCTTCTGGTGCAGGGCCGGAACCGCCGCGACAATCACCCCGGCGGGGATGCCCGGCATGATCGCGCCCCCCGGCCCGGCCTACGGCGACACCATCTCCGGCACCAACCTCGCCGGCGGCATCGCGGCCGCGCTGCTCAAGCGGGAGCGCACCGGCGAAGCGTCCATCGTGGACGTGTCGCTGCTGGGCAGCGGCCTGTGGTCGATGGGACACACGGTCGCGCTGACGAAGCACCTGGGGCAGCGGATGGAAGCGCCTCCGCCGGGCGTGCACGGCGCCCCGAACAACCCATTGGTGGGCCTCTACACCACGTCCGACGAACGCTACATCTCGTTCGTGATGATGCAGCCCACCAAGTTCTGGGCCGACGTATGCCGGCATGTCGACCTGCCGGAGCTCGCCGACGATCCGCGCTTCGCCACGGTGGAAAACATCGCCGCCAATACGGCGGACGCGGTGGAAATCCTCACCAAGGCCATCGGCACCCGCACCCTTGCCGAGTGGAGCGAACGCTTTGTCACGCTTGCCGGTCCGTGGGCGCCCGTGCAGGACACCTTGCAGGCGGTCGACGACGCGCAGATCCGGGCGAACGACTACCTTGTTCATGCAGGCGAACTCGACCTGGTGGCCAACCCGGTACAGTTCGACGTCGCAGCGCCACAGACCGGGCCGGCCCCAGCATTCGCCGAGCAGACCGACGAGATTCTGATGGAGCTCGGGCTCGATTGGGACCGCATCATCGAACTCAAGACGGCCGGCGCCGTCACTTGAGTGCTATAGGGACGGAGCTGTGTGAAATGCCTGAGCCGCGCGCCGCTTGTCCTCCGATGGGCTGCCGGATAACGGTTTCGAGTTTTCGGTTCCACCGGGACGCGGCATGAGTCATAATCGCCGGACGCTTCGAGACGTGGGGCCCCTCGCTTCGAAGGTCCAACTCACGCGACAGGACGGAGGCGGGGCGTGAGGATCGTAGAGGTTGTCACGCCAGAGGTAGAGGCCGGAATGTGGCTGTCCGCTACGCATTTCGCGATCGAAGGCGTGAGTTCGTGGCGGTCGGATCGACCGACCTTCCAGCAGCCGGCGCAACGGAAAAGATTGAAGAATGAGACTGTCGGTCTGAAAAATGCTGGAAGGAGCTGAGATCGATGGCGATTAGGCGAGCCGGCCCGGAGCGATGGACGGGGGGCATCTCGTTGGGACGCGGCTCCAAACCGATGGAGGCGGTCGGCGGCCTATTTGCGATGTCGGCCGACGCGATCAAATTCGTCTTTCGCCGACCCTTTCAATGGCGCGAGTTCTTGGAGCAGTCGTGGTTCGTTGCGCGCGTTGCGATCGCACCGACGCTACTGGTTGCCATTCCGTTCACCGTGTTGGTCAGCTTCACCCTCAACATTCTGTTGCGGGAACTGGGTGCCGCGGATCTGTCCGGCGCCGGCGCCGCCTTTGGTGCGGTCACCCAAGTTGGTCCACTGGTAACGGTGTTGATCGTGGCGGGGGCGGGTTCCACGGCGATGTGTGCCGACTTGGGTTCGCGAACGATCCGGGAAGAGATCGATGCGATGGAGGTGCTGGGAATCAACCCGGTGCAACGACTGGTGACGCCTCGTATGCTCGCGGCTGGGCTGGTGGCCCTGCTGCTCAACAGCCTGGTCGTCATCATCGGGATTGTGGGCGGCTACGTTTTTTCGGTGTTCGTTCAAGACGTCAACCCGGGGGCGTTCGCCGCTGGCATCACCCTGCTAACCGGTGTTCCCGAGGTAATCATTTCTTGCGTCAAGGCAGCGCTTTTCGGCCTGATCGCCGGCTTGGTCGCGTGCTATCGCGGGCTGACGATCACAGGCGGCGGCGCCAAGGCCGTCGGCAACGCTGTCAATGAGACGGTCGTGTACGCGTTCATGTCGTTGTTCGTCGTGAACGTGGTCGTCACCGCGATCGGCATCCGAATGTCAGCCAAGGGTCACTGAGGAGGTGGAGACGCACGCCATGATGACGTTACGAGCCGCTTATCCGCGCTTGACGCGGCAAATCGAAAAGCCGGTCGGCACTCTCGGCCGCATCGGCGACCACACCCTCTTCTACGGCAAGGCGCTTGCCGGGGTCCCTTTCGCGGTGCGCCACTACCGGCGAGAGGTCATCCGCCTCATCGCCGAAATCAGCATGGGCGCGGGAACTTTGGCCATGATCGGCGGCACGCTAGTGATCGTCGGCTTCTTGACGCTGGCGGCGGGCGGCACGCTGGCAGTACAGGGTTACAGCTCGCTGGGCAATATCGGCATCGAGGCGCTGACCGGTTTCCTGGCCGCCTTCATCAACGTTCGAATCGCAGCGCCAATCGTCGCCGGAATCGGTCTGGCGGCGACCTTCGGTGCCGGTGTGACCGCGCAGCTCGGCGCGATGCGGATCAACGAAGAAATCGACGCGTTGGAATCCATGGCGATCCGGCCTATTTCGTATCTGGTCAGCACCAGGATCGCGGCAGGGATGATGGCGATCACACCGCTGTATTCCATCGCCGTCATCCTGTCCTTCCTCGCCAGCCAGTTCACGACCGTCGTCCTCTTCGGCCAATCGGGCGGCCTGTACCAGCATTACTTCACGACCTTCCTCAACCCGATCGACTTGTTGTGGTCGTTCCTGCAGGCCGTCCTGATGGCGATCACAATCTTGCTGATCCACACGTACTTCGGTTATTTTGCTTCGGGCGGTCCAGCCGGAGTCGGCGTCGCGACCGGGAACGCGGTACGGACGTCGCTGATCGTGGTCGTATCAGTAACACTGCTGGTGTCGCTGTCTATATACGGCTCCAACGGCAACTTCCACTTGTCCGGGTAGGAGGATGTGACTTGACGGAGCGTCCCGGGCCCGGCCCTACTCACCGCTCTGACACCAGCAGCAGCGCGAGATCAGTCGCGGCGCCGCCCCGCCGCCACTCGGGGGCGGTGTCTTACACGCGCCCCTTGGCGGGTTTGGCCACCATCGCCTTCGTCGGCCTGATCGTTGCCATCGCAATAGGCCTTTTTCAAGGCGACTTCACCAAAACCGTGCCGGTGACTGTGGTCTCGCCGCGGGCCGGCTTGGTGATGAATCCGGACGCGAAAGTAAAGATGCGCGGAGTGGAGGTGGGAAAGGTCGCTTCGATCGATGTGCGGCCTAATGGTCAAGCCGTTCTGCACCTCGCGATGCAACCCTCGCAAATGCATTTGATTCCGGCCAATGTGCTCGTCGACATCGCATCTACGACGGTGTTCGGCGCCAAGTTCGTCGAGCTGGTACCGCCCGCCGAACCCTCTCCGCGACCTCTGCGCTCCGGTCAGGTACTCGAGGCCGAACATGTGACGGTGGAAATCAACTCGGTTTTCGAGGAGCTGACATCGGTATTGTCCAAGATCGATCCCGCCAAACTCAACGAGACGCTGGGCGCGATCGCATCGGCGGTCAACGGTCGCGGCCAGAAGATCGGGCAGATGCTGTCCGACCTGGATGACTTTCTGGCCACCCAGGATCCGAGCCTCCCGGCGTTACGCCACGATCTCGCGGTATTACCTGAGGTGGCCAACGCCTATGCCGACGCGGCACCCGATCTAGTCAGGACGGCCCAGAATGCGACCCGGATCAGTCAGACGATCGTGGACGAGCGACGAAACTTGGATGCACTTCTGATCAGCACAATCGGTCTGGCCGATATCGGCAACGAGGTGGTGGGTGGCAACCGGCAGGCATTGACCGATGCTCTGCACGTGGCGGTGCCGACCACCGATCTGCTCAACGAATACCACCAAGCCCTGTGGTGCGGCCTGGGTGGGATGGCCGGAAATTTGCATGGCCCGGCGGCGCCGGACCCCGGTGCGACCGTAGATGTCGGTCTCGAGTTCGGCGCCGAACGTTACAGGTACCCGGTCAACCTGCCCAAGGTGGCAGCGACCGGCGGGCCGCAGTGCCACGACCTTCCGAACATGCCGGTCGATGTGGCCCCACCGTTCGTGGTCGCTGACATCGGTGCCAACCCCTGGCAGTACGGGAACCAACAGCTTCTGCTCAACTCCGACGCGCTCAAACAGCTGCTATACGGGCCCCTAGACGGGCCGCCGCGCAATTCTATGCAGATTGGGCAGCCCGGATGACCGGGTCACGCGCGATGATCGTCAAATTCGGGGCGTTCGCCGCCGTGATGATTCTGCTGACCGTGTTCTTGTTCTTCATTTTCGGCCAATACCGGACCGGTTCGACAAACGGGTATTCGGCGCTCTTCACCGATGCCTCGCGCCTCAAGCCCGGGGAAACAGTGCGGGTCGCGGGAATCCGCGTAGGTACGGTGAACAGCGTCGCGCTGCGCTCCGACAAAAAAGTCCTCGTGAAGTTCGACACCGATCGCAATGTCGTGCTAACCACTGGAACCCGTGCCGTGGTCCGATACCTCAACCTGGTTGGCGATCGCTACCTCGAACTCGTCGACGGTCCCGGTTCCACCAAGGTTCTGCAGGCCGGCGCGGAGATCCCGATAGACCGCACCGCACCAGCGCTCGACCTCGATCTGCTGCTCGGTGGACTCAAACCCGTCATCACGGGCCTCAACCCGCACGACGTCAACGAGCTCACCACGGCGCTGGTGCAAATCTTTCAAGGCGAGGGCGGCACGTTGCAGTCGCTGCTGTCGGAGACGTCGTCGTTCTCAAATACCCTGGCCGACAACAACCAAACCGTGCAGCAACTGATCGACAACCTCAAGACTGTAGTGGGCACGCTCGCCGACGACGGTGACAAGTTCTCCGGTGCACTGGATCGTCTGCAGCGGCTAATCAGCGGGTTTTCGCAAGACCGCAACACGATCGGCGCCGCTATCGACTCCCTTGACAAGGGCACGGCCTCGCTGGCGGATCTGCTGTCCAACGCGCGGCGGCCGCTGGCCGGCACGGTGGACCAGTTGAATCGGTTGGCTCCGCTGCTGGATCAGGACAAGGACCGAATCGATGTTGCGTTACAGCGGGCGCCCGCAAATTACCGCAAGCTGAACCGGCTCGGCGCATCCGGCAGCTGGATTCCCTATTACCTGTGTGAATTAAGCATGCGTGTCTCGGATCTCCAGTACCGGACCGTTGTGGTTCCCATTATGAAACAAGAAGCAGGAAGGTGCGCGGAGCCCACCGAAGAGGAGGTGCGCGCAACCCGATGAATAAGTACCGCGGAGCAGGCCTCATCCGCGCCGGGTTTATCGGCGCCGTCCTGGTGGTGCTCGTCATCGCCGTCGGACTAAATCCCGAGCAATTGATACAGCGGGCGACCATGGTCAGGTATGACGCAGTATTCAGCGAGGCGGGCGGCCTGGTCGCCGGTAACGACGTGATTGTTTCCGGGGTGAAGGTCGGGTCTGTTTCGAAAGTGGCCCTGCACCACGGCGACGCGTTGGTGACCTTCAACGTCAAAGGGACGGTTCAGCTCGGTTCGTACAGCACTGCGCACATCAGAACAGGTTCCCTACTGGGCCAGCGTGTCCTCGCCCTGGAATCAACCGGCAGCGGCACGATGCATCCTCGAGACGTCATCCCGATTTCCCGCACCTCCTCGCCGTATTCGTTGAGTGAGGCGATCAGCGACCTGGCCACCAACGTCGCCGGAACAGATACCGCAACGCTGAACCAATCACTCGACACCCTGTCCGCCACGCTCGACCAGATCGCCCCGCAGTTGGGACCGGCATTCGACGGGGTGACCCGCCTATCGCAAGCCCTCAACGGCCGCAACAAGGCACTCGGGGAGTTGCTCAAGGGAGCCGGTGACATCACCGGCATCCTTTCGCAACGCAGCGAACAGCTCAACACGCTCATCCTGAACGCCAACGATCTCCTCGGGGTCCTGGTGGCTCGGCGCCAGGAGATCGCCCAACTGCTGGCCAATACCTCGGCGGTGGCCACGCAGTTGAGGGGAGTCGTGCACGACAACGAGCAGAAGTTGGCGCCCACGCTGCAGAAGCTCAATGCGGTGACCGCGATGTTGGAGAAGAACCGTGACAACCTCGCCAAGGCGTTGCCGGGCCTGGCGAAGTATCAGCTCACGCAGGCCGAAACCGTGTCGGAGGGGTTCTACTACACCGCGTTCGTACCCAATTTGCTGTTATTCGAGCTCTTCCAGCCGTTCTTCGACTATTTCTGGGGATTCAAAGCTTACGGCACACCGGGGTATCCACCGGACACCGCCGGGCCGCGAGCGCTGTTCCCGTGGCCGTATAACGGCATCCCGGGAGGCTCGCGATGATCTCGCGCAACAGGCTCAAGGTCTGGCTGGCTGTCTTGTTGGCGGCGCTTACCGTCATCGGCGCCGGGGTGGCGATTCGCAATACGTTCTTCCGTCCAAAGACGATCACCGCATACTTCACGACTGCCACCGCGATCTATCCGGGCGACGACGTACGGGTCTCCGGCATCAAGGTGGGCAGCATCTCGGCCATCCACCCGGAAGGTACCCGGGCCAGGATAACCATGCACGTCGACCACGGCGTGCCCATTCCCGCGGACGCCAAAGCCGTGATCGTCGCTCAGAATTTGGTCGCTGCCCGCTACGTTCAGCTCACCCCGGCCTACCGGTCCAGCGGCGCCACCATGCGCGACGGCGCCATAATTCCCGTGGAACGGACCGCGGTACCGGTCGAGTGGGACGAGGTGAAGGACCAATTGATGCGGCTGGCAACCGATTTGGGACCCAACAGCCAGGTGTCGAGCAGCTCGGTCGGGCGCTTCATCGACAGTGCCGCCAACGCGCTGGGCGGCAACGGCGACAAGCTGCGCCAGACGCTGGCTCAACTCTCCGGCGTGGGGCGGATCCTAGCCGACCACAGCGGCAACATCGTCGACATCATCAAGAATCTGCAGACCTTCGTCACCGCGCTCCGCGACAGCAACCAACAACTCGTGCAGTTCAACAACCGGCTGGCCACGCTGAGCAGCGTGCTCGACGACAGCAGATCCGATTTGGACGCGGCGCTGACGAATCTGTCGTCGGCGCTCCCCGAGGTACAGCGGTTCATCGGGGAAACCCGTGACCAGACCTCCGAGCAGGTTGCGCGGTTGGCCGACCTCACCCAGATTCTGGTGGATAACAAAATGGCGTTGAAAAACGTCCTGCACGTCACGCCGAACGCTATCGCGAACGGCTACAACGACTACGAACCCGACACGGGAACCATCCGAGGCGGATTTACGCTGTCGAATCTGGCTAATCCCATAAACCTCTACTGTTCGTCAATCGGAGCGATCGAGAACGTCACCGCGACCGAGTCGGGCAAGCTGTGCGGTCTGTTTCTCGGCCCCGGGCTGCGGGTGGCCAACCCGTTGCTGTTGTTCAACTTCAACTACCTGCCGATCCCCCTCAACCCAATCATGGCGGCGTCGGCGGACCCGCAGAACATCGTCTACACCGAGGCGCGTCTGGCCCCCGGCGGCGCCGGCCCGAAGCCCGGTCCGCCCGAGCTGCCACCGGCGGTATCAGCGTATACGGGTCTGCCCGGCGATACCCCGGAGGCGCCTCCACCGCCACCCCCGCCAGCCCGGATCCCGGGAGCGGCAATGCCGGAGCCGCCAGCGCCAACGAGACCGGCGGAGCCGGCGCCTCCCGTGCCGGGCCTCCTTCCGGCGGAAGGGGCACAACCATGATCGGCCGAGGGCCGGCGCGGCGGATGTTCGCGCTCTGTTCGGTCGTCATGCTGGCCGTGACCGGGTGCGCGTTCAACGGCCTGAACTCACTGCCCCTGCCCGGCGCGGTCGGACGCGGGCCGGGTGCAAACACCTACCATGTCGAGATTGCGAATGTCGGCACGCTGGAATCGAATTCGCCGGTAATGATCGACGATGTCATCGTCGGCAGCATCAGCAAGATGACGGTGCGGGGCTGGCATGCCGATGTCGAGATCTCGGTCAACCCCGATGTCGTGGTGCCCGCGAATGTCGTGGCGAGCGTCGGCCAGACCAGCCTGCTGGGTTCCATGCATATGGAACTCAATCCGCCTCCCGGCCAGCCGGGTCGCGGACGGCTGCAACCGGGAGCCAGCATCCCGCTGAACCGCGCGTCGACGTATCCGTCGACGGAGCAGACGCTCTCATCGCTGTCCGTCGTCATCAATTCCGGCGGCCTGGGGCAGATCAGTGACATCATCCACAACTTCAACGCCGCCCTGTCGGGGCGGGGAGGCGCTGTTCGTGACGTACTGGTTCGCCTCGACAAGTTCGTTCGCACGTTCGACCAGCAGCGCGACGACCTCGTCGCGTCGTTACAGGCATTGAACCGGCTGGCCGGCACGTTTGCCGGACAACGCGACGCCATCACGCAGGCGCTGCGCAAGATTCCGCCCGCACTCGACGTGCTGATCAGCGAGAGGCCGCGCATCGTGACCGCTCTCGACAAGCTGCGCGTATTCAGCGACACTGCCGCCCGCCTGGTCAACGACGCGGGAGGCGACCTGGTGAAGAATCTGCAGAATCTCGAGCCGACGATCGGCGCGCTCGCGGACGTCGGGCCGGATCTGGATGCGGCCATCGCGTACGCGACCCTCTTCCCGTACACGCAGAACTTCGTCGACCGCGCCATCAGGGGCGACTACATCAACATGTTCGCCGTTATCGACTTTACGAACGCGAAGCTCCGCAAGAGCTTGCTACTGGGCACCCACTGGGGACGGTTGGGTGCAGAGGAAGTGCCGGCCCCCGGGGACCCGTATTATCTGCAGTACCAATACACGCCCGATCCGCTTCATCCTGGAGCGCCCGGGCCCGTGCCGCCGCCGGCCGGTTCTCCGCTCACGCCCATCGCTGGGCCCCAGCCGTCATACGGCGTGCAGTTTCCACTACCGCCGCCCGGCGCCCCGCTGCCGCCGCCGATCCCGCAGCGACCGGTGCCTCCGCTGCCGCCGGGACCGGGTGCGCCGCCGGGCCCACCGGAACCGGCGCCCGGGCCGCCGGCCATGGATGGGAGTGGCTGATGCTGACCCGGTTCGTCCGTATTCAGCTGGCGATCTTCACCATCGTGGGGGTTGTTGGCGTGATCGTAATGGCCTTCGCGTACCTGCAGGCGCCAGTGCTGTTGGGTGTAGGACGCATGACGGTCACGTTGGACCTGCCCGCTGGTGGCGGCCTCTACCGGTTCAGCAACGTCACCTACCGCGGCGTGCAGGTCGGCAAGGTCACCGCGGTCGCACTGACCCCGCGCGGAGCAACAGCGACGCTTTCCCTCGGGTCGTCGCCGAAGATCCCGGCGGATCTCCGGGCGGAGGTGCGCAGCATTTCCGCGGTGGGCGAGTATTACGTAGACCTGCGGCCACGGACCGATTCGCCCCCCTACTTGCACGACGGCTCGGTCATCGCCGCGGGCGACGCCACAATTCCGCAACCGATCGGCCCGTTGCTCGACAAGACCAGCGCATTGGTCAACAGCATCCCCAAAGGCAAGCTCGGGGCATTGCTCGACGAGTCGTTCAAGGCATTCAACGGAGCTGGCTACGACTTCCAATCACTGGTGGACTCGTCGGCCCGGATCTCCGGTGACCTCAACGCCGTCGCCGATCGCGCGCGAACGCTGACCGACGACACGGTGCCGCTTCTGGACTCGCAGGCGCAGACCACTGACGCCATCCGGCTGTGGGCGCGCAGCTTGGCCGGATTCACCGGGCAGGTGGTGACCAACGACCCACAGGTGCGTAGCCTGCTGGAAACCGGGCCTGGCGCAGCGGACGAGGCGTCCCGGCTGCTCGACCAGTTCAAACCGACGTTGCCGGTGCTGCTTGCCAACCTCACCACAGTCGGCCAGATCTTGGTGACCTATCACCCCTCACTCGAGCAAATACTGGTCTTGCTGCCGCCGTTTGTTGCCGCAATCGCATCCTTCACCGCCCCGAAAAGCCCGATCGGGTACGCCAAGGGTGATTTCGCCGTCGTCGTCGATGATCCGCCGGGATGCACGGTCGGGTTCCTGCCGCCCAGCGAATGGCGTTCTCCGGCCGACCTCACCATCGCCGACACCCCGGACGGCCTGTACTGCAAGCTGCCCCAGGATTCACCGATCGCCGTTCGCGGCGCGCGCAACTACCCGTGCATAGAACATCCGGGTAAGCGGGCGCCGACGGTTGAGATCTGCGACAGCGACAAGCCCTACGAACCGCTGGCGCTGCGGCAGCATGCTTTCGGCACCTATCCGCTGGACCCGAGCCTGGTCGCCCAGGGCATCGCGCCCGATGACCGGGTCAATTGGTCCCGCGACCGAATCTTCGGACCGGTGGAGGGGACGCCGCTGCCGCCGGGATCGCCTGGGCCGCGGGGAACACCACCAACGCCGCCGGGAGCGCCGGCACCGCCACCGGCAGTGCCGGTGGGGGTTCCTCCCATCGCGCCGGCCGACGTCCCGGATGGTGCGTCACCGCCCCCGCCCGGGCCCGGAAGCACGCGCCCGCAGGCGGCTCCAAGTGCGTTCGGTGGCAACGCGTCTGGATCCCATCCATCGGTGGCCATCGCCCAATACGATCCGCGTACCGGTCGATATGTCGGTGCGGACGGCCGACTATACCGGCAGTCGGACCTCGTCAAGCCGTCGGCACCGAAAAAATGGCAGGACATGCTTCCCACGTGAGGCCGATGGGCGCTCTACGGCGGCGTTGCTGGACACCGGTCCGTGGTTGCTAGACAAGGAGACTGGTTACGTTAGCTTGTCGAGCCGGAACGGCATCTCGACCACGAGCCACTTGTTGACGCGGCAGGCGCCGCTGGGCCCGATCGTCTTATCCTTGCCGGCCAGCGTTGGCGACCCAAGTTCGAAACCGCCGTTCGAGTCCACAGGAAAGAACGAGTACGTCTGCTGTCCCGGGTAGGAGCTGCCGTCGGGGCACGTCTCCCAGTTGGGCAGCTCGCGTTTGACCCACCACATTTCGCCGTCCAGCATATACATTCGTGCGCTCCAGCCCTGGTCGCTCGTCACCTGGCCTTCGCACTCCTGAACATCCGTGCACGTCGAGGTGATAGTCCAGGTGGATGTTACGGTCGGCTCGTCGTGAAACGCTTGGTTGGTCTTTGCCCACTGTCCGACCGACGTGGCGCGGTAGGTTCCATTGATGGCAATTCCCTCGGTGGACGCCCCAGCCGATGGCACGGTAACTGAACTGCCAATCACCAAGGCAGTCAAGAGTGTCGCGCTTGCGGTTGTGCCCCTTGAACGCATCATGTGCTCCTCGACGCGCTTGAGTTTTCGGCCATGCCTATTGTGCGGTTCTCCGCAGCGAAATCTCAGGTGAGACAGTAGCACCGTCCCGACGGTCATGCGACGGTTCCAGCGATTGCACGAGAAGCGAAATTTCATAAACTATCGAACTTGTCAATTAGCCAGCGACCTTTAACCTTTAACAGCGTTACCCGAACGCTGTTCGTCGTTTTCAGCGGCCCGGGCTTTTCTGTGCTTGATGTCTTTTGTTCGATGAACATCAGCACAATGGCCGAACTTTGTTGGAGCTTCGACACGGCGGCTCGGATCACGCGGGTAGTCGTCGTGATTTGTCCCCGCTGTGCCGCCGGCGCCACGATTTTCGCGGTGAACTGGTTGTAGTAGGACTGGTAATTGTCTGTGAGACGCCACTTGGCGTTTTCGAAATCGCGCGTCAGGTTGTCGGGCGAATACGACAGGAGCGCAACCGCACCGTCCGAAGCTGCCCTGATGGCCTCGTGCGCAGCCGCCTTGTCGGTTTGCCGGTCTGGGCGGTACTGAAAGTAGAATAAGCCGGCAGCGGACCCTATCGTCGATATCAGTAAGAGCATCAACACAATTGAACGCCACCTGCTCAGGCAACGCCGAATCCAGTGTCCGAACGAGCTGATCAGGCGACGAGGTGCCGGTAACGCGTCGGGTCGCGTTGCTTCGTCGTCGATCTTTGCATGGTGGACTGTCACGGCAAGAGGTCGGCTCTCGAGAGCTTGAACCGATCGCCGTCGCGCTGGATGGTCGCAATCACTCGCCACGACCGCGGCGGCGGTTTGCTCTTGTCGGGATTTACCACCTCAGCTTTCGCCGCGACCAGGACAGTCGCCGAGTCATCCGTCATCGACTCGACGGCCACAGCTTTCACGTCCACCTTTGTGCTGACCCTGGACTGCTCGACCGCCTTGACGAGGTCTTCTGCCTCGAGCAGCAACCCGGCCTTGAGAGGGCCCGTGGCGTCGTCGATGATGCGCTGCACATCGTCCCGGGCCTTGCCTGCATCAATCGACATCAGGAATACGACATCCTGCCGCGCTGCAGCCGCGAACTCTGCAGCGCGCTGCCGCTGAGCGACGGCGGTGCGATGATATTGCACCACATAACCGCTCGCTCCAAGCGCAGTGCAAATGAGTACCACCGCCGCACTCAGAGCCAGAGTCATCCGTCCTGGGCGGCGCAGCCACCGCCGCGGCAGCAATCGGGACCGAGGCAAGCCTGCCGCTGCGGACCGTTCCTCGCTGAGGCTGCCATCGACCGCCGCATCCTCGATGTCTCCGCCGTCCGCCATGTGGACAGCTTCCTCATTCCCAGCTAGGACACCGGCTTTTTCGCTCAGCCGTCTGGCGCGGACGCGGACCTCGTATGCCCGCGCTTCAGCCAGGGCGGCAGCTTCCTCTGCTTGCGCAACCGAAATCGGCGGTCCGGAACTCGTGGCTTCGCCGCACGCAGGCGAAGGGCCATCGCCCCCATCGGCATCAAGCGCCTCAGGCATACGCTCACGCGATGGCATGTCACCTCCCAGCAGCGGGCCCGCCATGCTGAAACCCATCTTCTCAGAACACGAGAGTTTTACTCTCAATTGTGAGAGAGTAATGCAGTGCGATTCGTCGCGGTAGCACTGGCCGCGTTGCTCGGGATGAGTCTGTTGACAGCGCCGCAGGCAGGCGCGGGTCCGACTGTTTGCGACTACCCAGACTGTACTCCCGGTATCACCCCGCACATGGTTCTGGGCGCCAACTGCGACAACACCACCTACTACGTTTTCGGGACCGCCGACTACGACGTCTCTTTCGCCACCCAGCCCGGACGACTGATGTTCTGCGGTTCACCGCGACGGTTTGAGCCCAGGTGGTTCCGGTCTCCGCCAATGGCTGGAGTCAAAGAGGAGAATTCCAGTTGCGCCCAGTGGCCGGAATACTATGTCGCGCAGGCGCCCGACGGTCTGTTCCTGGCCTGCGTAGCGCAGAACGGTCACTCTCGCTGGGTGCGTGGCGACACCTAGTGTCCTGGGTCGTTAATTCGTATGCAGTAATTGGCGACGGACTCCAGGATCTGGTCGGCGGTCTTCGTCCAGACGTAGGGCTTGGGGTTGTCGTTCCAGGTGTCGATCCAGGCACGGATGTCGGCGTTGAGTTGTGGCACCGAGGTGTGGGTGCTGCGGCGCAGTTTCTTGGTGGTCAGTTCGGCGAACCAGCGTTCGACGAGGTTCAACCACGATGAGCTGGTCGGGGTGAAGTGCAGGACGAACCGAGGATGGTTGGTCAGCCAGCGTTGCACCGCCGGCGTCTTGTGGGTGGAGGCGTTGTCGAGCACGACGTGGCAGTCCAGATCGTTGGGTACTTCTGCGTCGATTTTCTTGAGGAACGCCAGGAACTCCTGCGCGCGGTGACGCGAGTGCAGTGACCCGATCACCTTGCCGGTGGCCAGATCGAGCGCGGCGTAGAGACTGGAGGTGCCGTGGCGGACGTAGTCGTGGGTGGCCTGCGCGGGTGTGCCGGGCAGCATCGGGAACACCGGCGCGGTGCGGTTGAGCGCCTGGATCTGAGTTTTCTCATCCACACACAGGACCATCGCGCGCTCCGGCGGGTTCAGGTAGAGCCCGACGAGGTCACGGACCTTGGCCACGAACAGCGGATCCTTGGATAGCTTCCACGAATCCTGTTTGTGGGGAGCCAATCCGAACGCCCGCCAAACACGGGAGACCATCGACTGACTCAGTCCCAGGTGCTCGGCCATCGACCGCGTCGACCACTGCGTGGCATCCGGTGGCGTGGTCTCCAACGTCGCGGTGATCAACGCTTCGATCTGTTCGTCGCCGACCACTCGCGGCCGGCCCGGCCGCGGCTCGTCGAGCAGTCCGTCGCAGCGCTTCTCGGCGAATCTGCTGCGCCACTTACGAATCGTGCCGCGAGTCAACTCCAGCCGATCGGCCACCTCGACATTGCTGCCGCCATCGGCACACGCGAGCACGATCCGCGCACGCTGGGCCAAGCCGGCCGCGCTGTTGCGCCGACGCGCCCAGCCCTCCAGTTCGACACGTTCGTCACCGGTCAACACGATCCTGGCAGCATGCGGAGACGGCATTACCCATACTAACAAGAGGAACCGAATTAACGACTCACGACACTAGAAGCGGCTTCTAAGGTCCGCATCGGCGCCTTCACGCCGTATCGTCCGACTCGGTCGCGATGAGTCGGCGGATCGTACGCCTAAGCTGAGAACGCAAGTTACCGTCGCTGACGTCGGCGACCAAGGGATGTAGGACACCAACTGCGATGGCGCCCGACAGCATCGCCGCCGAGACTCGCGCGTCCTCGGCGGCGTTGTCGAGGAGCACGCGGTAGAGCCGCTGGATGAAATGCTGGAACGGTTCGTGCTCGGCCAGCAACCGTACGATCACGGGATCGAACTGCAGCGTGCTTGCGGCCCCGCGGCGCTCGACGGCGACGTCGATGACCCGGTCGAGCAGCACTTCCCGCGCCCTGCTTCGGTGGTGATCCGCCTCCGCGGCCTCCAGCGCCTCCTCGAGACCCCCGAGCTCGCGCTCCGTGAGCGCGATAATGATTTGCTCCTTGGTCTTGAACTGGTGGTAGACGGCGGCCTTGGTGACCCCGATGGCGTCGGCGATCATCTGCAGCGAGGTTCCACCCACGCCGTGCTCGCCGATGAGCTGCAGCGCGGCGTCGAGGATGCGCGTCTGCGCGGGACTGCGCGTGATGAACCGAAACCGGCTCCTGGTCTGCGGGGATACCACACCGGAAGCGTAGCCGATCGGCTATTGACCGCGGATAGCCGATCGGCTAGTTTTCCTGACTAGCCGAGCGCAGCCAGACGACCTGGCGCGCTGGAAGGAGTCACCGATGACCGACATCGGCGCCAACCAAACTCCGGACGTTCCGCGAAACGCGTTGCGGCGCATCGATGGTGAGCTGATCCTGCTGTGGACGTTGCCGGCGACGCTGATCATCTGGATCGCCGGCTTTGTCCTGTTTCCGGGTTTCCATCCGCCGATGTCACCCACCATGACGGCCGAGCAGGTCGCCGCGTTCTACCGCGATCCTGCCCACCTCCCGGAGATCCGGTACAGCATGATCGTGTTCAACTGGTTCGGCGTGTGCCTGGTGCCGATTCTGGCGCTGATCGTGCTGCAGATCCGCAGGATGGCGCATCGGACACCGATCTTCTCCTACGCGATGCTGGGCTGCGTGGCCGGCGGTCCCACTCTTTTCCTCATCGCGAACGTCTGCTGGCTGCTGGCCGCCTTCCGTACTGAACGCAGCCCCGAGTTGACCCAGTTGCTCAACGACTTCGCCTGGATAACTTTCACGATTCTCGTTCCGTTCCTGATCGGGCAAAGCGTGATTCTTGCCCTGGCAATCTATTTGGATGATCAGCCACGCCCTGTCTTCAAACGCTGGGTGGCCCACTTCAACGTTCTCGTGGCGGCCATGCTGATACCCGCGGCATTCGTCGGCGTGACCCTGACCGGCCCGCTGGCCTGGAACGGCTTCCTGTCCTTCTGGGTGAAGAACGTTGCCATTGCCGTCTGGATCGTCGTGATGGGCGTCGCTTTGGGCCGGGCCGTCTATCAGGAACGCGCCGAGAACGGCAGGCGCGGCGCGGAACTGGTCGACGCATGAGTTGCCCTGTGTCAAGCCGCTCCGGGTTGTGGTCGGTTGAGCAGTTGTTGGAGGGCTCGGTGGTGGGCTGGGTCGTAGGTGGTGTTGTCTTGCCAGCAGTGCCAGATGATGTAGAGCCAGGCGCGGGCGA
The DNA here is from genome assembly GCF_000709305.1 of Mycobacterium sp. TKK-01-0059. Taxonomy (NCBI): domain Bacteria; kingdom Bacillati; phylum Actinomycetota; class Actinomycetes; order Mycobacteriales; family Mycobacteriaceae; genus Mycobacterium; species Mycobacterium sp. TKK-01-0059. Next base: position 2,697,438 of record NZ_KL446993.1, read on the forward strand.
GGATGCGGACGGCGTGGGGGTGGTCGTGTCCGCGGGCTCGGGCTCGGTTGTAGAGGTCGGCGGCCCAGGGGTTGGCGCGTCGGCTGTCACCGGCGAAATCGCAGACGGTGTCGCGGAGTTGTTTGTCTGCGGCCCAACGGAATCCCACGTGTTTGCCTTTTCCGGATTGGCGGGTGGAAGGGGCGACGCCTGCCAGGCAGGCCAACGATTCGGGCGTGGGGAATCGGGCGTGGCAGTCGCCGATCGCGACTATGCGGGCGGCGCGGAAGGTGCCCGAGCGGGGCAGGCTGGTGAAGATGTGGGCATCAGCGTGCGTGCTGAGTTGTTCGGCGATGCTGTCGTCGAGGGTTTTGATCTGGTCGTTCAATGTGGTCAGGGTCGCGACGTAGGCGGCGGTGATGGTGGTTCCGTTGAGGCCGGTGGCGCCGCGTGTGGCATTGGTGAGACGGCGGTGCAGTTCGCGGGGGTGCGTGCGGCCGCTGTAACGGACGCTGGCCAGCCAGTTGGCCCAGCGGGTGACCGACAGCCAGTCGGCACGCTCCTGGCAGTCGAAGCGGTTCAAGAAGGCCAGTTTGATCGGCGAGTCGATCTCTGCGAACAACCCGACGGCGCCGGGAAAGACGATCATCAGGTGGGCGCGCAGCTGGTGGTTGGCGACCGCGACGCGGTGAGCGACGAGGTCCTTGCGGCCTCGACAGGTTTGGCGCAAGGCGACGGTGGCTGGGCTATCGGGCAGCAGGGGACGCAGCCGTGCACGGTCGGTGCGCAAAGTGTCGGCCAGGACGAAGGCGTCGAAGCGGTCGTCTTTGTTTCCCGCCGATCCGTAGCGTCCGCGCAGGTTCTGGAGTTGATGGGGGCTGATGATCACCACGGTGATGCCGGCCTCGAGCAGGGCGGCCACAACCGGGCCGTCTGGGCGTTCGATAGCGACTTCACGGGCACCGGCTTGATCCAGCGTGGTGAGCATATCGCGGAGTCCAGCCGCGTCGTGACTGATCGCATTGCGGGTGGTTTCGCGGCCGCTGGCGTTGACGATCGACAGTGCGTGATCATCACGCGCCCAGTTGATTCCACACGTGAGCCCGTTGACGGGTTCCGGTGGCAGGGTATTTCGGGCAAACTTCATGACAGCCTCCTCGCTGCTAAGCCCAGTGGGGAGGCACCCTCGTGTGATACCGGGGCACGACTGCTCGTTCGCTCACCGTGCGGCGCTCAACGGCGCTTAGCCCTGTCGACGGTCGGCGTGCCCCGGGTAACCGCCGGCCCCCGCAGAACTCATGCTGGACGTCAACGGCGTCGAGCGAGCAGGGCGATGAACCAGCAGCCACCTCGGGTGCATCGACGATCCATCCAAGATCACCGACACACCGGATCGTGCGCCAGTCAACCCTCAGAACAGATCAACGACACACGGATGGTGCACCAATGAGCGCGGTGGTGACGCCGTCGTCGTCCGCGCCTACGCCGCCTTCGGGGCCACTGCATCACCGAATCGGTTGGCACCTGCGGCACGGCCCCAAGCGCGAGCTCTGGCTGGCCTGGGGGATACTCGTCGTCTTCTACAACCTCTTCTTCCCAATGTTTTTCATCGTGGCACAGGTTCAGCCACCGCCGCAGCCCACCTGGGACCTAGTGACGCAGGTGCACTGGTTTAACGAACGCCACCTCGCGATACCTGTCGGCTTTGGCATCATCTTCGCCATCGGCGGCATGATCGCGGTCAACAACGCCCTCATCGCGTATTCGATGCGGCGAATGTCGGTCAGTCCGGCGTTCGGGTATTCGTATCTGGTCATCTACTCGCTCAGTGCGATTCCCGGCCTGTACCTGCTCTGCATCGCGCTGATCGTCGGGACGCTGCGGGAAGACCGAGACCCCGAAGCGATCGGTTGGCTGTACGACTTCGCCTTCTTGTCTTTCGACGGGACCATGGGAGTTTTCCTGATCGGCTCGTTGATCTGGATGGCCGCGATCTTGCTCGACAAGAATCGGGTCTTCCCCAAGTGGTTCGGCTATCTCAACCTGTGCAACGCGCTCACCGAGGTCGTCGTGGCACCGTGCTGGATCTTCCGGCGTGGCGTGTTGGCGTGGAACGGTCAGATCGCCTGGTGGCTGGACATGGTCGTGTTCGGTGTCTATCAAGTCACTTTCATCGTCATGTTGTTTCGCATGATCCGGCGCGAGGACTTTGGTACCGGCCCTCTCCCGGAGTTCAAGCGGGAGGTTTCCCGGAAAACGGTGGCCGCGTGATGGCCGGGGTAGCCGAGAAGAGGGCACGCGCCAGGTCCGTTCCGGGCCAGCCAGACATGTGGGTTTTCGTCCTATTCGAAACGCTGGTCTTCACAGGGTATTTCGGCTTCTACCTGTTCTACCGCAGCCGAAGCCCGGAGCTTTTCCTGCACTCTCAGGCGCAGCTCGACCTGCGTATCGGGGTCTTCAACACGTTGGTTCTGTTGCTGAGCTCCTGGTCGGTGGCGCGGTGTGTTCAGTCGGCTAGGGCCGGCGCCTACCGCGCGGCAGTGCGCGACGTCTTCCTCGCGGCCGCGTTCGCCGCGGTGTTCCTCTGTTTCAAGGTGTTCGAGTGGGCCCGGTTGGTTCGCATGGGAAACGGCCTGGACAGCAACGACTTCTTCACCTACTACTTCTTCCTGACCGGAATCCATTTCGTGCACCTGCTGATCGGCTTCGTGGTGCTCGGTGTCATCGTCTACCAACTTCGAAGCCCGGCCCGGCGATCCCAGGAGCTGGTCGAGACATGCGCCACCTATTGGCACACCGTCGACTTCCTCTGGGTGCTCATCTTCGCGCTGCTGTACGTGGTGAGGTGAGAAGGTGATCGCGTTCAACAAACGGCTGTTGGTGGTGTGGCTGGTGCTGGCGTCGCTCACCCTGGGCTACCTGTTGATCGATCACTCGGTGGATGGGTCGTCCGGGCCGAGCGCGGTGGTCACGTCGAGCGTCATCGTGATCGCAGTCATCAAGGTGCGCATCATCTTTCGCGAGTTCATGGAAGTCAGGCAGGCGCCGGTCTTACTGTGCCGCCTGACGGACGCCTGGGTGATACTCATCGCGGTGAGTCTGCTGAGCTGCTACTTCGTGGGAACGATGATCCGCTAGCTCGCAACGCCGATGTCAAGGGCGTGTACGCCGCGCCGGCCCTTACCCCTTCGGTGTGAACGTGAGGTGGAGTTCGCTGAGGCCGCGCAGGATGTACGTCGGCTCGTAGGTGTACCGCCGGTCGCCGGCCGGCCCGTGTTTGACCTCGTTGATCTTGATGTCGCCCATTAGGTCCAGGATGCGTTCGATGGAGACGCGACCCTCCACCCGGGCCAGCGGTCCGCCCGGGCACGAGTGCACGCCGCGCGCGAACGCCATGTGCTCGCGGACGTTCTTGCGGCGGAGGTCGAACTCGTGCGGGTTGTCGAACCGGCGTGGATCGCGGTTGGCCGCGCCGGGCAACACCATGACGACGGTGCCGGCGGGGATGTCGACGCCGCCGACCGTGGTGGCCCTGCGGGCCAGCCGGGAGTCGCTTTTGACCGGGCTGTCCATCCGAAGTGATTCCTCGATGAACCCGGGAATGAGGCTGCGGTCGTCGCGCAGCTGTTGCTGGATGTCGGGCCGGTCGCCCATCACCTGGAGCGCGGCGCTGAGCAGCTTGGCTGTCGTTTCCTGCCCGGCGGCGAAAAGGAAGGTTGCGGAACGGACCACGTCGATGACGTCGGGTGTGGACGCGTCCGGGTATTTCGCCGTCGCGAGGGAGGTCAGCACGTCGTTGCGCGGCTCCCGCCGCCTGTCCTCGATGTAGGAGCAGAACTTGTCGTCGAGCCATTCCAGCGGGTTGACGCCGACGCTCTCATGGTCGAGGGCGCCCACGCGTGTGTCGGGGCGGTCGGCGCCCAACACCACGCGGAACTCCTTGTGGTCCTCCTCGGGGACGCCGAGCAGGTCGGCAATCACCAAGGTGGCGAACGGCTTTGAGTACTCGCTGATGAACTCGCACTCGCCGTTGACCAGAAACTCGTCGAGCTGGCGGTCGGCGAGGCGCCACATGAACTCCTCGTTCTGCTTGAGCCGGCTCGGGGTGAGCAGCTTGGCCAGCACCGATCGGGCCTTGGTGTGTTCCGGCGGATCCATGGTCACCATGTGCTCGTTCATCGGGAAGTAGCTGCGGTGGGCGTCGATCTGCGGGCTGATGTCGTCGCCCTCGGGCTCGAATGGCAGCGGGGGAAACGGGCCCCCGAGGCAGACGATGTTCGAGAACGTGTCGGGATCCTTATAGATTTCGGTCGCCTCGTCGTAGCCGGTGACGGCGACGACCCCATGGTGCGGCAGCCGCAGCACCGGGTTCTGGCTGCGCAGGTAGTCGAAGTAGGGGTGCGGATCGGGCACTAGCGATTGATCGGTGAAGAAGTCGATCGTGTCGAAGCTGGTCATGTCGTGCGTGCCTCCAAGAGCCGGCGTTGGCCGAATGCTGATTCAGCGGCGAGACTCTGCGCCGCCCCAGTCAGATGTCCGTTATCCATGAAGTGCTGAGCACTTGCTTAGCATGGCGGTAATGTCGGGGTCAAGGTCACTGGGGCGTGTCACGATACGATCCGTGTGGTCGGTACGGGCTTGGCGAGAGTATGGAGTGAACTGATGACATCGGCCCGCAGGATCGGGGCGCCGGACGCGAAGAATCGCGGCCTCCTGCTCGACGCGGCCGAGCAGCTGATGCTCGAGGAGGGCTATGCCTCCGTCACCTCGCGGCGGCTCGCCAGCCGGGCCGGGCTGAAACCCCAACTGGTGCACTACTACTTCCGCACCATGGACGAGCTCTTCCTCGAGGTGTTCCGCCGCCGCGCCGAAGAGGGGCTGCAGGCGCAGGCGCGGGCGCTGCAAAGCCCCCAACCGCTGTGGGCCTTGTGGAGATTCGGCACCGATCCCGGCTTCACCCGAATCTCGATGGAGTTCATGGCCTTGGCCAACCATCGCAAGGAGATGCGCGCCGAGATCGCGTACTACGCGGAACGCTTCCGCGAGGAGCAACGCCGGGTGGTGGCCGCCGCGCTGCGGCGTTACGGCGCCGAGAGCGAGGACGTGCCGCCGGTGGTGTGGACGGTCCTGATGACCAGCCTGTCGCGGTTCCTGGTCCTCGAGCAGGCGGTGGGCATATCCGGCGGGCACGCTGAAACCCTGGAGTTGGTCGAGACCTACCTGCGCCGGCTGGAAGGCGAACCGCAGCCCGTGGCTGGGGTACCGCCCACCTGGGTGGTTCACCAGGTGCGCAGCGAACAGAGCGCGCCCTTGGGGCCGATCTTGGAGACCACGACCTTGCCGTCCACCGACAGGTCGCATTGAATGCCGCCCTGTGCCATGGGTTCGCGGCCGGTAGTGACGGTGACCATCGCCCATTGATCGGGGTTCAACAGGTTCACCGGTTGAACCCACGGCTTATCCGGGCCGACGTCGGCGTGGACCTGCGGGGTGAAGGCATACGGGTTGTGGCTGTAGTCGGAGAAGAGTGTCGGGTCCTGGTCCTGGTAGAAGATGTCGACGTAGGCCGGGCTCGTGGACGATACGATGTACACGACCTGATGCCAGACCGGGTCGGCCTGTGCGCGCCCGGTGTTGACCAGCAGGCCCGTCAGCGCCATCAAGATCGCCGCGCCAGCGCCCAACAGTTTCAACGCGGTGCTTGTCATGTCGCTCCTTCGGCTGCCGGGCGCCGACTGGCGGTGCGGTTCATGACCCGCTCTGCGGCCCGCCAGTGTGCATCGGCAACCCACAGCCGCGCAAAGGATGCTATCGCTTCGTCCGCAGAAATGCCGCTGATTGCCCGCTTTATCTCGGTCGCCGGGTGGCGGGCCAGCGACCTCGCGATGGATTGCCAACCCTCGTCGAACGAGGCGCGGGGGAACACCCGGTCCACCAAGCCGACTCGCTCGGCCTCGGCGGCGGTGAGGGCGGTTCCGGTACCGGCCAACAACAGCGCCCGGCTCTTTCCGACGAGCTCGGCCAGCCGCTCGGCGCCGCCCCAGGCCGGCATGATCGCGAGCTCCACCTGATTGAAGGCGATCTTGATGTCGTCGGCCGCCAGCCGGATGTCGGCAGCAACGGCGACTTCGGCGCCACCGCCGAAGGCATGGCCGTTCAGCGCGGCGATCACTGGAGCCGGAAAGCTGGCAAGCTGATCGCAGATCGCCCGCATCCGCTTGGCCATCGCCGCCGCGTCCTCTTCGGTGCGCAGCGCGCGCAGCTCCTTGAGGTCGCCGCCGGATACGAAAGCCCGGTCTCCCGCGCCCTTGATCACGAGGGTCTTGGCGCCCCCCGCCGCATCGAGCGCCTTCTCCAGCTGCTGCATGGTGTCCAGCGCGATTGCGTTGCGCGCGTGCGGGCGGTCGATGGTGAGCACCGCGAGCCCGCCATCGATCTCTAGGTCCACCATGCGTTATCGCTCCAGTGAAAAAGACTGCGGATCACCGATATTGGCATTCTCTTTCGGGGAGAATAACATCGTCGCAGCAGGTCCAGAAGTTTGTCACCGAGATCGAGGTGCCAGGGTGCATAACCGAATCGTGGTGGTAGCCGCCGCGGCGCTTGTCGTCGGGGGCCTTGACGCCTGTAGCCTCAAGCCGCAAAGCGCGGTCTCTAGCACGGCGTCGGTGACCGTCAACGGCTACGACACGAACTTCCGTCTAATCAAATGCAGCCAGTTGGAATGGTACCGGACCATCGATATCGGCGGCGATTTCGCCGGAGCCAAGGTTGTCATCGATCAACGAGCACAGCCACTAACCGCCGAGTCGGTGCACATTCAAAATCTACGGGGCTTCACCGGCATGTACTCCGCGCATGACGGGAACGGCGCGGTCACGAACCTGAGCGGCGACAGGTTTACCATCACCGGCACCGCCACCGGCTATAAGTCCGACAAACCCACCGAACCCGCTACCGCGACGTTCAAGATCGTCGCAACCTGCTGAGAGTGCCGGCCAGAACCTCCAAAGGAGGGGCGCGTTGCGATTCGACGCTCGTAGAGAATAGTATTCTCGTAAATCAAGAAGGAGGATTCCATGGGCCAGTTGTCGCATCGTGAAGACGTCCCGTTTCCGATCTTTGACGCGGATAACCATCTCTACGAGCCGCCGGAGGCGCTGACCAAGTTCCTGCCCAAGGCATACAAGGACTACGTCCAGTACGTGCAGGTCAACGGGCGCACCAAGATTGCGATCCGGGGCCACATCAGCAACTACATCCCCAATCCCACGTTCGAGGTGGTCGCCCGGCCGGGCGCGTGGGAGGAGTACTTCAAGTACGGCAACCCGGACGGCAAGAGCAAGCGCGAGCTGTTCGGTGAGCCGATGCGCGCGATCCCGGCGTTCTTCGAGCCCGGCCCGCGCCTGGAGAAGATGAACGAGCTGGGACTGGACCGCACCCTGATGTTTCCGACGCTGGCCAGCCTGCTCGAGGAGCGGCTGCGCGACGACCCGGTGGCCATCCACGTCCTGATCCACGCGCTGAACGAGTGGCTCGACGAGGTCTGGGGCTTCAACTACCAGAACCGGATCTTCACCACCCCGGTCATCACCCTGCCGATCGTGGAGAAGGCGATCGAGGAGCTGGAGTGGGCGGTCAAGCGCGGCGCGCGCTGCATCCTGATCCGCCCGGCCCCCGTCCCCGGCTTCCGCGGCCCGCGGTCGTTCGCGGTGCCCGAGTTCGACCCGTTCTGGGAGCGGGTCGTCGAGCACGACGTGCTGGTCGGCATGCACTCGTCCGACAGCGGCTACTCCCGGTACACCTCCGAGTGGGACGGTGCCGAGCAGGAGATGCTGCCGTTCCAGACCAACGCGATGGGCATCCTCAACGAGTGGCGGCCCATCCAGGACGCGGTGGGCTCGTGGGTGATCCACGGCGCGCTGTACCGCCACCCCAAGCTGAAGGTCGCGATCGTCGAGGCCGGGTCGAAGTGGATGACCCCGTTGCTGGACGGCCTGGCCGAGGTCTTCCGGAAGGCCCCGGAAGTCTTCCCGAGCGACCCCGTCGAGATGGTCAAGAGCCGCATTCACGTCAGCCCGTTCTTCGAGGACGGCATCGACGATCTGGTCAACCTCGTCGGCGTGGACCGGGTGCTGTACGGCTCGGACTGGCCGCACCCCGAAGGGCTGGCCGAGCCGACGTTCTACGTCAACGCGCTGTCGCACCTGTCGGTCGACGACCAGGCGAAGATCATGGGCGGCAACCTCGGCCGGCTCGTCACGGTGTGACGGGATCCTGAACAGCCAACCGTGGCGGACCATCCCCGAGATGGTCTCGACCGCGGCGGACCGGTTCGGCGACGCGGAAGCGATCGTGGACGGTCCGCTGCGGCTCACCTTCTCCGAAGCGGTCGAGCGAATCCGGTGCGCGGCAGGCGCCTTCGCCGGCCTCGGCATCGACAAGGGCGACCGCGTCGCGATCTGGGCGCCCAACTCGGCGGAGTGGATCGTCGCGGCTTTCGGGCTGCTCACCGCGGGCGGCGTACTCGTCCCGGTCAACACGCGGTTCAAGGCCGACGAAGCGGGCGACATCATCACCCGCAGCAAGGCCAGGGCCGTCATGGTCCAGAAGGGATTCCTGGGGCAGGAGTACACCGCGCCGGCCGGGATACCGGTCATCGACCTGAAGTCCGATTTCCTTTCCGGCGGCGCCCCGTTCGAGCGCGCGGTGAGCGGTGACGACATCGCCGATGTCATCTTCACCTCGGGCACGACCGGCCGCCCGAAGGGCGCGATGATGAACCACCGCCAGACGCTGCGCATGTACGAGGAATGGGCGACGCTCGCGGACCTGCGCGAGGGCGACCGCTACCTGCAGGTCAACCCGTACTTCCACACGTTCGGCCTGAAGGCGGGACTCGTCACGTCGTTTCTGCGCGGCGCGACGATGCTGCCGGTCCCGGTGTTCGACGTCGGTGAGGTGGTGGATCTCATTGAGCGCGAACGTGTCACGATGCTGCCCGGCCCGCCGACCCTGTATCACTCGTTGCTGACGGTCCCCGACAAGGCCAAGCTGTCATCGTTGCGGGCGGGCGTGACCGGGGCGGCCGACATCCCGGTCGAACTGGTCCGCCGCATACACGGCGAATTGCCGTTCCAGACGCTGATGACCGGATACGGGCTCACCGAGGCCGGCAACGTCACCCTGTCCCGGCCCGGCGACTCGTTCGAGGACGTGGCCACCACCGCCGGCCTGCCCTGCGACGGGGTCGAGGTGCGCATCGCCGACGACGGCGAGGTGCTGGTCCGCGGCTACGGCGTGATGCAGGGCTACCTCGACGACCCGGAGGGCACCGCGGCGGCGATCGACGCCGACGGCTGGCTGCACACCGGGGACCTGGGCAACCTGGACGACGCGGGCCGGCTGCGCATCGTCGGGCGCAAGAAGGACATGTTCATCGTCGGCGGCTTCAACGCGTACCCCGCCGAGATCGAGGGCTTCCTGATGCACCACCCGGCCGTGGCGCAGGCGGCGGTCATCGGTGTTCCCGACGAGCGCCTCGGACAGGTGGGCAAGGCGTTCGTCGTCGCGAAAGATGCTGTCACCGCCGAGGAGTTGATCGCCTGGTGCCGCGAACGCATGGCCGGCTTCAAGGTGCCACGATCGGTCGAGTTCCTGGACGTGCTGCCCCTCAACGCCACCGGCAAGGTGGTCAAGGACCTGCTGCGTTAGGCCTGCTGGCACCGTCGTATGCCCGATACGAGAATCGCGTTTCCACAGCTTGTTAGGATTCAGTTAGGCGGTCGCACGGCGGCATCGGCCGAACGCTCAGGAAAAGGTGATAACGTGGTTCTCCTCGTCGTTACGACCGTCGCGGCTGAATGAATATCGCGCGGGTGCTCGCGCGCTGACGCGTAGCCCGAGTAGGGTTGCCCAACGGCGACGGCCACAAGAAGACTTGCTACGAGGCAAGCGGTAGAGGAGTTTCGCATTGAGTCAGGAACAGCCTCGTTCTCGGGCTGGTGAGCGGTGAGTGGCGGCACCCGCCAGAATGCCGCTGAAAAATCGGTTCCGGTGAACGAGGACGAAACGCCAAGCACCGCCGCCGAAATCCGAGCGCTGGCCGAACAGGCCGAGGCCGAGGCCCAAGAAGCGGAGGCTCTCGCCACCGCGGCGCGCGCCCGCGCCCGCGCCCTTAAGTTGCGCCGCGAGGCCGAACTCGCCGAAGCCAAGAAACAAGCCGCAGAGGAAACCGCCGCAGCGGTTCCCGCAGAGGCCGAGCCGGAGGCGACGGCGTCCGTGGCGACCGAGGCGCCCGACGCGGAGGTGGACGCCACCGAGGCTGCGGACGATGCGGAAACCGTCGGGGCCGAAGAGTCGGTCGCGGAGGCCGAAGCGGATGCGTCCGCCGACACGGCCCAGCCCGCGCGCCGCCGGCGCCGCCTGTCCGGCCGCTTTCGTCGTCCCAAGTGGTCGACCCTCGCCGCCAGCCTGGCGGTGCTGGTCATCATCGCTGCGCTGGCGGGCAGCGGCTACATGATCAACGAGCATCGCGATGCGGTACAGCAGCGTCAGCATGCGGCCGAATTCGTCGCAGCGGCCCGACAGGGTGTCGTGACCCTGACGTCGCTGGACTTCAACAACGCCAAACAGGGGGTGCAGCGCATCCTCGAGAACTCCACCGGCTCGTTCAAGGACGACTTCGTGAAGATGGCCGACGATTTCACCAAGGTGGTGGAGCAGTCGAAGGTGATCTCGCAGGGCAGCGTGCAGGCAGCGGCCGTGGACTTGGACACGATGACGAAGGATTCAGCGGTGGTGCTGGTCGCCTCCACCTCCGATGTCACGAATGCGGCTGGCGCCAAGCAGGATCCGCGCAACTACCGGTTGATCGTGACTGTCGCCCGCGACGGTCGCCAGCTCAAGATGTCGAAAGTCGAGTTCGTGCCGTGACCGCAGATAAGACATCGGCTCAAGAGACCGCGGAAGTCGAGGAGACCCCAGAAGTCGCAGAGGTTGAGGAAACGGTTGACGCCGCAAAGCCCGGCGACGCCGACTCCGCCGAGGACGTCCATGCCGTCGACCACGACAAGGAACCGGGTCGCCTGAAGCGGTTCGCCGCGCGGGCGAGGAAGCGCTCGTCGGGAAAAATCGTCCCCGCGGTGCTGGCGCTGCTCGTGGTCGCGTCGCTCGCCTTGCTCGGCGGACTGTATTGGTTCTCCTACCGGCCGGACCGCGCGACCGACGCGGCGGCCGCGAAGTCGGCGATTTCGGCCGCCAGTGACGGGACGGTGGCGGTGCTGTCGTATTCGCCCGACACCCTCGACCGCGACTTCTCTTCCGCGAAGTCACATTTGACCGGTGACTTCCTCTCCTACTACGACCAATTCACCCAGCAGATCGTCGCCCCGGCCGCCAAGCAGAAGGCGGTGAAGACCACCGCGGTGGTCCTTCGGGCCGCGGTGTCGGATCTGCATCCCAATTCCGCCGTGGTGCTGTTGTTCGTCAACCAGAGTACGCAGAGCAAGGATCGACCGGAGCCGACCTTCACCAACAGCAGCGTGTCGGTCACGCTGACGAAAGCTGATGGCAAATGGCTGATTTCGTCGTTCAACCCCATATAGGGCCGTCGCGTTGACCACAGGCGACATTCATTCGATGGTGATCGCGTCGGACTACCGCGTTCCGGATCCCAGCCGGGTCTGGCCGCTGCTCGAGCGCCGGAAGGCGGCGCTGGCCGACATCGGCGCCCACCACGTCCTGGTCTACACCTCGACGCATGACTACGGCCGCGTGCTGGTGATGATCGGCGTCCACAGCCGCGAGCCGATCGTGGAGTTGCTGCGCGCCCGGATCTTCTTCGACTGGTTCGACGCGGCCGGCGTCGACGACATCCCCGCCGTCTTCGCCGGCGAGATCGTCGACAGGTTCGTCCCGGCGTCCACGGGAACGACCGAGGCGCCCGGCGTCGTGGTCGCCACCATCGCCTCCGTCCACGACGTGTCGGCGCTGGCCGCCGAAGTCGCCTCGGCCATGGACCGATTCGTCGCGGCCGGCATCCGCAAGACCTGGATCTTCCAGGCCTTCGACGACGAGCACGAGGTGCTGATCATGTCCGAGTTGCCCGACGAGGACAGCGCCCGGCGATGGATCGAGCATCCCGATGCCGCGGCGGAATGGATGTCGGGCGCCGGGGTGGGGCCCTACCCGCCGATATTCGTCGGCCGATTCACCAACATGATGCGCATCGAGGCGGACTGAGCGGCCACCTCATGTTCGTCTGCCTGTGTAACGGGGTCACCAGCCAAACGGTGACCGAGGCGGTCGAAGCCGGGGCCTGCACGACCAAGGACGTCGCCCGGGCCTGTGGAGCGGGCGCCGACTGCGGGCGGTGCCGGCTAACCGTCCAGGCGATATTGCGGTCGTCGAACCCGAACGGCGCGACCGCTCACCCCGGACCCCAGCCGGGGCGCTAGCGGCGAACGCTGCCGTCCGGCGACATCGGCTGGACGAGTTCGACGAGCAGCGGCGGGATTTCGAGCCGCGGCAAGACCACCTCGACGAGCACCATGTTGTCGCGGTGCCGAGCCGCGGCGGTCAGGGCGTCATCGAGCTCGCCGTAGGTCCGCACCCGGAACGCCAGGTGGTCGGTGAAGCCCAGCGCGCCGGGGATGTCGGTCCACTTCCAGTTCACGATGTCGTTGTAGGGGGCCGTCTCGCCGTGGATCGCCCGTTCGACGGTGTAGCCGTCGTTGTTGACCACCACGATGACCGGGGACAGTCCCTCCCGCGAAAAGCTGCCCAGCTCTTGGACGGTCAGCTGCGCGGCACCGTCACCGATCAGCAGCACCGTCCGGCGGTCCGGGTGCGCCACCGCCGCGCCCAGCGCCGCGGGCAGCGTGTAACCGATTGAGCCCCAGAGGGGTTGGCCGATGAAGGTCACCCCCTGGGGCAGGCGGTGGTCGGCCATGCCGTAGAAGGACGTGCCCTGGTCGGCGAGGACGACGTTGCCCGGGGTGAGCGCCGTGCACAGGCGGTCCCACAACATCTCCTGCGTCAGCGGCTGGTCGCGCGGCGGCGGCGGGGGCAGCGCCTCGGCGGGCGGCGACGCCACCGGCGGTGACGTGACCGCGCGCCGGGTCAGGATGGTGGCCAGCGCCTCCAGGGCGGCGCCCATCTCCAGCGGCGCGAAGACCTCACCCGCCACGCTGCTCTGGTACTGCCCCACGTCGATGGTGCGCGCCGGGTCGATCCGCTGGCTGAAGAAGCCGCTGACCATGTCGGTGAACACCACGCCGGCGGTCACCAGCACCGGTGCCTCCTCGATCGCGGTGCGCACCGCCGGGGCACTGGCCGACCCCGCGTAGATCCCCAGGTAGTTGGGTGAGCTCTCGTCGAGCAGGCTCTTACCCCACATCAGCGTGGCGTAGGGCACGACATCGGCCGCCAGCAGCGCCTCGAGTTCTTTGACCACCTGCAGCCGGTGCACCAGCAGGTCGGCCAGGACGGTCAGCTGGTGGTCGGCGATGAGCCGGGAGGCGGCCTCGACGAACAGCGAGAGGGCCCGCGGGCTGGTGCCGCCGGTGTAGCGGGGCAGTGGGTCGCGCGGCGGTTCGGTGGGGAAGCGGGCCACGTCGGTGGACAACAGGATGTATCCGGGCCGCTTCTGCTCGCGCACCTCGGACAGCACCCGGTCGATCTCACGGCGGGCCGTCGCGGGCATGAGGTTGGCTTGGGCACAGGTGATCTCGCGGCTGACCCGGAAGAAGTGCTCGAAGTCTCCGTCGCCCAGCGAGTGGTGCAGCGCGCGCCGGGTGCCCTGCGCGTCCTTGGAGGGCCCGCCGACGATGTGCACGACGGGCACCTGCTCGGCGTAACTGCCCGCAATCGCGTTTGCCGCCGACAGCTCGCCGACCCCGAAAGTCGTTACGACGGCAGCCATTCCGCGCAACCGGCCGTACCCGTCGGCGGCGTACCCGGCGTTCAGCTCGTTGGCGTTGCCCACCCAGCGGATGGCGGGGTGCGCGACGATGTGGTCGAGGAATTCCAGGTTGTAGTCGCCGGGAACGCCGAAGATTTCGGTGACGCCGAGTTCGGCGAGGCGGTCCAACAGGTAGTCACCGACGGTGTAGACGGGCCCGGTCGCTGCGTCAGTCACAAGCACGACGGTACCTCGGTCGAATTCGTTCCGGCGGCCACGCCGTTTCAGTATCGTGCGGGCTATGGCACTCAAAGAATCCCGCGACATCGTCATCGAAGCCAGCCCGGAGGAGATTCTCGACGTCATCGCCGATTTCGAGGCGATGCCCGAATGGTCCGAACCCCACCAGAGTGCGGAGGTCCTCTCGACCGGGGCCGACGGCCGGCCCGAACAGGTCAAGATGAAGGTGAAGGTCGCCGGGATCACCGACGAACAGGTGGTGGCCTACACCTGGGCGGCGGACTCGGTCAGCTGGAAGCTGGTGAGCTCCTCGCAGCAGAAGGCGCAGGACGGGAAGTACACCCTGGTGCCGCAGGGAGACGCGACCCTGGTCAAGTTCGAGCTGCTCGCGGACCCGAACGTGCCGTTGCCCGGCTTCGTCCTCAAACGCGCCGTGAAGGGGACCATCGATTCGGCGACCAAGGCGCTGCGCGAGCGGGTGCTCAAGGTCAAGAAGGGCAACTAGGGCGTGTCTGACAAGTGGGCTAGCTGTTCTGACCACGGACGTTGGTGACGGCGTGGCGTGGTGACATGACGAAGACCTCCGAGTGAAGTGCGAGCTGTCTAGGAACGCACTGCTCACCCTCGGAGGTCTTCGTGTCCCACCGTAATGCCCCGTTGTCCGAAACTGGCCGTCTGCGATTGGCCCGTTGTGTTGTCGATGATGGTTGGCCGCTGCGGCGCGCCGCCGAGCGGTTTCAAGTCTCAGTGACCACGGCGGCCCGGTGGGCCGGCCGTTACCGTGTGCTCGGGCCGGCTGGGATGGCCGACCGCAGCTCGCGACCGCATCACAGCCCGCAACGCACCCCCACCCGCACCGAGCGACGGATCATCAAGGTTCGGGTCCTGCGCAGGTGGGGGCCACACCGGGATCGCTTATCTGTTGGGCATGCACCCCTCCACGGTGCATCGGGTGTTGACCCGTTACGGGCTGGCTAAACTACGCTGGTTGGACCGCCCTACCGGGCGGGTAATCCGTCGCATCGAGTCATTGCGGTGTGGGGATCTGGTGCATGTCGATGTCAAGAAACTCGGCAAGATCCCCGCCGGCGGGGGCTGGCGGATACTGGGCCGCACCGCGGGCAATCGCAACTCCCGCAACGACACCAGCAGCGGGGTCAAAAGCAAGCGATATCACCCGCTGCACGGTCATCACTTTTTGCATACCGCCCTCGACGGGCATTCACGGCTGGCCTACAGCGAGCTGTTGACCGATGAACGTCAAGACACCGCTGCAGGGTTTTGGCTACGTGCTAACGCCTGGTTCGCCGATCATGGCATAACTGTGCGAAAGGTGTTGACTGACAATGGTTCCTGTTACCGATCACGCACATTCGCCGATGCTCTAGGTGCCGTTGAACACCGCAGAACCCGGCCCTACCGGCCGCAGACGAACGGGAAAGTGGAGAGATTCCACCGCACCCTCGCCGACGAGTGGGCCTATGCCCGGCTCTACACCAGCGACGCCGAGCGCTGTCAGGAGTTCCCGATCTGGCTACACACCTACAATCACCATCGCGGCCACACCGCACTCGGCGGCCAACCACCCGCCAGCCGCGTACCTAACCTCTCAGGTCAGAACAGCTAGCCAGATGGTGATGGCTCTGAGCACGGCTGCGGCGCGATAGACGATGGCGAGTTTGTCATAGCGGGTGGCCAGGCCGCGCCATTGCTTGACGACGTTGAAGCTGCGTTCAATGACGTTGCGGCCCTTGTAGTCCTGGGCGTCGAAGGCCGGCGGCCGCCCGCCGCGCGAGCCCCGTCGTTTGCGGTGAGCGATCTGGTCTGAGGGCTCCGGGATCACCGCAACGATGCCGCGCCGACGTAACTGGGCGCGGGTGGATCGACTTGAATATGCCTTATCGGCGCGAACCCGTTCGGGACGCGTCCGCGGCGAACCGCCACCACCGGGGGCCACCTTCAAATGCGCTAGCAAATGCTCAAAGACGGGGCCGTCGTGGGCTTGCCCGGCCGAAACCAGAACCACCAGCGGGCGCCCGGCGCCGTCGACGAGGTGATGGATCTTGCTGGTCCAGCCGCCGCGGGAACGGCCAATACCGTGGTCAAGCGGCTCGACGCGGAGATTCTTGTAATTCGACCCAGCCCCCTGTGTGCCGAGTGACGTTTGTGGCGTGCTGATGCGCGCGAGCGATCGTGGAATCCACCGCCACCGCCCAGTCGATGATCCCCGCCTCCTGGGCAGCAGTCAGCAACCGCGCCAACACCACATCCCACGTGCCATCTTCACTCAGGCGCCGATGCCAGGTCCAGATCGTCTGCCAGGGCCCGAACACCTCAGGCACGTCCCGCCAGGCGATCCCACACCGATACCGGTAGATGATCCCCTCCACCATCTGGCGAGCATCCCGAAAAGGCCTGCCCTTCTTGCCCGTCCGAACAGGCAACAAATCCTCGATCAATGACCACTGAGCATCAGAAAGCAACCGAAACCGCGACATGACCTAAGCCTCAGGCATAACACCTGAAACACTTGTCAGACACGCCCTAGTCGCGGTGGGCGACGGCGGGCCCCTGGCCGGGGTGAAGGTGATCGAGCTCGGCGGGATCGGACCGGGGCCGCACGCGGGGATGATGCTCGCCGACCTCGGGGCCGACGTGGTGCGGGTGCGGCGCCCGGGCGGCTTGGTGATGCCGCCCGAGGACCGCGACCTGTTGCACCGCGGGAAGCGGATCGTCGACCTGGACGTCAAGACGCAGCCTCAGGCGCTGCTCGGGCTCGCGGCCCGAGCCGACGTGCTGCTGGACTGTTTCCGCCCCGGCACCTGCGAGCGGCTCGGGATCGGCCCCGACGAGTGCGCGGCGGTCAATCCGCGGCTGATCTTCGCGCGGATCACCGGCTGGGGGCAGGACGGACCGCTGGCCCGGACGGCGGGCCACGACATCAATTACCTGTCGCAGACCGGCGCACTCTCGGCGCTGGGCTATGCCGACCGGCCCCCGATGCCGCCGCTGAACTTGGTCGCCGACTTCGGCGGCGGGTCGATGCTGGTGCTCCTCGGCATCGTGGCGGCGCTCTACGAGCGGGAGCGCTCGGGCGCGGGGCAGGTGATCGACGCGGCGATGGTCGACGGCGTCAGCCTGCTCGCCCAGATGATGTGGACCATGAAGTCGACGGGAGCGCTGCGCGACCGGCGCGAATCGTTCCTGCTCGACGGCGGCGCCCCGTTCTACCGCTGTTATGAGACCGCCGACGGCAAATACATGGCCGTCGGCGCCATCGAGCCGCAATTCTTCGCGGCGTTGCTGACCGGGCTCGGCCTGTCGGCCGGGGAGGTGCCCGGCCAGCTCGACGTCGCGTCCTACCCGCGGATGTACGAGGTGTTCGCGCAACGGTTCGCCAGCCGGACCCGCGACGAGTGGACGACCACCTTCGCCGGCACCGACGCGTGCGTCACCCCGGTACTGACGTGGACCGAGGCGGCGGCCGACGAGCACCTGAGGGCGCGGTCCACGGTGGTCACCGCACACGGGGTCGACCAGGCCGCACCCGGCCCACGCTTCTCGCGGACCCCGGCCGCGCCGGTCGGGCGGCCGCCGGCGGCCACCTCGCCCATCACCGAAATCGGTTGGTAGTAAACCTTTTACGCCGAACCATTCCGGGGCGGGGCCGCGGTTGCTAGGTTGAGCTCAGTGGCCGTAAAAGCATCACGTGAATTTGTCGTCGACGCGCCGCCGGAAGTGGTCATGGAGGCGCTCACCGATGTCGGCGTGCTGTCAGCGTGGTCGCCCCTGCACAAGAACATCGAAGTGATCGACCGCTATCCCGACGGCCGGCCCCACCACGTCAAGACCACCATCAAGATTCTGGGGCTCGTCGACAAGGAGATCCTGGAATACCACTGGGGTCCCGATTGGGTCGTCTATGACGCCAGAGGGACTTCCCAGCAGCACGGCCAGCATGTCGAGTACAACCTCAAACCCGAGGGCCTCGACAAGACACGGGTGCGTTTCGACGTCACTGTCGAACCGGGCCGGCCGATGCCCGCCTTCATCGTCCGGCGTGCCAGTGAGAGCGTGCTCGACTCGGCGGTCAAGGGATTGTGCGAATTGGTAAACCGTGTCAACGGTTCGACCGAGCCGGAATAGCCGGCGGCTCGCATTTTGCCTTCGGTACCGCCTGACCGGTTGCTAGCTTATTAGCAGTGGCCGTTCAAGCGTCGTCGGAAATCGTCATCGACGCGCCTCCGGAAGTGATCATGGAGGCGCTGGCCGACATGGACGCCGTGCCGTCGTGGTCGCCGGTGCACAAGCGGGTCGAGGTCATCGACAAGCACCCCGACGGGCGTCCGTACCACGTGAAGGTCACCATCTCGGTCACCGGCATCCACGACACGGAACTGCTCGAATACCACTGGGGTCCGGACTGGATGGTGTGGGACGCCGAGAAGACGGCCCAGCAACGGGGCCAGCACGGGGAGTACACCCTGACCAGGGAGGGTTACGACAAGACCAGGGTGCGGTTCGCCATCACGGTCGAACCGTTCGCGCCGCTGCCGGAGTTCTGGGTCAGCCGGGCCCGCAAGAAAATCCTGCACGCCGCGCTGGAGGGTCTGCGTCGGCGCGTGGTCGAGGGCTTCGGTTCGGGCGGGTAGGCGGCCGGTCAGCGCAGGACGGCCAGCCTCCTGATCGCCTCGTCAAGGGTATCCTCGCGTTTGCAGAAGGTGAAGCGCACCAAGTGATTCCACACCTTGGCTTGCGCCGAGGCGTGCTCGGCCGCCGGATCGCAGAACGGCGACAGGGGGATCGCGGCGACGCCCGCCTTCTCCGGCAGGGCCGCGCAGAACGCGGTGCTGTCGTCGTAGCCGAGGGGCCGCGGGTCGGCGCACAGGAAGTAGGTGCCGGCGCTGTCGTGCACCTCGAAGCCGATGTCGGACAGCCCGGCGGCCAGCCGGTCGCGACGGGCCCGCAACGAGTCGCGCAGCCCGGCCACCCACGCGTCCTCGGTGTCGAGCGCGAGGGCCACCGCCGGCTGGAACGGCGCGCCGCCGACGTAGCTCAGGTATTGCTTTGCCGCACGCACCCCGGCAATGAGTTCCGCTGGCCCGCAAGCCCATCCGATCTTCCAGCCGGTGCAGTTGAACATCTTGGCCGCGCTGGAGATGGTGATCGTGCGCTCGGCCATGCCGTCGAGGCCGGCCAGCGGAAGGTGTCGGTGTTCGTCGAACACCAGGTGCTCGTAGACCTCGTCGGTGATCACCAACAGGTCGGCGGCGATCGCGACCTCCGCGATGGCGGTGAGCTCGGCCGGGCTGAGCACGGTGCCGGTCGGGTTGTGCGGCGAGTTGACGATCAGCGCGCGGGTGCGTGGCGTCACCGCGCGGCGCAGGGCGTCGGCGTCCAGGGCGAACCCGCGGCCATGGGGCACCAGGGGCACCGCCACCCGGTGCGCGCCGGCCATCGCCAACACCGGCGAGTAGGAGTCGTAGAACGGCTCGATCAGGAGCACCTCCGAGCCGGGCTCGACCAGGCCCAGCACCGCGGACGCGATGGCCTCGGTCGCCCCGACGGTCACCAGCACCTCGGTGTCGGGGTCGTACTCGATCCCGAACCGCCGCTGCCGCTGGGCGGCGATGGCGGTTCGCAGCGACGGCACGCCGATGCCGGGCGGGTACTGATTGTGTCCCTCGGCGATGGCGTCTTGGGCGGCCTTCAACATGGCCGCGGGCCCGTCCTCGTCGGGGAAGCCCTGCCCGAGGTTGACCGCACCGACCCGCGCGGCCAGCGCCGACATCTCGGCGAACACCGTGGTCGCGTACGGACGCAGCCGCGACACCGTCATGCTGGTCGAGCTTAGGGGGCGCGGGCCCTCGAGCGTCACGCCAGTGTGGCGCTCGCACGCCGGCGCCACGCTGGCGTGTCCCCGGCAGGCGGCGGTACCCCCAGCTCGGCGCGGGAGGCGCCCGGCACTGATGACCAGCGGCGATCGGCCCAACCAACAGGTTGGCCGGGCACTTTGTTAGGGTGCGGTATCTGGACCTACCTTTAATACGGATCCGAAACCCACTCGTGAAGAGGAACTCGACATGTCCGAAGAAGCCTTCATCTATGAGGCCATCCGCACGCCGCGGGGCAAGCAACGAAATGGCTCGCTGAACGAGGTCAAGCCGCTGAACCTGGTGGTCGGGCTGGTCGAAGAGCTGCGCCGGCGCAACCCCGACCTGGACGAGAGCCTGATCAGCGACATGATCCTCGGCTGCGTGTCCCCGGTCGGTGACCAGGGCGGCGACATCGCCCGCACCGCGGTGCTGGCCGCCGGGCTGCCCGAGACCACGGGCGGCGTGCAGCTCAACCGGTTCTGCGCCTCGGGCCTGGAGGCCGTCAACACCGCCGCGCAGAAGGTGCGCTCCGGCTGGGACGACCTGGTGCTGGCCGGCGGTGTCGAGTCGATGAGCCGCGTCCCGATGGGCTCCGACGGCGGCGCCTGGGCGCTGGACCCCGAGACCAACTACCAGATCGGCTTCGTGCCGCAGGGCATCGGCGCCGACCTGATCGCCACCATCGAGGGCTTCTCCCGCGAGGACGTCGACGCGTACGCGCTGCGCTCCCAGCAGAAGGCGGCCGAGGCCTGGTCGGGCGGCTACTTCGCCAAGTCGGTCGTGCCGGTGCGCGACCAGAACGGTCTGGTCATCCTCGACCACGACGAGCACATGCGGCCCGACACCACGATGGAGGGCCTGGCCAAGCTGAAGACCGCGTTCGACGGCATCGGCGAGATGGGCGGCTTCGACGACGTGGCGCTGCAGAAGTACCACTGGGTCGAAAAGATCAACCACGTGCACACCGGCGGTAACAGCTCGGGCATCGTCGACGGCGCCGCGCTGGTGCTGGTCGGCTCGGAGAAGGCGGGCACGTCGCAGGGCCTGACCCCGCGCGCCCGCATCGTCGCCACCGCGACCAGTGGTTCCGACCCGGTGATCATGCTGACCGGCCCGACCCCGGCCACCCGCAAGGTCCTCGACCGCGCGGGGCTAACCGTGGACGACATCGACCTGTTCGAACTGAACGAGGCGTTCGCCTCGGTGGTGCTGAAGTTCCAGAAGGACCTCAACATCCCCGACGAGAAGCTGAACGTCAACGGTGGCGCCATCGCGATGGGCCACCCGCTGGGCGCCACCGGCGCCATGATCACCGGCACCATGGTCGACGAGCTCGAGCGCCGCAACGCGCGTCGCGCGCTGATCACGCTGTGCATCGGCGGCGGCATGGGTGTCGCCACCATCATCGAGAGGGTTTAAGACCATGGCAGAGAACACCATTGCGTGGGACAAGGATGCCGACGGCATCGTCACGCTGACGCTCGACGACCCCACCGGGTCGGCGAACGTGATGAACGAGCACTACAAGGAGTCGATGCACAAGGCGGTCGAACGCCTTGTCGCGGAGAAGGATTCGGTCACCGGCGTGGTGATCACCAGCGCGAAGAAGACGTTCTTCGCCGGCGGCGATCTGAAGAGCATGATCAACGCCGGACCGGAGAACGCCGGCGACGTCTTCACCGAGGTCGAGGACATCAAGCGCGACCTGCGGACCCTGGAGACCCTGGGCAAGCCGGTGGTGGCCGCCATCAACGGCGCCGCGCTGGGCGGGGGCCTGGAGATCGCGCTGGCCTGCCATCACCGCATCGCCGCGGACGTCAAGGGCCTCGTCGTCGGTCTGCCCGAGGTGACGCTGGGCCTGCTGCCGGGCGGCGGCGGGGTGACCCGCACCGTGCGGATGTTCGGCATCCAGAAGGCATTCATGGAGGTGTTGAGCCAGGGCACCCGCTTCAAGCCGGCGAAAGCCAAGGAGATCGGCCTGGTCGACGAGCTCGTCGGCTCGGTCGACGAACTGGTGTCCGCCGCCAAGGCGTGGATCAAGGCCAACCCCGATTCGCACGAACAGCCTTGGGACAAAAAGGGTTACAAGATGCCCGGCGGCACCCCGTCCAGCCCCGCGCTGGCGGGCATCCTGCCGTCGTTCCCGGCGCTGCTGAAGAAGCAACTGAAGGGCGCCCCGATGCCGGCGCCGCGGGCCATCCTGGACGCGGCCGTCGAGGGCGCGCAGGTGGACTTCGACACGGCCAGCCGCATCGAAAGCCGTTACTTCACCCAGCTGGTCACCGGCCAGGTCGCCAAGAACATGATCCAGGCGTTCTTCTTCGACCTGCAGCACATCAACGGCGGCGGTTCGCGCCCCGACGGCATCGAGCCGGTCAAGATCAACAAGATCGGTGTGCTGGGCGCGGGCATGATGGGCGCCGGCATCGCCTACGTGTCGGCCAAGGCCGGCTTCGACGTGGTGCTCAAGGACGTCGACATCGAGGCCGCCCAGAAGGGCAAGGGTTACTCGGAAAAGCTTGAGGCCAAGGCACTTCAGCGTGGCAAGACCACCGAGGAGAAGAGCAAGGCGCTGCTGGACCGCATCACGCCGACTGCCGACCCCGCCGAGCTGGCGGGCGTCGACTTCGTGATCGAGGCGGTCTTCGAGAACCAGGAACTCAAGCACAAGGTGTTCCAGGAGATCGAGGACATCGTCGAACCCAACGCGCTGCTCGGGTCGAACACCTCCACCCTGCCGATCACCGGTCTGGCGACCGGCGTCAAGCGGCAGGAGGACTTCATCGGAATCCACTTCTTCTCGCCGGTCGACAAGATGCCGCTGGTGGAAATCATCAAGGGCGAGAAGACTTCCGACGAGGCCCTGGCCCGGGTGTTCGACTACACGCTGGCGATCGGCAAGACGCCGATCGTGGTCAACGACAGCCGCGGGTTTTTCACCAGCCGCGTGATCGGCACGTTCGTGAACGAGGCGCTGGCGATGCTCGGCGAGGGCGTGGCCCCGGCCAGCATCGAGCACGCCGGTTCGCAGGCCGGCTACCCGGCGCCGCCGCTGCAGCTGTCCGACGAGCTCAACCTGGAGCTGATGCACAAGATCGCCGCGGCCACCCGCAAGGGCGTCGAGGACGCGGGCGGCACCTACGAGCCGCACCCGGCCGAGGCCGTCGTGGAGAAGATGATCGAGATCGGACGGCCCAGCCGCTTGAAGGGTGCCGGCTTCTACGAGTACGTGGACGGCAAGCGGACCCGGCTGTGGCCCGGCCTGGCCGAGACGTTCAAGTCGGGCAGCGCGGAGATTCCGTTGCAGGACATGATCGATCGCATGCTGTTCGCCGAGGCGCTCGAGACGCAGAAGTGTCTGGACGAGGGCGTGCTGACCTCGACCGCCGACGCCAACATCGGCTCGATCATGGGCATCGGCTTCCCGCCGTACACCGGTGGTAGCGCGCAGTTCATCGTCGGTTACTCCGGTGCCGGCGGCACGGGCAAGGACGCGTTCGTGGCCCGCGCCAAGGAACTGGCGGCCAAGTACGGCGAGCGGTTCCTGCCGCCGAAGTCACTGAGTTAAGTCCTGCCGCGAGCAGACGCGGAATCGCACTGCGCGGGGATTGCGCGTGCGATTCTGCGTCTGCTCGCCGGTCAGGTGCGCCGCTGGAACAGGTAGTACCGAGCCGGGGTCTTTTCGGCGTGGTCCAGTTCGCGTTCCGCGCCCGCGGACAGCAAAGTCCAGTGGGGAGTGAAGCGCCGTTCCATCTCGGCGTGGTCGATGCCGCGCACCCCGACGCGGCCGCCGGGCACGAACGCGATGATCAGCAGCCGGGCATGCGGGGCTGCCACGGCGCTGACCTCGCGGACGTAGGCGTCGCGATCGGCGTCGCTCATGTTGTGCAGGCAGGCGTTGTCGACGATCAGCTCGAAGTTCGCGCCGATTCCGGCCTGGCTCAGCTGGGTGACGTCGGCCTGGACGAAGTCGACGGACGCGCCGGCCTTGGCGGCCTTGGCCCGCGCTCGCTCCAGGGGTTTGGCCACGAAATCCACCGCGGTGACGCGCCAGCCGTGTTGGGCGAGATAGATCGAGCAGTCACCGGTACCGCATCCGAGTTCGAGGGCGGACCCGGCGGGAAGCGCGGCGGCGTCGGCCGTCCCCTCGACGAGGTCTCGCACGCTCTGGGCGAGCGGATGGCCGTCCCACGGGGTAAAACCGATGCGGTAGAAGATCCGAAACAGCATCTGTTTGGAAGCCATAGCTCACCCTATGCCGCGCGGCGGATCACCTGCTATCGGCAGGCGGCGGCGATTCGGCGCCATTCCTCGCGCGGGAAGGCTCTCGGATCGGCCCGCAACACCTGGACGCAGACGTGATCGGCGCCGGCGGAACGATGTTCGGCGACCCTGCCCATGATGGCGTCTTCGTCACCCCAGGCGATGATCGCGTTGAACAGTCGATCGCTCACCTGCGCCACATCGTCTTCGGAGAAGCCGCTGCGCAGCAGGTTGTTCGCGTAGTTGGGCAACGCCAAATAGGACCGCAGCCACTCGGTTCCGATCTGACGCGCCTCGTCGGCGCTGTCGGTCAGGATGACCGTCTGCTCCGGCAGGAGCAGGGGGCCCTGGCCCAAAGTCGAACGGGCAGAAGCGGTGTGGTCGGGGGTGACCAGGTAGGGGTGGGCGCCCGCGGCGCGGCTCGCGGACAGCTTCAGCATCTTCGGTCCGAGCGCGGCAAGAACCCGGCGCCCGGTGGGAACCGGCCGCGGCGCGGCGTCCAACCCGTCCAGGAACGACGCCGTGGCCGCGAGCGGTTTGCGGTAGCGTCCGGGCTGGCCGGTGTCGATCAGCGGTGCGTGGCTGACGCCGATTCCGAGCAGGAAGCGGTCGCCGTGCTCAGCGGTGAGCGTCGCATAGGATTCGGCGACGTCGCCGGGCCCATGCATCCATAGATTCAGGATGCCGGTGGCGATCACGGTCCGCTTGGTCGCGGCGAGCAGATGACCGACCGAGTCGAACACCGGCCCACCGACGTCGGGAATCCACAGCGCGGGGAAGCCGAGTTCATCGAGTTCGGCTGCGGCGTCGGCGGATTCGGCCGGGTCGCCGTAGCGCAGTTGACTGCTCCAGATCCCAACACCGGTCAGTTCCATCTGAGGCCTTCCCTTCGTGGCACGCGCGCGGCCGCTCGGGTCCGCGGCCTACTGGACATGCTGTCAGACGTCGCTTCCGGCGTAGTCGGGGACCGGCATCGAGTCGTGCATGCGGACGCCCTTGGTGTTCAGCTTGGCCAGCGACCGGGACAGCGACCCCGGCATCGCCGAGATCAGTTGGGCTCCACGGGTTAACGCCCAGACTCCGGCGCGGGAACCGGGGATGATGCCCGTGGCCGCGCCGCGGGCGAAGGACCGGCTGCGATGCACCGGTTCGCGCATCTGCAGTTCGTAGGCGGCGAAGGCGCGCAGGTGGTCGCCGTCGGCGCGGGCGAGTTCTCCGGCGAGCACGTAGGCGCCGAGGACGGCGAGGCTGGTGCTGCCGCCCACCGCCGGCCCGGGGCAGTATCCGGCATCGCCGACCAGGGTGACGCGGCGGCGCGACCACCTGTCCGTGCGGAGCTGGGTGATGGAGTCGAAGTAGAAGGTGGGCGTGCGCTCGATTTCGGCCAGCCAGCCGTCCACCTGGTCATGCATCCCGGTGAACGCGTCGCGCAGTAACTCCTTCTGCCGCAACACATCGCGGTGGTCGTAGTCGGGTTCTTCCCGGCGGCGAAACAGAAACACCACCCGCGCGTCGTCCAGGTGGTCCGCAGTGTAGATACCGGCGAAGCGGCCGACGCCGACGTGGCCGACCATCTCGCCGGCCCGCACCAGCGCCTTGGGCGCCGACAGCACCGACAGGTATCCCCCGAGGAAGCGCGTCAGGCCGGCTTCCTCGCCGAAGGTCAGGCGCCGAACGTTGGAGTGCAGGCCGTCGGCGCCGACGATGACGTCGAAGGTGCGTGCCTCGGAGCGCTCGAACGCCACGGTGCCGTCGTGCTCGATCTCGGTGATCGAGTCGCCGAACAGGTACTCGACGTCGTCGCGGGCGGCGTCGTAGTAGATCTCGCTGAGGTCGTCGCGCATGATCTCCACGTGCCGGTCGGAGCTGGCGGCGTAGATCTTGGTGAGGTCGATGTCGGTGGCCCGCGGCCGGCCTTCTCGGTACAGCGCCAGGCGGGTGGTTCCGGTGGCCAGGGCCTCGATGCGGGGCAGGACGCCCATCTTCGCCGAGATCTCCATCGCCGGACGGAACAAGTCGACGGCGTGGCCGCCGGTTTTGCGCAGCGTCGGGGCGCGCTCGACGACGGTGACGTCGAAGCCGTAGCGGGACAGCCAGTACGCCAGCACCGGGCCGGCGACGCTGGCGCCGGAAATGAGTATCCGCACGATCCACCTCCCGCACTTACTTAACGTTCGGTAAGCATAGCATCCCACTTACCGATCGGTAAGTCAGATAAACTCGGGCGGGTGAGCAGGCCCCGGTCAGACACGCGCGAGCGGATTCAGGAGGTCGCTCGCGAGCTGTTTTTGCAGCGCGGCGTGCAGCGCACCAGCCTGCAGGACATCGCCAACCAGCTGGGCATCACCAAACCCGCGCTGTACTACCACTTTCCGTCACGCGAGGACCTGGTGCGCAGCATCCTGGTGCCGCTGATCGACGAGGGCGAGCGGTTCGTCGCCGACCACGAGGGCCGCGGCGCCGTCGATGTTCGCGAGTTGTTGGAGGGCTATTTCGATTTCCACTACCGGCACCGCCGGGACCTGGTGCTGTTGCTGACCGAGTTGTCGACGCTGATCGACCTGGACCTCATCGACACCGTGCTGGCGTGGCGAGAGCGGTTGGCGCGGCTGGTGTTCGGTGAGACGCCGACGCTCGCACAGTCCACCCGCGCGGTCGTCGCGTTCGGCGGCTTGCAGGATTGCTGCGTGCAGTTCGTCGACGCGCCGCAGGAGGAACTGCGCGAGAAGTCGGTCGCGGCCGCGTTCGACGCGCTGAATGGCTGAATAGTGGCGGGGCTAAAGTCCGTTGGTATGCGCTTCGGTCTCTTCATTCCGCAAGGCTGGCGGATGGATCTGGTCGGCATCGAACCCGACAAACACTGGGCGGTGATGCGCGATCTGGCCGATCACGCGGACCGCGGCCGGTGGGACTCGTTGTGGGTCTACGACCACTTCCACACCGTCCCGGTGCCCACCGGGGAAGCCACCCACGAGGCGTGGTCGCTCATGTCCGCGTACGCGGCCACCACGTCGCGCATCAAGCTCGGCCAGATGTGCACGGCCATGAGCTACCGCAACCCGGTCTACCTCGCCAAGGTGGCCGCGACGGCCGACATCATCTCCGGTGGCCGGATTCAGATGGGGATCGGCGGCGGCTGGTACGAACATGAATGGCGCGCTTACGGTTACGGATTCCCGTCGGCGGGCGTCCGGTTGGGTCGCCTCGACGAAGGCGTCCAGATCATGCGCGACGCCTGGCGCGACGGCAAGGTCAGCTTCGACGGCAAGCACTACCAGGTGGACGGCGCGATCGTCGCCCCTAAGCCACTGCAGGACAACGGGATTCCGCTGTGGATCGCCGGCGGCGGCGAGAAGGTGACCTTGCGTATCGCCGCCCGGTACGCGCAGTACACCAACTTCACGCCCGAGCCGGCCGCGTTCGCCCACAAGTCGCAGGTGCTGGCCGGGCACTGCCGCGAAGTGGGCACCGACTTCGACGCCATCGTGCGTTCGGTCAACGTCAACGCCGTCGTCGGCCCGTCGGAGGCCGACGTCAAAGACCGGCTGCAACGGGTCCGCGGACGCATGGCCGATTACGTCGGGGAGGCCGCCGCGGACGCGATGATCGCCGGCACCAGCGGGCCGGACTCGGCCACCGGCACGCCGGAACAGGTCGTCGAGCGTCTGACGAAGCTCCGAGATCTCGGATGCGACTACGCCATCTGCTATTTCCCCGAGGCCGCCTACGACCGTTCCGGCATCGAGCTGTTCGAACGAGAGGTCATTCCCGCACTGAGCTAGCGGCAGCGCAGCCCGACCAGCATCAGTGCGGCGCCGAGGAACGCGGTGACGGTGCGGACATGGTTCCATGCCGTCCACGTGGAGAAGTACGTCTGCCATTCGCGCGCGGCGTCGGCGGCCGACAGCCCCACCGGGTCTACGCCGTCGAGACGGTTGTTCAGCGGCACGTTGAACACCACCGTGATGATCGCGGCGAGGATCGCGAAAACCGCTCCCGCCAACAGCCACCAGCTGCCGGGTTGGGGCAACTGCGTCACCGCAACGACGCCGACCGCCAAGGCGAGGATCGCCGCACCAAAATACGCGAGCAGAAACGCGGGACTGGAATTCGCTGCGACGTTGATACCGCGCATCGCGGCAATCGCCTCGCGCGAATCGATGCCATTCAGGCCGCGCATCACGAATGTGGAGAACACGTACATCATTCCGCCGGCGGCGGCGCCGACGATCGTGGCGATGGAGGTCAGGATGACAACCGGACTTGCGTTCATGGCCTGAAGTCAACCGCGGGCCGGCTGAGACCATCCATCGCTATCCGTCCCGATTACATATGCGCCCGTCTACGATCCGGTTGTGGACGCCGTGGTGGGATTGCTCGACGGCGTTCGGGCGCGCGGGGCATTTGTGTTGCGCATGATGATGGACCCGCCGTGGTCGCTGCGCATCCAGGACGACGCGCCGCTGGCGATCATCTGCCAGACGCATGGCAGCGCCGTCATCGTCGGCGACGACAGCGGCACCGATTGGCTACGTCCCGGGGACATTGCGCTCACCCGCGGCACCCAGCATTACGTCTTCGCGGACGACCCGGGGACCGCCCCGACGGCGGTGATCCATCCGGGTCAACGGTGCACCACGCAGACCGGGGACGACTTGCACTTCGAAATGTCGTTGGGCGTGCGGACGTGGGGTAACAGTCCCTCGGGTGCGACCCGCTCCATCGTCTGCGCGTACGAGGGACGCAGCGAGGTCAGCGCCCGGTTGCTCGACGCGCTGCCCGCCGTGCTGGTGTTGCGCGCGGACGAATGGGACAGTCCGCTGGTTCCGCTGTTGGCCAGCGAGGCCGGCCGTGGCGGCCCCGGCCAAGAGGCGTATCTGGATCGGCTGCTCGACTTGCTGCTCATCGGGGTGCTGCGCATCTGGTTCGACAACGACGTCAACGCGCCCGCCTGGTGGCACGCCGAACGCGACGCGGTGGTGGGGCCGGCCTTGAAGCTGATCTACAGCAACCCCGCGCACCCCTGGACCGTCGCGAATCTCGCTGCGGCAGTTGGCGCGTCACGCGCAGCGTTCGCCCGCCGGTTCACCGAGCAGGTGGGCGAGCCGCCGATCGCTTTCCTGACCGGTTGGCGGCTTGCGTTGGCCGCCGATCTGCTGCGGTCCAGCCAGGCGACCATCGCCGCCGTCGCCCGAGAGGTCGGCTACGCCACCCCGTTCGCGTTGAGTACCGCCTTCAAACGCGCCTACGGGGTGAGCCCGAATACCCACCGCGCCGGCGCGGGCTGATCGGCCGGCGCGAGCTACACGTCGCTGGTGAGATACCTGGTCTTGGCCGGGGGCGCGGCCAGCAGCGGGGGAAGCTGCGTCAGCTTGCCCTCGCCCGCGCGGAACGCGCGGTAAGCCTCGTCGTGCTCGACCGTCTCCCAAATTTCGTAAATCAGCCAGTGCGCTTCATCGTCTTCGTCGACGAGCACGTCGGTGCGGACATTCCCGTCGAACGCGCGGGTGTCCTGCAGCGCCCGGCCCATCAGCTCGCGCCCCGCGGCGACCTCGTCGGGCTTGAACCTGAGCTCGAGTATCACGGTGACCGTCATGGCGCCAACATATCTTCCCCGCGCCCGACGCCAGTCCTCGCCCATTGCGCGGAGGCGAGAATGCGGTTTCCACTTTTCGGAAAGCTGTTATACGGTTCAGTGAGTTCTGTTGGCGGATTGTCGACGTTCCTGGAGGACCCCCCGATGCAGAAGGCACTTGCCCCGGAGATCTCTACCTGGCCCGATGAGAGCCCGCAGCTCATCGGCAGCCGATGCGGCAGCTGCGAGGCGACCACCTTCCCGGTGCAGCAGTGGTGCCCGCGCTGCAGCGGTGGCGAGATGTCCGACGTGCTGTTGCCCCGGCGCGGAACGCTGGTGGCGTGGACGACCCAGGGCTTTCCCCCTGGAGCCCCTTACATCGGCCCGGCCGGTAAGGACTTCGTGCCCTTCGGAGTGGGACTGGTCCAGCTCGGTGATGTGATCCGGGTCGAAGGCCGCCTGACCGAGAACGACCCGGCCAAGTTGAAGTTCGGCCAGGAAGTCGAACTCACCATGGTGCCGTTCGCCACCGACGACGAGGGCGCCGAAATCATCACCTTCGCGTTCCAGCCCGTCGCCTGAGTCAGGAGGATCGAGATGACCAACGACGTCGCCATCATCGGCGTGGGCCTGCACCCGTTCGGCAGGTTCGACAAGACGGCGATGCAGATGGGCGCCGAGGCCGTCCAGCTCGCGCTCAAAGACGCCGGAGTGGACTGGAAAGACATCCAATTCGGATTCGGCGGCAGCTACGAGGTCTCCAACCCCGACGCCGTGACCCGCCTGGTCGGCCTGACCGGCATCACGTTCACCAACGTGTTCAACGCCTGCGCCACCGCGGCCAGCGCCATCCAGCAGACCGCCGACACCATCCGGTTGGGCAAGTACGACATCGGTATTGCCATCGGCCTCGACAAGCATCCGCGCGGTGCCTTCACCGACGACCCCGCCAAGCTGGCGCTGCCGCAGTGGTACGCCAACAACGGGCAGTTCGTCACCACCAAGTTCTTCGGCATGAAGGCCAACAAGTACATCCACGACCACAACATCTCCCAGGAGACGCTGGCGCGGGTGGCCAACAAGAACTTCCGCAACGGTGCGCTGAACCCGAATGCCTTCCGGCGCAAGGAGATCTCCGTCGAGGAGATCCTCGCCTCGCCCGCGCTGAACTACCCGTTGACGCAGTACATGTTCTGCGCGCCCGACGAGGGGGCGGCCGCGGTCATCATGTGTCGCGCCGACATGGCCGAGAAATTCACCGACAAGCCGGTCTATGTGCGCGCCTGCGAGATTCGCACCCGGCGCTTCGGCGCCTACGAGGTGCACGCCACGTCGGCGCCGCTGGACGAGGACGCGTCACCGACCGTGTACGCGGCCAAGGCCGCCTACGAGGCGGCCGGCATCGGACCCGAAGACGTCGACGTCGCGCAGTTGCAGGACACCGACGCCGGCGCCGAGGTGATCCACATGGCCGAGACCGGATTGTGCGCGGACGGCGAACAGGAGAAGCTGCTGGCCGACGGCGCCACCGAGATCCACGGCTCGATTCCCGTCAACACCGACGGCGGGCTGATCGCCAACGGCGAGCCGATCGGTGCGTCGGGGCTGCGGCAGATGCACGAACTGGTGCGCCAGTTGCGCGGCGAGGCGGGGGAGCGTCAGGTCCCCGGCGATCCGCGCGTCGGCCTGGCCCAGGTGTACGGCGCGCCCGGCACCGCCTCGGCGACCATCCTGTCTCGGTAGCGCCGCCAGACGCAAAAGCCCCCGAAACAACGGAGTTTCGGGGGCTTTTGCGTTCGCTCGCTAGATGGCCGGACCCAGGAGGTCGTCGGCGTCGCGGATGATGTAGCCGTAACCCTGCTCGGCCAGGAAACGCTGCCGGTGGGCGGCGTATTCGGCGTCCAGGCTGTCGCGCGCCACCACGGAATAGAAGATGGCGCCGCCGCCGTCGGCCTTGGGCCGCAGCAACCGGCCCAGCCGCTGCGCCTCTTCCTGGCGCGAGCCGAAGGTTCCCGAAACCTGCACGGCCACCGCGGCTTCCGGCAAGTCGATGGAGAAGTTGGCGACCTTGGAAACCACCAGCGTGTTCACCTCGCCGCGGCGGAAGCCGTCGAACAGCTCCTCGCGTTCCTTGGTCCGCGTGGAGCCCTGGATCACCGGGGCGCCCAGCTCGGCGCCCAGCTCGTCGAGCTGATCGAGGTACGCGCCGATCACCAGGGTCTGCTCACCCGGATGCTTCGCCAGAATCGATTTGACCACAGCGATTTTGGTGTGCACCGTCGAGCACAGCTTGTAGCGCTCTTCGGGCTCGGCGGTGGCGTACATCATCCGCTCGTTGTCGGTCATGGTGACCCGCACCTCGACGCACTCCGCCGGTGCGATCCACCCCTGCGCCTCGATGTCCTTCCACGGCGCGTCATAGCGTTTCGGGCCG
The DNA here is from genome assembly GCF_000709305.1 of Mycobacterium sp. TKK-01-0059. NCBI lineage: Bacteria > Bacillati > Actinomycetota > Actinomycetes > Mycobacteriales > Mycobacteriaceae > Mycobacterium > Mycobacterium sp. TKK-01-0059. The sequence goes on from NZ_KL446993.1 coordinate 2,729,708, forward strand.
ATCAGGGAGAACACGTCGCCCTCGCGGCCGTCCTCGCGGACCAGCGTGGCGGTCAGCCCCAGGCGCCGCTTGGATTGCAGATCGGCGGTCATCCGAAACACCGGCGCCGGCAACAAGTGGACCTCGTCGTAGATGATCAGCCCCCAGTCGCGGCTGTCGAAGAGCTCGAGGTGGCGGTACTCGCCCTTGGTGCGGCGAGTGATCATCTGGTACGTCGAGATGGTCACCGGCCGAATCTCCTTGCGCTCACCGGAGTATTCGCCGATCTCGTCCTCGGTGAGCGAGGTGCGGGCGATCAGCTCACGCTTCCACTGCCGCGCCGCGACGATGTTGGTGACCAAAATCAGCGTTGTCGCACCGGCTTTCGCCATCGCGGCGGCGCCCACCAAGGTCTTGCCGGCGCCACAGGGAAGCACCACCACGCCGGAGCCACCCGACCAGAACGAGTCGGTGGCCATCTGCTGGTAGTCGCGCAGGTGCCAGCCGTCCTGGGCCAGGCTGATCGGATGCGCCTCGCCGTCGACGTAGCCAGCGAGATCCTCTGCGGGCCAACCGATCTTGAGTAGCATTTGCTTGACCCGGCCGCGCTCGCTCGGGTGGACGATGACCGTGTCGTCGTCGATCCGGGCGCCGAGCATCGGGGCGATCTTCTTGTTGCGCAACACTTCCTCGAGCACCGCGCGGTCCAGGCTCACCAGCGTCAGGCCGTGCGCCGGGTTTTTCACCAGCTGTAAGCGGCCGTAGCGGGCCATGGTGTCGACGATGTCGACCAGCAGCGGCTGCGGCACCGCGTAGCGGGAGAAGGAGACCAGCGCGTCGACGACCTGTTCGGCGTCGTGCCCGGCGGCGCGGGCGTTCCACAGTGCCAGCGGTGTGATGCGGTAGGTGTGCACGTGCTCGGGTGCGCGTTCCAGCTCGGCGAACGGCGCGATCGCGGCCCGCGCCGCGCCGGCCTGTTCGTGCTCCACCTCGAGCAGCACCGTCTTGTCTGACTGCACGATCAACGGTCCGTCAGACATAGATGGCGCCACTCCTCATCGCTTCGCCCTGCATAAGCTCCGGCATGCCGTCCATTATCGGCCCGAGCCCGACACCACCGACGTGATGCGGTGGATGGCGAAGTCGCGCAGCCTGCCCGATGCCGAATCAAAGGCCACCAGCTGACCGCCCCGGACGGTGATCGGCGACACGACGCGCTGGGTGGCCACGCCGGCCGCGTCTAGATAACCGATCACCAGGGTGTCTTGTTCCCGGGCGGCGCGCTGCAACAGCGTCATGGTGGCCGCCGGATCGACGCGAACGTTGCCGAACGGTGCGGCGGTGACCTTGCGCAGCACCGCGACCACCGCGTGGAGACTGTCGCTGTTGGGACGGCGCAGCGGGCGATAGGGACGGCGTTGTTGCGGTGTGGCCACCCGGGCGCCCCGGGGCCGGACGTCGACGATGGCGCCGGTCGAGTCCTCGGCCGCCGGAGCGAAGCCCGCGGCTCGCAGCGCGGCGAGCACCTCGCCGATCGGCGCCGGCGACACCGCCACCGTGGGGGCCAGGGCGCGCAACTGCACCTCTTCGGTCGCGGGAGCGGCCACGGCCTGGGCCAGCAGCGCCGGATCCTCGCACCGCACGAACGCCGCGGCCATGCCGATCCGCAGCTGCCCGTGCCTGCGCGCGACGTCGTCGATGAGATAGGTAAGCCCTTGGGGCACTGGCGTTTTGGAGTGCTTGGCGAACAGGGCATGCATCCAGTCGCTGGTCTTGCCGACGTCGAGCGCATGCCGGATCGACTGCTCGCTGACGCGGTACACCATCGCCGTGCCCGCCGATTCGACGGTGGCCACGGTGGCGAGTTGCTCGGCCAGGTCGCGCTGCAGCGGACCCGGCACGACAACCGTCAGGTCCGCCTGCACCAGGAAGTGATCGACCGGTTCGGGCAGCGCCCTGGTCATGGCGTCGATCGCGGCCTGCGGATCGTTGTCCTCGTCCAGCAGCGCCCGGCCGGGCGTGCTGATCGCCCCGCGCCCCACCAGCCCCATGGCGTGGCCTTCGGCGAGCAGATCCCCGACGGGCCCCGGCTGTAACCGCTTGGCCCACCGCGGACGCCGCCAGATCAGCGCGGCCGATGCTTCCGCCGCGTCGACGCCGGCCCCGGGCGGGAGCCCGGACAGCATGCCGAGCAACAGGCGGCGATCCAGCGGCGCGGCGGTGGAATACAGGGCATCGGTAAGGGCCCCATAGGGTTTGGCGTCGGGACCGCGCGTGCCGATCAGCGCCGGCCGGCTGGGCAGGTCGAGCCAGCTGCTGGCCAACAGGCGCCAACGCTCGGCGGCGGACAGCGCGGCGAACCGATCGGTGGCGACCGTCGGCGCCCAGTACGGTGCCTCGCCGGCCGCCGGTTCGGGGTCGGGCATGCCGCTGGCGATCAACCCGGCCGCGGCGGCGACTTCGAGGATCAAACCCAGCCGTGACTCGTCGATCCCGGTCACCTTGCTCAGCCGCTTGACGTCCCGGATTCCCAGGCCCCCGCTGCGCAACTCGGAAACCGGTGCGGCGGAAAGCGTTTCGAGCAGAACGTCGAGCTCCCGCAGCAGGTCGATGGCGGCTCCGGCGGCCGTCGCGTCGACGTCGTCGGCGGTGGTGGTCGACACCACCGGGTTCGGCGCGGTCAGTTGCATCGGGCCGGGCCGCTCGCCGCGCAGCACCTGTCCCACGTGGCGGGGCAGGATCACGGTCTCGGCGTCGATGCGCCGCAACAGGCCCATGGCCAGCAGCTGGGGCACCGGGCGGTCCGCCGCCGCGCCCGGCGCCGCGTCGCGGGTGCGGCCCATCGGGGAGCCTTCGAGAAGTTTCTCCAGCACCTCGAGCTGCGCCCGGTCGAGGTCGTCGATCAGGGCCGCGATCTGCTCGGCGTCGCGCGAGGTGTCCTCGAGCATGACCTGCCCCGGATGCCACGGCATTCCCGTCCCGGCGTCGGGGGCGACCCGCAGCGCGGTCTCGCCCCAGACCAGGACGCGTTGCCGGAGGTCGTCGACCGCGTCGAGGACGTCGCCTTCGGGGGCGCGATCACCGATCAGCGCCAGCAGCTTCGCGGTCGGCACCGGTTCCGCGTCGGCCCGCAGCACCAGCAGCGCGTCGAGCACCGCCAGCCGCAGGAAGTCGAGGTCGTCGGTGGCGGCCTTGATCGACTGGCGGGCCTGGGCTCGGGCCGCCAGTGCGGCGATGCTGCCGGGCGGGGGCTGGGCGAGGTCCCGCCGCAATTCCAGCAGTCGGATCAGGCGCTCATCGGACAACTCGGCCAGCCACGACCCCAGCGGGATATCCGGGGTGTTGTCGGTCATCGCTGACCAGCGTAAAGCAGGTCGTGGATGCCGAGCAGATCGCGAAGGGGCGGCGCGAACCTACGGTCTTGCGCCACGCGCTCCTGGGTCACCTGTCAGAATGGACCTCGTGGCTGACACTGCTGAGGGCAAAGCTCGCAAAACCAAGTACGTCGACAACGGCTGGCCGACGACGGACCCCGACGACCACGCGGTCAGTGAACTCGTCACCGACCGGACGGGTGCGCTGTCGCCCTTCGGCGAGCTGACGTTCCCGCTGCCCTCCACCGAGCTGCCCTACCTGCACCCGGTCACCGTCGTCAATCGGTAGGTCTTTCCATGGCTAGGGCCTCTGAGGCCTCGAAAGCCTCGGCGACCTGGGCGTCGGGAGAATCCCGCTCGGGTGCGCTGTCACACGTGGACGACCAGGGGGCGGCCCACATGGTCGACGTCAGCGAGAAGGTAGCCACCAAGCGGACCGCCGTCGCCGCGGGCGCCCTGCGCACGTCGGCACACGTGGTGGAGCTGATCTCGACCGGGGGCCTGCCCAAGGGCGACGCGCTTGCCACCGCCCGGGTAGCGGGTATCCAAGCGGCGAAGCGCACCAGCGAGCTCATCCCGCTCTGCCATCAGCTGGCGCTGACCGGGGTCGACATCGACTTCGACGTGGCGGAGTCGGACATCGAGATCACCGCGACGGTGCGCAGCACCGACCGCACGGGGGTGGAGATGGAAGCGCTGAGCGCCGTCAGCGTCGCGGCCCTGACGCTCTACGACATGATCAAAGCGGTCGACCCGGCCGCGCGGATCGATGACATTCGAGTCCTGCGCAAGGAAGGCGGCAAAACCGGAATGTGGACGCGGTCATGAGCACCCGATCGGCCCGCGTCATCATCGCCTCGACCCGGGCGTCGGCCGGACAGTACGAAGACCGATGCGGGCCGATCATCACCGAATGGCTGACCCAGCGGGGCTTTTCGGCCGGGGAGCCGGAGGTGGTCGCCGACGGGTCGCCGGTCGGTGATGCGCTGCGCAACGCGATCGATGACGACGTCGACGTCATCCTCACCTCCGGCGGCACCGGCATCTCACCCAGTGACAGCACCCCGGACCAGACCGTGGCCGTCATCGATTACCTCATCCCCGGCTTGGCAGAGGCGATCCGCCAGTCGGGCCTGCCCAAGGTGCCGACGTCGGTGTTGTCCCGCAGCGTGTGCGGGGTGGCCGGACGGACCCTGATCGTCAACCTGCCGGGTTCACCCGGTGGGGTGCGCGACGGGCTCGGGGTGCTCGCCGACGTGCTCGACCACGCGCTCGATCAACTCGCCGGTAAAGACCATCAGCGATGACGCTGGTCGTGCGCGCAGCCATGACCGAGCAGCCGATTCTTCTGGCTGAGCACGAAGAGCTGGTGGGCCATCAGTCGGCGGGGGCCATCGTCGGGTTCGTCGGCATGATCCGCGACCACGACGTGGGGCGCCGGGTGGTGCGGCTGGAGTACTCGGCGCACCCCTCGGCCGCCCAGGTCATGGCCGACGTGGTGGCCGATGTGGCGGCGCAGTCCAGCGGCGTCCGCGCCCTCGCCGCCAGCCACCGCGTCGGTGTGCTGCACATCGGAGAGGCGGCATTGGTCGCGGCCGTCGCCGCCGACCACCGCCAGGCGGCATTCACCACCTGTGCGCGACTCGTCGACACCATCAAGGCGCGGCTACCGGTGTGGAAGCACCAGTTCTTCGCCGACGGCACCGAGGAGTGGGTGGGCTCGGCCTGACACCGTAGCCAGCTGAGTCCGGGAGTTGGTGCGCCGTGCCCAACACGCCCCGAACAGGAGGGTTTTCGGGGCGTGCGGGGAATCTGGTGGCGCTAGAGACTCAGGCGTTGGGCGACGGCTGCGCCAGGGCGTCCAGCGCGTCGTTCCCCTGAACATCCTGTGCCCGAATCGCTTCCCACAGCTGCTGGGTGTAGCTGGCGTCGGAGGCGACCTCCGGCATGCCGACGGGGACGAAACCGTGGAAGTCCGCGTCCGCTACGGGTGCGGGCGGCATCGCGTCGGCCGGCGGGGCGGGGGGCAGATCGGCCGGGGGAGCGGCGTCCGCGGGGGGAGCGGGCGGCAACTCCTCAGGGGGCGCCGGCAGCTCGGCCGGGGGAGCCTCCGGCGGTGCCGGACGGTCGAAGGAGGCCAGCTGCACTGGAGCGGGCGGCGGGGCGTCCTGCGGCGGAGAGTCGGGTGCCGGGGCACCGTTGATGCCGGGCGCATCCAGCGGGGCGTCCAGGCCGGCCGGGGCGGGCACTTCGCGCGGGCTGGGACCCGACAGCGGGCCGCCGCAGACGGGCCACGCGCCGCGACCCTGGGTCGCCAGCACCCGCTCGGCGACGGCGATCTGCTGTTCCTTGGTCGCAAGCTCGGCCGACGGGGCGTATTGGCCGCCACCGTGCGAGGACCACGTGCTGGCGCTGAATTGCACCCCGCCGTGGTAGCCGTTGCCGGTATTGATGGCCCAGTTCCCGCCGGACTCGCAACGGGCTACCTGGTCCCATTCGCCGTCGGTGGCCGCGGCCGCCTGGCCGGCTAGGGCGATACTGCCGCCACCAAGCACTGCGCCGGTAAAGGCGATCTTGGCGACGTTGACACTGGATGCGGTGGGCTTACGGTGACGTCCGCTCATGCGCGCCGATGTATTCCTCTCTCGTCACGCGCCTGCGAGGTCAGCTGTCGGGTTCGGGTTGGAGAGGCCACCCGGCCGGCGCGGCCGTCGAGGACGACGCCGGCTTCACCCCTAGGGGCCGCGAACGGCCCCAGTCCGATCACGGTGGACCGGTGGGTCCCCCGTCTCCATCCATGAGTTGGTGGCCCCCGCCTATTGGATGGAGCTCGGCGCGATAGGGAGGGGAGGTCCGCCAATCGGGATGGCTGGCGAGCCTTCGGAGACCGTAACGGTTTCTGTTGGTCTCGTCACGTGTCGCGAAACCTGGCGTTTCGCTCTCGGTCATCTGCGAAAACCGCAGCAACACACGGTGTTTGCGCAGGTCATTACACTCGAGATTAGAGCGTGACCGCGCCGTTATCGTTCCGTTATGTGAGATGTTTCACAGTTTCAACCGCCGGAAAACGGCGGCAAAACATCGATCGTGTCACCGGATTGCAACGCGGTGGTCTCGTCGCGCACGGCGACCCCGTCGCACAGGTACGAGCATCGGCTCAAGACGGTGGCAAGGCGTGATCCGTGCGCGGCCAGCCGCTCGACCAACTCGCCGACCGTGGTGCCGCGGCGCACCACCAGCGTCTCGGCTTCGACGCCCGCGGCCGCCTGGGCGGCCGCGAAGTAGCGCACCGTCACTGAAATGCCGGTCTCCTGGGCGGGGGACTGCCCCATGGGGCTAGCCACCGATCGCGCTCATCGGGCGGTCGGGCTGGATGAAGTTCGGGTCGTTGATGCCGTGGCCGGCGGGCTTGCCCCACATCGCGGTACGCCACGCCGCCTCGATCGCCTCGTCGGGTGCGCCGTTGCGCAGCAGCGCCCGAAGGTCCGTCTCTTCCTTGGCGAACAGGCAGCTGCGGATCTGCCCGTCGGCCGTCAACCGGGTGCGGTCACACGTCGAGCAAAACGCGTGCGAGACCGACGCGATGACACCCACCTTGCCGGCCGGCGTGCCGGGGCCCTCATCGACCAGCCACAGCTCGGCGGGAGCGGATCCCCGCGGCGCCGGGTCCGGTCGCAGCCGGAAATGCGGGCGCAGCGCGGCCAGCACGTCCTCGGCGCTCAACGCCGCGTCGCGCCGCCATTGGTGCCCGGCGTCGAGCGGCATCTGCTCGATGACACGCAACTGGTAACCGTGCTCGAGGCAGAACCGCAACAGGTCCACCACGTCCTCGCGTCCCGTCGCGGGGTCGAGCACGGCGTTCACCTTCACCGGCGCCAGGCCGGCCTCGTGGGCGGCGGCCAGCCCGGCCAGCACGTCGTCGAGCCGATCACGGCGGGTGATGGCCGCGAAGTGCTGCCGATCCACGCTGTCCAGCGAGACGTTGACGCGGTCCAGGCCCGCCCGGGCGAGCCCGGCGGCCCGCCGTGCCAGCCCGACGCCGTTTGTCGTCAGTGAGATCTCCGGGCGGGGTCGTAGCCCGGCCGCCGCGGCGATGACGTCCTCGAGGTGACGCGCCAGCAACGGCTCACCACCGGTGAACCGGACGCTGGTGACCCCCAGCCGGGTGACCGCGATGTCCATCAGTCTGGCCAGCTCGCCGGCAGTCAGCAGTTGCTCGCCCGGCAGCCAGTCCAGGCCCTCGGCGGGCATGCAGTAGGTGCAGCGCAGGTTGCAGCGATCGGTCAGCGAGATCCGCAGGTCCGTGGCGACCCGCCCGTAGGTGTCCACCAATGGGCCCGCGGACGGCGCCGTCCCAGCGACGGCACGCCCGCCGGCCGGGCCGTCAGGGCGGCTCCGCACGGTCGGGAAACCCAACGCCGTCAGGGTCATGCGGCCACCGGCGGCGCGTAATGAACCGGCGAGTCGACGGGAACGATCTCCTTGCCCAGCGGCATCAGCGACACCGGAATCAGTTTGAGATTGGCCAGCGCCAGCGGAATACCGACGATCGTCAGCGCCATCGTCACCGCACTGACCAGATGACCGATCGCGAGCCAGAGCCCGAACAGCACCACCCAGATGATGTTTCCGATCAGCGCGCCCGACCCCGAGGTCGGCTTGTCGACGATCGTGCGGCCGAACGGCCACAGCGCATAGGAGGCGATGCGCAGCGACGCGAAGCCGAACGGGATGGTGATGATCAGCAGAAAGCTGACGAGCGCCGCGACGAGGTATCCGGCGGCCATCCATAGGCCGCCGAACAGAAGCCAGATGATGTTCAGGATCAGGCGCATATCACCTCCGCGGGTAATACCAAGCGTACCGAGTGACCAATAACGGGGGTGCTCGTTAGGGCCGCATCCGAGTAGGATCAGACTCTTAATACGGCGTCCTGCGCAGGCGGGACGCTTATTGTGTTGCCTATTTCTATTGATCCGTAAGACAAGCAGGTGAGACCAGTGCCGACCGGCAAGGTTAAGTGGTACGACGCTGACAAGGGCTTCGGCTTCCTGTCGCAAGAGGACGGCGAAGACGTCTACGTCCGCTCGTCGGCGCTGCCCGCTGGGGTCGAGGGGCTCAAGGCGGGCCAGCGGGTGGAATTCGGTATCGCTTCGGGACGGCGCGGACCGCAGGCGTTGAGCCTCAAGCTGATTGAGCCGCCGCCCAGCCTGACCAAGGCGCGGCGCGACGCGCCCGCCGAACACAAGCACAACCCCGACGAACTGCACGGCATGGTCGAGGACATGATCACGCTGCTGGAGAGCACCGTGCAGCCCGAGCTGCGCAAGGGTCGCTACCCGGACCGCAAGACCGCGCGCCGGGTGTCCGAGGTCGTCAAGGCCGTGGCGCGGGAGCTCGACGCCTAACGCGCGAAACGCAGCCAATTCGCAGGCGACGGCTCGGTGGCGAGCCGCAGATGGGGTACTCCACACCCCATGACGGTCGTCTAGCAAGGAGGCTGCGATGGCACAGCAAGCGCAGGTCACCGAGGAACAGGCGAGAGCGCTCGCCGAGGAGTCTCGCGAAACAGGTTGGGATAAACCGTCCTTCGCGAAAGAACTATTTCTCGGTCGTTTTCCGCTGGAGCTGATACACCCGTTCCCCACTCCCACGGAAGCCGACGAGACCCGCACCCGCGCGTTTCTCGACAGCGTGCGCGAATTCCTGGAGACCGTCGATGGCAGCGTCATCGAACGCGACGCCCAAATTCCCGACGAGTACGTGAAGGGTTTGGCCGACCTGGGCTGCTTCGGGATGAAGATTCCCACCGAATACGGCGGCCTGGGGATGTCGCAGGTCGCCTACAACCGGGCGCTGATGATGGTGACGAGCGTTCATCCCAGTCTCGGCGCACTGTTGTCGGCCCATCAATCCATCGGGGTGCCCGAGCCGCTCAAACTCGCCGGGACCCCCGAGCAGAAAAAGAAGTTTTTGCCGCGCTGCGCCGCCGGCGCCATATCGGCGTTTTTGCTGACCGAACCCGACGTCGGCTCCGATCCCGCCCGATTGGCGTCGACGGCGACCCCCATCGACGGCGGGCAGGCCTACGAGCTCGACGGCGTCAAGTTGTGGACTACCAACGGCGTGGTCGCCGAACTGCTGGTGATCATGGCGCGGGTGCCGAAGAGCGAAGGGCGCCGCGGCGGCATCAGCGCCTTCGTCGTCGAGGCCGATTCACCCGGAATCACCGTGGAACGGCGCAACAAGTTCATGGGCCTGCGCGGCATCGAAAACGGCGTGACCCGGCTGCACCGCGTTCGGGTCCCGCGCGAAAACCTGATCGGCTCCGAGGGAGACGGTTTGAAGATCGCGTTGACCACGCTCAACGCCGGACGGTTGTCGATCCCCGCGAGCGCGACGGGCTCGTCGAAGTGGGCGTTGAAGATCGCGCGCGAATGGTCCGGCGAGCGTGTGCAGTGGGGCAAGCCGCTGGCCGAGCACGAAGCGGTGGCCCGCAAGCTCTCGTTCATCGCCGCGACCGTCTATGCGCTCGACGCCGTGCTCGAGCTGTCCGCGCAGATGGCCGACGAAGGGCGCAACGACATCCGGATCGAGGCGGCGTTGGCCAAGCTGTGGTCCAGCGAGATGGCCTGCGTGATCGCCGACGAGGTCATGCAGATCCGGGGCGGTCGGGGCTACGAGACCGCGGAGTCTCTGGCCGCACGCGGCGAACGCGCCGTGCCCGTCGAGCAGGCGTTGCGGGACCTGCGGATCAACCGCATCTTCGAGGGTTCCAGCGAGATCATGCGGTTGCTCATCGCGCGCGAGGCGGTCGACGCGCACCTTGCCGCGGCCGGCGACCTCGCCAAGCCCGACACGGGGTTGCGGCAGAAGGCCGCTGCGGCGGTCGGTGCGAGCGGATTCTATGCAAAGTGGTTGCCGCAGTTGGTGTTCGGTGAAGGACAGCGGCCGCGGGCCTACCACGAGTTCGGTCCGCTGGCGGCGCACCTGCGGTTCATCGAACGCTCCAGCCGCAAGCTCGCCCGAAACACCTTCTATGGCATGGCGCGCTGGCAGGCCAAGCTGGAGCAGCGGCAGGGGTTCCTCGGGCGCGTCGTGGACATCGGTGCCGAGCTGTTCGCGATGTCCGCGGCGTGCGTGCACGCGGAGTCGCAACGCGCCGCCGATCCGGTGGTGGGGCAGCAGGCCTACGAGCTGGCCGAGGCGTTCTGCGCCCAGGCGACCCTGCGGGTGGAGGCGCTGTTTCGCGGGTTGTGGGACAACACCGACGCAAGCGATGTGCAGCTGACGCGCAACCTGCTGCAGGGCCGGTACGGCTGGCTCGAGGCCGGGATCATCGATCAGTCCGAGGGCACCGGGCCGTGGATCGCCCACTGGGAAGAGGGTGAGTCGACCGAGGCCAATCTGGCCCGGCGGTTCTCATCCGGCGACCGTTCGGCAACGAGCCCGCGTTGAGCCACGATGGAACACATGGCTTCCTACATCGCCCAAGAAGGCGAGTTCAATCGCGACACCGACTACATCACCACCCGCATCACCGCCGATGGCCGTGACGGCTACCCGGTCGAGCCCGACCGGTACCGGCTCGTCGTGGCGCGCGCGTGCCCGTGGGCCAACCGCGCCATCATCGTCCGCCGGTTGTTGGGCCTCGAAGGCGTTCTCTCCATTGGCTTTTGCGGCCCGACGCACGACGAGCGCAGTTGGACGTTCGATCTCGATCCCGGTGGTGTGGACCCGGTCTTGAAGATCCCGCGGCTGCAGGACGCCTACTTCAAGCAGTTCCCCGATTACCCCAAGGGCATCACGGTTCCCGCGATCGTCGACGTGCCGACAGGGGCGGTTGTCACCAACGACTTCGCGCAGATGACGTTGGACCTGTCGACGGAGTGGTCGGCCTATCATCGCGACGGCGCGCCCGAGCTCTACCCCGAGCGGTTGCGTGCGGAGATCGACGAGGTCAACAAGCGGGTCTACACCGAAATCAACAACGGCGTGTACCGGTGCGGCTTCGCCGGCTCGCAGGAGGCCTACGAGTCCGCCTACGACCGGCTGTTCGCCGCGCTGGACTGGGTGAGCGATCGGCTGGGTCGCCAGCGGTATCTGGTGGGTGACACCATCACCGAGGCCGACGTCCGGTTGTTCACCACGTTGGCCCGCTTCGACCCGGTGTATCACGGGCATTTCAAGTGCAATCGCAGCAAATTGAGCGAGATGCCGGTGCTGTGGGCTTACGCGCGCGACCTGTTCCAGACGCCGGGTTTCGGGGACACCGTCGACTTCGTCCAGATCAAGCAGCACTACTACATCGTCCACGCCGATATCAACCCCACCCGCATCGTGCCCAAGGGTCCCGACCTGTCCGGGTGGCTATCGCCGCACGGGCGAGAGAGCTTGGGCGGCAAGCCCTTCGGGGAGGGGACGCCCCCGGGTCCGCCCGTCGAAGGCGAACGGGTACCGCCCGGCCACGGGGCGTGACCCTACCGCCGAACGTGGCCCACCCCCTACCGCCGAACGTGACCCACCCCCTACCGCCGAAGGTGACCCACCCCCTACCGCCGAACGTGGAGTTGTGGCGGGAAATCGCGGCGTTTTGGCCCAACAACTCCACGCTCGGCGGCTGAGACCGGGCATCCCGCTGCGGCCAAAGCGCCGCGGGCGCGCTCCACGATGACGTCGGGCCCGCTGCGCCGGGTCGGTCCAGTGATGTGCGCCGTCGAATTCCACACCGGCCTTCCATTCCTCCCAGCCCATATCGATGCGCGCCAGCACCGCGCCCCATTCGTTGAGCACTTCGATCTGGGTTTGTGGCCGCGGCAATCCGCTGCCGGCGAGTAGTAACCGGGTCCTCGTCTCGTACGGCGATTCAGCGCCCCCGTCGACCATGGTCAGGGCAGTTCGCAACTGCACCAGGCCGCGGGCGCCACGATGACGGTCGGCCAGCAGTTCGACGTCGGCTGGCTTCAAGTCGGTTGCATGTATGAGGGCATCGAGCCGAATCACCGCTGTGGTCAAGCCCTTTCGCCTACCAAGGTCGAACGCCGTGCGCGCCGGCGTGGTCAGGCGCATCCCGTCGCGCGTGCATATTTCGTCGTCGTCCAAGGTGTCGCTGTGCACGATGATGCCCCGTGCTTTGTCGTGGCCGGCGCGGTTGAGCTCGGCCGGCAGCCAGTCGTCGATCCACTTGGTGCGGTGTAACGCCGCCGCGGATAGCCCCGCCAGCGTTGCGGTCCTTCCAGACCACAGCCAGGCGGCGACCGCTCGGGTCACCGGCGTCAACAGTTGTCCACGGCGGATGTAGACGTTGCGATGAACCATCTCGAATTCGGTTCGCAATCGGTGCCGAGTAATGACTCCAGCGGCCAGTGCGTCGGTGCCTCGAAATGGCCAGTCCGGGATTTCCATGGGGACACGGTGCCGGTCGGCACCGACACGTTTAGCCGAACGTGGGGTTGTGGCGGGAATTCGCGGCGTGTCGTCGCAACAAGTCCACGCTGGGCGCGAAGGGTGGCGACACTGGGCGCGAAGGTTGTCGAACGTTGGGCGCGGAGGGGGTCGAACGTGGAGTTGTGGCGGGAATTCGCGGCGTGTCGTCGCAACAAGTCGACGTTCGACGGAAAAGACCTAAAAGACGAGCCGCACAGACCATTCCGCGTGCGGGACATCGCGGAGCTCGCCGGCCGGGTCCACCGCCAAAGTCAGTAACTGCACGACGATCCCGGCGAGCCGACCGCGATGCGGGTCCACCGGCGGAATGGTCACGGCGAGTCGGGTGCCCGGCCGAAAGATGGTGCTGGTGCTGTTCGTTGGATCCTCATACACCTGCACCAGGCGCCACGGCGCCCGGTAGATGGCATCAGGCACCGAGAGCTGAATCGGATACCGCTCGCTGACCTGGAGCTCGCCCTGGGTCTGCGGCGTCGCACAGTCTTCGAGGTTGAGCACGTTGCAATAGAGGTAGGGCCCCACCCGGGTCAGGTGTCCATGCGAGTACGCGCTGATCTCCGGGCGTTGCGGACCGGAGCGGCCCACCAGCAGCCAGGTGCCGACCCCGACGCCCACACAAAGCAGGGCCATCAGGCAGGCCAGCAACACGGCCATGCCGCGGTTGATTCGGGATTTCACTCGGCGACCACCGCTGGGGTGCCGACACGGCGACGCGCGCCCTCCTGTTCGACCATGATGGGCCTATTACCTCCCAGGCCGGGAATCAGCGAGTTGCCGCGGAAGCTGACGAGCGTCTGCGCCAGGCCCAGGATGAGCAGCGCAGTGACCGCGGTGAAACCGACCCACAGTTCGGTGTACACCAGCACCCCCACGGCGCCGCCGAGGACCCAGGCCAACTGCAGCGTCGACTCCGAGCGCCCGAACCCCGATGCGCGGGATTCCTCCGGCAGGTCGTTCTGCAACGAGGCGTCCAGGGAGGCCTTCGCGATCGCGCTGGCCCCAGACGTCACCAAGGTGGCGATCGCGGCCAGCATCAGGTTGCCGCCCACCGAGGCCGCCAACGCGACCGCGCTCACCGCCAGCGTGCAGCGCACCACCAGCGCGGCGGGCCGGCCCAGTTTCAAACGTGCGCTGGTGAAGTTGCCGACGAAATTGCCGATGCCGGCCGCGGCGCCGATCACCCCGAGGATGGCGATCTGCGCCCACCCGCCGGCGTCATGCGCCTTGGCGACGAATGCCGGATACAAGAACAGGAACCCCACCATGACCTTGATGGTGCAGTTGCCCCACAGCGACGTAATGATGTTGCGGCCCAAGGGCTGTCGAAGCGTTGCGGTGGCCTTTTTGGGGACTTTCTTGAATTCCTCGGGCCAGCTTCGGCGCAGGGGTTCGCTGTCCTGGCGGTAGCTCAAGGTGGCGGGCACCTCCCCGGCGGTCACCTCGACCCAGCGCGGAATCCGCATGGACAGCGACGCCCCGGCGACGGTGACGGCCACGACGACGAACAATGCGCCGGGCAGCTTGAACAGGTGGGTGCAGACGAATTCGACGCCCCCGGCGATGGCGCCCCCGGCGATGGTGCCGCCCAGTAGACCGAACATGGTCAGCCGCGAGTTGACCCGCACCAGGTCGATGGTCGGCGGCATCACCCTGGGCGTCACCGCGCTGCGCAGCACGCTGAACGATTTCGAGAACACCATCATGGCCAGCGCACACGGGTACAGCACCATCGACGGGTAGCTCCCGCTGGCGCCGTCGTAGTTCAGGATCAGCACCAGCGCCAACGCCGTGCGCAGGGCGAACGACGCGGCGAGCGCGACGCGGCGGCCGTGCTGCAGTCGGTCCAGCGCCGGACCGATGAGGGGCGCGATCACCGCGAACGGCGCGATGGTGATCAGCAGATACAGCGCGACGCGGCCCTTGCTCTCCCCGGTCGCCGCGGCGAAGAACAACGTGTTGGCCAGCGCGACGGCCATCGCGGCGTCGACCGCGAAGTTGGCCACCGTGGGCCACGTCAGCGCCGTCAGGCCGGACTTGTCGGCGCCGTCGGCCGTCGCGGCGCGCTGCACCATCCAATACATCCGCGAACCCATCTCGCGGCTGCGCAGCGCCGCGGCGCGGGTGACGGTGATCCGCTCGCCCGAAGACGGCCCGCGAGGGGGCGCGCTGCTGCCACGGTCCGGCTCCGTCTGCTGGCCCAGCGGGGGCAGATAGCGGTTGGCGCTCGGCATCGGCGGCGGGCGGCGCGTTCGGCGCTGCGCACCGTCGCCGGCGGGGTAGTTGGCCGCGCCCGGATGTTGTGCGGCCACGCCATTAGGGGCCCGGCGGCCCGGCTTGGAGGCCACCCGGCCCGGATCGTGTTGCCGCCGCCCAGACACTCCCCGATTCTCCCCTATGCCGGCGACATGCGTCTGCAGGTAACGGGGCGTGGCTCGTCAACCTAGTATTGGAACCGCAATGCAGACAGAAGACAACGTGACCAGACCCACCGAAGGATCCTCCGTGGCGACCGTGGACGAGTGGCCCGAAGGGCTGGCGGCGGTGCTCACGGGCGCGGCCGACCAGGCCAGGGCGGCTGTTGTGGAGTTCAGCGGACCGGAGATGGTCGGCGACTACCTGGGCGTCGGCTACGAAGACCCCAACACCGCCACCCACCGGTTCCTGGCGCACCTACCCGGCTACCAGGGGTGGCAGTGGGCCGTGGTCGTGGCCGCCTATCCCGGCGCCGATCACGCCACCGTCAGCGAGGTGGTGCTGGTCCCGGGGCCGACGGCTTTGCTGGCGCCGGAATGGGTGCCGTGGGAACACCGGGTGCGCCCCGGGGACCTCAGTCCCGGGGATTTGTTGGCGCCCGCCGCCGACGATCCCCGCCTGGTTCCCGGCTACACCGCCAGCGGCGACCCGCAGGTCGACGAGACCGCCGCCGAGATCGGGCTGGGCCGTCGCTGGGTGATGAGCGGCGAGGGCCGCGCGGCAGCGGCCGAACGCTGGCACACCGGCGATTACGGCCCCGACTCGCCGATGGCACGATCCACCAAGCGCGTGTGCCGCGACTGCGGCTTCTTCCTGCCGCTGTCGGGATCCCTCGGCGCGATGTTCGGCGTGTGCGGCAACGAGCTGTCGGCCGACGGGCACATCGTCGACAAGCAGTATGGCTGCGGTGCGCACTCGGACACCCCGGCGCCCGCGGGCACCGGGTCCCCCGCGTACGAGCCCTACGACGATGGCCTGCTGGACGTCACCCAGGCGCCGGTCGAGCCGACCGCGCCGTCCGAGCCGACGGAAGAGACGACCGAGCCCACGGAGGAGTCGGCCGAGCCGTCGCAGGAGACGTCGGAAGCCCAGCCGGAGTCGGTGATCCAAACACCGGAGGCGCAGTCCGAGACCGAGACTGCCGAATCCGAGCAGCAGTCCGCACCCGAGCCCCAGAGCGAGTCGCTGGACTAGCCCTTTTCTGCGGCGGCCTTGATGCGCGCCAGCGAGGCGTTCATGCCGTCGAGCAATTCGTGTTCGAAGTTGTCGGTGCCGCCGAAGAGCGCTTTGACCGACAGGTTCGAAAACGCGGTGACGCCGTTTTCGGCGTGGCGGCTCTCGATCACCCGGGTGCCCTCGCCGGCCGGTTCGAGCTCGTAGCTCCAGATGGTGTTGTTGGTGTCGACGCGGAACGCGAGTTTGCGGTCCGGGACGATCTCGACCACCGTGCAGGTGGTCGGCCAGAACATCCGGTTGCGGCGGTTGAGGTTCAGGGTGCGGGTGCCCTGACGCACCGGGCCGAACGGCTTCATCCAGCGGCACTGCGGGCTCCACTCCGGCATTCGCCGAAGATCGGAAATCAATTCCCAGACTTTGGCAACCGGTGCGTTGATGTCGACGTGCGCTTGCAATAGCGGGGCTACCATCGCTCCTCCAATGGGTCAGCGAATCATTTTTCGTCGAGGTAATTTTCGAGTCCGGCCTGGGCGCCGCGGGCGCCGCGGCGTGCCGCCGCGAGTTGGAGCAGGAAAATGGTCGTACCGAGCAGCCCCACGCCCAGACCGGCCAGCGTCACCGGGCGCCAGTTCGTCAGGGCGGGCACCAGGAACGCCGCGGCCGCCGCGACGACCCAACCCAGCGCCCCGAGCGCGATGAACGCCCACGCGTGCACCAGTACCGCCGGCAGCGGCGGCGGTGCGCGGTGGTGATCAGGTTCGGCGGACATCGCGAATAACATAGCCCGCCGCCGTCCCCACCGGAGGCTCACCTACTTGCCGAAACTAAGCGTTTCGATGAAATTCCGCGGCATTTGGCGGAACGAATCAAGAGCCGGTTGGTGTCCCGGTTTCTCAGGCTTGCGTGTAACCTCGCGCCATGCCTGACAGCGATGCGCGGCTCGCCAGCGACCTGTCACTGGCTGTTATGCGGCTGGCCCGCCAGCTGCGGTTCCGCAACCCGTCGTCGCCGGTGTCACTGTCGCAGCTGTCGGCGCTGGCGATGCTGGCCAACGAAGGCCCGATGACGCCGGGCGCCCTGGCGATTCGCGAACGGGTTCGGCCGCCGTCGATGACGCGGGTGATCGCGTCGCTGGCCGAGATGGGTTTGGTGGACCGCGTGCCGCATCCCGTCGACGGCCGGCAGGTGCTCGTCTCGGTGTCCGAATCCGGGGCCGAGTTGGTCAAGGCCAACCGTCGCGCCCGTCAGGAATGGCTGGCCCAGCGGCTGTCGACGCTGGACACCGAGCAGCGCGACATCCTGCGCAGCGCCGCTGATTTGATGTTGGCGCTGGTCGACGAAAGCCCGTGAGCGCCGATGCCGGCAACGTCCAGGACGTCGAGGATCCCGATGACCCGAGGCTCGACGACTTCCGGGACCTGAACAGTGTCGATCGCCGTCCCGACCTGCCGTCGGGCAAGGGGCTGGTGATCGCCGAAGGCGTGCTGGTGGTTCAGCGCATGCTCGCGTCCCGGTTCCACCCGCATGCCCTGCTCGGCACCGACCGCCGGCTCACCGAGCTCAAAGACGACCTCGCCGGCAGCGCCGTCCCCTTCTACCGGACCTCCGCCGACGTCATGGCGCGCGTGGTCGGCTTCCACCTCAATCGCGGCGTGCTGGCGGCCGCCCGGCGGGTCGGGGAGCCCAGCGTGGCCGAGGTGATCGCCGGCGCTCGCACCGTCGCCGTGCTCGAAGGGGTCAACGATCACGAGAACCTGGGCTCGATTTTCCGCAACGCGGCCGGGCTCGGCGTCGACGCCGTGGTATTCGGCAGTGGGTGCGCCGACCCGTTGTACCGCCGCGCCGTGCGGGTGTCGATGGGACACGCGCTGCTGGTGCCGTATGCGCGCGCAACCTGTTGGCCGGCCGAGCTGATGACGTTGAAGGAGAACGGGTTTCGGCTGCTGGCTATGACCCCGCACGAGTCGGCGTGCCCGCTGGCCGAGGCGATGACGGCCGCGCGCGGCGAACGCGTCGCGGTGCTGGTGGGCGCCGAGGGTCCCGGGCTGGCGCCGGCCACCTTGCGGTGCAGCGATGTGCGGGTGCGCGTTCCGATGTCGCGCGGCACCGACTCGCTCAACGTCGCGACCGCGGCTGCGCTGGCGTTCTACGAGCGCTCGGTGACGAAAGGCGGCGATGAACGGTCAGGCTAGGCTTCGGCTGATGAAGGACGAGTCCGTGCCCTGGGCAACGGGTTTGACGGTGGCCGCGTTCGTCGCGGCGGTCACCGCCGCGGCGATCGTCGTGCTCACTCTGGGCTTGGTTCGCGTGCACCTGCTGCTGGCCGTCGGTCTCAACATCGTGGCCGCGGGGGGACTGGCGCCGACCCTGTGGGGGTGGCGGCGCACCCCGGTCCTGCGCTGGTTCGTGCTCGGCGCCGGAGTCGGCGTGACGGGAGCGTGGGTCGCGCTTCTCGCCCTGGCCGCCGCGGGCCGCGCCTAGTGGTGATCGCGAGCGCGGCGCAGCCGGGCGAAGCGGGTCGCCACCATTGGCTCTAGCGGGCTAGCGCTGCCCTCCCGAGCGCACGCCGAGCAGCACGTCCTCCCACGCCGGGATGACCGGCTTGCCCCGGCGGGTGTGCACGGGTTTTTCTTCCGGCTCCGGGGCCGGCTCCTGCGCGACGGGCGGCTTCGCGGGCTCTTCGAAGTCGACGTGGGCCACCCGCGCCACCGGCCGCAGCGGACGCTCGAAGGTCGGGTCGATCAACGCGCTGGCCGCGTCGTCGATGGCGGTGACGGTCCCGCCGTGGGCGCCGGGCGTGAAGCAGAAATGCGCGAGGTTGTCCGAACGGCCGACCTTCCACGCGAGCTGCACCGTCCACCGGTTGTCTTCGTTGCGCCAGGCGTCCCAACTGAGTTTGTCGTGATCGAGGCCCCGCGTCACCAAGGCGGTGCTGACGGTCTCCAGCAGGGTCAGCACGGCGGGACCGTCGGCCAGCATGGGATGGGCGGCGGTTGCCAGCTCCGCGGCCCGGAACCGTTCCAACAGCACCGGGTGGGCAAAGCGGCGGATCCGCGACACGTCCGACCCCGACGCCGCAGCGACCTGCTCGACGGACGCGCCGGCGCGGATCTTGGCCTGAATTTCCTTGGGGCTGAGCATGTTGGTGACTTCGATCTCGAGCTGCGGCTGCTCGGGGTGCTGGGCCGCGTCGCGCAGAACGGCCCGCAGGCGGTCGTCGGCCGCCAGCTTGAACTGCTCCGCGGGATCATCGCTCTCGCAGATGACATATTTGCTGTCGGCATCGAGCCCAACCACTTTGAGTTCCCGCATGGCTATCTCCTCGCAGGCTCCGTGCAGATCAGCGACGGACCCGTCACGGCGCACTTTAGTCCAGCAACCGCCCGTCATCCGTGCTGACACGCTGGGCGGCGGCGCGCCGATCACCGGCTGTTCAAGGGCGCGCGACTAGAGCCGCTCGACGACCCAGTCGACGCACTCGGTGAGGGCGCTGACGTCGTCGGGATCCACGGCCGGGAACATCCCGACCCGCAGCTGGTTGCGGCCGAGCTTGCGGTACGGCTCGGTGTCGACGATGCCGTTTGCCCGCAGGACCTTCGCCACGGCCGCGGCGTCGACGTCGTCGGCGAAGTCGATGGTGCCCACCACCTGCGAGCGCAGCTTCGGGTCGCTGACGAACGGGGTGGTGTAGGGCCGCTCCTGTGCCCACGAGTACAGCCGTCCCGAGGAGTCCGCCGTGCGCTTGACGGCCCAGTCCAGCCCGCCGTTGCCCAGCATCCAGTCGACCTGCTCGGCCATCAGCGCCAGGGTGCCGACCGCGGGGGTGTTGTAGGTCTGGTCCTTGAGGCTGTTCTCCACCGCGATGGGCAGCGACAGGAAGTCGGGCACCCAGCGGCCCGAAGCGGCGATGGACTCGACGCGGGCCAGCGCGGCGGGGCTCATGACGGCCAGCCACAGCCCGCCGTCGCTGGCGAAGTTCTTCTGCGGCGAAAAGTAGTAGGCGTCGGTCTCGGCGATGTCGACGGGCAGGCCGCCCGCCCCGGACGTCGCGTCGATGACGACCAGCGCGTCACCGGAATCGGTGGGTCGGCGCACGGGCACCGCGACCCCGGTCGAGGTCTCGTTGTGGGCCCACGCGATCACGTCCACCGACGGATCGCTCTGGGGTTCGGGGGCGCCGCCCGAATCCGACTTGATGACGACGGGGTCGCCGACGAAGGGGTTCTTGGCCACCGCGGAGGCGAACTTCGAGCTGAATTCCCCATAGGACAGGTGCAGCGAGCGCTTGTCGATCAGGCCGAACGCCGCGGCGTCCCAGAACGCCGTCGCCCCCCCGTTGCCCAGAATGACCTCGTAGCCGTCCGGCACCGAGAACAGCTGAGCGAGCCCCGACCGCAGTCGGCCTACCAGATTCTTGACCGGCGCCTGGCGGTGCGAGGTCCCGAACAGCGGCGCCGCCGTCGTGGTCAACGCCTGCAGTTGCTCGGACCGGACCTTGGACGGGCCGCACCCGAAGCGGCCGTCGCGGGGCTTGATGGCGTCGGGAATTTGAAGGGAATCTGCGAGCTGGTCAGCCATGCTCATCAGGGTAGTGAGCCACCCTGGCGGGCCGTTGCGGCGGGCCGACCGTCGGACCGGGCCGTCAACGCAAAACGCCTGCTCGGGGCGCCTCCGACGTTTCCTTCGTTGTGATCCAGGGCATACGAATTCGATGACCACTGGTCAGGTCACAGTGCCTCGGACGGGCCTAGGAAATATCCGGTACCTCCGGTACTGTCTGGACATAGCACGTCCAAATGTAAACCTCATTGAGGAGGCCTAGGTTATGGCTAGGACGCGATTGGTCCGGCGTTGGCGCCGCAACATGGAAGTGCGCGACGACGCTGACTACGTCAACATGCTTGCCACACTGTCCGAGGGGTCGGTGCGGCGCAACTTCAACCCGTACACCGACATCGATTGGGACTCACCGGAATTCGCTGTCACCGAGAACGACCCTCGGTGGATCCTGCCGGAGACCGACCCGCTGGGCCGTCATCCCTGGTACTTGGCGCAGTCCGACGAGCGCAAGATCAAGATCGGGATGTGGCGGCAGGCCAACGTGGCCAAGGTGGGACTGCACTTCGAATCCATCCTGATCCGCGGCCTGATGAACTACACGTTCTGGGTGCCCAACGGCTCGCCCGAATACCGGTACTGCCTGCACGAGTCGGTCGAAGAGTGCAACCACACCATGATGTTCCAGGAGATGGTGAACCGGATCGGCGCCGACGTCCCGGGCATGCCGCGGATGCTCAAGTGGCTGTCGCCGTTGGTTCCGCTGGTGGCGGGGCCGCTGCCGGTGGCCTTCTTCATCGGCGTGCTCGCCGGCGAGGAGCCCATCGACCACACGCAGAAAAATGTTTTGCGCGAAGGCAAGTCCCTGCACCCGATCATGGAACGGGTGATGGCGATCCACGTCGCCGAGGAAGCGCGCCACATCTCGTTCGCCCACGAGTTCTTGCGCAAGCGGGTGCCGGAATTGACCAAGAGGCAGCGGTTCTGGACCGCGTTGTACCTGCCGCTGACCATGAAGGTGCTGTGCCGCGCGATTGTGGTGCCGCCCAAGGCGTTCTGGCAGGAGTTCGACATCCCGCGCGAGGTCAAGAAGGAACTGTTCTTCCGGTCGCCGGAATCGCGCAAGTGGCTCAGCGACATGTTCGGTGACGTGCGGATGCTGGCCTATGACACCGGCCTGATGGAGACGCGCTCGGCGCGGCTGATGTGGCGGTTGTGCAAGATCAACGGCAAGCCGTCGCGCTACCGCAGCGAGCCGCAGCGCCAGCACCTGGCCTCGGTCCCGGCCGCGTAACGAGTCCGGTCCATAGGTTTCATGCCGCACGTTATTACCCAGTCGTGCTGCAACGACGGGTCCTGTGTTTTCGCGTGTCCGGTGAATTGCATTCACCCCACGCCGGACGAGCCCGGCTTCGCCACCTCGGAGATGCTCTACATCGATCCGGCGGCCTGCGTGGACTGCGGTGCGTGCGTGAGCGCGTGCCCGGTCGGGGCCATCGCGCCCGACACCCGGTTGGACACCAAGCAGCTGCCCTTCGTCGAAATCAACGCGTCGTTCTACCCGAAACGGCCCGAGGGTGAGAAGCTTCCGCCGACGTCGAAGCTGGCGCCGGTCATCCCGGCCGCCGAAGTGCGGGCCCGCCGCCGGCCGCTGACCGTGGCCATCGTCGGATCGGGTCCGGCGGCGATGTATGCCGCCGACGAGCTACTCACCCAGCATGGCGTGCGCGTCAACGTCTTTGAGAAGTTGCCCACCCCGTACGGGTTGGTGCGGGCCGGGGTGGCGCCCGATCACCAGAACACCAAGCGGGTCACCCGCCTCTTCGAGCGGGTCGCCGGCCACGAGCGCTTCCGCTTCTATCTCAACGTCGAGATCGGCGAACACCTCAGCCACGACGACCTGCTGGCGCACCACCACGCCGTGCTGTACGCCGTGGGTGCGCCCGACGACCGTCGCCTGGACATCGAGGGCATGGGTTTGGCCGGCACCGGGACCGCGACCGAATTGGTGGCCTGGATCAACGGTCATCCCGACTTCGCCGATCTGCCAGTCGATCTCGGCCACGAGCGGGTGGTAATCATCGGCAACGGGAACGTCGCCCTCGACGTCGCCCGGGTGCTCACCGCGGACCCCGACGACCTGGCCCGCACCGACATCGCCGACCACGCCTTGGCGGCGCTGCGCGGCTCGGCGGTGCGTGAGGTGGTGATCGCCGCCCGGCGCGGCCCGGCCCAGTCGGCGTTCACGTTGCCCGAGCTGATCGGGCTCACGGGCAGCTCCGAGGTCGTCCTCAGCGCGGCCGACCACGAACTGGTCGCGGCCGACCTGGCGACGGCGTCGGATCCCTTGACGAAAAGCAAGCTGGAAATCCTGAGCACGCTCGGCGACGATTCGGCGCCGGCGGCACGCCCGCGGATCAGGCTGGCTTACCGGCTCACCCCGACCCGTGTGCTGGGCGAGCAGCGCGTCTCCGGTGTGGAGTTCTCGGTCACCGGCACCGATGAGGCGCGCCGCCTGAACACGGGCCTGGTGCTGACGTCGATCGGCTACCGCGGCAAGCCGATTCGTGGGCTTCCCTATGACGAATCGTCGGCCGTGGTGCCCAACGACGGCGGGCGCGTCGTCGATCCCGCCTCGGGCGCACCCGTGCCCGGCGCATACGTCGCGGGCTGGATCAAGCGGGGACCGAGCGGGTTCATCGGGACCAACAAGTCGTGCTCGTTTGAGACCGTGCAGGCCCTGGTGGCCGATTTCAACGCCGGCAAGCTGACCGAACCGGCGGCCAAGCCCGAGGCGCTGGCCGCCCTGGTGCGCGCCCGCCGGCCCGAGGCTGTCGACGCGGCGGGATGGCGTGCCATCGACGCCGCCGAAATCGCGCGCGGCAGCGGTGACGGCCGGCCCCGCAACAAGTTCACCGACGTCGCCGCGATGCTCGCGGCCGCCGCGACCGCCGAGCCGGCGCCGCCACCGCGACGCCGGCTCTTGGACCGGCTGCTCGGCTAACCGGCGCCCTGCCCGGACATCGCCGCGGTGATCTCTTCCATGCTGACCTCGCGGACCGGCTGCCCCAGCGACCAGTGGTGGCCGAATGGGTCGGCGACCACGCCGTAGCGGTCGCCCCAGAACTGGTCCTCCAACGGGGCCACCACGGTGGCACCGGCGTCCAGCGCCCGCTGGAAGCTGGCGTCGACGTCGGCGACGGTGAGGTGGATCGTCACCGGGGTGCCGCCCAGCGAGGTCGGTGTCATCGACTTGCCGCCACACACCTCCGGGAAGTCGTCGTTGAGCATCACCGTGAAGCCGTTGATGCGCAGCGCGGCGTGCACCAGTTTGCCGTCCGAACGCGGCACGCGCCCGATCTCCTCAGCCCCAAAAGCGTTGACGTAGAAGTCGATTGCCGCGGCGGCATCGTCGACCACGAGGTGGGGCGACAGTGCGGGTTCGATGTTGATCGCCATCCTGGTTCTCCTTGCTGTCGGTTCCGTCGCCTGCCCACCGCGGACAGGCTCACGACGTATGACTGCGTCGGCGACGCAAAGTCATCGCGCGACAGCAACCATTAGATCGCCGGGCACCGACAACCAGGAGGCCTCAGGCGTTGGTGAGGCTGCGGTCCCAACCCTCGACGGATTCCGGGCTGCGCGGGGCGGGGCCCACATAGATGGCCGACGGCCGGACCAGCTTGCCCAGCCGCTTCTGCTCGAGAATGTGGGCGCACCACCCGGCGGTGCGTCCGCAGGTGAACATCGCCGGCATCATGTTGGCCGGCACCCGGGCGAAGTCCAGGATGACCGCGGCCCAGAACTCGACGTTGGTCTCGATGGCCCGGTCCGGACGCCGCTCCCGCAGCTCGGCCAGCGCGGCCTGCTCCAGCGCCACGGCAACCTCGTGGCGCGGTGCGCCCAGCCGCTCGGCGGTGGCGCGCAGCACCCGCGCCCGCGGGTCCTCGGCGCGGTACACCCGGTGCCCGAATCCCATCAGCTTGTCGCCGCTGTCCAAGATCTTCTTCACCAGGCCGCGCGCGTCGCCGGTGCGCTCGACCTCTTCGATCATCGGCAGCACCCGCGCCGGCGCGCCCCCGTGCAGGGGACCGCTCATCGCGCCGATCGCCCCGGACAGCGCCGCCGCCACGTCGGCGCCGGTGGAGGCGATCACGCGCGCGGTGAACGTCGAGGCGTTCATCCCGTGCTCGGCGGCCGAAACCCAGTAGGCGTCAATCGCTTCGACGTGGCGCGGGTCCGGCTCGCCCTGCCAGCGCGTCATGAAACGGGCAGTGACCGTTTCGCATTCGTCGATCACCCGCTGCGGCACCGCGGGCTGATAGATGCCGCGCGCGGACTGGGCAACGTAGGACAGCGCCATGACGGACGCCCGGGCCAGCTGGTTGCGGGCGGTGGCGTCATCGGTGTCCAGCAGCGGCTTGTACCCCCAGATCGGGGCGAGCATCGCCAGGCCGGCCTGCACGTCGACGCGCACGTCGCCGGTGTGGATGGGCAGCGGGAACGGCTCGGCGGGCGGCAGCCCGTGGCCGAACTTGCCGTCGACCAGCAACGCCCAAACGTCGCCGAAGGTGACCTGCTGACCCACCAGGTCTTCGATATCGACACCGCGGTAGCGCAGCGCGCCGCCGTCTTTATCCGGCTCGGCGATTTCGGTGGTGAAGGCGACCACGCCTTCGAGGCCGGGGACAAAGTCTTCGGGGACCACAGTCATGCCGAAAATTCTCGCACCCCCCGCTCGGGCCGACGCTACCGGCCGGTAGCAAGCGCCGGTAGCGTTGACGCGATGGCACGACGGGACCCCGAGCCAGGAAAAGAGCACCTGCAAAGAATGCGTGTGGAATACGGATCGGCGGAGAAGGACGGCAGTCCCGATCTCGACGCGGACTGGCTCGGCGATGGTTGGGTTTCGTTGTTGCGCAAATGGATCGACGACGCCGAGCGATCGGGTGTCGCCGAGCCCAACGCGATGGTGCTGGCCACCGTCACCGCCGACGGGCGGCCGGCGAGCCGATCGGTGCTGTGCAAGGGCGTCGACGAGACCGGGATCACCTTTTTCACCAACTATGACTCGGCCAAGGGCGACGATCTGGCCGCGACGCCGTACGCCGCGGTCACGTTTCCCTGGTACCAGCTCGGCCGCCAGGTCCACGTCCGCGGCCCGGTGAGCAAGGTCACTGCGGAGGCGACCCAGGAGTACTGGTCGAAACGGCCGCGCGGATCACAGCTGGGCGCCTGGGCCTCGCACCAGTCGCAACCGATCGCCTCGCGGGCGGCCCTGCTGGGCCAGCTGGAGGAGGTGACCGCGCGCTTCGCGGACCGCGAGCAGGTTCCGGTGCCGCCGGGCTGGGGCGGCTATCTCATCGCGCCCGAGGTGGTCGAGTTCTGGCAGGGACGGGAAAACCGGTTGCATAACCGTATCCGGGTCAGCGGCGATCGCATCGAGCGCCTCCAGCCGTAGCGCGCCCGCGCGGGGGCTAACTTGGCTGGCGATGGACGAAACGGATTCGGTACGTCGGATCTGGACGGCGCTCGGGCTGCCCGGCATCGTCGACGTGCACACGCACTTCATGCCCAAATCCGTGATGGACAAGGTGTGGCGGTACTTCGATGACGCCGGCCCGCTGGTGGGACGGCATTGGCCGATCGCCTACCGCAGCGACGAACAACAGCGACTGCGAACCCTCCGTGGCTTTGGGGTCCGGGCGTTCACGGCGCTGATCTATCCGCACAAGCCGCACATGGCGGCCTGGTTGAACCAGTGGGGCCGATCGTTCGCGGCGACGACGCCCGACTGCCTGCACACCGCGACGCTGTACCCCGAACCCGGCGTCGAGGACTACGTCGGTCAGGCCATCGCGTCCGGCGCCCGCGTATTCAAGGCCCACATTCAGGTCGGCCGCTACAGCCCCACCGACCCGCTGCTCGATGGCGCCTGGGGCGTCATCGAAGACGCCGCGATCCCCGTCATCATCCACTGCGGCTCGGGTCCCGTCCCCGGCGAACACACCGGCGTCGGGCCCGTCGCGGCACTGCTCGCCCGCCATCCGCACCTGCGGTTGATCATCGCCCACCTGGGCATGCCCGAGTACACGGACTTCCTCGACCTGGCAGAGCGCTACGACGACGTGCGGCTCGACACCACGATGGCGTTCACCCCGTTCGTCGAGGAGGCCATGCCCTTCCCGCCCGCCGAGTACGGACGCCTCCGTGATCTCGCCGACCGCATACTTTTCGGGAGCGACTTTCCCAACATCCCGTACGGCTACGTCGACGCGGTCGAGGTCCTCACCCGGCTGCCCGGTATCGACGATGTGTGGCTGCGAAAGGTGTTACACGACAACGCCGCTCACGTCTTCGGGTTGGCCGGACCGATGTCCACGGCGGGGTGATGGGCGCCGCTTTCCGGGACAACGGCGGTGCGCCGTACCTGTTGTGGTCCGCGCCACGGCGGATCCGCGCGCCACGCGTCGCCGACCGCCGGGCGCGCAGTGGCGAAAGTCACGAACCGGCGGGATCGTCACCGCGCTACCTGATGAAAGCTTAAGGAAGGTTCCCAGACCCGACCCCGGACGGGCGCCTCGTCGCGATAACGACTACCTTCAGCTGTAAGCACCAAGTCAGGGGCAGCCATATCAGCCGGAAGCACGAAGGGGTTCTCGTGGCCGACACCGACGACACCGCCACTCTGAAGTACCCGGGCGGTGAGACCGACCTGGAGATCGTCAGCGCCACCGAAGGCGCCGACGGCATCGCGCTGGGCTCGCTGTTGTCCAAGACCGGCTACACCACGTTCGACAACGGCTTCGTCAACACCGCGTCGTGCAAGAGCTCCATCACCTACATCGACGGCGACGCCGGAATCCTGCGTTACCGCGGCTACCCGATCGAGCAACTGGCCGAGAAGTCGACCTTCATCGAGGTGAGCTACCTCCTGATCTACGGTGAGCTGCCCAGCAAGGAGCAGCTGGCCGAGTTCACCAAGCGGATTCAGCTGCACACCATGCTGCACGAGGACCTGAAGCGGTTCTTCGACGGATTTCCGCGCAACGCCCACCCGATGCCGGTGCTGTCCAGCGCGGTCAACGCGCTCTCGGCGTACTACCCGGATTCCCTCGACCCGACCGACAACGAGCAGGTCGAGTTGTCCACCATCCGGCTGTTGGCCAAGCTGCCGACCATCGCCGCCTACGCATACAAGAAGTCGGTCGGTCAGCCGTTCCTCTACCCGGACAACTCGCTGACCCTGGTGGAGAACTTCCTGCGCATGACGTTCGGCCTACCGGCCGAGCCGTACCAGGCGGACCCCGAGATCATCCGGGCGCTGGACATGCTGCTCATCCTGCACGCCGACCACGAACAGAACTGCTCGACGTCGACGGTGCGGCTGGTCGGGTCGTCGCAGGCGAACCTGTTCACCTCCGTTTCCGGTGGGATCAACGCGCTGTGGGGCCCGCTGCACGGCGGCGCCAACCAGGCGGTCCTCGAGATGCTCGAGCAGATTCGCGAAAGCGACGACAACGTCAGTGAATTCGTCCGCAAGGTGAAGAACCGCGAGGCCGGCGTCAAGCTGATGGGCTTCGGCCACCGCGTCTACAAGAACTACGACCCGCGGGCCCGCATCGTCAAGGAGCAGGCGGACAAGATCCTGGCCAAGCTCGGCGGCGACGACGACCTGCTCAGCATCGCCAAGGAGCTCGAAGAGGCGGCGCTGACCGACGACTACTTCGTCGAACGCAAGCTGTACCCCAACGTCGACTTCTACACCGGCCTGATCTACCGCGCCCTCGGGTTCCCGACCCGGATGTTCACCGTGCTGTTCGCGCTGGGCCGGATGCCCGGCTGGATCGCGCACTGGCGTGAGATGCACGACGAGGGCGACAGCAAGATCGGCCGTCCGCGCCAGATCTACACCGGCTACACCGAGCGCGACTACGCGACGATCGACGCGCGCTAGTTTCCTGCCGAGCAGACGCAGAATCGCCTGCGGGCGGCGGGATTTACGCGATTCTCTGCCTGGTCGCGAGGGAGGCGAGCACTGCCATCGCCGCGTTGTGCCCGCCGATGCCCGACACCGCCCCACCGCGGCGAGCGCCCGAGCCGCACAACATGATTCGTTCGTGAGCGGTGGCCACGCCCCACTGCCTCGCCGGGGTGTCCAGCGGATCGTCGTCATCGGCGAACGGCCACGACAGCCCGCCGTGGAAAATGTTGCCGCCGCTCATGCCGAGGGTGCGCTCGAGATCTGATGTGGTCGTCGTCTCGATGCACGGGCGCCCCTGCGCATCGTGCAGCAGCAGTTCTTGAATCGGTTCGGCCAGAACAGCATTCAGCGATCCCAGCACCTTGTCGGTGAGCCGATCGCGCAGCGCGTCCGGGTCGGCGTCGCCGAACAGCGCGTGCGGGGTGTGCAGGCCGAACACCGTCATCGTCTGGGCGCCCGAGCGGCGCTGGTCATCGGACAGGATGCTGGGATCGGTCAGGGAGTGGCAATACGCTTCGCACGGCAGGGGATTCGGCGGTTGCCCCGCGGCCGCCTGGGTATAGGCCGTATCCAGTTGCGTCCAGGTCTCGTTGACGTGGAACGTGCCGGCGAAGGCCTGGTCGGGTGTGACGCCCCGGTCGCGTAGGCGGGGCAGGCGCCGCAGCACCATGTTCACCTTGACCTGCGCGCCGCCGTCCGCCGGTGGCGGTTCGTCGCCGAGCAGCCCGGCCAGCACGGTGGGCGTGACGCCGGCGAGGACGAACCGGGCCCGGACCCGGCGCTCATGGCCGCCGCTGCGATAGCGCACTTCGCCGCTCGGGTCGAGCGCGTAAACCTCTGCGCCGCTGATAATTTCGGCACCGTGGCCGACGGCGGCCGCGGCCAGGGCGGTGGTCAGCGCGCCCATCCCGCCGATCGGGACGTCCCAGTCCCCGGTGCCGCCGCCGAGCACGTGGTACAGGAAGCAGACGTTCTGCGTCAACGACTCATCGTCGAGGCGCGCGAAGGTGCCGATGAGGGCGTCCGTGGCCATCACCCCGCGAACCAGGTCGTTGCCCACCGCGTCGGTGATGGCCTCGCCGACCGGTTCCTCGATCAGGGCTTCCCAGGCGGCCGCCGCGCGGCGGTCGTTGCTTTCCAGTACGTGGCGGCGGGCCTGCTCGCGGCTGCGCAGCGGTTCGAGCAGCGTCGGCCACAGCCGCTCGGTCACCAGCCGGCAGCGCTGGTAGAAGTCCGCGAAGCCCTGGGCGTCGTCGGCCGCGCCGATGGCGGCGAAGGTGTTACCGGGCGCCCCGATCAGCAGCCCGCTGCGGCCGCCGGTGGCGGGGTCGGGCGTGTACGACGAATAGGGACGCCGGGCCAGCCGAATCCCGGCGCCCAGGTCCTCGACGATGCGGCTCGGTAGCAGGCTGACCAGATAGGAGTAGCGCGACAGCCGGACGCCGACCCCGTCGAAGGGTTGCGCCGAGATCGCGGCCCCGCCGGTCTGTTCCAGCCGTTCCAGCAGGCGCACCCGCAGGCCGGCCCGCGCGAGGTAGGCCGCCGCGACGAGGCCGTTGTGCCCGCCCCCGACGACGGCGACGTCCACCGCGTCGTCGGCGTCCGCGTGGCCGCTCAGCTCAGGTAGCCCTCGACCTCGTCGGGCGGCCGCACCTCCGCCTCGCGCGGGTCGCCGCCGCTCTCGCGGAGCGCCCGGCGCTGCCGCAGCAGATCCCAGCACTGGTCGAGTTCGATCTCCATGCGCCGAAGGCGGTCATGTTCCTCCGACGTGTCGATGTCACCGCGCTGCAGTTGGGCCCGCAGCGCTTTTTCTTCGGCGACCAGTTCGCGGATGTGTGCCAGGGTGTCGTTGTCGGTGGGTTTGCTGCCGTTGGCCATCGCTCCAGTCTGCCCGACTCGGGAGGGGGCGGATAGCCGCCGACGGCCCGCGGCTAACTGGGTCCGGGTAGTCGCAGCACCAGCCGCGCACCGCCCAGCGGGCTGCTTTCCAGCTCGGCAGTCCCGCCGTGCAGCTCGGCCTGCTGGGCTACCAAGGCCAATCCCAGGCCCGACCCGGAATGCGAGGCCGTCGATCCGCGGGAGAACCGCGCGAACACCACCTGGCGCTCGTCCTCCGGGACGCCGCGCCCGTTGTCGTCGATGGCGATCTCCACGCCGGCGCGGGAGCTGACCGCCGACAGCTCGACGCGGGTGGCGCCGCCATGCTTGACGGCATTGGCGATCGCGTTGTCGACCGCGAGGCGCAAGCCGGCCGGCAGCCCGACGATGATGCAGGTGGGCGAGGGCACCAGTGAGACGTCGACCCCGGGGTAGACGCGGGTGGCGTCGTGGGCGGCGCGGTCGAGCAGCTCGGTGATGTCGACCGGCACGTGATCGTCGGACGTCGACAGCTCGCCCTGGGCCAGGCGCTCGAGGGCGGTCAGCGTGGCCTCGATGCGCGACTGCGTGCGGATGACGTCGCCCAGCACCTCTTTGCGTTGTTCGTCCGGCATGTCCAGGGTGGAGAGCACTTCGAGGTTGGTGCGCATCGCGGTCAGGGGGGTGCGCAGCTCGTGCGAGGACACGGCGGCGAAGTCGCGCGCAGACGCGAGCGCATCCTTGGTCCGGTCCTGCTCGGTCCAGATGCGCTGCAGCATGCCCCGCATGGCCTCGGCGATCTCGACCGCCTCGGTGGCACCGCGCACCGCCACTTGCGGCCGTTCGTCGGCGTCGATCGAACGGGCTTGCTGGGCCAGGCGTTTGAACGGCCGCACCGCGAAAGCCGCCAGGAGCCAAGCGAACACCGCCGCCGCGCCGATCGACAGCGCACAGATCAGGATCACCCGGCGATGCAGGTTGTTGGTCTGGGCGATCGTGTCGTAGTACGTCGCGCCCACTGCCACCGTCGCCGGCTGCGGCGTGGCGACCTCCAAGGTTCGGACGCGATAGCGCACCCCGTTGATGTAGGTGTCTGCATACCCCACCTCCAGCGGCGGCAGTGTGACGTCCGAGTTGGACTTGACCTGGCCGTCGCGCCGGACGGTGATCACGGTGTCCTGGTCGTGGGGTGCGCGCGGGATGTCGTCGAGGCCCCGGGGCAGGAAGGGGATGGCGAAACCGGCCGCCTCGTCCAGGCGGCGGTCCAGCCGCTCCTTCCAGGCGCTGGTGATGCCGAACCACACGACCGCCCCCGCGATCACCACCACGATCGCGGTGCCGATCGCCGTCGCGACCGCGACCCGGGCCCGTAGCGACGGCGTACGGGTCAGGATCCGGGACAGGAAGTTCATGGCCGCTCGACCGGGTTACTGCATGCGCAGCACGAATCCCACTCCGCGCACGGTGTGCAGCAGCCGGGGCCCGCCGTGGGCCTCGAGCTTGCGGCGCAGGTATCCGATGAAGACGTCGACGACGTTGGTGTCGGCGGCAAAGTCATAGCCCCATACCAGCTCGAGTAGCTGCGCACGGGACAGGACCGCGGTCTTGTGTTCGGCCAGCACCGCCAGCAGGTCGAATTCCCGCTTGGTCAGGTCGACGTCGACGCCGTTGACGCGAGCCCGCCGGCCGGGGATGTCGACTTCCAGCGGTCCCACCGTGATGGTCTCCGACGAGGAGGTGGCGGTGGCGCCGCGGCGGCGCAGCAGCGCTTTGACCCGCGCGACCAGCTCGGCCAGCACGAACGGTTTGACCAGGTAATCGTCGGCGCCGGCCTCCAGGCCCGCCACCCGGTCGTCGACCGAGCTGCGGGCGGAGAGCACGCAGACCGGGACGTCGTTGTCCATGGCGCGCAGCGCGGTGACGACGCTGACCCCGTCCAGCACCGGCATGTTGATGTCGAGCACGATCGCGTCCGGCCGCGTTTCGGTGGCGCTGCGCAACGCCTCGGCGCCGTCGACCGCGGTCGACACCTCGAACCCGGACAGGCGCAGGCCACGTTCCAGCGACGCGAGCACATCGGAGTCGTCGTCGACGACCAAGACCCGAGGTGAGCTAGCTCCTGTGTCCATGCCGCCCATCTTGCCTGATTGCCGCCTATGGATGCGGGAGGCACCACCGTCGCGGGGCTAGGCGCGCTTCGCCTCGGCCGGTCCGCGTCACGGCCAGACATAAACCAGGCACGCGCGCGTCGGCGATTCTGGTGTCTGAGTTACGTGTCGCGGTATCCGCGGCGGTGCAGCGCCTCGCGAATTTTTCCGATAACGGCTTCTGGTCGGTCCTCGACAATGACCCTGATAACGATCCACCCGCAATCCTGCAACGCGCTGAGTCGCCGGAGATCCCGCACATATTGGCGCCGCATGGTGCGGTGTTGGTCCCCGTCGTATTCGACCGCTACCTTGAACCGCTCCCAGCCCATGTCGAGCAGTGCCACGGTCCGGTAATGCATGACCACCGGTATCTGAGTCTCGGGAGTGGGCAGCCCCGCGTTGACGATCAGCAAGCGCAGCCAGGTTTCCTTGGGCGATGCCGCGCCTGGATCGACCAAGGGAAGTGCCTCCCGTAGCCGCCGAAGGCCGCGAGCACGCGGGTGTCCCTTGGTCACCAGCAAAACATCCTCGACGGAAAAGGGCGTGGCGCGCATCAGCGCGTCGAGGCGGGCCACCGCTTCTCCGGTGGGGAGACGACAGCTCAAGTCAAATGCCGTCCGCGCAACCGTGGTCACCGGAAGCCCTGCGACACACGTGATTTCATTGTCTCGCAACCGCTGATTGCGGGTCACTATGCCCATAGGGGCGTGTTGATTACTCCAGATCAATTCGACCGGTTCGTCCTCGTCGATCCAATTCGCGCCGTGCAGCGCCGCCGCGGCCAGCCCAGCGAGCACACCGCGTCGCCGCGTCCATAGCCACGCCGCTTCCGACCGCATTCGGAGCGAGGGCGCCACGTGACGCGCCAGGTAGATGTCGGGATAGATCGCGCGAAACTCGGTCCTCAGCTGATACCGGGTCAGTTTGCGCTGTCGCAGGGCCTCGCTGCCGACGATGGGTCCGTCCATGCGCGTAAGACGCGACGTGTCGCTGTTGGGTTGGCCAGACATAAACCACGCACGCGCGCGTCGGCGATTCTTGTGTCTGAGTTACGTGTCGCGGCGAAGGCGCCAGCGTTTCAGGGCAGACCGATGTTGCGGTAGCGCTGCAGCCGGGCGGCCAGCCGCTCGGAGGCGGGTATCCCGCGCAACGCCTGCACCTCGGCGGCGATGGCGCGTGAGAGTCGCCGCGAGAACTCGACGGGCTCGTCGGCGGCATCGGGATGTTCCGCGACGACGACGTCGACGATCCCGGACGCCAACAGGTCGGTCGACCGGATGCCTTGTGCGGCGGCAAGTTCGGCGGCGTGATCGGTGTCGCGGAAGACGATCGCGCTCGCGCCTTCCGGCGGTAGCGGCGCCAGCCAGCCGTGCAGCGCGGCCAACACCCGATCGGCCGGCACCATCGCCAGCGCCGGCCCGCCGCTGCCCTGGCCCAGCAGCACGGAGACCGTCGGGGTGTCCAGGGTCACCAGCTCGGCCAGGCACTGGGCGATCTGCCCGGCGAGCCCGCCCTGTTCGGCGTCGGCCGACAGCGCCGGTCCCGCCGTGTCGATCACCAGCACCAGCGGCAGGCGCAACTCGGCGGCCAGCGCCATGCCGCGCCGGACCTCGCGCAACGACGCGGGGCCCACGGTGCTCGCCCGGCCGCCCGCTATCCGCCGCTGGCCGAGCACCACCACCGGCTGACCGGCGAATCGGGCCAGCGCCAGCAGCGTCGTCGCCGCCTCTCCCCGGCCGGTCCCCGACAACAGCACCTGGTCGGTTGCGCCGTGCCGCAACAGAAGTCCGACGCCCGGCCGGTCCGGACGCCGCGATGCCACCACCGAATCCCACGCCGCGACGTCGGGTGTCGGTTCGGGTGGTGGCGGCGTGGGCAGCGGCCCGGGCGGGTCGGCGATGACGGTCATCGCTCGGTCCAGCGTCGGGCGCAGCTCGTCGAGCGGGATGACGTCGTCGATCACGCCGTGCCGCTGCAGGTTCTCCGCGGTCTGCACGCCCTCGGGGAACGGTTCGCCGTAGAGCAGCTGGTACACGCGAGGTCCGAGGAAGCCGATCAACGCGCCCGGTTCGGCGAGCGTGACGTGGCCCAGCGAGCCCCACGACGCGAAGACCCCACCGGTGGTCGGATTGCGCAGATAGACCAGGTAGGGCAGGTGAGCCCGGGTGTGCAGCCGGACGGCCGCGGCGATCTTCACCATCTGCAGGAACGCGACCGTGCCCTCTTGCATGCGGGTGCCGCCGGAGCTCGGCGAGGCCAGTAGCGGCAGCCCCTCGGCGGTCGCCCGCTGCACCGCCGCGGTGATCCGTTCGGCGGCGGCCACCCCGATCGAGCCACCCAGAAAGCCGAATTCGCAGACCACCACCGCGACCCGGCGCCCGAAGATGCGCCCTTCGCCGGTCAGCACGGATTCGTCCAGGCCCGTCGCGGCGCGGGCATTGGCCAGCTCTCGCGCATAGGCGGCGCTGGCCGGCACGGCGAGCGGCTCGCTGTCCCAGCGGATGAAGGAATTCTCGTCCAGGACCGCGTCGCGTAGTTGACCAGCCGTGATACGACTCACGTGACGAGGCTATATAGGGTGGCTGCCATGATCGGTGTCAGCCAGGCCGAAGCGGTTTTGACCATCGAGTTGCAGCGCCCCGAGCGCCGCAACGCCTTGAACTCCCAGCTCGTCGAGGAGCTGCGCGAGGCCGTGCTGAAGGCGGGCGACGGCTCCACCCGGGCGATCGTGCTGACCGGGCAGGGCACGGTGTTTTGCGCCGGCGCGGACCTGAGCGGTGACGCATTCGCCGCCGACTATCCCGACCGCCTCATCGAGCTGCACAGGGTCTTGGACGCCACCCTCATCCCGGTGATCGGCGCCATCAACGGCCCCGCCATCGGCGCGGGCCTGCAGCTGGCCATGCAATGCGATCTCCGGGTCGTCGCGCCGGACGCCTTCTTCCAATTCCCCACATCGAAATACGGTCTGGCCCTTGACAACTGGAGCATCCGGCGCCTGGCTTCACTGGTCGGTCACGGCCGGGCCCGCGCGATGCTGCTGGCCGCCGAAAAGCTGACGGCCGACGTGGCCCTGCAGACCGGGATGGCCAACCGCATCGGGACGCTGTCCGACGCCCAGGCCTGGGCCGCCGAGATCGCCGGCCTGGCCCCGTTGGCGATCCAGCACGCCAAGCGGGTGCTCAACGACGACGGCGCCATCGAGGAGGCCGACCCGGTGCACAAGGAGCTTTTCGACAAGGCGTGGGGCAGCCAGGACGTCATCGAGGCCCAGGTCGCGCGTATCGAGAAGCGGCCACCGAAGTTCCAGGGGGCCTGACGAGCCATGCGGGGGACGCTACGGCTGATCGCCGGCACGGCGTCGCTGGCGGGCGGGGGTTGGCTGCTGCGCGCGCTGCACGGCGCGCCGGACGCCCTCGGCGCCCACCCCGCATCGATCGCCGCGGCGACCGCGGGGTCCCCGAACTGTCGCGACGGCGTCTTCGTCAACCTCGAGCCCGCCTCGGAAACCAAGATGGACCGCGAGCAACTGCGGCTCATCGCGTGGGAGCTGGTGGGCAACCGGGGTGGAAGCCGGCCGCGCGGGCCGATCCCGCTGACGGCCCCCGGGGTCTTCCGCGCGGATCCGAGCGGGCTGGCCGTCAGCTGGTTCGGCCACTCCACGGCGCTGGTGGAAATCGACGGCTACCGGGTGCTCACCGATCCGGTGTGGAGCGACCGGTGTTCGCCGTCGGACGTCGTCGGGCCGCAGCGGCTGCACCCGCCGCCGATTCAACTCGAGGGGTTGCCCGCCGTCGACGCGGTGGTGATCAGCCACGATCACTACGACCACCTCGACATCGACACGATTCGGGCGTTGGCCCGCACGCAGCGGTCCCCGTTCTTCGTTCCGCTCGGTGTCGGCGCCCACCTTCGCAGGTGGGGGATACCCGAGCACCGCATCGTCGAGCTCGATTGGCACCAGAGCGCGACGGTCGACGAGCTCACCGTGGTGTGCGTGCCGGCGCGGCATTTTTCGGGGCGCTTCCTGGATCGCAACACGACGCTGTGGGCGTCGTGGGTCTTTCGCGGGCCGACCCATCGCGCGTACTTCGGCGGCGACACCGGGTACACGAAGAGCTTCGCCCAGATCGGCGCCGACCACGGACCGTTCGACCTGACCCTGCTGCCCATCGGGGCCTACAACACGGCGTGGCCCGACGTGCACATGAACCCCGAGGAGGCGCTGCGGGCGCACCTGGACGTCACCGACGGGGGGCTGTTGGTGCCGATCCACTGGGGCACCTTCCGGTTGGCCCCGCACCCGTGGGCCGAGCCGGTCGAGCGGCTGCTCGCCGCCGCGGAGCCCGAGCAGGTGAACGTGGCGGTTCCGGTGCCGGGCCAGCGCATTGATCTCGCGGCCCCGGTGAAATCGAACCCGTGGTGGCAGCTCTGATTCCGGAGTCCGGCAACCCCACCGCGTTAGAGTGCGCCATGACCAAACGCGCGGTCGCTGCCATCTCGGTGCTGCTCGGATTGACGGGATGCGGCTCCGCGCAGCCGACCGCCGGGGCCCCGTCCACACTGTCTGACGTCGCGCCCAACCAAGTGGCCGGCGTGGCGATTCCTGCCGGCCGCATCGACGATGCCGTCGCCAAGATCGACGGCCTGGTCGGCGACCTGATGAAGAACACCGGCGTGCCGGGAATGGCGGTCGCCGTCGTCCACGGCGGGAAAGTGTTGTACGCCAAGGGTTTCGGTGTCAAGGATGTGAGCAAGGGCGAGGGGCAAGGAAACAAGGTGGACGCCGACACCGTCTTCCAGCTGGCTTCGGTGTCCAAATCGGTTGGCGCGACGGTGATCGCGCACGAGGTCAGCGATCACGTCGTCACCTGGGACACCCCAGTGGCCGCCAAGTTGCCCTGGTTCACGCTCGGCGATCCCTATGTCAGTAGCCATGTGACCGTCGCCGACGTGTATTCGCATCGCTCCGGGCTGCCCGATCACGCGGGCGACAAACTCGAAGACCTGGGCTACGACCGTCGTCAGACCCTCGAGCGACTCAGGTATCTGCCGCTGGCACCCTTCCGGATCAGCTACGCCTACACCAACTATGGGATCACCGCCGGCGCGGAGGCCGTGGCGGCCGCGGCCGGCAAGTCATGGGAGGACCTGTCCGACGAGGCGCTCTACCGCCCGCTAAAAATGACGTCGACGAGCTCACGCTTCGCCGACTTCCTCGCCCGGCCCAATCACGCGGTCAACCACGTCAAGGTCGCCGGCAAGTGGGAGGCCCGCTTCCAGCGTGATCCCGATCCCCAGTCACCCGCGGGCGGCCTCAGCTCATCGGTCAACGACATGGCCCGTTGGCTGATGATGTTGCTGGGCAACGGGACTCACGACGGGCGGCGGATCGCCGCGCCGGAAGACCTGTTGCCGGCCATCAGTCCGCAGACGGTGTCGACACCCGCGACGACGCCCAAGGCGCGCACCGGGTTCTACGGATACGGTTTCAACGCGTCGGTCGATTCCTCGGGCCGCACCGAATACAGCCATTCCGGCGCTTTCGCTTTGGGGGCGGCGACGAACTTCGTGGTGATGCCCTCGGAAGACGTGGGCATCATCGCGCTGACCAACGGCGCGCCCTACGGCATCCCGGAAACCCTGACCGCCGAATTCATGGACCTCGTCCAATACGGCCAGATCCGCGAGGACTGGGGTCCCTTGTACCAGAAGGCGATCGGCTGGCTGAACAATCCGGTGGGCTCGCTGGTCGGCAAGCAGCCCCCGCCCAAACCCGCCCCGGCCAAGCCGCTTCGCGACTATGCAGGCGTGTACGCCAGCGACTACTGGGGCCCGGCCGTCGTGACCGAACGCGACGGCGCCCTGCACTTGGCGATGGGCCCGAAAAACCACACGGTCGCCCTCACCCATTGGGACGGCGACACCTTCACCTTCCCGCTGACCGACGAAAACGCCCCACCCGGAACGATTTCCAAAGCGGTCTTCTCCAACGACACCCTGAATCTGGAGTACTACGACACCGAGAAGCTGGGGACCTTCGCCCGATGAGCTCCTCACTGATCACCGGCCTGACCGACGCCGAGGTGGCGCAGCGGGTCGCCGACGGCCAGAGCAACGCCGTGCGGAAACGGGCGACGCGCAGCATCACCGATATCGTGCGGGCCAACGTGTTCACCCGGATCAACGCGATCCTGGGAGTGTTACTGCTGATCGTGCTGGCGACCGGCTCGCTGATCAACGGGATGTTCGGACTGTTGATCATCGCCAACAGCGTCGTCGGCATGGTCCAGGAAATCCGGGCCAAGCAGACGCTGGACAAGCTCGCGATCGTGGGTCAGGCGAAACCCGTGGTGCGCAGGCAATCCGGGACGCGTGCGGTCCCGCCCGAGGAGGTGGTGCTCGACGACATCATCGAGCTCGGGCCCGGCGATCAGGTCGTCGTCGACGGAGAGATCATCGAAGAGGCGAACCTGGAGGTCGACGAGTCACTGCTGACCGGTGAGGCCGACCCGATCGCCAAGGCCGTCGGCGACGCGGTGATGTCGGGCAGTTTCGTCGTTGCGGGCGCCGGCGCCTACCGGGCCACCAAGGTCGGCCCGGACGCCTACGCGGCCAAACTCGCCGAGGAAGCCAGCAAGTTCACGTTGGTGAAATCCGAACTGCGCAACGGCATCAACCGCATCCTGCAGTTCATCACCTACCTTCTGGTGCCGGCCGGCCTGCTGACGATCTACACCCAGCTGTTCACCACGCACGCGGGCTGGCAGGAGTCCGTGCTGCGGACGGTGGGCGCCCTGGTGCCGATGGTGCCCGAAGGGCTGGTGCTGCTGACGTCGGTCGCGTTCGCGGTCGGGGTGGTCCGGCTGGGCCAGCGCCGCTGCCTGGTGCAGGAGCTGCCCGCCATCGAGGGGCTCGCGCGGGTCGACGTGGTCTGCGCCGACAAGACGGGCACCCTGACCGAAAGCGGCATGCGGGTCGCCCGGGTGGACGAGCTCGACGAGGACGCGCACCGCGATCGGATCGGCGACGTGCTGGCGGCGTTGGCCGCCGCCGACCCGCGACCCAACGCGAGCGTGCGCGCGATCGCCGAGACCTATCACGAGTCGCCGGGCTGGACCGCCACGGCGACAGCACCTTTCAAGTCCGCCACCAAGTGGAGCGGGGTGTCCTTCGAAGGGCACGGCGACTGGGTGATGGGGGCGCCCGACGTGTTGCTCGAGCCGGCGTCGGCGGCGGCCGAACAGGCCGAGCGGATCGGGTCGCAGGGCTTGCGGGTCCTGCTGGTGGGCGCCGCCGACGTGGCCGTCGACCACCCCAGCGCACCGGGGGACGTCACCCCGGTCGCGCTGGTGGTGCTCGAACAGAAGGTCCGACCTGACGCCCACGAGACGCTGGAATACTTTGCCGATCAGGGTGTTTCGGTCAAGGTGTTGTCCGGGGACAACGCCGTTTCTGTCGGCGCCGTCGCCGACAAGCTCGGGTTGCGCGGCGAGACGATGGATGCGCGCCAACTCCCCTCGGACCCCGCGCAATTGGCCGACGCGCTGGACACCCACACCACCTTCGGCCGGGTGCGTCCCGATCAGAAGCGCGCCGTCGTACACGCCCTGCAATCGCGCGGGCACACGGTCGCGATGACCGGCGACGGCGTCAACGACGTCCTGGCCCTCAAGGACGCCGATATCGGCGTCGCGATGGGGGCCGGCAGCCCGGCTTCCCGTGCCGTCGCACAGATCGTCCTGCTGGACAACAGGTTTGCCACGCTACCGTACGTGGTCGGCGAGGGCCGACGCGTGATCGGCAACATCGAGCGGGTCGCCAACCTGTTCCTGACCAAGACGGTGTACTCGGTGCTGCTGGCGTTGTTGGTGGGCATCGAATGCCTGTTTTCCAAAGCGTTGAAAGCCGATCCGTTGCTGTATCCGTTCCAGCCGATCCACGTCACCATCGCGGCGTGGTTCACCATCGGAATACCGTCGTTCATCCTGTCCCTGGCGCCCAACATCGAGCGCGCCGAGCCCGGTTTCGTGCGCCGGGTGCTGAGCTCGGCGCTGCCGTCCGGGCTGATCGTCGGCACCGCGACCTTCGCGTCGTACCTGGCCGCCTACCCTGGCCGGCACGCCGGCTTCCAGCAACAGGATCAGGCGTCGACCGCGGCCCTGATCACCTTGCTCATGACGGCCCTGTGGGTGCTCGCGGTGGTCGCACGGCCCTACCAGTGGTGGCGGGTGGCGCTCGTAATCGTCTCGGGCCTGGCGTATGTGGTGATCTTCAGCCTCCCCCTGGCCCGCAAGCAGTTCCTGCTGGATCCGTCCAATGTCACGGTGACCGCGACCGCGCTGGGGATCGGTCTGCTGGGCGTAGCCGCGGTCGAGGCCATGTGGTGGATCCGCGCCAGGATGCTGGGCGTGCAGCCGCGGCTGTGGCGCTGAGCACAGCGAACTCGGCGCCGGCCGGTTTCACCGGGCAAGTACGATGCCGGAAAAAGGGAGGGCACATGGGATTCCTGGACAAGGCCAAGGATCTGTTGTGGCAGAACGCCGACAAGGTCGAGACGGCCATCGACAAGGCAGGCGAGTTCGTCGACGAAAAGACGCAGGGCAAATACTCCGACACCATTCACCAGGTGCAGGAGCAGGCGAAGAAGGCGGCCGGCGCCGCGGACACGGGCGACCAGCAGAACTGAGCCATGGCCAAGCTTTCCGGATCCATCGATGTCCCGCTGCCGCCCGAGGTGGCCTGGCAGCACGCCTCCGACCTGTCCCGGTACAAGGATTGGCTGACCATCCACCGGGTGTGGCGCAGCGCATTGCCCGACGAGATCGAGAAGGGCTCGGTCGTCGAGTCGATTGTCGAGGTCAAGGGCATGCCCAACCGGATCAAATGGACGGTCGTGCGCTACAAGCCACCCGAGGGCATGACGCTCAACGGCGACGGAGTCGGCGGGGTCAAGGTCAAGCTGATGGCCAAGATCCAGCCCAAAGGGGACGGCTCCCTCGTCAGTTTCGACGTGCACCTCGGTGGCCCCGCACTGTTCGGCCCCATCGGCATGATCGTCGCCGCCGCACTGCGCGGCGATATCGACCAGTCGCTGGAGAACTTCGTGACGGTGTTCACCCGGCCCGATCCGAGCAGCAACGGGCATCGCTGATCGCCCGCCGATGAGTTTTCGCCTCGGGCGCGGTCGATAGTGTGAACCCCCTTTCTTCCGGGGACACATCATCAGGAGGTCACCATGCCTATTCGTGACAGCGCCCCGCTGGGCGCCCCATGCTGGATCGATCTGACCACGTCCGACGTCGCCCGCGCCCAGGATTTCTACGGCACGGTCTTCGGCTGGACGTTCGAATCCGCCGGGCCCGAGTACGGCGGATATGTCAACGCAGCCAAGGGCGGCCACCCCGTCGCCGGGATCATGGCCAACCGGGCCGGGGCCGAGGCGCCGGACCGCTGGGTTACCTATTTCCACACCGCCGACATCCAGACCACGCTGGCCGCGGTGACCGGGGCGGGCGGTTCGGTCTGCATGGCGATGGAGGTGCCCGCCAAGGGCCATATGGGCCTGGCGACCGACCCCGCCGGCGCGACGTTCGGTTTGTGGCAGCCGCTGCAGCACCGCGGTTTCGAGATCATCGGAGCGGCCGGCGCCCCCGTCTGGCATCAGCTGACCACCCGCGACTACGGTGCGGCCCTCGACTTCTACCGCGACGTCCTCGGCTGGCGTACCGAATCCGAGTCCGATACCGACGAATTCCGCTACACCACAGCGTGGTTCGGCGACGAGCAATTGCTCGGCGTGATGGACGGCGCCTCGCTGCTACCCGAGGCCGTCCCGTCGAACTGGGTGACCTTCTTCGGCGCCGAGGACGTCGACAAGACCCTGCGAGTGATCGTCGACAACGGCGGCGCTGTGGTGCGCGACGCCGAGGACACCCCGTATGGACGGCTGGCCGCCGCGACCGATCCGACGGGCGCCCCGTTCAACCTGTCATCGCTGCAGGCCTAGCCGACGAGCGCCGCCACGCTAGGACGACGCTCGGTGCCGCGGACCGGCGGCGGAGTCGGTTAACCTCGCTACCATGACTCGCCGACTGCGCCCCGGTTGGCTGGTGGCGTTTTTCGCCGTGGTGGTTTCGGCCAGCGCGTGGCTGCCGTGGCTGAGGACGGCGGTCAACGGCGGGGGCTGGGCCAACGCCATCGGAGGCGCCCACGGCAACTTGGAACTGCCCCCGGGGTTCGGCGCCGGCCAGCTCATCGTGCTGCTAGCCTCGACCCTGCTGGTGGCCGGCGCAATGATGGGCCGAGGATTGTCGGTGAAGCTCGCTTCGGTTGCGGCGCTGCTGATTTCGCTGTTGATCGTGGCGCTGACGGTGTGGTACTACAAGCTCAACGTCAACCCGCCGGTGTCGGCCGAATACGGCCTCTACGTCGGTGCGGGCGGCGCGGTGTGCGCCGCAGCGTGCTCGATCGTGGCGGTGATCTCGGCGTTGGCGTCGGGACGGCCGCGGCGCTGAGCCCTCACGCCGACGGGAACTCGTGCTTCCCCGAAGCGGCGCTGGTGTCGGGCTCGTTGACGCCGAACACGAAGGGCGCGAATACGATCTCGCGCCCGTCGGGATCCCGATAGGTTATCGCGCCCGTGGCCGCCCAGTACGGGTGCTGGTCGACGGGTTCGACGCCCGCGTCGTGCAGGCGGGCGAGTGCGGCTCGTTGTGCTTGGGGGTCCGGAAAATAAAGACAGAGCTGTTCATGGGGGTCCACCGCGACGTCGTCGGCGGCCTGCACGATCTCCATGGTGAGGTTCCAGCTGGGGAGCCCGAAGATCGCGCCGTTGCTGCCGTAGCTGTCCTCGAACGTCTCGTAGAGCGGCAGACCGACGAGGTCGCGGTAGAACCGCACCGTCTCCGCGAAGTGCGAGGAGCGGCGCGCGAAGCGGATGCCGCCGATGGGGGCCAACTGCGGCGGCCAATGCGTCGTGCGGTGGTGCT
Source organism: Mycobacterium sp. TKK-01-0059 (assembly GCF_000709305.1). Lineage (NCBI taxonomy): Bacteria > Bacillati > Actinomycetota > Actinomycetes > Mycobacteriales > Mycobacteriaceae > Mycobacterium > Mycobacterium sp. TKK-01-0059. The sequence continues at coordinate 2,773,476 of NZ_KL446993.1, forward strand.
TGTGCTGGTCGGTGCTCATCACAGTCCGATCGCGTCCGCGGCGGACTCGGCGGTGTCCCAGCGGCGCAGCTCGGAGCCGGGCGCCCAGGTCGAGTGGGTGCCGCTGGAGATCCGTTCCGGCAGTGGGAGTTTGCACACCGGCCCGTCGCCGGGGCGGGTGGCGTCGAACACGAGGCAATACGAGGCGTCCGTGTTCATGTCGGTGGTGAGCATGATCAGGTAGCCGTCGTCTTCGCCGGTGCCGCCGACGCGCGGTGCCATTGCGGTCTCGCTGCCGTAGACGCCGTCCCCGAACGAGAACCGCTCCTCGGTTCCGGTGCGCAGGTCGTGTTTGACCAGGCCGTCGAACAGGAACCAACCCGGCTTGCCCGTGGCCGCATAGACGTAGCGATAGTCGGCGGCCGCGTAGCCGGTGTTGATGGTGCCGAACTCGGTGACGGATTCGAACAGCCGCTCTTCGCGCACCTCGCCGGTGACCAGGTTGAAGCGCCACCGGTGCAGGCGTGCCTGCAGGCGATCCAGGGCTAAGAAGCGGAACAGTTTGTCCCACTTGGTTCCACCGGTATCGAGCGGGGAGGGGTCGCCTTCGAAGAATCCGTCGAGCACGATCTCGTCGCCATCCTCGTAGGCGTTGGTGAAGTGCAGCACGAACGTGGGGTCGGCCTCGAACCAGCGAATGTCCTCGGTCCCGCCGCGGCGCGGGATCACCGCGAACCGCGACGGGATGTCGGGGTGGAAGCGCGGCAGGTGCACGTCGTGCTCGAGCAGCTGAGGATCCCAGAACAACGGGAAATCGTTGAGAATGGCGTAGTTTTCGGTGAACGCCATGTCGTGGGGGAGGCGCGGACCGGGCAGCGGGATGTCGACGTAGTGAGTCAGTTCGTTGCGCTCGTCGACGACACCGTAATGCATGTACGGGTCTTGCTTGCTGTAGTTGAAGAACAGCAGTTCACCGGTTGCGTTGTCTACCTTGGGGTGTGCGGACACGCCCCACGCGGTCGGGAAGCGCCCGTTCCAGGACTCCTTGCCGAGCGTGTCACCCGAATACGGGTCGATTCGGTACAGGTCGCCGCACTGGTAGAAACTGCTCAGCGCGACGCCGCGATGCACGATGACGTCGGTGCTCGACGCGTCCTTCATCCGCGTTCGCGCGCCCCAGCCTTGCCGGCCCTGCGCCAGTTGCACGGGCTCGGCCAGCCCCGGCCACAGCGGCCCGCCGGCCTCGCTCTCGGCCAGGAGTCCGTCGGTGCGGATAAAACGGTTGCGGTAGAAGGCCTTTCCGTCGCGGAAGCCGACCACGTGCAGCATGCCGTCGCCGTCGAAGGGGTGATAGGTCTTGAACGCGGGGTGCAGCGGGTTCTCGGTGTTGCGCAGATAGACGCCGTCCAGGTCGCCCGGGATCTCACCCTCGACCGCGACCAGGTCGTCGGCGTCCCACTCGGTGGTCTGGGGACGCCACGGGCCCGTCCGGTAGGGGTGGTCGTCGTCCTCGGGAAGGGTGGACAGGAAGTTGCCGACGATCGCTACGTCCATCATCAGATGCCTTTGCTGACAACGAAACTCACCGTTGTGGCGGTGCTGCCGCCGAAATTGAGGGTCCCGAAGGTTTGCGCCCCGTCGACCTGATAGTCGCCGGCGGCGCCGCTGACCTGCTTGGCCGCGTCGAGCAGCATCCGCACCCCGGAGGCGCCCACCGGATGCCCGCCGCCGATCAGCCCGCCGCTGGGATTGATCGGCAGCCTCCCGCCGATCTCGATCTCGCCGTTTTCGATCGCCTTCCATGACTCGCCCGGGCCGGTCAACCCGATGTGGTCGATGGCCAAGTACTCGCTGGGAGTGAAGCAGTCGTGCACCTCGAACCCGTCGATGTCGTCGAGGCCGCGCCCCGCCCGGCGCAGCGCGTCGAGCACCGCCGCCCGCACATGCGGCAACACGTAAAGATCGTCGCCGGCACGGTCCAGTTTCTGCTGCAGCCCCAGCCCGACGGTGCGATGGCCCCAGCCCTCGATCCGGCCGATCGGATGCGCGTCGGGGTGGTTGCGCAGGTAGGCGTCGTTGACGAGCACCAATCCCGCGCCGCCGTCGGACATTTGGCTGCAGTCGAAGCGTCGCAGCCGGCCCTCGGTGATCGGGTTGGCGTCGTCGTCGTCGTCGGTGATGGGATCGGGGACGGTCCACCCGCGGGTCTGGGCGTTGGGGTTGCGGCGCGCGTTGGCGAAGTTGAGCTGGGCGATGGCCCGCAGGTGCGCGTCGTCCATTCCGTACCGGCGGTCGTACTCGTCGGCCACCCGGGCGAACATGGACGGCCACAGGTAGCGCGCGTCGGCCCCCTCGTGACCGGTCCACGCCGCGGCCCCCAGATGCTGCGCGGCGGTGTCGCCCGGGACCGTTTTCTCGAGCTCGATGCCCACCACCAGCGCGGTGTCGTAGGCGCCCGACCGCAGATCGGCCATCGCCGCCAGCGCCGCCACGCTGCCGGAGGCGCAGGCGGCTTCGTGGCGCGACGCCGGGGTGTCCCAGAGGCCGTCGCAGACCGTGGCGGGCATCGCCCCGAGGTGGCCCTGCCGGGCGAACATCTCGCCGAAGGCGTTGCCGACGTGCACCACTTCGATGCCGGCCGCGTCCAGCTTGGCCGTTGCCAGCGTCGCGTCGACGACCTCGGCGGTCAGCGCGGCGAAGTCGTGGCCTTCCCTGGTGAGGTTGCGAGCAAAATCGCTTTGGTAACCGCCGAGAATCCACACACCGGAGGAGCGATCCATACGCCGACGGTACTCCCGGGCGGGGCGGTTGTTGAGGCCTATCGGCGGGCCGGCGCGGGTCCCTGGCTGGTCCAAAGAGGGCGGCCCCGTCGGCTCTCGGGCTGAACCGACGGGACCTAGGCGGGCGCGAAGGCCGGCCGACGCACTCGCCTACTGTTGGATCATTGCCCCCCAGCGGTGCCGACAAACATGCGGCCTCAATCTATTTGACGTCTCGTTGATGCCAGGCCGCCGACGGCGCCGGGTCCGGTTAACGTCGATTCACCTTTTCCGGGTGCGCGCGGGGCACTCGGGCAGGCGGTCGGCCGGAAGTCTGAGCTGCGGCGATGTGGTGGGGTTGCGCCGTCGTGCGGCCAGTCCCACCGCGAAGCGGCCGCCCCGCATCGTGGCGTCGCACGAGGCTGCGGTGTAAGCCGATATGCGCACCCGTCGGCCGTTCGTTTTGCGGCCGTCCCAGCAAAGTAGCCGCGACGTCAACCCCCCAGCCGGCGACGACCCCGCGGGGCCGGCGGCCACTTGTGCGGACGCGACCGGCTCTTGGCGACCGGGTGAAAGGCCCGGGGCGGGCTCACCCCCCGGGGCGGGTCGGTCTGCGGTCCATCGTGACATCTTCCGGGTCGATACCCGACCCAGCCAGTGGCAGCGTTGGCAAAATCAGAAACGCCGATTAACAGCTTGCATGTTGCTTCCAGCTAATGCCACGCGAGGGAAGTCGGGGCGGCGACTGCCGCGTTGCGACACGGTCACGGATGCATACCTATCGGCTCATCGTTGGTCACATATGCCCCGCAGATCACTATCGTCACATGAGCCAACTACGGACGTCAGCGCGGTGTCCTACCCCTCGAAAGGTGTTACATGTCGGCGATTCTTCGAAGTGTGTCGCTATCGATGGCGTCGGCGGCCGCTGTCGGATTCGTCCTCGTGGTGGGGCCCGCGCCTACCGCCCACGCCACGCCGTGTGGTGCCCCCGAGGCGAACGTCGACCCTCCCGCCGCGCAGCCGGCGATGCCCGCGCCTCAGCCGGTCGTGCAGCCGCCGACCGGGCGCAGACCCAGTCACACGAATGACCAGGCGCCGCTGCCGAGGCTGGGTCCGCTGATCTCGTCGTTGCTCAAGCCGGCGACGCCGGGGCAGCGCTACTCCGCGCCGGTCCATCCGCGAGCCGAGGGGCCGACGCCGGGACCCGGACCCTCCGCGCCGCTGCAACAGCAAGCCGAGGTCCTGCCGCCGGCTCCCAACCCGCCCGCGGTCCCGCAACTGCCGAACGCCAATCCGCTACGGCCGAACGCCGCCCCGGTGCCGCAGCCGCAACCCGAGCCGGGCCCGCCGCCTCCGTCGATCGCGGGCGCCCCGACGTCCCTCGTCGACTGGGTCACCGGGCCGGACGGCCCCAACAAAACGCTGCAACGTTTCGGCATCTCCGGCACCGATCTCGGGATTGCCTGGGACAACGGCGATCCCGTCAACCGCCAGGTGCTGATGGCCTTCGGTGACACCTTCGGCTACTGCAAGGTGCACGGCCAGCAGTGGCGCTACAACACCCTGTTCCGCAGCAACGATCGCGATCTGTCCAAGGGAATCCACATCGCCGACGGCGTGCCGAACGACAAGTATTCCGGCTCGCCGGTGTGGGCGCCCGGGCTCTCCAAACAGGTCGTCAACACCATCCACAAGGCCGCGCACGAGACGGGAATCATTCCGACCGGGGCGATGTCGATGGGCAGAACCCAGTACATGAGCTACATGTCCATCCGCCAGTGGGGCCGTGACGGCGAATGGACAACGAACTATTCGGCGATCGCGCGGTCCAACGACAACGGCCAGAACTGGGGGATCTTCCCCACCACGATCCGCACGGCGTCCGCGGATGCCATTCCGGGAGCCGGGTTTACGCCTGGAAACGAGAACTTCCAGATGGGCGCCTTCTTGAAGGGCAAGGACGGCTACATCTACCAGTTCGGGACGCCGTCGGGTCGCGGCGGCGCGGCCTTCCTGTCGCGGGTTCCACCGAACCAGTTGCCCGACCTGACCAAGTACCAGTACTGGAACGGCGACGAGGGCGGTCGTTGGGTCCCGAACAATCCGGGTGCGGCGACGCCGATCTTCCCGGCGCCGGTGGGCGAAATGTCGGCCCAGTACAACAGTTACCTCAAGCAGTACCTGGTGCTCTACACCGACGGCGGCAGCAACGACGTCATCGCACGGACCGCGCCGGCGCCGCAGGGGCCGTGGAGTCCCCCGCAACCGCTGGTGTCCTCGTTCCAGATGCCCGGCGGCATCTATGCGCCGATGATCCATCCCTGGTCGTCGGGACGGGACCTGTACTTCAACCTGTCGCTGTGGTCGGCGTACGACGTGATGCTGATGCACACCGTGTTGCCGTAGGAAACGTCGCCGTCGAAGATACGATGGTCTAGTGAGAGGAGGGCGATGATGATCGCCTTGGAGTATCACGACAACTGTTGTGGTCTTGCTGATCCGCTCACTCCTCTCGCCGCGGCCGCGTTACCCGACGACGTGCCTGCCTCATCGGCGGGCGAACTGCGGGACAACGGTGACGGCGCGGACAATCACACGGTGTTCGACGGGCACCGCCCGGACTACTGGACCGTGGGCAGGCCGGGGCTCCGAGACATCGAGGTGTGCATCGAAAGCGCCCGCGCGGACGGCGCCATCAGTCTGGGCCTGGTGGTCAACGGTTTGGATTGCAGCGGGCTCCCGATTGACCAGGCGCTTTCGCTCGCAGACGCCCGGGGGGATGCGGGCGTCTGCGGCGTTAGCTGCCGGGGAGGCGGACACCTCAAGGCCAGTTAGTCAGCGGCTGAGGGGATTTCGCGGGGCGAGGTCACGCGGTATCGGCTACGGAGGCAGCGGAATCCACCGCTTGCCATCCGTTGTCCATCCGCACGGCAGGTAGTTCCAGTGCGCCGGCGGATTGGGATCGAAACTCAGGCACTTCGGTGCGTAGAACGAAGGGGCGGGAGGAGGCGGTGGCGGCTGGTCCTCAGCGTGTGCGATCGCCCCGCTGAGCATTAAAGCCCCAACGGCCATCTGTGTGGCGACTAGCTTCCGCATCGCAGGCCCGGCAAGTGCTATGCCCCAACGAAGCGACGGTCGCTACGTTTCTTCCCTTATGCGCACGGTATCGATGGTAGTCCGCATTCCTGCGCTTTGTGGGACTTGATTGCATTTGCTCTGGGCATTTCGGGGTGCCGCTCTGGTGGGGGATCGTGAGCGGGTTTGCGGAGGTGCGGACGGGCGCCGACCTGCTGGTATGGCGTGAACGCAAACTGGACACGGCCTGACCGGGATAAGTACGATCGTGGTCTGTCATTTATCTGATATGCAAGCAGGAGCACCGCGATGAGATCTGTCGATGAGGGTTCGCCGTCATCGACGGGGGTGAGCGCTTGTCCGATCGCCCCGCGCAGTTTTACCCCCTTGGCTGGCCGCCCGCTCGGGCGGATGCGGCTGTGCCTCGCCTCGATCGCCCGTGAGCAAACACGCCAAGACAGCTGGCGCGCAATTGAAATCATCGCCAATACGCACAACCGCCGCGTCGAGTCCTATTTGCAGCGTCGGCGGCACCGCCCGTGGCGCAACCGGGGTTCCTAGCCTTCGAGGTTGACCTTCGTGTCGACGACGATCGGCGCTGTTTCACTGCGCCGGTGGTGCACACCACAGCGGTATCCGGTAGCAAGTTCACACCGTGGCAACGTATCTGGTCGCGGCATCGGTACTAACCATGTCAGCTCAGCCGGGGGATGCATTTTCCCGTCGTTGAATCACCCTGCGCTACAACGATAACGGCACATCGCCGGGGCCGCAGCGGATAACCGCTCTCACGATCCGGCCGAGTCGTGCGTCGATAGGGCGCGGTTACAGAAGTTCATCAAATCATTCAGGCGATGCAGCGGTCGACTCACGTCGCCCTCGGGCGTCGCGCACCGAGTTATGAGGTATAGCAATGGATTTCGGAGGGATGCCGCCGGAGGTCAACTCCGGTCGAATGTACTCTGGCCCCGGGGCCGGGCCGATGCTGGCCGCCGCCGCGGCGTGGGACGGACTCGCAGCCCAGCTGCACGCCGCCGCAGCGTCTTACGAGTCGGTGATCTCGAACCTGACCGCCGGGTGGCGCGGTCCTTCGTCGAGCATGATGGCCGCCGCGGCGGCACCGTATGCGGCATGGATGAGTGCGACCGCCGCCCAGGCCGAGCAGACCGCCAACCAGGCGAGGGCGGCGGTGGTCGGGTACGAGGCGGCGTTCCTCGCGACGGTGCCGCCACCGGTCATCGCGGCCAATCGGGCGCAGTTGATGGCGCTGATCGCGACCAATTTTCTGGGTCAGAACACCCCGGCGATCATGGCCACCGAGGCCCAGTACGCCGAGATGTGGGCCCAGGATGCCGCGGCGATGTACGGCTACGCCGGTGCCTCGGCGGCCGCCGCGCAGGTGACGCCATTCGCCCCGCCGCCGCGTAGCACCAACCCGGCCGGGACCGCGGGACAGGCCGCCGCCGTCGCGCAGGCCACCGGCGGCTCGGTCGCGACTAACACGGAATCGGCTCTCCCGCAACTGATGTCCGCCGTGCCCCAATCGTTGCAGACCCTGACAACGCCTGCCGCCGCCGATCCACCATCGCTGCTGTCAGCATTCGACTCGGCGCTCACGGGCCCGTTGGGTCCCGTGTCATTGTTCGGCATCGGGGGCAGCCCGTATCTGCTGGGCGTCGAAAACTACCTGGTGCCCCAAAACGTGGCGAATGTGAACAGTGCCCGGCAAAGGCTGGACCGGGACCGGTCGGCGCTCGGGCGGTTGGGCGGCGAGGCCAATTCGGGGACGCAAATGGTGAGCTCGCCGAGAGCCGCTGGAACCGGAATGTCGCCGGGCATCGGTCGTGCCGGCGTCGTCGGGCGCTTGTCGGTGCCGCCGGGATGGGCGGCGGCCGCCCCGGAGATCCGGCCGGTCGCCACGGTGATTCCACAAACCGCCTTTGCCGGCGCTCCTTCGGCCCTCGCGGCCGAAGGAGAGGGATCGCTGTTCTCCAGCATGGCCGCGTCGGGTCTGGCCGGGCGCGCCATGGCCGCCACCGGCGGTGGCTCCGCGCGGGCAACGGGCATCGGCGGCGGTTTCGGGCGCGTCGCGACCACGGCCACGATCATCGTCATCAACGCGGACGACCCGCAGGAATAGCACGCACTACTTATCGCGAAGAACAAGGAGTGACAATGGATTTCGGAGCATTTCCGCCGGAGATCAACTCTGGTCGAATGTACGCCGGTGAAGGCGCAGGCTCAATGTTGGCCGCGGCGTCGGCATGGGATGGGTTGGCCGCCCAACTGCACTCTGCGGCGACGTCGTATGAGTCGGTGATCTCGAACTTGACCAGCGGTTGGCAGGGGCCGTCCTCGCTGACCATGGCCGGTGCGGCCGCGCCGTATGCGGCGTGGATGAGCACGACCGCCGCTCAAGCCGAACAGGCCGCCTCGCGAGCCAGAGCGGCCGCGGCGGCGTACGAGGCCGCATTCACCGCGACGGTGCCCCCGGTGGCGATCGCGGAGAACCGCGGCCGGCTGGCGTCGCTGGTGGCGACGAACCTTCTCGGGCAGAACACCGCCGCGATCGCGGCCACCGAGGCGGAGTACGCACAGATGTGGGCGCAAGATGCTGCCGCGATGTACGGCTACGCCGGATCTTCGGCGATCGCTGCGCAATTGGAGCCCTTCAACGCGCCACCGCAAACCACCAACCCAGCGGGAGGAGCCGGCCAATCAGGCGCGGTCGCCCAAGCCGCCGGTACGGCGCCCGCCAACGCGCAGTCGGCCTTGGCGAAGCTGATGTCGTCGACCCCGCGAACGCTGCAAAGCTTCGCGTCGCCTTCCGCATTGCCGGCGGCCGATCCGTCGTCATTGGCGACATGGTTGAACAACTTGAATTCCACGCCGTTGGCGAAGATCGCCGCGAACATCGAGTTCGTCACCAAAGGCATCCGCCCGGTCAACGACACGTTGCTGAGCCTCAGTTTGGGCCTGGTGGCAACGGCACGGACGTGGGGTGACACCGCCGTCGAACTCGAAGGGCCGCTGTTCGCTTCGCTGGGTTCGAGCACCCCGGCCGTAGGAGCCGTTGGCGCATCTGCGGTGACCGCAGGTCTCGGCAATGCGGGTCTCGCGGGGGCGTTGTCAGTACCGCCGAGCTGGGCCGTGGCCAGTCCCGCGGCCAAGCTGGCCGCCACCGTGTTGGAGTACACCAGCGCGGGTGCCGCGCCGACGGTCGCGGCCGGCGCCGGTGCCCTCGGTCAGATCGGCCTGGCGGGCCTGGCCGGTGGAGCGCTGGGTGGCGCTGTGCCCCGCGCGGTCGCCGCAAGCCCCACCCGGGGGCTGGGCCGCCGCTCGTCGGACAACGACGCCAAGACCCCGGACAAACTGAAGACGGTCCTGGCGGAAATGCAGGAGGCGCCGGAGTCGGTTCAGCACTGGCACACCGACAAGGCGCACCTGGAAAGCCTTTTGGATCAGCTGTCGAAGAAGCCGGGTGTCCACGCGGTGCACTTGTCCTCGGCCGACAAGTCCAAGGTCACACCGCCGCGGGCAACGTGGGGCTAGGGGAGCACAATTCAGGACCGTTTTGCCTGCCGTCTGGGGTGACGCGTTGCCGCCCGCAGCCGGGGCGCCAGGCTGATCACGTCTAGCGTTGTGTATCAGCGGGTTTGGTCGTAACTCGGTTTATGACGACAACCATCACCGCCAGCAATATCGCGTAGGAGACTATGTAGAGAGGGATCAGAATCCAGATGGACATGCTGTGGAAGATCAGCTTCGTCAGGGCCTTCAGGCCGTCATCGATGAAACCCGAAATAAGAAGTGCGATAAGGAAACCCATGTACACACGCTCACGCCTAGGAGGTACCTTCCCGCGAGAGCGCTGCACGAGATACCACGCCACAATCAGGACTACGAGCACGGCCATGATCGTGAAACCGATGATGAGCCATAGCGGCAGGTCGTTGCTGGTGTTCACGCCGCTGGAGTTGAACAACAAATCCGTTCCGACCATCCAGGCGACGTAGATCGGTAGCAGCAACACCGCCTTGCGCATATCAATGATCATGCAAACTCCGGTTATTCGGCACTGACCCGCGACTTCGACGTCGGCTTTGACCGGTCGTCGCAGTCGCGGCATATCGAGTCGTCGCCCGCATGGCTTGCGTTGCGCCAATCAAAAGGGCACTGCCTCATTGAATGCGGAGCTAGGACTCGCAGGCGATGCCGTCGTTGTCCCGATCCAGCTTTTGTTGGTAGGCCGGATCTCCCCTTGGAATGTTGTATCGGCCATCTTGGCGCGCCGCGGTGCAGTTTCTATAGGGCGGATCTGCCTGTGCGGCGGGCGCGATGGATAAACCGACGCCAAGGAAAGCGGCAACTGTGGCCATTGCCGCGATAATCAGACGGGTCGTCATTACTAGGTCAAACCTCCTATGTGCGTGCCGGAGCGTAACAGTGAGCACCACGGCTCGAGGTCTGAATTGAAAAATTTGCTCGGCCCAGCCTTCTTCGGATCTTCTGTGCGAGAGAGCTTTTTGACTCCCAATCCCTCCCAAAGGCGGTGCCTTCAGCCATACAATCGATGTCTTGCGCGTCAACGGCAACCAAATCCTGTCCGGATGACCAGGGGCGGCCCCATTGCCGTGACCGGAGCCCGGCCGGACCTAACGAGTCGGACTGTGCGCAGGGTTCCGAATTTCGGACCGGCATGCACGCTCGGGGAGGTCCGCACTAATGTCCGGGTCGCATGAGCAATCAAAGGTTTCCGAAGGCGTCTGAGCTGGGGACCGTGTCCGTTGGGACATTGCATCTCCCCATCCGCCGGCCCGGCAGCATGCCTGTGGCGGTTGATTACCACTGCGTTCGCGTGACCTGGTCACATCTCGATGAGTGGTGTGAGGGTCGTGCCGAGGCGGTCCAGGCTGGGCAGAGCGTCGGGGTCCAGCAGCCATTGCACCATGAGGCCGTCGAATACGGCGATCAGTATTGCGGATAGCGCCTCGACGTCCAAGTGTTCGCTTCGCGCGCGGGGGATTACGGATTGGATGAGAGCCGCTGTAGCGGTGCGGAATTCGCGGTAATGGCTTGCGAGCTGCTCTCGCAACTCGGGCGACCGCTCTATTTGCGCCCACGCTTCTAGGTAGGCGACGGCGACCTCGCGGCTGTCTTCAACGGCGCGGTATGCCGCAGTTACCGCGTTGTCCCAGGGGCTGCCACCGGGTTGGTTGGCGGCAGACGAGACGGCGGCTAACCAACGGCGGCAACATTCGGCCAGCGCCTCCGTCATCAGCGCTTCCTTCGAGCCAAAGTGGTAGCCGATCGCGCCAAGGTTGGTGTTGGACACGGCAACGATGTCGCGCGCGGTCGTGCGGGCGTAGCCGCGCTCCTGGATGCATCGTATGGCCGCATCGAGCAGCGCTTGTCGGTTACGGGTTGGCGGCGCCATGGCTTCTCTCTTGAAATGGGACGTTTGTCTGCTACGATCGTCTCATATCGCTTCGGATGCTTTGCGGAGCCGCGCCGACACTTCGGTTGGAGGATCACGCCATGCCCGACGTCGAGCTATCAGCTGGCACAGTGCACTACCGCGACACCGGTCAGGGGTCACCAATCCTGTTCGTCCACGGCATCCTGGTGAACGGCACGTTCTGGCGCAACATCATTCACGTCCTCGAGCCACAATTTCGGTGTATCGCGCCGGACTTGCCGTTGGGGGGCCACCGTCGGCCCATGCGGGCAGATGCCGACCTCACCCCTCGCGGCGTTGCTCGGCTCATTGCGGAGTTCCTCGACACGCTCGAGGTCGACAACGTGACGGTCGTGGCCAACGACACCGGCGGTGCGATCGCCCAGCTGCTTCTTGCTGACGGCTGCCCAAACGTTTCCCGACTCGTGCTCACCCCCAGCGATTCCTTCGACAACTTCCCGCCACCCTCGCTTCGCATACTGAAGTACGCGCCTCGCATCCCCGGCCTGCTGTGGTTAGGCGCACTGCTGATGCGGTCCTCCGTTGTACGGCGTGCGACGTTCGCGCCGATGAGTAGGAGACCTATTCCCGTCGAGGTAGCTGAGGGCTGGCTGCAGTCATTCATCGGCGATCGTCGTATCCGCGCCGACATCGGGAAGTTCCTGCGAGCCATGGATTATCACGAGACGCTCAACGCCGCAGAAGCCTTGCGTAACTTCGCCAAGCCGGTGCTCATCTTGTGGCCACCTAAGCTGCCGTTCTTCCCGTTCGAGCACGCGCGCCGGTGGGCGGAACTCCTACCTGACGCGACTCTTGTCGAGGTGCCCGACAGCTTCACTTATCTGCCCGAAGACCAGCCCGAGATCACCGCACGGGCGATCCAGGACTTCGTCCACGAACACGCGTCATCCTGATGTCTCGACGCTGCGGAGGCAGCAAGCAGCGCTTCAACAGCGTTGGAGGGGGATCGTGAAGGTAGTAGTCGTCGGAGCAGGACTTGGCGGACTCACAGCGGCAACACGTTTGAGTGCCGCCGGCCATGACGTCGTCGTTCTCGAGGGCCGCGCCGAGGTCGGCGGTCGCTCGCGATCCCGGCCCGTCACCGGCGACGTCGTCGAGCTCGGCGCCCAGTTCATTTCCACACGACATCGACGGATGCGGAAGCTCGTAACAGACGCCGGTCTGCACCTCGCCCGCGGCCGTTACGCTGCGGGCCCCGTGCTATGGCGGCAGCCCAATGACCGAGCAGGACATCTGATCCCGCACCTTGCGCCCACCGATCTCATTGCACTGGCCCGCCTGCCCCTAGGTCCCCGCAGCCTTCGTTGGCTAGCCGCCGCCAACAGAGTGGAGCTTCAACGCGCCGAACTCGACGCACAATCCGTAGCCGACTTCTTCGGCCACCGATGTTCCGCCTCGCTTCGGTACTTCATCGAATGCCTCATAGGAGCACTATTCGGCGGCGCCAAACTTGAGGACATCTCGCTGCTGAGTCTCGCCGAACTGCTTGGGCGCGAAGGAGGTACGCTCCGATTCGTTATCGGAGAAGTTGGTGGGGCGAGCCACATCGTAGAGGGAACCGGGGCGCTCGCCACCCACCTCGCTTGCCGGCTCACCACGCCGGTGCACCTACAAGCAACAGTTAACGCCGTCGAGCAGGACAACAGCACCGTGGCGGCGCATGTCGACAACGGTGACGTCGTCGAGGCCGACCACGCCATCATTGCGGTACCGACCCCCACTCTGGCGGGGATCAAATTCACTCCCAGCTTGCCGGACACCATCGACGATGCGAACACTGGCATTAACTACGGGCGGGCTACCAAGTTGGTGGCCATCGTCCCACCACGAGGGCCCTTCCAAGCTCAGGCATTCATCGGCGGAAATCTCATCACCGCCGGCTGGCGAACCAGACGGGTCCTCTACGGCTTCACCACGCGCATCGCAGCCGAGCTCGACGTCGAGACGCTCGCCGACGATCTGTGTCGCGGCTTCGGGGTCAGTCCCGGCCTCGTCGAACACGCTGAGCTGGTGTCGTGGCCCGAAGATCGCTTTACCGGCGGCACCTATGCCCACCTATTGCCGGGGCGGTTCAGCCAGTTCCGCCGATCACTGCCGCATCGGCACCGCCGCGTACGATTCGCCGGCGCCGAACGCAGCAGCTGGCCGCTGTTCATGGAAGGCGCGGTAGAAAGCGGCGAACAAGCGGCGGATTCAACCATTCGCGCGTCACTCCAACCGCGGAATTGCGTGACATCGCCACTCAATCCGTCATCGAAATAGTCTGTGCCGCGAAACCACCGCCGACCATACGCCGACCCGAGAGGAGTGGAGGAAGTAATGTAGTCGCCCGCAAAGCAGAGTTGAGCTGGGAAAAGATTTTGTGCGCCAGATCGCCAACCCATCACGAATGACCGACAACACGGCCTGATACCGCTGCTCAGCCACGCTCAACTCAGTGTCAAGGATCAGCCGAAGTAGCTGTCAAGCATCAGCCGAAACACCGTCAAGCATCACCCGAAGGCGAAACGACAGGCATCAACCGACGTCATACAACAAAAGTGCCCCCGGCAGGATTCGAACCTGCGACACCGGCTTTAGGAGAGCCGTGCTCTATCCCCTGAGCTACGAGGGCGGACGGCCTGAGCTTACCGGGCTGGATCAAAACCCGAGGGCCACGGCGTCAGCGCAGCTCGGCGATCACCCTCGAGAAGTTCTCGATGTTGTTGTCCTGCACGGTGAAGGATGAGACACCGTACTTGTCGCGGTACGCGATCAACGTGTCGGCGATTTCGCGGGGGGAACCGCTGAGCACCGAGGGCTGGGACAGGATCTCCTCATCGGACAGGTCCGGCGCGTAGCTGCGGGTCAGCTTCAGGTCCGGCTCGGTCTCGCCGACCCGCGGCATCGCCGTGATCGCCAGATTCAGCTCCAGGGCGTCGAAGCGATCCCCCGCGGCGTTGCGGACGAAGTCGACACGTTCGGCGAACGGGTCCTCGACCGCGCGCACCTTGGAGCCGGTCAGGCCGATGATGTCGGCGTTGCGGGCGGCGATGGTCAGCACCCGGTCGCCGTTGCCGGCGATGATGAGCGGCGTCGACGGGTGGTGTTCCTTCAGATACTTCGTCATGTGTTCGAGGTAGTCGACGCGGGCACCGGCGCTGGGATAGGGGATCTCGGCGGCTTCGAACTCTTCCCGGACGTAGCCGGTGCCCAGCCCGATCTCGAGGCGGCCGTCGCTGAGCAGATCGAGGGCCTGCATGTCCCGGCTGAGCAGGGCCGGCTTGTAGAAGGCGGAGTTGAGCACATACATGCTCAGCTTCAGCGTGGTGGTGACCATCGCGACCGCGGTCAGCGTCGGGAAGGGCGCCGCCGCGCCCAAATGGTCCGGCACACAAAGAATGTCGAAACCGGCGTCTTCAGCCCGCTTGGCCTTGTCGAGCAGCGCCTCGCGGGACTTAAAGAACCGCATGCTCATTCCGAAGCGAAAATCCTTGGCCACCAACAACCTCCGTTTTAGCGATCCGACGACATAGACCAACGACGAGCGGCCTCGGCCAGCCCTTGGATCAGCACGCTGGTGACCGACGACAAACCGTCATCGCCGGGCAGCGGGCTGCGCGGGCTGATCCCGCGGACCCGCGCCGAGAGCTCCAGCTGGGTTCCGCCCTGACGCACCCGGTTCACCGGGTTCCGCGGGTGCAGCCCGCGCAATTCCGGTGGCACGTCGTCGAGGTCGGTGATGACCTGATAGCCGGTCAGCCGGATGTGGCGGGCCAAATGGGCAGCCAGCTCCCGGTTGCGACCACCGGCCAGCAGCTGTGTGCTGCGCCCGTCGCGGCCATAGCCGTGCAGCGACACCGCGACGTCGACATGGTCGAGGAAAGCGGCGAGCCGTGGCGACTCGGCCGGATCGAACAGGGCCGACGGCAGGTGATGCGGGTAGTGGTCGGGATGACGCACCACATAGACGGACGCACCGGCGGCCTCGGCGGCGCGCTCGGCGATCACGTCGGTCATCTCTTCCAGTCCGCCGCCGTGGATCGCCAAAAATCCGAAACGCGAACGCAATTGGCAGCTCTCGGCCACCCCGGGCTCGCTCAGCAACGCCGAAAACGACTGCGGCCCAGGCCCGCACGCCGCCGACGATTTCGGGCGCGGCCAGCCGGCCGGATCCCAGCGGCGCAAGAACTCGAGCCAGCGTGGGGGCAGCCCGTGCTGCGCGGCACCGTCGATGATGGTGGGCAGGTAGCCCGGGCGGGGAGGGCCCGGCGTCACCCGGTGGTCGATGTAGACCCAGGCCGGTGACGGCCCGTCGTCGGTGTGCACGGTCAGCCGGTCGCGCCGGTAGCGCACCGGCACACCCTCGGCGCTGTCCAAGGTCGCCAGGTCGCCGTCGGAGATCTGC
The DNA here is from genome assembly GCF_000709305.1 of Mycobacterium sp. TKK-01-0059. NCBI lineage: Bacteria > Bacillati > Actinomycetota > Actinomycetes > Mycobacteriales > Mycobacteriaceae > Mycobacterium > Mycobacterium sp. TKK-01-0059. Next base: position 2,789,158 of record NZ_KL446993.1, read on the forward strand.
CAGAGCACCCCATGCACCTGGTTTCCGGCCAACGGCTCGACGGTGGCCACGCCTCGCTGGTTGATCAGCCAGTCGTGGTCGGCGAGGACCGCGGGGCGCGGATCGGCGGCGTCGGGACAGCGGCGCGCCATCTGCCGTACGCATAGGTTCGAGCCGTATGCGAAGTACAGATGACGCAGGGCCGGCATTCAGCCGGTCACCGTCAGCCAGACGAGCACCATGTTAAGCAGACTAATCAATATGCCGACGCCCCAGCCAAGAATCGTCGTGATGCGGTGGTTGGCGTCGTCGCCCATCAGCTCGCGGTTGCTCGTCAGCTTGATCAGAGGCAGCACCGCAAACGGAATGCCGAACGACAGCACCACCTGGGACAGCACCAACGCGCGGGTGGGGTCGAACCCGACCGCCAGGATCACCAGGGCGGGGCACAGGGTGATCAGGCGGCGCGCCACCATCGGGATCGACCGGTGCAGCAGCCCCTGCATGATCATGGCGCCGGCGTAGGCGCCCACCGACGAGGACGCCAGCCCGGACGCGAGGAGACCGATCGCGAACAGCACCGCGATGGTCGCCCCCAGCGTGTTGTGGATGGCGGAATAGGCGCCCTCGATGGAGGCGCTCACGTTGCGGTCCTGCAGGTTGATCGCGGCGACCAGCAGCATGGCGGCGTTCACCGTGCCGGCCACCGCCATCGCCAGGACGACGTCCCAGCGGGTGATCCGCAGCAGCAGGCGGCGATGCGACCCATGGTCGGGATGCCCGTGCCGGTCTAGCACCAGACCCGAATGCATGTACACCGCATGCGGCATCACGGTGGCCCCCAGGATCGCGGCGGCCAGCAGCACACTCTCGGTGCCGCGGAACCTCGGCACCAGGCCGCCCAGCACGTCGTGGGGCGGCGCGGTCTTGACGAAGAAGCTCGCCGCGAACCCGATCGCGATGACCAGCAGCAAGCCGGTGATGACCCGCTCGAAGATGATCTGTCCGCGCCGATCCTGAATGCCCAGCAACAGCAAGGCCACCACGCCGGTGATGAGCCCGCCGACCATCAGCGGCAAGCCGAACAGGATGTGTAGGGCGATGGCCCCGCCGACGACTTCGGCGGCGTCGGTGGCGATCGCCACGAGTTCGGCCTGCGCCCAATACACCAGCCGCAGTGGGCTGCTCATCCGCTTGCCCAGAGCGGCCGGCAACGATCGCCCGGTGACCAGCCCGAGCTTGGCCGACAGGTACTGCACCAGGCCCGCGAGGACGTTGGCCGCGACGATCACCCACAACAGCAGGTAGCCGTACTGTGAGCCGGCGCTGACGTTGGCCGCGACGTTTCCGGGGTCGACGTAGGCGATCGCGGCGACGAACGCGGGCCCGAGCAGATACCAGTTGCCCTTGAGCGAGCCCTGGGTGCGCTGCGCCAACGTGACCTCGATTCACTTCACCGAATAAGAAAGTGAGGTTAGTCGAACATCCCGTCGGGCTGCCCAGCGGCCGCGGTGTTTCGTGCCGTCCAGGCTCAGGCCGGACGGTAGAGCCCCTTGCCGGTGATCAGCGGCAAGTCGAGCGTGGTGACGATTCCCGGATCGGCGGCCACCACCGCGGGAATCGCGTTGACGACTCGCATCGCGGTGGCCACCAGCCCGGCGTGGTTGTGATCGCCCTTGCGGCTGCTCAGGCAGATGTCCATGGCGTACGACGGCTCGCCGGTGACCTCGATGCGGTAGGAGCCACCCTCCTGTGCGGGTTGCGGCCAGTCCGGGCACAGGTCCTCGCGCAGCCGGGTGACGTGTTCGAGGACGACGACGGGATCGCCGTTGACCATGCCGAACACCTCGAAGCGCAGCGCCGCGGCGGTGCCCTTGGCGATATGGCCCGAGGCGATGTCGAAGTCCTCCGGGGCGGGTACGCGCACGTGCGACTGGGTGACCTCGTCGAGCGAAATGCCAAGGCCCGCCGCCATTTGCCGGATCACCGAGCCCCACGCCAGGCTGAGCACACCGGGCTGCAGCAACATGGGAATTTCGTCGAGTGGCTTGCCGAATCCCATGACGTCGAACATGACCGCCGCACTGTCATAGGTGGCGTAGTCGACGATCTCCATGCACCGGATCTGCTGGATGCTCTGGCAGGTGCCGGCCAGCGCCAGGGGCAGCAGGTCGTTGGCGAAGCCCGGGTCGATGCCGTTGACGTAGAGGCTTGAATTGCCTTCGCGCGCTGCGTCTTCCAGCGGCTTGATCAGCTCCTCGGGGATCACCTGCCACGGATACTGCAAGAAGACGGGGCCGCTGCCGACGATATTGATCCCGGCCGCCAGCACGCGCCGGTAATCCTCGAGCGCCTCGGGCAACCGGTTGTCGGCCAGCGCGTTGTACACCGCGCACTGCGGCCCGGTGGCGAGCACGGCGTCCAGGTCGGTGCTGGCGAGCACCCCCGTCGCCTCCGCAAGCCCGGCGAGCTCGGCGGCGTCCTTGCCCGCCTTGGCGTCGGACGACACCCACACGCCTTTCAGGTCGAACTCCGGATTGGTGATGAGCGCGCGCAGCGCGTGGATACCGACGTTGCCGGTGCCCAGTTGGACGACGGGGATGGGCATGACGTGCTCCTTAGCGGTCGTGGGTCACAGGTCCGGGACGGGGATGTCGAGATTGGGGAAGGTGAGGCCGCCGTCGACCTCGAGGGTCTTGCCGGTCAGGAAGTTGCCGGCGGGAGACGCCAAATAGACTGCCGCAGCGGCAATGTCGACCGGATCGCCCAGCCGGCGCATCGGGGTGGCCTTCTCCATCGGCGACCGCAGCTCGTCGTTGGAGGCAACCACGTCCAGCGCGGAGGTGAGGATCGATCCCGGCGCGATCGCGTTGACCCGAATCCGTGGGCACAGGTCCAGGGCGGTCAGCCGGGTGTAATGGGACAGCGCGGCCTTGGCGGTGCCGTAGGCCGCGAAGCCACGTCCGGCCAGCCGGCCCATGGTCGAGGTGATGTTGATGATGCTGCCGCCGCCGGAGTGCTCGAGCATCAACGGCACCGCAGCCAGTGTGAGCGCGTGGGCGGTGCCGACGTTGAAGGTGAAGGCGTCTTTGAGATCCTTCGTCGAGGTCGTCAACAACGTGTTGGGCATGGATCCCCCGACGTTGTTGACGACGATGTCTAGTTTCCCGAATGCCTCGACGGCCTGGCCGGCCAGCTCGGCGGTGGATTCCGGATGCGCCAGGTCGGCGGCCACGACGTGGGCGCGGCGCCCGGCGGCGCGGACCTGTTCGGCGACGGCCTCTAGTCGGGATTCAGTTCGCGAGGCGATGAGGACGTCGGCGCCTGCCTCGGCGAACGCCAGCGCGATGGCCGCCCCGAGGCCACGGCCTGCACCGGTGATGACGGCGACTTTGTCGTCGAGACGGAACCTGTCAAGGATCATGGCGGCCTCTCTTCGTTTCGGTGTCAGGCGACACGGTAGCAAGCCGCGGCGGCGCGGATAAGGCATTTCTAGAACAAGTTCTATTTTTCTATCCGGGGGGCTTCCGATGCGGCCGTCGGGGCGGCGGCCCGGTGTCGGTGACGTTGCGCGCGTTGCCAGACCATTTGCCCGTCGTTCACCTTGGTGCGGTTAGCTCGGTGACGCCGATCTTTGTGGTCCTTACTGTGAGGAAGAGACTTGGGACGCAACCGTTTTGGTGCTGTGCTGGGCGTCCTGACAGCCGCTGCGCTGGTGTTGTCGGGATGCGGATTCCACGACAGCACGGCCCGGGGAAGCGGGGCGGGCGTGTCGGGCGTGGTCAATTGCGGCGGCAAGCAGGCCCTGACGGCGGCGGGCTCGAGCGCCCAGGCCAACGCGATGACCCGATTCTCCGGCGCCTTCGAGCACGCTTGCCCCGGTCAGACGCTGAATTACACACCCAATGGCTCCGGCGCGGGAATCGGCCAATTCACCGGAAACCAAATCGATTTCGCGGGTTCGGATTCACCGTTGGCCCCGATCGAATACTTCGCGGCGCGGACCCGATGCGGTTCGCCGGCGTGGAATCTGCCCGTGGTCTTCGGCCCGATCGCGATCACCTACAACGTCAGGGGCGTCAGCTCGCTGATCCTCGACGGGCCCACCGCCGCCAAAATCTTCAAGGGCGCCATCACTGCCTGGGACGACCCGGCGATCGCAGCGCTGAACCCGGGTACCGCGCTGCCCGCCGAGCCCATCCGTGTCGTGTTCCGCGGCGACGAGTCCGGCACCACCGACAATTTCCAGAAATACCTGGACTCCGCGTCCGACGGCGTGTGGGACAAGGGCATCGGCAAGACGTTCCACGGTGGGGTCGGGCAGGGCGCCGACGGCAACGGCGGTACGTCGGCGGCCGTCCGGGCGACCGAAGGATCGGTCACCTACAACGAATGGTCGTTCGGTCTGGCGCAGAAGCTGACGATGGCCAGGATCGTCACCTCGGCCGGGCCCGAGGCGGTGGGCATCAGCGCCGGATCGGTCGGGAAAACGATCTCCGGTGCCACCCTCACCGGGCAGGGCAACGACTTGGTGGTGGACACCTTCTCGTTCTACAAGCCGACCCGGCCCGGTTCCTACCCGATCGTGTTGGCGACCTACGAGATTGTGTGTTCGAAGTATCCCGACCCGCAGGTCGGCGCGGCCGTAAAGGCGTTCCTGCAAAGCACCATCGGTGCCGGCCAGAATGGCTTGGTGGACAACGGGTATATCCCGGTGCCGGAGTCGTTCAAGTCCCGGCTGTCGGATGCGATCAACGCCATCGCGTGATGTCAGCAACCAGTCGGCGGCCCCTCGGAGGGCCGGGTGGGGCCTTTGCTGACGAACACCGGCCAGGCGACGTCGCGGTGTGCTGCGGCCGACGTCGCGACCCCCCGCCGACGCGTTCAGCGGTGATCGCCGAAAAGTTTGCTCAACGTTCAATTGTTACTGTTACGTTCGTGGCCGCGATACCGGCTGGTCGGCGCGCTACGGTTAACTGACCGGCCGCGACCATGTTTCATCCCTACCGTGAGGAAGCGAATTGAAACTCAACCGATTTGGCGCCGTGCTGAGTGCCTTGAGCGTTACTGCGCTGGCGTTGTCGGGGTGCGGCAGCGACAACAACGGGTCCGGCGCCAGTGCGCCGACCGGCTCGTCGTCGGGCAAGGTGAATTGTGGCGGGAAGAAGGCCCTCAAGGCCAGCGGGTCGACGGCCCAGGCCAACGCGATGACCCGCTTTGTCAACGCGTTCGAGCAGGCCTGCCCCGGCCAGACGCTGAACTACACGGCCAACGGATCCGGTGCGGGAATCAGCGAATTTAACGGCAACCAAACGGATTTCGGTGGTTCTGACTCGCCGCTGGCGACCAACGAATACGCCGCCGCGCAGCAGCGGTGCGGTTCGCCGGCCTGGAATCTGCCGGTCGTTTTCGGCCCGATCGCCATCACCTACAACGTGACGGGCCTGAACTCGCTCAGCCTCGACGGCCCCACGGCCGCCAAAATCTTCAACGGCTCGATCACAACGTGGAACGACCCCGCGATTCAGGCCCTCAACCCCGGTGCCACATTGCCCGACGTGCCGATTCACGTCGTCTTCCGCAACGACGAGTCCGGCACCACCGACAATTTCCAGAAATATCTCGACGCCGCCGCGGACGGAGCATGGGGCAAGGGCGCCGGAAAGACCTTCAAGGGCGGCGTCGGTGAGGGAGCCAAGGGCAACGACGGCACGTCGGCGGCGATCAAGGCCACCGAAGGATCCATCACCTATAACGAATGGTCGTTTGCCCAGGCACAGAAACTGAACATGGCCAAGATCATCACCTCGGCCGGCCCGGACGCGGTGTCGATCAGCGCCGAATCGGTGGGCAAGACGATTGCTGGGGCCAAAATCTCCGGCCAGGGCAACGACCTGGTGCTCGACACGCTGTCGTTCTACAAACCCAAGCAGGCCGGTTCCTACCCGATCGTGCTGGCGACCTACGAGATCGTGTGCTCGAAGTACCCCGACTCCGGGGTCGGTGCGGCGGTGAAGGGATTCCTGCAAAGCACCATCGGCGCCGGGCAAAATGGCCTGGCCGACAATGGCTACATTCCGATCCCCGACGCGTTCAAGGCGAGGCTGTCTTCTTCGATCAACGCCATCACATAACCTGAGGTGGTCGTGACACGAGGAACAGCAACCAGCCCGTCGACCGCGGAAAAACCGGCATCAACGGCGCTGAATGCACGCGTGTCGCGGCGGGGCGACCGGATCTTCAAGCTGGTCGCCGCGGCCGCTGGTTCCACGATCGTGGTCGCCATCCTGTTGATCGCGGTGTTCCTGTTGCTGCGCGCCCTGCCGTCGTTGCGCGTCAATCACGCAAACTTCTTCACCAGCGCCGAGTTCAGCACCAGCAACCCCCACAACCTGGCCTTCGGCATCCGTGACCTGCTCATGGTCACGGTGCTCAGTTCGCTCACCGCGCTGGTGCTGTCCGTGCCCATCGCGGTCGGTATCGCCGTGTTCCTCACCCAATACGCGCCGAAGCGGCTGGGGCGCCCGTTCGGCGCGGTGGTGGACCTGCTGGCCGCGGTGCCGTCGATCATCTTCGGGCTCTGGGGAATCTTCGTCCTGGCCCCCCGGCTCGAGCCGGTCGCGGCGTTTCTCAATCGGCACCTCGGATGGTTTTTCCTGTTCAAACAGGGCAACGTGTCGTTGGCCGGCGGCGGCACCATCTTCACCGCCGGCGTCGTGCTCTCGGTGATGATCCTGCCGATCGTCACGTCGGTCTCGCGCGAGGTGTTTCGGCAGACCCCCCACATCCAGATGGAAGCGGCGCAGGCGCTGGGCGCCACCAAGTGGGAGGTGGTGCGGATGACCGTGCTGCCGTTCGGCCGCAGCGGCGTCATCGCCGCCTCGATGCTGGGGTTGGGACGCGCGCTGGGCGAGACCGTGGCTGTGCTGATCATTCTGCGTTCGGCCGCCCGCCCGGGGAATTGGTCGCTGTTCGACGGTGGCTACACGTTTGCCTCCAAGATCGCGTCGGCGGCCGCGGAGTTCAGCGCACCGCTGCCCACCGGGGCGTACATTTCGGCGGGATTCGCCCTGTTCGTGCTGACGTTTATCGTCAACGCGCTGGCCCGCGCGATCGCTGGCGGCAAGGTCAACGGATGACGCGCGCCGCGACGATGCAGAGCGAAGCGATGAGGAGAAGCGGCGCTCATGACGGTTGACGCGCTCGACCGGCCGGTCAAGGCCGAGGTGTTCAGGCCGCTCAGCTTCCGGCGGCGGATCACCAACGGCGCCGCGACGATCTTCTTTCTCACCTCGTTCCTCATCGCGCTGGTGCCGCTGTTCTGGGTGCTGTCGATCGTGGTCGCACGGGGCTGGTACGCCGTGACCCGGTCGGGGTGGTGGACCCACTCGCTGCGCGGCGTGCTGCCCGAACAGTTCCTCGGCGGCGTCTATCACGCGCTGTACGGGACGCTGGTGCAGGCCGGGGTGGCCGCCGTGCTGGCCGTGCCGCTGGGCCTGATGACCGCGGTCTTCCTCGTCGAATACGGTTCTGGCCGCCTGGTGCGGCTGACCACCTTCATGGTCGACGTGCTGGCCGGGGTCCCCTCGATCGTCGCGGCCCTGTTCATCTTCAGCCTCTGGATCGCCACCCTGGGCTTCCAGCAGAGCTCTTTTGCGGTGTCGCTCGCGCTGGTCTTGCTGATGCTGCCGGTGGTGGTGCGCTCCGCCGAGGAAATGCTGCGGCTGGTGCCCGACGACCTGCGCGAGGCCAGCTACGCGCTGGGTGTGCCGAAATGGAAGACCATCGTTTCGATCGTCTTTCCGATCGCGATGCCCGGCATCGTCTCGGGCATCTTGTTGTCCATCGCGCGGGTGATCGGCGAAACCGCGCCGGTGCTGGTGCTGGTCGGCTACAGCAGGTCGATCAACTTCGACATCTTCCACGGCAACATGGCCTCGCTGCCGCTGCTGATCTACACCGAGCTCACCAACCCCGAACACGCCGGATTCCTGCGGATCTGGGGTGCGGCGCTGACGCTCATCATCATGGTCGCCGTGATCAACGTCGTCGCCGCGGCCACCCGATTTCTGGCGACCCGCAAACGCTGACCGAGGCGCGTCGGGTCAGGACTTCGAGGCCGCTTTCTTGGCCGGAGTCTTCTTGGCGGCGGTCTTTTTCGCGGGTGCCTTCTTGGCGGCGGTCTTCTTCGCTGCGCTCTTTTTCGCGAGCGCCTTTTTCTCCGCTGCCTTGCCGTTGCCTCCACCGGAGCGCGCCTTCACGCTGGCCTCCAGCTTGGCCAGCAGATCGGAGACGTCTTCGGTCTCATCCAGCTCCTTGGGCTGCTCCTCGGTGGTAAACGCCTCTCCGCCTTCGAGTTTGGCTTGGACCAGCTCGTGCAGCTGCTCCTGGTAGTCGTCGTGGTAGCGGTCGGGGTTGAACTCCTCGGCCATCGAATCAACCACCTGCCCCGCCATTTTGAGCTCGGCGGGTTTGACCTCAACCTTCTTGTCGAGGATCGGGAAGTCCGGATCACGAATCTCGTCGGGCCACAACAACGTATGGATGACCATCACGTCGCGCTTGCCGAAGTCCTTGACCCGCAACGCCGCCAGCCGGGTCTTGTTGCGCAGCGTGAAGTGCACGATCGCCATCCGGTCCGTCTCCGCAAGCGTCTTGGCCAGCAGCACATAGGATTTCGACGATTTGGAGTCGGGCTCCAAAAAATAGCTGCGGTCGAACAGCATCGGATCCACATCGCTGGCCGGCACGAACTCCAGCACTTCGATCTCGCGGCTGCGTTCCTCGGGCAGCGTGGCGATGTCGTCGTCGGTGATGATGACCATCTGGCCGTCATCGGATTCGTAGGCCCGGGCGATGTCACGGTATTCGACGACTTCGCCGTCCACCTCGCACACGCGCTGGTATCGGATGCGGCCGTTGTCCTTGGCGTGCACCTGGTGGAACTTGATGTCGTGGTCCTGGGTGGCGCTGTACACCTTGACCGGGACGTTCACCAGCCCGAACGCGATGGAACCCTTCCAGATGGAGCGCATGTAAGTCAGTATGCCCACACTGTTCGCTGCCTAACAGCACCCCCGCCGCCGCGCCGCTGTTCAAAAGCCCGCGCCCGTAACGCCACGGCGAGATTGTCCTCGGCAGATTCATACGGTCAATGCAATTTCCACGTTTGAGGAGGTTGCAGGTGTCAGTTGCTTATCCGCGTTCGATGCGGCGAGAGTTCTTTGATCGGGTGTGTGCAGGGGAATCATTGCGTGAAGCCGGCCGTCAGGTCGGTGTGTCGATCCAGACCGGATGGAGCTGGTGGCATGACGCTGGATCAATGCAATTACGAAGTGGTACGGGCTCTGATACCGGCCTTGCCGAACCAGGTGATCTGACCCGGCCGGGCGCGCGGGGACACCGGCTCAGTTTCGATGAACGCCTGGTGATTATGCGGGGTCTGGACAAGGGCCTCACCCAGGTCGAGATCGCCGACGAGCTCGACCGCGACGCCAGCGTCATCTCCCGTGAGCTCAAACGCAATCGCAATCCCGACGGGGATTACCACGCTGGTCTTGCCCATGCCCGCGCCGCCAAGAAAGCCAAGCGTCCCAAAGCATTCAAACTCCAAGACCGCGCGCTATGCGAGGCCATAGAGGACTGGATGGATCAGGGATGGAGTCCCAAACTGATCGCCGATGTCTTGGCGCGCGATCACCCCGATGACAGGCTGGCACGGGTGAGCCACGAAACCATCTACCAGTGCCTCTACGTCCAAACTCGTGGTCAACTGCGCGCCGACCTGAGTAAGCGTTTGTCGACGAAACGCGCGGCCCGCAAATCCCGGGACCACACCGAACGGCGGGGGAAATTCCACGATGTGTTCACCATCAGCGACCGGCCCGCCGAGGCCGCCGACCGCGCGGTGCCCGGCCACTGGGAAGGTGATCTGATCGTCGGCCCCAACAGCGCCATCGGCACCCTGGTCGAGCGGTCCACCCGCTTTACGATGCTGCTGCATTTGCCCGGCGATCACACCGCCGAGACGGTGGCCGGCGCGATGATCGAAGCGATGCGCCAGTTACCCGAACACCTTCGTCGATCAATCACCTGGGACCGTGGCAGCGAAATGGCCCGCTGGCGCGACATTCACCTGCAACTCAACACCCCGGTCTATTTCTGCAATCCGCACTCGCCCTGGCAACGCGGCACCAACGAAAACACCAACCGCCTCCTGCGCTTCTGGTTCGAAAAGGGCAGCGACCTCAGCGGTTACACCCCAGCAGACCTCAAACGCATCCAAGACACCCTCAACCGACGACCGCGCCCAACCCTTGACCTCGACACCCCCGCCCAACGCCTGGCCGCCCTCCTCGACCAAGCCGCCTAACAAAAATGCATTAGCCACTTGACTTTGAGCCTCCGATTTTCGCCGTGGCGTTACGCGAGCGAAGCGGTCTACTCGTCCTGCAGGCGGGGGTCGGGAGTTCTTTGATCGGGTGTGTGCAGGGGAATCATTGCGTGAAGCCGGCCGTCAGGTCGGTGTGTCGATCCAGACCGGATGGAGCTGGTGGCATGACGCTGGATCAATGCAATTACGAAGTGGTACGGGCTCTGATACCGGCCTTGCCGAACCAGGTGATCTGACCCGGCCGGGCGCGCGGGGACACCGGCTCAGTTTCGATGAACGCCTGGTGATTATGCGGGGTCTGGACAAGGGCCTCACCCAGGTCGAGATCGCCGACGAGCTCGACCGCGACGCCAGCGTCATCTCCCGTGAGCTCAAACGCAATCGCAATCCCGACGGGGATTACCACGCTGGTCTTGCCCATGCCCGCGCCGCCAAGAAAGCCAAGCGTCCCAAAGCATTCAAACTCCAAGACCGCGCGCTATGCGAGGCCATAGAGGACTGGATGGATCAGGGATGGAGTCCCAAACTGATCGCCGATGTCTTGGCGCGCGATCACCCCGATGACAGGCTGGCACGGGTGAGCCACGAAACCATCTACCAGTGCCTCTACGTCCAAACTCGTGGTCAACTGCGCGCCGACCTGAGTAAGCGTTTGTCGACGAAACGCGCGGCCCGCAAATCCCGGGACCACACCGAACGGCGGGGGAAATTCCACGATGTGTTCACCATCAGCGACCGGCCCGCCGAGGCCGCCGACCGCGCGGTGCCCGGCCACTGGGAAGGTGATCTGATCGTCGGCCCCAACAGCGCCATCGGCACCCTGGTCGAGCGGTCCACCCGCTTTACGATGCTGCTGCATTTGCCCGGCGATCACACCGCCGAGACGGTGGCCGGCGCGATGATCGAAGCGATGCGCCAGTTACCCGAACACCTTCGTCGATCAATCACCTGGGACCGTGGCAGCGAAATGGCCCGCTGGCGCGACATTCACCTGCAACTCAACACCCCGGTCTATTTCTGCAATCCGCACTCGCCCTGGCAACGCGGCACCAACGAAAACACCAACCGCCTCCTGCGCTTCTGGTTCGAAAAGGGCAGCGACCTCAGCGGTTACACCCCAGCAGACCTCAAACGCATCCAAGACACCCTCAACCGACGACCGCGCCCAACCCTTGACCTCGACACCCCCGCCCAACGCCTGGCCGCCCTCCTCGACCAAGCCGCCTAACAAAAATGCATTAGCCACTTGACTTTGAGCCTCGAATTTTCGCCGTGGCGTTACATCCGCGAGCGAAAGGGCCGCGCTCGAAGACACTAGCGGCGACGGTTTGCTTGGGCCCGCAGCGCGGCGCGATCGGGGAGGTCGGCGCCGGACCGCGAGACCGTCACCGCCGACGCCAGGCTGGCGGCTTGTAGTGCCGCCGTGAGCGCGTCGAGCCCGACCCGGCTCAGGGCGGCGCGGCGGTCGGCGCCCAACAGACCCAATTCCCACAGCGCATCGAGCAAACCGGCCATGAAGGCGTCGCCGGCACCGACGGTGTCGACCACCCGGACCGGCCTGGCCGCCACCCGGACATCGCCGGCCGCGCAGAACGCCACGGCGCCCCGGGCGCCCAGCGTCAGGACGACGATCGCGGGTCCCGACGCCAGCCACCCCCGGGCCGTGCGCTGCGGCTCGCGGTCGGGATCGATCCACTTCAAGTCCTCGTCACTGACCTTGACGATGTCGCTGCGCTCGACCAGGTGTGCGATGCGGGCCTGCGCGGCGTCACGGTCGGGAATCAGCGACGGTCGCACGTTGGGATCGAAGCTCACGGTGGCCGAGACGCGGTAAGCCTCGAGCAGCGCGGCGACCGCCAGGCACCCCGGTTCGCGCACGGCGGCGATCGACCCGGTGTGCACCAGCAGCGGCGGTGCCACCTCGGGCGTACCGGAAAGCCGCCATTGCAGATCGAATGTGTAAGCGGCCGAGCCGTCGTCGGCGATCGTCGCGACCGCGGCCGGCGTGCGTTCGGCCGAGACACTTCCCGGAACGAGTTGCACACCAGAGGATTTCAGGTCCGCGGCGATGCGCTGGCCGGATTCGTCGTCCGCGATATGGGTCAAGAAGTCGACGTGACGACCCAGCCGGGCCAGCCCGACCGCGACGTTGAGGGGGCTGCCGCCGACGTGCTCGACGGCGCCGCGCCGTTCGACCCTGTCGATCAGCGCTTCACCGATGACCAGCGCGCCGCCCATAGACTCAGAGTATGAGTCCGACGGCGGGGCCACGGGTCAAGCTGACCAACGCCGAAAAAGTGCTGTATCCCGCCACCGGAACCACCAAGAGCGACATCTTCGACTACTACACGCGGATCGCCGAGGTGATGATCCCGCACATCGCCGGGCGTCCGGCCACGCGCAAACGCTGGCCCAACGGCGTCGAACAGGAATCCTTCTTCGAGAAGCAACTCGCCGCGTCGGCACCCGACTGGCTGCCGCGCGCCAGCGTGACCCATCGATCCGGAACGACGACCTATCCGATCATCGACGACCCCACCGGCCTGGCCTGGATCGCCCAACAGGCGGCGTTGGAGGTTCACGTTCCGCAGTGGCGGTTCGTCGCCGAGTGGACCCGCAGCCGGGCCGAAGAACTCAAGCCCGGGCCGGCGACGCGATTGGTGTTCGACCTCGACCCCGGCGAAGGCGTGACGATGGCGCAGATGTCCAAGGTGGCGCGCGCCGTGCGCGACCTGATCGCCGGGATCGGGCTGAGAACCTTCCCGCTCACCAGCGGCAGCAAGGGACTGCATCTGTATGCGCCGCTCGACGAGCCGGTGAGCAGCAAAGGCGCCACGGTGTTAGCCAAACGCGTTGCGCAACAGCTGGAAAAGACGATGCCCAAGCTTGTCACGTCGACCATGACCAAGAGCCTGCGGGCGGGGAAGATCTTTTTGGACTGGAGCCAGAACAACGGCTCCAAGACGACCATCGCACCGTATTCCCTGCGCGGACGCGAACATCCCACCGTCGCGGCGCCGCGCACCTGGGACGAACTCGACGACCCGTCGCTGCGCCAGCTGCGGTATGACGAAGTGCTGTCCCGGGTCGCGCGCGACGGCGACCTGCTTGCAGAGCTGGACGAGGACGCTCCGGTGCCGGATCGGTTGACCAAGTACCGCAGCATGCGCGACGCGTCGAAAACCCCCGAGCCGGTTCCGGCGGCGAAACCCGCTGTCGGCCAAGGAAATACCTTCGTCATCCAGGAACACCACGCGCGACGCCTGCACTACGACTTCCGGCTGGAGCGCGACGGCGTGCTGGTGTCCTGGGCGGTGCCCAAAAACCTGCCCGAAACCACGTCGGTGAACCACCTGGCGGTCCACACCGAGGACCATCCGCTGGAATACGGCGGGTTCGAAGGCGTCATCCCCAAGGGCGAATACGGCGCGGGCAAGGTGATCATCTGGGACTCCGGAACCTACGACGCCGAAAAGTTCCTTGACGACGAGGTCATCGTCAACCTGCACGGCAGCAAGATCTCCGGACGCTACGCGCTGATTCAAACCAATGGCGACCAGTGGTTGGCACATCGGATGAAGGACCAGAAGGTCTTCGAGTTCGACACCATCGCACCCATGCTGGCCACCCACGGTTCGGTGACGGCCCTGAAGGCAGGTCAGTGGGCGTTCGAGGGCAAATGGGACGGTTACCGGCTTCTGATCGAGGCCGACCACGGTGCCTTTCGGGTGCGGTCGCGACGCGGTCGCGAAGTCACCCAGGAATACCGCGAACTGCGTTGGCTGGCAGACGATCTCGCCGACCATCACGTGGTGCTCGACGGGGAGGCCGTCGTCCTGGACTCCTCCGGGGTGCCCAACTTTCACGAGATGCAAAACCGTGGACGGGGCTCACGGGTCGAATTCTGGGCGTTCGACCTGCTCTACCTCGACGGCCGCTCGTTGCTGCGGGCCCGCTACCGGGATCGGCGAAAACTGCTGGAAATGTTGGCCGCCGGCAGCAGGCTCATCGTCCCCGACCTACTGCCCGGCGACGGCAGGGAGGCGCTGGAGCACTCCGCGGAGCGCGGTTGGGAGGGGGTGATCGCCAAGAAGCGCGACTCCACCTATCAGCCGGGCCGCCGCTCGTCGTCGTGGATCAAGGACAAGCACTGGAACACCCAGGAAGTCGTCATCGGCGGTTGGAAAGCCGGGGAAGGCGGACGCAGCAGCGGCATCGGCTCACTGCTGATGGGTATCCCAACCGCGGGCGGACTGCACTTCGCCGGGCGCGTCGGCACCGGGTTCACCGACCGCGACCTGGCAAACTTGAAGAAGACGCTGGCACCGCTGCACACCGACGAATCCCCCTTTGACCCACCGCTTCCCAGGAGCGAAGCGCGCGGCGTGACGTATGTGCGGCCGGAGCTGGTCGGGGAGGTGCGCTACAGCGAGTGGACCCCGGATGACCGGTTACGCCAATCGAGTTGGCGCGGACTACGACCGGACAAGGAGGCGAGTGAGGTGGTGCGCGAGTGAAATGGGTTACCTATCAAGATGTTTCGGGCGCAGAACACGTCGGCGTGGTCTCGGGCGACACGATCTATGCGATGCCACCGGGCGTGACGCTGCTCGATCTCGTCGCCCGCGGTTCCGAGGGATTGCGGCAGGCGGGGCAGGATGCGCAGCGATCCCCGGCGGCGGTGGCACCGCTGGCGGAGGTGCGATTGCTGGCGCCGATTCCACGCCCGCCGTCCATCCGTGATTCCCTGTGCTTCCTCGACCACATGCGCAACTGCCAGGCCGCGCTGGGCGCCGGGCGCACCCTCGGCGACTCCTGGTACCGCATACCGGCCTTCTACTTCGCCTGCCCGGCAACCGTTTTGGGTCCGTACGACGACGCCCCCACGGCGCCCGGAAGCGCGTGGCAGGACTTCGAATTGGAGATCGCTGCCGTGATCGGGACCGGGGGCAAAGATCTCACGGTCGAAGAGGCGGAGCAGGCGATCATCGGCTACACCATCTTCAACGACTGGTCCGCCCGCGATCTGCAGCAGATGGAGAGCCAACTGGGGATCGGGCAAGGCAAGGGCAAAGACAGCGGGGTCACGTTGGGCCCGTACCTGGTGACCCCCGACGAGCTCGAACCGTATCGCCACCCCTCCTATCCGGGCAGATTGGACCTGCGGGTCACCGCCCTGGTCAACGACGTCGTCATCGGTTCCGGGTCGACCGCCCAGATGGACTGGACCTTCGGCGAGGTCATCTCCTATGCCTCGCGCGGCGTCACCCTCTCGCCCGGCGACGTCATCGGCTCCGGGACCGTGCCGACCTGCACGCTGGTCGAGCACCTCAATCCGGCGGCCCTGGAATCGTTTCCGGGCTGGCTGCACGACGGCGACATCGTCACGCTCCAGGTCGAAGGGCTGGGAGAGACCCGGCAAACCGTGCGGGCCAGCGGTGCCCCGCACCCGCTGGCGGTGCGGCCGAATCCGGACGCCGCTCCCGCCCCGCCGCGAGTCAACCCGGCCCGCGCGCGGGTGCCCTACACCCGCGGGCTGCACGAGGTCGGCGGCCGGGTGTGGGCCTGGACCCTGCCCGACGGCGGCTACGGATGGAGCAACGCCGGGCTGATCGCCGGCGACGGGGCGTCGCTGCTGGTGGACACCTTGTTCGACCTGGCGTTGACCCGCGAAATGCTCACCGCGATGCGGCCGCTCACCGCGTCCGCGCCGATCACCGACGCGGTGATCACGCACTCCAACGGGGACCACACACACGGCAACCAACTGCTCGATCCCTCGGTGCGCATCATCGCCGCGCGCGGCACCGCCGAGGAAATCGAACATGGGATGGCCCCGGAGATGCTCGCCATGGCGCAGACCGCCAACCTCGGGCCGGTCGCCACGCCGTACACACGAGAACGCTTCGGGCACTTCGACTTCAGCAACATCAAGCTGCGCAATGCGGATCAGACGTTCGAGCGCAACCTTGCCGTCGAGGTAGGTGGGCGGCGCATCGATGTGCTGAATCTGGGTCCCGCGCACACCGCCGCCGACTCGGTGGTGCATGTACCGGACGCGGGGGTGTTGTTCGGCGGCGACCTGTTGTTCATCGGCTGCACGCCCATCGTGTGGGCCGGCCCGATCGCCAACTGGGTCGCCGCCTGTGACGCGATGATCGCGCTGGACGCGCCGACGGTGGTACCCGGCCACGGCCCGGTCACCGATCCGGATGGGATCCGTGCTGTGCGTGGCTATCTCATGCATGTCGCCGAACAGGCCGAGGCCGCCTACCACAAGGGGCTGTCGTGGGCGGAGGCCGCCGACACCATTGATCTCGGTGAGTACGCGTCCTGGCTGGACGCCGAGCGCGTCGTCGTCAACGTCTATCAGCGCTACCGCGAACTCGACCCGCAGACACCGCAATTGGAGGTCATGGGCCTGCTCGTGATGCAGGCTGAGTGGCTGGCCAAACGGGCTGTGTGACGCTTCAGGTCCGCACCGCGCGGACCAAGCTGATCGTGGCGGCGGGCGCCTGGTGCTCGGCTTCCCCCAAGTCCGGCAGGCCCGCCGCCGAAAACAGGTCGGAGAGCCGGAATTCGGTGGTCTCCCATCCGTTGGCCCGCAGATGCGCGGCCACGTCGGTGTGCTCCCCCGGATAGGTCAACGCGGTGATGTCCAGGTCGAGCCCCTGCCGTCGCCACCCCTCGGCCATGAGCCGGGATTTCTCCAGCGCCTCCGGCGACGTGCCGGCCACGGCCCCGAAATCGGCGGCGAACCGGCTGCCCTCGCTGGACAGCGGAATGATGGCATCCAGCAGCCGCACCTCGGCGTCGGGCGGAAGGAATCCGATCAGCACTCCCTCGGCCAGCCACGCCGTCGGCTTGCTCGGGTCAAAGCCCGACGCCTGCAGGGCCGCCGGCCAATCCTCGCGCAGATCGACACCCACGGTGCGCAGCTCGGCGGTTGGGGCCGCGCCGATCTCGGCCAGCGTGGCGGTCTTGAACGCGATCACCTCCGGCTGATCGATCTCGTACACCGTGGTCCCCGCGGGCCACGGCAGCCGGTAGGCGCGGGAATCCAGCCCCGACGCCACGATCACGACCTGGCGCAGGCCGGCCTGCCCGGCCGCGGCGAAATAGTCGTCGTAAAACAGCGCCCGGGCGGCGAAGGTGTCGACGAACCGCGAAAACCCGACCCCCTCTTCGATGTCGGAGGAATCGAGTTCGCCGGTCGCCAGCTTGGTGAACAGGTCCAGGCCGGCGGCGCGCACCAGCGGCTCGGCGAATTCATCGGTGATGACCGGTTGCGGCCGCCTGGTGGCGGCCGCCCGGGCCGCGGCCACCATGGTGGCGGTGGCGCCCACGCTGTTGGCCAGGTCCCAGGTGTCGCCCTCGCTTCGTGCCATGGCTGCTCCTTCGATGTGTGGCCCAACCACGGTATGCCCGATCGGTCGCCTACGGTCTCGGTATGCCTTCAGTGAACCTGGAAACCCTCGAGGACAACATCGCCTGCATCACCCTGAACCGGCCCGAACGCCTCAACGCGATCGATGGGTCGTTGATCGACGGCGTCGACGACGCGTTGGACGCGCTCAGCGCGGGCGAGTTCAGGGTGGCGATCCTGACGGGTGCCGGGCGGGGATTTTGCGCCGGTGCGGATTTGAGCGGCACCGGGCAGCCGTGGACGCAGAACAAGCCGACCACCCCGGCGTTCAAGGTCACCTACGACGCTCAGGTCCGGCTGGCCAACCTGTACACCCGGATCTACGAGCTGGACATCCCGGTGATCGCGGCGGTCAACGGTGTCGCCGTCGGGGGCGGCCTGGCGTTCACGTTGGTCAGCGACATCCGGGTCGCCTCGGATCAGGCCCGGTTCGGTTCGGTGTTCATCAAGGCCGGCTTCTCGTCGATGGACATGGGCACCAGCTACCTGCTGCCGAAGATCGTCGGCGCCGGCGTGGCACGCGAACTCATGCTCACCGGCCGCATCATCGACGCGGCCGAGGCCTATCGCATCAAGCTGGTGCATGAGGTGGTCGCGCCCGACGACCTGATGCCCGCCGCGCTGAGGCTAGCCCGCTCGATCGCCGAGAACAACGCTTATGGCGTGTGGCAGACCAAGGTTGGGCTCAATGCCGCGCTGGACGCGCCCAGCCTGCGCCATGCCATCGAGATCGAGAACCGCACCCAGGTCCTCAGCGGTTTCACCAACAACCCGGTTGAGGCCGCTAAGGCTCACCAGGAGAAGCGCGCGCCCAGGTGGGATCCGCTGTGAGAGTCAGATCTTCGCAATCACGTTCTCGGCGAACATCTCCAGGTTGCGGATCTTGTTCTCCAGCGGCTCGGTGTCCTTGCCCTTGATATAGGGGATGCGGAAACCGACGATGACGTCGGTGACGCCCTTGTCCTCGAGCCGCTTGATGCCGTCGGGGGTGTAGGCGTCGGCGGAGATGACGTGGATCTCGAAAGGCCCGGTCTTGCCGGCTTCTTCGCGGAAACGCTTGAGCTTGGCGAGCAGCTGGTCGAGTTCTTCGGGGTCACCGCCGCCGTGCATCCAGCCGTCCAGGCGGGCCGCGCGCCGCAGCGCCGCGTCGGCGTGACCGCCGATCAGGATCGGGACGGGCTTGGTGGGCGCGGGCGTCATCTTGGTCTTGGGAATGTCGTAGAACTCGCCGTGGAATTCGAAGTAATCACCGGAGGTGAGGCCCTGGATGATCTCGATGCATTCGTCCATCCGCTTGCCGCGCTTGGCGAACGGGACTCCCAGCAGTTCGTAGTCCTCGGGCCACGGGCTGGTGCCCACACCGAAACCCACCCGATTGTCGGTCATCGCGGCGAGCGACCCAATTTGCTTGGCCACCAACGCCGGTGGCCGGATGGGCAGCTTGAGGACGAAGAAATTGAACCGCAGCTTCGAGGTGACCGCCCCCAATGCCGATGTCAGCACGAAGGTTTCGATGAACTCCTTGCCGTCCAGGAACTCGCGGTTGCCGTCCGGGGTGTAGGGGTACTTCGAGTCGGATTCGAACGGGTAGGCGATGCTGTCGGCGATCGTCATGGCGTCGTAGCCGGCCGCCTCGGCCGCCTTGGCCAGCGGGACGTAGAACCGAAAGTCAGTCATCGCCTCTGCGTAGGTAAACCGCACGTCATCTGCCTTCCTGGAGGGGTCGTCCCCACGACATTAGAACGTGTTCTAGTTTCAGCACAACCGCCGGATGGGTGTGGCTAGAACTGGTTGGAACGAGTCAGAGCTGGTTCTCGGGGCCGATGACCGCCCACACCGTCTTGCCGGACCCCGTCGGCGTGCTGCCCCACGTGCGGGACAACGCGTCGACGATCGCCAGGCCGGAGACGTCGATGCCCTTCGCCGGCGACGGAAGCCGCACGGCGGGCGTGTTGCTGGCATCGGAGACCGCGATGGTCGCCGTCGTGCCCTGCGTCTCGAGCCTCATCACCGGGACGCTCGCGGTGTGTTCCAGCACGTTCTCCACGAACACGTTGACGACCACCAACGCGACGGGGATGAGCTTGGCCTGCGACCACGTGGTGAGCCACTCGCGGACCAGCCGCCGCGACTCGCGCAGGCTGGTCAGGTCGGCGGGCAGCTGGGCGTCGGCGCGCCGCACGGCGCGACGGCCGTTCTGCCCGAGCGCCTTCATCGCCGCCTTCTGGCTCGAATACACCGGCATGAAGTGCGCGATCCCGCTTCGCGTAATCGCCTCGCGGGTCGCCCGATTGCTGCAGACGAACACGATCGGAACCTGGGCCGCGCTGCCGATCTGCCAGTAGGCGCCCATAAAGGTCGGCCATGCCGGTTCGGCGTTCAGCTTGAGGCCGGAGACGTCGAGGATGACGGCGGAAGCCGCGTCGGATGTCGCCTTGATGAGGCGGTCGCGCAGTGCGGTGGAATTGGCGGCGTCAAGCACGCCGTCGACGGTCAGAACGGCGATCGAATCATCCGTCCGCGTCGCGACGGCCAGTGAGCTGGCCGACTCAGCCACCGGGCTCATCCCAGCTCGATCGGGACGTCCGGTTTCATTTCCCGCTCCTTGTGTGTTCTGCCGGGCCGACTGCTTGAGTATCCGCCCTCAGCGGCAAAAGTCTAGTTCGCGGCGAGCCCGCTTCGATGCACCGAAAAGCGGCAGGCCGCGATAGGCATCCCCCCGGACTCATGCCGCAGCCCCGCATCGAATGAATCATGCGTCCCCCTCCGTGCCCGTCGAGGCGTCGATCCGCACCGCCCCGCACGCACAATGGAGTTCATTGCCCAACACGCGCTGTTCCACGGGATTACCACATAGGGGGCGCGGCCAAACTTTCTGGTATGGCCTGAAAACAGGTCGTTTCCTGCGGAAATGCGTTGGCCTCCGTCAGCAGCCGCGGTGCCCGTTCACCCAATGCTCAGCGCGTAGGGGGGAGCGCCCACGCCCGCAACCGAGTGCGTGCCCCAGGGTGTCCGTTCGACGATGCGCGCCGGCGCACTGCGCTCACCCACCGTCAGCGTGGCCGTCCGCGCCTGCTTGAGGTCGTCGGACGGCGACCCGAACACGGTTCCCTGCCAGTGGTAGCGACCGTCGATCGGGTCCAGATGGCCGGTGAGCCGGACCCGTACCGGATGACGGCTTCCGGCGATCTCCAGCGTGGCGGTGCCGTCGTAGGCGTCGTCGCCGGCCGGCGCGCTGGCCGAAAGGTCGAAGGCGGACGCCGCCGGTGGCGGCTCGATCGGTCGCAGCTGGGCGCGTTCGTTGAAGACGTGCTGGCTGCTGGCGCGCACCTCGATGCGCCCGCTGCCGGTGCGCTGCATGAGCTTCAGGCACTCCACGATGTAGCGGGCTTGCGCGTCCGGGTCGGGACCGGTGATGAAGAAGTAGTTGGGGAACCCGCGCACCGCCACCCCGCAGAACGGCTCCATGCCGTCGTGCCAGGCCTCTCGGATCCGCAGCCCTCCCGCGCCGGTCAGTGCCTCGTCGGCGACGTGATCGGCGATCGAGAATCCGGTGCCGTAGACGATGGCGTCGACGCTGTGGTGGACACCATCGCCGGTGCGCACCCCCCACGGGGTCACCGTCTCGACCGCCGACGAAGCGATCACCACCGACGGCCGCGACTCGCTCGGGCGGGTGTGGCGGCGCAGCCAGCGCGCGACGCGGGTAGACCACAGCGGTACCTCGGTGACCACACGGCGGGGTGCGCGCGCAAAGACGGTGACGGATGCCGCGGCTTCGACCATCCGGCCGAGGTGGTAGCCGGCAGCGGCATCGGTGCCGATGACCGCGATGCGCTTGCCGGACGGGTCAAACGCCGGCTTCCACGCCGCCGCGTGAAACGACTCGCCGCGAAACTCGTCGCGCCCGGCAAGGTGCGGCACCCAGGGAACGTAGACGTCTCCACCCGCGGCAACGACGACATCGGCCCGCACGATCTCGCCACCGGTCGTGGTCAACAGCCAAGTGTCGGAGGCGTCGTCGAACCGCGACTGGAGGACGTCCTGGCCGGGCCGGTCGAGCAGGACCAGGTCGGTGAAGCCGGCGCCCGACAACGCGTCACAGGCGCTCTGACCGTCGACCCCCGCGCCGACAATGGCGATGTGGCAACGTGTTTCGCTGCCGGGGTGCGAAGCCGTCACAGAAACCTGCTGCGCTTCCAGCCGCGGCGCGCGAAGCGGCCCATCAGGCCTACCTCGGTGAGAAACGCCGCCAGTGGAGCGAAGCCGGCGACTTGAACGTCACGGCGATGCGGGCTGGTGCGCGCGGTCTTTCGGGCCCGCTGCGGGTCGAGACCCGTTCGCGCATAAGGGACGGGGTTGCTGAACAGATAGTTGAAGAAGTAGCCGCCCAGCCCGTTGATGTTGGCCATGAACCAGCGGTTGAACCGAGGCATTTCGGCGACGCGTTTACGCGCGCCGTCGCGCGCGAATTGGATGTGACGCGCCTCTTCGGTCACGTGGATGCGCATGAGCCGCTGAATGATTGGCTGCAGCTCGGGGTCGTCCATCATCTGCCGCTGCAGCGAGTCGAAGATCTCCTCGCCGATCAGGGCGGCCACCCACAGCATCGACCCGCGCTGAAACGCCAGCGGAAGCAAGTTGATGATCATCCGGTGAAACAGCCGGGGGCGCACCGGTTTTGCGCCGACGCGCTCGATGGCCTTGCCGAACATGACCATGTGACGGGTCTCGTCGCCCAGTTCGGTCAGCTTGTAATGCGTCGAGTTACTGGTCGGGTCTTCGTGCAGTATCGTGCGCAGCAACGACTGGTTGAGCATGTTCTCGAACCAGATCCCGGCCGAGAGGGTGTTGACCAATTCCTGGCGGGACAACTCGATCTGCTGTTCGCGGGTCATCTCGTCCCACATCGGGGTGCCGTACAGCGACACCAACCGCGGCGGCAGATAGAACTTGTCCGGGTCGAGCGGAGCGTCCCAGTCGATGTCGACGACGGGCTCATACGACTTTTTGACCGAGCCCTTCAGCAAGCGCTCGGAGAACTCTTCACGGCTCGGCCCACCTGGCTTCAGCGACGTGGTCATCCCTGGCGTCCCTCCATTGGGTGCGTAGACGGTACCCATGGTACTGGGTACTTCAGGTCCCGACTAGGTCTATTCGGTATCGATTCGGCAATGTGGTCGAGCAGCGACGCGAGTCAGGAGAGTTCATTGGGCCGGCACATCCACGTCATCGGCATCGGCGCCGGCGATCCCGACTATGTGACCGTGCAGGCGATCGAGGCGCTCAACGACACGCAGGTTTTTTTCGCGATGGACAAGGGCGACCAGAAAAGCGACCTGGTGGCGCTGCGCCGCGAGATCTGCGCCCGGTTCATCCGCGAACCGGGCTACCGGTTCGTCGAGCTGCCCGACCCCAAGCGCGCAGATCACGCCGAGTACCGCGACGCCGTCGCGGAGTGGCATGCCGCGCGCGCGCAGATCTGGGCCGACGCCATCTCGGTCGAGCTGGGTCCGCACGGCGTCGGCGCATTCTTGGCCTGGGGCGACCCATCGCTCTACGACAGCACCCTGCGCATCCTCGACGCTGTTGCCGCGCAGGTCGATTTCACGTTCGACGTGATCCCCGGCATCACCGCCATCCAGGCGCTGACCGCCCGGCATCGCATCCCGCTCAACGGGGTGGGCGAACCCGTCCTGATCACCACCGGCCGGCAGCTGCGCGCGCACGGATTGGCCGGCGATGCGGTCGTGATGCTCGACGCGGACTGCTCGTTCAAGACGTGCCCGCCTAACACCCGCATCTGGTGGGGCGCCTACCTGGGCACCGACGACGAACTGCTCATCGCCGGCACGGTCGGCGAAGTGGGACCCCGCATCGTTTCCCAGCGGGCCGAGGCGCGCGCCCGGCACGGCTGGATCATGGACACCTATTTGCTCCGACCGGCAGACTGAAACCGTGCCCGAACTGCCCGAGATCGAAGCGCTGGCCGATCATCTACGGCGCAACGCCGTGGGCCTGACGGTCGGCCGCGTCGACATCGCCGCCCTGTCCGTCCTGAAGACCTTCGACCCGCCGATCAGCGCGCTGCACGGCCAGACCGTGGTCGGCGCCGACCGCTGGGGCAAATACCTGGGGCTGCGGACGGACGACCTCTACCTGGTCGCCCACCTGTCCCGGGCGGGCTGGTTGCGGTGGTCCGACAAGCTGGCCGCGGCGCCGCTGCGCCCCGGCAAGGGCCCGATCGCGCTGCGGGTGCACCTGGGCACGCCCGGGGAGGCGCCCGGCTTCGACCTCACCGAGGCCGGCACCCAGAAGCGGCTGGCGGTGTGGCTGGTAAGCGACCCGCAGCAGATTCCGCAGATCGCCTCCCTCGGGCCGGACGCGCTGGACCTCGGCCCCGACGACCTGGCCCGCGTTCTGGCGGGCAACACCGGGCGGATCAAGACCGTCATCACCGACCAGAAGGTGATCGCCGGCATCGGCAACGCCTACAGCGACGAGATCTTGCACGTTGCGAAGATCTCGCCGTTCGCCACCGCCGGCAAGCTGTCCGAGAAGCAGCTCGCCGCGCTGCACGACGCCATGATCACCGTGCTCACCGACGCGGTGAGCCGCTCCGTCGGCCAGGGCGCGGCCACGCTCAAGGGTGAGAAGCGCTCCGGATTGCGCGTGCACGCCCGCACGGGACTGCCCTGCCCGGTGTGCGGGGACACCGTGCGCGAAGTGTCATTCGCGGACAAGTCTTTTCAGTATTGTCCGACGTGTCAGACCGGAGGCAAGGTCCTGGCCGACCGGCGGATGTCGCGTTTGCTGAAGTAGTCGCCCGTCCGGGACTTGACACCTGTCGATATGCTGCCCCGATGACTCGCCAGAAGATCCTCATCACCGGCGCCAGCTCCGGGCTGGGCGCCGGCATGGCGCGCGCCTTCGCCGCCAAGGGCCGCGACCTCGCCCTGTGCGCGCGTCGCACCGACCGGCTCGAGGAGCTCAAAGCCGAGCTGACGCAGAAGCATCCGGGCGTCACGATCGCCGTCGCCGCGCTGGACGTCAACGACCACGAGGCCGTCCCCAAAGTGTTTGCCGAACTCAGCGACGAGCTGGGCGGCATCGACCGCATCATCGTCAACGCCGGCATCGGCAAGGGAGCCAAACTCGGCTCCGGCAAGCTGTGGGCCAACAAGGCGACCCTCGAGACCAACCTGGTGGCCGCGCTGGTGCAGATCGAGACCGCGCTGGAGATGTTCAACAAGAACGGTTCGGGCCACCTGGTGCTGATTTCGTCGGTGCTCGGCAACAAGGGCGTGCCGGGCGTCAAGGCCGCCTACGCGGCCAGCAAGGCCGGCCTGAGCTCGCTGGGCGAATCGTTGCGCGCCGAATACGCCAAGGGGCCCGTCAAGGTGTCGGTCATCGAACCCGGCTACATCGAGTCGGAGATGACGGCCAAGTCGAACAGCACAATGTTGATGGTGGACAACGAAACTGGCGTCAACGCGCTCGTCGCCGCGATGGAGCGGGAGCCTGGGCGGGCGGCGGTGCCGTGGTGGCCGTGGGCGCCGCTGGTGCAGTTGATGCGGGTGCTGCCGCCTCAGCTGACCAAGATGTTCGCCTGAGGGCCGATCAGCTGGTCCGGCCTCGTTCGCTGCGGTAGCGGCGGACCAGGGCGTCGGTCGAGCTGTCCGATTGCGGCGCCGGGGAGGCGTCCGCGGTGAGCACCGGCAGCAGGGCTTTGGCCTGAGTTTTGCCCAGCTCCACGCCCCACTGGTCGAACGAGTCGATTCCCCAGATGACGCCCTCGGTGAAAACCTGATGCTCGTAGAGCGCGATCAGCTGGCCCAGCACCGACGGGGTGAGCCGGTCGGCCAGGATCGAGGTCGACGGCCGGTTCCCCGGCATCACCTTGTGCGGCACGATATCGGCGGGCGTGCCTTCGGCGGCAATCTCCTCGGCGGTCTTGCCGAAGGCCAGCACCTGGGTCTGCGCGAAGAAGTTGCTCATCAACAGGTCGTGCATGCTGCCGTCACCCTCGGCGGTGGGCAGGTCGTCGATGGGTTGACTGAAACCGATGAAGTCGGCCGGCACCAACCGGGTGCCCTGATGCAGCAACTGATAGAAAGCGTGCTGCCCGTTGGTTCCCGGTTCGCCCCAAAAGATTTCACCGGTGTCGGTGGTGACGGGGCTGCCGTCCGCGCGGGTCGACTTGCCGTTGGACTCCATGGTCAGCTGCTGCAGGTAGGCCGCGAAACGCGCCAAGTCGTTTGAGTACGGCAGCACCGCGCGCGACTGCGCGCCCATGAAGTTGGAATACCACAGGCCGATAAGGCCAAGCAGCACAGGAGCATTGGACTCCAGCGGGGCGGTCTTGAAATGCCGGTCGACGATGTGGAATCCGGACAGGAAGTCCGCGAACGCTTCCCGGCCGATGGCGGCCATCACCGACAGGCCGATCGCCGAATCCACCGAGTAGCGGCCGCCGACCCAATCCCAGAACCCGAACATGTTGTCGGTGTTGATCCCGAAGTCGTCGACGAGGCGCTTGTTGGTGGAGACGGCCACAAAGTGCTGGGCCACCGCGGCGTCGCCGAGGGCGTCGGTCACCCAGCGGCGCGCGGCGGTGGCGTTGGTCAGGGTTTCCAGAGTCGAGAACGTCTTCGACGCCACAATGAAAAGCGTTGTGGCGGGGTCCAAGTCGGCCAGGGTGGCGATCAGGTCGGCGGGGTCGACGTTGGAGACGAAGCGCGCCGAGATGCCGGCATCCGCGTAGTGGCGCAGGGCCTGGTAGACCATCACCGGGCCGAGGTCCGATCCGCCGATGCCGATGTTGACCACGGTGCTGATCCGTTTGCCGGTCGCTCCGGTCCATTCACCGCTGCGCAACCGGTCGGTGAAGTCGCCCATCCGGTCCAGCACGGCATGCACGTCCTCGACGACGTTTTGACCGTCGACGGTCAGTTCGGCGTCCCGGGGTAGCCGCAGCGCGGTGTGCAGCACCGCCCGATCCTCCGAGGTGTTGATGTGGACACCGGCGAACATCTGGTCGCGGCGCTGTTCGAGGTTGGCGGTGCGGGCCAGATCGATCAAGAGCCGCAGCGTTTCTCGCGTGATCCGATGCTTGCTGTAGTCGATGTAGAGGTCGCCGACCGAGACGGTCAGCTCGCGGCCGCGGTCGGGGTCCTCGTCGAAGAACTGGCGCAGATGGGTGGCGCCGATGTGTTCATGGTGCCTGCGCAGGGCGTCCCACGCCGGGGTGGCGGTGATGTCGGGGAGGGTGTGCAGGGAAGTCATTGGCGTCGCTCCTCTTCATCGCTTCGCTCTGCATCGTCGCCGACGCGGGTCAATGGCGTCGCTCCTCTTCATCGCTTCGCTCTGCATCGTCGCCGACGCGGGTCATTATGCTTCGACCCTATGGGCTCTGACGTGAAGGAGCCAGGTGTGGGGGGCGAGCGCCGGGCTCAGTGACCGAGCCGGCCCCTGCCCAGCCGCAGCAACAGTATCGCCAGGTCCTTGCCGTCGGGGCCGAGCTCGCTGTAGCGCTCGATGACCTTCATCTCGCGGCTGTGGACAAGTCGCGTCCCGCCGGATGCCATCCGGGCCTTGCCGATCGCTTGTGATACCTCGGTGCGCCGTTTGACCGCGGCGAGGATCTCGGCGTCCAGCCGATCGATCTCGAGACGTAGGTCGTCGATATCGGTGGCCCCTTGGGTCTCCACCGTCTCGATGTTCATCCCTGCTGCCTCCGCGCCTTCGTCGTGATGTGTGGGTTCTGGACTCATGCAGTATCGGGCCTCACTGAAGACGAGCCCCGGGCGCCGGAAGCGGGTCCGGGGCTCTGCGGAAGCAGTTAGACCACGGGCACCGCGGACCGGCACCCGTAGGGAAATCGGCGGCGCCACTCCGGGGTCGAGGAGCGTCGTCGACACTGCACATTGAGCACGAAATGAGTGTGCCATTAAAAACGGTGGGCGCGCAAAAAAACATGCTTAAGCTGCGCTTTTTGGACTTGGGTGCAATTACGGCACCGGCACGAGAACGGGGTCGAAGAATGCGTTCCGACACGCCCATTCTCCGGTGGCCCGCGGGGCGCGATCCAGGCTGGCCGAGCCACTAGCCTGGTTTGACGCCGGGGCGCTTTGTGTCACTGGGCGGCGGTAAGTTTGGACTGACATGAGTGTGCACGCAACAGATACCAAGCCGGCCTCGGAAGCCGATCAACTGCTCGAGGGGCTCAACCCGCAACAGCGCCAGGCGGTGGTGCACGAGGGCTCCCCGCTGCTGATCGTCGCCGGGGCGGGTTCGGGCAAGACCGCGGTGTTGACGCGTCGCATCGCCTACCTGATCGCGGCCCGGGGCGTGGGGGTCGGCCAGGTGCTGGCGATCACCTTCACCAACAAGGCCGCGGCCGAGATGCGGGAGCGGGTGGTGCGGCTGGTCGGTAACCGGGCCCGCGCCATGTGGGTGTCCACCTTTCACTCGACCTGCGTGCGCATCCTGCGCAACCAGGCGTCCCTGATCGAAGGCCTCAACTCCAACTTTTCGATCTACGACGCCGACGACTCGCGGCGGCTGTTGCAGATGATCGGGCGCGACATGGGCCTCGACATCAAGCGCTACTCGCCGCGGCTGTTGGCCAACGCCATCTCCAACCTGAAGAACGAGCTGATCGACCCCGCCGACGCGGTCTCCAAGCTGACCGACGATTCCGACGAGTTGTCGCGCACGGTGGCGAGCGTCTACGGCGAGTATCAGCGCCGGCTGCGGGCGGCGAACGCGCTGGACTTCGACGACCTGATCGGGGAAACCGTGGCGGTGTTACGGGCTTTCCCGCAGATCGCCCAGCATTACCGGCGGCGGTTCCGGCATGTGCTCGTCGACGAGTACCAGGACACCAACCACGCCCAGTACGTGCTGGTGCGGGAACTGGTGGGCCGTGGCGGCACAGAAGCACCGGCATCGTCCGACGACGTGCCGCCCGCCGAGTTGTGCGTGGTCGGCGACGCCGACCAGTCGATCTATGCGTTCCGCGGCGCCACCATCCGCAACATCGAGGACTTCGAACGCGACTACCCCGACGCGACAACCATTCTGCTGGAACAGAATTACCGGTCGACGCAGAACATTTTGTCGGCGGCCAACTCCGTGATCGCCCGCAATTCCGGGCGCCGGGACAAACGCCTGTGGACCGCCGAAGGCGCCGGCGAATTGATCGTCGGCTACGTCGCCGACAACGAGCACGACGAGGCCAGATTCGTCGCCGAGGAGATCGACGCGCTCGCCGACAAGGGCGAGATCACCTACAACGACGTCGCCGTCTTCTATCGCACCAACAACTCGTCGCGGTCGTTGGAAGAGGTCTTCATCCGCGCCGGGATTCCGTACAAAGTCGTTGGGGGAGTGCGGTTTTACGAGCGCAAGGAGATTCGCGACATTGTCGCCTATCTGCGGGTGCTGGACAACCCCGGGGACGCGGTCAGCATGCGGCGCATCCTCAATACCCCGCGACGGGGCATCGGAGATCGCGCCGAGGCCTGCGTGGCCGTGTACGCCGAGAACACCGGGGCCAGCTTCGCCGACGCGCTCGTCGCCGCGGCCGAAGGCAAAGTGCCGATGCTGAATTCCCGCGCGGAGAAGGCGATCGCGGGTTTCGTCGAGCTCCTCGACGAGCTGCGCGGCCGCCTGGATGACGATCTCGGGGATCTCGTCGAGTCGGTGCTCGAACGCACCGGGTACCGCAGGGAGCTGGAATCCTCCAGCGATCCCCAGGAACTGGCGCGGTTGGACAACCTCAACGAACTCGTCAGTGTCGCACACGAATTCAGCACCGACCGGGCGAACGCCGAAGCGCTGGACGAGTCACTGCACACGCCCGAAGACGAGGACGTGCCGGATACCGGTGTGCTGGCGGAGTTCTTGGAAAGGGTGTCGCTGGTTTCCGACAGCGACGAGATCCCCGAGGACGGCGCCGGCATGGTCACGCTGATGACCCTGCACACCGCGAAAGGCCTCGAGTTTCCGGTGGTGTTCGTCACCGGGTGGGAGGACGGGATGTTCCCCCACATGCGGTCATTGGACGACCCGACCGAACTCTCCGAGGAGCGGCGGCTGGCCTACGTGGGCATCACCCGGGCCCGGCGGCGGCTGTACCTGAGCAGGGCCATCGTCCGCTCCTCCTGGGGGCAGCCCATGCTCAACCCGGAATCCCGTTTCTTGCGGGAGATTCCGCAAGAACTGATCGATTGGCGCCGCACCGCGCCGGCGCCGTCGTTCAGCGCGCCGGTGAGCGGCGCCGGACGATTCGGCCCGCCGCGCGCGGCGCCCACTCGTTCCGGGATGAGCAAACGACCGCTGCTGGTGCTCGAACCCGGCGACCGGGTGACCCACGACAAGTACGGCCTGGGACGGGTCGAAGAAGTTTCCGGCGTCGGCGAATCGGCGATGTCGCTGATCGACTTCGGCAGCTCGGGACGGGTCAAGCTGATGCACAACCACGCCCCGATCAGCAAGCTCTAATCGGGCGAGAATACAGCGCGTCGAACGTGCACCCTGGGCGAGAAATCGGCGAAATCTTCGCCGCCAGAACACGTTCGGCGAAGGTCAGGCGTCCAGCCAGCGTTTGGTTTGCGGCAGCATCACCAGCACCGCCGTGGAGATCGGCAACAGCGGCAGCAGGTGCACGACCCACGCCACACGGGCGCCGGCGATGAACACGCCGATATAGGTGAGGAAAGCGACGAGCGCGCCGGCCAACAGGAGGTAGCGGCTGACCGGTCGGCGCTGCAGCAGCGCGATCACACCCGTCACCGTGGTGGCGCCGAACACCAGGGCGAGAAACGCCACCGCGATGCAGAACAGGCGATCGGTCCGCCACCAGCCGGCGATCAGATCGGTGGCCACCACCGACGTGGCCCATCCGCTGAGAATGCTGACCGCGCAGGCGGCGACAGCCGTGCGATCGCTGGGTTCCAGGGCCGGCACTCCGGCATAACCCGTCCGTCCCGCACGCGGGCCGCCCCGGGACGTCGGGGTCGGTGGAACGAATTGA
This sequence comes from Mycobacterium sp. TKK-01-0059, assembly GCF_000709305.1. Taxonomy (NCBI): domain Bacteria; kingdom Bacillati; phylum Actinomycetota; class Actinomycetes; order Mycobacteriales; family Mycobacteriaceae; genus Mycobacterium; species Mycobacterium sp. TKK-01-0059. Next base: position 2,819,995 of record NZ_KL446993.1, read on the forward strand.
CTAGTAGGGGAGTCCGGCGTGGTGGGGATCGGTCCGGTCGGCGCGCGGCGGATGATCCGCGTCCGTGAATCGGAGGTAGATGAGGGCTCCGCAGTGGGCTCGGACGGAGGCGGACCGGAAGGTTGTTCGTTCGGCGCGGTCACCTCAACCAGCGTAGTTGCCGACCATAAGACCACGCTTAGCCAGCCACGGCACCGGATCGATCCGCTCGGTGCCGCCCTGCAGGACCTCGAAATGCAGGTGTGGGCCGGTCGAATTGCCCCGGTTGCCCATGGTGGCGATTTGATCGCCGGCCATCACGCGCTCGCCGACGCTGACGAGGGCGGTGTTGATGTGACCGTAGAGCGTGACCGTGCCGTCGGCGTGCCGCAGCTTGACCAGCATCCCGTAGCCGCCGGCCGGTCCGGCTTCGATGACGACGCCGTCGGACACGGCCAGGATCGGCGTGCCGATCGAGTTGGCCAGGTCGATGCCGGCGTGCAGCACGCCCCAGCGGTAACCGAAGTTGGAGGTGAAGATGCCCTTGGTCGGCATCACGTAGAGCGGTTGCTGCAAGCGCGCCTCGCGCTCGGCGCGGTCGTTGGCGAAGGCCACACCCCGGGCGAGTTCCTGGTTGTGCAGCGCCGCGGTGGCCGCGGGCTCCACCGCGATCACCTGGGGGCCTCGGACGGTGTTGCTGCCCGACCCGCCGGTGAGCGCGGACGCGTTGGCGGTCAGCACCGCCTCGGTCTTGGGGGTGTCGGCGTGGCTGGTGGCCGTGTGGGCGGCCGCGGCGGCGGCGCCGGCGGCCATCGCCGAGATCAGCAGGCGACCGCGGGCCGCGCTGGTGGGTTGCTTGCGGTGCTGTCCTCCGCGGCGGGCGGCGCCGACGACGTCGGTGGCGCGCGCGTGATCGAGGCGGCGCTCGGTGTGGGGCTCGACGGGGACCCGCGGCAACGCCTCGGGGGCGGGGGCGGCCAGCCACCGAGGCCTCAGGTCGTCGACCTCGTGGAGGTCGTCGAGCTCCGGCGCTAGCAGGACCTGCGCTTCGTTGTCGAACGTCGAGTCGTTGCTGAAGTCCAGGCCGGCGTGATCGCCGACGTCGTCATAGGAATCGCTGAAATCAAGGTCATCGAAGTCGAAGCCGTCGAGCGGAAGGATCTCCGTGACTTCGGTGCGATGGGGCTCCGCCGACCGGGCGCCTGCCGCGCGACTCACCCTCAAGATGCCTGTTGTTACGGCAGCGGGCGTGGCAAAACGGTGCTGGGGCAACCTGAAATGTCCTCGTATCGTGACCATAACGTTATCTGGACCCTAGGAAGGTATCCGCTGACGCGCGGGACTGGCAACCTCGTCGCACAATCCGGCCGGAATTGTGATTTGGATCACGCGGGCCGTCTATCCATATCCCGTGAGCTGTGCCACATCGGCGGACGCGGCGGTCAAAGCCATTTCGAGGGTGGATACAGTTCGTCCGTGCGAGTTGCCGGCTGCGGCACCGCCCACCAAGAGGCCTAAAAGTTGAGTCGAGCGAAGACAGAGAGTCCATGGACCTTTTCGAGTATCAAGCAAAAGAATTGTTCGCCAAGCACAACGTACCGACTACGCCGGGACGCGTGACCGACACCGCCGAGGGCGCCCGCGAGATCGCCACCGAGATCGGCCGTCCGGTGATGGTCAAGGCGCAGGTGAAGGTCGGCGGGCGCGGCAAGGCCGGCGGCGTCAAGTACGCGGCGACGCCCGACGACGCCTACGAGCACGCCAAGAACATCCTCGGTCTCGACATCAAGGGACACGTCGTCAAGAAGCTGCTGGTCGCCGAGGCCAGCGACATCGCCGAGGAGTACTACATCTCCTTCCTGCTGGACCGCGCCAACCGCACCTACCTGGCCATGTGCTCGGTCGAGGGCGGCATGGAAATCGAGGAGGTCGCCGCGACCAAGCCGGAGCGGCTGGCCAAGGTTCCGGTGGACGCCGTCAAGGGTGTCGACCTGGCGACCGCGCGTTCCATCGCCGAGCAGGGCCACCTGCCCGCCGAGGTGCTGGACGCCGCCGCCGTCACCATCAACAAGCTGTGGGAGGTCTTCGTCGCCGAGGACGCCACGCTGGTCGAGGTCAACCCGCTGGTGCGCGACCCCAAAGACCAAATCCTTGCGCTGGACGGCAAGGTCACCCTCGACGCCAACGCCGACTTCCGTCAGCCCGGCCACGCCGAGTTCGAGGACCGCGACGCCACCGACCCGCTGGAGCTCAAGGCCAAGGAGCACGACCTCAACTACGTCAAGCTGGACGGCTCGGTCGGCATCATCGGCAACGGCGCGGGCCTGGTGATGTCCACGCTGGACGTCGTCGCCTACGCGGGAGAGAAGCACGGCGGGGTCAAGCCGGCCAACTTCCTGGACATCGGTGGTGGCGCGTCGGCCGAGGTGATGGCCGCCGGCCTGGACGTCATCCTGAACGACAAGCAGGTCAAGAGCGTCTTCGTGAACGTGTTCGGTGGCATCACCTCCTGCGACGCCGTCGCCAACGGGATCGTGACCGCGCTGAACATGCTCGGCGACGAGGCGAACAAGCCGCTCGTGGTCCGGCTCGACGGCAACAACGTCGACGAAGGCCGGCGCATCCTGGCCCAAGCCAACCACCCGCTGGTGATCCAGGCCGAGACCATGGACGCCGGTGCCGACAAAGCCGCCGAGCTGGCGAACAAGTAAGGGACCCAAGCCATGTCGATCTTTTTGAACAAAGACTCCAAGGTCATCGTCCAGGGCATCACCGGTGGCGAGGGCACCAAGCACACCGCGCTGATGATGAAGGCCGGCACCCAGGTGGTGGGCGGCGTGAACGCCCGCAAGGCCGGCACCACCGTCTCGCACGTGGACCCGGTCGGCCGGGACGTCGAGCTGCCGGTGTTCGGCACCGTCGCCGAAGCGATGAAGGAAACCGGCGCCAACGTGTCGGTCGTCTTCGTCCCGCCGAAATTCGCCAAGGACGCGATCATCGAGGCCATCGACGCCGAGATCCCGCTGCTGGTCGTCATCACCGAGGGAATTCCGGTGCAGGACAGCGCCTATGCGTGGGCTTACAACGTCGACAAGGGGCAGAAGACCCGCATCATCGGGCCGAACTGCCCCGGCATCATCACCCCGGGCGAGGCGCTGGCCGGCATCACCCCCGCCAACATCAGCGGCCCCGGTCCGGTCGGCCTGGTGTCCAAGTCGGGCACCCTGACCTACCAGATGATGTACGAGCTGCGCGATTTCGGCTTTTCCACCTCGATCGGCATCGGTGGTGACCCGGTGATCGGCACCACCCACATCGACGCCATCGAGGCGTTCGAGAAGGACCCCGACACCAAGGTCATCGTGATGATCGGCGAGATCGGCGGCGATGCCGAGGAGCGCGCCGCCGACTACATCAAGGCGAACGTGTCCAAGCCGGTCGTCGGCTACGTCGCGGGATTCACTGCGCCGGAAGGCAAGACGATGGGCCACGCGGGCGCCATTGTGTCCGGCTCGTCGGGCACCGCGGCCGCCAAGAAGGAAGCGCTGGAAGCCGCCGGCGTCAAGGTCGGCAAGACCCCGTCGGAGACCGCGGCGCTCGCCCGGGAGATCCTGCAGAACCTGTAGGGGGCCGTGCCTGGCCGATGCCGCGAGGGGGCCCCGGATTTGGCCGGGGCCCGGCACACGGTAGATAGTGGGTCTATGAATCTCGACCCGAACACGCCCGTCATCGTCGGCGTGGGGCAGTTCACCGAGCGCATCGAGGACTCCGGCTACCGCGGAATGTCGTCGGTGGAGTTGGCGACGGCAGCGGCGCAGGCCGCACTACATGACACCGGGGCCGACGTCACCGCCGTCGCCGCGGCCATCGACACCGTCGCCGCCCTCCGGCAGTTCGAGATCTCCGGGCGCACCCCCGCGCCGATGGGCAAGTCCAACAACTACCCGCGGTCGGTGGCCCAGCGCATCGGCGCCGCGCCGGCACGCGCGATCCTCGAGCCCATCGGCGGCCAGGGCCCCCAGCATCTGGTCACCGAGTTCGCCGGTGTCATCGCCTCGGGGGAGGCGCAGGTCGTGATGATCTTCGGCTCCGAAAACACGTCCAGCATCCGGTATTTCGCCGACCGGGATAAGCCGGATCATTCCGACACGGTCGAGGGTTCCCTCGAGGACCGCGGGTTCGGATACGACGGCCTGTTCGACGACTACACCGTCGCGCATGGGCTGATCGGAGCGCCGGCCCAGTACGGACTGCTGGAGAACGCGCGCCGCGCCCGGCTGGGATTGAGCGTCGCCGACTACCGGCGCGAAATGGGCGAGCTGTTCGCCCCGTTCACCAAGGTGGCGGCAAAGAACCCGTTCGCGTCTTCCCCGGTGGAGCGCAGCGTCGACGAGCTCATCACCGTCACCGAGTCCAACCGGATGATCTGCGATCCGTACCCGCGGCTGCTGGTGGCCCGCGATCAGGTCAATCAGGGCGCCGCCGCGCTGCTGATGTCGGTGGCCGCCGCCCGCCGGCTCGGCGTGCCCGAGGAGCGCTGGGTGTTCCTGCACGGCCACGCCGACATGGTGGACCAGCCACTGCTCGACCGCCTCGATCTGACCTACAACTCGGCCTCGGTGCTGGCGGTCCAGGAAGCGCTCGCCGTGGCCGGTGTCGGCATCGACGACGTCTCGACCTTCGACCTCTACAGCTGCTTCCCGGTGCCGGTGTTCAACTTCTGCGACGGGACTCAGCTGGCCACCGACGATCCGCGGGGGCTCACACTCACCGGCGGCCTGCCGTACTTCGGCGGACCGGGCAACAACTACTCACTGCACGGCATCGCCGAAACGGTCAGCGAAATGCGGGATCTGCCAGGGCAATTCGGCCTGGTCGCCGCCAACGGCGGGATCATGAGCAAGTACTCCGTCGGGGTGTACTCGACCACGCCGGTGAATTGGAAGCCCGACAACAGCGCCGCACCGCGCGCCGAGGTCGCGGCCCGCCCCAAGATGGCGGTGACCATCAAGGCCGACGGTCGCGCGACCATCGAGACCTACACCGTGCGCTACGACTGGCCGGTGCGCACCGGCCTCATCATCGGCCGCCTCGACGACGACGGCAGCCGCTTCCTGGCCCTGAGCGAGGACCCCGATCTGGTCGGGTTACTCAGCGACGGCGAGCCGCTGGGGGCTTCGATCGTGGTGCGGTCGACGGACAAGGACAACCGGGCCACGCTGGCCTGACCGCAGCTACACGAGAGCCGCTAGTTTGCCGGCGAGCCGTTCGACGTAGGCGGCGACCTCGGCCTCGGGCTTGTCCGGCAGCCCGAACAGCACCTCGGTCACGCCCAGCTCGCTCCACTTGGCGAGCTTTTCGGGGACGGGCTTGAAGTCCAGTGCCACGATCTGCGGGGCGCCGTCGCGGCCCGCGGCCGCCCAGGTGTCCTGTAGCAGCTTGACCGGTTCGTCGATGTCGAAGTCGCGTGGGGTGGTGATCCAGCCGTCGGCGCTGCGCGCGATCCACTTGAAGTTCTTTTCGGTGCCCGCGGCGCCCACCAGCACGGGGATGTGCGACTGCACCGGCTTGGGCCAGGCCCAGCTGGGCCCGAACTTGACGAATTCGCCGTCGTAGGAGGCTTCCTCCTCGGTCCACAGCGCCCGCATCGCTTCGAGGTACTCGCGCAGCATGGTGCGCCGGCGCCCGGGCGGCACGTTGTGGTCGGCGAGTTCGTCGGTGTTCCAACCGAATCCGACGCCTAGGCTGACCCGTCCGCCGGAGAGATGGTCAAGGGTGGCAATGCTTTTCGCCAGCGTGATCGGGTCGTGTTCGACCGGCAGCGCCACCGCGGTCGACAGTCGCACCCGCGACGTGACGGCACAGGCGGCGCCCAGGCTCACCCATGGGTCCAGCGTGCGCATGTAGCGGTCGTCGGGCAGCGACGCGTCGCCGGTCGTCGGGTGCGCGGCCTCTCGCTTGATCGGGATATGAGTGTGTTCTGGCACGTAGAAGGTTTGAAAGCCGTGGTCATCGGCAAGCTTCGCGGCCGTCGCCGGAGAGATGCCGCGGTCGCTGGTAAAAAGCACAAGCCCGTAATCCATGCAGAGAATTAGAACGTGTTCTACCTGTGCTGAGCAAGCTCTGGTGATACGGACCGTCTCGCCGGAGGGCCGCCGGGGGGCTCGCCGTCCAAGACAGTGGCGGCGGCACCGGTTCCCGCACGTGCGCTAGCGTGGGTGATCGACCGCGTCGCAATGCGGTGACGCGCCTGCAAGCACAGCGTCGCATCGCCACCGCGGCGCCCGCTCGGCACTTAAAGGCACTGGTAGCAACAGGAGGAGCAATGACCTACTCTCCCGGTAGCCCCGGATACCCACCGCCGCAGTCCGGCGGCACGTATGCAGGCGCCACACCCTCGTTCGCCAAAGAAGACGACGGCAAGAGCAAGCTGCCGCTGTATCTGAACATTGCGGTGGTGGTGCTCGGCTTGGTGGCTTACCTCCTGAACTTCGGGCCCACGTTCACCATCAGCGCCGACCTCGGGCCGGGCATCGGTGGCCGCGCCGGCGATGCCGGTACCGCGGTCGTGGTTGCCCTGCTCGCCGCGCTGCTCGCCGGCCTGAGCCTGCTCCCGAAAGCCAAGAGCTACGTGGGCGTTGTCGCGGTCATCGCGGTGTTAGGAGCGCTGCTGGCCATCACCGAGACGATCAACCTGCCCGCCGGTTTCGCCATCGGCTGGGCGATGTGGCCCCTGGTGGCGGCCATCGTGCTGCAGGCGATCGCCGCGGTCGTCGTCGTGTTGCTGGACTCCGGCGTGATCACGGCGCCGACGCCGCGCCCCAAGTACGACCCCTATTCGCAGTACGGCCAGTACGGGCAATACGGGCAGTACGGCCAGCAGCCCTACTACGGTCAGCCGGGCGGCCAGCAGCACGGCGGCCAGCAGGGATACGGATCGCAATACGGCGGTTATGGGGCCAGCGGTGCGCCGACCCAGGGCGGCGCGCCGACCGGCGGTTTCGGCGCCCAGCCTTCGCCGCAATCGGGCTCGCAGCCGTCCGCGCAGCACCAGGGCTCGTCGACGCCCCCCACCGGCTTCCCCAGCTTCAGCCCGCCGCCGAACGTCGGCGGCGGATCGGACGCCGGTTCACCCACCAACTACTCCGAGCAATCCGGCGGTCAATCCTTCGGCCAGGAGCAGCAGTCGCCGTCCTCACCGTCTGGCCCAGCGCCCGCCTAACCGTGCGCTGTCGCGCCTAGTCGGGGACGTGCCCAAGAGTGACACGGCTAGAGGACAACCGGGCAGCGGGCGCTCGCCAGGCGCGTGACCTCGTCAGGGTCGCGTTCGCCCCGGCCGTGGTGGCGTTGGTCATCATCGCCGCGGTCACGCTCATCCAACTGCTGATCGCCAACAGCGACATGACCGGCGCCCTGGGCGCCATCGCCAGCATGTGGCTCGGCGTGCACCAGGTGCCGATCTCCATCGGCGGCCGCGAACTCGGTGTGATGCCGCTGCTGCCGGTGCTGCTCATGGTCTGGGCCACCGCGCGCAGCACGGCGCGGGCCACCTCGCCGCATTCGTCGTGGCTGGTCGTTCGCTGGGTGGTGGCGTCGGCGCTGGGCGGGCCCTTGCTGATGACGGCCATCGCCCTGGCCGTCATCCACGACGCGTCGTCGGTGATCACCGAGCTGCAAACCCCGAGCGCGCTGCGCGCGTTCCTCAGCGTGCTCGTGGTTCACGCAGCCGGCGCGGGAATCGGGGTGTGGTCCCGGGTCGGGCCACGCGCGCTGGCGGTGTCGTCGTTGCCCTATTGGCTGGGCGATTCGCTGCGCGCCGCGTCCGCCGGCCTGCTGGCGTTGCTCGGGCTCTCCGGGTTCGTGACGGCCGGGTCGCTCGTCGTGCACTGGGCGACCATGCAGGAGCTCTACGGCATCACCGATTCGATCTTCGGCGAGTTCAGCCTCACCCTGCTGTCAATGCTGTACGCGCCCAACGTGATTGTGGGCACCGCGGCGGTCGCCGTCGGCTCCAGCGCCCACATCGGTTTCGCGACGTTCAGCTCGTTCACCGTGTTCGGTGGCGATATTCCGGCCTTGCCGGTGTTGGCGGCGGTGCCCAGGCCGCCGCTGGGGCCGGTATGGGTTGCGCTGCTCATCATCGGTGCGTCGTCGGGCGTGGCGGTGGGACAGCAGTGCGCCCGGCGTGCGCTGCCGCCGGCCGCGGCGATGGTCAAGCTGTTGGTCGCCTCGGCCGCCGGGGCTTTGGTGATGTCGCTGCTCGCGTACGCCGGGAGCGGCCAGCTGGGTAACTTCGGCCATGTCGGCGTCGACCAGGGCGCGTTGCTGCTCGGTGTCTTCTTCTGGTTCACGGTGATCGGCGGGATCACCGTCGTGCTGAGTGGGGGGATCAGGCCCCGGCCCAGGCGGTTGCGGGCCAAACCCGCGTCCGCCGCACCGGCCGAAGAGCCGGCCGATTTCGCCGATGTTTTCGACGATCGGGTGGCGGAGGAGGACGTCTTCGAGGGTCCCGCGGGTGATCCGGGGGAGGGCGAGCTGGGGTCTCCGGCGGTGGAGGGCGATGCCGCGGAGGGTGAGCCGGGGTCGCCCGCGGCGGAGGGCGAGGCGGGGTCGCCCGCGGTGGAGGGCGATGCCGCGGAGGGTGAGCCGGGGTCTCCCGCGGCCGAACGCGATCCGGAGCAATAGGCAAATTGCCCACCTCCGAGCGACAAACCCGGTGGGAAATTGCGGGCGTCGGGCGGTTGTCGCTCGGAGGTGGGCAATTGCCCTATTGGCCAGCTTGATCGTCAAACGCACGCCGCCGATCGTTGGGCTCCTCAGCGCGCCCGTGAGGGCGCGCATCGTCGCCCGACTAGGCTCGCCGATGTGGTCGAAGCCCTCCATGTGCCCCCCAACGCGTCGGCGCGGGTAGTGGTACTGGCGTCGGGCACCGGATCGCTGCTGAACTCCCTGATCGCCGCCGCGGTCGCGGACTATCCTGCCCGGATCGTCGCCGTCGGCGCCGACCGCGACTGCCTGGCCACCGAGATCGCCGCGGCCGCGTCCCTGCCCACCTTCACCGTCCGTCTCGGCGACCACCCCGACCGCGTCGCCTGGGACGCCGCTATCACCGAGGCCACCGCGGCTCACTCGCCCGACCTGGTGGTGTCCGCGGGATTCATGAAAATCCTTGGACCACAATTCCTTTCACGGTTCTACGGGCGCGTCATCAACACGCATCCGGCGCTGCTGCCGGCGTTCCCGGGCGCGCATGGGGTGGCCGACGCGTTGGCCTACGGCGTGAAAATCACAGGCTGTACGGTGCACCTGGTGGACGCCGGGACGGACACCGGGCCGATCCTGGCGCAGCAATCCGTTCCCGTGCTCGACGGCGACAACGAAGAGACTTTGCATGAACGCATCAAGGTCACCGAACGCAAGCTGCTCGCGGACGTGGTGGCCGCGATCGCAACCGGCGGGCTGACCCTGGTCGGGAGAAAAGCGACGATCGGATGAAAGGCGACAACGGATGAGCACCGACGACTGGCGGGAGAACGCCAAAAGGCCGATCCGCCGCGCCTTGATCAGCGTGTACGACAAGACCGGGCTCATCGACCTGGCCCAGGGGCTGACCGCGGCGGGCGTCGAGATCGTCTCCACGGGATCCACCGCGAAGAACATTGCCGAAAAGGGCATTCCGGTGACCCGGGTCGAGGAACTGACCGGTTTCCCCGAAGTGCTCGACGGCCGCGTCAAGACCCTGCACCCGCGCGTGCACGCGGGCCTGCTGGCGGATCTGCGCAAACCCGAGCACGCCGAGGCGCTCGAACAGCTCGGCATCGCGGCCTTCGAACTCGTCGTCGTCAACCTGTACCCGTTCAGCGAGACGGTGGACTCCGGCGCGAGCATCGACGAATGCGTCGAACAGATCGACATCGGGGGACCGTCGATGGTGCGCGCCGCCGCGAAGAACCATCCCAGCGTGGCGGTGATCACCGACCCGCAGGGCTATGACGGCGTGCTGGCCGCGGTCCGGCAGGGCGGGTTTACGCTCGCCGAGCGCAAAAGACTGGCGGCGCTGGCGTTTCAGCACACCGCCGAATACGACATCGCGGTGGCGAGCTGGATGGAGTCGACGCTGGCCCCCGAACATCCAGCGACCGCCTTCCCGAAGTGGCTGGGCCGCAGCTGGCGCCGTTCGGCGATGCTGCGCTACGGCGAGAACCCGCACCAGCAGGCCGCGCTCTACAGCGACCCGAGCGCGTGGCCCGGGCTGGCGCAGGCCGAGCAGCTGCATGGAAAAGAGATGTCCTACAACAACTTCACCGACGCGGACGCGGCATGGCGGGCCGCCTTCGACCACGAAGAGACATGCGTGGCAATCATCAAGCACGCCAACCCATGTGGAATCGCGATTTCGTCGGCCTCGGTGGCGGACGCCCATCGCAAGGCCCACGAATGCGATCCGCTGAGCGCATTCGGAGGGGTCATCGCGGCCAACACCGAAGTCAGCGTCGAGATGGCCGAATACGTCAGCACCATTTTCACCGAAGTCATCATCGCGCCCGCCTACGATCCGGCCGCCCTGGACATCCTGACCCGCAAGAAGAACATCCGGGTGCTGGTCGCCTCCGAGCCGCTCACCGGCGGCACCGAACTGCGGCCCGTCAGTGGCGGGCTGTTGGTACAGCAGCGCGACGAGCTCGACGCCCACGGGGACAACCCGGCGAATTGGACCCTGGCGACGGGGGACCCCGCCGACCCGAAAACGCTGGCGGACCTCGCTTTTGCCTGGCGGGTATGCCGCGCCGTCAAATCGAATGCGATCGTGATCGCCGCCGGCGGCGCCACCATCGGCGTCGGCATGGGTCAGGTGAACCGCGTCGACGCCGCGCGGCTGGCCGTCGAACGCGGCGGGGATCGGGTGCGCGGCGCGGTCGTGGCCTCGGACGCGTTCTTCCCCTTCCCCGACGGACTGGAGACGCTGACCGCTGCCGGGGTGAGGGCCATCGTGCATCCGGGCGGATCGGTGCGCGATGACGAGGTGACCGCGGCCGCGGCCAATGCCGGCATCACGCTGTATCTCACTGGGGCGCGCCACTTCGCTCACTGAAGATCGGCAGTTGTCGATCTCAGTCCTTGCTCTCTGGTCGCGAATGGAAATAGCATCACTTTGGGTCGGCAATAGCGGGGCGAACACAATTCGAGAGGAATTGATATGCGCGCGAACGCAATACGAACGGCCACAATTTCCGTCGCGATTGCGAGTGTCGCACTCGTCGGCGCAGGATGCTCGGCAAATAAATCGGGTGAAGCCGGCAGTTCAACAACTACACCCGCTTCGTCGGCCGCAACCTCGAGCTCAGCCGCCGCGGGAACTTCAGCAGCAACGACTCCGAGCGCGCCAGGCAGCACGACGCAGATTCCGGGTGCAAACGGCACGCCATACACCGTTCAGGGACCAATCTTGGCGAAGTACCAGTCCCTCGACGACAAGGCGCGCAAGGACTTAGGGGCCCCGAAGGATAATCAGCAAACAAATCCCGACGGTGGCACCTACCAGCAATTCGATGGCGGCGTCATCGTCAACAAGACGCAGGCCTACGTGGTGTGGGGCTTGATCCGCGACAAGTGGAATGAGCTCGGCGGCTCGCAGGGCAAGCTCGGTTATCCGACGAGTGACGAGGTCGACACCCCCGATGGCATGAAGAAGTCAACTTTCGAGCACGGCACGATCACGTGGAAGCCGGGTGACGCGCAGGCCGTCGTCAGCTACAGCTGAGCGGTGTTCAGGTGCAGCATCGCGCTGCGCTCGGGATCTCCGACCGGGTGCCGGGCAGTCGATCAGCTTGCCCGGCACCCGCGTACTTGGGGGAGGGCATAGTGTCCCATCGGCGGCATCGTCGTAGCGTGGAGTGGTGACGTCACCGAGCAACCTGCCCCGCACCGTCGGCGAACTGCGCGCCGCCGGTCACCGTGAACGGGGAGTCAAGCAGGAAATCCGCGAAAATCTGCTGACCGCACTGGCCGACGGGCCGGACAGCGCAGCGATCTGGCCTGGCATTCTGGGATTCGACGACACCGTCTTGCCCCAGCTCGAGCGGGCTTTGATCGCGGGTCACGACTTCGTGCTGCTCGGCGAGCGCGGCCAGGGCAAAACCCGGCTGCTGCGTGCGCTGGTCGGGTTGCTCGATGAGTGGACGCCGGTGATCGCCGGGGCCGAACTGGGGGAGCATCCGTTCTCGCCGATCACGCCGGAGTCGATCCGCAAGGCCGCCACCCTGGGCGACGACCTGCCGGTGGAGTGGAAGCACCGCAGCGAGCGCTACACCGAAAAGCTCGCCACCCCCGACACCAGCGTCGCCGACCTGGTGGGCGACATCGACCCGATCAAGGTCGCCGAGGGCCGCAGCCTGGGGGACCCCGAGACCATCGCCTACGGGCTGATTCCGCGCGCGCACCGCGGCATCGTCGCGGTCAACGAACTTCCCGACCTCGCCGAGCGCATCCAGGTGTCGATGCTCAACGTGATGGAGGAGCGCGACATCCAGGTCCGCGGCTACACGCTGCGCCTGCCGCTGGACGTGTTGGTGGTCGCCAGCGCCAACCCCGAGGACTACACCAACCGCGGGCGCATCATCACCCCGCTCAAGGACCGCTTCGGCGCGGAGATCCGGACCCACTATCCGCTCGAGCTCGATGCGGAAGTCGGGGTGATCGCGCAGGAGGCGCACCTGTCGGCGCAGGTTCCCGACTACCTCATGCAGATCATCGCCCGGTTCGCCCGCTACCTGCGGGAGTCGAATTCCGTCGACCAACGCTCGGGCGTGTCGGCGCGGTTCGCCATCGCCGCCGCCGAGACCGTCGCGGCCGCCGCCCGCCATCGCGGCGCGATCCTGGGGGAGACGGACCCGGTGGCCCGGGTGGTCGATCTGGGCACCGTGATCGACGTCCTGCGCGGCAAGCTGGAATTCGAGTCCGGCGAGGAAGGCCGCGAGCAGGCGGTGCTCGAACACCTGCTCCGCCGGGCGACCGCGGACACGGCGTCGCGGGTGCTCGGCGGCATCGACGTCGGTTCGCTGGTGTCCGCGGTCGAGGGCGGTTCCGCGGTGACGACGGGCGAGCGGGTGTCGGCAAAGGACGTGCTGGCCGCCGTCCCGAGCCTGCCGGTGGTGGACAAGATCGCGGACAAGCTGGGCGCGCGGTCCGAGGGCGAACGCGCCGCCGCGCTCGAGCTGGCGCTCGAGGCTTTGTATCTGGCCAAGCGCATCGACAAGGTGTCCGAGGAGGGGCAAACCGTCTATGGCTGATTCCGATCGTGACGACCCGCGGCGCCCGGCTTCGCCGCGCTCGCGATCGTCACGAGGGCACTCTTCGCGGTACTCGGCGTACACCGGCGGGCCCGACCCGCTGGCGCCGCCGGTGGATCTGCGCGAGGCGCTCGAACAGATCGGCCAGGATGTCATGGCCGGTACCTCGCCGCGCCGCGCGCTCTCCGAGCTGCTGCGCCGCGGCACCAAGAACATGCCGGGCGCGGACCGGCTGGCGGCCGAGGCCAACCGACGGCGACGGGAGTTGTTGCGGCGCAACAACTTGGACGGCACGCTGCAGGAGATCAAGAAACTGCTGGACGAGGCGGTGCTGGCCGAACGCAAGGAGCTGGCCCGCGCGCTCGACGACGACGCCCGCTTCGGCGAACTCCAACTGGACGCGCTACCGGCGTCGCCGGCCAAGGCCGTCCAGGAGCTTTCCGAGTACAACTGGCGCAGCGGTGAGGCGCGCGAAAAGTACGACCAGATCAAGGATCTGCTCGGCCGCGAGATGCTCGACCAGCGCTTCGCGGGCATGAAGCAGGCGCTTCAGGGGGCCACCGACGAGGACCGCCAGCGCGTCAACTACATGCTCAACGACCTCAACGACCTGCTGGACAAGCACGCGCGCGGCGAGGACACCCAGGAAGACTTCGAAAACTTCATGGACTCGCACGGCGAGTTCTTCCCGGAGAACCCGCGCAACGTCGACGAGCTGCTGGACTCGCTGGCCAAGCGGGCCGCCGCCGCGCAGCGCTTCCGCAACAGCCTCAACGCCGAGCAGCGCGCCGAGCTGGATGCCTTGGCGCAGCAGGCATTCGGCTCACCGGCCTTGATGGAGTCGCTGAGTCGGCTCGATGCGCACCTGCAGGCGGCGCGGCCCGGAGAGGACTGGACCGGATCCGAACAGTTCTCCGGTGACAACCCGTTCGGGATGGGTGAGGGCACCCAGGCGCTGTCCGACATCGCCGAGCTCGAGCAACTGGCCGAGCAGCTCTCGCAAAGCTATCCGGGCGCCACCATGGATGACGTCGACCTCGACGCGCTGGCGCGCCAGCTCGGCGACGAGGCGGCCGTCGATGCCCGCACGCTCGCCGAATTGGAACGCGCGCTGGTGAATCAGGGCTTTTTGGACCGCGGTTCCGACGGCCAGTGGCGGCTGTCGCCGAAGGCGATGCGCAGGCTCGGCGAGACGGCGCTACGCGATGTGGCGCAACAACTTTCCGGTCGGCGCGGTGAGCGTGATCATCGGCGGGCGGGCGCGGCCGGCGAGCTCACCGGCGCCACCCGGCCCTGGCAGTTCGGTGACACCGAACCGTGGAACATTTCGCGCACGCTGACCAATGCCGTGCTGCGGCAGGCGGGAACGGCCACCCTCGATGGGCCGGACGCGCGGTTGAAGATCTCAGTCGACGACGTCGAGGTCTCCGAGACCGAGACCCGGACGCAGGCCGCGGTCGCGCTGCTGGTCGACACGTCGTTTTCCATGGTGATGGAGAACCGCTGGCTGCCGATGAAGCAGACAGCGCTGGCGCTCAACCATTTGGTGTGCACGCGTTTTCGCTCGGATGCCTTGCAGATCATCGCCTTTGGCCGCTACGCCCGGACGGTGACCGCCGCCGAACTCACCGGCCTTGAAGGTGTCTACGAGCAGGGGACCAACCTGCATCACGCGTTGGCGCTGGCGGGGCGTCATCTGCGCCGCCACCCCAATGCCCAGCCCGTCGTGCTGGTGGTGACCGACGGCGAGCCGACTGCCCACCTGGAGGACTTCGACGGTGATGGCACGACGGTCTTCTTCGACTACCCGCCGCACCCGCGGACCATCGCCCACACCGTGCGCGGTTTCGACGAAATGGCGCGCCTCGGTGCGCAAATCACGATCTTCCGGCTGGGCAGCGATCCCGGCCTGGCGCGGTTCATCGATCAGGTCGCCCGGCGCGTCGAGGGACGCGTCGTGGTGCCCGATCTCGACGGGCTGGGGGCGGCGGTCGTCGGCGACTACCTCCGATCCCGCCGCCGTCGATAGACCATAAAAGGAGAAAGCCCGTGAGCAAGGTTCCCACGATCGAACTCAACGACGGTGTCGAGATCCCGCAGCTCGGTTTCGGGGTGTTCCAGATCAAGCCCGACGAGACGGCCTCGGCGGTCAAGACGGCGCTCGACATCGGATACCGGCACATCGACACCGCCGAAATGTACGGAAATGAAAAGGAAGTCCGCCAAGGCATCCGCGACGCCGGCCTTGAGCGCGGCGAGGTCTTCATCACCAGCAAGCTCAACAACGGCTTTCACAAGCCCGATGACGCGCGCCGCGCCTTCGACCAAACGCTGAAGGCGCTCGATTCGGACTACGTCGACCTGTTTCTCATCCACTGGCCGCTGCCCACCCTCTACGACGGCGACTTCGTCTCGACGTGGAAGGTCTTCGAAGAGTTCGCGCGGGACGGACGCGCACGCAGCATCGGCGTGTCGAATTTCCAAGTCGCACACCTGAATCGGCTCGCCGACGAAACCGACACCGTCCCGTCGGTCAACCAGATCGAGGTTCATCCATACTTCGGCAACGACGAGGTGAGGGCGTACGGGCGCGAGCACGGCATCGCCACGGAGGCGTGGGCACCCATCGCCCAGGGCAAGGTGCTCGACGATCCGGTGATCAACCGCATCGCCGGGTCCCGCGACAAAACGCCCGCACAGGTGGTGTTGCGCTGGCACATTCAGCGCGGCGACATCGTCTTCCCCAAATCGGTGACACCGGCACGGGTCAAATCCAACTTCGAGCTGTTCGACTTCGAACTGGACGATTCCGACATGGACGCGATCTCAGCGCTGAACAAGGGTGAATCGGGACGCAACGGACCCAACCCCGACACCTTCGACTACGTGCCCCGCTGAGGCTCCGTCGCTGCGAAGCGGCTACCCGCCGCGGGGCCTGCGGGCCTTACGCGCGATCCCGACGGCTCCCCACAGCGAGAAGCCGCGAATGTGAACCGTCGGTGCCCCGGGAGTGCCCTGGCCGTGGACGCCGCGGTCGAAGTTTCCCATCACCCCGCGGCCGTGCACCTCCACGTTGACCTCGGGCGGCAGCAAAATGTTCTGCACGCCCATAATCGACATCGCGTGGATGTCGACCTCGGTCGAGGTGAAGTCGGCGTAGCGCAGATCGACCACCCCGCTGCCCCACAGGGTGAAGGTGGTCAGCTTCTTCGGCACGTTCCATCGGCCGCGCCGCTCGAAGCCACTCATCAACGCCAGCAGCAGCGTCGACGGCGCCGGATTGGGTTTGCCGCCGCGGCGCGGGCTGATCGGCGCCCCCGGCAGATCGGCCCTCAACCGGTCCAGCTCCTCATACGTCGTCGCCGCATAGGCCCTGGTCAAGCGGTCTTCGTAGTCGTTGAGCTGCAGGCGGCCCTGCTCGGCCGCGTACGCCAGCAACTGCGCAGTCTGTATGCGATCGGTATCGGCCGCGCGCGACGGCTGGTCGCGCGTGTCCTCCGCATCCCGTTGCGTTGAGTTGCTCATCACCCACGAGCCTACGACGTCCAGGTTTTGCTGCAAGAGGATTGGCTAAACTGCAACCTTGCATCGGCTCGGGCCGGACCGCCGGCCGATTTGGCCGGACCACTCTTAGACATCTGGCTAACTTGTCGTTGGCTAACTCGTCCAGCGGGGTGGCCGCTTCTCCAGGAACGCCAACATGCCTTCGCGGGCCTCGTCGGACACGAAGAGCCGCGCCGATTCCTCGGCGAGCCGTTCAGCGTCACGGTCGAACCCTTCCAGCACCGCGGCCGTCGTCAGCGCCTTGGAAGCCGCGAGCCCCTGCGGTGACCCACGGCCCACATCGGCGACCAGTTTCTCGGTCGCGGCGTCGACGTCCTCGGCGGCCATGGTGATCAGCCCGATTGCCGCCGCCGCGTCGGCGTCGAATGTTTCGCCGGTCAGGTAGTAGCGCGCCGCGGCGCGCGGCGACAGCTTCGGCAACAGCGTCAACGAGATGATCGCCGGGGCGACGCCGATGCGGGCCTCGGTCAGCGCGAAGGTGCTGCGCGGACCGGCGACCGCGATATCGCAGGCACCCACGAGGCCGAAGCCGCCGGCCCGGACGTGGCCGTTGATGGCGGCGATCACCGGCAGTGGCGAGGCGACGATGGCCCGCATCAAAGCGGTCATCTCCCGGGCTCGGGCGACGGCCATGTCGTAGGCCGATGACGGAGGCGACCCGGCTGCGCCGCCCTCGCTCAGGTCCGCGCCGGCGCAGAAGGTGCCCCCGGCGTGGCCCAGCACCACCGCGCGCACGGCCGGATCCGACGAGGCGTCGCGCAGCCCTTGGTGCAACTGGGCGACCAGCGTGGTCGACAGCGCGTTGCGGTTGTGCGGTGAGTTCAGCGTCAGCCGGGCGTACGGTCCGCCCGTGTCGGCGGGTCCGGCGTATTCGACGAGGGTGTCCATTAGTAGCTTCGCGGCAGGCCAAGTGACGTCTGCGCGACGAAGTTCAGCACCATCTCGCGGCTGACCGGGGCGATGCGGCCCAGCCGGGCCGAGGTCAGCATGGCGCCCACACCGTATTCCTTGGTGAGCCCGTTGCCGCCCATCGACTGCACGGCCTGGTCCACCGACCGGGTAGCCGCTTCGGCCGCAGCGTATTTGGCCATGTTCGCGGCCTCGGCCGCAGCCATGTCGTTGCCGGAGTCATACAGGGTCGCGGCCTTCTGCATCATCAGCTTGGCGAGTTCGACCTCGATGTGGCACTGCGCCAACGGATGTGACAGCCCTTGGTGCGAGCCGATCGGGGTTCCCCACACCTGGCGGGTCTTGACGTACTCGGCGGCCCGGTCCAGCGCGAACCGCCCCATCCCGACCGAGCTGGCCGCGCCCATGATGCGTTCCGGGTTCAGGCCGGCGAAAAGCTGTGCGATGGCGGCATCTTCGGCGCCGACGAGTGCGTCGCTGGGCAACCGGACGTCGTCGAGGAAGACCTGGAATTGGCGTTCGGGGCTGATCAATTCCATTTCGATGGGCGTGTAGGTGAAGCCGGGCGCATCGGTGGGCACCACGAACAGCGCGGGGCGCAGCTTGCCCGTTTTGGCCTCCTCGCTGCGGGCCACCACGAGCACGGCCTGCGCCTGGTCGATGCCGGAGATGAACACCTTCTGGCCCTTGAGGACCCAGTCGCTGCCGTCGCGGCGGGCCGTGGTGGTGATCTTGTGCGAGTTGGATCCGGCGTCGGGCTCGGTGATGGCGAACGCCATGGTCAGTGTCCCGTCGGCGATACCGGGGAGCCAGCGCTTCTTCTGCTCCTCGGTCCCGAACTTGCTGATGATGGTGCCGTTGATGGCGGGCGAGACCACCATGAGCAGCAGCGCGCTACCGGCGGCGGCCATCTCCTCCATCACCAGCGACAGCTCGTACATTCCGGCGCCGCCACCGCCGTACTCCTCGGGCAGGTTCACGCCCAGGAAGCCGAGTTTTCCTGCCTCCGACCACAATTCGTCGGTGTGCTCGTGGGCGCGCGCCTTCTTCAGGTAGTACTCGCTGCCGTAGTTGGACGCCCATTCGGCCACCGCCTTGCGCAGGGCCTGACGCTCCTCGTTCTCGATGAAGCTGCTGTCGGTCACTGGGGATCTCCTTCTGATTGCGGCGCTTCGACTCTTGCCAGTACGGCGCCCACTTCGACTTGCTGACCGGTCTTGACCTCGAGTTCGGCGAGAACGCCGTCGACCGGTGCGGTGATGGTGTGTTCCATCTTCATGGCTTCCAACCAGATCAGTGGTTGACCGGCGGTGACCGTGTCGCCGATCGCGGCGCCGAGTCGGATGACGTTGCCGGGCATGGGGGCGACCAGCGATCCCTTTTCGACGGTCGAACCGGGCTCGGGGAAGCGCGGCAGCGCGATCAGGTGCACCGGTCCGCGCGCGGAGTCGACGTAGACGTCGGAATCGCTGGTGTCGTACAGCCGCACCGAGAAGTGGTGGTCGACGCCGTCCGTCCTCAATACCACTGCTTTCCCCGTGGCCGACACCAATTGCACCGAAGGATCGTCGGGCAGGACCAACCGGGTTCTGTCGAACCGGTATTGGATGCGGTGTTCGTTGCCGTCATCGTCACCGTAGGTCTTGACCTGATAACCCGACCGCAGGTTTCGCCAACCGCTGGGGATGGCCCCCAACACCGGGGCGAGCGCACGGTTGCGTGCGGCATCGGCGAGGGCGGCGGCGATCGCCGACAGACGAACCGCTGCGGCGTCACCCAGCGGCGCCGATAGTTCGGCCAGGCCGTGCGTGTCGAAAAACGCTGTGTCGGTGGCGCCGTCGAGGAACGCTGGATGCCGCAACACGTTCACCAGCAGGTCGCGGTTGGTGCGCAGCCCGTGCACCCGGGCGCGGGTCAGCGCGTCGGCGAGAACCAGCGCCGCCTGGCGGCGTGTCGGGGCGTAGGAGATGACCTTGGCCAGCATCGGGTCGTAGTGGATCGACACGGTGAATCCGTCGGCGATCCCCGAATCCAGCCGGATGCCGGTCCGTTGTCCCAGCGAGCCGAACTCGGCTCGCACGGAGGGCACCTCGAACGCGCGCACCACACCGGCCTGGGGCTGCCACTCGCGTGCGGGATCCTCCGCGTAGAGCCTGGCCTCGATCGAATGACCCTGGGCGGCGGGAGGTTCGGCGTCGAGGCGGCCTCCGCCGGCCACCGCGAGCTGCAGCTCCACCAGGTCGAGCCCGGTCGTCTCTTCGGTGACCGGGTGCTCGACCTGCAGCCGCGTATTCATCTCCAGGAAGTAGAACTCGCCATCGTCGTCGGCCAGGAACTCCACCGTCCCGGCCCCGGTGTAGCCGATCGCGCCGGCGGCCAGTCGCGCCGCGTCGAACAGCTTGGCGCGCATGCCCGGGGTGCGCTCCACCAGCGGGGAGGGGGCCTCCTCGATGATCTTCTGGTGGCGGCGCTGAATCGAGCACTCGCGTTCCCCGACGGCCCACACCGTACCGTGGGTGTCGGCCATGACCTGAACCTCGATGTGGTGGCCGGTGGGCAGGTAGCGCTCGCAGAACACCGTCGGATCGCCGAACGCAGACTGCGCTTCGCGGCGCGCCGCCTCGACTTCGGCTGGCAGGGCGGACAATTCGCGTACCACCCGCATGCCCCGCCCGCCCCCGCCCGCGGAGGCCTTGACCAGCACCGGCAGCTGCGCCTGGGTGACCGTGTCGGGATCGAGCTCGTCCAGAACGGGCACGCCGGCGGAGGCCATCAGCTTCTTGGCCTCGATCTTGGAGCCCATTGCCCGTACCGCGTCCACCGGCGGGCCGATCCAGGTCAGTCCGGCGTCCTGGACGGCGGCCGCGAAATCGGCGTTCTCCGAGAGGAACCCGTAGCCGGGGTGGATCGCGTCGGCGCCGGCGGCGCGGGCCGCGGCGATGATGGCCTCGGCGTTGAGATAGTCGTTGGTCTTGGGCAGCCGCACCCGGGCGTCGGCCTCGGCGACGTGCGGCGCGCCGGCGTCCGGGTCGGTGTAGACGGCGACGGTGCCCAGGCCCAGCCGGCGGCACGTGGCGAACACCCGGCGCGCGATCTCGCCGCGGTTGGCAACCAGAACTCGAGTAACCATGGGGCTCACATCCGGAAGACGCCGAAGTTCGACGTCCCCTTGATCGGGCCATTGGCGATGGCGGACAAACAGATTCCCAGCACGGTCCGGGTGTCCCGTGGGTCGATCACCCCGTCGTCGTAGAGCATCCCGGACAACACCAGCGGCAGCGACTCCGCCTCGATCTGGCCCTCGACCGCGGCCCGCATCGCCGCGTCGGCCTCCTCGTCGACCTGCTGGCCGCGGGCTTCCGCGGCCGCGCGGGCTACGATCGACAGCACCCCCGAGAGCTGGGCGCCACCCATCACCGCGGACTTCGACGTCGGCCAGGCGAACAGGAACCGCGGATCGTACGCGCGGCCGCACATACCGTAGTGGCCCGCGCCGTAGGAGGCGCCGATCAGCAACGAGATGTGCGGGACGGTCGAATTGGACACGGCGTTGATCATCATCGAGCCGTGCTTGATCATCCCGCCCTCCTCGTAGTCCTTGCCCACCATGTAGCCGGTGGTGTTGTGCAGGAACAGCAGTGGCGTGTTGGAGCGGTTGGCCAGCTGGATGAACTGCGTGGCCTTTTGCGACTCCTCACTGAACAACACGCCGCGCGCGTTGGCCAGGATCCCGATCGGGTAGCCGTGCAACTGGGCCCAGCCCGTCACCAGTGAGGAGCCGTACAGCGGCTTGAATTCGTCGAATTCGGATCCGTCGACGATCCGGGCGATCACTTCGCGGGGATCGAATGGGATGCGCAGATCCGCGGGGACGATGCCGATGAGCTCCTCGGTGTCGAACAACGGCTCGGTGATCGGCTTGGGTTTCGGGCCCTGCTTGGTCCAATTCAGCCGGGCGACGATGCGGCGGCCGATGCGGATGGCGTCGAGTTCGTCGACGGCGAAGTAGTCGGCCAAACCCGAGATCCGGGCGTGCATTTCGGCGCCGCCCAGCGATTCGTCGTCGGACTCCTCGCCGGTGGCCATCTTCACCAGTGGGGGGCCGGCGAGGAACACCTTGGAGCGTTCCTTGATCATCACCACGTGATCGGACATCCCCGGGACGTAGGCGCCGCCCGCGGTGGAGTTACCGAATACCAAAGCGATGGTGGGGATCCCGGCCGCCGAAAGCCTGGTCAGGTCGCGGAACATCCGCCCGCCGGGGATGAAGATCTCCTTCTGGGTGGGCAGGTCCGCGCCGCCGGATTCCACCAGCGAAATCACCGGAAGCCGGTTCTCGAAGGCGATCTGGTTGGCCCGCAGGATCTTCTTCAGGGTCCATGGGTTGCTGGTGCCGCCCTTGACCGTCGGGTCGTTGGCGACGATCATGCATTCGACGCCCTCGACCACGCCGATGCCCGTGACGGTGCTGGCGCCGACCTTGAAGGCGCTGCCCCAGGCGGCCAGTGGGCTGAGCTCCAGGAACGGCGAATCCGCGTCGACGAGCAACTCGATGCGCTCACGCGCAGTCAGTTTGCCTCGTTCGTGGTGCCGCTCAACGTATTTGGGTCCGCCGCCCGCCAGCGCATTGGCCAGCTCGGCGTCGATCTCGTCGAGTTTCGCGATCGCCGCCGACGCGGCCTCGGTGAACACGGCGTCGTCGTGGTTGAGTGTGGATTGCAGGGTGGTCATCTGGCGCCACTCCTCCTCATCGCTGCGATCATGACTGGAACCCCAGGAGTTTGGCGGACAGTGCGGTCAGGATTTCGGTGGTGCCGCCGCCGATGCCCAGGATCCTCATGTCCCGGTATTGGCGCTCGACCTCGGATTCGGCCATATAGCCCATGCCGCCGAACAGCTGGACGGCCTGGTTTGCCACCCATTCGCCGGCCTCGACGGCGGTGTTTTTGGCGAAACACACCTGCGGGATCAGATTCGTCTCGCCGGCGAGCTGGCGTTCCACCACGTGGCGCGAGTAGACGCGGGCCACGTCGATGCGGCGGGCCATCTCGGCCAAGGTGTTCTGCACCGACTGCCGCGAGATCAGCGGGCGGCCGAACGTCTCGCGGTCGCGGCACCATTGCACGGTCAGGTCCAGGCACCGCTGGGCGCTCGAATATGCTTGTGCGGCAAGGCCGATTCGCTCGGCGACGAAGGCCTGCGCGATCTGGGCGAACCCGCTGTTCTCGGCGCCGACCAGGTTGGCCTCCGGCACCCGGACGTCGGTGTAGGACAACTCGGCGGTGTCCGAGGATCGCCAGCCCATCTTGTCCAACTTGCGGCTCACCTCGAAGCCGGGAGTGCCCTTTTCGACCACCAGCAACGAAACCCCCGCCGCGCCAGGGCCTCCGGTGCGCACCGCGGTGACGACGTAGTCGGCGCGCACGCCGGAGGTGATGTAGGTCTTGGCGCCGTTGACGATGTAGTGATCACCGTCGCGCTCGGCGGAGGTCCGCAGGTGGCCGACGTCGGAACCGCCGCCCGGTTCGGTGATGGCCAGCGAACCGATCTTCTCGCCCGCCAGCGTCGGCCGGACGAACTCCTCGATCAGCCGCTCGTCGCCAGAGGCGATCATGTGCGGCACCGCGATGCCACAGGTGAACAGCGACGCGAACACGCCCCCCGGGGCTCCGGCCTGGTGCATCTCTTCGCAGATGATCACCGCGTCGGCGCCGTCGCCACCCCCGCCGCCGACCGATTCGGGGAAGCCCGCGCCCAGCAGACCGCCGGCTCCGGCGCTGCGGTGCAATTCGCGCGGCAGCTCGCCGCTGCGTTCCCACTCGTCGACGTGGGGCAGGATCTCGCGTTCCGCGAAGGAGCGCACCGTCTTTCGCAGCTGCTCACGCTCGGGTGTGGTCCAAAGATTCATGACAACAGGCTCTCCGGGATGTCGAGGTGGCGGCCGCGCAGCCATTCGCCCAACCCCTTGGCTTGAGGATCGAATCGGGCTTGGTAGGCGACGCCCTGGCCGAGGATGCCGTCGATGACGAAGTTGACCGCCCGCAGATTCGGCAACACGTGGCGGGTGACATCGAAGTCGGCCGCCTCGGGGAGCAGTTCCTTGAGCCGTTCGACGGTCAACGTGTGGGCCAGCCACCGCCATTGCTCGTCGGTGCGGACCCACACCCCGACGTTGGCGGAGCCGCCCTTGTCGCCGCTGCGGGCACCGGCGATGCGGCCGAGTGGCGCCCTGCGCAGCGGGCCCTCCGGAAGCGGCTCGGGCAGCGGCGGGGGCTCGGTCGGAGCCAACACCAAAGTCTCGGTGGCGCAGGGGATGTCGATGCGCGTCCCGTCGGCGTGCACCGCGACGTGCGGCACCTGGTTGGCGTCGACGTAGCCGGGGGTGAACACGCCGTAGACCTGGCCGTCGCCCGGCGGTGCGGTCACGTGGAAGCCCGGATAGCTGGCCAGCGCCAACTCCACTGCGGCCGAGGAGAATTGGCGTCCGACATTAGCGGGATCGGGGTCGCGCACGACACAGTGCAGCAGCGCGCTGGCGGCTTCCTCGGTGTCGGCGTCGGCGTGGTCGGTGCGGGCAAGGGTCCACTGCAGTTCAGCGGGCTTGACGGTGAGCGCGGCGTCGAGCTGCCGGCGCACCAGCTCCGCCTTGGCCTCGATGTCCAGGCCGGTGAGCACGAACGTCATCGAGTTGCGGAACCCGCCGATGCTGTTCAACGACACCTTGTAGGTGGGCGGCGGGGCTTCGCCGCGCACGCCGCTGATGCGCACCCGGTCCGGACCGTCGGGCGCGAGCTCAACGGTGTCCATCCGGGCGGTGACGTCGGGGTTGGCGTAGCGCGCCCCGGTGATCTCGTAGAGCAGCTGCGCGGTGACGGTGTCGACGCTGACCAAACCGCCGCTGCCCGGGTGCTTGGTGATCACCGAGGATCCGTCGGAATAGACCTCGGCCAGGGGAAAACCGGCATGGGTGAGGTCGGCGATTTCGGTGAAGAACGCGTAGTTGCCGCCGGTGGCCTGGACCCCGCATTCGATGACGTGGCCGGCGACCACAGCGCCGGCGAGCTGGTCGTAGTCGGTGCGATGCCAGCCGAAATGCGCGGCGGCCGCCCCGACGATCACCGACGCGTCGGTGACCCGGCCGGTGACGACGACGTCGGCGCCGCCG
This sequence comes from Mycobacterium sp. TKK-01-0059, assembly GCF_000709305.1. NCBI lineage: Bacteria > Bacillati > Actinomycetota > Actinomycetes > Mycobacteriales > Mycobacteriaceae > Mycobacterium > Mycobacterium sp. TKK-01-0059. The sequence goes on from NZ_KL446993.1 coordinate 2,844,901, forward strand.
GCCAGGCAGTCGACGATGCCCCAGGCGCCCAGGTAGGCGTTCGCGGTCAGCGGGCTGCCCAGGCCCAGTTCGGCGGTGCGGGGCAACAGGTCGTCGCCTTCCACGTGCGCGATCCGGGCGTCGATACCCAGGCGCTCGGCCAGCTCGCGGATCGCGTCGGCAAGCCCGGCCGGGTTGAGGCCGCCGGCGTTGGCCACGATGCGGACCCCGCGGTCGCGGGCCTCGCCCAGGCACTCCTCGAGTTGCGTCAGGAAGGTCTTGGCGTAGCCGCGCTCGGGGTGCTTCATCCGGTCCCGGCCCAGGATGAGCATGGTGAGTTCGGCCAGGTAGTCGCCGGTGAGGTAGTCGACCTCGCCACCGGTGAGCATTTCGCGCATGGCCGACAGCCGGTCGCCGTAGAACCCGGAGCAGTTCGCGATCCGGACGCAAGCGCCCGAAGCAGAGGCCATGCCCGTCCTCCATTCAGGGATTCACCGGTGAGACCCAACCAACCAACCGGTAGGTTATCGGGTACCGCGGGTGTCACGTCAAGGATCCCACTTCGGGGCGGGTGCGCCAGGGCCGTGCTAGCGCAGGGTGCGATCCGGGGCGGCGTGCGTCGGTTTTGGCGACGAGCGGACCAGCGACTATCCTGATACCCGATCGTCGCCCGTTCGGCCTCCCGGCCCACGCCGCGCGACATGCCGAACCGCAAGCCACATTGAGGAGTCAGGCCCGACCATGGCCGTACCCAAGCGCAGAATGTCGCGCGCGAACACCCGTAGCCGGCGCGCGCAGTGGAAGGCCGAGAAGGCCGAACTCGTCGGTGTCACGGTCGCAGGTCAGCGGCACAAAGTGCCGCGCAGGCTGCTTAAGGCCGCCCGCCTCGGCCTGATCGACCTCGACCGCCGCTGACCTGATGGCGGCGGCCCCTTGCGACCGCCGCTAAGCCCCTCACCGGCGCGCCTCTCAGGTCAGTCTCAGGCGGTGGGACGAAACTAGGGGCCGTGCGAATACTGGTCGTCGACGACGATCGCGCCGTGCGCGAGTCGCTGCGTAGGTCGTTGTCCTTCAACGGCTACTCGGTCGAGTTGGCCCATGACGGGGTCGAAGCTCTCGAACTGATCGCCAGCGATCGGCCCGATGCGCTCGTCCTGGATGTGATGATGCCGAGGCTGGATGGCCTCGAGGTGTGCCGACAGCTCCGCAGCACCGGGGATGACCTGCCGATCCTGGTGCTCACGGCGCGCGATTCGGTCTCCGAGCGGGTCGCCGGCCTGGACGCCGGCGCCGACGACTACCTGCCCAAGCCGTTCGCCCTGGAAGAACTGTTGGCCCGGATGCGCGCGCTGCTGCGCCGGACCAAGCCGGAGGACGAGGCCGAATCGGTGGCGATGAAGTTCTCCGATCTCACCCTGGACCCGGTGACCCGCGAGGTCACCCGCGGGGAGCGCCGGATCAGCCTGACGCGCACCGAATTCGCGTTGCTCGAAATGCTGATCGCCAATCCGCGCCGCGTGCTCACCCGCAGCCGCATCCTCGAGGAGGTATGGGGGTTCGACTTCCCCACCTCGGGCAATGCGCTGGAGGTCTACGTGGGCTACCTGCGCCGCAAAACCGAAGCCGACGGTGAGTCCCGGCTGATCCACACCGTGCGCGGGGTGGGTTACGTCCTGCGGGAGACACCGCCGTGACGATGCAATCCCCACGATGATCAAGTTCCCACGGCCTCCGCGCCCACCCATGCGCCCACCGCTGCGCGCGACCCCGTCACTGTCGTTGCGGTGGCGGGTCATGCTGCTGGCGATGTCGATGGTCGCCATGGTCGTGGTGCTGATGGCGTTCGCCGTCTACGCCGTGATTTCGGCCGCGCTCTACAGCGACATCGACAACCAACTGCAAAGCCGGGCCCAGCTGCTGATCGCCAGCGGTTCCCTGGCCGCGGACCCCGGCAAGGCGATCGAAGGCACCGCCTATTCGGACGTCAACGCGATTTTGGTGAATCCGGGCCACGCCATCTACACCGCCCAGCAGCCCGGTCAGACCCTGCCGGTCGGTCCGCCGGAGAAGGCGGTCATCCACGGCGAACTGTTCATGTCGCGGCGTACGGCCGGCGATCAGCGGATCCTCGCCGTCCACCTGCAGAACGGCACCTCGCTGCTGATCTCCAAGAGCCTCAAGCCGACCGAGGCGGTGATGAACAAACTGCGCTGGGTGCTGTTGATCGTCGGCGGGGTCGGCGTGGCCGTCGCCGCGGTCGCGGGTGGCATGGTCACCCGGGCCGGCCTGCGCCCGGTGGGCCGCCTGACCGAAGCGGCCGAACGCGTCGCGCGCACCGACGACCTGCGACCCATCCCGGTGTTCGGCAGCGACGAATTGGCCCGCCTCACCGAGTCGTTCAACCTGATGCTGCGGGCGTTGGCCGAATCGCGGGAGCGGCAGGCGCGGCTGGTCACCGACGCCGGGCATGAACTGCGCACCCCGCTGACGTCGCTGCGGACCAACGTCGAGCTGCTGATGGCGTCGATGGAACCGGGAGCGCCGCGGCTACCCGAACAGGAGATGGTCGACCTGCGCGCCGACGTGCTCGCCCAGATCGAGGAATTGTCAACGCTGGTAGGCGATTTGGTGGACCTCACCCGCGACGACGCCGGCCAGGTGGTGCACGAGCCGGTCGATATGTCCGACGTGGTCGACCGCAGCCTGGAGCGAGTTAGGCGGCGCCGCAACGACATTCACTTCGACGTCGACATGACGCCGTGGCAGATGTACGGCGACGCCGCCGGCCTGTCGCGTGCGGTCCTGAACCTGTTGGACAACGCGGCCAAGTGGAGCCCGCCCGGCGGTCATGTCGGCGTCACCATGCGGCAACTCGACCCGTCGCACGCCGAGCTGGTGGTCGCCGACCACGGCCCCGGCATTCCACCGCAAGAGCGCCGGCTGGTGTTCGAACGGTTCTATCGTTCGACGACGGCACGGGCCATGCCGGGCTCCGGCCTCGGGCTGGCGATCGTCAAGAAGGTCGTGCTCAACCACGGCGGCTTGCTGCGCGTCGAGGACACCGTCCCGGGCGGCCAGCCCCCGGGTACCTCCTTCTATGTGCTGCTGCCCGGAAGGCCACTGCCGCCGGCGACATACTCGGCGGACGAGCCGGAGAGCGGCCAGGTAGACGCCGCGGCCGACCCCGGGGTGCCGGCGGCCGGCGACCAGGCGAACTCTGGGGAATCGGCGAACGTTATCTCAGTGGACTCTCAGTCCGCGCGGGCAAGGTAGGTCTGCGGCTACTGTTGAACCCAGCCGTCGACTTGCCGAAACACTGAGATAGAGGAAGAGCGACTTAGCGACATGACGAATGACCCGAGGTATTCGCCACCGCCGCAGCAGCCGGGATACCCTCCCGCGCCGAATCAGACTGCGTCCGTCCCGAGCCACGCGGGGTCCTCGGGCTATGCCCAGGGCCAGCAGCAGCCGTACAACCAGCAGTTCGACTGGCGCTATCGGTCGCAGCCGTCGCAGACGAGCCAGTTCCGTCCGCCCTACGAACCGTTCGGCAACACCGGCCCTGGCCGGATCCCCGGCACGGGTCCGATGCCCGGCATGCTGCCCGGTATGCCGGCCGCACCGGAACCGCGAAAGCGTTCTCGCGCAGGGCTTTTGACCGCCGGGGCGTTGGCCATCGCGGTGGTGTCGGCCGGTATCGGCGGTGCGGCGGCGACGGCGATCGAGCTCGGCGACCACGCCTCGGGCAATGGCGGCGGGCGCGTCGTGGGGGCGGCGCCCAGCGTCCCGGCCGCGAACATGCCACCGGGCAGCGTCGAACAGGTGGCCTCCAAGGTCGTGCCCAGCGTCGTGATGCTCGAGACCGATATCGGAAGGCAGTCCGAAGAAGGCTCCGGGATCGTCCTGTCGACCGACGGGCTGATCCTCACCAACAACCACGTCGTCGCGGCCGCGGCGGGATCGCCCAAGCCTCCTGCGGGTCTCCCCGGGGCTCCGGTGCCTCCCGGCCCGCCGGGCGGACCCGGAGGACCCACACCGAAAACCACGGTGACCTTCTCCGACGGTCGTACCGCCCCGTTCACCGTGGTCGGCACCGACCCCACCAGCGACATCGCCGTGATTCGCGTGCAGGGCATGTCCGGACTCACGCCCATCTCCCTGGGCTCCTCGTCGGATCTGCACGTCGGTCAGCCGGTGGTGGCGATCGGGTCGCCGTTGGGTCTGTCGGGCACGGTGACCACCGGGATCGTCAGCGCGCTGAACCGGCCGGTGTCCACGACGGGTGAGTCGGGCAACCAAAACACCGTGCTGGACGCCATTCAGACCGATGCCGCGATCAACCCCGGTAACTCCGGCGGCGCGTTGGTCAACATGAGCGGCCAGCTGGTGGGCGTCAACTCGGCCATCGCCACCCTCGGCGGCGAATCGCCGGACGCCCAGAGCGGCTCGATCGGGCTGGGCTTCGCCATCCCGGTCGACCAGGCCAAACGCATCGCCGACGAGTTGATCGCCACGGGCAAGGCATCGCACGCCTCGCTCGGCGTCCAGGTGACCAGCGACAAGGGCACCCCGGGCGCCAAGGTCGTCGACGTCGTCGCGGGCGGCGCGGCCGCCGCCGCGGGCGTGCCGAAGAACGTGGTCGTCACCAAAGTCGACGACCGCCCGATCAACAGCGCAGACGCGTTGGTGGCCGCGGTGCGCTCCAAGGCGCCCGGCGACAAGATTTCGCTGACGTTCTCCGACCCCGCCGGCGGCGGGAGCCGGACTTTGCCGGTGACTCTCGGGAAGGCGGACCAGTAGTGAGAGTGGACGAACCCTCGGCGACGGGGTTGTCGGAGCTCGGATATACGGTTGCACCCATGGAAACGGGGGCGGAATTGGTAGTTGGCCGGGCTCTGGTCGTGGTGGTCGACGATCGCACCGCGCACGGAGATGAGGACCATAGCGGCCCATTGGTCACCGAGCTGTTGACCGAGGCGGGATTCGTCGTCGACGGTGTGGTGGCGGTCGCCGCCGACGAGGTCGAGATCCGCAACGCGCTGAACACCGCCGTGATCGGCGGGGTGGATCTGGTCGTCTCGGTCGGCGGCACGGGTGTCACCCCACGCGACGTCACCCCGGAGGCCACCCGCGAGATCCTCGATCGCGAGATCCTCGGTATCGCGGAGGCGATCCGCGGCTCGGGGCTGTCGGCGGGCATCATCGACGCCGGTTTGTCCCGCGGTCTGGCCGGGGTCTCCGGTAGTACGTTGGTGGTCAACCTGGCCGGCTCCCGCTATGCGGTGCGCGACGGAATGGCGACCCTTAATCCGTTGGCGGCCCAGATCATTGGGCAGCTGTCGAGCCTCGAGATCTAAACCCGGGACCCGAAACGGGTCACTTCGATTCGGCCTCCGCGCGGGGCCCGTGCTCCGGCGGGGGCGTGGTCGTCACACCGCCGTGCCTGCCCGACGAGTCGCCGTTGGTTTGCGCGAGCAGGTCGCGGATTTCGGTGAGCAGGACGACCTGCGCGTCGTCGGCCGGCTCGACCTCACCCCGCTTGCGCAGTGTCGTGTACGGCAACACGACCAGGAAGTACACCACCGCGGCGATGATCACGAAGTTGATCGCGGCCGACAGGACGTTGTTCAGGTCGATGGTCTGACCGCCGCCGATGCTGATGCGCAGGATGCCGAGATCAGACTTCTGGTTGACGCCGATCCGGTTGATCAGCGGTTTGATGATGCTGTCGGTGAATGTGGTGACCAGGGCGGTGAAAGCAGTACCGATGACGACCGCGGTAGACAGGTCGATGATGTTGCCCCGCGAGAGAAACTCCTTGAACCCTTTGAGCATTGGGGATGGCCTTTCTGGGACTGGACAGAGTTTGCCGTCGGCCAGCAGACGAACAACGGCCAGGCACTCAGTGCAGGGTGAGCGTCACGGTCTGCCCCAGCGCCGACCCCGCCACCGCGTTCGCCACACGAGCCGGCAGCGCAACCAACACTACGCGGTCACCCTCGGCGGCCTGGAGCTTTTCCTTGGCCGACACGAGGACCACGACGGCGTCGGTGGCCACCACCCTGGGGGCGACATGGGCGGTTTCCGGCGCGCCCGTCGCCGGTGCGGCCAACACGTCGACCACATCGCCGGCCCGGACGAGGTCGATCAAGGCGCCGTCCGCCAGATGCAGCGGCACGATGCGGGCCCCCGATCCCGCCTTCGACCCGATCGCCGCCTCAGCCAGCCGGCTGCCCAGTAACCGGACGTCGGTGAGCACCTCGCCACGCCTGGCCGGGCCGGCCAGCGTCGAACCCACCACCGCGCCCACGTCGGCCCGAGCCCCGTCGGGAACCGTTGAGGCCAAACGCTTTTCGATTCGGACGTCGGCGGCGGTCAACGCGTTGCCGGGCCGCAGATCGTGGTCGGCGACCACCACCTGCGTGTAGTCACCGGAGGGATTGGAGCGCAGCGTCGCGATGCCGGCCAGCACGACCAGCCCGCCCGCCGCGACGCGGCGCGCCAGCACGGTGCGGGTCCAGTCCGGTCGCAACCACAGCGACAGCCGGCTCAATACGCTTGGGTTCAGCGATGATTCGCCCACGGCGCAACGGTAGGCGCTACGCGGTGCCCGGGTCGCCGATCAACGACGCGCGTGTGGATAACCCTCAGTTGGTGGCCGCGGCGGCGGGGGAGGGTGTGGAGCTGCTGCTCGACTTCTCGCTCGAGCCGGATTTGTCACTGGAACCGGACTTTTCGCTGGAACCCGAGCTCGAACTCGAGTCGCTCGACGAGGAGCCGTTGGTGGAGGCGCTCGACTTCTTACCGGACTCGCGGCTGTCGGTGCGGTAGAAGCCGCTGCCCTTGAACACCACTCCGACGGAGTTGAAGCGCTTGCGAAGCCGACCGGAGCAGCGTTTGCACGTGGTCAGCGCATCGTCGGTGAAGGCCTGCACGATGTCGAAGCGATCGTCGCACTCGGTGCACTGATAGCTGTAAGTCGGCACGAAAACCTCCGGATGATTGCAAACCTGGTTAGCACTCTAGCGTCTCAAGTGCTAGAACCGCCACGTGACATGTCTCATTCCCGACATGTCAGTGCGAATCGAGGGCGATCAGCCCTCGCTGCGGAGTGAGCGCGTGGGTCATCGGGACGTCGTGCGGACCGGCCGGGATCTCGTCCAGCAATTCCGCGTCGCGGACGAGCGCCACCAGCGGCGCGTGGGGGTCGCGGCCGCCCAGCGAGCGGTCGTAGAACCCCCGGCCGCGGCCCAGCCGCACGCCGGCGCGGTCGACGGCCAGCGCCGGCACCAGCACCAGGGCGGCCTCCGCCAGGGCAGCCGCCGGCAGCCACGGCTGCGGGGGCTCGAGCAATCCCCACCGGCCGGTGGTCAAGGTGCCGGGCCGGTATTCGCCCCAGGACAGCGGCAGCGGCGTGTTGTCGGCGGTGGTACGCGCAACCGGCAGCAGCACCCGGCCGGCGCGCCGCAGCAACATGTCCAGCAGCTCGATCGACCCCGGCTCGGTGCCCACCGGCACATAGGCGCAGACCGTGCTGTCGCTGGCCACAATGCTTTCCGGGGCTTCCAACTTTTCCCGCAGCAGGTCCGCCTCGGCGGCCCGAACGTCGTCGGCAACGCGGCGCCGGGCCGCGAGTAGCTGTTCGCGCAACGCGGCCTTGCCCGTGGTTGCCATGCGTCAACCATGACAGCCAGGACTTTGCCCGCGCCACATCGACTCGGCAAAGCGGATGCGGGTTATCGTGTGAACGATGTCATGCCCAAACGTGGTGGTGCCACGCACGGCTGTTGTGCCCGCCGCCGGTCTCGGTACCCGCTTCTTGCCGGCAACCAAAACGGTGCCCAAGGAACTGCTGCCGGTGGTCGATACCCCGGGCATAGAGCTGGTGGCCGCCGAGGCGGCCGAAGCCGGTGCCGAACGTCTGGTGATCATCACCTCCGAGGGCAAGGACGGCGTCGTCGCGCATTTCGTCGAAGACCTCGTACTGGAAAGCACGCTGGAGGAGCGCGGCAAAACCGCGATGCTCGACAAGGTCCGCCGCGCGCCGCGACTGATCAAGGTCGAGTCCGTGGTGCAGAGCGAACCGCTGGGACTCGGCCACGCGATCGGGTGCGTGGAATCGCGGCTGTCCGACGACGAGGACGCGATCGCTGTGCTGCTGCCGGACGACCTGGTGTTGCCGACCGGCGTGCTGGGCACGATGTCGAAGGTGCGTGCCCACCACGGCGGCACCGTGTTGTGCGCGATCGAGGTCACCCCCGAAGAGATCAGCGCCTACGGCGTTTTCGACGTCGAGCCGGTGCCCGACGATGAGAACCCCGACGTGCTCCGGGTCAAGAGCATGGTCGAGAAGCCCAAGGCCGAGGACGCGCCGTCGCTGTTCGCCGCGGCGGGCCGATATGTGCTCGACCGCGCCATCTTTGACGCGTTGCGCCGCACCGAGCGCGGGGCCGGTGGTGAAGTGCAACTCACCGACGGGATCGCCCTGCTGATCGCGGAGGGCCACCCGGTGCATGTGGTCGTGCACCGCGGATCTCGACACGACTTGGGAAATCCTGGCGGCTACCTCAAGGCTGCGGTTGACTTTGCATTGGATCGTGACGACTACGGCCCGGATTTGCGGCAATGGTTGGTGGCGCGATTGGGCCTGGCCGAGCAGTAGCCCGGCGGTAACCCGGCCGGCGGGCCGCCCGTCAGGCAGCGAGGGCAGAGAGGCGCGCTGTGCGTTCGGTGGAAGAGCAGCAGGCTCGGATCACGGCTGCCGCGGTGGCCCCGCGGCCGATACGTGTGGCGATCGCCGAGGCGCAGGGATTGATGTGCGCCGAGGAGGTGGTGACCGAACGCCCGATGCCCGGTTTCGATCAGGCCGCGATCGACGGCTACGCGGTGCGCAGCGTCGACGTCCTCGGCGTCGGCGAGGTGGGCCACGACAGCCTGCCCGAGCCGATCGATGACTCACCCGAGAGCGACGGGCGCGACGGGCTGGTGCTGCCGGTGATGGGCACCGTCGAGGCGGGTTCGCGCACGCCCAGCCGCTTGCAGCCACGCCAGGCCGTCCGCGTGCAGACCGGGGCCCCGCTGCCCACCCTGGCCGACGCGGTCCTGCCGATGCGGTGGACCGATGGCGGGACGTCGCGCGTGCGGATCTACCGCGGGGCGCCGTCGGGCGCCTACGTGCGCCGCGCCGGCGACGACGTCCAGCCCGGTGATGTCGCGGTGCGCGCCGGAACGGTCATCGGCGCGGCCCAGGTCGGGCTGCTGGCCGCGGTCGGCCGCGAACGGGTGCTGGTCCATCCCCGGCCGCGGGTCACGATCATGGCGCTGGGTGGGGAACTGATCGACATTTCCCGCACCCCGGGGAACGGCCAGGTCTACGACGTCAACTCCTACGCGCTTGCGGCCGCGGCCCGCGACGCCGGTGCCGAGGTCAACCGCGTCGGGATCGTCGGCGGCGGCGCCAAGGAGCTTCGCGACATCGTCGAGGGTCAGATCAATCGCGCCGAGGTCATCGTCATCGCCGGGGGCGTTGGCGGTGCGGCGGCCGAAGTGGTGCGTTCGGTGCTCTCCGAGCTCGGCGAGCTCGAGGTCGTCCGGGTCGCGATGCATCCCGGCTCCGTCCAGGGCTTTGGTCAGCTGGGCCGCGAGGGCGTCCCGACGTTCCTGTTGCCGGCCAATCCAGTGAGCGCGCTGGTGGTCTTCGAGGTGATGGTGCGCCCGCTGATCCGGCTGTCGCTGGGCAAGCGCCAGCCGATGCGCCGCATCGTGCAGGCCCGCACGCTGTCGCCCATCACGTCGGTGGCCGGGCGCAAGGGTTACCTGCGCGGCCAGCTGATGCGCGACCAGGAGAGTGGGGAGTATCTGGTGCAGGCGCTCGGCGGCGCCCCGGGCGCGTCGTCGCACCTGCTGGCCACCCTCGCCGAGGCCAACTGTCTGGTGGTGGTGCCCAGCGGCGCCGAGCAGATTCGGACCGGCGAGATCGTCGACGTCGCCTTCTTGGCTCAGCGCGGCTGAGCGGAACGACTGCGTCCACGGTGAACCTCTTGCGCTCCAATTCCCGTCATCCGGGTTGGCCCATGAGCGTTGGGCCGCTTCGGGTTCCGGCGGGCGTGGTTCGGCTGCGGGCGGTGCGGCTGCGCGATGGCGCGCAGTGGAGCCGGATCCGGCTGAGCGATCGCGCGCATCTGGAGCCGTGGGAGCCCAGCGCCGAGGGCGATTGGACGGCCCGGCATGCCGTGGCCGCGTGGCCGGCGCTGTGCTCCGGCCTGCGGGCGGAGGCGCGCCAGGGACGGATGCTGCCCTACGTCATCGAACTCGATGGGCAGTTCTGCGGCCAGCTGACCATCGGCAACGTCACCCACGGCGCGTTGCGGTCGGCGTGGATCGGCTACTGGGTGCCGCGGTCGGCCACCGGCGGCGGGGTGGCGACCGCGGCGTTGGCCCTGGGGCTCGATCACTGCTTCGGGCCGGTGATGCTGCACCGGGTGGAGGCCACCGTCCGCCCGGAAAACGCCGCGAGCCGGGCCGTGTTGGCAAAGGTGGGGTTTCGCCAGGAGGGCGTGCTGCAGCGCTACCTGGAAGTCGACAAGGCGTGGCGCGATCACCTGTTGATGGCCATCACCGTCGAAGAGGTCACCGGATCGGTGGCATCGGCGCTGGTCCGTGCCGGTAACGCCAGTTGGGTATGACCGCCACCTATTAATTGGGTCAGCCGGCGACGCTCCGACCGTGACCGGATTTTCGCCGATTTGGGACTGGCGCGACACGAGTGACTCGTGGTGCTTGTGGGAGGCAAATTACAGGTGTGTAATTGTCCTGGTCGTCATGACCCGGCCGCGTTGGCCACCGATGGGCTTCGCGGGGGATGAGAACCACAGAGAGCAGGTCATCATGCCAAGCATCCCGCAGTCATTGTTGTGGATATCGCTCGTGGTGCTGTGGCTTTTTGTCTTGGTGCCGATGCTCGTCAGCAAACGCGATGCGGTGCGCCGCACCAGCGACGTGGCGTTGGCGACGCGAGTCCTCAACGGGGGGGCCAACTCCCGGCTAATCAAGCGCAGCGGTCCGGCCGCCGGTCACCGCAGCGATCCCGACTGGCAACCGCCGGAAGACTCGGCTGACACTTACCTCGACGAGGAGCACGACCTTGCCGAGGACGACGACCACGACCGCGAGGCGGATGACGACACCGACACCGACGAGCTGAGCCGCCGGCGCCCGGTGGTCATGAAGATGGCCCTGGCCGAGCCCGCCGAGTCCGACGAGCCCGACTACCTCGACGTCGATGTCGTCGAGGATTCGGCCGCACTTCCGGTGGGGGCCAGCGATTCTGCGGCCGAGGACCTCGACGAGGAACCCGCCGAGGACGACGTCGACACCGAGGCCGTCGCCAAGCACGACGACGAGGACCGCTACGAGTACGTCGAGGACTCCTCCGGATTGGAGCCCGCGGCCGAAGACGCCGACGACGACGACGAGGTTCCAGCCCCGATGCCGCGCAGCGCTGCCCGCCGGCGCCGGCTCGACGCCAAGACGGCCGCCGCGGTCAGCGCCCGCAAGTACGCGTTCCGCAAGAAGGTCTTGATGGTGCTGGCCCTCATCCTGATCGGCTCGGCCACCGCGGCGTTCAAGATCTCGCCGAGTGCCTGGTGGGTATGCGGCAGCGCGATCGGCATCACCCTGCTGTACCTGGGTTATCTGCGCCGCCAGACGCGCATCGAGGAGAAGGTGCGCCGCCGCCGGGCGCAGCGGATGGCGCGGGCGCGCCTCGGCGTCGAGAACGCCTACGACCGGGAGTACGACGTGGTCCCGTCGCGGCTGCGGCGCCCGGGTGCGGTGGTCCTGGAAATCGACGACGAGGACCCGGTCTTCGAGCACCTGGACTACGCGATGGCGATGCGAACCTACGGGTGGCCCCGGGACTTGCCGCGCGCCGTCGGCGAGTAGTGCTCGCGTTTCGGCGGTTGGTGCCGCGGCTGGTAGCCTGCTAGCGGTCAGGGGCTATGGCGCAGTTGGTAGCGCGACTCGTTCGCATCGAGTAGGTCAGGGGTTCGATTCCCCTTAGCTCCACAAAGTTTGAGCACGTAACAGCGCATTTCCCGGTTATTTGCGTTCACCGAACGGTGTCCGGCGCACAGTGGGTACGCAGCGGATTCGATCGCGGCACCAAGTATGCGACGCCGCCGTCTCACCTACGAGGGCTCGTCGTCAGCTGGAGAGTCGTCTTTGGTCAGGTGGCGCAGGACTCGTTCGTTGAGGGCGGCGAGCATGTCGAGCTCAGCAGGGGTAAGCAGTTCGATGAAGTTCCGGCGGACGTCCTCCACGTGCCGGGGCGCCGCCTTCTCGATCGCGGTGCGGCCAGCCGGCAGCAGGCAGACCATGGTGCTCCGGGCGTCGTCGGGGTTGGGCTCACGACAGATCAGCCCGCCCTTCTCCATGCGTCGCACCTGGTGGGAGACACGGCTCTTTTCCCAGCCCAGTGTGTTGCACAGGTCGCGGGCGGGCATGCGGTCCCGGTCGTGCTCCGAGAGCACCGCCAAGATCTGGTAGTCGGCCCCCGACAGGCCCATTTCCTGCAGGCCCCGGTTCAGGTGCACGTCGAGTTGATGATGCGCGTGCTGGAACGCCCGCCAGGCGCGGTCTTCACGGGGGTTCAGCCAGTTCGCATCCATTAGCCGCTCATGCTACCCCGATTTGGTTGACGCGTCATCAAACCTGCTTAAGGTAGACACATCAACCTTTTCGCTCATCTATTCAAGACAGGACACACCGCATGAGCAGCATCAGCATCATCGGCACCGGGAACATGGCCCGCGCCATCGGCGAGCTGGCGGTAGCCGGTGGCAACACCGTCGAGGTCATCGGCCGCGATCAGTCCAAGGCAGCTGACCTGGCCAAGGCGCTCGGCCGCAACGCTACGACCGGCGAGTTCGGCGCCGTTCCGGCCGGGGACATCGTCATCGTGGCCCTCTTGTACGCCCATGTCGTTCCGGTCGTCGCCCAATACGGAGACGCCCTCGCTGGCAAGGTCATCGTCGACATCAGCAACCCCTTCAATGCCGCGGCCGACGGGCTGGCCATCCCCGATGGCACCTCGGTCGCGCAGCAAGTTGCCAAGGCTGCGCAGGCCAGCGCCGGCGTGGTGAAGGCGTTCAACACCATCTTCGGCGTTGTCCTGGGCCAGGGCCGGCCGCTCGACGTCTTCCTCGCCGGCGACGACGTGCGCGCCAAGGCGGACGTGGCGGCGTTCATTGAGAGCCTCGACCTGCGCCCGCTGGACGTCGGCGCGTTGCACATGGCGCACTGGCTGGAAGGAATGGGCCTGGTCGTGATGGGCCTCGCCCGCCACGGCGTGGGGAATTTCGACTTTGCCCTCGGCGCCACCGTTCCCGCCTGAGGCGCACCGCCCGGTCCAAGCCGTGAACGGACCGGGGCGCCGTGCGCCCCAAATAATGGTTGATGGATCACCGAAAGGAATCCCAATGAAGCTTGGTTTCGCACTACCCATCGTCGGCCCCGCCGTCAGCAGCGCCGTTGGCTTGAGTGCGTTCTGCCGCGGACTAGAGGACCTTGGCTACGACACGCTGTGGGTCGGCGATCGCCTGGTCACGCCGGTTGATATGCACAGCACCTACCCGGGCAAAGAGCAGCCGTACCCGCCGCAGATGACCCGGTACCTCGATCCGGTGCTGCTGTGGACCGTTGCCGCGACGGCGACCAGCCGGGTGCGGCTGAACTCCAGCACGCTCAGCACGTTCTACTACGAGCCGGTCACCTGGCCCGACTGCTGACCACGCTCGACGTGCTCAGCGACGGCCGCCTTGACGTCGGCGTGGGGGTCGGGTGGATGAAGGACGAACACGACATAGCCCGTGGCGCGGACTGGCACCGGCGCGGGCGGATGCTCGATGATCTGCTGGCGTTTCTGCACCAATGGTGGACGACCACCCCGGTGTCCTGGGAAAGCGAGTTCTTCTCGCTTCCGCCGGTCCATGCCGAACTGCGCCCGGTCCAGGCCGGCGGTCCACCCATCTGGATCGGCGGTGCCAGCGAGGCCGCGATGCGCCGGGTCGGCCGCAGCGGCACCGGCTGGCTCGGGGTCGAGGGGCTGCAGGACGAGGTCACCGACCACCTGTGGTCGATCGCGCGCCGCGCGGCCCAGGACGCCGGCCGCGATCCTGACGCGCTGAAAACGGCCATGCGGATCAACCTCGAACCGGGCACGTCCGTTGACTTCGTTGCCGACAAGCTCGAGCGCCTCGCCGAGTCAGGTGCCGACGAGGCGATCGTGGATGCCTTCGCAATGTTCCCCACCCTTGAGGAGTTGCTTGACTTCGCCGGTCAGGTAATCGCACGCAGCACGCGAAAACTTGACGACAAGGTAGCGGTATCACGCGTGATCAACCGGTAGCGCCCTTGCTCAGGTGAAGCCCACGAAAGACTGTGCAGCACATTGAAATTCAGACTACGTCCGACTGGGGCAAAATGGGCCCAGGTTCAATGCTGCCAGTCCGATGAAGACAGAAGTAGGTCAGACGGGCGCGTGCCGTCGTTTTGACGACCGTCCGGTACACAGTGGTTAATCAGTAGATTCAGCAATCGTTTTCGTTATCGAGGTACAAACCGTCCGGATGCCGCTGCGGTGGTCGAGCTCGCCCTCACACCGTGCAGATTCTTGGCTGTCGGGGAGGTCGGTACCGTCGACTGGTCCGGGTACGTGCCGAGCAGCCGGTCGGCGGTTCCGGTGGTGGTGACGGTGAACCAGTAGTGTTCGTTTTTGAAGTGATGCCGTCGATGGTTACGCCAAACCGACCGATACACACTGCTTTTGGGCTTGTAGTCGGTGTGGATAAGGTAATGCGTCCACTCGTAGGCCAGCCCGAGGGCGGTCAAGACGACCAGGTACGTCAGCCCGAGGCCGAGCCGAGGAAAGGCCACGAACGCTACGGCGACGGCCGTCGAGATCACCCAGGGCAACGTCTGCCACGGGATGAAGATGAGCTCGACTTTCCGCGGCTCGCAGTGATGTTCGCGATGTTTGCGCGCCAGCAACGGGTCCACGACGAAGCGACCGACACTGCGCGGCCGCCAGTGCAGGATGACGACGTGGATGATCCACTCGAAAACCGGGAAGGCCGCGATCATGAGCGCCGGCAGCACGACGTCGGTGAGCCGCCAGTCACCGACGACGATCCGGGCCGTCAGCGCCCCGGCGAACGTCAGTGCGAGGCCCCAGGGAGAAGGGTGGCGCCAAAACTCCCGGCCCGCCGCGGACAGGGTGAGGTTGCTGCGTACGGGTGTCCTCATTGCTCGTCATCCAAGCCGGATAGGGCGGTGATTAGGCCGCGGGTGGCCGGCTCGAGGAGTTCGGTCGCGGCACGTTTGGCCCCGACCGGATCGCCGGCGGTGATCGCCTGTGCCACTTGGCGGTACAGCTCCGGGCGATTGACCTCGGCGGCCATCACGGTGTCGAGCGCCGAGAGTGCGGGTTCGTAGGTGGCCCGCAGGGCATTGAACATCAGCCGGAACACGATGGAGTCCGCGGCGTCGACGACGTGGTCCCAGAACGTCAGCGCCGCGCGTTGACGTTCCGTCGGATCCTCTTCGGCGGCGAGCGCGTCCACGGCGGCCTCGAGCACGCCGGCCGCCTGCGGGCCGCCCCGTGCGGCGGCCAGTTCGGCGACTTTGGGACCGTTGTGCAGCCGGGTCTCCAGAATGCTGCGCACGACCGCCACGTCCAGCTCGTCGCCACGATCCCCACCGCGAAGCAGCAACCGGGGCAACAGGTCCAGGCCCGCGTGACGCTTGTAGTCCCGCACGGTGGTGGCGTCACCCTGCCGAACCTCGACCAGGCCGGCAGCGGTGAGGCGCTTGAGCGCCTCGCGAACCACCGGCCGGGACACCCCCAGTACCTCCGCGAGTCTTCGCTCACTGGGCAGCAGCTCCCCGGGCGCGAGTTCGCCACTGAGCACGTCGGACATGATCTGCTCGAAGACGTGGTCGGGTATCGACTGTCGGGTCACGGGGCGCAGGCCCATGCCCCCACCATGCCGGGTCATTGGCCAGACGTCAAGTGGTCAGACCAGTGCGGTATGCGTATTACGCGTTTCGAGGCGCTGCTCGCGCCGCGGAGGCATGCCGTCGGCGAGTCTCTGGTGGCCGGCAGCCTCAGCACATAAAGTTGCCCAAGCTACCTAGCACGCCGTCCCCATCGGGGGTGATCGATGGTTGCCGACACGCTGCCACCCGGTCCTCGAGCACCGGTGGCAGTACAAACCGCTGAATGGATCGCTCGTCCATGGGAGTTCATGGACCGCGCCGCCGCCCGATACGGCGACACGTTCACCATGAAGCTGGTCGGCCAGGGACCGATCGTGATGGTCTCGCATCCCGATGCGGTGCGGCAGATCTTCACCTCGCCTCCCGAATTGGTGCTCGCCGGGGAAGCAAACCGCATCCTGCAGCCCGTGGTGGGCCAGAACTCGGTGCTACTGCTCGACCGCGACGCACACAGAGAACAGCGTCGACTCCTCATGCCCGCGTTTCGCGGCAATCAGTTGCAGAGCTACATGAGCACGATGACCGCCATTGCCGAGGCCGAGATTGCCCGCTGGCCCCGCGGTGTGCCGGTGCGGCTGCATCCCCGGATGCAAGCGTTGACGCTCGAAGTCATCCTGCACCTGGTGTTCGGACTCGAGCGCGGGCAGAGCATGGACCGGTTGCGCCAGGCGCTACAGCGGACGCTCGTTCTCACAACCAACGGCGCGGCGCAATTTTTCCTCTTGCTCGTAGGGCCCCAGAAGATGAGGACTGCGCTCACTCACAAGTTGCTGGCCGACGTAGATCGCCTGCTTTACGAAGAGATCGCCACGCGCCGTCGGCAAGCCGACCTCGATACCCGCACCGACGTCCTCTCGATGCTGTTGAAGGCCAGGCACGAAGACGGTAATCCGATGAGCGATCAAGAGATTCGCGACGAACTCATCACGTTGCTATTGGCAGGCCACGAAACAACGGCATCGGGACTGGCGTGGGCGGTCGAGCGGATCATCCGTCACCCGGACGCGCATTCGCGCCTTATCGAAGAGGCGCACGCCGACGACGGCCAGAGGTACGTCGATGCCGTGGTGAAGGAGACACTCCGGATGCGGCCCGTGCTCGCCCTGGTGAGCAGACGGCTCACCGAACCCATGGAGGTCGACGGGTTTTCACTGCCCGCCGGCGTCAAGGTCGCGCCCTCGATCTATCTCATGCACCGCCGTCCCGACATCTACCCCGACCCGAAACAGTTTCGTCCCGAGCGGTTTCTCGACAACCGCGCGGGAACGTACACGTGGATTCCATTCGGAGGAGGCGTGCGCCGTTGTCTTGGAGCGACTTTCGCCGAATGCGAGATGCGGATTGTGCTCGGCGCGATGTTCACCACCATGCGGGTGCGCCCCGTCGACGCTAAATCCGAGCCGATACACCGCCGGTCGATCACCCAGGTGCCAGGTCGCGGAACCACCGTAGTGCTCGAATAAATCAGTCAAACGCATGTCCACGAAACCGCCACTCGGCACGCTTCGGCGTGTCGCGGTTTCGCCGCCAGCCGGGTCTGAGACCGTTGGACGTACTCGCGGTGGAAGCAAGGGGGCGGGGTGAGTCCGGCTCAGATTTTTTTCGTGTCAGCTCTCGTCGTCATGCTGGTAGTCGGGATCGTGACGATCAAGTTCTCCGGGAAGCTGTTCCGCCCTGAAGCGACCCTGGCGGTTGTGTTGACGGTGGTTACCGTGGCGGGCTGGATCTGGCGGATGCCACGGGGGTGGTTCACGATTTCGCAAATCGCTTGGCGCTACCGGCTGAAGACTTGTCAGGTCCGGGAGGTCGCGGACAAGCTTGGTATGAGGCCCTTCAACCGCGGTGCGCTGGTCCCTCCCGCACAGCGGAAGAAGATGCATCCCGAGCTGATGCGTTTGAAGAAGCGCAAGGCGGTGCGCGAGCCGAGCATAGCGAAAGGCACGGGATTGGTCTACGAATCCTCGCCCGCACAGTCTGGTTTCCTGGATGAGGCCGAGCGCATGCAGTTCTCCGGTGAGGAGCTGTTGCGACATCTGCATCCGAGCATCAACCATTTCGTGGCCGACGCCAAGGACGAGGCGGTCTGACGAAATCAGCTGAGCCCCCTCGGTTTTCAGCGACGCCGCTTCGGACGAAGCCAGAGGCCGCGGGACTGTTTATGGCAATGACAAGCTGGGCTCACGGGTGGAATCGACGATCTGTCAGCGCGAATCGTCGGTCGCCGCCTGCGAGCGCCTTGCGAAATCAGTGGCCGACCCGCATCGCGAGGCCGCCGAAACCGTTAGGCGTCGAACGCAATAGGCGGGGTCACTGGCCCCCTGCGTCCGAAGACCGGCGGGAGCGGCCGCGCCATCGTGACACCCCCTCAGTTCCGCTGAGGACGGTGCTCTAAATTCGCTGATGATTCGCGGCGATGGCGCCGCGGGGCCTCAGGGGGAGCTCTACCGATGGTGAGATCAAGGACGACTCTGCGATCCAGGCGCAAACCTGCGCGACGCGTCCGCAAGACCAGCCCATCGCCGTTCGCGCCGGAGTGGACACCGCCCCCGGCGACCTACGGCGTGGGCGTGCGACACAACGTCGCCGTGCCGATGAGCGACGGCGTCGAACTGCGCGCCGACATCCACTACCCGACGGTGCCCGAGACGGGGCAGGCCGCCGAAGGCCAGTTTCCCGTCTTGCTGTCGATCACGCCCTACGGCAAGAAAGCCCCGCCGCCGGCCGCACAAATCGGCGGCGGCGCGGCGCCCTACCTCATCAAGCGCGGCTACATCGAGGTGATGGTCGACGTCCGCGGCACCGGTTCGTCGGGCGGTTCGTTCGAGATGTGCGGCGACCGGCAGACGCAGGACGGCGTGGAGTTGGTGCAGTGGGCGACCACGCTGCCCAACGCCAACGGCCGCGTCGGCATGGTGGGGCTGTCCTACCTGGCGATCAACCAACTTTTCACCGCGGCCGCCGTCGGCCCGGACTCGCCCCTGAAGGCGATCTTCCCGGTGATGGCGGCCCGCGATTTCTATCGCGACGCCGCCACCATGGGCGGCGTGCCGCACCTGCACGCGGTCCGCGGATACGGGTCGGTCTACACGCTGCTCAACGTGGTCAATCCGACGCTGGAGTGGCTCGCCCGCGGCGGTCACGAGCGGCCGCGCTCGGGCGGTCTCGCCGCGGTTCGCCAGCGCGGACGCGATCAGCGGCGCTACTTCCGGCCACTGATCGCCGAGGTTGTCGCCGGCGGCGAGACCGCCTATGACGGCCCGTTTTGGGACGCGATGAGTCCGGGGCTGGTCCTGTCCAAGATCGCCGCCAACGGCGTCGCGACCTTCCTCGTCGGCGGATGGCACGACGCGTTTCAGCGCGGGGCGCCCCTGAACTACGCCGCGCTGCAGAACGCGGCCGCCGGCCGGCCCGACGACGCACCGATGGAACCCGGCCAACCCGTCTCGGACCGGATCCGATTGATGATGGGCCCGTGGTATCACGTGTCGGACCACGGCGGGCTGCACCTTCAGGCGCTGCAGTTGCGCTGGTTCGAGCACTGGCTCAAAGACGATGCGCGCGCGGCGATTGCGGGGAAGCCGCTGACGTTCCAGGCGATCGGAAGCTCGAACTGGTATCGCGCCGACGACTATCCGCTCGCCGAGGCGACGCCCACTCGTTTTTACCTGTCCGACGCGGGCCGGCTGAGTTCGGATGCCTCGCCCCACACCACTGTTGCGCCGCTGACCTATGTCCCGCGCGGACCCCTGTCGGGCCGCAGCCTGGAGCAGTGGTCGCTGGGGCTGAGCAGCTTTCTGTTCTCCCAACGCGGCCGCACCATCCGCTACGACCAGGACAACCGGCGCCTGCAGCGCGGCGCGCTGTCCTACACCACCGAGCCATTCGGGCAGGCGAAGCTGGTGGCCGGACCGATCGCGCTGACCATCCACGCGACGGCCACCACCACCGAGACGGTGTGGGTCGCCCACCTTGATGCCGTCGCCCCCGACGGTGCCAGCCGTCCGCTGACCCAGGGCGCGCTACTCGGTTCGCACCGGAAGCTGGATCCCGACCGCACCTGGTACCTGCCCGACGGCACCGTTCTGCGCCCGCAGCACCTCAGCACCCGAGCGGCCGCGCAGCCCGTCGTGCCCGGCGAGCTCACCCGCTACGACATCGAAATCTTTCCGACGGCCGCGCTGATCGCCGCGGGCCACCGGCTGCGCCTGACGATCACCACCTATGACTTTCCGCATCTGGTGCCCAGCAAGCCGGCTCGCCGAGCCTTGGCCGGCGGGCGCTACCAACTGCATCAGGGCGGGCCGACGCCGTCGCACCTCCTTGTTTCGTTGGCAGACCCGGACGCCGTGAGCTGAACCAGGCATCGAAACCCCTGACGGCGTTGGCGTAGCCGCAGGACATCGCGGGTACTGGTCCTCTGAACCCGATGACGGAAGAGGATCCCATGGCGCACCCCGACCGCGATGCCACCGACCACCTGCTGCAAGAACTCCTGTGGACCTATGGGCCGTGCGGACAGGAGGACGAGGTCCGCGCCGTCATCGCCCGCGAACTGCAACCCCTCGTCGACGACATGTGGACCGACGACGCCGGAAACCTGATCGGCTACGTCGCCGCCAACGCGTCGGCCAATAACACCGGGGCGCCCGACCACCGCCAGCGCACACGGGCCATCCCCGGCACCGCGACCCGGGTGATGGCACACATGGACGAGCTGTCGATGATCGTCAAACGCGTGGAATCCGACGGCACGCTGCATTTGACGCAGCTGGGAACGATGTACCCGGGCGACTTCGGACTCGGCCCGGTCGCGGTGCTCGGCGACAACGAAACCCTCACCGCCGTACTGGCTCTCGGCTCCGAGCACACCACCCAGGAAAGCTCGCGGATCTGGGAGACCAAGCCCGACAAGGGCGACCGCGCACTGGACTGGCATCACGTGTACGTCTTCACCGGCCGCAGCACCGAGGAGCTGGCCGCGGCGGGCGTGCACGCCGGCACCCGGGTGTGCGTCGACCGCAGCAAGCGATCCGTGGTCGAGATCGGAGACTACGTCGGCGCCTACTTCCTCGACGACCGCGCCGCGGTGACCGCGCTGCTGAACGCCGCCCGCCTGTTGCGCGAGCGCGACCAACGCCCGGCCGACGACGTCTACCTGGTCTTCACCACCAACGAGGAGATCGGCGGGGTGGGGGGCACCTACGCCAGCGCGACCCTGCCCGGCCACCTCACGCTCGCCCTGGAAGTCGGCCCCACCGAAGTCGAATACAACACCACGGTCAGCGGCGGGCCGATCATCGGCTACAGCGACGCGTTGTGCATTTACGACAAGGAGGTCGCCGACCGGCTGCTGAAAATCGCCACCGACCAGGGGTTGTCCCCACAGCCGGCCGCGCTGGGCGCATTCGAATCCGACGCGTCGCACGCCAAGGCCACCGGGCAGACTGCGCGCGCCGGCCTGCTGTGCCTGCCCACGCTGAGCACCCACGGCTATGAGGTCATCCCGCGCCGCGCCATCGACGATATGGCCGCCATCATCGTCGATTTCGTGCTGCAGCCAAGCCAGCAGATCGCCTGAGCCGGGCTTAGAGCAGTCGGGCGAAAACCCGACAATCGTGCTGGTCAGCCTGTTAGTCTGGCGGCGCTTCCGGACGCAGAACGATGGGGTTGGCACGTGGCACGCGTGGTCTCGCAGCTGGGCGATCCGCTCGACAGAGAATCCCCATGACGCGTCCACGAATCCGCGCGCGAGCGCCGTTGCGGATCTCGTTCGCCGGCGGCGGCACCGACGTGCCCCCGTTCCCGACGACCGAAGGCGGCTGCGTCCTGTCGGCGACCATCGACCGCTACGCCCAGGGATCCCTTACCCCGCGCACCGACCGCCGGGTCAGCATCGAGTCGGTGGACTTCAAGACCACGCACGAGATGACGCTCGACAGCGAGATTCTCTACGACGGCAGCCTCGATCTGATCAAGGCCGCGGTGCGCCGGTTCGGCCGCGACGGCACGGACGGCTATGACCTGGTACTGCGCTCCAGCGCCCCGCCGGGATCGGGGCTGGGCTCATCGTCGACGATGATGGTCACGCTCACCGGCCTGCTCGCCGAGCACTACCGGGTGCCCATGGGCGAATACGAGACGGCCCAACTGGCGTGTGCCATCGAACGCGACGACCTGGGCATCGCGGGCGGCATGCAGGACATGTACGCCGCGACGTTCGGCGGCTTCAACTTCATCGAGTTCACCGACCGCGTGATCGTCAATCCGCTGCGAATCCGCGACGAGACCGCCTTCGAGCTCGAGCTCAGCCTGCTGCTGTGCTACACGGGCATCACCCGCGACTCGGCGCGGGTGATCGAGGACCAAACTCGCCGCGCCACAACAGGTTCGGATGACACGCTGGAGGGCCTGCGGGCCCAGAAGGACTTGGCGGTCGCGATGAAAGCGGCGTTGCTGACAGGCAAGCTGAACGACTTCGGTGCACTGCTGGGCGAGGCGTGGACCCAGAAGAAGCGCATGTCGCCCTACATCACCAACGAGCGTATCGACGACCTCTACGAGCTGGCCCTGAAGAACGGGGCGCTGGGCGGCAAGCTCACCGGGGCCGGCGGTGGGGGATACATCCTGTTGTTCTGTGACTTCGCCAAGAAGCACCGGCTCATCGAAGCGCTCGAGGGCGCGGAGGCCAACGTCACCGAATTCGCGTTCGAGAGCAAGGGATTGACGACATGGCTGGCATGACCAGCTCGGACGCGGTCTCGCCGAGCGTGAGGCTGGTTCAGCAGCGCTTGGCCGACACGATCGCGGTCAAGCAACAGATGCAGCAGGGCGATGTCGCCGCGCAGACCGTCGAGGTCGCGCGCGCGATCATCGACTCGCTGCGCGCCGGGGGGAAGGTGATCTTCTTCGGCAACGGGGGATCGGCGCAAGACGCCGGGCACCTGGCGGCAGAACTCATGGGGCGCTACGCCTTTGACCGTCCCGGTCTGGCGGCGATCAGCCTGCCCGACGCGACGGCCGCGATCACGGCGATCTCCAACGACTACTCCTACGACGAGGTGTTCGCCCGCCAGGTTCTCGCCACCGGGCGCCCCGGGGACGTGGTGATCGGGCTGACCACGTCGGGCAACTCTCCCAACGTCGTTCGCGCGCTCGAGGTCGCCGGCCAGGCGGGAATGACGACCGTCACGCTCACGGGCGCACTCGGCGGCAAGGTGGCCGATGTGGCGAAAATCTGCATCCGGGTTCCCAGCGAGGACACGGCCCGGGTTCAGGAGGCATGCCTGCACCTGGGCCATTCCATTTGCGAAATGGTCGAGGCGGCACTGTTTCCCGGGCCGTCCTGACGTCGACGATGGCGGTAGCCGATCTGCGCAATGTGCGCACCGTCTTTCTGGACCGAGACGGCACCATCAACGTCAAGGCGGCCGAGGGTGAGTACATCCGGTCACCCGGGGACCTGGTGCTGCTGCCGGGCGCCGCCGCGGCGCTGGCCGCCCTGAACGCCGCGGGGCTGCGGACCGTGCTGGTGACCAACCAGCGGTGGCTCTCCGAACCCGCTTCCGTTCCAATACATTTCACTGCCGTCCAGAACCGTCTGCAACAACTGCTCGCGGACGAAGGCGCCCGGATCGACGCCGCCTATCATTGCCCGCACGCGGCGAACAGTTGCGACTGCCGCAAACCCGGCACCGGCATGTTGTTGCGCGCCGCGGCCGAACACGGCATCGATCTGACCGCATCGGTGATGATCGGCGACAGCGACATCGACATGAGGGCGGGCCGGGCGGCGGGAGCGGCGACCATCCTGCTTTGCTCCGGCGGCGTGGCGTCCCCTGACGCCGACATCGTGGTGGACGACCTCGCCGCCGCGGTCGAGCTCATCCTGGCCGCCCGGGCCGCGCACTAGTTTCGGCTCATAAGACGCCGGCATCCTTGCCGCGGCCGCAACCTGCTCATAACCTGGGCAACATCCGACCGCGTCCAGGAGGCTCGGGCCTGGCGCACCAGACGACGGCAAGCAGGCGGGGCAGGTCATGGCACCATCGCGACGCGCACAGCGGTGTCGCGATGCTGCGGGCGGCGGTCGGTAGCGGTGGCCGGACTGACCGGCGCCCGGGTGGACGAGCTGGCGACGATGGACATCTTCAAGGGATGTCCCCCCGAAGACCTTGCGCCGTTGGCGGGCCGCCTGCAGCCCCTGCGCGCCACGGCCGGCGAGGTGCTGATGCGCCAGGGGGAGCAAGCCGTGTCGTTCCTGCTGATCTCCTCGGGTACCGCCGAGATCAAACACGTCGGTGACGACGGCGTGGTGATCGTCGAGCATGCGTCCCCCGGCATGATCGTCGGCGAGATCGCCCTGCTGCGCGACATTCCCCGGACCGCGACGGTCAGCGCCGCCGAACCGCTGACCGGATGGGTCGGTGACACCAGATCCTTCGCCAGCATGGTGCACATCCCGGGCATCACGCCGCGGCTGTTGCGCACCGCGCGCCAGCGGCTCGCCGCATTCATCACGCCGATCCCGATTCGCGTGCGCGACGGCACGCTCCTGTTGCTGCGCCCGGTGCTGCCCGGCGACAGCGAGCGCACCGTGCACGGACACATCTACTTCTCCGGCGACACGCTGTATCGGCGCTTCATGACCCCGCGTCTTCCCACGCCTGCGTTGATGCACTACCTGTCGGAGGTCGACTACGTCGACCACTTCGTGTGGGTGGTCACCGACGGCAGCGACCCGGTGGCCGACGCGCGGTTCGTCCGCGACGAAAACGACCCGACGGTCGCCGAGATCGCGTTCACCGTCGCCGACGCCTATCAGGGCCGGGGCATCGGCACCTATTTGATCAGCGCACTGTCCATCGCCGCCGATGTCGACGGTGTCGAAAGGTTTTCCGCGCGAATGCTTTCCGACAATGGGCCGATGCGCGCGATCATGGACCGCTACGGCGCCGTGTGGCAGCGTGAAGACATCGGTGTGATCACCACCGTGATCGACGTGCCGCACCCGCGTCACCTGCCGTTCGGCCCCGACGAGGCCGAGCAGATCAGGCGCGTGGCCCGGCAGGTGATCGAGGCGGTCGGCTGAGACCGGCGCTGGCGTGGGGGCGCCGCTACGGCGGCGTCCTGTGCTATCAACGCCTCATGCGGCCGTTCGGGATTGGCCCGGCGCTGACTACCGCGCTCACGCTGGCCGTCGCCGGGTGCGCTCATCAACCCGCGCCCAAACCGCCGGCGGTTCCGGCGAAATCGCCGCCGAGCAACACCGCCGCCGTCAACCCCGCCAACATCAAACGGATCATTCGCGACATGCCGCCCGGTTACGAGGTGAGCACCGCAATCCCCAGCGCCGCCTCGCCGAGGGTGATCTGGGGCCTGGGCGACGACCCACACTCCAAGCCCGCCAAATGCGGGACGCTCGCCGACCCCGGTAACGGGCGCGACCAATCGGCGCAGGGCGTGTCGGGCTCGGGGAGCGGTGGCATCGTCAACGCGGTGGTGGTGGCTTTGCCGGGACCGGTGGAATTCCCGGAGGACCTGCTCACCGCGTGTGCCCACTGGTCGGAGACCGCCGGGAACACCGTGGCACACGTCCACCTCACCGATGCGCCGCACGTCGATGGTGTCCAGACCATCGGCATGGTCGCCGACGTCAGGTCATCGGTCGAGTCGGGCACCGAAATAGATTCCCGCGTCTACACATTCACCGCGTATCTGGGCGACTTTTACGCGTTCACCACGCTGACCACCGATCCAGGTTCAGCGCTTCCGGTCCTGCCACCGCGATTCGCCGCGGATCTGCTCGCCAAAACGGTGTCCACGTTGCGCAGCTGAACGATCCGCTTGGGTAGATTGGCCACGATGTCCAAGATGTTGCTCGCGCTCGCGGCCGCCTGCGTCCTGGCCGGGTGCTCATCGGCCACTCCCGTGGCGAAGGTCGACATCAACAAGGTCGCCGACGTCAAGTCCAGCTTCGGACCCGATTTCAAGGTCAGCGACATCAGCGAACGGGGAATCGATCCCAAGCTGCTCGCCGGCCGAAAACTGCCCGATGGATTGACGTTCGACCCGGCGACCTGCGCGAAAGTGGCGGCCGGGCCGGACATGCCGGCGGACCTGCAGGGCAACATGTCCGCGGTCACCGCCGAGGGCCGCGGCAACCGGTTCGTGGTGATCGCGCTGGAGACCTCAAAAGCGTTGCCCCTCAACGATCCCGGGAAAGACTGCCAAAAGGTGACCTTCGCCGGCCCGCAGCTGCGCGGGGGCGTCCAGGTGGTCGAGGCGCCGCAGATCGACAGCACCCGCACGCTGGGCGTGCATCGCGTCATGCAGGCGCTGACCCCGGGCGGGCCACGCACCGGCGAGTTGTTCGACTATTCGGCCTCATTCGGCGACTACCAGGTGATCGTCATCGCCAACCCGCTGGTGATTCCCGATCAGCCCGTCGCGCCGGTCGACACCCAACGCGCGCGCGACCTGCTCGTCAAAGCGGTGGCGTCGGTGCGTGCCTAACCTTCAACGCACGCCGCGCGGCCGGAACTGGATGCTGACCCGAGGACCGACCGGTGCCGCCGTCTTGGGCACGGCGTGCTCCCACGTCCGCTGGCATGACCCGCCCATCACCAGCAGATCCCCGTGCGCCTGCGGCAGCCGCAGCGACGGGCCCCCGCCGCGGCGCCGCATCGCGAACGCGCGGGTGGCGCCCAGGCTGACGATCGCCACCATGGTGTCCTCGGAACTGCTCCGGCCGATCGTGTCGCCGTGCCAGGCCACGCTGTCGGAGCCGTCGCGGTAGCAGCACAGCCCCACCGTGGTGAACGGCTCACCGAGCTCGCCGGCGTAGATGTCGTTGAGCCGCCGCCGCAGCCGCGTCAGCATCGGGTGCGGCGGATCGTCGACCGTGAGGTCGTGGAAGCTGACCAGCCGAGGGACGTCGACCACCCGGTCGTACATCTGGCGGCGTTCCTCGCGCCACGGCACCGTCGACAACAAGGCGTCCAGCAGGTCGTCCGCGTCGGTCAGCCAGCCGGCGCGGATTTCGATGAACGCGCCGTCACCGAGCTGTCGGCGCTCGGTGTGCTGGAACAGGGAGCCTTGAACCGCAACCTCCACGCGACCCAGTTTATCGCACATCCGTTCGATGGCGGGTGGGCCGCGCGACGGGCGTGTGACGCGCCCGTCCGGCTCCCGCCGCCGCTACGGTTGAGTCGTGGGTGAGGTTGAGCTGGGCACCAAGTCCGAGGTCGGCGCGCTGCGCACGGTCATCGTGCACCGCCCGGGCGCCGAGTTGCTCCGCCTCAACCCGCGCAACGTCGACCAGCTGCTGTTCGACGGCCTCCCGTGGGTCGCTCGCGCGCAGGACGAGCACGACCAGTTCGCCGAGGTGCTGCGTTCCCGCGGGGTCGAAGTGCTGTTGCTGTCGGACCTGCTCACCGAGGCGCTGACGCACAGCGGGGCCGCGCGGATGCAGGGCGTGGCGGCCGCCGTGGACGCGCGGAGGCTCGGAGTGCCACTGGCGCAAGAGCTTTCGGCGTACCTGCGGGGACTGGAGCCCGCCCGGCTGGCGCAGGTCCTGATGGCGGGCATGACGTTCAACGAGTTGCCCGCGGACACCCGCACCGACGTGTCGTTGGTGCTGCGCATGCACCACGGCGGCGATTTCGTCATCGAACCGCTGCCCAACCTGGTGTTCACCCGGGACTCGTCGATCTGGATCGGCCCGCGGGTGGTGATCCCGACGCTGGCGCTGCGGGCCCGGGTCCGCGAGGCGTCGTTGACCGATCTCATCTACGCCCATCACCCGCGGTTCACCGGGGTGCGGCGCGCCTACGAGTCGCGTACCGCGCCCGTCGAGGGTGGTGACGTGCTGCTGCTCGCGCCCGGCGTGGTCGCGGTCGGCGTGGGGGAGCGCACCACCCCCGCCGGCGCGGAAGCGTTGGCCCGCAGCCTGTTTGACGACGATCTCGCGCAGACGGTGCTCGCGGTGCCGATTGCGCAGCGGCGCGCGCAGATGCATCTGGACACGGTGTGCACGATGGTCGACACGGACACGGTGGTGATGTACGCCAACATCGTCGACACGTTGTCGGCGTTCACCATCCAGCGCACCCCCGACGGGGTCGCCATCAGCGACGAGGTCCCCTTCCTGGAAGGCGCGGCCAAGGCGATGGAGATCGACAAGCTGCGGGTGATCGACACCGGGCTCGACCCCGTCATCGCCGAACGCGAGCAGTGGGACGACGGCAACAACACGCTGGCGCTGGCACCCGGCGTCGTCGTCGCCTATGAACGCAACGCGCAGACCAACATTCGCCTGCAGGAGGCCGGCATCGAAGTGCTGACCATCGCGGGATCCGAATTGGGCACCGGCCGCGGCGGCCCCCGCTGCATGTCGTGCCCCGTCAGCCGCGACGCGGTCTGAAGCGCAACACCGCGAGCAGACACAAAAGCACCCGACACGCCAGAATTTTAGGTGCTTTTGCGTCTGCTCGCGGTACTAGCGCCAGCTGGGCAGCCAGATCTCCATGTTCCACGTCTGCTGCGAAATCGGCAGACCGGTGAGCACCGGGAACAGCCAGGCGAAATTGGTCACCACCAACGCCACATAGGCGCAGACGGCGATCAACCCCAGCGTGCGTCGCTCCGAGTTCACCCCGGGCCCCCGGGCGGGCGCCCCCGGGGTGTAGAGGATGTCGCCGCAAATCAGCGCGATGGCCATCACCAAAAACGGCGCCATCGTCGCCGCGTAGAAGAAGTACATCTGCCGATCGATGTTGGCGAACCACGGCAGCCAGCCCGCGCAATAGCCCACCAGCACAGCGGCGTAACGCCAATCGCGGCGTACCAGCATGCGCCACAGCGCGAAAATCAACACCGGCACCGCCACCCACCACAGCGCCGGCGTACCCACCAGCATCTCGGCCTTGACGCAGGACTGCGCGCCGCAGCCCGGCACGTTCTGCTCGTCGATCGCATAGAGCACCGGCCGCAACGACATTGGCCAGCTCCACGGTTTCGATTCCCACGGGTGATAGTTGCCCGCCGCATTCGTCAGGCTCGCGTGGAATTGAAAAGCCTTGGCCGAGTAGTGCCACAGCGACCGAATCGCATCGGGTAGCGGGATCAACGAATGCGGGCCGATCGTCTGGCCCACCTCGTGCCGATCGATGGCCGTCTCGGAGGCGAACCACGGGGCGTAGCTGGCCAGGTACACCAGCACCGGAATCAGGCCCAGCGCATAGCCGGTGGGGACGAGGTCGCGTCGCAGCGTCCCCATCCAGGGCCGGTCGACCTGATACTGGCGGCGCGCGGCCACGTCGAACGCCAGCGACATCACGCCGAAAAACACCACGAAGTACAGGCCCGACCACTTTGTGCCGCATGCCAATCCGAGCAGCACCCCGGCGCCGAAGCGCCACCACCGCACACCCAGGCGTGGGCCCCACACCGTGTCGGCATTGCGGCCCTGCAGCAGCGCGACGTGCATTCGTTGCCGCACCTCGTCGCGGTCGACGATCAACGCGCCGAACGCGGCGACCACGAAAAACGTCAGGATGCCGTCGAGCAGCGCGGTCCGCGAGGCGACGAAGCTGACGCCGTCGCAGATGACCAGCACCCCGGCGATCGCGCCGACCAGCGTCGACCGGCTGATCCGCCGGACGATCCGCATCACCAGCGCCACCATGACCACGCCGAGCAATGCGCCGGTGAACCGCCAGCCGACGCCGCTGTAGCCGAAGATCGCCTCGCCGATCGCGATGAGCTGCTTGCCCACCGGCGGGTGGACAACCAGACCGAACCCCGGATTGTCCTCCACCCCGTGGTTGTGCAGCGCCTGCCAAGCCTGCGGGGCGTAGTGCTTCTCGTCGAAGACCGGCGTGCCGGCATCGGTGGGCGAGCCCAGGTTCAGGAAGCGGGTCACCGCGGCCGCCACGGTGATCACGCCGGTCACCACCCAGCCGCGGACGTGATCGGTCGGACCGAAATCGGCCACCGGAACCCGCGGGCCCGGGCTGACGACCGGGACCACGCGCTCCTTTTCGACACCCTGGGTGTTCAAGGGGGATTCGCGGGGCGGGGCAGTCATCGGTGTCGATCGTAGGCTGTCGACCATGACCACCGGCCGCCTGTTGCTGGGCGCGACCCCCTTGGGCCAGCCCTCGGACGCCTCGCCCCGCCTCCTGGACGCGCTGGCCACGGCCGACGTGGTGGCCGCCGAGGACACCCGCAGGGTCCGGACGTTGGCCACCGCCCTCGAGGTGAAGATCACCGGCCGGGTGATCAGCATGTTCGACCGGGTCGAGGCCACCCGGGTGGACCCGGTGCTCGATGCGATCAGGGCCGGCGCGACCGTGCTGGTGGTCAGCGACGCCGGGATGCCGCTGATCAACGACCCCGGCTTCCGGCTGGTGACGGCGTGCGTGGAAGCCGGCCTGCCGGTGGGATGCCTGCCGGGACCCTCGGCGGTGACCACCGCGCTGGCCGTGTCCGGCCTGCCGGCGGACAAATTCTGCTTCGAGGGGTTCGCGCCGCGCAAGAAGGCGGCCCGACGCACCTGGCTGGATTCGCTGGCCGACGAGCGACGCACCTGCGTGTTCTTCGAGTCGCCGCGCCGGTTACCCGCCTGTTTGCAGGACGCGGTAGAGCGGCTCGGCGGCGCGCGGCGGGCCGCGGTCTGCCGGGAACTGACCAAAGTGCACGAAGAGGTGGTGCGCGGATCGCTCGACGAGCTGGCGCAGTGGGCGGCCGACGGTGTGCTCGGCGAGATCACCGTGGTGCTGGCCGGCGCGACGCCGCGCGCCGACCTGCCTTCGCTGGTCGTCGAGGTCGAGGAGCTGGTCGCGGGCGGTGCTCGCGTCAAGGACGCCTGCGGCGAGGTGGCGGCCGCGTATCCCGAGGTGCGGTCCCGCCAGCTCTACGACGCGGTGCTGCGGTCTCGCCGCGGGTCGCCACAATCGACATAGGCCGGGCGCAGCGGGCCGCCGCCGTCAGGACAAGCCGGCGGGGCTGGCGGCCGTGATCGACGGCAGGCCGACGATGGGCGAGGCCTTGTGCAGGCATTCGGCCCACTCGGCGTCGGGGTCGGAATCGGCGGTGATCCCGCCGCCCACACCCAGCACGGCCCCGCCCGCGGCGTCGAATTCGACGGTGCGGATCGCGACGTTGAGTTCGCAGCCGGCGACGGGGGAGGCCAACCCGATTGTCCCGCAATAGATTCCGCGGCGGTGCGGTTCCCATTGCGAGAGCAGTTGGCGGGCACGCTGTTTGGGTGTCCCGGTGACCGAGGCCGGTGGGAAGGTGGCGTCCAGCAGCGCCGACGTCGGCAACTCGACCGGAACCTGGGCGGCCACCGTGGACACCAGGTGCCACACGCCCGGCGCGCGGCGCACCACCAACAGCTCCGGCACCGTCACCGATCCGACGACCGCCACGCGGCCGAGATCGTTGCGGACCAGGTCGACGATCATGATGTTTTCGGCCACCTCCTTCGCCGAGGCGCGCAGCGCCGACGGCCAGGCGTCCAGCGGCAAGGTGCCCTTGATCGGGCTGGACATGACGGCCGTCCCGCGCCGGCGCAGGAAGAGCTCCGGCGACAGCGACGCCACCGCGCCCCACGCACCCGCGACGTAGGCCGCCCGGGCCGGGGAGGTGCGGGCGACGCCATCGACGAAGAAGTCCAGCGGGAAACCGGCGACCGTGCCGGTGAATTGGGTGCACACGCACGCCTGGTAGACCTCGCCGGCGCGGATGGCTTCCAGGCAGGCGAGCACCCCGTCGCGGTGCGCGGACCGGTCGGCGATGCCCCAGTCGATCCGGCTCTCGCGCGGCGGTGGCGCAGGTGCGGCCAGCGCGGCGGCGAGCCAGCCCGGCATCGGCGTGCCGGAGAGGCTTTCGTACCACCAGTGCCCGTCGCGGTCGCGGCGCAGCACGCAGTCCGTCCAACCACCCGCGGCCTCGGGGATCCGGTTCGGATGCGCGTCGGCGCCGGGGTCGGGGTACGACAAGTACCCGATCCACCCGCCGCCCACCGCGTGCGGCTCGGGAGTCCGCGGGGCCTCGACGGCGAACACGCCGTCGACAGCCACCGGCCCCACCGACACGCTCGGCGCGATCACCGCCAGGGCCCCGAACCACTCGCCGGTCAGCGCGGCCGGGGGCGGGAGACCCAACCGGGTCGTGGCGTCACCGAGGGCGCGCAGCACCTGGGGTGCGGCGCCGAGATCGCCGAGCCGGTCGATGCGCACCGACCCAGTGTGCCGCTCAGCCGCGGCTGATGTCGCGAGCGGTGGCCAGCGCCGCCAGTTTGCGCGGGTTGCGCATGACGTAGAAGTTGGTGATCTTGTCGTCGGCGATCTCCACCGTGATCACCCCTTCGAGCTGATCGCCCAGGTAGAGCAGCAGCGCCGGCGCGCCGTTGCAGGTCACCGTCTCCACCCGCAGCGCGGCCATCTCCGCGGCCCTGCGCATCAGGCCGGCTATCGCCCGGGCCACCTTGTCGGCGCCGACCACCGGCCGACGAGCGGCGCTCACCACGCCGCCGCTGTCGGCCGTCCAGGTGGCGTCCGGGGCCAGCATGGTCATCAGCGCTTCCACGTCGCCCCCCGCCGCCGCGGCCAGGAACTGCGCGGTGATCTCCGCGGTGCGCTCCGGGTCGGCCGCCTCGAACCGCTTGCGCCGGGCCCGCACGTGTTCACGGGCCCGGTGCGCCACCTGTCGCACCGTGGGCGCCGGCTTGCCCACCGCCTGGGCGATCTCGCCGTAGTCGAAGCCGAACACCTCGCGCAGCACGAACACGGCCCGCTCGTCGGGACTCAGCGTCTCCAACAGGACCAGCATCGCCATCGAAATCGACTCTGCGAGAACGACATCCGTGGACGGATCCTGGTCTTCGAGGAGCAGCGGCTCGGGCAGCCACGGGCCCACGTACTCCTCGCGCCGGCGGGCGTCGGCCCGCAGCGCGTTGAGCGCCTGCCGGGTGACCAGCTGGGCCAGGTAGGACTTGGTGTCGCGCACCGTGGCCAGGTCGACGGCCGACCACCGCAGATAACTGTCCTGCAGCACGTCGTCGGCCTCGGTCGCCGAGCCCAGCATCTCGTAGGCGATGGTGAACAGCAGCGGCCGCAGCAGGGTGAAGCGTTCGGCGTGCTCGCTGCCGGTCGGTGCGCGTGTCATCGCAGCGCGACCCGTTCGCCGGTCGGTGACTGCGCGGGCCGCTTGCCGCCCTTGAGCCAGAAATACGAACCGGGTTTGGCGGCCTCGCGGCGGATCGCCCACAGCGTGGCCTTGCAGATCGTCTCCTTGAGCGAAGCCGCGGCCCGGCCACCGAGGTACAGGTTCACCGGGGTGTCGTCGGTGCGCGCCAGCTGGAAGGTGGCGTGCGCGCGACCGAGGCTGATGCACTGTCCGACGAACGCCTGGTTCAGCGCCGCGGGCGCGTCCCCGGCGATGCGCCTGAGCACGGTGTTGGCGGCCTGGGCGCCCATGGGTCCGGCGGCCTGGCAACTCATCCGCAACGGCTGACCGGACGGCGCGGCTGCGTCACCGGCGGCGACGATGCGGTCGTCGTCGATGCTGGTCAGCGTTTCGTCGGTGAGCAGCCGGCCCATCGGGTCGGTGCGCAGCCCGCTGCGCGCGGCCAGATCGGGCACGGTGAATCCGGCCGTCCACACGGTGGCCGCGCTGGGCAACACGGTGCCGTCGTTGAGCACCACCTCATCCCAGCGCACCTCGGCCACGGCGACGGATTCCAGCACGGTGACACCGAGGCGGCGCAGCCGCTTGGCCACCGAGCGCCGGCCCCGCTTGCTCAGCGACGGGCCGAGAACGGGGTCGCAGACCAGGGTGACCGGGCGTCGTCGCTCGGCGAGCTCGGAGGCCATCTCGATGCCCGTGAGCCCACCGCCGACCACGGTGACGGGTGCGGGCAGCGGCAGGTCGGTGAGCGCGTAGTGCAGTCGCTGCGCGCTTTCCAGGTCGGCGACCGAGTGGGCGAACTCGGCGAAGCCCGGCACCGTCGAAGGCGTCGCGCCGGTGCTGCCGACGGCGTAGATCAGGTAGTCGTAGTCCAGCTCGAATCCCGAGCCCAGCAGCAGGCGCCGGCCCGGGGCGTCGATGCCGTCGACCGTGTCGACGATCAGCTCTATCCCGTCGCCGAGCAGCGTCGCGTAATCGGCGGTCGCGGCGCCGGTGTCGGCGACCAGCTGATGCAACCGGATGCGCTCCACGAAGACCGGCCGGGGGTTCACCAGCGTGATGTCGATGTCTGGGCGCTGCCGCAAATGGTTGGCCGCGAGCGTCCCGGCGTATCCGCCGCCGACGACGACGACATGAGTTCTCTGAGGCGCCACCTCGGTCATGGCAATCTCCTACCTGTTCGTGAGGACCTGTGCCCTTGAGACACCGCAGACCGGCCGAGCGTGACATCGACACCGCCATTGTGACCCGTCTCACTGCGCGCCGGCGGGCGGAAGGGCGCCGTCAACGGACCGCACCCCCGCTGAGCTGCGGCGGAGCGTCGCCGGAACGCGCGTGATACGCTGCGCTACGCCAATTCGTGGCCCGCCCCGGTCGGATACACGCACCAGACAAACCGCGAAATATGGGGCCACTTGCACGCGCCATCGGTGTGTATTGGGAGAAGCAACCTTGACGACGACCATCTGCGCGAGCGGCCGCGGGCCCTCGCCGTCGGACGTGTCGTCGGGTGCGATCTGACGCGGTGACGATGTTGTACTCATGGAGGACGCGCGCGCTTGCCGCTGTCGTGTGCGCGGCGCTGGTGTTGAGCGCGTGCGGCGGTAAAAGCGACCCCGGGCCGCTGTCCGCGATGGTCAGCCCGGCCATCCCACCCAGCGCGCAGGAGATCCCGAACCCGCTGCGCGGCCAGTACGAGGAAATGCTGAATCCGCTTTTCCCGCAAGGCAATTCGGCGCAGCAGCGGTACTCCTCCTGGCCCGCGTCGTACGACGCCAGCCTGCGTGTCTCGTGGCGGCAGTTGCAGCCGGTCGATCCGCGCACACTGCCCCCCGACGCGCCCGACGACCGCAAGTTCGATTTCAGCGCGATCGACGACGCGCTGAACAAGCTCGGGGCGCGGAACATGCGCCTGACCCTTGGCGTATTCGTCTACAAATCCTGTTGCAACGACACCTCTTCCGACAACACGAACATCGCGATCCCGGACTGGGTGCGGCCGTACGCCGCCAGTTATCCCGCGCCGGCGAAGAGTTCGGCCGCGGGGGTCACCCAGGTGGTGCCGAATTTCAACGACCCCGATTACCTCAACGGGATCAGTCAACTGCTGGCCGCCCTCGGCCGTCGCTATGACGGCGACGAGCGACTCAGCGTGTTCGAATTCTCCGGTTACGGCGACTTCGGCGAGAACCACGTCGCGTATCTGCGCGATTCGCTGAGCGCGCCTGGGCCCGCGCCGGACGACAGCGTGGCAAAGCTGGGCTATTACAGCCAGTTCCGCGACCAGAGCATCACCAAGGCCTCCATCGCGCAGTTGGTCGCGGCGAACACGAATGCCTTCCCGCACACGCAATTGGTGGTGGCCCCCCAGAATCCGGAGATCGTCCGCGAGTTGTTCGCCGACGATGTGACGAAGAGACTGGTCGCGCCCGTCGGCATCCGCGCGGACTGCCTAGGGGTGCAGGCGCCGTTGCCGGAATGGGCCGACGCCAGCGACTCGCACTACGTGCGCTCCAACGACGCCGTCGTCAACGCGATCAAGCAGCGGCTCACCTCGGCCCTGGTGATCAGCCAGTGGTGCCGGTTGCCCAGCGGCGCCGACCCCCGGTCGTACTACGAGAAGGGGCTGCACGACGTCATCAGGTACCACGTGTCGATGACCTCGAGTGCCGACTTCCCCGACCGGGATGCTGCCTCGGCTATGGATCCCAAGCTGTTTTTGCTGTGGGGCAAGGCCAATACCTCCGCGGGATACCGGTACTCGGTCGAGGCGCAGCCGGGATCGCAGTCGATCCAGGGCAAGGTGGCGACGATCTCGGTGGCCTGGACCAACTACGGTTCGGCGGCGGCCACCGAGCACTGGGAGCCCGGTTACAAGCTGGTCGACTTCTCGGGGGCGGTGGTTCGCAGCCTGCCGGCGACGGTGAACCTGGCGAAGCTGGTCCACGACGAGACCAGCCAATCGCGCGAGGAGCCGGTTCCCGAATCGTCGAGCGAGTCGGTCCGCGTCGACGTGACGGGCCTGGCGCCCGGCCACTACACGCTGCGGGCGTCCGTCGAATGGCGGCAACACAAGCCGGGCGCCTCGCACGTCGTCAATTACGCACCCATGGCTTTGGCCCGGGACGGCCGCGACGGCTCGGGGCTGTACCCGATTGCCACGCTTGACATCCCGAGCGACTCGGCCTCGGCAAACGGCCAGTGACATCGTCCGGCCGCGGCGCTGCTTCGTTGGCTGCGAGCTTTTCGTAACCCGGGATGGGCGGGGCCGTGCGTGATACCGTTCTCGGACATATTTTGACTTCGGGACCCAGACGGGATAGTGCCCCGTATCGGAGGATTCCGTGCCGCGCAGCCTGAACCTGGTGGTCACCTCCGTCGCCACCGCGCTGATGGAGGCCACGGCGCCCACCGCGACCTCGGTCAGCGAAAAGGTACTCGCGCGGCTCGTCGAGCAGTTCGATGTGGACGCCAGCTTCCTGCGCCACCACGACAACGATGCCGCGGCGTCGACGTTGGTCGCCGAATGGCCGCGACGAACCGACAGCCCGGATCCGGATCTGGTGGCGGCGTTGCAGTTGGACGGCGTCGAGTCGGTGCTCGCCCAGTGTGAGCGCGACCGCAAGCCGGTGGTGACCGGTCCGGATCGGTCCGCCGGGTGGGTCCGCCGCGCGCTGAGGCCGGGCAAGGCGACGGCGTCGCCATCGGTGGCGGCCGCGCCGCTGATGTCCAGCGACGCGTGCACCGGCGTGCTCGGCTTCGTGAAGTTCGGCGCCCGCAGGTGGAAGCAGGAGGAGATCAACACCCTGGAGGCGGTCGCCGCGCTGTTTGCCCAGCTTCAAGCGCGCATCGCCGCCGAAGAGCGGCTCCGCTACCTCGCCGAGCACGACGACCTGACCGGTGTGTACAACCGGCGGGCGCTGGTCGCGCACCTGTCCGGACGCCTCGCGCCCGGCAGCCCCGGACCCGTCGCGGTGTTCTACCTCGATCTCGACCGGCTCAAGCCGATCAACGACTACCTCGGCCACAGCGCGGGCGACTGGTTCATCCGGGTCTTCGCGCAGCGCATCGAGGAGTGCGCGGGAACGCCGAGCATGATCGCCCGGCTCGGCGGCGACGAGTTCGTCGTCATCCCGGACGAGCCGATGTCGCCGGAGGTCGCCGAGGCGTTCGCGCGTCGCCTGTCGACGATGCTGTGCGATCGCCTGACCATCGGTGGCCACGTGATCAGCAGGACCGTCAGCATCGGGTTGGCGGTGGGCACGCCCGGGGCGGACAACTGCGCAGATCTGCTCCGCCGGGCGGACGAGGCGGTGCTGACGGCCAAGCGTGCCGGCGGCAATCAGACGGCGGTGTCCACCGACGACATGTCGCTCAAGCGGGCGTTCCGCAACGACATCGAGTTGCACCTGCAGGGCGACATCGACAGCGAAGGTCTGCTCCTGCATTACCTGCCCGAGGTCGACTTGTGGACCGGGGCCATCGTGGGCGCGGAGGCGCTGGTGCGCTGGCGGCACCCGGTCTGGGGGCTGTTGCTGCCCGACTCGTTCATCGGGGTGGCCGAATCCACCAACCTCGCCGCGGAGCTGGGCGGGTGGGTGATGCGCAGCGCCTGCGCCGAGTTCAGCCAGTGGCGCGCCAATGGGGTCGGGCACGGCGCCATGCTGCGCATCAACGTGTCGCCCATCCAGCTGATCAGTCGTGGCTTCGTCGAAAGCGTCGCCGACACGATCGACGAGTTCCGAATCGATGCCGCATCGGTGTGCCTCGAGATCACCGAACGCGCCGTGGTGCACGACATCGACACCACGCGAAAAACCTTGTCGGAGCTCAAGGAAGTCGGCGTGCAGGTCGCCATCGACGACTTCGGCACCGGCTATGCCGTTCTGTCCCACCTGAAATCCCTGCCGGTCGACATGCTCAAGATCGACGCCGGGTTCGTGCGCGATGTCGGCACCGACGCCGGCGACCTGGCCATCGTCCGCGCCATCATCGGGCTCGCCGAGGCGTTCGGGCTGGAAGTGGTCGCCGAAGGCGTCGAAACCCCCGCTGCCGCACTGACTTTGATGCAACACGGCTGCCACCGCGCGCAAGGCTTCCTGCTGTCGCGTCCCCTGCCCGGCGACGCGATGGAAGCGCTGCTGTCCGCGCGCTGGATGCCGATGCCGTTTCTCGCCGATCGCGAGTCATCGTCGCTGGGCTCGACGTAGCGGCGACGATCGCGGAGGCGGTCAGCCTTCGGTGGGCAAGAAGACGAAGTTGTTGACGTAGGTGCCGTGGCCGGCCCAGCCGTCTTCCCGCCTGCCGACGTTGGCCGGGTCCTGGTGCTGAGTCGGATCGAACTCGGCGATGGGCCGACGAGCGCCACCGAGGTCGAAGTAACCCGCGTAACCGAGACCGGCCAGCAACGCCGTGATCTCGGCGACGGCGTCGGGGTGATGGCGTTCCTCGGCTTCCACCACAATCGCCGGTCGATTGCGGGTGAGCGTCTGCGTGGCGCCCCGTATCACTGCGAGTTCGTGGCCCTCGACGTCGATCTTGATCAGGCCGATGTCGTCAAGATGCAGGTCGTCGAGCCGCTTGACCGGCACGTCGATGCGGCGAATGTCATCCCCATTGACGTCGGTGAGTTCGTTGTCGGTGTCGATTGTGCTTCGGCCCGGCTCGGATTCGACCACCCGCATGGCGATCGTGCCGGGCCGGTCGGACAGCGCCACCGCCTCCACCCGGACGGGGGCGCCGACGGCGGCGAACATCGCTGCCAGATCGCGGGCCTGCGCCGGCCGGGGCTCGAACGCGGTCACCGAGCGCGACGACGCCGCCATCGCAATCGTGAATTCGCCGAGGTCCGCTCCGATGTCCAGGGAGATTCGGTTCGGATCGCACAATGACGCCACCAGCTGGATGTCCGCGCGGCTCTGCCCCAAGCGGTGCAGGATTCGAAACCTCCGCCGCCAGAACAGGCGCGGTGCGAGTTTTTTTGCCGCCGGCGCGAGCCACGTTTTGGCCGAGCGTGCGACCGACATCTGCTGTGACTCCTGTCCGATTTGCGGAGCCCCAGCTTAGTCGACGCGGCGATTTGACAATGGCCAAAGCGCGCCAGGAGGCCCCGCCAAGCCGGCGGGCTTTCACCGGGCGCCCCGATTTCAGCCATCTGTCACGGGCCCGGGCTGTACCCTGTTGTCACCCTTGATATCCCGCGCATGTGACTAGTCGCGACCGCCAGAGAGGTAGCAGTAGATGCATTTGTCGGACACGGTTTAGCGCGAGCAATCATGGTCCGGACAATTAGGAACATTCTCCTTGTCGTCACCGTGTGCGTGAGTTTGGTGCTCGACGGATGTGACGGCCGCAGCGACCTTGATCCCCTCGCCCTGATCAGCAGTCCGGCCATACCGTTGTCCGTGCAGGACGTGCCGAACCCGCTGCGCGGCCAGTACGAGGATCTCCTGCAACCGCTGTTCCCGCAGGGCAATCCGGCGCAGCGGCGCTACCCGGCGTGGCCGGCGTCCTACGACGCCAGTTTGCGTGTCCCCTGGCGCCAGTTGCAGCCCACCGATCCGAGCACACTGCCGCCGGACGCTCCCGACGATCGCAAATTCGATTTCAGCGTGATCGATGACGCGCTGACGAAATTGGCCGGTCGAAACATGCGCCTGACGCTTCGCGTGGTCGCCTACAACTCGTGTTGCGACACCGTCTATCCGAACAACACCAACATCGCGATGCCCGACTGGATGCGCGCCGCGGCCACCAACTACTCCGGTCCGCAACGATATTGGTGGATGCCCGGCGTCACGCAGGTCGTTCCGAACTGGAATGATCCGAACTACCTGAACGCATTCGGCCAGCTGTTGGCCGCGTTGGGCCGCCGTTACGACGGCGACGAGCGGCTGAGCGTCTTCGAATTCTCCGGCTACGGCGATTTCAGCGAGAACCACATCTCGTATCTGCGTGACACACTCGGCGCGCCGGGCCCCGCACCCGACGAGAGCGTCGCGAAGCTGGGGTATTACAGCCAGTTTCGTGACCAGAACATCACCGCCGAGTCCATTCGGCAGCTGGTCGCGGCGACCGTAAACGCTTTTCCCCACACGCAATTGGTGACAACCGCACTGAACCCGGAGATCGTGCGCCAGTTGATCGCCGACGACGTGACGAAGAAACTGTCCGCGCCGGTGGGCATCCGCGCGGACTGCCTGGGCGTACAGGATCCGCTGCCCGCGTGGGCGGAAAGGGATGGTTCCCACTATGTGCAGTCCAAGGACCCGCTGGTCGGAGCGCTGAGGAACCGGCTGGCGTCGGCGCCGATGATCACCGAATGGTGCCAGCTGCCCGAGAAAACCGATCCGCGGACCTACTACGAAAAAGGCCTGCAGGACGTCGTCAAGTACCACGTGTCGATGACATCGAGTTTCAACTTCCCGGCTGTGGATTCGTCGACACCGATGGACCCGGCGCTGTACTTGCTGTGGGCGCGGGCAAACGTCGTCGCAGGCTACCGGTATTCGGTGGAGGCGCGGCAGGAATCGCAATCGGTGAAAGACGGCAAGGCGACCCTGGCTGTCGCGTGGACCAATTACGGCGCGGCCGCCGCGACCGAAAACTGGGTCCCGGGCTACCGGCTCGTCGATTTCTCGGGGGCCGCGGTCCGCACGCTTCCCGCGACCGTGGCGCTGAAAACCCTGGTCCAAAGCCCATCCGGGGACGGCTCCAGCAAGGAGCCGTTGCCGGCGTCGACGACGGAGTCCATTCACATCGACTTGGCGGGCTTGGCGCCAGGGCACTACACGTTGTGTGCCTCGGTCGATTGGCAACAGCACAAGCCGGGCGCGAACCACGTGGTGAACTATCCGCCCATGCGGCTCGCGCGCGACGGGCGCGACGGCACCGGATGCTATCCGATCGCGACGTTGAATCTGTCCCGCGACGCGTTGACTCACGCCGCGTGACGATGACGGCGGGCGCCGCGTCGCCAATTACGCCGTAAATCAACCGGGGCAGCGGGACTGCGATTCCGCCAATGCCCGCCTGATGATGCTGCATAATCTGCAGTGGTATGCGCGGCTGGTAGGACGAAACCGCAGAGTTTTCTTCCCGCCGAAGGCTTTTAGAAAGGTTAATAGCCGATGGATTTCCGTACCTTCGTCCGGATTCTCGGCGCGCACTGGAAACTCGCCTTGACCGCGCTGCTGGCGTGTACCGTCGGCGCCGCGTTCGTGACCGCATTGCAGACCAAGCACTACCAGTCGTCGGCCACGGTCCTCATCTCGTTTACCGGTGCGACCGACCTCAACGAGGTGTACAGCGGCACGCAGGCCGCCCAGGAACGGCTGTCGTCGTACGCGCAAATCGCCGGCGGACACATCGTGGCCGAGCGCGCCATCCGCCAGCTCCAACTTCCCATGCGCGCCGATGATCTGCTGAGCCAAACCCAAGTGAAATACACCCCGAAATCGGTGCTGTTCACGATCAGCGTCAAAGACACCGACCCGGCGCGCGCCGCCGCGCTGGCGGGCGCCATGGCCGGTCAGTTCAGCGCGATGCTGCCGACGCTTGCCCCGAACCCGGCGTCGAACGGCGTGGCCACGCCGGTCACCGCGGGACCGCGACCCGAGGTGGTCGAGACGACGCCGCCGCCATCGGGTCAACCGTCCGACGTGCCGGCATCGGCGGGACCGACTGGCAAGCCGTGGCCCTTGGCGCGGGCGACGATGGTCGAGCCGCCCCGCGTTCCGAAGATTCCGGTGTCGCCGGTGCCGTTGCGAAACATGGCGATCGGCTTCATCGCCGGTGTGCTGTTGGCCATCGCGGTGGCGCTGACCCGCGAGGCCGGCG
Organism: Mycobacterium sp. TKK-01-0059; assembly: GCF_000709305.1. NCBI lineage: Bacteria > Bacillati > Actinomycetota > Actinomycetes > Mycobacteriales > Mycobacteriaceae > Mycobacterium > Mycobacterium sp. TKK-01-0059. The sequence continues at coordinate 2,886,967 of NZ_KL446993.1, forward strand.
ACCGCACCGTGCGCACCCGCGCCAAGCTCGAGGAACTCTCGGGCCTGCCGACCTTGGCGGAACTGCCGGGAAAGCGCGGCGGGACTCCGCGGTTCGGCACCGACACCGCATTCGACGACGCGGTGCGCGGCATGCGCACCCGGCTGCTCAGGGCGATGGGACCCAACGCCCGTCAGGTGTTGGTGGCGGGCCCGTTCGGTGGCGAGGGAACGACGACGACGGCGATGAACCTTGCGCTCGCGCTCGCCGAGATGGGCGAAGACGCGTTGCTGGTCGAGGGCGACAGCCGCCGGCACGTGATCGCCGGTCTGCTCAGGGTCGAATCGGGGGAGGGGCTGGCCAACGCGCTCGCCGACCCCGCCGCGGCCGCCCAGGTGGTGAAGCCGACGCCGATTTCGAAGCTGCACATCCTCGCGTCGCGGTCCGCCCGGCGCGAGAGTCTGCCCCCCAGCGCGTACCTGCCGGAAGTGATCGACCGGGTGGTGCAGGAATTGTCCTCACGGTTTGACCGCATTGTCATCGACGGTCCGCCGGTGCTGGCGACCGCCGACACCGGCCTGCTGGCCGGTGCCGTCCCCGCCACCGTGCTGGTGGTTCGGGCGAAGCGCACTACCGCGGACGAACTCAAGGACGCGTTGACCGCCCTGCGCGCGGCCGGCGCACAGGTGGTCGGCACGGTGCTGACCGACGCCCGCCAGTCGCTGCACATCAGGGCCGCCGACCGCGCCTACCGGTCAAAGGTCAGCAGGCCGGCGTGATCCCGTACCTGCGGGCCCGTCACCGCCTGGCCGTGGATGGAGCCCTGCTGGCGATCTTCGTGTTCGGATGCTTCGCGTTCGGCGTGCTGTCGGTGCGCCGGACCACCGAGGGTGTGCTGCTGACCGCCGCGTTGTTCTGCGTGGTCGTGTACTGGGTGAAACCCGAAGGGATGGTGGGGGTTACGCTGTTCGGTGCGTTCGCGGCACTGCCCGAAGGCTTACACGTGGGGAAAGTCTTTGGCCCGCTGACGATTTACGCGTACCACCTGGCGGCCATCCTCGCGATCTGCTACCTGATCCCCACCGCGAAACCGCGGTCGTCCGACTTCGTGCTGCCCGGGATCCTGGTGGCGGCGGTGCTGTGGTCCACGGTCACCGGCTTCGCCACGGGAAACCCCGACCTCACGGTGACCCGTGAAGCGACCACCATGATCGAGATGGCGATCGGCTTCGTCCTTGCGATGTTCGTCGTCTACAGCGGACACGTCCGATGGTCGATCCGGGTGATGATCGTGATCCTGTGGTTTTCGGCGGCGATGGCGATCATCAGCTCGCTGTACGCCATCCGGTTGGCCGGTCGGGCGGAAAGCCTGGAGGGGACGACGGGTGCCGGTCAGGCCGTGCGCATCATCCTGTCCACCCAGACGCCGGCCACCGCGGTGCTGAGCGCACTGGTCGCCGCCCCGATCGTGGGCCGGGTCCGACCGATGGCCTATCTCGCGTTGGGCGTTCCCGCGCTGAGCATTTCGCTGCTGTCCTTCTCCCGCAACACGCTGATCTCCATGGGGGTGGCGGCCGCGGTCGCGCTGCTGGGCAGCCTGAGTTGGGCGGCCGTGCGGCGGGCGGTCGTGGCCGCGACGGTCGGCCTGGCCGTCGTCGCGGTGGCGGTGCCCGGGTCGCTGTTTTTGCTGCAGCGTTCGAAGACCGGGGCGTGGCTGGCCGATCAGTACGTTGCGTTCAATCAGCGGGTGCTGGGCGGGGTTACGTCGAGCGCGCTCGCGGTCGACGATTCGGCGCTGGAACGACTGCGGGAAATCAACCTCCTCAAGGAGACCATCGCCCAGGCCCCGTTGTTTGGGCACGGCCTGGGCTACGTGTACCAGCCGCCGACCGGCGACGACGAATTCCATCGGTACCTCTATCCCGCCTACTCCCACAACTTCTACCTGTGGTGGCTGGCCAAGGCCGGGGCGGTGGGGATGGCCGCGTTCGTGCTGTTCGCGCTCACGCCGGTGATCCTCGCGCTGCGGTGCGCCCCGGCGCCCGCGAAAATCAGTGCGGCCGTCGCCGCGGGCCTGTTGGCGATATCCGCCGTGTGGCCGTTGCCGGAGATGCCGATGGACGCCTTGGGCTTGGGCATGGCGCTGGGGGCGGCGATGGGCTACGCCGGGTTGCGGCGCCGGGGCGCGGAGGGCAGCCGGACCGAGGACAATCCGGCGCCGGCCGCCACGCCCGACCCGCCCCTCGATGCCAGGGTCGGCGCGGTTACTTTCCCGTAGACGAGCCAGGCCGACATGATCTCAGTGACACACGTGGGGCCCGACATGTACAGCATCGGCGGGACCCAGTCCGTGATCCGGGTGTTGCGCGACAACAAGATCGGCGCCGACGACATCCGGGTCCTGTCGACGTGGAACGGGGACCGCCATCTGAGGAACCTGTTTCTCACGGCACGCGCGGGGATTTCACTGGCCCGGTCCCCTCGTGGCACCATCGTGCACTTCCATATCTCCAACGGCGGGGCCTGGCTGCGCGAAGGACCGTTGATCCGCTTGGCCAGGGCCAAGGGTTTCCGGGTGATCGTCACCCTCCATGGTCCCGACTTTCCCGAGTTCGCCAGGTCGCGCCCCCGCTTCGTGGGTGCGACGTTGAAGCGGGCGGACCATGTGATCCTGTTGTCGGAGGAAGCGCGCGCCGCGGTCGCCGAGGTGGCGCCGACGGTGCGGACCGCCGTGGTGCCGAACCCGATCGTGGTCGACCGTGATGCGCCCGGGGCGGCCTCCACGCCGCCCGTGGCGCTGTTCGCGGGCACCGTTGGGCTTCGAAAAGGTGTCGACAGACTTGTGGCGGCCTGGCGGCTTCTTCTCGCCGAGGGCATCGAAGGCCGTTGTCGGATAATCGGTCCCATCGACGACTATGCCCCGCCGGAGACGGAGCGGCTGACCGTCGAAGGTCCGATGCACCCCGACGCGGTCCGTGGGCTGCTCCGCTCGGTCCGGGTGGTGGTGCTCCCGTCGTTTGCGGAGGGCATGCCGATGATCCTGACCGAGGCCCTGGCCGGCGCGCGGCCGTTCGTGGCGACGCCCGTCGGTGGGACGGCGGAGATCGCCCCCGACCCGGGCATGCTGGTCCCGGTCGGCGATGTGCCCGCGTTGGCCAACGCGATCGGCCGGTACCTGCGCGACCCCGAGCTGGCCGAGCGTGACGGGCTGCGGGGTCAAGCGCACGTCGCGGCGACACGGAGCCCCGACGTCATCGATGCCGAACTCCGCCGCATCTACCTGGGCTGCGACATTGCGACGGGTTGAACTTCAGGGACCGCGATTGGCGGTCAGCGCAATCGGTTTCGGATGCGGCGCACTGATGCAGTCGCCGTCGAAGAAGGAACGGATGGCCGTGCTCGCCGGCGCCGTGGACAGCGGCATCACCCACTTCGACACCGCGCGGATGTACGGGCTGGGAATGGCGGAGGCGGAGCTCGGGGCCTTTTTGCGCACGGTCGACCGCGACAGCGTGACCATCGCCACCAAGTTCGGCATCGATGTCGGCGGCGCGGCGCGGCGGCTCGGCCGATTCCAGGCCCCGGCCCGGGCGCTGCTGAAAAAGGCTCCCGCGCTGCGCCGTATCGTCAAGCGGCAGCAGGCGCCGTCGGCGGGCGGCCGGGTGTACGACGCGGCCGTCGCGAGACGCAGCCTCGACGAGAGCCTGGCGGCGCTCGGCGTCGACCATGTCGACATCCTCTTCGTCCACGCGCCGAGGCCTCAGGACACCGTTGCGGGCGACGAACTTCGCGAATTCTTTGAGCGGGCGCGCCAACAGGGAAAGATTCGCGCCTGGGGCGTCTCGCAGGACGAGGGGCTCGAGCTGGACTTCGTCCGCGCATTCGGGCCGCGGGCAGTCAGCCAACTCCGCAGCGACTTGCTCGATCCTTCGCCGAGACCCGCCGATATCGCATTCGGCGTACTCGAGCGGCCGCACCGCAAGCTCTCGGGCGCCTTGCTTGCCGACCCCGGAATGGCAAGCCGCTGGCGCGAAGCCCTGCAGGCCGACCCGCTGGCCCCCGGAGTGCTGGCCCGGCTGATCCTCGCCTCGTCAATCACCGCAACGGGCTGCCGCGCAATCCTTTACAGCACCACCAGGCCGCAGCGGGTCACCGAAGCCGCCGACGCGGTCTCGGCGCCGCCCGACGCCGAGACCGTGGCGCGGTTCCTCGCTCTCGTCAAGGAGTTCCGAGAGGGTGGGGCCGCGTGATTCGCGACATGGAGGACTTCGCCCACGGCATGACGATCGAAACGGATGTGGTGGTCGTCGGGGCCGGCCCGATCGGCATCGCGACTGCGCTGGAACTCGCCGGGGCGGGCGTGCAGGTGGTCCTCGTCGAAAGCGGCCTCGAACGCAACGACCGTGCGGCCCAAGCGCTGTCGAGGTTCGATTCGCGGCACGACGACTACTTCCATTCGCGTAGCGAGCTGACGGTCCGCCGGCAGGTCGGTGGAACCTCGGCGCTCTGGGGGGGACGCTGTCTCGAGTTCGACCCCATCGATTTCGAGGACCGGCCCATCACGGCGCAGGCGCCGTGGCCCATCGGATACGACGACGTCGAGCCCTACCTTCAACGCGCCTGCGACTGGGCGGTATGCGGCCGGGCGGCGTTCAATGCGCGCGAGATCCCCGAGATCGCGGAGCGCGACTTGGTCGCGGGGCTCCCCGACGGCGACGTGCGCACGACCGACCTCGAGCGCTGGGCGCTACCAACCCGTTTCGGGCGCCGCTACCGGGCGGCGTTGCGAGACTCGCCCCATCTCACGCTGTGGACCGGCCTCACCTGCACCGAGATCGTGGCGACGGCGGCCGGCGACACCGTCGACCACCTGGTCGTCAAGTCCTTGAACGGCGGTGCGGGGCGAGTGGTTGCGACGGACTACGTCATCGCGACCGGCGGTTTGGAGGCCACCCGCCTGCTGCTGGCGTCGGATCGCCATCACCCCGGGGGGCTGGGGAACGCGGGCGGGCACCTGGGGCGCTGGTACATGGCGCACGTCGAGGCCCGGGTCGCGCGCGTGCAATTCACCACCGATGAGGTCATCCACGGATACGAGCGGGACGGGGAGGGGGTGTATGTTCGCCGGCGCTTCACCTTCGACCCGCAGCTGCTGCGCCAGAACGAAATGCCAAACGCCGCAATATTCTTGGTGAATCCGCCGATCAGCGACCCGAGTCACGGAAGCGGGATCCTGTCCGGGGTGTACCTGACACTGATCTCGCCGATCGGACGATTCCTGCTCGCCGAGGCGATCCGTGAGGCCCACACCAAGACCAACGGTTCGCCACGAATCCTTGCGCATCTGGGCAACGTCGCGCGAGACCTGTTCGGTTCCCTCCGGTTCGCCGTCGCCTTCTGCTACGCACGGTTCCTCCGCCGGGGCCGCAAGGCGCCCGGCTTCTTCGTGAAGAGCGCCGACAATCGCTACCTGCTGCAGTACCACGGCGAGCACCTTCCGCACTGGGAGAGCCGGGTCGAGCTGACCGACGAACGAGACGCCCTCGGCATGAGGAGGATTCGCACCAGCATGCACTTCTCCGACGCCGATTACGCAAGCGTGCGCAAGGCCATCGCCGCCATCGATGACCACCTTCGCCGCCACGGCGTGGGATACGTGGAGTGGCTGACCGACGATGTCGAGGCCGCGGTCCGTGCGTACATGAAGAAGCGGACCGGTTACCACCAGGCGGGAACCACCCGGATGTCGACATCGCCGGAAGGCGGCGTCGTAGATCCACAACTGCAAGTCCATGGGGTTCGCGGACTCTACGTCGCGAGCACCTCGGTGTTGCCGACATCGAGCCAGGCCAACCCGACGCTTCTCGGGATCGCGCTGGGCGTGCGGCTCGCGGAGCGTCTGGCGAAAGCCCGAATCACCTGCTCGTCAACGGATTCGAGCTAACCGGGGTCCGGGGATCACGTCGGGACCTGCCACAGCTCGTCGATCAGCGACTTCGTCTGCCGAATGTTCGCACGGCTGGATGCGCCGAAGACGATCGAATGGATCTGCGGCTGACCGCAGACGTAATCGATGGCCTCGCGGGGCGGGATCGCGCCCGAGGCGAGCACCGACATCGCGATCAGACGGCAGCGGCGCTCGCGGATTGTCCTCTCGTAGAGCTCGATTCCGCCACACATCCGGAAGCCGATCTTGTTGAAATTGGCGCACACGATGGGATTCTCGATTCCCTGGCCGTCGAGGGCGTCGAGGAGGCGCGGGAGATTCATGGTGATGAAGCCCGGCTCGGCGCCATACCTGAGCCTGACGTGGTCGTAGAAAAACCGGAACCCCTCGTCCATGCCCAGGCCGAGAAGCAAGTCGGTGACGACGTTTTGAATGAAGATGACGGGCGTGGACAGTCCGGCGAACATCTTCATCTCCGCGTCGACCAATAGCTGCATGATCGGCTCGATGTCCTTGCCCGCGAGGGCGACACCGCCCTTGAACATCGACTTGACGGCCCCATCGTCGGGCAGGAACCTGCGCAGCGCCTCCAGCATCCCGAACTCGGTCACGGCGTTGGCGTACTTGTGCGCGTACGGCATGCACGGGTAGAAGACGTAGTCGGGGTATCGGGTCCGGTTGGCGCGGAAATGATCGCAGATTTCGCCGACCCGGTCGTGCGTCGTGCACACGAACGTACGGATGCCTTCCTGGTACGCGGCGTCCAGCGTCGCCAGCACGGGCGGCAGGTGCTGAAAGCGTATCGCCTGGGCCCGCGCTTTCTCCTCGGACATGTGGTTGACGCCGAAGAACTGGTTGTCGCCGAACAGCACACGGTCCATGGTCATGATGCCCTCGGCGACGTGAGTTTTCTGATGCGCGCGACGATCTCGCGGCGCCGCGAGCCGCGCGGGGAGCCATTCGCGGCCGCCTGGGGCAGGGGGGCCGCGCCGGCTCCGGCGCCGGTGATCATGTCGACCACACGATCGACGTCGAGCGCCGAGCGAAAAGTGTTCTCGCCGTTCAACCGGTTGTTCTTGATGCTCTGCGCGAAATAGTCGATCTGCGCCGAATACTCTTCACCCCGAAGGTAATACCAGACCTCGTCGGTGAGATCGGTCGTGTACCGGATCGTCCATCCCGCCCCCAGGTCGGGGACCTCGGGGTGCGTCTCGCGGAGATAGATCTGGCATTCCTGCCGATCGGCGACGACGCGGCCGTTGGTTCCCCACACCGAAACCTTCGTCGACATCTTGCGAAAGCTCTCGTCGCTCCAGTTCACGCACAGTTGGCCGCTGGCGCCGTTGCCGTAGCGCATCGTGCAGTAGACCTCGTCGTCGACGTCGCGCGAGAAAACGCTGTGGCGGACGACTCCGTCGACCGCTAGGGGCACGCCGGCGATGAAGTTCATCAAATCGATGGCGTGGCAGGCGTAGTCGTAGAGGGCGCCACCGCCTTCGGCTTTGACGCCGCGCCACGTGCTTCCCTTCTGTCGAAGGACGACGGGGCCGTATGCCTCGGCACGCACGTGGTGTACCTGCCCGAGAGCCCCCGCCGCGACGATTCGTGCCGCCTCTTGGAAGGCGCCGATGAAGCGGCAGTGATAGCCGACCTGCGTGACGAGCCGATTGCTCTCGGCGAGCGCCACCAGGCGCTCGCCGTCGCGGACATCGAGGACGAACGGTTTCTCGCAGAAGACGTGTGTGCCTCGGGCAAGGGCCTTTTCGACCATCGGCGCGTGCAGCCGCGACGGAACGGCGACGACAACGGCGTCCGCCTTCGTCTGCGCCAGCATCCGATCGAAATCGTCGTAGCAGTCCAGACCGGTGTATTTGGCCAGGATGTCGCGCAGATAGCCGGCGGAGTCACACACGCCGACCACGTCGAGGTCCGGGTGCGTGCGAAGGATCGCGAGGTGCGAAAGACCCATCTTGCCCAGGCCGACTATGGCCGTTCGAATCATGGTCCGCGCCTCTACTCACTCCGAGTGCCGCATCGGCAACGTGTACGGCCCGCCAACAAGGTGGACGTTAGCACCCGGTCAACGCATCATCGCGAAATCCGCTCGATCTGTTTGCCGTCGCAACCCGGCCGCGGCCACGACGGGAGTTAGTCTTTGACATCGGGATCGCCGCGCCGCCGCCAGAAGATCGGTGCGCCTCAACCGAGGGGAGACATGGGTCGGCTGCTCCTCATCGCGTCCTCCGGTGGGCACATCTACGAGATGTTCTGCCTGCGCGAGTTCTGGCAGGACAAGGATCGGTTTTGGGTGAGTTTCGGGACCGCCGACGCCCGTTACCTGTTGCGCGACGAGCGCGAGGTGTACTGGGCCGCGCACCCGACGGTCCGTAACGTGCCCAACCTGCTGCGCAATCTGGTGCTGGCCCTACGCCTTTTGATCCGCCACCGCCCCGCCATGATCTTGACGACCGGATCGGGCGTGGCCGCACCCTTCCTGTGGCTGGCCTGGCTGCTGCGGATTCCCACCGTGTTCGTCGAATCCATCACCCGCATCACCGAACTCTCGCTCACCGCCCGCATGGTGAAGCCGTTCGCCTCCCGCTTTCTGGTGCAGTGGCCCGAGTTGGCCGACCGGATTCCCCGCACCGAGTATCACGGGAGGATCGTGTGATCTTCGTGATCATGGGGATGGAGGTCCATCCCTTCGACCGGCTGGCGCGCGCGGTGGACGAGCTGGCGCGCACCGACGCGGTGGGGGAGGACTTTTTCATACAGCTCGGAACCTGCAAATTCGAGCCGCGCCACGCCGCGTTCGAGCGCTTCCTGTCCTTCGGGGACGTCTGCACGCACATCCGGCGGGCCTCCGTCGCCGTGACCCACGCGGGCGCCGGATCGACGCTGCTGTGCGTCGAGCAAGGGAAACATCCCGTGCTGGTGCCGCGTCGCTCTTCGCGCGGGGAGCACGTCGATGAGCACCAGCTGCCGTTCGCCGAGAAGATGGCGGGTGCCGGGCTGGCGACCGTGGTCCGGGAAACAGAGGAGCTCCCGGCGGCCATCGCGGCGACGCGGTCCCGATCGGCGCCGCCCGATGCGCTGGGCCGGGCCCGCGAACTCACCGGGTGGCTGGAGACGTTCTGGCGGGGCCTGGCCTGAGCCTCCCGTCACCGCCGGCGATCCAGCACCTGGGCGATGACGTCCAAAATGCGCACGGCGACAAGGTCAACCGCGCATCGGTGCGCGTAGTGGCGCGCCGCGTCGGCCCCCAGGCGGGCCGCGGTCACCGGATCGGCCAGGAGGTCGAAAGCGGCGGCGAGCCCGGCGACGTCGTCGACCCCGATCGGGGCCAAACCCGGCGGCTGGTATTCGGGCAACGCGCCGGCGGTCGACACGATCGGCATGACACCCAGCTGCATCGAGAGCGACTGCACGCCACTCTGTGAGGCGCGCCGATAGTGGGCGAGCGACCCTTTGGCGGCGGCCAGCGTGGGGATGACATCGGCGTAGCGGAAGCTGCCGTTGCGCCAGAGCGTGTGTTTGGGCAGCGCTTCGGCGTCCAGCGGCCCGTCGCCGACGAGCACCAGGTTGTCGCCTCGCCAGCCGCCGCCGACCACATGCCGCTGCCAGGCCGCCAGCACGACATCGACGTTCTTGTAGGGGTTGAGCCGGCCGAACATGACGAAATCGCGGCGCCGTTCGGGCCCCACGAACGACGGAACGCGGTCGAGATCGAGGTCGCTGGCCAACGGCACGACATGCACCGGCGTACCGGCGACATCGCGGCGCGCTGTGACCGCGGCCGCGACATAGTCGCTGTAGGTGATGGTGGCTGCTGAGCGCGCGGCCCAGCGGTCGAACACGGCGCGCTCGTAGGCCGGCGTCAGTTCGTCGGGGTCGTGCGGCCGATCGTCGTGCACCACCTGAATGCGCGGGGCTCGCCCGGCCAACGCGATCCAGCGCGGATCCCGCACCAGTTCGGCGATCACGATGTCGGGCCGGAAGCGGCGGACGCGGCGCCAGGCTTTCAGGGTCGGCAGCCAGGTCGCGGCCGTGCGAAAGCGCGGATCGAGCACCAACTCGTAATCGCGCGCGGCGTCCGACTCCGGATGCTGATCGGAGGTGACCAACAACACGTCGGCACCGTGGCGCAGCAGCGCCTCGGCTTGCACCCGAACCGCCGGTCGCGTCCACGGCGAAAGCCACAGCACCCGAGGCGAATTCACAGCACAGCCCCGATCGCTCCCAGGTACGCGTCGGCCATCGCCTCCACCGTGTAATGCTTGCGCATGCGCTCATAGCCGCATCGTCCGACCGACGGCAGCGCGTCGGGCTCCGCCATGATCCGGGCCAAGTGTTCTCGCCACCCCGACGCGGAGACGGGCTCGACCAGGAACCCCGCCCCTCCGAAATCCAACATTTCCGGGACAGCGCAAACCGCCGACGCCGCGACCGGCACCGCCCTGGCCATCGCCTCGAGGATCACCACCGGGAAGGCCTCGGAGCGGCTGGGAACACACAGCAGGTCCGCGTCGGCCAGCGCGGGGCCCGGCCCGGCCGACCATCCCCGCCACTGGACGCGATCGCCCAACCCGGCGGGTGTGCGTGCCTGCAGCCACTCTCGATCGGGCCCGTCGCCGAAAATCGACAATCGCCAGGGCATCTCAGCGAGACCGCTCAGCGCCTCGATCAGCAGATGCGGGTTCTTGTGCTCGACGATGCGCGAGAGCATGACCAGGTGTAGCGGTCGGCCGGCGCCGCGCTGCCGGGGGCTCGGCTCCCCGAGGTCGGCGACGCCGTTGGGCGCGACGAAGTACCGTCCCCGGAGCCGATGCTGCTTGGTCAGCATGTCCCAATGGCGTTGTGCCAAAACGATGAATCCGTCCGCGCGGCGCATCGCCGCGGTCAGTGGCCGCGAGTAGATCGGCCGGTCCTCCTCGGGAGGGACGTGCGGTGCGACCAGCCATCGACGGCTCCGGCCGGCCGCGCGCCACAACGTGCCGAATCCCACCTCGGTATTGGTGTCGCCGGTGATCAGCACCGCCGGGCCCTCGGCCATGTCGACCATCGGCGCCCACCACGGCTGGCGGATCACCCGCACCGTGTCCGGAATTTCGGCGATCAGCGGGCCGAACCGCTGCACGCAGACGACAGTGACCGCGTAGCCGCGGCGGTCCAATTCCGTTGCCAAGAGCGCCTTTTGCCGCTCGGCGCCCCCGTAGACCAGGCGGTTGGTGGCGATGACTATCGACGGCAGGCCGGTTTGCCGGCGCGCGCGTTTGCCCCGCCGTAACCGCTGCAGGGCGGCTGTGCCGGCCAGGTATACGTCCGCGTGGTGAACGCTGTTGTGATGTTCGAGCAACAGCGCGGTGTTGGTTCGCGCCAGGTCCCGATCGCGGCGCTGTCGGGGGCCCTCGTCGACCTCGTCGCTCACCCGGTCGCGGCGCTCGACGCCGAGCTCGTCGGCGAGCAGGATGCGCCAGCCGGCGGCGCGGGCCCGGGCCTGCCAGTCGGCCGCCTCGCCGTAGCCGAAGTACTCCTCGTCGAAGGGGCCGACGGTGTTCCAGGCCGCTCTGCTGATCGCCAGGCAGACCGGAGCCAAATCGCCGTCGATGCTTCGCGATTCGGGAGGCTGGCGAGAGTACCGCCGTGCGGGCGCCGTGCGACGGTGCGGGCCGGGACGCCCGCCCGCCGCGCGCAGCTCGCGCCTGACGGTGTGGCGGCGGGCGGCGACGTCCCACGGCGCCCGGTCCGGCGCGGCGGCGTCGCGTGCGAGCGGCGAAACCGCCGCCACCCTGGGCCGACGAAGTAACTCCCGGGTCCGATTCAGCGGCCCCAGCAGGCGGGCATGGGGGTCCAGCAGCAGGAGGTCTGTATCGGCGGGCATGTGCTCCACCAGCGTGTTGCAGGCCGCGGCGAAACCGACGTTCGCCTGGCCCGAAAACCACCGGACCGCAGGGTATTTCGCGGCGAGTTCCGCATGACCCGAGCCGCTGCGGTCGTAGACGTGAACCGGCAGCTCGGGTAGATGCTCGGCGACGCTGTCGAGGCAGACCTCGAGCGGCTGCCGGCCGGATTCGCTCACGATCAGCACGGTCAGCGAGCGCGTGGGCGGCAGGCCGGCGGTGTTGCCGACTGGGCGCTTCAGATATGCCCGGTCCGTTTCACGGGTCATGCCGTCGGCTGCTCCTCGCGCAGCGTGGCCCGCAGAGAGGTCAGGGTCGACCAGGTGATCGGGCCGAAGGTCGCGCTGGTGGCCAGGTAGGCGGCGGCTGCGGCGGTCAGTACCAGGATTACGTGGTGACCCGAAAGCAGCAGTGTCACAACCACGCTCGTCCCCGTCGGGATCAGCAAGCGCAGCACGAACGTCACGGGGGTGCGGTAGCCGCAGCGTCGGCGCAGCCACCAGCTGGAGATCGTCATGTTGAACAGTTCCGTGCACACCAGCGCCACGCCGGGTCCGACGGCGCCGAAGCGCCCCGCCAGGGCGAGGTTGAGCGCGACGTTGAGCGCGAGGGTCGCCACCGTCAGCCACAGCAGGACGTGTTGATGATGGGAAGCCACCAACCCCTGGCCCAGGGTGCCCCCGACGAACCGCAGGGCCGCGGCGACGAACAGCAACGCCAGTGTGGGCGTCCCGCGTTCGATGAACGCGCTTTTGCCGAACAACCCGATCAGCGGCCCGGCCAGCAGCACGCCCACAACGGCGATCGGAACCGCCACGAAGTACATCAATTCGACGCTGCGGCGCAGAAATCGGGCGAACGCCGCCACGTCGCGCGAGAACAGCTCGGTGGCCGTCGCCAGCGTCGACTTGTGGAAGATCAGCGAGACCACGATCGTGTTGAACGAGATCGTCAGGGCCAGCCCGTACACGCCCACCTCGGAGTGGGTGCTCAGCAGGGACAGGATCACGCCATCGGCGCGGCAGTACAGGAGCCCGACGATCATAAATCCGATCAGCGGCAAGCTTTCCCGTAACAGGTCGGCGGCTTCCCGCGGGGCGAACAGTGGCCGTACCGAGATGTGCCGCATCGCGGCGGCCCCCTGGATCAGTAGCTGCACGGCCGGTGGGATCAGCTGTGCGACCGCGAACCAGATGACGTCGGAGCGCGCCGCGACCAGCCAGGCGACCATGGCCAGCGTGCTCACCCGGGCGGCGACGTCGGAGATGGCCACCGCGGAGAACCGGACGGTGGCAAGGAATACCGGTTCGAACCGTGTCGTCATGGTCTGCAGCAGCAGCCCGCCCGCCAGCACGACGAGCATCACCCGCACCTGGGTGTCGTGATAGATGAGCAGCCCCGACCCGGCCGCCAGCACCGCGAGGGGACCGCAGTAGAGAAGGGCCAGGCCGCTGTTGATGCGCACCAGGCGTTCGAGTTCGCCACGCCCGGAGGTCACCCGCCGCACGATGACGGTGGCGATGCCCAGATCGGCGAAGCTGGTCCACATCGCGACGAACGCCACCGCGATGGTGAGCTGGCCGTAGCGTCCGGGACCCAGATAGCGGGCGGTCATCGCCACCGAAACCACGGACGCGAGCATCCCCAGCGCCCGGCAGATCAGTTGGATCGAGAACGCGTGAGCCATCCGCGCGAGCGGCACCGTGGGCACCACCGCGGCGGGTGCCGTTGGCTCGGTCATGGCTCGCGAGCCTAGTAGGCTCCGTGGCTTGTCAGGACCGCTTTCACCGTCTTGGCGACGATCATCAGATCACCCGACATCGACCAGTTGTCGACGTAGGACAGATCCAGGCGCACCGACTCTTCCCAGGACAGGTCCGACCGGCCGCTCACCTGCCACAGCCCGCTGACGCCCGGCTTCACCAGCAAGCGCCTCTTGACCTCGCCGTCGTAGTTGTCGACTTCGCGGCGCAACGGGGGCCGGGGCCCGACGACGCTCATGTCCCCCTTGAGGACGTTGATGAATTGCGGGAGCTCATCGATGCTGTACCGGCGGAGGATTCTGCCAATGGGGGTGACCCGGGGGTCCTGGCGCATCTTGAACAGCATGCCGCCGGCGCCCTCGTTGACGGCCAGCAGGTGCTCGAGCTGAGTGTCCGCACCGTCGACCATCGTGCGGAACTTCAGCATCGTAAAGGGCTTTCCGTCGGTGCCGATGCGTTCCGACGGGTAGAAGACGGGGCCCTTGCTGGTCAGTTTGATGGCGATGGCAGCGGCGACGAGCACCGGTGCTGTGGCGACCAGCGCCGCCAGCGAGAACACGAAGTCGAAGGCCTGCTTCTGAAAGCGGTGCGCCCCTTCGTATTGCGGCTTGTCGACGTGCAGCAGCGGCAGCCCGCCGGTCAGGCGCAGGGTCAACCGCGCCTCGGTGACGTCCATGACGCCGGGCGACACCACCAGGTCGACGTCGCGGGTCTCCAGCTGCCACAGCAGTTCCCTGATCCCGTGCATCCCAAAGTGATCCGTTTGGGTCACCGCGACGGTGTCCGCGCCGCAGCTGCCGATCGCCGTCGCCACCTGGGTTTGGTCGCCCAGGATCGGGACCTGGCGGCCGCCGATCGTCAGGGTGTTGCCGCGCGCCGGCCCGTAACCGGGGATGCAGACGCCGACCACGACGCACCCGGCCACCGGGTTACGGTCCAGTTCGTGTGCGAGGTGCGTGACCGATTGCCGGTCTCCGATCGCCAAGACGCGGGTCTGGCACTCGCCCTGGACGCGCTTGTGGCAGATGTGCTTTCGCCACACGCTGCGGCTGGCCAGCAATCCCACGGTGCCGACGGGAAGCGCGATCGCCAGATAGCCGCGGGCCAGATCGACCTTGGCGAGCAACGTCACCATGGCGATGATCCCGAACGTCCAGAAGGATGCGGTGCCGATCCGGCGGTACTCCTCGATCCCCGCGCCGATGATTCGCGTTGAGCGCGTTTGGAATATCGCGAGGGCCGACAGCCACAGCGCCGCGAACAGGAAGGAGAACAGCGTCATGGTCGGGTCCGAGTAACCCGAGGTGTTCGCGATCTCCCCGAAGCGGACGTACTGGGCGAGCAGCACCGACGCGAAGACGATCACCGAGTCACTGATGCGCAGACCCTGCGAGTAGCGGTCCTGCCAGCGCTGTGCGGTATTCGCAGCAGCCGGAGCCGCGGCGGGGGCGATCACGGGCGGACCCGCGGCCTCGCCGAGGTGCGACGCCGTCGTGCCCGCCGGCCAGGCCTTGAGCTGCCGCCAGCTGGGCGCCACGACATCCACCGTGTTGGGAACGATCACCGACTGACGCATGATGCCACCTGTTCGATTGGTGCCAATCTGGATTTGCGCGAGGGCCAGCTCGCGTCTTGCTCGGAGATGACGGTGACCGGTATCGGCCACGAGATTCCGAATTCGGGGTCGTCCCAGCGGATCCCCTGCTCGTCGGCCATCGCGTACTGACCGCTGACGTGAAAGGTGACCTCGGTGTCGTCGACCTGCGTCTGGAAGCCATAAGCGACATACGGGGGCAAGAACAGCGTGCGTTGGTCGTCGGCGCTCAACTGCACCATCACGTGGTCGCCGTAGGTCAGCGAGTCGGGGCGGACGTCGACCGCGACGGCGGCGATGGCACCGCGTGCAACGGACCAGTTGCGCCTCGGCGTGCGGCGGCACCCGGCGGTACAGGCCACGCACGGTGCCGCGGGTGTAGTTGAAGTAGATATTCGTCTGCGCGACTTCGAAATCCAGCCCATGGTTGGCGAAGTCGCGGGCGGAGAACGAACGTGAGGAGAACCCGCGATGGTCGTGGTTGAGTTCGAAGTCGATGATTGTCACCCCGGCGACCTTGGTGGGCGTGTACTTCACTTACCGCTCCTTCTCCTGCACCGGGCCTTCAAAAAAACCTGTCCGCTCATGACATTGCCTACGCGTATCCGGCGGACAGCGGGCGGGTCATCACGGTCGGGATCACGCCGTATCGGGGCCCGAGGTTCTTGCCCGAGGCGGCCGCGAGGCGGGGCAGCGAGCCCATGACGCTGGGCGGCACGTTGGCGCCGGCGAGGTTGATCGCGGGTAGCGCCGACACGGCGCTGTGGGCGGCGGGAATCACGCTGGTCCAGCTCGCCGGCACCGCCAACGGACCCAGCATGGCCGCCTTGCCGAGGCTGCCGAAGATGCCGGATCCGAGCGATCCGATCGATCCGAGCGCTCCGGCACCCGAACTGGCCGCACTCGCCGCTCCCGAGGCAGCGGCCATGACGCCGTCGCCGGCGGCTTTTGCCAAGCCCTGCGCGGTTTGGGCGATGCCGAGGATGGAGGACATGCCGTACAGGGGGGTCGCCGCCGCCGAGAATGCGCTGGGGATGGCGCCGGGGATGCCCGACGCGAGGCCCGTCATGATCGACGAATTGGCCGCGTCGCCCGCGCCGGCCCCAGCGCCGGTGATGGCATCCCCGGCGCCAGAACTGGTATCGGTGACGACGTCGCTGAGGAGGGTGGTCCCGGTTTTCATCGGCGAGGACAGCTGGTGCAGCGAGTTGGGCACCTTGGACACCACATTCGCCAGGTTCGCCTGCTCCGTCTCCGAGGTGGCCTTCCCGACCGCGGCGGCCTGCTGGGCCACCCCACTCTCGTTGGTCACGTTCGGCGCCGGGGTGAACGGTGTCACCTCGCACGCGGCCGCCGAACCCGCGGCGTACGCATACATCGCCGCGGCGTCCTGCGCCCACATCTCGCCGTATTCGGCCTCGGTGGCCGCGATGGCGGCGGTGTTCTGCCCGAAGAAGTTGGTCGCGACAAGCGTCGCGAGCTGCGCCCGGTTGGCCGCGACCGCGGGCGGCGGGACGGTCATCGCGAAGGCGGCCTCGAAAACCTCCACGGCGAGCCTGGCTTGACCGGCCGTCTCCGCGGCTCGCGCTCCGGCGCCGGCCATCCACGCCATGTATGGCGCGTACGCCGACGCCATGGTCAGCGACGACGGGCCCAGCCAGCGTCCGGTGGTCAACCCGGCGATCACCGAGCGGTAGCAACTCGCCGCGGCGTGCAGTTCGGCGGCCAAAGCGTCCCAGGCCACCGCCGCGGCCATCAGCGAGAAGGGGCCGGGACCGGCGTACATCCGCGCGGAGTTGACCTCCGGGGGAAGCGCTCCGAAATCGATCACTTGACGGCCCTCCCGTCAGCGGATCGCGTCGCGGATCCGGCGAAAGCGCTCACGTCGCATGCTCCGAGACCACTAAAGCCGCCAAATTCATACCTCAAGTATGGAAATAGCCCAGTTCGAGGGCTATGGGTCATTGGTCCCTCGCTAAAGGCCGTAAGTCCCCGGTCGCGCACGCTTTTGGGGCGCAGGGCCGACGAGGGCGTGGGCGCGGCGTCCATGCCCCCTCCCACCACGCGGCCCGAATAAGGCGTGGTGAGAGGGGGCATGTGCGTTCTCCTTCGTGCGATACGGACGGTCGAGACGGTCCGCAGGTCAAATCAGACTGACGTACGCACAATAGCGTATAAAACATACTATAGGTTTGACAACACGCTGTGACATAAACCTCAAGTATTTACAGGAGCGTCAACCGGGACAGCCGTATGACTGCTAACCTCAGAAGTGGGCTAGAAATCTTGAGCGACGCGGGCGCGTGTTGGCTCCCAATCTGTGAAGAACCGAGGTGTGTGTGCCCTGCTTGAGCAAGGCGTCGGTCGACGCAAGGGCGGGCGATGCCGCCCGCGGCGTCAGCCTCGGTGCCACGGCTTGCCGCGCGATCCTGGCCTCGAAGAACTGATTTCTCGATTGCGATGACGACACATTCGACTGACGGACGCGCCGACGCGACCCGGCAACAGATTCTGCGGGCCGCGTCGCACCAGTTCGCCCGTAGGCCCTACCACGACGTCGGGCTCGACGACATTCTCGCCGAGGCCGAACTGACCAAGGGCGCAATGTATTTCCACTTCAAGTCGAAGCACGCGTTGGCGGTCGCCATCATCGAAAGCCAGGTCGAGGACGGCGCGGCCGGCGTGCGTGACCTGCTGACGCGCGGGCTCTCGGGCCTCGAGACGCTCATCGACTTCTCGTATCTGATCGCCGTCCGCGACATCAAGATGGACCTCGTCAGGTCGGGACTGAACCTGATGGAGTCGGTCGGCCTGCCCGACGGGATGCAGGAAAAGCTGTTCGACCGCTGGATCAGAAACCTGGGCAAAGTCGCCGAACAGGCCATGGCCGAGGGCGACATCCATGAACATTGCGACCCGCAGGACATCGGCCGCATGATGGTGTCCCTGCACATGGGACTGCGAAAGACCAGCAACCTGGACGACCCGGAACGGTTCCTGGGCGACTTGGAAAAGTGCTGGTCCTTGCTGCTCACCGGGATACTTCAACCGGACCGAATCGATTACTTCCGCCAATTCCTCAGGCGGCGTGCGACGCTCGCCATCAACACCAGTTCCACCGATGACGACGCGCAGTAAAAACGACGGCGAGCGATCTGCGGATCCGGCGAGACTGCGGAGGTGCAGCGGCGATGCCGCGCCAGGTTCGGTCTGAAGCCACTCGGCAAAAAATCCTCGACGCCGCGATCGAAGTGTTCGGCGAGGTCGGGTATGCGGCCGCCGGATGGAGCACGATCATCGAGCGGACGGGCATGACCAAAGGCGCCCTCTATCACCACTTTGATTCGAAAGAATCGTTGGCGTCGAACATCATCGAGGAAGGGTCCGACGCGATCCTCAGCGCGTACCGAAATGTCTGCAAGTCGTCGTCGCCGGGGCTGGAAAACATTGTGCACGGCTCATTCACGATCGTCGACGTGTTGGGCTCCGACAAAATGGCCCGGGCGGCCGCGCAATTGGCCACGGCGTTAAGCGGATTCAACGGGGCCGCCTCGCGCTTCTACGCCAACTTGGTGCTGGAGACGGCCCAGGAGGCGCGCCGCGCGGCCAAGGAAGGCGACCTTCGGAGCGACATCGACCCCGACGTGCTCAGCGCGTCGATCGTGGGCGCCATATCCGGGACGCGGTTGATCGCGACCGCGATATCCAGCCACGGCAGGATCGGGGACGTCACCGGTGACCCCTTCGCGCGGTTGCATCAGCTCTGGGAACTCTTACTGCCCGGCGTTGTCGCGGACGCGTCGCTGCCCTACTTCCAGCAATTTCTGCGCCGCGAAGTGATGCGCCACACCGCCGCCGGCGCTTCGGACGACGACGCCGCCGGGGCAACCGAAGCCGATTAGCTTTCGGTGAGAGCCGTTGCGGGACATGTTTTCGCGTTCGCCGCAACGGCGTTTCCGTTATTGGGGTTGAAGCGCTTTCAACAATGCATACTGTTCCGGTGATGTTCCGGAAAGCTCTCGGCCGTGCAATTGCGCTCGCCGGTGTCGTCGGTTTCCTGGTGATAAATGCTCCGGCGGCGTCGTGGGGTACACCCGCCGATCCGGTCACCGCCACGGACTCGACGACGACGCTGACGCTGGCGGACCTTGGGTCTTCCTCCACCCTGGAGTTCTGGGGCCTGACCAACAACGTGCCGCTGACTCTGCCGGTGCTGCACGGGCTGACCCCGACAGCTCTGAACGCGACCGTCGAACTGCCGATCAACCTGCGGTCGGGGTTGATCACCGTGACGCAAGGCGATCGCACCATCGCTCGGGTGAACCTACCGACCACCGATCAAGCCCCGATCGTCATTCCGCTCACCGGGGCGGAGGTCATCGACAACTTTCTGAGCGTGACGGTGCGTACGTACCTGGTGCCGCTGGACGGATTTTGCTTGTACCCGGAGAGCCCGCTTCGGCTCGCCAACGGAACGGTCACCTACACCGGGGCCGAGCTGCCGCCCACCACCGTGGCTCATTTCTTGCCGCCGGTGCTGCGAAAGCTGACCATCTATCTGCCGCAATCGCCGTCAACTGCCGAGTCCGACACGGCAATCCGACTGGCCACCTCCACGGCATCGCATTACGGCAAACAGGCTCCCGAGATCGTCGTGATCCCGCTACAGGAAGGACAGGCGGCTCCGCCGACGCCGCCGGCACCGCTGGAACGCCAGGTCGTCGTCAAAGAGGGCCCGGATAACGGCCTTTCGCTGCAGGGCGCGACCGGTGTGCCGTGGCTTCTCGTCTCCGGGCCGCTGGGCCAAACGGACGAATCGAACACGGCCGTGCTGTTCAGCGACCTGTCGGAGCTGGCGTTTTCCTCCAGGGCCGCGGTGGAATCGCTGAAGCCCAAGGTGCAACTACCCGCGGACACCGCCACGCTCCGCGAACTGGGGCGCCCCTTCATCAACGCGACTTCCCTGCAGCCGCGGGTGTCGATCGGAGTGGACCAGACCCGATTTGGCAGGTCGATCCGCGGGGTGCGCGTGCATCTGCTGGGTTCCTATACGCCGACGCCGAACAACATCGCCGGCCGGATTGCCGTCACGATCGGTCCCGAGACCATCGATCACTGGCCCACCGATGGGCAGGGCAGCATCGACCGCTGGATCGACGTGCCGGATCGGCTGCTGCAGCGCTACACCAACATCGAATTGGTGCTCGACGTCGCGAGCAACGTCGGGCATTGCGGCGACTTTTACACCGCCGGGCCGGGCAACCAGTTATTGACGTTGAACATCAACGGCGACAGCACCATTCAGAGCAGTGGCGCCGCGCCGCCGACCCCGGACGGCCTTCAGTCGGTGCCGCAGACACTGATGCCCCGCGTGCAGGTGGGCATCGCGGAGCACTCGTTGATCGACACGGTGCGCGCGCTCGACATCCTGGTGGGTCTGCAGCGAATGAGCGCGTTACCGATCGACACCACCGTCACCGGCGTCAAGCAAGCGGTGGATTCCTCGAATCCCGCCTTGCTGATTTCCGCCGACGGCTGGAATCAGTCCGACGTGACGCTCCCCGTGGCCGCCGGGCCCAGCGGGCCGATCACCGTCAACGCGGTCGGGTCCGGCGACAAGCCCACCAAGCTCACGCTGGACCCAATGCTGCGATTCGCCTCTCTCCAAACGGTTTTCAACCGCGGGCGCACACTGCTGATCGCGACGTCCAACGGGGCGCCCGGACAGCTTGACGAGCTGATCCGGTGGCTCAAGGGCGATGACAACAAGCACTGGCAGCGACTCAAAGGCGTTGCAGTGGTGTCGGTACCCGGACAAGACCCGGTGACCGTCGATCATCCGCCATTGCCCGCCGGCGCGGCCGCCGCGGGATCCGGAAGCCATTCGGATCTCGACTGGCTATGGTGGTTCGGCGCGGGTTGGGTCGCCGTGGCCATCGTCGGGGCAGGGGTGATCCTGTGGCGCGTCAGGCGCGAATCATGGCGGCGCCGATAGCGTTTGACTCTGCCGCGCCGATAGCGATTGACTCCGCTTCGCGCCGCTGAGGGCACCCGCTAGCGCGCTTCCTCCCAGAGCTGCTCGGTGAGGTCCTGGAACGCGGCGAGGGCGAACTGGTCATCCACCCGTCGCACCGCGGACTTGCTCATCATGGCGCGCACGACCGAGCCGTCCTTGTGTGCCAGCTCGACGACCATGTTCGCGAGAGCATGGACGGTCGCCAGCAGCGATTCCGACGCCGGGGCCTGATGGAAGATCTGTTCGAACCGCAGCGACAGCGTTTCCTCCGGCTCGTAACCCATCATGTCGGCAAACGCGGTGTTGGCGAACAAGATACTGCCGTCATCGCCGATGGCCAGCACCGGAACCGGGATCCGCTCCAGCACCACCAGTGCGGGCAGCTCCTTCAAGGTCGTCATCGGCGATTGGCTCTGTTGCCGGTTCTGGCGTCGTTCCACAGCCCGATTATGGGCTATAGCAGAGGATATGTTGGGGGCTTTCCCCGAAAGGGATTCGGCGGCGTGGTTGAAGTCGCTTGATCCGCAACCGAATTGTTCGGCTCTTTGAACGCTCACGTCGCCGGGGCGGCGGCGTCGCAGAACCCGCTGATCAGGATCTCGAGTCGGGCGCCGTGGTGGTTCGGACGTAACCGGCCGCTGCGGTCGAGGGTGACCAGCCCGTGCAGGGCCGCCCACAGCACCTCCGTCAGCGTGTCGGCGTCCCGCGTGCCCGCGACCATGTCCACCGCGGTGCGCAGCTCGGCGAAGGCCGCCGTCAGCTCGGCGGGCGTTTCCGCGGCGGCGAACGGCAGCGTCGTCGCGCGGGTGAACATCGCATCGAAGAGCGCGGGGTTGTCACGCGCGAACGCGACGAAGGCCTGGGCGACCCGCGCCAGGGCGTCCCGGCCGTCGGTGGCGCCGCGGCGCGCGGTGCGCAGCGCGTCCGCGAGTTCGCCGAAACCCTCGACCGCGACCGATGCGGTGATGTCCTCCATGCCCGAGAAGTGTTTGTAGAGCACCGGCTGGCTGTATTCGATCTCGGCGGACAGCCGCCGGGTGGTGACGGCGTCCCAACCCTCTTCCTCGGCCAGCTTGCGCGCGGTAGCGGTGATCAGCCGGCGCCGGGCGGCGCGTTCGCGTGCCCGGCGGTCTTCGATGGCCATCCACTAATGCTAGCGCCGATATGGAAGCTAGCGCCGCTATTGACACGATCGGCTCATAGGGTTAGCATCGCTAACACCTGCAGACGAGGAGTGCGCATCATGATCGCCACGCTGTTCGCGGTCATCGCGGTGCTGGGTACCGCGGTGGTCTACGGCACCGACGTGTTCTGCGCGGTGGTGCAGCGGCCCGCGCTGGCCCGCGTCGACGACGGAGCCATGCTCGCGGTGATGGGCAACATCCATCGCTATGGAGACCGCCGGATGCCGGTGCCCGGGGTCCTCGGCATGGTGGCCGCGGCGCTCAGTGCGGTATTCGCCGCGGTGTCCGGCCACTGGACGCAAGCCGGTGCCGCCGGCGCCTCCGTCGGCATGCTGCTGGTGTGGCTGTTGCTCTACCTACGAGTGAGCGCGCCGATCAACCACCAACTCATCGCCGCGGTGGATTGGCCCGAGCTGTCGACGAATGTTCGAGCGCTGCAACGTAACTGGGACAAGGTGATCACTACCAGGGCCACCCTGCAGGGCCTGGCGGTCGCCGGATTGTGCCTGGCGCTAGTGATCTGAACTCCGAAGGGATATCGAGACAATGACGGTGGGCAAGAACATCGGACGGCTGTTGATGCGCGCGGCACCAGTGTTGAACAAACCGGTCGCGGCCATGGCGGCCTCGCCGCGCTTCGGCGCCGGCCTCAGGCGCAGCATCACGCTCGTCACCTACACGGGTCGACGTTCCGGGCGCACGTTTTCGATTCCGGTGGCCTACCGCCGCCGCGGCGACGATATCGAGATCGCCGCCAACATGCCCGAAGCCAAGACGTGGTGGCGCAACTTCGTCGGCGACGGCGCCCCGATGTCGCTGACGCTCGACGGCGCCGAACGGACCGGACATGCGATCGCACACCGTGACGCCAAGGGGCGCGTCACCGTCCGCGTTCGCCTCGCCTAGTCGTTCTGGTAGCGGGGGAACACGCCCGTCGGGGGCGGCAGCACCGTGCCGGGAGTCAGCCGCGCGCCGAGGGCGGCAAACGTTCGCTGGTCTTGCGCCTGCCCCAGCAGATCCAGCAGCGTGCCGGCCGATTCGGGCATGACGGGCTGAACCAGCAGCGCCGCGATGCGAACCGCCTCGCAGGTGACGTACAAGACCGTGCGGAACCGCTGCTGATCGGCCTCCGACTCGCTCTTGCGCAAGACCCACGGCTGCTGCGCCGAAAAGTATCTGTTGGCCTCGCCGAGCATCAGCCAGATCGCTTCCAGCGCCAGGTGCATCGCCTGCGATTCGAAGCTGGCCCGCAGCCGCTCCAACAGGCCGTCGGCCGTCGCCAGCAGTTCGGTGTCGGCGGCGGTGAACTCACCGGGTTCGGGCAGCACGCCGCCCAGGTTCTTGGCGATCATCGACAGCGACCGCTGGGCCAGGTTGCCCAGTTCGTTGGCCAGGTCGGTGTTGATCCGGGTGATGATGGCCTCTTCGCTGAAGCTGCCGTCCTGGCCGAACGGAACCTCCCGCAACAGGAAATAGCGCACCTGGTCCACGCCGAACTCCTCGATCAGGGCGACCGGGTCGACGACGTTGCCCACCGACTTGCTCATCTTCTCGCCGCGGTTGAGCAGGAAGCCGTGCGCGAAAACCCTTCGCGGCAACTCGATTCCGGCCGACATCAGAAACGCCGGCCAGTACACGGTGTGAAACCGGATGATGTCCTTGCCGATCATGTGCAGGTCGGCCGGCCAGTAGCGGCGGAACATCTCCGAGTCGGTGTCCGGGTAGCCCACCCCGGTCAGGTAGTTGGTCAGCGCGTCGACCCAGACGTACATCACGTGGTCGGGATGCTCGGGCACCTGCACGCCCCAGTCGAACGAGGTGCGCGAGATGGACAGGTCACGCAAGCCGCCCGCCACGAAACTGACGACCTCGTTGCGGCGCACCTCGGGCGCGACGAAGTCCGGGTTCGCCTCGTAGTGCGCCAACAGCTTGTCGGCATACGCCGAGAGCCGGAAGAAGTAGGTCTGTTCCTCGGTCCAGGTCACCGGGGCGCCGGTTTCCACCGCCACCCGGGTCCCCTCGTCGAGGAGTCTCGTTTCCGATTCGACGAAAAACCGCTCGTCGCGCACCGAGTACCAGCCCGAGTAGGTGTCCAGGTAGATGTCGCCGGCGGCGGCCATCCGCCGCCAGATCTCTTTGGACGCCTCGTGGTGGTCGGGGTCGGTGGTCCGAATGAAGCGGTCGAAGGAGATGTTCAACCGCTCCTGCAGGCGCTGGAACACATCCGAGTTGCGGCGGGCCAGCTCCGCCGTGCCGATGCCCTCGGCGGCCGCCGTCTCCACCATCTTGAGGCCGTGCTCGTCGGTGCCGGTCAGAAACCGCACGTCGAACCCGTCGAGCCGCTTGAACCGGGCGATCGCGTCGGTCGCGACGTATTCGTACGCGTGCCCGATGTGCGGATCGCCGTTCGGATAGGTGATTGCGGTGGTGACGTAATACGGCCTCATCGCAGTTCACCCTATTGTGTGCGCGTGAGTTCCAAACGCCAGCCGCCCCCGGCTCCCGAGCCCTTGAGCCCGCTCGTGGATGCGCACACCCACCTCGACGCGTGCGGCGCCACCGACGCCGAAGGGGTACGGGCCATCGTCGACCGCGCGGCGGCGGTCGGGGTCGGTGCGGTCGTCACCATCGCCGACGACCTGGAGTCGGCGCGCTGGGTCACCCGCGCCGCCGAATGGGACCGGCGCGTTTATGCCGCAACGGCGTTGCACCCGACCCGCGCCGACGCGCTCACCGAGGCCGCCCGCGCCGAGATCGAGCACCTGGTGGCCCACCCCCGGGTGGTGGCGGTCGGCGAGACCGGCATGGACATGTATTGGCCCGGGCGGCTGGACGGCTGTGCCGAGCCCGCCGTGCAGCGGGAGGCCTTCGCCTGGCACATCGATCTGGCGAAGCGGTGCGGCAAACCGCTGATGATCCACAATCGGGAGGCCGACGCCGAGGTGCTCGACGTGCTCGCCGCCGAGGGCGCCCCGGACGTCGTGATCTTCCACTGCTTTTCCTCGGACGCCGCCATGGCGCGGCGCTGCGTGGACGCCGGATGGCTGCTGAGTCTGTCCGGCACCGCCAGCTTCCGCAACGCGCGCGCCCTGCGCGAAGCCGTCCCGTTGATACCGCCGAAGCAGCTGCTGGTGGAAACCGATGCCCCCTTTTTGACACCGCATCCTTACCGAGGGGCGGCCAATGAGCCGTATTGCCTTCCTTATACTGTTCGGGCGATCGCCGAACTGGTGGATCGTCGCCCCGAAGAGCTGGCTCACGTCACGACGAGTAACGCTCGACGGGTGTACGGATTGGCCGCCGATTGAGGCGACTGACCTGGCGATTCTGTTGACACCGCCGTGTCGCAGCCGCGCCAGAGTTGCCCAACATTGGCCAGTTCGTTACCGTCTTGTGATCGAACGGTATGGGCCTGCGGGCCCTTAATTTATGACCTGCTGCTAAATGAGTGGTTGCTGAGGGTTGGGTAGCGCGCGTTGAGTGTATTGACAAAACTTCATCAGAATCCTTCGCCGATGTTGCGTCTCGTGGTCGGAGGGCTGCTGGTAGTCCTGGCATTCGCGGGCGGATATGCGATCTCGGTGTGCAAGACGGTGACGTTGACCGTCGACGGTGTCGCCATGCAGGTGAAGACCATGAAGTCGCGGGTCATCGACGTCGTCGAGGAGAACGGCTTCGTCATCGACGACCGTGACGATTTGTACCCCGCCGCCGATGTCGCGATCCACGACGCCGGCAAGATCGTGCTCCGGCGCAGCCGCCCGTTGCAGATCTCGCTGGACGGCCATGACACCAAGCAGGTGTGGACCACGGCGTCCACCGTCGACGAGGCGCTGGCCCAGCTGGCGATGACCGACACGGCCCCCGCCGCGGCCAACCGCGGTAGCCGCGTCCCGCTGGCCGGGATGGCGCTGCCCGTCGTCAGTGCGAAGACGGTCCGCATCAACGACGGCGGCGCCGTGCGCACGGTACATCTGGCGGCCCCGAACGTCGCCGGTCTGCTCAGCGCCGCCGGCGCGCCGCTGCTCGAGAGCGACCAGGTGGTGCCCGCCGCGACGACGCCGATCGTCGACGGAATGGAAGTCCAGGTGACCCGCAACCGGATCCAGCAGGTCACCGAGCGGATCCCGTTGCCGCCCAACGCGCGCCGGATCGAAGATCCGGAAATGAACATGAGCCGCCAGGTGGTCGAGGACCCGGGCAGCCCCGGCACGCAGGACGTCACCTTCTCGGTGGCCACCGTCAACGGGGTCGAGACCGGCCGCCTGCCGATCGCCAACACGGTGATCACGCCCGCCCGCGAATCGGTGGTGCGAGTCGGCACCAAGCCCGGCACCGAGGTGCCGCCGATCAGCGACGGCTCCATCTGGGATGCGATCGCCGGTTGTGAGGCCGGCGGAAACTGGGCGATCAACACCGGCAACGGGTATTACGGCGGTGTGCAGTTCGACCAGGGCACGTGGGAGCGCAACGGCGGGTTGCGGTTCGCCGCCCGCGCCGACCTCGCCACCCGCGAGGAGCAGATCACCGTCGCCGAGGTGACCCGAGAGCGCCAGGGTTGGGGTGCGTGGCCAGTGTGCAGCGGAAGAGCTGGTGCGCGCTGACCATCCGGCTACTCGGGCGCACGGAGATCAGGCGGCTGGCCAAAGAACTTGAGTTTCGGCCACGGAAATCGCTCGGCCAGAATTTCGTCCACGACGCCAACACGGTGCGCCGAGTGGTATCGACCTCCGGGATCGGTCGGTCCGACCACGTCCTGGAAGTGGGCCCCGGCCTCGGTTCGTTGACGCTCGCACTGCTGGACCGGGGCGCCCCCGTCACCGCCGTCGAAATCGATCCGGTGCTGGCCGAACGATTGCCGGACACCGTCGCCGAACACTCGCACAGCGAAATCCAGCGCCTGAGCGTGCTCAACCGCGATGTCTTGACCCTTCGCCGTGACGAACTGGACGTCCAGCCGACCGCCGTGGTCGCGAACCTGCCCTACAACGTCGCGGTCCCGGCGCTGTTGCACCTGCTCGCCGAGTTCCCGTCCATTCGGGTCGTAACGGTCATGGTGCAGGCCGAGGTCGCCGAACGCCTTGCCGCCGAACCCGGCGGCAAGGAGTACGGCGTGCCCAGCGTGAAGGTTCGCTTCTTCGGCACGGTTCGCCGTTGCGGCACGGTCTCGCCGACCGTGTTCTGGCCGATTCCCCGCGTCTACTCCGGACTGGTTCGCATCGACCGGTACGCGACCTCGCCGTGGCCCACCGCCGACGCGTTCCGGCGTCAGGTGTTCGAGCTGGTGGACATCGCCTTCGCTCAGCGCCGCAAGACCTGTCGCAACGCGTTCCTGGACTGGGCCGGCTCGGGCAACGAGTCGGCGGATCGGTTGCTGGCCGCCAGCATCGATCCCGCGCGCCGCGGCGAGACGCTCTCCATCGACGACTTCGTGCGGTTGTTGCAGCGCTCCGCCGATCGCTCCCACAGCGCCGCCGCGACGAGCCCCCACACCACCTCGGCCGGCTGAACGCCGAAAGTCCGGGCGCCGCTACGTGGTCGGCCGGTCGCAGCGATAGTCTGCTGCGGTGTCCGCGTCTGACGGCAATACCGCTGCGGCTTGGGTACCCACCGGGTCGGTCACCGTTCGGGTGCCCGGAAAAGTCAACCTCTACCTGGCGGTCGGTGACCGCCGCGAGGACGGCTATCACGAGCTGACGACGATATTCCAGGCCGTCTCGCTGCTCGACGAGGTGACCGTGCGCAATGCCGATGTGCTCTCACTCCAGATCGTCGGCGAGGGCGCCGACAAACTACCCACCGATGAATGCAACCTCGCCTGGCAGGCGGCGGAACTGATGGCCGAACACGTCGGCCGGGCACCGGACGTGTCGATCATGATCGACAAGTCGATACCGGTGGCCGGCGGCATGGCCGGCGGCAGCGCCGACGCGGCGGCGGTGCTGGTCGCCATGAACTCCCTGTGGGAACTCAACGTGCCCCGCCGCGACCTGCGCATGCTCGCCGCGCGGCTGGGCAGCGACGTGCCGTTCGCGCTGCACGGCGGCACCGCGTTGGGCACCGGGAGGGGTGAGGAGCTGGCGACGGTGTTGTCGCGCAACACCTTCCACTGGGTTTTGGCGTTCGCCGACAGCGAGCTGCTCACGCCGGCGGTCTTCACCGAACTGGACCGGCTCCGGGAGGCGGGGGATCCGCCGCGGCTGCCCGCGCCCGGGCCGGTGCTGGCCGCCCTGGCCGCCGGCGATGCCGAGCAGCTCGCCCCGCTGCTGGGCAACGAGATGCAGGCGGCCGCGGTGAGCCTGAATCCTGGTCTGCGGCGCACGTTGCGGGCCGGCGTGGACGCCGGCGCGCTGGCGGGCATCGTCTCCGGCTCGGGCCCGACGTGTGCCTTCTTGTGCCCCTCGGCCGCCGCGGCGGTCGATGTCGGCACCGAGGTGTCCGGAGCGGGGGTGTGCCGCACGGTGCGGGTCGCCAGCGGGCCGGTGGTCGGGGCGCGGGTGGTCCCCGCGCCCACCGAGGTGTGAATATTTTCCCATTTTGCGCATTGGTTTTGCGCTTCCCTAAGAGGAGCTTAAGATAATGCGCGGTGACGGGAAGCGTTGAGCAAGATCACTTAATTCCATCGTCCGCCGGGCGCGCCGGCGGGCGATTAATGCATACGGCCCGACAAGGTTTGTCGGGCCTGTTTCACGCTTGCCGGGCGACCGCCCGTCGCCCTGGTGCGGCGGGCGGGGCCGCATCACCGATCCGAGACCTAACCGCCGCCCAACCGTGTTTGCGTGCTTGCGGCGAAGTGTTACCCAGCGGGCGGAATATGAGATTTCGGGCGTTGGGACGAGGGCTGGAACCGAGGAGGTTTTTGTGAGCAGGTTTACCGAGAAGATGTACCGCAATGCCCGGTCCGTGACGACGGGCATGGTTACCGGTGAACCTCACGAACCGGTCCGCCACACCTGGGGCGAGGTCCACGAGCGCGCGCGTCGTATCGCGGGCGGCCTGGCCGCCGCGGGCATCGGGCCCGGCGACGCGGTCGGCGTGCTCGCCGGCTTCCCGGTGGAGATCGCGCCGACGGCTCAGGGCCTGTGGATGCGCGGCGCCAGCCTGACCATGCTGCACCAGCCCACACCGCGCACCGACCTGGCCGTGTGGGCTGAGGACACCATGAACGTCATCGGCATGATCGAGGCGAAGGCCGTCGTCGTGTCGGAGCCGTTCCTGGTGGCCATCCCGGTGCTCGAGGAGAAGGGCATCAAGGTCGTCACGGTGGCCGACCTGCTCACCGCGGAGCCGATCGACCCCGTCGAGGTCGGCGAGGACGCGCTGGCGCTGATGCAGCTGACGTCCGGCTCGACCGGTTCCCCCAAGGCGGTGCAGATCACCCACCGCAACATCTACTCCAACGCCGAGGCGATGTTCATCGGCGCCCAGTACGACGTCGACAAGGACGTCATGGTGAGCTGGCTGCCCTGCTTCCACGACATGGGCATGGTCGGCTTCCTCACCATCCCGATGTACTTCGGCGCCGAGCTGGTCAAGGTCACCCCGATGGACTTCCTGCGCGACACGCTGCTGTGGGCCAAGCTCATCGACAAGTACAAGGGCACCATGACCGCGGCGCCCAACTTCGCCTACGCGCTGCTGGCCAAGCGGCTGCGCCGGCAGGCCAAGCCCGGCGATTTCGACCTGTCGACGCTGCGCTTCGCGCTGTCCGGCGCCGAGCCCGTCGAACCCGCCGACGTCGAGGACCTGCTCGATGCCGGCAAGCCGTTCGGCCTGAATGCGTCGGCGATCCTGCCGGCCTACGGCATGGCCGAAACCACGCTGGCCGTGTCGTTCTCGGAGTGCAACGCCGGTCTGGTCGTCGACGAGGTCGACGCCGACCTGCTGGCCGCCCTGCGTCGTGCCGTGCCCGCCACCAAGGGCAACACCCGCAGGCTGGCCACGCTCGGCCCGCTGCTGCAGGATCTCGAGGCGCGCATCATCGACGAGAACGGCGATGTGATGCCGCCCCGCGGGGTCGGCGTGATCGAGCTGCGCGGCGAGTCGCTGACGCCCGGCTACCTGACCATGGGCGGCTTCATCTCGGCCCAGGACGAGAACGGCTGGTATGACACCGGCGACCTCGGCTACCTGACCGAGGAGGGCCACGTGGTGGTGTGCGGCCGCGTCAAGGATGTCATCATCATGGCCGGCCGCAACATCTATCCGACCGACATCGAGCGCGCCGCCTGCCGCGTCGAGGGGGTGCGGCCCGGCTGCGCCGTCGCGGTGCGCCTGGACGCCGGCCACTCCCGCGAGACGTTCGCCGTGGCCGTGGAGTCCAACGCTTTTCAGGACCAGGCCGAGGTGCGTCGCATCGAGCACCAGGTCGCCCGCGAGGTGGTGGCGGAGGTCGACGTGCGGCCGCGCAACGTGGTGGTGCTCGGTCCCGGGACCATTCCGAAGACGCCGTCGGGCAAGTTGCGCCGATCCAACTCGGTCACCCTGGTCACCTAGGGTTTTGCCCTTACCAGGCGTGGACGCGGTTCTGCGCGGGCTCTAACCCCAGTTCGATCAGCAATTCGGTTGCGTCCGCGGCCTGTTCGCAGATCGTGGGGACTTCGGTGCGCTCGGCGGCATTGAAGTTTTCCAGCACGAACGCCGCCGGGTCTTTGCGTCCCGGCGGACGGCCGATGCCGATGCGGACCCGTTGAAAGCCCTTGCTGCCCAGGGCGTTAGCCAACGAACGCAGCCCGTTGTGGCCGCCTTCGCCGCCGCCGATCTTGAGCCGGATGCGGCCAAAGTCCAAGTCGAGATCGTCGTGGATGACGATGATGTCGCCCGGCGTCACCGAGTAGAACTTCGCCAGCGGGCCGACCTGGCGGCCGGATTCGTTCATGTAGCAGCGCGGCTTGGCCACGACCACCGAGTGCCCGACGAGGCGGCCGCTGACGATTTCGGCGCCGGAACGCTTGTGCGCCTTGAACTTCGAACCCATCCGCGCCGCGAGCAGGTCGGCAACCATGAACCCGACATTGTGTCGGGTACGGGCGTAGTTGTCTCCGGGATTGCCCAGGCCGACGACCAGCAACGGCTCGGCCATGTTGCGATCCGCCTACTCGGACTCGGCTTCGGAGGCCTCTTCTTCGCCGGCCTCTTCGGCTTCGCCCTCGGCCGGCGCGGCCTCCTCGGTGACCTCGCCCGCGCCCTCTTCGGCCAGCTCCTCGGCCGTCGGCGCGTTAACCACGTTGACCACAAGCATTTCCGGGTCGGAGATCAGGTTGACACCCTTGGGCAGGGAGATCTGTCCGGCGGTGAACTGGGTGCCGGGCTCGGTGTCCTCGACCGACACCGTCAGCTGCTCCGGGATCGACATGGCGTCGGCCTCGACCTCGATGGTGCTGGTTTCCTGGGTCACCAGCGTGCCGGGCGCGGCGTCGCCCTCGATGACGACGCGGACCTCGACGACGACCTTCTCGCCGCGTCGCACGACCAGCAGGTCGGCGTGCTGAATGGTGCGGCGGATGGGGTGAATGTCGAGCGACTTGGTCAGCGCCAGCTGCTCCTTGCCCTCGATGTCGAGGGTCAGCACCGCGTTCGTGCCGGCGTGCCGCAACACGGCCGCAAAGTCATGGCCGGGCAGTTCGAGGTGCTGAGGGTCGGCGCCGTGGCCGTAGAGGACGGCCGGGATCTTGCCGTCGCGGCGTGCTCGCCGGGACGCACCCTTGCCGGTCTCGGCGCGCACCGTGACCTTGAGCTGGTTGAGGGTTTTGGCAGCCATCGTGTCGCTCCTGTGTGTGCTCTGTGGTTCGGGGCACGGCCAGGGTCGCGACAGATCGTCGGTCTCCGTCGATAACGGTGCTGGCCAGCCAGCCACCCTCGCCGTGACGCCCGGTCAGGTTAGCGCATGTGCACCTCAGAGGGGAAATTCGGCGCCGGGCGTGGTCTCGGCGCCCGGCGCGGAGCGCGTGGTCGGGCCGCGGACGCCACGCTTGTCACTTCTGTCACTCCCGTCGCTCTTCCGGGAGATGTTGCAAGTGCCCACCTCCGAGCGACAAAGGGGCGCCGCGCGGAAAGCGAGGCGCGGTTCGGACGGCGACGCGCGGTGCGGACGGCGAGGCGCGGTTCGGACGGCGCCGCGCGGTGCGGACGGCGAGGCGCCGTGCCGCCAGGGTTGCGCGCCGGCCGACGCCGAGGTTGCGCGCCCGGGTGCGGTAAGGGTTGCGCACCGGGCAAGGCGGGGGTTGCGCGCCGGGCACGGCGGGGGTTGCGCGCCGGGCGCCCGCGGTTGTCGCTCGGAGGTGGGCAAAAGGCCCACCCCCTCGGCCAGGGACACCTGGGGCCAGCGTGGCCCATGTGACTGCAGGGGGGGACTTCAGAGGGGGAACTGCGTCTTCGTGAGCTGCTCGGACAGCGCCCACAGTTCGGCGGCGGTGGCCGCGTCCTTGGCCCGCCGGCTACGCCCCACCGGTTGGGTGCGGCCCAGATAGCCGAATCGCGGGCCGACGAAGGTGTCACCGGGCAAATCCTGTGACGCCGCGTACAGCGTTTGCCGCGCGCCAAAATCGGCGTCGGTGGCGACCACCCGGGTCGCGGCCGACATCAGCGCGTCACCCAACTTGCGGCCGGAGGCGCCCTGCAGGTTGGTGTGCGAGTAGCCGGGATGGACCGCGATCGCGCGCAGCGGGGATCCGGCCGCGGCCAGGCGTCGCTGCAACTCGGTGGTGAACAGCAGGTTGGCGAGCTTGGACTGGCTGTAGGCCAGCCACGGCGAGTACCGGCGCGCCTGCCAGTTCAGGTCGTCGAGCCTGATGCGTCCCGGCCAGTGCGCCATCGACGACACGGTCACCACCCGGTCGCTCAGCTTGGGCAGCAGCAGGTTCGTGAGTGCGAAATGGCCCAGGTGATTGGTGCCGATCTGGCTCTCGAAGCCGTCGACGGTCAAGGAGAACGGGGCCGCCATGATGCCGGCGTTGTTGATCAGCACGTCGGCCGTGCCCACCCCGTCGGCGAACCGGCGCACCGACGACAGGTCCTGCAGGTCGAGCTCACGCACCTCGACCTGGCCGGCCATGGTCCGCGCGGCGGTCTCGCCCTTGCGGAGGTCGCGCACGGCCATGACGATCGTGGCCCCGCGGCGCGCCAGTTCGCGTGCGGTCACGGCGCCCAACCCGCTGTTGGCGCCGGTGATGATGACGGTTCGTTCGGCGAACGACGGAAGGTCTGCGGCGGTCCAGTTCGTCATGGCTGAACAGTACCGACATCAAACGCCAGCGGCAGGGTCGTCGGTCCGGTGATGCCGCTGATGGCTTTCCACGGTGCCGGTCCGGTGCGGCGGGGGTTGGGCATGCGTTGGGTGATCACCCGCAGCGCCTCGGTCAATTCGAGGCGCGCGAGGTGCACGCCGAGGCAAAAGTGCACGCCGCCGCCGAAGGTGAGCATCGCCGGCGGGTCTTCACGCGTGATGTCGACGCGGTCGGGCCGGTCGTACACGCTCGCGTCGCGATTGGCCGCGGCGGTGTTGGCGAGCACCAGGGTGCCGGCGGGAATGCACACCCCGGCCAGCTCGACGTCTTCGACGGCTTCCCGGATGGTGCCGAAAACGATTGGGTAGTAACGCATCAGCTCGTGAACCGCGTTGGCGGCCAGCTCGGGGTGCTGGGCGAGCAGCGCCCACTGGTCGGGCTGGTCGGCCAACACCTGCACCGCCGCGGCGAGCTGGTTGCGGGTGGTGTCGGTACCGGCGCCGAGCAGCGTCGCGCACAGCATGAGCAGTTCGTCGTGGGTGAGCCGGTCTCCATCGTCTTCGGTCCGGATGAGCTCCGAGATCAGGTCATCGGACAGCGACGCGCGCCGCCGCGCGATCAACTCCTCGAGGTAGGCGTCGAGTTGATCCCATGCGGCCAGGATCGCCGGACCGTCTTCGGCGACGTTCCAATCGAAGATCTTCTTGATGTCATCGGTCCAGTCGCTGAACAGGTGCCAATCCTCCGGCGGCGCACCCAGCAACGCGCAGATGACCGGCGTCGGGTAGCGGCGAGCGATGTCGGCGACGACGTCGCAGTGCCTCGCGTTGGTGAGCGGGTCGACCAGGCCGTCGATGATCTCGATGACGAGGGCGCGCAGCCGCTCCGCGCCCCGCGGTGCGAAGGCCTTCGACACCAGGCGGCGCAGCCGGTGATGCGCGGCGCCGTCGAGTCCGAGGATGTTGCTGATGGCCCTGTCCCACAGCGGGCCGGAGGTAACGCCTTGCAGGCCGAGCCCGAGGCCGTGCGCGGTGACGAATCGGCCGTCGCGCAACACCGTCCGGACCAGCTCGTAACTCAACACCTCCGGTCCGTGGGGGCCGACCGCGATCGGGGAGAGCTCGCGGGCGTCGTCGATGACGCGGTGCGCCGCGTCGGGGTCGGTGAGGTGGTCGTAGGCGATGACGGGAAGGCCGGCGTCGAAAACGTTCGGGCATCCGCTGATGAGAGTGGTCATGGCAGTCGACTATCCGGCGCCGCGCGGCCAAGACCATCCGCCCTGGCGCGTAGATCTACGGCCCGAGGGTCGTAGATCCGCGCGCCGCGCGAAGGCGATCTGCGCGTATTGGCCGATGTTTTGCCTAGTCGGCGGAGGCGATGCTGACTAACATGAGCCAACATGCGGAAATACCGTCGCTAACCTGGGACGATTTGGGCGTGGTCGAGTTGCTGCCGACCGGAACGGTGACGTTGCTGCTGGCCGATGTCGAGGGTTCGACGCGGCTGTGGGAAACGCGGCCCGAGGAGATGACGGCCGCGCTGGTCCAGCTGAACAAGACGGTGAACGAGGCGATCGCCTCGCACGACGGAGTGCGCCCGCTCGAACAGGGTGAGGGCGACAGCTTTGTGGCCGCCTTCGCGCGGGCGTCCGACGCGTTGGCCTGTGCGGTGGAGTTGCAGCGGGCTCCGCTGGCCCCGATCCGGCTACGCATCGGAATCCACACCGGCGAGATTCAGCTGCGCGACGACGCCAACTACGCCGGCCCGACGATCAATCGCACCGCGCGGCTACGCGACTTGGCGCATGGTGGTCAGACGGTGTTGTCCGGGGTGACCGAATCGTTGATCGTCGACCGCCTTCCCGAGGACGTCTGGCTGGCCGATCTGGGCAGCCATCCCTTGCGGGACCTCCCGCGTCCCGAGCGGGTCGTGCAGATGTGTCATCCTGATCTGCGCAACGAGTTCCCACCGCTGCGCGTCCGCACAGCTGTTGTGGCGCAGAACCTTCCGGCCCAGCTGACGAGCTTTGTCGGCCGCCAAGGGCAACTGGGCGAATTGCGGGACATCGTCACCGCCAACCGGCTGGTGACGTTGACCGGGGCCGGCGGTGCCGGAAAGACCAGGCTGGCCGTCGAAAGCGCCGCACGAGTGGCCGCAGACTTCTCCGATGGGGTCTGGTACGTCGACCTCGCGCCGATCACCATCCCGGAAGTGGCGCCGGTGACCGTGGCCCGCACGCTCGGACTGCCCGACCAACCGGGCCGCTCCACCATGGATCTGCTCGTTCGGTTCTTCGGCGACAAGAAGATATTGCTGTTGCTCGACAATTGTGAGCACCTGCTTGACGCGTGCGGCGCGATGGTCGTCGAATTGCTGGCGGCCTGCCCACGATTGACGATCCTGGCCACCAGCCGCGAGCCGTTGGGCTTACCCGGTGAACTGAGCTGGCGGGTGCCGTCACTTTCCCTGAGCGATGACGCGATCGAGTTGTTCGCTGACCGCGCACGCCGTGCCCGACCGGATTTCGCTGTCGACGACGGCAATACCGCGGTGGTAGCCGAGATCTGCCGGCGAGTCGACGGGATGCCGTTGGCGATCGAGCTTGCCGCGGCGCGGGTCCGGGCGCTGTCGCTGACTCAAATCGTGGACAGCCTGCACGACCGGTTTCGGTTGCTCACCGGGGGCGCGCGCACGGCGGTGCGTCGTCAGCAGACGTTGCGTGCGTCGGTGGATTGGTCCCACGCGCTGCTCACCGAGCCGGAGCAGGTTTTGTTTCGGCGGCTGGCGGCGTTCGCCGGCGGCTTTGATCTCGACGCCGCCCAAGCCGTCGGCGCCGACAGCAACGTCGAAAGTTATCAAGTTCTGGATCAACTGAGCCTGTTGGTCGACAAATCGCTGGTGGTCGCCGAGGACACCGGCAGCGGGATGCGCTATCGCCTGCTGGAGACGGTGCGCCAGTACGCCCAGGAGAAACTGGGCGAATCCGGCGAGGCCGGCGAGGTTCGCACGCGCCACCGCGATTACTACACGACTGCGGCGATCGAGATGGACTCGCAGGGCCTCAGCGGCCTTGGGAGGCTGTTGGTTTGGGCGCAAGACGAAATCGACAACCTGCGGGCCGCGTTCATGTGGAGCTATGAGAATTCCGATCTCGAGACAGCGCTGCGGCTGGTATCCACATTGCAACAGTTCTGGATCGCTTGCGGCCGTTTCCGCGAAGGACTGGCAGGGTTCGAAACGGTGTTGACCGACAACCGCTGCTCGGAAGTCGAACCGGCGGTGTGGGTTCGCGCGGTCGCCGACCAGAGCACACTTACAGGGTGGGCGGTTGTTCCCGCGAATGTGGGGCGTGCACGGGACGCCCTTGCTGCTGCGCGCGAACTTGACGATCCGGCCCTGCTTGCCCGAATCCTGACCGGGTGCGCGACCGCCACCTTCTACGATCCCGAAACCTCGGCGCGCTACCTCGAAGAGGCCACGGAAGTGGCACGCGCCAGCGACGATCGTTGGATTCTGTGCCAAATACTCAGTTATGCGGCTACCACGGGGTGCGTGGCGGGCGAACCGACGGGCGCACGCGCCGCGGCCGAGGAAGGTCGCGACGTCGCCGACGCATTGGGCTTTGGGTTCTATTCGCGCCACTCCCGAGCGTGGCTCAGCATGGCGCTGATGATGGAGGGGAATCTTGCTCATGCCGCTCGGGTCGAAGCGCATCTGACCGAGGAAGCCGAAGCGGCCGGGGATAAGCCGATGAAGGTCTTCGCCGACGTGGGCCGTGCCGTTGTGCTTGCCTATCACGGACAGGCTGAGCCCGCTCAAGCGGCGGCGGAGTCCGCGCGAGAACTTGCCGAGGCGTTGGGCGGGCAGTGGGCAGACGTGGCGAGTGCGGTCGCCGCACATGCCGCACTGGCTGCCGGTGACGGCGCCCGAGCCTGGGACGTCGCGCAGGTGGCGTGGCGGCAGACCGTTCCGCTGCGCGAAGTGTTCATCAAAAGCATCAATCCAATCGCCGAGGCGGCGCTTGCCTGCGGTGATCTGGTGACCGCACGTAAATGGGCCGACGATTGTGTCGCGGTGGTACCGGGCTGGTTCCAAGTGATCGCGCGCGTAGTCCGCGCCTTTGTCGCGATCGCTCAGGGTGAGCCGGATCAGGCCGAGCGCGACGCCCATGAAGCACTTGCGATCGCCGTCCGCACCATGGGATACCTGCGGGTCGCCGACACGTTGGAATGCCTTGCCCGCCTGTCGGTCGACCACGCCAACCACCCGTATGCGGCACGACTGTTCGGCGCAGCGGCCCAAATCCGGCAGCGAATGGCGCATGCGCGTTATCCGATGTACCAAGCCCATTACGATGTCGCAGTCGCACTGGTGCGAGAAGGATTGGGGCAGAAGGCCTTTGACGCCGCATGGGTGGAAGGGGCCGCACTGTCCACCGAAGAGGCGATCGCCTACGCGCAACGCGGGCGTGGCGAACGCAAACGCCCGAGTAGCGGCTGGGAATCGCTGACGCCCATGGAGAACGATGTTGTACGTCTGGTCCGTGAAGGCCTGGGCAACAAGGAGATCGGCGCGCGGCTTTTCATCTCGCCGCGCACCGTCCAGACGCACCTCACCCACGTCTACTCGAAGCTCGGCCTGACATCCCGGGTCCAGTTGGTGCAGGAAGCGGGCCGTCGCTCCTGAATCTACTTCGCCGCGACGACGAATCCGCGGATGATCGCGTCGATGTCCGTCGACTCCGCGGCGGCCTGGTTGGCCATGCTGGTGATGGTCAGCTGCACCAGGTAGCGCTTGCGGTCCGGCGGCGGGCCGGTGGGGATGACGATTCGGTTCCAGCTATGTAGCCGCATGCCGTCGAGGTCGTAGCTGCCCTGGATCATCGACGACGGGAAGCCGCTGTACGGCGCGCCCGAGGCGTCCAGCTGCTTGAAGTTCTCGAACAGGTGCGCATCGTCGTTGCCGTGCTTGATGACTTCGGCCGGGTCGAAATCCCCGTTCAGCTGGAAGACCACCAGCCGCGCCGTCGGAAATTTACCGCCCTTGGAGATGATCAAGGTTTGCGGTGTGATGTTGGGACTGGTGAACGGCGCCCAGCCCTGCGGC
This sequence comes from Mycobacterium sp. TKK-01-0059, assembly GCF_000709305.1. Classification (NCBI taxonomy): domain Bacteria; kingdom Bacillati; phylum Actinomycetota; class Actinomycetes; order Mycobacteriales; family Mycobacteriaceae; genus Mycobacterium; species Mycobacterium sp. TKK-01-0059. The sequence continues at coordinate 2,925,681 of NZ_KL446993.1, forward strand.
GTCGGGATCGAGATCGTCAGGCCGGGAACGGATCCCGGTGCCACGGGTTGGCCGGTAACCCCGATGCTTTGCAGATACTGCGACAGGGGGACCGGCTTGGCCGTCGGCGCGGTGGTAGAGGTGGTCGGCGTCTTCGACAAGATCGATTGATAGTCAGGAGCTTTCGGGGCGCACCCGGCGGCCGACACGGCCAGTGCAACTATCGCGGCGCCGGCCGCGCAGCTGCCGAACCGATTCACAGAATCTCGCGGACCGCGTCGATCGGGCGGGCCAGCCGAGTGCCCTTCGTCGTGACGACGAAGGGGCGTTCGATCAGGATCGGGTGTTCGACCATGGCGTCGAGCAATTGCTCATCGGTCGCGTTGGCGAGATTGAGCTCCTCATACAGCGATTCACGCTTGCGCACCGCCGTACGCACGTCGATGCCGGCGTCGCGGATCATCTTCACCAGCTCGGCACGCGACGGCGGGTTTTTCAGGTACTCGACGACTTCGGGCTCAAGGCCGCTGTCGCGCAACAGGTCCAGCGTCTTGCGGGAGGTGCTGCAGCGGGGGTTGTGGTAGATGACGGTGTCGGCCATTTAGGCGTCCCCGTCGAACAGCCCTGTGACCGAGCCGTTTTCGAACACAGCACGGATGGTGCTGGCCAGCAGTGGCGCGATAGACAGGACCGTCAGCTGCGGGAAACGCTTCTCCTCACCGATCGGCAAGGTGTTCGTCACGATCACCTCCCGGGCGCCGCAGCCGGCCAGCCGCTCGGCCGCCGGGTCGGAGAGCACGCCGTGCGTCGCGGCGATCACCACGTCGGCCGCGCCGTCGTCGTGCAGCAGCTTGACCGCGCCGGCAATGGTGCCACCCGTGTCGATCATGTCGTCGATCAACACGCAGGTGCGTCCCGCCACCTCACCGACGACGCGGTTGGACACCACCTGGTTGGGCACCCGCGGGTCGCGGGTCTTGTGGATGAACGCCAGCGGGACACCGCCCAGGGCGTCGGCCCATTTCTCGGCGATGCGCACCCGGCCGGAGTCGGGGGAGACGACCACCATGTTGCCGTCGGGGTAGTTGTCCCGGATGTAGCCGGTGAGCAGGTTCTGCCCGCGCATGTGATCGACGGGCCCGTCGAAGAAGCCCTGGATCTGATCGGTGTGCAGGTCGACGGTCACGATCCGGTCGGCGCCGGCGGTCTTGAGCAGGTCTGCGACCAGGCGCGCCGAGATCGGTTCGCGGCCGCGGTGCTTCTTGTCTTGCCGGGCGTAGGGGTAGAACGGCATGACGGCGGTGATCCGCTTGGCGCTGCCCCGCTTGAGCGCGTCGATCATGATGAGCTGTTCCATCAGCCAGTTGTTCACCGGCGCCGGCGCCGACTGCAACACGAAGGCGTCGCACCCGCGGACCGATTCGTGGAACCGGACGAAGATCTCGCCGTTGGCGAACTCGCGCGCGGTCTGCGCGGTGACGTGGACGTCGAGCTCCTTGGCCACCTGCTCGGCCAGCTCGGGGTGCGCCCGACCGGAGAAGAGCATCAAATTTTTGCGGTTATCGGTCCAGTCGTGGCTCACCGTGCTGCCCTTGCCGTTCGGATCCCAATGGAAGTGCCCATCGTACGAAGCGAATCGTACGGAAATGTGGCCGGGTTGCCAGCTACCGACGTCACGATGTCTGTTCGGTTTCTGCGGCGGGCGCCTGGCCGGTGGCCTTTTCGGCGGCCTCGGCCGCTTGCGCGGCGGCGCTGCCGGGGCGCTTGCGGTGCACCCAGCCCTCGATGTTGCGTTGCGGACCTGCGGAGACCGCCAGCGTTCCCGGCGGGACGTCGTTGCGCACCACCGTGCCCGCTCCGGTGTAGGCGCCGTCGCCGACCGTCACCGGAGCCACGAACATGGTGTCCGACCCGGTGCGGACGTGCGAACCGATGGTGGTCCGCCGCTTGGATTCGCCGTCGTAGTTGACGAACACGCTGGACGCGCCGATGTTGCTGTGCTCGCCGATGTCGGCGTCCCCGACATAGGTCAGGTGCGGCACTTTGGAGCCGGTGCCGATGGTGGAGTTCTTGGTCTCGACGAACGCGCCCAGCTTGCCGTCGTCGCCCAGCACGGTGCCGGGCCGCAGGTAGGTGAACGGGCCGACGGTGGCCCCGGCGCCGATCGACGACGAGGTGCCGTGGGTCCGCACCACCGAGGCGCCGTCGCCGACGCTGACGTCCGTCAGGGTGGTGTCCGGCCCGACGACGCAGTGCCCGCCGACCTGGGTGCGGCCCAGCAGCTGAGTCCCGGGGTGGATCACGGTGTCGCGGCCGATCGTGACGTCGACGTCGATCCAGGTGGTGGCCGGGTCGACGATGGTGACGCCGGCCATCTGGTGCGCGGCGACGATGCGCCGGTTGAGCTCGGCGCCCAGCTGCGCGAGCTGGACCCGGTTGTTGACGCCGGCCACCAGCGCGCTGTCGTCGACGTGGCGGGCGTGGATCGCCAGGCCGTCGCCGCGCAGGATGGCGATGACGTCGGTCAGATACAGCTCCTGCTGGGCGTTGTTGGAGCTCAACCGGTTCAGCGCCGAGCGCAACGCCGCGATGTCGAAGGCGTAGACGCCGGCGTTGACCTCGCGGATCTCGCGCTGGGATTCGGTGGCGTCGGCGTGCTCCACGATCGCCGTGACCTCGTTGTCCTGGGTGCGCAGGATGCGGCCGTAGCCGCTGGGGTCGGTCAACGTCGTGGTCAGCACCGTGGCCGCGGCCGGCGCCGCGCTATGGGCGGCGATGAGGTCGGCGAGGGTGTCGGCGTCCAGCAGCGGAGTGTCGCCCGAGGTGACGACGACCACCCCGGCGTAGTCCTCGGGCAGAGCGGACAGGCCGCACAGGACGGCGTCGCCGGTGCCCCGCGGCCGGTCCTGCAGGGCCACGTCGATCGGGCGCCCGAGGGCGTCGGCCCAGTCGGCGACGAGCGGGGCGATGCGCTCGTGATCGTGGCCCAGCACCACGGCCAGGTGCTGCGGTGCCACCTTGGTGATCGCGTGCAGAAGGTGGGACAGCATGCTGCGCCCGCCGATGGTGTGCAGCACCTTCGGGGTGTCCGACCGCATCCGGGTGCCGGGCCCGGCCGCGAGCACCACGACCGCGGTATCACCAGGAGACGACATCAACCCTCCTTCTCGGGTTCGTCCCGCGCGGGCTGCGCGCGGAAGCGCCGACACGCCGTCAAGCGTGTCACCTCATCTGCGGTGAAGGCAAAAAATCGAGCCGCGGGAGACCCGCGCTCGATTCGGAGGAAGCTCCGTCGCCAGGACTCGAACCTGAACTATCTGAACCAAAATCAGAGGTGCTGCCGATTACACCACGACGGATCGCCAAGAAGACTTTAGTCGGCTTAGTCGGATGACGATGCGGGGTGCTTGCGGCCCACCGAACAGCCCACCGCCCGATACGCTGATTGACGTGGCCGTGCTGGACCCCCAAACGCAAAAGGAACCGGACAAAGAGGTTCGGGCGCCGCGCGCGCGGATGACCGGTACCGAACGCCGCCAACAACTCATCGGCATCGCGCGTTCGCTGTTCGCCGAGCGCGGGTATGAAGGCACCTCGATCGAGGAGATCGCGCTGCGGGCCAACGTGTCCAAGCCGGTCGTCTACGAGCATTTCGGGGGCAAAGAGGGCCTCTATGCCGTGGTCGTCGACCGGGAGATGTCGGCGCTGCTGGACGGCATCACCTCGTCGCTGACCAACAACCGCTCCCGGGTGCGGGTCGAGCGGGTCGCCCTTGCCCTGCTCACCTACGTCGAAGAGCGCACCGACGGCTTCCGGATCATGATCCGCGACTCGCCGGCCGCGATCAGCTCGGGCACCTACTCCAGCCTGCTCAATGACGCCGTCAACCAGGTCAGCTCCATCCTGGCCGGTGATTTCTCCCGTCGCGGCCTGGATCCGGGGCTGGCTCCTCTCTACGCCCAGGCGCTGGTGGGCTCGGTGTCCATGACCGCGCAGTGGTGGCTCGACACCCGCGAGCCCAAGAAGGAAGTGGTGGCCGCGCACCTGGTCAACCTCATGTGGAACGGGCTGATCGGGCTGGAGGCCGACCCCCGCCTGCAGGACGAGTAGACCGCTTCGCGCGCGTAACGGCACGGCGATAATCGGCCGCTCAAAGTCAAGTGGCTAATGCATTTTTGTTAGGCGGCTTGGTCGAGGAGGGCGGCCAGGCGTTGGGCGGGGGTGTCGAGGTCAAGGGTTGGGCGCGGTCGTCGGTTGAGGGTGTCTTGGATGCGTTTGAGGTCTGCTGGGGTGTAACCGCTGAGGTCGCTGCCCTTTTCGAACCAGAAGCGCAGGAGGCGGTTGGTGTTTTCGTTGGTGCCGCGTTGCCAGGGCGAGTGCGGATTGCAGAAATAGACCGGGGTGTTGAGTTGCAGGTGAATGTCGCGCCAGCGGGCCATTTCGCTGCCACGGTCCCAGGTGATTGATCGACGAAGGTGTTCGGGTAACTGGCGCATCGCTTCGATCATCGCGCCGGCCACCGTCTCGGCGGTGTGATCGCCGGGCAAATGCAGCAGCATCGTAAAGCGGGTGGACCGCTCGACCAGGGTGCCGATGGCGCTGTTGGGGCCGACGATCAGATCACCTTCCCAGTGGCCGGGCACCGCGCGGTCGGCGGCCTCGGCGGGCCGGTCGCTGATGGTGAACACATCGTGGAATTTCCCCCGCCGTTCGGTGTGGTCCCGGGATTTGCGGGCCGCGCGTTTCGTCGACAAACGCTTACTCAGGTCGGCGCGCAGTTGACCACGAGTTTGGACGTAGAGGCACTGGTAGATGGTTTCGTGGCTCACCCGTGCCAGCCTGTCATCGGGGTGATCGCGCGCCAAGACATCGGCGATCAGTTTGGGACTCCATCCCTGATCCATCCAGTCCTCTATGGCCTCGCATAGCGCGCGGTCTTGGAGTTTGAATGCTTTGGGACGCTTGGCTTTCTTGGCGGCGCGGGCATGGGCAAGACCAGCGTGGTAATCCCCGTCGGGATTGCGATTGCGTTTGAGCTCACGGGAGATGACGCTGGCGTCGCGGTCGAGCTCGTCGGCGATCTCGACCTGGGTGAGGCCCTTGTCCAGACCCCGCATAATCACCAGGCGTTCATCGAAACTGAGCCGGTGTCCCCGCGCGCCCGGCCGGGTCAGATCACCTGGTTCGGCAAGGCCGGTATCAGAGCCCGTACCACTTCGTAATTGCATTGATCCAGCGTCATGCCACCAGCTCCATCCGGTCTGGATCGACACACCGACCTGACGGCCGGCTTCACGCAATGATTCCCCTGCACACACCCGATCAAAGAACTCTCGCCGCATCGAACGCGGATAAGCAACTGACACCTGCAACCTCCTCAAACGTGGAAATTGCATTGACCGTATGAATCTGCCGCCGGAATTTTCGCCGTGGCGTTACGCCCGACGAGTAGACCGCGACGGGCTACCCGCAGTCACGCGCCATCAGGTCGGCGACGGTCTCGCGGCGAACAAGTTCGCGGGCCCGGCCATCCTTGACGGCCACCAGCGGCGGCCTGCCGACCATGTTGTAGTTGGACGCCATGCTGTGGTGGTAGGCGCCGGTGCACGCCACGGCCAGCAGGTCGCCGGGGCGCAGATCCGCCGGCAACTCGATGTCGCGGGCGATCTCGTCGCCCGATTCACAGTGCCGGCCGGCCACGGTGACGGTTTGCTTGAGCCCCAGCGGATGCCGGTTGGCCAGCGCGACGGCGTACTGCGCGCCGTACAGCGCCACCCGCGGGTTGTCGCTCATGCCGCCGTCGACGGCGACGAAGGTGCGACCGCCGAATTGCGTCTTCACCGAGCGCACCCGATACAGGGTCACGCCGGCGCGGCCGCTGATGGCCCGGCCCGGTTCCACCACGATCTGCGGGCGGGGGAACTGCTCGGCGGCGCAGGCCTCGTCGAGGGCGTCCTCGATCGCCGCGGCCAACTCGTCGAGGTCCAGCTCGCGGTCGCCGGGGACGTATGGGATCGCATGTCCGCCACCGATGTTCAGCTCGGTGAGGATGACGCCGTGCCGGGCCCGGATGTCGGCCATTGCGGCGACCATCCGCCGAATGGCCTCGCCGTACAGGGCGGCGTCGCCGACCTGCGAGCCGATGTGGCAGTGCAGGCCGACCAGGTCGAGGATGGGGTGCGCCAGCACGCGCGTCACCGCATCGGCGGCGTGGTCGCCGGCGAGCGTGAAGCCGAACTTCTGGTCGCTGACGCCGGTGGTGACGGCGCGGTGCCCGTGGATGTCGATGTCGGGCGTCACCCGGATGAGCACCGGCTGGCGCCGCCGCGCCAGGCCGGCGAGGTAGGCGATCTCCATGCAGGAATCCACCACGATGCGCCCCACCCCGGCGCCCACGGCGTCGCGCAGCTCGTCGGGCGATTTCGCGTTGCCGTGCATGACGATGCGGGCCGGGTCGACGCCGCCGGCCAGGGCCGTGGCCAGTTCACCGGCCGAGCAGACGTCGACGCCCAGGCCCTCGTCGCGGGCCCAGCGGGCCACCGCGGTGGTCAGCAGCGACTTGCCGGCGTAGACGACCACTGTGTTCCCAGCGCCGCCTAGCGTCTTGCGATAGCGGCGGGCGCGATGCCGAAAGTCGGCTTCGTCGATCACGTAGGCCGGGGTGTTGAATTCGTCGGCGATATCGGCCAGCGCCACACCGCCGACGCACAGCCTGCCCTCCTCGTCGGGATGGGCGGTCAACGGCCAGATCTCCGGGTCGAAGCGCGGCGGAGCCGCGTGGCCGAGCGACGGCAGAATGTCCAGCAATGTCATGAATCCAACGTGCGCCCGCGGGCGCACGCGTAGAGCTTTCTTGACGATCCCTTGACGACGACGACCTCAAAATTGACGCGGATCGGCGTGTCCGGCGGCCCCCCCGCCCGGCGACAGCGAGCGCCGCGTCGGCGGGAGGAAGGAGCCGGGCAAGCCGCCCTAGAATGGAATTCATCATGACCGCACCGGGGGCTGCTCGCCCAGAAACCCCGATCGCGGGGCTCGTTGAATTGGCGCTCACCGCGCCGACCTTCCAGCAGCTGATCGACAGCGCGGCCGCGTCGCCGGCCGAGCTGCACCTGGTGGGTCCAGCCAGCGCACGGTTGTTCGTGGCCAGCGCGCTGGCGCGGTTGGGTCCTTTGCTGGTAGTCACCGCGACCGGGCGCGAAGCCGACGACCTGACCGCTGAACTGCGCGGCGTCTTCGGCGATGCCGTCGCGGTATTCCCGTCCTGGGAGACGCTGCCGCACGAGCGGCTCTCGCCCGGCGTCGACACCGTCGGCGCCCGGCTGACCGTGCTGCGGCGCCTGGCCCACCCCGACGACGCGCGGCTGGGCCCTCCGCTTCAGGTCGTGGTCACCGCGGCCCGCTCGCTGCTGCAGCCGATGACACCGCAGCTCGGCCTGATCGAGCCGGTCACGTTGAACGTCGGTGCGGAAGTCGAATTCGAGGACGTGATCGCCCGGCTGGTCGAGCTGGCCTACACCCGGGTCGACATGGTGGGCCGGCGCGGCGAGTTCGCCGTGCGCGGCGGGATTCTCGACGTCTTCCCGCCGACGGCCGAGCACCCGGTGCGCATCGAGTTCTGGGGCGACGAGGTCAGCGAGATGCGGATGTTCTCCGTCGCCGATCAGCGTTCGATCCCGGAGATCGAGGTCGACATCCTGATCGCGGTGCCCTGCCGCGAACTGCTGCTCACGGAGGAAGTGCGGCAACGGGCCGCCGAGCTGTCCGCGCGGCACCCGGCGACCGAGCCCGCGATCACCGGCAGCGTCACCGACATGCTGGCCAAGCTCGCCGAGGGCATCGCGGTCGACGGCATGGAGGCCCTGCTGCCCGTGCTGCGGCCCGGCGAGCACGTGCTGCTGACCGACCAACTGGCGCAGGGCACCCCGATCCTGTTGTGCGACCCCGAGAAGATCCGCACCCGCGCCGCCGACCTGATCAAGACCGGCAGCGAATTCCTCGAAGCCTCGTGGTCGGCGGCCGCCATGGGCACGGACGCCCCCGTCGACGTCGCGCAATTCGGCGGATCGGGATTCGCCGAGCTGGACGACGTGCGGGCCGCGGCCGCCAAGGGCGGGCATCCGTGGTGGACGTTGAGCCAGTTGTCCGACGAGTCGGCCGTCGAGCTGGACATCCGGGCGGCGCCCTCGGCGCGCGGCCATCAGCACGACATCGACGGCATCTTCGCGATGCTGCGCGCGCACGTCAGCACCGGCGGCTACGCCGTCGTCGTCGCCCCCGGCGCCGGCACCGCGCACCGCGTGGTGGAACGGCTGGCCGAATGCGACACGCCCGCCGCCATGCTGGAACCCGGGGCCGCAGGCCAAGTTCGGCCTAAAAAGGGCATAGTCGGCGTGCTCAAGGGCCCGCTGCACGACGGCGTCATCATCCCCGGCGCCACGCTGGTGGTGATCACCGAGACCGACCTCACCGGCAGCCGGGTCGCCGCCGTCGAGGGCAAGCGCCTGGCGGCCAAGCGGCGCAACACCGTTGACCCGTTGGCGCTCACCGCCGGTGACCTCGTCGTGCACGATCAGCACGGCATCGGCCGGTTCGTGGAGATGGTCGAGCGCACCGTCGGCGGTGCCCGCCGCGAGTATTTGGTGCTGGAGTACGCGTCCAGCAAGCGCGGGGGCGGGTCCGACAAGCTTTATGTCCCAATGGATTCGCTGGATCAGCTGTCGCGGTACGTCGGCGGGCAGGCGCCGGCGCTGAGCAAGCTCGGCGGCAGCGACTGGGCGAACACCAAGACGAAGGCGCGCCGCGCGGTGCGCGAGATCGCCGGCGAGCTGGTGTCCCTGTACGCCAAGCGACAGGCCAGCCCCGGGCACGCGTTCGGCCCGGACACCCCGTGGCAGGCCGAGATGGAAGACGCGTTCGGGTACACCGAGACCGTCGACCAGCTGACCGCGATCACCGAGGTCAAGGGGGACATGGAAAAGCCGATCCCGATGGACCGGGTGATCTGTGGCGACGTGGGCTACGGCAAGACCGAGATCGCGGTGCGGGCGGCGTTCAAGGCGGTCCAGGACGGCAAGCAGGTGGCCGTGCTGGTGCCCACCACGCTGCTGGCAGACCAGCACCTGCAGACCTTCGCCGACCGGATGACCGGGTTCCCGGTGACCGTCAAGGGCCTGTCCCGGTTCACCGACCCCGCCGAGTCCAAGGCCGTGATCGAGGGCCTGGCCGACGGGTCGGTGGACGTGGTGATCGGCACGCACCGGCTGTTGCAGACCGGGGTGCGATGGAAGGACCTCGGCCTTGTCGTCGTCGACGAGGAGCAGCGGTTCGGCGTCGAGCACAAGGAGCACATCAAGTCGCTGCGCACCCACGTCGACGTGCTGACCATGAGCGCCACCCCGATCCCGCGCACGCTGGAGATGAGCCTGGCCGGGATACGCGAGATGTCGACGATCCTGACCCCGCCCGAGGAGCGCTACCCGGTGCTGACCTACGTCGGCCCGCACGACGACAAGCAGGTCGCGGCCGCCTTGCGGCGCGAGCTGCTGCGCGACGGGCAGGTCTTCTACGTGCACAATCGCGTCAGCTCCATCGACCGGACGGCGGCGAAGATCCGGGAGCTGGTGCCCGAGGCGCGGGTGGTCGTCGCGCACGGGCAGATGCCCGAAGAACGGCTGGAACGCACGGTGCAGGGGTTCTGGAACCGCGAATACGACATCCTGGTGTGCACCACGATCGTGGAGACCGGGCTGGACATCTCCAACGCCAACACGCTGATCGTCGAGCGCGCCGACACCTTCGGCCTGTCGCAGCTGCACCAGCTGCGCGGCCGGGTCGGCCGCAGCCGGGAGCGCGGCTACGCCTACTTCCTGTATCCGCCGCATGCGCCGCTGACCGAGACCGCCTACGACCGGCTGGCCACCATCGCGCAGAACAACGAGCTCGGCGCGGGCATGGCGGTCGCGATGAAGGACCTCGAGATCCGCGGCGCCGGAAACGTGTTGGGCGTCGAGCAGTCCGGGCACGTCGCCGGCGTCGGCTTCGACCTGTACGTCCGCCTGGTGGGCGAGGCCGTGGAGGCCTACCGCGCGGCCGCCGACGGCCACACGGTCACGACGGCCGAGGAGCCGAAGGACGTGCGCATCGACCTGCCGGTCGATGCCCACCTGCCGCCGGACTACATCGCCAGCGACCGGCTGCGGCTCGAGGCGTACCGCCGGCTGGCCGCGGCGGCCTCCGACGGCGAGATCGACGCGGTCGTGGAGGAACTCGTCGACCGCTATGGCGCGCTGCCCGAGCCGGCCCTGCGGCTGGTGGCGGTGGCCCGGCTGCGGCTGCTGTGCCGCGCCGCGGGCATCACCGAGGTGTCGGCGCCGTCGGCGGCCACCGTGCGGCTCTCGCCGATGACGCTGCCGGATTCGGCGCAGGTGCGGCTCAAGCGGATGTATCCGGCGGCGAGTTACCGCGCCACGACCTCCACCGTGCAGGTCCCCATCCCGCGCGCCGGCGGGGTGGGCGCGCCGCGGCTGCGCGACGTCGAGCTGGTGCAGATGGTGGCAAACCTGGTGACCGCACTGCAGGGCAAAGCTCAGACGGATATTGGTATAACGAGTGAACTGCCTGCATCGATGACGAGTGAGGGGCGGTAATGATCGTCGTGTTGTTCGACCCCCGCCGCCCGTCGCTGGTCCCCATCGAAGCCATCGAGCATCTCGCCGGTGAGGTGCAGTACACCGAGGAGATGCCCGTCGCGGTGCCCTGGTCGTTGTCGGCGGCGCGTCCGGTGCACTCCGGTGCGGACGCGCCGGTGCTGCTGTCGTCCGACCCCGACCACCCGGCCGTGACCGCCCGCCTGGCGGCCGGGGCCCGGCTGATCTCGGCGCCCGAGACGCCGCGCGGCGAACGGCTGGTCGACGCCGTGGCCATGATGGACAAACTGCGCACTGCCGGGCCCTGGGAGAGTGAGCAAACCCACGATTCGCTGCGCAGGTTTTTGTTGGAGGAAACCTACGAGCTGCTGGACGCGGTGGGCAGCGGCAACGCCGATGCGCTGCGCGACGAGCTCGGCGACGTGCTGCTGCAAGTCCTCTTCCACGCCCGCATCGCCGAGGAGGCGCCGCAGTCCGCCTTCACCATCGATGACGTCGCCGCCGCCCTGATGCGCAAACTGGGCAACCGGGTCCCGGGAGTGCTTGCCGGGCAATCGATTTCGCTCGAAGAGCAGTTGGCCCAGTGGGAAGAGCGCAAGGCGTCCGAAAAGCCGCGCAAGTCGGTGATGGACGACGTGCACACGGGGCAGCCCGCGCTGGCGCTCGCCCAGAAGGTGATTCAGCGCGCCGGCAAAGCCGGTGTGCCCGCCGACCTGATCCCCGACGAAATCACCTCGATCCGCGTGTCGGCCGATGTCGATGCCGAAAGCGCTCTGCGCACAGCGGTTCTGGACTTCGTCGACACGGTTCGTGGTGCGGAACGGGCGATCGCCACGGCGCGCCGCGGGGGAGACGTCCCCAACGAGTTCGACGTGGCCCCGCTCGGTGAAGTCTCCGAACAGGAGTGGCGCGAGCACTGGCCGACGGGTGACTCGGCCCCCAAGGAGGCCGCCACCGACGCCGTTGCCGACGAGGCCTGAGCGCGCGACGACGCCTCGCAGGCGGGCGCGCCACGGATATTTCCCGCCCGCCGTCATCGGAGAGAGCGATCGCCGCGGTGTTTGCCGGATTTGTCCTCGGCCCGTCGGTAATATCGCGGATGAGGTTGCGAATCCCCGTGGTCGGCGTTGGTCTGACCGCGCTAGCCAAGGCGGCCAGCAGCTAATCGGTAATTAGCTGAACCCGGCACGACGCCGGTGCGCCGAGGCCCGACGCGACCGAGCGGTCCCCGAACGCATGGGACGATGGTGTGGCGGAAGTTGGTGCAGGCGAGTTTAGGGGAGCTCAGGAAAGCATGGTGTCGCCGAGGCGTTGGATGCGCGCGGCCGCCGTGATCGGCGCGACCGCGATCGTTCTGGCCTCCAGTTGCACGTGGCAACTCAGCCTGTTCATCCCCGACGGCGTGCCGCCCCCCGCGGGCGACCCGGTGCCGCCGGTGGACACGCACGCCAGCGGTCGGCCCGCGGAACAGTTGCGCGACTGGGCCCAACCACGGTCGGCGGCCTTGGAGATCCCGCTGATCGCGCTCGAGGCCTACGCGTACGCGGCCCGGGTCGCCGAAGTCGAGAACCCGAAGTGCCACATCGCCTGGACCACGCTGGCGGGCATCGGACAGGTCGAGAGCCACCACGGCACCTACCGCGGCGCCACGCTGGCCCCCAACGGGGACGTCAGCCCGCCGATCCGCGGTGTCCGACTCGACGGCAGCGGCGGGACGCTGCGCATCGTCGACACCGACGAGGACCTCACCGACGGCGACGGCGTGACGCGCGCCATGGGGCCGATGCAGTTCATCCCCGAGACGTGGCGGCTCTATGGTGTCGACGCTCACAACGACGGCCGCGTCAGCCCCGACAACATCGACGACGCCGCGCTCGCCGCGGCGGGCTACCTGTGTTGGCGCGGAAAGGATCTCGCGACGCCGCGGGGCTGGATCACCGCGCTGCGGGCCTACAACAATTCCGGGGTCTACGCGCGGGCGGTCCGGGATTGGGCGACCGCTTACGCGAAAGGTCACCCGCTATAGCAGGATGTATCGCTGACCCAGGCCTTACGCGAACAAGGAGAACCCCAGTGCCGATTATCGAGCAGGTCGGGGCCCGCGAGATCCTCGATTCCCGCGGCAACCCGACAGTCGAGGTCGAGATTGCCCTGATCGACGGGACCTTTGCCCGCGCGGCGGTGCCGTCGGGCGCATCGACGGGTGAGCACGAGGCCGTCGAGTTGCGCGACGGTGGCGAGCGCTACGCCGGCAAGGGTGTGCAGAAGGCCGTGCAAGCGGTGCTGGACGAGATCGGCCCGGCGGTGATCGGCCTCAACGCCGACGATCAGCGGCTGGTCGACCAGGCGCTGCTGGACCTGGACGGCACGCCCGACAAGTCGAGGCTGGGCGGCAACGCGATCCTGGGTGTGTCGCTGGCCGTGGCCAAGGCGGCCGCCGATTCCGCCGAGTTGCCGCTTTTCCGCTACCTCGGCGGCCCGAACGCGCACATCCTGCCGGTGCCGATGATGAACATTCTCAACGGCGGCGCGCACGCCGACACCGCCGTCGACATCCAGGAGTTCATGGTGGCGCCGATCGGCGCGCCCAGCTTCGCCGAGGCGCTGCGCTGGGGCGCCGAGGTGTATCACTCGCTGAAATCGGTGCTCAAGAAGGAGGGCTTGAGCACGGGCCTGGGCGACGAGGGCGGCTTCGCCCCCGACGTGGCGGGCACCACCGCGGCACTGGACCTGATCAGCCGGGCCATCGACTCGGCCGGGTTCAAACTCGGCGCCGACGTGGCGCTGGCCCTCGACGCGGCGGCCACCGAGTTCTTCACCGACGGGGCGGGTTACAAATTCGAGGGCAGCACCCGCACCGCGGAGCAGATGACGGAGTTCTACGCCGGGCTGCTCGGGTCTTATCCGCTGGTGTCCATCGAAGACCCACTGTCGGAAGACGATTGGGATGGCTGGGCGGCCCTGACCGCGGCCATCGGTGACCGGCTGCAGATCGTCGGCGACGACATCTTCGTCACCAATCCCGAACGCCTGGAAGAGGGTATCGACAAGGGAGTGGCAAACGCGTTGCTGGTCAAGGTGAATCAGATCGGCACGCTGACCGAGACGCTCGACGCCGTCGCGTTGGCCCATCACAGCGGCTACCGCACGATGATGAGCCATCGCAGCGGCGAGACCGAGGACACCACGATCGCCGACCTGGCGGTGGCGGTCGGCAGCGGGCAGATCAAGACCGGTGCGCCCGCCCGCAGCGAGCGCGTCGCCAAATACAACCAGCTGCTGCGGATCGAGGAGGCGCTCGGCGATGCCGCCCGCTACGCCGGCGATCTCGCCTTCCCGCGGTATACGCCGCCGGAGGCCAAATAGCTTGCCCGGCAAGCCGGATCCGAAGCGGCGTTCCCCGGCATCGCGCCCGGGGAAGGCCGGCGCTTCGGTTCGGCGCCCTCGGTCGGCCAAGCCGTCGTCGAAGCCGTCCGCGCGGACATCGCCCACGGCCAACCACGGCGGCCGCAACACCGCGCAGCAAGAGCATGTCGTCGAACCCATCGCCCGGCAGGCCGCCGAATCGGTTGAGCAGCGCTCCGAGCAACGGCTCGGTTTCACCGCGCGACGCGCGGCGGTGCTGGCCGCGGTGATCTGCGTGCTGACGCTGACGATCGCCGGACCGGTGCGCACCTATTTCGCGCAGCGCACCGAGATGAATCAGCTGGCCGCCAGCGAGGCGGCGCTGCGCCGTCAGATCGCGGATTTGGAGCAGCGAAAGACCAAACTCGGTGACCCGGCCTACATTGCGGCGCAGGCCCGCGAGCGGCTCGGCTTCGTAAAGCCCGGCGACATCCCGTTCCAGGTTCAGCTTCCCCCGTCGGCGGCCGAGCCGACCCAGCCGGGGTCCCCGTCGGCGAAACCGGTCAACAACGACCCGTGGTACACGTCGCTGTGGCACACCATCGCCGACGCCCCGCACCTGCCGCCGGCCGCGCCGCCTCCCGCGCCGCCGCCCGCCGAAGCCCCGGCCCCGCCGGCCGAACCGGGTCCGTCCGCGCCGAATCCCCCCGGTCCCGGTGGTTGATCGTGCCGACCTGGACGCGGTGGCCCGCCAGCTCGGGCGGGAGCCGCGCGGGGTGCTCGAAATCGCCTACCGGTGTCCCAACGGCGAACCCGGCGTGGTGAAGACCGCGCCGAAATTGCCTGACGGAACGCCGTTTCCGACGCTGTACTACCTGACACATCCGGCGCTGACGGCGGCGGCGAGCAGGCTCGAGACGACGGGATTGATGCGCGAGATGACCGAGCGGCTGGGCCGCGACGAGGACCTGGCGGCCGCGTACCGGCGCGCGCACGAATCCTATCTGGCCGAGCGTGACGCGATCGAATCGTTGGGGACGACCTTCACCGGCGGCGGGATGCCCGACCGGGTCAAGTGCTTGCACGTGCTGATCGCGCATTCGCTGGCCAAGGGGCCGGGCGTGAATCCGTTCGGCGACGAGGCGCTGGCGATCCTGGCCGGCGAGCCCGCGATGGCGGGCATTTTGGTGGAGGGCCAATGGTGAACGGCAGGCTCGCGGGAATCGACTGCGGTACCAACTCAATTCGCTTGTTGATCGCCGATGTTGAAGGGTCGGGGCGGCTGCGTGACGTGCATCGGGAGACGCGGATCGTGCGGCTCGGCCAGGGTGTCGACGCGACCGGCGAGTTCGCGGCCGAGGCCATAGCCCGCACCCGGGCCGCGTTGGCGGACTACGCCGCGCTGCTGAAAACGCATGGGGTTGAGCGGGTGCGGATGGTGGCGACCTCGGCGGCGCGCGATGTCGCCAACCGCGACGACTTCTTCGCGATGACGGCCGACGTGTTGGGCGCCGTGCTGCCCGGTGCGGTGGCGGAGGTCATCAGCGGCGCCGAGGAGGCCGAGCTGTCGTTCCGCGGCGCGGTCGGCGAATTGGACGGTGGGGCCGGACCTTTCGTCGTCGTCGACCTCGGTGGGGGCTCCACCGAGATCGTCGTGGGGGGCGAGGCGGTGGTGGCCAGCTACTCGGCCGACATCGGCTGCGTCCGGCTGACCGAGCGTTGCCTGCATTCGGACCCGCCGACGCCCGCGGAAGTGGCGGCGGCCCGGCAGGTGGTGCGCGAGCGGCTCGAGGTCGCGCTGGGCGTGGTGCCCGTCGAGGGCGCGCGGACGTGGGTCGGATTGGCCGGGACGATGACCACGCTGTCCGCGCTGGCGCACGACTTGCCGGCGTATGACTCTGCGGCCATTCATCTTTCACGCGTCGCCGGTGCGGATCTGTTGGCGGTGTGTGAACGGCTGATCGGGATGACGCGCGCCGAGCGCGCTGCGCTGCCGCCGATGCACGAGGGGCGGGCCGACGTGATCGGCGGGGGTGCGATCGTGGTGGAGGAGTTGGCCCGCGAGTTGCGCGCCCGTGCGGGCATCGAGGAGTTGACGGTGAGCGAGCACGACATTTTGGACGGCATCGTGCTGTCGATCGCCGTATAGGCCGGGTTTAGTCACACCCGCCACATGCGCCCCTCCGGAGGAGGACATGTCAATTGCCCACCTCCGAGCGACAACTTCGGCGGTGTCGTACCCCTGTGCGACCGTCCGGGAATGAACCGTGCACTCAAAGGCATCGAGCTGCGTTAC
Organism: Mycobacterium sp. TKK-01-0059; assembly: GCF_000709305.1. Taxonomy (NCBI): domain Bacteria; kingdom Bacillati; phylum Actinomycetota; class Actinomycetes; order Mycobacteriales; family Mycobacteriaceae; genus Mycobacterium; species Mycobacterium sp. TKK-01-0059. The sequence goes on from NZ_KL446993.1 coordinate 2,941,950, forward strand.
GTGCTCACGATGCAGCTGGCCGTTCACGGGCCGGCAACCATCGACGAATTGATCGAAGCCTTGAACTGGCACCGCTTCTCGGTGCGCGGCAGGCAGTCGAAGGCGATTTCGGACGCGCTGCGGTGGGAGATCGGTCGTGGGCGGGTACGGCGACTAGGGCGAGGAAGGTACGGCCCCGGCTACCTGCCGCGCAGCACCGAGCATCGAATTCATCAGCGCGTGCTGGCGTTGCGCCAGGCCGCGGGTTGTCGCTCGGAGGTGGGCAATTGACATGTCCTCCTCCGGAGGGACGCGTGTGGCGGATGGGACTATGTCGACGACCGCGGGCGTCATACCTCGAAGCGATAGCCCATGCCCGACTCGGTCAGCAGGTGTTTGGGGTTCGACGGGTCGTCTTCGAGCTTGCGGCGCAGCTGCGCGAGATACACCCGCAGGTAATGGGTTTCGGTGGCATACGCCGGGCCCCACACCTCCTTGAGGAGCTCCTCGCGGCCGACCAACTTGCCGCGATTGCGCACGAGGACCTCGAGCATTCCCCACTCGGTGGGGGTGAGGTGGACCTCGCCGCCGTTCTTGCTGACCTTCTTGGCGGCCAAATCGACCGTGAACGACTCGGTTTCGATCACCGGCTGCTCGACTTCGGATGCTGCGGTGTTACGGCGGATCGCCGCGCGCAGCCGGGCCAGGAACTCGTCCATTCCAAAGGGTTTGGTGACATAGTCGTCGGCGCCGGCGTCGAGCGCCTCCACTTTGTCCGACGAGTCGGTGCGCGCGGACAACACGATCACCGGTGCGGTGAGCCATCCGCGCAGACCCGCCAGGACGTCGATCCCGGAGATGTCGGGCAGGCCGAGGTCGAGGATCACCACGTCGGGCTTGTGCTCGGCGGCGGCGCGCAGCGCGCCCGCGCCGCTCGACGCGGTGACCACCTCATAGCCCCGCACGGACAGGTTGATGCGCAGCGCGCGCAGGATCTGCGGCTCGTCGTCGATCACCAATACGCGGGTCATGTGCGCCGCTCCTCCTCATCGCTGCGCTCTGCATCGTCGCCGGCGCGCGTCACGGCGCAGCCATTTCCACGATCACGGTCAGCCCGCCTCCCGGAGTGTCGGTGGCCGTTATGGTCCCGCCCATCGCCTCGACGAAGCCCCGCGCCACCGACATTCCCAGACCGACGCCGGTGGTGTTGTCGTGATCGCCGAGCCGCTGAAACGCTTCGAAGATCTGTTCCTCGGCCCCGTGGGGTATTCCGGGGCCCTCGTCGATGACGTTGATCAGCACCCGATCGCCCACCCGCCCGGCGTTGACCCGGACCAGGCAGTGGGGCGCGTAGCGCAGCGCGTTGTCGATCAGGTTGGCCAGCACGCGCTCCAGCAGCCCGGCGTCGGCCATCACCATGGCGTCGCCCACGTCCACCTTGACGCGGTCGATGGCGGACCGGAAATAGCCGGTGGCGCCCTTGCCGATGCTGACCAGCGCGCGTTGCACGGTTTCCTCGAGGTACACCCGGCTCAGCTCGGGGTGGATCACCCCGGCGGCCAGCCGCGAGGAATCGAGCAGGTTGCCGACCAGGGCGGTGAGTTGGTCGATGGACTCCTCGATCGTCGCCAGCAACTCCGCGGTGTCGGTGGCGGAGAAGGCGACGTCCTCGGCGCGCAGGCTGGACACCGCGACCTTGGCCGCCGCCAGCGGTGTGCGCAGGTCATGGCTGACCGCGGACAGCAGCGAGCGCCGCAGTTCGTCGGCCCGCACGACCGCCTCGGTTCGGCTGGCCTCCTCGGCGAGTTCGCGCTGCCTGATCAAACCGGCCGCCTGCCTGGCCACCGCGGACAGCACCCGCCGGTCCCGCGCCGAGAGCTTTCGGCCCGCCAGCAGCATCCAGAATTCGTCGTCACCGACCTCGATCGCGGTGTCCGCGGAATCGACGGTGACGCAGGGATCCCTGCCCACACAGGCGACGACGTCGCTCGTGGTGCCGCCGCGCGCTTCCTCGCCGGCCCCGCGCAACATCGCGACCGCGCGCTGGGCGTACGTCTCACGCACCCGTTCGAGCAGCGTTTCGAGGTCGGCGCCGCGCAGCACCGAACCGGCGAACAGGGTCAGCAGCTCGGCCTCCTGCGACGCGCGGCGGGCTTCCCGGGTGCGTTTGGCCGCGAAATCGACCAGCACCGCCACCGCGACCGCGATCAGTAGCAGCACCAATTCGGTGATGGCGCTGTTGGGTTCGGCGATGGTGAAGCTGTGCCGCGGGGCAATCAAAAAGTAGTTGAGCAGCAGCCCGGACAGCATCGCCGAAAGCGCCGCGGGCGCAACGCCTCCGAACAACCCGACCAGCAGCACCCCCACAAAGAACAAGGCGCTCTCGCCGCCGGTGTCCAGGTAGGGATCCAGCGCCGTGACGGTGATCGCGCAGATGATCGACGGCACGATGAGCGCCGCCAGCCACGACGTCACGCGCCGTTCGCGCGGCGCGAGCGACGCCGTGCGAAATCCGCGCTTGGCCTCCTCGTGGGTGACCAGATGCACGTCGATCTTGCCGGACAGCTCGACGATCCTCGGGCCGATGCCCTCCTCGAACAGGCGCGCCCAGCGCGACCGCCGCGAGGTGCCGATCACCAGCTGCGTGGCGTTCATCTCGCGCGCGAACTCGAGTAGGGCGGTGGGCACGTCGTCGCCGACGACGGTGTGCAGCGAAGCGTCCAGGCTGGTCGCCAACTCGCGGATCTTGGCCATCCGGGGTTCCGACAGGCCGGCCAGGCCGTCGCCGCGGACGACGTGGACCACCATGAGCTCGGCGGTGGACTTCGACGCGATCCGGGACGCCCGTCGCACCAATGTCTCGGATTCGGGCCCACCGGTGACCGCGACGACAACCCGCTCGCGGGCCTCCCACATGTCGGTGATCTTGTTCTCGGCCCGGTATTTTGCCAGCGCCGTATCGACCTGGTCGGCGAGCCATAGCAGCGCCAGTTCCCTTAGCGCGGTGAGGTTTCCGCGACGAAAGTAGTTCGACAACGCCGCATCGATGCGATCGGGAGCGTAAACATTTCCATGAGACAACCTGCGCCGCAACGCCTCTGGCGTGATATCGATGAGTTCGACCTGTGCGGCCTGCCGCACGATCAGGTCCGGGACGGTCTCCTTCTGCTCGATCCCGGTGATCTGGGCGACGACGTCGTTGAGGCTTTCCAGGTGCTGCACGTTGACCGTGGAGATCACCGTGATCCCGGCGTCGAGCAACTCCTCGACGTCCTGCCATCGCTTGGGGTTCTTGCTGCCCGGCGCGTTGGTGTGCGCGAGTTCGTCGACGAGGACGACCTGCGGGCGGCGCGCCAGCACGGCCGGCACGTCGAGCTCTGGGAAGCGGCCGCCGCGATACTCGATATGGCGCGGCGGAATGATCTCGATGCCCTCAAGCAGCTCAGCGGTTTTCGCACGCCCATGGGTTTCCACCACGCCCGCCACCAGATCGGTGCCCCGCTCCAGCCGCCGATGCGCCTCGCCCAGCATCGAATACGTCTTACCCACGCCCGGAGCGGCACCGAGGTAGATGCGTAGCTCCCCCCGCCTGGGTTGGCGGCCGTGGAGGTTGACGTCACTCACGCCAACCATCATCCCCCTTGGCGCTAACTCGTGACGGGATACCGGTGGTCGAGTTGCAGGTTGAGTTGCAGCACATTGACGCACGGCTCACCGAAAAACCCCAGCGCGCGGCCGCTCCGGTTCTGCGCCACCACCGCACGGATCTGTTCCGGGCTGACACTACGGGCGTGGGCGATCCGCGCCACTTGGATGTCGGCGTAGGCCGTCGAGATGTTCGGATCGAGGCCGCTGCCGCCGGCGGTGACCGCGTCGGCCGGCACGGCCGGGCTGGCGGGCGCGGCGCCGCGGACGGGCACGGTCTGTCCGATCGAGTAGTCCTCTGCGGTTTGGGCGCATTCGACGCGCACCCCCTGGTAGAGGGTCAGGAACGGCGCCGGCGTCGAGCCGCACGGCTCGTTGACGCTGACCACCCGGGTCGGGTGCATGACGTTTCCACGCGCGTCGCGCGGGCCGATCACCGACAGCACCGCACCCACACCGCCGCCGGTGCAGAACGGCCGCGACCCGTCGACACCCTCCAGCCTGCCCACCGCGGCACTGCGCGCACACACCTGCGTCAGCAGGCTCGGCTTGCCGGGCGCGTCGACGATGCTTTCCGGCCCCAGGTTGCTGCCGCCCGACGAGGTCGGGTCGTAACCGAGCCCGGCCGCCGAGGGTCGGCTCTGGAAGTATTGCGGCAACGGGTTGCCGCCGGAGTCGGTGAAGGACTGGCCGATCAACCTGCTGCCCACCGGCTTACCGTCCGCGGTGAGGATGGACCCCTCGGCGTGCTCCCGCAATCCCGGAAGCTGCGCGACGGCCCAGACGAACAGGGGATAGGCCAGACCGGTGATCGCGGTCAGCACCAGCAGCGCACGCAGTGCCGCCCAGTGCAGGCGGACGAAATTCGTCATATCAGGACATCCCGGGGATGAATTGGACGATCAGGTCGATCGCCTTGATTCCGGCGAACGGGGCGACGATGCCGCCCAGACCGTAGACATACAGGTTGCGGCTCAACAGTTTTGACGCGCTGCTCGGCGTGTACCGCACACCGCGCAGCGAGAGCGGGATCAGCAACACGATGACGATCGCGTTGAAGACGACCGCGGACAGGATCGCCGATTGCGGGCTGTGCAGCCGCATCACGTTGATCAGGTCCAGCCCGGGGAACAGCGCGACGAACATCGCCGGGATGATCGCGAAGTACTTCGCGATGTCGTTGGCGATCGAAAAGGTCGTCAGTGCCCCGCGGGTGATCAGCAGCTGCTTGCCGATCTCCACGATCTCGATGAGCTTGGTGGGATCGGAGTCGAGGTCGACCATGTTGCCGGCCTCTTTGGCGGCCGACGTGCCGGTGTTCATCGCCACACCCACGTCGGCCTGCGCCAAGGCGGGCGCGTCGTTGGTGCCGTCGCCGGTCATCGCCACCAGTTTGCCGCCGGCCTGCTCGCGCTTGATCAACGCGAGTTTGTCCTCCGGGGTGGCCTCGGCCAGGTAGTCGTCGACCCCGGCCTCGTCGGCAATCGCCTTGGCGGTCAACGGGTTATCACCGGTGATCATCACCGTCCGGATGCCCATCCGGCGCATCTCGTCGAACCGATCCCGCATGCCCTGCTTGACGACGTCTTTGAGGTGGATGACACCGAGCACCCTCGCGTGCCCGTCGACGCATTCCCCGACGACCAGCGGCGTGCCACCGCCGGCGGAGACGCCGTCGACGATCTCGCCGAGCTGCGCGGGGACGTCGCCCCCGTGGCCGCGCACCCATTCCGCGACCGAGCTGGCGGCGCCCTTGCGCAGCTGGGTGCCGTCGACCCCATCGAGATCGACGCCCGACATCCGGGTGGTGGCGGAGAAGGCGACCCAGTGGGCCTGTGCCAGCTCGCCTGGTGTGCGGGCACGCAGTCCGAAGTGCTGCTTGGCGAACACGACAACCGAACGGCCCTCGGGTGTTTCGTCGGCGAGGCTGGACAATTGCGCGGCGTCGGCCAGTTGTTCGGGCGACACTCCGTCGAGGGGAATGAAGGCGGCGGCCTGCCGGTTGCCCAGCGTGATGGTGCCCGTCTTGTCCAGCAGCAGGGTGTTGACGTCGCCGGCGGCCTCCACCGCCCGCCCGGACATGGCGAGCACGTTGCGCTGCACCAGCCGGTCCATGCCGGCGATGCCGATGGCCGACAGCAGCGCGCCGATGGTGGTCGGGATCAGGCACACCAGCAGCGACACCATCACGATCTCGGTCACGCCGCCGGCGTCCAGCGCCTGGCTATCCGGGACGCCGGGGTTGTTCGCCTTGGAGTAGATGGCCAGCGGCTGCAAGGTCACGACGGCGAAGACGAAGATGATCGTCAACGCGGCCAGCAGGATGTTCAGCGCGATCTCGTTCGGGGTCTTCTGCCGGTTGGCGCCCTCGACGAGCGCGATCATCCGGTCGATGAAGCTCTCGCCGGGCTTCTGGGTGATCTTGACGACGATCCGGTCGCTCAGCACGGTGGTGCCGCCGGTGACCGCCGATCGGTCGCCGCCGGACTCCCGGATCACCGGCGCCGACTCGCCCGTGATGGCCGATTCGTCCACGGAGGCAATGCCTTCCACCACGTCACCATCGCCGGGGATCGCCTGGCCGGCCTCGACCACGACGATGTCGCCCTGTCGCAGTTGCGCCGCGGCGACGGCTTCCTCGACCGCGGCGGCCCCGGGTACCCAGTCCTTGAGCCGGCGGGCGACGGTTTGCGTTTTGGCTCGGCGCAGCGTTTCGGCCTGGGCCTTGCCCCGCCCCTCGGCGACCGCTTCGGCGAGATTGGCGAACAGCACGGTCAGCCACAACCAGATCACGGCCAGCCACGCGAACCAGCTCGGCGCGGCGACCGCCAGGACGGTGCTCCAGGCGGCGCCGATTTCGACGATGAACATCACCGGGTTGCGCCACAGGGTGCGGGGGTTGAGTTTTCGCAGCGCGTCCGGGGTCGAGCGCCACAGCATCCTCGGGTCGAGCAGGCCGCCCTGCACCCGTTTTCTGCCGGTGGACGCCGCCGGTCGCGTCTGCTCGGCCGGCTGGATCGCGGTGGCGGTCATCAGTGAATCCCTTCGGCGAGGGGCCCGAGCGCGAGCATGGGCAAGAACGTCAGGGCAACGATGATCAACGTGACGCCCGCGACCATGCCCACGAACTGCGGCCGGTGCGTGGGCAAGGTGCCCGCCGAGGCCGGTGTGCTGCCTTGCCGGGCCAGCGATCCGGCCAGCGCCAGCACGAGCACGATGGGCAGGAACCGGCCGAAGGCCATGGCCAGGCCGAGAGCGGTGTTGTACCAGTCGGTGTTGGCGCTCAGCCCGGCGAAGGCCGACCCGTTGTTGTTGGCCGCCGAGGTGAACGCGTAGAGGATTTCGGAGAGTCCGTGCGGTCCGCTGTTGAGCATGCCGGCGCGTTGGCCGGGCAACGCCATCGCGATCGCGGTGCCGGTCAGGACAATCAGCGGAGTGACCAGGAAATAGCTTGCGGCAAGCTTGATCTCGCGCGGGGTGATCTTCTTGCCGAGGTATTCGGGGGTGCGTCCGACCATCAGGCCGGCGACGAACACCGTGATCACCGCCAGCACCAGAATGCCGTACAGGCCGGAGCCGGTGCCGCCGGGCGCGACCTCACCCAGCTGCATGTTGAACATCGTGATCATGCCGCCCAGGCTGGTCAGCGAGTCGTGCGCGGAATCGACTGCGCCGGTGGACGTGAGCGTTGTCGCGGCGGCGAACACCCCCGAGTCGGCGACGCCGAAGCGCTGCTCGACCCCCTCCGTCGCCGCGCCGACGGCCGTCGGCACCGTGCCGTGGTGCTGCGTCTGGAACCACAGCATGAAGGTGGTGCTGATCATGTACAGCGTCGCCATCACGGCCGCAATCGCGTAGCCCTGCTTGGTGTTACCGACCATGCGCCCGAACGTGCGGGGCAGTGAGAACCCGATCACCAGGATGAGGAAGATCTCCAGCCAGTTGGTCCAGCCGGTCGGGTTCTCAAACGGGTGCGCGGAATTCGCGTTGTAGAAGCCGCCGCCGTTGGTGCCGAGTTCCTTGATGACCTCCTGGCTGGCCACCGGTCCGCCGGTGATGGTCTGCTGGGCGCCGCCGACGGTGGTGACCACCTGGTCGTGCAGGTGGAAGTTCTGGATCGCCCCACCGGCGATCAGCAGGATCGCGCTGACGATGGCGACGGGCAACAGGATGCGCAGCGTCCCGCGCACCAGGTCGACCCAGAAGTTGCCGAGCTCGCCGGTGCGGGTGCGGGCGAACCCGCGCACCAGCGCCACGGCGACCGCCATCCCGACGGCGGCGGACACGAAGTTCTGCACCGCCAGGCCGGCCATCTGCACGAGATGTCCCTGTGTCGTCTCGCCGGAGTAGGCCTGCCAGTTGGTGTTGGTGACGAAGCTGACCGCGGTGTTCCACGCCAGCGAGGGCGTCAGCCTGGTGGCCGGATCATGCAGGTGCAGCGGCAACTTGCCCTGGACGAGTTGGAAGACGAACAAGAACAGAATGCTGATCGACGAGAACGCCAGCACGCTTCGGGCATAGGCCCCCCAGGTCTGTTCCGAGCGCGCGTCGACGCCGATGAGCCGATAGATCATCCGCTCGACAGACGAATCCTTCTTCGCGGCGTACACGCGAAACATGTAGTCCCCGAAGGGCACGTGGACAACCGCCACCGCCGCGACGAGGACAACGAGGAAAACGATCCCGGCCGTTGTCGTGCTCACTCAGAACCTCTCGGGGAACAGCAGGGCGCCCCCGACGTAGAGCGCAACGAGGACGGAAAGCACCAAGCCGACCGTGTTTTGGTAGTTCATAGCCGCTCGACCAGCTTCTGAGCCACGCCGAGTGCGGCGAACACCGCCACGGTCAGCACGACGTACACCGCCACGCCCATCTCGTCTCCGTTCCGCGCCAATCACGCGCATACGCAAGGGACCCCGAGTAGCCCCACCGTCGCGCGACAGCCGCGGGCCAACGTCCGATTGAAACTAACCGGGTGGCGTGCGGTGCGGGTGCGTGGTTGACGGTTTCCTAACGGGGCTACCGTGCACCTTTACGGTTTGTTAACGCCCCGTGGCGGCCCGTCGATCAGGGGGAGCTTTACCCGGAAAACCGTCTCGTCCTCCGTGGATTCGACGGTGACCGAACCATGATGGGCCTTGACGATCGAACTGACGATCGGCAGGCCCAGTCCGTGACCCGAGCCGTCGGATCTCGATTTGTCTGCGCGGACGAACCGTTCGAACAGCCTGGGCAGCAGCTCTTCGTCGATGCCGGGCCCGTCGTCGGTGACGGTCAATTCCACGAACGGCGGTTCGGGACCGTCACGGTGGCAGGTGATTCCGGTCGTCACCGTCACCCCGGGCGGTGTGTGCACCCGGGCGTTGCCCAGCAGGTTGCTGACCAACTGGTGCAGCCGGGCGTGGTCGCCCCGCACCCAGACCGGATGGTCGGGCAGGTCTTTGACCCAGTGGTGGGTCAGCGCTGCCACCGTCGCGTCGTTGACCGCGTTGTTGGCCACCGCGGCCAGGTCGACGTCCTCGGACTGCAGATCTTGCCCTTCACCCAGCCGGGAAAGCAGCAGCAACTCGTCGACGAGCAACGCCATCCGCCGGGCCTCGGATTCGATGCGGGCCAGCGCGTATTCGGTGGTCGGCGGCAGCTCCGAACTGTCCTGGCGGGTGAGTTCGGCGTAGCCCTGAATCGCCGCCAAAGGTGTGCGCAGCTCGTGGCTGGCGTCGCTGATGAATTGCCGCATCCGCAAATCGGATTCGACCCGATGCGCCAGCGCGCCATCGACGTTGTCCAGCAAGCGGTTCAGCGTGTGGCCGACGATCCCGACCTCGTTTTGCGGGTCGGTGTCCTGCGGTTGGACCCGGATGCTGATGCGGTGGTCGTCGTCGGCGAGCGGCATGGCGGCTACGTTGGCCGCGATCGCGCCGAGCCGGCGCAGCGGGCGAAGCGTGTACCCGACGACCCACCCGGTCAGAGCCGCGGTAAGGGCCAGCGCCCCGGCGGTCAGCGCGATCGTGGTGATCTGCTTGCGCGCGATGATCCGGTCGGCGAAGTTCTGCGACATCCCGACCACGAGCACGTCGGAGCCGTCCACGGTGCTGTCGAGGCGATAAGACCCGAGCCTGCCCAGTATTTCGGTCCGGGGTGGGCCGCCGGACCACGTCTGCCCTTCCAGCGCGCTGATGACGTCGGCCGGCGCGGGTTTCGGTTCGCCTTCGGAGAAGACCGCCGACCCGATCACCACGCCGTTGCGCAGCACGGCGATCAGGTTGCCCGGCGTCTGTCCGGTGAATTCCAGCATCGCCTGTCCGATCGGCGGTGTGCCCGGATGCGTCGAAGTGTGTTCGCCGTTGCGGTATTTCGTGTACTGGTGGCTGAACGCGTCAAGGGACTCGGCGATGTCGGCGTCGCTCATGGCGTTGACATAGCCGCGCAGGCTGAGCACGGAAACGATGCCGACGGTCACCAGCACCACGCTGACCACGGCCAGCACGCCCAACAGCAGCTGGCGGCGCAGCGACGAGGGAAACCACCGGGGAAAAATCCCGGATGTCGCGGCCTTGTCTTCCGTCATTCCGCCGGCCGCAGCATGTACCCCACGCCGCGGACCGTGTGAATCATCGGCTCCCGGCCGGAGTCGATCTTTTTCCTCAGGTACGAGATGTAGAGATCCACAATGCTGGTGCGCCCCGCGAAGTCGTAGTTCCACACCCGGTCCAGGATCTCGGTGCGGCTCAGCGCGCGCCGCGGGTTGCGCATGAGGAAGCGCAGCAACTCGAACTCGGTGGAGGAAAGCGACACCGCGGTGTCACCGCGGGTGACTTCCCGGCTGGCGGTGTCGACCCGCAGGTCGCCGACGATGAGGGTTTCGGCCGTCGGCGTGGGCGGCTGGCCGGAACGGCGGAGCAACCCGCGCAGCCGGGCGACCAATTCCTCCAGGCTGAACGGTTTGGTCATGTAGTCGTCGGCGCCCGCGGTCAGGCCGGTCACCCGGTCCATGACCGAGTCGCGCGCGGTCAGGAAAAGCGTCGGGGTGTAGACGTCGGATTGGCGCACCCGCTCGAGGATCCGCAACCCGTCGACGTCGGGAAGCATGATGTCGAGGACGAGCACGTCGGGGCTGACCCTCTCGAACTTGGCCATGGCCTCGCGCCCGTTGTGGGCGATGTCGACCACCCAGCCCTCGTAGTGCAGGGCCATCTTCACCAGATTGGTCAGCGCCGGCTCGTCGTCGACCAGCAAAACCCTGATCGGTGAGCCATCGGCACGGTTGATCCGCGGCAGCTGCCCCAGGATGGCTTGGCGGGGCCGCTGCGAGCCTGAGTATCCGGCCGTTGCGGTCATATTCCTTCAATTCTGGCCGGTCACACACCGGATTGTCACGGAGTTCATAGAATTCTCAAATGTATGCGGGTCTTCCGACGCTTTCGAAAGGCGCTGTGCATTGCGGCGTTACGGGCATTCGTCTTCCAAAACGACGGCGCCCGAGCGGGTTTCGTCGAGTGGACGGAAGATGCGAAACGGGGCCGCGCACCGGTCGGTGCGCGGCCCCGTTTTCAAGAGACGAGGCGTCAGGCCCAGCTGGACCCGACGGCGCTGTCGGTGCTGGCCATGTTGTTGCCCGCGGACTGAACCTTCTGTCCGTGGGAGTTGGCCTGCTCGTAGATCACCTGGAAGTTGCGACCCAACTGGGTGATGAACTCCTGGCACGCGACCGAACCGGCACCGCCCCAAAAGTCGCCGGCAGCAAGCACATCGCGAATGATGGCCTGGTGCTCGGCCTCCAAGGACGCGGCCTGGGCGCGGATCAGGGCGCCGTGGGCGTCTACGTCGCCGAACTGGTAGTTAATGCTCATTACATGGCTCCTTAAAAGTGTTGGGCAGCAGCAGTTCTGGGCTAGCTGCTGAGGATCTGCTGCGAGGCCTGCTCTTGCTGCTCGTAGTTGTTCGCGTCGCGGATCAGCCCGTCGCGCACCCCGTGGAGCATGTTGACGATGTTGCGGAATGCCTGGTTGACCTGGCCCATCGTGTCATACGACGTCGCCTGCGCCTGGCCGCTCCAGCCCGCGCCCGCGATGTTCATCGACGACGCCCACATCTTGCGAGCCTCGTCCTCGACGGTCTGGGCGTGGACCTCGAAACGGCCCGCCATCGCCCGCATCTCGTGCGGATCGGTCATAAAACGTGTTGCCATCTCGGCTGTCTCCTATCTTGATAGCTTCAGTCGGCCGAAGTCTTAACAATGGAAATTGATGCGGCGGTGGCCGCGGTTCAACTAGATTACGGCCTGCCGGTTAATTGTTCGCCTCAAACGGGCGACATGTACCCCCTTGATTCCCGTATCAGCGTCCCTCCTCAGACGACAACCTGCTTGGGCATGACGATCGGCTTGAAGCCGTACCGGGGTCCGGTGCCGTAGGCGCCGGCGCCCTTGGCCGCCGCCGCCATGCCCGGCATGCCGGGCATCGCGGTGACGCCCTCCGCTTCGGCCGCGGCCGTCCAGCCCGAACCCTCGAGCGGAGCGGTGGCCGATGCCAACGACGACGCCGGGGCGGCCGCGTTCCAGCCGGCCGGCACCGAGAGGCGGCCCACGGTGGAGGCCTCGCCCAGCGCCGCCGATGCGCCCGCGCCCGACACCGAGCCCACCGTCGTGCCGGGCGTGATGGCGGCCGCGCCCGCCGCCGGCGCGACGGAGTCGGCCAGCGAGAACGGAATCGATGGCACCGATCCCAGCGTGTGCCCCAGCGACACCGCGTTCGGGATCGTGGCACACACCCACCAGGCCGCGGTGTTGACGGCGCCGTTGGTGGCGTTGAGGAACGACGGGGTGCCCATCAAGTTGTCGATGGACTGCAGCAGGCCGCCACTGCTCGTTGGCGACGTGATGAGCGACGACAGGTCCAGACCGGCCGTCTGCGACGTACTGTTCGCCGCGTCGAAGGCGACCGCGCCGTTGTCCACGGCCGCGGCTCGCGCCGGGTCGGTGGTCGACGTCAGCGGCGTCACCGGGGTGAGGACCCCGGCCGCCGCCGACGCGGCCTGGTAAGTGGCCATCATGGTGGCGTCTTGTACCCACATCTCGGCGTATTGCGCTTCGGTCGCGGCGATCGCGGCCGAATTGACGCCCAGGAAGTTCGTCGCGACGAGTGTGGCCAGCAACGTGCGATTGGCCGCGATCACCGGCGGGGGCACCGTCGCGGCGAACGCCGCCTCGTAGGCAGCCGCCGACGCGGTGGCCTGCGCGCTCGCCTGCTCGAGGGTGGTCGCCGTCTCCGTCAGGTAGGACACGATGGGCTGGGCGGCGGCCGCCGCCGCGGCCGACCCACCGCCGGTCCACTGTTCGGTGGTCAAAAGCGAGATGATCGACTCCCACTGCGTGGCGGTGGCGCTCACCTCGGCGGCCAGGTTGGCGTACGCCGTCGCGGCGGCCATGAGCGGAGCCGAGCCCGCACCCGCGTACATGAGCGAGGAGGTGATCTCCGGGGGCATCGCTGAAAAGTCAAGAACCATCTGGGTTTCCCGCTCCTTGTCTGTTCGGATTCGATGTCTGACGAGTGGCCGTGGTCGCCTAGACGGCCGCCGGTTTCGGCATGACGATCGGCTTGACGCCGTAGCGCGGCGCGCCGAAGCCGGCGCTGTTGCGCCCCATCGCTCCCACTCCGGGCATGCCGGGCACCACCGTGCCGGCGCCGGTCTGCGGCGCGGCGGCGGTCCAGCCGACGGTCTGCAGCGGCGCGGCGCTCGAGCCGGCCACCGGGGTGGAACCGGCCCAACTCGGCGGCACCGAGAGCTTGTTGACCATGGTCGCCTGGCCCATCGCGGCGGCGGGCATCGCGCCCACGCCCGCCACGCCGCTCACCCCGGCGCCGGCCGGCGTGGTCGAGGTGGCCAGGTCCGCCGCGGCGGCCGCACCGGCGGCGTCGCCGGACGTGTCCAGCAGGCCGCCACCGGCGAGGCCGAGGAGGTTCGACGTGGCCGACGCCCAGTTTCCGAAGCCGATGTTTCCGATGTTGGCGCCGTTGCTCGACAGGCCGAACATGCCGCCGAGGCCGCCGCTGGACTGGCCGTTGAAGCCCAGGAGCCAGGCAAGGATGTCGATCGGGTTGGAACCCGTGGCAGCGCCGGTGCCGGAGTCCGCGGCGTCCAAAGCCTGAACGGCGGCCTGGCTGGCGTTGACGGCCTCGGTGTCGCCGTAACTGTTGGAGCTGATGCCCAGGGTCTGCGAGTACTTTTCCAGCTGCGCCTGCGCCTCGGCGGCGATCGCCTGGTACTGGGTGCCGTACGCCGAGAAGATCGCCGCCTGCTGGGCCGACACCGGGTCGGCGGCGGCGGGAGCGATGACGGTCGTCGCCGACGCGGCGCCCGCGTTTTGCGCCGCCAGGTTGCTGTTGATTCCGGACAGCAACGTCTCCGCGGCTAGCATTTCCTCGGTCTGTGTTGTCAGAAACGACATCTGTTGCTCCTATGCTGAACGAGCCGACCCCCGGTGTGGATCGCTGTGTGTTCACGTAACGGCCGCTGTGCGTTGGCGTAACGCTAGCGAGCCACAACTCCACATTCCCCACCCAATGAGCTGGGGTTACAGTCGTTTACGGCTTCTTAACGACAAGGGCGGCAGTTTTAACAAGACCCTGTCGGACGACATCGGGACGTCATCTGATCGCGGGCGCGAAAAGGGAGAAATCGCGCGCGGCGCGCGGATCCTAATCGATGGACACGGCCCCCGCATGTTGGACGTCTGGCAAATATCGGCCGGGATGCGATGCCCCGTGTTCGGGTTTCACGCGCTAGATTCGCCGCCGGGCCCCCATAGCCCAATTGGCAGAGGCAGCGGACTTAAAATCCGCCCAGTGTCGGTTCGAGTCCGACTGGGGGCACCGCGAAACGCGTCCGAACACGCAGGCGCCCTGTGGACGCCACGCCCGCATTCACCGCCTCGCGGCGCCGGTGTGGGTTTACCGCTAGTGTCCAGGGATGGACGGACAGCCGGCGGTATTGCTCAGACCAACGATTCGTACGGCTTTCGATCCGGGCTCCCGGCAAGACGTTGACGCACTGCGCAGTGAGCTGGCCAGCGAAGGGCGCAACGTCACCCTCCGAATGCCCGATCCCGGCAAGTTCGCCGTTCACACGCCGGAGTCGGTCAGCGTCTACATCCTCGCCGGCGTCACAACCCAATTCCTGTCGCTGTTGCTGGCCGATATCTCCGACAGCATCAAACGGTGGCTGGTCAGTCGCTTCAACAAGGACGACAAGGCCAGCGCGCAGGCCGTGACGATCTACGTGCACGGCAAGGCCGTCAAAAGCATTCTCGGCAGAAGCGCCGACGACATCGAGGACGTGTCCACGTACCTCGAGGGCTGGGACGCAACGGCGACCCGCCCCTGAACAGCCCACTCGCGGTAAGTTGCTCGAGACCGTTGTGCGAGCCGCCACCGCGAAGGAGCCAGCGCGAAGGTGTCCGAGGATCCGCGGGCTGACGGCGTCTCCCGCCAATACGATCGGTGGGAATATCCGCCCCCGGTAACCGATCTCGAGGCGTGGACCAAGAACCATTGGGATTGGTTCGATCCCTTCTATGCGCATCGCGTGTTGTGGCCGAACCGCGCATACAAGCCGGACCTCGACATCCTCATCGCGGGTTGCGGCACGTTCCAGGCGGCCGTTTTCGCCTTCATGAACCGCGCCGCCAGGGTCGTCGCGATCGACGTCAGCCGGGCCGCGTTGGATCACCAGCGGTACCTGAAGGACAAGCATCAGCTGACCAACCTGGAACTGCATTTGCTGGCCATCGAAGAGGTCTCGGCGCTGTCCCGCGACTTCGACCTCATCGTCTCCACCGGCGTCTTGCACCACCTGGCGGATCCGTTGGCCGGGCTCAGCGCGCTCGGTGGATGCCTGCGCAGAGACGGCGCCCTGGGGGTCATGCTCTACGCCAAATACGGCCGGTTCGGCGTGGAGCTGCTCGAATCGGCGTTTCGCGACCTCGGCCTGTCGCAGGACGACGCGTCGGTTCAGCTGGTCAAGGAGGCGGTTGCGGCGCTGCCGCCCGACCATCCCGTCCGTCCCTACCTGCACGGCGCGCGTGACCTGATGTCCGACGGCGCGCTGGTCGACACCTTCTTGCACGCCCGCCAACGCAGCTACACCGTCGAGGAATGCCTGGAGTTGGTCGGCGCCGCCGGGCTGACGTTCCAGGGCTGGCTGCGCAATTCGCCGTATTACCCCCACGACGGGCTCTCTGCGCAGACGGGTCCATTTCAGTCGCTGTTGAACCGGTTGCCCGACGCCACGCTGTGGTCGGTGATGGAACGCCTGCAGCCGGCCAATGCCACCCACTTCTTCCTCGCCTGCCGCCCCGAACGCCCGACACGGGACTATGCGATCGACTTCTCGACGGCGTCGTCCCTCGATTACGTCCCCCTGCCGCGGACGGCATGCCTGCTGTCCGGCGACGAGATCCACCTTCCCTGCGCGAAGCTGACACTCACCGCGGCCCAGTTGCCCTTTGTCCGGCACGTCGACGGGCGGCGCACCATACGGGAAATCGTCGATGCGGTGGCCCAGGGCAGCCGGGAGGACGGCACGCGGGTGCGCGAGTTCGGGCACCAGCTGTTCCGGTCGCTGTGGCGCCTCGATTTCCTGGCGATGGCGCTGCACACGTCGTCGGATTAGCACCCGGTCGACGTGGTTCAGCGTCGGACCAACATTTTGGGCCTGCCCACGCCGGAGCGAACCGTCACTCATACACTGACCCAGCATGGGCATGCTGTTCGGTCTCTCGCCGTGGATCGTGTATTGGGTCCTTGTCGGAAACGTTCCCTTCGCCGCCGCGGTACTGGTCGCGCTGGCGGTCGCCGCCGCCGGCCTGGGCCTGGGCGGCGCGACGGGCAGGCGGTGGCAGTTCTTTGACTTCGCTTCTGTCGCAGCGCTTTTGATCCTCGCCGTGCTGACTTTCACGCTTAGTCAGTCGTTCCTCGAGCGGTGGCTACTGACGCTGAGCAACGCCGGGATCTTGGTGGTGACGCTGGTCGGGATGCTGGTCGGCAAGCCGTTCGTGGCCGAATTCGCCGCCGCGGAGCACGCGCCCGACGTCGCCAAAACCGAGCTGTTCGGCCGCGTCGTCCAGGTCCTCGGCTGGGTCTGGGTCGCGACGTTCGCCGCCATGACGGTCTCCTCGGCCATCCCGTCGATCGTGCAACGACCCGCGGCGAACGCCTCCGCCCTGATCCTGGACACCAAGACCCCGCTGTCCTTCCTCTGCTACTGGATCATCCCCTTCGGGCTGCTGGGCCTGGCCGCGGTGGCCTCGCGGCTGCTGCCCGACCGGATGCTGGTCGGGATCGACGATGTGGAGCGGGAAACCTCCTTCGTCGCCTACGACGAGGCCACCATCGACGAGCTGTACTTCCTCGCCCAGGAACACGCCAACCGAGAGGCGGGCCCGGGCAAGGAGGCCTACGCCGTCAAGGTCGGCGGGATGGGAACCCCGTTGACCGGAGACGAGTCCCGCAAGTCGTGGCCGTCGACGTACAAGGTGCGCGACAAGCGGCACTGAACCCCACAAGGAGTCGTGATGAACGCGCCCAGCCCGACGGAGGGCATCGTGTGGATTCACCACACGCCCGGATACGGCCGACCATGACCGACTATCCGCAAATGGCCGCCGCCCGGGGCAGGATCGAGCCCGCACCCCGGCGCGTCCGTGGCTTTCTCGGCGACGCGCTGGTCTTCGACACCACCGCCGCCCGCTACGTGTGGGAGGTCCCCTACTACCCGCAGTACTACATTCCGCTGGCCGACGTCCGCACCGAGTTCCTGCGCGACGAGAACCACGCGCAGACAGTGCAATTCGGCCCATCGCGGCTGCACACCCTGGTGGCCGCCGGCCAGACGCATGCGTCCGCCGCACGGGTATTCGACGCCGACAGCGACAGCCCGCTGGCGGGCACCGTGCGGTTCGAATGGAATCCATTGCGCTGGTTCGAAGAGGACGAGCCGATCTACGGTCACCCGCGCAACCCCTATTCGCGTGTCGACGCCCTGCGCTCGCACCGCCATGTCCGGGTGGAGCTCGACGGAATCACCTTGGCGGACACCAAATGTCCCGTGTTTCTGTTCGAAACAGGCTTGACCACAAGGTATTACATCGACCCCACCGACGTCGTCTTCGAGCACCTGCGACCCAGCACCACGCAGACGTTGTGCCCGTACAAGGGAACGACGTCGGGATATTGGTCGGTGCGGGTGGGTGACATCGTGCACGAGGACCTGGCGTGGACCTACCACTATCCGCTGCCCGCGGTCGGTCAGATCGCCGGCCTGATCGCCTTCTACAACGAAAAGGTCGACATCGTCGTCGACGGGGCCCCATTGGCGCGGCCGCAGACGCAGTTCAGCTAGCGGCGGCGGCCGACTCGCGGCGATGTGATATTCGCCTCGCTGACGGCAAATCCTGAGAATTCCTTACTAAAGCCTCGGTCGAGCGGAAACGCGAATCGTTAGCGGTGTAGGCAAAATCCGCCGGAAGCGGGTTTGCATGCGTTTCGCTACGGGTAAGCGATTGCGATACAGCGTGATTGGAAGTCTGAGCAGAACCTGAGTGCGCGGAGTGACGTAGCTAACGTCGAGCATTTTGAACTGCTTTAAGGCGAATTTTGGTCAGTAGACTACCGAAAACCAGTCTCGTCAGCGCCTTTCGGTGCTGAAAGCCGGTGGATCCGGAGGCCAAATCGTCGCGTGTGTGCGGCGACGCCACTTTGGCCACCAGGGCCGACGAACACAGCAAAGGCGGTACCAGCGTGAGTGATGCATACGACCCAACGGCGGCCGGGTTCTCGGTCGACGACACCGCGGTGGTTCGAGTCCCGGTGCACCACGGCCCGATCAGCGACATGGACCTCAGCGGCGACGGTCGCCGGCTGCTCGTCACGAACTATGCCCGCGACGCGGTAACGGTCATCGACGCCCACACCCTTCGGGTCTCGAGCACCCTCGCCGGCCTCAGCGAACCGTCCGCCGTCGCCATGAGCAGCGCGGACGCCAACTACGCCTACGTCAGCACCGCCACCGCCGCCTACGACGCCATCGAGGTCATCGACGTCGTCACGAACTGGCGGATCGCCACGCATCGGGTCGCGCACAGCGTGAGCGACCTGACGGTGAGCGCCGACGGAAAGCACCTGTACGCGAGCCGAAACGCCGTTCGCGGCGCCGACGTGACGGTCCTGGACACCACCACGGGCGAACTCGAGGTGATCGAACTGGCCACCGCACCCGGCACGACCACCGCATGCGTGCGGGCCAGCGCCGACGGGCGGCGCCTCTACGTCGGGGTCAACGGGCCGAACGGCGGCAGCCTCGCCGTCGTCGAAACCCGCACCCGATCCGACGGTGGCCGGGTGGGCGGCCGCTCGCGCGTCGTCGGCACGATCGAGCTCGGTCTGCCCGTCCGCGATGTGGCGCTGAGCAGCGACGGCGCCACGGCATACGTCGCCAGTTGCGGCCCGGTCGTGGGCTCGGTGCTCGACGTCATCGACACCCGCGCGAACAAACTCGTCAAGACGCACAAGATCAACGAGATCACCGGGCCGCTGGCGCGGATGACGCTCAGCCGCGACGGCGAGCGGGCCTACCTGGTCAGCGACGACCGCGTCACGGTGCTGGGCACCCGCGCGCTCGACGTCCTCGGCGAGGTCACGGTGACCAAGAACCCGTCCTGCGTGCTGGAAAGCCCCGACGGCAGCCACCTGTACGTCGCCGACTACTCCGGAGTGCTCACCGCGGCGCGCATCGACTCGGGCCAGACGCCGCACAGCGGCGACGCGGATCACCCGGACGCGACCGCGGCCTGGCTGTTCGATGTGCCCCAGTGGGAGCCGGCGCTGGCCTAGCCGGCTTCCCGCGGTATTTCGCGGCGCCGTGCCGCGATTGTGAATCCTCGCCCTTGGGTGTGAATCCTTGGCGGCGATCGTCGGCTTGGGCTCAAGGGGTGATTGCAACACTTCGTAGTTAGGGGTGTTGATGTCGGGTGAGCCGCAGCTGTTGTCGGTGCAACGTCGGTTTTGGGAGTTGATCGCAGCGGGGGTGTCTTCGGAGGATGCCGGGGTTGCGGTCGGCGTGTCGGCGACGTGCGGTAGCAAGTGGTTTCGCAGGTTTGGTGGTGTGAATCCACGATGGGTTGCCCCTCAGGGGCAGAAGCGGCCGCGGTTGTCGATTGATGAGCGTGAACAGATCATGATCGGTACCGCGCAGGGTGAGTCGATCCGCTCGATGGCGGCCCGGTTGGGTCGGGCCCCCTCGACGGTGATGCGCGAGATCGCCCACAACGGCGTGATGCGCGGGCATGTTGGCCGTTATCGTGCCCGGTATCGCTTCGGGGCTCGCCGGGCCGGCTGGGACGCAAAATCGGGGTATTCGGCGCGGATTGCTCAGCTGCGCAGTGAGCAGCGCGCGCGGCGTCCCAAGACCGGCAAGCTGGGGCGTTGCCCGGCGCTGCGCACCGAGGTGCAAGCGTGGTTGGTCAAGAAGTTCAGCCCCGAACAGATTGCTGGGGAGTTGGCCAGGACTTACCCTGATCGCCCGGAGATGCAGGTGTCCCACGAAACCATCTATAAAGCGCTCTATGTGCAAGGACGCGGGGAATTACGCCGCGAGTTGACCAAGTGTCTGCGGACCGGGCGTGCCCTGCGCAAGCCTCGCCACCGGTCCCGTGCGGGCAGCGGCCGCATTCCGGGCATGGTCAACATCAGTGAGCGCCCCGCCGAGGCTGCTGACCGTGCGGTGCCAGGGCACTGGGAAGGCGATCTGATCATCGGCAAAAACCAGCGCTCCCAGATCGGCACGTTGGTCGAGCGTTCCACGGGATTCGTGCAACTTTTGCATCTGCCCACTCGACGAGATCCTGAGACTGTGGCCGAGGTGATGGTCACGACCATCCAGGCCTTGCCCGAGACGTTGCGCAAGACGCTGACCTGGGACCAAGGCAGCGAGATGGCTGCTCATGCCCGTATCAGCGTCGATGCCGGCATCGACATCTACTTCTGCGATCCACATTCACCCTGGCAGCGCGGCAGCAACGAGAACACCAACGGCCTATTGCGCCAATACTTCCCGAAAGGCACCGACCTATCCGTGCACTCCGCGGACTACCTGGCAGAAGTCGCCGCCGAACTCAACGAACGACCCCGAAAACGATTCGACTGGGACAACCCCACCAACCGCCTCAACCAACTACTACAGTCACCGCCAACAGAAACCACTGTTGCAACCAAACCTTGAAACCGCCCGGCGTGTCGCCACCCAGCGTTCACACTCAACGCCCAGGACGCACACTCAATGGAGGCGGGCGTCGGAAACTGCCCAGGACGCGGAAGGAGCCACCCCAAAGCCGTACCGGCCGAACGGGATCCACGTCCCCGGCCACCGGCTCGGGTGATGTCTGCCACGATCGCCGAATTCGGGCTTAGGGTGGGAAGCGGTCGGCGGCTTGGCACGGACGGTGCCGCGCGGAGAGTGAGGCGGTACATCGATGGACGGCACGATGCAGGACTATCCGTTGACGATCACCGCGATCATGCGCCATGGCTGCCGCGTTCACGGGGATCGCACCGTCACCTCCGCCACCGGGGACGGCTACCGCACGACGAGCTATCGGGAACTGGGCTGCCGGGCCGCCCAGCTGGCGAATGCGTTGCGCCGGCTCGGCGTGTCCGGTGACCAGCGGGTCGCGACGTTCATGTGGAACAACGCCGAGCACCTGACGGCGTACCTGGCGGTGCCCTCGATGGGCGCCGTACTGCACACCCTCAACATCCGCCTGTTCCCCGAACAGATCGCCTACGTCGCCAACGAAGCCGAAGACCAGGTGATGCTGGTCGACGCCTCCCTGATCAACGTGCTCGCCCCGGTGCTGTCCCGCCTCGAGACCGTGCACACCGTGATCGCCGTCGGCGAGGGCGACACCGAACCGCTGCGGGAATCGGGCAAGACCGTGCTGGACTACGCCGACGTCATCGCCGGGGAGCCGACCGAATTCGACTGGCCGCACATCGACGAGAAATCCGCGGCGGCGATGTGCTACACCAGCGGGACCACCGGCAACCCGAAAGGCGTGGTGTACAGCCATCGTTCGAGTTACCTGCACACCATGGCGGCGTGCACCACGAACGGCATCGGCGTCGGGGCCGTCGACAGCGTGCTGGCGATCGTGCCGATGTTCCACGCGAACGCCTGGGGCCTGCCGTACGCGGCGCTGATGGCCGGCGCCGACTTGGTGCTGCCGGATCGCCACCTCGACCCGGCATCGGTGGTCGGCATGATAGAAGACCTGCGCCCCACCGTGACCGGCGCGGTGCCGACGATCTGGAACGCCGTCCTGCACCACCTCGAGGACGACCCCGACCACGACCTGTCGTCGCTGCGGCTGGTGGTCTGCGGCGGCTCGGCCGTCCCGGTCTCGCTGATGCGCACCTTCGAGGAAAAGCACGACGTGCAGATCCGGCAGCTGTGGGGCATGACGGAGACGTCGCCGCTGGCGACCATGGCCTGGCCACCGCCGGGCACCCCCGAGGACCAGCACTGGGCCTTCCGCGGAACCCAGGGCCAACCGGTCTGCGGGGTGGAGATGCGGATCGTCGACGACGACGGTCAGGTGCTGCCCAACGACGGCGTCGCCGTCGGGGAGGTGGAGGTCCGCGGCCCGTGGATCGCCGGCTCCTACTACCTGGGCCACGACGAGTCGAAGTTCGACTCCGGCTGGCTGCGCACCGGCGACGTGGGCCGCATCGACGGCCGCGGTTTCGTCACGCTGACCGACCGGGCCAAAGACGTCATCAAATCCGGCGGGGAATGGATCTCCTCGGTGGAGCTGGAGAACGTTCTGATCGGCCACCCCGAGGTGGTCGAGGCCGCGGTGGTCGGCGTCCCCGACGAACGCTGGGAGGAACGACCACTCGCGGTGATCGTGGCCAAGGAGGGCGCGTCGGTCAGCCCGGGGCAGCTGCGAAACTTCCTCGCGGACAAGGTCGCTCGGTGGTGGCTGCCCGAACGGTGGACGTTCGTCGACGAGATCCCCCGCACCAGCGTCGGCAAGTACGACAAGAAAGCCATTCGCTCGCGCTATGCCGAAGACGGCTACCAGGTGGTCGAAGCCCGCGACTGAAAGGCTTGAGGCAGTGACACATTCACTCGTCGTCGACCAATCGGTCGTCACACCGGTCGCGGTGCACGACGCGTTCGGCCGGACGCTGCCGATGCCGCTGCCCACGCTGTTCAACCGCTGGTACGGCCCGTTCCCGCCGATCCGCGACGTGCGCGAGCAGACCGGCGCCTGGGACGCGGCGGGGCAGACCCGCATCGTGCACCTGGCCGGCGGCGCCACCATGCGCGAGGAGCTGACCAGTGTCGACCCGCCGCGCTCGTTCGGCTACCGGCTCCGCGAGGTCACCGGTCCGATGGCGTTGCTGGTCGATCACGTTGTGGGCGAATGGATTTTCACACCGGCGGCCACCGGAACCGAGATCACCTGGCGCTGGGACATCCACCCGAAGTCGCCGCGCACGGCCTGGGCGCTCCCGCTGCTGGGCAGGATGTGGAAGGGCTACGCGCGGCGCGCGCTGGCCAACCTGTCGGCCTTGCTGACGAAGTGAGGCCCGCGAACCGTTACGGTGTGAAGGCATGTGCCGACTCTTTGGCCTGCACGCCGGGACGCACGCGTGCACCGCGACCTTCTGGCTGCTGGACGCGCCGGACAGCTTGTCCGAACAGAGCCGGCGAAACCCGGACGGCACCGGCCTGGGCATCTTCGACGAGCACGCCGCGCCGCACCTCTACAAGGAGCCGATAGCGGCCTGGCAGGACGCCGCATTCGCGACCGAGGCGCACCGGATGACCGGCACCACCGTCATCGCCCACGTCCGCTACGCCACCACCGGCTCGCTCGACATCCGCAACACCCACCCGTTTATGCAGGACGACCGGATCTTCGCGCACAACGGCGTCCTCGAAGGGCTGGACATCATCGACGAGCGGCTGCGCGAGATCGGTACCGCCGACCTGGTATTGGGCGACACCGACTCCGAGCGCGTGTTCGGCTTGATCACCGGCTCGATCCGGGCCCGCGGCGGCGACATCACCGCGGGGCTCGTCGACGCCATGCGATGGCTCGCCGAGCACGTCCCGATCTACGCCGTCAACGTGCTGCTGAGCACGGCCACCGACATGTGGGCGCTGCGTTACCCGCAAACCCACGAGCTCTACGTCTTGGATCGATCCGACGGTGTGGCGTCCCAAGACCCCGAATTCGACTTGCACACCATACGAATTCACGCGCGCTCCGAGCACCTGTGCACGCGGCCGTCGGTGGTGTTCGCCACCGAACGCATGGACGCCGACCCGCGCTGGCGCCTTCTCGAGCCCGGCGAGCTGATTCACGTCGACGCCGGGTTGCGCGTCACCCGCAGCCTGGTGCTGCCCGACCCGCCCAATCAGCTGTTGCGACGGGAGGACCTGAGCACGCCGGTGGAGGACTCCCAACACGCCCTGCCGAGCACCCGACGGCTGGTCTGAGGACGTTTGGCAGAGTTGGTGAGCGTGACGAACAAACGCGCCCTGGTGCTGGCGGGTGGCGGGATCGCGGGAATCGCCTGGGAGACAGGTGTTCTGCGGGGCATCGCCGACGAGTCGCCGGCCGCGGCCCGGCTGTTGATCGAATCGGATGTGCTGGTGGGGACGTCGGCGGGCTCGGCCGTCGCCGCGCAGCTCGGCAGCGGCCACACGCTGGACGAGCTGTTCGACCGGCAAGTCGCCGAGTCGTCGGCCGAAATCGACTCCGGCGTCGACGTCGAGACCATCACCGAACTGTTCCTGACCGCCCTGGCCGCGCCGTACGAGGAGCCGCTGGACAAGACCCGCCAACAAATGCAGCGGATCGGGGCCGTGGCCCTGGCGACCGAAACCGTTCCCGCGCCGGTGCGCCGCCAGGTGATCGCGCAGCGCCTGCCGTCGCACGAGTGGCCCGAGCGCGCGGTGCGGCTCACCGCCATCGACGTCGCCACCGGAGAACTGACCGTCTTCGACCGCGAATCGGGCGTCGACCTCGTCGATGCCGTGGCGGCCAGCTGCGCGGTGCCCGGGGCGTGGCCGCCGGTGTCGATCGCGGACCGCCACTACATGGACGGCGGGGTGGCCAGCTCGGTCAACCTCGTGGTGGCCGCCGACTGTGACGTCGCGGTGGTGCTGGTGCCTTCGGGCATCGACGCGCCGTCGCCGTTCGGCGCCGGGCCCGCCGCCGAGGTCTCATCGTTTCCCGGGGCGGCGTTCGCGGTGTTCGCCGACGCCGATTCGCTGGCCGCCTTCGGGCCCAACGCCTTGGATCCGGGCTGCCGCATCCCCTCGGCCATGGCCGGGCGCGAGCAGGGTCGCCGCGAAGCCGCGGCCATCGCCCGGTTCCTGGGCTTGTGACGGATTCTGTTGCCGCACAAAACCTTTAGCGATCGATCGGGGGCGGGGCGGCGTCGTCGCGCCCGGCTTCCAGCGAGTCCAGGGCGTCATCCGCGAGCGCTCGGCCGGTGGCGATCACCTCCACCGCCCGGTGAAATTCCAGGGCCCGACACGTCGACCGCGGAACCTCGATGAGCAGGTCGGGCGGGTAGACCGCCAGCGTGTGACGCGCCAGGGCGGCCTGCGCGATGTCGATCGTCCGGTTCATCACCTCGAAGCTGCCCAACTTCGGCACGTCGGACACCGCGGCGGCCAGCTCGCCGGCGACAGCGTCGGCCGGTGACGGCTCTTCGTCGGGGTTGTCCGACCAGTCATCCGGCTCGCCGCCCGGCCCGCCCAGCCTGCTCAGTACCGCCCGGGCGGTCGGCCGGTCGAGCAACGAGCGGGCGGCGGCCGTGTCGAGCAGCGCGGAGGTGCTGCGCAGCATGCGGGTCAACCATTCGGCGGTGGCCCCCGGCTCCGCTTCCCGGGTGGTGATCGCCTCGCTGCCGGACAGGTTCACCGCGATGGTCAGGTCGGCGTTGACGGCCGACAGCGGGGCCATCGGCAGCGGGTCCAGGATGCCTCCGTCGGCCAACAGCCGCCCGTCGACCGCGTGCGGCGCGATCACCCCCGGGATGGCGATCGACGCCCGGATCGCCTCGTCGAGGGGGCCGCGCTGAAACCACACCGACTTGCCCGCCAGCAGGTCGGTCGCCACCGCGGTGTACGGGATCCGCAGGTCTTCGATGGCGACCGGGCCCAGGATGTCGCGCACCGCGTCCAGGATCTTTCCGGCTCGCATCACGCCGGCCGCGCTGATCGACGGGTCCAGCAGCCGCAGGATGGTGCGCTGGGTCAGGGACTTCGCCCACTCGGAGAACTCGTCGAGCCGCCCGGCCGCGTGCAGGCCGCCGACCAGCGCACCCATCGACGAGCCGGAGACGCCGACGATGTCATAACCGCGTTCGCGCAGCGCCTCGATCACCCCGATGTGCGCGTAGCCGCGGGCGCCACCGCTGCCGAGCGCCAGTGCCACCCGAGTCGGTGCCGAGCGACGCGGAAGTTCGTCAGGCACCCCACCATTTTGCGCGGCGGGGGTCCTCAGCGGGCCGCGCGCGGACTTTTTTCAGCCGTGATCGTAATTACTCCGTGGGGCGAGGGGGCCCGCGCGCGGCGCTACCCGCACTCGTCGTTGGCCGCCGCCCGCGCGGCGACGATCACAGCCGCCTGCCGGGCCGGCGTCAGCTTCGACCAGGGGGCGTTCCAGCTGCCCGCGGTGCCCGACGGCGACGCCTGCAGCATGGCCAGATACGGCTCGAACAGCGACGCGCCGGCCCTGGGCTGGCCATCCATCCACACTTTTGCGGCGTGACAGGCCTGGTAGTACTCCTCCTCGGTCGAGTGTGCGGGGACGTCGACCCTGGTCGTCACGCCGCCGGGGGACACGCCGATGGCGCCCGCCGGCACCGAGCCCGGGCGGCCGGCGCTGTCCGATTGCCGCGCCGACGAGGGGGCCGGTGCGCCGTGCTGGTCGCCCTGCGAGCAGCCCGCGACCGCCAGCAGGACGCCGACTACAGGGGCCGCGGCAACCGCCACGCCCCGCCGCCGGGATCGACCACCGCGCCAGCGCACGGTCTCAATCTATGCAACACTGGCTGCCGTGATGGAGCGCTTCGGATTTTGCGAGTGTTGTCGGCCGTAACACGCCGCCGCCCGTTCGATCCTCTTTCGCTCTGGAGTTCCCCCCATGACTTTGTCCCTTGCCGGGGCAGCGCCCGTCACCGCCGCGGTCACGCGCCCACGAACCCTCTCGTCCCCGTCCGCGGGCCCGACCCCGCTGCGGGTGCCCGACCTGTTGCACGCGACCGACCAGGCCGCCGACGACGTGCTCAGCGGGCGCTGCGACCACCTGCTGCCCGAGGGCGGCATCCCGGAGTCGCGGCGCTGGTTCACCCGCATCCACGGCGACGAGGAACTCGACGTCTGGCTGATCAGCTGGGTGCCCGGCCATCCGACCGAGCTGCACGACCACGGCGGGTCGCTGGGTGCGTTGACCGTCGTTTCCGGCTCGCTCAATGAATACCGTTGGGACGGAAGAGCTTTGCGGCGCCGTCGGCTCGACGCCGGCGACCAGGCCGGGTTCCCGCTGGGCTGGGTGCACGACGTGGTCTGGGCGCCGCGGCCGGTCACCGTGCCGGTCACGGGGTTGCCGGGTGCGAGCGCCGGGCCGGCGCAGCCGACCCTGAGCGTGCACGCGTACTCGCCGCCCCTGACCGCCATGTCGTACTACGACATCACCGACCGCAACACGTTGCGCCGGCAACGCACCGAACTGACCGACCAGCCGGAAGGATCGCCGTGAGCCGCATCGACGTCGTCTTGAGGTCCGCCCGACGCCGGTATCGCCGCCTGCCCGCCACCGAAGTGCCCGACGCGCTGCGGCGCGGCGCGGTGCTCGTCGACATCCGCCCCCAGGCCCAGCGGTTCCGCGAGGGGGAGGTGCCGGGCGCGCTGGTGATCGAACGCAACGTCCTGGAGTGGCGCTGCGACCCCACCAGCGACGCCAAACTGCCCGAAGCCGTCGGCGACGACGTCGAATGGGTGATCCTGTGCTCGGAGGGCTACACGTCCAGCCTGGCTGCGGCCGCGCTGCTGGACATCGGCCTGCACCGCGCCACCGACGTCATCGGCGGGTATCACGCGTTGGCCGGCGCGGGCGTGCTCACCCAGCTGGCCGGCGGTGCGTCCGACGCCCCGTTGGCCGACGCGGCCGCCGGCGCCCGCCGCTGGATCTAGCCGCTAATTAACTGCAACCCCGACGGGTGATTCGGCACTGGGAACGCACGCGGCCGCGGTGACGGCGGTGAGTGCGAGGACCGCCGCAACGACGAGTTTCGCGGCTAGACGTGACATGAGGACTCCGTTCGTCGGCCCCCCGGCGCAGAACTCTAGCGGGCCTACGAGCAAATTTCAATGGTGATTGAATTAGGCGCTAACCGTCGCCTGATTGCGACGCCGGGTCCAGCCCCAGCTCGTCGGCGGGTGCGGTCAAGAACCGATGCACCGCCGGCCCCACCAACCCGACCACCTCGTCGACCCCGAGCGACGACAGCGGAGGCACCCGCATGACGTAGCGCAGCATTCCGGTGCCGACGAGGTTGGTCGCGGCCAGCGTCGCGCGCAGCCGCGCCTCATCTCCACCGCCCAAAGCGCTGGACACCGCGGTGAGCAGGTAGTCGTGCAGGAATCCGCGAAACGCGTCGTTGGCGTCGCCGTTCGACGTCGCCGACCGCACCATCGACGCCATGCTCGCGGCCGTGTCGGGCTGCTCCCAGATACCCAGGTAGGCCCGCACTACGCGGCAGCCCAGATCGTCGTCGTTGCGTGCGATCTCGGTCGTCAGCAGGTCAGCGGGCAGCACCAGCTTCAGCGATTCGCGAAACAATGCGGCCTTCGAGCCGAAGAGATAGAGAACCATCGAAGGATCAACTCGCGCATCGTCGGCGATCGCGCGCAGCGTCGTCTTGTCGTAGCCATGGGCGGCGAACTGCCGCTTCGCCGCGCGAAGGACCGCGTCGCGCGATACCGGCTCGCCCTGGCGTCTACCGCGCCGCTTCTGAATCCCGGACACCGGTTCCCGGCCCACCCGGCTAGCCTTCGGCGTGCAGGAGCGGCCGCAGCCGGGCCGTCTTCTCCGGCGTCCACCCGGGCGGCGACATCACCGCCGCCCAACCGTCGGCGACGTCGGCGACGTAACGGTGACCGTGCCCGTCGGGGACGTCCACCGCGACGGCCATGTCCGCCGACACCTGGAGGAAGGTGACGACCGGGATCCAGCGCGTCTGCGGCAACACGTCGTAGCCGCGCCGCTCCCGCAACCAGTCGGGCTTGCTGAACACCAGGTCCGGGGTCCACCAGGCGATCGGGTCCGAGGCGTGCTGCAGATAGACCACCCGCGGGTGGTCCCACGGATCCTTCGGGCGCGCCAGGTTGCCCGCGCGGGCCACGAAGCGGACGTAGCGGCCGTCGTCGTAGATCGGCAGCCATTCGGGGGACCCGGGGTCGCGTGTCGTGGTGAGGTCGGTCCAGATGGTGTTCTGGAACGTCGGCCCGCTGAACAGGGCGCCGTCGGTGCGGGCGAGCACGTTGTTCAGGCTCATGAACGACGCCTCGCCGCCGAACGAGCCGAGGCTCTCACCGAACACGACCAGCTTGGGGCGTTGGGCTTCCGGCATCTGGCGGATCAGCCGGTCGACGGCCTCGAACAGCGCCTGGCCGGCGTGCCGGGCGTTCTCCTTGTCCACCAGAAACGACAGCCAGCTCGGCAGGAACGAATACTGCATGCTGACGATCGCGGTGTTGCCGTTGTACATGTACTCGAGCGCGGTGGCCTCCGCCTCGTTGATCCAACCGGTGCCGGTGGTGGTCGCGACCGCGACGACCGCGCGTCGCAGCCCGCCCGTGCGTTGCAGCTCGCGCGCGGCGAGTTCGGCGGTCGCGGTGATGCCGTCGGCGGAGTTCAGCCCCGCATAGGCCCGGATCGGTTCGGTCGCAGGGGCGCCGTTGAACGCGGTCAGATCGCCGACCTTGGGACCGCCCTCGACGAAGACGCGCCCTTGGTGGCCAAGGGATTCCCACGACACCAGCGACTCCGGTCCGCCGGAGCGCAGCGCGGTCTTCGGCGGCGCGCTGTCGGGGTTCATCTCGTTGTTGGCCGAGGCGAAGGTGTCGTTCATGGTGCGCATGGCGAACTTGAGCACGACGCCGTTGAGCACGGTGACGGTCAGGACCGCCAGCGTGACGACCACGATGGTCGCCGAGAGCCGAAACGGCACGAACCGGTCGACCTGACCGACCAGGAAGCGGACCAACCAGCGGGTGAACTGGCCGATTTCGACCACCGTGAACAGCACCACCAGCGAGAGGACTCCCGACAGCGGGTAGTCGTACCACTCCAAATGTGGCACGCCCATCAGGTCGCGCACGTCGTCCTGCCACACGTGGAACCAGATCGCCATCAGTACCTGGCCGACCACACCGATCGGGATCAGCACCTTCCAGGCCCAGCGTGGCGGCGGCGGGCTGTGATCCTTTTCCCGCATGAACCGCACCAACCAGACCGAAAAGACGCCCAGCCCATAGCCGATGGCGCCGGAGAGCCCGCTGACGAGTCCCTGGAACAACGGGCCGCGCGGCAGCAGCGAGGGCGTCAGCGAAAGCCAGATGAAGACCAGGCCGACCGTGGTACCGGTGAATGTGTAATGCCGCACCCACCAAGGCTTTTCGGTCCACGGCAGGGTGGGGGCGGCGCGCCCGGCCCGCGGGGCGGGCGGGGCCTGTGAAACGGCGACCGCGGATTCCTCGACGTCGTCCGCCGGCTTGTCGCCGGTGTCGACGTTGGTCGCGGAGCCGGGTTCGCTCATGGTGCGTCCTAGCGGTGGGTGAAGTTCGGCGCGCGCTTCTCGACGAAGGCCGCCATCCCCTCGGACTGGTCCTCGGTCGCGAAAGTGGAGTGAAACAGCCGGCGTTCGTAGAGCAGCCCCTCGGCCAGGGTGGATTCGAACGCGCGGTTGACGGCCTCTTTGGCCATCCGCGACGCCGACCGCGACATCTGGGAAATGGTGGTCGCGACTTTCTTCGCCTCGGTCAGTAGGTCGTCGGCGGGCACCACGCGCGAAACCAGCCCGCTCCGTTCGGCTTCCGCGGCGTCGATGGTGCGCCCGGTCAGGATGAGGTCCATGGCCTTGGCCTTGCCGATGGCGCGAGTCAGGCGCTGCGAGCCGCCCATGCCGGGCAGCACACCGAGTTTGATCTCGGGCTGGCCGAATTTCGCTGTGTCGGCGGCGATCAGCACGTCGCACATCATGGCCAGCTCGCAGCCGCCACCGAGCGCGTGCCCGGCCACCGCGGCGATCGTCGGGGTGCGGACCTCGGCGAGTCTGCCCCAGGGGGCGAAGAAGTCGGCGCCGAAGGCGTCGGCGAACGTCAGCCCGGCCATCTCCTTGATGTCGGCGCCGGCGGCGAACGCTTTGGCCGAGCCGGTGATGATGATCGCCCCGATGCCGGGGTCGTCGTCGAAATCCGCTGCCGCACTGGTGACCTCGTTCATCACCTGGGTGTTCAGCGCGTTGAGGGCCTTCGGCCGGTTCAGCGTGATGATGCCGACGCGCTCCTCGCGCTCGACGAGGATGGTCTCGTACTGCGTGTCTGTCATCTGGGCCGCCTTTCTAGAAACTCAGGTCGTCGTCGACCGGGGTGAAATACGCCTCGACATCGGCCGCCGTGACGGCGGCCAGCTGCGCCGGCGACCACTTGGGATTGCGATCCTTGTCGATCAGCTGCGCGCGAATTCCCTCGACCAGGTCGTGTGAGCGCAGCGACGCCGAGGACACCCGATAGTCCTGAATGAGAACGTCTTTGAGCGTTTCCAGTTCGGCCGCGCGGCGTACCGCCTCCAGCGTCACCGACAACGCGATGGGGGAGCGGGTGGCGATCAGGTTGGCGGCGTCGTTCGCCGGGCCCGCGCCGTGGCCCGCGAGGGCCGCGACGATGTCCTCGACCGTGTCGCGCGCGAAGCAATCGTCGATCCAATCGCGTTGTGCGGCAAGTTCACTCGGTGGCGGTTCGACGGCGTATTTGGCGAGCGCGTTCTCGACTCCGTCCCCGACGATCGCCCGACGGAACGCCTCGATCTCGGTGTGCGGCACGTAGTGGTCGGCGAAGCCCATGGCGATGGCGTCGGCTCCGGAAAACGGCGCCCCGGTCAGCGCGGCGTGCAGGCCCAGGCCGCCGGGCGCGCGCGACAGCAGGTAAACCCCGCCGACGTCGGGGATGAAGCCGATTCCGACCTCGGGCATGGCGATCTTGGAGGTGTCGGTCACCACCCGGGTGTTCGCGTGCGCGCTGACGCCCACACCGCCACCCATCACGATGCCGTCCATCACCGCGACGTATGGCTTGGCGAAGTCGGCGATCTGGGCGTTGAGCAGATATTCGTCGCGCCAGAAGCGTCGCGCCTCCGCCCCGTCCTTGCGCGCGCTGTGGTAGATCGAGACCACGTCGCCGCCCGCGCACAGTCCGCGTTCACCGGCGCCGGAGAGCACCACCGCGCGCACCGCGTCGTCGCTGGCCCAGCCGGTGAGGATGGCGGTCAGATCGTCCACCATCCGTTGGTTCAGCGAGTTGATCGCCTTGGGCCGGTTGAGGGTGATCAAGCCGACGCTTCCGTCAACCTCGGTGAGAACCTCATCGGATCCGTCGGTCACGCCCTAGCCTCCCTCGCGCCGGTCCAGCCTCGAGGAAGAAATCTAGATCGTCACGACCGGCGCGGTATGCGCGGGTAAGGGTTATGTTTAACGCGACGACAACGGTTTAAGCCTTCCCAAGCCTTCCGAGGCTCGAGAACTCCGCAAAATGCCCAGCTCGGCTGGGAACCTGGGTGGGCCGTTGATCGTTGAGATGGTGTTCGCACAGCTCGAAGCCAATAAGAGAGGATCCGACGGTGCGGGAGACAAGCAACCCGGTATTTCGTTCGCTGCCTAAGCAGAGGGGCGGATACGCGCAATTCGGCACTGGCGCGGCCCCGATGCAGGGCTACCAGGCCGACCCCTATGCGGCTCCCTACCAGGCCCCGTACCAGGAGGCCCGGCCTTCGCGCCCGCTGACCATCGACGACGTCGTCACCAAGACCGGCATCACGCTGGCCGTGCTGGCGGCCTCCGCCGTCGTCTCCTACTTCTTGGTGGTCTCGAACCTCGCGCTGGCGATGCCGCTGACCCTGATCGGCGCGCTCGGCGGCCTGGGCCTGGTGCTGGTCGCGACCTTCGGTCGCAAGCAGGACAGCCCGGCGATCGTGCTCAGCTACGCCGTACTCGAGGGCCTGTTCCTGGGAGCGCTTTCGTTCGTCTTCGCCCACTTCTCGGTGTCGAACGCCAACGCCGGCGTGTTGATCGGGGAGGCCGTGATGGGCACCTTCGGGGTGTTCTTCGGCATGTTGGTCGTCTACAAGACCGGCGCCATCCGGGTCACGCCCAAGTTCACCCGCATGGTGGTCGCCGCGCTGTTCGGCGTGCTGGCCCTGATGCTCGGCAACTTCGTGCTGGCCATGTTCGGTGTCGGCGGCGGCGCGGGCCTGGGCCTGCGCAGCGGCGGCCCGCTGGCGATCATCTTCTCGCTGGTGTGCATCGGCATCGCGGCGTTCAGCTTCCTGATCGATTTCGACGCGGCCGACCAGATGGTCCGCGCCGGTGCGCCGGAGAAGGCGGCGTGGGGCATCGCGCTCGGCCTGACCGTGACGCTGGTCTGGCTGTACATCGAGATCCTGCGCCTGCTCAGCTATCTACAAAACGATTAGCTCTGCCACACAAAAACCGGCACGCCGATGGGCGTGCCGGTTTTTTGTTGCCTCTCGTGCCGTTGCGGCGTCATTGAGTGTGAAGCTGTGGCTTTGACTGTGAAGCAGCGGCGGGCTTCCTCGGCGTGTCGCCGCCCAGGTTTAACGCTGAAAGCCCAGGTTTCACACTCGACGCCAGCGCCCAACGACGAGCGACTCAGCTGAGCCGCTCGATCACCATCGCCATGCCCTGCCCGCCGCCGACGCACATGGTCTCCAGGCCGAACGTCTTGTCGTGCGTCTGCAGGTTGTTGAGCAGCGTGGTGGCGATGCGGGCGCCGGTCATGCCGAACGGGTGGCCCAGCGCGATCGCCCCGCCGGACACGTTCAGCTTGTCCTCGTCGATGCCCAGCTCGCGGGCCGAGCCCAGGACCTGGACGGCGAACGCCTCGTTGATCTCGAACAGGTCGATGTCGCTGACGGACAGCTTGGCCCGCGCCAGCGCCTTCTTGGTCGCCTCGATCGGGCCCAGGCCCATGATCTCCGGGGAGAGGCCGCTGACCCCAGTGGACACGATCCGCGCCAGCGGCGTCAGGCCGAGTTCCTTGGCCTTGGTGTCGCTGGTGATCACCACCGCGGCCGCGCCGTCGTTCAGCGGGCACGCGTTGCCCGCGGTCACCGTGCCGTTGGGCCGGAACACCGGCTTGAGTTGGCTGATCTTCTCGTAGGTGGTGCCGGGGCGGGGGCCATCGTCGGTGCTCACCGTGGTGCCGTCGGGCAGGGTCACCGGGGTGATCTCCCGCTCGAAGAACCCGCTCTTGATCGCCTCCTCGGCGCGGTTCTGGCTGCGCACTCCCCAGTGGTCCTGGTCTTCGCGGCTGATGCCGGTCAGCAAGGCGACGTTCTCGGCGGTCTGCCCCATCGCGATGTACACGTCGGGCAGGTTGCCGTCGGCGCGGGGATCGTGCCACTCCTCGGCGCCTTCGGCCGCGGCGGCCGAGCGCTCCTGGGCCTCGGCGAACAGCGAGTTCTTGGTGTCCGGCCACGAGTCGGCGCTGCCCTTGGCGAACCGCGACACGGTTTCCACACCCGCCGAGATGAACGCGTCGCCCTCACCGGCCTTGATCGCGTGGAACGCCATCCGGGAGGTCTGCAGCGACGACGAGCAGTACCGGTTGACGGTGGTGCCCGGCAGGAAGTCGAAGCCGAGCTCGACGGCGATGACTCGCGCCAGGTTGTATCCGGATTCACCGGCGGGCTGCCCGCAGCCCAGGATCAGGTCGTCGATCTGGTGCGGGTTCAGGGCGGGGACCTTGTCCAGCGCGGCCTTCACGATCTGGACGGTCAGGTCGTCGGGGCGCATGTTGACCAGCGACCCCTTCATCGCGCGGCCGATCGGCGAGCGAGCAGTTGAGACAATGACGGCTTCAGGCATGGTGGTTCCCTTCAGATCCCTGCAGATCCCACAGATGGGGCTGGCTCGCTTCATCATCGGGCGGTGGGCCCACGCCGACGGGCGAAGACAAATCTAGTCGCTGCCAACCTCGGGGCACGAAGACGGGGCAGGTCCGGGTGCCGGGCGCCGCCACAGCCGCGACATCACGCTCGCCCGCGTGTGGCGCTGCCCCAGGACCGGCTCCGCCGGCGGCACCGGCGGACTCAGCGGCGGGCGCTCCACCTTCTCGCCGAGCGCGTCACACAGGGCCAGCAGCAGCGCGTCGGCGGCCAGCGCATAGGCGGGCGCCGACGGATGGTAGCCGTCGGCGGAGAACATCGCGTCGGGCGTGGCCCGGAACTGCGGCGCCATCAGCTGCGCCAGCGGCACCGGCACGCCGCCGGCCGAGCGGACCGCCGCGGTCTGGGCGCGGGCTAGTTGCAGGCAACGCTCGTGCGCGAGCGACCGCAGCGGCTGCGGAATCGCGCTGATGAAGCCCAGATCCGGGCAGGTGCCGACGATCACCACGGCGCCCCGGGCGCGCAGCCTGCGGACGACCAACCCCAGCCGTTGCGCCGACTGGCTCACCCCGTTGAGCGCGGTGACGTCGTTGGCGCCGACCATGATCACCGCCACGTCCGGCGGGGGGCCGGCCACGAACATGGCGTCGACTTGGCCGCACAAGCCCTTCGAGGTGGCGCCCACAATGGCCTTGGTGCTCAGCCGGATTCGCTTGCCGGTCTGCTCGGCCAGGCCGCGCGCGATCCGCACCCCCGGCACCTCGTCGGCACTCATGCATCCGTATCCGGCGGCGGTCGAATCGCCGAAGATCATCAGGTGCAGGTCGGCCGCCATCCCGCGGCGCCACCGCTCCACGGGCCCACGGCCGCGCGTGTACACGCCGTCGGCGCGGGGCGGGATGTCCCACGCCTTGGGGATGACGGTGCGCGCGTGGGACGCCTGGCCGACCAACAGACTGCGTGCCCCCAGGTAGGCGGTTCCTGTCGAGGCCAGCGCGCCCGCTGTGGCCAGGGCGATCGCCGACCGGCGTGGCACCCGAATGGTCACGCACTCAAGTTTAGGGCCGCTGCGGAGTTTGCGCGGCCGGTGCGAAAAAACGAACTGATCACGGTGCGAAGCAAAACTGGTATCAACTCAGAGATTTCATACGTTGCACTAAGCGATGGCTGTCAAGCTGAGAACAAGGGGATGGCTGAGCGCTTTGGCAAACGGTCGAACCAGACGCTCAACAGCCTCGTCACATGCTGTATCGCACTACAACGGCGTAGGAAGTGTTGAGCATGACCGCACCTAGCAAGGTATCGGGGTCGCCTCAGGCCACCGTTCGTGCCCATGATGTCCTCAAAGCCCGTCGCGCCCGGACGCGCAAGTTCGCGATCAGCGACGGCGCGCCCGTCGAGGTCCTCGAATCCGGCCCCAGCGTTGCTGCGCGATTGGCCAACCTGACGTCACGGCTGACGATCCGGCCGATTCTGACCGTCGGCAGCCACGTCCCCAACCTGCCGTGGCCGTGGGGCCTCATCGACCTCACCGCCCGGGTGCTGATCCCGGCGTCGGCCACCGTCCGCGAGACGGTGAAGTTGCCGCACGCCTCGGCGCAACTGGTGCGCGCGCCCGGCGTGCTTCCCGCCGACGGCAGCCGCCGCGTGGTCGTCTACCTCCACGGCGGCGCGTTTTTGACCTGCGGGGCAAACTCGCACGGCCGGCTCGTCGAAGCCCTCTCCAAGTTCGCCGACGCGCCCATCTTGGTGGTCAATTACCGTCTGCTGCCCAAGAATTCGGTGGGCATGGCGATCGAGGATTGCCACGACGCCTACCGATGGCTGCGGCTGCGCGGCTACCAACCCGACCAGATCGTGCTGGCGGGCGATTCCGCGGGCGGCTACCTGGCGCTCACGCTCGCGCAACGCCTGCAGGAAGAAGGCGAGGAGCCCGCGGCGCTGGTGGCGATCTCGCCGCTGCTGCAACTGGCGAAGGAACCCAAGCAGGCCCACCCCAACATCGACACCGACGCGATGTTCTCCGCCGGGGCGTTCGACGCCCTCGCCGAGCTGGTTGCCGCCGCGGCCGGAAAGAACAAGGTCGACGGCAAAGCCGAGGAGATCTACGAGCCGCTGGAACACATCAAGCCGGGCCTGCCGCGCACGCTGATTCACGTCTCGGGCTCCGAGGTGTTGCTGCACGACGCGCGGTTGGCGGCGAGCCGGCTGGCCGCCGTCGGCACCCCGGCCGAGGTGCGGGTGTGGCCCGGCCAGATCCACGACTTCCAGCTGGCCGCGCCGATGGTGCCGGAGGCCGTGCGCTCACTGCGCCAGATCGGCGACTACATCCGCGAGGCCACCGAGTAGCGCGCCGCCCGAAACCGCCTGAGACGATGTGACGCATGCGGATCGCGCAGCACATCAGTGACCTCATCGGCGGCACGCCGCTGGTGCGCCTGAACTCCGTCGTTCCCGACGGTGCCGGCATCGTGGCGGCCAAGGTCGAATACCTCAACCCCGGCGGCAGCTCGAAGGACCGGATCGCGGTCAAGATGATCGACGCCGCCGAAGCCAGCGGAGCGCTGCGGCCCGGCGGCACGATCGTCGAACCCACGTCGGGCAACACCGGCGTCGGGCTGGCGTTGGTCGCCCAGCACCGCGGGTACAAGTGTGTGTTCGTCTGCCCGGACAAGGTCAGCGAGGACAAGCGCAACGTGCTGATCGCGTACGGCGCCGAGGTGGTCGTGTGCCCGACGGCCGTGCCCCCCGACCACCCGGACAGCTACTACAGCGTCTCCGACCGGCTGGTCACCGAAATCGAGGGCGCGTGGAAACCGGACCAGTACGCCAACCCGGAAGGCCCGGCCAGCCACTACGCCACCACCGGCCCGGAGATCTGGGCCGACACCGACGGCAAGGTCACCCACTTCGTCGCCGGCATCGGCACCGGCGGCACGATCACCGGCGCGGGCCGCTACCTCAAGGAGATATCGAACGGGGCCGTGCGCATCATCGGCGCCGACCCCGAGGGCTCGGTGTATTCGGGCGGCACCGGCCGGCCCTATCTGGTGGAGGGCGTCGGCGAGGACTTCTGGCCGCAGGCCTATGACCGCACGGTGCCCGACGAGATCATCGCGGTGTCCGACTCCGACTCGTTCGACATGACCCGGCGCCTAGCCCGCGAGGAGGCGATGCTGGTCGGCGGGTCGTGCGGGATGGCGGTGGTCGCCGCGCTGCGCGTCGCCGAGCAAGCCGGACCCGACGCGCTCGTCGTGGTCCTGCTGCCCGACGGGGGCCGGGGCTACATGTCGAAGATCTTCAACGACGCCTGGATGTCGTCGTACGGGTTCCTGCGCAGCCGGCTGGACGGGTCCACCGAGCAGTCCAGGGTCGGCGACGTGTTGCGCCGCAAGTCCGGTGCGCTGCCCGACCTGGTGCACACCCACCCGTCGGAGACGGTGCGCGACGCCATCGGCATCCTGCGCGAGTACGGGGTGTCCCAGATGCCGGTGGTCGGCGCCGAGCCGCCGGTGATGGCGGGGGAGGTCGCCGGCAGCGTCTCCGAACGTGAATTGCTGTCGGCGGTGTTCGAGGGCCGGGCGAAACTGGCCGACGCGGTCGCCCAGCACATGAGCCCGCCGCTGCCGATGATCGGCGCGGGCGAGCTGATCAGCGCGGCGGGCACGGCGTTGCGGGACTGGGACGCGTTGATGGTGGTCGAAGAGGGCAAACCGGTCGGCGTGATCACCCGTTATGACCTGCTGGGCTTCCTCTCCGAGGGGCCCCGTGGACTGAGCGGACGCCGGTAGTTCGCCACGCTCGGCGGGTGATGCGCGTCTCGCCCGTCCGTGAAACGCTCAGGTACGGTAATTCGGCTAATCCAGCGAGATGTCCAGCTGTTCCGCAGTGGAAGGTTGCCCATGACCGATCAACCGCCGCCCGGCGGCGCCTACCCGCCGCCCCCCTCGTCGCCCGGCCCATCCGGTGGGCAGCAGCCGCCGTCGGGAGGTCAGGAGTTCCCGCCGCCTCCGTCGGCGCCCGGCGGCGGGTCCTACCCCCCGCCGCCACCGCCACCCGGCGGGTCCTACCCGCCACCGCCGCCGTCGTCCGGGGGCTACGCGCCGCCGCCGCCGGGACCGGCGATCCGGACCCTGCCGACGCAGGAGTACACGCCGTGGCTCACCCGCGCGCTGGCGTTCGTCATCGACATCCTCCCGTACGTCGTCGTGCACGGCATCGGCACCGCGATCCTGCTCGCCACGCAGCAGACGGCCTGCATCACCGACGTCACCCAGTACGCCGTCAACCAGTACTGCGCCACCCAGAATTCGACCCTGGGCATGGTGGCGCAGTGGTTGGCGTCGATCGTCGGGCTGTTCTACCTGATCTGGAATTACGGCTACCAGCAGGGCACGACCGGGTCGAGCGTCGGCAAATCGGTGATGAAATTCAAAGTGGTCAGCGAGGTCACCGGCCAACCCCTGGGCTTCGGCCTGTCCGTGGTGCGGGCGCTGGCGCACTTCATCGACGCGATCATCTGCTTCATCGGTTTCCTTTTCCCGCTGTGGGATTCGAAGCGTCAGACGCTGGCGGACAAGATCATGACGACCGTGTGCCTGCCGATCGACGGGACCGAAAGGCCGCCGGTCACCTAGGCTGATCGTCGATGAGCGACGACGGCAACCCACACCCCGAGTTCACCGGGCTGGCCACCAAAGCGATTCACGCCGGCTACCGGCCGGACCCGGCGACCGGAGCGGTCAACGCCCCGATCTACGCCAGCAGCACCTTCGCCCAGGACGGCGTCGGCGCATTGCGGGGCGGATTCGAATACGCGCGCACCGGCAACCCGACCCGCGCCGCGCTGGAGGCCGCGCTGGCCGCCGTCGAGGAGGGCAGCTACGGGCGGGCCTTCGCCTCGGGGATGGCCGCCACCGACTGCGCCCTGCGCGCGGTGCTGCGGCCGGGCGACCACGTCGTGATCCCGAATGACGCCTACGGCGGCACGTTCCGGCTGATCGACAAGGTCTTCACCCAGTGGAACGTCGACTACACGCCCGTCGCGCTGCACGAGGTGGACGCCGTCGCCGCCGCGATCACGCCGCGCACCCGGATGATCTGGGTGGAAACCCCGACCAACCCGTTGCTGTCGGTCGCCGATATCGCCGCCATCGCCGAGCTAGCGGCCGGGCAGGCCGCAGAAAATCGAGCGAAAGTGTTGGTGGACAACACCTTTGCCTCTCCCGCGCTGCAGCAGCCGCTGACGTTGGGGGCGGACATCGTGCTGCACTCCACCACCAAATACATCGGCGGGCATTCCGACGTGGTGGGCGGCGCGCTGGTCACCCACGACCAGGAACTCGACGACGCGTTCGGCTTCCTGCAGAACGGGGCCGGCGCGGTGCCCGGCCCGTTCGACGCCTACCTGACGATGCGCGGACTGAAGACCCTGGTGCTGCGCATGCAGCGGCACAGCGAAAACGCCATGGCCGTAGCGGAATTCCTCGCGGGCCATCGCGCGGTGAGCGCGGTGCTCTACCCCGGCCTGCCCAGCCACCCCGGGCACGAGGTCGCCGCGCGGCAGATGCGCGGGTTCGGCGGCATGGTTTCGGTGCGCATGAAAGGCGGCCGGGACGCCGCCCGGGATCTGTGCGCCAACACCAAGGTGTTCATCCTGGCCGAGTCGCTGGGCGGGGTCGAGTCGCTGATCGAGCACCCCAGCGCGATGACGCATGCGTCGACGGCCGGGTCGCAATTGGAAGTGCCCGACGACCTGGTGCGGCTGTCGGTCGGCATCGAGGACGTCGCCGACCTGGTGGCCGATCTGCAACAGGCCCTGGGCTAGTGGCGATCGCGAGCGCGAATGCCCTGCTAGCCGGGCGCACGTGCTATCGCGCCCGGCTGGCCGGGCGCTCGCCTAAACGCGGCTGGCTAGGAGTGGTACGGCTCCGCGCTGACCAGGGTGACCTCGACGGTGTTGCCGTTGGGCACCACGTAGCTGCGGGTCTCGCCCACCTTGGCGTCGATCAGGGCGCCGCCCAGCGGTGAATTCGGCGAGTACACCTCGAGCTTGCCGTCGTTGACGCCCTCCTGGCGGGTGGCGATGAGGAACGTCTCGGTGTCGGACTTGTCGCCGTTGTAGTAGACCTTCACCACCGAACCGGGCAGCGCGACGCCGGACTGCTTGGGCGCTTCGCCGACCTTGGCGTTGTTGAGCAGATCCTGCAGCTGGCGAATCCGGGCCTCCTGCTGGCCCTGCTCTTCGCGGGCGGCGTGGTAGCCGCCGTTTTCGCGCAGGTCGCCCTCCTCGCGGCGGTCGTTGATCTCCGCGGCGATGACCGGACGATTCGCGATCAACTGGTCGAGCTCGGCCTTGAGTCGGTCATGCGACTCCTGGGTCAGCCAGGTCACCGAAGTGTCCGTCATCTCGTCGTGCTCCTCGTATGTTGTTCCGCGAGTTCGCGTAAGTCCTGTTAACTCCGCCGTCGAAAGCGTGCGGGTCCATCCCCGTGTGCTGCGGCGCCGATCTGCTGACGGCCGCTAATGCAGCAACACGGTCCCAATCGGAACCGTGCATTCACCCATGTTACCACCGCGCGAACAACTGATGACTCCATCTTCGCTGTTCGGCGTCGATGGCGACGGTCAGGACGGGCGCAGGTAGGCGGGCACATCGGTGCCGCAGCCATAGATGTCGGCCACCGCCGGCGGCTGGGAGGATTTGACTGTCGTCGTCACCTGCACCGTGGCCGCGTCGGACGGCGGGACCAGCAGCTCACGCCGTCCCGTCTCGCTCCCGTCGGCGGAGCGGACCCGCACGATGCAGTCCACCGGGCGCGACGGATCCGATCGGGTCACGCTGATCGTTATCGACGCCGTCTGCTCGTCGATCACCCGGTACCCGGCCAGCGTCCCCTTGACGTCACTGGTGCCGAAGCGGTGGTAGCCGACGACGGCCACCGCCAGGCCGGCCGCGACGACCAGCACGCCCAGCGCGACGATCACCCATCGCCGGGGGATGCGCGACAGCCGGGAACGCCCGTAGCGGGCCTCAGGACGCGGAGCGGGGGTATCGGTCATGGCTGGTTATGCCTGGTTGTCGGCTGCCGGGCACCGGCCGACAGCATGCAACGATGTGGAACTGGAATTATAGGGTCAGACCGGGTGACCACCCGAGGTGACAAGGGAGCACGTGAGCGAATTGCGGTTGATGGCGGTGCACGCCCACCCCGACGACGAGTCCAGCAAGGGCGCGGCCACCCTGGCCCGCTACGCCGACGAGGGGCATCGGGTGCTGGTGGTGACGTTGACCGGCGGTGAGCGCGGCGACATCCTCAACCCCGCGATGGATCTGCCCGAGGTGCACGGGCACATCGCCGAAATCCGCCGCGACGAGATGGCCAAGGCCGCCGAGATCCTCGGGGTGGAGCACACCTGGCTCGGCTTCGTCGACTCCGGACTGCCCAAGGGCGACCCGCCGCCCCCGCTGCCCGAGGGGTGTTTCGCGCTGGTGCCGCTGGAGGAGTCGATCGAGGCGCTGGTCCGCGTCGTACGCGAGTTCCGCCCGCACGTGATGACCACGTACGACGAGAACGGCGGCTACCCCCATCCCGATCACATTCGCTGCCACCAGGTTTCGGTCGGCGCCTTCGAGGCCGCCGGCGATTATCGGCGCTTCCCGGACGCCGGCGAACCGTGGACGGTGTCCAAGCTGTACTACAACCACGGCTTCCTGCGGGCCCGGATGCAGTTGCTGCACGACGAGGCCCTCAAGCACGGTCACGAACCGCCGTTCAAGAAGTGGCTCGAGCACTGGGACGCCGCGCACGACCCGTTCGAATCCCGGGTGACCACGCGCGTCGAGTGCTCGGCCTATTTCAGCCAGCGCGACGACGCGCTGCGGGCGCACACCACGCAGATCGACCCCGACCACGACTTCTTCGCGGCCCCCATCGAATGGCAGCAACGGCTTTGGCCCACCGAGGAATTCGAGTTGGCCCGCTCGCGGGTCCCGGCCCGGCTGCCCGAGGACGACCTGTTCGCCGGGATCGAGACGGACGCGTGAATCACCTCGTCCTCCTCGCGAGCGCCCCCGGCTGGCAGGCCGACAACGCGCCGCAGCACACCGGGCCCGACTTCGGCAAGGCCAGCCCGGTCGGGCTGCTGATCGTCGTGTTGTTGTTGATCAGCACGCTGTTTTTGCTGCGCTCGATGAACCGGCAGCTGAAGAAGGTGCCGGAGTCGTTCGACCCCAAGCATCCCGAGCCGGACCAGGCCGCGGACGAGGGCACCGACGCGGTCGACCCGGGCGCCGGCCAGGCCCCGGATCAGGCGGACGGGTCGCCGCGACCCCCGGGATCCGGCGATGAGCCAGGCTGACTCGTCCGCCGCGAACAACCTGGGGCTGGCGACCAGCCCGTATCTTCGCCAGCACGCCGACAATCCGGTGCACTGGCAGCAGTGGACACCGGAGGCGTTGGCCGACGCCGCCGCCCGCGACGTGCCGATACTGCTGTCGGTCGGCTACGCGGCCTGTCACTGGTGTCACGTCATGGCGCACGAGTCGTTCGAGGACGCCGACGTCGCCGCCGCGATGAACGCGGGATTCGTCTGCATCAAGGTCGACCGCGAGGAACGGCCCGACATCGACGCGGTGTACATGAACGCCACGGTGGCCCTCACCGGGCAGGGCGGCTGGCCGATGACCTGTTTCCTCACGCCGGACGGACGGCCCTTCTTCTGCGGCACCTACTATCCGAAAAATAGCTTCCTGCAACTTCTTTCGGCCGTCTCGGCCACATGGCGGGAGCGTCGCGGCGAGGTGGAGGAGGCGTCCGACCACATCGCCGGTGAACTGCGCAAGATGGCTTCCGGTGTAGCGCGTGGCGGCCCCGCGGTGGCGGCCGACCTGTGTGACCACGCCGTCGCCGCGCTGCTCGCCGACGAGGACACCGTGCACGGCGGGTTCGGCGGTGCGCCCAAATTCCCGCCCTCGGCGCTGCTCGAGGCGCTGCTGCGCAACTACGAGCGCACTGGATCGCCGGCGGCGCTCGACGCGGTGTCGCGCGGGGGCAGCGCGATGGCCCGCGGCGGCATCTACGATCAGCTCGGCGGCGGCTTCGCCCGGTACAGCGTCGACAACGCTTGGGTGGTACCGCATTTCGAGAAGATGCTGTACGACAACGCGCTGCTGCTGCGCGCCTACGCGCACTGGGCCCGGCGCACCGGCGATCCGCTGGCGCGCCGAATCGCCGACCAGACCGCCCGGTTCCTGCTCGACGACCTCGCCGACGGTGCCATGTTCACCTCGTCGCTGGACGCCGACGCCGACGGCCGCGAGGGCTCGACCTATGTGTGGACGCCGGAACAGCTGAACGACGCGCTCGGGCCCGACGACGGTCCTTGGGCCGCACAGGTTTTCGCGGTCACCCCGGCCGGCACCTTCGAGCACGGCGCCTCGGTGCTCCAGCTCCCCGCCGATCCGGAGGATGCGCAGCGGGCCGAACGCGTGCGGGCGGCGTTGTTGAACGCCCGGCGCGCCCGGGTCCAGCCCGGCCGCGACGACAAGATCGTCACGTCCTGGAACGGGCTGGCGATCACCGCCTTGGCCGAGGCCGGCGTGGCGTTGGACGAGCCCGAGTTCGTCCACGCCGCAAGCCGCTGCGCGCGGGCGCTGCTCGACCTGCACGTGGTCGACGGCAGGCTGCGGCGCGCCAGCCTCAGCGGCGTGGTCGGCGACAGCGCCGCCATCCTCGAGGACCACGCGATGCTGTGCACCGGGCTGCTGGCGCTCTACCAGCTGACGGGCGAGGCG
This sequence comes from Mycobacterium sp. TKK-01-0059, assembly GCF_000709305.1. Lineage (NCBI taxonomy): Bacteria > Bacillati > Actinomycetota > Actinomycetes > Mycobacteriales > Mycobacteriaceae > Mycobacterium > Mycobacterium sp. TKK-01-0059. The sequence continues at coordinate 2,986,634 of NZ_KL446993.1, forward strand.
GCCTGGCTGACAAGGGCGACCGATCTGTTGGACACCGCGTTGGCGCACTTCGCCGATCGTGAGCAGCCCGGCCGCTGGTTCGACACCGCCGACGATGCCGAGCGGTTGATGCTGCGGCCCGCCGACCCGCTGGACGGGGCGACCCCGTCGGGCGCGTCGTCGATCACCGAGGCCCTGCTGACCGCGGCGCACGTGGTCGACGGGGAGCGCGCCGAGCGGTACCTGCGGGCGGCGGACGACGCGCTGCGCGCGCACTCGGTGCTGCTGGAGCGTGCGCCGCGGTCGGCCGGGCATTGGCTGGCCGTCGCGGAGGCCGCGGTCCGCGGGCCGCTGCAAATCGCGGTGGCCTGCGACCCGTCGTGGTCGCCGCTGCTGGCCGAGGCGCGACGGCTGGCGCCCGGCGGGGCGGTCGTCGTGGGCGGGGACGTGGATTCCTCTGCGCTGCTGGCGGGCCGCGACCGGGTGGCCGGCGCCGACGCCGCCTACGTGTGTCGCGGCCAAGTCTGCGACCTGCCGGTGACCACCGCGGCCGAACTGGCCGCCGCCCTGGCTGTTTCCAGCCGCTGAGCCTTCCAGCCGCTGGGTCGATGGTGGTGACCCGCTGCGCCCGGCTGCGCCGCGCTGGCGATCACCACTGAGCCGATGGTGGTGACCCGCTGCGCCCGGCTGCGCCGCGCTGGCGATCACCACTGA